>NZ_JACRWE010000038.1 GCF_014323405.1 Romboutsia faecis | reverse complement strand
GGGGTTCGAGTCCCTGATGGTCCACCACTTAAATCTCGAGGTGTAGCGCAGTTTGGTAGCGCACTTGGTTTGGGACCATGGGGCCGGGGGTTCGAGTCCCTTCACCTCGACCATTAAAAATATGGTGGGTATAGCTCAGTTGGTTAGAGCGCCAGATTGTGGCTCTGGAGGTCGTGAGTTCGACTCTCATTATCCACCCCATACATATGATCCATTAGCTCAGTCGGTAGAGCACCTGACTTTTAATCAGGGTGTCCCGCGTTCGAGTCGCGGATGGATCACCATTTATAAGGCGACATAGCCAAGTGGTAAGGCAGTGGACTGCAACTCCTTGATCTCCAGTTCGAATCTGGATGTCGCCTCCACTAAATAAAAAAGTTCTTATGAACATTATATGTGCCGAAGTGGCGGAACTGGCAGACGCACAGGACTTAAAATCCTGCGGGACTTACCTCTCGTACCGGTTCGATTCCGGTCTTCGGCACCACATATAATATCGCGGGGTGGAGCAGTTG
>NZ_JACRWE010000037.1 GCF_014323405.1 Romboutsia faecis | reverse complement strand
GCTTATCACGTCCTTCATCGGCTCCTAGTGCCAAGGCATCCGCCCTGCACCCTTAATAACTTGACCAGTTATTAAAAGTTATCGCCAAAGTCTTTATGTTCATATACATTCACATAAATTCCTTTGCTTAAAGTTTGTAATTTTAATGACTTTTCTTGTCCATATATATTAAATGATGTCATATCACTAAATGTTATGCAGTTTTCAAAGTACTAACGTACATCGCCAACATCTATTCTCTCTGAGAATATCCCGTTGCTCAAAGTACTAATGGTGGAGATGAGGAGGATCGAACTCCTGACCCCTTGCGTGCAAGGCAAGTGCTCTCCCAGCTGAGCTACACCCCCATATCTAGGTTATTTTTAAATATTTTCCATAATAAAAGACTGTCTAGTTATCTAATTGTTTTACCCATTGGATATTTAATACAATCAAATTATAATCAGCCTCTTTATGCTTGTAAAAACCCTCAAAATTAAACAGTAGGCAATTCTCCTTAGAAAGGAGGTGATCCAGCCGCACCTTCCGATACGGCTACCTTGTTACGACTTCACCCCAGTTATTGATTTCACCTTCGACACTC
>NZ_JACRWE010000036.1 GCF_014323405.1 Romboutsia faecis | reverse complement strand
AATATTCTTCCTTGATACAATGAACGTTCCCTATGAATATAAACTACTTTTTTAGGTCTTCCCTTTTTCTTTGGTCTATTTTCATCTAAATCAGGTAGAAATTCACTTTGTATTTCTCTCAAAGTGTACTTATATTCGTATTTTTCTAGTATAGTAACTCTTGTTCCACTCTTTGAATTTATACTTCCTGGTACTCTTAGAATTCTTGTTACATCTAGTGCTTTTCTATCTGCTCCAAATTCTTTTAATCGACTATATAAATACTCTTGAACTGCTTTCCATAACGGCAGAGCCTTATGTGGTACTTTCTCAATACTCCAAACTAAAGTTAATCCTCTTCCACTATCAATTATTAAGTTTGGTATTGGAATTGATCTATTAAAATAATTTTCTTCCAAATTCATAAGTATTTGAGTCTTAGTGAATTGAGTATTATATGTATCAAGGTCTATAAATAAACTTCCTATTTCTTTTATCGTTTCAATCCGTCTCATTGGCTTATAAAACGTGCTCATAGAAATATAAATATTCTCTTTATCAAAATCTTGTTTCAGCAAATCTCCTACAAGATAATGCCATTGGCTAAATTCTTTATTTTTATTTATTTCAGCCTTTGTAATCCACCCTTTACTCTCTCTATGAATTGTATCTATATATTCAATACTCTCATCAATATCATCTACTTTTATTAATG
>NZ_JACRWE010000035.1 GCF_014323405.1 Romboutsia faecis | reverse complement strand
GATAAGATTTCCCACCGTAAGGGTAAGACCCCAGGAAGACTACCTGGTTGATAGGTCGGAGGTGGAAGTGCAGTAATGTATGTAGCTTACCGATACTAATAGGTCGAGGACTTGACCAATTTTAAATGATTAAATCATAAATGATATGCAGTTTTTAGAGTATTAACTCTAGCATAAATTTTTCACAAAAAAGATTTAAAAATATATTGACAATTTAAAATGAATATGTTAATATAATACTTGTCTTAAAAAACAAAGCAAATTAATGTGGTTACTATAGCAAAGAGGATACACCTGTTCCCATTCCGAACACAGAAGTTAAGCTCTTTAGCGCTGATGGTACTTGGGGGCAACCTCCTGGGAGAGTAAGACGTAGCCACGTTAAGTGCCGAAGTGGCGGAACTGGCAGACGCACAGGACTTAAAATCCTGCGGGACTTACCTCTCGTACCGGTTCGATTCCGGTCTTCGGCACCACATATAATATCGCGGGGTGGAGCAGTTGGCAGCTCGTCGGGCTCATAACCCGAAGGTCGCAGGTTCAAGTCCTGCCTCCGCAACCATTAAATGGCCCATTGGTCAAGCGGTCAAGACACCGCCCTTTCACGGCGGTAACAGGGGTTCGATTCCCCTATGGGTCACCAATTAAATACGCGGGTGTAGCTCAATGGTAGAGTTCCGGCCTTCCAAGCCGGCTGTGAGGGTTCGATCCCCTTCACCCGCTCCAGATTAAACTTATGGGACTATAGCTCAGCTGGGAGAGCACCTGCCT
>NZ_JACRWE010000034.1 GCF_014323405.1 Romboutsia faecis | reverse complement strand
TCTTTTCACCTTTCCCTCACGGTACTATGCGCTATCGGTCACTAGGTAGTATTTAGGCTTGGAGGATGGTCCCTCCTGCTTCCCACAGGGTTTCACGTGTCCCGTGGTACTCTGGATCATATCTGAAGAATTATCGTTTCAACTACAGGGCTATTACCTTCTATGGCGGAGCTTTCCAACTCTCTTCATTTACGATGACCTCTTACTTTATGATATGTCCGCAACCCCAACGAAGTAAACTTCATTGGTTTGGCCTGTTCCGCGTTCGCTCGCCGCTACTTACGGAATCGATTTTTCTTTCTCTTCCTCCAGGTACTTAGATGTTTCAGTTCCCCGGGTTCCCCTCGCTAAGCTATGTATTCACTTAACGATACTTAGACATTACTCTAAGTGAGTTTCCTCATTCGGAAATCTTCGGATCAAAGTTTACGTGCAACTCCCCGAAGCTTATCGCAGCTTATCACGTCCTTCATCGGCTCCTAGTGCCAAGGCATCCGCCCTGCACCCTTAATAACTTGACCAGTTATTAAAAGTTATCGCCAAAGTCTTTATGTTCATATGCATTCACATAAATCCCTTTGCTTAAAGTTTGTAATTTTAAAGACTTTTCTTGTCCATATATATTAAATGATGTCATATCACTAAATGTTATGCAGTTTTCAAAGTACTAACGTACATCGCCAACGTCTATTCTCTCTGAGAATATCCCGTTGCTCAAAGTACTAACTTGAGGAATGAACCCTCAAAATTAAACAGTAGGCAATTCTCCTTAGAAAGGAGGTGATCCAGCCGCACCTTCCGATACGGCTACCTTGTTACGACTTCACCCCAGTTATTGATTTCACCTTCGACACTC
>NZ_JACRWE010000033.1 GCF_014323405.1 Romboutsia faecis | reverse complement strand
TTACAAGTCAGCTGCTCTACCGTTGAGCCACACCAGCATATTGGCGGGAATAACAGGACTCGAACCTGTGACCCAATGATTAACAGTCATTTGCTCTACCAACTGAGCCATATTCCCATATTATTGGCGGGAGTAACAGGACTCGAACCTGTGACCCAATGATTAACAGTCATTTGCTCTACCAACTGAGCCATACTCCCATATTTTATTGGCGACCTGGAAGGGACTCGAACCCTCGACCTCCAGCGTGACAGGCTGGCATTCTAACCAGCTGAACTACCAGGCCGCAAATGGTGGGACTAACAGGGCTCGAACCTGTGACCCCCTGCTTGTAAGGCAGGTGCTCTCCCAGCTGAGCTATAGTCCCATAAGTTTAATCTGGAGCGGGTGAAGGGGATCGAACCCTCACAGCCGGCTTGGAAGGCCGGAACTCTACCATTGAGCTACACCCGCATATTTAATTGGTGACCCATAGGGGAATCGAACCCCTGTTACCGCCGTGAAAGGGCGGTGTCTTGACCGCTTGACCAATGGGCCATGTACGTGGCTACGTCTTACTCTCCCGGGAGGTTGCCCTCCGAGTACCATCAGCGCTAAAGAGCTTAACTTCTGTGTTCGGAATGGGAACAGGTGTATCCTCTTTGCTATAATAACCACATTTCTTTTTTAACACTTCCGTGTCGGACAAGTATTATATTAACATTTTTATTTTTAAATGTCAACACCTTTTATCAACTTTTTTTAGAAAGTTTTTCTGAAAAAAGTTAAGTTAATACTCTGAAAACTACATATCATTTATGATTTAATCATTTAAGTTTGGTCAAGTCCTCGACCTATTAGTATCGGTAAGCTACATACATTACTGCACTTCCACCTCCGACCTATCAACCAGGTAGTCTTCCTGGGGTCTTACCCTTACGGTGGGAAATCTTATC
>NZ_JACRWE010000032.1 GCF_014323405.1 Romboutsia faecis | reverse complement strand
CTTTCTACTGACTCATGTATTACTTCTTTATCTAGTGTTTTAGGTTCGTTTACTATTATTCCTTCTCCTAGTCTTTTTCTGTGTTTAATTGCCATATTTCAATTCTCTCCTTTTTGTAAAGTTTTCCTGTTTCTGTAATATAGAATAACAGGTGAAAAAGCATTTTTCAAATTTCAAGTTTCGTTTTTGATTTAATTTCGTTTTTATTGTATAATTATAATTAAGTATATTACATAGCATTATTTTGTTTTATTTTCAAGCAAATCGCTTGCCCTACCGTAATCCATGGGCATTGCTTTTTTTAGAAAGGAGTATTTTATGGCTAGTAAATCAGAAATTAAAAGTCGACAAAGCGAGTTAAAAAGTTCTTTATTAGAAAAAAATTTAACCTTAGTAGATTTCTATCGTGATGTAACACCTGTTTATGAACAAGAAAGCTTTATTGAAAAATTTGGTCTATTGTCTGAATCTAGGGTTAGAGAAGATCTCAAAGCAATAGGATATGTATACAGTAAAGATAATGAGGCATTTATTTCTAACACATCCTATATTGGTGAGGAAGCAGAATCACAGATTATCAGATGTTTGTATTTTATGAATCTATATCAACCAATTAGTATCGACTTAATTCCTTATGATAATGATTCTGAAAATACAATTTGCCAACTTTCATACATTTTATTACAATATGAAGATCCTAAAAAAAGAGAGTACTCAAAATACAATATTAAAAATTTATTGAAAAATTTAAAAATATATTATGAGTATGTGTATCATGATTCTACTCTTGGTGAATTAAACATTGTGACTACAGAAAAATATGTAAAATTTGAATTTTTAGATACTAAATATTTAAATAGGCTTTATGATCATTTAAAAAAATGGAAATCAAAAGATCAAAATCCTTTTGTTAGAAGAAAGGTAGGAAGGATAAGATAACATTATTTAATAGGAGCTACTATTTTGTATAGTAGCTCTTTTATA
>NZ_JACRWE010000031.1 GCF_014323405.1 Romboutsia faecis | reverse complement strand
ATAACTTAATATAAGTTAATCGAAAGATTATGTGGTTACTATAGCAAAGAGGATACACCTGTTCCCATTCCGAACACAGAAGTTAAGCTCTTTAGCGCTGATGGTACTTGGGGGGCAACCTCCTGGGAGAGTAAGACGTAGCCACGTAATCTTTTTTTATATTTTTGTAATTATTACATTTACTTATGATATCAAAAGATGAAATTAAAATAGAGTAATTGTTTATAGGCTTTTATTCTATGTATAAGACTTTATTTTACAAATGTAGCTCTAATTAAACTTTCAATGGTGTATATAGAATTACTACTTCGAGTATAAGCTATGTGGTTAATTATATAGCACTTATTTATGGGCATTAATAAAATACATCCAGATGTTAGAAAATAAATAGATGAAAGACGATTAATAGAAGAAGAATAATATAATAAATATTTAGTTAGAAAGTAGCAAAAATATGGGTCTGAGTACTCACTTTTATATATGTACATATTCAAATTAGGTTTTGGCACTGAGTTACTATTTATATTAAAAAGGTGGTATATCTTATGGATAAAAATATTAATTTCAAATATAATGCACCTTTATCTATTTTATTTATGAAAAATGAATAAATTTTTATAAAAAATAATATGTTAATAAATTAGTTAATAATGTGGATAATAAAATGAAAATACTTAAATATTAACATTTGAGATTGTTGATAATGTTAATAAAATTTTGCATGATAAAGATACTAACTTTCTTATAAAAAAATATTTAAAAAAGGTATTGACCAATAGAAAAGATGATGGTAAAGTATTACTTGTCCGAGAGATACGGACGAAAAATAAAACGAAAGAAAGTCTTGACTGAGG
This sequence comes from Romboutsia faecis, assembly GCF_014323405.1. Lineage (GTDB taxonomy): Bacteria > Bacillota > Clostridia > Peptostreptococcales > Peptostreptococcaceae > Romboutsia_E > Romboutsia_E faecis. The sequence goes on along the minus strand of NZ_JACRWE010000031.1, from coordinate 264 downwards.
GGTAATAACCTGGTAAGATGAGTAAGTCGAGAAAATGAACTTTGAAAATTAAACAGTAGGTTAATTTATAAAATTAATTCTTATAAAGAATTATTCCAAACAACCAAACAAAGCCAGATATATAACAGTATCTGAGCCCATCAACTTTTATTTGAGAGTTTGATCCTGGCTCAGGATGAACGCTGGCGGCGTGCCTAACACATGCAAGTCGAGCGATTTACTTCGGTAAAGAGCGGCGGACGGGTGAGTAACGCGTGGGTAACC
>NZ_JACRWE010000030.1 GCF_014323405.1 Romboutsia faecis | reverse complement strand
GGTTACCCACGCGTTACTCACCCGTCCGCCGCTCTTTACCGAAGTAAATCGCTCGACTTGCATGTGTTAGGCACGCCGCCAGCGTTCATCCTGAGCCAGGATCAAACTCTCAAATAAAAGTTGATGGGCTCAGATACTGTTATATATCTGGCTTTGTTTGGTTGTTTCGAATAATTCTTTATAAGAATTAATTTTATAAATTAACCTACTGTTTAATTTTCAAAGTTCATTTTCTCGACTTACTTATCTTACCAGGTTATTACCCCTCGGTCAAGACTTTCTTTCGTTTTATTTTTCGTCCGTATCTCTCGGACAAGTAATACTTTACCATCATCTTTTCTATTAGTCAATACTTTTTTAAATATTTTTTTATATTTAATTTGAAATAAATAATTTGTTGAAATATTATCAACAATATTAACAACCTTATCCACTTGGAATAGGTAGATCATCGATTTTTTATCCACATTATTAACTTATTTATTAACATATAAAAAGTCTATTAAATTTTTTTAAGTTACTTAAACTTTCATGATTTTAACCTCAATTTAAGTAACTTATAATTATAATAAATATAGTAATATATTTATTAATGTATATAATTTGAGCTCTTTGTTTTTCTTAATTAATATTTATGCACAGCTTTATAAATATTTTTAAGCATAAAAATAAACCACCTAAATATGGATGGTTTACTTTTATGTTTTTAGTCTTTGTCTTTTAAATTTATAATCTTTCTCATAAAAAAAGATTACGTGGCTATGTCTTACTCTCCCAGGAGGTTGCCCCCCAAGTACCATCAGCGCTAAAGAGCTTAACTTCTGTGTTCGGAATGGGAACAGGTGTATCCTCTTTGCTATAATAACCACATAATCTTATTTGGAGCGGGTGAAGGGGATCGAACCCTCACAGCCGGCTTGGAAGGCCGGAACTCTACCATTGAGCTACACCCGCATATATGAAGTTAATACTCTAAAAACTGCATATCATTTATGATTTAATCATTTAAATTTGGTCAAGTCCTCGACCTATTAGTATCGGTAAGCTACATACATTACTGCACTTCCACCTCCGACCTATCAACCAGGTAGTCTTCCTGGGGTCTTACCCTTACGGTGGGAAATCTTATC
>NZ_JACRWE010000029.1 GCF_014323405.1 Romboutsia faecis | reverse complement strand
AACTGATTTTTATTTTTATAAATTCTATAATTTTTTTTATTGTTTTAATCTAAATTTATTTCCTATTTTTGTACTCTTCAAAACTAAATAAATTGTTTTTATAAACTCTTTTTTCTTCAACTTTTTCTATTGGTTCTTCCTTAGATCTTCTCTTGTTTAATCTTTCTATAAATGCATTTATTGCTTTTTCTTCTAACTCTTTATTTACTTCTACATACTTAAATGTTTGCTTATCTAAATACCTACGTACTCCATCATCTCCTAAATCATCTGGTAAAACATAATCTAAATAATCCTCCAAAAGTTCTTCATTACTTTTACTTCTATCATAATCTTTTAAATAAAAAGTAATGCTGCCACTTATCTTTTGCCATAACTTTTTTTCATCCATACAAATCCCCTTTCTAGTAACAGGTACTACGTACCCTATAATACAAGCTGAAAAAAAATGGGGGTATAAATTTAATTAAAAAAACATTATAATCTATTTATACAGATTTAATAAAAATTTAAAGAATGAACTATTTTATTAGTCCATTCTTTTTTAAATAACTTATATGTCTTTCAAATGTTGTACTACTGCCAATATTCAACATTTGCATAATATCTTTATTTTTAAGTCCTTTCTCTCTAAGGACTTTTATTTTTTGTCTTAAAATATTTAACTCTTCTTGCTTTGTCATTTTACCTAATTGTTTAAGTTTTTCCTTATACTTTTTCTTATTATACTCATTATTTCTTCGCTTATATTCTTCTTTCCCAATGATTATTTTCATATGAGTTTGCTCATACTCTGATATTTCTAAAAGTTCTATAAGAGTTTCATTTTTGTATTTATACTGCTTGTCCTTTGATTTAAATACCTTCTCTGCACTATTTGTTGCCATTATAAGCTCTTTCTCATTTAATGGTTGTATAAACTCTTTATTAAGTTCTAAAACGTCTTCTAAGGCTTTTTGTTCATCTTCATAGAAGTAGCATAAATAGTATCTATACAAGAATAATATTAATTCCCTTTGACCTTTTACATCATAATTTCTTAATTCACATAATTTTACTAAGTCCAATATTCTTCCTTGATACAATGAACGTTCCCTATGAATATAAACTACTTTTTTAGGTCTTCCCTTTTTCTTTGGTCTATTTTCATCTAAATCAGGTAGAAATTCACTTTGTATTTCTCT
>NZ_JACRWE010000028.1 GCF_014323405.1 Romboutsia faecis | reverse complement strand
GGTTACCCACGCGTTACTCACCCGTCCGCCGCTCTTTACCGAAGTAAATCGCTCGACTTGCATGTGTTAGGCACGCCGCCAGCGTTCATCCTGAGCCAGGATCAAACTCTCAAATAAAAGTTGATGGGCTCAGATACTGTTATATATCTGGCTTTGTTTGGTTGTTTCGAATAATTCTTATAAAGAATTAATTTTATAAATTAACCTACTGTTTAATTTTCAAAGTTCTTATTTAATATAGTTTAAGTTGGTAGCGGTAACAGGAGTCGAACCTGTGACCTTTCGGGTATGAACCGAACGCTCTAGCCAACTAAGCTATACCGCCATATTCATTATGGTGCCCAGAGGCGGAATCGAACCACCGACACGGGGATTTTCAGTCCCCTGCTCTACCGACTGAGCTATCTGGGCAAATTTGGTGGGCCTAGCTGGACTCGAACCAGCGACCTCACGCTTATCAGGCGTGCGCTCTAACCACCTGAGCTATAGGCCCTCATTCATGGTCGAGGTGAAGGGACTCGAACCCCCGGCCCCATGGTCCCAAACCAAGTGCGCTACCAAACTGCGCTACACCTCGACTTTATATAAGTTACATCTAATTTAATAAACTTCTTGGCAGGGGTGGAGGGACTCGAACCCCCGGCGCACGGTTTTGGAGACCGACGCTCTACCAACTGAGCTACACCCCTATATAATTTTAATATTAAAGTGGTGGACCATCAGGGACTCGAACCCCAGACCTACCGGTTATGAGCCGGGCGCTCTAACCAACTGAGCTAATGGTCCACATTCATGGTCGAGGTGAAGGGACTCGAACCCCCGGCCCCATGGTCCCAAACCAAGTGCGCTACCAAACTGCGCTACACCTCGACTTTATATTGGCGGAGAAGGAGGGATTCGAACCCTCGCACCGGTTTACCCAGCCTAATCCCTTAGCAGGGGATCCTCTTGAGCCACTTGAGTACTTCTCCAATATTTGGCGGAGAGGGTGGGATTCGAACCCACGGTGCCGTTAAGCATCACTGGTTTTCAAGACCAGCTCCTTAAACCACTCGGACACCTCTCCGTAGATGGTGATCCATCCGCGACTCGAACGCGGGACACCCTGATTAAAAGTCAGGTGCTCTACCGACTGAGCTAATGGATCATCTTTAAATTTTGTTTGGCAGGGGATGCAGGACTCGAACCTACGCATGTAGCAGTCAAAGTGCTATGCCTTACCGACTTGGCGAATCCCCTATAAAGTGGTGAGCGCACAGGGATTCGAACCCCGGACACACG
>NZ_JACRWE010000027.1 GCF_014323405.1 Romboutsia faecis | reverse complement strand
GGGGTGATTGGGGGTTAAATAGGGGTTATGAGGGGGTTAAATTTACCCCATAGTTTATATTTCTTGTCACCAAGTTAATTTATTAACTTTTAGAGTATTGCTAGGCTTTGCCTAGCTCACCATTAGAAATGGTGACAAAAACTCCTTATGCTCTTTTTTAAAAAAACAAGTTTTTTTAATCTAGTAAGTTTTTCGCTAACTCAAAACTTATTTTTAAAATAAATTTTCATAAAAAATAATTCAAAATAAATGCAAAAACAATTTATATTTTTAGAGGAAGTATAATTTCTTTACTGAAAATAAATACAAAAGTATTTATTTTATTAGGGGGATATTTTTTATGGAAAAAGAAGAATTTAATAAATTAAAAGTGCAAGATCAAGTTGAATATATAAATCAAAAATTAGATAGAAAAAGTTTAACAGAAATATGTAAAGACATAAATATATCTAGGGCTACAATAAGGAAAAGATTTTTAAAACAAGGATACTTATTTGATAAGAGTAATAATAAATATAAATCATCCTCTGAAACAAATAATAAGGCTCAGAAAGAAAATAAATGCGAAAATAATACAAAAGTGTTAGAAGAAAAAATACAAGCCTTAGAATCGAAAATAGAGGCTATAGAGAACAAATTAAATAATAATTATAGTGGGATAGATATAAAAAAATTTGAAGGAAAAACAGTATCAAGATGTTATAGACTTTATGAAGAAGTTCAAAAAGATTTTAGTAAATTTTGTAAAGAAAATTCAAATTATAAGGTGCAAGATATATTATCTATGGCATTATATGAGTATATGAAAAAGAGTAACTAAATTTAAATATTTTAAGAGAAGGGGATTTATTTAATGAGTAAAAGTATTAGGGAAAAAAAGAAATATTTTAATTGTCCATTGTGTGGAATTAAACATAAAACTCCAAAAGTAAAAGGAGAGGCTATTAGTCTAATACAATGTGAATGTGGTTGTGGATCATGGATTCAAATAAAAAATGGATATCATATTCCTTCAAAAGAAGGGTTAAGACCAATGAATACAATAAAAGTAGATATAAAGATGTAGTTATATTTTTATAAAAATAGATAAATAAAAAAATAAAGTAAAATACATAATAAATACAAATAATACAGATAAAAATAAAGTTAAAATATAAAATAAATTAATTTATATGGAATTTACAAAAATTAAAAAAATAAAGTTTCATAAATAACAAAATAATAAAAAAAGAGTGAGTGTAGAGGAATGTTGTTATTCCAATATGTTCACTCTTTTTTATTTCAACTAGTCCCTAAACCTAAATTTAG
>NZ_JACRWE010000025.1 GCF_014323405.1 Romboutsia faecis | reverse complement strand
TGAGCTAGGCAAAGCCTAGCAATACTCTAAAAGTTAATAAATTAACTTGGTGACAAGAAATATAAACTATGGGGTAAATTTAACCCCCTCATAACCCCTATTTAACCCCCAATCACCCCTATTTAACCCCCAATCACCCCCAGATTCACCTCCAAAAATTAATATCATAATCTAACTAAATAAACTTTTAACAATCAATTTTTTTATTTTTCTTTACTCTAACGCACCACTAAAGTGGCTTGTTGCTAACGCCCTCCTTATTTATTTTCCATTGAAGAAAAATCACTTCAAGATAAAATAAAACGTCCGTTGTTTTATCTATTTTTTATTTTGTTATAAATAAAAAAAATCAATCTTACATAAAGATATTTTTAATGTAAAACTGATTTTTATTTTTATAAATTCTATAATTTTTTTTATTGTTTTAATCTAAATTTATTTCCTATTTTTGTACTCTTCAAAACTAAATAAATTGTTTTTATAAACTCTTTTTTCTTCAACTTTTTCTATTGGTTCTTCCTTAGATCTTCTCTTGTTTAATCTTTCTATAAATGCATTAATTGCTTTTTCTTCTAACTCTTTATTTACTTCTACATACTTAAATGTTTGCTTATCTAAATACCTACGTACTCCATCATCTCCTAAATCATCTGGTAAAACATAATCTAAATAATCCTCCAAAAGTTCTTCATTACTTTTACTTCTATCATAATCTTTTAAATAAAAAGTAATACTGCCACTTATCTTTTGCCATAACTTTTTTTCATCCATACAAATCCCCTTTCTAGTAACAGGTACTACGTACCCTATAATACAAGCTGAAAAAAAATGAGACCTTTTTTTTTATTTAATATCATGTTAAAATTCATTTATAAAACATAATATTAAAAGAATGACTTACGTCAATAAGCCATTCTTTTTCATATAGGTAATATGACGTTTTAATGTTTTTAAAGGAATATTTAAACTTTCTGCAATATCTTTATTTTTAAGCCCTTTCTCTCTAAGGGCTTTTATTTTTTTCCTTAAAACATCTAACTCTTCTTGCTTTGTCATTTTACCTAATTCTTTAAGTTTTTTCTTATATTTATTCTTGTTATACTCATTATTTCTTCGCTTATATTCTTCATTACCAATAATAATCTTCATATGAGTTTGTTCATACTCTGATATTTCTAGTAGCTCTATAAGTGTTTCATTTTTGTATTTATACTGCTTGTCCTTTGCCTTAAATACCTTCTCTGCACTATTCGTTGCCATTATAAGCTCTTTCTCATTTAATGGTTGTATAAATTCCTTATTAAGTTCTAGAACGTCTTCTAAGGCTTTTTGTTCATCTTCATAGAAGTAACATAAATAGTATCTATACAAGAATAATATTGTTTCTCTATGTCCTTTTACATCATAATTTCTTAGTTCACATAGTTTTACTAAATCTAATATTCTTCCTTGATACAATGAACGTTCCCTATGAATATAAACTACTTTTTTAGGTCTTCCCTTTTTCTTTGGTCTATTTTCATCTAAATCAGGTAGAAATTCACTTTGTATTTCTCT
>NZ_JACRWE010000024.1 GCF_014323405.1 Romboutsia faecis | reverse complement strand
CCATTGGCTAAATTCTTTATTTTTATTTATTTCAGCCTTTGTAATCCACCCTTTACTCTCTCTATGAATTGTATCTATATATTCAATACTCTCATCAATATCATCTACTTTTATTAATGCATTCCTCATTATCTCACCCCCTTACTTGTAGATAATATCAATATTATATCATATTTTGTATTTATTTCACTTTATTGAAATAAACAATAAAAAAGAGCATGTACTAATGCTCTCATTGGTTTTCAATATATTAATTATTTTGCTATTTTAGATTTGATTATCTTAATAATATAATCAGTTGAATCAACTTTTAAAATTAATATAATTATACTATATACTATGGCACCCATACTAACAGAAACTATTAATCCTAAAAATTCACTAATTAAGGATACTTTTGCAAAAATTTTCAACACTATAATAGCCATTCCACAGGATGCTAAAAATGTTTTAAGCAGTGTCATTAAAATGCTCATTGCATTAAACCTTCCTATTTTCTTTCTAAGATTAAACAATAAAAAGCATATAGCTATTATTGAAGAAATACTTGAACCTAAAGCAAGTCCTGATACTTTCATTGTTCTTATTAATATTAAGTTAAATATGATATTAGATATAACACATAATATACTATTCTTCATTGGAATTTTCGTGTCTTCTAAAGAGTAAAATACTCTTATAGCTACATCTCTCATTCCTCCTGCAACCATACCTATAGCATAGCAAGACAATACTTGAGCTGTTAAAATAGTTGCATTTTCATCAAATGCACCTCTTTCAAAAAGTAATCTTACTATTGGTTGAGATAATATAAATGCACCAACAGAAATAGGCATAGTAATTAATATTACTGAGTTTATAGATTTACAAAAAGTAATCTTTAATTGTTTTATATTTCTTTTTGAAGCTAATTTAGAAAACACAGGATATATAACTGCTGTTATAGATGCAACGAATAATCCTGTAACAAAAATATTTAATTTATATGCATAATTTAATGCAGATAAAGAACCTGCTGCTAAAAAAGATGATAGATTCTTATCTACTAAACTATTTATTTGATATGCTGATGCTCCTATTAAAATAGGTCCTATACCTAAAGCCATCTTCTTTATATTTTTATCAAACAAATCAATATTTAATTTGTACCTGAATCCCTTTTTACAGCAAAATGGAATTAAAAATATCATTTGAATGAAAAATGCAAATACAGTTCCATATGCTAAAATTTCTACACCAAAAGTTCTGCTAAGCAAAACTGATATTATTATTGATATATTATATGGTAAAGGCATTAAACCTGTAATCAAGAAGTAATCATATATCTCTAAGTATGCTTTTAATATGTATGTTATACATACTAAACCAACTGAAAATAAAATAATTTTTGTTAATTGTATAGTAAGCTGAAGTCTTTCTCCTTCAAATCCTGTTGCAAATAATTTAACTAATGGTTCTGTGAAAATCCATCCTAAAATTGATACAAGTAATGATATAATAAATATAATATTTATTACATTGCTTGTGAATTTTAAAGCTTTTACTTTTCCACTCTTTTCTTTTATTGATGTATATATAGGCATATATGTACTTTGAATAGCTACACATAATAGTGATATAAATGCTACTGTTATAATATTCAATGCCATTAAATATGAATCCGATATAACCCCCATACCGTACACATATCCAATAACTAAATCTCTTAAAAATCCAACAATTTTTGATATTATTGTTGCGATAAACAATATTGATGCTGATTTTAATATTTTAGACATCTGAACCCCTCTTTTCATATGAAGTTATTTAAATATAATAAATTTTCTATGATTATACAAGAATGATATGAGTTGAAAATATATTAGAATACTTTATTTATTATATATATTTTTTGTTATTTTTTTAATAACTTTTTATTTTGTCAAATTGTAAGTACAAATACTTATACCTCTACTAAATCTAATAACTAAGAATATATTTTTATGAACACTAAAATGTGCTTTAGTATTGTTTCGTACTTTTTAACAATTGCGACCTTTATTCTAAAATAATATCCTGTAATTAAAAAATACAACAAGTCTCTAAATTTAGGTTTAGGGACTAGTTGAAATAAAAAAGAGTGAACATATTGGAATAACAACATTCCTCTACACTCACTCTTTTTTTATTATTTTGTTATTTATGAAACTTTATTTTTTTA
>NZ_JACRWE010000023.1 GCF_014323405.1 Romboutsia faecis | reverse complement strand
CCATTGGCTAAATTCTTTATTTTTATTTATTTCAGCCTTTGTAATCCACCCTTTACTCTCTCTATGAATTGTATCTATATATTCAATACTCTCATCAATATCATCTACTTTTATTAATGTATTCCTCATTATCTCACCCCCTTACTTGTAGATAATATCAATATTATATCATATTTTGTATTTATTTTTCTTTTCTTCATACAATAAAAAATCACCTACTTTTTAGTAGATGATTTATCAGTTAAAAAATATTTGAAGTGCCATATTTATAATAGTTAATACTATCACTATCCTTAATAGTTTATCTTTATCGTTCCAAACTTCCCTTACTTTTCCCAATTCATATTCACCCTCCTAAAAAGAGTCTTTATTATACATAATCAATTATAAACTTATTTACAAACGTAAATAGCAGTATTACTACTATCTTTACATAAAAATTTTGCAATTTTACTTAACTCAGTATTACATAGTTGTAATATTAGTTAGATTTCAGTCATGCATTGACATTTTTTTACATAACTAAGTATAATAAAAACACCTATACATAAATATAGATGCTTTTATTATAACTATTTTAAATATATTTTCTTTGTACATATATATGTAATGAATATCAATATAAATATTATTGATTCACTCAAATGCTCGATAAAACTCATATCTTTAGAATTTATAAAAATACCTATAGATGCACAAAGATGAATTCCTAAAGCAATAAAGAATGCTCTTATATCAGCATTTGAATATTTGAATTTAACAAGTATATAGTTTGCTAAATATGCTGTACTCAATAACATACAAGTTCTAATAAGTAATATAGTTATACATTTACCCATTACTTAACAACTACGTAGAAGTTATTCTTCTTCCACATTGCTCCTTCATAAGAGTGTGGTGGATACGGATTATGTAAAGTTTTACTTCTAGCATAAATATGCATAGTTTTTGTTGATTTATATATTGGAAGAGATATATTATTATAAACCCAATTAGCTACATTTACTCCTGTAAGAGCCTCTGTATACCATGCTATAGTTGATATTACTCCACCTGCGGCAACTATAGCCTTTACTACAACCCAAGGAGAAATTCTTTCGCTTTCCATTGATTCAAATTCTTCTTCTGTCATTGTGTCAATTAATTCTCCACTACCATCATAAACACTAATAACTTCTTTTTGATTAGATTCTGACTCCATACTTACACCGTTTGCAAAACTACTAATAGAAGATGTAATCGTAATAGCTAGTGTAAGCATAAAACATAGTATTTTTTTCATTTTACTTATAATCCTCCTTTGATAAATATATTTCAATCGATAAATTCTACAAAAAAACTTCAAATCCTTCAAAAATTTCAAAATGATTTTTGACCATTTTCAGATTTGGCGAGTGAGTAAATTATTTGTTCAATTACGTATAAACATACAATACGTTACTAAATCATTATTCACTATAGGCGATGGTAATATCAATAGACCAACACAAGTAAAACCAGTAACCCTCGTGACATAATAGATATATATATATATATAGTTTATATATACTGTAAATTTTTACATTTCCATTTTAAGAATACAGCATTTCCAACAGTATTAGGAACAAGTGATTACAAAAAAGTTTATGCTTATATTAGATACATTTAATATATTCCTTGTTGTAATAATTGATGTTTATATAAGCTCTGATATTTCTACAAATTTACTACTTTTATGGATAATGGCATCAATGATACTTTTCTTTTTCCACTCTAAATTTGATGGTCTAAATGATGAGTTAACAGAAAGGATAATGTCCAAAGTAAGTGCTATATGCATAAAATATATGATCCCTATGGTAATCTTTATGGGAATACTTGTTACACAAAGAAATTCATTATCCATAGTTTTATCTACTAGAGAGATTGTTGGTCTAGTAATAATATCTTCAATGTTTATCTTTTCAGCCTTAAGAGTATTACTATTTATGCATTATGAAAGAAAGGTGATCTATTAATAATTGACTATTTTAAAAACAAACATAAAAGAATACAGATAAAAATCCCTTATGAAGCAAAACGAACTAGTAAAGTTAGTAGATGTAAGACGTGAGACTATCGTTCATTTAGAGAACGGTAGATATAATCCTTCTCTAAAACTAGCTATGGATATTGCAAAAGTATTTGATGTAACAATAGAAGATTTGTTTAAATTTTTAGATGAAGAATAACTAGTCCCTAAATTTAGGTTTAGGGACTAGTTGAAATAAAAAAGAGTGAACATATTGGAATAACAACATTCCTCTACACTCACTCTTTTTTTATTATTTTGTTATTTATGAAACTTTATTTTTTTA
>NZ_JACRWE010000022.1 GCF_014323405.1 Romboutsia faecis | reverse complement strand
CTTTTATAAATACCATAAGAGAAGATTATAAAGGCAGAGGGAAAGAACATTTGATATTAAATGACTAATTTGTAAAAGGGCGAGTTCTAACAAGATAAAGATAGTGACATAATTTTAATTAAATAAAAATATAAACTTAAAAGGGAGGGATATATTATTATATATAATATAATTTTATCAAGCTATATAATAATATTTATAATTTATTTTATTTATAATATTGTTTGTTACAAATCAAAAAAAGTTGTTTATATTATATGGAACAAGGAGCTTATAGTTCAAAATGATAAATATTATAAAATACAATTTTTACTTAGTATAGTTAATTGTATTTTATTAATTATAGAGACAATTGTAATTGTTCCGTTACAATTGGAAACGAATCCATTAACTCATACCTTAATCCTATTAATCACATTTTTACCTATTAATTATTTCGTAAAATGGTTATCATTAAAGAAAAAATATGTGAAAATATTATAAATAGATATGCATCCTTATTGAAACACTCTTAGAGGATGCATATCTATTAAAAAACGATAAACATATAAGAAAGTTCTTCTATGTTTATCGTTTTTTAATCCATTAGTTTTACACTTTCTATGCTTTGATTTTAAGAGATACCTCTTAAAATCAATAGTTTTGTATTTTATATAGCTGACTAACCTTAAAATTTAGATTTAGGAAATAGTTAAAAAATTAAAAGAGTGTATATGTTAAAATGTAGCAATTTAAATATATACACTCTTTTAATTTTTTAACTATATAATTAGAATTTTTGCTAAGTTTACTAAACTTCTTATAAGTATTATTTTTAAGCTATTAATTCCATATCTTCAATTGATTTATTAATATTATGTTTAATTTGTTTCCATTCAACTTTTTTAAATATTGAGCATATAGATATTGGCATATATGTAAACATAAATATTGGGAATGTAAATGTATAAAAAATCTTTTTATAACCTTTACATTGTATTCTATTCCATTCTGTTATCGTTGTTAATAAACCTAATAGGTACATCATAAGATAAGTATTTAAAAAATAAGAAAGTACATATCCTATAGCTAATTTACTTGTTTGAAAATCATTAGATATTAACGAATATAAAAATATACTACTATTAAATAAAATCATAACAATTGATATAAGCATCATTGGAGAAATAGTCATAAACATATCATAACAAGAAAAATCTTTATTTTTAAATATAGATTTAAATAAATTATATCCATATTTAAAGAATACTTGATAAAACCCTTTTGACCATCTCATTCTTTGATTCCATGAATCTTTAAATGATGTTGGTTGTTCATCATAAAAACAAGCCGAATTACAATAGCCTATTTTTTCTCCATTTATTATACTATCAATAGTAAACTCTATATCTTCTGTAAGAAGATGATATTTCCATCCATTATTTTTATCTATTATCTCTGATGATATTAAAAAACCTGTACCTGATACTGCACAACTGTTATTTAACAACATTCGAGCATAATTTAAGTATTTAGATTCTCTAAGAAACCATAATGAGTACCCTGCTGAAATCCAATTACTATCATAATTTTTAGAATTTCTATAACTTGTAACTATTTTATATTTACGATTAAATACTTTATTCATCTCTGATATATAATTTCTAGATAGTAAATTGTCCGCATCAAAAATAAAATACCCATCATATTTTGTTTTTTTGCTTCTTAGTATTTTAAATAAAAAATCTAAAGCATATCCTTTACCAACCTTTTTATTATCAAACCTTTCATAAACATGTGCTCCAGCTATTCTTGCTTTTTGTGCTGTGTCATCACTACAGTTATCTGCTATAACATATACATCAATTAAATCACTTGGATAATCTTGTAAATCAACTGTATGTATAAATTCTTCAATAACATCAGATTCATTTCTTGCAGAAACGATTACTGCAAACTTATTCATTATATTTTTACCCTTAGATTTTACATTTTTATTTTTCAATAAAACTACAATAATATAATAATATTGATAAATATACATTGCTGTAAATAATATAAATACAACTGTATTTATATTATTTATATTATTTTTTATCATTTTATTTAAAACTCTCCCCCTATTTAATATTTATACAATTGTAATAATATCATAAATATTAAATACTAGTATGGTAAATTTTAATATATTTACAAAATAAACTTATGATAAATAGTTACTTTTATTTTATGGTAGCTTTTTCTATACATCTTTAAATAATTTTATAGAAAATAGTGTTTCTTAGAATGTATATAAAGATATCTGACTTACATAGTGCCATAATTTTAATATTGACATCATGTGATTTTGTATAGTAAAATCAATATATAAAGAGGTGTCATTAATAAGTGACATAAGTATATATTAAAATTAAGAGGTGTCAATTATGATTTATGG
>NZ_JACRWE010000021.1 GCF_014323405.1 Romboutsia faecis | reverse complement strand
TGATCCAGAGTACCACGGGACACGTGAAACCCTGTGGGAAGCAGGAGGGACCATCCTCCAAGCCTAAATACTACCTAGTGACCGATAGCGCATAGTACCGTGAGGGAAAGGTGAAAAGAACCCCGGGAGGGGAGTGAAATAGAACCTGAAACCCTGTACTTACAAGCTGTGGGAGCACATTACTTGTGTGACCGCGTACTTTTTGTAGAACGGGCCAACGAGTTACGTTAAGTAGCAAGGTTAAGCACTTAAGGTGTGGAGCCGTAGCGAAAGCGAGTCTTAAATGGGCAATTTAAGTTACTTGGCGTAGACCCGAAACCGGGCGACCTATCCATGAGCAGGTTGAAGCGAAAGTAAAATTTCGTGGAGGACCGAACCCACGAGCGTTGAAAAGCTCGGGGATGACTTGTGGATAGCGGTGAAATTCCAATCGAGCCCGGAGATAGCTGGTTCTCCCCGAAATAGCTTTAGGGCTAGCCTCAAGGTTGAGAGAAGCGGAGGTAGAGCACTGAATGTCCTAGGGGGTATTGCACTTACCGAAGACTATCAAACTCCGAATGCCGTATTCTTATACTTGGGAGTCAGACTGTGGGTGATAAGATTCATAGTCAAAAGGGCAACAGCCCAGATCGTCAGCTAAGGTCCCTAAATGTACGTTAAGTGGTAAAGGATGTGGGATTGCACAGACAACCAGGATGTTGGCTTAGAAGCAGCCACTCATTTAAAGAGTGCGTAATAGCTCACTGGTCGAGTGATCCTGCGCCGAAAATTTCCGGGGCTAAAACGTACTACCGAAGCTACGGCATCATTATGATGGGTAGGGGAGCTTCGTATGCAGGTTGAAGCATGACCGTAAGGACATGTGGACAGTATACGAGTGAGAATGTTGGCATGAGTAGCGAGATGTGGGTGAGAATCCCACAGGCCGTAAACCCAAGGTTTCCAGGGGAAGGTTCGTCCGCCCTGGGTTAGTCAGGACCTAAGCCGAGGCCGAAAGGCGTAGGTGATGGACAACAGGTTGATATTCCTGTACCACCAATAACCGTTTGAGAAATGGGATGACACAGAAGGATAAGCTAACCGTACTGTTGGTTATGTACGGGCAAGCATTGAGGCAGTTCCTACAGGCAAATCCGTAGGAATAATGCTGGGATGTGATGCGGAGCGAAATTTAGTAGCGAAGTAGCTGATTTCACACTGTCGAGAAAAGTCTCTATCGAGGTTAAAGGTGCCTGTACCGCAAACCGACACAGGTGGGTGAGGAGAGTATCCTAAGGCCAGCCAGAGAACTGTTGTTAAGGAACTCGGCAAAATGACCCCGTAACTTCGGGAGAAGGGGTGCCTGTCTTTGACAGGCCGCAGAGAATAGGCCCAAGCGACTGTTTACCAAAAACACAGGTTTCTGCTAAGTCGCAAGACGATGTATAGGAGCTGACGCCTGCCCGGTGCTGGAAGGTTAAGGGGATCTGTTAGATTAGTCGAAGCAGTGAACTTAAGCCCCAGTAAACGGCGGCCGTAACTATAACGGTCCTAAGGTAGCGAAATTCCTTGTCGGGTAAGTTCCGACCCGCACGAAAGGCGTAACGATTTGGGCACTGTCTCAACAACAGACTGGGTGAAATTGTAATACCGGTGAAGATGCCGGTTACCTGCGACAGGACGGAAAGACCCCATGGAGCTTTACTGTAGCTTGACATTGGGTCTTGGTACTACATGTACAGGATAGGTGGGAGACTATGAAGCCGGAACGCCAGTTTCGGTGGAGTCATCCTTGGGATACCACCCTTGTAGTACTGGGACTCTAACCATAGGCCATGAATCTGGTCTTGGGACACTGTCAGGTGGGCAGTTTGACTGGGGCGGTCGCCTCCTAAAAAGTAACGGAGGCGCTCAAAGGTTCTCTCAGCACGGTCGGAAATCGTGCGTAGAGTGTAAAGGCACAAGAGAGCTTGATTGCAAGACATACAGGTCGAGCAAGGACGAAAGTCGGACTTAGTGATCCGGTGGTACCGCATGGAAGGGCCATCGCTCAACGGATAAAAGCTACCCTGGGGATAACAGGCTTATCTCCCCCAAGAGTCCACATCGACGGGGAGGTTTGGCACCTCGATGTCGGCTCATCACATCCTGGGGCTGTAGTAGGTCCCAAGGGTTGGGCTGTTCGCCCATTAAAGTGGTACGCGAGCTGGGTTCAGAACGTCGTGAGACAGTTCGGTCCCTATCCGTCGCAGGCGTAGGAAATTTGAGGAGACCTGTCCTTAGTACGAGAGGACCGGGATGGACGCACCGCTGGTGTACCAGTTGTTCTGCCAAGGGCATAGCTGGGTAGCTAAGTGCGGAATGGATAAGCGCTGAAAGCATCTAAGCGCGAAGCCGACTTCAAGATAAGATTTCCCACCGTAAGGGTAAGACCCCAGGAAGACTACCTGGTTGATAGGTCGGAGGTGGAAGTGCAGTAATGTATGTAGCTTACCGATACTAATAGGTCGAGGACTTGACCAA
>NZ_JACRWE010000020.1 GCF_014323405.1 Romboutsia faecis | reverse complement strand
TTCGATTCCTATCACCAGCTCCATATAAATACGGAGGATTTCCCGAGCGGCCAAAGGGGGCAGACTGTAAATCTGTTAGCATTGCTTTCGGTGGTTCGAATCCACCATCCTCCACCAACAATAAAGTACTAAGCGCGGATGTGGCGGAATTGGCAGACGCACCAGACTTAGGATCTGGCGCCTACGGCGTGGGGGTTCGACTCCCTTCATCCGCACCACTTTATTACCTAAGCGGGAATAGTTCAGTGGTAGAGCGCAACCTTGCCAAGGTTGAAGTCGCGAGTTCGAATCTCGTTTCCCGCTCCATTAACAATTTACTATAATGTGGGTGCATAGCTCAGCTGGATAGAGCAACGCCCTTCTAAGGCGTGTGTCCGGGGTTCGAATCCCTGTGCGCTCACCACTTTATAGGGGATTCGCCAAGTCGGTAAGGCATAGCACTTTGACTGCTACATGCGTAGGTTCGAGTCCTGCATCCCCTGCCAAGTAAATTATATATATTAGAATACGGAGAGGTGTCCGAGTGGTTTAAGGAGCTGGTCTTGAAAACCAGTGATGCTTAACGGCACCGTGGGTTCGAATCCCACCCTCTCCGCCAAATGCCCAGATAGCTCAGTCGGTAGAGCAGGGGACTGAAAATCCCCGTGTCGGTGGTTCGATTCCGCCTCTGGGCACCAAAAATGTGGCGGTATAGCTTAGTTGGCTAGAGCGTTCGGTTCATACCCGAAAGGTCACAGGTTCGATTCCTGTTACCGCTACCAATTTAATTTAATGGACCATTAGCTCAGTTGGTTAGAGCGCCCGGCTCATAACCGGTAGGTCTGGGGTTCGAGTCCCTGATGGTCCACCACTTAAATCTCGAGGTGTAGCGCAGTTTGGTAGCGCACTTGGTTTGGGACCATGGGGCCGGGGGTTCGAGTCCCTTCACCTCGACCATTAAAATATGGTGGGTATAGCTCAGTTGGTTAGAGCGCCAGATTGTGGCTCTGGAGGTCGTGAGTTCGACTCTCATTATCCACCCCATACATTGTGATCCATTAGCTCAGTCGGTAGAGCACCTGACTTTTAATCAGGGTGTCCCGCGTTCGAGTCGCGGATGGATCACCATTTTATATATAAATAAGGCGACATAGCCAAGTGGTAAGGCAGTGGACTGCAACTCCTTGATCTCCAGTTCGAATCTGGATGTCGCCTCCAATAAAAATGCGCCTATAGCTCAACTGGATAGAGTGTCTGACTACGAATCAGAAGGTTAGGGGTTCGAGTCCCTTTGGGCGCACCATATTCTCCTGGGATTATAGCTCAGCTGGGAGAGCACCTGCCTTACAAGCAGGGGGTCACAGGTTCGAGCCCTGTTAATCCCACCAGTAACCTCTAGTGATTTCACTAGAGGTTTTTTTATACTTATAATAATATATTCCTAAACTTAAATAACTTGTAAAATGTATATGAAATCTACAAAATGTCAAGATTCTATAATACAAGTTACTAAGGAGGTTGTATTATGTCTAGAAAAGATAGATTGAAAAATTCTAGTATTGAGAGTGAAAAAATAATTAATGAAATAAAGCAAGCTCAAAACGATATAAAAAATGCAGAAAATTTTTTTCAAAATGTTACGGATATAGAGTTAATAGATGTAGCAATATATGAATTAGAGGCAAAAAAATCTAAGTATCAATATTTGATAAAAATAGCTAAAGAGAGAGGCATTAAAAGATCTATAAAAGAGTCTTTAATAGAATCAATGGCTAAATAATATTAAGGAGATGAGGATTTGTACGTAATATTTGG
This sequence comes from Romboutsia faecis, assembly GCF_014323405.1. GTDB lineage: Bacteria > Bacillota > Clostridia > Peptostreptococcales > Peptostreptococcaceae > Romboutsia_E > Romboutsia_E faecis. The sequence continues at coordinate 1,049 of NZ_JACRWE010000020.1, read as the reverse complement.
GACTGAAATAGTTGATAGTGAAGAAATAAAAGAAATAATAAGAGAAAATAGTGATTTTATAGTAGAAAAGGATATGTCTAAGGCTACAAAGAGAGAGGATGTTGTAGCATATCAATTGAGTATATCTATAGATACTTTAAAACAATATATAGAAGAAGATTTTGAATTAGATCAAGTAGAGGATGAAGAATTATTTGATGAGCTTATGACTATGGCTGATGAAGCAGCAATGGAGTTAGAAGAGGTTATGCCGCCAGAGAGTATAATCAATGCAAGAGCTTATAAATGGGATAATTCTGATGAAGCAATTAAAGTTATTATTGCCATTTGCAATTATGAAGTAGGAGAATTAAAACTTTCGGATGTTACCAAAAGATTATTATCTCAAATAGATTAGTATATTTCATTTTAATACAAAATTAGCTAGAATTATATTATATATTTTTATTAAATCCAATTTAAAGTAGAGATAAAATATACTTGAATATATATAAATAGAAATAGATTAAGATTTATAGTCTATTTCTATTTAATATAATTTATGTTATTTATTATGTATAAAAATTAAAATTCAAGATAAAATAAATAAGTATTTAATTACTATCTTCAAATTAAAGCGTAAATAAAATGATGAAGTAAGTGATTGAAAAATCAATATCTACAAAATAAAATGTAAAAAATAAAAAAAGTTAAAAAAAACTATTGACCAATAGTTATAAAAATGATATATTATTACTTGTCCGAGAGATAGGACAAAATAAAACTGAAAAAAGTCTTGACTAAGAAATAAAAACTTGGTAAGATAAGTAAGTCGAGAAAATGAACTTTGAAAATTAAACAGTAGGTTAATTTATATAACTAATTCTTTATAAGAATTATTCGAAACAACCAAACAAAGCCAGATATATAACAGTATCTGAGCCCATCAACTTTTATTTGAGAGTTTGATCCTGGCTCAGGATGAACGCTGGCGGCGTGCCTAACACATGCAAGTCGAGCGATTTACTTCGGTAAAGAGCGGCGGACGGGTGAGTAACGCGTGGGTAACC
>NZ_JACRWE010000019.1 GCF_014323405.1 Romboutsia faecis | reverse complement strand
ATTTGTATCAATTGTGACTTAAATTTTTGTAATAAAAAAGGCCTTATTTATAAGACCCTTAATCTACTTCTTATATAGTTTTTTATTTATTTTTATCTCCCAGGCTTTATATTTACTTATCTTATTCCTGTATACTTGTCTAAAACAATAAAATCTCCATCTGATAATTCAACATATTCAGGAAGATACTTAAACTTTTTCTTTTCAGTAGGTTCAGAATATCCCTTCATTAAGTCATCAGTAGTATATAGAGAGTATCCTGGATAAGCTGTTCCTGAAACCATGGCCTCAAGATCTCCAACAGCATAATCGGCTGATTCTTTGTTCATATATATCTCGTAAGTTCCAGCTTTAATATCACGTCCTACGTAAAGCATTATTTCAAAATCACCTACAATCTCTGGAGCTTTATCAATAGGATATAATATTCCATCTTCAAATTCTATCTCTTGATTGTTATTCAAGTATAAATATCTAGGTGATTTTACTGGCTCAGATAAATATGTTGAATCATCTAAAATATTATTTACACTTATATATGCAGTTTCAAATGTATGATGCTTTTCATGATATTCTTGTGTTTCGTCAACTAAGCACCACATATCTCCACCCTCTGATTCATATGCATATTTATCTGGAACAAATAAATATAGCCCTTCATCATAATTATCTTTTACATTTGTTATACCTTCAGTAGGCTTATATCCACCTAAATCATTCATATTATTATTCTTTGAGTTAAACAATACCGCTAGACAAATAATAATAGTAATAGTAGTAATGCTTAAAACTAAAATACCTAATTTCTTTTTTGTCATGTTGTCTCATCCTCCTGTAAATATATCATGGAATATATTACCATATACGCTCAGATAATTCAATTTACAGAATGTTTACTTAGAATTAATTTGTATATATTGTATTTTGAACATAAAAAAAAGAACTCTTAAAGTTCTACTTCTCTAATTTATTTAATATGTCTTGCACTTCTTTTCTATATCTAACAGGTACTTCTTCTATTGTTTTAAGTCCTCTTATAACCATAGCTACGTACATATCTACCATTTTACTCACCATCCTTTTATTTATATTAATTGTTTTTGGCATTGCTTCTAAAATTGGCTCTATCATCATGTACATTTCATCAGTAGCACATAATGATATATCTATTAAATTATCTTGATTATTATTAGTTTCTTGTAACCCATATACACTAGGTATATTTGCAGTATATGTGGTCTTTATAGACTGTACTGGTACTACAGATTTAATGCTAATAGTTGCATTATCAGGTATTTCCATAAGGAATGAATTTGTATCTATTGTTTCTTTATAAGGTTCTGCTAGTTCGTATACAATTGTTACTGGATTAACTTGTAACCAGTTTTTAGCTGTTATTAATGAAGTAATATTACTATCTTTCAATCCAAACCTATCTACACCGTTCCATGTAATTTTAGTTAAAGACACCCCAGATAAGTTATTATATGAATATTTAATATCTTCAAAGATTACATAATTATTATAATATGACAACTTTTCATCCTCACTACCATCAAACATTTCCTTACCCATCTTGTGATAATGCTTCAACTCTCCATCTTCCACAATTAATTCATCCCCCTTATGTAGAGGTGAATTTAGATATACAGCTTTAGATTTACAATAGTGTGGTTCATATGGTGTTGATTCTGTTCCTTCTTCTATTTGTATCAACATATCCTTAGTAACATCAGCTTTGTTTTTTTGAATAGCTACATATATAGCGTTATTAGGGACTGTTATATTAACATCGCCCCATATAGATGCTATCTTATTATGATTAATGTCGTAGAAATTATGTGTTCCAGTAATATTAGAAGATATTTTATCAAAACCACGAATATATGCTAAATTAGTGAGTACTACACCATTATGAGTTGTATCCCAATTCGACCATCCTTTACACCTATTCTTACCTCTTACCTCTACTTCATATTTATATTTACCTAAATTCTCTGCTTCCTCTAAACCTTCATCAATCATTTGTTGTGTTACTAAATTCTCTTCAAAACTAGATTGCATTCCACTAAATGATCCAGCACTTTCATATTCGCTCGATTGTGATTTAGGATATAATTTTACATCACTTATTTTCGCATAATCATCATTATTATTTAAACTGTGTAATTGAATTCTAATATAAGTTATATCTTTATCAACGGTTATATCTTTGTAAAAATAACCAATGCCTTTCCCACTTGGTATATTTGAAAACGGTAAATAATTAGCTGTACCATCATCATATACTATACCAACTATAACACCATAATCTTCGGATGATGTCATGTTTTCATCAACTCTAACTCTAAGTCTATATGTTTCATTTAAAATTAGTTGACTTAATGGTTTAAATTGATAGTTTTTTGATTTATTAATAATAAACTCATTAACTACTGTCGGCACTAAATTAACCATAGTATTTCCAACTACTTTATCAATAGTAACTAAACCTTCTTTACTACCTTCTAACTTTAGACTATTTCCTTCACCTTCTATAGTTAACCTTCCATCATTATTTTCATTAAATAATCCGTTTATCACAACATCTTGTACTTTATTTTTATATTCAATATCTTTAAGTCTAATATCTTGTTCAGTATTTTTAGATTCAATAGCTTCCAATTCTGACTCAAAAGAATTTAAAAATTGTTCCCTAGATTTATGATCTTCTTGTCTTTGTTGTTCTGCAGCATCAACTTCTCTCATTTTCTCATTAACTTTATTTTCTAAATGAGTTATAGAAGGAGTTGCTCCAGTGTCTCCTTTTTGGCCTTGTGGACCAGTAAGCCCTGTGTCTCCTTTATCACCTTTAGGTCCTATGGGTCCAGTTGGACCTTGTGGTCCTATTAGTTCTGACTTTGGAGGTATAGATTTTATTGCTGTATCAACTTCTTTTTCTTTCTCAGTTTTAAAATCTTCTATAGCTTGGTTAGTAGCATTTTTGTATTGGCTTAGATTTTCTTCTAATTCTGTATCTTTAGATTCTTTGTACTCATTTAATTCTCTTTTAGTATCAGTAACTAAAGTATTTATTTTAGAAGTATTAGCATTTAAATTATTATTAACTTTTTCATTTGTTTTAGATATAAGATTTTCAATATCTGTTTTTACTTTTTCTACAGCTTGCTCTCTTAGTTTTTCTGCTTCTACTCTGTTATTTTCATTTCCAACTCTTAGATTTTCACTATTTTCAATACTAGATAAACGATTTATCATGTCTGTAAGAATAGTAAACCTATTATCATCTTGAACTTCCCTATTAACTTGACTAATAATATTATTTTGATCTACTTCATATTCAATAGGGCCTACAACAACTTTTTCATTGTTAAGAACTAACAATGCTTTGGCTTTATAAGTACCAGGTATATCTTTTAAATTATTAGGTAAATTAGCATATACCTTGCCTTCTTTAATATTTATAAATTCAGCATCTGAACTCCCATCTGGTTTTATTACACATAGAGCTACTATAGCTTTATCTATATTAAATAGTTCTCCGCCTCGTGTTATTCGCATAAAAAAATCAGATGTATCGTTATCAAACTCATCAAA
>NZ_JACRWE010000018.1 GCF_014323405.1 Romboutsia faecis | reverse complement strand
AAGATTATGTGGTTACTATAGCAAAGAGGATACACCTGTTCCCATTCCGAACACAGAAGTTAAGCTCTTTAGCGCTGATGGTACTTGGGGGGCAACCTCCTGGGAGAGTAAGACGTAGCCACGTAATCTTTTTTATTTATAAAAATTAGGAGTATAAATGTACTATTATTTCAAGTAAGTACAGTTTATACTCTTTTTTGATTTATAATTTTAATCTAGAGTATTTAGAGAGATTTATCTAGTTGATATTTTACTATTATATATCGGTAAAGATCTAAAATATATAATAATTATCAATCGTTTTTAAATACATATTCCATATAAATTTTATTATATAAAATAATCAAAATAATATGTAGAGATTAATGAAGAAAAGTTATACTATTGTAGATATCTTATAGTAAAAGGAGGATTGGGTATGGCTGATGAAAGATTAAATAAATTAGCGAAACTTTTAGTTGAATATTCTGTAGAAGTAAAAGAGGGGGATATTGTATATGTATGTGCAGATGAGGTTGCAACACCATGGGTTATAGAAGTTGTAAAAGAAGCTACTAAGAAAGGTGCTCATATAGAATACACACTAGAATCAGATGAGATAAAAGAAATTCAATTGAAGTATGGAAGTGAAAAGCAGCTTAAGAGTGGCAATATGATATACGAATCCATATTAAGTGAAGCTGATGTATGGCTGACTGCTTGGGGGAATAGAAATACAAGAATGTTATCTAGGATAAATTCTGATAAATTAAAAATGTATCAGCAAGGATCTAGTACATGGAGAAAGATTTACTCAGATAGAACTGGTGATGGAAGTTTAAGATGGTGTGGAACTCAATATCCAACTTATGCAGATGCGCAAGAGGCTTCTATGAGTATGAAGATTTTGTTTACGGAGCTGGATTATTAGATAGCCAAGATCCTGTATCTGAATGGAAAAAAATAAGTAAAGAACAAGAACGATGGGTAAAATACTTAGACAGCAAAAGTAATCTTCATATAGTATCTGAGGATACAGATATTATGGTAGGAATAGAAGGCAGAAAGTGGATAAATTGTGACGGAAAACAAAATTTCCCAGATGGTGAAATTTTCACGTCACCATTAGAGAATAATATCAATGGATATATAACATTTTCATTTCCAGGTATATTTGCAGGGAGACAAATAGAAGGAATAAAACTTGAAGTTAAAGATGGTAAGGTTGTTAATGCTAAGGCAAAAAAAGGAGAAGAATTGTTAAAGTCATTATTAGATACTGATGAGGGATCAAGTTTCTTTGGAGAGGTAGCTATAGGAACTAATTATGGAATAAAAGATTTTACTTCAAATATGCTATTTGATGAAAAAATAGGTGGCACAGTACATATGGCAATTGGAGACTCAATGCCAGAAGCAGGAGGAAAAAATAAGTCATCATTACACTGGGATATGCTTTGTGATATGAGGAATGGTGGGAAAATATATGCTGATGGTGAGTTATTTTATGAAAATGGAAAATTCATAGATTCAATTCTAGAAAAGTATAATATAAAATAAAATACTATTAACAAGTAAAATTTACATAGATGAAAGGTAGTATCGATAAATTGTATAAATTTATTAATACTACCTTTTTTATTTATCTAGTAATTATTAATAGTGTTTGATTGCATTATATTTGAAACAAATACATTTAATCTGTCTAATGCCTCTAAAAAGTAATCTTCTTTACAAGCATATGAGATACGAACATAATTATCAATACCAAAGGCTAGACCAGGTACAATAGCAACATTATACTCTTCCAAAAATTTTTCACAAAATTCTATAGAAAAACTTTCTTTGTAATCAAACTTATCTTTTATTTTAGATAAATCTATGAACACATAGAATGCACCTTCAGGATACACATATTCGATATTAGGTATAGTATCTAACTTAGATGTTATCAAGTCTCTTCTGTGTTTATATGTCCTTACCATATTATTTATATCATCACCACATTGTGTTAGTGCTCCATAACCTATGTACTGTGATATTAAAGAAGGATGAGATACAAGGTGACCTTGGATAGCATTTATACCTTTTGCTATTTTTTTATTAGATGCAGAGTATCCTAACCTAACACCTGTCATAGCAGCAGATTTAGCAAATCCATTTATAGTTATAGTGATATCTTTTATTTCATTACTTAAAGATGCAACTGATACAAAGTTATCTGTATAGCATATCTTTTCATAAATCTCATCTGCTAGTATATATATATTATTTCTTAAACATACATTTGCAATATCAATCAATTCGTCTTTTTTATAAACAGCTCCTGTTGGATTAGAAGGATTAGTTAAAATAAGAAGTTTAGTTTTATTTGTTATATATTTTTCTAATAATTCCCCTGTTAGCTTGAAGTCATTACTTTTTTCAGTTTCAATAGGCACTGGAACTGCATTTACAATTTTGGTCATTTCAGAATAACTTACCCAATATGGTTTAGGAAGTAAAACTTCATCTCCTGGATTAGTAACAGCTAATAAAGCATTAGTAATAGCATGTTTTGCTCCATTAGATACAACTATTTCATCTATAGAATAGATGCAATTATTTTCATTTGAAAGCTTTTTACAAATTTCTTCTCTTAAAATTTTAATTCCGGAAACTAAGTTGTATTTTGTTTCATTCTTATTAAGAGAATCTATTCCAACTGATTTAGCTTTTTCGGGGATATTAAAATCTGGTTCCCCTATGCTAAGATTAATAATATCTCTTCCTAAGTTTTTTAGTTCGTTTACCTTTGAACTGATTCCGATAGTTACTGATGGAGTTATAGATGATAATCTATTAGATAACATAAAATTCCCCCCTTTAGATTGTATATTTAATATGTTATACGAAAATTTAGAAAAAACATACTCTAAATATGAAAATAAATAAATTCCTGTTTTAATAAAAGCATTTAATGAAATTGGCTAAATAAGTTAATAAGAGTATATGTTTTACTAAAAAAATAATACTAATAATTTTAATACACTAATATTTATAAGAAAAAAGTACATATTTGAAGTGTATTGGATTATATAGTCAATAAATATAATCTAGTATAAAATGAAATCTTAAATTAAGATATATATCAGTTTTTATATACAATATATAGTGGTAGAAATAAAATTGTGATACAATATATAGTAACAAAGGGGGCGTTTTATAATGGTTAGATTTGTAAAAAAAAGAGATGGGAGAATTATACCATTCAATGAGGATAGGATAACTAGAGCTATTTTTCTAGCGGCTGAGAAAGTTGCAAAGAAAGAAGAAGAAGTTCCAAATTATAAGTTATCAGAGCAGTTAACTCAAGAAGTTATAAGAGTATTGAACTCTAAATATACAGATTCTATACCTGGAGTAGAAGATATACAAGATGTAGTTGTAAAAGTATTAATAGAAACTGGGCATGCAAAAACTAGTGAAGAATATATTATATACAGAACTGAGAGAAGTAGAATCAGAAATTCAAAAACAAGATTAATGAAAGCAATAGAAGAAATTACTTTTGAAGACTCCAGTGATGCAGATATAAAAAGAGAGAATGCTAATATAGATGGAGATACTGCTATGGGAACTATGCTCCAATATGGAAGTGCTGTATCTAAAGAATTCTGCAAAACTCATATATTAAAACCGGAGCACTCATATGCTCATGATAATGGAGACATACATATACATGATATGGATTTTTTAAATATGGGAACATTGACTTGTTGTCAAATTGATCTTGAAAAACTTTTTGAAGGTGGATTTTCAACTGGTCATGGTTTCTTAAGAGAACCGAATGATGTAATGAGTTATGGAGCGTTGGCAGCTATAGCAATTCAAAGTAATCAAAATGATCAACATGGCGGTCAAAGCATACCTTTTTTTGATTATGGATTAGCTAAAGGAGTATACAAGACATTTAGAAAGCAATATATATCTAATATGTCAAAGGCATTAAAATTATTTAAAGATATAGATGATAAAGAAGCTATAAAAAATATTGTTTGTAAAATAGAAGAAGAGAATCTAAAGCTGGGATTAAAGAAGAATGAGTCATATATAAATAAAGAAAAAGAAATGTTAAAAGAAGAATTTAATATAGATGAAGATGTAACTAAAAAGATACAAGAGTTTGCTTATAATGAGGCATATGAAGAAACTGATAGACGAACATATCAGTCAATGGAAGGATTTATACATAATTTAAATACTATGCACTCTAGAGCAGGAGCTCAAGTGCCTTTTTCTAGTGTGAACTTTGGGACTGATATATCAGAAGAAGGTAGGATGGTTAGTAAGAATTTATTATTGTGCTTAGAACGTGGATTAGGAAATGGAGAAACACCTATATTTCCAATATTAATATTTAAGGTAAAGGAAGGTATAAATTTAAACCCAGGAGATCCTAATTACGACTTATTTAAATTATCTTGTAAAGTATCAGCTAAGAGATTATTCCCGAATTTTAGTTTTTTAGATGCTCCTTTTAATGCAAAATATTATAGAGGAGGTCATCCAGAGACTGAAGCTACATATATGGGATGTAGAACTAGGGTTTTGAGTAATGTTTGTGGAGAAGAAGTTGTTAGTGGTAGAGGTAATTTATCATTTACAACAATTAACCTACCTAGATTAGGTATAAAACATGGGATGATAAATAATGAAGAAGCAAACTTAGATGGATTCTTTAAAGAATTAGATGAAAAAATAGACCTAGTTATAGATCAACTATTAGAAAGGATGGAGGTTCAAGGCAACAAAAAGGTGAAGAATTTTCCATTCTTAATGGGGCAAGGCATATGGCTGGGATCTGATAATTTAGGACCAGAAGATAAATTAAAGGAAGTAATAAAACAAGGAACACTAACAGTAGGATTTATAGGGTTAGCAGAGTGTTTGATTGGGCTTGTAGGAAAACATCATGGTGAAAGCAAAGAAGCTCAAGTATTAGGCATAAAAATAATATCACACATGAAAGATAGGATGGATGAAGCTAGTGATAAGTATAAATTAAACTTTTCATTAATAGCAACTCCAGCAGAGGGGCTTTCAGGTAGATTTACTTCTATAGATAAGGCCCTATATGGAGAAATAGAAGGAATAACAGATAAAGAGTACTATACGAATTCTTTCCACGTACCAGTTTACTATAAGATAAGTGCTTTTGAAAAAATAAGAATAGAGGCACCTTATCATGAATTTACTAATGCTGGCCATATAACCTATGTAGAGTTAGATGGAGATCCTACAAATAATTTAGAAGCATTTGAAACAATAATAAGAGCTATGAAGGAATTAGGAATAGGATACGGTAGCATAAATCATCCTGTGGATAGAGACCCTATTTGCGGATACTCAGGAATTATTGAAGGTAATATATGTCCTGCTTGTGGGAGAAATGAAGAAATAGATAATGTTAAGTTTGAAAGAATAAGAAGGATAACAGGATATTTAGTAGGAACTGTTGATAGATTTAATAATGCAAAAAGAGCAGAGGTACGAGATAGAGTAAAACATAGGTAATTTAAATGGAGGCGCTATTATGAAATTAAGATTAGCATCGCCTACTACTTTTGATAGTATAGTAGATGGACCGGGGTTAAGAATGGTAATTTGGACTCAAGGTTGTATTCATAACTGTACTGGGTGCCATAATCCGCAAACACATTCTTTAAATAGTGGATATAAAATAGATGTTAATGAGATTATAGATATAATTAGGAATTTAAAACTTCAGAAAGGAATTACTCTGTCAGGGGGAGAACCATTCTTACAATCAGAAGTTTTAGAATTAATTGCAAAAGAAGCTAAAAGAAATAAATTAGATGTATGGGCTTATACGGGGTTTACTTTTGAAGAATTGTTAGAACCAGAAAATAAAGATCATAATGATAGGATCAAATTGCTTAATCAAATAGATGTTTTAGTTGATGGAAAATTTGAATTAAGTAAAAGAGATATAAGTCTAAAATTTAGAGGTTCATATAATCAGAGAATAATAGATGTTCAAAGAAGCTTAAAAGAAAATGATATTATTTTAAAATATGAATATATGAATAAGGTATTATCTATCGCAAAATAAACTAATGCGGATATTAATAAAGTTATTGAAGAGACAAGTATATACTTTATTAATGAGATTACTTAGATATATTATAAAAAAACTAGATATTAATCTGAAAAAATGATTAATATCTAGTTTTTTATTTACATATTGGTACTTATGAATAAGAAATATAAATAAAAAATATAATGTTAATAAATACTTTAATAATGTGGATAAAATAGGTGTGATAGAGTTGGAATCTATAAGATGAGTTGTATATAATGTGGATAACTTATTTTGATTAGATATAGAATTATATTTAATAAAAAAATATATAAAAAAGGTGTTGACGATATGCTTTAAAGTTGATATAGTATTACTTGTCCGAGAAACACGGACGAAACAAACAAAACAAAATAAGAACTTTGAAAATTAAACAGTAGGTTAATTTATATAACTAATTCTTTATAAGAATTATTCGAAACAACCAAACAAAGCCAGATATATAACAGTATCTGAGCCCATCAACTTTTATTTGAGAGTTTGATCCTGGCTCAGGATGAACGCTGGCGGCGTGCCTAACACATGCAAGTCGAGCGATTTACTTCGGTAAAGAGCGGCGGACGGGTGAGTAACGCGTGGGTAACC
>NZ_JACRWE010000017.1 GCF_014323405.1 Romboutsia faecis | reverse complement strand
ATTAAAATTATGTCACTATCTTTATCTTGTTAGAACTCGCCCTTTTACAAATTAGTCATTTAATATCAAATGTTCTTTCCCTCTGCCTTTATAATCTTCTCTTATGGTATTTATAAAAGATTTTTCTAATTCTTTCATAAGCATTGGTAAAACATTACTAGGATAATAATCTGGTCTTAATGCTTGTAAGGTCTTAAATCTTAAATGCAGACCTAGTAGTTTTGGCTTCTTCTCTATTAACTGATTAAACTTTTCTTGAAGCTTTTTATTTTCATGCTTATTGCTTATTAGCTTTTGAATTTCTTCTTCTTGAGTTTCTAATAAGTCAAAAGTATGACCTATAAAAATATATGTCTTAAAATCTATATCAATTGATAGCTGATAGACTATCGCTAATTTACTAATCATAAAATCACCCATAAATAATAATTATAATTACTTTGTTTCATATAGGTTGCGTATTCTCAATAAAAAACCTACTTTTCGCAACCTATAAATGCATCTTTAAAAATCTATAAAGTTAGATGCTATATGTGAACATTCATGGTCTACACTACCCACAAAAAAATTAAATATTAAATACTTTCTTTTCCAATACCTCATATCATAAACAATATCTTTAGCTTCTAAAATATTCTTTATTTCTTCGCTTTCCAGTATATTTTTTAAATCTCTTTTTTTGCCTTCTTTAATGCAAAAGGTACTAAAACTTCCTATTTCTTTTTGTAAGGCTATTTTTTTTATACTCTTTGTTGTTGCTTCAGCCATATGTGCAATTAAAATTCCATCACTATATAACTTTTTATTTTGTATATACTCCATATTTAAAACTCCTTCTTATATTCGTATGTACTTTTTTTATAAACGCAAACATTGATTCTCATTAAAAAATCAACATATACGCGACTTATTCGAGTTGCATTTCTCATTTAACAAACGCAAGTTACCTTTAAGTGATTGATTTTACTTACTTCTTGCATGATAATTGTTTGAACTTGGCTCTAGCGTTTGTTATTCAAAAAATACTTAAATTCTTAAATGATAATAGAGATTTTTATAAAACAAGCTTTATTTAGCTTCTATCCAAGATATATCAACAGATACACCCCTATAAAAAAATGTAATTTTTCCTCTAATTCTCACATTTTTGTAATTCAACTCTATATATTGATTTTACTTAACTTAAAGCTATTTATTTTTAGTATTGAGAATGAAATGTAATATAGGGTTGTAAATTCTCACATTTTTTCAAGTGAAAAAAAATATCACTATATATTTATGTCCATCATTATTCCGTCTATCATTTCTTGCTCTAATCCTAAATATACAAGTGTATCTCTTTGATTTTCATGTCCCAATATCTTCTGTGCAGTTTCTATTCCATGTATTTTATTAACCTTTTTACCTAGTGTTTTCCTCATAGTATGAGTGCCTATATTGTATTTAATCCTGCATTTCTTACTAGCTTCTTTAAATAATCTCCATGCATGACCTTCGCATATATGACCACCCTTTTGGCTCTCAAATAAGAAATCATCATCTTTGGCTTCTTTGTAATATTCATCAATCACTTCTCTTATTGCTTTATTTATTATTATTGTTTTTCTTTTTCCAGTCTTCTCTTCTGCTTTTATAACTAAGTAATCTTTGTTTCTAAACTGATTTACCTTCAGTGGTACTATATCAGAAATCCTTAACCCAGTATTACTACCAATAATGAACATAGGATATAATCTTTTATCCTTATGTCGTTTTAAATATCTTTTAAACTTATCTATATCCTTTTGAGTTCTAAATGCTTCTACTCTCATTCTTTTAATTACACCTCTACATTTCTTTATAAAAAATACCCACATGGGTATTAATATTAGTGGGTATTTTTTAGTTTAAATGTGCTTAGAATTGAATTAGGTCTAATGTAGAACTATCCCAATCATTTGAATTTCCAAAAGCATTACTTATTGACCTAGAACTCATGTTATTCTTCAAGTCTTTTGTAAATTTCTCTATTCTATCAACTAATTTACTGTTATCATTTCTGCTTAACCATTCAGACAATGGTGTAATAAATCCTTCATACTTTCTTTTTATAACACTAAATGTAACATTGTCATTAGCTTCTAATATGAATTTAAGGATATTTCCATCAACTTCTCCTTCAGACATTTCTAAAATTGATAATGTATTTGATAATTTAGCCTGATACTCTAAAGAATTTATAATCTTTTCTTTTGGCTCAAATTCTTTAAGCCTATGCTCTAAAGCATCATCCATCATTTTTTCGTATTTTATTCTTAAATTATCAATTTCATTATTCTGTTCTTCTCTTTTTTCATTTATAAAAGTATCTGAATAAGTATCTTTTGCATCACTTGATAAATATACTTTATATCTACTTTCAATTTTCCTTACATCTGACTTGTAATTATTCCATATTGGTCTTAATTTATCTCTTAATCTATCCATATCGTAAACCTCCTTTATGATATTTATTTTCGTCTTATTACTTGTTTAATTTTCAAATCCATAGTTAAGCTAACTTGTTCCAATAAATCCTTCTTCTCTACTTCTGATAATACTTTCACTCCACCATGAAGCCTTTGATACATTTCAATAGTTTCTAAAATTTTCTTTTCTATATTAAATGAGATATTTTTCTTTTCCTCTTCCCATTTTTCTATTATAGAGTTTTGCTTATCCAAAACTTCTATCATTTTTTCAGCATATTCAGATTCCGTTAATTCTGGATAATTAGACTTAACGTATCTTGTCCAATCTTTAAATACATACTGCATTAATGTTTTAAAGTCTATTTTAAAAACAACTGATAATGCTTCAATTTGTTCTGTTGTAGGTATTCTCTGCCCACCTTCTAAGTTTCTATAAGTACCTTTACTTACTCCTATTTTCTCTGCCATATATTCTTGACTATATCCGAAGAACTCTCTTGTTCTTTTTATATCTTGACCAAATACTTTTTTATACACTTCTATTGAATTCACAATAATTTCCTCCACACTTAACTCAATAATAACATCTACTTTTAAAATATGCAACATTTCAACGCAAAATACACATAAATAATGCACATACATCTATAATATGTGCATTATTTATGATTTTCCATATATTCTTTTAAAGCCATAGAAACTAAGTCTATTTTTCTAAATTCCTTATTATGTTTTACAAACTCATTAAAATCATTAAGAACTTTTTTATTTACTCTAAATGATGTTAGCTCACTATCACAAATAGGTAAATCTATGCATATCTGACCTTGTAAAACATTTGTATTACTTTTGTATAACTCAATCATTTCCATTAATACTTCATATTCATTAGTTATATTTACTAGCTTATCTTTTATATTACTATTAAAATTATCAATACTTGTATTACTGACGTTATACTTTTTTAAATCTGCTCTATCTATTGTATTTAATTCCTTTTGTCTATTCTTCATAACATCTGCACTACCTCGTATTACGCCTGTATTACTGACGTTAATATCTTTTATATATTTGTTCAAATCCTTGCTATATCTATAATTTATCTTTTTAAATCTATCTCTTATAGTGCTTCTTCCTATACCTATATCCTTTGCGATATTAGTTAATGTCTTATTTCCCTCTAATAGAGAATTAATATATTCAACTTGCTCAATTAAACTTAAATTATTAAACTTATCTTTTTCCATATAAACTCGCCCCTTGTTTACTTTTGTAATACAAATGTATTTCATTCTACTATAACATACTAATAACCTTCAAAATAAAATAATTGAATTTTTATGTCCGAAAGTTTTACTCTCAATTTATTGGTTTCATTTTCTCGTGTTTTTTCCGACTTTTCGAAACCACTTATTGTTTTTTTATAAAAATACAGGTATACTTATATCGTAATAAAAAAGAGTGTTAAGGACGGCGAAATCACATAACACTCTAAAACTTAAAATATTCCTTCTAATAGTATTTCCTTATGATTACTATCTAGTTGGCTTAATATTTTAGCTTTTCTTTTTTGAATAGAGTATTCTAAACTCATATCGGAACTTGTTGCCCCAAGTTCCTTTTTTATGTCCGAAATATCTATTCTCGATTTAATTGTATAAGCATTTATTCTTTTTTCATTTGTCTCACTTCCTGGTAATATATTTTTATAAAAATTGTAATTTTTATCTGAGACACTTAAATTTATTTTCACCCTATCAATATTATAAATTTGATTTAAAACAGCACTAATTTTTTTGGTAGATAATGACCAGTTATCACCAAATGCTATCCTTAAAGCTTCTGATAAATCTTCTAGATGCTCTTGAGTGTAACTAACCCCCTCATATAGGTAATGAGTTATTAAATTATAAATTCTAACTTCTAAAGAGTAGTCATTGCTAAAAGCATTAGGATATTCTTGTTTTAACTCATCATAAATAATAGTGTTTATCTTAGCAAATATCTTTTTATTGTTCTTTCTTTGAGCCATATTCCAAGCTAAATCAAGACTAAAGCTATTTTCTAGAACATATTTACCGTATAAGCTAATCATAGATTTTAAAGAATTTTCATTTATTAATTTATGGACATTGTTTTTTAAATACTCTTTCTGAATATCTTCAACATACAAGTTATTTATTTTTAAATATTCTTTTAGATTGCTACTTAATTTTGATTTTTTTATTTCATCATATCCAATAAGTATATCCTTGTATTGTTCAAGGTTATCAATAGCTTCTTCTTTAGATAGTTTTAATTCGTGTTTATATATATCTTTATCCCTTTTTATATCTTCGTTAGCCTTAATATTATAGACTATCTCTATGTTCTCAAAGTATTCTTCTAATAGTACCTTGAAGCTTTCTAGAGTTCTTGAATTATAGTATTTTGAATATACTTGGCTTCTAATGTAAACACTATCGACTTCGTAATTATTTATATCTCTATTGAAATATACGTTTGTATCGAGGTTTATTGGATTTATATTTAGTCCTAATGTTGAAAACTCTGTATTTCCATTACAAGCTACATTATATGCATCTTTTAATATACTAGCTTTACTTATATTTTCATTTACAAGCCATTCTATATCGTATATTTTGCATTCCTCTTGATAGTTATTGAATATGTGTATATTAACTTCTTTTAAATCCCTAAATCTTGCTACATATTGCTTTATAGTACCAAGGTCTTTTATATTTGACACTATTATGTCGCTTACATTAGGGTTTTTTATGTTTACCCCTGCAACAATAGTTGTTGTGTTTAGAAGTACCTTAAAATCGCCCATATCGCTTCTAGTCATTATATTATTATATAACTGACTAGCTTCTTTCGTATCTGATGTTATTACATCACTTTTTTTATTTATCATTGTAGATATATATTTTAATTCTTTTGTATCATTCATAAGTAGAGAAGAATTATTTGAATTATTTAATATATCTATAATCATTTTTGTGTCTATACCATTGTATAATTTTACATTGTACTTGGTTTGTTCTTTTTGCTTATACTCTGTGATATAGTTGTATATTTCAAAATCTAACTTATTAGGTGTCCCAGTTATATCTATTCTACCTTTAAATTTTTTTGATACATCATACAAGCCTTTTATTGCCTTTTTACGGTATGTGTCTGTATATGTTTGATGTATTTCATCAATGATTATTATATATTCACTTAAATCCGCTTCTGTTAGTTTAGATACCTTATCCCATGTCATTACGACTACATTATCTTTTTCCATTGCATCTGTTGCCGATAGTTTATCGTATGCCCCTGGAATATTATATTCAGACATTACTTGTTCAACATTTGCACTATTAGGTAATATAAATATAGCTTTATATTTATATTTTTTTAATATATTTATTATTGAATAGGTTTTTCCGCTTCCAGTAGGGGCAATTAGAAGGTGAGTTTCCCCACCTTTTGCACCATTTATAGCATTTGTAACTGCTTCATCATGTTCTGATATGTATTTATCTATGCTTATTGTTTTATTTGCTTTAAATTTTGAATAATTAATTATTTCAGTATCATTAATGAAGTCCTTATTTTCTTTTAAGTTATCTATAAGGCAACTAATCCTAAACTTAGTATCTATGTTTGTATTAGGATTTTTTAACTCATTTTCAAGTTTAAATATATATTTATTAATTTCTTTTTTATCTTCTAAAGCCTTTTTAAAAGCTTTCTTTTCTTCTTCTGTATATTCTGCTTTTGGTAGTTCTATGCCATTATCAATACATAGCTTTTTTATAGCTCCCATAAAGTCAGTTTTCTCTTTATTTATGACTAAATCTATTACACTCCCACCAGCTCCACAACTAAAGCATTTGTAAGTATTATTTTTCTTATTTATTTTTAGTGCATCTGAACTACTACAATGCACACAGTTTCTATTTTTATTTTTTTCATAGCTTCCATATAAATTTAATGTATTTTCAAGTATAGACGGATTACTTTTTAATCCGTCTATTATATTTTTTAAACTTATCATTAGTTAATCACTTCCCCCATTATATTGGTCTATCTATCAAATGATTTGATTATATTTTTTATAATTCTTACATCCCTTGCACTTTTCGCTCTTGAAATTTCGCTAATTACAAAATTTTTATCGAAGATATCTTTGTTAAATATATTTTCATCATTGTAAGCATTAACATTATGCTGAATAATTGAAGTCATTTCTATAATCATGGTTATCATATTATATTTATCTTTATGATAAGCCTTTAAATAGTCTAATTTATCAGCGTAGTATTCTATATCATCATCTCTTTTTACTGTATAGATATTTAAATCTACTCCATCAATATTATAGTTTGGTTCTTGATATTTTTTCATCTTTCAATTCTCCTTGTAAATAAATTTTAGAATTAAAAAAAGCCATAACTGTTTACGTTAGTTAAGGCTTGTATATTCTAAAATTATCTATATTTACATTTATACTTGAAAAATGATACAATCTAAGTATAATAAATATATGATAAGTCTTAGATTTTACTAACTCTTACTAACTGTTGCAAGCAGTTTGTACGTTTAATCATATTTAAGTGTTGCAAGCACTTCTATATGACTGTAAAATTTAAGGCTTTTTTCTTTATTCTATTGTCTTTTTATATTATAACTCTTTTTCTCATAAATTGACAATATTTTCTTTTTTGTTTTCTATTTGCCTTCGCATTCTGTTTTTAACAATTTTAAATCATTTTCTTTTTTATATCTTATCAATGTTCTTCTGCTTATTCCTGTCCTCTTTGCAACTTCATTATATGAGTAGTCCTCAAGTAACTGTAATGCCGTATCTCTTTGAGCCTTTTTAAATTTCTTAGGTCTTCCTAATGTTGCATCTACATCAGTTTCCATTTTTATTTGCTTTCCTTCAAGTGTACGCTCAACTATCATATCTCTTTCAAATTCAGCAAATGAGAAGAATATATTTCTTATTAGCTTAGAAGCTGGTGTATTATCCATTAATCCAATATTTAATACATTTACCTTAACGCCTTTTTCTATTAGATCATTAACTATTTTAGAACCTTCTATCATACTTCTAGCAAATCTGTCTAACTTAGTAACGACTAATGTATCACCTTCTTTCAATTCGTTTAGTAACTTATTAAACTGTGGTCTATCTGCTTTTGTTCCTGTATATGCATCTTGAAATATATTTTCTTGAGGAACTCCATTTTCTAATAATAATTTTGTCTGCCCTTCCAAACTGTTCCCCTCATTTGCTTGTTTAACTGTACTTACCCTTATATATCCATAAATCATAATTGACACCTCTTAATTTTAATATATACTTATGTCACTTATTAATGACACCTCTTTATATATTGATTTTACTATACAAAATCACATGATGTCAATATTAAAATTATG
>NZ_JACRWE010000016.1 GCF_014323405.1 Romboutsia faecis | reverse complement strand
GGTTACCCACGCGTTACTCACCCGTCCGCCGCTCTTTACCGAAGTAAATCGCTCGACTTGCATGTGTTAGGCACGCCGCCAGCGTTCATCCTGAGCCAGGATCAAACTCTCAAATAAAAGTTGATGGGCTCAGATACTGTTATATATCTGGCTTTGTTTGGTTGTTTCGAATAATTCTTATAAAGAATTAGTTATATAAATTAACCTACTGTTTAATTTTCAAAGTTCATTTTCTCGACTCACTTATCTTACCAAGTTTTTCTTTCTTAGTCAAGACTTTTTTTGTCTTTTTCTTTTTCATTTATCGCTCTCTCGAGGACAAGTAATACTATATCATCTTTATTTTATATAGTCAACTATTTTTTAAAACTTTTTTATTTATTTTTTATCATAATTTATTTTACGCCATTTTCACTTTTTTATACTATATCATATTACTATATATTACATTTGTTTAAACCCTAATAATTCAATATTATCTTAATTACTTTTATTATAAAATAAAGTAATTAAGATAATAAGTATATTCAAATTCAAATTTTGATAAATAATTGTTTAATCTAGCAAATCATCTATTCTTTTTTTATCAAATCCAAGAACATGCTCTCCATTAATCACTATCAACGGAACTGACATATACCCCATACTGATTAACTCTCTCTTAGCTTCTAAATCTCTAGATATGTTATATTCTATATAATTAACCTCTATCTCTTCAAGGTATTCCTTTGCTTTTATACAATTAATACATGTATCACTCGAATATATTTCAACTTTATTCATATGTACCTCCTAATTCCATTATCTTATTTACACTTGTATTTTTTTTTATCTTGTATTAGATTATTATTAACTTAAACATAATAGTTTAATAAATATATTTATTAAATTATTATTATAATACAAAAAATTAGGTTATTATACAATATAACCGTATATCTTTTAGGAGGATTTTGTTATGAGCAAAAAAGTATTGATAATGTCTGCCTCTACAGGAGGAGGTCATAACAGAGCTGCTCGAGCTATTAAAGAAGAACTTAGTAACAAAACAATAGATGGATCTCCAATAGAATGTGAAATAATAGATAGTTTAAAATTAGTTAATAGTACTATGGATAAAATAATTTCTAGAGGATATGAAAAATCAGCTATATATACTCCTAAGGCTTATGGAAGTGTCTATAGATTTTCTGAGACGAGTTTAGCTTCTAAAAATGAATTTAAAGATAATCCACTGACATCATTTATGGCTAAAAAGTTTAGGTCCTTACTGGATAAATCAAAACCTGATTTAATCATTGGTACCCATCCTTTTCCTATGATTGCACTTAGTACTTTAAAAAAACACACTAACGAATGTAAAAACCACGAAAATTCTATTTTACATGACACTCTACATAAATATTACTATAATCTATCAGTTCCACCATTAATAACTGTTTTAACGGATTATACAACTCATTCTACTTGGATTCAAAATGAGATTGATTTTTATATAGCTGGACATGAATATGTAAAAGAATTATTAATTTATGATGGTGTAGCTTCTGATAAAGTTAAAACTTTTGGTATACCTGTAGAAAAATCTTTTTTATCAAACCGAGATAGAAATACTGTTTTATCTGAGTTTGGGTTAGACCCTAAAAAGTTCACTGTTCTACTAATGGGTGGTAGCTTTGGTGCTGGAAATATAAAAGAAACTTTAGAAGAACTTCTAAACATAGATAGAGATTTTCAAGTCATAGTAATAACAGGTAAAAATGAAAGTTTAAAAGAAAAATTAGAAAAGAAGTTATCTACTCATGAAGATTGTACTGATAAGAATATACTTGTGTTAGGATTTACCAATAAAATGAATGATTTACTTGCTTCTGTCGATGTACTAGTAAGTAAACCAGGCGGCCTTACTACTACAGAGGCACTGTTAAAAGATTTACCTATGATAATACCTTATTATATACCTGGACAAGAAGAAGAAAATCTAGATTTTCTTTCAAATTGTGGTGCAGCGTTAAAACCAACAAAAAAATTCACCTTAACAGTCTTGTTAAAAGTTCTTATTGATGATCCTACTAGACTAGATATGTTAAAAAGAAATATACAATCTATCAGAAAATCTGATTCAGCTCAGAACATAGCTAATTTAGTCGAAGAAATTCTAATAAAACAATAAAACAAAAGGGATATCCTTAAAAGCAATATTGCATAATTTACTTTAAGGAATCCCTTTTTTTAATCTAATTCAAATCAGTATTATTTATATCTCTTATAAAGGTTCATAAAAATCTTCTTCATAATCATACTGATAGTTTTTATAATTATTTCTAAAGACACCATCCTTACCTTTGGACTGTTTCTTTTTCTTTTTACTAATTAATAAACTTAAATCATCATCATAATTATACTTAGACTTATCCTTAGACTCGATTTTCTTTGTTCTTTTTTCTTTCATAGCCTTATGTTCTTCTAAGTTCATCGTTGATTTCATATTACACCCCTATTAAAATTTTTAGCTAAATCTAACTAAAATTATACAATATTCAAATATTTTCTTCAATAATTCATAATTAAGTTTATTTAAAAATTTCTTTTAAAAAACGACAAAAAAATCGAGGATTTGCCTCGATTTTTTATATTTCTCTTCTTCCTTCTAATGCTTTAGTTATTGTAACCTCATCAGCATACTCTAGGTCTCCACCAACAGGTAATCCATGTGCAATTCTAGTAACTTTTATACCCATAGGTTTTACTAATCTTGCTATGTACATCGCTGTAGCTTCACCTTCTATTGTAGGATTAGTCGCCATTATAAGTTCTTTAACATCTTCGTTACCAAGTCTAACAATAAGTTCTTTAATTTTTATCATATCAGGTCCTATACCATCCATAGGAGATATTACACCATTTAAAACATGATACTTACCTTTAAACTCTCTTGTTCTCTCCATAGCTGCTACATCTCTAGGATCCTCTACTACACAAATAATACTAGAGTCTCTATTTTTATTAGAACACATACTGCATGGGTCTGTGTCTGTTATATTACAGCATACAGAACAATATTTAATTTCTCTTTTAGCATCTATAATAGCTTTTGACAAGCTTTCTACATCATTTGTATTCATATTTATAACATGAAATGCTAATCTTTGTGCTGTCTTTCTTCCTACACCAGGAAGCTTTGAAAATTCTTCTATTAACCTAGATATAGGTCCTGTGTACGCTTGCATTTATATCACCTACTAGAATAAACCAGGTATATTCATACCTCCAGTTACTTTGCTCATTTGATTAGCTTGCATATCATCAACACTCTTTAGAGCTTGATTAACTGCACTTAGCACTAAATCTTGTAGCATTTCTATGTCATCTAGATCTACTACCTCTGGCTTTATTGTTATATCTAAAACTTCCTTTTTACCATTTACCTTTACAGTAACTGCTCCTCCACCAACTGAAGTTTCTAATTCTTTAGATTCTAATTCCTCTTGCATCTTTTGCATATTTTCTTGCATTTTTTGCGCCTGCTTTAATATATTATTCATATTTCCAGGCATCATTCCACCAAAATTTTTCTTAGCCATATTACTCTTCCTCCTTAATTATATATATTTTAATATTATATCATAAATAAATATTTATTATTTGCTCTAATTTTTATCTATACTATCCTTAACTTCTAGTACATCTTCACTTACTATACCTTTTAAAATTTCTTCACCTTTATCTTTAGATTTTTCTTTTATCTCTAAATCAATATTTTTAACTTCAGACTTTAAAACAATTTTTACATTAAAGCTTCTATTAATAATTTCTCTTATTTTATTCTGTATATAATCTATTGTTTCAGGTGAACTTAATCTAGTTTTAGCAAACCCATAGTTGTCATCAAATATCAAATATAATGCACTTTCATAAACATTAAAGTTTCTTACATCACCTAAAAGTGCATACACTGGCATATTTTTATCAGTTTTTATACTTTTTAATATATTTTTCCAAGAATGTTCAATTAATTTTACATCTTCACTCTTTACATCTTCATATTCAATCTCTTCTTTAATCTCAGGTTCAATATTTTGATTATCTACAACTTCATTTACAGTTGTAACCTTTATATTTCCGCTTTCAATTGCATTCTCTAGGTTCTCTATTCTTTTAATTAAGGCTTCTTTACTTTCATCAAACATTGGCTGAGCTATCTTCATCATAGTAACTTCTGCTACAACTCTAGGATTTGAAGCTGTCTTTATATTATCCTGAGTAGTTGATAATATATTTAGTATCCTTATTAAATCGTTATTATTTATTGTATCCGCTTGTGATTTTAATTGTTCTATAGTCTCCTCTGGCAAAGAAATTATTTCATCTAAATCTGTAGATACTTTACATATCATTAGATTCCTAAAATGATCAATTAAATCATTTATTAAGTTTCTTATATCTTTTCCCCATACTATAAATTCATTTAAAATTTTAAGTGATTCTTTTGTATCTTGATTTATTATATACTGTGCTAAATCAAATAATTGCTCTACGTTAACTGTACCTAATAACTCTACTACATCCTTATATTCAATTTTATTATCTCCAAAAGAAATACATTGATCCAATATACTAAGAGCATCCCTAAGAGCTCCTTGCGAATTTCTAGCTATTAGATTAAGTGCTTTTTCTTCAACCTCTATATTTTCTTCTACACATATTTTCTTCATTCTAGACGTAATGTCCTTCACTGTAACTCTTTTAAAATCAAATCTTTGACATCTCGATAAAATAGTAGCTGGTATCTTGTGTGGTTCAGTAGTAGCTAATATAAAGATTACATATGAAGGAGGCTCTTCTAACGTCTTTAGTAGGGCATTAAATGCACCTTGTGATAGCATATGAACCTCATCTATTATATATACTTTGTATTTTGCTTTAGTTGGTGAGTACTTAACATTTTCTCTAAGCTCTCTTATATCATCAACACTATTATTAGAAGCTGCATCTATTTCTACAACATCCATAATATTATCATGTAATATATCCTTACATACTTCACATTCATTACAAGGCTCTTGCTCTATGCTATCTAGGCAATTTACTGCTCTTGCAAATATCTTTGCTGTTGATGTCTTACCTGTACCTCTAGTACCAGAAAACAAATAGGCATGTCCTATATTATTATTTTCAATCTGATTTCTTAAGGTTTTAGTAATATGTTCTTGACCAACTACATCTTCAAATTTCTGTGGTCTGTAAACTCTATATAATGCTTTATGCATTTTTATCTCTCCTTAATATAAAATCATTCAGTTATAATTTTTTCCATCATATTCAATTATTATATCATTTTTCTAAATAAAAAAAATCCCTCTCAAAGGGATTTGATTTTATATATTAAATGCTGTACACCAACTATCGACTTACATCCACAGACGTTACCTAAACAGTTAGCTCGACTTAGGCACCCCCGCGGCACACGGAAGTGATCACTTACCGCTGCTTCATTCCTGATCTGACGGAGTTCATGAGCTTTCGTTGCGCAGGACCTAAGTGTCAACACCACTTATTTAGGGCTGCTCTGCAAATTATAAGCCTCTAAGCTGGAATTCAATCCTGCTATAGCGGATTGCAGGTTACAGGGCACCGCTACCTCCCCATCTAGTACAGCAAAATTACAACCATATTTAGTATCAATTATTTATTCTTGGCGGAGAGAGTGGGATTCGAACCCACGATACGCTTTTAACACGTATACTCACTTTCCAGGCGAGCGCCTTCGACCAACTCGACCATCTCTCCATTTTATTTATTACGCAAAGTTTTGAAAAACTTTTGTAAAATGATCGAGCAATCCTCTTGATTTACTCCAAATGTTACTTCTATGTTATTGAAATTAAAATAATCCATTTTAAATTCATGTTGTTTTTCTATATAAGAATTTTTTATATGTTTAGTTCCTATTATAAGTTTCTTTATTCTAGAGTTAACTATAGCTCCACTACACATTATACACGGTTCCATAGTAACATACAAGTCACAATTAATAAGTCTCCACCCACCTAACTTTTCTGAAGCTTGTTTTATTGCTAACATTTCAGCATGAGCTGTACTATCTTTTAATTCTTCTGTTAAATTATGAGCTCTTGCAATTATCTCACCATCTTTAACTATAACAGCTCCAATAGGAGTTTCACCCTTATTATATGCTTTATATGCCTCTTTTAATGCTTCATTCATATAGAATAATTTTTCCATATTTCCTCCTAAAACTTATAACAACACTATAATAGCATATTTTTTTTTATAATTCAACTCAAATTTATTTTTATATCTTATTCTCAAACTACAAAGGAGAGCTAAGCTTAACTCTCCTTTGTATATTTTATATTAATTAAATTTATTTTATAACATCTACACCCATATATGGTCTTAATGCTTCAGGAACTATAACTGTTCCGTCAGCTTGTTGATAGTTCTCTAATATAGCAGCTAAACATCTTCCTACTGCTAATCCTGAACCATTTAATGTATGAACATATTCAGCTTTAGATTTTTTATCTCTCTTAAATCTTATACCAGCTCTTCTAGCTTGGAAATCTTCAAAGTTTGAACAAGAAGAAATTTCAACATATCTATTGTAACTTGGCATCCAAACTTCTAAGTCATATTTAAATGCAGCTGTAAATCCTAAATCTCCTGTACATATCTTAACTACTCTGTATGGTAATCCTAATAATTGTAACATTCTCTCTGCATCGTTAGTTAATTTTTCTAATTCATCATAAGAATTTTCTGGAGCAACAAACTTAACTAATTCTACTTTATTGAATTGATGTTGTCTTACTAAACCTCTTGTATCTCTACCAGCTGAACCTGCTTCAGATCTAAAACATGGTGTATATGCACAATATTTTATTGGTAATTGATCAACTGTTAATATTTCATCTCTGTGTATATTTGTTACAGGAACTTCTGCAGTTGGTATTAAGAAATAATCTACACCTTCAACCTTGAACATATCTTCTTCGAATTTTGGTAATTGTCCAGTTCCTATGAAGCTGTTTCTGTTAGCCATGAAAGGTGGTAAAACTTCTGTATATCCATGCTCTTCTGTATGAGTATTTAAGAAGAAGTTTATTAAAGCTCTTTCAAGTCTAGCTCCTAATCCTTTATATAAAGTAAATCTTGATCCTGTTATTTTCCCTGCAGTTTCAAAATCTAATATTCCTAATCCAGTTCCTACATCCCAGTGAGCTTTTTGTTCAAATTCAAATTTAGTAGGTTCTCCCCAAGTTCTTATTTCAACGTTATCATCATCAGTTGTTCCTTGTGGAACTTCTGGATTTGGAACGTTAGGTATTCTCATTAAGTTATATTCTATTTCATTAGATACAGTTCTAACCTTTTCATCTAATTCTTTTATCTTATCTGATAATTCTTTTAATCTTGCTTTATCAGCAGTAACATCCTTACCTTCTTTTATTAATTGAGGTATTTTTTTAGATTCAACGTTCATTTCATTTTTCATTACTTCAACTTCTTTAAGTAATTCTCTTCTTTGATCATCTAACTCTACTACTATATCAAGGTTGAATTCTTTTTCACCCCTTCTATCCATTGCTTTTTTAATATCTTCTAAGTTTTCTCTAATTCTTCTTATATCTAACATATTATCCTCCTAATTTATATACCTTTAAATATATTTTATTTTGATTCAAACTTTAAATTTTACTAGTATTATTTACATTTTCCGGAAATTTTATTATAAATAATCTATTTGTTAACTAGTTTGGGTTAACGTGCCAATTAAATTTTGGTAATAAAAAAAGACCTTCTATCCCCTATAAAAGGGACGAAAGTCTTTTATCCGCGTTGCCACCCTAATTAATTATGCAAAATATGCATAATTCTCTCAATCCTGTAACGTAGGTAATACGTCTAATCTTACTATTATTTCCGATTAGAAGCTCTGGAATGGATTCAAAAACCTTTGTCATGAGTTCGCACCAACCACTCATTCTCTGAATACAAACATGTTCTTTACTATTTTCCTTCATAGCTTGTTAACTAATTGTTTTATTTGATACTCATTATATTATATATATTAACAACTTTCAATACTATTATTCGATTTTATCTTCTTTTTTATTTTTATATGATATTCATACTTAATATTAGTTAGATATAATACCTTTTTCGCCTAATATCTCTATAATTTCATCTAATATTTCATTTTTTGATGCTTCAATAGTATGAGTATGATTATATTTTGTTAATGAAGATAATTGTTTAAATTCATCTTTTTTTATTTTATTCATAAAATCATTTATATCCCTAAGAGATGATATATTTAATTCAGCTTTTATTTCTCCATATATGGGATGACTCACTATAACATCTTTTACAGTCCCACCCATATCAATTATACTTTTTAGTTCATCAAAAAGCTCTTCGTTATTTTTATGATTTTTACATTTGATTTTCTTTTCTATTTTATTATTTTGATTATAGATCATATAACCTTGAGGTGTTGCTACTACATCTTTACCTGTCGCTCTAATAAGAGCTATATCCTGAACTATAATCTGTCTACTTACATTTAGCTTTTCAGCTAATTCATTCCCTTTTATAGGCTTTGTAGACTCTTCTATAAGTTTTAATAATTTATCTTTTCTTTCACTCGGATTCATAATTCACCTCTTATGCTAAGAATTACATATTTAATTATAACACTGTTTAATGCTTTACTTTTACATCTCTCTTAACATTTTATAATTTATTATGTCATAAATCAATAACGCTAATTCCATTTTACCTCTAGTATTTGAAACTTATATGTTTTAATTTAAACTTAATACTTTAACATTATAATTTTTATACAACAAAAAAAGATTACGTGGCTACGTCTTACTCTCCCAGGAGGTTGCCCCCCAAGTACCATCAGCGCTAAAGAGCTTAACTTCTGTGTTCGGAATGGGAACAGGTGTATCCTCTTTGCTATAGTAACCACATAATCTTTCGATTAACTTATATTAAGTTATGTTAGAGTTAATACTCTAAAAACTGCATATCATTTATGATTTAATCATTTAAAATTGGTCAAGTCCTCGACCTATTAGTATCGGTAAGCTACATACATTACTGCACTTCCACCTCCGACCTATCAACCAGGTAGTCTTCCTGGGGTCTTACCCTTACGGTGGGAAATCTTATC
>NZ_JACRWE010000015.1 GCF_014323405.1 Romboutsia faecis | reverse complement strand
ATGATCATTTAAAAAAATGGAAATCAAAAGATCAAAATCCTTTTGTTAGAAGAAAGGTAGGAAGGATAAGATAACATTATTTAATAGGAGCTACTATTTTGTATAGTAGCTCTTTTATAGTTGTATACAGTATTTTATTTAATTCATTACCTTACTCATGTTTTACGATTGCAAGTAAAAAAAAGAAATAGCAACATGCTATTCCCTCCTATCTAAGATTTTACTTGTAAATTTATTGTCTTATTACCTTAATATTGCTCTGCCTGAAACCATCAATTCTATTACTATACATACTCCTAATCCTACTACTGAACCTAATGTAAATTCCTTCATTTAATTTCATCTCCTTATTTTGTATATTCTTTTCTATGTTTCATTACTATACCAAAAATTGACACTCCAAATTTAACACCTGCTACAAATAACTCTAGTGTCATGTTATTCTACCTCCTTAGTATTAAGAATCCCTCTAAGATTACTTACAAACTCCTTTGAAAATACATTTTTCTTTATGGATTCCTTAATTAACTTCGTTAAATCATCTTCTGTTAAATCTAAAGGTCTTGCTATTAGTTGCTGTTCTTTTCTAAAAGTATCCTTAAAGTATACAAACCTTATCTCTTCTTGATTTAATGACTTTACAAAAATCTTCTCTATTCCATACCCTACATTTCCATCTCTTATTTTTGCTTGTCTTAGCACTTTACAATATTTAGTTTCATTTATTGGTTTATTCATATTTATTTCTCCCTAAATGTAAAAAAGAGATAGCTAAATGCTATCTCAATATATTTATTAATTATTATCAAATATTTTTATTATAAATTTCTTAAAAAATCTTCTCTTTTTCTTCTTTCTTCATCCGTCATACCTTTAGCTAAGTTTACTTCTTTTTTATCTCTAATTTTATTTTTACCTGAATAAATAACATATGCTATACAACCTATTATTATAAATGGTAGTAGCATAGTAAATATTTTTCCTAATAATAACATTGCACATGCAATTAAAAATAAAATTCCTGATCCTGTAAGAACCATGGTTCCTATTCTTCTTGTCATTGGAATAGCGAATGCAACTGCTCCTATCATTAATCCATATGATATAAGAAAAACAAATATATTCATACTATCTCCTCCAATTAAAACTCATAACCAACTACACTTGTTGCAAATTGCTCTTCAATAGTAAGTTCTTTATCTGCATCATATTCTATAGATACAAGAACTCCATTAATTTCTTTAAATATACTGCGTCCAAAACAGAATTCTTTAATAGTTAATACTTTACTTCCATATGGCACTTCCTTTACATATGTATTTGATTTAACATATGATGGTAAAATACCAATTAATGTAGTTATATTACTTAATGATATATTAAAATCACTTAAATCTTTTTCCTTATCATCCTTTGCATATAGCATTAATAATGGTAACTGATTTACAGCACTAATTCTAATCATTTCTAATGTTGGTATTATTATTTTTAAAATATTACTATAATACCACATTTTCTTAGTAGCCCTAAGTCTCTTATCTACACTTGAAAGCCATCCACTTTCTTCTTTTGTCTCTGGAAATTTATCAGTTACATATTTATATAGTGTATAAATTTTATCTAAAGACGCTCCTAATTCCTCTTCTAATGAATCATTATGATTTAACATATCTCCAAAAACTCTCATATGTACTTCTAATGCAACTTTACCATTATTTAAAACAGTTTCTATAAGATTTACTTTTTCTACAACACTATCACTTTTATTTAAACTTAAATCTAGGTATGAAGATGCATAAGACTCTATAGTAGAAATATCTATTATAGCAAACTTATTTATTACACTCTCATATGCTTTAGATAAGTTATCTTCAAATAAATTTTTTTTAGCTTCCCAATCTTTCATATGAAAAATATGCTTTCTTAAAGGATCTATTATTAGTTTCTTCTCATTTAAATCCATATTATTCATTTTTATATTTTTTTCTTTCATACTCATTGAGAATTTTATACTTGGTTGTATGTAGTTATTAAGTGTATTATAACTTTTCTCTAAATTATCTATGCTAATATCTAGTTTAGATTCATTTAACATATTTTCATCTATTTCTCTGAAAGAAAGCATACTTTGATATGTTTTATTTTTATTATTACAATTTGAATACCATATTTCATATCTACTTATTAAACTATTAAAATCTGATAATAAACTTTTAGCTTCTTTTTCTATTGCACGTTCTTCTTCACTCATATTAAGTTTTTTACTAATTGTTGAAAATAAATTCATAGTGTATTCCCTTCCTTTCTTATCGATTATTCAAAACTTTCCTCTTTAATCTTTAATTTTTTTATTAGCCTTTGTATCCACTTATCAGAGTAACCTAATTCTCTAGACATCTCTCTTACTGATTTTTTACTATAATTTTCAATAATATATTTTTCTATATATTCATTTGAATGTAACTTCATAGGAAAATTTATCTGCTGTCCCTTATAGTTCTTGTATATTATTCTTACTATTTCTTCTCCTAGAATTTCTGACATTTCTGCATATATCCCCTTAAAATCATTTTGTTTTTCTCTCATAACTCACCTCCTAATAGATTTCTCCTTAAATAATAACTACTTCTACAGAAAGTTTCTTTGAAATTATCTCTTGAAAAGTTCCTTATTTTATTCCTTACTAAAATCCCAAAACCCCGTATTTTTTCTTTAATTACTTAATTTTTATTGCTTATCTTATCTACTACTTAATTAAAAAAACCGAAATCCCGTTATTTTTAATTATATTAATTATTTTTTATTCCTTAATTGAAAAAACATATTCACTTCCATCAGTTAATGTAAATGCATACTCTGGTGAAAGATCTAGTATATCTTCAACATCATCATTTAACATTATCTCTTCTAACAACTCTTCTTTAGTAGTATTATTTATCCAGAAATCTATTATTACGTCCTTATCAAATAACCTATCTATGTGAATTTCCATGTCCAACATGTAATCTAATTCATCCCTTGCATATTCTCTTAAATCATTTTTATTTTTGTAAATTAAGTAGTTATCATTATCAGTGTATTTTTGAGAAATTAATTCATTGTAGTAGTTACTTATATTCTTAATACTTATCTCTTCTATATTTAAATTGTACCAAGCAAAGAATATTATCTTATCTATGTCTAAATTATTTGTATTTTTATATTCAGTTACTATTTCATCTATCTTATTACTCTCTTTTAAAATATATTGCTTTATGTATTTATCTTCTATCTCATTATTTATTCTTTCTATTACAGTTATAGTTTCATCATCTATGTTATTGTATTTATTTACTAATTCCTTTAATTCATCAAGGAACAATTTATTTATTATTTCAGATTTATTATTTATCATAGTCATTTCTACCTTTCAATTTTTTAATTATCTATCTATTTTTACGGGGTTTCGAGGTTTAATTTAGATTAGATCTTAGTTATTACTTTTTAACCTTTATTATTTTTCTACGGGGTTTCGGGAATATATTAAATAGATTGGTAAATTTATTTTTTATCTTCATTGTCTAACATTGAAATGCTCTTATTTCTGTGTAACATTAGTACTCATCTGAAAACATCAAAGTACTGTATTCTAAACTATCTAAAGCATATAGCTTCTTATTTTCTTTAATTTCTTCACTATATATGTATAGACTACTTTTGTATTCTGGTACTTCTTGCTTATGAATTATCTCAACTATACCTTCTCCTATAGGATTTAATTCAAAAACTTGTAAATAATCTTTTTCTACATTTAGTTCATCTATCAAGTTCCACAACAGTATATTCATTTCTAAAGGTATTTTTTCTGCTACTTTTCTAGTCATGTATCTATTTTCTGTTTTAAACATGTTTCTTTTCTCCTATTATTTTTATCTTTATTTAAAACTTAACGGGGTTTCGGAGTTTTAGTCTAAATTACTATTATATCTTTTTGGAACATAGAAAAAGCCTTAGCCTATTTTGTTAAACTAAGACTTTCTACATCATAAAATTTTCTTTAAAACTAAAGTATTTATCGTTATCTCCTACTATTATGTGGTCTACTAATTCTATTCCAAGTATTTCTCCACACTCTTTCAATCTATTAGTAATGTTTTCATCTTCTTTACTACATTTTAAATTTCCTGATGGATGATTGTGAAAGCAGATTATTTTTGAAGCATTACTTAACATAGCTACTTTAAAAACTTCTCTTGGATGTACTATTGCAGAATTTACACTACCAATTGAAACTACAGAAATATTTACAGGTTGGTTCTTTGTATCTAAACATGCTACTACAAACTTTTCTCTATCACTATCTATCAAAAAGTTTTTTATTAATTTATAAGCATCGTAAGGGCTACTTATTTTTCTAGTTTCATATAGAACACTACTTTCTTTTACTAATTTCAATGAAACTATATCAACTCTTTTTACTGGTATTTTCTTTTTATCCATTGTAATCATATCCTTATACTAATCTATTTTTTCAATTAGATCTTTTAATTCTTTTTTACAAATAACAACTATTGAAAAATCACTTGAACACAAAAATAGAACTGAAATGTAATCAGTTCCATGTATCTCATCTATATGCTCTGGTAAAATTCCTTTCAGTTGATGTTGTTTTAATTCTTCTATTCCAGCTTTATCTACTACAACTATGTATCCACCTAAATCTTCTGTTGTTCTTTCTGTACCGTAGTTTTCATCTAGTATTTGTATGGTATCTTCTATTGTAGATATTACTCCTAGAGGTAGTTCTTTTACTAGCCTTAAGCCTTGCTTTTTCCAAATGTTTATTATCATTGTCTTTTCCTCCTTATTTTTTTAATAAAATAAGCTAGATGGAGTATTGGTATACATTCTTCATAATAACAGTTTTATTTTTTAACTGTTTATCATATCAACTCTTTATCTAACTTTATCAAGTTTATAATATATATTTAAAATTATCTTTTAATACCTTAATTTTTCCCTTAAATCTTATTACGTTATAAATTTTATTAGTATTTGATGATTTTAGTTTCAACTAAATTTCAAACTTAAATAAGTATTAATATAATTATATTTTTTAATATATTAAATTATCATTCTATTCAAAAATATAATCTATTTTATAGTATATTACTTATTGAAATTTCCACCTATAAACTAAATATTACTAATTTATATTAAAATCTTTAAATAAAATTTCTAACTTAAAATTTAGTTGACCTTGTCTTGAATAATATTCTGAAAGTCTTGATATTAATTGTTCCTCTTTTCTTAAAATATACAAATCTTATCTCTTCGGTATTTAATTCTTTTACAAAAATACTCTCTATCCCATAATCTACATTACTCTCCCTTATCTTTGATTGTTTTAAAACTATACAGTATCTTGTCTCATTTATTGCCTTACTCATTTTATTCTCCTTAAAATAGAAAAGGAATAGCTTTACACTATTCCTTTTCTACCGTTTTCATAATAATTTTTTAATCTTATTATTTTATTCTTTCATATTGATTTTATGTCAATGGTCTATCTTATAATTAACTATAAATATCTGAAAGTTCCATATGTATACGTGATATACTGTTAGAATCAACTTTCAAATATGATAAATCTACTATTTCATCTTCATCATAAATATTAGGTAAATATATTATAAATTCTGATCCAACACCTACCTCACTATTTACATTAATTTTTCCTCTATGAATGTCAATTAAACTTTTACTAAGTGATAAACCAACTCCACTGCCTTCACTTATCTTTGTAAATCTATCTTCAACATTGTAGAATGCCTCAAATATATTATCTATCCTGTCCTGTGGTATACCCACTCCATTATCTTTTATCGAGATTTTAACAAAATTATTTTCTGTGCCTATACATACTAGTATTGTTCCATTTTCCTTATTGAATTTTATTGCATTTGATATAATATTCAATATTACTCTTTCTATCTTTAAATAATCAAAACTTATAATTATTTCTTCAATATCCGTATCAAATATCAAATCTATATTTTTAAATTTTTTATATTCATTTATTCTTTCACATATTGATTCTACAAAGTTTACAATATCATGATTTCTAGGACTAAATGAGTATACTCCTGATTTTAAATTGGTTAAGTCAATTAAATTATTTGATAATTTAAGTATTCTTAAACTATTATTATTTATTTGCTTTATATTTTGTATAAAGCATTCATTACAACTATGCTTTTCATCTCTTTTATAACACTTAGAACATTTATACTCTAATAACTGTATATTGCTAAATATCATATTTAAAGGTGTTCTAAATTCATGCCCTATGTTAGAAAAGAATCCTTCTCTTAATTTATCTAGTTCATTTTTATATGAAATATCCCTAATTACACCTAATATTCCATGTATATTTCCTTTTTCATCAAATGATGGATACTTACTTACCTCAACTTCCTGTATATCGCCATTATGTCTTACAACAGTTTGCTCATAAGATACCGATTGTTTACTTTCAATCACTTCTAAATCTTTAATTTTGCCCATCTTATGAATTTTTCTAAGTACAGGTAATTCATCATATGTTTTTCCATAAATAAGTGATTTTGGTAATCCAATTAAGTTATCTGCATAACTTTTATTACAATATATATTTTTTCCATCTATATCCCTATAAAATATATAGTCTGGTATTAAATCTAAAAGTTGTTCCAACAATTCTTTGCTATACATATAATTGCTCTCCTAATCTAACTTTTCCAATATAAAAAGACTGTGCTTTAAAAGACCAGTCTTTTTTATTGGGGTTTTGGGGTGTTATTTTTTATTAAATAACTTATCTAATAAAATAAATTAATTTTATATATGTTAATTATAAAGAATATTTTTTTAAATTATCCTTTAAATTTCAATATTTTATTATGTCAATTCCCACTGATTTTCAATTTTATGTCGTTTCTTGTTGTTTATATTTAAATATTACCATTATATGTAAATAATTTCCATAATAAAAATTACTTTTTTACATTTTTTTCTTTTTATTATTTTTTCTTACTATTATTTTATTTCTTTCTACGCTATTTACTTTCATACTTATAATATCTTCTTTTTTATTCCACTTGATTTTTCTAATGTTTTCATAAAATGATTATAAGTATCTTCTGCTTGATTTCTTCTACCTGCATTTTTTTATTGTTTATTAGACCTTATAGTCTCTTCTTTTATACCTTTTAATAAATTATCAAATATACCCACATTATTAACCATCCTTTTCTATTTTTTATACAGTATTTTCTTCTTTCAAATTTACATTTTTAGTTAGTCTACTTACCCACTTATCAGAATATCCTAACTCTCTAGCCATTTCTCTTACACTCTTTTTCCATAATTATTAACTATATACTTTCACACATATTCATTAGAGTATAGTTTCATTGGCAAATTAATCTGCTGACCTTTATAATACTTATGTACTATTCTTACTATTTCTTCTCCTAAGATTTCTGCATAGATCTCTTTAAAATTACTTTTTACGATTTTCATTCTTCACCTACTTTTCTTATACAAACTAATAATAACTATTTCTATAGAAAGTTTCTTTGAGATTATCTCTTAAAAAGTTCCTTGCTTTATTCTTTGTAAAAATCCCGAAACCCCGTTATTTTTTAGTTCTATTAATCATTTTTTATTCTTTAATTAAAAAAACATATTCTCTTACATCTGTTAATATAAATACTTAATCAGTATGAAAATCTAGTATATCTTCAACATCATCATTTAACGTTATTTTCTCTAGTAATTCTTCTCTAGTTATATTATTTAACCACATATCTATTATCTTATCTTTACAAAATAACCTATCTATGTGATGTTCCATATCTAACATATAATCTAATTCGTTTCTTACATATTTCCTTAAATCATTTTCATTTGTATATATTAAGTAATTATCATTCTCATTGTAATTTTAAGAATTTAATTCATTGTAGCAGTTACTTATATACTTCATACTTATCTCTTCTATATTTAAGTTGTATTACGCAAATAATATTACCTTATCTATATCTAAGTTATTTGTATTTTCGTATTCAATTACTATTTCATTTAACTTATTACTCTCATTTAATATGTATTCTTTTATATATTTATCTTCTATTTCATTATCTATTCTTTCTATAACAATTATTGTTTCTTGATCTATGTTGTTATATTTATTAATTATTTCTTTCAATTCATTAAAGAATAATTTATTAATTATTTCAGATTTATTATTTATCATAGTCATATTCTACTTTTCATTTATTTTTTAATTATATATTTATTTTTTCGGGCTTTCAGACTTTAATTTAGATTTAAATTATTACTTCTTAGTTACGATTTTTATTATTTTTATAAATAGATTTGTATTAATCAGACTTGCTTTATTTAAATTTTAGTTCATTCTCTAACATCAAACTTTTCCTAATTCTATATTGAATTAGTACTCATATGAAAACATTAAAGTACTATATTCTACACTATCTATAGCATATATCTTTTTATTTTCTTTAATCACTTCGTTGTATATGTATATACTTGCTTCATATTCTGGTACTTCTTGCTTATGAATGATTTCAACTATACCTTCTCCTATCGGGTTTAATTCAAATATCTGTAAATAATCTTTTTCTATTTTTAATTCATCTATTAGATTCCATAATAGTCTACATATTTCTAATGGTATTTAATCTACAATGTTTCTTGTCATATACCTATTTTCTTTTTTAAACATATCTATCTTCTCCTATTATTTATATGTACTCTTTGTTTTACGGGCTTTCGGTCTTTAATCAGATTATAGAAAAATAATCTGACTAATTTTTACTAAAATAACATAACAATTTACTATTTTTTGATTTATTTTAATCAATAATACT
Organism: Romboutsia faecis; assembly: GCF_014323405.1. Taxonomy (GTDB): domain Bacteria; phylum Bacillota; class Clostridia; order Peptostreptococcales; family Peptostreptococcaceae; genus Romboutsia_E; species Romboutsia_E faecis. The sequence goes on along the minus strand of NZ_JACRWE010000015.1, from coordinate 18,457 downwards.
TTTTAATTGATTTTTAAAATCTTTATCTAGTATACCTGTTGTAAATCCAAGGGCAATTAAATCTATAAACTTATCTTGTGAAATGTCAACTTGCCTAGGAATTAATTTCCTAGCTCTATCATTGCAGTCAAGATATAAACACATTATTATCTCATACCTTTCTAATTCTTATATATATTTTTTTTTAAAGTGTAAATAGTTCTTCACCATCTTTTAATTCAATACTCCTTATTATCTTACAGTACCTTGTTTCCTTTTCAAATAACTCTTCTTTTTCTCTTTTAGCCATATATTTTACCTCATTGTTTCCTTATATAGTCTAGCTTGATTTTATTAAATAATAATTATAATCTATCATCTATATTAGTTTATACTTATTTTAATAACTCTTTAGTAACCTAATTTTTTGTAATTATAGTTATTGAATAATCACTAGATAATAAGTATAACGTTGAATTGTATTTATCTATACAATCTTCATATATTACATCACTAAATTCTTCAAATAATCCTTTTAATATATTTACTTTTAAATAATCCACTTCTTTAATATCCTCAATTACACACACATATCCACCATCATCTGTTAGTTTTCTGTTATGTCCATAGTTTTCATCAAGAATATTGATAACGTTATTCACATTTTTAACTACTTCCTTTGGATATTCTGATAATAAATTTAAATCTTCTTTCTTCCATAAGTTAATCATATTTACTTCCTCCTTTAATGTTTTGCATTAAAAAAGAGATGTTAGCATTTATACCAACATCTCCATTTTCCAATTTTTATATTCCTATCTAGTAGGATAGCTATTTAATATAGATTCAAAATTATAATATATATTTATAATATTATTTATTACGTTTTGTTTATTAACTTATATCTAATGTATTTACCCTAAGTTCATTTATAGTCATAATCAATTTATTCCCTCAATACGATTCTCAAATAAATCAATTGTTCCGACTACGATTATAAATAAGTCTTGAATTAATTTATTATCTACTTATATGGCCTGTTTTTTTCCGAAATATTTTATTAAATATATCCACAACTGGTGTAGATACAATAACTAGACTTATTAATACAGTCGAATATAATACTGGATTTCCAAAACATTATAAGTACTCACATCTCTAAACATACTTTCTACTCTTATAGCTTCTGCTAAATTTATTTATCTAAAATTCTACCTATAGAATCTATATGAATAAAACTTCCAATAAATGTTGGAGCATAATACATACTTAAGCTTATTAATAACGATATCATATTATTTTTTACTATTAAATACATTAACATATTTAGTAAAGAAAATAACATATCACCTATAAAGCTAGTACCCAGTCCAGCAATATAATAATCAATAACTCTTATATCAAAAGGAGTTGTTCTATAATATTTAAATAATTCTAAAAGTTTATCTATGCTTTAATTTTATCATATTTATAATTTGTTTATCTACACATCCTAGTGAATATTTTATTCAGTATTTACTACAAAACTTACTTTTACATGAAAATCCATAAACTATTACTGATTACATTATAAACCCTTATATTTTATGTAATAATAAAATATATTTTTACATTTTAAAGATTTTCGAACTAAATCAGCTATATGTTCACATATTTTTTCTAACTCTCAACAGTTTCTATATAAAAAATTCTTTGAAGTTATTCAGTAGTATTCTATATATGCTTTTGCACTTTTATATATTCCATACTTATTCCTATTATACGTGAGCTTTACAGAAGTTTAAATTCAATATAATATTCTTAAAGTTAAAAAAGCTATCTCAAAGTAAAATATTTAGTAGGATAACTACTAGATTTTATTTTGAGACAGCTTATTTTTATCTACATAACATCATTAATTTTTTTCTTTCTTCTAATTCTATCAACATTTCATCATGGAATTTACCATTTATTTTATACTTAGATTTGTATATAGCATACATTACTATTGCACAAACTATAGGTATCCATATCATTATTACTCTCATTCCAAATATAGTTGTTGAACTTTGAGCTTCTCCAGCTACATATCCTACTAAGGATAATCCAACACCAACTAACCATCCAGCTACTGCAGATGCCCCTTTAACTAATAACGTTTGCACAGAGAATACTATACTTTCATTTCTCGTACCTAATTTATATTGACCATAATCAACTACATCCGCAAGCATTATAGTTGTAGAACCTACTAAAAATCCACTACCTAATTTTAATACAGCTCCTGCTATTGCTATTAATACAGCATTTTGAGGTGCTAAAATTCCTATTACAAATAATAGTAAGAATCCAACTATTGGCAATATACTTCCTAGTTTAAATACATATTCTCTACCAATTCTCTTCGTTAATATAGGTAATAATACAAGTCCTGATATTTCTGCTATTCCAGCAAATGCCTGATACACAGAAAATAAACTTTCTTTTCCAACAACATATGTAAAGTAGTATATAGCCATACTTCCAGATATCTGCATAGTTAGATTCATTGCTAAAACTATTCCTATAAATACTACTAGTTGATCATTTTTTCTTATTATATTAATTGTTTGTTTAAAGTTTACTTTTTCAGCATTTTTAGGTGTTTCTACTTTTTCCTTAACATTTAGACAAGTTATTATTGTAGTTATTACAAATACTACAGCTATAGCAACTGCAAATACCGAGTATCCTTTTGTAATATCTCCATTCCCTAGTGTTTTGACTATCCAAAGTCCAAATGTTCCTACTATCAGCGAAGCGGTACTTGCGAATACTCTAGGTATTACTGATATTTGTTCTCTTTCTTCTTTGTCACTAGTTAATGCTGGTATCATAGACCAGTAAGGTATATCCATTATTGTGTATGTCATTCCCCATAATATATATACAATCGAGAAATATGCGTATAGTGGTAAGCCTTCTAAGTCTGGCTTTCTAAATAAGAATATTAAAACAACTGCGTTTATTACTGTTCCTATAAATATCCATGGTCTAAACTTGCCAAATTTACTTCTAGTATTATCAACTATCATCCCCATTGCTGGGTCATTTATTGCATCCCAAAGTCTTGCAACTAAAAATAGCGTTCCTACGAATGCCGGATTTAGTTTAACTACATCAGTAAAATAAACCATTAAATATGTTGCTACTATTGCATATACTAAATCTTTTCCTAAAGCACCTACTCCATAAGAATACTTCTCTCTAAATGTTAACTTACTCATCTTTCTCCTCCATATTTTTATTCCCCTTTTATAAATTTATAAAAACATATCAGGAAATATTTTCTATTAACCCTGGTAAAATTATTTATTAAGCATCATAATTTGAGTATAAGTATTATACTGTTATACCCAAAGTGAAATTATGAAGAAAGCAACTGGACTTGGAAGTTTACTTCCAGTTGCTTAATAAATCATATATAATTTCCCTAGTTTAAATTGACATTTCAAGGTTTTATATTAACTAAAATACATATTCTATTTAGTTGAGATTACATGTATATTTTACTGATTAATTACATTGGTTTTATTTCATATATTAAAGTATATATTTTATTAGGATTTAAAATATACTCTGAATGAGGTAATGCTTTCCAACTATCATCTCCTCCTACTCCCATTTGCTTGTATATTACTCTTAATACCGTCGCATCTAATGGCTTTAATTTATAAAAATGATCGGCTACTTCTATATCTTCTGGATGATATTTAGATACATTAAACTCAAAAGTAGGATTTCCACTTATTTTTATACCTTCCCCTTTTTCATTTTTTATTTCTAAATATCTTACATCAGTTTTAGCCCCATTTTCTTGAGGTTGAAGATAGTTTACCATTTTATCTGTTATAATATCATTATATAACCCTATTTTAGCACTCTTGTATTTATCCCAGTAATTTTCTATCTCACCTCTTCCATAATAAGTTATATTTTTAAAATCTTCTTTTAGTATAAACATATCACTTATTGCAGGTATTTTAGCTAAATCTCTGTTCGGATTTAATATTTGTTGCACTTTTAATTTAGAGTTACAATCTAATGAATATACATATGTTACAGTACTCTTATTATCTAACTCTATATCTACTATTAAATTAACTATTTTATCATAATTTACTATTTTAATATTTACTAAATTCATATTTGGATTTCTCCAAGTAACTGCATCTATTTCATTTTTAAATCCTCTATCGTTATTTGTGCTTGATCTCCAGAAATATGGCTTTGTTTCTTCTTTTAGTATATTCTCACCACCTACAATATACTCCGATAAAAGACCATTTTTCTTTGATATAGATACTTTTACTTTTTCAGTAGATAGTGTTATTAATTTGTCGTCTTCATTTATATTAACTATATTAGTATTTTCTTCTCTTTCTATTTTTAATGTATTTGGTTTTAATACGACTTGGTGATGTTTTATTTCATGACCCTTAGCTGCATACATAGTTTCATGTTTTTCTTTAACTGTAAATGTTACTATATATTCCTCATCCTTGTATCTTTTTTCTACTACATCATATTGTAGTTCATAAGTTTCACCAGGCTCTAAGTCTATTGTTATACATTTTTCATCTACAAACTCACCATTTTTAGTTGTAGTTATAAATATGTCGTATTTATTTAAATTATTAAATAAATAATCATTTTTTATATTAACTAAACCTTCCTTTATATCTTCAAATAATACATCTGCATACCAATATTTAATCTCATAGAATTTAGGTGTTACTTCTCCATTAGCAAATACTAATCCATTTCCACTAAAATCATAATCATTTGGGAAATCTCCAAAATCTCCTCCATAAGCTAAATAACTTATATCTTCTTCTTTTTTAAGGATTGCTTGGTCTTTGAAGTCCCATACAAATCCACCTTGTAACACATCATATTTCCTAAATAATTTATAATATGCATCTATATTACCATTTGAATTTCCCATAGAATGTGTATACTCACACATTATATGGGGTTTTTTAGGATTATTTTTTGCATATTCTTCTATTTCCCAAGGTCTTGTGTACATTTGACTTTCTATATCTGATACATCTTCATATATTCTATGATGAAATATTCCTTCATAATGTACTATTCTAGATTTATCATTATCTTTAAAGAATCTGTACATTTTTCTGAAGTTTTCTCCTCCAAAAGACTCATTTCCTAATGACCATATTATTATGGATGGATGGTTTTTATCTCTTTCAAACATAGATTTACATCTTGATAATACGGCATCTGTCCATTCTGATTTACTTCCTGGAATTGCACCTTCTTCTTCTTTTTGTCCATACTTCCATGTACCATGAGTTTCTAAGTTTACTTCATCTATTACATATAATCCATATTTATCACATAAATCATACATATATGGATTATTTGGATAATGAGAAGTTCTTAAAGCATTAACATTAAACTGCTTCATTATTTTTATATCTTTTTCCATTACATCTTTATTTATAGCTCTTCCCATTTCACTGTCAAATTCATGTCTATTAACACCATTAAATAGTATACGTTTTCCATTTATGTACATTACATTTTCTTTTATTTCAAATCGTCTAAATCCTGTATCACAACTTACATACTCTATTGCTTCATTATTTTCATTTTCTAAACTTATTATTACTTTATATAAATTAGGTTGTTCTGCACTCCATTTTCTTGGATTATCTATTATAGTTTGAAAATGTAGATTTACTTCACCGTCTACAGTAAATTCTTTTTTACTAGAATATATTATATTTTCTTTATCATACAATTCTAATTTTATATTGTAATTTCCTATTCCAATTACTTCTACTTTAGTACTAAAAGTACCATCTTTATAATCATCTGTAAGATTTGAGTCTACTCTAAAATCCACTATATGAGTTTTATTTTTTATTTCTAAGTAAACATCTCTAAATATACCACTTAATCTCCAAAAGTCTTGATCTTCTAACCAACTTGCATCACACCATCTGTATACTTTTACTCCTATTTTATTTTTACCTTCTACTAAGTAATCAGTTATATCAAACTCAGATGGTGAGAATGAATCTTTACTAAACCCTACTATTTCTCCATTTACATATAGATAAAAGCATGACTCTACACCTTGGAAATTTATTAATACTTTTTTATTTAATTGTTCTTTAGTTATATCAATATACCTTACATAGCATCCTGCTTCATTTATTTTAACAGGAGCAAATGGTGGTTTTATATCTTCCCTTCCAGTCCATGGATATATAACATTTGTGTATTGCGGTATTCCATACCCTTTTATTTGCCAATTCGATGGAACCTCTATTTCATCCCATGGCTCATTATTATAATTTATTTTATAAAAATCCTCCGGTATATTTTTTATATCTTTACAGAAATTGAATTTCCACCTTCCATTTAGAGATATATATCTCGAAGAATTTTCTTTTACTCCTTCTATAGCTTGTAATTTGGTTTCATAATTTACAAAATCATTATGAGGCTTATTCATATTTAAAGATATTATCTGTGGATTATTATTCCACTCAGGATATCCGTTTTGCGGCTTTTCATATTTAAATTTCATAATCTCCCTACCTCTCCCTCATAAAGGTGTTAATATGATTATTTCCATATGAGCACTCTATTTTATTTGTTGTATCCTATAATACGACAACGAAATATTTTTGTATTGTTAAGAATACCTTTATAGTAGGTTCTATTAATATAGTTACAATTAATAAACTATATTCAACAAAATATACTTGTGCTAATTGACCTCATACTAAAGTTAATAATTTTTCACTATTAGATTGTATCAATATAAATGGACCTAAAATTATTCTATTCATAAATGACCATATCTAATTTATAGAAAACGTTTGTTTCGTATCTATATTACCACTATTTTAGCTACTAACTAAAATAAATCCCTCATTGTAACTGTAAATGATATAATCACTTAAAATAAAGAATAAAGCATTTAACTGGTTTATAAACTTTCAACCCAAAGTCTTATTTAATAAGTCTATAGATCTGTCTTCATTATATTTTATATCAACAAAATACAAACTTGATTAAATTAAATAGATTTAATGAATCTATTGTACTTAATTTTGATGCAGATCCTATAACTCACTTTAATGATTGATAAATTAATGATATTATAAAATATATTCAATCCATAAACACTTACTACTATTAATTAAGAGCTATAATTCATAGCAAATATTCATTTATAATATCGGCAACTACTATCTTTCTTTTCTTTAATATTTATAGAACTTATTTTAATACGTCATTGTTCCCTGTTTTAAGTTTCATATTTTTCTAGTCTTTTTATTTACTATTTTATCGATTTCTGATTATTCTTATTAAATTGTATCTTTTGAATATGCTTATGTAGATCTTACTCCCCATAAATAGGCTATTCTATAAAATATTGCTATTATATCTCAGTTAAATAGAAATCCATATATACTTCTATCTACAATCATAGGTTACACCTTATATTGTTATATTGAACAAATTTATCATAGTCAAAATTTTCAGTTAAATTTTTAAATATTCCTAGATATAAAGTTAAAACCTTTGCTCTATATACTCTTTTATAAAAGTCTATAGATATTTTTTTAACAAACTTTGTTCTAAAACCTGTATATAACTTTATTTCTATACATTTTCTTTAATAATTATTGTTTCAATATCTAAATGTGTATTTATATTTTTCTAAATTTTAGTATAATTTTCCATTACGCTAATGTTTAAGTTTTTGTTTCATACCTATACCATTATTGATTCTTTTCCATACATATTTAACATTTAAAGTTTAATCCGCTGTACAATCAGTAAAAAATGCTAATATTTTTAACCTTATATTTCACCTCTATTTTTAGTAAAATTTTTTTTTAAAATTATAATACCATTGCACATTATTTATGTCAATTTTTTCCTATATTTTTTATATTATTATCTTTGACTATGTTAGCCATCTTCGTGATAAATATGACATAATAATAAGTACACCTTAGTATTTTAAACGTATTAGATTATATGATGTGCTTATTATAAATTACCAACTATAGTCGTTTTGATTATTATTGATGTATGTATTTACTCCGTAGTCAAATGAGTATGTATCTCTATTTAGTTTTACTTTAAACTCAGCTATTTTGGTTTCACCTTTTACACTTATTATAGCAACATAATCTTACCATTTAAAATCAATATTCTCTTTAACAATTCCTGCTAAGTCTTGATGAATAGGATATTTTATAAGCTCCTCACTTGATGAGTCTGATACGATATTTATTTGCACACCATATGGAAGTTTAGTGGATTCGACTTCTATCTTACATAATGTATCTGGGATTTTTTCTGATATCAGAGTTTTATTAAAGTTAACGTTTCTTGATGTTAAAGCTAAAAACATTAAAGTTAATCCAGTTATAAAAATACTAATGATAATTTAGATGGTCTTTGCATATATAATCCCTCTCTTTGTTTTTCTCAATTTATAATAATTGTAAACTTAATTATACTATACGAAATATTCAATTATTCTCCAATTGCAAAATAGTTTCATTAATTTGAAGTAAAGTTCCTTATTTTATGTTAACTCAATAAATCTATTTCTAATAGTTGCTCTAGTTATATATGTATCCTTAGTAGATACATTCACTAGCATATCTTTAATTCGGTCACTCTTTTTATTCTTCTTACTTTGTTGTAGAAATTTAAACCAAGCCAAATAATTATTAATATATTTTGTGGATACACCATTAAAAGTCATTAACCATCTCTTAAAGCTACTGTGAAGAGCATTTATATGCTGTAAATGATAAACACTATCTATCATTGATTTTCCTCTAGAAACTTGCTTTAATTCTATGTTCAACTTATCCTTTATTCCCATATAGGATTTATGCGAATCTACACAAAAGTAGCATCTTAACATATTTTATTGTCAAAAAAGTTAACTATTTGATTGGTTGTAATTCTCCCATTACAAACAGCACCCATAAGGATATTTCCTTTTCTATCAATTGCTGTCTCTATACAAATCTGCTCTTTTGATATTCCCCTTTTCTTCTTATCATTTTTGCTTTTACCTCTTTTTCTATGGTTTCTAGGCATTGCAAATATAGTACTTTTAGAATGATTCCCTTTAAAAGACTCCTTAATAAAATATTCATCTACTTCAACTATACCTTCAATTTTATCATTTTTTAATGATAGATTTATTACATCAAGTATCCTATGACGCATATAAAAATACGTTTTAACACCTACTCTGATTTCTTCAGCAAATTTTCTTATAGAAAGTCCTAATATCATTAATTCGCAGTATTTTAGCCATCTATCTAAGCTTAATTTTGTATTAGAGAATGGGGACATAGTAAACTCATCAAAACTTGTACGACAACGTTTACATATATATCTTTGTCTTCCGTTAGATTTCCCATTTTTATTTACATATTTATATTGACATTTTGGGAACTCGTATCCTTTAGAAAATCTACTTTCTTTGACATTATATCTAATTTCAGAGGAATTAAATAAAGTACTTAATACTTATTGTGCTACTGAAATTAACTCTGTAAGTTCATTCCTTTTTAAATCTTTTATCACAGATTTTATATCTATTTTTGACCTAATATTAGGTATCCTTTCTGAAAATTAGTTGAAATATAGTTTATAACTATTTTAGATATAATTAATCACAAAGTTAGCTAACATAGCCTATAAATAAAAAATAGTAAAATAGACTCCCTTTCTATCGTATAACCTTACTTATAGTGCAACAATAATCATTTACTCTGATAATTAAAATAAAAAAAGATATTGATTTTTCAATCAATACCTTTTTTGTGGATTTCAATAGTGGAGACGACTCACATAAATCATACATAGGGATAAAAGATAAATTAAATGTAGAGTTAAAACAAGTTCCTAGAGGTAAATCAATGATAGATAGTGTTTACCACTTGCAACATATAAATGCTCTTCATAGTAGCTTTGAAAGATGGTTAATGACATTCAATGGAGTTTCTACAAAATATATTAACAACTATTTAGCTTGGTTTAAATTTCTTCAATTAAGCAAGAAGAATAAAAAGACTGACAGAATCAAAGATATGTTAGTGAATATTGCTACTAAAGAAACACTTATAACGAGAGATACTATTATAGGTAGACTTATTGAGCTAGTTTAAATTAATGAAATTATTTTACTATTGGAAAGTAAATTAACATTATGTATAATATAGTAAAGTTCGCAAATGTTATATATTGGGAGTATATTTCAATGGAGGGGTGAACTATTGTGTTAAAAATATCATTATTTATGTCAGGTGCATTATTCTTCGTATCGGGTATGTTTTTTCTTCTTAAAGATAAAGCATCTATATTAATCAATGGATATTATTTTATCTCAAAAAATGAAAGAGAATTATATGATGAACTTAAAATGAGTAGAGATTATGGTGTAATATTATTAAAACTAGCTTTAATACTGTTAATATGGACAATTGGCTATATTCTAATATCTAAATTAGTTTTATGGATATCAATTGTTATTTGGATTATATGCTTTGTGAAAGTTACTGTTACTTTTAGATTTGATAAATATAAAATCAATCCTAATAATTAGTCTTAATTATATATGAACAATTTTAATAAAGTACCAATAATTTAAATCAATCTATAAAATAAAAATAGGCATACCTTTAATAGTTCTAATATATATGCCTATTTCTATTTACTTTTTAATATTATCAACTATTTTCATCCTATTTTAAAAATAGTTATTAATATGTTTCTATAAATACTTCAAAGTATCCTTGTGGGTGTACACATGTTGGACATACCTTAGGTGCTTCTTCACCTTCATGAATATGACCACAATTTAAACATTTCCATAGTACTTTTTCATCTTTCTTAAATACTTTTCCCTCTTCTATATTTTTAGCTAATTTATTATATCTAGCTTCATGTCTTTTTTCTACTCCACTTATTCTCTCAAAAGTTTTAGCTATAGCTTCAAACCCTTCTTCTCTCGCTATCTTTGCAAATTCAGGGTATAATTCTGTCCATTCTTCATTTTCACCAGCAGCAGCCGCTTTTAAGTTTGCCATAGTATCTTCATGGAATGATACTGGGTATGCTGCTGTTATTTCTATCATTTCATCTATAAAATCTTCTTTTAAATATTTATAAAATTTCTTAGCATGCTCTTTTTCTTGTTCTGCTGTTTCCATAAATATGTTTGATATTTGAACATACCCTTGTTTTTTTGCTATGCTTGCATAATATGTATATCTTGTTCTTGCTTGACTCTCTCCTGCAAAAGATTTCATTAAGTTTTCAGCTGTTCTTGTTCCTTTTAAACTTTTCATAAGTCCCCCTTTAATTAATTTAAGTTTATAAAGATAGTAGCATTAAAATTTTATAAATTCAATAACTAATTTACATTTTTTTACATAATAATTTGTAAATTTGTATTAATATGCATAGTTATATATCAGAATATATTAAATATAAAATGTTTAACTTTTATTAGATTTAATGTTATAATAAAAATAAACTTGAAATGGATAAATTGTATAATTGTAGTACTCCATACTTTTCCTGATAAAACACACAGAAATTAACTAGTTGTACCAGTTAATATAAGATACTTTAATTACATTTTGTGTACTACATCTATAAAACCTAATATTATATAAAAATCAAAAATAATTAATAAAAGTCCCTTAATAGCAATGATAAAAATATCAATACTTTAAGGAGCTTTTATTAAATTACATTTTTTGATGTACTTGATTATCTCTGCATACTTGATCTATATACATATCTTTTTCTACATCTATAAATACTTTAGCTATAACTTCATAAGCTTCTGCCCATGCATTTAAAACATCTTCTGTTGCTGCGTCTCCTAGAACTTCTTTTATTGCTAATAATAAATTTTTACCTACTACTGGATAATGCTCTGGTTTTACATTTGAATTAACATGAATATTTCCTATTTTCTTTGCCGCTGGTAATAACACCTCTAAATTATCTATATTTTGAGCTGCTGCTAGTATTGTCATTGCTAGCGCCTTTGGTTGTTCTCCAGATTCTTGTTTATCCATATTAAACATTTCTTTTACTTCTGGATTATTCGTAAACATTGTTTTGTAGAAAGTTTTTGTTATTTCTAATCCATGCTCCTTTAATACCGGCACTGTACTTTTTACTATCTCTATTGTTTTTTGACTTAACATACTTACTCTCTCCTTTTTAAATGTGTATTTTATATACACTTTTTATTTATTAAAAATTTACCCAATTATTTTTTATATAAACATTTTTTAAAAGTAATATATTCTTTATTCTCAATTCAATTGCAATTATATCTTTATAGTTTTGATTTTGAATATAAAGTAATAATACTTAAATATAATAATTATTATTAAAAATAACTTTATATATAAGTTATTTAAAATAATTAATGGAAAAGCAATCATTATATCTGCAAAAGTTGATGTATATATCTTTTGCTTTAAGGTCATGGACTTATTAATTATAAAACCTTCTAAATAATTTTTGTATATTTTGCTAGATTTAAACCAGGTTTCAAATTTATTTGACCCTCTAGCAAAACAATATGATGTTAAAAGTAAAAATGGTACTGTCGGTAATATAGGAAGTACTATTCCGATTATTCCTAATAAAAGAAATATAAACCCTGCAATAACAAATATTATTTTTTTAATTCTCTTCATAAAACTCTCCTATTTTTTAATATGTATTCTATATACCCTTTTTAAGTTTTAAATAAAATATAATTTTTTAATTATAATTTATATTGTATCTAACCTAATATAATTTATAATAATATATAATAATCAACTTATATTAAGGAGAATTTTATGTATTTATCTAAATTTACTGATTATAGTTTTAGAATATTAATTTATCTAGGCAATAACCAAAATAAACTTTTTACAGTAGATGAGTTATCAAATACACTTAATTTGTCTACTCATCATATAAAAAAAATAATTTATAAATTAGCTAAAAATGGATATATTTTATCTTCTAAGGGAAGAAATGGTGGTATAAAGCTAGGAATGGACCCCCAAAATATAAACTTAGGTAAACTTCTTGAAATAACAGAAGATAATTTAAATATTGTAGAATGTTTTTCTACTGATAATAATACTTGTAACCTTAATAATTCTTGTAAATTAAAACCAATTATAAATAATGCTTTAAGTTCATTTATAATTGAATTTTATAAATATACCCTATATGATATCCTTTAATATATTAAGACATTATATCTATAAGATGATATGAACCCTTTATGACAAAAGTTTTATTGTTTTAACTTTCTATCACAAAGGGCTCATATCAAAATTAGTATAATCTATTTATAATTATTTTTATAAAAACCGTGCTCCGTTACTTGTGATACGGTTCTCCGTACCTTACTCTACGGAGCTAGTTTTAATTTATTTTAATTTCTTTCATCTGTAACTACTCAAGGCACTTTTCACACATACCTATTGTTCCCATATACATATTAGATGTTCTTCCACAATTAGTACAAGTATACATAGAGTCTAAATCTCCTTCAGGATAATACAAATCATAATCACTAGGGTTATATTGTGATGTTGGCTCACATTCAGAGCATCCCTCACATAATCCTACAAATCCATTTTCACAATTTTTAGGAAGATTATAGCATGTTGTACATAGTAATCCTTCATAAAATTTATTTAATTGATTCTTAGGAAAATATGCTCCACAATTTCCACATTGTCCTTTTTCAACTTTAACTTCATCTTTCTTATCTACTGATTCTTTTTCTTTACTATTTCCTATTTTATTTTCCTCATCATTATCATTAGTTACTTCTGCTATCTCAGGCTTTTCAGATACCCATTTAGCTTCTACTCCACAATTTGAACAAAATTTTGTTACTTCTTTTGACTCCTCACTACAACTGTCACAATATACACTCTTAACGACTTCTTCCTTTTCAATTTTTTCAGTTTGTGTACATCCAGCTATCATTAATGACATAACTAATACCATTAATATAATTACCTTTTTCATCCACTTCATCTCCCCTTTATACCTTATAATTTAGTATCTATTTGTTTAAAATTTTCTTCTGTCACATTATTAAACCACTCTTTTGTCTTTTCTTTAGCTTTTATTTTAATTTCAGGTGTTATGAATATATAAATTATTCCTAAAGCGGTTGTTATTGCAGTTAAATCATCTCCATATCCTGCATCTGGTATAGGATATCTGCTATTAAGTCTATTGGCGATATAAAATATCCTAATGCTCCTACTATTGTAGCTTTCGCTTTAATTGGAACATTTGAATCTTTAAGTGCATAAAATAACAACCATGCTCCATACACTATAGATAAGCCTGCTTCAGAAAAAACTGATTTAATTTTATTAAATAATGATTTTTCTGAGTAATAACTATTATACTTACTACTAACATTCATATCTTATCTCCTTAATTATTATATATTTTTTAATCGCTATTTTTTGTCATTTAATGTCATTATTTTAAATATTTATTTCTATAGCTAAATTGATATTTTTAGATTTATATGATTAGTTCCTAATAAATGTAAAAAGGATGAATCACCTTTTAGTTTAGGCAACTCATCCTTCATTAAGTATGTTATTACATCATCATTTATTTGAATCTCTATACTATCTATCTCTCGCTTTTCATTCATAGTTATTTGTGAAACTAACAGATGTATTAACTGTTTTCTTTGTTGACTCGTACTCATATTAAGAAATACTTCTTTAAACCTATCCATTATTTCCTTTATGATCTCAAATGGTACTGGTTCTCCTTCTGCAAGTTGAACTTCTTGTATTAACTCTTGTTCTCTATACTTTAACTTATCTATATCATCGTTTATTGATTTAACTCTTATTGAAAGTTCATTTTTATCTAGTATTCCATCTTCAAACAACTCTATGTTCTTACTCTTCTTAGTATTTAACTTATTTATTTCATTTGTTATTCTATCTAATTCATCTATAGTCGGTTGTAATTTGCTAGATTTATTCTTGTTTATATTATCTATTACTTTCTTTAGTATAGATTTGTTGTTTATTAGTGTCATTATTTTGTTTAATACATACTCATCTGCAACTTCTACTCTTATTGAGTTAGATTTACATACTGCTGTACCTTTATTCTTCCAGTTTCCACAAGAGTAATACTCTAAAACCTTCTTAGTTCCATCTTTTCTTTTACTAGTTGACCTACTTATAGTCATTCCTGCACCACATACAGGACATTTAAGTATTCCCGTTAAAGGGAATTCACTATCATAAATTTTATTATGTTTCTTACTTCTTTCTTTTAGTATTACTTGTACCTTGTTCCATGTTTCCATATCTATTATTGGTTCATGTTTCCCATCTGAAAGTATAGGGTTTGGATTTATGTTATTCCTTCTTTTCTTACTCCAATCTTGCCTTACATTGTATCTGATTTTACCAATGTAGACTGGATTTTTTAGTATCTCTTTAACAGTTGCTACTGCAAATTCATTATTTCTCTTAGTTTTATATCCTTCTTTATTTACTCTATTAACTACTGCTTTGTATCCATATCCTTGACTATACAAGTCAAATATTCGCCTTACTGTATTCGCTTCTCTTTCATTTATCTGCAATTTAGTGCTTTTTCTCTTCTTTCCATCACTTGGAATTTCAACTATATCATACCCTAATACTACTCCGCCACACCACTCACCTAACCTAGCTTTTGCCCCCATTCCCAGCTTTATATTTTCAGCTATTGTTTCTCTTTCAAATTCCCCTATTGCTCCCATTATGTTTAGTTGAAGTTTACCTGATGGTGTTTCTGTCTCAAAGTTCTCTGTTAGTGAACGAAATGCTATATTATGCTTATTTAACAACTCTACTATGTTAAGAATGTCTAGTAGTTTTCTACTTATTCTATTTAATTTCCATACAATTACTAAATCAAACTTATTCTCTGTTGCATCTTGTAAAAGTTGTTTTATTCCTGGTCTATTAGTTATATTTTTCCCACTTATTCCTCTGTCTTCATATAAATTATATATTTCATGACCTTCCCTTTCACAGTACTCTCTTATTTTTAGATTTTGCTCGTCTATACTGTACCCTTCTTCAGCTTGCTCTACAGTTGATACTCTGCAGTATATTGCTACTCTTTTAATCATTTTCTTTATCTCCTTTGTTTTCTTTTTTTACTATGGATTTTTGAATTATAGTGCTTAGTATTTCTAATATTTCTTGTGCTTTTATTTGATCTAAACTAACTGTATCCATATATCCTCCTATATTTATTACACCAAATTTATAATATATATTTTCTACCTGTAGTGTAACTAACTCTAAAAAGAGCTAGTTCTACAGTAACTTTCTAAGATTTCACTTATACTCTTTCCGCAAGTACTAATTTCTTGAAGTATAAGATCCAATGCTCTTGCTTTATATGCATTTAGCATAATATAGTCATAATATTCTTGCTCTTCTTTTATTGATAACTCCAACATCTCTTTCTCTATTGATTCATAATTCATAACTAAAGACACTCCTTTATTATTTTTACACTACTAGGACATTTACTTTTAATTTATCCTAGTATCCGATTTATTTTGATCTATTTTTTTAGGTAATTTTATTACTATATAGTTAGTTTCAACTCCTGCACTATTGTTTCTAGACCTAGTTAATCTATCTTTTTCACAGTCTAAAAATCCAGCTTTTTTTAGCTCTTTTAAAACTATCTTTCTATCCTCGTACCCACCTTCTTTTATCATTAATTCAAAAGAAAATTCCTCCATTTGAAGTTCTATATAGTCTTCCTTCTCTGTAATTTTTCCTAAGATTTCTTGTGAGTTAGATTTTGATTTTCCATCAAACTTATTTCTATACCTGTCTACATACTGTTTTATAAAGTCTATTACTACTTTGTGGAAGTTTCTATACTTTATTGATTCTCTTTCTATGCTAACTATCATGTCTACCATCCCTTCTATATCTAGTTCTATATCTAATAACTCTTCTATGATAAATGCAGTTTGTATGATAATAGCAAACTTGCTACATCTTCTCATCGACATGTCATCATACACATTTCTTTTGCGAAGTTCATCGTATAGATTGATTTTCTCTTGCTTATAATTTCTAATTACTTCATTTCTATTTTTATCTAATAAATACTGTGCAAATTCTATCGCTAGATGCCCATAGTTATTTAAAATAACATGATTTATAGCTTCTGCATGTTCTGGACTTTTAGTCCAAGTAAAGTTTTCTGCTTCTATTACTCTCACTTGTACTCCCGCATTATTATTAGAAGATCTAGTTATAGACTTTTCACCATTAGATAGTATTGTTGTTAACCAAGATTCCTTTTCCATTAGTTCAGAGTCTTTGTTTAAACGTTCTTTATCAGCTCCATTAGCTAAACTATATACAAATTTAGTAAAGTTATTGCTTTCTGACATAGATATTTCATCTAATGCATACGGTACACCATTTAAACCTCCTAGCTTTTTTATTAAAGCATTGTTAGTTCCGTTATACGTTCCATACAGTCCATTATATTTAACTTCTGGATAGCCAAAACTTGATATTGCTAACTTTAATGCTGTAGATTTCCCTGTGGTTGAATTTCCAACTAAATGTATTATTGTAGAATCAAGTCCTAATTCTTCTCCTATGTATCCTAAAAGAATAGCTGAAAGACCACTTACCATTGCAAATTCTAACTCTACATTTCCTATGACATGATTTTTTATCATCTTAATATATTCACTATATGAACCTTTTGGTTTAACATCGTATTTACCTACGTATGTTGAATTTAGTCCTATGGCTTCATATAGTTTGTATATTATCTTTCCTTCATACTCCATGAATCCTAACTTGGAATGAATATTCTTCTTAATAATAGAGTCCTCACATTCTCTTATACACTCAACTACATGTTTTCCATTACTTTTTACTATATCAACACCTTTATCTTGGAACTTCATTAGATTACGTTCCACTAAACAGTCATGTCGATTAAGTAATTCTGTTTCCATTTTTCTTACTGTCATGAACTCTAACAGAATCTTCTCTGTTTTATCATCTATATTGTAATGATTTTCTTTAGCCCAAATATGTCTTCCAACCTTTATATTTCCTGGTTTAGCTGATGATTTAGCATATAGACATTGTCCATCACTAAAGTAGTTTTTAGTTTCATATTCATTTTGTTTTACTTTTTCATCCATTTCTTCCTTTACTTCTTCTATTTCTTGATTAAATTCACATGAACTACTTTCTACTGACTCATGTATTACTTCTTTATCTAGTGTTTTAGGTTCGTTTACTATTATTCCTTCTCCTAGTCTTTTTCTGTGTTTAATTGCCATATTTCAATTCTCTCCTTTTTGTAA
>NZ_JACRWE010000014.1 GCF_014323405.1 Romboutsia faecis | reverse complement strand
AGAAAAAATAGGCACTTGCCTTGTATTTCCCTTTGTATCAGTTATAGAGATAATATCTCCTACATCTAGACTAAAATCCCCTTGCCACTTCATAGAGTAGCCTATAAATTCAAAACCTTTTAATTTATTATATATATCTGTAAGTATAGATTCAGTGACCCAAGGATTTTCAAAGGTTATTTCCATAGAAGAATTACTTAAAGTTCCTTTTGTAAACTCTTTATCATTCGCCTTACAAGTAATTGCACCTACTTTATATAAATCTTCCTCTGATTTTAAATCTATATAATTATCACTGGTTATTGAATAATCTATAGTTTCAGGTGTTTTTATAGTAAATTTACCTTCTCTAGTGATATATGCATTTCCACCACAAATACTGGCTACAAAGCCAAGGATTTCTCTACAAGTAAAGCCTTCCAACTTATTTAAATTATAAGAAGGAAGGCTTCCTGTAAATTCTACTCCTGTAATTGTAGCTAACTCATTAATTATATTTTTTAATGATGAAGTTTTGCCTAAATTACTAAAATAAGGCTTTTCAAACTTTATCATATTATCATAACAAGTTAATTTTGTTGAATAATCAGTACGTATAATATCTTCTATATGGAAATGTCCAATTAGTATATACTCAAAAGTTGAGCCTATATTAAGTCCTATTTCAAGTTTAACTTTTGAATTGCTATAAATAATATTATTAGTACTTAATGTTAATTCTAAAATTTTTGATACTGCTGCACCTATTGTAAATCCATCTGTAGGTTGAACATCCTCTATAGATATATTAATTATATCTGCATTAGTATATACATTATTTCCTATAGTAACTCTACATTCAAAAGATCTTGAAGGTTCTTTTATCTTTTCTAAATAAGATGAACTTACATTTTGCATTTTGTGTCACCTTCTTTCATTGCTGAATTTATTCTTCTATCATATAGTCTATTAAACTTAAATCTGCAGGTGACACTTCAAGATTACATTGCAATAAATCATTTAACTTAAATTTATGTATATCTATATCTACCTCAATATCTAGCAACTCATTTAATTCTTTATTACATATATCTATATGCTCTTTTTCAATGCTATAATTATTATTTTCATCAATTACTAAATGCCCTTCTTCATCTTTTTTACAATATTTATTTATTATCTTCTCTCTTTCAGAGTTGTATATTTTTAAGTCACTTTCTAATTTAGATATATTTTTAGATATCGCATAACTAATCTTCACAGGGAATTGTCTATGCATTAAAGATGATAAAAAATTTGAATCATTTACTATTCTTCTATTTGTTATTTTCATAATTATCTACCTCTTCTTTCTTTAGTATTTAATGAATCCTCTACTTTATAAACTTCTGTTTCAAATTGTTTCATATCTTCTCTAACAGCTTCTTTGTTAGCGTCATATAACTCTTTATTAGTGACATTTTTATTTATATTTGCATTTGTATTTCCATCTGTAGATATACTTGCATTCATATATACTACTGGTTGACCTTCTATCTCACTTGTAGCACTTAGATTTATTGTTTTATTTATCTTTAACATAGTTAATTATCCTTTCTTATTCTTCTATAAAGTTCATTTTTAAGCCCTTCCAAAGCATTTTTCCATCCTTCATGTATAGAGCAGGAACTGATCTGTCACCAACATACATTCTTTTGGTTTCAAAGTTTCCTGTCATTGGATCTGGATAATATACATTAAAAAAGACATCTGAAACTGCATTCAATAATTTTGAACACTCGTCAAATGTCAATGGTGGCCATTCACAATTTAGTTTTCTTTTTACTGCTATTCTATCTCTTAATAACTTTCCTTTAGCATTTCTATTACTTTCACCATCTATATCTTGAATATCAACTTGAAAAACTGATGGTGCTTTTATATTTACATTATTTATTTTTAACATATTATCACCTAAATCTTTATTACTGCTTGTCCAGTTTGTCTTTGGATTTTCTTCAATTCACTTATGAATATCTTAGTAAGAGTATCATTTCCGATTTGTACCACAACACTTTCAATTGAAGAGCTTCCTCCTGTATTATTTCCTGCAATTCTAGAGCCTATTTTTTCTGCTATCAAATCAAGAGCTCCTGTATTATTTTCAAGAGGCAAGACTACTTCCGACCCTTGCTCGCCTACCATTGCAAGTGTTGGACTATCTATGAGCCCCCCTTTGGCAAGATATGGTATTTTAGGTATATTAATACCAAATTTCTTCCCTCCGAAACCAGGCACAAAATCAGGAATACTTACAGAGATTCTATTCAATCCACTTATAGCTGCATTGACTAAACTTATAACTCCATTTAATGGTGTCTTTATAACTGACTTTAATTCATTCATAATACCACCAAATATATTTTTAACTCCATTCCAAGCTCTTTTCCAGTTCCCTGTGAATACTCCAGTAATAAAGTCAAGTATACCTCTGAAGATCTGTTTTACACTATTGAATATGTTACGAACATTTACTAAAAGCCCATTTAGTATATCGCCTAATCCACCAAAGTTCTTTGACCAGTCAGTTACAAATATATGACCTAACCATTCTTTAAAGCCATTGAATTTCTCTTGAACATTATCCCATACTTCCTTGGCTTTAGCTTTAATTTGATCCCAGTGAGTAATAAGATAAATACCTGTACCTATAAGTGCAGAAATAGCTAACTTTATTAATAATGCTTTAGGATCTAAATCTAAAAATGCTTTACCTACAAGATCAACTGCAGTTTTTATACCATTGAATATTTCAATTCCTGTTTTAGCTGCTTTAAATGCACCTGCTAAACCTACAGCACCACCTATTAGACTTATTATAATATCCAATACTGGTTTACCATCATTAAGCATCCAATCTATTAAATTGCTAAACTTATCAAATAATAAACCTATTGCATCCATTAACGGTGCTATTGCAGGAGCCATTAGATTTACAAACCAGTTAACAAATGGTGTAACGAAATTTGTATAAATATATCCTGCTACTTCAAATATCTTAGTACCTAACTTTAAAAAACCTTGGAATAAATGACTTCCACCATTATCCCAAACATAAATAAGCTTTTCAGATAAATTTTCTAAAACTCCTATAGTAGCATCAATAATTGACATTAATGTATTAGCAAGGGGTAAACCTATAACTTCCCAAGAGTCTCTAAATGCATCACCAATTTTCTTTATTAGTAATAATAAATTATTAATAGTATTGGCTATACCTTGGATGATCTTAGTACCGATTTTGTTATTTTCCCATGCAGTAGAGAATGTACTAGAAATATCACCTACTATATTAAATATATTTTGTAATATTTGAAGTATTGTAATAAGCATTTTCTCGCCAGTACCATTGGTCCATACATCTAAGAAACTACTTCCTATCGATTTTACTAAGGACCATATACCATTTAATGCATATTTGATACTATTTATTGTATTTTGTCCTTCTTTTTCCCATGCATTAACAAATGGTTCAAATATCTTTGACATTAAGGCTTTTATCCTATCAACTAATGCCTTCATCTTAGCATCAACAACAGATGTATCTAAAAGTGGTGTTGCGAGTATTGGTGCTCCACCTCCACCACCTCCACCCGCTCCAGGAGAAGGTGTATCTGGCGTATCTTGCATATTTAATTTATTGATTTCATCAAATCCCATTAAATCGCCAAGAGCTTTTTTAGCTTTCTTACCTGCTTTTTCAGCACTACTTCCTGCTTTTTCTGTAGCTTTTCCATAAGCACCCATAGCATTTTTAGCATTAATCAAACCTTGTGTTGCTTGAAAACTTTGTTTATATGTCTTTCCAAATAACGCAGATATAAATGATGCTATATACTGTGTTACAGTTGCAAGAGCACTCATTAGGGCATTTATAGCAGGTAGTATTGCTTGATATATAGGCATAAATGCAACCATTAAGTTAGTCTTTATCTGATTTAATGAATTAACAAATTGTGCATTGGTATTTAAGGATGCAAATAAAGAACTAGACATTGCATATATACCATTTACAATCATAGGGAAAAATATCATCCATTTAGCCATTTGGCCAATAGATCCCATAATTCCATTGTTGAAACTTCTTGTACTATTGCTACTTGTATTTAAGCCACTTGTAAGATTTTTTAAGCTATTACCAATTCTATTGAATATTCCATTTGATCTATTAGAATTTGAACTTAATTTATCAAATGAAGAGTTTAATCTATCGATTTTATTACCAGTTGAAGAAGATTCTTTTCCTAACGCTGCTAACTTTGAATCTAAATCACTTAATTTAAACCCTAATTTATCAGACTTAGATGTTAATCTAATAATTGATTCTTCAGTTTTTAATATTTGATCATTAATCTTACTTTTCTTTGCAGGGTTGAAAGTATCATTATAAGATTGTTTAAGTGAATTCAATTTATTTTGTTGGGATTCTATTTTAGCATTTATAGTATCTAGCATCCTTGATGTAGTATCTATTTCTGTAGTAAGAATCTCTCTATTAATTGGTGGTCCTCTAGTAATTTTTTTATTATTTGCATAATTCGAGCCTGTATTTTGGCTTTCTAAGGTATTAAATTTTACAGTTGGTAATTTTATATTACTTAACATATATAAAGCCTTAGAAAGCGAATTTTTCAAATTATTTGTCACGTTAGACATCATGTTTTTCATATTAGAGTTAACCTTATTGAGCGAACCCTTCATAGTCTTATCCATGTTATCAAATACCTTATTTGTAGATTTATTTAGATTTGATTTTAATGTATTTGCGATTACAGAACTTATCTTATTTACTTGACCTGCTATATCACTTGTAACTTCTAAATCTAAGGTTATCTTTCCTACACTATCACTCATGCTTATCACTCCTTTCTTTGATATATTTGGCCATAATAAAAGCACCTAGTTATTAAATAACTAAGTGCTTTTATTTAAACTTTCCACTTATGCCCACAGTTCATACAAATATTATACCTTTTCTTACTTGTTACAGCTCCGACTACTCCACCGGCTACACCTGCTACTGGATTTAAAGCTGATAATAATGCCGCTCCACCAACAGCTCTACCTGCACTAAGCTTTTTATTTGTATTAGTTAATTGCGTGCTTTTACATTTTGGACAATATGGTATTTTTTCTTTTTTAAGTTTCTTTATTCTTTCTTTTTCTTCTTTTCTTTTTGATACCTTAACTTCTTCATTTACTTTAGCTTCAATAGAGTATTCTTTATATCCTAAGTTACAGTGTTCTCTTAATGTTAAATATACCTTTTCTAATGTGCCTGTATTTTCAATTTTAAAAACTACATCTTTAAAGTCATCTTCTTCAAATATATTTAATATTAATTTTTCACCACTAATAGATACATCTTTAATATCATCATATTTAATATATATTTTAGGTTTAAATGCAAAATTGCATAATATTCCACTCTTTATTAAGGTCAAATTAAATGACTCTCCATGTTTATATCCTTTGTACCCAAATTCAAATGTAGCTAAAGTAGATACTGTATTAAAAAAACCAAAAGTATCATTTTTTAACTCTTTATAAGTTTCTTTATCAATAATCAAATATATCTCCCCCTCAATAGCTGTATATTCTGATTATACAGTTATTGAGGATATTATTCAATTTATCCAAACATACTAGCCATCATTTTTTCAAATTCTTTTATTTGTTTTTCCTTTTCTTCATCAGTCATATCATTAATTGGATTATTTCTATTTCTCCACTCATTTCTTATTCTATGTTGATCATCAGTAAAGTTTTTTAGTATATCTTTATCTTCTTCTGCTCTTATACTAACTATTTGACCAAGTGGAGTTTTAGGCATAATACCACTTAGTAGAGTACAGAATTCATTCCAACTCATATCATCTACAACTCGTAGTCTTATGCCATATTGAGTTAGGAAACTTGCTTCTATTAGCTCCCAATCTTCAATTAAATCATACCATTTATTTTCTTCTTTTCTTTTTACGAAAATTATTATTATTTTTATTAGAAGATTCAACTTCCATTTCTTCTATCTCTTCTAAAGATACATCGTTAATAGCAGCCATTATAACATTAACTATAGTAACATAAGATGCCATAGGCAAATCTAAGCTATCTACATATTTCAATGCTTCTTTACCTATCCCTGCTTCTATTATTTTATCTATCTTTTCAAATTCATCTATCTTAGTATCCTCAACTAATCCTTTTAGCAATATCCCTACATTCTTTGATGTATTTATTTCATATGTATGTGTATCATCTATTTTAACCGTTGGTTTTTTGCTTCCACTTTTTAATTTTTCAGCTATATCGTATGCTCTTGACATTATTATTTCTCCTTAATATTATTTTTCATTTATATTTCTTTCATTTAACTCTCTAAACTTGGTGAGGGTGTAAATGTAGGTTTTCCGTGTGCTTTTGCTTCAAATTCAAGAGGAGCAACATTTGTAGAATCTCCTCCACCTACATTTGTTACGTTAATTACACAGTTAAATTCTAATTTTGCACCTTCTGGAAACTCTATTTCTAACTTAGAATCACAATCTCTTCCATTTTTCCATGCAAGCCCAGCTACATAATCATTTCCTTCATCTCCAACACATCTTTTTCCTTTTAGAGATATACTTAATGATTTTCCTGTCATTAAAGCACTTGCCCATCCTTCTTGATCCATAGAATTCCATTCTTCTACTTTCCCATCTATTGATAAAGAAAAACTTTCTAATTCAGCTATAGTTTTCATAGCACCTGTCTCACTAGTTCTTCCATTTGTGCCTATTTTGAACTTTAAATTATACACTGGATATACTCCTGCAAAACTCATATTGTCACTACCTTTCATAATATATTGTTGTATCTATAATATATTCAATAATGCCTTCTGAATCAGTACCTAAATATATAGGTTCAGAGGATCTCATTTTACATTGAATTATTTTTTTATCACCTATAGTAAAATTACTTTGACCAAAGAATAAATTATATACTTCCATTGCTTTTTTCTCTGCTTCATCACTGTTTTTCCCCCAGTGAATTAAAAAACTTATACTTTTAGTAGTATAAGTTGTGTTTTCCAGTCCACCTATAGCTATATGAGGTACTTGTCCTGGTGCATTATATATAGTTATACTTTTATCTTGACTGCCACCCATTTTATTTAAATAATACTGAGGGCAATCTATTTGAGTTTTTAAATACTCTCTTATACCACTTAATAACATTACTTAATTACTCCTTTTGAATTCATTTTTAAAAACTTAGAGTAGGCATTTTTCATAAAATCATCTTTCTCACCATTTATATAAGCATCCATCCATTTTCCTTGGGCATTAGGATTTGGAGCTCCTTCACCTCTTCTAAAGTTATATTCTGGATGCCAATACAATCTACGAGCGTATGGTGTATCAAATATAATTCTTATATATCCCCAGTTAATTCCTGTTGTATCTACAAAACCACTATTTTCAAGAGTCCCATCATTTCTAGGAACTACTTGACTTGTTTTAATATTACCTAACAATTCATCTCCTGTCATTTCTAATGATTTTATATGAGCCTTAGTAATATTATTCAATTTTTCATTATCTAATTTTACAGTAACTTTTACATTCATATCAAATTCAACTCTGTACTAAAAATACTACCATCTGGATTCAAAGGCTTTTCTACACTATATACAGCTTTCTTAGAGTTATTTATTAATACATAGCCTTCAAAAGGCTTAGAAGGGCAAATATCCCCTTCTATTACAACTTTACCTGACAATGTTATTAGTTGTCTTTCTGCATTCATTATTTGCCTTGATTTATTTGTATATATACATTTACCATCAAAGACTTTTTCCTCTATATAATCTCCATCTTGGTTAGTACCTTCATACCATACTTTAATAGGTGTATTTGCTAACCATTTTGGAAATGGTAGTTTCATTCCCATTTATATCCTCCTACAAGTCAATCCCGTTTGATTAAGGTAATTTAGTACCTCTTGTGTAGTACTTACTCCATTGAATGTTTTAGAATTAAAGTTAACTGATACACTCCCTGCAGAAAAACCATTTAAAGGCATATTTATATAATCTCCATACTGTTCTATAAAGTCGGCATGTATGCATACTGCTTTTCTTATTTTGTCTTTTTGAAAATCAGTTAAATTATCAAACCCTTTTGCCCTTATTCTATTAAATGTTAATGAATCTATCTGGTCACTAGATCTCTCCAATTTATGTTTATTAGATTCATCTAATACAGTACCTTGAAATGTATCTTTATAATATTCATAATCTACATAAGACATAAGATCACCTCTTATTAGCAAGGGGATTAACTCCCCCTACTTATATTTTTGCATAAAAATAAGGCTTACTTAGAGCCTTCAATTTCTTTCTTAGAGCCTTCAATCTCTTTTTTTAACTTCTTATTTTCTTTTTCTAGCATATTACATTTATCTAATAGATCCTCATACTTTTCTTGTAATTCTTTGTGCTTTTCATAAGATATAGATTTACCTGCACCATATTCTATTAAATTACCTTCTTCATCTGATATGTCATAACCTTGTGCCACATAAAAATCTTTTTGAGTTTCATCTATTGTATATACTTTATTTCCTTTACTTGCTTTCATAATTAAAACACCTCACTTTCTTAGTCTTCTTGCTCTGCATTTATTGATATACCACATGCTTTATTTTTTATTAAGAATGTATCGCCATAGCTTCTATTTTGGTATAAGTAATTATCACCAGTTCTTGAGTCGTGACCTGGTGTATATACTTTTATGAATGAATATTTACTTCTTGTTACTTGGCAAGAAGGGTGTATTAATATAAGATTGATTTGTTTTGCATCACCTGCAGGTACACATCCATTAGAAAAATCATATTTTGTTTTCATTCTAGCACTTGGAACAACCTTTATATCTACATCATCTAATGAGTATACATTTCTATCAACATTTCCTGTGTTTTTATCTACACTAATAGTTCTTGATAATCCTTCGGCATTCTTTAATAACTTATTCATTGTAGGAGTAGCATATAATATTCTTCCCTCACTTGGAACACCTTCATCATCCATTTTAGCCATTTGAGTATCAAACCATTCTAATATATTTGCCACTGTAAGAACTGTATTGTCAACAATAGCTCCATTTGATGAATACTTTTTAGCTTCTGTATATAACTTAGAGTATCTATAACTATCTTTTTCAGGTATTGCCTGATCTGTTTCAAATACATTATGTACATTAGCTATCTCTACAGTTAAATTAGTTTCTTCAACATCCATTGGATCTATAAAGAATTCTATATCTCTATCATGTTCTAACTTCTTAGCTTCCCAATCATTTGATATTGAACCTGCATTAAATCCTAATGTACCTCTGTTATGATCTTTGTACCCACTGACTGTTAACATAGGTAACTTTATTGTTTGAGCATTTATAAACTTAACTTGTGGGTTAGAGTTTTCTAAATCATAAGAAGTTAACTCTCTCGAATATTTTTGCATTAACTCTCTCATAAATTGTTCTGCATAATTGTATACTGCCATTTTGTAATTCTCCTTTTACATTAATTATTTTTTATTTCCAAAAGCCATAGCTAATGCATCATTTATATTAGTTTGTTGATTGCCATTATCTCCACTACCACCAATTTTAAATCCTGGTGTTTCTGTTCCATTTGCTTTGAAACTTGGATATTTTTCTAATACTTTATCTATCGCTTTATCTATCGTTAAAGTATCTGTAACCATTCCTTTAGCTAATGTTATTACATCATCTACAGAATCAGTTACTACACCTTTAGATAAGCATGATACTTTAGCTTCTAGTGTACTTACTTTCTCTTCAGCTTCTTTTCTTGCCTTAGCTTCAGCTTCCAACTTTTCATTTTTCTTTTGTTCATCTGTTTTTTGATTTTCTTGCCATTCCTTGAACTTTGCAAGATCTTCTTCACTTGGCAAATCTTTTTTAGCATCGTTTAGTAATGCATCTAATTCTTCTTGAGTATAAGTCTTAGGATCTTCACCTCCACCTTCTGAACCTCCATCATCTGGATTCTGTTCATTCCCTTCTTCTCCTTCTCCTGCTAGTAATTGCAAGTTCATCTTAATAACATTGTCTAGATTACTTATTAGCATGTCATATCCTCCTTTTATATTTTTTATATGCACAGTTTAGGCCATAAGCATATTTTGGGCAAAATAATAAGCCTTACTACTTAAGGCTCTAATTCAAATGACTTACTAAACGGTTTATTTAATTGTTTTTCTATATATTCTTTACTTATACTTACTTTTCGAAGTCCAAGTTCACCAGTATTTATTATTGCTACTTCATTTGATTTAAGTATAGATTCTGATATTTCCATTTTATTTTTATTAACTAACGGTATACTATTTTTTTCAAAAATGAATTCTTTTTTAGTAAGTATTATCTTTGAATGTTCAATATTTTTTATTCTTAAATCTTTAAATGCTATTTCTTCATCATTAAAGAAAACTATTTTATTATCTTTTATTTCTTTTGCTAAAGCAGATGTAGGCCATCCATAAACATCATTTTCCAATACAATCTTATTACTCCAATAATTAGATGGTGTTATATCTTTAACTAAAGTTACAAAACGTGGATTTATTACAACTTCGTCTTTAAATCCTTCATCTTCTAATGTAACATTATTTATTGTAAACAAGTAATTTTCTCTGTTTAATTCCAAGATAACTCTTATATCCGATACTGTTCTAATAGTATCTAATATAACTACTTCGCCATCACATTTTATTAATATCTTATTCATAATCTCCCCCTTAATTTTAAGGATAATAAAAGCACCTATTTTGGAATTTTGTTATATACTCCATAAACTTTTTCTTTTTGCTTATTTCTTCTTAAGTATGGATGTTTTTCTAAATGAGTCTTTAAATTCATTGAGTACTCTAGTAACTTACTCTCTGCTACTTCTTTATTAACATCATCTTGACATCCTGTAGAAATTCTTTTCCATTTTCTGATATATCTTTCTAATTTCCTTTGCTCCTGTTCTGCCTTATATCTTTCAAGAGCTTTTTCTTCATCTGGAACAGTAGGAATATTAGTTATCCCTGGAAAATAAGTTGTTAATGTGTGTCTACAGTTCACATGCAAAAGTCCTGAATCAATGGCTTCACTTAATAATTTATATTTACCTTGATTCTCTTTCAAATACTCTACATTTGGATTACTAAATACATCATCAATTAATACTTTTCCTTGCCATACAGCACACATAGGACAAGTAATAGCATGAGCTGATACAACTACAGTATATATACCGTATTCATCACGCTTTTTCCCTTCTCCAAGCAATGTTGCTCTATGACTTGCAGTTCTTAGACACATTTCAACGTATGATGCTATATTTACCTGCTTACCATCTTTATACTTAATACTATTAATTCCTGTATTTAAAAAATCCCTCGTTGCCATATCTATTGCTTGATTTAAAGATACTGTTCCTGACTGAAGGTATACATGAGTTTTGTATATAGTTTGTCTATATACATCATCTAGTTTTCTTAATACTGTTGCATTAGCTTTCTTGATGTCATTGTTTACAGTCTCCTGCAATGCTTTTAGTTTCTTATCATTCATGTTAAAGAATTGATCCTCTTTAGGCTCTATAGTATGTCCATCTGCTGATATATCTCTTGGAAAACTAATACCTAATTCCTTTATGTTTTGATTGACCTTCTTAGTATGTTTATTAAAATCTTGTGGTTTATTCTTAGCCTTATTCTTAATAAGTAAAGACTTCAATCTATTTATAACATTGGAAATCCTACTAAAACCTTTATTAAAGTTGCTTTGTAATTCTCTATTTACATTTTCTTCAATATCACCTGTATATTTTTCTAATATTAATTTATTTTCTCGCCTATACTTATTTAATGCTCTTAATTTACTTCTTTGCCATTGCTCCCACTTAAAACCATACTTGTCCTCTTCTGCTTCATGATGCTTTAGATTTCTTGTCATAGAAGATATAAGATCTAGTTCCATCTTTTCAAATATAGTTCTGATATCATATTTACTACTCATCTATATCTACATCCAAATTATCTAAATCATCCTCATCTTCACCTGCAGTTGAAGGCTCATCTGTTGTATATATTCCAGACTCTTCTTTTATCCTTGCTATTTCAAGAGCTTTTTCTTCATCTGTCATTGTATCTCCATATAATTCATCAATACATTTTTTCAATGACATTATACCTAGTGTTTTAGCCTTTCCTACAGTTTCTACTACTGAATCAAAACTTGGTGTGGAGTATTCTCCAAAAGATATGGAGACCTCATATTCACCTGCAGTCTTATTATTTAGTACATCATAAGTCTTTAAGATTATATTTACTAATTTAGGTATAACTTCTGTTAAAGTATCTATCATTTTATTTCTAGTATATAGAGTAGTCTTTTCCTTTTCTCTTTGTGCTTCAGCATTATCAGTTTTCTTTAAATCAATTCCTAATGTAGAAGGTGATATAATACCTTGTAAACACATATCTACTGCATTAGAGTAACTTTCCACATATGCTTCAAATTTAATATCGGCTTGTTTCATATCAATTTGATTTTTAGCATCTTCACTTGCATTTGAAGAAGTTTTCATAAAACTATTATCAAAAGGATTTGGTTTTAATATTTCCCCTGTATCAGAGTCTACCGGCAATAAATCCTCTGGAATATATTTTTGTACTCTTCCTGCTCTTATAGCATCTATCCATTGTGATATTACTTCATCTAATGCATCGAAAGAATCACTTTTATTATCTATAATACTTTTACCTCTACTTTCCCATTTAGAGGATTTAAAAAACATCAATGGTATGGCCATTATAAATTTATCCTTATATTCAACTTCTTTGAGATCATGTGTCTCCTCTAGTGTATTTAAAGATACTTCATCATCTTTTGAATCAAGTAATTTATATTTTATATATCCTAAACCATATATCTCAACCAATGTATATTTTTTATTTTTATTTGTGTAATATGTCTTAAAGTGTATTTCTTTTAATCTTCCTCGATTATATATGTATTCCACTCTATTTCCATCAAAGAATTCTATAATTGGATATTTACTAATATCTTTATCTATAGATAACTTAAAAGCACCATCACCACTTACTAGAGTCTTTTGTATCGACTCTGATAATACTTCATTAAATTTATTATCTTTTGATATTTCTTCCCAAAGAAAATTTAATGTTTCACTATCTTCAACTTGAATTTTATCTATATCAGAAACTACTATGTCAGTTAATTTATCTATTATCATAGAAGGTAATCCGCTATGGATTTTTCTTATACTTAAACCTTCACTTGGTACAGCACACCAAAACCTAGATTTATTAACTGGATCACTACTTATATTCTTAAAGAACTGTTCTAACTCATATGCTTCACCTCTATACCAAAGCTTATTTCTAATTAAATTAGTTTCATAAGTATATGCTTCTTGTATAGTTATAGAGCCTTGCATAGCAGGTTGAACATTTAAAAACTTAACCGCTGCTTTTGTTAACATACTTTTAAACCACCCCATTTCATCACTCTCCTTTATAGTTATAAATGTGTTTTCTATAAGGAATCCAAGCATACTGAGATGCATTTATTGTATGGTCATTAGCATCTTCAGGCTCATATTTATCTTCTTTCCATGAGTAAACTTCATGCTCCATTATATGATTGATGCAAGTATCTACAACTTCATAATATACAGGTCCATTTTCATAGTTAAGCCATCCTAGTTGTAGATGTATTCTATCTATTATAGTAACTTTCTTATATGAATCATTGATAGTATACACATTTGGATTAGTTCTTTTATATTTCTTTAACTCTGTTATAGTTGCTTGGTCTGCACAATCTACAAAGACATTTCTTGCTAATCCCCATTCTTTTCTATTCCTTTCTAGGAATTCAAAAAATCTTGGTGCTATATCACTTGGTGCTAGAGGAATACTTAAATTTGCATTATTATATACTTCCTCATTTAGAATAACTACTTTACCTTTATCTGTTATCCCTAAGAAGATCATTGCAAAAGTATCTGGACTATTAGCACTGTATGATGTATCAAGTCCTGCAGAGAAGTATTTGAATTTATACTCTTTAGCCTTTGCTTTACTAATAACATGATGCTTTCTCTCAAAGTTACTAAATATAAGTCCTGTTGCTCTACCTCTTAAACCTAATATCTTATTTTTGTATAACTTTGTACCCTTTGGAGCACTTCTTATTTTCTTCTTAATATCTTCTTCACTTAATGATGCATTATCATAAAATGAAAAAAACCAATATGTCCAACCTTCTTTTTCTTCGCTGGTCAATTGGTTTAATATTTCTTTTGGTACATCATTTTTATATTTTTCTAGCGGTCTACTACAGTTTATGAATTCTTTATATACTGGTAGGTTAGGATCATCTGGGTTAAGTGTTGCCATTAGATAATCATTTCTAGTACAAATCTCACGTACAAACTCAATACTGGCTGTATTTATCTCATCTATGAATACACAACCAAATTGAGAACCTAGAGCCATTTTCCACTTGTCTACATTATCATAGCCTAGTATATATATTGTTTTCGGACCATTTGGTGTATTAAAAAGAATATGAGGTAACTTATTATCTTTATCTCCATTACCTTTATATTGTACTAGATCTCCGAAGATATCAGTTATACCAAACTCTTTATTGATTATATTCTTTTCTGCTACCCCTGTAGTCTTAGCTGCTATAACATGTTGCCTTCTATTTGAATCAGCAACTTTTAACATAAACTTTAATATACCTACTGTAGTTTTTCCTGCTGCAGTTGTACCTTCTAGAAGTTCTGCATGTGCTTCATGCTTTAAAAAGTCTATGTACTTATCCGATAGTTTATATTCACCATCCATTTTATCACCATTATTTTAAATTAAAAAGGTTGCATAAACTCGACTTTTACTTGAGTTTTCGCAACCTCTCTTAATTAAACTATTTTTTTTATTTTGATTTATGCTATAATCACCTATAGGAACTTAATCTATAGAGTGGTGTTTCCATACATCATCAAGCCTACTTCTTTATGGAAGGAGGTGAGGAAGTATGGAACAAACGATAAATTTTATTATCAGTGCAATTTGCACTATATGTATAGGTCTCTTGACTAACTACATATATGATATAATAAAAAACCACTCTAGTCGCCCAACTAAGAGTGGTATGGAACTTGAAATAAAAATCAAGTTCAAACGTAACCGAAATTAACTTTTGGAAACATCACTCTACAGCGAAATAGATTGAGTTCCTTTTTTATATTTACATTATACCTTAGAGGTTTCATTTTCTCAAGAAAAAGTCAAGAAAACAAAACCTATTTTTATATTATCCCATTATTTAAAATATAAACATCTTTATATTTTTATAATATATTTTAGTTTACATAATTAATATTACGTAACTAGTTGCTAAATATGTATTTAGGGGATAGTTAACATCTTCTTTTATGAAAGTTAGTGTTTTCAATAGTTTCAAGAATTATATTAAAATACACTTTCATGTTACTTTTTAAATTTAAATTATTAAAGTCAAACTCAATTCTATATATTTAAACTATATTTCTTACTAACTTTATTTTTTAAATCAAATCAATAATATTTTTAAATGGCCACTTAATTTTATTAATCTGTAACAACTTCATATGTAGCCTCAAATATTTCTGGTTTACAAGGATATATTTCACCTTTAATGCCTTTAATTATATAATCTCCTACACTTGCTCTATGAGTTCCTTCTAGTGTCTCTATAAACATTATTGGGTTAGGATCATTTGCACAATCTACTCCAAACCATACTATATTATTTTTTATAGCATCTATAATCCATTGTGGGTCTTCAACTTGATCTGGCCCTCCAGTCCATTTAAATGCATCTATTATTACAGGCTTTTTCCTATACTTTCCCATATATAATCTCCTATAAATTATTTTTTTATTTCAGCAAGTATACTATCTAACTTAGAAATAGACTTATTATTACTATCGTCTTTTACTCCTAACTTAGACTTTAGAACTTCTATTCTAAGTTTCTGTTCCTCTGTAACTAAATCCCAGTTAGCGTGGATCATCTTATCATATCTATCTATCATCTTAGTTAGTGTATCCATAGCTTTAGATAGAGCAGTTATATTACTATTTTCTTTATCCCATGCAAATTGAACCTCATACTCTTCAGTGTATGTATCACCCTTAGATATTTTCTTGAGTTCTTTTGTAATATCCTTTTTGTTCTTTACATGAGATATCTTTTGCATACGAATAATTCTAGCCTCTTGAAGTAATATGCTTCTCCATAGCTTGTCTACTGGAGATTCTTCTTCTAGTTCACCCATAAGATTTAATACGTCTGTTGGAAGCATCCTTTTTAGATTCTTCTTAGTGTATCTATCTTCACTTGTATATAAACCATGTTTATAATTATGCACATTACCTGGTGATCCTTTACTACCTTTGGCATTTTGATTACCTTTAGGTGCTCCTGGTCTAGTATCTTCTCTAAGTTGTTCATCCCATTTGTCATTGCTTTTCCAATTTCTAATGTTATTTACATTTTCATTTAGGATTTCTGAAATCTTCTTAGGAGATACCTCACCTCTATGATCCTTGTATATTTCATATGCTTTATCCCTATTTGGATTTCTATTTCTTGCCATATTAATTTACTCCATTAAAAAAAGGACTTAGTTAGTTAAAAGTCCTTCCAAACAATTTATCTTATTTTTACTAATTAGTATTTACTTTTCTTTTAATAGTTTACTTATAGTTTTTGAATTATTCTTTATAAATTCATTTATAGCCATTATAAATGTAATAGTAATTTTATTAAACTGTTTACTATTTTCTTTGCTATTAATTACAATATCTAAGTTATAGTTTTCTATTAAATCTAGTAATTCCTTTGTAGTATAATTATAGATACTAAATTCTGAACTTAACTCTATAGTATCATTGACTCTTACATGACTTTTTAAGTCGTTTAAATTGTCATATACTTTATTACAATGACTTAATTTACTCTCATCTTCTATCAATGGATTATATAGTCCTATTAAGTATTTACTCATTTGTCACTCCAAGCTCCTGTGTCAATTCTTTCTTATATTTATAATAGCTATTTCTAGATATACCTATAAGTTTTATTACTTCTATATCTTTAAGTGTTCCATTGAAATCTTTTGAGTACTTTTGTATTTGAGCTTTGGCTTCAATTGATTTCTTAGTAATTAGCTTTGCACCTTTAATCTGACCAATCTGTTTACCATTTAATCTAGCAGTTTCTATACCTTCCCTAGTTCTTTGTTGTAAGTCTTTTACTTCTTTTTCAGATTGTTCAAATGCTATTTTTATTTGCTGCTCTGCTAGTGCCAACAAATAATCGTTAACTCCTTTCAATATACTATCTACGGCAGTTCCTGTAAGTTGTATATTATTATTTAATGCCCTTTTATAAGTTGATGTACTGATATGTTGTTCTTTAATAAATACTAATTCTACACCCTTTTCATACAAATCCTTATATAATTCAAATCCTTCTATTGCATTTCTACTCATACGACTTACACTATCAAATACTATTGTATCTCCACTTTGGACAGCTTTTAAAAGTTTGTTCCATTCCTTACGTCCTTCAACTTTAGTTCCTGTATAAACTTCATTTACTATTATAGCTGTTGGGTATAATGCCTTGATATTTCTTTGTTGCCTTTCTATTGATTGTTCTCTTGTAGATATTCTACAATAACCATATATTTTCATTAGTTATCCTCCTTTTTAGTATTATTTTTAAGGTTCGCCATTTTTAATACTTAAATATTATCATCTTTCTTTATCTCAGTCAATGACTTTTGGTACTTTTTTCATAACCTTACTTTTGATACTAAAATAATATAATTTTATGGTTAGCTGACTTAATGCATCTTTCTCTACAAGAAGTCCTAATTTATGAACTATCAACTCTTAACAAACGCAAATTATACTCAAAGCATTGGAATAAGCCATATATTGTATAGTAATTGTTTGAACTTGACCTCTAGCGTTTGTTATTCTTTAGAGAATTCCATATCCGACTATATTCATTACTCTTTAAACTTAAGCTTCAGGCATTGATTTTGCTAATACATAAGTAAATTCAGTCAGATTTAGAGAATTCCGTAAAGTACAGTAGGATGCGGAATTCTTTTTTTATGCTATCTAATAGATATTACTCTACTTATTAATATAACTAATTTATAGGCATTTTTATACAGCATATTTTTTCATTTATTTACTATAGTATGTTGTTAGCATTTTTTAATAGAATTCCAAATACCTCTAAAAAAACTGAATTCTATTAATTTAAAAAAAATAAAAGCCTTACTTCTTTTTGTTAAATGGACTAACAAATTTAGCTAAGCTTCTTTTATATTTCTTAGACTCTATTTCATTAATCATTATGTACCATCTCGTATATTCTGATGATTCATGATTAAATAGATCTCTAACATATTCTATATTGTAATTGCTAGAAACATATTGATCCCAACCATATGTTTTCCTCATACTATGTGCCGTTATATTTTTTAGGCCAAAATACTTTGCTGCTTTTTTTATTTCTCTACTTATGCAATCTACAGTTATATGCCCCTTTTCCGAATTTTTTTTATTACTAGGGAACATATACTCATAGTTTTCTTTTCCTTCTATATATTGATATAAAAGTTCTTCCACTTCAGGTAATATTTCAGCTTTTCTAGGCTTTTTCTTCTTTACGAATTCTTGTCCATTTTTGTTAACTTTATTTTCGTAAATTATAAAATATCCCATATCTAGAGCTATTCTTACATCTCTAACTTTTAACTCTAGAAGATCTCCTGTTCTATATCCAGTTGTGCATCCTAATATAAAAAGCATCTTATTTCTTCTTCCAAATCTAATACTATTAGCTTCTAAATAATCTGCTATGTCTAAGACTTGTTCATAATGCATTATAGGATATGGAGCATTTTTTCTTGGTTTAACTTGTTTTTGTGTCATTTCACTTTTTCTTCACCTCTCTTTCTTTTTTATTTTTAGAAAGAAAAATAGACATAAAAAAAGAGCATTACATGAAAGGTAATACTCTTTTTTACTTGTCCCTATATAGTGCAGAATCATTTAAAGGGTACTTTGTTTGACAGAAAACTTCTCTTAGAATATATATTTATTCTGTTTTTAAGGTGCTGAAGTATGTACTCACTACATATAGTAGTTTTATATAATTTATTACAATATCATATTAACACATTAATCGTAACTTCTTCGTGCCTTCTTTGTGCCTTCTTCGTACCTTATCTGTACCATTTAAGCAATTTCAATACTTCCGTACTTATAATCAACTATTTTTTCTATTGCAGAATCATGTAATCTTTTTATATGTGATTTAGAGAATTTCATATCTTTTGCTATGCCTTCATAAGATTGGTTCTTACATTCTGTCTCTAAATATCGTCTATTTATTACTTCATATTCATTATCAGTAAGACATTCTAATGCTGCTTTATACTCTTTTAATTTATAATTAGTAAAATCTATATTACTTTCTAAATTGTTTAATCTAGTTTCATCTCTCGCTAATATATCATCTATAGTTACCGTTGTAATACACTGTGCTCCTAAACCAAACCCTCCACTTTTATATGCATTCATTTTTTCTTTCAATACTTCTATCTCGGTATTCCAAGCATCAATCTTTCTCAAATTCTTCCTTAATTTATCAAGATCTTTTTTTACTTTTCCCATATTCTCTTCTTTACTTGACACTTTAATCACCTTATTTCTTTATGCATTTTATATAACTTTTACTCTATCTTCATATTTACTATATACATCTTCTATTTCTTTTCTAAATTCTTTTTTAAGTTCTTCAATTTCAAATACATTGAATTCATTAAAAGATTTTCTATATTTTGTTTCATATTTTGCTTTTAATCTAATCATTATCATATCGCCTTCTACATGAATTTTATTGTTTATAAAAATAACTTCATGCATATATGATAAATCCTTTATCTGATCTGAATAAACTTCTCCAATTTTTACTATTTCCATTAAACTTCTCCCCCTTATTATTTCACCTGAAAGTTACCATATTAGGATATCTCTTGTTCATCATATCTCAATATATCTAATATGCTCTTTGCATTGATATAGTCATTTAATATTAAAACTAACTTTCCATTTTCATATATACCATAATCACATACTCCTTCCTCAATTTCATACCTTGATTTATTATCCATATTATATCCTCCTAAAATGGTATATCATCGTCATCTATCGCAGTAAATCCTTGTGGATCTAGTCCTTGCGGTGGTTCAAAACTTGGTTCAAATTCCTTATTATTTCCTTGAGCTTCTTTTGATTTATTGCTTTCTAACAATTCTATATTTTTTACTGCTATTTTAGTAAATGTTTTAGTTTCAGTTGTATTATGATCAGTATATCTATCGACTCTTACTGAACCTTGTATTGCAACTAATCTTCCTTTTCCTAAATAATTTGCAGTATATTCTGCAGGTTTACCCATAACTTCAAAAGGTATGAAATCAGTTTCTCTAGTTCCATCTTTTTTAGTGTAATCTCTATCAACTGCTATTGAACAACTTGCAACGGCTGTTCCTGTTCCTGGTATGTATCTAAGTTCAGGATCTCTTGTTAATCTACCAACTATCACAACGTTATTCATATAATTCACCTCTCTTTTCTTTTATTTGATATTATTGCAAAAATATCTAGTGCTCCTACTGTCACAAAACTAATAAATAATAATATAAAAAAATATTTCATCTAAATTTACCTTTCTATTTCTTCAAGAGCTGCCTTATACTTTTTATTAGATACTATTAATTCCATTAACATCTACTACCATCTAGTTTAAAATACTCAACTTTATTAGTTTCTTTATTTATGAAACCTATTTTATTTTGCAATTTTCTTTCTACCAGGTAATTTTCTGAATTTAATCCTAAACTTGCTAGAAGTTCTTTTTGACTTCTACTTAATTTTTTACCGTGTTTCATTCGTACTGCAACTCCTTTGAACGATTTATTATTTTTAATTCTTCGATAGCTTCATTCCATACTTCTTGAACTGTTACTCCATTTTTAGCAGCAATATGTTCTGCTATTTCATTTAACACTTCTGCTTCTTCTAAAATATTCATTTTTTTAATCCTTCACTCTTATATTTTTTTAATCCTTCACTCTTATATTTTTTTAATCCTTCACTCTTATATTTTTTTAATCTTTCTTTTTGTTCTAAAGCTATATACCTGTCCAATTCTTGACTATATACTAAAACTTTCTCATGTCTTAATCCGTATTCTTCAATTAATTCATTTAGTTTATTTTTTAATTCTCCCATGACTCCCCACCTAACTGTCTTTTACTTTAATAATTCATCAACTGTTACTCCTAAGCAATCAGCTATTTTCTTTACTGTATATATCCCTGGATTTTTATTCTTTCCATTTAAAATATCATATATATATCATTTACTAATTCCTGCCTCTTTCGCCATTTTATACGCTTTAATTCCTTTTTTAGCTAAATTATACTGTATATTTTTACCAATATTCAATTTTTATTCCTATCTTTTGATATAATTTTCTTAGGTATATTCTCGGTATACCATAATTTTTTATAGAAGGTGGTGGTATTATGAGTAAATTAATTAAACCTGGCACTGACAATAAACCTGCTGGAACTTATATTGAAGTTGGTCCTAGGGGCGGTCAAGTTAATAATCCAAGAGTAGTTAACATTGACTCTGGTGATAGACTTCCTCCAACTCAAAAACCTGGTCATAAATGGACTAAAAAATAATTAAATCTTAATTTTTCGCTTAGATATGTAGAATATTTTTCCAAATATATTTATTTGTATCCATGATTCTGCATATCTTTGTTTATTTTCTTTGTACTTAGTTATATAATGCTTAATCACACTATCACCTCCTATTTTTTTGTATCTATATGATTAATCAAATTAATCAACTATTTTATTTAATTAGTTCATCTGCATTTAAGATGTCTCGTATTCTTAATGCATTAACCATATTATTTACTACTAATCCTTCTATAGCTCTTCCATTTTTGTAAATTAAATACTTTCCACATACTTTTTCTATAGAATGAATTTCTTTTATTTTGATTTTACTTTGCTTTAGATCTATCTCATTATATTTTTTTATAATCTTTGCAATCATAGTCCCACTAAGTGGTTTTTCATTAACTAGATCTTTTGTAAATATATAATCTTTATTGTCTTTATATCTGGTCAATGTTTTTAAACCTGCTGTTATTTGAGGAGATATCGCTATTCTAAAAACTCTATCCCCTCGCTGAATCCGTATTAATGAGAATGAACTATCTATATCTTGCACTTGTAAATTGCTTATTTCTGAATACTTTAAATTTCTCTTATACAATTCAACAATAATATTATTTCTTATAGTCCTATACTCTTTTTCTGTACTTTTGCTTATTTCAAATTGTTTTAGATCAACTTGTTTGCCATCCAAGTTTCCTATAGATATCTTTTTAAATTCTTCCATAACTGTTTCGTTTTCTCGTGTTTTTTCCAACTTTTCACAACCACTTTCTTAATATCAAATTCTCTACGGTTACATAATTTTACATTTTTTGATATACTTTATTTATGCATCTTTTTAGATGCTTTATATATAAGTCCTAGTATTATATTGAATTTCTTTTTGTTTAAACTATTAGCCCACTTCCTTAATTTTTTAACTATATCGGTAATACTTTTTTATAATACTAGGACTCTTTAATATTCGATATAATATAGTCATTCAACTCTTCAAAGGATTTCCTATATATCCTAAAAACTCGCCAAAGTCATTTCTTATTTCATAGCACCATTCAAACTCGGTAAAAATATTTTCAGGCCTTTTTATTTCAGTCACTCTAGTTTTTGAATGTATGTCTATGTTTCCATTCTCGAATTCTATTATCAGATACTTTGTTAAAGTTTTTCTTCCTACAACTCTTTTTATCTTTGATCTAATGAATACATTGTGTAATTGAAAGTAGAAAAAACCATCTTCTAAATTTGTACTTATCAATTTTTCAATCATAATACTTACCCCTAACTCAATTATTTTTTTGGATCATAAGGTACTTCAATTCCAACTATTTGAGCTTCTAGTTTTTTATTTAACTCATCTTCTTTTATTTTTTTATCCGTAGGTTTGTAAATAGCACATTTTTTTCTGCAATTTTCTAAATGCACTTTATCTCCTATGTAATTTAAACAAAATCCATCTTCGCCCTTACGAGCATACTCACACTTTGCCATTTAATTTCCTCCTATTTCCTTATTTTGACTTATCAATTTTCCTCATCAAAACATGTATATATGGCATGTTTGTCCATTTATTTTTTGTAATTTCAAATTCAATTAATTTATATCCTGGATTAATCTTTTCCATCTCTTCTTCAATAATGTTTCTATTAGAATCCATATTATAAATTTTTCGCTTTGATACTTTTTTTGAGGTAGTTATAACAGGCTCTTTTAAGCCTTTGCTACATCCCCACCTCTTTTTCCCATTTGGGTCTTTCGATAGGTATTCTGCCAAATCGGTTATGTGTCTGTCGTCAGGATCAATACGTCTTATGTTATTTCTCCTACTGTACTTCCAACAACTTTCAACTTGATCCATTGATAATTCAGAACTAAGAATCATGTGTACATGATACTTCCCTTTTCCTTCTTTAGATATCTCAATAACATACATATACTTTATTTTTTTATAATTTTTCTTTTTAATCTTAGATGTAAGTTTCTTACCTTCTGCTTTCAACTGTTGTTTTAAAAATTCATAATTAAGCTTTTTTATATATGCCATTACATGCTTTTTAGCTTCTTCATATGTTTTAGGTCTATTTTTATCTGTGTAATTAAGAGTTACATAATAATCACCTTTACCAAAGTTGGTATTTGCTTTTCTAATGAAATACTTAACAGCATTTTTGTTATTAAGATTTTTTCTTGATTTAGTTGTTCCCTTAACTCTGAATTCTTCGGGTACATCTTTTTTAGGGAAAAGTGGATACATTTCCATTTCTCTAAGAGGTCCCGAAGTTATAGTTTTTGTTTCATAAATACACTTAGCTCTTACATCTAATATTTGATCTATGTTATTTAAAGTTATTATTTCATCATCAATAGTCACTTGATGTTCATTCATTCTGTCTATTAACTTTTCAAAATCAAGTTCTGTATACATATTCTTTTTCTTAGTTCTTCTCTTTTGACCACACTTTACATTTGACATACTTCCCACCTATTTTTGTATTACTTTTTCTCCAAACTTTATCACTTAGTACAAGTCCGCTAAAGGCTCACCGAACCTTTTGAAAAAACTGGACTTTATTTAGTTTTTATTGAGTGTGATTTGTACTAAAAATCACACTCTTTTATTTACTTATTTTCTGTTGAATATTTAGATTCATTTTCTAATCTTACTCTTTCCCTTGTGTCTGCAGTTCCTCTTATGTAAGCCACAACTGCTTGTTTATCTTTTTCATCAATCAATTCAATATCTTTAAAAATTTCATTTAACATTTTGACTTTTTCTGAATATGTCATATATATACCTCCTATTTTGTCATTTTATGTGATTGTAACATCATTTTATGCGATTTTCAACTATTTTTTGTCATTTTATGTGATTTTGTTTTGTGTTTTACTATTTTATGTGATATCATTTATTTAGATAATTCATTTCAGGGAGGAAGTATGAAAGAAAGAGTTAGATTAATAAGAAAAGCTTTAAATATGACCCAAAAGGAATTTGCTAATTCAATAGGGTTAAAATCATCAAGTGCTATAGGTAATATTGAATTGGGAATTATTGAACTATCACAAAGAAATATAGATTTAATTTGTCGTAAACATAATGTAAATGAAAACTGGTTAAAATATGGCGAGGGTAATATGTTTAACAAAGTTTCTATAGATGATGAGTTTGACTTATTAGTTGGTAGTTTATATGCAGAGAATGATAAGTTTAAAAAAAATATTATAAGGGCTATGTTAAAATTAAATGATGAAGATTGGGTTGTTATTAAGAAATTTACAGAAGAGTTAAAAAGAGGCATATAAAATAATTTATGCCTCTTTTTTTTCTCTATTTTTATATAAGAACCCCTTTATTATATTTGATATGTTGATTAAAAATAAATCATCATCTGGAATTTCATCAATAAGCTTTTTTATTTGTTCTTTCATAACTCCTCCCAATTATAAAAAATATCCAAAATTTGCCCCCTAGAAGGCTTTTTATTCCTTTTTTCGATACTTTATTCAAATAAAGGTTATTTTTCGCTTAAATTGGCTTTAATAAATTGTTCTCATGCTCCCTATGATTTCACCCACTACTTTAACTCTTTCACTGTTAAGCTCTAAAGATTCATATAGTTCATTTTCAAATTCTAATCTTACTAAATCATTTTTTACTTTGTAATATCTAGCAACTACAACTTTTTTGTAATCTATAAATACAATTGCTATTTTCTTATTGTTTATAGATCTTTTATAGTCTATAAGAATATAATCATCTTTTAATATCCCTGCTCCTATCATGCTATCATCTGACATTCTTATTATAAAATTACTGTTACCTCGCAAAAGAAACGCAGGTAATTTAATAACCTCTGTTACATATTCTTTTGCTATAGGATTAGAAAGTTTTATTTTGTCAAGAATAGGAACCTCTAGTATTTCTTGATTCATTCCTTCTACAAACTCTATATCTTCATGTAAAATTTCTATCGTTCTTGGCTTATCTTCATCTCTCTTTATGTATTTTGCTTCTTCAAGTTTTTTAAGATGATTATATACCGTACTAATTGAGTTTAATCCAACAGACTCAGCAATTTCTCTTATTGTAGGAGCATATTTTTTTATTTTTATGTACTCCACTATATATTTATATATTTCTTCTTGTCTTTTACTTAAAGTCCCCATATTGCCACCACCTAATCAAAATATGAAACATATGTTCTTTATTTAGACATTATCATATCTAAAATTAAATTGTAAATAGTTTT
The DNA here is from genome assembly GCF_014323405.1 of Romboutsia faecis. Taxonomy (GTDB): domain Bacteria; phylum Bacillota; class Clostridia; order Peptostreptococcales; family Peptostreptococcaceae; genus Romboutsia_E; species Romboutsia_E faecis. Next base: position 11,690 of record NZ_JACRWE010000014.1, on the reverse strand, counting down.
GGTAAAAAACGAACATAGTTTCTATATTAAAAGGTAACAATTTGATACGATTACTTAATACTATTATTTTTTATTAAAATTATTTTAGTTTTATTTTTATAAAAGTTGTTTGTTTTTGTAAAAAAACACCTTTCATAGTATATAAATAGTATTTAATAGTATTTAATAGTATTTAGGGATTCCTGAATGCATTGGTATAACTAAGGTACAAGAGTCTAAAGGTAACAATTTGATACGGAAAGGTAACAATTTGATACGGAAAGGTAACAATTTGATACTCTAAAGGTAACAATTTGATACGGAAAGGTAACAATTTGATACTCTAAAGGTAACAAAGAGTAAAAAGTGTTGCATTTAAGAAATCACTTATGTATAATCAGCTTATAAATAGATTAAAGGTAACAATTTGATACTAGGAATAGATTGTAGGGGGATTATTATGAACGAAAATATACCAAATGAAAATAATATAGATTTATTAATGCAAGGGAAACAGTTAGTACATACATCTTATGAAGTCACAGCCATACAAAATAGAATTTTTTATTATTGTCTTTTAAATGCCCAAAAAGAAAAGAATGGGAACTTATCATGCAATGTAAAATTGGAAGATATAAAAAGTCTTATACCTAACAAAAATCAAAGGACTTTAAGTAATATAAAGAAAACTTTTCAAGTATTAAAAAATACATCAATAGAATTTGAAAAAAATGAGAATGGGGATAAGATTGAATGTGATTATAATTTAATAGCTGGGAGTGAGTATAATACAAATAAAGAAACATTTAAAATATTTTTTATGGATAGGCTATATAAACATATTATAGATTACACAATTTATGCACCGCTTAACCTAGATATATTAACGAAATTTAAAAGCTTTTACTCTCAGAGATTATATGAATTGTTAAGATTATGGAGTAGAACTGATATAGTTATAAATAAAAATTTTAAAATAGATCAATTAAGGTTTATATTAGGTGTAGAGAACAAATATCCTGAATATAAAAATTTTAAACAGAGAGTATTGAATCAAGCTATAAAAGAAATTAATTCTATCGGAAATATGAAAGTGGATATTGAAGAAGTTAAGAACGGAAGAAAAGTAGATGAAATAAAATTTATTATATTAGATTATGAAAGAAAAACATATTTCAGAAAAAATGAATCTACATTCATAGTTAAAGATAAGGATCATAACGATGAATATATTAATAATGAAATTATAGATAACAAGAATATAGAAATTGATTTTTACATACCAAATGAGAAGTTATTTACAAATAAAACTTTAGAAAGATTTAAAAAAGATTTTAAAGAATATGATTTTAGTGAAAAAAGTTTAAAAAAATTATTACAAGAATCAATTTTAGCTACTCTTGAAAAGGATGATGAAGAAAAAATAAAGGTAAAGTCATATAGTTATTTCAAAACAACTTTAACAAATAAAATAAACGATTTTCGAACTGTTAAGTCAAAAAAGAGTAAGAGACCTCACTTTGATAATTCAAATATGGTAGTTTCAGACATGTCAGGTGAATCAGTAAATATTATAGATTTAGATGACGATTATATTTTAAAAAAGAATAATGAAAAATGGGCATAAAAAAGTAGCTAGATATATCTCTAGCTACTTTTTTATTATTTACTTTTTAAAAACTTTGACGTCCTGTTGAGTAGTGGTATTTGAAATGATTACTTGAGTAAGATACTGAAAAATTAGCAGTTCCAGATTTTCCAACAGATATTTCAGTTCCTCCGCTTACTGTAGTTGTACCGTTGTTATAGAAGTCGCCATTAACTTCATAATATATACGATTTGGATCTTCTAGGTTTGTATATACTTTACCAGAAAATTGTTTTGAAGTTCCATTATATGATCTATTCATTGATGTATTTTTTATTTTACGAATTGCTCTAAATTGACCAGATTCATCTGTTTCACAATACCATACAAGTTTTGGCTTATATATATTACTTACTGTGATAGTTCTAGTTATATTACGATATGTAGCACGAACAACCTTACCGGATCTAGTCTCCTTGATAAGATTAGGATTAATTAATTTACTTGCATCTTCATAAGATAAATTTGTATTTTTAGATATTTCATTGACAACTTTCTCATATGGTCTTACTTCTTCAGGGCCTAGAATCTTAATAGCTTCATCTATTGTTATATTTTCATTTTTAGCCATAGTAGTAACCATTTCATCATATGTCATCACTTCACTAATTTCTGAATCTTTTACATCTAGATATCCAGAAATTTCTGATGAATTATCTTGAGATACCTCACTAGCGTCAACTTTCATAGTTGGAATAACCATTGTTAAAACAGATAAACATACTAACCCTTTTGCAAAATTCTTTTTTTATCTCATAATTGTTCCCCTTTTCATTTTAATTTTCATAAATATTTATTTTACTGTTTTTTTACATACCCTAATCCATATATAAGAATGCCTGATGCTATATATGAATTTATAAACCCTTGTAACATATAACCAAATTCACTTGTTAGATTTTGATTACCATAGAATAAATTAAGTGTAAATCTACCTAACGGAACGCTTAGTAATACTAAAATAAAGCCTAATACAAAAAATATTTTTTTATTACTCATTTAGTTATACACCTCCCTTTTGATAATAAGTATATATAAATTATAAAAAAAATAAATAATTTTGACAAAACTGGTCGTTAAATAGGTAAAACTAGATTTTTTTAGAAGTGAAACGGAATAATTATAATTTTGTTTTTATTTTTTATCTATTTATCTAATAGAGGTGAAAAGACACCGCTACTAGAATAATACAGATATAATCATTTTAAATTAATATTAAATTTAAAATGAAGTGTAGTATAATTGCCGATGAATTTTAGTTTTATTGTAATCGAATTTAATAACGATTTTAATGCAATTGCATTACGATTTTTAATAAATTTATTTTGAATTTAAAAAATATTGACAAATAATTCGAAATAAATTATTATTAAATTAATAAGCGAGGTGATAAACATGGGTAAAGAAACTTATAACTTACAAATACCTATAAGTACATCGTTTAAAGACATCTTAAAAGAATTAGCAGATGAAGATGATAGAGCTTTAAGAGTGTATTGTAGGAGAGTTTTAGAGGAACACGTAAAAAGTTTAGGGAAAGATATAGAAAATAAAGATAAAACTAACAAGGAAAGTGTAACAACTAAAGAAGTTACAAAAGAAACTGAACCAACGAAACCTAAAGTTGGTGGGTTTAGATAAGCAATTTAATGTACATTTAAAATTAAATATTTGGAGGAGATATAAATGAAAATAGTAAGTGCAGGAATTGATTTAGGAAATAGTATGTTAAAAGCTACTAAGTATGAAAAAGGTGAGAAAGTTAGAGTAAAAATACCTAATCGAATTGAGTATAAAGAAATACTAAATCCAAAAGCTAGAAAGTTTGAATTTGATGGCTCTGTTATTTACATAGGCGTTGGAGAACTTAACAATAATGTATTAAAACATACTAGAAAGCATTTATTAGAAGAAACTCTTTTAATGATTCACGAACTATATCCAATGGATCAGGTCTTAAAGGTTGATTTAAAATTAGGTTTACCACCGAAACAATATTTTAATAAGTCATATTTAAAAGAGTTTGAACAACATTTTAAAACTGGAGTAGAATTTAACTATGCTGTAAATGGTATATCTAAAAAAGTAACTTTTAACTCTGTTGATGTAAAAGTAGAAGGGTATTCAGCTTTTGTCAGCAATATCGATAGCATAGGAGATATAAAGCAAGATATTTTATCAATAGATGTAGGCGGAGGAACTACAGACGCTTGCAATTATAAGTTTGATTACGATGATGAAATATATTATCCTTATGAAACTGAAACTATCCCAAAGGGTGTAATTGATTTTACTGAATTAATTACTCTTTATTTCAATGAAAAAGAAAATGCAGATATAGAAAAAGATTTAATAGATAGTTTATTAAAGAATAATAAAGAATACATAGAATATAAAAATAAAAAGTACAAGTTATCTGATTATCTTATTGCTATAGAACCTCTAGCAAATGATATTTTAAATAAAATAACTAATAAATTTGGGTCGCTAGACAGATATGTTATAGTTGGTACTGGCGGAGGATATAAGACTTTCAATAAGGTGATAAAAGATCAAATATCTAAAGAAATACAACTAGATGAAGATTCTCAATTCTTCGGAAATTCAGATGGATATCTAGAGCAGTAAAAATAAACATAAAAAAAGAGAACAACCAAAAGTGGTATGCCCTCTACTCGCACTAAAGAGTATATCACTTTTTGGTTAAACATACAATAAATTAATCCTTTCTGTGATAGTAAAGCAGAAGTAATACATATAGAGCAAGTTGATAAAATTAATATAGTAGTAGATTTTGAATGTGTTTGTGATTGGAAGCATTCCAAAATTATAGATAAAAGAAAATACAAAAAATAATAAAGCGGTTGCGTAAGCTCGACTTTTTGTTGAGAATATGCAACCTTTTTAATGAAATTTTTTAAAATTATATATAAAACCGTTGACTATTGCAATGCAATAATATATAATATAAATATAGATAAGGAGGTGAACAAGTGAGTAATAAAAGAAAACAAAAGAAAAAAAAGAAGAACTCCGAACTTACCACAGCACGAATTCTTCTTTTGATAGAACTTCTAAATATAGCTAATACTATAATAGAAAAGTTCTTCTAAGACTTAAGGGCGAAAGCCCTTGAGTAGATGTTTTCTTTATTATATCACATAAAACTATGAATGATACAAATAAGTTACTAAAAATAGCTATAGCTTTAGCAATAGTAAATATTATATTACAAATCGTATTGTAGGTGAAAGAATGGAAACTAGGACAAGAAAATTAAACATAAATAAGGTTGGTGGAAATGCATCTGCAGGAGCTAAAAGAGCAAGTATAGGATTGCCTATGCCGTGGCTTGAACAAATGGATCTAAACGAAGATTATCGTGATGTAAACCTTAGTTTCGACGGTAAAAGAATAATTATAGAGAAAAAGGATCTAGAGGATTAATTCCGATAATTTCCTTTTTACAAAAATTCCAGTTTTATTGTGCATACAATGGGTAAAATAAATATTACAAAATAAGTATATCGTTACTTATTTTGTAGGCCTTAATTAATATCTATACCAGTTTAAAAACTTATCTTATTTTAAAAAAAAGGTTGCATAAACTCGACTTTTTGTTGAGAATATGCAACCTTTTTTCATACATATTTAGGTTTTTTATTTATAGTATAAGGATTATTGCAACTATCTTTAAAAATAATTTTATCATAAATCAAAATTATATGAAATATTATTTTCAAAGATAGTTGACTAAACATATAAAGTGTGTAAAATAAATACTTGTACACACTTTATATTTCCTTAAATTTGTATATATACCACTTTTGTATATATACCGTTTTTATACTTATAACATAAATATATATAAAAAGAGCTAGAGGATTAACCCCTCTAGCTCTTTTTATACCTAAAATCCATTTAATCCAATTCTAAGACGGTTCAATTTATTAACTTGATATTTTATATTAAATATTATTATTTTTTTGTATAAACAGCAATAAATGGATTATATCCTTCCTTTTTAAGTGATGTTAATTGAGCATCTGCATTCTTTCTGTTTGTATAGCTACCAGCAATTACCCTTAAATATGTTTTACCATCTTTCTTAAATGCATCTAGGAATGCACTAATACCTAGTTTCTTTAGTTCCGAAACTTCTTTTTCAGCATTTTTTCTATCTAGGTAACTATTAGTTACTACTCTATAATAAGTTGTTTCTTTTGATGCAGATGTACTTGCATTCGTATTTGGCTTAGATTCTTTTTTAGGTGCTTTATATGTAATACCAAAGTATTTGCATACACCTTTCATAGTTGCTTCAACTAGATCATCTACATTATTTTTTAATATTTTAATATCAGCTTTATTAGTATAGAAACCATATTCAATTAATATAGATGGCATTTGAGCTTTATATATTACAGTCCAGTCTTCTATTTTAACTTTTCTATCCTTGGCTTCTTTATCTAAAGACCTCATAGTTTTTACTATTTCGTCTTGTATATATTTTGCAGCATTCTTAGAGTTTGTACTAGCATTAGAACCAACAAAAGTTTCTGTACCCCTAACACTATTAAATTCTACTTTCTTTTTACCATTTTCATCTTCAAAATAATAAGCATTAGCATGATAACTCATAAGTAGAGCTTTTGGCTTACCTAACTTCTTCCAATGTGCATTTGCAAGTTCTGCCCTTTTACTTAATCCCATTTCATCTTTACCTGTAGGTGATGGATTAGTTTGATAATAATCTATACCATGATCCTTACATCTTTTTTCCATTTTTGTGTCAACCTCTTGATTAAACTTCCATTCATATAAAGATTTGTCAGGAGCACATTTACCTGCTACCTTCTCTGCATGTCCACCATCACCTAATACTAAATATTTACTCATAATTACTCTACCTCCTTAAGATTTACTTTTTCTTCTACTTGACTTCTAATGTTCTTAACCATTGGCAATAAAAAACTAGGCATATCTTCGCCTAGTATGTCATTAAGATTTTCTAAGATACTTATTATTTCATTTGCACATAGCCATAAAGCTACTATACAAGCAATTAAGAAATTAAATGGTAGTGCTATACCTATTGCAGTTGATGTATATATTAATAATTGATCTAATAGTACACCTACATATACTAAGAGCCACATAGATACTTTCTTTTTTATCCCTTTAAAAGAAATAGCAGAGGACTTTTTTTGCCCCCTGCTAGGTGCTGCTATAATAGCAGTAATATAGTCTATAACATTCGATGAAACTAATATGTATACTGGTATTGCCAATACTCCTAAAAAACTTGTTATTGCTGCAAACAATCCTACTATAAAGACTTTTACTTGATTTAAATTTTCTTCCATGTTAATCCTCCTCTTTTTTATTAAAAAAAGAGTCTTATTTTTACTAAATTAATAAGACTCTACATTAAAAAGTTATCTTGAATATATTTCATTATGTTATTTGAGTTTGTCTTTAACTCATCTTGAACTATAAATCTACTCTCCTGTGCATTGTTATTTATAGGAACCCCTGTATTTGGATCTATTTCTGTATATGTATAAGATAATCTTAATCCTTCGCTCATTTTTATTACACTAAAACTAGTTAATATTTTCATTTAATATATCCTCCTCTATTGTTTTCAATAATTCTATATTTTCTATTGATCTTTCAACTTCACTTGATATAAATTCTTGTAAAGTTTCATTTTCAATATCTTTTATAACTTCTTCATTAATGATATTCTCTATTTTCCTATTAAACTCAATTCTTTCATGGTTATAATCTTCATCTAAACCATGATTTTCTCCTATTTTCCAGTTATTAACTTCTCTCTCAAGTCTATGATCTTCATATCCTTTTCTTTTAGCTTTTAATTCATACCCAACCTCCACTCCTGGTGTCCCTTTAATGACAAAGTATATAGGTGTTCTTTCTACTACATTAGCAGTACCTTCTCCATATACACTTAAAAATACTTGGTACTTTCTTTGTGTATTTACAGTTTCTGCGAAAATTGAATCTATATATACATACGAATAGCCCTCGCTATCTAGGATCGTTTCTCCAACGTCTCCAAAATAGCAGTCTGCAGTTTCATATGCATTTATACCTACATAGCCTACAGTTGTTTCTACTATACAGTTTTTAGTTCCTGTAGCTTTAAAGTTCCCACATGTTAATGCTCCATTAGCATCATCATTATTACCATTGCCGACCTTGACATGAGTTGAAGTTGATGTAGTATTTCCACCCTTCCAGTAATTTAAATGTAAGTACCCACTTGGCATATTTGTATTTATATGATTACTTCTTATATATAATTTGTTAATCCATGTATCATAAGTAACATCATAATTTATTTTTCTAACATTGGTTAAAGCTCCACCATTAAAGTCAGTATCTTTATATATTTCTAATAAACTTGAGTTACCTTCCATTATTTTAGTACCACTCGAAGGTGATCCAATACCGATAGAGAACATATCCTTTCCAACAATGTCTGCAGATCTTTTGTTACTACTTGTTTTTCCACCATAGAAATATGCTACTTCTTCATTAGTATCTGACCACCAATTGTAGAATTTGATTTCATTCATTCCGAAATAACCAGCTTTTCTATTGCCATCATATGACGTATATTCTCCAATTAGAGATAATCTACCATCAGAATTGACTTTAAACACATCTGTGTTTGTATCTGTTTTAGTTATCTTAAATCCATTCGCTGACATTGTAGTCTTAGATCTAACATTACTTGATGTAACGGTGATACCATCTCTATCTATACTTGTTATACCTCCATAGACTTCGTTAGGATGTGGGCTCCAAGGCAAATCAATGCTACCTTCATATATACAAACATCCCCCCAGTATACTCTATTTGTATTAATAGAAGTATCATTTGCTATATATCCTAAATGATCTATATAAAATAAACCTGATTTAACATTTGCTCCTGTAGTAAATGTTAATGATACTTTTTGCCATCCATTTGGTTTACCATTATAAATGACATGGGTTGTATCAAAATCTTTTCTATTATCAACCTCTGTATATGAAATTGTGTCTGAAGTTCTAACCATTACCTTAATACCTGCAGCATTTGTTGAACTAGTTATTTTAGCTGAAACTGTGTATGTTGTATTAGGTTTCAATTTAAATCTTCTTGAAACACCTGCATTAGCACTAGTTGAAGTTTCTCCATCTCGTTGTAATCGGAAATAGTATCCAGTTTCTAATATTTTTACGCCAGTATCTAAACCAGTATATATTTTTCCCGTACTATTAGATGTATTACCCCAGCCGTTTTTATTATTTCCATATCCTGTTGAGTTTTCAACTATGTTATATCCACCAGTTTGTGTGAATTTAAGTTCAAAAGCATTAACGGTCTGCTGTACTTGGGATTCTGTTTGATAACCCTTACTATTTATTTCATCTTTAGTGTAGAAACTTTCTCTAACTACATTTGTAATAGCATTTTTAGTTATTTTACTTTCCACGTCAGACATTTTGCTTTGTAAAGTTGTAACTTGTCCATTTATTGTTGTTTGACTTTGTTCTACTGTAGATACTTTAAGAGTGATATCATTTATATTTTGCTCGATTGCACTTACTTTACTATTTGTGTTAGTAATAGTCTTATTAATTTTTACTACTTCTCCATTAACATAATCTTTAGAAGTATTAACTGCATTATCCTTAGCATCTGTTATAGCTTGATCTATATCTTCTAGTGCAGGTGTCCAATCACCTATTTTATTACCTTTTACAAGTTGTAAACCACACACTTGTAAAGTTTCTCCGTTTGCAGATGCTGTAGTTGGTTCGATTCTGATATTATAGTTAGTGACTGTAATATCAGTAAATCTGAATGTTGCTGAATACTGTTTCCACTCTGTTGTTACAGTTCCTAAACTAGAACCATGTTTTGTATGATAAGAACTATTTCCAAAGAAACCTAATATCGGAGAGTACGTTGAAGCAGAACTTCTAGCATAACAACTTATAGTATAATCTGTATTAAGCTCTAATACACCTCTTGATATTAAGTCTGATATATAATATCTAGCTGCTCCCCACGCTAATGAAGTCGTATAAATTTTACTTCCTTTATAAGTATTGGTAGTTATATTTATATTGCCATGTTGCCATTGTGAGCCACTATAATCTGTAGCATTTAAGAATAGGTTTCGAGTACTTATTTGTATATTATTTATTTTATTATCAACTTTTGCCAATTCTGTTGTATGTTCAGTTACTTTTGTTTCAGTAGTTGCTAAACGACTTGTAAAACTATTAAGATTTCTTTCAAGTTCATTTGTTTTAGTTTGAACGCCTGTAATTTGTCCTGTATGCTCATTAATTGTAGTTGTATGACTTCCTATAGTCGATTTAATACTATCAATAGTCTGTACGGTCCTATTATAATCATCTTTAAGCAGTACCGTTTGTCCATCTTTTACTATTTGAGTATTATTAATAGCAGCACTTATCTGCCCTTGCATAACACTAATAGTAGTTGACTGTGACTCTATAACTGTTTTTACGTTTGTTATAGCTTGATCTGTATCTTCTGGAGCAGGTATCCATCCGATTTCTTTATTACCTAAAACAAGTCGAATTTTAGATATTTTTAAAGTGCCATGCATTTCATCTGTTCTTATATATACTCCATTGGTATCTTTATCAGAATTTATTTTTTTTGTAATTGTATATACACCTTTTACATTATCATTTGATATTGTAACTCTTTCAAATGATAAATACTGTGGTTCGTTAGTTTGTAAGTAAAATACACCACTAGGTGTATCTCCTATGTATTCCCAATCGAACGCTACTGTGATTTCTTTGCCTTTTATATGCTCAAAGTAGTTAACGCTGTCGACAAAAATATAGCGAGCACCTGTTTTATTGAATTGACCAGCACTTACTATATCTTTACTAGTAGCAGTATTAGCTAATAAGTTTCTACCACCAAAGTCTATATTTTTTACTGTTGTAGAAAGTGTATTAAATGCCACATCTAAGGTTTGATTTTCACTATTTAAGAGAACCTTAGAACTTGCTATCTTTTGTGTATTAGTATCTTTATTAAATCCAGTAACAAAGCTGTTATAGTTAATTTGTTTCTCTCCTATAGCATCTTGAGCTATCATATTACTTTTGATTAGATCATCTGTTATAGCTTTTTCTTTAATTCCTGTATGATCTATTAATACACTTTCGCCATCTTCACCACGAATAATAAAATTAAAATTACCTTGAGTGTCTTGTCCCATTTGTATCCTAACTCTATTATTTTTATCCTTGAACTGTTGAGTAGCTCCTACAATCTCTATGCCACCATTATCAGATTTAATTCTAAATTTATTAGTAGAAATATCACCAGCATTAATCTTAGAAACATCTAGGTTAGCTATCATAGCGTTAGTTATAAAACCATTTGCTATGGTTAATTTATCCGAGGTAATACCACCAGCTTGGAAATTTTCTCCGGTTAAATTCCCAGCTAATAAGGTATTTATTTTACCTACATCGGCTTGGACTATACCTATTTGGGCGGATACAGCTTCGAGTTGAGTTATAGTTGCACTGTTAGCTATTAAATCATTTATTTGAGCTGTATGATTTACTGTCAAATTTCCTATAGTTGCTACATCGGATTTTATAGTTCCAAACTCACCTTCAATCGCACTTAATTTTCCAGTTATAGTAACATTTACAGCAATTAAATTTTCTATTTCAGCATTAACTGCTTTAAGATCTTCTATATCAGCCTTATTAATTAAAGCTTTATTTACAATAAGAAGATCTGTAACAATTCTATTAACTTTATTATTTAAATCACCAGTTGGACTAAATTCATTTTTAGTTTTACTTTCACCTTTTGCTCCTATTTCCGAAGTAAGTCCACCGTTATAAGTAAACTTTTGAGAAAAAATAGGCACTTGCCTTGTATTTCCCTTTGTATCAGTTATAGAGATAATATCTCCTACATCTAGACTAAAATCCCCTTGCCACTTCATAGAGTAGCCTATAAATTCAAAACCTT
>NZ_JACRWE010000013.1 GCF_014323405.1 Romboutsia faecis | reverse complement strand
GGTTACCCACGCGTTACTCACCCGTCCGCCGCTCTTTACCGAAGTAAATCGCTCGACTTGCATGTGTTAGGCACGCCGCCAGCGTTCATCCTGAGCCAGGATCAAACTCTCAAATAAAAGTTGATGGGCTCAGATACTGTTATATATCTGGCTTTGTTTGGTTGTTTCGAATAATTCTTTATAAGAATTAATTTTATAAATTAACCTACTGTTTAATTTTCAAAGTTCATTTTCTCGACTTACTTATCTTACCAGGTTATTACCCCTCAGTCAAGACTTTCTTTCGTTTTATTTTTCGTCCGTATCTCTCGGACAAGTAATACTTTACCATCATCTTTTCTATTGGTCAATACTTTTTTAAAAGTTTTTTAATTTTCTTTTTTCTAACCATTTTATAATTTAGTTCAACGTATTCATTTATCTAGCTTTATCCTCCTTCTAATTCACCTATATAAATACTAAACAAAATCCAACTCCGAAAGTATGCTTTTATAAATAAGTATTATATAATCCTTATTTTTTGAGAGTTCCTATTTTATTTTTCATGCAAATCCCCTCTAACTACTGATACTAAAAAAATATATAGCTATGATCACAGTTAATTTTTCTATTTTTTTAAACTATTTAACTTTTACTTACTATATTTATTTTTTTCTTCTCTTAATTCTTTCAAATTTAAATTAATTAAATTTTTTATTAAGTTTCTTCTTATAGTTGCATCATCAACTTGCGCTATAATTTTTCTTCTAACCTCCCCTAAAAGATTTATGTACTCTTCGTAACTATCATCATACTGCGATTCTAAATCTTCTTTTATTTTTCTAGATAAAGATGGACTCTTTCCGCTGGTAGATACACTGATAAGTAAATCGCCTCTTTTTATGTATGATGGAACTGTATAATTAGATAGCTCTATACTATCTACTACATTTACCAACTTATTATTCAAATTACAATATTCACCTATAGCTTTATTCACATCTTTATTATTAGTAGCTGCAACTACAATAAAGCTATCTTTTATATATTCTTCTTTATATATATCCTCTATTAGTTCCACTTTATCTCTCAATCCTTGAAACTCTTTTATAAACTTTGGAGCTATCACTTTTACTTTTTTATTAAAGTCTATAAAGTTTTTACATTTTCTATAAGCAACTTCACCACCACCAATTATAACCACTTCAAATTTATCTAATTCTAAGTTTATGGAATAAAACATTCTAACATTCTCCCTTAATTAAAATTTATCAATATATATTTTATATATACTATACAGTATGTGCCATGTAAATATGAATAATGTTAAGTTTAATCCGCATTATATAAATAAAGTTATATAATTTCTATACTCTAACCTTATTAATTATAAAAAGAGTGCTTTTACATGCACCCTTTTATACAAGCTGTTCTATATTTTCTCCACTAACTACTAAAATATCTCCTTCTTCTATAGTAGTAGCTCCTTTAGGTATTATTATATCTCCCTTACGCTTAATCATCACAATTAGTATGTCATCTGGAATATCTGCACTTACAATACTTTTATTTATCCATTTACTCTCTGGAGTTACGATTATCTCTAACAACTTACTACTTATGTCTCCTGAATAGTCGTTAAATGTTTTTAGTACATAAGCATTATCATCTACTAGCTCAAGTCTTCTCGCTATATTAGGTAATAATGTTCCTTGAATTGCCACAGAGAATAAAGCTACGAAAAATACAATGTGAAATATATCATTTTGTATATGCACACCATAAGTTACTGCATATATCGCAAAAACTATAGATGCTGCTCCCCTTAATCCAACCCAAGAAATAAATAATTTTTCTTTATTAGAAAACTTAAATGGGTATAAAATTATAAATGTAGCTAAGGGTCTTGCAATAACAATCATAAAAATAGATATTGGTATTGAAATACCAATTATACTAAAAAACTTTGAAGGGAATGATAAAAGACCTAGCATGAAAAACAAGGCAATTTGCATAATCCATGAAATTCCATCAAAGAACTGATATAGAGTCTTTTTATAAGGTATTTTACTATTTCCTATAATTATTCCAGCCATATAAACACTTAAATATCCATTGCCGCCAAGCCACTCACTTAAAGCGTATGATAATATAGCTATAGCTGTTATAAAAATTGGATAAAATCCTTTTATTTCAAAATTAGCCTTTTTTACGGAATATACAGCTGCTTTTGCTAATATAGTACCTACTAATATTCCAAATACTATTTGTTTTATTAACATTGGAACTACATTTGATAGACCTCCATTATTCATCAAAGTTAAGATTGCAAGTGTTAGCATATAAGCAATAGGGTCATTACTTCCACTTTCAACTTCTAATAAAGAGGCTAGAGAACCTTCTAAATTTAGCTTTTGTGAGCGAAGTATTGCAAAAACAGATGCCGCATCCGTAGATGCCACTATCGATCCTATAAGTAATCCTTCTAATAAAGTTGTTCCTAAGATTAAACTTGCGAATAAACCGGTTAGAGCTGCTGTTATTAGTACACCAAGAGTTGACATTAATATTGAAGGGATAGCTGATGGTTTTGCCATTTCCCAATTAGTTCCGAAACCACCATAAAACATTATCATTACCAAAGCTATTGAGCATAACTCTTTAGTTAGCTCATAATCTGAAAAGTAAATCCCTACAATACCATCTGATCCAAATAACATTCCTAATATAATAAATATCAAAAGTATCGGGACTCCAAATTTATATAGCACTTTACTTGAAGTTATTGATATTAATAGTACTAAACCACTTATAATCATTAATTTCACCATAAGCTATACCCCCTTATTTATTTATATAAAAAAAAGTATCATATTGATACTTTTTAAATACTAGATTTATAAATATTCTATATTATTTAAATCTATCTCCATTACTTTTTCCCCATTAGTATCGACTTCTCCATTAAATTGAAATCCAATTTTTTTATATAGTTGAATTGCACTTACATTATCATCATAAACACTTAAATATATAGTTTTATGCGCATATTCTTTATAAAGCCTTTTTATTAAAAGCTTCATACAAGCTTTTCCATATCCCTTTCCTTGATACTTATCTCCAATCATTATCCTATCTAACCACACTCTTCCACATTCACCTTCATTTAAAAACAATCCATACATTGCAAAACCTACTGGAATCTCCCCATCATATATTGAAATTGGCCTCCATAAAGAACACTGTTTTGCTTCTTCTAGGCAATCTTCAATCGATTCTATATATCCTATTTGCTCCTTAGATACATGTAGCTTTAATACTTCGTCATAATTATTTTTATTAATTTTTTTAAATTCTAGATTCATAGCTATTTACTCCTTAATAAGACTCACTTTTTATATAAAAATAATAAACCTGTGTATATCACACAGGTCAACAATAATTTAAACTTATATGTATTATTTTTCATCTTTCTTATAATTTATATATTTAACCTCTTTGACGAGATGTATGATTATCCATAGAATTATTGTTAGTCGGAAGACCGTAATTCATTTTTTCATACATAGGCTGAGTTGGAGCTATCCAAACTATACCTTCACCTGTAAATGTATTTAAGAATCCTTCTCCATTTATCGCTGATCCAAATAAGCTTTTATCTGATTTTGTAACTGAGAAATTAACTCCACTAGTTCTAGCTATTGCAAAGTTTCCATCTACCTTTAATTCTTCACCTCTAGAAATTTTACACTCGACTATCTCTTCCTTAGGTACATTACACTCTAAAACAATTATTCCAGTTCCTGATAATTGTACTTGGAAAAAACCTTCTCCTCCTAAAAGAGTTGATGATATATTCTTTTGTGCAACACCTTTAATATTTATATCTTCAGAGCAACAATAAAACATACCTTTATCCACTATAATACTTTCATTTGATAATTCCATCATTATATAATGCTTATATGATGGTTCTAATAATATCTCTCCAGTCCCTGTATATGTTGGTTTTATAGCACTTTCATTAGTAATTGTTCCCGATACAGCTTTTTTAAACAATCCCCCAACTCCACCAATGTTACTCTTAGATTCTATCTTACCTTTGTAGTAATAAAGAGCTCCTGCTTCAGTTTTTACTGAACTATTATTTAATCTGATTCTTACTTGCTTCATTTTTAATCCAGCTTGTTCTGCAAAGAATAGCCCCATTGCAGTTTCTATACTTTGAGCACCTTCTAGGTTATTATAAGAAATCACTTCAAACTCTACGTCATCATATTTTATGTTATCTATTAATTTTATCTTTTCATCTAATGTACTCATACTTATCTCCTTTATTAAAAACAATGTAATATATGATATAACTTTACCCTCTCATTATACACCTATTCTATTTATATTTTATTAAATTTAAACATATTTTATTTACACTCTTCTTGATTGAATATAAGTTCTTTCATAAAATCTTAATAAAATAAATCTTTAAATAAAAACTACTTTTCTATTTAATAAAAAAGCAGTTCGAAATATAAATACATTATTGAAATTTTAGAATGAAGGTGGGGTTACTGCAAATATAACTTCACAGTCGCAATTCCCAACATTTTCCCACTTATGACTTGAATGTGGTGGTATTTTAACGCTATCTCCAGAATTTAGTTCAATTACACTATTCATTAAATGAAGTCGTACATCTCCTTTTATTACATAGGCAACCTCTTCTCCCTTATGACTAAATTGTTCTTTTGAAGAAGCTCCTTGTGGAGGTATTTTCATAAGCATTAATTCTATTTCTCCTTTTGAATTTGGAGTTAATAATTCATATGCAAAACTATCATCTTCAGGAAACATTATTTTTTTACGACTATCTTTCCTAACTACTAAACTTTCTGTCGGTACATCACTTATGAAAAAATTAAATAATGGTACATCTAAAACACTAGAAATTTGTTTTAACGTATTAATAGAAGGATTAGCACTTCCCTTTTCTATTTGGCTAAGTAAAGATGGAGTAACCCCTGTTAAATTAGCCAACTCTTTAATAGTCATCTTTTTTCTTTTTCTATACTCAGTAATATTTTTTGATATATCTACCTCATTCATTTACAAGCTACCTCATTATTATATATTTTTATTATTATCTAATAAATTATTATATCAATATGAATTATATTACGCAATTTTATTAAATTACATTTATTTTTTTCATTTAAAATTAAATATAATTGACTCTCTATATAAAAAATGTTAGTATTAATTAAAAATTATTTATTTTTTATATATATAATTAAATATAATTTAATTTAGAATGATATAGTTTATAATGAAAGTAGAGGTACATTTTATAATGAATATAAAATCAAGCACATGGGCTGAGATAAATTTAGAAAATATAAAATTTAATGTAGATAGTGTAAAAAAAGCTTTGGATAAAGATACTATGTTATGTTGCGTTGTAAAAGCAGATGCTTATGGCCATGGGGCTGTTGAAGTATCTAAATTTTTAGACACAGAAGAAAATGTTGATTTTTTCTCAGTAGCTAGATTAGAAGAAGGTTTAGAACTTGTAAAAGCAGGTATTAGAAAGCCTATTTTATGTATGGGGTATACAGATACAGCTAAAATACAAAGTGCAATAGATAGCAATATAAGAATTACTGTATACTCTTTAGAAATGGCTTTAAAAATAAATGAATTAGCTAAATTAAGTAATAGAAAAGCTTATATTCATATAAAGCTTGATACTGGTATGAGCAGAATAGGCTTTTTAGTCAACGAACAATCTATATCAGATATAAAGAAAATATTTACCTTAGAAAATTTAATAATAGAGGGTATTTATACTCACTTTGCAAAATCAGATGAGAAAAATAAATATTCTACTTATGAGCAAGTAAATAAATACAATATAGTTATAAATTCATTAGAAGAATCTAATTTAAATGTTCCTATAAAACACGTATCAAATAGTGCTGCAATTTTAGATTTAAGAGAATGTGATTTCAATATGGTTAGATTAGGGATATCTTTATATGGTCCTTATCCATCATATGAAGTCAGTAGAGATATAAAGCTAAAAATGGCTTTAGAATTAAAAACTATAGTTAGTAACATAAAGACTATAGATAAGGGAACTAGTATTAGTTATGCAGGAACATATACAGTAAATAAAGATACTAGAATAGCTACACTGCCTGTTGGTTATGCTGATGGTTTTCCTAGAACTCAAAAAAATCCTCAAGTATTTATAAATGGTAAGTTATTAAACATAGTAGGAAGAATATGTATGGATCAAGTTATGGTTGAAATTCCAAATAATTTTGATATAAATATGGAAGATGAAGCTATCTTGATAGGTGATATAGATGGTATAAGAATAGGTGATATATCACACAAGATGGGTACAATAGACCATGAAATACTTTGTTGCATCACTAAAAGAGTAAATAGGGTTTATATAACACAAGATAGCAAATATATAGATCGTAATCTATTATATTAATACGTTTATTACAGATTGTACAGTATATAAAAATTATATTGCATAATCATATATACAAATAATAAAGGAACAACTTTAATGTTGTTCCTTTATTATTTGTATCAAGTTCATCTAACTATATTATCGATCCTTATCTAAAATATATCTCTATCTTTATCTCTTGATATAACTATCATTTTATCTACATCATTCCATGTATTTTAAAAATAATTAGTTAATAACTATAGTAGTACCTTCGGGTACACTATTAAAAATCCACCTAGCATTATTTGTATCCAGTCTTATACATCCATGACTTATTGCTACTCCTAATCTTCCATCATATATATATGTCCCTGTTAAGTCATATAGTATTGAATGATAAAAATATTCTCCTACAATATTTGTAGCATACTTTGCAGAAACTTTACTTCCTTCTGATGTTATAGCTGGATATTTTACACCTACAGCAAATACTCCCTTTATAGTAGGCGTTGATGGTTTTCCTACAGTACAGCTCCATCTATATATCAGTACCCACATCTCACCTTCTTTTTCAAATATATAAGTAATCCTCTCTTTAATAGAAGTAACTATTAAGTAATCACTTGGGCTTTTAATATTATTATCATTTACAAATGCCGTCATATCAGTATCAAATTTAGAATAGTCTAATTGACGATTGCTTTTTATATTTCTCATATATAATTCACCTCTTTGAGTTACTCTTTAAATTTGGTAAATTTTCTAAATTGATCTAGTTTATTTATTTTATTACACTTAATATGAAATGGTGATATACCTTTGTATAAGAAATCATACCAGAACGAATCATTCCATTATAACTTCCATATTTTATTTTGTGGATACTGTATCTATTTATCACAAGAAAGATTTTTATTACTCCATGATATCATGGTTTCCATAATAGGAAGTAATTTAAGTCCAGCTTCACTTAGATAATAAGTAGATTCTACTGAATTATTAATTGCTTTCTTTTCATTTATTACAATATCATTATTTATCAATAAATCTAGCTGCTGTATAAGCATTTTTTTAGTACATCCTTCTACAGCTCTTTGTAATTCTCCAAATCTCATTCTATTCTCTTGTAATTCCCATATTATCGTAGCTACCCACTTTTTCCCTAAAATATTAGATAATGCCTCTACAGGACATTCATATATAATTTCATCTATATTATAATGCATATAGGCCTCCTCTATTTATTAATTTAGTTATAAATTATAGCACACGAAATATATAGAAAAAACCGTAGATTTCTCTACGTTTATTTATTAGAAATTATTATAAATATGATTCTACTATTTTTTAATAAATAAAACGTGTTATAAATAACCGTAACTTCATGTCGTTTTTGTAATACAAAATACTCCATAAAATAAAAAGATGCTAGAATTAATTATTCTAGCATCTTTTACCTTTATTTTAATTTAGTATATACTATATGGCTTTTGCTTCTTTAAGTGATTCTTCTATATTATTTGAGAAGTTCTTTTTAATTTCTTTAATTAAAACTATACCAGTTATAACTGCTGAAACAATATCGGCAGTTGGTTGTGCAAACCAAACTCCATTTAAACCAAAGAAATTTGGTAATATAATAACCATTGGTATTAATATTATAACTTGTCTTAATAAACCTAAAACCATAGCAACCTTTGCTTTTCCTATTGATTGTATAAAATTACTTCCAACTATAGATATACCTACTATTGGCATAGCGAATGCATATTTTTTAAGTCCCACAATAGTTATATTCATAAGCTCTTGGTCTTTATTAAACATACTTACTAAAACTTGTGGTGCTAATTGTATTACTAAAGCTCCCATTAAAAATACAACTGTAGCTGATATTAGACTAATTTTTAAAGTTTTCTTAGCTCTATCATATTTTTTAGCTCCATAGTTAAATCCTACTATAGGTTGCATTCCTTGCACAAATCCGAAAGCTGGCATTACAAATATCATATTAATTGAACTTATTGTTGCCATTGCACCTATTGATAAATCTCCACCATATGTTTTTAATGAGGTATTAAATATTACTTGTACTAAGCTGTTAGTTAGTTGCATTGCAAAAGGTGCACAACCTATTGCAAATATTGCTGATACAATTTTCATATTTAATTTTAAGTTTTTCTTATTTAATTTTACGTTTGATTTTCCTCTTAAGTAATAAGATAACCCTAACATTGATGAAGTTATTTGAGATATTATAGTAGCAAGCGCTGCTCCTTGTATACCCATATTAAACCCAAATATAAACAATGCATCTAGCACTATATTTAGACCACACCCTACAATCATTATTGTAGCTGATAATCTTGGATTTCCATCGCCTCTTATTAAATTACTAAACATCATTGACATTATACTGAATGTTGTTCCAATCAATATTACACTCATATATGATTTTGCATAAGTAATAGTACCTTCACTTGCCCCAAATGTCATAAGTATTTTATCTAATAGTAATAATCCCAGTATAGATAGTGTAACACCTATTATTGTTGCTAAACATATTGCATTTCCTATGATTTTCTCTGCTTCATCCTTATTTCCTTCTCCCAATCTTATAGATACATTAGTAGCTGATCCTACACCTACAAGACTTCCAAAAGCAATTATAATTGTCATTATTGGCATTGCTACTCCAAGTCCTGTTATAGCCATTGGACCAACACCTGGTATGTTTCCAATAAACATCCTATCTACAACATTATAAAGCGCATTTACCATCATTCCTATAATAGCTGGTAGTGAGTACTTTAATAGTAATTTTCCTATTGATTCTGTACCCAATATATTTTGTTTATTATCCATAGCTTCACCCCTTATATTTTCATATTTATATATATTTTTTCAAGTAGATCTATCAATATCTCTTCTTCTTCATTAGTTAAACTTTTACTTACTTCATTGCGTAATTGACCAATTAGATTGAATACATCATATTTAACATCCTTAGATTTTTCTGTTAAATAAATTCTATTAGTCCTTTTATCATGATTATCTTTAACTCTAGTTATAAGACCCTGTTCTTCTAAGTTTTTTAGGGTTCTTGTTGTAGCTCCTTTATCTATTTCTAATTTCTTAGAAATTTCTTCTTGGCTCTTTCCATCTTGCATATACAAATCAAGTAAAAACATAAGTTGACCTGCTTTAATATCATACTTTGCCACTTCTCTATTCATGAATGTTCTTGATTTTCTGTGTATTTGAGAAATATATTTGGCTATGTATTTATTATTTTCATTCATATTATCACCTTCTATTAGTTGACTAAACAACTATTTTAGTATACCAATATTTAGTTGCATAGTCAACTTTTTTTATAAGTAGATTTACTTGATAATTTTTACAGTAAATTATTAATATTTATAAGCTCAAACTTTAGATATAAAAAATGCTAGAGTAAGCTACTCTAGCATCTTCTTTGATTTATCTAAATTTCATAAAACTTCTATCGAATTTTCAAAACTTAACTAACTCATTATAAAATATACTACAAAACCTATAATTATGGCTGGAATAAGATTTAAAATCTTAGCCCATAAAGCTGATTTTTTATCCATTGCAATAAGTGGGAAAAGCGCATCTCCATCTTGAGATATTGAATTTGCAACTAGTGCTGCAAATGGCATAACGCCCTTTGAATATAAAGATATAAATATAACTTGAATTCCACAACCTGGAACAACACCAAGAAATGCACCTATTAACACAGTTATCATACCATTTACTAATAATATAGAATTTAATACTTCTTCTCCACCAATAAGCATTACACCTAAATCATACACTAAATACCCAATAAATATCCACGTTATAACAAAAGCTGTTTCACTTGCAGAATGTATTATCATCTCTTTAAATGATAAAATCTTACTTTCAACTTCTTCATGAGTACTATTTTTAATATATTTTTTAGATAATATTGTATAAATTATAGATAAAGTTATTCCTAGTAATGATATTATACCTTCAAATGGTAATTCCAAGCTTTCCTCATGTGAATGTATATGTGAGTGTGCATGTTCAGCGCCTCCACCATGAGATATTATTGTTACTATCAATCCTACTATAATAAGTAAATAAAATATTTTATATCCTATTGAATGAGTAAATTTATATCCTAACTTACTCATATTCCTTTTTTCATTATGATGTAGAGCATGGTCTACTTCATCATTTACTTCATGTCCTATATGTTTCCTTGTATTTAAATCTATCTTTAATCCTTTTTCAAAATCTGTCTTTTCATTATTAATACAATCACAATTATAAAGCTTGTCTTTTCTAAGTTTTAATTTTTCATCTAAATGTAGTATATCTACTATGTATCCACAAACTATAGCAATTAAAAAGCTTATTAAACTAACTCCTATATATGCTTTAATATCCGAAGAAATTAGTATAAAAGCCGCATCCCCCATACTAGATATTAATGTTGCTACTAATGCTCCAAAGCTTACTTTATTTTTTACGTATAGTGGCATTAGTATAATGCTACCACCACATCCTGGTATTATACCTAAGATAGCTCCTATTATCGGCTGTATTTTTTTATTTTTTTCTAAAATATCTACTATATTTCCGCCTGTTTTATAATCTATATATCCAAATATTAGTATGACTATTCCTAATAATACTCCTACATGTAAAAAAGATTCTTGTGCTGCATTTATTATTAGTTCTATAAATTCCATCTATTTCACTCCTAACTATATTAGTATTATAACAAATTTTAGCCATTTGTAAATGATAATTTTTATCATTTACATTTTTTGATAAAATTTAAAGTAGGATGTTTATATTTTACTACCGCCATATACTTTATAGTTCTACTTAATAAGTAAATTAATAGTTACAATTTCTGCAACATAAAAACACTAGCCTCCAAAGAAACCAGTGCTCTTTATAAAATTTATTTAATTTATACTTAGCATTTTTCTTTCTTAGTACATATATAACTTGCAACAAATACCGTTATCGGTACAGTTAAAATTATACCTATACTACCAGACAATGCTTGTATAATCTCAGTCCCTAATATATCTAAATTAAATAACTGAGCTTTGTTCATAGAAGCACTATATAATAAGATTAATGTATTTAAAGATCCTCCAGCAAAAGCTAATATAAGAGTATTGCACATAGTACCTATCATATCAGTACCTATATTCATACCACTTTTAATTAAATCTTTTACACTCAATTTATTATTTACTTCATAAAGTTCAAATATAGCAGATGTTAGAGACACTGCAACATCCATTACAGCCCCTAATGCAGCTATTATTATAGAGGCAAACATAAGACCTTGTATTCTTAGTTCACTATATTCAGCTAAATAAAACATACTATCTGCATCATTCATAGTAATTCCAGATAAGTTAGCATACCTTCCAAATAAAAATGCTATTATTGCTGATAAGATTACTCCAGATAAAGTCCCTATAACAGATACCATTGTTTTTTTGTTAAATCCACTTATTAGTGTTAAAGTAACTACTGTACTTAAAGCTACTACTAATATAGCTGCTAAAATAGGGCTTACACCTTTGAATAACATTGGAAGCATTAAATAAACTATACTTGTCCCAGTAAACAGAAGAGATATTAAAGACTTTAAACCTTTAAATTTACCTACAATTAAAGTTATTACAATAAATAAAATCGCTAGAACACCTATAATATGGCTTCTTTGGTAATTAGATATATTTATATCCTCTATTTGGCCATTTTCTTCATATATAGCCAATACCACATTCATACCTTCTTTAGCTATTATGTTGTATGCTCTACTAACATTATGATTTATCTCATGCTCTTCACCTTCAAAAGGACCTTCTAATACTTTAACTTTACACTTTTGTAGACCTATTTCTACATTATCCACATATGGGTCATCTTTTAAAGAGTTTTGTGATACAGTAACTACTTTACCCTTATAATATTCTATATTTTTGTTAAGTTTATCTTCTACAAATCCACCACTAAATACAGATTTAGAGGTAAAGATAATTCCTACACATAAAAGCATTATAACTATAACTATATAAATTTCTCTTTTTTTATCTGTCATACTAAATCTCCATTATCATCATATTTAATAAGAGTTCTTTCCTATTATAATAATAGAAAAGAACTCATTATTTTATATAGGATATTATTTACGTCTTCTGTTTAGTCTTATTAAACCTGCTGAACATCCTATTAACATTACTGAACTTAATAATATCCCTGAATCACCTGTTTTCGGTGGTTTATTTGAACTTTCATTTTTATCAGTTTCTTGATTTGGTTTATTTTCAGGCTTTGTAGTTTGATTATCATCATCGTTATCTACATCTTCATCAGTTCCTGGTTTTTGGTCTGTATCTTCGCCTGTTCCTGGATTATTATCTGTGTCTTCATCTCCATCAGTGCCTGGTTTTTGATCTGTATCTTCTCCTGGTCCTGGAACTGGTGGATTTACTTCTTCATCTTCAACAACTTTAACTTCTAGAGTATTTCTAACTCTTAATCTGTTTCCTTCTGAATCTTCTGAAGCTAAACCTATAGCACTTATCTTACTTCCAACTTCTATGTCATCACTGAACTTACCTTTTGAGTCTTCATTTATACCATCACCAATGTAACCATTTAAGTAAACCCTAGCTTCACCTGTACCATCATTTACATATACGTTACCTTTTTCTCTGTCCATTCTTGTAACAGTTCCTACTACTTCAGTTAATTTACCTTGATTTTCAACAAGCATACTATCATTAGTAGTCATCTTAGTTGGTGTTATTGGATTTATATTTGTATCGATTATTTCTAAATCATCCACTTCATTACCTATAGCCATTTGGATTTCACCTTCGTAAGCTCCAACAGTACCTTTAATCCTTACTTTTTGACCTACTTGTAATGGTGTAGCTGATACACCGAATACATTTATACCTCCAGTTTCATCTTGGATATATATACATTCGAAAAATGCATTTTTAGGCTCTACTGCTTCTGATTGAGCAGTTACAGTCCCTTCTAATATGAACTCTTGCCCCATTAAATCTGGAGTACCATCTTTATCTTCATCTTTTCTAAATTCAGCTATACTTAAAGTTTTTACTTCTTTCTTTGGTAAAGACCAGTCAAATATTTGACTTAATATTTTCATATTTGATTTTTGTTTTTGGTTTTCTCCATCTATTTCAAAATCAGATAGGAATGTGTTACCTGATACAACTACTTTAGCTCCATTAGGTAATTCTTCAGCAGCTAAAACTACTACTTTACCTTTTTCAACTGCTACATAATCATCATCACCATCTTGGTTTACTGATTCTGTTGTTGAATGACCTTTTACAAGGTAATCAACCCCGTCTTCACTTGCTCCATCAGCAAGAACTACAGATGCTCCACTATAGAAGCTGTATAAATCTGATTCTGTTAATCCTTTTACTAAATTGTAGTTTTTAGATTCATATGTATTAAACATTAATCTATATGGTTGACCTTCGTTGTTTTCATCATCCGTTACTTGATCATCGTTAACTCTTAATTTAGATCCTATTGTCTCTAATATTGGATTTACCTGAGCAGAGTTGCTATATTCACCCTTAGCATCTCCGTAATCCGCTCTTGTAGATACTATTATATCTCTACCTGATTCTACGTAATCTTTTATTGCAGCTAATTCTTCAGTTGAATAATTACCTTTTAAATCACTTTTACCTTCTGGGTCAGTTATTATTAATAACTCAACATTATTTAAACGTTCTTTCGTTATTGGTTCTTCATTTATTTCTGCTAAACAGTCTCTCTTAGCAAACTCTTCTATTAAACCATTTACGTTTCCAGCATAATGCCCCGTTACATATTGATTTCCTTTTGAACCGTCTATCATAACTCTGCTTATTGATGATGGATCAGCAACAGTGAACTTTATACTCTTAGTAAATACTTTTTGAGAACCATCATAATTTAATGTAGCCTTTGCCCATATTACTTGATCTCCTAACTTTTCTGGTACAAAAGTTATTTCAAATCCTTGAGCATCACCTGGTTGTATTACATCTATTTGTTCTTCTTTTATTTTGTTACTTTCAGATATTTCATTGTTGTAGAATTCTAATTTTATATCTTTTAATGTTTCTACGTTATTATTGTAGAATTCAAATTTAGCTGTTAAATCTTCACCTTTTAATGGTATTGATCTATCCACGCTAGGCTCATTAAAACCTGCATTAAATGATTCGCCTACCCAAACTGGTGATGAAACTAATATATCTTTATCTTTTTGCTCTACTTTTACATAGTAGTAAGTGTATTCTGGATCTAATTCTAAATCCCATGTTACATTGTTTGAGTTAAAGTTTTTAGTAGCAACTTCAACACCACCATTTGATATTATAGAAATTTTTTCTATAATGTCAGATGAGTCTGGATCATTTACCTTAATACTTACATTTAGTTTCTTAACATCTGAACCTAATGTAGCACCCATCATTTGATTATTAACTGTGTAATCAATAGTCATGTTTTTATCTTCTGTTGAGTATACCATTTTATCTCTCATAGATTGATATAATGCTTCTTTTGTATTTTCTGGAGCTACTATTATAGTTCTAGCATCATTTGCAGTCATCCAACCTTTTTTATGGTTATCTTGATTATTAGTTGGAGCTACATGCCATCCTTTATCTAACGCTCTTGTATAATATTCATAACTTGGGAAATGTCCACTTCCTCTTACAGGACCTTCTCCATTTCCTACTTCTATTAAGTTAACTAATTGATCTGTTATTGGACTATAGAAACCAAAATCTCCAAAATCTCCAAAAGTTTTACCAGGGTGATTTAATTGAGATACTGATTGTGGTGCTTTTTCTAAAGTTTCATAGTATGTCTTTAAATCCATGCTCTTATTTGATCTAGTTTCGAATCCTGGTGTATTGAAAGTATTTATATGACCCCATCCACCAGTAGAACCTGACCACGTCATCTCATATCCATACATAGCTGAGAATTCGTTATCTTTATTGTAACTATCAGCTACTTTTTGAGAATTTGTCCAAGCTGTACTTACAGAACCATCTAATATATTTGCACTTACATCATTATCAAACCAGTTAGAGTGATCAGTTACTGCATAATAGTCAGCTTTTCCTTTATTTTTAGCCCATTCATAAGCTTCACTTAAAGTACCTGAACCATCAGAAACATTTGTATGAGCATGAAGTTGTCCTACAAAATGTCCCATAGTTCCAACTCTAAATGTCCACTCATGAACTGTTTTTTCACCTTCTTTATTACTAACTTCTATTTTTACATTATGAGCTCCATCTTCTAAAGAAGTTTTAACTGCGTATTTTACATATTCTTCAGTTATTTCTAATCCAGATGTAATCTCTTTAGAATCTAAATACATCTTAACTGATGATATATCTATTCCTTTAGAATCACTATAATTAGCTTCTATTACCGGCTTACTACCGCTTTCTAATACTAAGTTAGATTCTGGTGAGTATTTATTTATAGAAGGTCCTTCACTTGGAGTCGGCTCTGGTTTTACCTCTGGTTCTGGCTCTGGTTCTGGCTCTGGTTCTGGAGTTGTTTCTCCTACCTTTGTAAATGTTGCCGATGAACCATAAATCTGTACAGTCTCCCTAAATCTACCCATAGTAGCTTTTACATCTACTGTATCTCCTGTTTTAACTTCTAATCCACTTGGTATAAAGTAAATATCTAAAACATCCTCACCTTGTGTTAATGTCTTCTTTTCTAAGTCTAATAATGCACCCTTTATTTCTACATAAAGTGAATCATGGTTTATTTCCTTTAATTCTTTTATTGTTTTTACTGTTGCTTCTGGCATTCCAGTTTCTTTAACTATTTCTATTTCAGTAGCTTGCACTTGAAGTAAATTGTTAAATGGCTTTAATTTACCTGTAACTTTAACTTCCATTCCATTTTTAGCGCCACTTAAATCTATCTTACTATCGTAATTAGACACAGAAATAGCCCCAGTTTTATCTTGTATATGTATTTCTTTATTTCTATCATTGAAAGAAACTACACCAGTTACTTTTACTTCAGCTCCTGTTTCTAGCTTTCTAGCTTCTTCAATAGATATATATCCTTCTGGCAGTACTTCTTTTGTAATTTTTTCATTGCTTAAATGAACCCCTAAACTATCTATATCAGATGTTTTAACTACATTCCATTCTTCATTTATATCAAAAAATTTCTTGTCTATATTTGTTTGACCTTTAGTTATTTCATTTTTTCTTCTTATTGATATTTCGCTATTTTTATCATAGAAATATTGACCTTTTTCAGTTTTTGAACCAAAAGAATCTATTATTTTATGATCTCCATTACTTTGCTCTTCTCTAAGAACTAATAAATCATCTCCATCAAAAGAAAGTACTTGGCTATCACTTATATATGCTTTTCCTTTACCTGCTAATTCTTCAATTTTAGAATTGAATTCATCATTTTGTGAATTTGATGATGCAACTACATATGTATCTCCTGCATTTATTACATGATTTTCTAGGTCTAATGTAACTACCGGTTGCTTATTTCCATTTTCATAACTAGTAATGTTATATTGTCCTAGATTGATACTCTTATTTGATGCATTGTATAATTCGATTGCCTTTGTTGATTCCCCTATATGAGCATATTCTGAAATTATAAGACTTTTTTCATCCTTTGATTTTAATCCCTCATTGTAATCTGCCCATACTACTGCATTTGGTGCAACAGTAGAAAAAATCATTGCAAGCGAAAGTACTTTACTTACCGCTTTAGATTTTGATTTATTTAACATAAACATCCTCCCTCATTAATGTCTTTGTATCCTTACCCATAATACCATAATTTTACTCTTCAACAAATACAAAATCATACATTATTTTATATTTTTCAATATTTTATTCGTATTTAGTACGTTTTCCAACCAATTATATATACATATTGTTCGTTTTATTAATATTTATTCTTAAATAAACAAAATGCTAGAACATATTGTTCTAGCATCTAATTTAATAATTATTAAATTTATTTAACTTTATATTATATATCCTTATATACCTGCAAGTTTAACCTCTTATTATTTTAGCTAAATCCTTAGCAAAGTAAGTAATTATTATATCAGCTCCAGCTCTCTTAATCGACATAACCGATTCATAAATAGCTCCTTCTGCCAATATACCATTCTTAACAGCAGATTTAAGCATAGCATACTCACCACTAACATTATAAGCAGCCAATGGTAAATCGAAATTATCCTTAACCCTTCTTATAACATCTAAATAAGAAAGAGCAGGCTTAACCATTAGAATATCTGCACCTTCTAAAACATCTAACTCCGCCTCAATAAGTGCTTCATTAGAGTTAGCTGGGTCCATTTGATAAGTCTTTCTATCTCCAAAACTCGGGGCAGAATTAGCTGCTTCTCTAAATGGTCCATAGAAAGTGGATGCGTACTTGACACTATAAGCCATTATACCAATATTATCAAATCCAGCTTCATCTAATCCTTCTCTAAGTGTAGCTATTCTTCCATCCATCATATCAGAAGGAGCAACCATATCAGCACCAGCTTTAGCATGACTTACTGCAATCTTTGTTAAGTATTCTAATGTAACATCATTTTTAACATATCCTTTTTCATTTAATATCCCACAATGACCATGACTTGTATATTCGCACATACAGACATCTGTGATTACATTCATTTCACTATCTATTTCCTTTATTTTTCTGATAGCTCTTTGAATTATTCCATTATCATTATAAGCTTCACTACCATATTCATCCTTTTCATGATCATGAGGTATACCAAATAATATTACATGCTCTATTCCTAAATCTTTTATCTCTTTTATCTCATCTTCTAGCATATCTAAAGAAAAATGATATACATCTGGTAAAGATGAAATTTCACTTTTTATTCCTTCTCCCTCTACTATAAATAAAGGGTAAATTAAATCTTCTACATTTAATTTAGTTTCTCTAACTAAATTTCTTATAGCTTTATTAGCTCTTAATCTTCTTGGTCTTCTTAACATACTTATTACCTCCAAAGTAGAATAATTCCTAACAAATGGTAATTGCTTCTACTATCTTATCTATAGTTGCTTTTTCAGCTTCTTTATAAACATTTATATTTAATTCTTCTGCAGTAGCTGAAGTTATTGGTCCTATAGATATTACTTTAGAACTATTTATTTTATCTAAGTTATCTTGTCCTATAATTTCTACAAAGTTTCTTACTGTTGAAGAACTTGCAAAAGTTATAAAGTCTAGCTCTTCTTTCTCTAATATATCTAGTATTTCACCCTTCTTACTAGTGTCTATTACACTTTCATAAGTGTGAACTTCTTTTACAGTACATATTTCACTTAACTTGTCCACTAAGTAATCTCTAGCATTTTTAGCTCTTGGGATTAATATATTATCTTCCTTAGTTAGTTTATCTTTCAACTCATCAAATAAAGATTCTGCTACAAAAGCTTTAGGAACTATATCTGCAATTATACCTCTAGATTTAATTTCCTTAGCTGTAGCACTTCCAATTGCACATACTTTTAAGTTTGCTAGGGCTCTAGTATCTAAATTCATTTCTTCTAATTTATCAAAGAATATTTCTACAGCATTCTTACTTGTAAGAACTAAATATGTATAATCTTTTATATTACTTATTTCATTTTCTAATTCAGTGTTATTTTCTATCTTCTCTATTTTTATAGTAGGTATTTCTATTGGATTTCCACCTAAATCCATTATCTTTTCTACTATTGAGCTACTTTGAGTTCTACTCCTAGTAACCATTATATTCTTTCCGAATAGTGGTTTCTTTTCAAAGAAATTAAGAGTATCTCTTAACCCTACTACACTTCCTACTGCTATTAATGTTGGTGGCTTAACATTTTCTCTTACTGCAGTTTCATAAACATCTTCTAAAGTAGAAGTTATTACTCTTTGATTATATCTAGTTGCCCAACTTATAAGAGCAACTGGAGTATCTTTTGATTTGCCTTCTTTGATTAAGTTTTCACTTATTTTCTTTAAGTTAGCTACTCCCATTAAGAATACAAGAGTGCCTCTAATATTTGCTAGTGCATTCCAGTTTATCTCAGGATTTTCTTTATCATCATCTCTTAGATGCCCTGTTACTACATGGAATGAACTTGCATGATCTCTATGAGTTATAGGTATCCCTGCATAACATAGCCCACCTATGGCAGAAGTTACCCCTGGAATTACTTCAAAGTCTATTCCTTCTTCTTTTAGAAGTTGGCCTTCTTCCCCACCTCTACCAAAAACATAAGGATCTCCTCCCTTAAGTCTTGTAACTATTTTGCCTTCTTTAGCTTTATTAGCTATTACTCTATTTATATCTTCTTGAGGTAGTGTATGATTGCTAGATGCTTTTCCAACATATATAAATTCACAGTTAGGTTTAGCTTCTTTTAGATAATTTAAATTCGCTAATCTATCATAAACTATAACATCTGCTTCTTTTATACACTCTAACCCTTTTAAAGTTAATAATTTATAATCTCCTGGCCCTGCCCCAACTAAGTATACTTTACCCTTCATAAGATTCATACTCCTTTAAGACTAATTTTGCTAATTCTATCCCTGACTCTCTTGGAGATTTTGAATTTCCTTCTATACTTTTTATTATTAGTTTTTTTCCATCTTCATCTCCAAACAATCCTGTTAGCTTAATATTATCACCTTCTATAGTACAATAAGCTCCCATAGGGATATGACAACTTCCATTAACCCCATCTAAGAATCCTCTTTCTGCTGCCACTTGAATTTCTGTTTCTTCATCTTTTAAGCAGTTTATTAGATTTTCTATTTCTAAATCATTATCTCTTATTTCTATCGCAAGGGCTCCTTGTGCTGGTGCTGGAACCATTACATCTGTTGGTATATAGTAGCTTATATGCTTACTCATACCTGCTCTTAAAATTCCTGCTGCTGCAAGCACTACTCCATCTAGATTTTCATCTTCTATTTTTCTTACTCTAGTATCTATGTTTCCTCTTATTGGAACTATTTCTAAGTCAGGTCTAGCTTTAAGTAGTTGATACTTTCTTCTTTTACTACCTGTCCCTATTTTAGCTCCTTGTGGTAAATCATCTATTGAAGTATATCCTTCTTTTAATATAAGAACATCTCTTGGATCTTCTCTTTTAGGTATCCCTGCAAATTTCAAACCAGCTGGTAAGCATGAAGGCATATCCTTCATGCTATGTACAGCTATATCTATTTCTTTATCTAATAATTGTTGCTCTATCTCTTTTACAAATAATCCTTTATCACCTATTTTATCTAAAGATAAATGTTGTACTAAATCTCCCTTAGTTTTGATTATCTTCACCTCAAAATCAACATCAGGATTATGTTTTTTTAACTCATCTATTACCCAATTAGTTTGCGTAAGAGCTAACTTACTACCTCTCGTTCCAACTACTACTTTCATGATAAATCTCCTTATGTATTAGTCTTCTAGCCTACCTTATTTTCTAACTTTCCTAATTCTTTCTTATTATCTTTGTTTACTAATATTGTTGAGAAGTAAGATATCTTTTCTTCTAAATGTACATCTCTTAAATTAGTATAAACAACTTCACCTTCTTGTGAAGAATTACTTACAAGTATAGCACTATCTATTAAGTCATATTGTTCTAACTTATTTATTATTTCTTTGAAGTTTTTGTATACTTTCATTAATACTATACAACTGTAATTTTGTAATGCATAATTGATTCTTTCTTCTTCCATTGTGCAAGGTATTACTATTAATGGCTCTCTATCCATAACTAACGGGAAGTTTTGATTAGATGCTATATTTGAGAACGAAGATATTCCTGGTATAGTTTCTACTTCTATGTCATCTATCAGTCTTTCCATTATATAAACGTAGGTACTATATATCATTGGATCTCCTAAAGTTACAAATCCAACATTCTTTCCCCCCTTAACATCAGATACTATTTCCTCTGCTATTTGATTCCAAGCAGTTATTTTTTCTCCATCATTAAAATTCATAGGGAAGTGTCTTGATTTTATTTCAAGTCCATCTGGTATGTATTTACTTACTATTGATAACGCTAAGCTATCTCCACCTTTTCTAGATTCTGGTGTATATAATATATCTAAATTTTGTATAGTTTCTACAGCTTTTACTGTTACTAACGAACTATCTCCAGGCCCTGTACCTATTCCATAAAACTTCGCCATTATATCTTCCTCCTAATTGTTTAGCATATTGCTTCTAATTCTTTTAATTGATCTATGCAGTCATGTGCATGCTTTACAAATTTATCTTGAATTTTAGAGTTTTCTCCTAATCCTTTTAAGTGTATTTTTATTTCAAATCCTTCTTCCTCTAACATACTTTTCCAAGAATCTTCTTCATCTCCTGCCATATCATTTATTGCATGATCTCCTGCAACTAACATAAGTGGCATTAAGTTAACAGTTTTTATATTATCTGCTTTTAATTTCTTTATAACATGGTCTAACTCTGGATAACCTTCTACTGTTCCTACATAAGCATTTATTCCATGATCTCTTAACATGTACTCGATAGCTGGATATGCTGAATGAGATTCATGGAAAGTTCCATGTCCCATAAACACTACAGCTTCATCATCACACATTTGTGGTATTTGAGTTTCTATAGCTTCAACAACTTCTTTGTAATCATCTATATAAGTTAATAGTGGTCTACCTAATATTAATTTTTTAAACTTAGGTTTATATTCTTC
The DNA here is from genome assembly GCF_014323405.1 of Romboutsia faecis. GTDB lineage: Bacteria > Bacillota > Clostridia > Peptostreptococcales > Peptostreptococcaceae > Romboutsia_E > Romboutsia_E faecis. The sequence goes on along the minus strand of NZ_JACRWE010000013.1, from coordinate 19,080 downwards.
TATTTGATCTTTTAACTTATTAAATTCTTCTCCACAGATTATATGAAGTGTTTGAACTATAACTTCTTCATATCCTTCTTCATGTAATTTATCTAAAGCTTGTAATGGATTATTTATTTCTATTCCATCTCTCTTTTTTATTTTTCTTATTATCATATTTGAAGTATATGCTCTATGAAAATCATACTCACTTAATTCTGAACTTATTTTCTTTTCACATGCTTCTATTGTCTTTTTTCTAGTTTCTTCGTAACTTGTTCCGAAACTTACTACTAATACTGCCTTTTTCATTTTGCTAATCTCCCTAAATCATAATAAAATTTCTTATTTCTTTAACATCATTAATAACTTTTGGATAATCTATTGTTTCTCTTTTTATTATCACTACTGGTATGTCAAGGATATCAGCTGCATCTACTTTTTCTAAGAATCCTCCTGCTACACCACTTTCCTTAGTTATAACTAAATCTATTTTATATTGCTTATACATTTCCATATTTATTGTTTTACTAAATGGACCTTTCATAGCGATTATGTTATCTCCATTTAATCCTAAATCTTCACAATTTTTTATAACTTCACTTGTAGGTAATACTCTTGCAATTAACTTTTTATTTTTAATAAGCTCTACATACTTATCTAAGTTTTTACTACCTGTTCCTATGAAAATGTTATTACCTTTTTGATTCGCTATTTCACAAGCTTCCTCAATAGTATCAACTACATATATATTTGGGTATGTTATACCATCTATAAGTGATTTTCTTTCATATCTTATGTACTCTATATTGCTTTCTTTTGAACACTCTATAGCGTTTTTAGAAACTTCAATTGCGTACGGATGAGTCGCATCTATAATTTGTTTCACTTTATTTTCTTTTATAAATTTCTTCATATCATCCTTAGTAAGCTTACCTAAAATAACATTTCTTGCATATCCTAACGCTAAATCTCTTCCATATTCAGTGGTTACAGATAAAGTGTACTTTAGATTGAATATTTTGTTTAGTTCGCTGCATATTTCTAAGCTGTCTGAAGTTCCACCTAAAACTAATATCATATACCTTCCTCCTTATACAGTGTATCCTCTAGGAGTTATAATCTTATCACCGTCTATAAATGTAGATTTATTTCCTATAATAACCATAGTTGTCATATCTACTCTTTCAAAGTCCATAGTATCGAATGTGCATACGAATTTCTCTTCTTTTTCTCTTCCCACATCCTTAACTATTCCTACTGGAATTGAACCATCTTTGAACTCTCCCATTATTTCAAAAGCCTTGGCTAGGTGCTCACTTCTTCCCTTACTTCTTGGATTATATAAACAAACTACAAAGTCAGCTTCTGCAGCTAATCTTAGTCTTTTTTCTATAACTTCCCAAGGAGTTAATAAGTCACTTAAGCTTATATGGCAGAAGTCGTGCATTATAGGCGCACCAAGTATTGCAGCTGCACCTATACTTGCAGTAACACCTGGAACAACTTTAACAGGTACTTCTGTTTCTTCTTTGGATGTTAATTCAAGTATTAAACCTGCCATTCCATATATTCCAGCATCTCCACTACTTATAACAGCTACATTTTTACCTTCTTTAGCTATTTCAACAGCTCTTTTACATCTGTCTATTTCTTGTCTCATTCCATTTGAAACTACTTCTTTATCTCGAATAAATTCAGTTATTAAATTTATGTATGTTTTGTATCCTACTATTACATCTGCATTCTCCATAGTTTTTATAGCTTCTAGAGTCATCATATCTTTGCTACCTGGTCCAATTCCTACTACATATATCATATTTTTAATCTCCCTACTGAAAATGTAATTCCTTTGTATTTGTTTTTTTCTATTATCAAATTTCCATCACTTAGTAGATGAGCTACTGGTTCAGCTACAGAATATACTCCTACACTTTTTTTCACCCATTCCGATTTTTCAAACAAATAATCTACTTGTGATATTTCTTCTATAGATAATACTTTAAAAGGCACATTTAGATTTTCACTTAAATCTATAATTGCTTTTTCATCTTTTTTTACTTCTATACTTCCAATCTCTTTGATTGAGTTTATGTCTATATTATTTTTAATTAAAAAGTCTTCTAGAGAGTCTTGTAAAAGGTGACTTTCTGTATCTCTTCTACATCCTATTCCAATTACTATATCTCTCGGTGTTACTTTAATAATTTTATATTTATCCTCGTAATACTTATCTATTCGTAAGTTCTCTTTATTACTTATCACAACGATGGTATTCAAGTTAATTTTCTTTAACTCTTCATCAGATGATATGTACGACTCTAAGCTTTTAGAATTATCTAGTACAGTAAATCCTCTAGTATCAATGTTATATTCTCCATCAATATATAAACCTACTGAGTCTCCATTAACCAACATTGCATTAACATCTAAAACATTATCTCTAAAATTAACTATATGACCATTAAGTTTTTTTGCTATCATATCTAAGGAAGATTTTTTATTTATATCAGTAGCTGTTGTTATAACTGGATTAGAGTTTATTAAATCACTTATATGTAAAGTCATCTCATTTGCTCCACCCATATGACCACTTAGTAAACTAATAATATTACTTCCTTTTTCATCAGTTACTAAAATTGCTGGATCAGAAAATTTACTAGTAATCAGTGGTGCTATTGTCCTAACTACAATTCCTGTTGCCATTATAAATAATATGTATTCATACTTATCAAATATATCTTCTACAAAAAATTTTAATCTTTTTTTAACAGTATATATTTCTATATCTTCCTCTAAAGATTTACTAATTACCTCATTATCATCTAATAAACTTTCACCCCTTTTGTTGTTTATAAAGTAAATATCTCCATAATTTAAAGACCTTTTTATTCTACAAGCTAAGCTTCGCCCATTTGTCGTGATGCAAAGTATTGCAATTTTAGAATCTATATTCATGTTTAAAATCCTTATCGTATAGCTTAGAGTTGTTATACTCCTTACCTAAGAATTCTCCTACCATTATTAAAGCTGTTTTAGTTATATTATTTTCTTTAACTTTTTCAGCTATATCTTGTAGAGTTCCTTTTACTATCTTTTCATCTGGCCAAGTAGCTTTGTAAACTACAGCTATTGGAGTAGTTTCTGGATACCCTCCATCTATTAATCTCTCAACAACCTTTTCTATTTCTTGAACTGATAAGAAAATTACCATTGAAGTTTGATGCTTAGCAAAAGACTCTATTGATTCTTTTTCTGGTACTGGAGTTCTTCCTTCCATTCTTGTTATTACTACACTTTGAGATATTTCTGGTACTGTATACTCTACCCCAAGTGCAGAAGATGCCCCTAGGAATGAACTTACTCCTGGTGTGCAATCATAATCTATATCTATTTTATTTAATTCTTCTACTTGTTCTCTTATAGAACCATATATTGAAAAGTCACCTGTTTGTAATCTAACTACAGACTTTCCTTCTTTTATTCCTTTTTCCATAACATCTGTTATTTGTTGTAAATCCATGTAAGCACTGTTGTGTATTTCACAACCTTCTTTACAGTACTCTAAAAGTGCTGGGTTAACTAATGAACCTGCGTATATTACAACGTCTGCATTACTTAAAAGCTTATATCCTTTCAGTGTTATTAATTCTTTGTCTCCTGGTCCTGCCCCTACAAAATGTACTTTATTTATCATCTTACTCTACTCCTTTTTCACAAGATATTATGTAAATTGGGTTTAAAGGTTTGAAATACTCTCCTCTTCCCAGCTTTTCTAACTTAGATACATTTAGCACAGATACATCTATGTTCGTAAATCCATACTCTCTTAACAAGTTTAATGTTTGATTAAAAGTATCTACTATTATGAAGTTAGTAACTAGCCTTCCACCTTCTATCAACAGATTTTTCGACCATATTATTATTTCTTTAAGGTTGTTGCCAGTACCTCCTAAAAATATTGCGTCTACCTTTTTATTTATTTCGACGGGTGCATATCCTTTTATTACTTCTACATTCTTTAAATTAAATTTCTCGACATTTTTATTTATTAATTCTAGAGCATCATCATTACGTTCTATTGCTGTAACCTCTAAGTTTGGATAATGATATGCCGCTTCAACAGTTACACTACCTGTTCCTGCACCTACATCTATAAATCTTTTTGCATTTACTAAATCCAATTTATTTATAGATATTGCCCTTACTTCTTCTTTAGTAATTGGAACTTTTCCTGTTATAAACTCACTATTCCTCATCTAATATCACCACAACATTCATGTCAAATTTTTCTATCTTTAATATTTCTTCTGGACTTCCTATTGTAATTTGCTCATTATCGTAAGATAAATTTTCTCCAACTACAACAATTTTCTTTACTCCTCTTTTTATTATTTCATTACTTATTTCGTGAGGTCCTATTTTACTATCTGTAACCATACATACCTTCTTATGAGATAAGATATAATCAAAATCAGGAACCTTCCCATGACTACTAGTAATATATAAATCATTCATATCCACATATATTTTTGAGAATATATATTGTAGAGAGCTTATTCCTGATACTATATTTAAATTTTTATTATCAATATTCTTAGATAAATATCTTCCTACCCCATAAATAAATGGATCTCCAGATGCAATAACAGATATTTGTTTATGTGTGTTAGTATTTATGTATTCTAAGATTTCTTTTAAATTAGACGCCATTTCAATTTTCTCACCCCTAAAGTTCTTTATAGTTTCTAGATTTCTCTTTCCACCAATTAAAACTTCAGACTGCTCTATTAATTTTTCACCTAATTTAGTTATGTAATTTTCATTTCCTGGTCCTAGTCCAATTATATTTAGCATCTAAATACCTCCATCAAAGAATATGCGTTGTCTGATTTTCCTAATAAATTTTTATCCATTGAGAACATCATTACTTCTACATCTATATCCTCATCTAATAAATATTGGTCTATTTTATACTTACATTTATTGCTTATTAAGTCATAGAAAGCAGTGTATTCACTATCATTTATAACTTCTACTGCACCTTCAGCAGTGACACAAGCTTCTATTTTCTTTAGAAAATCCAATGGAGCACCCATCATAGCTAAGTTAGCAATTAGTATTTCACTTCTTGCATCAGCTACTTTGCTGTGTGTATTAAAAATTCCAGCTGATATTTTTATATACTTTCCTATATGACCTGCCATAAGAATTTTCTTATAACCAATTCGTTGAGCTTCCTTTAACATATACCCTATAAAGTTGCTAGTTCTCACTACATACTTCATATCTAATTTTAATTTATCTTTTATAAATTCTTCTCCGTGATTACCTGGAACTAAGATTATCTTGTCTAATCCTTGAGCTTTTTTCATTTCCATTTCTACTGATAAAGATTTTTTCCAACCTTCATCACTCATTGGCTCTACTATTCCACTTGTACCAAGAATAGAGATTCCACCTACTATCCCAAGCCTAGGATTAAAAGTTTTCTTGGCTATTTCTACACCTTCTGGAGCAAATATTGTTAATTTCAGAGACTTTTCTTTCCCTATATTTCTACTAAAATCTTCTCCTATTACTTTTCTAACCTCAGTATTTATCATCCTCATAGGAACTGGATTTATAGCGGGTCTTCCTACTTCTACGCTAAGACCTTTTCTAGTAACAATTCCTACACCTATTCCACCATCAACTATTATATCTTCATCATCACTTCTATTAACAAACTCTGCTTTTGCATAGATGTGCATCTTATGTGTAGCATCTATGTCGTCTCCTCCATCTTTTTCAATAGAACAAATTACATATTCTTCATCAAGCTCAATATTATGAACATTTAATGATAGTGGTATTCCTTTTGGTGTATCTATATTTACTTTTTTTATTTTATTTTTTGTAAGTAACATATGAGTTGCTGCTTTTGATGCAGCTGTTGCACATGAACCTGTAGTATATCCTCGTCTGTATTTTTTACCATCAATATATACATACTCTTCCATAGCATTTACCTACATAGAATATAAAATAGCATTTACTATAGCTGCAGCTAAGTTACTTCCACCTTTTCTTCCTTTTGAAATTATATATGGTATATCTGTTTTTTCTAATTCATCCTTAGACTCTGCAGCTCCTACAAATCCTACTGGAACTCCTACAACTGCATCTACATCAAGATCTCCTGAATTTTTCATTTCTATAACCTTGTATAAAGCTGTTGGAGCATTTCCAAGTACAAATAATTTTCTTCCTTTTGTATTAGCTGCTACTTCTACTGCTGCCATAGAACGAGTTATTCCTTTCTCTTTAGCAAGAGATGCTACTTCTTCGTCTGCAACTAAACATTTGTATTCACAGCCTAATTCTTCTAATTTTCTTTTATTAATTCCACTTAAGGCCATGTTTGTATCTGTGAATATTGTAGCTTTATTTTTTAGTGCATCTACTATAGAGTCTACTGCCTCATCAGATATTTTTAATATATCTAAGTATTCAAAGTCTGCTGTTGTATGTATTGCACGCTTTATAATTTTCTCTTCTACTTCATTTTTGAACTCATACCCTGGTCTAGTATCATCTATTATTCCTTGTATAATTTCAAAGCTTTTACTTTCTATCATCATAGGATTTTTAACGTATTCCATCGTGTACCTCCTCTAATTCCTCCATCAATTATGTCTGATGCGTATATCTTTTTATAATACTTATGTAAATTCTCATTTTTTATTAATTCTATTAATCTTCTTTCATCCATAGTTTGATCTAGTAAGATACCTAGTACAGTCCCGCTATGGGCAACATTCACTCCATAAGCTCCATAGTTTTTAGATATTTCTATAATCTCATTTAGACCTACTTTTTTATGTATATTTTCATTAGCTAAACTACTAATAGTACAGGCTTTTCCCACTAATTTTAAATCATTTTTCCTAATTCCATCTTCTAGTAGGTAAAAAGCTTCATTTATTAAATTCTGATTTTTTAACTTAATTTCCATATAATTTAGCTTATTTCTAATTCTTTTAGTATTTAGTGTTTTATTCGGCTCAAGTATTAAAACTTTAGCATCTTTTAAATTACCTAAATACTTTATTACTTCTCCACTTAAAGGATTAAATATATTTACATTTTCCATAAAAATCGAGTCAGTTGCTTCTATTCCTGCTGCTAATTTAGAAATTTGTTCACTATTCATTTCTTTGCCTATCAATGATAATGTAGCTTTTATTGTTGCACCTATATCAGCTGTGGAGCTTGCCATACCTTTACCTGTAGGTATTTGACTATTTATATTCAAAGAAATATTCTTACTTTCTTGAATTGGTATATTGAAATTTTCAAAAACCATCTCAATTGCTTTTCTCGATTTATGTGGTCCTAAAATTATATTTTCTAATTTTTCTTCCACAACAGCTGTTGAATACAAATCTATAGTATAAGAGCATAAATACTCTTCTTTATTCATAAAACCTTGAACAAATTCACCACAAGATGCTGGGCATATTCCATAAGATTTCATTTTAATCTCCTAAAACTTTCTTTATTTCTCTTAAGAAAATTTCATTTTCATTGTGAGATTTAATTGCGATTCTTATATAACTATTATCTAACCCTATAAAATTAGATGCATTTCTTATAAGTATGTCACTTTCTACAAATAACTTTTCTTTTATATCATTAGCTGTATCTTCATTTAATTTTATTAATATAAAATTTGTGTCAGTGTCATATACATCAATTGAACAGATTTTTCTTAATTCATTAAGCATATAGCTTCTTTCGTTTTTGTAGAATTCTTTGCTTTCTTTTATATATATGTCATTTTTAAATATGTAATTAGATAAGTTATCAGCAAATGAGTTTATCGTCCAAGGCTCTTTGTAGTGATATATTTTTTCTATTATATCTTTATTACTTGTGACTCCATATCCTAATCTAAGACCAGGCAGTCCAAAGAATTTAGTTACAGCTTTTAAAATAAATATATTTTCGTATTTATCTATATATTTAACTAAAGAATACTGCTCCTCATTTTCTACAAATTCCATAAAGGTTTCATCAATTATTAGCAACTTATTATTTTCTATGATAAGTTCTAATATTTTTTCTAAGTTCTTAACCTTTCCATTTGGATTATTTGGGTTGCATATAAATAAACTATCAAAATTATTAATATTTGCTTGTACTATATCTACATCTATTTCAAAGTTATTATTTTTATCTAAGTCTAAATGTAGTATTTCTAAGTTATTTAATTCTGCACCTCTTTTATATTCTGAGAAGGTTGGGTTAAATATTGCCAACCTCTTATTTATACTTTTCATTAGTAAATATATAATCTCAGTAGCTCCATTACCAGGTATTATAAATTTTGAATTTACTCCTATATAATCTGAGATATTTTTTCTCAAATTTGTATAGTTTATATCTGGATAACTAGTGCATTCCTTTAAACCTTCTAAAATATATTTTTCTAAGTTAGGTATCAATTTAGGATTTATATTTGAACTAAAATCTAATATATCCTTTGGATTTTTATTATGCTGACTAGCCATTATCTCAACATTAGCTCCATGACCTAAGTCTTTCATCTACATCACCTCACACATAATACATATATTAATGTAAATACTATCATTGAAGCTATCGATGTAGCATACATTATCCTGTTTGTTTTTACTATATCATCACTTTCTATTTCTCTATCTTTCTCTCCAATAGTTGGCTTATACACCTCTTGTCCAAAATATATATTAGTTCCACCTAATTGAATTCCTAATGCTCCTGCCACTGCACCTTCTGAAAATGCACAGTTAGGGCTTTTGTGATTTTTTCTATCTCTGATTGCTATCTTTACAGCATTTTTATAGTTATATCCTAACACTAGACTACCTATAGACATTAATAATACTGATATTCTTGCTGGTATATAGTTTGCAATATCATCTATTTTTGCAGATGCAAAACCTATATGTATATATTTTTCATTCTTATATCCAACAGTAGAATCTAATGTATTTACCGCTTTATATGCCATAGCAAGAGGTGCTCCTCCTATAAAAGCATAAAACATAGGTGCGATAATTCCATCTACAGTATTTTCAGAAACAGTTTCTACGGTAGCTCTTATTATTTCTTTCTCACTTAAATGTTCTGTATCTCTACCAACTATATAAGATAGTTGTATTCTAGATTGTTCTAAGTCTCCAGTTTTAAGTACCCTATATATTTTTACTGCCTCATCTTTTAAACACTTTGTTGCCAATGTTGTATATATAATAAATGCATTTACAAATACATATACATATGTATTAAAGCTACTAAGCTTAATTATTAGATAAGTAATTAAATAAGTTGGTATTACAGTGAAAAACCATAATACAAATCCACCTATCTTTAAACCCTTATCAGTATTTGCTACTTTCCTCACTTTCTTTTCTACATACCGTATAAGTTTTCCTATATATCTTACTGGATGTGGAAAAGAGTATGGGTCTCCTACAATCAAATCTGTTATATATCCAATATAAATAGATAATATATTCATACTACTTACTTCCTCTTATTAAAAAGTTTTCTATACATTGTAAGTTATTATAAAAATGTGTATGTAGATATGTAGCTAAAGTATTTCCTTTGCTATATCCACCTTCCCATTCATCAATAACCTTTCCTGCTCTTTCTTTTCTCATTATATAAGCACATGGTTCATTACTTTCAAATATAGAATGATGGAACTCATGACCTTTTATAATCTGATCTTTTCTTGATAAAACTGTATCTTCCTTTGCTTCTCCATAACAATAACCAAATCTTTTTAAAGAAGCTGTCATTTTGCTAGTACCTTTAAATATTCCTACCATTTCGTACTCTTTATTGTCTTTATCTAGTAGACGCTCTCCTAAGTACATCAATCCACCACATTCTGCATATATCGGAATATTATTTTTATGAGCTTTTTTTATTGAAAGCCTCATTGATTCATTTTTATCTAATTCTTCTCCAAATATTTCTGGGAAACCTCCTCCGATATAAATGTAATCAGCTACTGGAACTTCTTTATCTTCTATTGGACTAAAGTACTTTATTTCTAATCCTAGCTTATCTAATAATTCTACATTTTCTCTATAATAAAAATTAAAAGCTTTATCATATGCAATTGCTATTGATTTATTTTCTATTCTATTTTTATTTATAAAATTATCTAAATTAAAATTACTTTCTAGTTCTTGCATGTCTGATATTTCTAGTATTTTATCTATATCTATGTACTTCTCTATTTCATCTGCAAGATTATTAAATTTAGATTTTAAAGAATCTATTTCTACACTAGGTACTAGTCCTAAATGTCTTGATTCTAGTGAAAATTCACTATTTGGAGGAAAATAACCTAATACTTCAACCTTACAATATGTATTTATTGCTTGTTTAAGTATTTCATAGTGACTTTTAGATTTTACATTATTTAATATAACGCCTCCTATATTGACATCTTTATCTAACTCTTTATATCCAAGAACCATTGCTGCTGCAGATGCTGCCATTGCCTTAGCATTTATAACTAAAATTACTGGAGCTTTTAAAAGCTTTGACACATAAGAACTTGTACAGCTATTTAAGTCTATTCCAAGCCCATCATATAATCCCATAACACCTTCAACAACTGATATATCTGCATCCTTTGAAGCTTCATTTACTATATATTTAATCTTTTCATCATCTAGCATATATGAATCTAGGTTTCTCGAATATCTTCCTGTTATAAAAGTGTGATAAGATGGATCAATATAATCAGGACCTACCTTATAAGGTTGCACCTTCATGTTTCTTTTTGTAAGTGCTTGCATTATTCCCAGGGAAATTGTAGTTTTTCCTACACCGCTATTTGTTCCTGCAATTAATATTTTTTTCATATATCTCACCTAACTGTATTGTATTTTCTAATCATTCATAATTTCGTATATTTTATCTATATCTAAGTGTTCTCTTAAGAAATCTGCTAATTTGTCATATTCATTTTCCTTAAATTCTTTAAATGAACCTACCTTACTTTCTATACTTTCTAAGCCTTTACTTTGTCTTATATTATTTAGTAAAGCTCTAGTAAATTCTATTTCATCGAAAATTCCATGGATATATGTTCCAAATACATTTCCTTCATTGTTTACGCTACCTTCAGTATAATTAACTTCTTCACCTAACTTTTCAGTTATAGCATCTAAATTCCTTATATTATTACCTATGTTAGTAACCCCCATATGTATTTCATATCCACGTATTTCTTTTCCTGATAAGCATTCAAGGTATCCACTTAATCCTTCACATATAATTGCCTTTACTTGAGTAGTTGTTTTTTCTTCCTCAAATATAGTTTCTGTATCTAATAGGCCTATTCCATCATACTCTTCTACTTCACCTTCTACATGATAAGGGTCTTTTAACTTTTTACCTAACATCTGATACCCTCCACAGATACCAACTATTAACTTACCTTTTTTATGTAAAGATTTTATTTGATCTTCTAATCCATTTTCTCGAATAAATTTAAGGTCATCTATTGTACTTTTGCTTCCAGGTATAATTACTACATCTGGATTTCCTAAATATTCTCCATAATCAACATACCTTACACTTACATCTTCTTGAGTTTCAAATATATGAAAATCAGTAAAATTAGACATATGAGGAGTTCTTATTATTTCTATATGTACATCCTTTACTCCAATAACCTTTTTAAATCTTGTAGTTACACTGTCTTCGTCTTCTATTTTTATATCGTTATAAGGAAGTACTCCTAGTACAGGAACATTTATAATTTCTTCTAGCATCTTAATGCCATCTTCTAAAAGTTCTTTTCTTCCTCTAAACTTATTTATAATTACACCTTTAACTCTTTTTCTTTCTTCTTCATTTAATAAAAGCATTGTACCTGCTAAAGAAGCAAATACTCCACCTCTATCTATATCTCCAACTATTATTACTGGAGAATCTGCAATATCTGCCATTCCCATGTTCGAAATATCTCTTGCTTTTAAATTAATTTCAGCACAGCTTCCTGCACCTTCCATAACTGTAATGTCGTATTTACTATTTAATTCATCAAAAGTTTCTTTTAATACATCCATTAATTGAAGCTTATAGTCATGATATTCTACTGATGACATATTTCCTACAACCTTACCTCTGACTATAACTTGACTTTTATTATTTCCTGATGGTTTTAGCAGTATTGGGTTCATATCTGCTATTGGCTCTAAACCAGAAGCTTCTGCTTGAGAAACTTGAGCTCTTCCCATCTCTAGACCTTCCTTTGTTATAAAAGAATTTAAAGCCATATTTTGTGATTTAAATGGTACAACAGTAAATCCATCTTGTTTAAATATTCTACATAATCCTGTTACTATAGTACTTTTTCCAACATTTGAAGCCGTACCTTGTAGCATTATTTTTTTGCCCATTATCTCACTTCCTTTTTTCTTATAATTTAAAATAGGGTGGTAAGAAATTTAATTTTTATAATATTAAAAAAAGTCCGAATTTTTCAGTTTTCGGACTTTTTTATTTCATAATATATCAAATAAAAGCTTCACCCCGAAGACTCTATTATAAAATTAATATAGGCAGGTCTCCTGGCTTAACTTCACTCTAATCCTATACCTTCCCATCGTAATCGACAGTGGTTTATAATAGTTTCGTCTGTTTCACAGTAGCGGGGGCTGCAAAGGTATCTCACCTTTTTCCCTTTTAATCCTTGAGCTTATTAGGAACCTATTTAATCTTATATTCAATTTTTTAAAAAACTTGTGTTATTCATACTACTTACTACAGTGAATCCATTATCTACTTCTAAAATAGTAACTGAACAGTTATCTATCTTAAAGTTCCAATGATATTCATAAGAGTTTGATATTAGATAAGTAATGATATTTCTAATAGTTCCTCCATGAGAACAAATAAGAATCGTTTTGTTATCATTATCATCTATTATTTCTTTTATCTCTTTTGACACTCTGTTGTAAGAATCTATTAAACTTTCTCCATTTGGATATCTATATTCATATCCTTTATCTATCATTTTTTGAAATTCCTCTGGATATTTAACTTTAATTTCATTGAAATCAAGTCCTTCAAAATCCCCAAAGCTTATTTCTTTTAAACAATCTTTTTCTGTTATATCTATATTTCTTTGTTTTGCTATATACTCTACAGTATGCTTTGTCCTCGATGATGTGGTAGTATATATTTTGTCTATACTTTGAGATTGTAAAAATTCTGTAAGCTCTATAATCTGATTTTTACCTTCTTCACTTAACACACTATCTATATGACCTGATAATTTTTTACTTTTGTTGTCTTCTGTAATTGCATGTCTTACCAATATTAATTTTATCATAATATCTCCTTTTTTAAGGCTAAACTATAAATATTAATGATATGTATATATAAATTAAATATATAATTTCTGATAATTCTATGCTACAACCTAATATATCTCCAGTTATTCCATCTATTTTCTTATAAACATGATTTTTAAATATAACATTAAATAAGAAAACTACTGGTGTAGAAATTAGTACACTTATTAATACTGCATTTGTTGACGCGAATATAAATTTAGAAATTAATCCTATGATTACTAGTGAATACGATGTAGCAGTTAAAAACATTCCTAATGAACATTTTCCTATGAATAAGTTTCCTAATCCATTTTTTCTAGGTGTTACTGTTTTATAAGTTAAAACTAAAACACCAAGTCTTCCTAAAATAGGCATAAACATTACAAGCCATAATAGTCCTTTATTTATGATACTATATATAAATCCTATTTTAAATAATAATACAAACATTACTGCTAAAAGTGAATTTGTTCCTAATCTAGAATCTTTCATTATTTCTAACATTTTTTCTTTATCTCTGTAACTATATAATGCATCAAATGTATCTCCTAATCCATCTATATGAAGTCCTCCTGTAAGCACAACTGCACTTAAAGCAATTACCAATGAGGTTATAAATGGATCAAATATCATAAGGGATATTTTACCAATCAAAAATTCCAGTACCCCAATTACTAAACCTACTAACGGAAAATAAGATAAAGTTTTATGAAATTCTTCATCAAATCCAACATTTATATTTATGGGAATTCTAGTCATGAATTGTAATATTGAAATGAACCTTTTCATAACTATCCTTTTATCTTTATAGGTATACCACTTACAACAAAATGAACTTCATCACTTTTAGATGCAATAAGTTGGTTAGTCCTACCTACAATATCAGAGTATATTCTACTAAGTTTGTTTCCTGGAACAATTCCCATACCTAGTTCATTGGTAACAAATACAAAGTATAATTCTGTTGATTTTACTTCTTCTAATAATTTATTGATCTGATCTTTGATATATAGCTCTAGGTCATTTATCTCATCTGGTTTTGCATTATCTATATCAATATCATAAGTAAACATTAAGTTATTAACTAACAAAGTAACACAGTCTAATATAACTGTTTCATGATTATTGCTTATTTCTTTAATTATAGAATATATATCCTTATAAATTTCATAAGTCTTCCATTCTGAAGGTCTACTGTTTTGATGTTTCTTTACTCTATCTTTCATTTCATCATCAAAAGGTATTGATGTTGCTATATATGCTGTTTTATTATTTCTATCCTTACATAGTGATTCTGCAAAATTGCTTTTACCAGACCTTGCTCCACCAGTGACTAGAATAATTTTACTCATATTACTTCTCCTTATCAAGCTTTATCTCCCTAACATATCTATTTCATCATATGTTACCATATTTTTATATGTAAAGTTGCAAGCTTCTATTATATTAAATGCTAGTGCAGCTCCACTACCTTCACCTAATCTCATATCCATATTTAAAACTGGGCTTAATTTTATTATTTCTAGAGCCTTTTGAGTTCCAGGCTCTGCTGATAAGTGTGAACCTATCATATAATCTCTACTTGTTGGATTAATAGTATATGCAAGTAATGCTGCTGCATAAGATATGAATCCATCTATTACAACCGGTGTTTTATTAGCACTACATCCTAAAATTACACCTGCCATAGCTCCTATTTCAAATCCACCAACCTTAGCTAGTATATCTATGCCATCTTTTGGATTAGGTTTGTTTAGTTCTATTGCACTTCTTATTACGTCAACTTTATGCTTTAATCTTTCTTTTTTAAGACCTGCACCTATTCCTGTTATTTCTTTAGGATCACATCCACCTATTACAGATATTATTGCTGTACTTGGAGTAGTATTGCAAATTCCCATTTCGCCAATTCCTACAACAGTATATCCTTTTTGTATATAAGTTTCAGACATTTCTATTCCTATTTCTAAACACCTTACTGCTTCTTCTCTAGTCATAGCAGGACCCTTTGCCATATTTGAAGTACATTTTCTTATTTTATAATCTAAAACACCTTCCATTTTTTCATCAGTATTAATACCGACATCTACAGCAACTACATCTGCTCCAACAAACTTCGCTATAGTTCCAACGCCACATGTTCCATTTGCAAAGTTAGGAAATTGAAGTTTAGTTATCTCTTGTGGATCTGGGGCTACTCCTTCTTCATATACACCATGGTCAGCCCCAAAAGCTATAACTACTTTTTTGCCTGTATCAAAAAATTTACTTCTATAGATACCTGCTAATTGAGCACATATGTCCTCCATTTTACCTAAACTACCTTGAGGCTTTGCTTGTCTATCTAATCTATGTCTTGCTGCTTCTATAGAAGCTTCATCAAGTGGCTCTATATTATTTAAAGTTGTTTCTAACATTGATGTATTTTCTAATATATTCATCTTATTGTTCACTCCTTATATACTATTTTTCACAAAATTTAACCTAGCCGAAAGGCTAGGTTTTTAATAACTTTATTTTGCCTAGTCTGATTTCAACATAAGATGATATTTTTCTCATAAAATACTTTAACTTAAATAAATATTCTACATTTTTATCTTATATCCTCTTATATATCTATTAAAACTGGCCTAAAGTTCTATTTTATTTTGTATCTTTTAATCTCCTATAAGTTGTGTGCTGCCTTTAATGCTTCATAGTTAGCATTTATTGTATTCTCTATATCTTCATCTGTATGTGCATTTGATAAGAACATAGCTTCATATTGGCTAGGTCCAACAAGTATGCCTCTCCCTAATAATTCTTTGAAATATAAGTTGAACTTATCTATATCACATTTTTTAGCATCATCATAACTTTCAACAGGGCCTTTTGTAAAGAATAAACATACTAAAGAACCAGCTCTATTTACTGTATAATCTAAACCTAATTTTTCTAAGTTAGATTTTATACCCTCTTCTAACTTTATAGCTTTTCTCTCTAACTCAGTATAAATTTGAGGATTATCTCTTAATATCTCTAAATTCCTTTTACCCATATGCATTGCTAGTGGATTACCTGATAAAGTACCTGCTTGATATACAGGACCTACAGGAGATACAACATCCATTATTTCTTTCTTACCACCGTAAGCACCAACTGGAAGACCCGCTCCTATTATTTTTCCGAAGCAAACCATATCTGGATTTATTCCGAAGTATTTTGGCGAACTATTATAACTTATTCTGAATCCAGTTATTACTTCATCAAATATTAAAACAACTCCATATTCTGTACATAAATCTCTTAAAAGTTGAATAAATTCTTGTTTACCTTTAACTAATCCCATGTTTCCTGATATTGTTTCTACTATTACAGCCGCTATATCATTACCTTGCTCTCTAAAAATTCTTCTCACATCTTCTAAATCATTATATTTAGCTACTAAAGTATGTTTTACTACATCATCAGGCACACCTGGGCTTGTAGGCACTCCATATGTTAGAGTTCCAGAACCAGATTGAACCAACAATGCATCTGAATGTCCATGATAACATCCCTCAAACTTTAATATTTTATTCTTTCCTGTATATCCTCTAGCTACCCTTAAAGCACTCATTGTTGCCTCAGTTCCAGAGTTGACCATACGAACTTGATCTATTGCTGGATATGCATCAACTATTATCTTTGCCATTTCCACTTCTATTTCTGTAGGAACCCCAAAACTAGTTCCTCTTTTAATAACATCTTCTATACCTTCAGTTAATTCCTTAGGAGAATGACCTAACATAAGTGGCCCCCAGGAACAAATATAATCAATATATTCATTTCCATCTACATCATATATCTTACTTCCATGGGCATGATCTACAAATATAGGACTTAGTCCTACTGATTTAAATGCTCTAACAGGGCTATTGACTCCTCCAGGTATATATTTTACTGCTTCTTCATATACTTTGACTGATTTTTCATGCTTCATCTGCATATCCTCCTGAGATTAAATTTCAAATAATTCCTCTATTAATTTTATATATTCTTCCCTTTTTCCTTTGTCTTTTACTTGTTTCAAGTTAAGTATTGGTTCTCTGACAAGTCTTTTTAGTGCTGATCCAATCATTTTATCTATAATTCTTTGATCTTTAGAATCAAGATCAACTTTTCTAAAAATATAGTCTAAAGTATCTTGTCTTATCTCAAAACATTTTTCATTCAATGACTGAATAGTGGGATCTATATCTGCAACATCTAGCCATTCTATAAACTCCTCTACTTTAGAATGTATAGTTTGGCGTCCAATCATTGCTAGTTCATTTCTCTTACTATCATTTTCATCATGTATCTTCTTTAAATCATCTATATCATAAACCTCTATATTTTCAAATTCGTTAATTTTAGAATCTATATCTCTAGGCAAAGCAATATCCATCATAAATATTTTATGATCTAGTTTCGGAATTTCTTCAGCTTTTAATACTGTATGTGGTGATGCAGTTGCACTCACAACTATATCTACATTTTTAAGGGTTTCATACCTACTATTATAGTCTATTGGGATAACATTTCTAAAATCATCACCTATATCTTCATACTTTCCATGACTTCGATTAGCTAAATATATCGTATTTACTTTTTCTTCTTTTAAATGATTCATAGTTAGTTTACTCATTTTACCAAAACCAACTACTAGAGCATTTTTATTTTCTAAACTACCTAATTTATCTTTTAATAGCTTAATACCTATGTAACTTATTGATAATGGTTGCTGAGATATTTTGGTTGTACTCTTTATTTCTTTTGATGTTGTTACTGCTTCTCTAAATAGTTTATTAAAAACTTTTTTGCTGGCACCTAACTTCATAGAAAACTCATGTGCATCTTTTACTTGACCCAATATTTGGTCTTCACCTAATACTATTGAGTCTAATCCTGCAGTAACTTCAAAGAGATGATCTATAGCTTGCTTTCCTGATTTTGAAAACAAATATGGTTTTATATTTTTTTCATTAAAATATTCTTCATAAAAATCTTCTACAATTTTAATTCTATCCTCTATATTATTCGATCTAATATATATTTCACTTCTGTTACATGTAGATAATATCACAATTTCGCTAATATCTTTATCCAATAAGGAGTTTATAGCTTCTATCTTTCTAGTATCTGTAAATGACACCTTTTCTCTAACACTTATTGGAGCTAAATTATGGTTTACCCCTATAACTCCTATATCCATAGCAACCTCCATATGATTTCTTAATTTCTATCCCCATTTATAGTATACATTATATCAATTTCATTTGTAAATTTTAACATAATTTTATAATAAAAATAAAACTTAGTGTACTCGCTATAGTATTTTTATATTACAGCTAGTGTACTAAGTTTATATAATAAAAAAAGATTACGTGGCTACGTCTTACTCTCCCAGGAGGTTGCCCCCCAAGTACCATCAGCGCTAAAGAGCTTAACTTCTGTGTTCGGAATGGGAACAGGTGTATCCTCTTTGCTATAGTAACCACATAATCTTTCGATTAACTTATATTAAGTTATTCAGAGTTAATACTCTAAAAACTGCATATCATTTATGATTTAATCATTTAAGTTTGGTCAAGTCCTCGACCTATTAGTATCGGTAAGCTACATACATTACTGCACTTCCACCTCCGACCTATCAACCAGGTAGTCTTCCTGGGGTCTTACCCTTACGGTGGGAAATCTTATC
>NZ_JACRWE010000012.1 GCF_014323405.1 Romboutsia faecis | reverse complement strand
GGTTACCCACGCGTTACTCACCCGTCCGCCGCTCTTTACCGAAGTAAATCGCTCGACTTGCATGTGTTAGGCACGCCGCCAGCGTTCATCCTGAGCCAGGATCAAACTCTCAAATAAAAGTTGATGGGCTCAGATACTGTTATATATCTGGCTTTGTTTGGTTGTTTCGAATAATCCTTATAAAGAATTAATTTTATAAATTAACCTACTGTTTAATTTTCAAAGTTCATTTTTTCGACTCATTTATCTTACCAAGTTTTTCCTTCTTAGTCAAGACTTTTTTCATCTTTTTTCTTTCATGTTTTCCTTTTCTCAAGGACAAGTAATACTATACCATCTTATTTTAATATGGTCAATACTTTTTTTAAAATTATTTTGCTATTTTATTACTGTAAATATGATTATTGTTTTTAAACCTTGTATTTCCAATGTTTTTAGTTTTACCTTTTTTATTAGATTTACTCACTTTTATTACATCTTTACATAAATAAACCATTATTTCTAGCACCAAAAAACTTACACATATATAACATAACCAGTTAATAATTTGAAACATCCAGATCCCCCCACTTATACTTTTTTATTTTATTCTAACTAGATATTCCTTTTTCCTTTATAAAAATTTCTTCTTATATACCTATAATATTTTATTATTTATCAAGTTAAAGTATATAATACCATTTTTAACTATTATTTTTATTAATAATTCTTTATTCATGATAATTATTTTCATTTTATTTATAAAAAAAATCCATATATCTTAACGATACACGGATTTTTTTTATATAAAAGTTATTCTTCATCAGATTTTTTGTTAGTTTCTATTGGTTTCATAGTAGGGAATAATAATACATCTCTTATAGTAGTAGAGTTAGTTAGTAACATTATAGTTCTATCTATTCCTATTCCTAATCCACCAGTAGGAGGTAAACCTACTTCTAGTGCATTTATGAAGTCTTCATCCATATCACAAGCTTCATCATCACCTAATTCTTTCTTTCTTAATTGATCCATAAATCTCCCTTTTTGGTCAATTGGATCATTTAATTCAGAGAATGCATTTCCTAATTCCCATCCATTTGCGAAAGCTTCGAATCTATCTGTTCTTCTTGGATCATCTACACTTCTCTTCGCAAGAGGTGAAATTTCAACTGGATGATGAGTTATAAATGTAGGTTGTATTAATTTATCTTCTCCAAATTCTTCAAAGAAAGCATTTATAACTTCTCCTCTTCTCATACCTGGAGTTATCTCTATACCTTTTTCTTTAGCAATTGCTAAAGCTTCTTCATCTGTATTTATAGTAGAGAAGTCTACACCTGCATATTGCTTAACACACTCTTCCATAGTCATTCTCTTCCACGGAGGAGTAAAGTCTATTTCAGTACCTTGATAATTTACTACCATGCTTCCTGTAGCAACTTCTGCCATATGAGATATAAGATTTTCTGTTATATCCATCATATCTGTATAATCAGCATATGCTTGATATAACTCCATAGCTGTATATTCCGGGTTATGCTTTACAGACATACCTTCATTTCTAAACATTCTACCCATTTCATATACTTTATCAAACCCACCAACTATTAACCTCTTTAAGTATAATTCGTTAGCAATTCTTAAGTACATTGGTATATCTAGCGTATTATGATGAGTTATGAATGGTCTAGCATTTGCCCCACCTGCTATAGTGTTTAAAATAGGTGTTTCAACTTCTAAGAAACCTCTTTCATCTAAGAATGATCTTAACGCTTTAAGAGCTTTTGTTCTTATTAAGAAAGCATTTTTAACTTCTGGATTAACTATTAAATCAACATATCTTTGTCTGTATCTTAAATCTTGATCTTTTAATCCGTGATACTTTTCTGGTAATATTTGAAGAGATTTTGTTAATAAAACTACATTATTAGCTTTTACAGATATCTCTTCTTTTTTAGTTTTAAATACTTCACCTTCAAGACCTATTATGTCTCCTATATCATATGTAGAGAATATTGAATACTCTTCTTCTCCAATTCTATCTAATCTAACATAACATTGAATTCTACCTTCTTGATCTTGTAAGTCTATAAATCCAGCTTTCCCTTGGATTCTTTTGCTCATTATACGACCAGCTATTTTAACTATTTTTCCTTCCATTTCATCGAAGTTGTTTTTTATAGCCATAGAATTACTTGTTCTATCGTATCTACTTTGGTGGAAAGGGTCTCTTCCCATCTCTTGTAGCTTAGCTAATTTATCCCTTCTTACTTGAAGAACTTCACTAAGATCTTCAACTAGTTCATTTTGTTGATCTTTATTCATTTTTCTTCCTCCAGATTATCTTCTTATTTCTAGTATTTTGAACTTCGCTGTTCCATCTGGAACTTGAACATCTACTTCATCTCCTACAGTTCTTCCTAAAAGAGCTTTTCCAACTGGAGACTCATTTGATATTTTACCATCATATGGATCTGCCTCTGCAGAACCCACTATTGTATATTCCACTTCTTCATCAAACTCTACATCATTAACTTTTACTATAGAACCTATAGTAACCACATTAACGTCTATTTGACTTTCATCTATGATAACAGCTCTTCTTATCATATTTTCAAGTTTCATTATTCTTTCTTCTACTTGAGCTTGTTCATTTTTAGCTTCATCGTACTCAGCATTTTCAGATAAATCTCCAAAAGATATAGCTACCTTTATTCTTTCAGCAACTTCTTTTCTTCTAACTGTCTTCAGTAATTCAACTTCTTCTTCTAACTTGTCATAACCTTCTTGAGTTAAAAGTATTTCATTTTTTTGTTCCATAACCCCACAACTCCTTTGTAAAATTAAGAATTTCCATATATTTTAAAATTCTTTATATCTATTTTATTATGCGGTATATTATAAGTCACTATTATACTAATGTCAAGGCATCTTCCATGTACTCATTAAGCCTACTTACAACTTCTTCATAACTAGTTATTTTGTTAATTTCATCTCTTACTTTAGCTGACCCTTTAAGTCCTTTTAAATACCATGCTATATGTTTTCTCATCTCTCTAACAGCCACATATTCTCCATGTTCTCTTACTGCAAGATTTAAATGTTTTACAGCTGTATTTATTTTCTCTTCTAAAGTTGGCTCCGGTAGTATCTCACCAGTCTCCATATAATGATTTATTCTTTTAAATATCCATGGGTTACCTTGAGCACCTCTACCTATCATTATAGCATCACAACCTGTTTTGTCTAACATATTTCTTGCATCTTCTACTGTGAATACATCCCCATTTCCTATTACAGGTATATTTATTGCATTCTTTATTTCAGCTATTATATCCCAATCAGCTTTTCCTGAGTAGTATTGTTCTCTAGTTCTTCCATGTATAGCTAATGCACTTATACCACTCGCTTCTGCTATCTTCGCTATTTCTACAGCATTAACACTATTGTCATCCCAACCTTTTCTTATTTTTAAAGTTACTGGCTTCGTTGAATTTTTCACTACTGATTTTAATACTTCTTCTGCAAGTTTAGGATTTCTCATTAAAGCTGATCCATCTCCATTTTTAACAACCTTAGGAGCAGGGCATCCCATATTTATATCAAGTATTTCATTTGGATATGCATTCATTATTTCTGCTGCTCTTCCCATAAATTCCGGATCTGATCCAAATATTTGAACTGCAACTGGATGTTCTTCATCTTCTATCTTTAACATTTTTTTAGTATTTTCATCGTCATAACATAGAGCTTTTCCATTTATCATCTCTGTGTATAGCATACCACAATTTTGTTCTTTACATATTAACCTAAAAGGAAGGTCTGTAACGCCTGCCATAGGTGATAAGAATACTTTGTTTTTTAACTCGACATTCCCTATTTTCATTATGTTTCTCCTCACTCTGATATATTATTATTAATTTAAATAATCTTTTTATCTATTTTTATAAATATTAAATAATTACCACAAACTATATTATTATAAACTTGTCAATTATACCATTTTTATTTTAAATTTTGTTCATTAATTAAAACTAATATACCTCTTAGCTTATGACAACTATTTATTCAAATAAGTATATCTACTTTATCACAAAAAAGGAACTGGATTTCTTCTCCAATTCCTCTTTAATCTATTCTTTATTTTTTTCGTATATAACCTTTAATCCTTCTAAAGTTAAAAACTTATCTACATTATCTATGCTATCAGTTTCAGAAGCTATAAGATTAGCAAGTCCACCCGTAGCTACAACCTTAATACCTTCACAATTCAATTCATGTTTCATCATAGATATTATTTTATCTACTAAACCTACATAACCATATATTATTCCAGACTGCATTGCAGTAACTGTAGATTTACAAATTGTTGTTCCAGGCTTTAGTAACTCGACTCTTGGTAACTTAGATGCTCTTTGGAATAAAGCTTCACTAGATATTTTTATACCCGGAGCAATTGTTCCCCCTAGGTATTCACCTCTTTCAGATATAGCACAAAATGTTGTTGCTGTTCCAAAATCAACTAATATCAATGGGTACCCATACTTCTCTATACCCGCAACAGCATTTACAATTCTATCCGCCCCAACTTGTTTCGGATTATCATATTTTATATTTAAACCAGTTTTTATTCCTGGCCCTACTATTAATGGTTGCTTTTTACAATATTTAATACAAAAGTTTTCAAGAGAATGCATTACATTTGGCACAACCGATGATATTATAACATCCTTTATTTCACTCATCTCTATATCTTCATATTTAAATAAGCTACTTATTAATATTCCATATTCATCAGAAGTTTTTTCTTTATCTGTGTTTATTCTCCAATCCTTGATTAATTCATTATCTTTGTATATACCTAATACCATATTTGTATTTCCAACGTCGAATACTAAAAGCATTTATGTTAACCTTCTTTCTATTTTTTACTTTTCTTTAGTACAGCAACTACAGCTGATACAACTAAAGCCCCACCCAAGGCTTCTGCTATACCATTCGTTGTTGCCACTCCTATTAAAAGCGCTTTTGCTGCACCTGGGCTTTTCTCTAATGCCACTGCATATTCTGCAGCATAAAGAACATATATCATACTTAAAACACCTACTGTATTGATTATAGACGCTAATGCACCAGATATACAACCAGCTACATATGTGTTTTTTATTAATTTCATAGACATTTTAAATGAATAGTATGCAACTACTCCTATTAGAACTCTTGGTAATACCGACACCAATGGATTCATAAATACAAAACCAGTAGGTCCTGCTAGACCCATTAAAGCTCTAAACATACTAGTTATACCAAATATAAACCCTATACTTGCACCTGCTATGGGACCTTCCATAATCCCACCAATTATTACTGGTATACACATTGTAGTTATGGCTATAGGTCCTATCTGTATATACCCTACTTGAGGAATCATCGATAGCATAATCGATATTGCTGAAAGTAAACTTATTATAGTCATCCTTTTGACATTTACTTTCTTTCTTGTTGCTACTTGTGAATTCACCATAAAAATACACCTCCGTTCCAGCTCATAAAGATGCCGGACTTCTAAATTTTATTAAGTTTGTTTTGTTACACATACATTTTTGATATTAGTCAGGCTCCTGAAATTAGGATGCCAGCTGTAACACAAATAATTTTATCAATAGGGTATATTCTTGTCAACTAAACTTGTAATATCGGAATATTTTTATATGATAATATATTTTTTACATCTGAAGCATTTTTTATAGCATTAATAATACTCTTTTCAACAACTTCAGCTGCTATTGAACCTAATAAGGTTATATCCGTTTCTATCTCACCTGTAGCCATTGTAAATATAGTATCTCCATCATGAGGAGTGTGAATCGGGAATATAGCTTTCGCATATCCATCATGAGCCATCTGAGATATTTTTTTGCATCCAGCTTTATCTAGTTTAGCATTTGTCGCAACAATACCTATAGTTGTATTATCTATACTAAATCCACCTTTATTAATCCCCTGTTTCATAAGTTCGTAACTATTTAGAACTCTAGTCTTAGTGTCATCTAGCACTCCTGCTATTACATTACCATCTTCATATACATCACCAAATGCATTTACAGCAATTAATGCAGATACAACTAGGCCATTTTCTAATTTTATTGAGTAACTTCCTATTCCACCCTTCATTGCGTATTCAGGTCCTTTTATTTTTCCTACTGTAGCCCCGCATCCTGCCCCAAAATTTCCTTGTTTTAAAACAGTATCACTAGCTACTTCACATGCTTTATACCCCATCTTTTTATTAGGCCTACACTTAGGATTTCCTACTGCTAAATCAAATAATACTGCTCCTACTACTATCGGTACTTTAGCAACACTCACATCAAACCCTATATTTTTTTCCTCTAAATACTGACTAACACCACATGTGGATTCAAGTCCAAATGCAGATCCTCCAGAAAGAACTACAGCATGCACCTTTTGAATCATGTTAATTGGATCTAGTAAGTCTGTTTCTCTAGTTCCAGGAGCTGAACCTCTTACATCAACTCCACATACGGCACCTTCTTCGCAAATTACAACAGTGCAACCCGTTAATCCATCTTCATCTTGAACTTGTCCAACTTTTAATCCTTTTACATCCAGTATATTATTATACATATCCATTTTCTCCTCTTACTGAAACTTCACCAGACATAACTTCTTTTATAGCTCCATTAGATTTTTTAACAATTAAATTCCCATCTATATTTATATCTACACATTCTACTAATTCTCTATCATCATTCTTTATAACAAATATATTCTTACCTAAGACTACAGAGTATTTCTTATATGTATCTATTATCTTCTCTCTATTTTCATTTTTTATAAATTCTAAATAATTTTTCTCTAACTCACATAAAATTTCTCTCACAATATCAACCCGAGATAAGTCGTATCCTTCTTTACATAAAGAGGTCGCAATATTTTCTATTTCATTCGGGAAGTTTAAATTTTTTACATTCATACCAATTCCCAATACAATATAGTTTACCCTTTCTATCTCAGCTGATAATTCAGTTAAAATTCCACAAAGCTTTTTACCATTTAAAATTATATCGTTCGGCCACTTAATACCTACACTTACCCCTAGATTATTTAAAGCATTTGCTATACTAGCCCCTGCTATTATAGTCAAAAATGGAGTTCTATAAGGTAATATATTAGGCTTTAGTATTATGCTCATCCATATCCCTTCATAAGCTTTAGAATCCCATATTCTTCCCAATCTTCCCCTTCCTAATGTTTGCTCTTCACTTATTACTACTGTACCATCAACTTCTTCTGATGCAATTTTTTTTGCATAGGTATTTGTTGAATCTATAGTTTCAAAATGGAAAATACTTTTACCTAAAAACTTTGTATTTAACTCATGAGCTATATTCTGTGAACTCAATAAATCTTTCGGTTTCTCCTTTAGTCTATATCCTTTTTTGTTAATAGATTCTATATTATAACCTTCTTCTTTTAACGATTTAATATGTTTCCATACGGCACTTCTAGAAATTCCTAATTGTTTAGATATTTCTTCTCCTGAAATAAATTCTCTATTATTATCTAATATTATATTTATAATTTTTTTTCTCATTGCCACCTCACCGCTCTTATATTTTATATGTAATTATACAACATATGTTTTTACATTCCTATTATTTAAGTTGTATTTTATCAAAAATTGGCTTTGCTCATGTCATAACAGCATGAAAAAGAACCCTATTTCTAGGGTTCCCTCTTATTCTTTATCTTTATAATCTCTTTTCAGCTCAACAACGTTGTCTTCTTTCATATCTTTAGCATCTTTAGGATCTATTTTTCTTACTTCTTCAGTAAGTGCTTCCTCTTTATCATTATACGAAGCTTTTTTATCATCTGAGTTCATATCTACTTCTAAAGATAATTCTTCATCAAATGCTTTAATAAATTGATCTGAGTCTAAAGTTTCATATACTAATAATGCTTTGGCAACATAATCTAACTTACTCATATTTTCTTGTAATATATGTCTACACTCTCTATAAGCTTTATCTACTATACGTCTTACTTCTTTATCTATTTCAGAAGCAACTTCTTCTGAATAATTTCTCTTTGTAGCGAAGCTATTTCCTAAGAATACTTCATCATCAGAGTCTCCAAATACCATAGGCCCAAGTTTTGAACTCATACCGTATTTAGTAACCATAGCTCTAGCAATAGAAGTTACTCTCTCTAAGTCATTAGAAGCACCTGTTGAAATATCTTCTATGACTAATTCTTCAGCTACCCTTCCTCCAAGTGCCATTACTATAGTTTCTTCCATTTCTAGTTTTGTACCATACATTTGATCTTCTTTTGGAAGAGGTTCTGTAAATCCACCAGCTCTACCTCTTGGTATTATCGTTACTTGATGCACTGGACTTACATGATTAAGTACATGCATACAAATCGCATGACCAGCTTCATGGTAAGCTGTAAGTTTTCTATCTTTTTCACTTATAACTCTAGATTTCTTAGCTACACCAACCATAACCTTTGTTATAGCTTCCTCTATAGTTTCCATGTGTATTTTTTTATCTCTTCTTCTAGCTGTTAATATTGCAGCTTCATTCATTATATTTTCTATATCTGCAGGAGTAAATCCTGGAGTTCTTCTTGCTAAAACATCTGGCTTAACATCTTCAGCTAAAGGTTTATTCTTAGAGTGAACTTTAAATATTGCTTCTCTTCCCTTAACATCTGGAGCACCAACAACTATCTCTCTATCAAATCTACCTGGTCTTAATAATGCTGGATCTAGTATGTCTGGTCTATTTGTTGCAGCCATTATTATAATTCCTTGGTTAACACCAAATCCATCCATCTCTACTAGTAACTGATTCAGAGTTTGTTCTCTTTCATCATGTCCTCCACCAAGACCTGCACCTCTTTTTCTACCTACAGCGTCTATTTCATCTATAAATATGATAGCTGGTGCATTTTTCTTAGCTTGTTCAAACAAGTCTCTAACTCTTGAGGCACCTACCCCAACAAACATTTCAACGAAGTCTGAACCACTTATACTAAAGAATGGTACGCCAGCTTCTCCAGCCACTGCTCTTGATAAATAAGTTTTACCTGTCCCTGGAGGTCCTACCATAAGTATACCCTTAGGTATTCTTGCTCCTAAATCAATATATCTTTTTGGATTTTTTAAGAAATCTACGACTTCTTGCAAATCTTCCTTTTCTTCTGTAAGTCCTGCTACATCTCTAAATGTCACTCTAGTTTTTTCATCATCTTTATGCACCTTAGCTTTTGACTTGCCAAAGCTCATAACTTTTCCGCCTCCACCTTGAGACTGATTCATAAATACAAACCAAAGTATTAACATAAGGAATATTAAAATTATAGTTGGTAGCATATCTATAAACCAAGGTGTCGATGGTTTTGCTTCTCCTCCAACAACTAATTTCCCATCCATTGCTTGATCTAATACTTCATCAGCAAATTTATTCCCCATTACTTCCTTAGGTATGTAAGATGTAAATTTTTTCTTTGTATTCTTAATAACCCCTTCTACTGCAGTATCACTTATAAAGTGTATACTTGATATATTTCCGTCTGTAAGCTCCTGATAAACTTTAGAAAACTCTAATTTATCCACTTGCTCTGTTGGATTACCTGAAAATTGAACTATCCCTACTATGATTATGAAAATCAGCAGATAGAAACCTGCTCCTTTTAAAAGTTTGTTCAAAAGAAGCCCTCCTTTCATACGTTGTTTTTATTCTATAATTTCTTAAAGCTTACCTTTAAGACTTCTTTTGTTTCTGCATCAACTTTGTAATTTTCACTGTTTCTAAAATTGCCAACACTTAATATTCCTTGCTCATCGGCAATAACAGGAACCTTACATCTATCTTCTTTAGGTATTTTTATGTCAATAAATAAATCTTTAATTTTTTTACTTCCTCCAGAAAGTTTTATTTTATCTCCTGATCTTCTGTTCCTTACAACTATACCCCCTTTTATCTTATTGAAATCAAACCACTTACATGATTTATCTGATTTACTTCTTTTATATTTGTCTATACTTACTACCTGTGTTTCGATAACTGTACCTATTTCTTTGACTTTAATAAATCCATTACTAGGTATATTATAGCAAAAATCTATTTCTTCAATAACTATTTCTTTATTGGTTAATATTATGCTATCTTTTTTCCTATATACATATATACCTCTAGGCAGATTTATTACCTTATCAATTTTAGATTCATCCTCTAGTTCTATAATATCATCTATATGTCTTTGGTCTATAAAGTTAGTATCTCCTAGTATGTGTTTAATCGAATTCCTTAAGATCCTTACTTTCATTGAATTATGTAAATTAATATAAGACTTTAAGTTAAGCTCTACACTATCACTGTTTATATTAGACACTTCTTTGAATTTAATTAAAGCTTCACTTTCAATATAATCATTGTCACTTCTTAAGCTATTTCCCATCCTTACTATAGATTCTATTATATTAGAGTTAAAATTATCCTTCATATACGGTATAAGTTCTAACCTAATTTTATTTCTAGTATAGATACTTTCTAAATTTGTTTTATCTATTCTAGGATTTAACTTATTTTGTTTACAATATTCTTCTATATCATTTCTCTCAATATCTAAAATAGGTCTAATTATAACACCATCTCTAATATATTCTATTCCCTTTAGACCTTGAAGACCAGTACCTCTCATCATACGCATTAAAATAGTTTCAGCTTGATCATTTAAGTTATGACCTATCGCTATTTTATTAGCTCTAGTATTATTTTTTATCTCATAGAACATTTCATATCTAAGCTTTCTTGCTCCTTCTTCTATTGATACACCATTTTTTTCACAGTATTCTGGAACATTTATAGACTTTATAAAGAAAGTAATTCCCATCTCTTCACAAAGTTTAGAAATATAAAAAGCATCTTTTTGAGCTTCTATTCCTCTTATTTGATGATTTAAGTGAGCTGCGTAAATTTCTAAGTCCAATTCCTCTTTTAGTCTACTTAAAATATGTAATAAACAAACAGAATCTGGTCCACCTGATAGACCAACTACAATCTTATCACCCTTTTGTATTAATTCATGTTTATTGATAGTACTTAGTACTTTTTCAAATATCATAATTATCCCTCATTACTATTTTTATTAACATTTACTATAGTTTCTATAAAAAAACTATAAACCCTTGTATCAATTTTAATTATGGATATAAAAGTTTATATAGATATAATAATACCAAATAAATTAAATAAAAGGTAGTATTTTAACTACCTTTATAAAATTTGTATTCATTATATTAATATCCGTATTATATTTCGACATTTATCCCTATTTTATTTCTTCCATTGAATATATCATTAACTTTTATATCATAATCTAAATCAATTTTAATAGGTTTACTATCATCTACATTTATATCTAAATATCTTGTATAAGTCTCTATATTAAATAAACCATATGGTGTTCTATATTTCGTAGTATGAGTTTTACCTTGTTCAAAAACCATCGTAGAGTTACTTCCTCCAAATCTTTTTATTGTTATCTCTTTTTCTGAGATCTTCATACTTGTAGTAACTTCTACTCCTTCATGATTTTCTTTATACATCAAATAAACATCGTTATTTTTTTTGTGTAATGTTCCTATTGTGCTTATATTGATAGTATCTATCTTACTATGTTCATCATACTGAATAGTGCTTATATTGATTTTTACATCCATAGTAAATTCTCCTTCTAAAAATATAAACTTTAGATATTATTATATCTAAAGTTTATATAATTTAATCATTTAGTATTTTTGTATTTCTATTTTCTTAACATCATCCATGTCTCTTTTTAAAAATTGTTGTCCTATACTAGCGAATTTTTCTGGTATATCGGACACATAATACTCATAAATTGGATTATCTTTGTTCACAGTTCTAAGTATATCTTGTTTTCCTAATATATCATATAAATCTTTCGCTGTTTCTTTAGCTGGGTTCACTAATTTTATTTCCTCTCCAACAACTTTTCCTATAGTTCTTTTTAATATTGGATAATGTGTACATCCTAAAACTAAAGAATCTATTCCTTGATCCAACAATTCTTTCAGATATTCCTTAGCTGTCAAATACGCTACTTCTGTATTTGCCCAACCTTCTTCTGTTATCGGAACAAATAAAGGACATGCCTTTGATACAATTTTAATATCTTTATCTAACTTCTCTATTTCTACATTATAAGATTTTGAACTTATGGTACCTTCAGTCCCTATTACTCCTACAATCTTATTTTTTGTAGAGTATGCAGCAGTCCTTGCTCCTGCTTCTATTACACCTATTATAGGTATATTATATTTTGATTGTGCTTCTTTTAAGCTTCTTGCAGTTGCTGTATTACATGCTATAACAATAGCTTTTACATTTTTAGACATTAAAAAGTTTATAGCCTGAAAAGTATATTTTATTATAGCTTCCTTAGACCTTGGCCCATATGGAACTCTCGCTGTATCTCCAAAATATACTATATTTTCATTAGGTAAAACTTTTATAATCTCTTTTAAAACAGTTAATCCACCTAAACCTGAGTCAAATACACCTATAGGTCTATTATCCATATTAACACCTACTTTACTTTTTTGTATCTAATGCTAACTCTATAAGTTTATCTATAAGATTAGAATATTCTAATCCTGTAGCTTCCCACATTTTAGGATACATACTTATATTTGTAAACCCTGGTAATGTATTTATCTCATTTATAAATATTTCACCTGAATATTTATCTATAAAGAAGTCTACCCTTGAAAGTCCTTTTCCATCTAAAGATTTAAATGCTTTTATCGCCATAGTTCTTATTTTTTCCATATCAGCTTCACTTATTTTAGCTGGTATATCATATGTTGATGCACCATTAATGTACTTATCTTCATAATCATAGAAGTCCTTAGCTGGTTTAATTTCACCTGCTATAGAAGCCTTAACTTCATCATTACCTAATACTGCAACTTCTATTTCTCTTGCATCTATACCTTGCTCTAAAACTATTCTAGAGTCATATATTAAGGCTTCATTTATCCCCGATAAAAGCTCTTCTCTGTTTGTAACTTTAGAAATACCTACGCTTGAACCTAAATTAGCAGGCTTTACAAATATAGGGTAATTTAATTTACTTTCTATTTCATTCAGCTCTTCTTCTTGATTTTGTCTAAATGTCCATCTATTTGTAGAGCAATAATTAACTTGTGGTAAGCCAATTTCTGAATATATAGTCTTACAGATAAGCTTATCCATACCTGTACTTGAAGCAAGAACCCCACATCCTACATATGGTATTTGGCTTATTTCAAATAAACCTTGTATTGTTCCATCTTCACCATATGGTCCATGTAATACTGGGAAAAGTACATCTATTTTTTGTATGCTTCCATCTTCAAATAATAAACCAACTTCTTTGTTACCCATAGGAACTAAGTTTATTTCTACATTTTTATTTGCTAGTTCAACCCATTTTCCATTCTTTATATTTTCTGCATTTCCATCATAATATAACCATGTTCCTTCTTTAGTTATACCTATAGTAAAAACATTATATTTATCTTTGTTTATATTTTCATATATAGAAGCAGCTGATGATAATGAAACCTCATGCTCTCCTGATTTTCCACCAAATATTAAAGCTACATTAAGTTTATTCATATTTTTTGTCCCTTCTATTTAAGAATTATATTATTAATTTTTTATTATATTCATTTTCTTATCTAAGTGATTATTATAGTGTATTTTTGCAAAAAAATAAAGAAGCTTAGCTTCTTTATTTTTATTATATATTAGTCTTATTTAGCAAAAACGTGATTACCTATCCTCATGTGAGGATTTAGTGTCTGTATCCATTTACATGTAGAAATTTTGGGATTCCAGAAATATACAGCCTTTTCAGTCGGATCCGATCCATATAGAGCGTCTTGTGCTGCTTTATATGCCTCATCTGTTGGGTTCATGTTTATAGTTCCATTTTTTACAACAGAAAAAGCATTTTTTTGATATATAACATCTTCTATAGAGTTAGGAAATCTAGAATCTTTTACTCTATTAATTACCACGGCTGCCACTGCAACTTGACCTTCATAGCTCTCACCTCTAGCTTCACTAGTTACTAGTTTTGACAATAGTAATATTTCTTCACTAGTTAAGTTTATTACAGCTTTTCTTTCTTCCTTTGAATTTGTTTTAACTGCTGGTACTGGCTTATCTTCCAAATCGTTGCCTTCTGCTAAAACATTATTCGAAGGAACAATTACACTTATAAAAACTAGCAGAGACACTATAAATTTATAGCACCTATCCATGGTTGAATTCACTCCTTTTTAATTGATAATTAGAATATGTCTTTTACTACTTCAACTATTTTAAATTTAAATTTAACAACATTTCCTTCTTCTTTGTTTTTAGTTGTAATCAACTTATATTCTTCCTCATCTAATACAGATTGTAACTTATCATCTGTAGACTTATCGATTACTCCATTTTCTTCATCTACAAAACATAGTGGAGGAAACATAACGCACCACCAATTTTTCCCTTTTCCTTCACCTATTACCACCTTTAAAGCCTTATACTCTCCTGCAGGTAGTACTACATTAGAATATTGCTTTGTTGGAAAATTACTATATTCTATACCTACTTTTACATCATAATCATATCCATTATCTAAAATAGTTTCTCTACTTATTTCTTGTAAATTATCATACTCATTAGTTATAATTTTTTCACTTTCCTCTATGCTACTTGAATTTTCTAACTTTGGTTGTAGATAACTTATAACTTTATCTCTTACCTTTAGTTTTAATTCTTGATCTTCTTCTGTATCACTATTTGCTATAACATGAAATCTTATTAATTTTTCTTTATAACTTTCACTAATATTATCTATCTTATCAGCTTCACTTTTTATAGATATAGACATTATCGAAATAATGGCTATTAAACTTAAAATTAGAATTACCAATCTAGCTTTTATTATTCTCACTTTCATTATTTTTATCCCCCTAAATATTTTTCTAATTTGAGTATCTCCAATTTTTAATTATTTATTCAATTAAAAATTTACTTTTTATATAGCTAGATAGTATTTAAGATCAATAAAAATAAAATTTATTGCAATAAAAAAAGAAGGTTTCCCTTCTCTATAAACCTTTATGACTTACAGCTTTATCTATCATAAATTGCTCTGCTTTTTCTATATGTTCTGTAGCATATTTTTTTGCTAATTCACAATCTCCTTTTTCAATAGCTGATAATATATTTTTATGTTCCTCAACTATACTTAGAGATGAATCATAATCAGATATATATGTTACTCTAAATCTATAAACTTGCTCCCATAAAGAATTTATTACTTGAGTTAATTTTTTATTATTTGCTGCCTTAAATATACATTCATGAAATTCGACATCTTTTTTTAATAAAGTTTCAATATCTGCATTTATTGTACTTTCTTTAAATTCTTCAGCTATTTTTTTTAATCTTTTTAAGTCTATATCACTTATTCTTTCTGCTGCTAGAGATGCAGATAATCCTTCTAAGCTAGCTCTCACTTCAAGTACATCTATTACATCTTTTAAAGACATATTTGCCACATATGCACCCTTTCTAGGTAGCATAACAACTAGACCTTCTAACTCTAGCTTCCTTATGGCTTCTCTAACTGGTGTTCTACTTACACCTAATTGTTCTGCAAGCTGTACTTCCATTAATCTTTGACCTGGTTTTAATTTGCCTTCTAATATAGCTTCTCTTAAATTTTCAAATACTACATCCCTTAATGGCTTATAATCATCTAAATTTAATTTAGTTAAATTATCCATTAATTTCAACTCCTTTCTCACTACTCTTTACCACATAAACTTGTTTATATTTTTTTAATAACTCTCTTTTCCCTTTTAAAGCATCTTCTTCATTTTTATAAAGTCCAAATACAGTTGGTCCACTCCCACTCATCATAGATCCTAATGCTTTATTTTTATTCATAATCTTTTCAATATCACTTATCTCTTTATGTTTTTTACTAGTTACCGTTTCAAGAACATTCACCATATTTTTAGATAATAATTCTATTTCATTATTTTCTAAGCAGTTTATTAAATACTTGTTATCTGGCTTAATATTAATATTCTTTAAGTCTAATCCCTCGTACACTTCTTTAGTCGACACAAATAATTCAGGTTTACAAACTAATATACTTATATCATCTGGTAACCCCTTAATATATGTAAGTTCCTCTCCTACACCTTGTGCTAAAGCTGCCTTACCTACTATACAAAATGGTACATCTGCTCCTAGTTTAAATCCAAGTTCCTTTAATTCTTTTTCTGATAAATTCAAATTCCAAAGCTTATTAAGCCCCACTAATATCGCTGCTGCATTTGAACTACCTCCAGCCATTCCTGCTGCTATAGGTATATTTTTCTCTATAAAAATCTCTATACCTTTTTTTATATTAAAGTTATCTCTAATTAATTCTGCGGCTTTATAAACTATATTATCTTCATTTAATGGTATGTCTGAAGTATTGCTTTTTATAATTATTTCTTCAGTTTCTAATTCTTTTATTTTAATGATGTCGTACAGGTCTATTGTCTGCATTATCATTTCGACTAAATGATATCCATCCACTCTTTTCCCTAGGACATCTATTGATAAATTTATTTTTGCCCTGCTTTTTAACTCTATAGAATTCATTTTAGCCTCCTTTGTATATCGTATAATGCATTCCCAGTCATAAATATTATACTACAAAAAATAAAATAATAGGGTATTATAACACCCTATTATTTTATTTTTATATAATTTTAGTCTACTAAAACTACTTTTTTCTCTAATATTAAACACTTTCCTGGTTTAAGAGGTTCATCGCATTTTAAATCATTAAGTTCAGCAATTTCTTCTTCTGTTGTATTATATTTTTTAGCTA
Source organism: Romboutsia faecis (assembly GCF_014323405.1). Taxonomy (GTDB): domain Bacteria; phylum Bacillota; class Clostridia; order Peptostreptococcales; family Peptostreptococcaceae; genus Romboutsia_E; species Romboutsia_E faecis. The sequence goes on along the minus strand of NZ_JACRWE010000012.1, from coordinate 37,656 downwards.
TATTCCAAAGATTATCTCCTTCTTTACATATATATACTATAATACTTGGAGCTTTTGATAAATCGTACTCTCCATGATCCTCTCCCTTAATTATAAAACTTTCAGATTTCTTGTCTATTGCTTCGATAAATCTTTTTACCTTTATAGATATATCTATTTGATCTCTATTTAAATCTGCTTCTATTTTTTCAATACACACTGTATTAAATACAGTAGATGTATCTGTTAAGTTATCAATTTCCATATCATGTTCAAAAGGTATTTCTTCACTTATCTTATAAACTAATCTTAAACCTTCAACAGGAACATACAATATATCTAATTTTATTATACCTTGAATTATACTTTTACCATCTTCTACATATGAATTTTCAATAGATATTGACGGACAAACACTTACAATATCTTTTATTTGTATATCTTCATTATCATTTTTTATTGTCTCTCTAACCACAAAACTTTCAGTGTCGCTTAACAATACTTTATTTAGTTCTATTAATCGGTGATCAAACTTAATTATTTTTTGTGGAGAATAAGCATCTTGTAATACTTCTCTTGTCACTTCATCTGTAACTTTAACCTTACTACTAATTGTACAATCAACCTCTAGTATACCTGTGTTACTTTCATTGTTTTGTTTAAATATATAATTAAAATCTCCTATTGATAGCAATGTTTCTTCTATCATACCATCACAAACACCAGGAACTTCTATAAATTGAGTAAAATCAATATCTACTCTGTCCAATTCAACAAGATCTCCATCATAAGTACAAGCAAGTGGATTTATATTTAATACTCCTCCTATAATGACTTTATTGTCACTGACTCTACTTTCTTTTATTCTTACATATGGATTTATACTTATAATTGATTGTACTTCCTCTGTATTTATAGTTATAGTATCCCTTATTACACTCTCAGACTTTTCTATACCCACAATATCTTGATAATTAACTTCTTTTCTATGTTTTTGTATCCCTTCTACTTGTGATACATCTTTTACTATATCTAATCTTTGTTTTTCGAATAGACTTCCCTTAATATTTATAAGAGCACCTACTCTAATTTTTCTTTCATTCATTATTGTACAATCTACATGCTCTATTTCTGGATATAACATATATTCCATGTCTTGAGTTATATTATCTTTATCAATAACTTCATTTATGTCTATTTTACCATCTACATTTGATACAGTATTTTTATCATCTGTAATATATATTACATTATAATTAAAGCTTCCTCTGCACACTATCTTTCCATCAGCAACTTCTATTTTTTTGAGAGCTATGTACCCCTCTGTTTTTACTATATCATATACGTCTGATTTTTTGTCTGGCACTACTGCTTCTGATTCTATAAATGTTTGAAATTTTCCAAAGTCAATCCTGTTATCAATTTTTATAACATCTTTTATTAATTCCATAATTTGTCCCCCCTGTTTAAATATATAAGTTATCACATTATATTTATATTTAAAGAACAAAAAAAAAATTACACCTATTTTTAATAGGTATAATTTTAACTTACATTTAACTTATCTTTATCTCTATCTTTATATACTTGTAATTTAACATTTGCTGTCAATAAATCTGAATAGCTATATGATACCCTTGAGTATCCATTTTGACTATCATCTAGCCTTACAACAAAAACACTTGGATAAACTTTTTCAAGTACTCCTCTTCTTGTTATAACTTGTTTTCTCCCCTTGTTAGCCTTTAATATTATCTTCTTTCCTAAATGTCTTTCCAAACTTAGCCTGATCTTATCTAGCGTCTGAACTGTAGCCACAATATCACCTTCTTTTAAACGTTTGTATGTTTACATAATACCATAAAAACAGTATATTGTCAAACGTTTAAACTAATAATTTTATATATTTTTAATAGAAAAGTCAATAGTATTTTTTAAGAATACAGTATAATATTACTTTTTTTTTAATATAATATTGTTTTTGGCATAGCCCATCTAAATTTACCTCTAGTTTCTGATCCTCCAATCCCCTTATATCCAGTTACAGTTTGTTCTATAACCTCATCTATAGGTACTACTACATCTATTCTTGAACAAGCTATCTTTTCAACTATAAATACTGGATCTAATGCGTGTATCATTATTCTCCCAGGCGAACTTGCATAATTAGCCCCTGCCTTTATTATTTGCTCATAATTAGATTGACATGCTCCTGCAAATATTACAAGGCTATCAAAATTAGGTTCCCATTTTCTAGCCTCTTTAACTGCTTTTATAAAATTTAGAGAGTTTTTATAATTATTTATATCCTTCGTATTTCCTTTCTTAGATGAAAGAGCATCATGACCTGTTATAACCAATATATCTGGATTATGTTTTTCTAGAAGGGCTCTTACCTCTTTATATTGGTTTTGCTCAGGTATAGCAACTCCTACAGCTGGAATCCCAAGCTGAGTGTATACATCTAAGCATATCTTTAAATATTCTTTATCTCCATCTATTTGCAATACCTTCCCAGGTATTCCATAAACATTAGCATTAGCTTGCGCCTTTGGTATTCCCCTCATATTTTTTTTCTGTCTTTCTTTTGCCTTTTTTACTGATCTATACAATAAATTTTCAACATTTCTATCTATTAAAATATCATTCATATCAGGCAGTTGCACTATTTCTAAATCATCTAAATATGCATCTGCTACAATTCTAAATGCTATACCCTTTAATATCGCTATTTTTTTATTATTCTCATCTATGCTAAAAGCTTCTATTTTAAATATAATATCCTTATTATAAGATTTTCTAGCTACTACATCCCCTATTCTCATAACTGTCCTCCCAAATAAAAATTATCTTAATACATAATATGTCCTTAGAATATTTTTGTTCCTTCTGAAAGAATATAAAACATTTTTTTGTTGAAAAATAGAAAATATGGTGATAACATATTTTGAAACAAATTTTTATTTTTAGGTGATAATATGACTGATAGAGAAAAAGAAATTTTAGATATACTAAAAACAAACCCTATGATTTCGCAAAAAGAGTTAGCTGATATACTATGTATAACACGATCTTCTGTAGCTGTACATATAACTAACCTCATGAAGAAAGGTTATATTAAGGGAAAAGGTTATATTTTAAAAAAAGATAATTATATAACTGTTATTGGAGGGTCTAATATAGATATAGTAGGTATACCAACTAATCCACTTATAATGTATGACTCTACTCCAGGCAAGGTTAATATTTCAGTTGGTGGTGCTGGACGAAACATAGCAGAAAATATTTGTAGATTAGGAATTAATACAAAGCTTATTTCTGCAATAGGAAATGATTTATACGGAAATACAATCTTATCCGAGTGTAAAAATTACGGTATAGACGTAGATGATTGCTATATATCAAATGAAGAATCAACATCAATTTATGTATCTATTCTTAATAATTCAAATGATATGAATATTGCTATTTCCCATATGGATATCATAGATAAATTAGATATCCCTTTTATTAATTCTAAACATTTGCCAATAAGTGATTCGTTGGCTATAGTAATTGATACAAATTTATCTGAAGATACAATAGACTTTATTACAAAAACTTATACAAATATTCCAATCTTTGTTGATATAGTTTCTTCATCAAAGTGTATTAGAATTAAAAATTTCCTTGGAAGGTTCGAAGCTATAAGTTTAAGTCAAAAGGAAGCAGAGATTTTATCAGATATTAAGATTTCTAATGAAAATGACTTACATATGTGTTTTAACTATTTTTTAGGCAAAGGAATAAAAAGAGTTTTTATAAATCTTGATAAAAATAATATTTTTTCATCTGATGGTAAAAATATTATACATATAAAGGATTTAAGCATCGATACAGTTAGTGTTACAGGATCAAGAGATGCATTTATGTCTGGAATTGTTTACAGCTACTTAAACAAATTTGATTTGAAATATTCTACAGAGCTTTCTGTGGCTGCCTCAATTTTAACTTTATCTCATAAATCAGCTGTAAATCCAAACTTATCAATAGAAAGCATAGAAAAAACTTTAAAGGAGTTAATCTCATGTTAGAAAAGTATTTACAGATACATTCGGAAGTTCAAAAATCAATTTCTGCTGGAGAACCTGTTGTCGCTCTAGGATCTGATATTATTTCTAATGATACGCATTATCCTAAGAACATAAATGTCACTAATGATATTTGTAAAGTAATTAGAAATTGTGGAGCTATACCTGCCACAATTGCAATTATAGATGGTATTTTAAAAGTTGGACTTACAGAAGAAGAAATCGAACTACTTTCTTTAAATAAGAATATAATCAATGCGGATAGGAAGGATATACCATTTGTTATATCAAGAAAACAAACATGTTCTACAACTATTGCTGCGTCCATAGTATTAGCTAATTTAGCAGGTATTAAAGTATTTGCTACTTCTCACCTTCAAGGAGTGCGTAGAGAATCAGATAATATATTTGACATATCCACAGATTTACGCGAATTAGTCAATACTGACATTGCTGTTATTTGTTCTGGAATAAATTCCACTTTAAATATAGGATCGGCCTTAGAATATTTAAATACAAACGGTGTTCCAGTAATCGGATATAAAACAAACGAAATATCCTCTTCTTATGAAAGAAAAAATAGTTTTGCTGTAGACTATAATATTGACTCCCCTTTAGAGATTTCAAAAGTATTAAAAGCTAAATGGGATTTGAATCTAAGAAGTGGAGTACTAATAGTTAACCCAATAATAAACGATGAAATTGAAGATAGTAATATTCAACTTATATATAATAACGCTAAACTCGCTGCCGATATAACAAAAAACTTATATAAACTATATAAATCAAAATTATAAATTAAAAAGGATGCCACAAAATATACACTTTGAGACATCCTTTTTGATTTATTAATTTTCTTTTTTAAGTTTAGTGCTACTTTTTATTTATCTTACTTTCCACAGCACTTCTTGTATTTTTTACCGCTTCCACAAGGACAAGCATCATTTCTTCCAACTTTATCTTCTTTAACTATAGTTTTAGAGTTTTTGAAAGCTTTTGTTAATTCTTTTCTCTTTTCTGCAGATAATATTTCTTCCCAACCTGGTAAGCTATGTAACCAATGAGCTTCAACAGCTACCATGTTGTAGTATAATTTTTCCCAATCTATTTTTACAGTAACTTTTGTATCAGCTTCTATAGATTCTAAGTCTAAATCTTCTTTTAAACTTTCACTTATTCCATCTAAGAATCCCATTATGTATTCGTTTGAAGTATTGAACTTTTCAGCTAATTCAGCAACTGTTCCTTCTACTACTTCCATTTTGTTATTTAATATTTCATTGTATATTGTAGTTTCTACCTTTAAGTACTCTTCCCAGAATTTTATTTCTTCTTCTTGGCTAGCATGATTTTCGCTTAAAGATCTCCATTCAGTAAATAAACTCATACTTTTTCCTCCTAAAATTTCTATCTTTTTTATATTATAAATTACTATAAATTTATCAACTTATGCTATAGCATTAATTATTTAACTATTCTATTATATCATAATTAAATAATTCTTTTAATACTTTTATAGCATAGTCTTGTTCTATAAAATAAGGGCTACTAGCTATAGTAATAACCTTAGCCCCTTTTATAAGCTCTTTTATTTTATTAAGCCTAAATTCGTATGGTATATAATCCATATCTTTTGAAAATATATCTAAATCTATATCCAAAACATATTCTCCTTCAACTTTCATATCAAACCCATATGAGCTATCTATGATTATAGCTTCTGAAAATACCTTATGCTTAAGGGCTGGTTTTATAAAATTACCAACATTCAAAACTTTATTAGTATACCTAAATACGTCGTCCATATCATTTATATTGACATCATAATTTATAGGTTCTCTCATATCTTTGTGTTGGTCTACATGAACTACTTTACAGCCCTTTGTAAAATGTTGTTGCTTAAGACTTTTCATCCAAAAATAAAAAGCATGATTATGATTGTCAAAAACATAAACTGTCTTATCATCAATCTTATATTCAACCATATTTTTTAAGCCCTTAGCTTTTATTTCATTTCCTTCATCTATCTCATTGAAAACTATCTTATCACCTAAGGCAACATCCTCTAAAGTTCCTTTTATTAACTTAGGTACATAAACATTTTTATTCTCTCTATCTTCATAAGAAAATTCATTATTCCCTATTGGGTCTTCAATATAAAATCCTACATACTTATCCATACTCAAATCCTCATTATTAATTTTTATTTTTAATTGATTATCTTACAGCACTCTAATAGTTTAAACAAAATTTTGATATTTAATTATAAATATATTTTATTTTTAAACTTACAAAACGGTAATCTAAAACCACTCTTCCCGTAAGGCTTTTTTAGCACCAGCCTGATATAATAAATCTCACGACAAACAAAATAAGTTTACAGGAGGTATCACAATGTCAGGTTTAATATTAACAATTATATTACTATTCCCTTTTATATTAACATTTGTATCTTACTTTCTAACAAACGGTATATGCTTAAATAATAATAACGAAGACTTAAATCTCCAAGATTTAGTTCATATATAACAAATTTTATTCTACATCCTAAATAAAAAAAGGGTGCTTTAAAATTCATTAATATAATTACCTAGGGCGTAAGATGAAATAAAAATTATTATTTCCACCATCGCCCTTAATTATATTATTTTGATTTTAAACAGCCCTATTATTTACTAAATAAATCCCATGGGTATTCTTTTGGAGGTTCACATATAAACTCCATTTTTTCTTTAGTTGTAGGATGAGTTATCTCTATTTTATAAGACCATAACGCTATTTGTTGGCCTACTTTATTTACATCTTGACCATATCTTTGGTCCCCAAATAAGGGATGATTTCTGCTTGCAAATTGCACTCTTATTTGATGTGGTCTTCCAGTCTTCAAATCTATTTGAACAAGACTAAAGTTATTTTTACTTTGTAAAGTTTCATAATCTAATTCTGCATTTTTAGCTTCTTTATGATTCTTATTTACAACACTAACCATATTAGTCTTCTTATTTTTATAAAGGTAGTCTTTTAAAGTATCTTCCTTTTTATTCATCGTTCCATGAATAACAGCTCTATAAGTCTTTTTAAAACTTTTGTTTCTTACTTGCTCTGATAGCCTAGATGCTGCTTTTGAAGTTTTAGCAAATACCATTACTCCTCCAACAGGTCTATCTAATCTATGTATTAATCCAATGAACACATTCCCTGGCTTATTATATTTTTCTTTTACATAGTTTTTCAGAAGATTAACCATATCCTTATCATTAGTATCATCACCTTGAGACAGTATATTCACAGGTTTTTCTACTACCAATAAATGATTATCTTCATATATAACTTTTATCATTATTTACTCTCCCATCTTCCAAATATTCCGCATGGAAGAACTTTTCCGTCTCTTGATGTTGGTATTCCTATCTCTCCACCATATATTTTCCCACCTTTAGCTTTTCTAGCTACAGTTGCATCTAATATATGTTCTAATATTATAGGTGATAAACCTGTTGTATATGAGTTTATTAAGAAGAATAAAGGATTATCTGATAATACCTTAGTACATAAATCTACTAATCCATATAATTTTTCTTCTATTTGCCATACTTCTCCCTTAGGTCCTCTTCCGTAAGATGGTGGATCCATTATTATAGCATCATATTTATTTCCTCTTCTTATTTCTCTTTCAACAAACTTTACAACATCATCTACTATAAATCTTACTTTTCTATCACCTAAGCCTGATGTATGTAAATTTTCTTTTGCCCAAGTAACCATTCCTTTAGATGCATCAACATGACAAACTTCTGCTCCTGCTGCTGCACATGCTACCGTTGCTCCTCCTGTATAAGCAAAAAGGTTTAACACTTTTATTGGTCTTCCTGCATTTCTTATTTTATCCATTGACCAGTCCCAGTTGGCTGCTTGCTCTGGGAATAAACCCGTGTGTTTAAATCCAGTTGGACTTATATTGAATTTTAATTCTTTATAGCTTACAGTCCATTTTTCTGGGTATTTTTTCTTAGTCTCCCAGTGACCACCACCCTTTGCACTTCTATGATAATGCCCATGTGGATTTTTCCATAATCCACTTTCATTTCTTATCGGCCACATGACTTGAGGATCTGGTCTTCTTAATACTACATCTCCCCAACGCTCTAATTTTTCTCCGTTACCCATATCTATAAGTTCATAATCTTTCCATTTATCTGCTAATATTAACATCTTATTCCTCCTGCTAAATTTCTCTTCAATCTTATGTATTATACCATATTTAGTTATATTTTCGCTCTTTTAAATAGTTTATATACTTTCATTTGCTTTATTACTAACATTATTTTATTTATTTCATTATTAATAATTTAATTTCTCATAGCATATTATATTGTAATTGATAATCTAAATAAAGGGGGATTCTTTGTGGCCAATTCTCAATCTGTAAGTAATTGTCTGTATAATCTTATTTATACTGATTTTAATGAAGAGTTTTCTAGAAACTCTACTTTTTACTATAATATCCAATATCCATCTTTCTTTAATTTTAGTAATGGATATTTCTTTGCGAATCCATCTATCTTAAATAATGTAAGCACTCTTATAAAAGAAGATGTTAATGATTTTAGAGATGGTCTTGCGAAAGAAGAACAAGATTATAACTCAACTGTATCCAATGATAAACCCGAGGAAAAAAGAATTTATAGTGCATTTTCCAACTTTGCAGTTACATTTAATAAAAATCATTTACTTAGTGTTATTGTCAATGTGTTAGGATTTTCAGGAAACAGTTTACCTAAATACGATACATTATATAACTATAATTATGATTTACTTACAGGAAATAAAATAGCTTTAAAAGACATATTTAATCCAGGGGTAGATTATATAAAAGTTATTACAGATTATGTAAGTTATAAAATAAATCAAAATAAAGATTTATACTTTGAGAATGTTGAATTTTTTATCACAGATGATCAAGCATTTTACCTTGAAGATGACGGCTTGGTTGTTTATTTTGACGCCGGTCAAATCGCTAAGGAAGAGTTTGGAACTTCTAAATTTAAATTAACATTTAGTAAATTTGCTCCTTATATACATCCTAGATTTTATTGTGAGGGTACAAATCTCAAAAGGAGAATTTATAGAAGATAGAAGTTTACTCTATTTATATAAATTAACCTAAAAACTGTAAGCTATGAAATAATTAATAGCTTACAGTTTTTTTATGTATATTTTTTTTATTTATGTCCATAATTTAAATAAATATATTATAGGGGGTATAAATATGATTGAATTAGGTAGACAAAGTATAATCGAAGGGATACTTGAATTACAAATGGAAGAAGAACTTAAATTAAAAAGCGCTATAGAATCAATAAAACTTATATTAGACAAAGATGAAATATCAGATTTTGATAAATTAAAATATATAAACACTCAACTTGGAGATATAATGATGCTTAATATATAAAATGGCTACCTCATACTTAAGGTAGCCATTTTATATATCTAATATTTATTTTGATATATCATAAACTTCTAATCCAGACTTGTTTATTTGCTTTTTCTTAACACCTACTAAAGCTTTTAAGGTATCTAAAGATGTCATTACTTCCGTTGAGAACTCTGTTGCAGTTCTTCTTATTTTGAATCCATCTCTAGTCGAGTCATTTCCTTTTGTAGGAGTATTTATTACTATATCAACTTGCTTATTTCTTATTGCATCTAATATATTTGGTCTAGATTCCTCTACTCTATTGACTACAGTAGCTTCTATTCCATTTTCTTCTAAACTCTTAGCTGTTCCTGATGTAGCTACAAAAGTGTAACCTAATTCTTTCATATCTTTTGCTATTTCCATAAATTCAGCTTTATCATAATTATTTATAGTAGCAAGAACAACTCCTCTTTCATCAGACATTTGCTTTCCTGCACCTATAAATCCTTTATATAGTGCTTCTTCTAAAGTTTCCCCTACACCTAAAACTTCTCCTGTAGATTTCATTTCAGGCCCTAAACTTACGTCAACTCTAGATAACTTAGACATAGAGAATACTGGAACTTTAACTGATATTAACTTAGGCTCTTTATATACTCCTGTTCCATATCCTAAATCTTTTAACTTAGCTCCTAACATACATTGAGTTGCTAAATCAACAATTGGCACTTTACTTACCTTGCTTATATATGGAACTGTTCTACTTGCTCTTGGATTAACTTCTATTATATATAATTCCCCTTGGAATTCTATAAATTGTATGTTAACCATTCCAAGTACGTTAAGCTCTAATGCTATTTTCTTAGTATAGTCTAATATTTTAGCTTTTATTTCATCAGATACATTCTGGCTAGGATACATAGTTATACTATCTCCAGAGTGAACACCAGCTCTTTCTAAGTGCTCCATTATACCTGGTATTAATATTTCTTCTCCATCACAAATTGCATCTACTTCTATTTCTCTACCAGTTAAATACTTATCTATAAGAACTGGATTTTTCTTATCTCTTTCAAATGCGCTTTGTAAGTATGATTCTAACTTATGCTCTTCATAAGTTATTTCCATACCTTGACCTCCAAGTACATAAGATGGTCTAACAAGTACAGGGTATCCTAATTTACTAGCTTCCTCTATACCTTCTTTAACTGACCATACAGCCTTCCCTTTCGGTCTATTTATATTTAATTTTTCTAATAATTCATCAAACTTTTCTCTATCCTCAGCTGCATCTATATCTGCAAAATCTGTACCTAGTATTGGTATTCTCTTTTCATCTAAGAATTTAGCTAACTTTATAGCTGTTTGACCACCAAATTGTAATATTACTCCATCTGGTTGTTCTTTTTCTATTATGTTTAATACTTCTTCCTCTGTTAATGGTTCGAAATATAATTTATCAGATGTATCGAAGTCTGTACTTACTGTTTCTGGGTTGTTGTTAACTATTATAGTTTCTATTCCCATCTTTCTAAGTGCTTTAACACAGTGAACTGAACAGTAGTCAAACTCTATACCTTGACCTATTCTTATAGGACCAGATCCTAAAACTACAACTTTTTTCTTGTCATTTACTACAACTTCATCATACTCTTCATAAGTTGAATAGTAGTATGGAGATAATGCATCAAACTCCCCACCACAAGTATCAACCATCTTATATGCAGGCTTTATGCTATATAAAGTTCTTAATTCATAAACTTTCTCTGGACTTATTTTCATTAAGTCCGATATTCCCTTATCTGAGAATCCTTTTTTCTTTAGTTCAAGAAGATACTCTTTAGTTAAGTCTTCTATCTTCATTCCTTTTAACTTTTCTTCTTGCTCTACTATCCATTTAAATCTATTTATAAACCACTTATCTACACCAGTGATTTGTTCTATCATATCTATTTTGTAGCCTCTTCTTATCATTTCAGCTAAGTCGAATAATCTTTCATCGTCTGGCACTACTATACTCGCTTTTAATTCTTCTAAGCTCTTTTCTTCAGAAGGAGCATGAACTAATGAGTATTTTCCTATTTCTAGAGATCTTATACCTTTAAGCATCGCTGCTTCAAAGTTACTTCCAATACTCATTATTTCACCTGTCGCCATCATCTTTGTTCCTAACTTTCTATTAGCTTGCTTAAACTTATCAAATGGCCACTTTGGTATCTTAACTACTACGTAATCAAGAGTTGGTTCAAAACATGCGTAAGTTTTCTTTGTTACTGCATTTTCTATTTCATCTAATGTATATCCTAAAGCTATTTTCGCTGCAACTTTAGCTATTGGATATCCTGTAGCTTTTGATGCAAGAGCTGAAGATCTCGAAACTCTAGGATTTATTTCTATTATTGCATACTCTAAACTATGAGGGTTTAGTGCTATCTGGACGTTACATCCTCCTTTAACCTCTATTGCATTTATTATATCTATAGATGCTTTTCTAAGCATTTGGTATTCTTTATCACTTAAAGTCTGGCTAGGCGCAACAACTATACTATCTCCTGTATGTACTCCGACAGGATCTATATTTTCCATGTTACATACTGTTATACAGTTTCCATTACCATCTCTTATTACTTCGTATTCTATTTCTTTCCAACCTTTTATACTTTTCTCAAGTAGTACTTGGCTAACTGGACTTAATTGTAAACCTTGAGTAAGTATTTCTGTTAATTCTTCAACTGTTTCAGCTATACCTCCACCAGTTCCACCTAATGTGTATGCAGGTCTTACAACTACTGGATATCCTATTTTATTTGCAAATTCTAATCCACCTTCTAAGTCAGTTACTATATCACTTACTACCACTGGTTGGTTTATTTGTCTCATTACTTCTCTGAATGTATCTCTATCTTCACCTTTTTTAATAGATTCAACAGATGTTCCTATTATTTCAACATTATACTTTTCAAGTATACCTGCTTCATGTAATTCAACAGCTAAATTAAGAGCAGTTTGACCACCCATTCCTGCTAATAAACTATCCGGTCTTTCTTTTTCTATTATTTTTTCTATAAATTCTATTGTTAATGGCTCTATGTATATCTTATCTGCAATCTCTTGGTCCGTCATTATCGTTGCAGGATTACTATTTATTAATACAACTTCTACTCCCTCTTCTTTTAAAGCCTGACAAGCTTGAGTTCCCGAGTAATCAAATTCAGCCGCTTGACCTATTATTATTGGTCCTGATCCCAGTACTAATGTCTTTTTTATACTCTCTATTTTAGGCATAATCTTAATCTCCTTAATCTCTTAAATATTTATAACAACTATACTAATTCTAAGAATTTATCAAATACATAATCACTATCTTTTGGTCCAGGACAAGCTTCTGGATGATATTGTACGCTGTATATTGGTAATTCTTTATGTCTCATACCTTCCACTGTATCATCGTTTAAGTTTATATGAGTAACTTCCATATTTTCTGGCATCTCACATACATAGTACCCATGATTTTGAGATGTTATAAATACTTTCCCTTCTTCTAAATCTTTAACTGGATGGTTCCCACCTCTGTGTCCGAATTTAAGTTTTCCTGTTTTTCCACCTAATGTTAAAGCTAAAAGTTGGTGTCCTAAGCAGATTCCTACTATTGGCTTTTTACCTACTAATTCTTTTATATTTTCTATTACTTCTTCTAAATCTTCTGGATCTCCAGGTCCATTTGATAAGAAGATTAAATCTGGGTTTATAGCTAATACTTCTTCTGGCTTAGTTAATGCAGGGAATACTGTTACATCACAGCCACGAGCTGCAAATGATCTTAGTATATTTTGCTTAACACCAAAATCCATAACTGCTACTTTAGGTCCATTTCCTTCTATACGTTCTATTTCTTTTCTTGTTACTGTTTTTACTGCCTGTGTATTTGAGAAACTTTCTAACTTAGCCTTAACATCTTCTAATGAAGTATTTTCTAAAGTTATTATTCCTCTCATTGTTCCGTTATTTCTTAATATCTTTGTTAAAGCTCTCGTATCTATCCCTTCTAAACCAATTACTTTATTTTGCTTTAAGTATGTGTCTATATCCATTTCGCATCTAAAGTTGTTTGGAGTATCACTCTTTTCTCTTACTATAAATCCTTTTACATGAACACCTTTCGACTCAACATCTTCTAAATTTATTCCATAGTTTCCTATAAGAGGATATGTCATTGTAACTATTTGACCATAGTATGATGGGTCAGTTAAAACTTCACCATAACCTGTCATTGATGTATTGAATACTACTTCCCCTATGCTATCTTTTAAATATCCAAAGGCTTTTCCCTCAAATATCGTTCCGTCTTCTAATATTAATTTACCCTTCATTTAACCTACCCCCTAAGCATTTTCTATTTCATTTACTATTTTTTCTGCTGATTCTTTAGGATTTTCTGCTTTAGTTATAGGTCTTCCGACAACTAAGTAGTGAGCTCCTCTGTTTATTGCATCAGCTGGAGTAACGACTCTCTTTTGGTCTCCTACTTCTGACGATACAGGTCTTATTCCTGGACAAACTGTTACGAAATCTTTACCACAAGCCTCTACTATCTTATCAACCTCTTGAGCTGAGCAAACTATTCCATCTATTCCTGCTTCCTTAGCTAACTTAGCTCTCTTTATAGCTAATTCTTCTGTATTCATATTACATCCTATATCTTGTAAATCTTGATTGCTTAAAGATGTTAAAACTGTAACTCCAACTATTATTGGCTTTTCTATATTTAACTTTTCCGCTTCTTCTTTTGCAGCTAAAGCACATTGTCTCATACCTTCCATATCAGATACATGTATTGTCATTAACCATACCTTATCTCTTACTGCTGCTCTTACTGCACTTTGCATTGTATTTGGTATATCATGGAATTTGAGATCTAAGAATACTTTTTTTCCTTTTTTATTTAAATAATCTACTGTTTTTCCTCTTGTTGCTACATATTGTTCTAAACCTACTTTAAATATATCTACACTATCTTCTAATTTATCTATTAATTCTTTAGCTTTATCAAACTCATTAGTATCAATTGCAACTATTAATTTCTCTTTACCACTTATCATATGCCTTCTCCTTTTTAATAAAGCCTTAATCATAATAAAAAAGTCCCTATACCAAAAAGAGGTATAAGGACTCTATCTAAACATAATTTTTTTAAAATTAGTTATTAGATTTCTTTCTCAGCCTCTCTGGACTATTTTAAAAGACTTTATTCTATTTTATTTTATTAATGTTTATATTAAAAAAACCCTTTATCATCCAGATAAAGGGTTATAATGTAATCAAATTAATATTATCTAACCTTTTTAGACTCTCTGGACTAAATTCAAGGTATATTTTATTTTTATAAAAAAATTAAATGCTTCATACTCTCTCTGGAGTAACTTAAAGCTTTATCTTACATCAATTATTACATTTATTTTTCTTTATGTCAACTATTCTTTTGTTATAGTTTTCCATTATCAATTATACTTATTAAATAATTTTTTCCCCTTTTTCTTTTTGTATCTATATTTTCAAATTTAACATCCATTCCAAATTTTTTACAAGCTAAATCAAAATGACTTAATGCAATACCCATACTTATTTTAAAATCGTCTTCCATTCCTTTTTTAGCTTTTTCTTCATATACATCAAATCCATAATCTTTAGAATAAAATACCCATGGTTGACTATTTTTTATTGAAGGTGATACTCTTACAGCATTAAGAATTTTAACCCATTTTTTATCTATTTTTTTACATATCTTTTTTAACCTTTTTCTATCAGGTTCTGCATCTATATTTCTAAATAATGCCTCTTGTTTTTCAGCATATCCAAAGGCGATTACAGCGTATGGTTTCTCAATTTTTTTCTCATATTTTTCGTCATCTATATCAATTTCATCTAAATCTATAAATTCTAAAATATCATCCCTTTTTAAGTTACACTTTATCCAACATGTTGCTATTCCCAAAGATGTTATCCCTAGTAATATTTTTTCTGCTGCAAATCCAACATTTTCTAAATGATTCTCTCCTTCATTAGATGTAATTACTATATAATGAGGAGCTTTTACTTCACATGCTTTTCCCATTAAAAATTGAATTAAATGGCCCCTATCTACCACATGTGCTTTAATATTTAAGTCTTTATTTAGATAAGTTATATTGCTACATAAACCTTTAACTTCTTCCATTAACGATGATTTTATACTTTTTTTTGAATAATTCCTTATAGATTTTCTATAAAAAATAGCATCATATAACTCCATCTATTTCCTCCTAACTGAAGCACTCTACTTCGAACTTACTTGTTTAACATCATATTTATCTAATAGTCTATATTACTTAAAATAAACGTTTAGTTTCCATTATTATATTATAAATTCTTTTGAAGATTTTTGTATATAATTTAGTATAAATTTTATATTAAATTTTTTATTTTTTATTTATTTAATATTTGAATTAGTTTATTGACATAAAATATCTTAAATTAAGTATTTTTATCTTAGTTATTCCCTAAAATATAAGTATGCTATAATAAAATATATATGTTATTTAACTTATTTTTACATAGGAGGTTAAAAATGGATTTTAATAGAAATTTAGATAAGTATGCTGAACTAGCAATCAAAGTTGGAGTTAATATTAAACCTGGTCAAGATTTACTTGTAAGATCACCAATTGAGTGTGCTCCATTTGTGAGAAAAGTTGTTAAACATGCTTATGAAACTGGTGCTAAAAACGTATATGTAGAATGGTCTGATGAAGAGTGTACTTTAATAAAATATTTAAATGCTCCTGATGAAGTATTTAATGAATTTCCAAAGTGGATATCAGATCAATATGTGCATATTGCAAAGAATGGAGGAGCATTCTTAAGTATTCATGCTGCAAATCCTGATCTATTAAAAGATGTCGATCCACAAAGAATAGCTAATTATCAAAAAGCATCTGGAATAGCATTAAAAGAATGGAGGTCTTATACTTTATCTGATAAGTGTAAATGGAGTATAGTTTCTATTCCTACTGAAGCTTGGGCTAAAAAAGTATTCCCAAATGTATCTAGTCAAGAGGCTATAGATAAATTATGGGATGCTATATTCAAGTGTTCTAGAGTAAAAGACCAAGACCCAATCCAAGCTTGGGCTGATCATAATGCTGACTTAAAATTAAGAATGGACTTCTTAAATAAAAAGAATTTTAAAGTTTTAAAATTCAAATCTAATAAAACTAATTTAACTATGGAATTACCAGAGGGACATATGTGGTTAAGTGGTGCTTCAGTTGATCCTAATGGAGTAGAGTTCAACCCTAATATACCAACTGAAGAGGTATTCTGCCTTCCTCATAAATTTAAAGTTAATGGTGTAGTTCATAGTACAAAACCATTAGTTTACGGTGGAAATGTTATAGATAACTTTTCATTAACATTTAAAGACGGAAGAATAGTTGAGTACACTGCTGAAAAAGGATATGAAACTTTAGGTAAACTAATTGAAACAGATGAAGGATCACACTATTTAGGTGAAGTAGCTTTAGTTCCTTTTAAATCACCAATTTCAGATACTAACATAGTATTTTACAATACTTTATATGATGAAAATGCATCTTGTCACCTTGCTATAGGATCTGCGTATAGAACTTGCGTGAAAAACGGCAATGAGATAAAAGATGAAGATCTTGATAAGTATGGAATAAATGAAAGTTTAACTCATGTTGATTTTATGATAGGTTCTTCTGATATGAATATAATTGGTGAAACGTATAATAATGAAGAGGTTCAAATATTCAAGGATGGTAATTGGGCCTTTTAGCTCTTTGGTTAATTAATAAAAACATATTTAAAATAAAAAAGGACTAAGTCTTAGAACTTAGTCCTTTAACATTTTGTTGACGACAAAATTTTATATTAATCTACCTATATTATAATATAGATTAATTTCTAATACTAGATTTATTGTACTTAAATTATATATAAATTATTCGATTTAGTAAAATCTTTATTTTTCAAACTTAACTTCTGACCAATTTATATTGTTAACGTACTTTTCAACTAAATCAAATCCCATTTCTGGATGTATAGTTTCTTCTGTAGATATAGTTATTGTAGACATTGATATGGCAAACTTTAAAGTATCTATTAAATCACACTTATTTGCATACCCATAAGCTATACCTGCTACAAATGAGTCTCCTGCACCTGTAACATTTACAACTTTTACATCGTTAGCTTTAATTTTTCCTTCTACTAAACCATTATTATAGTATATACCATCTTCATCTAACGTTATAAATACATTTTCTATACCTAAGTCGATGAAGTATCTTCCTGCTTTTCTTAAGTCTTCATCATTTTTTATTTTCATTCCACACATTATTTCAGCTTCATATCTATTTGGCTTTATTGTATGGAAGTATTTTATTAAATGTTTTATTTCTTTTGCTTTAGCCGCTGATACAGGGTCTAATATAAACTTAGTATTTCCACTAAAATTCTTTAATATATACTCTACTATATCAGGTCTGTCTGAATCTAGAATCATATATTCAGCGTTTCTTATTATATCAGCCTTAGAATCGATAAATTCAGTTGTAAATTTATCAATTATTTTCATATCTACTACTGCAGATACCATTTCTCCATGTTCATCTAAAACAGCCATGTAAGTAGGTGTATTACCACCTTCTATAATTAATGAGTTACTCATATCATAGTTCATTTGTTTTGAATGTTCTAACATTGCTTTACCAGCTTCATCATCACCTAGAATAGATATAAACTGAGTATTAACTCCTACCCTTGACATACACTCAGCTATGTTCCTACATACGCCTCCGAATGACGTCCTTACTTTACCTGGGTTAGAATCATTACATCTATAGTTACTATCTGTAAATCCACATATGTCAAAAACTGATACTCCGAAAACTAATGTATAATTTTGGTTATTTTCCATCATATCTTTTTGCACCCTCCCTAAGAATCACCTTCCCATTTTATCATATTCTTATGAGTTTTTTCTACATTTTTCGATTTTAAATTTTATTTATGCAAATATTTACAAAAAAATAAGGGTTTTATCCCTTATTTTTATTTTATCTATATTTTAAATCTCATTTGAGCTATTTCTATTGCTGATTTTGCATCTTTAGAGTAGTAGTCTGCTCCTATATTTTTTGCGTACTCTTCTGTAAGTACTGCTCCTCCTACAAATACCTTTGCATCAATATTATTATCTCTTAAAGCTTTTATTGTATCTTCCATACTTTTTACTGTCGTTGTCATAAGTGCACTTAAGCCTACAAGTTTTATATCTAACTCCTTTGATTTTTGAACGACTTTTTCAATAGGTACATCTTTACCTAAATCTATAACTTCATATCCATAATTCTCCAACATTATTTTAACTATATTCTTTCCTATATCATGGATATCACCTTTAACTGTTGCCACTATAATTTTTCCTTTAGATATATTATTTGTACTTTCTTGTAGTAATTTTTCTTTGATTACATTTAAAGAAGCTTTAACTGTCTCTGCACATTGAATTAATTGAGGTAAAAATATTTCTCCAGAGTCATATTTTTTACCAACATTGTCTAAGGATGGTATCAATATTTCATCTAATATAATATTAGCATCACTTTCTTTCAATAGCTCTATTGTTTTATCTCTTGCTTCCTCTTTTAATCCTCTCACAACAATTTCTTCTAATGTTGACTCTATATTATTGCTTTTAGATTTTATTAAGTCTTTTGATACCTTACCATACTTATCAATATATTTATTACACCCTTTATCTATATTATTTATCACTCTGAATGCGTCTATTGCTTCTACCATACCTTCTTCATTAGGATTTATTATAGCTAAATCAAGACCTGCACCTAAAGCTAGATTTAAATATGTATTATTTATATGTTTTCTACTTGGTATACCAAAGGATATATTAGATACGCCAAGAATTGTTTTAACTCCTAGCTTTTCTTTAACTAATTTAATTGCCTTTATAGTTTCCATTGCCTCTGATTGCTGAGCTGAAACTGTTAATGATAAACAATCTATAAATATATCTTCTTTTCTTATTCCATAAGATTGAGCTCTTTTTACTATTTTTTTCGCTATTTCAAATCTACCTTCTGCTGTTTCTGGTATTCCATTATCATCTAATGCTAACCCAACTAAAGCTGATCCATATTTTTTTACTATAGGTAAAATTTTTTCTAATGAATCCTCTTTTCCATTAACAGAATTAACTATTGTTCTTCCATTATAGTATCTCAATCCTTGTTCTAATGCCTCAATATTAGAAGAATCTATTTGCAAAGGAGTATCTATAATTCCTTGTATTTCTTTTATAATTTTAGGCATTTCTATTTTTTCATCTATATCTGGTAATCCTACATTTACATTTAAAATTTCTGCGCCTGCATTTATTTGTTCTAATGCTAATTTTATTATATAATCAATATTTTCATTCTTTAAAGCTTCTTTTAAAGACTTTCTTCCTGTTGGATTTAATCTTTCTCCCATTACTATAGGCTTATCTATTTCTATGAATTTTGAAGGAGAGCAAACAACACACTTGTAATATGATTCTATTTTATGTAACTCTATATCTTTTATATTATCCGATATATATTTTATAAAGTTTGGGTTTGTTCCACAACATCCACCTATTATTCTAGCACCTGCGTTAATGAATTCTACTACTCCACTATAAAATTCTTTCTCATCTACATCATAATATGCTTGCCCATCTACAATATTAGGTAATCCAGCATTAGCTTGAACAATTACAGGTACTGTAGCTCTTTTAGTTATATTTTTTACAATAGGCAAAAGTTGTTTTGGTCCTAATGAACAATTCACGCCTATAGCATCTACCCCTAGACCGCCTAAAGTAGCTACCATACTTTCTGGAGTACATCCAGTGAAACTTCTACCATCTTCATTAAAAGTCATTGTACAAAATATAGGCAAATCAGTGTTTTCTTTTACTGCTAATACTGCTGCCTTTGCTTCATAAAGATCCATCATTGTTTCTATTATAATAAGATTGGCACCAGATTTTTCTCCTTGAACTGCCTGTCTTTTAAATATTTCATAAGCTCTATCAAAACTTAAGGTTCCCATAGGCTCTAGCATCTCACCTATAGGACCTATATCTAAAGCTACATATCTAGGCCTAGATTTATCTACTTTTTCAATTGCTTTCTTTGCAACATAAATAGCATTATCTACTATCTCTTCTACTGTATATCCTAATTTGTCTAATTTTAATTCATTTGCTCCAAATGTATTTGTTGTTACTACATTTGATCCGGCTTCTAAGTATGCCTTATGAATATTTATGAGTATATCTGGGTTATTGAATCCAAATATCTCTGGATTTTCACCCATTTGTAATCCATTCTTTTGAAGCATTGTACCCATTGCTCCATCAAAAATTAATACATTATCTTTTATATATTCTTTAATTTCCACAGCTATTAACCCCTTTTTTGAATTTACATATACTTTTATTTTTACAATTAGAACAGGCTTCTTTACTTTGTTTTATATTTTTGTTACTTATACCAATTATAGCAATTACTGATTTCCTAGGTATCATAATCCCACTATTATTAATAGTTAGGCCTATTTCTTTTTGCCCGTTTAAAATAGTTAATATTTCTGTATTTTTTTCTATTGCTAAATCTCCATATCCAGGACTATATCTAGAAGTCAAATATTGTCCTTTATTCAATATGTTATTTTCTATTTCATTTTGAACTTTATTACAAACTTCTTCTATTGCTGTTGTTGCACATGAATCTATTATTATTGCCTTAGTTAGTTCCGTATAAGAATATTTCTTTATATCTTTTTCTATGTTTATTCCCAAAGTAGCTGCCATTAAAATACACTTGTTACAATCTTTTAATACCTCATATAAATCTTTGCTCTCTAATATTAAATTAGTTCCCTCTATATCTATTATCCCTTTACATTTTTGATTAATAGAATAAACCCTAAAAGTATATTTAGGGCTTATTTTATCTTTAGTTATATTTCTGCATTCTTCTATTATTTCTATAAGATTATTGTCTATATCTTGACCCTTGTACTCTAAATATCTCAGTACTTCTTCTCTATCAATACCTATAATATCTACAAAATCTTTTTTCATAATTATTCTCCGTATATATTTAGAGAAAATCCTTTTTCTAAAACATCTTTAGCATATTCTTTCGCTCCAAACAAGGATAAATCTTTATAGTTTCCGCATTCAACAGCTGTAGCTGCCGGTATTTCATTTGCATCTAGTATCATTTTTAAAGCTTTCTCTAAACCTACCTTGATAGTTGATGCATCTACATCTCCCCATAATATAAGATAGAAACCTGTTCTACATCCCATTGGAGATAAATCTATTATATTGTCTAATGTTTCTCTTAAATAAGTAGCTAACAAATGTTCTAAACCATGCATAGCTGCCGTTCCAAATGTTTCTGAATTAGGCTGTAAAAATCTTAAATCAAATTTACTTACCTTATCCCCTTTAGCTCCATTTAATACACAACATTTTCTTACATAAGGAGCTTTTACTTTTGTATGATCTAATTTAAAGTTTTCTACTTTTTGCATCTCTTTTTCCTCCATTATTCCTAACCTTTTATTTATACTTAAATATTATACACTATTTTTGTATTGACTAATTTTTGTATATAAAAACGCCTAAAGAAATTCCTTAGACGTCATAACCTTACTCTTGTAAAAATTATATATTAAATAATATTCTTTGTAAATATTCAGAATTTAATGACTCTTATATTTTCACCTGATACTCTAAAGTCTAAACTATATTATTACCATTTCACACCTAAATGCTTGACTCATGTTAACTAATTTTATATATAGTTTTATCCAATTTATTATAATTGTTCGCTACTATTAAATTTGCTATAATATTTGAGTTATTATTTTATGGTACAAAGTTTAAACAATTACTATTTAAAACTTAAGAATTTTGAGTTTTTAATTTATACTTATACGGAGGAAAATATTCATGCAAAAACTACTTAGTAAGGCACGCCAAGCAATCAATGACTTTGATATGATACAAGAAAACGATAAAATAGCAGTTGGATTATCTGGTGGAAAGGATAGTCTTACATTACTTCATATATTAAAAAACTATCAAAAGTTTTCACCTCAAGCTTTTGAACTTATTGCTATTACTCTAAATCCAGGAGGAGTAGATAATTCTCCACTTTATAAATTATGCAAAGATTTAGAAATACCATTCTATGAAGTACAAACAGATATCAAAGAAATTGTTTTCGATATAAGAAAAGAAAAAAATCCATGCTCTTTATGTGCAAACTTAAGACGTGGTGCATTAAATGATAATGCAAAAAAATTAGGATGCAACAAAGTAGCCCTTGGACACCATAAAGATGATGCTATAGAAACATTTTTAATGTCTATGTTATACGAAGGAAGAGTAAATTGCTTCTCACCAAAAACTCATATGGATAGACAAGATTTAACTATTATAAGGCCAATGATTTATATTGATGAATATATGACTAAAAAAGCAGCTAGAGATTTTGACTATCCTATTATAAAAAATCCATGTCCTGCTGATGGTAAAACAAATAGACAAGATATAAAAGAACTTGTTTCGAAATTAAATAAAGAAATCCCAGGATCTAAGAAAAATATTTTTGGTGCCTTAAATAACTCAGATAGATTATTTATTTGGGATAAAGAAAAAATAAAATAATTATAATTAAATAGGCGAGTAAATTTACTCGCCTAAGTGTTCTATCCTATAACCAATCTCTCTATTTGCCATTTTATATGCTCCATTTATCATCTCTTCCTTAGAAATTGAATTCCCCATTAAACTATCTATAGTTACTTGATGTCTATTTTCATAATACTTATCTAATATTTTTTCTTCTATATATCTCTGATCTTTTATAGCATAATCATCCATTATATGATTTACAGTAAATCCCAAGCGTTCTAATTCTCTTCCAAGTAAAATTGATCTATGACATCTTATAGGGTCTTGCATAGCACCTAAAAGAGCTATCTTAAATCCTTTTTTACATCCATTTTCTAATCTCTTTACCCCATTTTTAAAATCTTCTTCTTTTATTACTTTTTCAAAGTCTGAGTACCCCTCTTTATTATAAGAAATTTTATTTTCCCTCTTAGCAGCAAATTCTTTAGCCATATAAATATATACAAAACCAGCTTTAATTAAAGTATTTTTTATTGTTTCTTTGTTATATTGAACATTGTACTTGGAATAAGGAGTTCCTCTAACATCTACAACACAGTTTATATTATAAAATTTGAGCATATCAATAAGCTTCTCTACTGGATAATTAGAATGACCTATTGTAAATATATTCATAATAACTTCTCCTTTTCTATATTCAGTTTATTTTATTATACTTTGTTATTATGCCTTGTATCATATATTTTAAGTTTTTTAATTTTATAAAGTCCAAATAAAATTTATTTTAATATAAAAAATATCTTATAGTTTCATATGAAACTATAAGATATTTTTTAATTCTTCAATATTTTCAATTATATAATTTGGGTTAGCTTCTTTCAACTCTTCTAAAGAACCATATCCATATAAAACACCTATTGAATCTACTCCTATTTTTTGTGCTCCAAGTACATCATATTTCCTGTCCCCTATCATTATCACATCATCCATAGAAGATATATTGCAAGTTTCTAATACATGATTTATTACTTCATTTTTTTCACTTCTACTTCCATCTAAATTACTACCACCTACATATTTAAAATATTGATCTATTTCAAAATGTTTTAATATTCTTTCTGCAAATACAGTTGGTTTAGAAGTTGCAAGTAATAAAACTTTACCTAATTCATGTAAATATTCTAATATCTCTTTTACATTTGGGAATATCTTATTTTCGAATATTCCTGTTTCAGCGAAGTATTCTCTAAACTTTGTAACAGCTTCCTCAACTTTTTCATCGTCAAAGTTATAATCATCTCTAAAAGAATCATGTAAAGGAGGACCTATAAATTTTTCTAAGTTAACTAGATCTTCATCAATACCAAAGTGTTTTAAAGCATATTGAAAAGATTTCGTTATTCCTTCTTTTGGATCTGTAAGTGTTCCATCTAAATCAAATAAAATATATTTATAGTCTTTTCTCATAATTGTCTCCCACTTTTTTTATTTAATTTTATCACAAATTATATAAGTTTTATAATACTCATATAAAAAAAGGACATATATCAATATAAATTTACTTAATAAATTATTACCAAGTAATCTATTTGACAAATGTCCTTATTTATTATTCTACAGTTATTGCACTAACTGGGCAGCTATCTTGAGCTTCAGCTGCTGAATCTTCTAACTCAGCACTTACTTCATCTGATATAGCAACAGCTAATCCATCATCATCCATATCAAATATTTCTGGGCATATACCAGTACATGCTCCACAACCTATACAAGTGTCTTTATCTACGAATGCTTTCATTGTAAAATCCTCCTAAGTTTAATTTATACTCATTGTATATTTATCCTTAATTTTACTAATTTAAACATTTTTTCTTAATATTAATACAAAATCTAACATTTTAGACAACAGTATTTATGTCTTCTGACTCTTCTATTTGCTTAGATTTTTCTTCTTTTTTCTTTTCTATAATGAGTATAACCTTATCAACTAAAAGACCATTTATAACTACAGCAATTAGTGAAAATACTCCTTTTCCAAATCCAAAAGTTAATCCACCACAAACAACCACAAATAAATCTACACATAATAGAGAAATACCTATATTGAATTTAGAATATTTATTTAATATTTTAGCTAGTATATCTGTTCCACCAGTTGAAGCATTTAATGCAAATGCAAGTGCTAAACCACTAGCTATAATCATTGTTCCTAGTATAACAGCTAAAAATAAATTTGTCGTCAATGCATAAGAATGAAGTACTTTTTCCATAAAGTCCATTACAAAAGATAGAGCAAAACTTGCATATATAGTTTTTAATCCAAAGTCTCCTCCAACTAGTATAAATGATATAACAAATAATATTAAATTTCCTAAAAAAATTATTGTTCCAACTGATAAATTTGGAATGTAGTGACTGATTACTAGAGCTAGACCACTTAATCCGCCTCCAGCTATTTCATTTGGAGCATAAAAATATTGAATCCCAAAAGCCACTAAAACTACGCCTAATGTTACAAAAACATAGTCTCTTATTGTTAAGATTAAATTATCTTTTGTCATTTATGATATTCCTTCCCATATTTTATAATAAATTATTTCTTTTAGAGTTTATATTATACTACAATATCATGCTTAATTACTATTTTTGATTAAGGTTTATGATTATAAAGTATTGATAAGTTAAGATTAAATGTATTTTAAGATAGCTATTTTTTTAATGATTATAATAATTTCTCAATATCAAGGTTAACATAAATATAATCTTACTTTAATAAAGGAGGTAATTTATGAAAATCTTGAAATATATGCTTATTTTTATTCCAATAAGTTTTATAGCTAAGTTCATGAACGCATCAGGTTCTGTAATGTTTATATTATCATGTTTATCTATAATTCCATTGGCTGGTCTTATGGGAGAAGGAACAGAAGAAATATCTTTTTATTCAGGTCCTAAAATAGGTGGTTTTTTAAACGGTACATTTGGAAATGCAACAGAACTTATAATATCATTTTTTGCACTTAAGCAAGGTTTATTTGATGTAGTTAAATCATCTATTGCAGGAGCAGTAATAGGAAACATCTTACTAGTAGTTGGAGCAAGTATGTTAGCCGGTGGATTAAAATATAAAACTCAGAAATTTAATCAAAAAGTTACAGAAGTTTCTTCAAGCATGCTCTTATTTGCTGTCCTTGGTTTATCTATACCTGCTTTATTTACTCATACAGTAAATCCTGACCTATTAAACACAAGATATGAAGGTCTAAGTGTGTTTGTCGCAGTCGTAATGATACTTATTTATGTACTAAGTTTATTCTTCTCTTTTAGTACTCATAAAGATATCTATTCTAGTACTAAAGAAGAAGAAGGCCATGCAAAATGGTCTTTAAATAAATCAATATTTATACTTGTTATTTCTACAGTTCTAATAGCAATAGAAAGTGAATTTTTAGTTAGTGGTATAGAACCTATAACTGAAAGCTTAGGATGGAGCCAATTTTTTGTCGGTATAATTTTAATACCTATAATAGGTAATGCAGCTGAACATAGTACCGCAGTAGTTATGGCCAGAAAAGATAAAATGGATGTAGCTCTTGAAATAGCTATTGGGTCAAGCTTGCAAATAATCTTGTTTGTAGCTCCAATTCTAATATTTTTAAGCTTATTTTTCACCCCTATGAGTATAGTTTTTAATGAATTTGAACTAATTGCTCTTATAGCTTCAGTAATTATAGCCAATAGGGTTTCTCATGATGGTGAATCTAACTGGTTAGAAGGTGTTCAATTACTTGCAGTATATCTTATAATTGCAGCATCATTCTTTATTCTATAGTATATATATTTTATACAATAAAGGCTTGTCTCAAGTTAAACTGAGACAAGCCTTATTATATTAAGCTTTTTTAACAACACTAGATTTTAATTTCATAGCTCCAAAGCCATCTATTTTACATTCTATATCATGTCCATCTGCTGCATCTGGAACTAAACGTATACTTTTTACTTTTGTTCCTATTTTTATAGATGATGAACTACCCTTTACTTTAAGGTCTTTTATTACTGTTACAGCATCTCCATCGTTTAATACGTTTCCGTTAGCATCTTTTATAACATTTGTTTCTTCAACTTCAACAGCTGTTGCACTCCACTCATGAGCACATTCTGGACAAACTAAAAGACTTCCATCTTCGTAAGTATATTCTGAGTTACATTTTGGACAATTTGGTAAATTAGTCATTATATTATTTCCTCCGCTATTTATTATCAATTTTAAAATTATTAAAATTATTTTCATATCCCTATTATAAAAACTATATTGGGATTTCCTTATAGTTTTATATAATATCATATTCTTATAATATTGACAAACCTTCCTATAGTCTTTCCTTTATGTTCCTATAAAACTACCTTCCGCCTAAAAATATTTACTTTCATAAGCATGATTTATGTAAAAAGACTATGATATTTATTATCATAGTCTTCGTAAATATGATTATCATCGATATCAATTTTTAATAAAATATGCTAATTTATATTCATATTCAGCAAATTGCCCATAAGCTTTACTTAATTTTATACTAATGGGGCGTCAATCTGAGTAGTGAAAAGGAATTGATGACAATGTCCATCAGCAACAGTTGTATTTCCACATATTAAATGAATATGTTTGTTAGTACCTGGTATTCTTATTGCTGGACCAGTTGTAACACATATTTTGTGGAAGTGATCTAGATAGTCTGTTCTGTCATTTATCTTATGAACATGATTTGTTCCATCATTTATTGGTATAGCTTCACCTGTTACACCTGCTGCACGATGATTATGTCTATCGCAACCTTCTTCAGCTAATTTAACACTACTTTCGTATTCATGAACATGTGTCATCTCTTCATCCTCACAATAACACTTATAACCTTTTTTATATTTACACTCATCACAGTCTTTCAATTCTTTTTGATATTTGTAATCATTATAGTCCTTATAATCTTTTTGACATTTATAATTTTGATAGTTCACTTTGCATCTCTCCATATTATATATTGAGATTCTTTCTGAGAATCTCAATATATAATATGGAGAGATTGTCAAATAAGTTCTTATTTTGTACTACTATGTAATATCTTAATGTAACTTTACTTATTTTATTATCTGTTATTTATAGTACTTTTATCTATTTTTATATTAAGCTTTCTATATTATCACCACTTAAAAATAAGGTATCTCCACCTTTTATTACAGTAAAAACAACTATTGTTCCTGATAAACCTGGGATATATTTTATTCCTTTATCATAAACTTTGTCCTGAATAAGTTTTAACAAATACGTTTATTAATTTAAAATATCCTTATTTTTAGTTTATAACTAAATAGTTTTATAAACTCTATAAGATAAGTTATAATAATTAAAATCAATATTAGCTATAAGGAGTAAATTGTATGGAATATAAAATAAAAGAAGTTTCTGAAATAACTAATATACCTCAATCAAAAATAAGATTTTATGAAAAACAAGGATTATTACCTGAATTTAAAAGAGATAAAAACAATATAAGAATATTCTCAGAAAAAGATATAGAATTGCTAAATTTAATTAGATGTTTAAGAAATATAGGAATGTCAGTCAAAGAAATCCGTACTAATTTAGATATTCTAGCAGATAGTAGCAATAATCAATTAGCAATAAATATTTTAATCGACCATCGAAATAAGTTAGAAGAACAAAGAAAAATACTAAAAAATCATATCGAGAAAATAAATTTAAACCTTGAAAGTAGACAGAGTAATTAATACCGATTTTCATTTTAAAAAGACTTGACTTAAACTATAGTTTAATAAATATAATTATAAACACCAATATAGTATAGTGAGGAGGGATTTTATAGTGTTCGTAAATACTCATAAATGTATAGGATGTACTTTATGTAAACAAGACTGTATAGTGAATGATATAGTAATGATTAATGGAAAGTCTCATATAAAAAATGAAACTTGTGTAAAATGTGGGCATTGTATTGCAATTTGTCCTGTAAGAGCTATATCTTCTGATGATGAAAAAGAATATTCAATGAATGAAGTAAAAGAATATAATGATAAAGAGTTTTCATTAGATCCAGAGGTATTAATGAACTTCATGAAATTTAGAAGAAGCGTTAGGTTATTTTCCCCAAAAGATATTGAAGAAGAAAAGATAAATAAAATAATTAACGCAGGAAAATTCACTCAAACTAGTGGAAATCTGCAAGATGTTTCATATGTCATTGTAAAAGATAAAATACAAGATCTTAGAAAGATGGTACTAGAAACTTTAAATAGCCAAGCTGATAATTTATTATCTGATGAAACTACTCCAACCCAAATTAGAATGTATGCTAATATGTGGAAGGATATGTATAAAAATTTTACAGAAAATCCTGATGGCGAAGATAAACTATTCTTTAAGGCACCATTATTAATAGTAATAAAATCAAATAACATAATAAATGGAGCTTTAGCAGCATCAAAGATGGAACTTATGATAAATGCTTTAGGACTTGGAACATATTTTAGCGGTTTCTTATCAAGAGCTGCAAAATTTAATCCTGAAATAGGCAAGTTCCTTCAAATAGGAGATAATGAAGAGTTAGTTGCATGTATGGTAATTGGTTACCCAAAAGTACATTATAAAAGAACAGTTCCAAGAAAAGATGTAAATATAACAAGGTTATAATTTTAAAATTTTTTAAATTATGTATAAATACTAAACCCTAGGCAATATATTATTTGATTGACTAGGGTTTAATCTTTGGCTTTAGCATTTAATCAACATTTTACTTATAAAACGTCTTAATTATCGATATTGCTATGTACACTCCTTTACTTGAGATACGGTTCTCCATTACACATCTAAAGGTGCACTTAGGCCATAATGTGTTGCTTATATCCTTGTTTTTTCTCTTTAAAGAAAATTTTTATTATTTCTTCAAATGTTTCCAGTATTTTTAAAAATTTTAAAAAGTATTTTTCAGCATAAAACAGAAACACTATTTTTGATTCATTTCATCCTGTAAGTTTTTAAAAAACATCGATACATGATAACCATCTGCAATTGCGTGTGAGATTTGTATTGTAATTGGCATCATTAGTTTTGAATTGATTTCTTCATATTTACCAAAGGTAATCATCTTAGTAATTTGATTTTCCTGTGTTTTTGAATTGGAAGAAAAATGTTCAAAATGCATCCAAGGTATACAAGAAACATTGAATACATTGAGTGGTAAATCCATTTGCGGAACAATTGCGTTTGAATCAGAATATTTTGTAGTTATATTTTTATATTGCTTATCAAATTCAAGATAACTTTCCACTGGTTCTTCACACAACGTAAAAAATAGTTTACTTTTTTCGTTGAAACTAGTGAATGTTGGAATAATTTTTTCCCATTCAACAACATTTCCATCAACAATATCATATCGAAAGTTTTGAATTGAATTCATTACTTTATATATTTTAAACAGTGTATACGCATGAAAACTAATTGATTCTTGCTTGCATTTTTGCACAGCAGTTGTTACATCTATTTTTATTGTAAATTCAATAGTATTGCCTACACTAGTAAAGTATTGAAAATAGTCTGCTCTATCAAATTCTTTCATATCTATTATTTTGTATGATTTCATATTATAACCCTCCAAATTAAAATCTATATAATCATCTATAAAAAGTAGACAGGTATATTTGTTCATGTTACTTATTGATTCGAATAGCATATATTAGTCTATAACTATATCTATTGAAATTAACAAATTTCTTACCTCAAGAAATGAAAACTTTGCCTTCTTCAACTTGTTACTTTGAATATCAATAATATATCCATATGTTCCTCTAAAATCTGACCTTGTCATATTACATTGAGTAAATTGTGTATATTCAAAACATATATGTTTAAAATTTGCATCTATTAAGTCATACTCTTCAAAATACTTTCTTGAAATTTTGAACCAGAAAAATTAACTCTATTTAACCTCATTGATATAAAGTTATTATATTTAAAGAAACATTTTCTAACTTTATTGGTCCTACGCTAAAGGAATCACCAATTGAAGTATTTTAATTGATACTTATAAATTCTGATTCATGTAGTATTGCATTCTTCATAGTGGAAAATTTAAATATAAAATTATTCATTGTACAATTATTAATTTCCACATCTATAAAATTGCAGTTATAAAATTCACAACCAACATATTCCCTATTACTTATAATTTCATTTCTAAACTTCAACTCTTTAATTTTCTCATTTTAAAATTAATTATAAATATTTATGATAATACTTTTTTATAATTAATGATTTACCTTTGTTATATAAATAGTTTTGCAAAAATTTATCTTCAGTGATATTATAAACCTTAAAGTTACTTTAAGGTCAATGGTTAGTTTAAAGTTTGGAGGTTATTATGAAAGATAGATATTATATGACAATAAAAGAATTTTCCAATATTACTGGTATTAAGAGTCAAACCTTAAGATACTATGATCAAATTGGATTGTTCTCTCCAGAACATCGTGGTGAAAATGGTTATCGTTATTATACTAGAAATCAACTTACTACATCTTATTTAATCATTTCTCTTAGAGAAATTGGCATTAGTATAGACGAAATTAAGAAATATATAGATACCCGTACTCCTCAGCAACTATTCTCTTTGTTTGACACACAAAGGGAACATATTTTAATGAAAATAAAAAAACTTACTCGTATTATTGAAATCATGCAATTATATGTTGATATGACAAAGGATGCTGTTAAATATAAAGAAAACAGTATAAATATTGAGTATAAAAAGAAAGAGCCTATCTTTCTAAGCCCTATAGTTACTAATAATCCTACAAATGATTATATAAATGATTCCATTATTTCATTTTATAATTTCGCTACTGAAAGTGAAATTAATGTAATAGGTTATCCAAGTGGTGCTATTATTAATATACAAAACTTTGAATCTGATAGATCTTTATTAGTAAAGCACTACTATTTTAAAATGAAAGATTATCAAAGTTCATATAAGCCAGAAGGTAAATATGTAGTATTCTATGGTAGATGTGCTTATGGAGAATCTGCTGATTTTTACGAAAAATTATTTGCATTTACTAAAGAAAATAATCTACGCGTTTGTAGTGATGCATATGAGGAATATCCTCTAAATGAACTTACTACTAAAGATGAAAAATACTACTGTGTAAAGATTGAAGTTATGGTAGAAGATATTTAATACTCTCGTAATTTATCTTCGCAATATATGCAAATAAAATACATTATATTTAAATATAGTCCTAACTAAATAGCTTAAATAGTTAGGACTATAAACTTAATTTATTTATGATACAGTTCTCCGTTACACCTCCAAGGGAGGTCATTTTTTATTCTCTTATCTTAACATACTTATCAATTCCTCTAGCTCTGTATATGGCATTGCTGAAAGTTCCATAAGATTGTATAATAATGCTCCCATCCCCTGTACCTTTATCTCAGAAGGATTTATGTATGCCATCTCTAATATCACACTTCCACTTCCTCCAACAATACCAATATGGTATAGTTCTAATGTATCTTGCAGAATAGATATTAACTTATATCCGCTTATTCCATTTTTAGAATAGTCTTCATTTTTTAATAGTATCTTTGGTATTTGTTGATTTATAGCATACAAATTTAATAGTTTTATCTGTCTATACGATAGTTTTTGAGCTATTGAGATTAGCTGATTTGCTTGCTCTCTTGATACAGTTTTATCAAATGCTATGTTAGCAACTAAATTACCATAGTACTTAAGCTTATTCTCTTCATGCTCTCTTTGTGCTGAGAACATTACACCTTCCATTATTTCATCTGCTTTAGACCTTCCAGTAAAATCTTCTTCGAAAAAGTCATCATCTCTAAGTTGTTTTCCTTTTTCTATGTTTTCTTTTATTTTACTTAATGCATATGTTGCTGTTGCTCCTATTTTTTTATTTTCTCTTTTAGATAGTACCCTGGATTGTATTTCTGATCCTAATTTTGAAAATGCCATCTCTACAGCTTTTCCACCAACAATACCAGCTACCGCTCCACCTGGACCTGCAACAGATCCTCCAATTATTGCTCCTACACTACTTCCTGTTAACTCTGCTCCTGATTCAATCAAAAATTCTATCATTTTATTAGCCATTTTATTCCACCTCTTTATAGTGTTTTATCTATTATATTACAAATTTTAAGCAAGTACAATTAAGCACAGAAGCATGAAAAAAGGAAGAGCCATCTTTTTTTGATGACTCTTCCTTCATTAAGTATGTTATTACATCTTCACTTATTTGTAGTTCTATGCTATCTATATTCCTTGATTTATCTATAGTTATCTTTGAAACAAGTAAATTTAGTAACTGCTTCCTTTGTTGTCTTGTACTACTCTCTTTGAATATCTCTCCAAACTTATTCATCACTTGACTTACTAACTCAAATGGTACTGGTCCTCCCTCTGCTAACATTACATCTTGTTTTAGTTCATCTAATCTAAACTTTAATGTATCTATTTCTTCATTTAGCTTTTTAATCCTTTGAGATAACTCATTTTTAGTTAAAATTCCATCTTCAAAAAGCTCTATGCTTGAATTTTTCTTGCTACTTAGCCTATCTATTTCCTTACTAACTACATTCATTTCATCTAGTTTTGGTTTTAACTTACTAGATCTATTCTGATTTATATTACTTATTACTTTCTTTAGTAATAGCTCATTATTTACTGTATCTACTAACTTATTTATTACTACTTCATCTGCAACTTCTGCTCTTATCGAATTTGAGTTACATACTGCTGTACCTTTGTTCTTCCAATTACCACAGACATAGTACTCGGCTATCTTTTTAGTTCCATCTTTTCTCTTATGATAGGATCTACTTATAGTCATTGACGCTCCACATACAGGGCATTTTAGTAAACCAGTTAAAGGAAATTCACTATCGTATACTCTATTGTGAGTTTTACTTCTATCCTTTAAGATTATTTGTACCTTTTCCCATGTTTCATTATCTATTATTGCTTCATGTTCTCCCTCTACAAGTATTGGATTTGGATTTATATTCTTTCTTCTTTTTTCATTCCAGTCTTGTCTTAAATTGTATCTTATCTTACCAATGTATACTGGATTTTTTAGTATCTCTTTTATTGTAGCTGTTGCAAATGGATTACCTTTCTTACTTCTATGACCTTCTTGATTTACTCTATTTTAGTTTCTTTTCTCCTCTTTCCTTCACTTGGTATTTCTACTATGTCGTATCCAAGCACCTTGCCACCATTCCACTTACCTTCCTTAGCTCGTGCCATCATCCCCATTTTCACATTCTCAGCTATAGTACCTCTCTCAAATTCCCCTATTGCTCCCATGATGTTAAGTTGTAGCTTTCCTGCTGGAGTTTCTGTTTCAAAGCTTTCTGTTAGAGAACGAAATGCTATCTTATTTTTGTCTAATGTATCTACTATGTTAAGTATGTCTATTAGTTTTCTACTTATTCTATTTAGTTTCCAAACTATTACTAAGTCAAATTTACCAGCATTAGCATCTTGCAAAAGATCTTTAAGACCTGGTCGACCTGAAATATTTTTACCACTTATCCCCCTATCTTCATAGACTTTGAAAACTTCATGACCTTCTTTTTCACAGTATTCTATGTTCCTTCTTCTTTGTTCGTCAATACTATATCCTTCTTCTGCCTGCTCTACCGTTGATACGAGTTATTTTCCTATAGACGCTACTCTATAGAAGTCATTTAGCTTATAGCTTTATGACCACTTCCTTTCAGAACGTGTCTAGACTATTTCTTCACCTTCACCATTATGTGTTAAGGGCAACCCATTTCCATTACCACAAACTTGTAATGTACTCTCTTTCGAGATAGTCGTTTGACCTTATCCTATTCGGATCTTGGCGACCAAACATCCATTGCTTATAGCACTTAGGTTCTCACCATATGCCATCCTTACTATTGTTTCTGAGTTTCCTCACATTCACAAAGACATCTTTCATTCTATGTTGTAGTTGTAAGGCTTTAGGAGTTACTGGTTTTAAGGTTGTGTCCTACATGGATTTCTCCAAGTACGGGGCTATTTTACCCTACAGTAGATTGCTACTCTTTTACTCATGTTCATTATCTCCTTTGTTTTTACTTTGAATTATAGATTTTTGAATTATATCACTTAGTATTTCTACTATTTCTTGTGCCTTAATTTGTTCTAAACTAATACCCTCCATTTTTCCTCCAACATCTAATTTATAATATATATTTTTGATTATGTTTATTTAACTAAATTTAGACTACTTACTACTTCTTGTATAACTTATATAAATTCTTCTTCATTACATGCTTCTATGTCTTTAACTATTAAGTCTAATAATCTTAATGTATATGAATTTAACCTTAAGTAGTTAAAATATCCGATTTCATCATTTGCTAATAATTCAAGCATTTCATTTTCAATTAGTTCATATTCCTAGTTTAAAAATTCTAGTTCATTGTAGTTCATTCTTTGTCTCCTCCTAATTATTATTGAGTTTATTCCATGTTGGAATTAAGTCTAAAAAGGCTTAACTCCAATATTATTACTACTAGATTATTAGTTGTTATTTTCTTCTTTTATTTCTTTTTCTTTAGGTAATTTTATTACTATATACTCGGTATTAACTCCTACACTATTTTTTCTAGATCTAGTTAATCTATCTTTTTCACAGTCTAGAAATCCCGCTTTTTTTAGTTCTTTTAGAACTATCTTTCTATCCTCATATCCACCTTCTTTTATCATTAGTTCAAAAGAAAGTTGCTCCATTTGAAGTTCTGTATAGTCTTCCTTGTCTGTAATTTTTCCTAATATCTCTTGTGAGTTAGATTTTGATTTTCCATCAAACTTGTTTCTATACCTATCTACATACTGTTTTATGAAGTCCATTACTACTTTGTGGAAGTTTCTATACTTTATTGATTCTCTTTCTATGCTAACTATCATGTCTACTATCCCTTCTATATCTAATTCTATATCTAATAACTCTTCGATGATATATGCCGTTTGTATGATAATTGCAAACTTACTACATCTTCTCATTGACATATCATCATAGACATTTCTTTTGCGAAGTTCATCGTATAGATTGATTTTCTCTTGCTTATAATTTCTAATTACTTCATTTCTATTTTTATCTAATAAATACTGTGCAAATTCTATTGCTAGATGACCATAGTTATTTAAAATAACATGATTTATAGCTTCTGCATGTTCTGGACTTTTAGTCCAAGTAAAGTTTTCTGCTTCTATTACTCTAACTTGTAGACCTGCATTATTATTAGAAGATCTAGTTATAGACTTTTCACCATTTGAAAGTATTGTTGTCAACCAAGATTCCTTTTCCATTAGTTCAGAGTCTTTGTTTAAACGTTCTTTGTCAGCTCCATTAGCTAAACTATATACAAATCTAGTAAAGTTATTATTATCCGACATAGATATCTCATCTAAAGCATATGGTACTCCTTTTAAACCTCCTAGTTTTTTTATTAATGCATTATTTGTTCCATTATAAGTTCCATATAGACCTCCATTAGAACCTGGATAACCAAAGCATGATATAGCTAATTTTAAAGCTGTTGATTTTCCAGTAGTTGAATTTCCAACAAGGTGTATTATATTAGAATCTAACCCTAAGTCTTCACCTATATATCCTAAAAGGATTGATGATACTCCACTTGATAATGCGAATTCTAATTCTACATTACCTACGACATGATTTTGTATCATTTTAATGTATTCATCATATGATCCTTGTGGTTTAATATCATATGTACCTACATATGTTGAATTTATCCCTATTGCTTCATGTAGTTTGTATATTATATTTCCTTCATACTCCATGAATCCTAACTTGGAATGAATATATCTCTTAATAATAGAGTCTTCACATTCTCTTATGCATTCCACTATATGTCTTCCATTACTTTTTACTATATCTACACCTCTATTTTGGAGCTTCATTAGATTACGTTCCATTAAACAGTCATGTCGGTCAAGTAATTCTGTTTCCATTTTTCTTACTGTTCTGAATTCTAGCAGAATTTTTTCTGTTTTATCATCTATGTTATAATGATTTTCTTTAGCCCATATATGTCTGCCAACCTTTAGACTTCTTAGCTTATCATATAGATATTGCCCGTCACTACAGTAGTTTTTAGTTTCATATTCATTTTGTTCTACTTTTTCATCCATGTCTTCCTTTACTGCTTCTATTTCTTGATTAAATTCACATGAGCTGCTTTCTACTGACTCATGTATTACTTCTTTATCTAGTGTTTTAGGTTCGTTTACTATTATTCCTTCTCCTAGTCTTTTTCTGTGTTTAATTGCCATATTTCAATTCTCTCCTTTTTGTAA
>NZ_JACRWE010000011.1 GCF_014323405.1 Romboutsia faecis | reverse complement strand
GGTTACCCACGCGTTACTCACCCGTCCGCCGCTTTTTACCGAAGTAAATCGCTCGACTTGCATGTGTTAGGCACGCCGCCAGCGTTCATCCTGAGCCAGGATCAAACTCTCAAATAAAAGTTGATGGGCTCAGATACTGTTATATATCTGGCTTTGTTTGGTTGTTTCGAATAATTCTTATAAAGAATTAGTTATATAAATTAACCTACTGTTTAATTTTCAAAGTTCATTATCTTCGACTTACTTATCTTACCAAGTTTTTATTTCTTAGTCAAGACTTTTTTCAGTTCTCATTTTATCCGTATCTCTCGGACAAGTAATAATATACCATCTATTAAACAGTAGGTCAATACTTTTTTTCATTTTTTATATATTTTTTTCATATTCTTTTCTAAGCTTATCTACAATCTTTCTCTCTAGCCTAGATACAGTCATTTGAGATATATCTAATTCCTTTGCTATAGTCGATTGAGTTTTATCTAAAAAGAATCTATCTTTAAATATTTTTATTTCTAATTCATTTAATGTTTCCATGAACTTACTTATAAAATCATTATGTTCTATATCTCTAAAATTATTTTCTTCTTGCCCTATTTTATCAATAAGCGTAATATCTTTATCTTCTGAATCGTCATTACTTGTAGCATCTAATGATATAGGTTGATATCCATACGATGCTTCCATAGCTTCTAGAACATCTTCCTCTGTACACCCTAAATACTTAGCTATATCTTTAGCCTTTGGATGTTTTTTACTTTCTTGTTCTAAAACCAACTTAGCTTCACTAATCTTTTTACTTAACTCTTGAACTCTTCTAGGTACTCTTAATGTCCAAACCTTATCTCTAAAGTATTTCTTTATTTCACCTACAATTGTTGGAGTTGCAAAGCTAGAAAATTCAAACCCTTTTTCAATATCATATCTATCAATAGCATATATTAAAGCTAAGGATGCCACCTGATAAATATCTTCAAACTCAACACCCTTATTAATATACTTTCTCGCTAGTAAGTTTACTAAATATAGATGTCTCTCAATCAAAATATTTCTTATTTCTCTATCTTTATTTTTACTATATATCTTGAACAGTTCTTTATTATCCATATTTAGGTAATTAGTAGCATTAGCTACGTCTTTCATTAATTATCAACTCCTAAATATTTAGTCATTTTTATTATTGTTCCTTCGTTGACCGATGATTCAATACTCACTTCATCCATTAAAGTTTGTATTATAAATATTCCTAATCCATTTTCTTTTGGATTATCTAAGTCCGGTTTTCCTAAAGATTCTATATTACAACCAATTCCGTTATCTTTAATCTCTATATTAAGTCCATTATCTAATATATTAAAAGTTATATAAAATACATCATCCGAACTATGTTTAATTGCATTTGTGCAAGCTTCTGATACTGCAACTTTCATGTCTTCTATATCATCTATAGAAAAACCTATCTTATTAGCTATCCCTGAAGTTGTCAATCTTATAATACCTACATACTCTGGATTAGCGCTAATTTCCATTTTTATACTTTCACAAGTCAAAATTTATCCCTCCACTTTAAATATTTTATCTAGACCTGTTATATTAAAAATCTTTCTAACATTACTTCTAGGATTAATTATGTATATTTCTTTATTTCCCACTTTTAATTTTTTTAAAACACCTATCATAACGCCTAATCCAGTAGAATCTATATATTCTAAATTTTCAAGGTTAATTTTCATATCTAACATTTCTTTATCTGCTAGCTTATGTAAATATTCTTTTAATTTATCTGATGTAGATACATCTAATTCTCCGCCTAAATTTACATCCCAAAATTTATTTTGAGAATCTAATGTAGAATTTATGTTTATTGACATTTAAAAACCTCCTAATATCTATTTTCTAAAAATCCTAAATACCTTAAGTATACTAGTTACTTTCGTAAGTATAGCTATAATTTCATCTACGCTTTTTGTTATAGATGCTGTATTTTCAA
Organism: Romboutsia faecis; assembly: GCF_014323405.1. GTDB lineage: Bacteria > Bacillota > Clostridia > Peptostreptococcales > Peptostreptococcaceae > Romboutsia_E > Romboutsia_E faecis. The sequence goes on along the minus strand of NZ_JACRWE010000011.1, from coordinate 56,230 downwards.
TTATCTCCTGAATATTTCTTTCATTATAATCAATTAATCTATTAGCTCTTTCCACAACCTTAGTTGTGCTGTTTAATAATTTAGCTATATATATAGCCACAATTAAAGCTGATGCTCCAATTAAAATAGCACCGATTTGCCACCCCATTGCATTCATTACTTACTCTCTCCCTCACCACCGAAAGTTCTACTTATTATTATTTCATCTTCTGAGATTTCTATATTATCTTCATCTAAATCTTCTGTAAGTAATGATATTTTTTCTTTTACATCCTCTAATGTTTCATGTAGAACATCTTTCGGATTTTCTTTCACTTCATCAAATTTTTCTTTCGCGTCTCTTCTTAATTCAGATCCCTTTTTAGGAGCAAAGAATAAACCTGCAATAAATCCTAATATTGCTCCTAGAAATAAATACTTTCCGCCTTTTCTACTCATAAATGCTTCTCCTCTCTCTTTATATATATATACATATCTCAATTATAACTAAATTATACAAAAAGAATAGGATAAAATCCTATTCTTCTTCCATATTTATTTTAGCTATGGAAACTACATTTACTTCGTCATCAGTTTTCATTAGTTTCACACCACTTGTTACTCTACCAAATATTGATATATCTGCTACTCTTAATCTAATAAGAACTCCATCAGAGTTTATTATCATAATTTCGTCATCTTCATTTACCATTTCTGCTCCGACAATTTTACCTGTCTTTTCGCTATTATTATAAGTTTTTATTCCTTTACCAGCTCTTATTTGGCTTCTATATTCAGTTATGTCTGTTCTTTTACCTAATCCATTTTCGCTAACTACAAGTAAATCAGTTCCTTCATCAGAAAGATTCATAGACACAACTTCATCATCACCTGATAAAGTTATACCTTTAACACCCATAGCAGTTCTTCCCATATGTCTTATATCATTCTCATCAAATCTAATAGACATACCATCTTTTGTGACTAAAAGAACTTCTTTGTTTCCGTCAGTAAGTTTAACATCTATTAACTCATCATCAGCTCTTAATCCTATAGCTATAAGACCTGATTTATTTATATTTTTAAATTCTTCTCTCTTAGTCTTTTTAACTATACCTTTTTTCGTAGCTAATAATAAATATTTATCTTCATCTTTTGCATCTATTGCAATTAACGTAGCTATTTTCTCATTAGGTGCTAATTGAAGTAAATTAACTATAGCAGTTCCTTTAGATTGTCTCTTTCCTTCTGGAACTTCAAATGCATCTAATCTGAACACTCTACCTCTATTAGTGAAGAATAATAATCTACTATGAGTTGTAGTAGTAACAAGTTCTTTTATGAAGTCTTCTTCTCTTGTTGTAAGAGCTGCAACTCCTCTTCCACCTCTTTTTTGACTCTTGTAAGTATCTGATGGCAATCTCTTAATGTAACCAAAGTGAGTAAGTGTTATTGTAATTTCTTCATCACTTATAAGATCTCTCATATCTATTTCGCCTTCAGCATGTCTTATTTCAGTTCTTCTTTCATCAGCATATTTTTCTTTTATTTCTAATATTTCTTTTTTGATTACGTTTAAAAGTAATTTTTCATCAGCTAATATAGCTCTTAATCTTTCGATCTTCTTAAGTAATTCTTGATATTCAGCTTCTATCTTATCTCTTTCTAAACCTGTAAGTCTTTGAAGTCTCATATCTAAGATAGCTTGTGCTTGAACATCACTTAAATTGAACTTCTCTATTAATCCCGCTTTAGCTTCTTGAGTAGTTTTTGAAGCTCTTATTAAACTTATAACAGCATCTATATTATCTAATGCTATTTTTAAACCTTCTAATATATGAGCTCTAGCTTCAGCCTTATTTAAGTCGAATTTAGTTCTTCTAGTTACAACATCTTTTTGATGCTCTAAGTAGTAGTATAATATTTGCTTAAGGTTTAATACTCTAGGTACTCCGTTTACAAGAGCAAGCATTATTATACTAAAAGTATCTTCCATTTGAGAATGTTTATAAAGATTATTTAATACTATATTAGCATTAGCATCTCTCTTTAATTCTATAACAATTCTCATACCTTGCCTGTTACTTTCATCTCTTAAGTCAGATATTCCCTCTAACTTCTTATCTTTAACTAATTCAGCTATTCTTTCCACTAGTTTAGCTTTATTTACCTGATATGGTATTTCTGTTACAACTATTTGTTGTCTTCCTTTAGCTAACTCTTCTATATAAGCCCTAGCTCTAACTTTTACCTTACCTCTACCTGTTCTGTATGCATCTGCTATACTTTCTTTTCCCATTATTATTGCTGAAGTTGGGAAATCAGGTCCTTGTATATTTTTCATTAAATCTTCAACTGTACATTCAGGGTTATCTATTAATTGTATAGTTGCATCTATAACTTCACCTAAGTTATGAGGTGGTACTGATGTTGCCATACCAACTGCTATACCATTTGATCCATTGACTAAAAGGTTAGGGAATCTTGATGGTAATACTGATGGTTCCTTTAAAGACTCATCAAAGTTTGGCACAAAGTCTACTGTTTCTTTATCTATATCTCTTAATAACTCTAAAGATAATTTACTCATTTTTGCTTCTGTATAACGCATTGCAGCCGGTGAGTCACCATCTACAGAACCAAAGTTACCATGACCATCAACTAAAAGACCTCTAGTCGAGAAATCTTGGGCCATTCTAACCATTGCGAAATAAACTGCTGTATCACCATGTGGATGGTACTTCCCTAGAACGTCCCCTACAATACGAGCAGACTTTCTATAAGGTTTATCTGGTGTTAAGTTTAATTCACTCATAGAATATAATATTCTTCTATGAACAGGTTTTAAACCATCTCTTACATCTGGAAGGGCACGACCAGCTATAACACTCATCGCATAGTCGATATAAGAGTTCTTCATTTCTTCCGCTATTTCAACAGGGATTATTTTGTTATTGTTTTCTTCCATTTACACATTCCCCTTTCTTATACATCTAAGTTTCTAACGTAAGTTGCATTAGCTTCTATAAATTCTTTTCTAGGAGCTACTTTATCTCCCATTAACATCGAGAATATTTGATCTGCAACTACTGCATCATCTATAGATACTTGTAATAAAGTTCTAGTTTCTGGGTTCATAGTCGTATCCCATAACTGTTCTGCGTTCATCTCTCCAAGCCCTTTATATCTTTGAAGCTCTACACCTTGTCTACCTATTTCATCTAATAAACTGTTTAGTTGAGCATCTGAATAAACGTAGTATTCTTTCTTTTGTTTTTTAACTTTATATAAAGGTGGTTGTGCTATATATACATAACCTTCTTCTATAAGAGGTCTCATATATCTAAAGAAGAATGTTAGTAGTAATGTTCTTATGTGAGCACCATCGACGTCGGCATCGGTCATGATTACTATTTTATGATATCTTAATTTCTCTAAGTCAAAATCATTTCCTACACCGCATCCATATGCAGTTATCATATTCTTTATTTCATCAGAAGATAATATTTTATCTAATCTAGATTTTTCAACGTTAAGTATTTTACCTCTTAATGGTAATATAGCCTGAGAGTGTCTATCTCTACCTTGCTTAGCAGAACCACCGGCAGAATCCCCTTCGACTAAGAATATTTCACTCTTAGCTGGATCTTTTTCAGCACAGTCAGCTAATTTCCCAGGTAATGAAGTACTTTCTAGTACACTCTTTCTTCTAGTTAACTCTCTTGCTCTCTTTGCAGCTTCTCTTGCTCTTTGAGCTCTAAGCCCTTTATCTACTATAATTCTAGCAGTAGTAGGATTTTCTTCTAAGAATGCACCTAGTTCCTCTACAGTTACACCGTCAACTATACTTCTCATAACTGTATTTCCTAGTTTAGTTTTAGTTTGTCCTTCGAATTGAGGCTCAGGAAGCTTAACTGATACTACAGCAGTAAGACCTTCTCTTATATCTTCTCCTACTAAATTTGGCTCACTATCTTTGATTAATTTATTTCTTCTCGCATAATCATTTATAGTTTTTGTAAGAGCTGCTTTAAATCCACTTAAGTGAGTTCCACCTTCGTGAGTATTTATATTATTAGCAAAAGAATATATGTTCTCTGTATAACCATCAGTATATTGCATAGCCAACTCAACTACACAATCTTTAACTTTTTTATCTATATATACTATATCCTCATGAATTCCAGTTCTGTTTTTATTTAAGTATTTTACATACTCAACTAATCCACCTGTATAATGGAATTCTTTCTTCTTAGGATTTTCATGTCTTTTATCTTCAAATACTATTTTTATGCCTTTATTTAAGAATGCTAATTCTCTAAGTCTGTATTCTAATGTTTCATACTTGAATTCTATTTCATCAAATATTGTTGCATCAGGCATAAATGTGATTATAGTTCCAGTATGAGTAGCCTCACCTACAGGTTCTAATGCAGATGTAGTTACACCTTTTGCATAAGTCTGCTTGTATATCTTTCCATCCCTATATACTTCAGCAACTAACCATTCTGATAAAGCATTAACTACAGAAACCCCAACTCCATGAAGACCACCAGATACCTTGTATCCTCCTCCACCGAATTTACCTCCTGCATGAAGAACTGTTAATACTGTTTCCAGCGTTGATTTTCCTGTTTTAGGATGTACTTCTACTGGTATACCTCTACCATCATCTTTTACAGTTACACTACCATCATCGTTTATTCCTACGTATATTTTTGAACAGTATCCTTGTAAGGCTTCATCTATACTGTTGTCTACGATTTCATAAACTAAATGGTGTAAACCTCTTGGACCAGTTGAACCAATGTACATACCAGGTCTTTTTCTAACGGCTTCTAATCCTTCTAGTACCTGTATCTGACTTGCACCATATTCTTGTTTCATTTAGTTCCCTCCATTCTCTATGCTAACAACATTTCCTTGATTTATATTAAAAATAGTTGTATTACTTTTATTAAATATTTTTTTATGTGAAACCTCAGCCGTAGTAATAAACATCTGTACTAAACTTAAGTTATCTATAAGCAACTTTTGCCTAGTTTCATCTAACTCACTAAAAACATCATCTAAAATTAAAACAGGATATTCTCCTACTTCATTTTTTATTAACTCTATTTCTGATAATTTCAATGAAATAGACGCAGTCCTTTGCTGACCTTGTGATCCATATAATCTAACATCTAAATCATTTATAAATATATTTAGATCATCCTTATGTATACCATATCTAGTAGTCCTAGTATCTATATCATGCTCTCTACTTGATACAAGTTTCTCGATAAACTTATTGTACACAGTTTCTATAGTATCCTCTTCAGATATATTTATTTGATTTTTATAATTAATTTTTAGATCTTCAATTTCATTAGTCAAATTTTTATGCATTGTCATAGAAATATTAGCTATTTTCTTTATAAAATCTCTCCTAAGAATATAAATATAACTTCCATACCTTGCTAAACTTTCATCATAAACATCTAGTAGATTTTTATCTACAATATGTCCCTTTAAAAGTTTATTTCTTTGAAATAGTACTTTGTTATAATTAGTAAGATAATTATAATACTTAGGTATAATTTGGCTAATTTCCTTGTCTATAAATGCTCTACGTTCTTTAGGTCCTTCTTTTACTAATTTTAAATCTTCTGGTGAAAAGATTACAACATTTAAATTACCAAGTAACTCATACATCTTTTGTATATGTACTTTGTTTACCTTAACACCCTTTTTATTTTTACCAATAGCTATCTCTATTAAGTAATCTGAATTATATTTAGAGAAACTACCTCCTACATATAAATTTTCTTTTTCGAATTTTATAATTTCTCTATCTTTGCTAGTTCTAAATGATTTTCCAAAGGACAACATGTAAATAGATTCTACTATATTTGTCTTACCTTGACCATTTTTTCCAACAAGCAAATTAACTTTTTCATTGAAATTTATATGTAAATTATCATAGTTTCTAAAGTTAACTAACTGTAAAGTCTTTAGTCGCATAAAAGGCGCTCCTTTTTACACTACTTTAATTTTTTGCCCTTCAACCTCAACTATATCTCCAGGTCTTACTTTTTTACCTCTTCTAGTTTCAACTTCACCATTTACTTTAACAACACCTTCTTGTATTAAGAACTTTGCGTGTCCACCAGTTGATGCAAAGTCAACTAACTTAAGAAATTGATCTAATTTTATATATTCAGTATCTATAGTTATTTCTAACATGTTGACTCCTCCTATTTTTCCATTTATATTATTCTTCCAATATTGCGCTAAAAATATATTATATCATAAATTTACTGACTAGCATAATTTAGTGATAAAAAACCCAACTTTAATCTAGTTGGGTTTTGTCTGTCTCTATATGTTAGATGAAATTCTTACTGGAAGTAATAAGTAAGTATACTTAACCTCATCAGCAGGTTTTATTATGCATGGATTGACATTAGTAGTAAATTCTATAAATATTTCTTCGCTATCTATGTTTTTTAATCCTTCTAAGAAATATCTAGAGTTAAATGCAATATCTAAATATTCCCCTTCTAGATTTAATTCCACTTCTTCATAAACATTACCTTTATCAGTATTTGAAGTTATCGCCATTGAGTTATCTCTTATCGTTAATTTTATAAGATTATTCTTTTCAGCTTGAGATAAAAGAGAAGCTCTTTCTATACTGTTTAAAAGATCTCTTGTTTTTAATTTTATTTTAGAATTATATTCTCTAGGAAGTAATTTTTTGTAATCTATGAATTCACCTTCTAAAAGTCTAGTTATTATTTTTGTATCGTCTATTATGAAAATAGCATTCTTATCATCAAATCCTAATCTTACATCTTCTTCCGATGATAATAAACTATTTACGTCGGTTAAAGTTTTTCCAGGTATTATAACTTTTGCATTGTTTATTGCATTATCTATAGAACAACTTCTAACAGCAAGTCTGTATCCATCTATTGCAACTAAACTTATATTTCCGTCAACTATTTCTAAAAGTTCACCCATTAATATTGGCTTAGTTTGATCTTGTGATGTAGCAAATACAGTTTGCTTTATCATATTTTTAAGTAAGTCTTGAGGGATACTATATAAATCCTCTTCTTTTACTTCAGGTAATTTAGGATATTCTTTTGCGCTTTCACCTTTTATTTTAAATCTAGAATTAACACAGTTTATATAAATATTATTATCATTATCCGTTTCTATTTCAACAAATGAATCAGGTAATTTTCTAATTATATCTCCAAATAATCTAGCATTAACTACTATTTCCCCTTCTTCTATTACTTCTGATTGAGCATAAGTTTCAATACCTATTTCTAAATCATACCCTGTAAGTTTCAATTGATCATGTTTCGCAGTTAATAATAACCCTTTTAATAATTCTAAAGTTGCTTTTCCGTTAATAGCTTTTTGAGCTATTCCTATTTTATGAGCTAAAAGTTTTTGATTACAAATTATTTTCACTGTGGATAACCTCCTCTTGCTTTTTATACAAAAAAATAAATAAAAATATTAGTAGTAATAGTAGTAGGTGTTGTTGATAATGTGAATAAGTACTTATGTGATAATAAACGCAAAGATATTAACATGTGTACAAAATGTTAATATCTTTGTTAGTTTTTGTAGAATATATTGTTAGTAAAAAATAGACAAAAATCTTATCAACACTTTATTAGACAGATATTAACAGACAAATGTGTATAAGATTAGCCTTTTAATTCAGACATTATTTTATCTATTTTAGCTTTAATATCATCATTTTCTTGTATATCTTTTGATATCTTGTCATGGGCATGAATAACTGTAGTATGATCTCTTCCGCCAAATTCCTCTCCTATTTTAGGTAAAGACAAATCAGTAAGTTCACGTGATATGTACATAGCTATTTGTCTTGGATACGCAATTGATCTAGTTCTTTTTTTAGAATTAAAATCTTCCATTTTTATATTAAAAATAGTTGAAACCTTCTCTTTTATTCTATTTACTGTAATTTCCTCAGTTTTAGACGTAGTAATAATATCTTTTAATGCTTCTGTTGCAAGATCAAAAGATATATGTCTATTTGTAAGAGAAGAGTATGCCACGACTCTTGTAAGAGCACCTTCTAATTCTCTTATGTTTGATTTTATATTTTTTGCTATATAAGTCATTACTTCATTTGGAACATCGATACGTTCCATTTGAGCTTTCTTTCTAAGTATAGCAATTCTAGTTTCAAAATCAGGAGCCTGAATATCTGTAATAAGTCCCATTTCGAATCTAGATCTCAATCTATCCTCTAATGTAGGTATTTCTTTAGGTGGCCTATCACTAGAGATTATTATTTGTTTATTTGCTTCATGTAAAGAATTAAAGGTATGGAAGAATTCTTCCTGAGTCCCTTCTTTACCAGCTATGAATTGAATATCATCTATTAAAAGTACGTCTACATTTCTATATTTATTTCTAAATTCTTCATTTCGATCATTTTTAATAGAGTTTATAAGTTCATTTGTAAATTTTTCAGATGAAACGTAAACAACTTTTGGATCCTTTTTTTCACTTAATATATGATGTCCAATTGCATGCATTAAATGTGTTTTTCCTAAACCAACTCCTCCATATAAGAATAAAGGATTGTAAGCTTTTGCAGGAGATTCAGCAACAGCTACACAAGCAGCGTGAGCAAATCTGTTACTATTACCAATTACGAATGTATCAAAAGTGTACTTAGGATTTAAATTAGGATAATTCTTTTTTATATTAGAAGGCTTGTCTTCTTCTTCTTCGTCTAAGTCTTCAACCTCTGATTCGCTTAATACAAATTTTACATTGTACTTTTTTAAAGATAACTGATTTATTGAACCTTCTATTAAAGTTAGGTATCTATCTTCTAGTATGCTTTTTGTAAATTCATTTGGAACCAGAAGAATCAAGTCATTTAAGTAAATTTTTAAAGGAACTATTTGCTTAAAAAAAGCATTAAAGCTAGGGCGAGAGAGCTCACCTTTTATTAATTGTAGTGTCTTGTCCCATAAAGAAACTATATCCATAATATAAACCTCCGAACAAAATAATTAACATTTTCCACAAAGTTATTAACAAAAATAAAAAATCTATATAAATTTAAAAAAGAATAATTAAAGTTATGGATAATGATGTGTATAATATATAATAAGTTAAATTTAACCTTAAAAAACTAAAAGATATAAACAATATGTATATAAAGTTATAAATAGTATATTTTAATAATAAATAAGTTAATAACTAAAGTATTGTCTTAAGATTTATAAGTTATACACATTTATATCCACAGTTTGTGAATAAAATTAAAATAGTTGATAAATTTATGAACATTATCAACAGGTATATTAATAATATCAGAATATATGCCAAACTTCAATATAATATGCGTAATTTATCCACAGTATTGTCATATTGTTGATAAAAATACACACAGGTATAAAATCTACTGTTTTTAAGCTATAATAAAAAGGAAATATAAAAAGTTATATACATTTATATAAATAGATAGAATTTTTTATAATCCAAATAAGTGTATTTGGTCGTCCAAAAACACGTTGACAACTAAAATAAAAGCATTTATAATTGTATGTGTTATGTTTACTTTGAGGGTAAAGTTGTTATTTTAATAAAATAAAACGGAAAAAATCTGAAAGGCGGTGCAATAGAATGAAAAGAACTTATCAGCCAAAGAAAAGACAAAGAAAGAAAGAACATGGATTCAGAAAAAGAATGAAAACTTCTAACGGAAAAAACGTGTTAAAAAGAAGAAGAGCTAAAGGAAGAAAGAGATTAACTCATTAATAGTTAAAAGGGCCGCTTAAAAGTGGCCTTTTTGTGTAAAAAAATAGTAGAAGCTGTGTTTATGGAGGATAAAATATGGACTTTAATAGAACACAAGGTTTAAAAAAAGATTCTGATTTTAGAAAAGTATATAAACACGGCAAGTCTTTTGCAAATAGATATCTAGTAATGTATATACTAAATAATAAATCAGAAAATAGTCGTATTGGAATATCAGTATCAAAAAAGGTAGGAAAAGCGATTATAAGAAATAAGGTAAGAAGAAGGATTAAGGAAGCATATAGAGTCAATATAGATGAAAACGTTAAATATGGATATGACATAGTTTTTATTGCAAGGGTTGCTATAAAAGATGCTGAGTATAAAGATGTAGAAAAATCTATGAAGCATCTTGTGAAAAAAGCAGAAATGTTTATGTAGGTACATATGGGGTGTTGTATCTTGGAGGTTTTCAATATGAATAAAATAATGTTTATAATGAAGGAAATAAATATATACTTATCGAAATTATGTATTTATTTAGTAAAATTATATCAAAAGTATATCTCCCCTCTAAAGGGACCTACTTGCAGATTTTATCCCACTTGTTCGCAATATTCTATAGAGGCATTTAAAAAGTATGGTTTATTTAAAGGTATGTATCTTACGATAAAGCGAATATTGAAATGCCATCCTTTTCATCCAGGAGGCTATGATCCTCTAAAATAAAAGATACTCTAGGAGGTATAGAGAATTGAACATAATTGGTAATTTATTAGGGCATGTTTTAAGAATTATTTACGATGTTGTGCAAAATTATGGATGGTCAATAATAGCATTTACAATACTTGTAAAAGTATTATTATTACCACTTACAATCAAGCAAACAAAATCAACTAAGGCTATGCAAGATATACAGCCAAAATTACAAGAAATACAAGAAAAATATAAAAATAAGCCAGAAAAACAGCAACAAGAGATAATGAAATTATATCAAGAAGCTAAGATAAATCCATTAGCAGGGTGTTTACCATTATTAATACAAATGCCAATAATAATAGGTTTATTCAGTGTTTTAAGAGACCCAGTAGCTTATGGTGTATTTCAAAATGAAGCAGCATTCAAATTAGCAGATACTGGATTCTTATGGCTACAAAGTTTAACAGCAACACATAATATCGAAATGGGGATACTTTCAGGTGTAAGTGCTTATGTAATGCAAAAAGTTATGACTCCTCCAGACCAAGCACAAGGTCCAATGAAGACTATGACTTATGTTATGGCAGCAATGTCATTCTACTGGGGTTATACATTCACAGCTGGTCTTGCATTATACTGGACAGTAAGTAACTTATTCTCTATAGCTCAATATTACTTAGTAATGAATCCTTTAAAAGCTAAACTGGCTAACTCTAAGGAGGAAGTAATAAATGAAGAAAAGCCTAGAATTAAAAAGTAAAACACAGCAAGAGGCTATAGCTTCAGCATTAGAAAAGTTCAACAAAGAAAATTTAAATGTAGTTGAAGGAGATCTTGAGGTTGAAGTACTAGAGACTCCGAGCAAAGGATTTTTAGGTTTAATAGGTTCAAGAGAAGGTACCTATAAGATAACTGTAGTAAAAGAAGAAGAAATTGATATTGCAAGAAACTTTGTAGAGAATATATTAAAAAATGCAAAACTTGATGCGAATGTAAATGTTGTTCAAGAAAAGAACCTAATAAAGGTTAGCATTGAAGGTGAAGAAGCAGCTTGTTTAATAGGAAGAAGAGGGGAAACTTTAGACTCTATTCAATTCCTAACAGGTTTAGCTCTTAACAAGATAAATAAAGATTCACACATGAGAGTTCTTGTAGATATTGAAAACTACAGATCAAAAAGAGAAGAATCTTTGGTAAAATATGCAAATAAAGTTGCTAGAGATGTTAAGAAAACTAAGAGAACTAGAAAACTAGATTATATGAATCCTTATGAAAGAAGGATTATACATTCAGCACTTCAAAACGATAAGTATGTAATTACTTACAGTGAAGGAACTGATCCATATAGAAGATTAGTTATAGAATATAAAAGATAAAATTTAGCCTCCTATAGTATAGGGGGTTTTATTTTTGTAATTTATTTTATATAATGTTAAGATTAAGGTAACAATTAGAATAATATAGATAAAATTTATTATATAAGAGGTGAGAAACTTGTTTATAGATGATACTATAGCAGCAATAGCAACAGCTCCTGGAGAAGGTGGAATAGGAATTATAAGAATTAGTGGAGAAAAATCATTACAGGTAGCTGAAAGCATATTTAAATCTGTAACAGGAAAGCAAATAAAAGATTATAATACGAGAACTTTAATATATGGAACTATAGTAGATGGTGAAAAGATAATAGATGAAGCATTAGTTGCATATATGAAAGGTCCTAAGTCTTATACAGGAGAAGATGTTATAGAAATAAATTGCCACGGTGGATTTATTTCTGTAAAGAAAATATTAGAGCTAATATTATCGAAAGATGTACGATTAGCAGATGCAGGAGAGTTTACAAAGAGAGCATTTTTAAACGGAAGAATAGATTTATCTCAAGCAGAAGCAATAATAGATGTAATAAAGGCAAAAACTGATAAAGCTCATGAAGTAGCACAAAGTCAATTAGAAGGTTCATTATCTAAGAAGATAAGAGAATTAAGATTCAAAGTAACGGAAGTTTTAGCTCACTTAGAAGTTTCTATAGACTTTGCAGAGGAAGATGTAGAAGAAATAACATATAAAACTCTTAGAGAAAATGCAGAGGATATTAAAAATGAAATAAAAAAATTGTATGATACATCTGAGAGTGGAAAAATATTAAGAGATGGACTAAAAACAGTTATAATAGGTAAACCAAATGTTGGGAAATCATCTCTATTAAATTCTATACTAGGTGAGAATAGAGCTATAGTTACAGATATAGCTGGAACTACTAGGGATGTAATTGAAGAATTTGTAAATATAAAAGGTATACCTCTTAAGATAGTTGACACAGCGGGTATTAGAGAAACTGAAGATATTGTAGAAAAGATAGGTGTAGAAAAATCTAAAGAATCTTATAATACAGCAGATTTAGTTATAATGGTACTTGATTCATCAAGACCTTTATCACAAGAGGATAGAGAAATACTAGAAACTCTAGAAAATAAAAAGACTATAGTTTTATTAAATAAAACTGATTTACCACAAAAAATTGATATAGATGAATTGTCTAAATATGTTGACTGTAGTAGTATAATAAAGATATCGGCATTACAACATAAGGGTCTAGAAGAATTACAAGATAAGATAGAAGCTATGGTTTATAAAGGTAGCGTTAAAAATTCTTCTAATTTGATGATAACTAACTCTAGACACAAGGATGCCTTATTAAAAGCGTATGAGTCTATAAATGATGCAATAAGTGCGATAGACCAAAGTATGCCATATGACTTTATAGAAGTTGATTTTAAAAATATATGGGATTATTTAGGATATATAAACGGAGATACAGTAAAAGAAGACTTATTAGATACAATATTCGCTAATTTCTGTATAGGGAAATAGGAATAATTAATTTAAAAATATAGCTTAATAATTTATAGTATTAATGAAATTCAATAAATATTTTTGTAGAAATCTAATGTTTATTGTGAAACATTAATATTTTCAGAGAGGAGATTTGCATGAAAAACTTTAATGCAGGAAATTATGATGTAATAGTTGTTGGAGCAGGTCATGCAGGTTGTGAAGCTGCTTTAGCAACTGCAAGAATGGGTCAAAGAACATTAATGATAACATTAACGTTAGACTCAATCGCTATGATGCCATGTAACCCTAATATAGGTGGAACTGGAAAAGGTCAATTAGTTAAAGAAATAGATGCTCTAGGTGGGCAAATGGGAATAAATGCTGATAAAACAATTATACAAAGTAGAATGTTAAATACAGCAAAGGGACCGGCAGTTCATTCATTAAGAGCACAAGCAGATAAATTTAAATATCATACAGAAATGAAAAAGACTATAGAAGATGAACCTAATTTAGATGTTGTAATGGATGAGGTTATAGATATACTTCATGAAGATAACGTAGTTACAGGAGTAGTTACAAAGTTAGGTTGTGAGTACTATTCAAAAGCAGTTATATTAGCAACTGGTGTTTATTTAAACTCTAAAATATATATGGGAGAAGTATCTTTCATGGAAGGTCCTAATGGATTAGGGTACGCAAAAAACTTAACAGAGAGTTTAGTTAAATTAGGTCTACAAATGAGAAGATTTAAGACTGGAACACCTGCTAGAGTACACAGAGATAGTATTGATTTCTCAGTTATGTCAATTCAAGAAGGAGACGAGAAAATTACACCATTTTCTTTCTTAACAGATAACTTAAAGATCGATCAAATTCCTTGTTACTTAACAAGAACTAACTTAGAGACTCATGAAATAATAATGAATAACCTAGGTAGATCAGCAATGTACAGTGGAAAAGTGGAAAGTACAGGAGCTAGATATTGTCCTTCTATAGAAGACAAAGTTGTAAGATTCAACGATAAAGAGTCGCATCAAATATTTATAGAACCAGAAGGTTTAGACACTAAAGAAATGTACATCCAAGGTATATCTACAAGCTTGCCTTATGAAGTACAAATTGCGATGTATAAAAGTGTAGCAGGTCTTGAAAATGCTAAAATAATGAGACCAGCATATGCAATTGAGTATGATTGTATAGATCCAACTCAATTAAAAATTTCACTAGAAATAAAAGGTGTAGAAAACTTATTTAGTGCAGGTCAGTTTAACGGAACTTCAGGATATGAAGAAGCTGCGGCACAAGGTCTTATTGCAGGTATAAATGCAGTTATGAAAATCGAAGGAAAAGAGCCTTTTGTACTTGATAGATCTGAGGCATATATAGGAGTTCTAATTGATGACTTAGTTACAAAAGGAACTAACGAACCGTACAGAATGATGACATCTAGATCAGAATATAGATTATATCTAAGACAAGATAATGCTGATATGAGGCTTACTCAAAGAGGTTATGATATTGGATTAGTTTCAGAGGATAGATATCAAAGATTCTTAGAGAAAAAAGATGCTGTAGAAAAAGAATTAGAAAGATTAAAAACTGAAAGAGTTACTCCTAAAGAAGTTAATCATAAGTTAGAAGAAATGGGAGCATCAGAAATAAAAGTAGGTTTATCTTTATATGAATTCTTAAAGCGTCCAGAAGTTAATTATGACTTAATAGAAGCCATAGGCAAGGGCGCAGGTGATGATGTATCTGATGAAGTAAAAGAACAATGTGTAATAATGACTAAATATGAAGGTTATATAGATAAGCAATTAAAACAAATAGATCAATTTAAGAAGTTAGAAAATAGAAAGCTTCCAGAAGATATAAGCTATGCATCAATAGAAGGTCTTAGAATAGAAGCAAGACAAAAACTTGATAATATAAAACCTATATCAATAGGACAAGCATCTCGTATATCAGGAGTTTCTCCAGCGGATATTTCTGTTCTTCTTATTTATTTAGAGCAGATGAAGAGAAATAGAGGAGGCAAGAATGACTAACGAAGATATATTAAGACAAGGTATAAAAGGTTTTGGTATAGAAGTAAGTGACCAAGTAATAAGCGATTTAAAAACATATAGAGAAATTTTAGTTGATTGGAATCAAAAAATGAATTTAACAGGAATAGAAGAAGAAAAAGAGGTGTTTATAAAGCACTTCTTAGACTCTATTTCTGCTGTTAGCAATGGATATATTAAAGATGGTATTTCTTTAATTGATGTTGGAACAGGTGCAGGATTTCCTGGTTTACCATTAAAAATATGTCTACAGAATATAAAGCTAACACTTTTAGATTCTTTAAATAAAAGAATAAACTTCCTTCAAGAAGTTAGTAGTACTGTAAACCTTAAAGATGTAGAATTTATACATGGTAGAGCTGAAGATTTTGGAAAAAATTCAGATTATAGAGAACAATATGATGTAGCTACTGCTAGAGCAGTTGCTGGATTACCTATATTAATGGAATTTTGTGTACCTTTTGTAAAGGTAGGCGGATATTTTGTATGCTTAAAGGGTCCAAATGCTAATTTAGAATTAGAAGAATCTAAAGCTGCAATGGATGTATTAGGGATAGAATTTGTTGAGAAGATAGATATCGAACTACCTAATGAAGAATTGAAGCATAATATATTGGTATTCAAAAAAATAAAAAATACTCCAGAAAAGTATCCAAGAAAAGCTGGGAAACCTGCAAAAAGTCCTATAAAATAGAATAGTAGATACTTTATAGAACTTAATTATACATTTAATTTATAGAATTTCTATAAATTAGAAGGATTAAGTATTTATATGAAGAAATATTATACACAGATGTATAATTAATAAAAGAATTAATTAAATAATGTAAAGATTTACTGAAATTTAAATATATTTATATCTAATGAGAGAGGGATGTTATGGAAGATAAAAGAGTTATGGAGATACCTATAGAAAATATAGTTCCAAATCCATATCAACCAAGAAAAATATTTTCGCAAACAGCGCTAGAAGAGTTAAGTAGCTCTATAAAGGTTTATGGAATACTTCAGCCTATAACTGTTAGACAAAAAGATGATAAGTATGAGTTAATTGCAGGAGAAAGAAGATATAGAGCAGCCAAGCTTGCAAGCTTTAAGACTATACCAGCTATTATAAATAATATGTCTGATGAATCTTCGGCAGTTTTAGCTTTGTTGGAAAACCTTCAAAGAGAAGACTTAAACTTTATAGAAGAAGCTATGGGATATGAAAACTTAATAAAAGAACATAGCTTTACTCAACAACAACTAGCGGAAAAGTTGGGAAAAAATCAGTCAACTATAGCTAATAAGCTTAGAATTTTAAGATTACCGTCAGAAGTGAAGATTAAGTTAGTTGAAAATGGATTAACAGAAAGACATGCAAGAGCACTTCTTAAGTTACCGACGGAAGATTTGATGAAGGAAGTACTAGATAAAATTATAAAAAATGAACTTACTGTTAAAAAAACAGAAAAGTTGATTAAGGATATAATTGAAAGCTTAGAAGCGCAAGAAGAACCAGAGAAAAAGCAAAGTATCAAAGCTTCTATGGGAATAAGAATATACTTAAATACAATGAAGCAGGCTTTTGATGCTATACTAAATACAGGTATTAAGGCTAAGTATAATGAAATAGATAAGGGAGATTACATGGAAGTTGTTGTAAAAATTCCTAAAAAGTAAAGATTACTGCTTAGCAGTAATCTTTTTTTAAAAGGTTTAGAGGGGGAAATCTCATGGGCAAAATAATTGCAGTATTTAATCAAAAAGGTGGAGTTGGGAAAACTACAACAAATGTAAACCTAAGTGCTGGCTTAGGAAAAATGGGAAAAAGAGTTTTGGTTCTAGATTTAGATCCACAAGGAAACACTACTAGTGGATATGGTATAGATAAGCAAGAAGTAGAAGATACCATATATGAAGTAATGCTAGAAGATATTAGTATAAGGGAAGCTATTATACCTACTGAATTTGAGAATATAGATCTCGTAGCCTCAGCTACAGACCTTTCAGGTGCAGAAATAGAAATAGCAGAAATGGAAAATAGAGAATATTTATTAAAAAACGCAATAAAAGAAGTAAAAGAAGAGTATGATTATATATTTATAGACTGTCCACCATCCTTAGGGATGCTAACTATAAACTGTTTAACAGCTGTAGACAGTGTTTTAATACCAATACAATGTGAATATTATGCATTAGAAGGTGTTAGCCAATTGATGCAAACTATAAAATTAGTAAAATCAAGATTAAATCCAAATATAAGTATTCAGGGTGTTGTATTAAGTATGTTTGATGGAAGGGCTAACTTATCTATTCAAGTAGTTGAAGAAGTAAAAAAATATTTTAAGGGAAGTGTATATACTACACTTATACCAAGAAATGTAAGATTAGCAGAAGCACCAAGTCATGGCATGCCAGTAATTTATTATGACACTAAATGCAGAGGAACTGAGGCATATTTAGAATTAGCAGAAGAGTTTATAGATTTAGAGGAGGATATAATATAATATGGAGAAGAGAGTGTCTAAAAGAAGCAACAGATTAGGGAAAGGACTTAGTGCATTGATACCAGAATTAAAGGACGACATCGATAAAAAAGAAATTGTAGAATTAGATATAAGTATGGTATATCCTAACGAAGATCAACCAAGAAAAGTGTTTGATGAGGAAAAGATAAATATATTATCAGATTCAATTAAGGCCTATGGTGTTTTGCAGCCTATTGTTGTAAAACCTGATGAAAATGGGAAATATATGATAATAGCTGGTGAAAGAAGATATAGGGCTAGTAGAGCTGCAAAAAAGGGTTCTATACCAGCAGTAATAAAGGATTTACCGATAAGAGATATAATGGAAATAGCACTTATTGAGAACTTACAAAGAGAAGACTTAAATCCAATAGAAGAAGCATTAGCATATAAAAGTTTAATAGATAATCATAATGTAACTCAAGAAGAAATATCAGAGGCTGTAGGAAAAAGTAGACCTCATATAACTAACACAATTAGATTATTAAATTTAAGAGAAGAAGTTATATCTATGATTGAATATGGGGAAATAACAGCTGGTCATGGTAAAGCTCTACTTAGAATTACAGATAAAGACAAGCAATTAGAAGTTGCTAAAAGAATTGTAGAAGAAGAACTTTCAGTAAGAGCGACAGAAAGCATAGCTAAAAAAATAAGTGAAGAACAAAATGTAAAAATACCAACAAAAAAAGAAAAAGACATATTTATTGTTGATGTAGAAGAAAGATTAAGAAATATATTTGGAACAAAGGTAAATATATCTCAAGGTAAGAAAAAAGGAAAAATAGAAATAGAATACTATAATGATGAGGAATTAAATAGCATAGTATCTATGCTGCTTGAAGATATGTAAGTCCTTAAGAAAGGAAATTAGAATGATTTATTTAGACAATGCGGCTACAACATATCCAAAACCAAACTCAGTATATGATGCAGTATTAGACTGTATGAAAAATTATTGTGCTAATCCAGGAAGAGCAGGTCATAGATTAGCTATGAGAGCTGCAAGGGAAATATATGATGCAAGAGAAAACCTAGCAAAATTATTTAATATTGATAACCCTATGAATATAGTATTTACTAGCAATGCTACAGATTCACTAAATTTAGCTATTAAAGGAAGTGTAACTAAGGGAGATCATATAATAACTACTAGTATGGAACATAACTCAGTAATAAGACCTATAAAGGCACTAGAAAAAAATGGTGTGGAAAATACAATAGTTAACTGTGATAAAGATGGTTTTTTAGATTATAAAGATCTAGAAAATGCAATAAAAGCAAATACAAAGTTAATAGTAACCACTCATGCATCAAATGTATGTGGAACATTAGTTGATATAGCGAAAGTAAGTGAAATTGCCAAAAAACATAATATTTTATATTTAGTAGATGCTTCTCAAACAGCAGGAGTTTATGATATAGATGTAAAAAAAATAAACGTGGATATGTTAGCGGCACCAGGACATAAATGCTTATTTGGTCCACAGGGAACTGGTATTTTGTATATAAGAGAAGGTCTAAACATAGATATTTTAAAAGAAGGTGGAACAGGAAGTAAATCAGAAGATTTATTTCAGCCAGATTTAGTTCCAGATAAGTATGAATCAGGAACTAACAATACATCTGGAATTGCTGGTTTAAACGCAGGCGTTAAGTTTATATTTGAAGAAGGTATTGAAAACATAAGAGAACATGAAGAAAAACTATGTGAATATATGCTAAATAGATTAGAGGAAGTTCCTAATATAGTAATTTATGGAACGAAAAATGTTAAAGAAAAAGCAGCTGTAATAGCTTTAAATATAGGGAGTATGGATTCAGGTGAAGTAACATTTTTATTAGATAGTGAATATGATATAGCTACAAGATCAGGAATTCATTGCTCTCCATTAGCACATAAAACATTAGGAACACTAGAGCAGGGTGTCGTAAGATTTAGCTTAGGGTACTTTAATACTAAAGAAGATATTGATAAGACTATAGAAGCATTAAAAGAGATAGCGATTAATAATTAATAAAAAGGAGTATCTGAATTATTTTAGATACTCCTTTTTTTTAAGTTAAAATGACAGCATAAAACCAAATAATGTAAATTTATATAGTGTTTTTAAGATAAACATAAGTTATAATTATATTATAATAAACCAATTAATTCAGTGGGTTAGGGGGGAATAGTATGAACATTTTAAGTTTGGGCGAGAAAATAAAAAAACTGAGAAAAGAAAAAAATATGACGTTAAAGGAATTAGCGGGAGACAGGATAACTGCAGCTCAGATAAGTCATATAGAACGAGATAAATCCCATACAAGCTACGAGTTACTAGATTATTTAGCTAAGAGGCTAGATGTTAGTGCAGATTACCTTTTGGAAACGAAAGATATGCAAGCAAAAAAAATAACTGATAACTTAATACTTCAAAGTGAAATATATATAAAAAGTAATGAATTAGAAAAAGCAGATGAGCAAATAACTAAAGCTTTAGAAATATGTAAAGAATACGACTTAACGGATAATTACGGAAAATGTAATTTTTTACTAGCGAATATTCATTTAAAAAGAGGAGATTATGACAATGCAATTAGCAGCTTTGAGAAAGCATTATTCTTCTTTATAAAAAATAACGATAAAAAAAATATATTTAAATGCTATTTAGATATAGGAAGAATCTATAATAAAGAAAAATTTTATAAAGGAGCAATAAGTCATTTCAGTTTTGCTGAGGAAATATTGGATGATATTAAAGATGAAGATATTAACCTATATAAGGATTTATACAGTAAGATAGCAAGTTGCTATATGCAATTAGATCAGCCTCAAAAGTCTTTAGAATATATATCTAAGATAAATGAATTAGATAAGAATAACTCTATAAAAGAAGAAGCTGAAATGATTGTTCTAAAAGCAAAAGGTTTATTCGATATGGGGAGATACGAAGAATCTAAAGAGTATTTTAGAAGAGCATTAGAAATAATTGAAAAAGAAGAGGATAAAAATAAATTAGCAAAAATATATTTGGCCATGAGTGATGTTTACTCAAGTATAGGAGATACGGAAAAAGTATTAGAATATTCTCAGAGAGCATACGATATAAAGAAAAATGATGAAGATCAATATATGTTAGATGGCCTATTTAACATGATACAGTCTTATATAGATGATGAAGAGTATTCTTTAGCTAGAAAATACTGTAAGTTGACTTTAGCATCCTCAATTAAAAGTAAAAATAAATTAAGTGAATATAAATCTTTAAAGTTTTATTCAGATATCCATAAAAAAGAAAATGAAATAGAATTGGCAATAGAATATTTAACTAAATGTATAGCAATAGTTTCTACTCTAGAAGAGCAAAAACTATTGGCTGACTTATACATAGAATTAGGACAATTATATGCTAATATATCGAAAGACAAAGAATTAGAATACTACCAAAAGGGAGTATTTGTTTATAAAAATTTAGAAATAATTTAAAAAGACTCTTTTAAAAAGGAGTCTTTTTTTTTATATAGAATTAAGTATAGAAGTTAGGAGAGGATAAAGTATGAAAAAAATAACCATATTGGCAATAATAGCACTACTATTATTAATATTTATAAATCCTAGTAAGATAAGTACATTTAATGGCTTAAGTTCAAATACAGATAGTATAAAGGAAATAAGAACTATAGATTTTACAGGGGAGATACAGTATTTAGAATATAAGAATAGATTATGTTTATTGAATGATAATGAACTTAAAATTATAGATGAAGAGGGAAAAGATATACAAACTCAAGAAATGCAATCAGGAAATACAAAGATATACAGTAATATTTATATTGATGTTTTAAATAAAAACGATAACAAAGGATTTAGCCTGGATGAGAATGGAAATGTAGCATTTAGTACAAAGGTTTCACCAGAAACATTTTTGTATGAAAGTATAAATAAGTATGTATTTGTAGATGCACTTAAAGGTAGTGAGAAAGAAACATTAAAGATATTAAATAATGATGGAGAGGTAAATAATAGAATAGAAGTTGACGGAAAAATAACTAATATAAAAGCAATGGATGATTATATTTTAATGTCTTATATAAGTATTACAAATGAAATTCAAAATAAGTTGATTTTATATGATGAAAATGGAAATATAAAAAAAGAAACTGAATTTAATGATATTATTTTAGATATTTTGAAGATGGATGAAAATATATATATTGTATTTGAGGATAGTATAAAAATTTTAGATAAAGAATTAAATGAAAAAAGTTCTATAAAGATAGAAGGTGTGAGCTTAATAGAACAAAATAATGAAAATAATATTTTTATCAAAAATTATCAAGGAAACTGGGGTTATATTAAAGACGGAAAGTATAGAAGCATTAAAACAAAAGAAACAAATTTAAATATAGAGGGAATAAAAGATACATACTTATTATATTCAGATAAATCTATCTATAATGATAAGCAAAAGCAAATAATAAACTTTAATGAAGAAATCAAGGATATAGAAGCTATAGGGCAAGACTCTATAGCCGTAGTATTTAAAAATAAAATAAAAATTTATAAAATTCTATAAGTATTTCTATTAGTATATAGAAAGAATCTATAACAAAGAAAATATTAGTTATGATAGAATTAATTTAAACAATTTTGAAAGAAAGGGTATAAATCATGAAGATAGAAGTTGATGCTAGGGGATTAAACTGTCCTATGCCAGTTATAAATACAAAAAAAGAGTTAGATAAAATAGAATCAGGATTAGTTATAACTACTGTAGATAATGCAATTGCTAAGGAAAATATATTAAAATTAGCAAACTCATTAAACTGTGAAGCTAAGGTTATAAAAGAAGAAAAAGATTTGATTTCTATAGAGATAAAAAAAGGAGAAAATGTTATAATAGAAAAAAGTGAAAATATTGCCTTAGAAGATAAGTGTGTATTTATATCATCAGATAAAATGGGAGAAGGAAATGAGGAGTTAGGAAAAGTGCTTATAAAAGGATTTATATATGCATTAACAGAATCTAAACCTTATCCAAAACATATTATCCTTGTTAATGGTGGTGTAAAGCTAAGCACAGAAAATGAAGCTACTGTAGAAAATCTAAAACTATTAGAAGAAGCAGGAGTAGAAATACTTTCTTGTGGAACTTGTTTAGATTATTATAGACTAAAAGAAAAACTACAAGTAGGTTCAATCACAAATATGTATACAATATTGGAGATAATGAAAAATTCATTACAAACTATATCGATATAATAGACATAAAGATAATTATTACAAAGGCTACATATAATAAGATATGTAGCCTTTTAAATTAAAATATAATTTCAATATAAATTACATAAAAGAGAGGTCATCAAAATGAATGAAATGTATATAGTATCATTTAACTCAACGCATCATGCAATAAGAACAGAAAAAATATTAAGCGAAAATAATATAAAATGTACAACATTACCAACACCAAGAGAAATAACTGCTAGTTGTGGAATATCAATTAGATTTTTAGTTGAAGACATAGATAAGGTAAAAGAAATACTAATAAATAGTGAAGTAGATTATAAAGGAATATTTAAAATACAAAAACTATCTGATGGTAAAAAAAGTGTAGAACAAATAGGATAGGAGGAGAAATTTTATGCCAATAGATTTAAAAGTTGGGGATATAGTAGAATTGAAGAAGCAACATGCTTGTGGTTGTAAAGAATTTGAAATCACAAGAGTGGGTATGGATATAAAAATAAAATGCACTCAATGTTCAAGACTAATAATGCTAGATAGACCAACATTAGAAAAAAGAGTAAAGAAAATTGTAAATAGATAGTATAAAAAAAATTTTTAATATAAAGTAAAAATAGTTCTAAAACTTAACTGACATGCTTATAAATAAAAGGGGAACAAATTTATAGGGGGGATAACATGCCAGTTGAATTTGCTGATAGAATGAAAAATATAAAAGGCTCTGAAATTCGTGAATTATTAAAACTTACTGAGAATCCTGAGGTAATATCTTTTGCAGGTGGATTGCCAGCGCCTGAATTATTTCCAATTGAAGAAATGAAGAAGGTATCAGTTGCGGTATTAGAAGAAGAAGGCAGAGCTGCATTGCAATATTCAACAACAGAAGGACATGGACCATTAAGAGAGAAGATAGCTCAAAGGATGAATGATAAGTTAAAAACTAATATATCCAAGGTTGATATACTTATTACTAATGGATCACAGCAAGGATTAGATTTTGCCGGAAAAATATTTATTAATAAAGGTGATGTAATCTTATGTGAAAGTCCTTCATATTTAGGCGCTATAAATGCATTTAATTCCTATCAACCTAAATATATAGAAGTTCCAACTGATGAAAATGGTATGATAATGGAAGCGTTAGAAGAAATATTAGAAAAAACTAAAAATGTAAAAATGATATATGTTATACCCGACTTTCAGAATCCAACAGGAAGAACTTGGTCGCTAGAAAGACGTAAAAAGTTTATAGAAATAATAAATAAGTATGAAATACCTGCTATAGAAGACAATCCTTATGTAGAGTTAAGATTTGATGAGGGATTTTTACCATGTCTAAAAGCATTAGATACAAAGGGATTGATTATATATTTGGGGAGCTTTTCAAAAATATTCTGTCCAGGATATAGATTAGGATGGACTTGTGCTTCTCCAGAAATCTTAAGTAAATTTATAATTGTAAAACAGGGTGCGGATTTGCAGGCATCTACAATAAGTCAAAGAGAAGTTAACAAGTTTATGGAAATGTATGATTTAGATGCTCACGTAGAAAAAATAAAATCTGTGTATAAAGTACGTAGAGATTTGATGCTTAAAACTTTGGAAGAGGAACTTCCAGAAGGTGTTAAATTTACACGTCCATCAGGAGGACTGTTTACCTGGTTAGAATTACCTGAAAACATAGATGCATCAGAATTACTTAAAAAGTGTTTAGAGAATAATGTGGCATATGTGTCAGGAGAAGCATTCTTCCCTAATGGAGGCAAATATAATTGTTTTAGAATGAACTACTCTACTATGACAGAAGATAAAATTGTAGAAGGTATAAAAAGATTAGCTATTGCTTTAAAAGAATTTATGTAAATAAAAAAAGGTGGTCTAATGACCACCTTTTTTAGGGGAGATTGGGATGAAATATATTTAAGTTATGGGGGCTATATATCAATATTATTATCATTAAAAGTTAAAATTATACGTATTACAACCCAAAAATATGTAATAATAATAAAATAAGACATAAATTCAAATTGACAATTTTATTAAATGGTGATAAAATAAGCAAGTATGAGAATTTATTCTCATTTCTCTGCTCTGCGAAGCAGAGCCGTTAAGTCCAAAGGGAGGTGAATTATAGTGAAAAATTACGAATTAGTTTACGTTGTTAGACCAAATGCTGAAGAAGAAGTAAGAGAAGCGGTTATAAACAAGGTTAAAGAAGTAGTTGCTGCTTCTGGTGAAGTAGTTAACGTTGACGTTTGGGGAACTAAGAAATTAGCTTATCCAATAGCTAAGTTCAACGAAGGTCACTACGTATTAGTTAACTTTAAGGCTGCTGTTGATGTTCCTAAAGAATTAGACAGAAACTTAAAGATAAACGAGAACGTAATAAGACATATGATAGTTGTTGCTTAATAACTAAAGTCTTATTATAAATTAGGATGGTGTTTTTATGAACCATGTTGTATTAGTCGGTAGATTAACTAGAGATCCTGAACTTAGATATATTCCTGGAACAGGAACGCCAGTTGCTACATTTTCAGTTGCCATCGATAGAGATTATACTAAAAAAGATGGAACAAAAGAAACAGACTTTATACCTGTAGAGGTAATGGGAAAACCTGCTGAATTTTGTGCTAACTATATTTCCAAAGGAAGATTAGTTGCTATACAAGGTTCAATAAGAATTGACCAATATAAATCTCAAACAGGAGAAAATAGAACTTTTACTAAGGTAAGTGCTCGTAATGTACAAGCCTTAGATAGCAATAGAAATAGAACGGATAGTCCATATCCAGATCAATCTAGAGGTTCAGAACCGACTTTTGAACCTAGCTTTGAGCCACAAGGATTAGATCCTCAAGGATTCCAAGCGATAGATGATGATGATATACCATTTTAGAAAAGGAGGGGAACTAACATGATGAACAAGAAAAGACGTAAGAAAAAGAGAGTTTGTCAATTCTGTGCTTCTAAAGACGCTAGAATAGATTACAAAAACACTCAAAGATTACAAAAATACGTAACTGAAAGAGGTAAAATATTACCAAGAAGAATCTCTGGAACTTGTGCTAAGCACCAAAGAGAATTAACAGTTGCAATAAAGAGAGCTAGAAACATAGCACTTTTACCATACACTTTAGACTAAGATTTAGTCTAATAAAAAAACGAGCCTTAGGGCTCGTTTTTTGTTTATCTATTTTATCTGCTTAATATATTATAAATTATGGTATAATGTTTATATATTAAGGGGGGGAAATTAGTGAGATTTGATAAAGGTTCTGAGATTACTAAAAATGTAAAGATAATAGAATGGATGAAAAATGAAATATTAATGAGTGTAAGTGATTTATTTAATCTTTTATTTAAAGGTGTAAAACCAATAGATGAAGCATTACAAGACACTTTAGCAAATATTATAATGATTACATACCTTTTGGCAAAAAGACTTGGAATAAGTTTTAAAGATATAGATTACAAAATCAAAGAAAAGATAAAAATAGGAATAAAAGAAGAACATAGTATTGAAAGTTGGTACGGTGATTTATCTAATCTAAAAAAACACATGGACAATAAGGAGTGATTCTAATTGAATAAAAAATTTAGACTATCGCAAGCTGCAATGATAGTCATATTAGGTATAATATTAGTTTTAATATCAGTATATATTCCTATGCTAGCAATTTTAGCATTAGCAGTTCCAGTTCCATTTGCAATTATAGGAACTTTATGTGAAAGGAAATATGCTTTTTTATCATTAATATCTATCTTTTTGGTAATTATGTTTTGTGTAGACCCTATATATTCTATAAATATATGCATAATGAATGTAGTTCCAGGATTAATTATAGGTAATATAGCTAAACATAATATAAATAATGAAAATAGTAATAAATTTGAACCTATATATGGTGGAATGATTGCATTTACAGTTTGTACGATTATATTTTTCTTGTTATCAAAATCTATATTTAATATAGATTTAATCGGTGAGTTTAGCAAGGTAATCACAAATGGATTTAATGAACAAATGAGAATGATGGAAAAGATGAATGTAGACTTATATAAAAATATTAAGATAGAAGATATTCTAACTCTTGTAAAGAGCATGACTCCAACTATGTTATTTTTACAAGGTCTAATTGCATCGTTTATAACATACTACTTAGAGGTATTTATATTAAGGATAACAAGAATAATAAATTTACCAAAGCCGACATTTAGAGACTTTTATTTACCAGGAAATGCTGTGGCAACATCTTTGGTTTTATATTTAATAGTTCTATTATTAGGATTTATGAAAATTGGCCTATACATAGAATCAATAATGCTTAATTTACAAATGGTATTTAACTTCATGTTTATAATACAAGGAGTTGCGGTATCCATATACTACGCTAGAAAATGGTTAAAGCAAGGAACTGGTAAAAATGTTCTAGTATCAGGAATTCTTTTAGGTTTATTTGGTACAATGGGAATATCATTTATAGGGATGTTAGATAGTATAATTGATTTTAGAAAGGTTAGAAGCTATAAATCCACTTAGGAGGGTAGAAATGAGGAGTAAACCAAGTTTTAAAATAAATATGCCGGAAATAAATATATATATAATAATTATAGGGATAACAAGTACATTATTACTTTTCTATAATTTATATATAGGTTTTTTATTTTTCTTTGGTTTTATATATATAGTCTTTCATAATTGGAGAATAGCTAATATAAGAAAGAAAGAATGGACTAAATATATTCAGAACTTGTCTTTAGATATAGATGAGACAACCAAAAAGGCTATAATGAATCTTCCTATACCTCTTTGTATACTTGAATTTGATGGAAGAATATCTTGGTACAATAATAAATTTTATAAGATGACCGACTCATCTGATTTATTAGGTGTAAACATAGATAGTATAATAAAGAATTTAAATCTTAGAAAAGTATTAAATGAAAATAAGGAATTGTATACAGAGGTAACATATAAGGGTAGACAGTATACAGTAGTTTATAACGTAATAAAAAATGAACAAGAAAAAAATGCTAAGTATCTTATGATGCTTTACTGGCTAGATAAAACTGATTACTTAAAGCTTGAAAAAGAATATAATGAAGAAAAAAATGTAATTATGTTAATTCAAGTTGATGGATATGATGAAGTTTTAAAAAGTGCTAGTGAAGAAAATAGACCTCTAATAAACTTAGAGATAGAAAAAATGTTAACTTCTTTAGAAACTAATACCAAAGGTGCTTTAAAGAGAACCTCAAAAGATAAGTTTATACTCATTATGAATAAAAAAGAGTTAAATGAAATTGAAGAAAGTAAATTTGCTATTTTAGATAAAATTAGAGATATTAATCATGGAAATGGATTACCAGTAACGATAAGTATGGGTATAGGAATTGATGGAGATACCGTAAATGAAAACTTTAAACTTGCTAATAGTGCACTTGATTTAGCACTAGGTAGAGGTGGAGATCAGGCTGTTATAAAAACAAAGGATAAGTTTGCGTTTTATGGAGGGAAATCTAAGGCTGTTGAAAAAACAACTAAAGTTAAATCAAGGCTAATAGGTCATGCGTTAAGAGAAGTTATTTTGGGAAGTGACCAAGTATATATAATGGGTCATAAATATCCTGATATGGATGCTATGGGAGCTGCCGTTGGTATTTATGATATATGCAAATCTTGCAATAAGTCAGCTAATGTAGTATTGGATTCATCGAACGAATCTATTGATGAATTTGTAAAGCGACTAGAAAGTCAAGAATATTATAAAAATATATTTATAAATAAAGATGAGGCCATAAGAAATTGTAATAGAAATACATTGGTTGTAGTAGTTGATACTCATAGACCGTCATATACAGAATGTCAGGATCTATTAAGCTTAACTAAAAAGATTGTAGTAATAGACCACCATAGAAGAGGTGTAGAATTTATAAATGACTCAGTTTTATTATTCCATGAGATCTATGTATCTTCAACTTGTGAGATGGTTACAGAGTTAGTTCAATACATGGAGGAAAATGTAAAAATAAATAAAATAACAGCTGAAGGACTTTTAGCTGGTATAAGTTTAGATACAAAACATTTTGCATTTAAAACCGGAGTTAGGACATTTGAAGCAGCATCTTATTTAAGAAAAATGGGAGCAGACACAGTAGAAGTTAAAAAAATGTTTAATTCAGATGTTCAAGATTTTATAACAAAAGCAGATATTATAAAAAATTCAAAAGTAATAGATAATAGAATTGCTTTAGCATATTCAGAAAGAGAAATAGAAAATATAAATGTTGTAATTGCACAAGCAGCAGATGAACTGTTAAGTGTAAAAGGAATAGAGGCATCATTTGTAATAGGAAGAAAAGATGATACTGCATTTATAAGTGCAAGATCTTTCGGTCATATAAATGTGCAAGTTTTAATGGAGAAATTAGGTGGAGGAGGTCACATAGATATAGCTGGAGCACAGCTTAAAGATGTGAGCTTAAATGAAGCTTATAAAACAGTATATGAAATAATAGAAGAGTATTTACAGGAGGAAGATTAAATGAAGGTTATTTTATTAAAAGATGTAAAGGGAACAGGTAAAAAAGGAGAAATGAAAGAAGTAAGTGATGGATACGCAAGAAATTTTTTATTACCTAAAAAAATGGCAGTAGTAGCAGATAATACAGCTGTTAAAGAATTAAACGAAAAGAATAAAGCCGCAGAAAATAAGGCTCAAAAAGAGTATGAAGCTGCAGTAGAATTAGGTAAGAAAATGGAAGAAATGAATATAGTAATATACTCTAAATCTGGAGAAGGTGGAAGATTATTCGGATCAATAACTTCTAAAGATATAGCAGAACAATTAAAGAAACAACATGATATTGTTGTAGATAAGAGAAAAGTATTATTAAATGAACCAATAAGAGTTTTAGGCTCAACAAATGTTGAAATAAAAATACATCAAAAAGTTATTACTAAGATAAGAGTAGATGTAAGAGAAAAACAATAGTCAGTATACTTGAGGTGATATAAATGGAAGACGTAACGAGAATACCTCCCCATAGTGTGGAATCAGAACAATCTATATTAGGTTCTATATTATTAGATAAAGATGCAATAATAACTGTGAGTGAGACTATAAGGCCAAGTGACTTTTATAAAGAAGCTCATAAAATTATTTATGAATGTATGCTTAAGCTAAGTAATAAAAATGAACCTATAGATTTAATCACTTTGACAGAAGAACTAAAGAAACAAGGGCATCTAGATGATGTTGGAGGAATAAGTTATATAACAAGTCTTTCTACAATAGTGCCAACGACTTCTAATGTAAAGTACTATGCAGATATAGTAAAGGAAAAGTCGGTGCTTAGACAGCTTATAAAAGCTTCTAATGATATAATAAATTTAGGATATGAAAATTCTGTAAAAGTAGAAGAAGTACTAGAAAGAGCAGAAAAAAGAATTTTTGATATATCTCAAGAAAAAGCTAGTGATGATTTTAAATCTATTAATGAGGTATTAGTAGATGCTTATGATATGATTGAAAAGTTATATACTAATAAAAGTGATGTAACTGGAATAACCACAGGATTTAAAGATTTAAATAAAAAGATAAATGGCCTTCAAAGAACAGACTTAATATTAATTGCAGCACGTCCTGCTATGGGTAAAACAGCATTTTCTTTGAATTTAGTACAAAATGCAGCCTTAAAAGGTGATGCATCTGTTGCTGTATTTAGTTTGGAGATGTCTAAAGATCAGTTAGTACAGCGTATGTTAGCAGCTCAATCTCATGTTGAACTAAAGAAGATAAAAACAGGTACATTAGATGAAAATGACTGGCCAAGAATAATAGACGCTATGGCTGTTTTATCTAATGCAAGTATACATATAGATGATACCCCTGGTATAAAAATATCAGAGTTAAGGTCTAAATGTAGAAAGTTAAAGATAGAAAAAGGATTAGATTTAATACTTATAGATTATCTTCAACTAATGGAAGGTGAAGGTAATAATGAAAGTAGACAACAAGAAATAGCTAAAATATCAAGATCTTTAAAAATAATAGCAAAAGAACTCAATTGTCCAGTTGTTGCTCTTTCTCAGTTATCTCGTGCACCAGAGCAAAGAGCTGACCATAGACCGATGTTGTCGGATTTAAGAGAATCTGGATCGATAGAACAAGATGCTGATATAGTTATGTTCTTGTATAGAGATGAATATTATCATCCTGATTCAGAGAGTAAGAATATAGGTGAAGTTCTAATTGCTAAAAATAGACATGGTGAAACTGGATCTGTTGAATTAGTATGGTTAGGTGAAGTACAGAAGTTTGCAGATAAGGCTAGAGATATGTAATATCAACAAATATCCACAGAACAAATTTTCTATAAAAAACTATTTATGTGGATATTTATCATTAATTATCTGGAAATATTGAAATTTAGACGAAGTATTATCCACATTGTCCACAGAATGTCTGTTGATAAGTGTTGATAAGTAAAAAAGCAAGCTGAAATGCTTGCTTTTAATGTTTAAAAATATAAATTAGTTAATAGGGAAAATGTATTGAGTACGAGTTATAGTTATATATATATCCCTAAAAAGTAAATATAAACAAATATATTAAGGGAATAAAATTAAATATAAGAAGAATCATATCTATATAGATATATATTTCATTAAAATACATATTAAAATTATATAAGTATCAAAAAGGTTTGAAAATATATCGAATATTTGATAGAATATACAGGTAGAGTGTTCGAAAAAATGAAATAGAGGTGAAGTTCATGAAAACAGTCGCAGTTGTAGGATCTCAATGGGGAGATGAAGGGAAAGGTAAAGTTATAGATTACCTTGCTACTCAAGCTGATGTGGTAATAAGAGGTCAAGGCGGAAATAATGCTGGACATACTTTAGTTGTAGAGGGTAAAAAATTTGCTTTACGCTTAATACCATCAGGAATATTAAATTCAAATACTATAAATGTAATAGGTAATGGGATAGTATTTGATCCAAAGGGATTTTTAGAAGAAATAGAAATGCTTAATAGCAATGATATAGATACAAGTAACATAAAAATAAGTGATAGAGCACATGTTGTGTTCCCATATCACAAAGAATTAGATGCTTTAGCGGAAGAAGCTAGAGGAGATAATAAAATAGGTACTACTAAAAAAGGTATAGGACCATGTTACATGGATAAAACAGAAAGATCTGGATTAAGAATATGTGACTTAATGGATAAAGATATATTTGCTAAGAAATTAAAAGCTCAAATAAATGCTAAGAACAAATTAGTTATGGGTGTTTATGGAAAAGAAGCTATGTTTAATTTCGAAGAAACATATAATGAATATTTAGAATATGCAGAGAAAATAAGAAACTACGTAGCAGATACTTCTGTTATTGTTTATGATGCAATAAAAGCAGGAAAAAGAGTATTATTTGAAGGTGCACAAGGTACTTTATTAGACTTAGACTTAGGAACATATCCATATGTTACATCATCTCATCCTATATCAGGAGGATTTGCTGTAGGAGCTGGTGTTGGACCTAATATGATAAAAGATGTAGTAGGTATAGTAAAGGCATATACTACAAGAGTTGGAGAAGGTCCTTTTGTTACAGAATTAGATAATGAAATTGGTGAAAGAATAAGAGTTCAAGGTCATGAGTTCGGAACTGTAACAGGAAGAGCAAGAAGATGTGGTTGGTTTGATGCTGTCATAGTAAAATATGCAGCAAGAGTAAATGGATTAACAAGTATATCGTTTATGCTTTTAGACGTTTTAACTGGATTTGATAAAATTAATATATGTACAGCATATAAAATGGGAGACAAGATAATAAATGATTTCCCTGCATCATTAGAAGACTTAGCTAAATGTGAACCAGTATACGAAGAATTAGATGGATGGCATGAAGATATAACTAAAGTAGAAAAATTTGAGGACCTTCCTGAAAATGCTAAGAAATATATAGCAAGGATAGAAGAATTAGTTGGGGTAAATATAGATATGGTCTCTGTAGGACCAAATAGAGCTCAAACTATAATAAGAAAGAATATATTCGCTTAGAAATTAGAAATAATTATAACTATTTGCACAATATCTTAAAATTTATTATTAAGATTTTTTAGGATATTGTGCAATTTAATTTAAAAAATCAAACTTTTTATATAAAAATACTAAGACGTAAGTATTGAAATTACTAGGTTTACAAAAATATAATAAAAAAATAAAAAAAGTTTTAAAAAAGTGTTGACGAAATATATAAAAGTATATATAATAATATTTGTGAGCGAGAGAAATGACGAAATAAGTCGAAAGATTAAATCGCGAAACATAAGAAGATGATCCATTAGCTCAGTCGGTAGAGCACCTGACTTTTAATCAGGGTGTCCCGCGTTCGAGTCGCGGATGGATCACCATTTTATGGCCCATTGGTCAAGCGGTCAAGACACCGCCCTTTCACGGCGGTAACAGGGGTTCGATTCCCCTATGGGTCACCATTTCCCGGGACTATAGCTCAGCTGGGAGAGCACCTGCCTTACAAGCAGGGGGTCACAGGTTCGAGCCCTGTTAGTCCCACCATTTTTGGCCTGGTAGTTCAGTTGGTTAGAATGCCAGCCTGTCACGCTGGAGGTCGAGGGTTCGAGTCCCTTCCAGGTCGCCAAAAAATTTGCTGGTGTGGCTCAACGGTAGAGCAGCTGACTTGTAATCAGCAGGTTGTAGGTTCGATTCCTATCACCAGCTCCATTTAAACTCTTAGAATTTTTCTAAGAGTTTTTTTATTTTAAAAAGTTTTATTTTTAAAATAAAAAAAGTGGCATTAGCCACTTTTTTATTATGCAAATTTATTATTATTTTTATTTAGATAACTCATTGTAACTAGTTATGATTTTATTTACAATACCATAATCAACAGCTTCTTCAGATGTTAACCAATAGTTTCTATCAGTATCTTTTTCTACCTTTTCTAGAGGTTGGTTGGTTGCCTTACTTATAATCGTATTAATTCTGTTACGAACTCTAACGATTTCTTGAGCTTCTATATGTATATCGGTAGCTTGTCCCCTGCATCCTCCTAATGGTTGATGTATCATATATCTTGTATTTGGAAGAGAGTATCTATTTTCTTTATTAGCTGCAAGATATATTGTGATACCAGCACTTGCAACCCAACCAGTTCCTATAACGATTACCTTTGGTTTAATAAATTTAATCATGTCATGTATAGTATCCCCTGCTTCAACGTGACCACCTTGACTATTTATAAATAATTTAATAGGCTCATCACCCATTTCTTGTAATATTAGAAGCTGTGTAGCTACTTTTTCAGCTAAAGCTTGATTTATTTCTCCAGAGATTATAATAGATCTAGATTCTAGTAATTTTTCAGATATAACTGAGTTTTCTTTATTATTTTCTTGTTTTTCTTCTAAAATAAACATTATCTATTCCCCCTTATTTATTTGTAAATACTTTACTCCATAAGTATAGCATAACTTTAAAAGTTTGCTGAAAGGTTTATAGATAACTATTATAAAAAATGTTAATATAAATTTAAGGTATTTTATACAAATAACATAAGGATAATGGGGGAATATTTATGTACAGCTTTAAAAACGATTATAGCGAGGGAGCACATCCTAGAATTATTGAAACATTACTAAGAACAAATTTAGAACAATGTGAAGGTTACGGAAAAGATACGTATTGTGAAGAAGCTGAAAAATTAATAAAAAATAAGATAAATAATGATTCTGTAAATATTCATTTTATATCTGGAGGGACACAAACTAACTTAATCGCAATATCTGCATTCTTAAGGCCTCATGAAGGTGTTATATCAGCAAATACAGGGCATATATTTGTAAATGAAGCAGGTTCAATAGAAGCCACAGGACACAAGGTGATACCTGTTGATGTTGTAGATGGGAAACTAAGAAGAGAGGATATATTATCAGTATTGAGCAAGTTTACTAATGAACATGTTGTAAAACCAAAGCTTGTGTACATATCTAACTCTACTGAAATTGGAACTATATATAAACAGTCTGAATTAGAAGAGTTAAGTAAAGTTTGCAGAGAAAATAAATTATTACTATTCATGGATGGAGCAAGATTAGGTTCTGCACTTTCTTGTAGAGAAAATGATTTAACATTAGAAAATATAAGTAAATTAACTGATGCTTTTTATATTGGAGGAACAAAGAATGGAGCTCTTTTAGGTGAAGCACTTGTTATATGTAATAAAGATTTAAAAGAAGACTTTAGATATCACTTGAAACAAAAAGGAGCAATGCTTGCTAAAGGAAGATTACTTGGAATACAGTTTATAGAATTATTTAAAGATAATTTATTTTTTGAAATAGGAAAGCATGAAAATGATATGGCTGATTTATTAAGGGATGGAATAAGTAATCTTGGATATGAATTTTTAGTAGACTCTCCATCTAATCAAATATTCCCTATATTTGATAATTATATTATAAGAGAATTAGAGAAAAGCTATGGATTTAATATATGGGAAAAAATAAATAAAGAAAAAACTTCAATAAGATTAGTAACATCTTTTGCAACAAAAAAAGAAACTTGTCTAGAATTTATAAAGGCTTTAAGCGAATTAACTAAGTAATAAATAAAAGGTAGAAGAAAATACTTAATAGTATTCCTTCTACTTTCTATTTTCCCATCTTAAATCTTTACCTATAAACTTAACCATTTTAAATCTATCGAAAACTCTAGAGAAAATTCTCTGAGCGTACTCAGATCCTAATTGCATAGGAGATAAGTTTGTAGAAATTATTGTTTTCTTACCAGATAATAATCGAGTATTTATAATATTGAATAATTCGCTATTAGTAAATGAATTCGTAAG
Source organism: Romboutsia faecis (assembly GCF_014323405.1). GTDB lineage: Bacteria > Bacillota > Clostridia > Peptostreptococcales > Peptostreptococcaceae > Romboutsia_E > Romboutsia_E faecis. The sequence continues at coordinate 20,230 of NZ_JACRWE010000011.1, read as the reverse complement.
TTCTGTCCCTAAGTCATCTATTATTAAAAGATCACAATCAAATAAATTTTCATAGTTATCTTTACTTATATGACTGTCTGAATTTTTAAACTTATAATCTTCTATAATTTCAAACATCTTAAATGCTGTTTGATATATTACAAGGTTCCCTCTGTCTAAAAGAGCTTTAGCAATACAATTGCACATAAAGGTTTTGCCTAATCCTGTATCTCCATAAAATAATAAATTTTCTCCATTATTTTTATTAAAATCCATAATAAATAATTCACAAATAGAAACTATTTCTAAAATATTTTCATACGGAGAAATATTAGACCCAGGTAATTTTTCTTTTGAGAATATAGATGTGTCTAAAGTAGAAAAATTCTGAGTATCTAATACTTTTGATAAATTAGACATTTTATAAGCATCATTTATAATTTCTTGTTTTAGGCAATTGCATTTATGACCATTTTTTAAGAATCCTCTGTCATTACATGCATTGCAATTATATTGTACATCTAAATACCACTCAGGAACTTTATATTGTTTTAATAAAGACTCCTTCTTAGCTTTAAGATCAGCCATTTTTTCTTTGGATTCAGCTAGAATATCTTCTTTATTTGAAGGATTTAAAAGAACTAATCTAGCTAAATTTAATCCTAATTTAGACACTTCTTCATCAATAGCTTTTATTTCTGGAATTTGATTATATACATCTTTTTTTCTATCTTCTAAATCAGATTCTGCTTTATCACGTTTTCTTTCATAAGAAACTAAAATTTCTCTTAATTTTGATTCTTTCATTTAATCACCTACTTAAATTTCCCCTTTTGGCTTTCTTGAAGTAATTTTTCAAGTTCATCAGGGCTATAATTTGTAAAAGTTTGATTTATATTATGATATCTCGTTTTTACTTGTGGAACTTTACTAGTAGAATTTTTAGGCGAAGATTTCTTTTCAGTCTTAGCTTTGTGCTCTTCATCTAATATTTTTACATCTTCTAAAGTTTTGACATTCTTATCTTTCCACTTTTCAATTATTCCATTAATATAAGATACAGAAGGTTTTGAAACATTTTTAGATTTAGAGCAAGCTTCAAGTATAACTTCGATATCCATGTTGTATTTATCTATCCAAACATCCATGATACGCTCTTCTTCTTTAGAAGGTTGTCTATAAAAGCCTAGTTCATTGAAAATAGTCTTATATAAAATGTATCTTTCTTTTCTTACGGCAAAGCTATTTTCAACATCCTGAGGTGTGTATAAATTAGAATCATACCAACTTCTAAGAATTGATTCGATATATCTAACGGGCCTAGCGGATCCATGTTTATCTTTTACATACTGATAAGCATACAGAATCATATCAGGATCAAGATTATACTTATTCATAATATCAAGAATACTAATTTTTTCACTAGGATCAAGATATCGTCCGATTATTTGATTAATAGAATTAAACATTTTTCTTATGCTAGGATTTTCAGCAACAGAAACAATACTATCACTGTTAGATTTTATAGAGGTAGTATTAATATGCATATTTTCCATATAAAATCTCTTTAAGTCTAAAAATTCTATAGAGTAGTCATAGTCATTCATTCCGTCATTTTTATGCATTTTAATTATGCTTTTTTTCTCCCAAAATTTCCAAGCATCTATTACATCAGATAATGGTATATTTAAATTTTTGGCAATTGAGTTATTGTCAAATTTAGGATTAGCGCTAGAATCACATGCCTGTCTATAACCTAAAAGATAAACTTTTACGTATAAACCATTTGCCATAGGCATAAATATATCTATGAAGATATTGGCAATTGTAGTTTCGCCTAAATCTATTTCATTAACTTCCTTATAAAACATTTTATCACCTCAGATTAAATTATATCATAAAAGGTATTACAAATTTATCTTGTAAATATTTTTTCAAATTATTCATGTAAATAGGAGGGGATAATTTGATTATAAAATTTACTCGAAAAATAAGACAAAGAGTACTAATCATAACAAGTTTAATAATATTACTAGGAGGGGGGATATACTTATTTAAGCCAAATACAATCAAGGAAACATCTAATATTGAGGAAGGAAACAGAAATAAATACACGATAGATGTTATATTTGATGATGAAAGCAAAAGATTGATGTGCAACCAAAATTTAATGTATGTAAATAAGACTGGGAAAGATATAGACAAGATATATTTTCATATATATCCAAATGCTTTTTCTAAAAGAGAGTATGCACCTTTTGAGGATAATGAAATATCAGAAGCATATCCAAATGGGTTTAACGAAGGATATGTAGACATAAAAAATGTTTTAAATAATTCTAATACCTTAAAATATAATATAAAAGGTGATAAGAATGACATTTTAGAAGTTAGTTTAGGAAAAACATTAAAACCAAATGAAAAAGTATCAATAGATTTTAAATATAACGTAAAAATACCAAATTGTTTGGGGAGATTTGGATATGGAGATAGTACTGTAAATATAACTAATTGGTTTCCAATAGCTTGTGTATACGATGATAGAGGTTGGAACTTAAAAAGCTATGAATCTTTAGGAGACCCTTTTTACAGTGACACAAGTGATTTTTATGTAAAAATTTTGATGCCTCGAAAATATGATATCGGTTGTACAGGTAAAGTAATTAGTGAAAAACATGATAATGAAAAAATATTTTATGAAATAGAAGCGAATAAAGTAAGAGATTTTGCGTTTATATTAAGTGATAAATTTGATATACAAACAGATTCATATAAGGGAGTACTTATAAGTACATATAATTTAAACAAAGACCTTTCAAAATATACGACAGAAGTTGCAAAAGACTCAATAAAAATATTTAGTAATTTATTTGGAGAGTATCCGTATGATACATACTCTGTAGTTGCAAGTGATTTTTATATAGGTGGAATGGAATACCCTAATTTAGTAATGATAGATAGCACTTTATATAAAGATAGTAAAAAATTCATATTGGAATATATTATAGCCCATGAAACTGCTCATCAGTGGTGGTATTCTGTAATAGGAAATGATGAAATCAGTGAGCCTTGGCTAGATGAAGCTCTAACTGAGTACTCAACTGTTCTTTATTTTGAAAATAAGTATGGCAAGGGTGTTGGAGAAAAGCTTATAAAGACAATGGAAGTTCAAAGTAGAAACTATTTGTGTCATAACATTTTTAAGGCAACAACTCAATACAAAGACTCGACTGAATATAGCCTAAATGTTTATACTAAAGGGGCTGTAATATTTAATGAAGTTAGAAATAAAGTGGGAGATGAAGTATTCTTTAATACACTAAAAGAATACTATAGTAAGTATATGTATGAAAATGTAAATGGGGCTAAGTTTGTTGAAATGTGGAAGGAAAAAGGTGTAGATTTAGATAAAATCATAAGTGAATATAAGTAGATTTAAAATAGAGCATTGAAAAAATATTTAATGCTCTATTTTTTTGGTATAATATAATTTATGAGACTATGAAGAAGAGGTGGCATAATGCTAAAATATTGTTCGATAGGAAGTGGAAGTAGCGGGAATTGTCATTATGTTGGATATAAAGACACTAATATATTAGTTGATGCAGGCCTTAGTGGAAAAAGAATAACTACAGGTCTAAATGATATAGAAGTTGATATAGATAAAGTTAAAGGAATATTTATAACACATGAACACTCAGACCATATAAAAGGAGCAGGAATAATATCAAGAAAGTTTGATATACCTATTTTTGCAAATATAAAAACATGGTGTTCAATGAAAGATAAAATCGGAGATATAAAAGACAGTAATATGAAAGTATTCGAAAATGATAAAACATACTCATTAGGAGATTTAATTATAAGACCATTTTCAATACCGCATGACTCCGAAGATGCAGTAGGATACAACTTTTATGCAGGAACAAATGATAAGATATCTATAGCTACAGATATAGGTAAAATAACTGATAATATAAGAAAGCATTTATATAAGTCAAGATTGGTAGTATTAGAGTCAAATTATGATCCGAATATGTTGATGATGGGAAGTTATCCATATGCGTTAAAAAGGAGGGTAATGTCAGAAGAAGGGCATTTATCTAATGAAGACGCAGCTAAATTTTGTATAGAGCTTGTAAAAGAAGGAACGGAACGTATACTATTAGCTCATTTGAGTAAAGAAAATAATTTTCCTGAGTTAGCATATGAAACATCTAAGGGAATATTAGCTCAAAATAATATAATTGTAGGACAAGATATAAAGCTAGACGTACTATCTAGAAATGAAGTTTCAGATGTTTATAAACTTTAGTATAGAGGTGTTAAAAGCTTAAGTAAAATAAAGATTAAAGAATAAGGTGACGTATATGAATATAAATATAGTTTGTGTCGGAAAGATTAAAGAAAAATATTTAAAGTTAGGAATAGATGAATTTAAAAAGAGATTATCTAAGTATTGTAAGTTAGATGTAATTGAATTAGATGATGAGAAAGCCCCAGAAAATCTAAGTGATAAAGAAATGCTTATGATAAAAGATAAAGAAGGAAAGAAGATTTTAAGTAAAGTTAAAGCCAATAGTTATGTTATAGCTCTTGCTATTGACGGGAAAAATTTATCTTCTGAAGAATTAGCTGATACTATGAGTAAGCTTGCTGTTAGAGGAAATAGCCATATTACCTTTATAATAGGAGGGTCATTAGGTCTGTCGGATGAGGTTTTAAGTCGAGCTGATTATAAGTTATCTTTTTCTAAGATGACATTCCCACATCAATTAATGAGATTAATATTATTAGAACAAGTGTATAGAGCTTATAGAATAAACAATGGAGAACCGTACCACAAGTAACGGAGCTTGGGTAGAAAATAAATGAAATAGTAAAGGAGTTGATTTTATGCCAAGGTTTGCTGAATTTTGTGCAGGCATAGGAGGGTTTAGAATTGGCTTAGAAAGAATAGATGGATGGGAATGCGTATATACAAATGAAATAGATGAAAGATGTCAAATAACATATCGAGATAATTTCAATGAGGACTTTAGTTCTACAGATATATTTGAAATAGATGTAAGTCAGTTACCAGACTTTGATGTATTATGTGCAGGATTTCCATGCCAATCTTTTTCTATTGCTGGAAAGAGAGAAGGATTTGAAGATCCTAGAGGACAAGTATTTTTTAAGCTAGAAGAAATAATAGAAAATAAAAATCCAAGTGTAATATTTTTAGAAAATGTAGCAAATTTAGTAAGACATAATAGAGGAGAAACATTTGGATATATCAAAAAATCACTGAAAAGGTTAGGGTATAAAGTTTCGCATAATATTTTAGATAGCTCATATTTTGGTGTTCCTCAAAAAAGACCTAGAGTATATATTGTAGCATTTAGATATGACATAAATTCTAATGAATTTGAAATTACGGAAAGAGTAACAAATAGAACTACATTTAGAGAATTCATTAATCATGGAGACAACTCTATACCAATTAGTGATAAATGGCAAACATATATAGACTTATATACAGGGAATATAGATATTGAAGATGTAGATTTTGAAGTTCCTAAAACTAGGAAAAAACTAGAGCGTATTGGATCAAATGTAGATTTAAATGATTGTATTTTTCAAATACGTTCAAGTGGTATAAGGGCAGTATCTATAGATGAGCCTTTACCAACATTTGCAGTTAGTAATAGTGGAGGAGGAGCAATGATTCCAGTATATTCAAGGGAAAGAAGACACTTAAATTTAACAGAAATGAAAAGAATAATGGGATTTCCAGATGAATTTATATTCACAGTTGCTAGAACACATGCAATAAAACAACTGGCGAACGCAGTTTGTCCGCCAGTAATAACATCTATTGGTAGAGATATAGATATTATACTTAATAATCAAGAATAATATCTTACATTCTATCAGAAATATCTTCATTAGTTGCTTTTACAATAGAATTAGTTTCAGGAGAGACTAAAGCACAGTCTGAATTACACTTTTCATGAGGGCAAATGTAACACATTTGCCTTTTACATTTATTACAATAATGACATAAAGCTTGGAAATTATCCAAAGAATTTTTACCACCTTTATCAATAGGTATTCTATGGTCATACTCTGTTTTAACCCTATCTTTAGCAAATGTATGATTATTTATTTCGCTATTTAATTTTAAATTTGAACCACATATATTACACTTAGAATTTTGTCGATTCAAAATAGCTTCCTTATTTTTTTTGCTAAGCTGTATTCTTTCAGATTTTTCTACATTAAGAAATAATAATTCATGGTCTTTAGCATCTAAAACATATTGCCTATTACCTTTCATACCTTCAGCTCTAATAAAAGAAAATCCTTCTTCAGACCATAGTTCACTAAAAGGTTTATTAGCATCACCATATCTGTCTTTAATAAGATCTTTAGGGGCTTTGTCACTTAGGATAGATTTTAATTCTTGTAATCTGGTGTTTTGACCAGCTAAATCTTCTTCTGAACAAATACCATACTTTATTAATAAAAGAAGACCAACTATAGTTCTTTTTTTTCTCATCCAAATAATATTATTATCTGGAAATTCTATTTCATATCCTTTTTTTTCAGTACATTTTCTTATTTCAATAATATCTTCTATTTTAAGCATAAAACACCTCCTAAAAAATATTACCATAAAAAGGAATAAAACACTATATATGTTGAAAATGTGATAAAGAAGAAAATAAATAGATATTATAAAAATGAAAAATATCTATGCTAGATAGATGATTACTATAGGAGCATAAATATATTTGAGTAGATGTTGCAATAAAAGCAACATCTACTTTTTAATACTAAAAAAGGAGAAAATAAAATGATAATTAAGATTTGGAAAGAGAAAGATTTAGAACTAGTAAGGGAACTACCTATTGAAGTAAAAGAAGTAATAAAAGAAAATGTAAAGATTCTAGTAGAAGAATATGGTGAAGATAGAACGGAAAAACAACTTGGAGGATTTGTTGCATTAATTGATGAAGAAGGGCTAAGAGAACTTAAAGAAAAGATATTGAAAAATACAATACCAGAATACATAGATGAAATAAAAGGAGCTGACTATATATCAGCTCTATTTTTGTGTGGAAGTGATTTTTCAGTAGTAGTAATTTGTGATAAAAAGCTAATAAAAATAGTTGAAGAATAGAGAGGAAGTACATGATGTTTACAAATGAAAGATACTTGACAAGAGAAGTGGCACACCAAGTACCAATAAAAATACAACTACTAATGTGGGATTTAGTAGAAAAACTAGAAGAAAAAGACTACCTACAAATTTTTGAATTGACTCCGAAAGGAAGTGGAATCGTGGAATTAGTACATAAACAGGAAATTCCCGAAATCACGTCTATTTACAAAATAAAGAATACAGATATAAAAGAGAAAATGAAACTATACATGATTGATAGTGGAGAATACAGTACTCTAATGTTTAGTCATGAGTACTAGAAATAAGGAGATAAATAAAATGATAAAGCATAAATCAGCAATAATAAATCAACTTTTCTATGCAGAAGTGAATGCTTTAGTAAAAAAGTTCAATAAGATAAATGAATTTGAAGTAAATGAAATAGAAGAAATATTTGAACAAGTAAAACATGAAGATACTAAATCATATCTAATAAATAATACAAATAAACTATCAGAGATAATAAAAGAAAATAGAAATAGGAAACTAAAACAAGGTGAAATAGAGCTATTTAGTTGGATAAATGAAGAACTAGAAGAAGTAAGTATGCATAAAGCTAGTGAATACTATGGAGAACTAGGAATAGTTGATTATATAGAAATAGGAGAATGTCTAATATATAAAGAGGGATGTAATCTAAAAGAATATGCAAATGAAGTATTAGAAGAAAGACTAAAAGATGAGTTTTGGGTAGATACACTATTTACTAAAGATGATGTTGTTGAAATGTGGGTCAATGAAACTACAAAAGAGGAAGCTATTGAACAAATACTAGAATCTAATGATATAGAAGAAATACTAGGTTTAGAACCACAATATGCATTCAGTATAAATGATACTGACTATAAATACTCATATATAGAAGAGTAAATATAAATAGAAAAATAACGTGAAAACGTGGATATATACATCCACGTTTCTATTAATTTGAAACTAAAAGGAGAGAATATAGATGAGTAAGAAAGTAGTAAAAGCAACAGACTATTGCACCATATTACAACAATCAATAATAGATAAAGGTACATATGCTTATGGTATAGAAAAAATAATAGTAAATGATGGTGATGGGGAAGAAGAAATAAGATGGGTATTTTTCAAGGATACAATGAGGGCTAAAAAACAGTTGATTGCAAGACCATTAGACCTTCCAGAGAAAGACTTGTTGGAATTGATAGATAAGGCTATAAATGAAAAAATATTTTCAAAAGTATTTGTAGAAAGCTTAAAAGATATATTAAATAAGTGATAATAAATATTCAATATATGTTTAAGTTTTAGAAAGGAGATACAAATGATACAAATAGCAATGCTAATAGCAGAAATAATTCTAATGATACTAAAGGAAGGTCTTAGTGTAGAAAGTGCAACAAGTAAGGTATCTAAATCAAGTGGAATAGACTATAAATCACTATATAATAGAATCCCAAATAAGTATAAATAAATAGTAAATTATTAAAAGATAATAAGAAACATTGATAAATACATATAGAAGTGATAATTTAGTAATTAGTATTAGTTGTAAAAAATTACTACTAATTAATAATAATTTTTTAGGAGATATTTTATTAATATGAAAATAAGTTTATCGGAGTTAGCGAAAAGAAGCTATGATATTGATATTAAAAATAATAGTTATAGAGTAAAAGATGTAAAAGATGGAGAAGTAGGAGAAAAAGACATAAAGGAATATGTGGATGGATTCAATAGAACAATAAAGCCTATGGTTCTAAAATATATGATTGAAAAAAACAGATACTTAATACCAGAAGAAAAGGCAAGTTGTATATTAAAGATATATGATTTATTAAAAGATGGAGAATCAACGTTATTAAAAATTTCAAACAAAAAATATGTAAGTGCAAAGGAGTTAAAAAAAGCTATAGATAATCTAGAATTAGAAGATGAGGAAAAAATAGAATTCCTAGAAATTTTTGATTATGAAGTTAGATGTGAAATTGACAAATTAAAGAAAGATATTATTAGTAAATTAGAAAATAGTTTAAATTACATATTATCACCTAATACAGATTATAAAAGTGATACAAGAGATCCAAAACAATTAACTAGGCAAGAAAAGAAAAAGTATAAAGAAGAAGAACTCTTTATAGAAGATAAACTAGAGATACTTAAATATATGAGTAAAAGATATAATGAATTTGATTTTAATTCATTATGCTTAATAAATGATATAGCAATTACAAGAAAAGAAGAAAACCCTATAGAGAGAGAAGAAATAAAATCACTAATAAGTAGGTTGTCATATTGGGAATAAAAAATAATACAAGATGCAAAAAATAGACCTTATTTTTTGCATTTTTTTTTATACTCTTAAAACTGATAATATGTAATTAAGAAAGGGGATAACCCCTAAAATAATTAAGCATAAGGGAGAATAAATTATGATATCAAGAAGTAAAGACATGAGAAATGTGAGTGGAAAACGTACATTAGTAAAAAGACAAAACTCTTTAGGTGAAGGGTATTGGGAATTAGTTTTAGAAGAAGCTAAACAGACAAAAAGTAAAAATGGCGCTGATTTAATAAAACTTGTATTTAAAGAGTTAGAAAGTGGGAGACAAGGAACTTTTATAATACCAATGGTAGGAAGTATTATGGATCAAATGATAGATGGAATATTCGGAGATAAAGAAGATGAAATATATTTAGAGGATATGTTAAGATACGAATTTGGTGTACATATTGAAAGGAATGGTAATTATTTAAATATTAAATCTATTGAAGCATTACAAGAAGAGTATGAGGAGGAAGAAGAAAATATACAACCACAAAATACACATAGTCGATTTACGTTTGATGATGAAGATGATGATTTGGATGTAGACTTTTTTAATGATGAAGATGACGATCTAGATAATATATAGAAAAATGTGATCATAAGGAGATTGAATATGCGTATTAATGAACATATACAAAGAGGAAATGATGGAATCTATATAATAGATGGTAATCAACAGTTGAAGATATGCCGTGAAATCGGCATATCTTCTATAAAAACAGATATAGAAACTAACGAAAAGGTTGGCACGATAGATTATGATGATATGGGGATGATGAGAAGTATTGACATAAAAAGGTCGGATTATTTAACACCATCAAAGTTACTTAAGTATCAAGCAGTTGGAATGGATGTAATGAGTAATAATGCACAGTATATAGCAATGTATTTAAGAGATGAAGAAATAACAGCACTTAAACTTTATAGTCATTCAAAACTAGGATTTGATAAATATGAGGATAAGGAAATATATAAACTATATGAATGTATAGGATGTAAGTCCATCTATAAAGGTGATTTAGAATTAGAACCTAAAGGTACTAAAGATAATTGGCTTAGTATGTTTAATCAAGAAGTTTTAGGTCATGCACCATTAGAACTAATTAGTGTAATATCCTTATCAGCAGTATTGATTGGATATATAGGTGAGGAACTAGCATTAGATACACAAATAGTTCATATATCAGGTAATTCTACAATAGGAAAGTCAACAGCAATGAAACTGGCAATATCTATGTTTGGATATCCTGATGTTAAAAAGAGAGGATTGTTTACAACATATAATTCTACAGATAATGCATTAATAAGAAAGATATCAGGCATAAATGGTGTACCAATTGCATTTGATGAATTATCTATGTCTAAAATAGATAATTTTACAGAAGTAATATATAGAATAACGAATGGTACAGATAAGGATAGACTTAATAAAAATTTAGAGATAAGAAAAACAGAATCATGGCTAACTACTGTACTATCTAATGGTGAAAAATCATTAGTAAAATCTGCAAATAAGAATGCAGGTATACAAGTAAGAGTATTAGAAATTGATGATTTAGTTTGGACTAAAGATGCTAAAAATGCAGAAAGAATAAATCAAACTATAATGAATAACTATGGTCATATAGGTATTGAATTTGCCCAATTTGTAATGGAAAAAGGTAAAGATGAAATAAAAAATATATATGAGAAGTGTATAGTTAAAATAAAACAGATATTTAAAAATAAGAATGTAATAGATGAGTTTAGTAATAGAAGGATAAATAAATTTGCAATAATATTAGCTACAGCAATACTTTTTGAAGAGATGTTGGGTATTAAGTTGAATAAAAAAGAGATAATGAACATACTAGTAAATGCAGAAAAAACATCTATTAAAAATAGGAATTTTGATAAGTCAATAATTGACTACCTTAAAGAATATATATCTAGTAATCCATCTAAATTCAAGCATGGGTTGGAAAAAATTACAACGAATGATTATGTTGGAAGACTAACAAATAAAAAAGACTATACTGAATTAGAAATAGTACCAATGCAGTTTGAAAAAATAATAAAAGAAGGTGGCTTTGAAGATGAAAAAGTAGTACTTAAAGAACTTAAGAAAAATGGGTATTTAGACCATGAGAAGGATAGAAATACTAGAAAAAGAAAAGTGAATTCAGAAATGAAAACTAATGTATATGTAATAAAAATACCTAATAATTAATAATAAGGTCTAGGATGTGCTAAACACATCCTAGGCAATGAATGTAATAAAAGAATATATAAATAGATATTATATATTGGAATGCAATAAATCAAAAACAAAGGACTCAGTTTCACGTGAAATTAAAATATATAGGAGATAAAATAATGAATAATAAATATGATATTAATAAATATTCTATAAATTATAATTTGTATGAATGTGTAAAAGAAAATGAAATGTATGAAGAGCAATATGAACATGAAAAAGAATACTATGAATATCTTAGAATGTTAGAAAAAATGTATATTATAGTAAAAATGATACGTTTAGAGGAGTTAGAAGAAATAATGAATACATGGAAACCAGAAGAGTGTGTAAGATATTTTTATAGGATAATAGAAAGAATTTCTAATATATCTTAAGTATAAATTTTAAAAATAACGGGAAATCGGGACAAGCCGATTTCCTGTATAAATCAAAAATGGTGGAGGTTAGAATGGATACATTGATAATAGAGCAAATAAAAGCTGATGAAATAATACAAATACTAAGTAATATAATACAAAAACAACTAAGTAGAGATAATGAAATATTGGGAGGATGTAACGATGAAAGCAAGCAAAAGGATTGCAATCTACTGTAGGGTATCAACAGTAGAGCAGGCTGAAGAAGGTTACAGTATTGATGAGCAAAATGTAAAGATAACAGAATATTGTAATCAGGAAGGGCATGAAATATATAAGCTTTATGAAGATAGAGGAATAAGTGGTAAGAATATAACAAATAGACCAGGAATAAAACAACTACTACATGATGCTACTGAAAATAAGTTTGATTTAGTGATAGTTTGGAAGTTGAATAGGATAAGTAGAAAACTTTTAGATATACTAAATATAGTAGAACTGCTGAATAAACATAACATAGCATTTCGCTCACTAACAGAGAATTTTGAAACAGAAACTCCAGCTGGAAAGTTGCAACTAAACATAATGGGAGCAATAGGTGAATTTGAAAGAGAGAGCTTAGCTGACAATATTAAACTTGGCATGGTGGCAAGGAGTAAACAAGGATCATGGAATGGTGGGATAGTACTAGGATATGACTCTGTAGAAATTCCTAATGAAGGTAAAAAAAGAAAAAATACAGTACTAAAAGTAAATGAAAACGAAGCAAATACAGTAAGAAAGATATTTCAACTATACAGTCAAGGTCATGGATACAAAGCAATAGTAAATAAGATAAATAAAGAAGGATACAAGACAAAGAAAGGTAATCAATTTGCTGTTTCTACAGTAAAAACCATATTACAAAATCCCATATACATTGGGAAAATAAGATTCAATGTAAGACAAGATTGGGCAAAGAAAAGAAGACAAAAAATAAATGAAAATCCGATATTAGTAGAAGGACAACATGAACCAATAATTGACGTGGAAACGTGGAATAAAGTACAAGTAATCCTAAAAGAAAGAAGTAAGAAACATAATAAAGTGTATGATAGTGAACAACCTTTGACTGGAATACTAAAATGTCCAGCATGTGGAGCAAGTATGACTATAAGTAGATCAACTACTAAAAGAGCAGATGGAAGTAAGAGAGTGATAGAAACATACAGTTGTGGTAATTGGAAGAATAAAGGAACAGCAGTATGTAACTCTAACTCAATAAGAGTAGAAAAAGCAAATGCATATGTAATGAATAAGGTTTCAGAGCTAGTAAATGATGAATCAATACTAAGAAAAGTAGTTGATAACATAAATAAGAATAAATCTACTAAATTGAAACCTACATTGGATCAGATAGAACAAGTAAACAAAGAGATAAAAAAGCTAAGTATAAAGAAAGATAAGAACTTAGAACTATTTGAAGATGGAATACTTGCTAAAAGTGAGCTATCAACAAGAATTAAATCAATAAATGATGACATAGAGAAATTAAAATTGAGAGAACAAGAATTAAAGCAAGAGGTTGACATTGCAGAGGGAGAACCTGTGTCATATGAACTAGTTCGAGATGTAATGACTAGATTCAAAGAAGTGTTCCTAAGTATGGGAACAAGTCAACAAAGGAAACAATTGATACATTTGCTAATTTCTAAGATAACGATGAATAAGGAAAGAGAGATAGATAGCATAGAGATACAAATAAATAATGATGTGATAACATACTTAAAGAAGGATGGGTTGCCAAATAAAAAAGGTAACCCATCCTTTTTGCATTTATTTAGAATGAATAATATTAATTTAAAGATAGCTATTTAATATTAAGTAAGAAAAAATGACAAAAAATAACAATTGAAAAATATATAATAATAAATATATAATAATTAAGGGGAAAACATATTCATGCTGTAGGGTATGGAGAGGATTTGACTGCAATAATAACAGCATTAGTAGTAATTTCTATGTTCATAACATTTGAAATTAAAAGAAAAGCAAGAGAAAAAATGCTAGAATGGTTTAGTTATTTAACAGAAGAAGATTTTAAATAATTAGATACTAAATTTAATAATTAAAGAGTGAGATGATAGAAAATGAAAAAAGTAATCATGTTAATGGGGCTGATAATTTTATTAATAGTAACTGGATGTGCTAAAAATGAGAAATCTGAAGAAAAAGAAGAAGTTGTAAAAAGTGTATACTGTACTAGTTGTGGAGAAAAATCAACAGAAGTAACTAAATTTTGTTCAAGTTGTGGAGAAGAAGCAACATGGGTATCTGAAAAACCTAAAGAAAAAAAAGAAGAAAGTAAGCCAGATAGTAAAGAAGAAACTAAAAAAGAAGAAAGTAAGGCAGATACTAAAGAAGAAACTAAAAAAGAAGAAAGTAAGGCAGATACTAAAGAAGAAACTAAAAAAGAAGTAAAAAATGAAGATAAAGTAGAGACTAAGATGATTAAAGTTCCTAATTTAGAGGGGGATTATTTAAAATATGTAGAAGGATTGAATATTGAACAAGACTCTAGCATGTCAGTTCTTGTTCCTGAGTATGAGGCAAGAGGAATAGTCAAGTCACAATCAATAAAAGCAGGTGAAATGGTTCCAGTTGGAACAACAATAAGAGTTGGTGTGTATGGATTTGATGGTCATTATAACCCATTTACAGATATGCACGAATGTATAATTCAAAATGGAAAATGTGTAGGGAATAGCTACAATGAATAGAATATTATTAAATGATGATGTGATAACATATTTAATAAAGGATAGGTTGCCTAAAGAACAAGGTAACCTATCCTTTTTACATTTACTTGTAATGAATTGTCTAAATCTGAAAATAGTAATATAATAAGTAATAATAAAGTTGAGTTAAAATACGCTCCGTAGAGTGCGATACGGAGAACCGTATCACAAGTAACGGAGCGCGGTTTAGGTCAAAAGGTAGAATAAAATTATTCTACCTTTTAATCTTAGTCATTTAATCTAACAACTTTTCCATATGTATTTTTACCTTCTTTATAATGTTCTATTCTAAATGTTCTTGGAGCATTTAATCCTATAATTACCATAGGAACTGTTAGTAAATTATTTAAAGGCGGTAAATACTGAAGAAATTTTTCGTATGATCCGGTAGCACCATCAAAACCTCCAGCTGATTTCATTTCATCAGTAGCACAAATCAATATGCCTGCTCTTGTTTGTATGTCTTTTTCAACATGGTTTAACTCACTAGCTAATACCGGTTTAATAAGATTCCATGCAACTGCTTCTCCATGATTAAAAGCAACTTCAATTGAAATATCGTCTTTAGCGAAATCTAATCTCCAGTTACTGTTACCTCTACCACTTCTGTAAGTAGGATCATTGAATATAAAACTTTGTCTATTCCAACCTCTATTGGTTAACCTTTCATCTAATAAGTAGTTGATTGCTTCAGATATGCTTTTAGCTCTTCTTTGTTGATTTTCAAAATATTGTATTATATCATCATCAGTAATACTATTAATTGAATCAATAACTTCATCCCATAGAATTCTAAAATCCTCTTGAGTATTGAAGATTTCCAATCCATATCTAAAAGAATGTGTTCTAAATTCCATAAAATCCTCCATAAAATAATTTTAGTATAATTATAGCATAATAAAAAAAATAGAGTTTAAAATATATATTTAAGAAGAGAAAAAATAAAATTATTATTATAATCGATCTTTTCATTTGATTAAAAATATAATATAATAATTATTAATAACAGATGATAAATTTCTAGAAAGCGAGAATATAATAAAATGGCAATAGATAAAACTGTATGCGAACTCTTCGCAGGGGTAGGTGGTTTTCATGTAGGTTTAGGAAGAAGTAATCAGGGGTGGAATGTAGTTTTAGCGAATCAGTGGGAGCCAAGTAGAAAGTCACAACATGCATATGATTGTTACACAAAGAGGTTTCCAAATACGCGAGCATTAAATATTGATATAGCTGAAATAAATAATAATTATAATGATTATAATATACCAACGTATAATTTGTTAGTGGGCGGTTTTCCTTGCCAAGATTATTCGGTAGCATCTACTGGAGCAAAAGGAATAGAAGGTAAAAAAGGCGTATTATGGTGGGAAATAAATAAAATGTTAGATAGAGATAGACCTCCATTCGTATTATTAGAAAATGTAGATAGATTACTAAAGTCTCCTTCTAATCAAAGAGGAAGAGATTTTGGAGTAATGTTAGGGTGTTTTAGAGACTTAGGATATAGCGTTGAGTGGAGAGTTATAAATGCAGCAGAATATGGATTTGCTCAAAAAAGAACTAGAATATTCATATTTGCATATTTAAATACAACTAATTATCACTCTAATCAAATAAAAGAATTAAATGAAAATACTTATTTAAAAAAAAGAGGATTTTTTGCACGTCAATTTCCGATAGAGAGCATAGAATCTACAAATAACTATATCTTAAATGAAGATATATTAACTATATCTGATAATTTCAGATTTGAATTTTTAAATAGTGGAATGATGATAGGAAATACAATAACTACACAAAAATATAAACCAGTAATAGAGCCTTCGATAAATCTAGGTGATATTTTGGAGCTTGAGGTAGAAGAAAAGTATTATTTAGGTGATAGCTTAGATGATTGGAGATATATGAAAGGAGCTAAGGCTATACCTAGAGTGTCTAAGGATGGACATGAGTATATATTTAGAGAAGGTGCAATAGCATTTCCAGATCCATTAGATAAACCGTCAAGAACAATGTTAACAAGTGAATCATCAAAGAATAGAAGCACTCATGTTGTTAGAGATTTACAAACTAATAGGCTAAGAGTTTTGACTCCAATAGAATGTGAGAGATTAAATGGATTTGATGATAATTGGACTAATACAGGCATGACAGAAAAATTTAGGTATTTCTGTATGGGGAATGCATTAGTTACAGGATTAGTAGAAAGGATGGGTATGGAGCTAAATGAGATATTTGAAAATGAATATGAAGTAAATCGTAATATTAAAATAAATCAAAATACACATGAGGAAGTTGCTATAACGCAAATTGGATGGGAATTAGATTAATAATTATGCAAAGGTATTATTAGAGAAAATATAATACAAAAATATATTAATAAAGAAACTGTAGTAAAATGTAATTTAAAATATATATTATAACTATAATAAAGCTAGATGAGGTAGAAAAATACTTAATCTAGCTTCTTTTGTTTTCAAATAAGGAGGAAGATACAATGATAATAAATATTTGCAAAAAACAAGACTTAGAGTTAGTAAAGGAGCTACCAACAGAAGTAACATCTGCAATAGAAGATACCATAGAAATACTAGATGAAAATTACGGTACAGAAAGAACAGCAGAAGACTTAGGTGGATATGTAACTGTAGTAGATAAAGTTGGAGCAGAAGAACTAAAACAACATCAACTAAAAGAAATAATACCTGAATACATAGATGAGATACATGGAACTGATTACATTTCAGTTCTATTTTTGTGTTCAAGTGATTTTTCAATAGTTGTTATTTGTAAAAAAGAATTAAAAGATCTAATAGTAATTTAGAATAAAACCCCGAAACCCCGCTAAATTTTAAATAAAGAATAAAAATAATAGGAGAAAAGAAACATGTTTAAAACAGAAAATAGATACATGACTAAAAAAGTAGCAGAAGAAATACCTTTAGAAATAAGTATACTGTTGTGGAATTTGATAGATAAACTAAATGTAGAAAAAGACTATTTACAAGTTTTTGAATTAAATCCTATAGGAGAAGGGATAGTTGAAATAATTCATAAGCAAGAAGTACCAGAATATAAAAGTAGCCTATACATACATAGAGAGGAAATTAAAGAAAATAAGAAGCTATACGCTATAGATAGCTTAGAATACAGTACTTTGATGTTTTCAGAAGAATACTAATTTTACACAGAAGTAAGAGCATTTCAATGTTAGACAATGAAGATAAAAAAATAAAATTACAATTCTCTTTAATAAAACCCCGAAACCCCGTAAAAATAGAAAGATAATTAAAAAATTGAAAGGTAGAAATGACTATGATAAATAATAAATCTGAAATAATAAATAAATTATTCTTTGATGAATTAAAGGAATTAGTAGATAAATACAATAACATAGATGATGAAACTATAACTGTCATAGAAAGAATAGATAATGAAATAGAAGATAAATACATAAAGGAATACATTTTAAAAGATAGTAATAAGCTAGATGAAATAATAGCTGAATATAAAAATAATTTGGATATAGATAAGATAATATTCTTTGCTTGGTACAATTTAAACATAGAAGAAATAAGCATAGATAAGATAAGTAATTACTACAATGAATTAATTTCTCAAAAATATACTGAGAATGATAATTACTTAATTTACAAAGATAAAGATGATTTAAAAGAGTATGCAATGAATGAATTAGATTACATGTTAAATACAGAGCATCACATCGATAGATTATTTGATAAGGACACAATCATAGATTTCTGGCTAAATAATACAACTAAAGAAGAATTAATAAAAGAAATGATGTTAGATGATGATGTAGAGGATATACTAGACCTTTCACCAGAGTATGCATTTACATTAACAGATGGAAGTGAATATGTTTTTTCAAGTAAGGAATAAAAAATAATAAAAATAATTTTAAAATAACGGGGTTTCGGGATTTTACACTTAGACAAGAAATAAAATAAGGAATTTTTCAAGAAATAATTTCAAAGAAACTTTCTGTAAGAATAGTTATTATTAATTAGAGAATGAAAGGAGGTGAATGATGAAAATAGAAAAGAGTGATTTTAAAGGAATTTACGCAGAAATGTCAGAAATTCTAGGTGAAGAAATAGTAAGAATAATACATAAGCATTATAAAGGTCAGCAGATTAATCTACCAATGAAACTATACTCTAATGAATATGTAGAAAAATACATAATTAATAATTACAGTAAAAAGAGTGTAAGAGAAATAGCTAGGGAACTAGGATATTCTGATAAATGGGTTGGTAGATTAATCAAAGGAATAAGTTTAAAAGAAGAAAAGGCTAAATAAAAAATAGAAAAGGATGGATAATAACATGGGTATATTTGATAAAATTTCAAAAATTTGCAATGAAGAAAAGAAGAGAGCAATAAGAGCTCATGAACAATCAAAGAATTCAGGAAGAAGAAGTCAAGTTGAAGATACATATAATCATTTCATGAAGACACTTGAAAAGACAAGTGGAATCAAAAAAGAAGATATAATCAGTATGAAAGTGAACAGTGTAGAAAGAAAAAAGAGATATTAATTAAATAAAGGATTACATAAGAAAGGAATAGTATGTTGCTATTCCTTTTTTGTTTTTAAGGAGAAGAAAAATGAGTAAATCAATAAGTGAAACTAAGTACTGTATAGTATTAAAGCAAGCAAAAATAAGAGATGGAAATGTAGGGTATGGAATAGAGAAGATTTTTGTAAAGTCATTAAATCAAGAGGAGATAAGATTTGTATACTTTAAGGATACGTTTAGAAAAGAACAGCAACTAATAGCAAGACCTTTAGATTTAACAGAAGATGATTTAATTAAGTTAATTAAGGAATCCATAAAGAAAAATATATTTTCAAAGGAGTTTGTAAGTAATCTTAGAGGGATTCTTAATACTAAGGAGGTAGAATAACATGACACTAGAGTTATTTGTAGCAGGTGTTAAATTTGGAGTGTCAATTTTTGGTATAGTGATGAAGCAGAGAAAAGAATATACAAAATAAGGAGATTAAATTAAATGAAAGAATTTACATTAGGTTCAGTAATAGGATTAGGAGTATGTATAGTAATAGAATTAATGGTATCAGGTAGAGCAATATTAAGGTAATAAGACAATAAATTTACAAGTAAAATCTTAGATAGGAGGGAATAGCATGTTGCTATTTCTTTTTTTTACTTGTAATCGTAAAACATGAGTAAGGTAATGAATTAAATAAAATACTGTATACAAATATAAAAGAGCTACTATACAAAATAGTAGCTCCTATTAAATAATGTTATCTTATCCTTCCTACCTTTCTTCTAACAAAAGGATTTTGATCTTTTGATTTCCATTTTTTTAAATGATCAT
>NZ_JACRWE010000010.1 GCF_014323405.1 Romboutsia faecis | reverse complement strand
GATAAGATTTCCCACCGTAAGGGTAAGACCCCAGGAAGACTACCTGGTTGATAGGTCGGAGGTGGAAGTGCAGTAATGTATGTAGCTTACCGATACTAATAGGTCGAGGACTTGACCAAATTTAAATGATTAAATCATAAATGATATGCAGTTTTTAGAGTATTAACTCTAAATAACTTAATATAAGTTAATCGAAAGATTATGTGGTTACTATAGCAAAGAGGATACACCTGTTCCCATTCCGAACACAGAAGTTAAGCTCTTTAGCGCTGATGGTACTTGGGGGGCAACCTCCTGGGAGAGTAAGACGTAGCTACGTAATCTTTTTTTATTATATTGTTACTAATATAAATAGAGAGAAAAATTTTTCTCTCTATTTTTTTAATATATTTTTAATTTTTATCATATAAATAATAGCATACTTTGTTTTTTATAAAATCTCAACATGAGAAAGGTTATTTGATTTATCATAGTAGATTAAAAACAGCAAGAGTTGAAATAGTTAATAAATACCTAATTATATATAGAGAATTGATAAATTAACAAACTGAAAGTTATTTACTTTTACTAATTTATATTATTAATTAAGGAACTTGTCTAAACCTATTCAAAATTCAGTAAATTTAGATTATAATTTTTAATATTATTAGGTGAAAAGAATAAGGGGGAAGATTTTATGCTTAAAGGATTTAAAAAAATACTAGTAGCTAATAGAGGAGAAATTGCAATAAGAGTATTTAGAGCATGTTCAGAATTAGGTATAAAAAGCGTTGGGATATATAGTAAAGAAGATAAATATAGTTTATTTAGAACAAAAGCGGATGAATCTTACTTAATAGGTGAAGATAAAGGTCCGATAGATGCTTATTTAGATATTGAGGGAATAATAGAGTTAGCTAAAAAGAAGAATGTAGATGCAATACATCCTGGCTATGGTTTTCTTTCAGAAAATCCAGAATTTGTTCGTAAATGTGAAGAGAATGGAATTATATTTATAGGTCCAAGTGCAGATATCATGAACTTGATGGGAGATAAAATAAACTCAAAAAAAATAGCAAAGGAAGTAAATGTACCTACTATACCAGGGGTAGACAAACCAATAGAAAGTGCTAAAGAAGCAAAAGAGGTAGCTGCTCAAATTGGGTATCCGATCATGCTAAAAGCGTCTAACGGTGGTGGCGGTAGAGGTATGAGAGTTGTATATGAAGAAGGTAAATTAGAACGTGAATATGAAACTGTATGCAGCGAATCAAGAAAGGCGTTTGGGGCAGATGTTATATTTATAGAAAAATATGTAGTAGATCCTAAACATATAGAGGTACAAATTTTAGGTGATAAACACGGAAATATCGTGCATTTACATGAAAGAGATTGCTCTGTACAAAGAAGACATCAAAAAATAATTGAATATGCACCTGCATTTTCGCTAAGTGAAGAATTAAGAAAAAGTATATGCGATGATGCATTAAAAATAGCTAAGCATGTAGGTTATGTTAATGCAGGTACATTAGAATTTTTAGTAGATTCCAATGGAGAATATTATTTTATAGAAATGAATCCTAGGGTTCAGGTAGAACACACTGTAACAGAAATGGTTACAGGAGTGGATATAGTGCAAAGTCAAATACTAATAGCTCAAGGATATAGATTGGATAGTGAAAGAATCAATATAAAATCTCAAGAAGATATTAAAGTAATTGGTTATTCAATACAAGCGAGAATAACTACTGAAGATCCAGAAAATAACTTCATGCCAGATACAGGAAAAATTCAAGTATACAGAACAGGATCTGGCTTTGGCATTAGGCTAGATGGTGGTAATGGATTTACAGGTGCTGAAATAAGTCCTCATTATGATAGTTTATTAGTTAAAACGATATCATTTGATAGAACTTTTCAAGGAGCAATAAATAAGACGATAAGATCTATAGAAGAAATAAGGATAAGGGGAGTTAAGACAAATATAGGATTCTTGATTAATGTATTAAAAAATCCGTTATTTAAAGAGGGCAAATGTAGTACTAAATTTATTGATGAGCATCCAGAATTATTTGAAATAAAGAAAAGTAGAGACAGAGGTACAAAACTACTTCAATTTATAGGCAATATAGTAGTAAATGATAATAAATGTGAAGAAAAACCTATGTTTGAACAGCCTCACAAGCCTAATATAAAAAATAATATAGATAAAATAGAAGGAAGTAAGAATTTATTTGATAGATTAGGAAAAGAATCATATATTAAGAAAATAAAGAATGATAAAAAGTTATTATTAACAGATACGACGATGAGGGATGCGCATCAGTCTTTGCTAGCAACAAGATTTAGAACATATGATTTATTACAAGTTGCTAAACCTACTAATGAATATATGAAAGATTTGTTTTCTTTAGAAATGTGGGGAGGAGCTACTTTTGATGTAGCCTATAGATTTTTAAATGAGTCTCCATGGATTAGATTACAAAAACTAAGAAAAGAAATACCAGATATAATGTTTCAAATGCTATTTAGAGCATCTAATGGTGTTGGATACACAAATTACCCTGATAATGTTATAAAAGAATTTTTAAAAGAATCAGCTAGACAAGGAATAGATATATTTAGGATATTTGACTCTTTAAACTGGGTAGAAAATATGAAACCATCAATAGAAACGGCTTTAAATACAGGTAAAATTGTAGAGGCTAGTATGTGTTACACAGGGGATATATTAAACCCAGAAAAAAGTAAGTATGATTTAGAATACTATGTAAAAATGGCAAAAGAATTAGAATCTTTAGGCTCAGATATAATATGTATAAAAGATATGGCAGGATTACTTAAACCACAGGCAGCATATATATTAATAAAGACATTAAAAGAAAATGTTAAAACTCCTATTCATTTACACACACATGACACGAGTGGGAATGGTGTTGCAACCTGTTTAATGGCTTCTCAGGCTGGAGTTGATATAGTAGATGGTGCATTGGAAACAATGGCAGGTCTTACAAGTCAACCATCATTAAATGCAATAGTTGAATCTCTTAAATTTACAGAGAGAGATACAAATATAGATTTATATGGATATAGAGAAATAGGAAATTATTATGCAGATTTAAGGAAAATATATAAAAAATTTGAAAGTGGTATGGCTAATTCATGTTCAGAAATATATGAATATGAAATACCTGGAGGGCAATATTCTAATTTAAAACCTCAAGCTGATAGTCTAGGATTAACTGGAAGATTTGAAGAAGTAAAAGATAATTATAAAGAAGCTAACAAAGTGGTTGGAGACATAATTAAAGTAACACCTTCATCAAAGGTAGTTGGAGATTTAGCAATATTTATGACTAAGAATAAATTAACAAAAGATAACATAATTAAAGAGGGAGAGAAATTGTCATTCCCAGATTCTGTAGTAGATTACTGTAAAGGTATGATTGGTCAGCCGGAAGGTGGAATACCTAAGGATTTACAGAGAGTAGTACTAAAAGGGGAATCTCCTATAGATGTTAGACCAGGTCTATTAATACCTAAATTTGATTTTGTAAATGAGAAAAGATATTTAGATAAAAAGTTTAACATAAAATCAAATATTAGAAATGCATTAAGTTATGCATTATACCCAAGGGTATATGAAGATTATCTAAGACATTTTCAAGAATATAGTGATATATCTAAGTTAGATAGTGAAGTATTTTTCCATGGTTTAAATAAGGGAGAAGAATGTGATGTAGAAATAGAAGATGGAAAAGTATTAACTATAAAGTTAATTGGAATTGGAAATGTAAAAGAAAATGGATATAGAACAGTAGTATTTGAATTAAATGGAATGTCTAGGAGAATAGAAATAAAAGATAATAATTTCTCTGGAAAAGTAAGTCAAGTAGTAAAAGCAGATATGGATAATCCATTACAAATAGGAGCAAGTATTCCAGGTAAGGTTATAAAGATATTAGTTGAAGAAGGTGATGAAGTACAAGAGCATGAAGCATTAATAGTTATAGAGGCCATGAAAATGGAAACTAATATAGTATCTAAAGTATCTGGAAAAATAAAATCAATTAAAGTAAGTGAAAATGATGTAGTTGGTGACTCTCAACTTTTAATTGTAATGGAATAGTAATTGAGTATAAAAACTCTATATAGATAAAATGAAAGCTTATATAGAGTTTTTATTTATAAATAAAGGAAAAGTATAATATAATGTAGAAATAGTAAAAAGAATTTAATTAGCATTTATTATATTTATTGCTCAGGAAATAATAGAATAATTATCAAGCTTTACGTTAAATAACTAAGTAGGAAGGATAAATATATCATATGAGGTAATAATACTTTATAGGTAAATAAATATCCAAGTAAGTATTTTAATGGAAAATTTATTAAAATGAGAAGCACATAAAAAGAGATGAGATTGACTTACTTAAGCTAAAGTTAAAGCGTATAGTGGGAATGTTATATCATTTAAGTAAATTCACCACCTGCAAATACAAAAGTTTTAAATTATTTACGAAGAAAATTTTGTATAAAAATTAAAAGGTAGGTGCTTATATGAAAGTTTATGATAGTAACATGTTAAGAAACATAGCAATATTAGGTCACAGTGGTTGTGGTAAAACAAATCTAATTGAAGCAATAGCCTATACATCAAATCTAACTAAAAAGATACCAAATCTAACTGATAAAACTAATATGACTTACAGCATGAACTTGATGCCAGTTGAGTATGATAATTATAAATTCAACTTATTAGATACTCCAGGTTATTTTGACTTTGCTGGTGAAGTTATATCATCTCTTAGAGCTAGTGATGCAGCAGTAATAGTAATTGATGCAACAACACCTATTCAAGTTGGAACAGAAAAATCATTAGAATTAACAGAAAATATTCCTAAAATAATGTTTATTAATAAGATAGATAATGAAAAAGCACGATACAAAGATGCAATAGCAATGTTAAGGGAAAAGTATGGGAATAAAGTAGTGCCTATGATAATACCTATATATAAAGATAAGAAATTTGTTAAATTGCATAATATTTTTGAAAATATGGATGATTTAGACGGAGAATTTAAAACAGAGGCGTCAACAGTAAAGGAAGCTTTAATGGAACTTATAGCTGAAACTGATGATATAATGCTAGACAAATATTTTAGTGGAGAGGAATTAACTTCTACAGAAATACAAAAAGGTATAACTATAGGTATGCAAAATGGAGATATAATTCCTGTAATATGTGGTTCTACTATAAATAATATCGGGACTAAAGAAATATTGGAAACTGTATCTTCATACTTAGATCCTAAATATAAAGATAGTCATAGTGAATTTAAAGGATTAGTATTTAAAACTAAAGTAGATCCATTTAAAGGGAAGATATCATATTTAAAAATAACTCAAGGCGAAATAAATAAAGATACTGAATTATATAATATAAATAAATCAATTAAAGAAAAAGTAGATAATTTATATACAGTGAAAAATGGAGAATTAGAGGAAGTAGAAAAAGCAGAGTGTGGAGATATTGTAGTTCTTACAAAAATTAATTCATTGCAAACGGGAGATACTTTATCTGTAAATAAGAATGAATCGCCACTAGAAGGTATTAGTTTACCAAAACCTCAAATATACTATGCTATACTGCCTAAAAACAAAGGGGATGAAGAAAAAATAAGTGCAGCATTAAATAAGATAGTCGAAGAAGATCCAACTATAAGTTGGTATAGAAATTCTGAAACAAAGCAAGCTCTTATAGGAGGTCAAGGAGAGTTACATATAAATACTGTTAAAAACAAAATAAAAAGTAAATTTGGAGTAGATGTTGAACTAGATGATTTAAAGGTTGCTTATAGAGAGACAATTAAAGGTTTTGCAGATGTTCAAGGTAAGCATAAGAAACAATCTGGAGGTCATGGCCAGTATGGTGATGTAAGAATCAAATTTGAAAGATGTTCAGATGGATTTGAATTTGGAGAGGAGATTTTCGGAGGATCTGTACCTAAACAATATATACCTGCTGTTGAAAAAGGATTAAGAGACTCCATGACGAAAGGTGTTTTAGCAGGTTTTCCAGTAACTAATATTAAGGCAACACTTTATGATGGATCTTACCATGATGTAGATTCTTCAGAAATGGCTTTTAAAATGGCAGCTAATATAGCATTTAAAAAGGGTATGGAAGAAGCACAACCTATTTTACTAGAGCCAATAATGAAGCTTAAAATAACTATCCCAGATGAATATATGGGAGATGTAATGGGAGACATAAATAAAAGAAGAGGTAAGATATTAGGAATGGAGCCAGATTCTAGAGGTAAACAAATTATATATGCAGAAGCCCCACAAGCCGAAACATTTAAATATGCTATAGATTTAAGATCTATGACTCAAGGTAGAGGATATTTTGAGATGGAGTTAGAAAAATATGAAGAAGTTCCAAATGCAATAGCTAAAAAAATCATAGAAAGTTCAAATCAATAAATATAGATTAAAGCTCTGGAAATCAAGTCTGGAGCTTTAATTATTTTTAATATTTATGTCGAAATTAAGATAATAGATATTTGTTAAAATAATATTAATTTATTGTACAAACAGAAAAATAGAATACGTTGCATATACTATAAGTATATTTAAATTTAATTATAGAAGGAGGTAGAAATATATGTACTTCAATAGATTTACTCAAAGAGCTAAAGCAGCTATAGATTTGGGGGTAGACTCAGCAAAGAGACTAGGTCATAAGGTAGTAGGAAGTGAGCATATACTTTTAGGCCTTCTTAAAGAACAGGAAGGTATCGCAGCAAAGGTACTTGCAAAATTGGGGGTTACAGAAGAGTATTTAGAATCTAAAATAATTGAATTAGAAGGTAAAAATGAAATAATATCAGAAGATGTAACCTTAAGCCCAAGAACAAAACAAATACTAGAACTTTCAGGAGTATTTGCTAACAAATTAAAAACAAATTATATCGGAACAGAACATATATTATTAGCAATAGCTCAAGAAGGAGAAGGTATAGGGATAAAAATACTAAATTATTCAGGAATAAATCAAAGAGATATAGTTCAATTAATAATAGAAATGATGGGTATAGAGTCATATACAGTACAAGTAAGTAATGATAGCAGTTTCACAGGCAACCAAGAGGTTGCATCATCAAAGTTATTAGATAAATACGGAAGAAATTTAACTTTATTTGCAAAGCAGAATAAACTAGACCCTGTTATAGGTAGAGAGAAAGAAATACAAAGAATAATTCAAATATTAAGTAGAAGGACAAAAAATAACCCTGTTCTTATAGGAGATCCTGGTGTAGGTAAAACAGCTATAGTAGAAGGATTAGCTATTGATATATCACAAGGTAATGTACCTGAAAATTTAAGAAATAAGTTATTGTATACTTTAGATATGGGAACATTGTTAGCAGGTGCAAAATATAGAGGTGAGTTTGAAGAAAGAGTAAAGCAAGTAGTAGATGAAGTAATCAAAAATGGAAATATAATATTATTTATAGATGAAATGCATACTATGATAGGTGCAGGAGCAACAGGAGAAGGATCAATAGATGCTTCAAATATATTAAAGCCAACGCTATCTAGAGGTGATATTCAGATTATAGGTGCAACAACTATAGAGGAATATAGAAAACATGTAGAAAAGGACGCAGCATTGGAGAGAAGATTTCAACCTATTGTGGTAAATGAACCGAGTAAAGATGACACAATAAATATTTTAGAAGGATTAAGAGACAAATATGAAGCACATCATAAAGTGAAAATAAGTGACGAGGCAATCGTTGCTGCAGTAGACCTATCAATTAGATATATAACAGACCGATTTTTACCAGATAAAGCAATAGACTTAATAGACGAAGCAGCATCAAAGGTTAGACTTAAAGAAAATACTCCACCAATGAGTATAAAGGAATTAGAGGAAAAAATAAATTGCATAGATAAAGAAAAAGAAGAGGCTATAAGAGGGCAGGATTTTGAAAAGGCTGCAAAAGTACGCGATGAACAAGGTAAATTAAAGAGAAAACTAGAAACCGTTAAAAATGAATGGAGAACATCTTCTTCTAAATACTATGATTTGGTAGATGCTGATGCAGTAGCAGAGGTTGTAAGTTTATGGACTGGAGTACCTGTAAATAAAATAGTAGAAGAAGAAGCTGAAAAGTTACTAAACTTAGAAGAAGTACTTCATGAAAGAGTTGTAGGTCAAAATGAAGCTGTTGATTCTATTTCTAAAGCAATAAGAAGATCTAGAGCAGGTCTTAAAGATCCGAATAGACCTATAGGGTCATTCTTATTCTTAGGGCCAACAGGAGTAGGGAAAACTGAATTAAGTAAAGCTCTAGCAGAAGCTCATTTTGGAGATGAAAATCATATTATAAGAATAGATATGTCTGAATATATGGAAAAACACTCAGTATCAAGAATGATAGGATCTCCTCCAGGGTATATAGGTCATGATGATGGCGGTCAGTTAACAGAAAAAGTAAGAAAACAGCCATATTCAGTGGTACTATTTGACGAAATAGAAAAGGCTCATCCTGATGTTTTTAATATATTACTACAAATATTAGATGAAGGTAGGTTAACAGACTCTAAAGGAAGATCTGTGGATTTTAAAAATACTATTATAATAATGACTTCAAATGTAGGTGCAACTAAAATAAAACAAGAAAAAACTTTAGGTTTTACAACTATAAGTGATGAAGAAAAAGAAGCTGATGAATATGAAAAAATGAAAGAGTGCATAATGTCTGAATTGAAGAAACAATTTAGACCTGAGTTTTTAAATAGAATTGATGATATAATAGTGTTCCATGCTTTAAATGAAGAGCATATATCTCAAATCGTAATTTTAATGACAGAACAGGTAGTTAAACGATTAAAAGAAATGGATATAAAATTAGAGATGGATGAAGATGCTATAAAATTGATAGCTAAATCTGGAATAGATTTAGAATATGGAGCGAGACCTCTAAAGAGAGCAATTCAAAAAGAATTAGAAGATGAATTGTCTGAAGCTATATTAAGAGGTGACGTAAAGAAAGGAAGCTCTATAGTAGCAAAAATTAAAAATAATAAAGTAGTTTTTGTAACAAAAGAGTAGTAATATAATAAGAGGAGTTATACTCCTCTATTTTTTATGAAAATTTAGATTTCAAACTATATTATATTAAAAAATTATTACATTTACATATTATTCCATGCAAATGTTAAGATTATATAGTACAATAATAAATTAAGGGTGATTTAAACAATGGCAAAAATTAGAACAAAATATGTATGTCAAGAATGTGGATATGAGACAAGTAAATGGCTTGGAAAATGTCCAGAATGTACAAAGTGGAATACATTTGTAGAAGAGATAGAACAAAAAAATTCAAAAAAAGAAGTTTTTATTATAGATAAATCTTCATCAAGACCAATGAATATAAATTCTATAGAAACAAAGGAAGAAGAAAGATTTTCTACAGAAATAGCAGAATTAGATAGAGTTCTTGGTGGAGGAATTGTAAAAGGCTCGTTAGTTCTTGTAGGAGGGGATCCTGGTATAGGGAAATCAACTCTTTTAATACAAGTATCAAGCAATGTGGCAAACGCAGGTAGAAAAGTTTTATACATTTCAGGAGAAGAATCAGAATCTCAAATAAAAATGAGAGCTAAAAGATTAGGAATTAATTCCGATAATTTATATATATTTGCAGAAAATAACTTAAGCTTAATAGAAGCTAATCTAGATAGCATAAACCCAGAACTTATAATAGTAGACTCAATTCAGACTGTGTATAGTCCTGAAATAGCATCTGCTCCAGGTACCGTAAGTCAAATTAAAGAAGGTACATCCAAGTTCATGAAAATTTCTAAGAAAATGGGTATATCTACGTTTGTAGTTGGACATGTAACAAAAGAAGGTTCTTTAGCAGGTCCCAAGCTATTAGAGCACATGGTTGATACTGTTATTTACTTTGAAGGAGAAAGATATAATACATACAGATTAGTTAGAGCTGTAAAAAATAGATTTGGGTCAACTAATGAATTAGGTGTGTTTGAGATGAGAGATATGGGCTTAGTTGAACTAGATAATCCTTCAAAAGTACTTATATCAGAAAAACCAAAGGATGTAGCTGGGTCAGTAATAATATCTACTGTTGAAGGTACTAGACCAATGTTACTTGAGCTTCAAGCTCTAGTATCACCTACAAGTTTTGGTATAGCTAAGCGAACGGCAACAGGAGTAGACTTTAATAGAGTTGCATTACTTTTAGCTGTATTAGAAAAGCGTGTAGGATTACAGATACAAAATCAAGATGTTTACATCAATGTAGTAGGTGGAATAAAGATTAATGAACCTTCTATAGACATGGGGATAATAATTGCAGTAGCATCAAGTTTTAGAAATATACCAGTATCAGAACATGTAGTTGTTACAGGTGAAGTTGGACTAACTGGAGAAGTAAGAGCAGTTAGTTTTATAGAAAAAAGAATAGCTGAATGCAAAAAATTAGGTTTTAAAAAAATAGTCATTCCTAAAAATAACTATGAGGCAGTAAAAGATATTAAAGGAATAGATATTATTCCAGTAGATAATTTAAGACAGGCTATAAATATAGTGCTAGGGGGTAATAAATAAGTAATGGATAATTTCCTAAGCAATAAAGAATTATTACAGGCTTTAAAAATGATATCTCCAGGAACTCAATTAAGACAGGGATTAGATAATGTATTAAAGGCTAAAACAGGAGGGCTTATAGTAATTGCTACAAACGAAGAAATAATGGATGTAGTAGATGGTGGATTTGCAATAAATGCAGAATACTCACCAGCTTATGTATATGAATTAGCAAAAATGGATGGAGCAATAGTTATAAGCGGAGATACTAAAAAAATATTATATGCAAATGCGCAACTTATACCAGACTATTCTATTCCTACTTCAGAAACAGGTACTAGACACAGGACTGCAGAAAGAGTAGCTATACAAACAGGAGCTATTGTTATAGCTATATCACAAAGAAGAAACATAATAACCGTATATCAGGGACAATATAAATATGTAATAGAAGAAATATCAAAGATTTTTACGAAAGCCAATCAAGCTATACAGACTTTAGAAAAGTATAAAGCTGTTTTAGATCAGGCTGTAATAAATCTTAATGCATTAGAATTTAAAGATTTAGTTACTATTTATGATGTTGCTTTGGTTATACAAAAAATGGAAATGGTAATGAGGATTACCAACATAATAGAAAATTACGTGATAGAACTAGGAGTAGAAGGTAACTTAGTTAGTATGCAGCTAGAAGAGTTAATGGGTACAGCTAGAATTGATCAAAAATTAATTTTTAAAGATTACAAAAGAGAAGATCTAGGTATTAAAGATTTTAATCAAAAAATGAGAAGCTTAAGTGATGAAGAATTAATAGATTTAGCTAATATGGCAAGAATATTAGGTTATAGTGGATTTTCTGAGAGTATGGATATGGCTATAAGGCCTAGAGGTTATAGAATACTTAACAAAATACATAGATTGCCTGCAACTATAATAGAAAATTTAGTTAATTATTTTGATAACTTCCAATCAATAGTTAGAGCATCCATAGAAGAACTTGATGAAGTGGAAGGTATAGGAGAAATAAGAGCAACTTATATAAAAAATGGACTTATAAAAATGCAACAATTAGTATTATTAGATAGGCATATATAAAGTGTGTTACAACTTTGTTGTTGATTGTAACGAAAAATATGAATATAATAAAAATATTAAATAGATAACTAGGGGGTGAAATTTTGATACGAAAAATAATAAGAGCGTTCATTGGAATAGCTGGTTTTGTATTAGGATTTACTACATACTTGACGTTAATGAGAGATTATAATTTTCTGACATTTGGAAGTGATATAAGAGGATTTGTAATCTCAATAGGATTAGGAATAGTTTTAGCCTTTGTATTATATAAACTAGAACCGTGGGTTGTAAATAAAACTAAAGAATTAGTTAAAATATTAGATACAGAAATGGCAAAATATCCTCAAACAGATATATTATTGGGTTCAATAGGACTTATTGTAGGATTAGTTATAGCTTATTTAATAAGTGGTCTAATAAGCACAATAGTTAGAATACCTTTAATAAGTGGAATCTTGTCATTGATAACATATATATTTATGGGTTATTTCGGAATAAGAATATCCCTTAAAAGTAGAGATGATCTATTTAATATAAGTAAATTAAGTAGATTATCAACTAGCATAAAAGAAAAAGGAAGTAAAAAAGAGATTGAAAAGGGTATACCTTCGAAAATTTTAGATACTAGTGTAATTATTGATGGAAGAATAGCGGATATCTGTAAAACTGGTTTTATAGAAGGGAAGCTAATAATACCTAAATTTGTTTTAAATGAGTTACAACATATAGCAGATTCTTCAGATGACTTAAAAAGAGTTAGAGGAAGAAGAGGCCTTGATATATTAAATATAATTCAAAAAGAATTAGATATTGAAGTTGAAATAAGTGAAATGGATTTCGATGATATTCCCGAGGTTGATAGTAAATTATTAAAGCTTGCACAAGTTTTAAATGGTAAGGTAGTTACTAATGATTATAATTTAAATAAAGTTGCACAGTTCCAAGGTGTAGAAGTATTAAATATAAATGAGTTAGCTAATGCAATAAAGCCTGTTGCAATACCAGGAGAAGAAATGGTTGCACAAGTTGTAAAAGAAGGTAAGGAAGCTAATCAAGGTATAGCATACTTAGATGATGGAACAATGATAGTTGTAGATGGTGGAAGAAAACATATGGGTGAGACAATAAGAGTACTAGTTACATCTGTATTACAAACACCAGCAGGAAGAATGATATTTGGAAAGCCCAAAAACTAATTAGATTTTCAGGGAGTGTTTTAGAGTGATGATTAGTTAATACTCGTATATTAACTAATCACATTTTAAAGGACTCTTTTTTTATGGAAAAATAAATAATAAAACACAGTAAGAGTATCTTTCAAAGGCAAGGTTAATTGATATATAATAAATTAAGCAATATATTTTATAAGTAAAATATAAAGAGGTGGGATAATGAATAGTGTAATAATCGTGGCTGCTGGAAGTGGTAAACGAATGAATATGGATATAAATAAACAATTTATAAAGTTAAATAAAAAGGAAATAGTAGCTCATACAATAGATGCTTTTTACAAAAATGATAACATAGATGAAATAATAGTTTGTATAAAGAGAGAAGAGGAAGAACTATTTAAAGATAAAATAATAAATAAGTATAAATTCAATAATATAAAAATTGCTTACGGTGGAAAGGAAAGACAGGATTCTATATATAATGGATTGAAATGTTTAGATAATAAATGTGATATTGTTTTGATTCATGATGGAGCAAGACCATTTGTTGATGATAGAATAATAAATGAGTCTATTGAGGTTGCAAAGGAAAAAAGAGCAGTTGTTGTAGGTACACCTGTAAAAGATACTATTAAGGTTGTTCTTAATGGAAGTATAAAGGATACTCCTAACAGAGTTAATTTATGGGCAGCTCAAACACCACAAGTTTTTGAATACAAATTAATAACAAAAGCTTACGAAGAAGCATATGAAAATAATTATTATGGAACAGATGATTCTATGTTAGTAGAAAATATAGGTCAAGAAGTAACCATGATAATGGGATCTTATGATAATATAAAAATTACTAGTCCTGAAGATATAAGTATTGGAGAGCAAATTTTAAGGTTAAGAAAATAGATATAAATTTAAAGTTATAATTGGAATAGGAGTGATAATATGAGAATTGGTACAGGATATGATGTTCATAAATTAGTAGAAAATAGAGATTTAATTATAGGTGGGGTAAATGTTCCACATGAAAAAGGTTTATTAGGACATTCTGACGCGGATGTTTTAACTCATGCTGTGATGGACTCTATATTAGGAGCATTAGCTTTAGGTGATATTGGGAAACATTTCCCTGATACTGATGAAAAATATAAGGGTGCTGATAGTATAAAATTATTAGAATATGTAAATCATTTAATAAAAGACAAAGGATATAAAATCAATAATATAGACTGTACTATAATTGCACAAAGTCCAAAGATGGCACCACACATAGCAAAAATGAGAGAAAATTTTGCTAAAGCTTTAGATACAAATATAGATAATATAAATGTAAAAGCAACGACAGAAGAAGGTCTTGGTTTTACAGGTTCAAAAGAAGGAATTGCAGCTCAAAGCGTATGCACTGTTGTAAAAGTTGACAAGTAATATTAAATAATATATTATTATGAATAGACTATAATAATATATAAATAATATAATTAATAAGATAAATTGCAAAAATGAAAAAATAGTAAAAAGTGAAATCTTTACAGAGAGGAAACATAGCTGAGAGTTTCTAAGAGGAAGTTTTTGAACCAATTTTCTAGCATAAGGACGGTAAAAAGTTCTTACGTTTGGGAGCGTTATATCCTACTTGAGGGAGCCTTATGGCTAATTAGAGTGGTACCGCGGAAAGTTAACCTTCCGTCTCTATATTTATATAGAGACGGAAGGTTTTTTTATTTATACAGAAATAAATTGAATATAAAATACAAGGAGGAAAATCAAAATGAGAATGTCAAAAATGTTAATGCCAACATTAAAAGAAGTTCCATCTGATGCAGAGATAACAAGTCATCAGTTAATGCTTAGAGCAGGTATGATAAGAAAGATGGCTTCAGGAGTTTATAACCAATTACCTATGGGTATAAGAGTTTTCAACAAAATACAAAACATAATAAGAGAAGAAATGAATGCTAAAGGTGCTCAAGAGATATTATGTTCAGGATTAATACCATCTGAGTTATGGAAAGAGTCTGGAAGATGGGATGTAATGGGACCAGAAATGTTCAGATTAAAGGATAGAAATGAAAGAAGCTACTGCATGGGACCAACTCATGAAGAAGTTTTTACAGATATAATAAGACAAGAGGTTACTTCTTATAAGCAACTTCCATTAAACTTATACCAAATACAAGTAAAATATAGAGATGAGAGAAGACCAAGATTTGGCGTTATGAGAACTAAAACTTTCACAATGAAGGACGCTTACAGCTTCGATGTTGATCAAGAAGGATTAGATAAGTCATACCAAGATATGTTTGAAGCATATACAAATATATTTGCTAGATGTGAATTAGAAAATAGCCCAGTTCAAGCAGATTCAGGAGCTATGGGTGGTTCAGCTTCAGCTGAGTTTATGGTTAAATCAGAAGTTGGAGAAGATGAAATAGTATTTTGTACAGGGTGTGATTATGCAGCTAACATAGAAAAAGCTACTTCAGTAAATCATGAACCTTCAACTGAAGAAATGAAGGAAATGAAAGAAGTTCATACTCCTGGAGTTCATACTATAAAAGAATTAGTTGAATTCTTTAAAGAAGATGCAGGTAAGTTTGCAAAAACTTTAATATATTATGCAGATGGAAAAACTGTAGCAGTAGTAGTAAGAGGAGACAGAGATGTTAACGAAACTAAGGTTGCTAATGCTATAGGTGGAGCAGTAGAATTCGAGTTAGCTAGTGAATCAACTATAAAAGAAGTTACTGGTGCAGAAGTTGGATTTGCTGGACCAATAGGAATAAAAACTGATTATATATTAATAGATCAAGAAGTAGTAGATCAAAGAAATGTAGTAATAGGAGCTAACAAAACTGAATACCATATAGAAAATGCTAATTACGGAAGAGATTTCGAAGGTACAGTTGGAGACTTTAGAAATGTTGCTGAAGGAGATAAGTGTACTAAGTGTGGAAGTTCTTTAGAAGTTGCTAGAGGAGTAGAAGTTGGACATATATTCAAGTTAGGAACTAAGTACTCAGAATCTATGGGAGCTACTTTCTTAGATAACAATGGTAAATCTCAACCAATAGTAATGGGATGCTACGGAATAGGTGTAGAAAGAACAGCAGCTGCTGTAATAGAACAACACCACGATGAAAATGGAATAATATGGCCTTTAGCTATAGCTCCATATCATGTAGTAGTAGTACCTGTAAATATCAAAAAAGATGAACATAGAGAAAATGCTGAAAAGATATATGAAGAATTAAAAGCTATGGGTGTAGAAGTACTATTAGATGATAGAGATGAAAGAGCTGGAGTTAAGTTTAAGGATTCTGAATTAATAGGTATACCAATGAGAATTACTGTAGGTAAAGATATAGTAGATGGAAAAGTAGAATTTAAGTTAAGAAATAGTGCAGATAAAGAAGTAATAGGATTGGATGAAATAAAATCTAAGATAGAATCTGAATTTGAAAAGAATAACGTTAAATTAGGATAGTAAACAATAAAATAGTATATATAATCCACTGGATATGTTAATAATTATATGTATATGTGGATATATATACTATTTTAAATTAGTTAGAAATAAGATTATCCACAGCTACTAACACTATAAGTAGGATTCCTTTTTATTTATTTGGATAAAATAAAATTACAATTATAGATATTTTTTGATATGATAAAAGATGTATGAAAATAAACAGGAGGTAAAAAGATGAGCGTAAGAGTAAGATTTGCTCCAAGTCCAACTGGATTTGTACATATAGGTAGTTTAAGAACTGCTTTATATAACTACTTATTTGCAAAGAAAATGGGCGGAGAATACATATTAAGAGTAGAAGATACTGACCAAACTAGATTAGTTGAAGGTGCTATAGAAAACATGTTAAATGCTATGAGCTGGGGTGGAGTTAACCACAGTGAAGGTGTTATGTTAGATGAGAGTGGAAACATAGTTCAAAAAGGTGAATATGGTCCATATATACAATCTGAAAGATTAGATATATACAAAGAGTATATACAACAATTACTAGATAGTAAAAAAGCTTACTACTGCTTCTGTACTAAAGAGAGATTAGATGAAGTAAGAGAAAAGCAAAAAGAAGCTGGAGAAACTCCAAGATATGATGGTCACTGTAGAGATTTATCTAAAGAAGAAATAGAAGCTAAAATAGCAGCAGGAGAACCATATGTAATAAGATTAAGATTACCAGAAAATCATGTAATAAGATTTACTGATTTAGTTAGAGGAGAAACTGAATTCAACACTAACGATTTAGATGATCAAGTTTTAATAAAAACTGATGGGTTCCCAACTTATCACTTTGCAGTTGTAGTTGATGACCATTTAATGAAAATAACTCATGTAATAAGAGGAGAAGAATGGGTTTCTTCAACTCCAAAGCATGTTTACTTATATGAAGCATTTGGATGGGAAGCTCCAACATTTGTACATTTACCAAATATACTTAATAAAGAAAAGAAAAAGTTAAGTAAGAGACATGGTGATGTTGCAGTTGAAGATTTCAAGAAAAAAGGATACTTACCAGAGGGACTAATCAACTATGTTGCATTAGTTGGATGGTCTCCAGAAGATAACCAAGAATTATTCACTATGGAAGAATTAGAAAAAGCATTCTCTGTAGAAAGAGTTTCGAAGAGTGGTGGAGTATTTGACACTGAAAAATTAAATTGGGTTAACCAACATTATATAAAAGATGCAGATGATAACTACTTAACAGACTTAGCTATACCATTCTTAATAGAAGCTGGGTTCATAACTGAAGATGAGGCTAAAACTAAGTATGACTTCTTAAAAGGAATGATATCAGTTCTTAAAGAAAAATTACAATATGTAAAAGAAGTAACTGACCATGCTTCAATATTCTTTGGAGATAAGGTTGAATTAGAAACTGAAGAATGTAGAGAATTCTTAAATTTAGAGCATATACCAACATTAGTAAATGCATTAGAAGAAAAAATAGGAAACGCAGAAGTTTTAGATGAAGCTTTTGTTAAAGCTATGTTCAAAGAAATACAAAAAGAACATGGTATAAAAGGTAAAAATTTATTCATGGGATCAAGAATAACTTTAACAGGACAAATGCATGGACCAGATTTACCAAAAACTATGGAAGTTTTAGGAAAAGAAACTTGTTTAAATAGAGTATCTTATGTAAAAAATAATATATTATAGTTAAAAAAGTCCACTATTTCAATGTGGGCTTTTTTATATGTAATTATTTGGAGGAAAGATTTCCCCTTAAGTGTAGAGGAGTTTCGTTATTTAAATTTAATATTATAATTTATGAAAATAGTTAGAAAGATTAAACGTAAATAGGTTTTTATAGTTATAAAATATTAAATTAAATGGTTTGTTTATGAACGAGGGGGTAATTATGTATAATAATATAGAGGATGTTAAAAATGAATTAGAGCAACTTTGTGAAGAGTACATAGCAGTTTTAAAAGATTTAAAAAATAAAAAAATAATAAGTGAAGATACTTTTGATAATTGTGTTGAAAGTAAAATTTTATTTCTAGATAAATAATATACATAACGGAAAGATTTTTTTATAGCGTATAAGGATATAATAGTAATACTATTAATTGTAAAGTTTTTCAATTATAATAGATTATATAATTATTATGTTATGGCAATTTATTACAATACAGTGAGGTGATGAGTGTGAAATTATATAATACAATGACTAGACAGAAAGAAGAGTTTGTTCCAATAGAGCAAGGAAAGGTAAAGATGTATGTTTGCGGTCCGACAGTTTATAACTACATACATATAGGTAATGCAAGACCTTTCATAATATTCGATACATTAAGAAGATACTTAGAATATAGAGGATATGATGTAACTTATGTCCAAAACTTTACTGATGTAGATGATAAAATCATAAAAAGAGGTCATGAAGAAGGAATATCGCCAGAAGAAGTTGCAAGTAAATATATAAATGAATACTTTGTAGATTCTGATGGTTTAGGAATAAAAAGAGCGACTGTACATCCTCAAGTTACAGATAATATAGAGCAAATAATAGCTTTTGTAAAAGAGTTAGAAGATAAAGGATATGCATATGAAGTAAATGGAGATGTTTACTTTGATACTAAAAAATTTGAAGGATACGGAAAGCTTTCAAAACAAAAGCAAGATGAGTTAGAAGCAGGTGCAAGAATAGAAGTAAATGATCAAAAAAGACATCCAATGGATTTTGTTCTTTGGAAGGCAAAAAAAGAAGGAGAACCAGGATGGTCAAGTCCTTGGGGTGAAGGTAGACCAGGATGGCATATAGAGTGTTCAGTTATGTCCAATAGATATCTAGGAGAGACTATAGATATTCATGCAGGTGGTCAGGACTTAACTTTCCCACATCATGAAAATGAAATAGCACAAAGTGAAGCTAGAAGTGGAAAAACTTTTGCTAATTATTGGATACATAATGGATATATAAATATCAACAATGAAAAAATGAGTAAATCAAAAGGTAATTTCTTTACAGTAAGAGATATATCTAAGTTATATGATTTAGAAATAGTAAGATTTTTCATGCTATCAGCACATTATAGAAATCCAGTGAACTTCAGTGATGAAATGTTAAACCAAGCAAAAGCTGGTCTTGAAAGATTATACAATACTAAGGAAAAATTAGAATTTACTATTAGTAATTTAAATGAGTCTAGCATAACAGAAGAAGAATCTAGTTTAGCATCAGAGTTAGATAGCTATAGAGCTAAATTTATAGCAGCTATGGATGATGATGTTAATACAGCAGATGCTATAAGCGTTATATTTGAATTAGCTAAATTTATAAACTCTAATGTAAGTGAAAAATCATCTCTAGAATTTGCTAAAAAGTGTTTAGATGAATTTAATGAATTAACTTCAGTTTTAAATATAGTAAATAAGAAAAAAGATGATATACTAGATGAAGAAATAGAAAGCTTAATACAAAAAAGAACAGAAGCTAAGAAGAATAAAGAATATCAATTAGCTGATGAGATAAGACAAGAATTATTAGATAAAGGAATTGTCTTAGAAGACACAAGACAAGGTGTTAAGTGGAAAAGGATATAATCATGGATAGATCAGAATTACTTACAATATCACCATTAGTACTAGCATACTTAGGTGATACAGTTTATGAGTCTTATGTAAGAGAGTACTTAATCAAAAAGAATATAAATAAAAAGGTTAATGATCTTCATAAGTCAGCAATAAAGTATGTTAATGCAAAGGCTCAAGCAACAGTAATACATGCAATAGAGGATGAATTAACAGAAGATGAAGAGAGAGTCTACAAAAGAGGAAGAAATCAAAAATCTCATACTTCTCCTAAAAATGCAGATATTATTGACTATAAGCATGCAACGGGTTTTGAAGCATTAATAGGATACTTACATTTAAATAATGAAAGTGATAGATTAAATTATATAATATCAAAAGGAATCGATATTATAGAAGAGAGCATGAAATAAAATTAACTTTAAAAAAGTATTGTCTTAATTAAATGACAATGCTTTTTTTTATAAATGATGTATAATAGTAGTTATAAATAAAACATTATAATATATACCATTATTTATTATAACAAAGAAAAATAGGCGGTGAAAGAATTGGCAAATATAGAAGGAAGAAACCCTGTTATAGAGGCTATAAAGAGTGAAAGAGAGATAGATAAAATAATGATATCTAACTCAGCAAAGGAAGGATCTATAAAAAAGATTATAGGTATGGCAAAAGAAAAAAATATAGTATTACAATATGTAGATAAAAATAAATTAGATGAAATAAGTACAAGTCATGCACATCAAGGTGTAATAGCTCAGGTTAGTGAATATAAATACTATGAATTAGATGAATTAATTAAGTCTGCAAAAGAAAAATCAGAAAGTCCATTTTTTATAATATTAGATGAGATAACAGACCCTCATAATCTTGGAACAATTATAAGAACAGCGGATGCAGTTGGTGCACATGGTGTAATAATACCAAAGAGAAGATCTGTACATATAACTCCTACTGTTGCTAAAGCATCAGCTGGAGCGGTGGAATATGTACCAGTATGTAAAGTAACCAATATAGTAAATACAATCAAAAAACTAAAAGAAGAAGGTCTATGGATAGCTGCAGCAGACATGGATGGACAACCATTCTATGAACAAAATCTTACAGGTCCAATTGGATTGGTTATAGGCAGTGAAGGTTTTGGAATATCTAGGTTAGTAAAACAAAATTGTGATTTTACAGTAAAGATGCCTATGATAGGGAATGTTACATCTCTAAATGCTTCAGTAGCAGGAGGAATACTTCTGTACGAAATATTTAGACAAAGAACAGGCAAAAAGTAGGGTAATGAGAAGAAAATTAAATTCGTATTTAGTAATAGATGGTTACAACATTATAAATGCATGGGATGATTTAAAAGAGATATCTAAATATAGCTTAGAAGATTCTAGAGAAAAATTAATACACTACATGATAGATTATTCTGAGTTTACAGGGAAGAAAGCTATAATAGTATTTGATGCTTACAACATAAAGAATTCTAAAGAAAAAATAGAAAAAAGAAAACATATAACTATCATCTATACAAAAGAGTATCAAACAGCAGATAGTTATATAGAAAAATTTATAAGTACCTTATCGAAGTATGATGAAGTAAAGGTAGCTACAAATGATTACGCAGAGCAACAGATTGTTTTAGGTAAGGGCGCTAGTAGAATATCAGCTAGAGAACTTAAATTAGACTTAGAAGCAGCTAAGGAAAAAATCAGAGAAAGAACTAGTAGTCAATATAAAAAAATACAGAGAAATTTCTTGGAAGACAGATTAGATAAAGAAACATTGTCGAAACTTGAGAACATTCGTAGAAACCGTTGAAGTAGCTAACTTTATTAGACTATAATATACCTATGAAATTGATAGTAATGGGGGAATTATTAATGGGAATAGCGAATGATAAAGAATATGAATTTTTAGATAATAATCAACAAGATGAGTATAATATAGTATTAAAAGCAAGTAATGGGGATAAACTAGCTTTAGAGTATATTATTACAAAGTATAGAAATTTTGTTAAAGCAAAAGCTAAGTCATATTTTTTGGTAGGAGCAGATAAAGAAGATATTATACAAGAAGGAATGATAGGACTTTATAAAGCAGTAAGAGATTTTGATGGAAGTAAAACAAACTCATTTAAATGTTTCGCAGAAATATGCATAACGAGACAAATAATAACTGCAATAAAGACGGCTACTAGACAAAAACATATACCGTTAAATTCGTATGTATCTTTGAATAAGCCAATATATGATGAGGAATCAGATAGAACTCTTTTAGATATTATAGCTACTAGTATAGTTACAGACCCAGAAGAGCTAATAATAAGTAAAGAAGAGTTAAAACGTATCCAATCAAAGATGGATGAACTGTTAAGTGATTTAGAATTGGAAGTATTAGAACTATATTTAAATGGCAAGTCATATCAGTACATAGCAGATAGACTAAATAGAGATGTAAAGTCAATAGATAATGCTCTTCAAAGGGTTAAGAGAAAATTGGAAAAACATCTTGAAAACAGAAATGATTAATAGTAAAATACTTACCATAAGCTTATTATAAGCAAAATTATATAACATAACAATAGGAGGTATTTCAAAATGGCTAAAGCTAAATTTGAAAGAAGTAAACCACATGTTAATATAGGAACTATAGGTCACGTTGACCACGGTAAAACTACATTAACAGCTGCTATAACAAAAACTTTACACGAAAGATATCAATTAGGAGAAGCTGTAGACTTTGCTAACATAGATAAAGCTCCAGAAGAAAGAGAAAGAGGTATCACAATATCAACTGCTCACGTTGAGTATGAAACTCCAAACAGACACTACGCTCACGTTGACTGTCCAGGACATGCTGACTACGTTAAGAACATGATAACAGGTGCTGCTCAAATGGACGGTGCTATATTAGTTTGTTCAGCAACTGATGGACCAATGCCTCAAACAAGAGAGCATATATTATTATCAAGACAAGTTGGTGTACCATACATAGTAGTATTCTTAAACAAATGTGATATGGTAGACGATGAAGAATTATTAGAGTTAGTTGAAATGGAAATAAGAGACTTATTAAATGAGTACGAATTCCCAGGAGATGACACTCCAATAGTAAGAGGATCAGCTTTAATGGCTTTAGAAGATCCAACTTCAGCTTGGGGAGATAAAATAGTAGAATTATTCGAAATAATAGACGAATATATACCAGCTCCAGAAAGAGATGTTGATAAAGACTTCTTAATGCCAGTAGAAGACGTATTCTCTATAACAGGTAGAGGAACAGTTGCTACAGGTAGAGTTGAAAGAGGTATCTTAAAAGTTCAAGACGAAGTAGAAGTAGTTGGATTAACTGAAGAGCCAAGAAAGATAGTAGTTACTGGAGTAGAAATGTTCAGAAAATTACTAGATCAAGCAGAAGCTGGAGATAACATAGGAGCATTATTAAGAGGTGTTCAAAGAACTGATATAGAAAGAGGACAAGTATTAGCTAAGCCAGGAACAGTTAAAGCTCACACTAAATTCATGGCAGAAATATACGTTCTTAAAAAAGAAGAAGGTGGAAGACATACTCCATTCTTCGATGGATACAGACCACAATTCTACTTCAGAACAACTGACGTAACAGGTGCTTGTAAATTACCAGAAGGAATAGAAATGGTAATGCCTGGAGATAACGTAACTATAGAAGTTGATTTAATAAACTCTATATGTGTTGAAGAAGGATTAAGATTCGCAATAAGAGAAGGTGGAAGAACAGTAGCATCAGGTGTTGTTGCTTCTATAATGGAATAATTTCTGAATAAGAAATAGCCAAAAAAAGAGGGGGAATTTACTCCTCTTTTTTTTAAGAATGAAAAGACAAAAACATTGACAGTCATATTAATTTGTGATAACTTATACAAGGTAATGATTTGGAAGGTAATAATACTTCAATTAAAAGAATTAAAGTATTATATTATTTAATATATTTACTTACAAAAAGTTGGAGGTGTAGCAGATGAGAGTAAAAGTAACTTTAGCATGTACAGAATGTAAGCAAAGAAACTATAACACTACTAAAAACAAGAAAAACAACCCAGATAGAATAGAATTACAAAAATATTGTAGATTCTGTAAGAAACACACTACTCATAAAGAAACAAAATAGTTTTTAATTAAGGATGTGAGTGTAGTATGGCTACTCAGGTAAAAAATGGCATAATGCCTAAAAAGAAAAGATTTAGTTTAGTAACTTATATAAAAGAAACTAAGCAAGAGTTAAAAAGAGTTACGTGGCCGACAAAAAAGGAATTACTGAAAAATACAGGAATAGTTTTAACTGTAGTTATTTCGTTCACTATATTAGTATGGCTATTAGACACTGCTTTATCTGGTGCGCTAGCATTTATACTAAAATAGATAAAAAGGAGAAAGACAATGTCAGAATTACAAGAAGCAAGATGGTATGTAGTTCATACCTATTCAGGACATGAGAACAAGGTTAAAGCTACTATAGAAAAAGCTGTAAAGACTAGAGGTATGGAAGATTGCATAACTCAAGTTGTTGTTCCTACTGAAGATGTAGTTGAAACTACTAAAACAGGTAAGGAAAAAACTAGACAAAGAAAAGTATACCCAAGTTATGTATTAATTAAGATGATTAT
Source organism: Romboutsia faecis (assembly GCF_014323405.1). GTDB lineage: Bacteria > Bacillota > Clostridia > Peptostreptococcales > Peptostreptococcaceae > Romboutsia_E > Romboutsia_E faecis. Next base: position 36,737 of record NZ_JACRWE010000010.1, on the reverse strand, counting down.
TACAGATGAATCTTGGTATATCGTAAGAAATACTAAGGGAGTTACAGGATTTGTTGGACCTGGTTCAAAGCCAGTACCATTAAGTGATGATGAAGTTATTGCTATGGGTATTGATTTAGAGTCTAATAAAGTTGTTAATGGAGAAACTGATTTAGAAGTTGGAGACAACGTTCAAATCAAAAATGGTCCATTCAGCGGAAAAATAGGGACTATAGAAAAAATCAACATGGAAAACAAAACTGTTACTGTTTGCTTGGATGCTTTTAATAAAAAGACTCCATTTGAAATGGACATTGATAGTATAGAAAGAATATAATTTTTATATGTAAATAATCTGAGGAGGTGCGATAAAAATGGCTAAAAAAGTTATAGGTCAAATAAAATTACAAATACCTGCAGGAAAGGCTACTCCAGCACCACCAGTTGGTCCAGCATTAGGACAACACGGTGTTAACATAATGGGATTCACAAAGGAATTCAATGCTAAAACTGCAGATCAAGCTGGGATGATAATACCAGTTGTTATAACTGTATATCAAGATAGATCATTCAGTTTCATAACAAAAACTCCACCAGCTGCAGTATTATTAAAGAAAGCTGCTGGTTTAGATTCAGCTTCAGGAGAACCAAACAAGAAGAAGGTTGCTACTTTATCATCTGATGAAGTTAGAAAAATAGCTGAATTAAAAATGCCTGACTTAAACGCTGCATCAGTTGAAGCTGCTATGAGCATGATAGCTGGTACTGCAAGAAGTATGGGTATCGTTGTAGAAGACTAATTTCAAATTAGACACTTCGTATAGAAGTGGGAGGTTTTAAACCGAAAAATACCACTAGGAGGAATAAAAATGGCTAATAAAAGTAAAAAATACGTAGAAGCATTAAGCAGAGTTGATAGAACTAGAATGTACGATGCTAAAGAAGCATTAACTTTAGTTTCTGAAATAGCTAATGCTAAATTCGATGAGACTGTAGAAGCTCACATCAAATTAGGTGTTGACTCAAGACATGCTGATCAACAAGTTAGAGGTGCGGTTGTATTACCACACGGTACTGGTAAAACTAAAAGAGTTTTAGTTTTCGCTAAAGGTGCAAAAGCTGAAGAAGCTAAGAATGCAGGAGCAGACTTTGTAGGAGCTGAAGATTTAGTTCAAAAAATACAAGGTGAAAACTGGTTCGAATTCGATATAGTTGTTGCTACTCCAGATATGATGGGTGTAGTTGGTAGATTAGGTAGAGTATTAGGACCTAAAGGTTTAATGCCAAACCCTAAATCAGGAACAGTTACATTTGATGTAGCTAAAGCTATAGACGAAATAAAAGCAGGTAAAGTTGAGTATAGATTAGACAAGACTAACATAATACACGTTACTGTAGGTAAAGTATCTTTCGGTGGAGAAAAATTAGCTGAAAACTTTGCTGCATTAATGGATGCTGTAGTTAAAGCTAAGCCAGCTGCTGCTAAAGGACAATACTTAAGAAGTATATCAGTTGCTTCTACTATGGGACCTGGAGTGAAAGTGAATCCAGCTAAAATAGCAGAATAATTATCCTGTTGACACAGATAAACAAAAATGTTAATATAACATTTGTTGATATAAAAAATAATAGTTTTGCCGTAGACAGTAGGGGCGGTTGCTTAAATATCCTACCGAGGTTTTAGATGGATTGAATTACTAAAGCTTTGTGTGTCTACTAATTGATACAAAAGCTTTTTTTAATGAGATATACGGCGTAAACAAACCTATCAGGTGAAGGAGGTGCACGTTTAGATGAGACAAGCTATAGAACTTAAATCACAAGTTGTTAGTGAAATAGTTGAAAAGTTACAAAAATCTTCTTCTGCAATCGTAGTTGACTACAGAGGATTAACAGTTGAGGAAGTAACTGAATTAAGAAAGAAAATGAGAGAAGCTGGTGTTGAATATAAGGTATACAAAAACACTTTAGTAAGAAGAGCTGCTAAAGAAGTTGGTGTAGAACAATTCAACGATGAGCTATTAGTTGGGACTAATGCAATAGCATTCGGATACGAAGATCCTGTTGCTCCAGCTAGAATATTAAAAGAATTCATGGATGCTCATCCAAAAATGCAATTAAAAATGGGTGTAGTAGAAGGAGAATTCTACAACGAATCTCAAATAGTTGAGTTCGCTAATATACCATCAAGAGAAGTTCTTCTTGCTAAGTTACTTGGAAGCTTAAAGGCTCCAATGTCAAACTTCGCATACTTAATAGATGCAATGATAAAGAAAGAAGAAGGACAAGAAGCTTAATTGTCAATTTTGAAAAAATAGATAATGTTGCATAGTGATATTATCATAATAAAAATAATTTAAGAAAAATATTCGGAGGTGCTAAAAATGACAATAGAACAAATATTAGAAGCTATAGAAAACATGAAAGTTTTAGAATTAAATGAATTAGTTAAAGCTGCTGAAGAAAAATTCGGTGTATCTGCTTCAGCTCCAGTTATGATGGCTGGTGCAGTTGCTGGTGGAGCTGCTGAAGAAAAAACTGAATTCGACGTAGTATTAGCAGGAGCTGGATCTTCAAAAGTTGGAGTTATAAAAGCTGTTAGAGAAATAACTGGATTAGGATTAAAAGAAGCTAAAGAAGTAGTTGACAACGCTCCTAAGACTGTTAAAGAAGGAGTTTCTAAAGAAGAAGCTGAAGAAATGAAAGCTAAATTAGAAGCTGCTGGAGCTACTGTAGAAGTTAAGTAGTTTTTATAAAAAAACAGAAAAGATGCCTTTTGGCATCTTTTTTTTATATCTATATAAAAAATATAAAATATACGGAAAAATTAGAATTATAGATTGGCATTTTGTGCATAATAAATAATGCATATTTTGTGAGGTTGAATAATTATGCACAGATTGTGTAATAGTTATTAATATACATATTGAAAAATAATAATTCTTATGGTAAAATTATTAGATGCGTTAGAATGACTATGGTTTTATTTTTAATTATTGAGAGGTGAAAAGTGAATGCCACATCCTGTCACGATAGGTAAGAGAACTAGAATGAGCTTTTCTAAGATAAAAGAAATAGCTGATTTACCAAATCTTATAGAATTACAAGTTGATTCATATAAGTGGTTTTTAGAAGAAGGGTTAAAAGAAGTATTTGAAGATATTTCTCCAATAGAAGATTATACAGGTAATCTTATATTAGAATTTGTTGATTACTCTTTAGATGATAAGCCGAAATACGATATAGAAGAATGTAAAGAAAGAGATGCTACATACTGTGCGCCTCTAAAAGTTAAAGTAAGACTTATAAATAAAGAAACTGGGGAAATAAAAGAACAAGAAGTATTTATGGGCGATTTCCCACTTATGACAGAAAGAGGAACTTTCGTAATAAATGGTGCGGAAAGAGTTATAGTAAGTCAATTAGTTAGATCTCCAGGTGTTTATTATGCTGAAGAGAGAGACAAAACAGGTAAGAGATTAATATCTTCTACAGTTATACCTAACAGAGGTGCATGGTTAGAATATGAAACAGATTCTAATGATGTTATATCTGTAAGAGTTGATAGAACTAGAAAGCAACCAGTAACTGTTTTACTTAGAGCATTGGGTATAGGAACAGATGCTGAGATAATCGAACTTTTAGGTGAAGATGAAAGATTAAGTGCTACTTTAGAGAAAGATAATACTAAGACTGTTGAAGAAGGATTAGTAGAAATCTACAAAAAGTTAAGACCAGGTGAACCACCAACAGTTGAAAGTGCTTCATCGCTATTAAATGCTTTATTCTTTGATCCAAAAAGGTACGATTTAGCTAAAGTAGGAAGATATAAATTTAATAAGAAACTTGCTTTATGCTACAGAATAATGAATAAAGTTTCAGCTGAAGATATAATAAATCCTGAAACAGGAGAAGTGTTTGTTAAAGCTGGAGATAAAATATCTTATGAAATAGCTAAAGATATCCAAAACTCAGGTATAAACGTAGTAAATGTACTTGTTGATGAGGATACTACAGTTAAAGTAATAGGAAACAACTTTGTAGACATCAAGTCTCATATTAATTTTGACATAGATGAATTAAATATAAAAGAAAAAGTTCACTATCCAACATTAAAAGAAATATTAGATGAGTATAGTGACGAAGAAGAAATAAAAGAAGCTATAAAGATAAGAATGAAAGAGCTTGTACCAAAGCACATATTATTAGATGATATAATAGCTTCAATAAGTTATGAATTTAACTTATTCTATGAAATAGGTAATATAGATGATATAGATCACCTAGGAAATAGAAGAATAAGATCAGTAGGAGAATTACTACAAAATCAAGTCAGAATTGGTCTTTCAAGAATGGAAAGAGTTATAAAAGAAAGAATGACTGTTCAAGACATGGAATCAATAACTCCGCAAGCATTAGTAAACATAAGACCTGTTTCTGCTGCGATAAAAGAATTCTTTGGTAGTTCTCAGCTATCTCAGTTCATGGATCAAACGAACCCATTATCTGAGTTAACACATAAGAGAAGATTATCAGCATTAGGACCAGGAGGACTTTCAAGAGAAAGAGCTGGATTCGAAGTTCGTGACGTTCATCATTCACACTACGGAAGAATGTGTCCAATAGAGACTCCAGAAGGGCCAAACATCGGTCTTATAAACTCATTAGGAACTTATGCTAAGATAAATGAATATGGATTCATTGAGTCTCCTTACAGAAAATATGATAAGGAAGCTGGAAGAATAACAAATGAAATACATTATTTAACTGCTGATGAAGAAGATTTATTCGTAAGAGCTCAAGCAAATGAACCTTTAACTGACAACAATGAGTTCGTAAACAACAGAGTTGTTTGTAGAACTGTAAACGGTGCAGTTGAACTAGTTCCTGCAAGTAGAGTAGATTATATGGATATATCTCCTAAGCAAGTTGTTTCTATAGCTACAGCTATGATACCATTCTTAGAAAATGACGATGCCAACCGTGCCCTAATGGGATCAAACATGCAGCGTCAAGCCGTGCCTCTAGTTAGAAGAGAAGCACCAGTAATAGGTACAGGGGTAGAATATAGAGCAGCTAAAGACTCTGGAGCTGTTGTAGTTGCTAAAAACTCAGGTATAGCAGAAAGAGTTACTGCAGATGAAATAATAATAAGAAAAGAAGATGGAAGTAAGGACAGATATAAATTACTTAAATTTAAACGTTCAAACTCAGGTACTTGTATAAACCAAACTCCGATCATCAGTAAAAATGATGTAATACAAGCTGGAGATGTTATAGCAGATGGACCAGCTACTGACTTAGGTGAAGTAGCTCTAGGAAGAAACTGTTTCATAGCATTCATGACTTGGGAAGGTTACAACTACGAAGATGCCATCTTAATAAATGAAAGATTAGTTAAAGAAGATAGATTATCAACAATTCATATAGAAGAATATGAATGTGAAGCTAGAGATACTAAGCTAGGACCAGAAGAAATAACTAGAGATATACCTAATGTATCTGAAAGTGCTATAAAGAACTTAGATGATAGAGGTATAATCAGAATAGGTGCTGAGGTAGATTCAGGAGATATATTAGTTGGTAAAGTAACTCCAAAAGGAGAAACTGAACTTACTGCTGAAGAAAGATTACTTCGTGCAATCTTCGGAGAAAAAGCAAGAGAAGTTAGAGATACTTCACTTAAAGTTCCTCATGGAGAATCTGGAATAATAGTTGATGTAAAAGTGTTCACTAGAGAAAATGGAGATGATTTATCTCCAGGTGTTAATGAATTAGTTAGATGTTATATAGCTAAGAAGAGAAAAATAAAAGTTGGAGATAAGATGGCCGGACGTCATGGTAACAAAGGGGTTATATCTAGAGTATTACCTGAAGAAGATATGCCGTTTATGGCTGATGGAACTCCACTTGATATAGTTCTTAACCCACAAGGGGTACCATCACGTATGAACATCGGTCAGGTACTTGAAGTTCATTTAGGTCTTGCTGCTAAGGCTTTAGGATGGCATGTTGCTACATCTGTATTCGATGGTGCGAAAGAAAGTGACATAAGAAATGCTCTTAGAGAAGCTGGATACCCTGAAGATGGTAAATTAACATTATATGATGGTAGAACAGGTGAAACATTTGATAATAGGATAACTGTAGGATACATGTATATGCTTAAACTGCATCACTTAGTTGATGATAAGTTACATGCAAGAAGTACAGGACCATACTCACTAGTAACTCAACAACCACTAGGTGGTAAAGCACAATTTGGTGGACAAAGATTTGGTGAGATGGAGGTTTGGGCATTAGAAGCATACGGAGCTGCTCATATACTTCAAGAAATACTTACAGTTAAGTCTGATGACGTTGTAGGACGTGTTAGAACTTACGAAGCAATAGTTAAGGGAGAAAATATTCCTGAGCCAGGAATCCCTGAATCATTTAAGGTTCTTATAAAAGAACTTCAAAGTTTATGCTTAGATGTTAAGGTATTAACTGATGAGGATAAAGAAATAGAAGTAAGAGAATCTGTTGATATGGATGATACAGATGGAAACTTTGAAATAAGTCTAATAGACGATATGCAAGAAGTAGAAGATACTCACATAATCGAAGAGATAGATGATGAATTAGTTGATGAAACGGATGCTGATATAGATGATTTAGATCTTGAGGAAGATATGAATTATGACGATTTAGATTATGAAAGTGAAGATTTTGATATATAGTTTTTAATTAGTGCAAATATCAAATAGAAGGGAGAGAACTCCTTGTTTGAATTAAACAATTTTGAGTCGATAAAAATAGCCTTAGCTTCTCCAGAAAAAATTAGAGAATGGTCAAGAGGAGAAGTAAAAAAACCTGAAACTATAAACTACCGTACTTTAAAACCAGAAAAAGACGGTTTATTCTGTGAAAGAATATTTGGACCACAAAAGGACTGGGAATGTCACTGTGGTAAGTATAGAAGAGTTAGATACAAAGGTGTAGTTTGTGATAGATGTGGAGTAGAAGTTACTAAAGCAAAAGTAAGAAGAGAAAGAATGGGACATATAGAGCTAGCAGCTCCTATGTCTCATATCTGGTACTTCAAAGGTATACCAAGTAGAATGGGTCTTTTACTTGATATGTCTCCTAGATCTTTAGAGAAAATACTATACTTTGCTTCATATGTTGTAATTAACCCAGGGGAAACTGGATTAAATGCTAAACAACTATTAACTGAAAAAGAATATAGAAGTGCCGTTGAAAAATACGGATACAACTCTTTCGAAGTAGGAATGGGTGCAGAAGCAGTCAAAGAACTACTTAGAAATATAGATTTAGAAAGAGAAAGTAAAGAATTAAGAGCTGACTTAAAAGACAGCACTGGACAAAAAAGAGTTAGAACAATAAGAAGATTAGAAGTGGTAGAGGCATTCAAAAAATCTGGAAATAAACCAGAGTGGATGATATTAGATGCTATACCAGTAATACCACCGGATTTAAGACCTATGGTTCAATTAGATGGTGGAAGATTTGCCACTTCTGATTTAAATGACTTATATAGAAGAGTTATAAATAGAAATAACAGATTAAAGAGATTATTAGAGCTTGGAGCACCTGATATCATAGTTAGAAATGAAAAGAGAATGCTTCAAGAAGCTGTAGATGCTTTAATCGACAATGGTAGAAGAGGTAGACCTGTAACAGGACCTGGTAATAGACCGCTTAAGTCTTTATCAGACATGTTAAAAGGTAAGCAAGGACGTTTCCGTCAGAACTTACTTGGTAAGCGTGTTGACTACTCAGGGCGTTCTGTTATAGTTGTTGGACCAGAACTTAAATTCTATCAATGTGGTCTTCCAAAGAAAATGGCTCTTGAATTATTCAAGCCATTTGTAATGGATAAATTAGTTAAAGAAGGATACGCACACAATATAAAAAGTGCTAAATCTATAGTTGAAAAGGTTAAGCCTGAAGTATGGGATGTACTTGAAGATGTTATAAAGAGCCATCCAGTTCTTTTAAACCGTGCCCCTACTCTACACAGACTTGGTATCCAAGCATTTGAACCTATCTTAGTTGAAGGTAAAGCTATAAAGCTTCACCCACTTGTATGTACTGCATACAATGCCGACTTCGATGGTGACCAAATGGCGGTACACGTACCTTTATCAGTTGAAGCACAAGCAGAAGCGAGATTCTTAATGCTTTCTGTGAATAATATACTTGCTCCTAAAGATGGTACTCCAATAACTACTCCTTCTCAGGATATGGTTTTAGGATGTTACTACTTAACAATAGAAGCTCAAGGTGGAGAAAAAGGAACAGGTATAATATTCAAAGATTACAATGAAATGTTACTTGCTTACCAAACTGGTGCAGTTGAATTACATGCATTAGTAAAAATGAGAGTAGTATTACCAGATGGTAGAAAATCTCTTGTTGAAAGTACAGTAGGTAGATTTATATTCAATGAAAATATACCTCAAAACTTAGGTTTTGTAGATAGAGAAGTAGATCCATTTGGATTAGAAGTTGACTTCTTAGTTGACAAGAAATCTCTAGGTAAGATAATAGATAAGTGTTTCAGAAAACATGGAAATACAGAAACAGCAATATTATTAGATCACATAAAAGCTCTAGGATTTAGATTCTCAACTAGAGGTGGTATAACAGTTGCTGTAGCTGATATGAAAGTTCCTGATGCAAAAGCTGGATACTTAAAAGAAGCAGAAGAAAAAGTAGATAAATATGAAAGAGCATATAGAAGAGGTTTAATCTCTAATGAAGAAAGATATGAGAGAGTTATAGAAACTTGGTCAGAAACAACTGATAAAGTAACAGATGCTCTTATGGAAGGTCTAGAAAGATTAAACAACATATATATAATGGCTCATTCAGGTGCCAGAGGTTCTAAGAACCAGATAAGACAGTTAGCTGGTATGCGTGGTCTGATGGCTAATGCATCTGGTAAAACAGTTGAGGTTCCAGTTAAATCTAACTTCCGTGAAGGATTATCAGTAATGGAATACTTCACATCATCACACGGTGCTAGAAAAGGTCTTGCCGATACAGCGCTACGTACTGCCGATTCAGGTTACTTAACAAGAAGACTTGTTGATGTCAGTCAAGATGTTATAGTTAGAGAAATTGATTGTGGTACAATAGATACTACTGAAATAGTTGCAATAAAAGATGGAAATGAAGTAATAGAAGAATTATACGACAGAATAGTTGGTAGATATACTATAGATGCTATAGTTAATCCACAAACTGGAGAAGTTTTAGTTGAAGCTGACGCTATGATACTTGAAGATGATGCTGATAAGATAATAGCAGCAGGAATTGAAAAAGTAGAAATAAGAACAGTTCTTAACTGTAAAACTACTCATGGAGTATGTTCTAAGTGTTACGGAAGAAACTTAGCTACAGGTAAAGAAGTTAATATAGGTGAAGCTGTTGGTATAATAGCTGCTCAATCTATCGGTGAACCAGGTACTCAGCTTACAATGCGTACATTCCATACAGGTGGGGTTGCCGGAGGAGATATAACTCAAGGTCTTCCAAGGGTTGAAGAATTATTCGAAGCTAGAAAGCCGAAAGGTTTAGCTATAATAACTGAAATATCTGGTAGAGTTGAAATAGATGAAACTGGTAAGAGAAAAGAAGTAGTTATAGTACCAGAATCTGGTGAAAACCAAGTTTATGCAATACCATACGGTTCTAGAATAAGAGTAAAACAAGGACAAATGGTAGAAGCAGGAGATCCGTTAACTCAAGGGTCTATAAATCCGCATGATATCGTAAGAGTTCAAGGTATAGGTGGAGTTCAAGAGTATATAGTTAAAGAAGTTCAAAGAGTTTATAGAATGCAAGGGGTTGACGTTAACGATAAGCATATAGAAGTTATAGTTAGACAAATGCTATCTAAAGTTAAAGTTGAAGATCCAGGAGATACAGATTTATTACCAGGTGGTTATGAGGATGTATTAACATTCAATAAATGTAATGAAGAAGCTATAGCTAATGGATTAAGACCGGCAACGGCTAAGAGAAGTTTACTTGGTATAACAAAAGCATCTCTTGCTACAGAGTCATTCTTATCTGCAGCATCATTCCAAGAAACAACTAGAGTTTTAACAGAAGCTGCTATAAAAGGTAAGGAAGATAGACTTATAGGTCTAAAGGAAAATGTAATATTAGGTAAATTAATACCAGCAGGAACAGGTATGAAGAGATATAAAAACATAGCTGTTGAAAAAATACAAGACTAAGAACTGATAAAGATAAAGAAATCTTGACAGTAATTGTGTCTGGTGATAAAATGTAAAAGTATGAAATTTGAAAGATTACTAAGGATTCTTGATCCTTAGTAACTTTTAAATGGACTTTTAAATATACAAAGAACTAGCAGCACCAAGCTAAGAAGTGCTAAAACCACATTTTATGTGTGTTAATAGACATTTAATTGTGTATTATAAGTAATATTGAACGTATTACTTGCAAGTTGGCGGTCATTAAGATCGAAAATTATTAAAAGAGGAGGTGCGGATGAATGCCAACAATTAACCAATTAGTTCGTAAAAGTAGAAAGGCAATAGAGAAGAAATCTACTGCTCCAGCATTACAAAAAGGATACAATTCTTTAAACAAAAAAACTACTGATGCAAGTGCTCCACAAAAAAGAGGAGTTTGTACTTCAGTAAAAACAGTTACTCCTAAGAAACCTAACTCAGCTTTAAGAAAAGTTGCCAGAGTTAGATTAACTAATGGTATAGAAGTTTCTGCTTATATACCAGGAGAAGGACACAACTTACAAGAACATAGTGTTGTTCTTATAAGAGGAGGAAGAGTAAAAGACCTTCCAGGGGTTAGATACCACATACTAAGAGGTACTTTAGATACTGCAGGTGTTGATAAGAGAATGCAAGCTAGATCTAAGTACGGTGCTAAGAGACCTAAAGCTGCAAAGAAATAATAAAAATTAACAATTGATTATAGTGCGGTGCTTTAAATATATAGACATATTTATGGCATCACGGCATTATAAAATGTCGAGTACCTATGATTTAAGATTAAATAATTAAGGAGGGAAGCAAAATGCCAAGAAAAGGTAATGTTCCAAAAAGAGAAGTTTTACCAGATCCAATGTATGGAAGTAAGGTAGTAACTAAGTTAATAAACAACTTAATGATAGATGGGAAAAAAGGGAAAGCTCAAACAATAGTTTATGATGCTTTCGCTATGATAGCTGAAAAAACAGGAGAAGATGCTTTAGAAGTATTCAATACTGCTATGGAAAACATAATGCCTGTTTTAGAAGTTAAAGCAAGAAGAGTTGGTGGAGCTAACTACCAAGTACCAGTTGAAGTTAGACCTGAAAGAAGACAAACTTTAGGTTTAAGATGGTTAGTAAACTATACTAGAGCTCGTGGAGAAAAAGGTATGGTTGAAAAGCTTGCTAAAGAAATAATGGATGCTGCTAACAACACAGGAGCTTCTGTTAAGAAGAAAGAAGATACTCATAAGATGGCAGAAGCTAATAAAGCATTTGCTCACTACAGATTCTAATAAATAGAACAGACTGATAACCTTAAGAGAATAGGATATCATAAGGAGGATAACCATGACTAGAAAGTTTCCTTTAGAGAAAACTAGAAATATAGGAATCATGGCTCATATAGATGCAGGGAAAACTACTACTACAGAAAGAATCCTGTTCTATACTGGGCAAACTCATAAAATAGGAGAAACTCACGAAGGAGCTTCTCAAATGGACTGGATGGAGCAAGAAAAGGAGAGAGGTATAACAATAACTTCTGCTGCTACAACTGCTCAATGGAACGGTCATAGAATAAATATAATAGATACTCCAGGACACGTCGATTTCACAGTTGAGGTTGAAAGATCTTTAAGAGTTCTTGACGGATCAGTTGCAGTATTCTGTGCTAAAGGTGGGGTTGAGCCTCAATCTGAGAACGTATGGAGACAAGCTGATAACTACGGAGTACCTAGAATGGCATTCGTAAATAAGATGGATATCATGGGTGCAGATTTCTACAATGTTGTACAAATGATGAAAGACAGATTAAATGCAAATGCTGTACCAGTTCAATTACCAATAGGTAAAGAAGATTGGTTACAAGGTGAAGTTGACTTAGTAGAAATGTGTGCTCACATATACAAAGATGACTTAGGAAAAGAAATAGAAAAAACTGAAATACCAGAAGATATGAAAGAATTAGCTGCTGAGTGGAGAGAAAAATTAGTTGAAGCTGTAGCTGAAACTGATGAAGAGTTAATGATGAAGTATCTTGAAGGTGAAGAGTTCACTGTAGAAGAAATAAAAGCTGCTATAAGAAAAGCTACTATAGCATGTGAAATGAACCCAGTATTCTGTGGTTCTGCATACAGAAATAAAGGTGTTCAGTTATTATTAGATGGTGTTGTTGATTACTTACCAGCTCCAACTGATATACCAGCTATAAAAGGTGTATTAGAAAATGGAGAAGAGTCTGAAAGACATTCATCTGATGAAGAACCATTCTCAGCTTTAGCATTCAAAATAATGACTGACCCATTCGTTGGTAAGTTAGCATTCTTCAGAGTTTACTCTGGAATAATGCAAGGTGGATCTTATGTTCTTAACTCTACTAAAGGTAAGAGAGAAAGAATAGGTCGTATCCTTCAAATGCATGCTAATACAAGAGAAGAAATAACTGAAGTATACGCTGGAGATATAGCTGCAGCAGTAGGTTTAAAAGATACTACTACTGGAGATACTTTATGTGATCCAGCTAACCCAATAATACTTGAATCAATGGAATTCCCTGAACCAGTTATATCTGTTGCTATAGAGCCTAAATCTAAGGCTGCTCAAGAAAAAATGGGTATAGCTCTTCAAAAATTAGCTGAGGAAGATCCAACTTTCGTAGTTAAGACTGATGAAGAAACAGGACAAACTATAATCTCAGGTATGGGTGAATTACACTTAGAAATAATCGTTGATAGATTATTAAGAGAATTCAAAGTTGAAGCTAACGTTGGTGCTCCACAAGTTGCTTACAGAGAAACTATAACTCAACCAGTTGATGTTGAATACAAGTACTCTAAGCAATCAGGTGGTAGAGGACAATATGGTCACGTTAAGATCAGAGTTAATCCTCAAGAGCCAGGTTCAGGATACAAGTTTGAAAACAAAACTGTTGGTGGATCTGTTCCAAAAGAATACGTTGGACCGACAGATGCAGGTATACAAGGTGCTATGGCAGCTGGTATAGTTGCTGGATACCCAGTTGTTGACGTTGCTGTTGAATTATACGATGGTTCTTACCATGAAGTCGATTCATCAGAAATGGCATTCAAAATGGCAGGATCAATGGCTATGAAGGACGCTCTTAAGAAAGGTAACTCTGTATTACTTGAGCCATTCTTCAAAGTTGAAGTTGTTACTCCAGAAGAATACATGGGAGACGTTATGGGTGGATTAAACTCTAAGAGAGGTTTAATACAAGGTATGGAAGCTAGAAATGGTGCACAAGTTATAAATGCATTCGTTCCACTTTCAGAAATGTTCGGATACTCTACTGAGTTAAGATCAACTACTCAAGGTCGTGCAACATACACTATGATATTCGACCACTATGAGCAAGTTCCAGCTTCAGTTGCTAAGAAAATAGCTGAAGGTAAATAATAACTTTTTATAAAGTTAATTATATAAATTTTAAAAACAGTAAGGTGGGTTAGTTCTCACCTTACATAAAAATATATTAGGGAGGTATTTCAAAATGGCTAAAGCTAAATTTGAAAGAAGTAAACCACACGTTAATATAGGAACTATAGGTCACGTTGACCACGGTAAAACTACATTAACAGCTGCTATAACAAAAACTTTACACGAAAGATACCAATTAGGAGAAGCTGTAGACTTTGCTAACATAGATAAAGCTCCAGAAGAAAGAGAAAGAGGTATCACAATATCAACTGCTCACGTTGAGTATGAAACTCCAAACAGACACTATGCTCACGTTGACTGTCCAGGACATGCTGACTACGTTAAGAACATGATAACAGGTGCTGCTCAAATGGACGGTGCTATATTAGTTTGTTCAGCAACTGATGGACCAATGCCTCAAACAAGAGAGCATATATTATTATCAAGACAAGTTGGTGTACCATACATAGTAGTATTCTTAAACAAATGTGATATGGTAGACGATGAAGAATTATTAGAGTTAGTTGAAATGGAAATAAGAGACTTATTAAATGAGTACGAATTCCCAGGAGATGACACTCCAATAGTAAGAGGATCAGCTTTAATGGCTTTAGAAGATCCAACTTCAGCTTGGGGAGATAAAATAGTAGAATTATTCGAAATAATAGACGAATATATACCAGCTCCAGAAAGAGATGTTGATAAAGACTTCTTAATGCCAGTAGAAGACGTATTCTCTATAACAGGTAGAGGAACAGTTGCTACAGGTAGAGTTGAAAGAGGTATCTTAAAAGTTCAAGACGAAGTAGAAGTAGTTGGATTAACTGAAGAGCCAAGAAAGATAGTAGTTACTGGAGTAGAAATGTTCAGAAAATTACTAGATCAAGCAGAAGCTGGAGATAACATAGGAGCATTATTAAGAGGTGTTCAAAGAACTGATATAGAAAGAGGACAAGTATTAGCTAAGCCAGGAACAGTTAAAGCTCACACTAAATTCATGGCAGAAATATACGTTCTTAAAAAAGAAGAAGGTGGAAGACATACTCCATTCTTCGATGGATACAGACCACAATTCTACTTCAGAACAACTGACGTAACAGGTGCTTGTAAATTACCAGAAGGAATAGAAATGGTAATGCCTGGAGATAACGTAACTATAGAAGTTGATTTAATAAACTCTATATGTGTTGAAGAAGGATTAAGATTCGCAATAAGAGAAGGTGGAAGAACAGTAGCATCAGGTGTTGTTGCTTCTATAATGGAATAATCTCTTATTAAGAAATTATTTATATATAAAAGAGGGGGGTATACCTCCTCTTTTTTTGATTTGTAATAAAAGGAAGTATATAGTATACATATGTTGTTGACAATATTAATTAAAAGATATATACTAAGTAAGTGCTTTGTTAGAGAAATTAAATCAAGTTTGTAAAAAAATTTTATGTGATAAAATAATATTGGTAAAATGATAAAAAAAACTTGAAAAAATGTAAATAATAATATAAAATATAATAGTGTGCTTGAGAGAAACGAAAAACTTATAATGAATCTTGGTAGAAAATGAGTTGATATTAGTTTTCATAAACACAACACACCCGGAGGTGTGTATCGGTATCGGCGAGTTAAAAACTTAAGAATCAAAAAAGTTCTATAAAAGGAGGGAAATAAAATGGCTAAAGAAAAGATAAGAATAAGATTAAAGTCATATGATCACAAATTATTAGATTTTTCAGCTGGGAAAATAGTAGAAACTGCTAAAAAAGCTGGATCACAAGTTTCAGGACCTGTGCCACTACCAACTGAAAAGCAAATAGTGACAATATTAAGAGCTGTGCATAAATACAAAGACTCTAGAGAGCAATTCGAAATAAGAACTCACAAGAGATTAATAGACATAGCTAACCCAACACCTAAAACAGTTGACTCATTAATGAGATTAGACTTACCAGCTGGTGTTGATATAGAAATAAAATTATAAGAACAAACACCTAAGATACTTATCCTATAAGGTAACTATCTTAGAATGATTACCTAAATGGTAATCCGCTGTAAGATTATAGGAGGTGCTAATATGAAAGGAATATTAGGTAAAAAAATAGGTATGACTCAAATATTCACTGAAGTTGGTGCAGTAGTGCCAGTAACAGTTGTTGAAGCAGGACCTGTTGTTATAACTCAAATAAAAACTGTTGAAAAAGACGGATACAATGCAGTTCAAGTTGGTTTCGGAGATGTTAAAGAGAAATCTTTAAACAAGCCTCAAAAAGGACACTTAGCTGCTGCTAATACTTTAAAGAAACACTTAAAAGAATTTAGAGTTGACTCTGTAGAAGGATATACTGTTGGACAAGAAATAAAAGCTGACTTATTCGCTGCAGGAGAAATGATAGATGTAACTGGAATATCTAAAGGTAAAGGATTCCAAGGTCCAATAAAGAGACATGGACAATCTAGAGGACCAGAATCTCACGGTTCTAGATATCACAGAAGACCAGGTTCAATGGGTGCTTGTTCATTCCCTGGTAGAGTATTTAAAAACAAAAAATTAGCTGGACACATGGGTAGCGTTAAAGTTACTGTTCAAAACTTAGAAGTAGTTAGAATAGATGCTGAAAAGAACCTTATATTAGTTAAAGGTGCTATACCAGGAGCTAAAGGTTCAGTAGTAACTATAAAAGAAGCAGTTAAAGCTTCTAAATAATAACTAACCTAAGAAAGGAGGAAGCATAATGCCAAAATTAAATGTATTAAATATTAATGGACAAAATGTTGGAGAAATAGAATTAGCTGATTCTATATTCAACGTAGAAGTTAATGAACACGTTTTATACGAAGTTGTTAAAAACCAATTAGCAAACAAGAGACAAGGTACTCAATCTGCTAAAACTAGAGCAGAAGTTAGAGGTGGCGGAAGAAAACCTTGGAAACAAAAAGGAACTGGTAGAGCTAGACAAGGTTCTATAAGAGCTGTACAATGGGTTGGTGGTGGAGTTGCTTTCGCACCAAAGCCAAGAAACTACAACTATACTTTACCAAGAAAAGTTAGAAGATTAGCTATGAAGAGTGCTTTAACTTCTAAAGTACAAAACAACGAAATAATAGTATTAGATTCTTTCAACATGGAAGCTCCTAAGACTAAAGAATTCGTTCAAATATTAAAGAATGTAAATGCTGCTAAAAAAGCTTTAGTAGTAACTGCTGAAAATAACACTAACGTTATAAAATCAGCTGCTAACGTAGAAGGTGTTGCAACTGCTACAGTTAACACTATAAACGTTTATGATATATTAAAATATGATTCATTCATAATAACAACAGACGCTGTTAAAAAAGTGGAGGAGGTGTACGCATAATGACTAATCCACATGATATAATAATAAAGCCAGTTGTAACTGAACAAAGTATGGCTGACATGGTTGAGAAAAAATATACTTTTGTAGTGGCAAAGTCTGCTAACAAAACTGAAATAAAGAAAGCTATAGAAAAAGTTTTCGGAGTTAACGTTGAAAAAGTAAACACAATGAACTACGATGGAAAAGTTAAAAGAATGGGTAGATCTGAAGGAAGAACTGCAAGCTTCAAAAAAGCAGTAGTTAAATTAGCTGCTGATAGCAAAGAAATAGAATTCTTCCAAGGTATGTAATACCCCTAATTAACAAAGGAGGGAAAACAGATGGCTATAAAAAAGTTTAAACCAACTTCTCCTGCCCTAAGACAAATGACAGTTTTAGTTTCTGATGAAATAACTTGCAATGAACCAGAAAAATCTCTTTTAGTTTCATTAAAGAAAAACTCTGGTAGAAATGCACACGGGAAAATAACTGTTCGTCACAGAGGTGGAGGAAACAGAAGAAAATATAGAATAATAGATTTCAAGAGAAATAAAGATGGTATACCTGCGAAGGTTGCTACAATAGAATACGATCCAAACAGAACTGCTAACATAGCTTTATTAAACTATGCAGATGGTGAAAAAAGATATATCTTAGCTCCTGTTGGATTAAAAGTTGGAGATACTGTATTATCAGGACCAACTGCTGATATAAAACCAGGAAATGCAATGGCATTAAAAGATATGCCAGTTGGTACAGTGGTACACAACATAGAATTAAAGCCAGGAAAAGGAGCTCAGTTAGTTAGATCTGCTGGTGTTTCAGCTCAATTAATGGCTAAAGAAGGAAAGCATGCATTACTTAGATTACCATCAGGTGAAATGAGATATGTAAGCATAAACTGTAAAGCTACTATAGGACAAGTTGGTAATATAGAGCATGGTAACGTAGTTATCGGTAAAGCAGGTAGAAAAAGACATATGGGTATAAGACCTACTGTAAGAGGTTCTGTAATGAACCCTAATGACCATCCACACGGTGGTGGTGAAGGTAGATCTCCAATCGGTAGACCATCACCAGTTACTCCATGGGGTAAACCAGCTCTTGGATACAAAACTAGAAAGAAAAACAAAGCTTCTGATAAGTTAATAGTATCAAGAAGAACTAAATAATAAATTTTAATTTATTTGCCCGGGAAAGGAGGATATTATATGTCAAGATCAACTAAAAAAGGACCTTTTATACATGCTAGACTTTTAAAGAAGGTTGAAGCTATGAATGAAAGCGGAAATAAAGAAGTAATAAAAACTTGGTCAAGAAGTTCAACAATATTCCCTCAAATGGTAGAGCATACTATAGCTGTACATGATGGAAGAAGACATGTTCCTGTTTTTATAACAGAAGATATGGTTGGACACAAATTAGGTGAATTCGTTTCTACAAGAACTTTCAAAGGACACAAGGACGACGAAAAATCTAACAAAAGAAAATAATTATATATTTTGACTAGGGAAGGAGGAAGAACACAATGGAAGCAAAAGCTACTGCAAAATTTGTACGTGTATCTCCAAGAAAAGCAGGTCAAGTATGTGACCTTGTAAGAGGAAAAAATGTTGATGAAGCATTAGCAATATTAAAGTATACTCCAAGAGGAGCTGCTTCAATAATAGCTAAGGTTGTTAAATCTGCTAAAGCTAACGCTGAAAATAACCACGAGATGGACGTTGAGAAATTATATATAGATTCAATAGTTGCTAACCAAGGACCTACAATAAAGAGATTTATGCCTAGAGCTATGGGTAGAGCTACTATGATAAGAAAAAGAACTTCTCACATAGAAGTTGTTGTTAAAGAAAAAAAATAATAAATAGATAGGAGGGAAAACAATGGGACAAAAGGTTAACCCACACGGACTGAGAGTCGGTGTTATAAAAGATTGGGATTCAAGATGGTTTACAACTGATAAAAAAGAGTTCGGAAACTTAATATTAGAAGACCACAATGTACGTAAATTCTTAAAGAATAAATTATACTCTGCTGGAGTTGCTAAGATAGAAATAGAAAGATCAGCAAACAAGTTAAAATTAGACTTACACGTTGCTAAGCCAGGTGTAGTTATAGGAAGAGCTGGTGCTGGTATAGAAGCTTTAAAAGCAGAATTAGAAAAAATGACAAAGAAAAATGTTATAGTTAATATCGTTGAAGTAAGAAGCATCGATAAAAACGCTCAATTAGTAGCTGAAAACATAGCATTAGCTATCGAAAGAAGGGTAGCTTTCAGAAGAGCTATGAAACAAGCTATACAAAGAGCATTAAAATCAGGAGCTAAAGGTATAAAAGTTTCTGCATCTGGAAGATTAGGTGGAGCTGAAATGGCTAGAACTGAAGGATACAGCGAAGGAAACGTGCCTTTACAAACATTAAGATCTGATATCGATTACGGATTTGCTGAAGCTGATACTACTTACGGAAAAATAGGTATCAAAGTTTGGGTATGCAACGGAGAAGTTTTACCAACTAAAAACGGAGTAAACCCAAGAGAAGAAAGAAGAAACGATAGAAGAAACAACAAGAGAAACGATAGAAGAAACGATAATAGAAGAAACAATTCTAGAGGAAACGACAGAGGAAACAACAGAGGGCAAAGACCTCAAGGACAAAGACCTCAAAGACCTCAAAGAACTGAAAACAAAGAAAACTAAAATTAGTAAGGTTCAAGGAAGGAGGAAATTCTCATGTTAATGCCAAAGAGAGTAAAACGTCGTAGAGTTCACAGAGGAAGTATGGCTGGTAAAGCTCAAAAAGGTAACAAAGTTACTTATGGTGAATTCGGATTAATGGCTATGGAAGCTTCTTGGATAACTTCTAACCAAATAGAAGCTGCCAGAATCGCGATGACTAGATATATAAAAAGAGGCGGGAAAGTTTGGATAAAAATATTCCCTCACAAGCCTGTAACAAGAAAACCTGCTGAAACTCGTATGGGTGCTGGTAAAGGTTCACCAGAATACTGGGTAGCAGTAGTTAAGCCAGGAAGAGTAATGTTCGAACTAGCTGGTGTAGATGAAGCTAAAGCAAGAGAAGCTATGAGACTTGCAATGCACAAACTTCCTGTTAAATGTAAGTTTGTAAAGAAAGAAGATTTAGAAGTAAAGGGTGGTGAATAGGATGAAAGCTAAAGAATTAAGAGATTTAACAAGCGAAGAGCTAATGAATAGATTAAATGACTTCAAAAGTGAATTATTTAGCTTAAGATTCCAATTAGCTACTGGTCAATTAGAAAACACAGCAAGAATTAAGTTTGTGAAAAAGGATATAGCTAGAGTAAAAACTATCCTTGCTGAAAGAAAGTTAAACGAAACTAGAGCTTAATTGGAAAGGAGGCTTTTTAACATGGAAAGAGGAAGAAGAAAAGTAAGAATAGGCCGTGTTGTAAGTGACAAAATGGACAAAACTATAGTTGTTGCTGTTGAAGATTTCGTACGTCATCCATTATATAATAAGCCAGTTAAGAGAACTAAAAAGTTCAAGGCTCATGATGAGAACAACGTATGTAGAATCGGAGATAGAGTTAAAATAATGGAAACTAGACCTTTATCTAAGGATAAGAGATTCAGACTAGTAGAAGTTGTTGAAAAAGTTAAGTAGTTTTTTGGAAAAGGAGGGATTACGATATGGTACAACAAGAGACACGTTTAAAAGTTGCGGATAACTCTGGTGCAAAAGAAATACTTTGTATTCGTGTACTAGGTGGAAGTAAAAGAAGATATGGAAACATAGGCGACGTAATAGTTGCTAGTGTTAAAAGTGCAACACCAGGTGGAGTTGTAAAAAAAGGTAAAGTTGTTAAAGCTGTTATAGTAAGAAGCAAAAAAGGCATCAGACGTAATGATGGAAGTTATATAGCTTTCGATGAGAATGCTGCAGTAATAATCAAAGATGATAAGACTCCAGTAGGAACTCGTATATTCGGGCCTGTTGCTAGAGAGTTAAGAGATAATGATTTCATGAAGATAGTTTCTCTTGCTCCAGAAGTACTATAATAAGGAGGTGCAATAGGACATGATGCGTGTTAAAAAAGGCGACACTGTTGTAGTAATAGCAGGAAAAGATAAAGGTAAAAAAGGTACTGTTGTTAAGGTAATGCCAAAAGCTAATAGAGTATTAGTTGAAGGTGTTAACGTAATAACTAAACACCAAAAGCCAAGTGCTATGAATCCACAAGGTGGAATAATAAATAAAGAAGCCCCAATTCATATATCTAACGTTATGCCATTAGATCCTGAAACAGGAAAAGGTACAAGAGTTAGATTTGAAGTTAAAGAAGGCAAAAAAGTAAGAGTATCAGTAAAGAGCGGAAAAGAAATATAATATAGCTTGAAAGGAGGGACCTTAAATGGCTTCTAGATTACAAGAAAAATATATGAAAGAAGTTGCTCCTGCTTTAATGGAGAAATTTGGATACAAGAACGTTATGGAAATACCTAAGTTAGATAAAATAGTTATAAACATGGGTATAGGTGACGCTAGAGAAAATCCAAAAGGCTTAGAAAAAGCTGTTGAAGAGATGGCAATAATATCTGGTCAAAAACCAGTTACAACTAAAGCAAGAAAATCTGTTGCAAACTTCAAATTAAGAGAAGGTATGCCAATAGGTGCTAAAGTTACTTTAAGAGCAGACAAAATGTTCTACTTCATGGACAAATTAGTATCTGTATCTTTACCAAGAGTTAGAGACTTCAGAGGAGTTAATGCTAATGCATTTGATGGAAGAGGAAACTACGCTTTAGGTGTTAAAGAGCAATTAATATTCCCTGAAATAGAGTACGATAAAGTAGATAAAGTAAGAGGAATGGATATAATATTCGTTACAACTGCTAAGACAGACGAAGAAGCTCGTGAATTATTAAAATTATTAGGAATGCCGTTTTCTAAGTAAGCTTAGAAAATGACATTTTCTAAGCAAATCAAAGGAGGGAATTCCAGTGGCAAGAAAAGCAATGGTTGTTAAACAACAAAAGAAGCAAAAGTACGCTACTAGAGAGTACACTAGATGTAGCATATGTGGAAGACCACATTCAGTATTAAGAAAATTCGGTATATGCCGTATATGCTTTAGAGAATTAGCTTATAAAGGTCAAATACCTGGTGTTAGAAAAGCAAGCTGGTAGAAACCAGTTAACAAATGGAAGGAGGTTTTCAATATGACAATGACAGATCCAATTGCAGATATGCTTACTCGTATAAGAAATGCTAACGTTGTTAAGCATGAAACTGTTGACGTTCCTGCTTCTAATATGAAGAAAGAACTAGCTAGAATCTTATTAGAAGAAGGTTTCGTTAGAGGTTACGATGTTATAGAAGATGGAAAGCAAGGAATAATAAGAATACAATTAAAGTACGGACAATCAGGCGAAAGAGTTATATCAGGACTTAAGAGAATATCTAAGCCAGGTATGAGAGTTTACGCTGCTAACCATGAAATACCAAAAGTATTAAATGGATTAGGTATATCAGTTATATCTACTTCAAAAGGTATATTAACTGACAAGCAAGCAAGAAAAGAAAATGTTGGTGGAGAAGTAATCTGCTACGTTTGGTAATATAAACGAACAGTGTAAGGAGGTGCGACTATGTCAAGAATAGGTGTTAAGCCAATAACTGTACCAGCTGGTGTTGAAGTAACTATAACTGCTGAAAACTTAGTTACTGTTAAAGGACCTAAGGGAACTTTAAGCAAGCAATTTGATGGTGCATTAACAATAAAGCAAGAAGAAAATACTATAACTGTTGAAAGACCTACTAACAACAAGCAACATAGATCATTACACGGATTAACAAGAACGTTAATAGATAATATGGTAGTTGGTGTTACTAATGGATTCGAAAAGAAATTAGAATTAGTTGGTGTTGGATACAGAGCTCAAAAGCAAGGAAAGAAATTAGTTATGAACTTAGGATACTCTCATCCAGTAGAAATGGAAGATCCAGAAGGAATAACTGTTGAAGCTCCTAACCAAACTGAGTTAATAGTTAAAGGTATAGACAAGCAATTAGTAGGAAACTACGCTGCTAAGATAAGAGACTGGAGAAAGCCAGAGCCATACAAAGGTAAAGGTATAAGATACGCTGGTGAAGTTGTAAGACGTAAAGAAGGTAAAACTGGTAAGAAATAATACCAAACCTAAACGTTAAGAAAGGAGTGATCTCATGTTAAAGAAAGCTGATAAAAACGCAAAAAGACTTCAAAGACATAAGAGAGTTCGTAAGAAAATATCTGGAACTACTCAAAGACCAAGATTATGTGTATTTAGAAGTTCAAACAATATATATGCTCAAATAATAGATGATACAAACAGAGTTACTCTTGTTTCTGCATCTTCTTTAGAAGCAGAAGTTAAGAGCGCTGTAAGTCATGGTGGAAATAAAGAAGCAGCTAAAATGGTTGGTCAAATGATCGCTAAGAAAGCTGTAGAAAAAGGAATCACTGAAGTTGTATTTGACAGAGGTGGATACTTATATCACGGAAGAATACAAGAGTTAGCTGAAGGTGCTAGAGAAGCTGGTCTTAAATTCTAATTAGATTAGAAACAAAGGAGGGAAATCACATGCTACGTCGTAAGC
The DNA here is from genome assembly GCF_014323405.1 of Romboutsia faecis. Lineage (GTDB taxonomy): Bacteria > Bacillota > Clostridia > Peptostreptococcales > Peptostreptococcaceae > Romboutsia_E > Romboutsia_E faecis. The sequence continues at coordinate 13,109 of NZ_JACRWE010000010.1, read as the reverse complement.
CGATAGATGCAAGACAACTTGACCTACAAGAGAAAGTTGTTGAAGTAAGACGTGTTACTAAAGTTGTTAAAGGTGGTAGAAACTTCAGATTCGCAGCTTTAGTTGTTGTTGGAGACGAAAATGGACACGTTGGTGTAGGTACTGGAAAAGCTATGGAAGTTCCAGATGCTATAAAGAAAGCAGTAGAAGATGCTAAAAAGAATCTTATAGAAGTACCAATGGTTGGTACAACAATTCCTCATCAAGTTAACGGACACTTTGGTGCTGGAAAAATATTAATAATGCCTGCTCAAGAGGGTACAGGAGTTATAGCTGGGGGACCTGCTAGAGCTGTACTTGAATTAGCTGGATTAAAAGATGTTAGAGCTAAATCTTTAGGATCTAACAACCCAAGAAATATGGTAAATGCTACAATAGAAGGACTTAACTCTCTTAAGACAGCTGAACAAATAGCTAAATTAAGAGGTAAAAAAGTTGAAGATCTTCTAGGGTAAGGAGGTAGTGTAAGATGGCTAAATTACAAATAAAATTAGTTAGAAGTACAATAGGAACTACTCCTAACCAAAGAAAAAACGTAGAAGCGTTAGGATTAAGAAAAAGAGAACAAGTAGTTGTTAAAGAAGATAATGCCCAAACAAGAGGGATGATAAACAAAGTTAAGCATTTAGTTGAAGTAACTGAAATAGCTGAATAATAATTGACTAGTAATAAAAGGAGGTGCTGACCATGAAACTACATGAATTAAGACCTGCTGAAGGTGCAGTAAGATCTAAGAAGAGATTAGGTAGAGGTACTGCAACTGGACAAGGTAAAACTGCAGGACGTGGACAAAAAGGACAAAAGTCTCGTTCAGGTGGTGGAGTAAGAGTTGGATTCGAAGGTGGACAAATGCCACTTGCAAGAAGACTTCCTAAGAGAGGTTTCAAAAATCCATTCAGAAAAGAATACACTGAAGTTAACGTTGAGTTATTAAACAGATTTGAAAACGGAACAGAAATAACTGCAGAAGTTTTAAAATCTACTGGAGCTATAAGCAAAATAGCTAAAGACGGTATAAAAGTTTTAGGAAACGGAAACTTAGAGAAAGCTGTAACTGTTAAAGCTGCTAAGTTTACTGCTTCAGCTCAAGAAAAAATAGAAAAAGCTGGTGGAAAAGCAGAATTAGTTTAATCTATCTGCAAACTCCAAACCACTACAGGCGGGGTGAGTTAACGTGCTATCACAGTTAAAACAAGCTTGGAAAATTAAAGACGTAAGAAAAAAAATATTATTTACTTTAATGATGATTGTAGTATTTAGGATAGGTGCGACTATACCTGTTCCTGGAGTGGACACAAGTATTATAAAGGAGATGGTAGGTAAAAATAGCCTACTTTCCCTGTATAATATGTTCACAGGGGGAGCATTTAGTAACTTTACACTATTTGCTTTGGGGATAGGACCATATATCACTGCTTCGATTATTTTACAACTTCTAACTATTGGTTTTGAAAGTCTGGATGAACTTCAAAAATCAGGTGAAGAAGGGAAGAAAAAAATCAATAAGTACACTAAATATACAGCATTAGCACTAGCTCTTGTACAAGCTATTGGTATCACGCTAGGTGTTATCAAAGGCTTAGGAGCACTTAAAGCTGATAATGTATTCTTTATTTCAACAATTATCTTAACATTAGTATCAGCTAGTATGTTATTAATGTGGATAGGAGATAAGATTACAGAAAAAGGTTTAGGTAATGGTAGTTCAATAATAATATTTGTAGGTATTATCTCAAGAGTACCAATTGATATTATGAGTGCTATCAATAAAGTGCAAAATGGTAAGTTAGCTATATGGGCTGCAGCAATGTTAGTAGTAGTAATACTTCTTACAATAATGGCAGTTACGTATATACAAGAGGCTACTAGAAAGATACCAGTACAATATGCTAAAAGAGTTGTTGGAAGAAAAACATATGGAGGACAAAGTTCTCATATACCAATGAAAGTTAACCAATCAGGAGTTATTCCGGTAATTTTTGCTAGTTCACTTTTAGCTTTTCCACAAACTATTGCTATGTTTATGGGATCTGATGCTCAAAACTTTGTCCAAACATACTTAAGTCCAAATAGTGACATAGGATTTTGGATATTTAGATCACTTGAAGTTCTGCTTATAGTATTCTTTGCTTATTTCTATACAACTGTATCATTTAATACAGAAGATATAGCAAATAACATGAAAAATAACGGTGGTTTTATACCAGGTATTAGACCAGGAAGACCTACTATAGATTATTTAAATAGAATATTATCAAGATTAACTCTAGCAGGGGCTATATTCCTAGCTATTATATCTTTAATACCAGCATTTGTTACACATTTTATGAATGTGCAAATAAATTTAGCAGGTACATCGTTACTAATAGTTGTTGGAGTTGCTTTAGAACTTAAGAGACAATTAGAATCAAACTTAGTTATGAGAAGCTATCAAGGTTTCTTAAAATAAGGAGATGATAATATGAGAATAATATTACTTGGACCTCCTGGTGCTGGTAAAGGTACTCAGGCGGCTGGTATAGTAGAAAAATATAACATACCTCATATATCAACAGGAGATATATTCAGAAAGAATATAAAAGAAGGAACAGATCTTGGAAAAAAAGCTAAAGAATACATGGATCAAGGATTATTAGTTCCAGATGAGTTAACTGTAGGTTTAGTTACTGATAGAATAACTCAAGCTGACTGTGAAAATGGATTTATGTTAGATGGATTCCCAAGAAATGTATCTCAAGCTGAACAATTAGATACGTTTTTAAAAGAAAATAATATAGAATTAAGCAACGTTATAAATATAGAAGTTGATAAGAATATATTAGTTTCAAGAGCAGTTGGAAGAAGAATTTGTAAATCTTGCGGTGCTACGTATCATGTTGAGTTTAATCCTCCTAAAATTGAAGGTGTATGTAATGTATGCCAAGGGGAGTTATACCAAAGAGCGGATGATAATGAAGAAACTGTATCAAAGAGAATACAAGTTTATCTAGACGAAACTAAACCATTAGCTGATTATTATGCTAAAGTAGGTATATTATCAAACATAAATGGTCAACAATCTATAGATGAAGTATTTGGAGATATAGTTGCTGCTCTAGGAAGTGAAAAATAATGATTATTATTAAATCAAAAAAAGAAATAGAATTCATGAGAGAAGCAGGCAAAATTGTTGCTGAAACTCATGAACTATTAAAGGAAGCTATTACTCCGGGAATATCTACTTTAGAGTTAGATAAAATAGCTGAAGAGAATATAAGAAAATACAATGCTATCCCATCTTTTAAAGGCTATGGTGGTTTTCCGGGAACTATATGTGCATCTATAAATGAACAAGTTGTACATGGAATTCCAGGGAATCAGATAGTTAAAGAGGGAGACATTATTAGTATAGATATAGGAGCCTATTATAAAGGATATCATGCCGACTCTGCAAAAACGCATGGTGTAGGTATTATATCTGAAGAAAATAGGAAATTAATAGAAGTAACAAAAGAAAGCTTCTATGAAGGCATAAAATTTGCTAAACTAGGATATAGACTTTCGGATATCTCACACGCAATACAAGCACACGTAGAGAAACAAGGTTTCTCAGTTGTTAGAGATTTAGTAGGTCATGGAGTAGGCACAGAACTTCATGAAGATCCTCAAATTCCTAACTATGGTCCTCCAGGAAAAGGTCCAAGACTTAAAGAAGGAATGGTACTTGCTATAGAGCCTATGATTAACGCTGGTCGTTATCATGTAAAGACTCTATCGGATGGATGGACGATCGTCACTATCGACGGTAAAAACTCAGCTCATTATGAGCATACGATAGCAATTACTGAGGATGAACCGCTTATATTAACTAAGCTCTAGTCTCAAGGTAGGTGAAAAAAGTGCTATCAGAAAAAATAAGAGTAGGTCAAGTTGTAAAAGGTTTATCAGGTAGAGAAACAGGAAAATTATTCTTCGTAGTAAAAATAGTTGACCATGAATATGTTCTCATAGCTGATGGAAAAAAAAGAAAACTTGACAGACCTAAGCTAAAAAAAGTTAAGCACTTAAAAGTTTATAGTTTTTTAAATGATAAAGTTAAAAATAAAATAGCGTCTGATACGATAACAGATGCTTTTTTAAGAGCTGAACTTACTAAATCAAAAGAGTTGATCTTTGATTAGTTGAATGGAGGTCTGGTTATTTAATGGCCAAAAAAGATGTAATAGAATTAGAAGGTACAGTTATTGAAAACTTACCTAATGCTATGTTCAAAGTAAGATTAGAAAATGGACATGAGGTATTATGCCATTTATCTGGAAAGCTAAGAATGAACTTCATAAGAATTCTTGAAGGTGATAAGGTAAATGTTGAACTTTCTCCATATGACCTTACAAGAGGAAGAATCACTTGGCGTAAGAAGTAGGCTATCTTATTTAGTAGTCTAAGGAGGGATTAATAATGAAAGTAAGACCATCAGTAAAACCAATGTGTGAAAAATGCAAGGTTATAAAAAGAAAAGGTAAAGTAATGGTTATCTGCGAAAATCCTAAGCACAAGCAAAAGCAAGGATAAGAAATTATTACTAGTAATTTGTTAACTTTTATAGTATAATAGTAAACTGTGATGTTAACAAAAGGGCGTAAAAACGTCAAAACAATTTAAATAAAACATGTGTAGGAGGTGCGAATCATGGCAAGAATAGCTGGGGTAGATTTACCTAGAGAAAAAAGAGCAGAAATAGGCTTAACTTATATATATGGTATAGGAAAAGCTACTGCTAACGAAATATTAGCTAAAGCTGATATAAATCCTGACACAAGAATAAAGGATTTATCAGACGATCAAGTTAATGAATTAAGAAAAATAATAGATGCTGATTTCTTAGTTGAAGGTGACTTAAGAAGAGAAATCGCTTTAAACATAAAGAGATTAAGAGATATAAAATGTTACAGAGGTTTAAGACATGCTAAAGGTCTTCCTTTAAGAGGTCAAAGAACTAAAACTAATGCTAGAACTAGAAAAGGTCCTAGAAAAACTGTATCTCGTAAGAAGAAAAAATAATAAGTAGATAGGAGGGAAATGACAATGGCTAAACCAAAAAAGAAAGCTACACGTGTTAGAAGAAGAGAGCGTAAAAACATCGAACGTGGACATGCGCATATACAATCAACTTTTAACAATACTATAATAACTTTAACTGACGTTCATGGGAATGCTATATCTTGGGCATCTTCTGGACAATTAGGATTCAAAGGATCAAGAAAAGCTACTCCTTTCGCATCTCAAATGGCTGCAGAAACTGCTGCTAAAGCTGCAATGGAACACGGTTTAAAAACTGTAGAAGTATTCGTAAAAGGTCCTGGTTCAGGAAGAGAAGCTGCTATAAGAGCTTTACAAGCTACTGGACTAGAAGTAACTATGATAAAAGACGTTACTCCAATCCCACACAACGGATGTAGACCACCAAAAAGAAGAAGAGTGTAATTATATACAGAATTAATTAGGAGGTGTAAAGACATGGCAAGATATACAGGTGCATCTTGTAGACAATGCCGTAGAGAAGGAATGAAATTATTCCTTAAAGGCGAAAGATGTCATACAGATAAATGTGCTATAGAAAAAAGAAACTATGCTCCTGGACAACATGGACAAGGAAGAAAGAAAGTTTCTAACTATGGTTTACAATTAAGAGAAAAACAAAAAGTTAAGAGAATATACGGAGTTTTAGAAACTCAATTCAGAAACTTATATGAACGTGCTGATAAAATGCCTGGTATAACAGGGGAAAATTTATTAAGCCTATTAGAAAGAAGATTAGACAATGTAGTTTACAGAATGGGATTAGCTTCATCTAGAAAAGAAGCTAGACAATTAGTAACTCACGGTCACTTCACTTTAAATGGAAACAAGGTAGATATACCATCTATAACTGTTAAAGCTGATGATGTTATAGCAGTTAAAGAAAACTCTAAAACTTCTGCTAAGTTCAAAGCTTTAGTAGAAGCTAATGCATCAAAAGTAGCTCCTAAGTGGTTAGATGCAAACTTAGAAGGAATGTCTGCTAAAGTTGTTGCTATGCCAACAAGAGAAGATATAGATCTTGAAATAGCTGAACACTTAATAGTAGAGCTTTACTCTAAGTAATAAGCAAATTTTAAAATTAATTTTTAAAATTGTTTACCCTCAGTGGATTAATAAATTGAAGGAGGGTTTTTGTCCATGATAGAAATAGAAAAACCTAAAGTAGATATAATAGAACTTAGCGAAGACTATAGATATGGAAAATTCGTTATAGAACCTCTAGAAAGAGGTTATGGTATAACTATAGGAAATGCTTTAAGAAGAGTATTATTATCATCTTTACCAGGTGTTGCTGTAAATTCTATAAAAATAGATGGAGTTCTTCACGAATTCTCAACAATACCAGGTGTTAAAGAAGATGTTACTGAAATAATATTATCTTTAAAAGAGCTTTCGGCTACTATTGATGGAGAAGGAAGTAGAACTCTTAAAATAGAAGCACAAGGACCATGCTCTATCAAAGGATCAGATATTATATGTCCTCCAGATGTTGAAATATTAAGCAAGGATTTACAAATAGCTACGCTAGATGATAATGCTAAGCTTAATATGGAAATATCTATAGATAAAGGTAGAGGCTATGTTTCTGCTGAAGAAAATAAGACAGAGAATATGCCTATAGGTGTTTTACCTGTAGATTCAATATATACTCCTGTTGAAAAAGTGAGCTACCATGTTGAAAATACAAGAGTAGGTCAAAAAACAGATTATGATAAATTAATACTTGAAGTGCAAACTAATGGTAGTATAAATCCTCAAGAAGGAATATCTTTAGCTGCTAAAGTATTAGTTGAACATTTAAATCTATTCATTGATTTAACAGAGCATGTAAGCAATGTTGAAATAATGGTAGAAAAAGAAGAAGATCAAAAAGAAAAAGTTCTTGAAATGACTATAGAAGAATTAGATTTATCAGTTAGATCTTACAACTGTTTAAAGAGAGCGGGAATAAATACAGTTGAAGAACTAGCTAATAAGTCTGAGGACGATATGATGAAGGTTAGAAACCTTGGTAAAAAGTCACTTGAGGAAGTTATCCAAAAGTTAGAAGAACTTGGACTAGGTCTTAAACCAAGCGAAGAATAGTGAGCAAAGGAGGGATTGGCATGGCTAATTACCGTAAATTAGGACGTGTGACTTCACACAGAAACCTTATGTTAAGAAACTTAGTAACTGACTTACTAAGAAGTGGTAGAATAGAAACTACAGTAACAAGAGCAAAAGAAACTCGTAGAATGGCTGAAAAGATGATAACTCTTGCTAAAAGAGGAGATCTTCACGCTAGAAGACAAGTTTTAGCTTACGTTATGGATGAAACTGTAGTTAACAACTTATTCACTGATATAGCTCCAAAGTATGCTGAGAGAAATGGTGGATACACTAGAATAATCAAAAAAGGACCAAGAAGAGGCGACGCTGCTGAAATGGCTTTTATAGAATTAGTATAGTATAGAAAAAGATTAAGCTTTTGCTTAATCTTTTTTTATGCTATTTTTTATTAAAAGTCGAATATTTCATCGATATTTAAGAAGTAAATTTTGTATATTAAGAATTATCTTTTTTTATATGGTTATGATATAATACTACTTAAAATGGTTTTATATTGCTACCTAATGAAAAGGAGTAGATTTAATGAGTAATATAGTAGAAGTTAACAATATTTCATTTGAATATATAACAGAAGAAGAAAGCTTTAAAGCAATAGAAGATTTGAGTTTAGATATAAAAAAAGGTGAATTTTTAGTGATAATAGGGCATAATGGATCAGGTAAATCTACATTATCTAAAAATTTGAATGCAATTCTTATGCCTACAAAGGGTAATATACTTATAGATAATATGGATACAAGAGATGAAGAAAAATTATGGGATATAAGACAGACTGCAGGTATGGTATTCCAAAATCCTGATAATCAAATTGTTGCTACAGTAGTTGAGGAAGATGTAGCTTTCGGACCTGAAAATCTAGGAATAGAGCCAGCAGAAATAAGAAAAAGGGTAGATGAATCTCTTAAAAGTGTAGGTATATATGAACTAAGAGATAGACAGCCACATTTACTATCTGGAGGACAAAAGCAAAGAGTTGCTATAGCGGGTATAATAGCTATGAAGCCTAAATGCGTAATATTTGATGAAGCAACAGCTATGCTTGATCCATCAGGTAGAAAAGAGGTTATGAGTACAATAAAAAGACTTAATAAAGAAGAAAATATCAGTGTAATACACATAACGCATTTTATGGAAGAAGCAGTGGATGCAGATAGAGTTATAGTTATGGAAAAAGGTAAAAAAATATTGGAAGGTACACCTAGACAGGTGTTTTCTAAAATAGATATGTTAAAAAACATAGGTTTAGATGTGCCTTATATGACGGAGTTATCAAAAGAACTAAATAAAGAAGGTTTAAATATAGACTCTGATATATTAACAGTAGATGAGATGGTGATGAAATTATGTCAATTGTAATAAAGAATTTAACATATATATATAATGAAGGTATGCCTTTTGCAAGTAAGGCGTTAGATGATATTAGCTTTGAAATACAAGATAGAGATTTTGTAGGTATAATTGGTCATACTGGTTCAGGTAAGTCTACATTAATACAGCATTTAAATGGTCTTCTAAAGCCTTCATCTGGAGAAATATATATAAATGATTTTAATATAACTGATCCAGAACTTAATCTAACAGAGATAAGAAAGAGAGTAGGGGTTGTTTTTCAATACCCAGAATATCAACTTTTTGAAGAAACTGTTGAAAAGGATATAGCGTTTGGACCGACTAATTTAGGCTTAGATGAAGCTGAAGTTAAAAAAAGAGTAAAAGATTCTATGGAGGCTGTAGGATTAAAATATGAAGAATATAAAGAAAAGTCACCTTTTGAACTATCTGGCGGTCAGAAACGTAGGGTAGCAATAGCTGGGGTTATAGCTATGAACCCAGAAGTTTTAATTTTAGATGAACCAACTGCAGGTCTTGATCCAGGAGGAAGGGATGAAATCTTTGAGCTTATAAAAACTCTTCATAGAGAACATAATATAACAATAATATTATCATCTCACAGTATGGATGATATGGCGAAACTAGCTAAAACTATAATAGTTATGAATCATGGTAAAATAGAGTTTATGGGTACTCCAAGAGAAGTTTTTAATTCTAATGCAATTAGGTTAAAAGAAATAGGTCTAGATATACCTCAAACTATAGAGTTAGCTATAAAACTTAGAGAAAGAGGTTTTAATATACGTCAGGATATATTGACTATAGATGAAGCTAAAGAAGAAATATTAAGAGTTATGAGAGGAAAAGGAAAATGTTAAAAGATATAACTATTGGTCAGCATTACCCTACAGAGTCCATTGTTCATAAATTAGATTCAAGAGTAAAACTTGTAGCTACATTTATATTTATGATTTCATTATTTATAATTAATAAATTTTGGCCATACTCAATAGTGATAGTATCTTTATTAGAAATAATAAAGTTATCTAATATACCGTTTAAATACATTCTAAAGGGGCTTAAACCTCTTAGATGGATTATATTATTTACATTTGTTATAAATATATTCTTCTTGCCGGGAGAAAAGCTTATATTGTCATTTGGATTTTTAAGAGTAACTCAAGAAGGTATAAGTCAGGCTATATTTATGGCTATTAGGCTTACACTGCTTGTATTAGGAACATCGTTATTAACTCTAACTACATCTCCTATGGATCTTACAGATGGCATAGAAAGGCTTCTAAATCCTTTTAAAAACATAGGGTTACCTGTGCATGAATTAGCTATGATGATGACAATAGCTCTTAGATTTATTCCTACATTATTGGATGAAACTGATAAGATAATGAAGGCACAAATGTCTAGGGGGGCAGATTTTGAAAGTAATAATCTTATAAATAGAGCTAAAAATTTAGTTCCACTATTAGTCCCTTTATTTGTAAGTGCATTTAGAAGAGCAGAAGAATTAGGAACAGCTATGGAAGCTAGATGCTATAGGGGTGGATATAATAGAACTAAGATGAAAGAATCTGTTTTATCGAAAGCTGATTATGTATCTTATGTATTACAATTTATGTATTTAGGGAGTATAATAGTTACTAGATTTATATAAATGAGGTACAACATGAGAAACTTAATGATAAAAATACAGTATAATGGGGCTAACTATTGTGGATGGCAAAAGCAACCTGACTCTTTAGGGATACAAGGCACAATAGAAAAGGCCATTTATGAAATAACAAAGGAAGAAGTAAAGATTACTGGCTCTGGGAGAACTGATGCAGGAGTTCATGCATTAGGACAAGTGGCAAATTTTAAACTAAACTCTGAGATACCTACAGACAGAATACCAAATGCACTAAATGCAAAACTGCCTAAAGATATAGCTATAATTAGCTGTAAGGAAGTTGAAGAAGAGTTTCACTCTAGATATAGTGCAAAAGGTAAGAGGTATAGATATTTAATTTATAATAGTCCTTATAGAAGTCCCATATATAAAGATACATCATATCATGTAAGATATGAACTTGATTTTGATAAAATGTGCGAACAAGCTAAATATTTAGTTGGAAGACATGATTTCAAGGGTTTTATGAGTTCGGGATCTTCTGTAGTAGATACAGTTAGAACTATATATGATATAGAGATAACTAAAGACGAAGATTTAATAATTTTAGAAATCGAAGGTAATGGATTTTTATATAATATGGTAAGAATAATAGTAGGGACGTTAGTAGATATAGGCAGAGGCAGGATAAAAGAGAATTTATCTGATATAATTAACTCAAAGAGTAGATCTAAAACTGGTCATACAGCACCGGCACATGGATTATTTCTTAAAAAAGTTGATTATTAGCTTGACACACAAGTATGCATATATTAAAATTAGTAGGAGTGTGTTAATAAGTCCACTTGCCCCGGACTTGACATAAACGGTAAAATTTTAAAGGAAAAAAGTTAAGGAGGGACAACTATGAAAAGTTATATAGCTAAGCCAGCTGATGTACAAAGAAAATGGTACATCGTTGACGCTGAAGGAAAAACATTAGGTCGTTTAGCAACTGAAATAGCGACAGTATTAAGAGGAAAAAATAAGGTTACTTTCACACCACACGTTGACGGAGGAGACTTCGTTGTTGTTGTTAACGCTGAGAAGGTAGTTTTAACAGGAAAGAAATTAGAACAAAAAATGTACAGATACCACACTGGTTATGTAGGTGGTTTAGTAGAAATACCATACAAAGAAATGATGGCTAAGAAGCCTGAAGAAGTTGTAGCTCACGCTGTAAGCGGAATGTTACCAAAGAACAAATTAAGAAGCAGAATGATGACTAGATTAAGAGTATTCGCAGGACCAAACCATGATCATGCAGCTCAAAATCCAGAAGTTTTAAACTTTAAATAATAATTAACGGGTGAAAGGAGGAGTTATCATGGCAAACGTTCAATACTACGGAACTGGAAGAAGAAAAAGCTCTGTTGCTAGAGTTAGATTAGTAGCAGGTGAAGGAAATATAATAGTAAATGGAAGAAATGTTGAAGAATACTTCAACTACGAAACATTAATAAGAGATGTTAAGCAACCATTAGTATTAACTAATAATGAAGCTAAATACGATGTAATAGTAAAAGTTGAAGGTGGAGGATTCACTGGACAAGCTGGTGCTATAAGACATGGTATATCTAGAGCTTTATTAAAAGCTGACACTGATTTAAGACCTGCTTTAAAGAAAGAAGGATTCTTAACTAGAGATGCTAGAATGAAAGAAAGAAAGAAATATGGATTAAAGGCAGCAAGAAGAGCTCCACAATTCTCAAAGAGATAATTTTATTCATATACTTGTACAAAGACTTTGGAATATTCCAAAGTCTTTTTTAATATAAATGTACAGGGTGATATTGTGAGAAAATACATAAAGTACATAGTTTTTGGAGTGATAGCCTTAATCTTAACCGTAGTTTGCATATTAAAAATAAGAGAAGTGTCTGAAGAGACGATTAGTTATATGCCTATAACTAATAAGACTATTGTATTAGATGCTGGACATGGAGGTATTGATTCAGGGACTTCTAGTGATGACAAGACTATATATGAAAAAGATGTTAATTTAGCTATTACTCTTAAATTAAAAGAGCTTATAGAAGCTAGTGGTGGATTAGTTATATTAACTAGAGATGATGATAGTAGCTTATATGAGGAGAGTGAGAATAAAACGATAAGACAAAAGTATAATGAAAATTTGAAAAATCGTAAGAAGATAGCAGATGATTCGAATGCCGATATGTTTGTTTCTATACATCTTAATTACTTTACTGAATCTAAGTATTCAGGAGCTCAAACTTTTTATCCAGAGGGGATGGAAGATAGCAGAGTGTTGGCTAAGAATATACAGGATGAATTGAAAAGAGTTGTAGATGAGAGTAATAATAGAGTAATAAAGCCAAGAAATAATCTTTACTTATTGAAGAATTGTAAAATGCCATCAGTGCTAATTGAATGTGGCTTTCTATCAAATGAAAAAGAAGCTAAACTATTAAATGATGAAAAATATCAAGAAAAAATAGCTTGGTCTATATATGCAGGGATACAAAAATATTTTGGTGAAGATGGGTATAAAAATGAATAAAATGAAAATAATAGCTTATATCAGAGAAAATATGCTGATATAAGCTATTATTTTAAAGTAATTATAAAAAAACTAAAAAACTTTTTAAAAAGTGTTGACGAAATAATATATAGATGTTATTATAAATAAGTGCTCAAGAACAGCACAAAATAAGAACTTTGAAAATTAAACAGTAGGTTAATTTATATAACTAATTCTTTATAAGAATTATTCGAAACAACCAAACAAAGCCAGATATATAACAGTATCTGAGCCCATCAACTTTTATTTGAGAGTTTGATCCTGGCTCAGGATGAACGCTGGCGGCGTGCCTAACACATGCAAGTCGAGCGATTTACTTCGGTAAAGAGCGGCGGACGGGTGAGTAACGCGTGGGTAACC
>NZ_JACRWE010000009.1 GCF_014323405.1 Romboutsia faecis | reverse complement strand
GGTTACCCACGCGTTACTCACCCGTCCGCCGCTCTTTACCGAAGTAAATCGCTCGACTTGCATGTGTTAGGCACGCCGCCAGCGTTCATCCTGAGCCAGGATCAAACTCTCAAATAAAAGTTGATGGGCTCAGATACTGTTATATATCTGGCTTTGTTTGGTTGTTTCGAATAATTCTTATAAAGAATTAGTTATATAAATTAACCTACTGTTTAATTTTCAAAGTTCATTTTTTCGACTTATTTATCTTACCAAGTTTTTCTTTCTTAGTCAAGACTTTTTTTGTCGTTTTCTTGTTTTATCCTATTCTTAAGGACAAGTAATACTATACCACGCTTATTTTTTATAGTCAACACTTTTTTTATATTTTTTATTTTAATTTTAAAAATCTTTTATCTAAATTGTTTTATATGTAATTTATTTGCAAATTCTATTCTTTGAATACTTATCTTATATTTTTGTAAAAATATATATAAGCATTTTAAGGAGATGAATAATATGGCTAAATTTAATCAACTAAAAGATTTATATGAAGATGGATATAGATGCATCTATTATGATTCTACCGAAAATAGTCACACAATATACTTGAAAAACTTTGATACAGAAGGCTCTGAGGTTATCGAATTAGAAGATGAAAATGATTTTTCTGAATTCAAAGACTATATAGGTGGACTTAGAATGTCTTAGCCCTTTTAATATCATCTTAAAATAAAGTAGAGAGCTATTTGCTCTCTATTTTGTCATTACTATTTGTTTTATAAGTTTCAAAAGTTCAACTCTATCAACTTCTATTTTTTTCTTTTTATTTTTATATTCTTCAAGATCAATAACTTTTTCCATACTCTCTTTCATAAACTCACATCCCATTAATATCACTATTTATTTAATTAATTCTATATACTTTCTATTTTACCTTTATTTAAATACAAATTTTGTTAAAAAGATCCACTTTTTTTTATTTCTTTATCAAAATAGTATAAAATGTTACTTTTAAATTTTGATTTATAATTTCATTTAATTATATATTATTGTATAATACTTTATTAAAATAGAAAATACATATACCTTATATTTTGATTATGTATAGTTTTATGAAAATATATTCAAGTAATATTTTTAATTATAAAAAGATGGCAACAATTTAAATTTATATAAATAGTGCCATCCTTTATTACATGTTACTTAATTTGTTCTTTTATCCAATTAACAGCTACATCTAGTTGTCTATTCTCATCTTTTTCTACAATTTTAGGTTCTATACCTTTTCCATTTATGTAATCTCCATTAGGGGTAAAGTATTGTGCTGTAGTCAATTTATACCCAGTTCCATCTTTTAATTCTCTAACACTTTGAACTAAACCTTTACCAAAAGTAGTAGTTCCTACTGCTATACCTTCATTATTATCTACTATTGCAGCTGTAAGTATTTCCGATGCAGATGCACTTCCCTCATTAACTAAAACTGCTATTGGTAAACCTAATTTATTTGTGTCAGACTTTAAATATTCTTTATCACCTTTATTATCCTTAGTATATACTATTGTTCCTTCTCCAATTAACTCATCAGCAATTTCACTACAGATGTCTAATAATCCACCAGGATTATTTCTTAAATCTAAAGCTAATCCTTTTATATTTTCTTTCTTCAAATTATTTAGCGCATCTGTAAACTCTTTATATGTATTTTCATTGAATGATGTTATTTTTATATAGCCTATTCCATCTTCTAAAACTTTAGCATCAACACTCTTAGATATTATTTCTTCTCTCTTTACTTTTAGCTCAAGTTCTTCCTCTCCTCTTTTAAGAGTAAGTTTAACTTCTGTACCAGCTTTTCCTTTTATCATACTTATTGCTTTATCTGAATCATTTGCATATACATTTTGATCATCCACCTTTATAATCTTATCTCCAGCTTTTATACCACTCTTTTCTGCTGGAGACCCTTCTATTGGTGCAATTATTGTTATATAATCATCATCTGATGTAGGGCTAATATAAACACCTATTCCTACAAATGATCCACTTGTTTGTTCTTTTAATAGCTCAAATTCTTCTTTAGTATAGTACTGAGAATATATATCTCCCAAACCTGAGAACATTCCTTTTATAGACCCTTGTACTAAATCGTCTTCTGAAACTTCTTTGTAAAAATCATCATTTACTATTTGCTCTAACCCAATTAACTTATTATACTTCTTATAACTTTCATATAAGTCTTTAGGTATTACAACCTTATTTCCAATTGCGATTTGCAATGTTGATGTAACCATAGCTGTAACTACTACTAAAACTATTGAACCTATAATGGCCTTTTTTTTAGATATCATTTAATGCATCTCCTTTAAATAATCTACTATATATTATATGATTAGCTATTCTTTTTATTACCCCTTTATCAATTCTGTTGCCTAGGGCTTATGCATATACTAAAATTTATAATAGGTATACAATTTAAAATTGCATATACATATTATACCATAATATAAAGGGGTAGATTTTAATGAAAAGAGAATTTAGAAAAAAGGTCATATCCGAAAGAAAAAAACAAAGCCCAGAATTCATTTCTAAAAATTCTTCTATAATAGTAGATAAGGTATTACAAATGGACTGTATAAAAAAAGCAAAAACTATTATGCTTTATCTAGATTTTAATAATGAAGTCCAAACAGATGATTTAATTAATAAGTTAATTTCTTTAAGAAAAACTGTAGCTTCTCCTATAACTTTAAAAGAAGAAAAAAAATTAATACCTACTCAAATTACAGACCTTAAAAATGGTATCAAAATTGGAGCTTATAATATAAGAGAACCAAAACTTGAGTGCTCCCATCCTATAGACATAAAAGACATAGATGTCGTAATAGTTCCCGCTGTTGCTTATGATACTAATTGTTACCGATTAGGGTATGGCGGAGGTTTTTATGATAGATTTTTAGAAAATTTAAGACCAGATGCTAAAACTATAGGAATTGCTTTTGACTTACAAATCTTTGATGAGGTGCCAAAGGAACCTCATGATGCTCAATTGAATTTTATTGTTACTGAATCTAAAACTATAATTCCCAATAAATGATTTTCAATAAAACTTTCAAAAATAATAAAGCTGTAGATTTTATTCTCTTTAAGTCACTACAGCTTTATTGTTATTGTTATCCTTACCTTTAATCTATTTTTAAAATTATTTTCTTATTTATCTTTTTTTTCCTTCTTATCTTTTTCTTCATCATCTTCTTTATCTAGTTTTCTGTATTTATCTAATACTCCATTTACAGCCAAATCAATTTCTTCTTTACTTTTACCTGTAAGAATTTCTAAACCTTCGTCTATATTTGATATTGCATATATATTAAAAGTTCCTTCTTTAACCGCTTCTATAACCTCATCTTTTAACATTAAATTTCTTACATTTTGTATTGGTATCATTACACCTTGATTACCTGTAAATCCTTTTATCTTACAAACATCAAAGAAACCTTCTATTTTTTCATTAACTCCTCCTATTGGCTGAATTTCACCTTTTTGACTTACAGAACCTGTAACCGCTATATATTGTTTTATTGGTATATCTGCAATACTAGATATTATCGCATACAATTCTGTACTAGATGCACTATCGCCATCTATTCCATTATAGTTTTGTTCAAATGTTATAGATGTAGATATTGATAGCGGCTTTTCCTTACCATATCTACTTCCTAAGTAGCCACTTAAAATTAATACACCTTTGTCATGAATACTTCCACTTTTTTTTATTTCTCTTTCAATATTTATAATTCCTCTTCTTCCTCTATAAGTAGATGCAGTTATTTTTGATGGTTTTCCAAAAGAATACTCTCCCGTTCCTATAACAGCTAATCCATTTATTTGTCCTACTTTTTCTCCATCTAGGTCGATTAATAACGTTCCATCCTTAAACATTTCATTTAATTTTTCTTCATACTTATTATTTCTGTATATCTTTTGTCTTATTGCTTTATCTACATCTTTCCTTGTTACATATAGTTCACAATCATCTGTAACAGCATCTGATTCATATATTATATCTACTATCTTATTAAACCTAGCACTAAGCTTCTCTTTATCATCACTTATTCTCGTGCTATACTCTATCAATCTTTCTACTGCAGATTTATCGAAATGTTTTAAGTTTGATTCTTTACATTTATTTGAAATAAGTTGAACTGTTTTGTAAATATTATCTTTATTCCTATCTACTTCTATATCAAAGTCAGCCATTATCTTAAATAAATTTCTAAAATCATCTTCATAAGCATAAAGCAGATTGTAATAGTAGCTATCTCCAATTAAAATAACTTTTAAATCTAAATCTATTGGCTCTGGTTTCAAAGTTGATGTAACCAAATATCCATACTGCTTATTCAAAGATTCTATATTTATTTTTTCTGTTTTTAATGTTCTCTTTAAGCACTCCCACGAGAAAGGATTAGATAATAAATCTCTTACATTAATAATTAAAAAACCACCATTAGCTTTATGAATCGCTCCAGGTTTTATTTCCATAAAACTAGTTGTCAATGATCCCATCTCATTTTTATACTCTATAGAACCGGTTAAGTTGTAATACGTAGGATTACTTTCAACTATAATCTTACATTCTTTACACTCACTATTATCTATAAATAAGTTAACTCTATATCTATTTAAGAATTTATCATCTCTTTTATTAGGCATAATTCCTAATAATGCCATTGCATCTTTTTTATCATCCTCTGGTTCTTTTTTAAATTTAGAAATATTATTTACAATATCATTGCATAAAGCATTTATATATTTATTTACCTTTTCATCTTCTCCATACTTAGTTAATAAATATTGGCCATAAAATCCAACTAAACTTCTTCCTACATTTCTATCTAATTCATTATTTTTATTCTTGTATATATCTTCACAGGACTTTATCTTATCTATATATTCCTTACTTTCTTGATTTAACTTCAATCCTCGTTCTCTTAACTCTCTTATTTCAGATGGTGTAAGGTTACCTAATTCAGATTCTTCCATTAGTTTACCATCTTCTTTTATAGGTACACTTAACAAACCTCTTTCTGTAATCTGAAATTTAAAACCTTTAGGTTTAGCAAATTCATTTAATTCTTCAATTATACTATGTATATTATTTTCTAACTCTGTCATCAAAAGCCTATTATGGTTTTCATATTCTTTAGAATTAAATATCTTGGGTATCTCAACTTTTAACTTTTCTATAATATCATCAATATCATTCTTAAACTCCTTACCTATTCCAGCTTTAAAAGATAAAGATACAGGTTCATTATTATTTTTAAAATTGTTAACATATATCCAGTCTTTTAAATTTTCATTACACTTTATGTTTTTCTTTATAAGAGATTTTGCATAATTAGTTCTACCTATCCCACTTACTCCAGCTATATATATATTGTATCCCTTATGTTTCATTTTTAAGCCGAACTCTATAGACGTTACAGCTCGCTCTTGACCTATTATTCCTCCTAAAGGCTCTATATCTTCTGTTGTTTTAAAGTCTACATCATCTAATGAACATTTGAACTTTAAATTTTCTTCATTTACTTTATATTTATCTATATTTAACATTTGTTCACCTCAAAATTGTATTTGAGATTTATTTTTCCCTACTTATTATTAAATAATAAGCATTTTAACTTTTTAAATTATTATTTTAAAATAAAATTCAAAAAATATTAATTGATAAGCAACTATAACTTTATATATAATCACTTACCAATTAATATTTAACTCTATTTATATTCATTTTTTATTATGTAACCTTAGAATCCCATACTTATATGTGAAAATCTTTTTATTTAGCATCATCAGAAGAATCTAACTCTATCTTATCTGGAAGTTCTGTTAAATTTGTTTCAGCCACTACAAAAGGATATGAATCCTCCTTGTCTTTATAAGTTATTTCAACTTTCATCGTATTCTTGTCCTCTTCTTTAACAATACTTATCTTGTCTATTTCTATACCTTTATCTTTTTCCTGTGATCTAGTTACTATTACATATATTTTATTATCTAATTTAACAGCTAATGCTCTCTCTTCATTTGTATACTTATCCATAATATTTAATATCTTTTCTGGTATAGCATCTCTTTGAATCATAGTATAATCCACCGGTGTCGAATCCTCTATAAACATTTTAGGTAAGAATAGAAATCCCCCTATAATAAAAAATACTAATACTACCCCAAGTATTACCCCTTTAATATTGAATTTTATATTCACTCAATCACCCCCCATCTATTTTAAATATATGAAAATGATTTGATTATTAGAATCCTATTAAATAAAAAAAGACCTCGCAATATATACTCTATTGCAAAGTCTTTTTTATTATTTTAAAGCTTCTCTTACTGATTCAACTATATGTTTTGCTGTTAATCCATACTTTTCTAATAATTCAGCTGGTGTTCCAGATTCTCCGAATACATCTTTTACTCCAACCTTCTTAACTATCACTGGACATTCTTCAGATACTACTTCACTTACAGCAGATCCTAATCCACCTATTATACTATGCTCTTCTGCAGTTACTATAGCCTTTGTTTCTTTAGCAGCTTTAACAATTAATTCTCTATCTATAGGTTTTATTGTAGACATATTTATTACTCTAACATTTATACCTTCAGCTTTTAATTCTTCGTGTGCAATTACAGCTTCATTTACCATCATACCACAAGCTATTATTGTAGCATCGTTTCCATCTCTAAGAACAGTACCTTTTCCTATTTCAAATTTATAATCTTCTCCGAATAGTGTAGGAACTGCACTTCTTCCAAGACGTACATACATTGGTCCATTGTATTTTGCTGCTTCTAATATTACTTTTTCTGTTTCTATTCCATCAGCAGGAACTACTACAGTCATATTAGGTATTGATCTCATTATAGATATATCTTCAATACTTTCATGAGAGGCTCCATCTTCCCCTACTGTTATACCAGCGTGAGTAGCACATATTTTAACATTTAACTTAGGATAGCATACTGAGTTTCTTATAACCTCAAATGCTCTACCTGTTGCAAACATCGCGAAAGTACTTGCAAAAGGAATTTTTCCTGCTGTTGCAAATCCACAAGCAGCTCCTATTAAGTTTTGCTCAGCTATACCCATATTGAAAAATCTATTTGGGAATGACTTTGAAAAGTCATTTGTTTTTGTAGATTTTGATAAGTCTGCATCTAATACAACTACATTATCATTTGTTTCACCTAATTTTAGCAATGTTTTTCCATATGCGTCTCTAGTAGCTATTTTACTCATGGAAAGCACCTCCTAATTCCTCTAAAGCAATTCTTAAGTGTTCGTCACTAGGAGCATTTCCATGCCATCCAGCTTGGTTCTCCATAAATGATACACCTCTACCTTTTATTGTCTTAGCAACTATCATAGTTGGTTGACCTACAGTTGATTTAGCCATATCAAGAGCTGCAAATATTTGATCGAAGTCATGTCCATCTATTTCTATAACATTCCATCCAAAAGCTTTGAATTTATCAACTATAGAACCTAAACTCATTACATCATCTGTATTACCATCTATTTGAAGTCCATTATAATCTAAAAATGCTGTCATGTTGTCTAATTTATAGTGAGCAGCACTCATTGCAGCTTCCCAAACTATTCCTTCTTGACACTCTCCATCTCCAAGTAAAGCATATACTCTCCATGGTGCATTGTCTAATTTAGACGCCATAGCCATTCCACATGCTACTGAAAACCCTTGTCCTAATGACCCTGTTGACATTTCAACCCCTGGAGTTCCCTTCATATCTGGATGCCCTTGTAACATTCTCCCCGTTTTTCTTAATCCTTTTAACTCTTCTTTATCAAAGTATCCTTTGTGAGCTAACGTTGCATATAAAACTGGAGCAGCATGTCCTTTTGATAAAACAAATCTATCTCTATCTTCCATCTTAGGATTAGTTGGATCAATATTCATTTCATCAAAGTAAAGAGCTGTTAAGATCTCAACTGCTGATAATGATCCTCCTGGATGTCCTGATTTTGCTCCGTGTATCATAGAAACTATGTCTTTTCTTATACTACACGTAATTTCATTTAATCCTTTATGGTCTCTCATGTAATTACCTCCCTGGTTTGTAAAGTAAAAAAATCATTATTATGTAATGTACATTTATATACCAATCTCATATTATTATACCACTTCTCGCCAAATTTTTACTCTATTTTTAAAATAAAATAAATTTATCTATAAATGTTCATAATTTATACTTAACTTTTATGGGTATGGGTAAAAAATTTACTTTCATCAACAATATATATGCTAAATATTTTGTATAACTAAGCACATAAAATATACCCTCTATGCCAAGTCCTAAGATAAGTAATTATAGATCATACACAAAATATACAAATTATAATTACCTTATAATAAAAAAAATTATTGATATTAAAAATAATACCAATAATTTTCAAATATTAAATAGTCCCAAACTTATTTGAAGACCATTATCTACTTTTAACATCACATTACTATCTAGACAACCTATTTTTTCTCTTATTCTCTTTTTATCAATAGTCCTGATTTGTTCTAAGAGAATTACAGAGTCCTTATTAAGCCCATATTCATTAGCACTTATCTCTATATGAGTAGGTAATTTAGCTTTATTAATTTGAGATGTAATGGCAGCTATTATAACTGTTGGACTGTACTTATTACCTATATCATTTTGTATTATCAGAACCGGCCTCACTCCACCTTGTTCTGAACCTACAACTGGGCTTAAATCAGCGTAATACAAATCTCCTCTTTTTACTTCTAAGTTAACACTACTCACCTTGAGCGATATTCCCTTCAGAATCGACATCAGAAGATACCTCATTTGTCATACCTAGTTCAGCTAATGATAAGTTTATTTGACCCATTTCTTTATAACCCTTAATCATACACTCTTTTAAGTCTATTTTCTTTTTTTGAGTTATATAGAATTGAAAAGCAGCTTTTGCAAAATCTTCTCTATTACTATTTTCCATCTGAACAATATTATCTACTTCAGATATAAGAGAGTCAGGTAAAGTAAACACAATTTTTTCCTTGCTCTTATTATGCACAAAATCGCCTCCCAGAGTATACTATATCTTTTATTTTACCAAATAACTGGTTGCTTGTAAAATTGCATTTCTTTCCATATATACACGTTCAACTCGCCTTGAAACCATACATAAAATTTCATAATTTATAGTTCCTAAATCATTTGCTATCCTTTCTACCGTCGCATCTCCTTCTCCAAATATTATAACCTCATCACCAATTTTTATGTCTATATCACTATCTATTTTTATCATACATTGGTCCATGCATATTCTTCCTACCACATCAAAAGGATAATTATTTATATATACTTTCGCATTATTTTGCATTCTAGTAAATCCATCTGCATAACCAATAGGTATAGTTACAATTTTTTCCTTACTACTAGTTTTATACTTCCATCCATAACTTATACCTATATCTGAATTTACTTCCTTTATATGAGCAATCCTTGATTTTAACTTCATAGCTGGTCTAAGCTCTATTCTATCTTTCATAACCTCATCAGATGGATAATGACCATACAATATAATTCCGCATCTGACCATATTAAAGTTTAAATCAGGATATTCCATTGTAGCAGCACTATTAGAAACGTGTTTTATATGAATTTGAATACCCTCTTCCTCTAGTCTATTTACAATATAGTTGTATTTTTCTGCCTGAAGGTATGTATATTGCTTATCTTTCTCATCTGCTTTTGCAAAATGAGTATACATTCCTTCTATTTTTATATTCTTTAATTGGCTTATTAAAACTATATCTTTTACGGATTCTTCATTTGGCTGAAATCCTATTCTAGACATACCTGTATCAATTTTTATATGAATATTCACACTTTCATTAAC
This sequence comes from Romboutsia faecis, assembly GCF_014323405.1. Classification (GTDB taxonomy): domain Bacteria; phylum Bacillota; class Clostridia; order Peptostreptococcales; family Peptostreptococcaceae; genus Romboutsia_E; species Romboutsia_E faecis. The sequence continues at coordinate 82,165 of NZ_JACRWE010000009.1, read as the reverse complement.
CTGTTGCGCCAATTCACTTATTTTTTCAGCCATATCTAAAGAATATACTGTCATCGTTATTTTATTTATTATTGCGTTTCTTATAGCCTCATCAGGTATATAACCTAAACATAAGATAGGAGCTTTTATATAATTTTCTCTAAGTTCTATACCTTCTTCTAATCTAGCAACCGCTAAATAATCTACCTTCTCTCTTTCAAGCAACTTTGCAATTTGTACTGCACCATGACCGTATGCATTAGCTTTAACTACCCCACAAATTTTAGTATCTTCATTTAATAATTTTTTTATATTATCTAAGTTAAACTTTATGTTATCTAGATTTATCTCCGCCCAAGTAGGGGCAACTGTTCCTTTAGCCATATCTTTTTCCTCTTACTTTTTATATTCAAAATTATCATATTTAACTGTAAATCTAATTTTTCCGTTTTTATCTAATATCTCCATTTTGTCAGGTTTTTTATTTCCTTTATCTATATATAAGATTTGTTTATTAAAATATTCATCATCTCCAGGTATATTTGCCTCTAATATCAATTCTGAATCAGAGGAGTTCATTGTAATTTCTTCATTTTGAAGATAATTTCTCATAAAATCACCTATAAATAAGTACTGTTGATCTTTACTACTATTAGGTAATTCAAAAATGTCATCAATGTCAGGATTTTTAACTATGATTTTATTATCCTTATATTCCATAGTTTTTCCTTTAAGATGCTCTGGAGAAACAACCTCTAACTTATAGTTATTTGGCTTTTTATAATAATGTTTTAAAGTATAACTGCTCATACCCTTATTTCCTACAACTTCAATTTCAGCTGTACACGTATAGGATTCAATTTTTGAAACTTGTTCTTGAAATTTTTTATAAACGTCTTCTTTTGTGGATTCTCTAGTTTGACAACCTACAAAACTAACACTTAAACCAATCGTTATTATTAATAATGTCATCCACTTGTTTCTCATATAATCCTCCTATTAAAGTTTATTCATTATACATGGCTCTTATTATATCATATCGGCAAATTATTCCTTTTAATCTATTTTCTTCGTCTACTACAGGAACTCTATTAACAGATTTTTTTATCATTATATTTGCTATGTCATCAAAAGCTTCATCTTCATGTACTTTTACTATATTCGTAGACATTAAATCTTCAACTTTATATGCTGCAATTTCTTTTAAATCTTTCTCCATCTTGTTAAAATCATCTAAAAATATTATTCCCTCTAGAACATTTACAAAAGGAGTTGAATGTGCCTTTTTTTCTTTTTTTATTATATCTGTCTCTGATATAATTCCTACTACCTTATTATCCTCATCAACTACAGGTAGTCCTCCAATTTTTCCTGATATAAGTACATTTGCCACTTCAGATATAGTATCTCCTTTTTTAGCTACAATTACATCAGTTGTCATTATATCTTTTGCTTTTTTATCATTCATATTATCACTCCTTAGTTATTGCAATAGCATTTGCCACAGCATATTTTTCACTATGAGATATAGAAACTTTTATTTCTAGAACATTATACTCTATGCATATCTTGCTCAAATTATTATAAGTTTTCACTATAGGTTTTCCCAAAGAATTTCTTAATACCTCTATATCTTTAAAAGTATAATTTCTAATTCCCAATCCTATAGATTTGCTTATAGCTTCTTTAGCTGCAAAATTCCCTGCAATAGTTTCAGTCTTAAATCCCTTAGACTCAAAGTACTTTATTTCATTATCTGTAAATAATCTATGTAAAAACCTTTCATTTTTATTGATAGCATCCTTAATCCTATCAATCTCAACTATATCCACTCCAATATCTAATATATTCATCATAACCTCCAAAAATCATCCTTCTAATATTATTGTATTACGATTACATTATTATATTCAATTACTTGAATTAAAAAGTGCAAATTTCGAACAGTAACTCTAAAAATAATTATATTTCTATATATATAAAATAAAAAGAACCACATAATATAAGTTTTTATATTAGTGTGGTTCTTTTTATTTTATATCCATTCAGCTGATTCTGTTAAAATTACAGCTTTTTCTTTATCTACTGTAATAAATCCACCTGCTATTTTTGCTTCTTTAAAGTCACCATTTTTTTTAACTCTAAGAGTACCTTCGACTAATCCAGCTACAAATGGTCTGTGATTTCTAAGGATACCTCTATCACCTTCTGTAGTTCTAGTTATTACCATTTCTACATTATCGTTATAAAAAACTTTATCAGGAGTTACAACTTCTAGTGAAAATTCACTTGCCATAGTTATCTACGCTCCTTCGCCTTTGCAACAGCTTCTTCTATAGTTCCTACTAATAAGAATGCTGATTCTGGTAAATCATCATGCTTACCTTCTAGTATTTCCTTGAAACCTCTTACAGTTTCTTTAACTGGTACATATGTACCTGGTAATCCTGTAAACTGCTCTGCAACTGTGAAAGATTGAGAAAGGAATCTTTGTATCTTTCTAGCACGAGCAACTATAATCTTATCTTCATCAGATAGTTCATCCATACCAAGTATAGCAATTATATCTTGAAGTTCTTTATATCTTTGAAGTATAGATTGTACTCCCCTCGCAACTTCATAGTGTTCTTTACCAACTATGCTTGGGTCAAGAACTCTCGAAGTAGACTCTAATGGGTCAACTGCTGGGTATATACCAAGCGATGCTATTTGTCTTGATAAAACAGTCTTAGCATCTAAGTGTGTGAATGTTGTTGCTGGTGCTGGGTCAGTTAAGTCATCTGCTGGTACATATACTGCTTGAACAGATGTTATAGACCCTTTCTTAGTTGATGTTATTCTCTCTTGTAAGTTACCCATTTCTGTTGCAAGAGTTGGTTGATATCCAACTGCTGATGGCATACGTCCAAGAAGTGCTGAAACTTCTGAACCTGCTTGTGTGAAACGGAATATATTATCAACGAATAATAAAACATCTTGACCTTGCTCATCTCTGAAGTGTTCAGCCATTGTAAGACCACTAAGAGCAACCCTCATTCTCGCTCCAGGTGGTTCGTTCATTTGTCCGAATACTAGAGCCGTTTTATTTATAACTCCAGAGTCAGCCATCTCGTGATAAAGGTCATTACCTTCTCTAGTTCTTTCTCCAACACCCGCAAATACAGATATACCACCGTGTTGTTTAGCTATATTGTTTATAAGTTCTTGTATAAGAACTGTCTTACCAACTCCGGCTCCACCGAATAGACCGATCTTTCCACCTTTTAGGTATGGACATAATAAGTCAACAACTTTTATACCTGTTTCAAGTATTTCTGCACTACTTTCTATTTCTTCAAAGCTTGGTGCTTGTCTATGTATAGGAAGTTTTGGTGCATCTTTTGGAGCTGGTTTGTTATCAACTGGTTCTCCTAAAACATTGAATATTCTTCCTAAAGTTGCATCTCCAACAGGAACACTTATTGGCTTACCTGTATCAACAACTTCCATCCCTCTTACTAATCCATCAGTTGCACTCATAGCAATACATCTAACTGTATTATCTCCTATATGTTGTGCAACCTCTGCAACTATTTCTTTATCTCCTAACTTTATAACTAACGCGTTTAATAAGTTAGGTAGGCTTTTCTCATCATCAAATTTAACATCAAGTACAACTCCTACGATTTGTACTATCTTACCTACATTTGCCATTTCCTAACCTCCTTATTTTAGAGCTTCAACTCCACCTACTATCTCTGTTATTTCTTGAGTTACTGCTGATTGTCTTGCTCTGTTGTATTTCAACTCTAAATCAGATAGCATTTCATCTGCATTATCTGTAGCCGATTCCATTGCCGTTCTTCTAGCACCTTGTTCTGATGCAAAAGATTCTATAACTCCACCATATATCGTTCCAGAGATATACTTAGGTATGATATAGCCTAAAACAGCTTCTGCTGATGGCAAATATTGTACTCTACCTTTGCTTGCAGATTTTTCTTGAGACTTGGCTTCTTCTTTTTCAAATGCTAATGGAAGTACTTTTATTAATTTAACATTTTGTACTAAAGGAGATATGAACTCTGTGTAAGCCATATAAACTTCATCAACCTCTCCTTTTTTATATAAATCCATTACATTATTTGTTATTTCTAAAGCATTATCATACTCACAATGCTCTACACTTTCTACAGATTTTACTATATCGTACCCTCTTTTCTCAAAGAACTCATACGCTTTCTTACCTATAGGAATAACTTTTTCTTGTTTACCTTCCATATGAGCGACTGTAGATTTTAATATATTTGAATTATATCCTCCAGCTAATCCTCTATCTCCAGCAACAACTATATAACATCTATTTTTAACTTCTCTTTGTTTTAGAAAATCATCTTTTATACCTTTACTACCTTGAGATATATCTTTTATAGTACTGTATAACGTATTAAAGTACGGTCTTGAACTTTCAGCTCTATCCTTAGCTTTTCTTAACTTTGAAGAAGCAACTAATTCCATAGCTTTCGTTATTTGCTTAGTACTTTCAACACTGGTCATACGAGTTTTAATTTCTTTAATACCTGCTCCTGCCAATTAAATTACCTCCTTTTAAAAAAGGATTACGCTTCAACAACAAACTTTTTCTTAAATTGATTTATAGCGTTTGTTAAATCAGAAGAGAAATCTTCTCCAGCTAATATTTTAGTAGTAACATCTGGGTAGTTGTTGTCTACAAAATTATAAAGTTCTTTTTCAAATCTAGATATATTATTTACTGGTATATCTTCTAAGAAGTTATTTATAACAGCAAATATTATCATAACTTGATGCTCAACCTTTATTGGCTCATGCTCTCCTTGTTTTAAAACTTCAACTATTCTTTCCCCTTGAGCAAGTCTCTTTTTAGTATCTTCATCTAAATCAGATCCAAATTGAGAGAATGCTGCAAGTTCTCTATATTGAGAGTAAGCAAGTTTTAATGTTCCAGCAACCTTTTTCATTGCTTTTATTTGTGCACTACCACCAACCCTTGAAACAGATATACCAGGATCAACTGCTGGTCTTATTCCTGAGTAGAATAATTCTGGTTGTAAGTATATTTGTCCATCTGTTATAGAAATAACATTAGTTGGTATGTATGCAGAAACGTCACCTGCTTGAGTTTCTATAACTGGTAATGCAGTCATTGATCCTCCACCTAATTCATCTGAAAGCTTAGCTGCTCTCTCAAGTAATCTTGAGTGTAAGTAGAATACATCTCCTGGGTAAGCTTCACGACCTGGTGGTCTTCTAAGTAGTAATGACATTTCTCTATATGCAACTGCTTGTTTACTTAAGTCATCATATATTATAAGTACATGTTTCCCATTATACATAAATTCTTCACCCATAGCAGCTCCTGCATAAGGTGCTAAGTATTGAAGTGGTGCAGATTCAGATGCTGTAGCTGAAACTACTATTGTATAATCCATAGCTCCACCTTTTTCAAGAGTTGAAACTAATTGAGCTACAGTAGAACGTTTTTGTCCTATTGCAACATATATACATATAACATCTTTACCCTTTTGATTTAATATTGTATCTATTAATATAGAAGTTTTACCTGTTTGTCTATCACCTATAACAAGCTCTCTTTGTCCTCTACCAATTGGTATCATTGAGTCTATAGCTTTTATACCTGTTTGTAATGGTTCATGAACTGATTTTCTAGCCATTATTCCAGGTGCTTGAGCTTCAACTGGTCTAGTTTTATTAGTGTTTATTGGTCCTTTTCCATCTATAGGTAATCCTAGTGGACTTACTACTCTACCTATCATAGCCTCTCCAACTGGAACCTCAACAACTTTACCAGTTCTCTTTACTATATCCCCTTCTTTTATATTAGAGTCATCACCAAATATAACAGCACCAACTACACCTTCTTCAAGGTTAAGAGCCATACCATATACTTGACCAGGGAACTCTAAAAGTTCACTTGACATAACTTTTTCTAATCCATATACAGTAGCTATACCATCTCCTACCTTTAGTACACTACCTGTATCAGTTAATTCAATTTTACTTTCATAATTTTTTATTTGTTGCTTAATAATAGAACTTATTTCTTCAGGTCTTAAGTTCATGGGTTCACCGCCCTCCTAAGATATTACTTGAGATAGTTGTTCTTTCATTTTATCTAGACGATTTTTTACTGTTCCATCTATTTCTTCATTTCCAAGTCTAACTAAGACTCCACCTAAAATAGATTTATCAACTTTGTTCTCTAAAGTAACATTTTTATTGTATTTTTGCGAAAGCTTTTCTTCAAGCTCTTTTATTTCTTTTTTATTCATCGGGATTGCGCTTATTGCAAATCCTTCTAATATATTATTCTTTTCATTTAATAACTCTTTATATGATGCAGCCATATCTGGTATAAATGAAATTCTATTTTGCTCTATAAGTATTTTTAAAAAATTCTTTATATTGATATCTATTTTATTTGTAAATATACTATCAATTAAACTAATTTTTTCTTTTTTAGATATAACAGGAGATTTTAAAATTGAGAATAAATCATTATTTGTCTCAATCAAACCAACAACTTCACTTAACTCTTGATAAAGTTTATCTGTTAATTTTTCTTCCTCTCCGATTTGAAATAAGGCTTCAGCATATCTATTTGCTACTACATTTATCATTTAGATTCGCCCACCTTTTTTATAAAATCTTTTATTAAATCTTCATGTTTTTCTTTATCTATATCTTTTTCAATAACTTTAGATGCTGCAAGTAAAGCTATATCTGAAATATCATCCTTAATTTCATTCATAGCTTTTTGTCTTTCTTGTTCAATATCTTTCGTTGCTTTTTCTTTTATATGAGCTGCCTCATCTTTTGCACTAGATATTATTTCATCAGACTTTTGCTCTGCTCTTAAAGTTGCTTGTTTTATTATCTCTTGACCTTCATCCTTTGCACGACTTATCTTGTCTTCATACTCAGTTTTTAATGCCATACCTTGATTTTTAGCTTTCTCACCTTTTGCTAAATTGTCTTGTATATCATTTTCTCTAGCCTCAATTATTCCTAAAACTGGCTTGAATAAAAGTTTTTTTAGTAATAAAAATACTAAAACTGTATTTATAAGTTGAAATACAAGGTCAGATGTTATTCCTATCAAATCTTTCTCCATAGTGCTATTTGCTCCTCCTTTCCATTAATCACAATCTTTAATTAGGAGATGGTAAACCATCTCCTAATTAAAGATTTTACATTAAATCTTCTACTTGAAAATTCTTACTATATCCATGGATTAGCAAATATTAGGATTATCGCTATTACTAGACCATATATACCAGTTGACTCAGCAACCGCACATCCAAGTAACATTGTTGACATTATATCACCTTTAGCTTCAGGTTGATTTCCAACTGCTTCTGTACCTTTACCTGCTGCGAAACCTTGTCCTATCCCAGGTCCTATCCCTGCTATAGCAGCTAATCCTGCTCCTACAGCACATCCTGCTGCTATTATTGCTTGTGCCATTGTATAATCTTGCATTTTAAATACCTCCTAAATTTCTTTTTAAAATTTTTATTTTATTTAATCAGTTGCATTAGATACGAATACCATAGTTAACATTACAAATATAAATGATTGCAGAACACCTGCAAATAAATCAAAGTATAAGTGTAGAGGAACTGGTATCGCTAACTGTGCAAACGGTATTGTTACTCCTGGTACTAATGTTGATAACCATCCTAAGAATTGATATATCAACGACATTATTACTGCTCCACCTAATATATTTCCGAATGGACGGAATGATAAAGATATAGGTCTTGCAACTTCACTCACTATATTCATTGGTAACATTAATGGTATTGGATCAAGGAATCCTTTAAGATAACTAAGGCCTTTATCTTTAATACCACCATAGTAAATAAGAAATACTGTTATTAGCGAAAATGCTAATGTTGTATCTAAATCAGTTGTTGGTGATCTAAACCCTAATAGCCCTATTAGGTTAGAACATACAAAAAATACAAATAAACTTCCTATGTAAGGCACCATATTAGGCATTTGTTTAACTGCTTTTTCACCCATTGTAGATGTAACTAGGTTTTTAAGAGTAATTACAGCATACTCTAAAAATATTTGAACCTTACTGGTAGGGACTTTTTTCAAATTTCTAGTTAAGAAATATGATACTATAGCAAGTACAGCTATAATTAACCAACTAGTTGTGACAGTCGTACTTACTCTAAAGCTACCAAGTTGTAACCATCTTGCATAACTCATCCTATGACTCCTTTCTTCTTAGTTTATTAAATATTAAATTTCTTGATAATATTACCATTTTAGGTCCTATTAAACCTAAAAATACCCCAATAAGATTTAACTTGGGTGACTTTACTGATACAAACATTACTACTGCAATTATAATCATCCTAATCATATATTGACTTGTTGCATAAAGTTTTGCTCTATCAGCTGTCATATCTATTGATTTTTCTATCGACTTTGCTAAATATGTAAAATTCATTAATGCTACTAAAGTCCCAAGAACCAAGCCTAATAGCATCGATTTATCAAAATATGATGTTAATAATAATCCTATAATTATTACAACATCATATATGAAAACTCCTTTATTTATATTGACTATTTCTTGTTGTAATTTAATATCCAATTCATCACTTCCTTTTCGTATATCCAATAACCATTTTATATACAGATACGAATGCTCCACCAACTCCTATTACTAATGATATTAGTGTAAAAATTGGCTTTGTATTAAGTAAGTTATCTATATATCTTCCTAAAAAGAAAGTACCAAATATAGAAACTACCATTGTTAAACCTATCTGGCTTATTAGTGATAGCATTTTCCCTACCTCTAAATATGCATTCTTTTTTCCCATAAAAATTTTGCCTTCCTTATTCTATATTCAATTTACATTAATAGACAATATCAACAACTTCCGACATAAGTTGACAAAGTCAACTATGCATTGCCCTTTGTTGACAAAGTCAATTCTATAATCCAAATATAACAAAATTTTCGACATCATTGCGACATTTCTCCCCAATTGATGTCATCAATTAATTAATCTACTGGAATTTTGCTCATTTTCAAATTATAAACTTTAAATTTATCTATGTCTTTCGTTAAATCTATTTTACCATATTATTAAAAAAAAGCAATTCTTTTTATATGACTTTCTTAATTTTCTAAATTTTAATTGAAATTTCAACCGTTCTACCTTCAAAAAAAAATTAAAATTTAATATTACTTAATAAAATTATGCTCGGCAATAATATATGATAAAAAGACAGTCTTAAAATTTAAATTTAAGACTGTCGATATATATTTACATTTATTTTGTACCGAATAATCTATCTCCTGCGTCACCTAATCCTGGAACAATATATCCATGATCATTTAACTTTTCATCTATAGATGCAACGTATATATCTACATCAGGATGATATTTCTTAACTTCTTCTATACCTTCTGGAGCTGCAACTAAGTTAACTAACTTTATATTTGTTGCTCCTTTTTTCTTTAATACATCTATTGCAGCAACTGCTGATCCACCAGTCGCAAGCATTGGATCTACTATTAACATTTCTCTTTCATGTATATCTTGAGGAAGTTTACAGTAATATTCAACTGGTTGTAAAGTTTCAGGATCTCTGTATAATCCAACGTGTCCTATTTTAGCTGCTGGTATTAAGTTCACTAATCCGTCTACCATCCCTAATCCAGCTCTTAATATAGGAACTATTCCTAATTTTTTCCCTTGTAATACTTTACATGTAGCATTTACCACTGGTGTTTGTATTTCTGCATCTTCTAATGGTAAATTTCTAGTTATTTCGTATCCCATTAACATTGTTATTTCCGTTAAAAGTTGTCTAAAATCCTTAGAACCTGTATTTTTATCTCTCATTAATGTTAACTTATGTTGTATTAATGGATGATCTGTTACTATTACCTTACTCATATTATATTGCCTCCTGTTTACTATGCTTTTCTTCTATTTTATTTATCATATCAACTCTTCTAGAGTGTCTATCGCCTTCAAACTCAGTATTTATCCATGCATCTACAATCTCTAAGGCAAGTCCTTTTCCTATAACTCTTTCTCCTAAAGATAACATATTTGCATTATTATGAGCCTTCGACATTTTTGCTGAAAATACATCTGATACTACAGCACATCTTATTCCTGGAACTTTATTTGCAGCTAAAGATATTCCAATCCCTGTACCGCAACAAACAATTCCATAATCTACATCTTTGTTTACTACTGCATTGGCAACTGACTCCCCATATATTGGGTAATCTACTGAATCTAAATCATTATTTGTACCATAATCTACACATTCGATATCCTTAGATTGTAAATGCTTGATTATTTCTGATTTAAGGTTATAGCCCCCATGGTCACATCCTAATCCGATTTTCATATTAAAATTTCCTCCGCATTATGTATTTCGTTATGTATATTTTTGTATTTTTTATTAAAATAGCGAATTTAATAAACTTATTATAAAAATATTCACTATCTAATAGTATTCTTATGATATTATATTAAATTAAGTAACATTTTACTAGTATTTTTGATATAATTTTAATATTCAAAATTAAGCTTTAATTATTTTATAACCAGCTGATTTAAGTAGTCTGTTCATTATAGCTCTTCCTACCCCACTTACAGGGAATTCTTCTGAATATATTATATCTATTTTGTTTTTATCCATTTCTATAAGAGTACTAAATAAGTTGCTACCTACTTCTTCTAAAGTTTCTCCAAGAGATATAACTAGACCATTGTATTTTTCATAATTTTTATTTAAACACATTACACCTGTTTTTAATCCATTATTTTCATTTTGTCGAACTAAATCATTTATCTTTTGTACTACATCTTCAGAATTCCCCGATACTATATAAACATCAGCATTTGGAGAATAATGTGTATATTTCATACCAGGTGCTTTTGCCTTTTTATTATCTTCTTTTTTTTCTAAAGATGGGTCTAAATTTACCTCTCCAATTAATTTTTCCAATTCTTCTTTAGTTATACTACCTGGTCTAAGTATCATTGGTACTTCTTCAGTCATATCTAAAACTGTAGATTCTAGTCCAAAGTTACAATCTCCACCTAAAATTATTCCACTTACTCTTCCATCCATTTCCTCTCTGACATGAGCTTCTTTTGTTGGAGATGGTCTTCCTGATATATTTGCAGAAGGAGCTGCTATAGGAACACCCGCTTCTTTTATTACTGCTTGTGCAATTTTGTGAGAGGGCATTCTTATAGCTACTGTATCTAGTCCTCCACTAGTAGTTTTAGGAACTATGTCTTTTTTATTCAAAACTATAGTTATAGGCCCTGGCCAAAATTCTTGCATTACTTTTTTAGCTTTTTCACTTACATTTTTAGCTAAGTCATATACTTCTTTTTCCTCTGAAATATGAACTATAAGAGGATTATCACTTGGCCTTCCCTTTGCTTTATATATTTTCTTTACAGCATTTTCATCTAAAGCATTTGCTCCTAATCCATATACTGTTTCTGTTGGAAATATAACTGTATTTCCTTCTTTTAAAAGTTTTGCATGTTTTTCAATTTCTTTTATATCGATGTTTTCTGATTCAATTTTACTTATGATAGTTTTCATCATTTGTATACCTACCTTTGTTTTAGTTTTAGATACAATATACAATTAATGTACCTACTAAAAATCCAATTATACAATATAGACTTCTTGATTTAGGGAATATTTCTTCCAAGACAACGTACATCATTGTACCAGCTGCTGTAGCAAGAAATACACCTATAAGCGAAGAAAAAATCCCCCCAAAATAAGCACCTAAAAAACTCCCTATACCCATAGGTATTCCTGCTATTATTGTAAATAAAATTACCTTAGCAATTTTCATTTTGCTGCCAACCAAGCTTAATGCCATTGCTAAACCTTCAGGTATATTATGTATCCCTATAACTATTGCTAACGTCATACCTAGAGATTCTTTTGACATAAAAGATGATCCAATAGCTAGCCCTTCCGGTAGATTATGTAATAGTATACTCAAAAAAATTAAATACCCTGACTTCATATCGCTAGATATGTCTAAGCTTGACTTTATGAGCATTGTTATAATTACTCCTACAAATGTAAATATAACGGTTTGCATAACTCCCATGATTTCCATAGATTCTTTCATTAAGTCAAATACTACAACAGCTAACATTATTCCACCTGATAGACCCATAAAAAAATCTATATATTTGTCTACTTTTTTCTTGAAAATAGCTGATATTACTCCCCCAAAACCAGTTCCTATAACACCTGCAAATAAACCAATTAAAGTAATTCTTAATATCAATTCTCAACCCCCTTGTACCATTATATAATAATTATATACAGTACAAGTTCATAAGATAACTAAAGTTCCTATAGAAAAATCCCTAAATATTAGGGATTTATATTGCAGACATTTTTTCAGTTTGATCAACTGTTATTAAGGCATCTATCATTTCATCGATATCTCCATCTAAGAATTGATCTAACTTATATAATGTTAAGTTTATTCTATGGTCACTTACTCTTCCTTGAGGGAAGTTATAAGTTCTTATTCTTTCAGATCTATCACCTGTACCTACCTGACTCTTTCTTTCAGCTGATATTTCTTTATTTTGCTCAGCTATAGCCTTATCATTAAGTCTAGCTACAAGTATTTTTAAAGCTTGTTCTTTATTTTTTAACTGTGATTTACCATCTTGGCAAGATACTACTTCTCCTGTAGGTATGTGAGTTATTCTTACCGCAGAGTCGGTAGTATTAACACTTTGCCCACCATTTCCTGAAGAACGGAAAACATCTATTCTTAAGTCATTTGGATTTATATTTACTTCTACAGTCTCAACTTCTGGTAATACAGCAACCGTTGCAGTTGATGTATGTATTCTTCCTCCTGATTCAGTTGCTGGGATTCTTTGAACTCTATGAACTCCTGATTCATATTTTAATCTTGAGTATGCACCCTTACCTTTTATTAAGAAAGATACTTCTTTATATCCACCAACACCAGTATCACTAGCACTTAATAATTCTATCTTCCATCTTCTTCTTTCAGCATATCTTGAATACATTCTGAATAAGTCTCCAGCAAATAGAGCTGCTTCATCTCCACCTGCTCCACCTCTAACTTCAACTATAACGTTCTTTTCATCGTTAGGGTCTTTAGGTAATAATAGTATTTTTAATTCAGCTTCTAATGGTTCTACTTGGTCTTCCATCTCAGATAGTTCCATTTTAGCTAACTCTCTTAATTCTTCATCAGACTCCTCTTGTAGTATCTCCTTAGAGTCTTTTATACTGTTTAGAACAGACTGATATTCTCTGAACTTCATTATGATTGGTTCTAAATCAGCATGCTCTTTCATATACTTTTGCCAAACTTTTTGATCGCTTATTACTTCAGGATCACTTATTTTTTCTGTTAGTTCTTTATATTTATCTTCTAGTACTGCTAATTTCTGTAACATACTTTCACCTCTTTAATTGTAACATATCAATTGTTCATTATATCATAGTTTATAACCTATAACAACTCTATCAATTCCCTGTAAATCTTTCTTTGTATATATTTTATTATACCCATTCTTCTTCATTATCTCTGATACATCCTCAGCTTGATCATGACCAACTTCATATGCTAATATTCCATTTTCTTTTAGATACATTCTTGATTGTTCTGTTATGCTTCTATAAAAGTCTAGCCCATCTTCTCCACCTTCTAAAGCTGTATATGGTTCATAGTCTTTCACCTGAGTATGTAAAGTTTCTATATCTTTTTTAGGTATATAAGGAGGATTAGAAACTATAACATCAAATTTTATATTTTTATTTTCTATAGAACTAAATAAATCAGATTTTATAAATTCAACTCTATCATCAACTTCATTACTTATTGCATTCTTTTTACCAATTTCTAACGCTATGTCTGATATATCAAAAGATTTCACCTTAGAAGTCTTCAAATATTTGGCTAAACTTATAGTTATAGCCCCTGAACCAGTTCCTATATCTAATATACTTAAATTTTCTTTACTTTTGCAAAGCTCTATTATCTCTTCTACTAAAGGCTCTGTATCTGGCCTTGGAATTAAAACTCCTTCTTGTACGTAAAAATCTAATCCCATAAATTCTCTATTTCCTACTATATAAGCAACAGGTCTTCCCTTTAATCTATCTTGTATAAATGTATTAAATAAATCCTCTTGTTCTTGTGTTAACTCTTTATTTAAATTTAGACGTATATAAAGACTATCTACATTTCCAAGAGCTTTTTCTAGTAATATTTCAACATCTAATCTTGGCGTGTCACTTATATTTTCTAACTCTTTTGAGTATTTTATAATTATATCTCTAATTGTCATAACTGCTCCTTTTTCTTAATTCACAACAGCCTTTAATGCCGCTAATGCCACCTCTAATTGTAAATCATCTGGCTCTTTTGTTGTAAACTTTTGTAACATCATTCCTGGATATGCAACAATTTTAGTTAATTTATTGTTATATTTCCCAAGAAATCTAATTATCTCATAAGATATACCAGCAACTACTGGTATACATACTATTCTCATTATCACTCTAACTAGAGGATTAGGCCACCCAAAGAATGAAAACAATATTATAGATGTAAACATAACTATAAATAAAAAGTTTGTTCCACATCTAGGGTGTAATGTAGTAAACTTTCTTGCATTTTCGATAGTAAGCTCTAAATTATTCTCATAACAGTATACAGCTTTATGTTCTGCTCCATGGTATTGAAACGTTCTTTCTATATCTTTATTTTTTGAAATTATAACAATATAAGTAAATAGTATTAGTATCCTAATTATTCCCTCTATCAAGTTTAAAATAACCTTATTAGAAATAATTTTTGAAAATAATCCTCCTATAAATGTTGGAATTAAAACAAACATACCTATGGAAATTAGAATAGCAAAAAACATAGCTATAACTAAAACCACATCATTGGCTTTATCTTTGAATACTTTTTTAAGTAATATGTCAAATTTATCTTCCTCTTCATTTTCTTCATCCATAAAAAACTCTGAAGAGTAATTCAAGCTATTAATACCCTCAAGCATGTTTTCAATTAATATAAATGATCCTCTAACAAAAGGAATTTTATCTATATTTTTATCATTTATCCAGCTTTTTATTTTATTTTTTTTAATTACAATCTCTCCATCTGCTTTTCTAACAGCTATTGCTCTTTTTTTCTTTGACTGCATCATTACACCTTCAATTAGAGCTTGACCACCAACAGCCGGTTTACTCATATACTCACCTCTTAGCTATTTTATATTTTTATTTTATTATAATATAAAAATTCCCTTTAAAGTAAACTTTCTCTCACTCTAAAGGGATATATTCTAAATTAGCTTATTTTTATTTATATACTACATGACACTTCCTGCATCTAGCCTCATAACTTTCTACTGCTCCAACTTGTATTATTGGATCATTATATCTAGCTGGTTCTCCATTGATTAGTCTTTGAGATCTTGTAGCAGGTTGTCCGCATACAGAACAAACAGCTTGTATTTTATCAACGAATTCTGCTATCGCTAATAACTTTGGCGTTGGTCCAAACGGCTCACCTTTAAAGTCCATATCAAGACCTGCAGCTATAACTCTGATTCCTTTGTTGGCTAAATCCACAGCTACACTTACAACTTCTTCATCAAAGAATTGTACTTCATCTATTCCAACAACTTGAACTTTATTATCTATATAATCGTAAATTTCATTAGCTTTATTTATAGGAATTGCATCTATACTTTCTCCACTATGTGAAACTACGTCTTCTTTACTATATCTATCATCTATTTTAGGCTTAAATACCACAACATTTTGTTTTGCTATTTTAGCTCTTTTTAGTCTTCTTATAAGCTCTTCGCTTTTCCCACTGTACATTGGTCCAATTACAGCCTCTATATAACCATGATTAATCGGTCTATACATTATTTAGAACCCCCTAGTTAAATAAAATAGGAGTTGGCTTCCCAACTCCATTTTTTATAAAAATTAGTCCATTTTGAATCTCTTCTTGAACTTGTCGATTCTTCCACCAGCTTCTATATTCTTTTGCTTTCCAGTGTAGAATGGATGGCATTCTGAACATATTTCAACTTTTATCTCATCGTTAGTTGAACCAGCTTGGAATTTATTTCCACATGCACAACTTACTTCAATAACATTGTATTTAGGTTGTATATCCTTTTGCATTATTGTCACCTCTTCTCTTTATTTTTAAAATTAATCATATTAATTTTTCATTTACATTATCAACTACACCATTATAACATAAGTTTTTTAGTGGTACAAGGAGTTTTTATTTCAGATTAAAGTGCCTTTATTGATTTAACAAACTCATCATTATTCTTTGTTCTTTTTAATAATTCTATAACTTTGTCAGTAACTTCCATAACTGAATTATTACTCATTTCTCTTCTTAATCTCCAAAGTGCTGTCTTTTCTTCTTCAGAAAGTAATAAGTCTTCCCTTCTTGTTCCTGATTTATATATATCTACTGCTGGGAATATTCTCTTTTCTGCAAGCTTTCTGTCTAGGTGTAATTCCATATTACCTGTACCTTTAAATTCTTCAAATATTACATCATCCATTCTTGATCCAGTTTCAACTAATGCTGTTGCAAGTATTGTTAATGAACCACCTTGTCTAATATTTCTAGCTGCACCAAAGAATTTCTTTGGTCCATGTAATGCGCCTGGATCAAGACCTCCAGATAGAGTTCTTCCTGTTGGAGATATTGTTAAGTTATAAGCCCTAGCAAGTCTAGTAATACTATCTAACAAGATTACTACGTCCTTACCATGCTCAACTAACCTCTGAGCTCTATTTAGAACCATTTCAGCTACCTTAACATGATGACTTGAAACTTGATCGAAAGTAGAGTATATAACATCTCCATCGATAGATTCTTTCATATCAGTAACTTCTTCAGGCCTTTCATCAATAAGAAGAACTATTAATTCCACATTTGGATGATTTTTCACAATACTATTTGCTACATTTTTAAGAAGCATAGTTTTTCCTGCCTTAGGAGGTGCTACTATTAATCCTCTTTGACCTTTACCTATAGGAGATATTAAATCTATAAGTCTTGTAGCAATTTCACCTTGACTCTTTTCTAAAGTTAACTTTTCTTCTGGATATATAGGTGTTAAGGTTTCAAATGCTTTCCTTTGTATAGCAGTTTCAGGTCTTTCATCATTTATTTTTTGAACATATAAAAGTGCTCTAAATTTCTCGCCTGTTTTCGGGTGTCTAGTTATTCCTTTAACCTTGTCCCCTGTTTTCATATTAAATCGTCTTATTTGAGATGGAGATACATACACATCTCCTTCTGTAGATAGATAATTTGAACCTCTTAAAAATCCAAAACCATCCGGAAGTATTTCTAATACGCCCATTACCTCATCATCTTTAGAAGTATTGAACTCATCAATTATTTTAGATTCTTCAACTATCTTTGGAGTATAATAAGATTTATTACTATTATTTCTAAGTTGTCTATTATCTATTCCTTGAGGCTTGTTATTATAATCATTATTTTGATGTCTATTATCTATTCTCTGACTCTGACTCTTACTCTCTACATTTCTACTACTATTATTTTCATATTTATTATAAGGCTTTACATAAACTGTTTCTTGTTTATTATATGTTTGCACATTGTCTTGCGATCTATTGTTAGTATCATTGTATTTTTCATTAGACTTATTCTCATCTTTTTTAATGTTTTCCGATGAACTATTTTTTGTATTTTCATTAATAATTTCAATTAATTCGCCTTTTTTATATTTGCTAACTGATTTTATATTTAATTCTTTAGCTATATCTTTCAATTGTGCTAAAGTTTTACTATTTAATTCTTCTACCGTTATATTATTCAAATTAAAAAAATCCTCCTCTATGTATAACTATATATTTTATTTTGATATTCATTCAATCGGGAATTAAAGGTGTGAAAAAGAAAAGTTTTATTAAATAATTAAATTAATAATATCATTATTATTATATTATGGTCAATAAATAATATTCAAATACCTTTTCTAAGAATTTTTGTAAAATAATTCATATATATTTTAATTATCAAAAACAAAATAAGTTAGGTAGTCCTTATGGCTACACTTATGTATAAGTGTAGTTTACTAATTCCTACCTAACTCTACTTTAGTCCATATTATATTTTTTCATTAAATCTACTAATATATCATTTTTATCCAAATTGTGTATAGCATCTACAAATCTTATAGTTCCAGTTTTACCCCTCATAACTACAGATTGAGTTGTAGCTTTATTATTACCTATAGATACTACACCTTTTAATAAATCCCCTTGAGTAATTCCTGTTGCTGCAAAGAATAAATCATCTCCCTTTGCTAAGTCATCTATAAATAGTATCTTTTCTATGTCTTCATCTGAGAATCCCATCTCATGACATCTCTTTGTTTCTTGCTCACTTAATGGATATATTTGTCCTTGCATATCTCCACCCATACATTTTACTGCAGCTGCCGTTATTACGCCTTCTGGTCCTCCGCCAATTCCCATTAGCATATCTATTCCTGTTTCTTCAAAACATGTAGCTATTCCTGCGGCAACATCACCATCACTAAATACCTTTATTCTAGCACCTAAGCTTCTCGCTGCCTTAACTATATAATCATGTCTTTCTCTATCTTGTGTTATTATAGTCATTTCAGAGGTTTTCTTTCCTAATGCCTTTGCTACAGATATTATATTTTCTTCTGCACTTTTATTTAGATCTATTACCCCTTTTGCTTTAGGTCCAACTATAATTTTCTTCATATATGTATCTGGTGCATTTAATAAACTCCCTTTTGCACCCATAGCTATTACTGATATAGCATTTGGAAGACCTTTGGCTATTAGTGTAGTACCTTCTAATGGGTCTACAGCTATGTCTACTTCCTTACAATCATCAGTTTGTAAACCAACTTTTTCTCCTATATATAGCATAGGTGCCTCATCTAACTCACCCTCACCTATAACTACCTCACCCTTGATCTTAATAGATTCAAAAGCTCTTCTCATAGCTTCAACAGCTGCTCCATCTGCTCCATTTTTATCTCCTCTACCCATAAATTTAGAAGATACTAAAGCTGCAGCCTCTGTTACCCTTACTAATTCTAACGCTAAATTTCTATCCATTATACGACACTCCTTCGTTATTTTCACTAAAAATTATACATTATATTCGTATTTTAGTAAATATACATCATATTTTCTTTTATTTTGTCGTATCATTTATTATTTATTAACAATATGTAATATACTTTTTCTTATATAATATCACGTTTAGACAGGAATATGCTTTAAAACAATTATAAAATTAAAATACCACCAATATAATAAACATAAAACTAATTAACATATACAATAATATCCTTACAAATGTTAATCAATTTTTATTTATTTCTTGGTGGTACCTATTTAAAGTTATTCTATACATTCTCTAGAATGCACCTGCAATCATAGTTAACATACTAACTATACTAGTTGATACAAGTGCAACTACTATAGTTATAGCTATTATCTTATTTCTTTTTTGATTTTTTTTAACTGACATATCTAATCACCTCTCTATCTAAAGACTTTAAACTATACTTCTTTAAATTCAAAGCTTTCTTCTTGATTGTTTATCTATTTATTATTATCTATATTGCCTTCTATACACACCTTATTTAGATATTTCATAAAATCATCCTTAAGCTCAGGTTTCTTCAATGCAAAATCTACAGTTGCTTCTAAAAATCCTAGCTTATCTCCAACATCATATCTTTTTCCTTCAAAAATATATGCATACATAGCTTCTTTTTTAGATAACATTTTTAGTGCATCAGTGAGCTGAACCTCTCCACCTTTTCCTGGAGGTAATTCTTCTAAAATCTTAAAAATTTCTGGAGTTATTATATACCTACCCAATATTGCAATATTAGACGGAGCCTTATCTATTTCTGGCTTTTCTACTAAATCCTTGACTTTATACACTCTATCCTCGATATGTTTCGCTGATATTATACCATATTTATCGACATCTTGTTCATTAACTTTTTGAACTCCTAATACAGTAGTTCTATATTCATCGTAGGTATCTATAAGTTGTTTTAAGCAAGGAGTCTCACTATCTACTATATCATCACCCAGCATTACTGCAAAGGGTTCATTACCAATAAAACTTTTTGCACAATGAATAGCATCTCCTAAACCATTTGGTTCTTTTTGTCTAATATAATATATACTAATCATATTTGATATTTTTTGAACTTTTTCTAGCAATTCAGTTTTACCCTTTTTCTCCAATTCTAGTTCTAATTCTACAGATTTGTCAAAGTGATCTTCTATAGATTTCTTATTTTTACCAGTTATTATTAAAATTTCTTCTATACCTGATTCTACAGCTTCTTCTATTATATACTGTAAAGTTGGTTTATCAACTATCGGTAACATCTCCTTAGGTTGAGCTTTTGTCGCTGGCAGAAATCTTGTTCCTAAACCTGCAGCTGGTATTACTGCTTTCTTTATTCTTTTTAGCATATGATAATTGCCTCCATATTAAAATAGGCCGTCTTAAAATTAATTTATCAATTTTATTCTAAGACATGCCTTTATATATTTTAACTCTATTATATTTAAATTTATTTTTTTTCGAGAATTTCTTCTAGCTCTTTAACTAAATCATCAAACCTTTTAATTGTATTTACTATAGGTTTTGTACTAGTCAAATTAACACCACTATTCTTTAGTATATTTATTGGATAATCAGAACCTCCTTTTTTTAGAAAATACATATAGTTTTCTGCTCCATTATTATTTAAAATAGATTGAGCGAAAGTAACACCTGCACTACATCCAGTAGCATACTTATATACATAAAAACTATTATAAAAATGAGGAATTCTTGCCCATCCAACCATAGATAATTGATCTAATTCATAGCTATTTCCATAGTATTTTTTTAATAATTCAGCCCATATATCATTTAATACTAAAGCATTCACATTCTTATTACTTTCAACCATTTCATGTATAGTTTTTTCAAATTCAGCGTACATAGTTTGAGTATATAATGTATTTTTTATTAAATCCAAGTATTCTGATATATAATAGGCTTTTTCTTTATCATTACGCGCACCTTTAATTAAACCTTCATAAAGTAAAGCTTCATTTGTAGTAGATGCTACTTCATGAGTAAAAATTGAGGGACTAGAATTAAAGTAATTTTGGTTTTTACAACTTAAATACTCATAAATAGCATGTCCTAATTCATGAGATAGAGTAGAAACTGCTCCTAGTGAATTATTGTAATTTAATAATACATATGGATGATTTCCATATACTGATAAGCAGTACCCACCACTTACTTTATTATCATTAGAGTATACATCTACCCATCTTTCATTAAACGCTTTGTATATTATATCTGCATATTCTTCTCCCAAAGGAGACATTGCTGTATATACCATAGTTTGAGCCTTATCATATGTTATATCATTATCTACTGGTTCAACTATAGGTACAAACATATCATAATAATACACCTTATCTAAGTTTAATACTTTTTTCCTTAAGTCTATATATTTATGAAGACTCTTTGTATTATTACTTACTGTATCAATTAAGCTATTATATACCTTTTCATCAATATCATCTGATTTTAGGTACATATCTAAAGATGAATCATATCCTCTTGATGATGAGTAAAAAATATTCTTCTTAACTTGGCCGATTAATAAAGCCGATAAAGTATTTATATTATCATTATAAGGAATAAACTCACTTTTATATGCTGATTTTCTTCTCTCTCTTTCAAAACATTCTATTTCACTAGCATATTGACTAGGTGTTAAGCTTGATTTCTTATCCATATTTCTAAAAAGATCATATACATTTGATGGTAAACTTGCAAGAGCAGAAGTATTGTTTAACAAACTTTCTTCTTTATCATCTAAATAATGATCTTTATTTCTTCTAATATCGTTCATATACATTCCATATTTTTTCTTTATCTTATTATTGCTTATAAATTTGTTATATTCTTTATCTGATAACTTTAATATTTCAAGTTCTAACTTTGAACATATAGAGGAATATTCCTTATATGCTTTTTTAGCTTCTTCATTCATATCCAAATATTTATATGAATTTTTATTAGTATCTAATTTTAATTTTGGATAAGCACATAGTTTATCTAGTCTTATATCTAATTTTTCTTTAATGTCTAGAGCAAAAGCTAAATGTGTTTCTGATTTTGTAACTTTACCAACATAATTTTTAAGTTCTTTAGTGTCTTTTCTAAAAGACTTAAGTTCATTTTTCCATTGGTCATCACTTTTAAATAAAGATTCTAGATTCCAACTTGTTTTTGTATAATCTATTTTTTTTTCTTCATTAGGCTTATCATCTTTTTCATCTAAGCTCTTAATTGATGAGGCAAGAACACTATCACTAAACTCTTCAGCCTTACTTGTTACACATATACTTGAAGTAATTATTAGTAAAGAGATTAAAAATATTTTTGTAAACTTTATCCCCATAAATATCCATCCTTTCATCAAATCTACTTAATATTAGGATGGCTTCTTTTAGTTATATTATTCAAAGTTTACCATTTATCTAATTTTACACCTTTAACTTATCCACATACTTATTAACATATTAACAGTTTATAAAATCTTACTTAAGTTAGGTATTTCAGTAAGTTATATCCAAATATAATTATCTAAGATTATGTTTTTTCTCAATTTATTAACATTTTTTGATGATTTATCAACAAATTACACCATATTTTCTTATCTTTTTGTTGATAAATCTTCAAATTTCGAAATTACAATAAATAAAATTTCTATTTAATTTTAGTAGAATTCTGTCGAACCTTGTAATTTCAACATTTATATGTTTTTTATTTTTTTATAAAGTTATCCACATTTTATTAACATATATTATAATTTATTATTGAGAGTACATTTTTGTAACTAAAACAGTCATATCATCATCTACTTCCCCTAATTGTAGTTCTAAAGCTCTATCTAAAATTTTATTAGCAATTTCTTTTGGATTTGTAGATTCTAATTTTTGTAAGAAGTATATTAGCCAATTATCACCGAAGTTATTGCTCTTACCTGCATCAATAATTCCATCAGAAACCATGATCACATAATCTCCATTTCCTAACTTTGTATTATGTCTATCCATTTTTATATCAGACAATATACCTACAGGAAGTGATGATGATGATATTAAGTCTACTTCACCATTATCTCTTTTTATATAAGATGGGCATGAACCCATTTTTACAGTTTCTAAGCTTCCTTTCTTTAAATCCACTATTCCTAAATCTAAAGTAGAAAACATTTCTTCTGAAGATTTAAGAAGTAGCATATTATTTATAGTATTAATAACTATTTCGTTATCTATTTTTGCATCAATCATTTTTTCTAATATATCTATAGTTACAGAAGATTCATCGTATGCTTTTTTTCCTTTACCCATTCCATCACTAATTGCCATTATATATTTTCCATCACTAACTTCCATATAGGTATAGTTATCTCCTGAAAGGACATATCCATCTCTAGACATAGATGCAACATTAGTCACTGCTTTATAAACTTGAGCCTTAGTTAACTTTATCGTACAATTCGATCCTAAAGTGTGACACCCAATTTTTTGCACAGATAATTTCTCGTCTATGCAATCTTCTACTATACTTATTAACCTTTTATCACATAAACATCCATTACTACAAGTTCTTCTCTTAATAGTTATTTCGAAATCATCATTTCCTTTTGTTAAATAATTTATTCTTTTTATACTAATATTATTTCTTTCTAGCTCATCTGAAATTCCCTTTTCTTTTTCTAAGTCTATACTGATATTAGTATTCAAGTCCTTGGACAAATCTTCTATAGATTTAGATATATTTCTAATTTGATTAGATATTATCTTTCTACTCTCTGAAAACTTATTATTCCAATCATAGTCTAAAGCAAAAAGTTTATAATAATAGTTTGCTACCTTAACTATCATTTCTGGTTTCATACATTCTTTTCTAAAATCTTCTGGAATAGTTCTTGAAGTTGCTTCCCCATGCTCCTCTATATTTTCTATTAATTTATACATTAATTTATAGGTGTGGTTAAATCTAGTTTCCCAACACATTCTCTTCATACTACAACTTGTACATTCATCATTATGAATCATATCAATTAGGTTAGTTATATCTTTCTCATTTATTATTTTATCTTTTTCCCTTATATTATCGAATGTATTTGCAAGCTCATTATATGTTTTATATATGTCCATAAGTCTATTATTAGTTAAGTTCTTACTTCTATTTATATAATCATGGACTATTTCATTTGAATCAATATTACTTTTTACAAGCTTTCCTACTCTATCAAAAAATGATTTTGGTAAAATAATTACAATTAAAGAAGCAATTAATATATCTCTAACTTCCATAATATTCGAGCTAAGACCAGATGTATAAGAGTACATAATTATCCAACTTAATATATATCCTAATATACAAAAGTATTTATTTAGTCTACTAAACGCACCTCCTACTAAACCAGCAAAAGAATATATGCCCATATAAACTGCTGATGTTATATTATTTATAATAAACGCAAGCCCAACTACAACTCCACTAGTAGATCCCATTGCAGATCCACCTACTATAGAAGCAACTAAAATTAATACCGTTGATAAAACCGAACGTATAGAAAGCCCAAATACAGTAATACTTCCTATTCCCATAATACTAAATGTAATTAATAAACTCATCGATATGGCCTCTTCAAGCCGTACTGATACTCTATTATTACTATTAATAATGAGGGTCACTCCAAAAGAAAAAATATATATGGCTATAAATGATATAACGGATTCCATTCCTATTAGTAATAAATCGTAAATATATTTACTACCTACCAAAGCTTGTCCAATAGAAACAGCCGATAATATAAATACACCTAACATACTCACTTTAAATATAGATGGCACTTTTTTTAATTGGCTACTTAAAATTAAAATCGCACATAAGGCTATACTATACTTAAATATGGACCCAGTATTATTTCCAGATAATAATATACCTAATAAAGTGGAAACAAACACCGGATATTTATATCTATCCAACTTTGATATACATATAAAAAATGCAAATCCTAATGGAGCTATATAATCAATTAATGTAGACCTACTTAACAAGAATCCCATTATTATAAATATTATTGTATTAGCATCAACGAATTTACTTATTCTCACATCATTTAATCTAATATCTTTACTTTTTAAAGAATTAATCGTTTTATCCATAAAAAAACCTCCTCATTTGTTTATACAGAGATTGTAACAAAGAGGAGTTTTCTTTTTTGTCATATTAAGGTTATTGTAAATAAAAATATTAAGACATCTTTTTCGCTTTTAGACATATTAAGCCTTCCAAATTATCGTATTCACTTACAACTATATCGCTTAATTCTAACTTTTTCATTATTATATGTAAAATTTTTACACCAGCAGTTATAATATCCGCACGTTTACTTTGTAGCCCTTTTAAAGTTTTCTTATCATTTAATGTCATCTTTTTTAAATTTTGTAGAATTTTTTCTATTTCATCTATATTTATTTCACTACCGTGTATTTTTTCCATAGAATATACTTCTAATTCTTGATTTATCGCAGATAGTGATGTTATAGTTCCACCAATACCAACAAGTTTATTTATTTCTCTTTCTTTTAAATAATTAATCGTATCTTTAATTTCTCTTTCAATAAACTCACTCATCATATCAAATTCATAGTCATCTACAATATCAGTAGTTAAAAACTTCTCTGTCATCCTTAATGCACCCACATTTTCACTCTTAGCAAATTTTATACCTTCAGAATTACCAAGAATAAATTCAGTAGATCCACCTCCAATATCTACAACTAATATATCTTTACTTTCATTAGCTCCTTTAAGTACACCTAAGAAACCTAAATTAGATTCATCATCACCACTTATAACATCAACATCTATTCCTACCTCTAATTTAGCTCTTTTTATAAAGTCATCACTATTCTTACTATCTCTCAGAGCTGATGTACCAATGCAGTAAAGTTCTTCACAACCTTCATCTTTACTTAAATCATAAAATTCCTTTAAGGCATCAAGGTTTCTCTTAATAGCATCTTCTCTGATAAATCCATTTTCATCAACACCCTTACCAATTCTAGTAGTGCTAACAAACTTCTTTCTATTTAATAATTCTCCATCTATATAATCACAAATTAAAAGTCTCATTGAATTAGTCCCAATATCAATAGCACCCATTCTCATAAAAATTATTACCTCCTAAACTATATTCTCGTCCAAAATATATTATTCCTAATTTGTCGTTAAAATTTATTATCTATATGATATATTATATCCATTATACCTTAAACCACCCTTATAATTTAAGCGATTTTATATTTCCTTATCCTCCTAAATTTTTATTTAATACACAAAAAGAGTCTAAGTCTAGTAGACTAGTTTCAAAGTTTCTTGCGCGAAGATATATAAATTTAATTTTTCTGCAAGTTAGCAGCTTCTTTTCGCTGCATGAAAGAAAAATTAAATTTATACATCGAGCGCTGAACTCTAAAATTTCTACTCAGACTCAAACTCTTTTTCAGTAAAATAAATAATCTCATTAGGTTTAACCATATTTAAACGTATTCTAGCAATTTCTTCTAAATCATTTTCATCCTGATTTGATTCAATCGCTTTAAGTTCTTCAATTTCTTTATCAGCCTTTTCAATTTGTTTGTTTAGGCTAGATATTTCAGAACTATAATCTTTATATTTACTTATCTGGAATAAAAATCCCCCTATCATAGAAAAAACTATGAAAACTAAAAACATACATAATCCTATGAACTGCCCTAAAAATCTCTTTTGTATTTTCATAAATATTACACCTTATACCCTTTTTTTAATCTTTAATCTACCTACAGATTTTCTTTTTATGAACTTTCTAGTAGCTAACAACATATTAGGTATATAAAAAATAATATCAAATAATAGGTGCATTGAATAGATAATAACGTAATACAAATTGTTCAAAATACTGACTATGTAACATACTGTTTTCTTGAATAAATTTGTTATTAAATAAATTAACTTATTTAAACCTGTTAAAATAAACTTACTTATGGTGCTGTAATATAGCAAAAAACCAATAAATAAAGCAATAATATGGTAATATCTTAAATCAAAATTCTCTACAGCATTTATTGTTATAAATGTTAGTATAGTAACTATAATCCAAAACAGTGCGTCAAAGAATAAAGAAAGATACCTAACTATTTTAAAGTTATTCCTTAAACTTCTATAAACATCAAATAATAAACCTACTGCTATTCCACCATAGATAGTCGAATAGAAGACCCCTAATTCCTGCGTAAACGGTAACATTTATTTAAATACCTTCTTAAAAATGTTCTCTTGTGGCTTCTTAGGTTTTGCATATACTATCGAATTTATAGTACCGTCTATGCTTATTACATTTTCTTCTAGATTAAGCTTACTCATATCTAACTCTTCGCCTTCTATTACCATTTCACCTGCAGAAGTTTTTATTTCTACTCTTTTATCATTGAAAGAGTAGATATGTTCAACTCCAGAAATAACTAAATTGCTTCTTCCCTTTAAGCTTATGTTATGTTCCATAATATCCCCCCAATAAATATTTCAATTCATACTACTATAAATATACTTAAGGGGATTGAATTTTATTCTATTATATCGTACATTTCTTTAGCATCATTTTTTAATACATGCTCCCTAATTTCATTTATCTTGAATTTCATTTTCTTTTCACCAAATTGAATTTCTAGTATATCTCCAACATTAACCTCTGATGAAGATTTAGCAGCCTTTCCATTTATAGTTACAATCCCTTTGTCACAGGCTTCCTTTGCAACAGTTCTTCTTTTTATAATTCTAGATACTTTTAAGTATTTATCTAATCTCATATTTGTCCTCCTCTGTTTCTAATCTTTTGAAACAATATATCTATTTTAAAAAATGCCTACAGTTATAAAACTATAGGCATTTTCTATTCAATTCATATTTAAACTTTAAGATTACTCTTAAAATTAATTTATGTATTTATTACTTATTTATAACTTCTTTTAAAGATTTTCCAGCTTTGAATACTGGAGCTTTAGAAGCTGGTATTTCTATAACTTCTTCTGGGTTTCTTGGGTTTCTACCTTGTCTAGCAGCTCTTTCTCTAGTTTCGAAAGTACCAAATCCTACTAATTGAACTTTGTCACCTTCTACTAAAGCTTCTTCAACAGATTGCATAAATGCGTTTAATGCAGCTTCTGCTTCTTTCTTAGTTAATTCACTTTTTTCTGCCATTTTTGTTACTAATTCAGCTTTGTTCACGATATTTACCTCCTAAAATGTTTATCATATAGAATTATTTCTGTTTTTTACTATTCTATATCTTTAGTGATTTTCCTTCTTTAAATTATTGAAATTTAGCCTTTTCCCAAAGTTTATCCATTTCTTCTAATGTCATATCTTCTAGATTTCTATCAGAATTTATTGCATTATCTTCTATAAATTTGAATCTTTTTATAAATTTACTATTAGTTAAATTTAGAGATTCCTCAGGGTCTACTTTTAAAAATCTAGCTAAATTTACAATAGAGAACAGCAAATCTCCTAGTTCTTCCTTTATGTATTTTATATTTCCTTCTTTACATTCGTCAAGTAATTCTTTGTATTCTTCTTCAATTTTTTTATATACATCATTTATATCATTCCAGTCAAATCCTACTAAAGCTGCCTTTTTTTGTATCTTTTCAGCTCTTATAAGTGCTGGTAAATGATTTGGAATTCTAGTTAAACCTTCTGTAACTGTAGATTCGCCTTTTTCTTTCTTTTTCAAATCTTCCCATGTTTTATCAAAATTATTCATATCTATATCAACATTTTTAAAAACATGTGGATGTCTATATACAAGTTTATTACATATACTATTTAATACTTCTGTCAAATCAAAATATCCAGTTTCTTTTCCTATTTGACAGTGGAATACAACCTGTAAAAGAACATCTCCTAATTCCTCTATCATCTCATCAATATCATCATTGTCTATTGCTTGGCAAAGCTCATAAGCTTCTTCAATGATGTATTTTTTTAAAGTTATATGATCTTGTTTCTTATCCCAATCGCACCCATTAGGACCTCTAAGTTTAGACATTATTTCTTCTAAGTCATGCACAGTGTTATACATTTTCTTTGAACTTTTCGGTATATATACACTAGTTAAATAATTAAATAGATTTTCAGGTCTGTCTAGCTCATGTAATGGAACATATTTCTTACTTTCTAGAGCTTTGACACCTGCACCATTTACTATACATACTTCTTGATCATAATCATAACATTCCATTAATCTTAACTTTACATTTGAAGCTATAAAGTGATCATAGACTTGAGTTATTATCATACTTGTATTTGTATCTATATATGAATTTTCTATTTCAAAAGCATCTATTAATTTAAATCCATCTGCTGGGTCTATAGCTAAGTAATTAAACATAGCATCTACAAAGCTCATAGAAGCTATTACTTCAACTTCTATACCTTTTGATCGTGCAATCTCTTCTATTTGGCTTACAGTTCTTTCTGCAACCCTTGGGTGACCTGGAACTGCATATACTAGGTCGCCTTCATTAGATTTTTCTATGATAAATTCTGCAATCTCTCTATATACATTTTCAAAATTATCTTCATTTTCATAAAAATAATCTAAGTTAATATAATTTATACTTTCTTTTAACTTATCCACTGTTGGATGCTTTTCAGTTCTTAGATAAATTTTAGAACTTGATTTTAATATATCTAATGCACCTTGGCTGATAAGAGATTCATCTCCTGGACCAAGCCCTACGATATTTATCTTACCCATAATACCACTCCTATAGTATCTTTATATGAAATCTAGAAATAATTAAAAATTAGATATTTTAATTATTTCCCAGTATTTTCATATATATACTTTGATTATCTCATAAGATTAAGCTTTCTTAATAACTTATAAATTTTTTCACCTTTTGGCATTATTAGAACCTCTTCTTTTCTAATCCCACCAATACCTAATAAAACTAATACGTAAACTATTGCTCCTACACCTATTGAAATGATTGTAGATAAAGAATTTCCAAACATATTACTTACAAGACCATATGATAGCTTAACAGCTACAAACATAGTTATAACAGTTATTAATGGTTTTATAACAAATTCTTTCTTTCCAAATCTTACACCCATGTATTTTTTTACAAAATATAATTCAATTAGTGAAGCTATAGCATACGCCATAACTGTTCCTAATCCAGAACCTAAAACGTTTATGTCTGGTATTACAGTTAATGTATAACTTATTACTATTTTACCTAACATACCTATACTTAGGGCTATTACAGGAATCATCGGTTTACCCATACCTTGAAGTATACCGTTTAAGCTAAATATTAACCCTAGGAATATAATAGCAGGTGAAATTGTAAATAATATAGTTCCTAAAGATGCTGGTTCTTTAGGATATAAAAGTTCCATAATAGGACCCGCTAAAGATGCTATCCCAAATGCACAAGGCAGAACAACTAATAAAGTTACTTTTATTGCACTTCTAGTTTCTTTTCTTGCTTTTCCTAATTTACCTAATGCAAATGATTCTGATATAGAAGGTACTAAACTCATTCCTATAGCAGAAGTTATAACTGATGGTAAGTTTACTATTGCCATAGCCATACCTGTTAATTGTCCGAATAAAGATACAGCCTGGTCATGTGTAAATCCACCCTCTACTAATCTTTTTATAACTATAACATTATCCATCATATTTACCAAAGGCATTACAGAAGCACCAATTGTTATAGGTATTGCAACTACTAATATTTTCTTTAATATTCTTGACATACTTTCATCTTTAAATCTTTTACTTGCTTTTATATCAGCTTTACGTTGCTTACTTTCTCTTAAATAAGCAATTATTAAATATGTAATTGATCCTATAGCACCTATTGTTGCCCCTGCTATGGCTCCCGCAGCACCCATTTCTGGACCACTTTGTTTCATGAAATAATAGGCAAGGCCTATTCCTAATATAACTCTAAAAAACTGCTCCGTTACTTGTGAAACAGCTATCTTACTCATATCTCTCTTACCTTGGAAATATCCTCTATAAGAAGACATCGCTGGTACAAATAAAAGTGCTGGTGCTATTGCTAGCATAGCATAATGTGCTCCTGGATTATCCATTAAGTCTGTTACTATATATTTTGATCCAAAGAATAGTAAACAGAATGATACTAATCCAGTTATTGATAAAACCATATATGCAACCTTAAATATTTTGTTTGCACCTTTATGGTCTCCTATTGCTGTTTTTTCTGATACTAGTTTAGCTAATGCTGTTGGGAAACCTGCTGTTGCTAGTGTCAGGAATAAAGTATAAACAGGATAAGCCGCTTGGTAATATCCCATACCTTCTGACCCTATTAAGTTTCCAAGAGGTATTCTAAAGAATGCACCCATTACTTTAACAATTATCCCTGCTGCACCAAGTATAATTGCCCCCTTTAGGAAAGAGTCTTTGTTTCCGTTATTATCCATAACACAACCTCCATACTATTTATATAACAAATTTTAATATATCATATATTTATTAGTATATTCAAGATTTTAGTATTTAAGTTTTATTTTCAAATAGAAAAAGACCCTTATTATAGGATCTTTTTCTATGATTATTGTACTTGTTTTCCTAAAAAATTAGAGGCTATTTTTAATATTTTTTCTATTCCATCTGGAAGAGTTTCATTTTCTTTTGAAACTACTGTAATAGAGCCTATACAATCTCCAGATGAACTTACTATAGGCATTATAATTTGACCAGCGTATTCCATTGAATCATCTTTATATAAAGGTAATATTTTATTATCTTTAAGAGATTTTGTTTCTCTATTTTCTATTAATTGCTCTAATTCTTTACTTATACTTTTTTCTTTGTACTCTTTTTTAGGTACTTTAGAAACAGCGATTATGGAATCTAAATCCGTTACTACTATACCACAACCAAGTACTTCACCTAAAGTTTCTGCATACTCTTGAGAGAATTCTGTTAATTCTCCTATTGGAGAGTATTTTTTTAAAATGACTTCTCCGTCTTTTGCTGTAAATATTTCTAATGGGTCGCCTTCTCTTATTCTTAAAGTTTTTCTTATTTCTTTAGGAATTACGACTCTTCCAAGATCATCTATTCTTCTAACTATTCCTGTAGCTCTCATTATATTTTTTATCCCTCCATTAGTAACTTTAAGTTTATTTTTACCATTCAAAAGAAAAATATGCAAAAAAGGATGTGTTATAAGCTTATTTGATTAATTTGCTTAAACACACCCTTCTTAAAGTTGTATTAATAAGATTATATATTCACTTTTTCTAATATTTCTTCATTCTTTTCAACTTTTGCTTCTTCTTTTAATTTTTCTACTTGCGCACTATATTTCTCATCTTGCAATGCTTTTTTTATAGTATCTTTTACTTCATCAAATGTTTTCTGTCTATCCTCTTTATCAGTCACTTTTATTATATGATAACCATAGTCACTTTCTACTAAATCAGATATTTCTCCAACTTTCATTGAGAAAGCAGCTTCTTCAAATGGCTTAACCATTTTTCCCTTTTCAAAGAACCCTAAATCTCCACCATTTGCAGCTGAACCTGGATCTTGTGAGTATTCTTTTGCTAGCTTTGAAAAATCTTCTCCTGCTTTTGCTTTTGCAAGTACTTCTTCTGCTTTTTTCTTTGCTTCTGCTTTTTTCTCGTCACTTAATTCTTTGCCTTCATCATCTGTTGTTTTTATTAATATATGTGATGCTTCTACTTGATCTAAATAGAAATCATCTTTATTTTCATCATAGTATTTTTTCATTTCATCATTAGTTACTGCATTATCTTTATTAAACTTTTCTTTGTAGTTATCACTTGCTAAATTTCTTTCAAACTGGTATTTTAAGAAGTTATCATCTATCCCTAACTCTTTTAATTGCTTTTTATAATCATCATTATCTTTTATACTAGTATTAAATTCTTCTATCGATTTATTTACTTCCTCTTCTGTTGGAAGTAAATTTTCTTTCTTAGCTGCTTCGTAGATAGCTTCTGTATATATCATTTGATCAAGTATCATTTCTTTAAATTTGTCTTTATATTTAACGCCTTCCTCAATTTCTTGATCCCATATTGAATTTCCATAGTATGATTCTATAGATTGCTTGTTTAACCCTAATACTTTTTCATAGTTACCAACTATTATTCCACTCCCATTAACAGTAGCTATATTTTCGTCTTTCTTTACTTTACTGCTACATCCTATCATGCTTATTCCTAAGATGATAGACATAACTAACGCTCCTAGCTTTTTCAAATTCAAACACCCTCTCTAATATTTATGTTATTTCATACTACACATTTTTTCTAGCAGTTCCTCTAGTTCCGTAACTATTTTATAGCCAACTTTTTCTTTAGTCTTATACTTAGTTAAAGGAAGCAACCATATTTCATCTTTGACTTGTCTGACTTTTTCTATCTTCATTATTTTACATAGAGATTTTATATAAGATATTTTTAGTAACGTTTGTACAGATTTTGGTAAATCTGAGAATCTATCTTCTAATTCTTCTTCGACTTCTAACATATCTTCTTTATTCTCAATAGATGCAATTTTTTTATACATCTCTATTTTAGTCAACTCGTCTGGAATATAAGTGTCTGGAATATATGCGTTTACACTTAAATCTATTTCTACATCTATTTCTTCTACTATTGGTTCTCCTTTTACTTTCTTTATGGCATCATTTAACATTTTTACATATAAATCATATCCTATGACAGCCATATGTCCATGTTGTTGTGAACCTAGTATATTTCCAGCACCTCTTATTTCAAGGTCCCTCATTGCTATTTTAAACCCTGAACCAAATTCTGTAAACTCCCTTATAGCTTTTAATCTTTTTTCAGCTATTTCACTTAATACTTTATCTTTTTCATACATTAGATATGCATAACCTTGTCTTGAACTTCTTCCAACCCTACCTCTTAACTGATAAAGTTGAGCAAGTCCCATTTTATCTGCATCATATACAATCATAGTATTGGCATTAGATATATCCATACCAGTTTCAATAATTGTGGTACAAACTAAAACGTCATATTCCTTATTTAAAAAGCCTAAAATTATATCTTCTAGCATTTTAGAAGTCATTCTACCATGTGCTACAGCTACATTTGCATCTGGTACTAGTCTTTTTATTTTACTTGCCATTTCTTCTATGTGTTCTACTCTATTGTATACAAAGAATACCTGACCACCTCTAGCCAGTTCTCTTTCAATCTCATCTTGTATTACACTTTCTTTGGCTTCTGTTACATAAGTTATAACAGGATGTCTCTCTTGTGGTGGTTCTTCTATAACACTCATATCTCTTATTCCACTTAAAGACATATGAAGCGTTCTTGGAATAGGTGTAGCTGATAATGTAAGAACATCTACTGTTGATTTGATTTGCTTAAGTGATTCCTTATGCTTAACACCAAATCTTTGCTCCTCATCTATGACTACTAGTCCTAAATTCGGTAAATTTATGTCCTTTGAGATTATTCTATGAGTACCTATTAGAACATCTACCAATCCTTTTTTAGCATCATTTATAATTTCCTTTTGCTGTTTTGGAGATTTAAATCTACTTAAAACCTCTACTCTTATTGGATAGTTCTCAAATCTTTCTTTAAATGTATTATAATGCTGCTGAGCAAGTATTGTAGTAGGAACTAGTACTGCTACTTGTTTTTGGTCCATACATGCCTTAAATACAGCTCTTATTGCTACTTCTGTTTTACCATATCCAACATCACCACAGATAAGTCTATCCATCACCTTATCTGATTCCATGTCCTTCTTCGTTTCTTTTATAGCCTTTAATTGATCATCTGTTTCTTCATGCGGGAATAAAGATTCAAATTCTTGTTGCCAAGGAGTATCTTTAGAATATTTATATCCCTTTACTTTCTCCCTCTTAGCATAAAGCTCTATAAGGTCCTTGGTCATATCTTCTATTTCTTTTTTAACCTTAGCCTTAGCTCTTGTCCATTCACTTGATCCAAGCTTATTTAATTTAACCTTTTCAACATCTGAACCTATATATTTTTGCACCTTATCCATTTGGTCTATTGGCACATATAAGTTATCTCCACCTTGGTAGATTATCTTCATATAGTCTTTTTTAATGCCATTTACAGTTATTTGATCTATTCCTGTATATCTACCTATACCGCTATTTTCATGAACTACATAATCTCCAACATTTAAATCTAAGAATGATTCTATTTTTTGACCTTTTTTCTTCTTTTTATTCTTAGTACTCGAAATCCTCTTATGAACACCTATCATTTCATTATCTGTAATTACTACAAATTTTATTGATTTATACTGGAATCCACTACTAATTTGTGCTGGAGTTATTATAATTTGAGAGGATTTTATTTCTATATCTCTTTTCTTAGATACTGTTGTTTCTAATCCTAAATCTAATAAATCTTTACTTAGTTTTTTCGCTCTATCTAATGTATTAGTGGCCAAAATAATTTTGAAACCATTGTATTTTAATCTATTTAATTCTTCTACTAATACATCTAACTTAGCATTAAACGTAGGAACTTCTCTTGATTCAAAGTTTATTATATTACTTACTTTAAAATCATTTACGGGTTTAGGTAATAGTGTATTTAATATAATCTTCTTATCTTCAGCTATAAAGTCTATATCACTATAATGATATAGTAAATTTCCTTGAGTTTTTAAAGCTAATCCTCTTTCAAGGTTTAATCTATAATTATCCTTAAATTCCTCAGTATAATTTTCACATCTTTCTTTAAGTCTTGAAATATCATTTATAAAAATTATTGCATTATCCTTGAAGTAAGTGAATATACTTTTGTTTTCCTCAGGATAAATATAATCTATATAATTTTCTATTCCTTCAAAATAAGTTTTATTTTCTATATCCTCTATATTTTTAAATACATCCTCATTAGTATGCTTACTAGTTTCTTTTTTTAATTTTTCTATAGCGCTATTAACTTTTTCTGGGTATATAAATTCTCTAGAAGGAGTTATAGAAAATTTCTTTATTTTATCTATAGATTTTTGTGAGAAAACATCAAAAGTACGTATAGAATCTATTTCATCATCAAATAGTTCCATACGAATTGGATTTGTGTATTCTAGTGAGAATATATCTACAATCCCACCTCTTATACTAAATTGACCAAAGCCTTCTATTTTAGATACTCTCTCATAACCTAAAGAAACTAATTTATCACTTAATTCTTCTAGATTTACAGTGTCTCCTATCTTATAGTTAAATGTATTGTTTAATAAAACTTCTTTTGGTATATACTTTCTAAGTATTGCTTCTACAGAAGTTATTAATACTAATTTTTCACCTTTTGCTAACCTTAATAACACTCTTAATTTTTTAGCTTCTTCATTTCTATCCTTTGCATCTAAATGATAAAAGTGAATATCTTGGTGTCCTAGATATACTACTTTATCCTTCATATAAAAACTTAAGTCCTCATAAGCCTTTTTAGCTTCTAAATCACTGCTCGCTACAAAGACCATAGGTCTTGATAACTCATTAAAAATAGAATAAGTTATATGAGGTTTTTGCACTGACAAAAGGCCATTAATTAATAATGAGCCTTTATTACTGTTTATGCAATTTATTACATCTTTATATTCTTTGGAGTTTTGCAAAGGGTATATTAAAACGTCACTCATATGAATCTCCCTTTCCTTATCCGTTGTATTTATTCATAGCTAAATCAACATTGTCTTTTATCATTACATCAACTGCTTTTGCAGCTTTTTCTAAACCTAGTTCTACATCATTATTTTCTTCTTTTCTGAATCTAGAAAGAACAAAATCAGCTAAATCTTGTCCTGGTTTTGGCTTAGAAACACCGACTCTTACTCTTGGAAAATCATTAGCTCCTAAGCATTTTATAATAGATCTCATACCATTATGAGTACCACCGCTTCCTTTTTTTCTTATTCTAATTTTTCCAACATCTAAGTCTATATCATCATATATAACTATTATGTTCTCCATATCAACTTTATAATAATTATATATATCTATTAAAGTTTCTCCACTTAAATTCATATATGTTTGAGGCTTAACTAATAGAACCTTTTCACTTCCAACTCTTCCTTCTCCTATTAAAGCCTTATGTTTTATTTTCGATACGCTTATGTCATATTCCTTCGCTAGAATATCTATAACATTAAATCCAACATTATGCCTTGTATTCTCATATTGTTTCCCTGGATTACCTAATCCTACTACTACGTACATATTTTTTCCTCCTTTATAACACATTGTACATTATGTCAAAATAACTTGTAAGTATTTGATTTTCCGTTAACATTATCAATATAGTTGATAATGATATAAATGGTGCAAATGGTATACTCTCTTTCACTGATTTATTTTTTGTGAAAATTATGTATATGCAGTATATAAATGCTATCATAAATGATAAAAATATCATATATATGCTATAATTATGTCCTAAAGTAAAAGAACATAAAGCGAATAGTCCAATATCTCCTTCTCCTAATGATTTTGTTAATTTAGCTAGGATATATGAGAATATTAATCCTATAAATAAAGCACTTATATGACTTTTATAATCATTTTCTATATTTATTGAGCTTATTAAAATTACACCTTGAATAATTATACCACTAACTATTGTTATATCATATATGTAAGTAGTTTGGTAATCAATAATTGATATTCCTACTAAAAAAGGAATTAAGAATATATATCTTATAGATTCTACTGTTAGACCATACTTTTGATAAACACATATACTTAAAGTTATTATTAAAAAATATATTATAGGTATATTATATGTAATTTTATTTGTTTCTTCTCTTACATAACTTAAATACTTATTTGAAAAATAAGTCAAAATTATAGATATTGTTATTGTATAAATCATTATATTTAATTTATGTATTAGTAATAGGATTTGGCTCTATATCTTGATTTTTAATTAATATATAACTTTTTATACTTTTTATTAAAAAAAACGAGACGTCGTAATATACGACGCCTTATTTTTATATAAATAAATTCGAATACCAATTTAAAATGTTATTTCCGTATAGTAAAGCTATTATTGCTCCTACAGAAATAAATGGTCCATAAGGTATCATGGAATTATATTCTTTATTATTTAATTTGCTGTATAGTATAGTTCCTACACCGTATATTGCTCCTATATATACGCTTAAGATAATCGTTAGGAGTCCTCCTTTTATACCTAGGAAAAGACCAGTCATCGCAAATAATTTTATGTCTCCTCCACCCATTACTTCTTTTTTTACTATAAGTTCTATTAGGTGGATTAATATCAACATTCCTACTCCACAAATTACAGCTCCTATTAGACTTTCTTTTATTGGTATACCTATGCCAAGTATGTTTAATATTAGAGCTGTTGCTAGTCCAAATATTATTATACCATCAGGTATTATGTAGTGATCTATATCTATGAAGGCTATTATTACTAATAGCGATACTAATATTAGGTAGTAGATTGTTTCTAGTGATATTGAGTGTACGTTATATACTAATATAAATAGTATTCCTGTTAGAAATTCTACAGCTGCATATCTTGGTGATATTTCTTTTTTACAGTATCTGCATTTTTTCCCTGACATTAGGTAACTTAATATTGGTATTAAGTCTATGGGTTTTAATCTTGTGTTACACGTGGTACATGTTGATGGTGGGTTTGCTATTGATTTATTTTCTGGAATTCTGTATATGCATACATTAAAGAAACTCCCGAAAATTGTTCCCACTATAAATATGTAAAGTTGTAATATGTATTCCATATGTTTTCTCCCATTTTTTAAATTAATTTAAACTCAATTAAAATCAAATTAATTATAACATATTAATACATGATACCTATTGATTTACTTGTAAAATCATAATCATTACATCTACTAATTGCCATCTCTTTGGATATTTTACCTTCTTTATATAGTTTTATTAAATCTTGGTCCATAGTTTGCATTCCAAACTTAGCTCCAGTTTGTATAGAACTTTGAATTTGATGAGTTTTTCCTTCTCTTATAAGGTTTCTTATTGCGGGTGTTACTGTCATAATTTCAAGTGCTGCTATCCTTCCTCCTCCATCAGCTGTTGGTATCAGCTGTTGAGACACCACTCCTTCTAAAACTGTTGATAATTGCATCTTTATTTGTTGTTGCTGTTCTGGTGGAAAGCTGTCGATTATTCTATCTATAGTTTTTGCAGATCCTATTGTATGTAAAGTAGAGAATACCAAATGGCCTGTCTCTGCAGCTGTAAGCGCTATTGATATAGTTTCTGGATCTCTCATTTCCCCTATTAGTATTACGTCTGGATCTTGACGAAGTATTGCTTTTAATGCGGTATTAAATGACTTTGTATCATTTCCTATTTCTCTTTGATTTACTATACTATTTTTGTGTTGATGTACGTATTCTATTGGGTCTTCTATTGTTATTATGTGTGATTGTCTATTTGTATTTATTATATCAATAATACTTGCTAATGTTGTAGATTTACCACTTCCTGTTGGCCCTGTTACCAGCACTAATCCTTTATGTTTATTTGTGAAGTTTTTTAGTACTAGTGGGAGTCCTAGTGTGTCAAAGTCTGGTATATTAGAAGTTATAGCTCTTAGTGCTATTGCGTAATTTCCTTTTTGTTTGTAGGCATTTACTCTAAATCTTTCTCCAGTTTCTAATGATATTGAGAAGTCGCATTCCCCTTCTTCTTTTATTTTATTGAAGTTTTTTTCTGTTGTTATTTGCTGGACCATAGCTTTTACTTCTTCTTGTGTTAGTATTTCTTCTGATAGTTGTATAAACTTGCCTGATACTCTTGCTGTTGGGCATCTTCCTACTGTTAAATGGACATCTGATGATCCCTTTTTTATGGCTATTTTTAATAAATCTAATATATTCATATTTTGCTCCTCGATTAATCTATTAAATCTTGTATCATTCTCCTGAATAATATATCATTTAGAAGTTTTTATTTTTATAAAATAATATTATTTATATACTTAATAATTATTAACATAGTAAGAAATAAATATATTATAGAAATAGATAATTATAAAATATCAATGCAATAAAAAAGAAGACCCGTACTATGACAGTCCTCTTTTTTAATTCATATTTAGCTTCCAGAAGTAAATCCACCTTTTATTATTGTATAAGTTATATTTTTTCCATCAGGAGTTGTTGCCCCAATATCACTTTCTAATTTTTTTATTGCTTTAGAACTTAATTTTGATTTACCTAAATTTATTGTTAATATAGAATTACCATTATTAGCATCTACTTTTCCAGCTATTCCATATGTTTCTGATCCAAAAGCAGATTTTAAATCCTCTAAGTACTCTCCTAGGCTTCCACTTTGTAACTGTTCAATAGTAGATGCATTACTTTGTGTTTCAAAATATGTATTATTATCTGTATAATATGTTAGTGCAGCGCTTTTTATTGCACTTATATTACTTTCTAATTTAGCAACTTTTGATTTTTCTATGTTACTAAATAATGCTGGTACTGCTACTACTGCTAATATACCTATAATAGCTATTACTACTAATAATTCCACTAATGTGAAACCTTTGTTATTTTTCTTTTTGTTTAACATGTTATCCCTCCAAATATTATTGTAATTTTAACTACTATGGAATATCCCCTTATAAAATATAATTTTTATTCCATAAAAAAATCGACTATTAATTATGCTTGTATTCATATCAAATAGTCGGTTGCACCACTCGCTCCACATATCCCAGGTACCCATATACAGAATATGTTTCGTTGCATTATATTTCATTTATAACCATATATTACCACTACATTCTACTTTAGGTCAATATTTTTTACTTAATAATAGAAAATTTTATTACCCTATAAATTAATAAAGCAGCCTTAAATTTAATCGTAAAGGCTGCCTTTTTTCTTAAAACAAATCAAATATTTTAAATTTAGCTTTTACTACCGCCTCTTTATTACTATCGTATACAAATATATTGTTTGTATATTGTTTTTCAGTAGCACTAATATTCTTTGGTAATATAACGTTATAAATAACTAAAATCTTATCTGTGTTATTTATTGAGTATCTGTTGTCTATATTAACAGTGTAATTCTTACTGTCTCCATGTACTTTTTCATTACTAAGTAATTGAATTGTACTTCCATTTCTTATTTTATATACTTTTATATCCGATATAAATCTTAATCTAGAATCAATTTGTAAAGTTACTTCTGTTTCTTTATTGTATATATCAAAAGTCGCAGCAAAAGGTACGCTAGATCCATATGACACAGTTTTAGCTTCTTCAGTTATCATTGGATTTCCATTAATTATACCTTCGTATATTCCATGAGTTATATCTGTCGTTATACTTCCATTTACAGTTATATATGGTTTTGCTATATCTTTTGTTATTAATCTATTATCTATATCATTAAATGATATAGTAGCATTTTCAAAAGACATGTTTTCTCCTTCTAATTTAGGTTTTACTTTAAAAGTAATTCTAAATTTCTCTGATTGGTATTTACCATCTTTAAATTTATAAGATATATCTTTTAAATTTAGAATTACATCATGTCCATTAACACTTGTAGATTTAATATTTTCATAATTATTCGAATCTATAAATTCAAATTTATCTCCAAGACTAAATTTTAAATTAACATTATCTTTTATATAACCTTTATTATTAGACCCAACTAATGCTTCAACTACTTTTTCTAAATCTTTATCTATATAGTTAAAGTTACCTCCGTCTGGTCTGCTTACTATAAAATCAGATTGATTTCCACCTAGTAATAAGTGTAAATTTTTTAAACTTTCATCTCCCATATAATTTACAGGTGTTCCATTTATATTTGCGTTGCTTTTATCACTCAAGTCTACGCTTATTACTTTATAACCTCTGTTTTTTATTTCCTTAATATAGTTAGCATCTATATTGTTTATAGAACCCCCTGTTAGTAATATAATCGCTTGATTAACACCTTGATCATTGTTTTTTTGCAATAGTTCA
Organism: Romboutsia faecis; assembly: GCF_014323405.1. Lineage (GTDB taxonomy): Bacteria > Bacillota > Clostridia > Peptostreptococcales > Peptostreptococcaceae > Romboutsia_E > Romboutsia_E faecis. The sequence goes on along the minus strand of NZ_JACRWE010000009.1, from coordinate 39,819 downwards.
TCTGCTTTTTTTATTCCACTAGTAATATTTCTATCTGAAATATTATTACTGGCACTCATTTGCTTCACAACATTATCATTGAATTGATTTCTTTCATTTTTATTAAATAATTTATAATATTGATCATCAGGAAAATTAGCCTCACTATTGTAACCAACCAAACCAAATTTAATATCACTATCTTTTATTTTAGAGCTTTGTAATATCACATTATGAATATTATTTATTAATTGGCTCATTATATTACTTCTATTCATACCCGATGATAGATCTACTACAAATATAGCTTCATCTATCATACCTATATCATTTGAGTTATCTTCTATAATAAAGTCTTTTGGTTTAATCTCATATGTGACATTTACTTCACTACCTAAATACGTTGGATTAGGTGTTGCTTCTATTAACTCAACATCTATATCTGAAGTGATCAGTTCTTCATATATTCCATTAACATGAAAAATATATTCGGCTATATTATTTTCATAACTAACAATTACATTCCCGGTATTTTGACCTTCCTTAGGTTCACATCCTTCTGGCAATTCTTTTATAGTCAATTTATAGTTTCCACTAGAAATAGTATTGTATAATATATAGCCATCCTTTAATTCACCTTCATTTTCTTGTAATGATTTACCACTTATTAACACTTTAGATAAGCTAGATATATCATTACCAGCTTGGTCTAATACCTTTACTCTAACTTGCCCTCTTTTTACATTTATCATTGTTGAAGATGTTCCTGATTCTTGCGTATTATTACCATATTTATTGGTAATTGTATAAGAATAGTTTCCTTGTAATGAATACTGAACAGGATCATTTATATTTATTTCTTCTAAATCATTAACCTTAAAACTAATATCTTTAGTTGTTGTAGATGATACTTGTCCAAAATTTAGTTCATTAATTGTTGAATCTTCTAATACAATATTCGAAGGTAATATAATATCATTAAATTTTGCATTTTTAAATGTTACTGTTTTTGTTCCAGAATGAATATATGTAGCTTTTCCATTTACAGTATCTCCTATAAGATAATCTGTAGGCATTGTCTTAAATTCAAATTTCAACTTTTCTGCCTCAGATGGTATATATGGATTTATATTAATACTTTGATTCTTTATGGGAACCTCTATATCTATACCATTAATATCTTTATATGTGAATGTCCCATCATTTTTGTAAAGTTGCATATTTCCAGTATTAGTTGCCTTAACTTTAAAAGTTATAATTTGTCTCTCCGCCGTATACCAATTATTTTCCCCTAAATTATATATTATTGGATCTAATTTTTTTGTTTGTCCATTACTAGTTATACTATCTAAACCATCTACTACAGTTATACTATCTGATAAATTCAGATTTAAACTAGCATCATTTATAGTATAGGATTGTATTAGTACATCTGCTATTTTTTTAAAAATAGAGTTTATCGCGCCATCATTAGTTGCAAAAAAAGTATTTTGAGGATCCTCTGGATTATTTAAATTCACTACTCCACCCATAGATTTATGTATATCTTGTAAAGTTCTATTTCCTTCAGATGTGCTACTTCCTAAACCATATCCTATTGAGAATATATTTGGATTATTAGCTCTTATCTTATAACCTATAGTTTTAGCATAATTTGTACTATCTGTAGATGTTCCATTTCCTGGTCCAGATATAAGTGGTGTACTATTATCTATATTTGTATACTCTTCATATTTATTGTTACTTTTTTTATGCGTAGAATAAAAAGTAGGCAATCCGTCTGACATTAAAATTATAGTCTTATTTGCATTGCTATCTCCTTGTTTTAATAAATACTCTGCCTTCCTTAATCCTTCCCCTGTATTAGTACCTCCTGAAGCTTTTAGATTATCTATCATATTAAATAATCTATCATCATTTATATCTAAAAAATTTGTATTAGGCAACGATATATAATTTGGAACACTATGCCTACTTCCACTAGTTGTTGTTACTGTTTTGGTTCCATTTACTGATATTGGATTTATCGTAGCTTCACTGGAATATACTACTATTCCTAGACTCAAATCATTTACTTCTCTCATTTTTTCTATAAATGATTTCGCTGCCAATTTAAGTTGTCCTATTCTAGTTCTCTCTTCTTGACAATATTCATGATTATCTGAAGTTTCATGCTCTGTACAATAAGTTACTCGTTTTTCAGTACATCTTTTAAGTCCATCCCAATGACTTCCTGTTTTTTTATGTGTAATGCAATAATCAGTCTTAACATCACTACATACCTCCTCAACACCATTGTTTATGTATATGTAATGATTTTTAGACTGTCCATGAGAACATGTAGTGGTTTCACTCATACTTCCTGAGGCATCCAGTACTAACACTATTTCTTTAGGCTTAGACTGATTATTTTGAAATGGATGAGGTATAATCTCATAACTAACTTCAAACTCTTGACCTTCTACTATTTCACTAGGAGTTGTTCCTAAGTAGTTAACATCTATCTTAGGTTTTAAATCACTATTTTTTTGATTATCTAAATTATTTGTATCTACATTTTCTGCGTGTATATTTATTGAAGATGATAAAAATATTATTATTGACATTAAAATTGGAAGTATCTTCATTTTATTTTTGTTTGTATTGTAGAATAAAATATGTATTCCCCCTTACGTATGTATTACTTATTTCTGAAATTAATTAAAATTGGAATTTTATAATTTATATTATTAAATCCTTTATTTTTATAAAGTATAATCTCTATCTCTATGGATTCACTATTCTTTAAGGAATCTTTAATCGGTTTTATATTTATACTATCAACGTAAGTTGATAATTCTTTCTTTACGGTTTTGTCAGGTTCTATAGTTACAAGACTTAAAATACTATCTTCTATCTTAAATTCATGGATGTATTTATCACCATCCAAATATTCAATTAAAGATAATGATTTTACTTTTGTAAATACATTAGACTTTGTTATATCATCCAATATATCATTATCATTTACATCAATTGCTTCTATAACACCCGAGGATTGCATTCCTATTTTGTTTATTTCGTTCTGTATTACTTGTGATTCAGTTTGTAACATAGTTTTTATTTCTGTTTTTGATAATATTTTTATACTTGATATTTGTATACTATAAGCGATAGTCAAAACAACTGTTATAATTGATAATGCAATTAAAATTTCTATTAATGTCATTCCTTTAGAATCTCTTTTCAATATTATTATCCTCTACTTTTCTATCTTCCAATTTTTTGATTTTATATATCGTTTAATATCATACTGATATTTATTTTCTGATACTAAGGATGTGCTATTAGAGTTTTTCCCTGATAGTATTCCTAAGTTCTTAAAAGCACTATAGTTATTTGCAATTATTCTTTGTACAGTTTTTTCATCATAGCTAATACTTGAATATTCAAATGTTCCATTCTTTACACTAACATCTTCTGTACTAATTATCGTTCCAGTAAAATTCACATTTCCATCTATATTTACTTCTGAATTAGTAACTATAACAGCTTTAATTTCATTATCATCAAATGTTATTGTTTCATTACCTACAGTTATCTTACCAATATTATTTTCTGTTGTAATTGTAATTTCTTTATCATCACTTATTATTGCGACTTCATCTAAATTAATCTTTTGTACAGGAATATATTCTTTTAAGCTTATTAGATAATCTGATACTTTTTTAGGACTATCTTCATCATTTGTTACTTCTGTTCCCATATTGTATACATATTTTATGTATTTATTTTTTTTATTTTTTATCACTGAATCATTAGATATTATATATCTACTTTCTAATACTCCTACTGAATCATCTTCATTCTTATAAATCACAGATCCAATAGCCTTTACATTTTCTTTATTTAGAAAATTAATCCCACCATGATTGAGTAAGTCCTTGTTTTCTGCTGCAAATCTATCAAAGTATTCACTTTTATCTGATACTGTCAAATTTGAGCCTTTATCATTTTTATATTTTTCCACTAGTTGTAAAGTATCGTAGTATTCAAATTCAATACTTTCAAAATCATTACCCTCTAATGGTACTGTATATGCAATATAATTTCCATTAACTGCTGTTGATTCTCCAGTTTGATAATATTTACCTTTGCTATTCTTGGCATTTATATATGCTGATCCCATAATATATGCATTATTTTTTATAGTAAGATTGGAATAATCAGTAGATTCTTCTGAGTTATTATTTACAATTATACTACTTGAACTTTTAACCTCTTTACCATTTTCATTAATAGTAATATCATTTATTCCGTAAAAGTTATCTATAGTAATATTACTATTTATTGAATTTATAACTAAATCGTTATTGAGAACTACTTCACTGTCTAAATCATCTATATTATTTGATGAGTTATTTCCTATATAAAGATTATTATTTTTACCTTCAAAAACTTTAGATTCTCCGTCACCTATATACACATTTCCTGCATACAAACTTCCATTTATATTTACTTTTGCATTTTGAACTAAACTAAATGTATTTGAAGTGTACATATTACCATTTACATTTATCAAGTTTGACTCTAAGTCTTGGTTATTTATAAATTTTATTCCACCATTATATTTAGTTTCTAAGTTTTCAGCCTTATTGCTTCCTAGTGCAAATATGTCTCCATTTATAGTAGCTCCATTATTAAATACTATGTTCTTATCTGTAATTATTGCTTTACTTTTAAATTCTTGTTTTACAGATTCTTTATCGGTAATGTTTAATGTAATATCCTCAAAATTAGGTATTTTTATATCATAAGTTAATTCAATTATCCTTTTATTCTCTCCTGTTGAATCATTTGTATAAAACTCTGAAGATAAATCTAATTCGTATTCATTATTTTCATCATTTAATTTAGAAGTATCTAAGATACTTAATAAAGGTTCTTGGATTTCACTTTTACCTTCATAAAAATCAAATTCTACATCGCTATAGTTAATATCTCCATCTAATCCAATAGACACATATTTTAATCCTTCTACCGTATCTTTGAATAAGTCATACATATGATTTTTTTCTCCAGATGAATTTATGTATTTGTTATTAGATATAAAATTTTTAAAGTTCATTTTAAACATCTTATCTTTTTCTTCTTCACTTAATTCATTGAAATCTTCTAGATTTTTCACCTCTGTGTAAGCCTTATCTATTGCTACTTCAAACGTTTTAGCAATTATATTATAAGCAGTATCTACTCCGGCTTCTGAAGCATATAAGTTTTGTAGCCTTCTGTTTTCTTTTACTCTAATTCTATAATTAACATTTAAAAGACTCAATATCGCTGTTCCTGTAATAAATACTACAGCCATTATTATTATTACAGTGATTAAACTAGAGCCTTTATTATTTTTCTTCACTTAATCACCTCTAATTTTCATTTATTTCTTTTTTCATATTTTTATTTGTATATCCCTCAAATAATATATTTTTATATTTTTTAACAATAACTTTTACTTTATATGAATACCCTATTTTTTCAAAAATTGGATTATTATAAATTTCTATCAATCCAATTATACTTCTTGCATTAACGTTAGAATATGTATTCATTGGTTTTTGAATATATATCTTCAATTTTTTATCTAAGTTATTGTATATTTCTATATCTATATCTTTATTAAAATTATAATTTGTAAAATCTAAAAAAATCTCATCTTTAGATTTTATATTTAAAGTAACTTCATTACAATTATTATCTATATCTACATTACCATCTAATTTGTCAGAATTTTCTAAAATTATCTTGAAATTTTTATTATCATTTAAACTAATGTTACTTACACTATGATTTTCACTATTTTTTATAACTAAATTATCATTGGCATTGGAGATGTCATATCTTAAATCGTAATTGATTTCACTGTTATAATTATTTTCCTTAAACTCTACATCTTCTTTTTCCATAAATATATTTACGTCATATTCGCCAGATTCATCTAATAAAGTTCCTTTATACTCATTTATATTTCCATTTATTGTTCCTGTTAAAATTAAATTTTCGTTTATTGTCAATAAATTAGTTGATATATTTCTATCATCAATAGTCTTAATTTCTTCTATTACTTGTTGTCCCACTAAGTTGGCTTGCTGTCTATCTTCACCTTTTTTATTTAATTTTACTGCATTAATAATTAATTGATATCCACTCAGTATCATTATAGATGCAATGGCAAGACTGATAATAATTTCAATAAGACTAAATCCTTTATTATTTTTTTTAGCCATAATTCACCTACTTATTAACAACACTTATATTAGACCCTATGCCTGATATACTTACCCTTGGTCTTTCTTTATCATCATCAATTACATTTATGTTAATTTTTCTATCTGTATTATTTTTTACAGTCAACTTAATTCCCGATTTATCATCTGAATTCAGTCTCTCTTGACTGCTTATATTTATATTTATAACATCTTCTATAGGAGTAAACTTCTCTACTTTATTTGACCCTGGATATGATTTAGTAGATGTTTTATATGAATAATAATATTTATCTCTATCATTTTTTAATTCTATTTCAATACTTTCAATACCAGAATTATCTGATTCTATATATGTAGTACCCTTAGTATCTTCACCTTTACCTATTGTTACAGTTGGTATATCTGAAGCTTTTGGTTTTACTGCAATTACAAAATCACTCTCTATATTCTTTTCAGACGAACCCTTATACCCTACAGGTGCATTCATAGAATTAAATGGTATTTCCTTTCCTGACTCTGAGTCCAAATCCCAATTTTCATAATATGATTTTATATCTCCTATGCTAGGTATTGCATAAAATTCAAGGTTCATACTTCCAGAAACCTTATTATCTGCATCTGTTGTTATACTACAATTTGTTATTACTATTTTTTTATTACTTCTCTCTACTTTTTTTATAAATGATTTTAACTGAGAATAAGTTCCCTTATACGTAAGCGATACATACATTTGTTCTATAGTAGCAGAAGCTTCACTACTTTGAGTATCTTCATTTATATTTTCTTCATCTGTTTTAGATAAATCTTCTTCAACTAAATTATTATTTTGTATATCTATATTAGATTGTGTTTTTAATGATTTCCCTATATTTTCATACTTTTCTACCAATGTATTTATACTTCCATTTTGTTTGTTCGTATCTATACTACTATTTTTTTCTACTTCTTTAACTTCTAATTCTGTAAAACTTAAATCTCCAGTAAGTTCACTATCTATTAGCATTTTATTAATATCTAATATTATATTTTCTTGAACTATATATGAATAATATTTAGATGCCTTCATATCTAAAGTTGAATACATAGAGCTTATTCTATTTTGTTTTTGTTCTAAAGCCATAATTGTATCCATAACTTCATTATATTTAGTTTCCACTTCATTTCTTTTGATTTCTAAAGTATCTACTTTCTCAATTTGTTTCATGTATATAAACTGATAGTATAAGACTCCCACAAGAACAATCCCTAAAGAACTTAACATAACCTTCTCCCTTTTACTTATGTTCATAGTTTAGTTTCCTCCTTTCAGTGTACATTTTATATTGAATGCAAACATCCCTTCTAGCGATGTATTTTCAGATATTGTCCCTACATAGACATCTTGTAATATATCTAATTTTTTAAGCCTATTTTCTAGTTCTCCTATAGATGATCTAGTATTTGAAATTGCTTCTATATTAACAGTCCCTTCACTTATATTCATACTCTCAAATGATACATCTGATGGTACTGTTGAACTAATTTTATCTATTACATCTATTGATACAACTTCTCTTGTATTTATAGAATTGATTACATCATCTATTTGTGTTTCATATTTAGATAATATATCTAATTTTGCATTTACCTCTTCTGCAGTTTTTATTTTGCTTTGCACATCTTCTGCATTTAATTTAGAATTATATATTTCTATTTCTTTATTATATAAGTGAATTTTTGCAATATTAATAGAAGCACTCACTATTATTAAAGCACCTACTAATCCTGCTGTAACATACGTATACTTATCTGATGAGTCTTTTTTTAAATGTTCGTAATGTTTAAAAAAGTTTATATCTGCCATATTTCCCCCTTAAGACCTAATTAAGGCTCCAATTGCATTTAAATAATTTTCTATATTATCAATACTTATATTAGCTTCATTAAATTTTATATTATTTATTTTTTTAGTTGGGATATTGATTTTTTCGCCTATGTATTCGTGAATATTATATAAACTAGATATTCCTCCTAGTATATAAATCCCATCTATCTTATTGCCTATGTATTTGTTATTGTAGAATCTTATTATTCTTTCTATTTCTTCCGATAAATTCTGTATAAATATCATTTCATCATATGTTGTATCAATATAATTACTTCTAATTATCCTTGTAAAATCTAATTTTCCATTTTTATAAATACTCAATGACGTAAAGCTTGATCCTATATCTATAAATACATTTGTTAATGAAGCATCATATGAATCTTCATTAACTTTATCTGTACATGTAATTAATTTACTTAATGAATTAAATGCTACATCAAGAGATACTGGCTTTAACTTAAGAACTTTTAGTATATCATAATAACCTCTAGCCATCTTCTCTGGGTATGCTATAACATATACTTTTAATTTATTACTATTTTCTTGTTCTACCTCATCTAATTCAATATATTGAACAATATAATCATTTAGATTTATTGGTAGGTATTGTTCCATCTCAAATTTTATTACACTTTCAACTTCATCTTCATCTACTTTTGGTATTATAATTTCTCTATTTATAATAGTCGTTGAATTTGTTGTAAAGCTTGCATACTTTGCTTTTATTTTATTCTCATTAAGTAATATTTGGATTTTATCTGCTAAGATTTTTTCATTTATAATTAAACCATCGTTAACACTATCTTTTGGAGTTTCAAATTCTAAGTAATTACTTATACTTAACTTTCCTTTATAATATTTTCCTACTACTATCTTTGTGTAGTCACTCCCTATATCAAATGAAATTATTTCTCTTTTTAATTCCTTCTCTTTTTTGGGTTTACTCTTATTTTTTTTGTTTTTATTTTTAATTAAATCTTTTATATCCATACTCATAAGTTCTTTTAAACTCACTTTTTTAGCTTCCACTATTCGCACCTCTTTGTATTTTAATTTCTATATACTATCATACATACTCGTCATTGGTAACATTATTGATACTACTATAAAACCTACTACTACACCCATAACAACTATAAGTATTGGTTCTATCATTGCTGAGGTAGCTTGTATTTGACTCTCTAACTCATCATCATAAAAGTCAGCTGTTTTATACATTATGTCGTCTAGTGTCCCTGATTCTTCTCCAATTTTTACCATGGTGGCCATCATTTTAGGAAATATATTACTCTTACTTATTGGTTTATATATTCCCTCTCCTCTAACTACAGATTCTCTCATTTTTAATATAATTTCCTCTGCAATTTTATTACCTACTATATCTGCAATTAGCTCTAATGATCTTATCATTGGAATTCCACTAGACATTAAAAGAGACATAGTTCTTGTAAATCGTGAAACTATTATCTTTTCATTTAGCTTATCTATTATTGGTAAATTAAGTTTTAAGTATCCGATTGTCTGCATACCATGTTCTGTTTTAGCATAAATTCTAAATAGCACTGAAAGTATAACTATTGTCAGAGTAATAAATAATATATTACTACTTATGAATCCACTTATAGACATTAATAACTTTGTTATTGCAGGCAGTTCAGTTCCCATAGACTCAAAGGTTTCCATAAACGACGGAATTACAAAAACCATAAGTACTGCAACTACTAAGGCTGCTACTACAGCCAATATTGATGGATATATCATCGCAACCCTAACTTTGTTGTTTATCTTATTATCTTTTTCATACTGATCTGACATTCTAAGCATTATTGTATCTAAATTTCCACTTTCTTCTCCAACTTCAATCATATTGATTAACAGGTTTGGGAATGCATCTTGATACTTACCCATAGCAGATGATAAAGTTTCTCCTCTTTTAACATCATCCTCTACCAATTTAATTATATCTTTAAGTTTTTTGTTAGGAGTTTGCTGTGCTAGTATTTCTAATGCAGCATTTACAGTTAATCCTGCATCTAGCATTGTGTAAAATTGTCTGCAAAATATGGCAATATCCTTTATAGTTATTTTTTGGAAAATATTAATTTCAATATTTCTACTTTCTATTTTTTCTTCTATTTTTAACGGATAATATCCATTGGAGCGTAGCATATCAGTTATTTCAAACTTAGAATTAGACTCATGTATACCCGTTATCTTTTCTCCTGAAGGGCTTATAGCTCTATATTCAAATTTAGGCACCTTAATTTCATCCCTTTCTTATATATTTTTCATCATAGTTATTGAAGCAAGTTCATTAACAGTAGTTGTCCCTTTAAGAACTAATTTTTTGCAGTTCTCTTCTAATGTTTCCATACCATTTTTTATAGATATATCTTTTAGAATATTCGGATCTCTACTTATATTAATATAATCTCTATGCTCCCTTGATATTTCCATAATTTCATATATACCTGTTCTTCCTAGGTATCCAGTATAATTACAGTGTCCACATCCATTTCCTTTATACAGCTTTACCGCTGTACTTGTATCGTTTTGTAAAATTTTCTTTTCATATTCTGTTGCATTATACTCATACTTACAATGTGGACATATCTTTTTTATAAGTCTTTGGGCTATTACCCCTGAAATAGCCGTTGATACCAAATAAGGTTCTATATTCATATCAATTAATCTTGTTATTGTTGAAGGAGCATCATTAGTATGAAGTGTACTTAAAACTAAATGTCCTGTTATTGCTGCTTTAGTTGCTACTTTAGCAGTTTCTTCATCTCTAATTTCTCCTATCATTACTATGTCTGGGTCCTGTCTTAGTATACTTCTTAATCCACTAGCAAAAGTAAGGTTTGTCTTATTGTTCACATTCACTTGGTTTATTCCATTTAATGTATACTCTACTGGATCTTCTACTGTAACAATATTAACTTCTGATGAATTTAATTCATTTAATATAGTGTATAAAGTCGTAGATTTACCACTACCCGTTGGACCTGTAACTAACACTATTCCATGAGGGCTTGATATAATTCTTTCTAATCTAGTTATATTTTCTTCATCCATACCTAGGTGTTGTTTTCCTATTTTAAAACTACTACTATCAAGAACCCTTATAACTATTTTTTCCCCGTTTACTACTGGTAATATTGATATTCTAAGATCCACTCTTTTCCCATTTATTTGAGCAATAACACGACCATCTTGAGGGACCCTCTTTTCTGTTATATTTAAATTAGATAATATTTTGATTCTTGTTACTAATGGACCTAAGCTTTCCTTTGGTAAAGAGTTTATAGTCTGTAACTGTCCATCAATTCTATATCTTATTCTCACTTCATTTTCAAAAGGCTCAATATGTATATCTGATGCTCTCATCTCAACTGCATTTGCAAATAAGTATTCTACCATCTTTACAGCTGGAGCACTTTTAACATCATCTAAACCTTCAACATCAATAGATATATACTGAGATTCTAAACTTTCTTTTGACAATTCTTCTGCTGCTAAATTCATTTTTTCTGAACTATAATGAACTTGAATAAATTTACTTATATTGGCTTTATCACTTATATAAGATTCAACTTCAAATCCAGTTGATATAGATATATCATCTACTGCATATATGTTAAGTGGATCAGAAAATGCAATTTTCACTTTATTTTCTTCTATTCCAAAAGGTATTAATGTATATTTTTCACATAATCCTTGAGATACTAACTTGATAACTCTTTTATCGAACTCTATCTCATTTAAATTAACCTTCTTTATACCCGTTTGCTTCTCTATAGCATCAATAATATCATCTTCATCCAGAATGTTAAGTTCAACTATTACTTCTCCTAACTTTTTTCCCATAGTTTTTTGAGCCTTTAACGCTTGTGCTAACTGATAAGATGTTAGTTTTTCAGCTTCTACTAGAATATCTCCTAGTCGCCTTTTAGTGTAACTAATCATATATTCACCTCTTTTTATAACCTAACTTTATTCATTTTTATTAATTTAAATACTACTATTGTATTATTTTCAATTCTACTATCGTACCGTATATTATACCATTTTTTACTAAATTTAACTGCTTATATATAAAAAGGCTATATTATAATCACAATAAAATTGTTTATAATATAGCCGGTTGCACTAATATCTCCATATATCTCAAGCGCCCACATATAAGATATATTTCCTTGATTTCTACTTTTTATTAATTCTTTTATACATAAAGAATATATTATTTTCCACTTTTTAGCAACTACCTTTTATACTTTAGTATACTTTTCACTACCAATTATTTTTTACATATAAAAAGGACTTGAATAAAGGATAATCCTTAATTCAAGTCCACTATTTAATTAGAATAAAACACTTATAGATTCATTAGAGAATATTTTCTTTATAGCATCTCCAAATAAAGGAGCTACTGAAAGAACTTTTATCTTATCTATTCTCTTTTCTTCAGGAAGTTGTATAGTATCTAATACTATTAACTCACTTATAGCAGAATTGTCTATTCTTTCTATAGCAGGTCCTGATAATACTCCGTGAGTACAACAAGCATATATATCTTTAGCTCCAAATTCTTTAAGAGCATTAGCTGCATTAGTTATTGTTCCAGCTGTGTCTATCATGTCATCTAATAATATAACGTTCTTTCCTTTAACATCACCTATTATATTCATGACTTCACAAACATTAGCCTTAGGTCTTCTTTTGTCTATTATAGCTAGAGGAACTTCTCCATCTAATGTTGTTGCGAACTTTCTAGATCTTGTAACACTTCCAAGGTCCGGAGATACTACTACTAAATCCTCTATACCTTTTTGGTTGAAGTGATCAGCTAATATACTTCCACCTAATAAGTGGTCTAGTGGTATATCAAAATATCCTTGGATTTGAGCTGCATGTAAGTCCATAGTTAATACTCTATCTGCTCCTGCTGCTGTTATTAAGTTTGCAACTAATTTAGCTGTGATAGGATCTCTTGATTTTGCTTTTCTGTCTTGTCTTGCATATCCGTAATAAGGTATTACCGCTGTTATTCTACCAGCTGATGCTCTTCTTAGTGCATCTATCATTATTAATAACTCCATTAAGTTATCATTTACTGGACTGTTAGTTGATTGAACTACGAAAACGTCACATCCTCTAACTGTTTCATTCATGTTAACAGATATTTCTCCATCGCTGAACTTTCCTACTGTACAATCTGCTACAGGTACACCTATATAATCAGCTATATTTTGTGCTAACTCTTTAGACGAGTTTCCTGAAATTATTTTAATTTCACTTCCGCTAGTATTCATTGCTTATCCTCCCGAAAATTTTAACTTTTGATATATATTTTGTGATTTGTATTTTATAATTTTTAGACTAATTCTAAAAATAATAATCTAATTAATTTATTGGTTGTCTTTTGATCTTTTCTTTTCTACCCATCCTTCTTTAACAACTTGTCTTTCTCTTGCAATTGCTAAAGCTCCCTTAGGTACATCATTTGTTATTGTCGAACCTGTAGCTATATATCCATCTTCCTCTACTGTTACTGGTGCAACTAAATTAGAGTTAGAGCCTATAAAAGCTCCGTCTTTTACTACAGATTTAAATTTATTTTTTCCATCATAATTAACAAATACAACACCGCATCCTATATTAACATCTTTTCCTACATGAGCATCTCCTATGTAAGATAGATGAGAGGCTTTTGAATTATCTTCTATTATAGCATTCTTAACTTCTACGAAGTCTCCTATTTTTACATTGTTTCCTATATTACTTTTTGGTCTTAAGTAAGCATATGGTCCCACTGTTGTATTTTCTCCAACTACGCTATCTATTACAGTTGAATTCTTCACTTCTGTATTATCGCCAATAGTTGAATTTTCTATAGCTGAATTCATTTCTATAATGCAATTACTTCCTATTTTAGTGTTTCCTTTTAACATAACTCCTGGATATATTATAGTGTCATTTCCTATTTCAACATCAGATTCTATATATGTAGAATTAGTATCTATTATAGTTACACCATTGACCATATGAGATTCATTTATTCTTTTTCTCATTATTTCTTCTGCTTTTGATAATTCTACTCTAGAGTTTACTCCCATAAGTTCTTCTATTGTAGAACCATTGTATGCTCCTACTTTTTGACCTCTATCTCTCATTATGTATATAGTGTCTGTTAAGTAGTATTCTCCTTGAGCATTGTTATTATCTATTAAGTCTAAAGATTCTCTTAAAGATTTTCCATTGAAGCAGTATATTCCTGAATTTATTTCTTTTACAGCTTTTTCTTCTTCATTTGCATCTTTTTGCTCTACTATCTTTAATAAATCTTCATTATTATCTCTTATTATTCTTCCATATCCAGTTGGATTTTCTACTTTAGTTGTTAAAACTGTTGCATGATATTCATTTTCTAGATGATATGCAAATAACCTTCTTAAAGTATCCTCTTTTATTAATGGAGTGTCTCCACATAAAACTACTATTGTATCTTCATCATTTATGTATTCCTTTGCCATTTTAACAGCATGCCCAGTTCCTAATTGCTCTGTTTGCATTGCTATCATACTGTTCTTAGGAAGTCTTTCTTTTACAACATCACTTTCGTGTCCTAAAATCACTACTATATCGTTTACTCCTGATTTTTGAGAAACATTTATAACGTGATTTACCATTTCTTTTCCGCATACTTTGTGTATTACTTTAGGATATTTAGACTTCATTCTAGTCCCTTTACCTGCCGCAAGAATTATTGCTTTAAAGTTCATGATTTGACTCCTTTTTAATTAATCTATATATATTATATTCTATTATGTCATTCTGATATTCTGTATACAATTTCTTCATTTCTCTAACTAATATAGCACTTTTCTTACTAAAAGTACAGTCATTAAAGTGTTTTTTCCAATAAAAAAGAGCCGAATAGTTCGGCTCATCCATACTAATTTATTACTAAATAATGTTATTTGTTTACTATTCTGCTGCTACTTCTAATTGAGCAACTGCTTCATGGTAAGCTTTTAATACAGCTTCCTCTAGAACTTGTCTCATCTCAGCATTTATTGGATGAGCTATATCTCTAAAGTTTCCTTCCCCTACTTTTCTACTTGGCATAGCTATGAATAGCCCATTATGACCTTCTATAACCTTTATGTCATGTACAACAAATAGATTATCGAAAGTTATTGAAACTATACATTTCATTTTCCCTTCATCAGTTATTTTTCTCACTCTTACGTCAGTAATGTTCATACCTCAATATCCCCCTTTTAATTTTGACAAAATTAGTTTATATTAATATAAATTGTTTATTACTAATAATAGTAATTCTATATTGTTTTAAAATTTCCTTTTTATTTTTTAAAATATTTATTTTTTATTATTCTTCATCAAATAAACTTTCGTCTTCTTCAACAAATCTCTCTATTTCCTCATTTTCCTCTATCTCTATATTTCTATACTCATCTCTAAAAGTTTTTAAATTTGGCTCTACGCTTATCTTTTCACCATCTACATCTAATTGTATTAATGATATGTAATCTTGTACCATTTTATCTTCTGGTGTAGTTGTTGATATGAATACTCCTGAACCTATTACTTCTGCCCCAAATTCATTCATTAGATTCATCATACCTTTTATAGTTCCTCCACCTCTCATGAAGTCATCTATTAAAATAACTTTACTTCCTGGTTTTAGAGCTTTTCTTGGTAAACTCATACTCTCAACTTTCGACTTCCCACTTACATATGTCATACTCAAAGTTGGACCTTCTGATACTTTTATGTCCTTTCTAATTATAACTAAAGGTAAATTCATAGCCTTAGCTGTCATAAGAGCCATAGGTATTCCCTTTGTTTCCATTGTTACTACATAGTCAGCCTCAGAGTAATCAATATTTGATGCAAATATCTTCCCTATCTTCGATGCTATGCTTGGATCATATATTAAATCTATTAGATATAAGAATCCTCCTGAAAGTAATCTAGAGGGGTCACTTATTTTTTTACATAAATCCATTAAAAATTCTTCATTCTCTGATTTAGATGTTTTAGGTATATACTTAACTCCTCCAGCAGCTCCTGAAATAGTTATAACTTTACCTAATTCTAACTTTTCAAAAACATTTTTTACAACTAATAAATCTTCACTTATTGTTGATTTTGCAGCATTGAATTTCTCTGTAAAATAGCTTAATGTATATATCTTATTTGGGTTATCAGATAGTATTTTTACTATAGCTCCAATTCTTTCCGTTCTCTTAAATTTCATTGAGCTCTACCTCCTAAAGTCTTTGTTAATTTATACGTAAACTAAGTAATGCATAACCTTACTTATTATGATATAATTATAGTTATGTTTTAAAGCATTTTTAAATATATTGTATATATATAGTATATGTACATTTCTAATAAAATATTGAACATTATATTATTATACCACATAAATAGTTCATATTGTAGAACTTAATTATGAAGAAAGGTGGTTTTATTATGAATATACACTTCATTGGAATTGGTGGCATAAGCATGAGCGCATTAGCGGAAATATGCCTTAACAAAGGATATAAAGTTTCTGGATCTGATATGAATGAGTCTTATCTTTTAGATAAGCTAAGAAGCCAAGGGGCTAACATACATGTTGGACAATGCAAGGAAAATATATCTGAGAACATAGATATGGTGGTTTACACAGCAGCAATACATCCTGATAATCAAGAGCTTGTAGCTGCAAGAGAAAAAAATATACTTACTATGGATAGAGCAGCTTTCTTAGGACAAGTGATGAGAGAATACAAGAACTCTATAGCAGTTTCTGGTACTCACGGAAAAACATCTACTACATCTATGCTGTCTACTATTTTTGAATATGCACAGTTAGATCCTACTATATTAGTTGGTGGTAACTTAAGTGTCATAGGCGGTAATGTTAAGATAGGATCTTCTGATCACTTTATAACAGAAGCTTGTGAATATGTTGATAGTTTCCTTAACTTCAATCCTAAAATATCTATAGTATTAAATATAGAAGAAGATCATCTTGATTATTTCTCTGGATTAGATGAGATAAAAGCTTCTTTCAATAAATTTGGAAAGCTTCTACCTAAAGATGGCTTCTTCATCATAAATGGCGATGATAATAATACTGTTGATATTTTACATGAAGTTAAAGCTAGTATCATAAAGTATGGTAGAAATGAAGGTAATGATACTATTATAAAAAATATAAGCTTTAACGATAACGGATATGGTGTATTCGAATTAGAATACAAAGGTGAAAACCTAGGTACTTTTGAGTTATCGGTACCAGGACTTCACAATATTTATAATGCTACTTCGGCTATAATGACTGCTTACGTTTCTGGAATAAATTTAGAAACTATAAGAAAAAATATAACTCTATACAAAGGTGTTGGAAGAAGATTTGAAACTAAAGGTTATTATAAGGATGTTTTAGTTATAGATGATTATGCACATCATCCAACTGAATTAAAAGCTACATTAGCAGCGGCTAAAAAGCTAAACAAAAATAACTTATGGTGCATATTCCAACCTCATACTTATACTAGAACTAAGGCTCTTTTAGATAGCTTTGCTGAAGCCTTCTATTCTGCTGACAAAGTTATAATAACTGATATTTATGCAGCTAGAGAAGATGACCCAGGTGATATACATTCTAAGGATTTAGTTGAAAAGCTATATCATAATAATGTGGATGCTATATATATAAGTAAATTTGAAGATATTGCACAATATATTCGTGAAAATGCAGAACCTAACGATTTAGTTATAACTGCTGGTGCTGGTACAGTATACCAAATAGCAGATTTATTAACTGAAGAAAAATAAATAATAAAAATAAAAGGTCGGTTTTAACCGACCTTTTATTTTATCTTGAATATATCATTTTTTATATATTCATATAAAGCATTGTGTACCTCATAGTATGACTGTAGTTTATGAGATGTTATTTTTACATAATCTTCTCCCATAGTTTCTACTGTTATATCTTGTCCTTTTATTTTTATTGCTATTGTAAAGTTGTATTCACTTCTTTCTTTACTTTTCTCTGGCTGGACTTTTCCTACTATTCTTTTTGATGCCATCTTATATGATAAATCATCATATTTCCACTTATGAATCTTTTTGGTCTTCTCACCATAGGTTATACTTACACTTTCCCAATTCTTATACTGAGTTATAAATCCAAAAGATGTATAAATACTTTTATTTAATACATTAGTAAATTCTTCTTTTGAGTCTACTGGAATTTTATAGTATGATTCTTGATTTACAGTATAAATCCTTAAGTAATTTAAGTCTGTCGAGAATTTAATTCCATCATCAGAATATCCACTATATACTTCTTTATAGGATTCTGGAGTTCTTACTTCCTTCAATTCTGCTAGTATATAATCTAATTCATCCCAATAGTCTTCTTCAACTCTTATGTTGCTAACAGTTCCATCTGAAAGATATATCTTCTTCTTATATCTTAACTGTGTTAATAATGATCTCGTATCTTCTTTTTGCTCTTGTGTATTTACTTCTACTTTTTGAGCATTCCCTTGCTCTTTACTAAACCACCAAAACGAAAGAAAGTACAGTGCGAAAAATATAAGCAAACTAAGTGGCAGTATTGCACTCTTCTTAATTTTTCTTTTTTTAGCCATATTGCACCCCCACTATTTCTTAGTTATAGAATTATTATATACCTTTTTTCGATTTTTTTTAATATATAATTATTTAAAACAAGTATTTCCGGGGCAATAATTACATGGTTCTACATGAACAGTGATACCTTTTACAAATTCCATATCTCTTATGATATCTTTTTCTAGTTGATTTGCTATATCATGTCCCTCTCTTACTGTAAGATTTCCATCCACACAAATAACTAAATCTACATATGCCATTGCTCCATGTTTTCTACTTCTTATTTCCCCTAAGTTTCTTACACCCTCAGTATTTTTCGCTATTTCCTTGATTTGTTCCTCTTGTTCCAAATCTATAGAAACATCCATAAGCTCATTAGTTGCACCTACTAAAATCTCTATTCCTACCTTAGCTACAAATATCGCTACAACAATAGATGCTATAGGATCAAAAACCTTAAAGCCTAGCATTGCTCCTCCTATACCTACAAATGCTGCTACTGAAGAAAGAGCATCTGACCTATGATGCCATGCATCCGCTTTTAATGCTGGAGAATTTATTTTTTTAGCTATTTTAATAGTGATTCTGTATTGATATTCTTTTATTAAAATTGATATTATAGCAACTACTAGTGGTAATACTGTTGGTATCTCAATCCCCTGTATATTTCCTAAAGATTTAACTGCTTCTATACCAATAGATCCTGACACAACTATTAATAATATAGATAATAAGAATGATACTAGTGTTTCTGCTTTTTCATGTCCATAGTTGTGCTCCTTATCTACTGGTGTTGCTGATATATAATTTCCTAATAGTACACCTACTGAACTTATTATATCTGATGCAGAATGTAATCCATCAGCTATCATTGCGCTAGACCTACCAAATACGCCTGCAACTATCTTTATAATTGTAAGTAGTATATTCCAAGCTATTGCTTGCTTGGTTACTTTATTCGATTCTTCATACCTTGTTTCCATAATCCCTCCATTAATTATTTCTTTGATAATATTATATTATTTAATGATATTGCATACTCTTTACGTTCAATATTAATTCTCAATCTCCAAAAACGTAAAAATGGGCATATCTCAAAATATTAACTTAACCAATATCTATTTGATACTAATTAAGGATATTCTAAGATAGCCCAATTTTATATACTATCTATTTTATTATGCTTCTTTAATTATTTCAATAACTGTTTTTGCAGAGTTAATTAAATCTTCTATTGCAATATATTCTTCTAGAGTATGAGCCTTCTTCATTCCTATACCCAGATTTACAGCTTTTATACCATTTTTATTTAATACATTAGTATCGCTTCCACCACCTGTAGAAGCAGTTTTTCCTTGTATATTAAGATTAGCAAATGCTTTTTTAGTAAATTCTACTATATCATCATTTTCATCTATATTAAGTGGTGAATACATTCTAGAAATTTCTACTTCTATTTCTGCACCAAACTCTTTTGCAGCTTTCTCGAAAACTTCTATCATATGACTTGTTTGAGCATCTAATTTTTGTTCATCTAAACTTCTAGCTTCTGCAATTATTTCTAATTCTGGCATTACTATATTTGTAGCTTCTCCACCTTTAACTATACCTATATTAGCAGTAGTTTCTTCATCGATTCTTAATAAGTTCATATTTTCTATAGCTCTTGATGCTACCATTATTGCACTTATTCCTGCTTCTGGTTGAAGTCCTGCATGAGCTGGTCTTCCTTTAATTTTAACTGCTATTCTATCTTGACCTGGAGCCTTTACTATTATTTCTCCTGGTGAGCCACCACTATCTAAAACAAATCCGTAATCTACATCTAACTTTGAGTAATCTAAAGACTTAGCTCCAAATAATCCGCCTTCTTCCCATATTGAGAATACTACTGTTATATCTGAATGCTCTATATTATTTTCTTTTATATGTCTTAATCCTTCTAATATTGCAGCTATTCCCGCCTTATCATCTGAACCTAAAACTGTAGTTCCATCACTTTTTATTATTCCAGCTTCTTCATCTATTATAGGTTTGATTCCTATCCCAGGACTAACTGTATCCATATGTGAACTGAATAATATTTTTTTACCCTCTCTATTTCCTTTTAATGTAGCTATTACATTTCCTGTCTCGCCACCATGTATTTCCCCTGCATTATCTACTTCTACTGATAAACCAATTTCTTCTAACTTGTTAACTAGTACCTTAGCAACATTTCCTTCTTTAGAAGATGGGCTGTCTATCTGTACTAATTCTAAGAATTCATCTATAAGTCTCTTATTATTTGTCATAATTTCTCCTCCAAAATATATAGTCTTAAATTCTATTTTAGAGGATTATTGAATTATTATCAATAGATTCTAAATTTAATGACTATTTTAAAATACTTCTAGTTCTTGAGTCTATATAACATAACCAGTAACCTAAGCTATTTCCTCTATTATCGCAAGGTTGGTACATAGTAAATCCTGTATGACCTTTATCTGGTTGTTCATCCTTTTTACCTGGTACTGCATAAATATAGTTTTTTCTCTTATTATATTCATCATACTGAACGCCGAACAGATAATGTCTATATTTATAGGATTGCATTATTGCATCACTATACATTGTATAATTTAAACTATTAACATATCCTAAGTACGGCATTGTATAACCACATAGAGTTGCAGGTGTTATATCTATTTTCCACCATCTAGTATTATCTATATAGTCCTCCACAAAAGGCTTAACTTCTCTAAAATATTTTAACCCTTTTTTAATTTGTCTAGGCATTAATAGAGCACCTTGTGATTTTGTATTTCTTTCTTGTTGAGTTTCATTCATGTGATCTTGAAAATTTACATCTTGAGATGTTTTGTTGATTGGATTTCGATATTGCTTAACTCTTTCTTTAATTGTTTTGTTTTGTCTAGGAATTCTGTTCGTTCTATTATATTCTAAGCCGTTATCATCATTTATATTTTTATACTCATGATATTTGTTTTCACCGTTGTCATAATCAATATTATCATCAATTTCATATTCGCCATCATCAGTATCAACATATCCGTCTAGGTCATCGTCATCTTCTACCTCGATATACTCTATTTCTTCATATTCTTCATACTCTCCATCTTCATCATCTTCTACCTCGATATATTCTATCTCTTCATATTCTTCAACTTCATCATCTGTTTCTATATACTCATCTTCATCTCCCATAAATAATATTTCTTCATAGTTTTCAATCTTATTTCCCTTGAATCCTATTAAAGGTACAGTTTTTTCATATAATAAAGCAATACCTTTTATTTCTGCATCCCTGTCTTCTAAATTTAGTACAAATTCCCCCTTACCTTGCTCACTTAAAGTTATTTTTCCTAAATCTATAGTCTCATAATCACTTCTTATTGCTACTACCCTATATCCGTCCTTCATATATTTAAGATTCTCTACATATAATGCTACAACTGATTTTTCATCATTTACTTCTATCTTTGCAAAAGCCTTAGGTAAGATACGCTCTTTATATCTAAAATTCATATCCTTTGCTTCTAAAATTATATAGTCTCTCTTAAATTTTCTTTTAGAGCTCATTTCTTTCCCCCCCCTTTACATAAGTTCTCTAGATAGTATATGTTTACATATTAAAAAAAAGTACCTTCTATTTTGAAGGTACTTTTGAGTTTATAACATTTGCAAGAGTTGCAAATTCTTCTATGCTAAGAGTTTCTCCTCTTCTTTTTTCGTCTATATTAGCTTCATTTAAAGCTTCTTTTATTTGGTCTTTAGTTAAAAATCCTAAACCACCTAAAGAATTAAGTAAAGTTTTTCTTCTTTGTCCAAATGATGCCTTAACTGTTTTAAAGAATATCTCTTCACTATCTACAGGATATTTTCTTTCTTCTCTTACATGAAGTCCTATAACTGTAGAATCTACATTTGGTTGAGGAACAAACATGTGTCTCGGAGCTTTTGCAACTATTTCTGTATCACAGTAGTATTGAACTGCTACTGATAACGCACCATAATCTTTTGTCCCAGGTCCTGCATTCATTCTATCTGCAACTTCTTTTTGAACCATAACTACTATATCAGTTACTGGAATATCTTCTTCTAAAAATTTCATAACTATTGGTGTAGTTATATAATATGGAAGGTTAGCTACAAGTTTAACTGGTCCTCCATCTAATTTTTCTTTTACTAATTCTTCTACATCTACTTTTAATATATCTTGATTAACAACTTCTACATTATTTAAATCTTCTAATGTTTCTTTAAGTATTGGTATTAAAGTTTTATCTATTTCTACAGCGACAACCTTGTCTGCAACTTTTCCCATTTCACGAGTAAGTGTACCAATTCCTGGTCCTACTTCTATGATTCTATCACCTTCTGATAATCTAGCTCCTGCTAATATTCTATCTATAACATTATCGTCTATTAAAAAGTTTTGGCCTAATGACTTTGAAAATTTAAAATTATGCTTTTGAACTACTTCTTTGGTAGCTCTATGAGATGAAAGTCTATCCATATGTTATCTCCTTCTATGTATCTATTTTTCTTATTTTATTTATTGTTATTTTTATTATTTCTTTAAATAATTTTTATATAATACTTTTAATCTGATATCTATAGACTATTATCTATTGTGTATACTGCCTTCAGAAATTCTTCTCTACTTACTCCATAATTGTTTAATCTACTTAAGAATTGCTTTGCATTTCCGTATCCAATTCCTAGTATTTTCCCAATTTCGTCTCTTCTGTAAGAAGCATCTTCATTTCCTATAAGTTGATTTCTTATTAGATCAACTTGAGTAAATTCACTTCTTTTCTCTACACTTTCCGTTCTAACTTTATTTAAAGCAGCTATTATACTTTCTGGAGATGCATTTTCAATACCTATATCTCCATCCTTCTTAGCTTCTTCTCTTGGTAAAAAAGCATGCTTACATCCTGGAACTTCTGCAGCTATCTTTTTTCTTATTTTTTCACCGGCAAAATCAGGATCAGTAAATATTATTACTCCACGTCTTTTTTGAGCGGCTTTTATGCGTTCCATAACTCCTTTAGGGAATCCAAATCCACCAGTAGTTATAAGTTCTGCATCTAGAGCCCTTTTTACTGCTGTAACATCATCTCTACCTTCTACTACTATAACTTCTTTTATCATTATAAAATCACCTTTTCTATCTAATCGCTTGAATTCATAAATTAAATTTTAGCATAAATATTTGTATTAGTATATAATTTATCCACTTTTCAGCTATTGTAATTATAAATTGAAATTTTTTGATATTTTATATATTTTTATTATAAATTATTTTCCCTTATATAAATATAATAAAAGACATAAAGTTATATACTTTATGCCTTTTATATATTAACCGATTACCCTTTTATAACCTTTTATTAAAGGTCTTTCTGGATGTATTAATGGCCAATTTACAACTTTTTCAGGCCAAGATTCTATGACTCTATTATTTCCTAGATAAATAGCTACGTGAATTATTGTTCCTTTGCTATTTTTATAGAATACTAAATCCCCTCTTTTTGGAGTACTTACTGTCTTTAATGTAGGAAGGTTCCAAAGGTTGCGAGATTCAAACTCATATCCTGGTTGAGTATGACGAGTTACGCTAACAGGAGCTGGATCTATACCTATAGAGTACATTGCTTGCATAACTAGTCCACTACAATCTATGCCACTACCTGGTACGCCAGCTGCACCAACTACATACTCTGTTCCTAAATAAGATTCAGCGGTTTTAATCATTTGTTCAATAAGATCTGATCTTGTAGCAGTTAATTTTGTTTTAACTGGAGTAACATATGTATCTAGAGTCTTCCAAGAAGATTCACTAAATCCTAACTTCTTCCATGTTGCAAGGTTTACAATACCTGTTTCTTTTAAACCATTCTTTTTTTGGAAGGCTTTTACATGAGACATTGTACTTGGACCTACTGTTTCCCATACCTTTCCCATACCTAATTTTCTTTGAACTTGTGCAACTTTAAGTCCCATTGTACCTTTAACTAAATCTTTACCACCACCACTTACAGTAATCTTTTCCTTTAATTGAATATATCCTTTAGGATTTTCATATACTCTTTTAGCAGTAACTTCTATTGTTTTACTAGTGTAGCTCTTTAAGTCATTGCTTGCAGGAATGTATACTCTCCATTTTGAAGAAATCTGATTATACCACTGTGATGGATATACTAATTTAACTGAATCAGTTTTATCATTCTTTGTTGTAAATGTTGCTTTAGTTTCCCAAGACTTTTTCGAACTATTATACATTTGTAACTGTAATTCACGTCCATATGCATTATTAACCTCTATAGTATCTATTAAAGATTTTCCTGCTGTTTGAGTATGCTTTGTAACTAATCCAGTTACAGTTTCATCTTTTACTTCGTTATTTGATGAAGATGATCCATTATTATTTGAATTACTTACAGATTTTACATTTGATATATAAGATCCACTTACATATCCATATCCTTTTTTAAATTTAATTTTATACCATCCATTACTTGTTTTTTCTACTATTTCTATCTTACTTCCTTTTTTTAAAGATCCTAGCTTAGAAGACGATGTATTTGCCTTGCTTCTTACATTAAGAGAAGATGTATTTACTGTTCCAGTATGTGTAACTTTTATTGATGATGTATTATTATTGGAATTTGAATTGTTTGATCCAGTCGAAGTATTAACAGATTTTACATTTGATATATAAGATCCACTTACGTACCCATATCCTTTTTTAAATTTAATTTTATACCATCCATTACTTGTTTTTTCTACTATTTCTATCTTACTTCCTTTTTTTAAAGATCCTAGCTTAGAAGATGATGTATTTGCCTTGCTTCTTACATTAAGAGAAGATGTATTTACTGTTCCAGTATGAGTAACTTTTATTGATGATATATTGTTTGTATTTGTGTTTGTATTTGATGAAATACTTATATACTTTCCACTTACATATCCATAACCATTTTTAAATTTAATTTTATGCCACCCATTTGATGATGTACTTATTATTTCAATAGTTGATCCTTTTTTTATAGATCCTATTACTGATTTGTTAGTAGATGGTCCACTCCTAACATTTAAAGAACTTGTTGTCACTTTTCCCTTTTTAATAGTACTTCTTTCTTTTGAAACAACTGTCGATTGTTCCACTAGATTATTATTAATAGCTTCTGCATTTGATTCTATACTTGTTGATAAAATCCCACTAATTAATATACCTGAAAGCGCTATTATTATGTGTTTTTTGATTTTTTTGCTCATTATTTGCTCCCTCAATAATTTCATATAACATATTTATGTATATTATAACATCTGCATATAAATATTTACAATGTTTTACATTTTTGTATTTATAATTGCATAGAGATATTTTATTTGTTATTTTGAAATTACTATATACTCAATTATAATAAAAAAGTTCAAGATAATTAGATCAATTATATCTAATCATCTTGAACTTTATATTATCTTATATTAAATAGCTTTTTAGCATTTTCCTTAGTTGCTTTGCAAACTGCTTCATAAGATATTCCTTTTTCCTGTGCTATCTTATCAGCTACAAAAGCTACCAACGATGGATCATTTCTTTTCCCTCTATGTGGTTCTGGAGCCATATAAGGTGAATCAGTTTCTATTAATAAATACTCTAGAGGAATTTCTTTTGCAACCTCTCTAGTTTTTTTATTGTTCTTGAAAGTAACTGTCCCTGGAATAGAAATATAGCATCCCATTTTTACATATTCCTTTGCTAATTCTACATTACCACTATAACAATGAAGTACACATCCTATTTCTGGGCTCTTAGTGCTCTTTATAATTTCAAAAGTATCACCATGCGCATCCCTATCATGTATTATTATTGGTAATTTTAATTCATTAGCAAGTTCTATTTGCTTTTTAAACCATTCTTTTTGTACTTCTCTTGGAGAATTGTCATAATAATAATCTAATCCTATCTCTCCTATAGCAACTACTTTTTCATTATCAGTAGCTAACTTTCTTAAAGTATCTATTGCAGTATCATCTAATTCTCCAACATCATGTGGATGAACTCCAACAGCTGCATATATAAAATCATATTTATTAGCTAGGTTTACACTATTTATAGAAGATTTTATATCTGCACCTGGATTTACAACTAAATCAACCTGCTTTTGTTTAAGAGAAGCTATTAATTCTTCTCTATCTTCATCAAATCGTTCATCATTTAAATGTGCATGTGAATCGAATAACATAATTATTCTCCTTATCTAACTTCGCATCCGTCTTTAGCACCAGTAGTTGTTGGTATTAATAAATCATCACCATCATCACCAGCTGCTAATATCATACCTTGAGACTCTACTCCTCTTAGTTTAACCGGCTTTAAGTTGCATACTACTATAACTTCTTTTCCAACCATTTCTTCTGGCTTGTACCATTTAGCTATTCCTGATACTATTTGTCTAGTTTCTGGCCCTAATTTTACTTGAGATACTAATAATCTGTCAGCTTTAGGATGCTTTTCACAGCTTAATATTTTACCAACTCTTAATTCTACTTTATCTAAATCGTCTATAGTTATTTCTTCTTTGTGAGTTAAAGTTTCTTCTTTTACTTCTTCTTCTTTTGTTTCTACATTACCACTAAATAATTGTTCCAATTCTACTACCTCTTTCTCTATATCTAATCTTGGGAATAAAGCTTCACCCTTGTGTACTTTAGTATTTTCTCCTATAAGTCCAAAAGTATTTGTACTTTCCCAGTTTGTTAATTCTTCTTGTCCTGCTATTCCTAATTGGTCATATATTTTATTAGCAGTTGTTTCCATCATAGGTCTTATTAAAGTTGATATTATTCTTATAGATTCACATAAGTTGTATAATACCGTATCTAATTCATCTTTCTTAGCTTCATCCTTAGCTAAAGCCCATGGCATAGTCTCATCAATATATTTGTTAGTTCTTCTTATTAACTTCCATACATTTTCTAATGCCTCATGGAATTGCATTTTATCCATTTCAGATTCGAAGTTTTCTCTAGATGATTTAGCTTGTGATTTTAAATCTTCATCAAATGCAGTTGCTACTTTTGCCATTGGTATTATTCCACCATTGTATTTTTCAACCATAGCTACAGTTCTGCTTACTAAGTTTCCTAGATCATTTGCAAGGTCTGAATTTATTCTAGTTACGAAATTTCTATGAGTGTAACTTCCATCTTGACCAAAAGCAAATTCCCTTAGTAAGAAATATTTAAGAGCATCTATTCCGTATCTTTCTATCATTGGCTCTGGATAAACTATATTTCCTTTTGATTTACTCATTTTATCATTAGCAAATAATATCCATCCATGTCCGTAAACTTGCTCTGGAACTGGTAAATCTAAAGCCATTAATAATGCTGGCCATATTATAGTATGGAATCTTACGATTTCTTTACCTACTATTTGAACATTTGCTGGCCAGTATTTTTTGAACTCTTCTTCATTGTCGCTCATGTATCCTAATGCAGTTATATAGTTACATAATGCGTCTACCCAAACGTAGATTACGTGTTTCTCATCAAATGGAACCTTTATACCCCAGTCGAAAGTAGTTCTAGTTACACATAAATCCTCTAAACCTTTGTCTAAAAAGTTTGCAACCATTTCATTCTTTCTAGATGCTGGGAAACAGAATTTATCATTTTGGAATAATTCTTTTAATCTATCTTCATATTTAGATAGCTTAAAGAAATAAGCTTCTTCTTTAGCTAAATATGTTTCTCTACCACAGTCTGGGCACTTATCACCATCTACTAATTGAGATTCTGTCCAGAAACTTTCACATGGAGTACAATATCTACCTTCATATGAACCTTTGTATATATCTCCTTGTTCATATAGTTTAGTGAATATTTTTTGTATAACGTCCTTATGTCTATCTTGAGTTGTTCTTATAAAATCATCATAAGATATATCCATTGTATTCCATAAATCTTTTATACCTGCTATCATTCCATCTAAGTATTCCATTTCTGTCATACCTTTTTCTCTAGCAGTTTTTTGTATTTTTTCTCCGTGCTCATCTGTCCCTGTAAGGAATTTTACATCAAATCCAGAGAAACGCTTAAATCTAGCTATTGCATCTGCTGCAACAGTAGTATAAGTATGTCCTATATGTAAATTTCCACTTGGGTAATATATAGGCGTTGTAACGTAAAAAGTTGGCTTGCTCATATTAACTTCCTCCTATTTTTTAGATATTAAAAAACTCGCCTCCTATGAATATTACATAGGGGCGAGATTATATACGCGGTACCACCCTAATTTATCTATAGTTTAAATTTATTCTAAACATATAGATATCTTAGTAGACTATAACGTGTCTAAACGTCTTATCCTACTTAAATTTCAGATAAAAAGCTCCAAGGCCATCTTCAATAAATCATTTAACACTAGCTTTCACCTAACCTAGTTCTCTGTCGAAAAAATCATTATTTACTCTTCTTTTCATAGCTTATTTTAATATAAAAATTATAATAATTCTTAACTTATTTAAAATATATATTTAATTCAATAAATTAATTAAATCTTATTCGTAGTATTAACTTATGTACCAATCATTATACATGTGATTAAATTATGTATTATTAATAATATTATTAATTTTTATTCTATTAAAATTATGTATTATTGTCAACTAAACTTTTAAACCTAAGATAATTAATTTAAGCAAATTTTTCACTTAAATTATTACAATTACTATGTAAAGATTAAGTAACATATAAATACTGATGCTATAACTCCTGCTATATGACTTAACATTGAGCATAATAATGTATATCTCGTATTTTTAATTTTTAAGCTTCCATAATAAATTGCCATTGTATAAAATATGGTTTCTGATGCTCCAACAATCGTAGAACCCATTTTTTCTATCAAAGTGTCTATACCTACTCTTTGTATTAATTCATTATACATTCCTAATGCTCCACTACCTGATAAAGGCTTTACAATTATTAATCCTATTAATTCTTTTGGAATACTCATAAGCTTTGCTATAGGAGAGAATATAAACTCTAGCATCTCGATTCCTTTTCCTGATTTGAATATACCTATAGCTAAAAATATAGCAATTATAGACGGTAATATAGACCATGCTGTTTTTAAACCATCTATAGCTCCTTTTACAAAGCTTTCATATATATCTACTTTATGGGTTTTTCCGTATATGATTATAAATAATATAATTAAAGGTATAATTAAGTTAGCAAATATATCTAGCACTATTTATCATTCCTCCTTTGAAAAAGTTTGCAAGTTACTATTCCTACAAAGGTGGATATTATCGTTGCAAATAGGGTTGTAACTATAATTTCATTTGGAAATTGAGCTCCAGCATCTCCTCTTACTTTAAGCATAGTAAAAGGAATTATCTGAACAGACGATATATTTATTACTAAAAACATAATCATATCATTACTCGCAGTATCTTTCTTTCTATTTAAAGTTTGTAACTCATCCATTGCCTTTAACCCAAATGCTGTAGCTCCATTCCCTGCTCCTAACATATTTAAAGCCATATTCATAACTATATAAGACATAGCCTTATGTCCTTTGGGAACGGAAGGAAATAATTTCTTCATTATAGGACTTAGCCTATCTCCTATTTTTTCTATAAGGCCAGAATCTTTAGCTATGTTCATTATTCCCATCCAAAATGCCATAATTCCAGCTAAACTTATAGCAAATTCAATTGCTTTAGAAGATTCATTTAAAAGAGCATTGTTTAACTCTCCTAGATTCTGAAAATACACACTTCCTAATATTCCTATTACAATCATATAAAACCATATCTTTCCTATTTTAATCCCCTCCCCTCTTAATAATTTTATGTTAGTTAAGGACTAGTTTATACTTGAAAGTTGAAGTGTATTGTGTTTTAGTATAGGTATAGGGTTTTTTTATAATTTTTAGTATTTAAGGAGAAAAATAATGAGAAATTTAACACTTCTTACAGACTTGTATCAACTTACTATGTTGAATGGATATTTTGAAAAAAATGTACATGAAGATGTAGTTGTGTTTGATATGTTCTTTAGGAAAAACGCATGTAAAAGTGGGTATACAATAGTTTGCGGTATTGAGCAATTAGTTGATTATATAAATAATCTTCAATTTTCAGAGGACGATTTAAAGTACTTAAAAAGTTTAAACCTATTCTCAGATAAATTCTTAGATTTTTTAAGGAACTTTAAATTTACAGGAGACATATATTCTGTTGAAGAGGGTACAATAATGTTCCCAAATGAACCTGTTATTACAGTTAAAGCTCCTCTATACCAAGCTCAACTTATAGAAACAGCTCTACTTACTATTGTAAATTTCCAATCTCTTATAGCTACAAAAGCATCTAAAGTTTGCTATGCTGCACAAGGAGATCCAGTTTTTGAATTTGGACTTAGACGTGCACAAGGACCAGATGCAGGTATCTATGGGGCTAGAGCTGCTGTAATAGGGGGCTGTAAGGCTACAGCAAATGTACTAGCTGGTAAAATGTTTGATATTCCAGTAGTTGGAACTCAAGCTCATAGTTGGGTTCAAAAATTCGACTCAGAATTAAAATCATTTGAAGCCTATGCTGATGTTTATCCTGATAAGTGCTTACTTTTAGTTGATACTTACGATGTATTAAATAGTGGAGTTCCTAATGCTATAAAAATATTTAAGGACTTAAAAGCTAATGGACATACACCACTTGGCATCCGTATAGACTCAGGGGACTTAGAATATCTATCTGTTGAAGCTAAGAAAATGCTAGAGGAAGCAGGTTTTACTAATTTAAGTATAACAGCATCTAATGATTTAGATGAATACACTATATCTGCTTTAAAATCAGGCAATTGTGCTATCAACTCTTGGGGTGTTGGAACAAAGCTAATAACTTCAGCTGATTCACCATCTCTTGGTGGCGTATATAAGTTAGCAGCTTCATATCAAGGTGATAAAATTATTCCAAAAATTAAAATTTCTGAGGACCCAGAAAAAATAAATAACCCAGGATATAAAAAAGTTGTTAGAATATACAATAAAGAGAATAAAGCTGAAGCTGATTTAATTATGCTTCATGATGAAGAAATAAATACTTCACAACCTCTTACTATATTCCACCCTACATATACTTGGAAAGAAACTACATTTGAAGACTACACAATTAAAGATCTTCATAAGCCTTTATTTGTAAATGGAGAATGTAAATTTAAATCTAAACCAATTACAGAAATACAGCAGTATGTACAGGATGAACTAAATACTTTATGGGATGCATATAGAAGACTTACTTGTCCAAAAACTTATAAAGTTGATTTATCACAAGAACTTTGGGATTTAAAAACTAATTTATTAGGTGATAAAGTTGTACAAAAATAATAACATAAATCAAAGGGGGCTACATATGGATATTACTGATTATAGAATTATAGAAATACTTCAGGATGACGGTAGAATTTCAATGAAGGACTTAGGTAAAATTGTTGGTTTAACTTCTCCAGCTGTTTCAGAAAGAGTAAAAAGACTTGAAGAAGCAGGCGTTATTGAAGGATATAAGGCAATAGTTAACCCAGATGCTTTAGGTAGAGTTATAAAGGCGTTTATACATATATCACTTCCAAGTGGAAAAGCTTATGATCAGTTTTTAGAGGTTGCTAAAGATGACCCTAGAGTAGTTGAATGTCACCATATAACAGGTGATGATTGTTCTCTTCTTAAAGTTATAGTTAAAGATATGTATGAATTAGAAAACGTAATTGATACTATAAAAACAATAGGTTCTACTAAAACTTCGGTAATATTGTCAACTCCAATACAGTCAAAGTCTATATTGTAATAAATAAAATAGACTATCTTAAAATGAATTATCCATCTTAAGATAGCCTATTTTTATTTTAATCTTTTGTATCTAAATTCATAATTAGTCAAGATAAATTCCATATAAGTTTTTATTACTCCTACTTCTTCATTAGGATTTAATAATTTTCTAGTAGCTACTATATCTGCATAGCCTAAAATCATAGATCCTATTGTATCATCTTCTAAAGTATCAAATATCTCAAATAGTTTCCCTTGACTTATATCATTTTTCTTATAAAAAACTAATAAAAACATATGATATCTAACATATTTAAATAGAGTATCTATTACACTTTGACTTAGCCCTAAGCTTCTTCCTAGAGCAATAACAATATCTCCACCTATTTTTTCATGACCTTTAAAGTGAACTCTTCCATTTTCATCAGTAGTTTTTGCATCAGGCTTACCAATATCGTGCATAAATATTCCTAATTTTAGTATATCAAGCTTAGTTATACCATGATCTACATTAGTATTTAAATAATTCCATATTCTATCTTTTAAATGACTTGGAAAGAAATTTTCGTCTTTTATGATATCTTCAAACTCCTTTAATGCGTTTATAGAATGATCAAAGCAATTTACTACATGATATTTACATTCTCCAACTTCCTTCATTTCGTTTATTTTAGGAATCAATTGTTCTAATGTTTTATCATTATCTAATTTTTTAAATTCTTCACTAGTATCTTTGCATTTTAAACTATTTATTAAAATCTTATTCAATTCCATATGTATCACCCCGAATGCTTATATCTTATAAATCTAATACTTGCTTATATACTACGTCCTTTTTTAACTTTCTTTCTTTGCAAACTGTTTTGATAGCCTCTTTTTTATCTAAACCACTGTTAATTAATTCTATTACATACTCTCTTTCTGTAAGATCATCATAGTTGTTTTTTTGAGTTTTCTCACCCTTGAAACCATCTACTATTAAAACAAACTCACCTTTAATATCTCTTTCATTAAATATATCTATTGCTTTATCTATATCTTCTCTTATTATTTCCTGATACTTTTTAGTAAGTTCTCTATTTATAGAAATTTTTCTATTTCCTAAAATCTTGCTCATATCTTTTAAAGTGTCCTTTAATCTATGAGGTGATTCGTAGAATATCATTGTTCTACTTTCTTCTTTTACAATTTCTAATTGCTCTCTTCTAGTCTTTTTATCTCTATCTAAAAAACCTTCAAATGCAAACTTTCTAGTATCTAATCCAGATCCTACTAAAGCTGTTACAAAAGCTGTGGCACCAGGTAAAACTTCTACTTCTATATTATTTTCAATAGCTTCTCTTATTATATCCTCACCTGGGTCAGAAATTCCTGGCATACCTGCATCACTTATTACTGCTACGTTTTCACCCTCAAGTAATTTATTGATTAAATACCCACCCTTGGAATCTTTATTGTGTTCATGGTAACTTGTTAATGGTTTTGAAATCTCAAAGTGATTTAAAAGTTTTATACTATGTCTAGTATCTTCAGCTGCAATTAAATCAACTTCATTTAATACCCTTAAAGTCCTATAAGTTATATCTTCTAAGTTTCCTATTGGTGTTGGACATATATATAATTTACCGCTCATATATCTTATTCTCCTATATCTTCATTTGCATATATATCATTTATTTCTTTTGTATATTTTCCATCTTCTCCATAAACATATAGTGGATCTAGTATTTTTAATTCTGGCTTTCCATCTTTCATAAATTCAACTAAAAGTAAGTTTGGAGCTTTATTAGCTCTTGGGTGCACAAACTGTACTACTTTTGGCTCTAGTCTATATTTTCTTCCAAGTTCAATAATATCTACTAATCTTGTTGGCCTATGTATCATGAAAAACTTTCCTCTAGGCATTACTAGTCTTGATGCAGCCCTTATAACATCCTCTAAATTACATTTTACTTCATGTCTAGATATTGCTTTTTTATCATTAGGATTTTTTATCCCATCCATATGCATATATGGAGGATTTGAAGTAACTACATGATATCCATGCACTTCTAGTACCTTATCTATACTTTTAATATCTGCATTTACAATTTCTACTCTATCCTCTAAATTATTTAATTTTACTGAACGAGTAGCCATTTCATATACTTCTTCTTGTATTTCTACTCCGACTATCTTCTTTGCTTTACTTTTACCTGCAATCAATATCGGTATTATTCCTGTACCAGTTCCTAAGTCTGCAACATTAGCATCTTTTTTTACTTTAGCAAAATTCGCTAAAAGAACTGCATCTATTCCAAAACAAAATCCATTAGTATCTTGTATTAGCTTTAGTCCCTTTAATTGTAAGTCATCTATTCTTTCTGTGTCCTTTAATTTTATGTCCATAAATATCTCCTTATTTAAAAGGGTAGGAAAATCCTACCCCTTTTTATATTACGAATTTAATCTTCTAATTTCTTTAACTCTCTTAATGTTGCTGCATCTAGTTGTTCATCTTTATTTTTACAGCAACCCCCACACTTTTTAGCTTCTTGTAATACTTTTATTTCTTCTCTCATACAAGTTTTTATAGTTTTATCGTTGAACTCAATTTTAGCTTGTTCTAATAAAGGATTTACTTCAATTACCTTACCTTTGTTTCCACTTACTTTAACTAAGTCCCCTACGCTAGGCATCTTTTCTATTGCTTCTACGTATACATCATGCTCATATTTTAAACAACAGAATAATCTTCCACATATACCAGATATCTTTGTTGGGTTTAATGATAAACTTTGGTCTTTAGCCATTTTTATTGAAACTGGTTGAAAATCTCCAAGCCATGAAGAACAGCATAAACTTCTTCCACATGGACCTAAACCACCAATTGATTTTGCTTCATCTCTAACTCCAATTTGTCTTAACTCTATTCTTGTTTTAAATATAGCAGCTAAATCTTTTACAAGTTCTCTAAAGTCTATTCTTCCCTCTGCAGTAAAGTAGAATATTAACTTATTTCTATCAAAAGTATATTCACAATCGATTAAGAACATAGTAAGATCATGCTCTTTTATTTTTTGTTGACATAATTCAAAAGTTTCTTTAGCTTTTTCTTTATTCTCCTTATATATGTTAGTATCTTCAGGAGTTGCTATTCTTATAATCGGTTTTAATGGTGATACTAATTTACTCTCATCTATTTCCTTTGGCCCAACAATTACTGTTCCATATTCTAAACCTCTTGCTGTCTCTACAACTACATCTGTATTTTGCTCTATCTCAAAATCTACAGGGTCAAAATAATATATTTTACCTGCATTTTTGAACCTAACACCCACTATTTTTATCATTTTATCACCTCATATATGTTCAAAGCCATAACTTGTATACTTACACTAAAGTTACAATTGCTTCTCATCTTTCTTTTTGTTTCTTCTATTATATCAATAATCTTAGATACTTGCGAATAAGTAATTTTAGTACTCATATTTTGTATAAATGTAATTCTATCCCCGTTTATTAACATATCCTTATCAGCTCTATCTTTGCATATCATAATGTCCCTAAAATAATTAATCATCATATCAAGAACAATAATAACTTTATCTTTATATTTATCCATATCACTTGATATATTTAGAATCTCTACCATATTTTTATCTAAAATATATTGAATATATTTTTGTATATCATCTCTCATTATTGAAAAGTCACTTGAATCAGATAGCTCTAAAGCTTTTTCTATACTACCTCTAGAAAAATTCGCTAATAATACAGATCTCTTTTCCTCAACTCCTCTATCCATTAAGTAATTTTTTAATTCCATAATAGATATTGGTAAAAACTTTATTATTTCACATCTAGATTTTATTGTAGGCAATAAAGATTCTTTATTATTTGTAACCAAAATTATTATAGCATATTCTGGTGGCTCTTCTAGAGTTTTTAATAATGCATTTTGAGACTCAACTGTCATCTTTTCTGCATGATTAATTACATATATTTTATATTTACTATGTGGTTTTATTATTATATCTGATTGTAAATCTCTAATTTGTGCTATTTTTATACTAGTTCCTGTAGGCTCTATATTTATATAATCTGGGCTATTATCTACATTATCAATATTAATAAGTAATTTCCCAAATTCTTTTGCAAATAAGTTTTTCCCAACTCCATCAATTCCTTCAAACATATATGCGTGATTAACCTTATTATTTTTAATTGAGTTTGTCATATACTTCTTTGCGAACTCTTGACCTATAATATTATTAAAATACATATTTACCTCTCCATAGGTTATATACTTTGCTTAACTATGTTATAGATTTCATCATGTATATCATCTATACTTCTTAAATTCCCATCTTTAACACAATTTATTTTTTTCCAGTTATACTTATTAGCTATATATAGTGCATTGTTATATGATTTTGTTAAATACTCTATATCACTTTCATGTATATCTTTCTTATCTTCACCTGTTATCTTGTTTTTTCTATTTTCCATTAGCTTTTGGCTAAACTCGATAGGAACGTCTAAAAATATAACGCAGTCTGGCTCTGGTATTTTATATAAATTAAATTCATAATCAACTAACCAGTCTAAGTACTTATCTCTATCTTTTGCATCCATCTTAGACGCCTGATGTACCATATTAGACGTCGTATATCGATCTGCTATAACTATTCCACCGTTGTTGTAAAATTCCTCCCACTCCATTTTAAATGAAGCATATCGATCAGCAGCATAAAATGTAGATGCTATGTATGGATCTACATCAGAAGGATTCTTTCCGAAGTCTCCTCTTAAATACATTTTTACCAATGCAGATGATTCTGAGTCATAGTTTGGATACTCTACTTTTCTTATATTACTATTTTCCTCTGATAGTTTTTCAAATAATTTTTTAGTTTGCGTGGCCTTTCCGCTAGCATCAGAACCACTTTCTATTATTATTAATTTACCTCTCATTTACTGTCCTCCATAGAATCTCGTACTATTCTATAATTTGAATTTGTCCTAAATTAGAATCTTTTAATCCACTTACATTCATTCCTTTTTCTTTACAGAATAATATATAGTCAATTATTTCTTTTGTTATTATCTCTCCAGGTGATGTTAAACTAATCCCTGGAGGATAAGGGATTATGTATTCTCCACATATCTTCCCTATACTTTCATATATTTTAACACTTTTCTTATTTTTATAAAATGCTTCTCTTGGTGTTAATTTTTTTACTGGTATATTATTAGGATACTCTATTTTCTCTATACTTTTATTAGCTCTATATTTTTCTGAGATTTCGTTTAAAGCAGTTTCTAAACTTTTGAAATCATTACTGTCATTTCCTATAGTGCAAATTAATAAAGATCCATAATAATTAGATAACTCTACTTGTATATTATACTCTTCTCTAAGTATAGTTTCTAGTTCATAACCTATTAATCCCATATTAATTGTAGATATAAATATCTTTGTCTTATCATTTGTATCATAAAATTCTATATTATTATTTTCCTTAAAAGAATTTTTTAGTTTATTAATGTTATTTAATAATTCGTCCATAAGTTTTGTTCCATACTTGTTGTAAATATCAACAGCTATTTCTAATGATGCCATTAATATGTATGATGGACTTGATGACTCTATAATCTTTAGAATTGATACTAATCGACCTTCATTTACCCTATCTCCCTGTATATGTATCATGGATGATTGAGTAAAGGAAGGTAATGTTTTATGTGTACTTTGTATAACTATATCTGCTCCTTGCTCTAAAGCTGTTTTAGGTAATTCTTCACTTAAACCTAAGTGTGCACCATGTGCTTCATCTACAATTACAACAATATCCTTGCTATGAGCATAGTCACATATCCTCTTTAGGTCATATGTCATTCCATAGTACGTAGGGTATGTAAGTATTATAGCCTTCGCATCTAAGTTACTATCTATAACTTTTATTGCATCATATATATTAATACCCTTAAGAATATTTGTATTTTTATCAATTTCTGAATTTATATATACTGGATCTATATCTCCTAAAATACATGCATTTATTACTGATTGATGACAATCTCTATTTGCAATGATTTTGCTTTTTGGTGGACATAATGCCATTATAGCTGCTTGTATTCCGCAAGTGCTACCATTTATTAAATAATAAGTTTTATCACTCTTAAATACCTCAGAAGCTCTTTCTTGAGATTCTTTTATTATACCTTCTGGTGAATGTAAATTATCAGTTCCTGGAATTTCCGTTGTATCCATAGAGTAGATTTTATTAAGTGTATTTTTATAATTTAATTTATCATAAATCTTACCCAGTTTATGACCTGGAACATGAAAAGATATTAATTTTTTATCTACGATACTATTTAGTTCCTCTATAATTAACTTGCTCATATATTCTCCTCATATATTTTCTTATATTATAAATTTCTTTATCTGTAAAATTATCTATCTATAAAATTATTTTATTTATTATTATATTGGTTATCATTATTATAGTTTATACATCTTCATATCCTTTATATTATTATAATCATAGATAAATTAAAAGACCGTTTCTAAATAACAGTCACGGTCTTTTATCTTCATATTAATTATTAATCACTTTTGTTTTCTAGTTTTTGAGTCATTATTAGATATATTCCAGCCAATCCTACAGTGAAGTACATCATTCTGCTTAGAACTTCATAAGTTCCTCCAAATACATTACCTAGTAAGTCTACTCCAAATGCTCCTATTCCGCCCCAATTAAGTGCCCCTACTATAACTAAAATAATTGCTAGCTTTCTCAACATGTCTATCACTCCTATTTTTCATTTTATAATAGTATTTACATGTTTTTAAAACCTAACATAATAAATATAAAAATATAATAAAAAAAAGATTACGTGGCTACGTCTTACTCTCCCAGGAGGTTGCCCCCCAAGTACCATCAGCGCTAAAGAGCTTAACTTCTGTGTTCGGAATGGGAACAGGTGTATCCTCTTTGCTATAGTAACCACATAATCTTTCGATTAACTTATATTAAGTTATTCAGAGTTAATACTCTAAAAACTGCATATCATTTATGATTTAATCATTTAAAATTGGTCAAGTCCTCGACCTATTAGTATCGGTAAGCTACATACATTACTGCACTTCCACCTCCGACCTATCAACCAGGTAGTCTTCCTGGGGTCTTACCCTTACGGTGGGAAATCTTATC
>NZ_JACRWE010000008.1 GCF_014323405.1 Romboutsia faecis | reverse complement strand
GAACTCCCATCTGGTTTTATTACACATAGAGCTACTATAGCTTTATCTATATTAAATAGTTCTCCGCCTCGTGTTATTCGCATAAAAAAATCAGATGTATCGTTATCAAACTCATCAAATTTCATAACGGAGTTATTACACCTGAACTGTAGATCTAATCTTAAGTTGTATTTTCTATCCATTTAAGCACCACCTTTCAATGCTTTAATTTCTTCTTTAAGTTTTTCAATTTCATTTATAGCTTCCTTTAATGCTCCTGCTAATACATTTGTATAGTTTGAAGTATCATAGCCTAAAGTATCACTACTATTTCTATCACAAGTTATTATTTCGCTTCCTACTTTTGTATTAACTATATCTTGAGCTATAAATCCATATTTATTATTATCATTACCTATAAAATTGTACCTAGCTATGTATAAATCATTATTTACAAAGTCATACATGTCTTTAGTTGTAATTTCATCTGTAGTAGCTGCTCTAACATTAGGCACTTCTTCTATATATTTAACATTTTCTTTTAATCTTCTGTCAGAACTCGCATTTACAGAATTTACAGTATAAATACCTTTCCACCTAAAACTTGGTGAGCCGTTATTTATATCTTGTTCACCTGTAACTGGTCTAAAGAATTTGTCATTGTTAGAATCTGTTCCAACCCTTACAAGTGTACCAACTTCATTATTATTATAATGTGCTAATATTAATCCTGTATTTCCTCCCCAACGTCTTATTGCGGGTATTTCCATACATCCATCATAATAACTTGATGCTGACGATAAAAATGTAGCAATTACTTTTTCATAACCACTAGATGGATTTGGATATGCACCATTAATATAGTTACTTGTTATTTCCAATCTTTTTATAGGTGATAATCTCATATCTCCATTACCATACATTTTTATATTAGAAAAATCTCCTACTGTTCCACCTTTATCGTCATCTCTTTGGAAAGAAGGGCAACAATAACACATATCTATATAAGGATATGAAGTACCTTGTGGGTTAGTATCAGCAGGGTATGGAAACATTGTAAAATAACTGTTACTTTTAGCATCTAAACCGTAATGAGTTAATGTAAGTCTTGGGATAATATCATCACTATCATAATCAGTAAGCTTCTTATATCCAAAGAATCCTCTTACTTTTCCATTTTCATAAAGTGTATAATCTCCGTTGTTAATTCCTACATACCTACTTATTCCATCACCTATCGTAGTTGCACCGTTTAACTGTATCTTATTAGCTTTTATCTTTGCACTCCCGGGTGTTACATTTATATCAGCTATAGCTTCCCCTTTAGCAATTACATTATCAGATGTAGGAACACTTTTAGATGCTATTTTTAAATTCGTAACATCAAGATTTACATTCCCAAAGGAATCTATATCAAAAGTCCTCTTCCCATTACCATCAGTTACACTTAGCTGTCTAGCATCAATATAATGTCCTCTAAGTGTTCCTATCCAACCTCTATCAAGCCTTAATTCCTCTATCAATGCATCTTTAATTGCAGCACTTTCGAAAAATTCAGTCCCATCTGCAACCTTAGTTGTTGTAGCTTCCGCTTGCTGTGAAAAGTCTGTAGCATTTCCAAATGTATTTACTGCTCTAACTCGATAATACCAAGTCTCATTTGCTCCTACTTCATGTAAAAAAGCACTTGCTTTGCCACTATAAATCATGTGAAACACCGTAGGTTCAAAATCTTTTATTTTAGAAGCGTATACCTCGTAGTCATAATACATTTTATTTTCGTATGTCCAGCTTAATTGTACGGATTTCCATAATCCCTTTGTTGTTACAACTGGAACTGCCGGTAATGTATCTGGGGTTATTTCTTCTATGCTAGGAGGCTTAATATCACCTTCTGCACTAGGAGGAATAACACTCCCACCTGGTCCAAGTGTTCCGTTATTACTATTGCTACCACTACTTACTAGTCCCCTTATTTGTTCTCCTACTACTACTTTCCTTTTTTGCCTATCAGATATAGACCTAATATCTTCAACTATTCTAAATTTAGCTCTAGAATCATCTATAGTATTATGTAGAATGATTAAATCACCTAATTTAAAATCTAGATGTTCATATCCATCCTCATTTTTTAATTCTTCCAGCTCTAATTCATATGATGCAAAAGGCTTATTATTTCTTCTAAGAGCCTCCCAAGTATATTTTAATAGTAAGTTTGGGTCCTTTATTCTTCCATCTTCATAAATTCCTATCTTCCTACCATATTTAGCTATAGCTTCTTTATCCTCTACATATTCTAGACCCAAAGGTTTGTCAGCCGGATTATTCGGAGTAGACCAAGAAATATCCTTAAAGCTATATTTATACTCTATATTGTCTTTTTGATACGTAGCTCCACACCCATACATGACTGTATAGAATTTATTTTTTTCTATTCTTTTTATTTTGGATACATTAAGATCTGTTGAACACCTTATTCCAGTATCACTACCTAATGCAT
Source organism: Romboutsia faecis (assembly GCF_014323405.1). Lineage (GTDB taxonomy): Bacteria > Bacillota > Clostridia > Peptostreptococcales > Peptostreptococcaceae > Romboutsia_E > Romboutsia_E faecis. Next base: position 121,321 of record NZ_JACRWE010000008.1, on the reverse strand, counting down.
TAACTACATTTAATTTCTTTTTAACTATATTAGTTCTTGTACTATCTAACTCAATAGAGTAATATACTTCAACTTCAAATAATTGCAATATATCCTGGATACACCAAAGAACATTCTTAAATAAATAAGGACCTATTGCTTTCAGTGTTCTTTCTGGACATTCTCCTAATTCATACGTAGTACCATCTAACATAGTAGTTAATGCATCTCTTAACGATACTGACTTATTTTCATATTGTGTTATGGCCTTTTGTTCTTGCAAGCTATAAAAGTCATGTAAGCAGGTAACTTTGTATTCCGTAGAATAAGAAGTTTCAGATTCAACTTGCTCAACTATAAGTAAGTCCATAGTTTCATCATCTTTGAATACGCCTATTTTATCGCCTTTATTAATATCTGTTATATTATCTTTTATTCTAAATTCTAAACTTACTTCTCCGCTTGTTGTTACTTTATATTCATCTTTAAAAAATTCATAGCTATTTATTATCCTTTTAAGTCTCTCATTATCATCAAATAAAAGTAATGAATCTTTCATACAATCACCTACCTATACAAATTGTTATATTTAACTTTAAATGTTGCACTTCCGCTAGATAGGTTGTAATTATTTGTACCTTTTTCAATTGTAGGGAAATCACTATCTAAAGATAAAATAGGCATATTAATTTTATTGTTAACTTTAATTGATTTTTTCTTGCAATCAATTATTATCTTATCTCCACTATTAAAACTAGTATTTAATTCTAAAAATCCATTTTTTGATGAATTTGAAAAATCTAACTTTATTTTATCGCAAGAACTACTTACATCAAACTCAAGTATTGGATATGTGGATTCTGTTCCTGTGTATGTAAAATTAGAAGTTTTTACTTGCTCTAAGTTTTCTATTCTACAAGGATTTACTAAGCAAAATTCTAAGCTGAAACTTTTTATTTTAACATTATCATTTAGATTTGTATCACCTACAGGTACAACTAAATAATGACTTCCAGGAATCCATCCATATTCTAGTTTGCATTCTTTTAGATTACTCGAATGAATCCACTCTGATATAATTTCTTTCTTTTCAAAAGTTAAAAATCCACAATCTCTATATTTAAATTCAATAACTATAGAGCGTGGATTTTTCTTTGTACTTCTTATATTTACACCTTTATATCCGGGTATATCTACTAAGTCATGTTCAATAGTTCCTGTAATATCATGTGAACAGCCTGTAACAATTAAGAAGTTTGGCATATCAATGCCATTTAACTTTATATTTTTAGAAAGCATGTTGATAACCTCCAAACATCTTAGATTTTCTTTCTTTTATTTCTAATAACTTTCTATCTATTATTTCTGCAAGTTTATATAAATCCTGCTCATTATTTAATGCTCCTGCATTAATATTAATCACATAATTACTATTATCTACTGAATTATTATTGTTGTTAGATGTACTTGGTAAAGCAGTAGTTGTAAAAGCATTTATAGAGTTCTCAGCAAAATCTTCAACAACTCTAGTTGAAGCAGGTTCTCCTCTATTGATTCCAATCTCATAACCTTCTGTTGTCCACTCTCCAAATTGTCTAAATAATTTTGACGGAGAATTTATTCCAAGTAACTTCTTAGCTCCATCTATAGCACTAGAAATAACGCCTTTAACAGACCTAATAAGTGCGCTAGCCATTGATTTTACACCATTAACAAGTCCTTGTATTATGTTTTTACCTATACTAAAAAGATTTATGCTTTTCAAATAATTTACAGCATTACTCATTCCTGTTCTAACTGCATTTGCTACTTTACTCATTGACGATTTAATAACTTGAGCTAATGCGCTAAATATATTTGATCCAAACGTCCTAAATATATTAAAATTGTTTATCCCTGTTTTAACTAAATCTTTTATGAAGTTTATGCATCCTGTAATTCCATTTTTAAAAAAAGTTTTTATCGTGGACCACATTCCATTAACCAAATTTTTAGCTCCAGTTGCAAGACCTTTGAATAATTTAACTGTACCCATAACTAGCCAGCCTTGAATAAAGCCAATTATTAATTGTATCGCCCCTTGGAATATAGTTTTAATTGATTCCCACATAGCTTTAAAATCGCCCTCTGCAATGGCTTTAAACAGGTCTATAATTCCACCTACAAATTTTAATCCACCATCTACTATATTTTTAATTGCATCTATAGCCGTCAAGAACGTATCTTTTACAATTCCCCATAAAAAATTGACAATTGGTATTATTACGTCTTTATGTTCATTCCAAAAAGCTGTAATAGCAACTAGCATAGATTGAACAGTTTGGCTAATAGTAGTTGAAAATTCTACAAAGGTTTCTTTAATACTTGAAAAAGCACTCATTAGTTCTGTACCTAAAGTACTTATAGACGCTCTAAATTCCTCATTTTTTTTATATAAATCTATAAATGCAGTGCCTACTATAGCTAATATTCCTGCGAATGCTAAAAATGTTGATGATGCAGTCCCTATCATAGTTACAACTCCACCAAACATAGTCCAAACACCATTAAGAGCAACCATCCATCCTTTCCAAAGTCCAACACCCATTTGCAATGGTAGTAGCAATAGTGTCATAGCAGGTAATAAAAATCCTATAACTCCAGCTATTTTGGCTATAATTGGATGGGCTTCATTAAATTTAGCTATCCAGTCAGAAACTACTCCAGTAACTTTAAGCGCTACTTTTAAAAACTGACCTGCTGTCTGTATAACAGGTTCTAACGCTTTTAACACTTTTCCTTTAGTTGTCTCAGCTAATCTTTTCAATCCTTCATCAGCTTCAAGTGCTGCACTAAACATTGTCTTGTATGCAAATAAAGCTGACATACCAACAATAGGAAAAGCAAGTGCCATATTCGCATTTGCAGCTGTTATCCCTCTAAGTAATAGTCCGTATTTAACCATGTCACCTTGAGCTTCTCTTATAGCAACTTTTTGTGCAGAATAATTCTTTATAACTTTTTCAACACTACCACCAAGTTTTCTATATCCCAAAGATAATCCATTTAATGGTGATCTACTAGCTTCCATTGTTTCATTAAGTAGTTGAAACTGCCCTATTGTCGAAGGAGGTAGCATGTCTTCTGGCTTAATGCCATATTTTTGTAGTCCTTTCATTCTTTCTGTAAGTATCTTTGTTTGATTTCCCATAAGCTTAGTCATACGAGCATTTAACTTAATACTATTAGCTTGTTGCCTTAATTGCATATCAGTTAATCCTAATTGACTTCTCATGTATATTTGTTTAAAAGTAGTATCATCAAGTCCTAATGCAAATTTAGTTATAGCATCTCTAGCATTCATTACTTGTTGAGAATACTTTCCATAATATCTTGAAGCTTTACGAGCTTCTTCGTGAAGTCTATACATTTCCGAATAAGCCTTTTTAGTGCTTTCAGGAACATCTCCTCCAAGAATCATTGATAATCTTTGCATTTCCTTATTAAATTTATTTGAATTACTTGAAGTTCCCTTAAATTCGTTATTCATTGTACTAAAAGATGTTTTCACTCCAATAGCTTCTCGTTGTAATTGTCTTAACTCTTCTATAGTTTCTTTTAGTGACTCTGTAGCAGATTCAGCACCTTTAGGAATATCTTTTTCTAATGCATCAGCAAACTTAGAAGAATCTTTTTCAGCTTTATTGAGCGAATTACTAAAATCATCAGTTTCAGCACTAATCTTTACGTTAAACTCTTTATCAGCCATTTATCCACCTCCTTTCAGAGATTGAATTTTTTCTTTAAGTCCTCTTTCATCTTTTCCATTTCTTTTTTAGATTTTTTCTTTTTAAATATGTTTATAATCTTACTTTTTTTAGCACTTACATAGCCGTAAATGACTGCCATTTTAATACCTTCTAGTTTTTCTTTATACTGCTCTACATAAATAGAAAGTTCGTAAAAATCACTATCCCAAAACACATTTAAAGGAACTTGATTTTCTATGACATAATACTTAATACATTTATCCCAATCTATGTAACCGTTATTTAGAGGGTATAGCTCCTTGATTATCATCAAATTCCTCTAGCATAGCCTTTAATAATTCTCCATACAACTCATAAATTGCTTTATCTCCTATTTCATCAGCTAGATTTAATACTTCATCTTCACTTATAAATTTATTTGAGAAACTTATTGCACATCTAATAAGAGTATACATATCAGATTCCGTAGGCTGCTCATCACTTAAAATAGGTTTCTTAGTTATATCACAGTACATTTTCTTTTGTCTTGCTCCAAGTTTCATTATGTATTCTTTATCACCATATTTTTTAACTATCGTTTTCATATTAAATCTCCTTAAAATTAAATTTTCGCAAAATAAAAAGGCGAGAATAGTTTAATCTCACCCTTCATTTAAGTATTCTATTCTGTTTCACTTGACGACAATAATGCCTTTGATCTTGATACAGAACCATTAACAACTAATGATATTTCAAGTCCAGCTAAACCATCTTCAAAATCCCCCGAAAAAGTTTCTATTTTCATAGTAGCTTCTAATAAATTGTCTACGTTACTTGTAGCAGATTCTGATCCAGCATAACTAGGCTTCTTTACTGCTAACTTTACAGCTAAATCTTCTGCTTGTTGCCATGCGTCCCAAAGTGTAGCAAACACACCTTCATCAGATTTATCTGATAAATTAGCAACAGCATTCATATCTATTGAAAAATCTTGTCCATTTAATTCTCTTGAAGTCATACATTGACCTTGTGCAGATTCAACTCTATCTATAAATTCCTCAAACTCATTTGAAGCTTCAAAGGATGCTCCACTTTGTCCTGCAACTGGTTTTCCTCCAATCATTATAAGTACATCTGCACTTCTTGTTCTTGACATTTACATCACCTTCCTTTGTATTACAAAATTAAATTTAATAGAGGCTTGATAAAGTATTGTATTTTCATCTATATAGTGTTCTGTAATACCATTATCTCCATCAGAACTCAATTCACAATCTGAAATTAAATACTCTCCAGCTTCTTTATATAAAAGTTCATATAAACTATTGTAAATATCCATGTATTTACTATTTATTTCTTTTCTTCCTTTATTGCTTCCATCATACCAATAAAATAAATCCCATGTGATGTAATGAATCTTCTCACCTGTTCTTAATACATTATCAGTGATCCTAGTGTCTCCTAATTTAAGATATGGCATTTTTATATTTTCATCTATAATATCAACTACCTCATAACCTTTATTAGTTAAATGTTGATATATAACTGTTTGTAAGCTATTTATCATAACTAAAAAGTATCCTTTCTACGTCGTCAGAAAATTTAGGAGTTATTTCTTCAAAAGAAGGTATTAAATGTGGTTTCTTACCTCTTCCTGCTGGATAATTTACTTTTTTAACAAATACCCAATTACCATCTCTTCCTCTAAACCTTAAAAATTTTGCTTTTTTAGGTTTTATAACATAAGCCTTACTTCCAAATTCTCTAGCTCTTGCATATTTAACATTAGTACCAACTAAAGAGGAATTTCCCTCATGCTTAGTATGAATACTAGTTTTAAGCCTAGATGTATCTACTGCAACTTTTCCTTTTGCCATACTTTCAATCATATACGCATGTTTTTTTCTAGACTTATCCGTTTCAGTTACTACATACTCTTTATACCCTTGTAAATATGTAACAAGATCTATTATGTTATTTGCATTAACTTTAATTCGCATGTTCTAACCTATCTAAAGTTACATAAGTTTTATTTTTTATTCTTTTAGGTTTATGTGTAGGTTTATAGTATTGGCCATCTATTAAGACATAAAAAATATCAATATCTATAGTATCTATAGTCGTAAGGTTATAAGACTCATGGTTAGCAACTCCAAATAATTGTATTTGTTTTTCTAAACTTAATAGAGATAAATTACAATATATAGATTTGTAAAGACTTTTATTCTCTATACGACCACCTTGCCCATCATTTACTCTACTTACTTCATATAAATCCACTCTAGTATTAAACCTCATATTAATCTCACCTTAACCTTGTCTAGTTGGGATTTCTTATATGCAATATATCTATCTAAATCCTTTTTATAGCCCTCCAATAAATTATTGCTGTACGAAAAACTTACTCCATCACTATTTTCACTATTAAGTCCCTCACTACCTATACGATTATACCTAGCTATAACCAACTCTACAACTATATACTCAAGCTCCAAAGGTACTTTTTGTTCTTTTATATAATTAATAACTGTTTGTGAATTTCTTTTTATTAAAGATAATAAAAGCTCATCCTTATCAGATGAGCTTAATCCTAAAGTTATTTTTACTTCATCAAGAATACTATCCATATTTATTTATCCTTTTTATTAGCTTTAGACTTTGTTTCTTTACTTTCTTCTACTTCTTTACTTTCTTCTACTTCTCTTATTAGCTTAGTTTCTTTTGTTACTGAAGATAAAACTGCTAATGGTTCTGTATATTCCATCCAAGCAACGCATTCTGGATTATTTATAACTGCATCTAAATAAGCAAATCCTATATGGTAAGTAGCATCTCTCTTAACACACTCTACGCCTGTAGATGTCATATTATATCTTACATCTCTAGTAAACACAGGTTGTAAGTTTGATAATGGAGTTAACGCTATAAAATTATCTGGATAAGTTGATACAACTTCTATAGGTAATCCAGCCACTTTAACTAACTCTCCATTTACTATAACACTGTCTGCCCAAGCTGTAGGCCTAGCTATTATTTCTCTCATTATATCTAACTTAGTATTTTCAGATATTATCCAGTTAAAGTTAAATTTTGGATGATTCCAGTATTTAGAAGGTATCTTTTTCTTTAATAATATGAAATCTTCTGGAGTTGGTAAATTAGCTTCCAGATTTATTTTTTTATTTGATTTTTTCATTTTTACTACAAAACCATCAAGTATCCTCAAGAAATCATCATGCCCTGTTGAACTAGCTGATTTATCACCATTAAATAATAAATCTTGCATATCTAATGCAAAAGCTTCTTGCATCATAGAAGTTAATGCTGTTTCCATATTTTGTCCTCTTTGACGTAATATGTACCATACATCATCATTGCTTAACCACATATCTAAGAATACTTTAACAACGCTGTATGGTATTTCTCTTTTATTTACATTAAATGCACCTTCTGGTACCTCTCCTGGTGTATAAGTAAATTTTCTAGTCTTTCTAGTTTGAGCTTCTAACGCTTCTATATTTCCACTTGTTTGGTCCTTATATTGGACGTTTAATTTCTTTAATGTGTTTGAGTTTTGTATTATATCGTATATAAAAGCTTCAGCTTGATCTGTTACTAATAAAGTTGATGCTGCATTAGCTTTTTGTAATTTTGATACCATTTCCGATTTTGTTAACGCTATAGTCATATGTATTCCCTCCTAGTTAAACATTCCTTCGAATGCACCTATATAAGATTTTTTTACTTCTTGTCCTGCTCCTAGATTAGTGTCTAATGATTGTGGAGCACGTCTTGATTTCTTTAATTCTGTTATCTCATTCATTAAAGGCTCTGTAGCTTCTTTTATAGCTTTAGCTATTACTTCTTCTTGTGTTGGTTCTGGTGGAGTTTCTTCTCCTTTTCCTTCATCAACTTCTGGAGCTTCCTCTTCACCTTTTAATACTTTTAACTCGTCTTTTATTGGAGCTAAAGCATCATCAAGCATTTTCTTTATATCTTCTGCTTTCATTTCCTCTTCCTCCTTAGATTTTCTTATTTCCTTTATCTGCTCTAAAGACTTTTGAATACCTACCGTATTAACAGTATTTAATACATAATTCTTAAAAGCATCAATTTGAATAGCCATATGCCCCGCTTTATCTGTTATAGTAGGTTCTAGTAATGTATTTTCTAACGAATCCATTAGAGCCCATCTAGCTTCTCTAATTCTTTCTTCAATAACGGCTTCACCAACTAATTGATTAAAGTCTGTAACATATGTACTTTTCTTGATATCTTCTTTTTTATCTTTAGTAAAAAAGCTTTTTAAAACATTAAAAAAACCTCTAAACTCTTCATCATCAGAATTTACAGGTTCTTCATCAGCTTTATAAATTTTTACTGTTTGCTTATTTGCTCCTTTATTAACTAAACTAATAAAGTCTATATCTAAATCTTTCATTCTAGGCATTTTACTCACCTCCCTCCACATATATTGCAGTTCCACCTATACTAAACCCAGTTATATTACCAAGTTTGATATCATTCCAAGTTATATCATCAGTAACTTTTATAGCAGCTACCCAATCGTCTTTTAGAACTCCTATATCAGGTATATCACATTTAGATATATAATTTTCTACAACATATCCATATCCACCTATCTCATTATGTTGCTTATCAACTCCAGCATTAGCTTTATTAACTGTGTTCATGAGCTTCTCCATAAATTTATGAGATGCTTTCTTAACATCCTCTACTGTAGCCCAATCTCCATGACTATCAGTATAATCAGTTGGATTACCATTTTCATCAAATTCCTTTGACGGTCTATAAACCACACCTTCTACAATTCTATTTTCTTCATCCAGTTTAGCTATTTTAACATCTAATTGTTTCATCCTATATCACCTCACCTTCCAGTATAGGTTTTAATGAACATCTACATTGAATAACATTAGAAGCTTTGGCATCATAGCTATTATCTCCAGGATAATCTAGTAAATCTCCATCAACAATAAATGGATTATCAAGTGCAACTCTTTGTCCTTCTACATCTTTATGATGATCTCTAGTTCTTTCATCCTTAGTAGAACTCCATTCTTTACCTATAACAACTCCACTTTCTTTATACCCTTGTAGTGTTCCTGCATTACTTGAACTTATTATTTCCGTTCTAGCAACTACTGTAGCTCTTTTCATATCAAACTCAGGCATATTCTTAATTCTATTAGATAACTCTTGTATACTTTCGCCCTTTTCAAATCCTTCTGCTAATTCATTTATAATAGCTTTATGTGTGGTATCTGCTACTTTTATTGCAAACTTAATCTTCTTATCTTCTAAAAATTTAAGTGCTTTTTCATTTAGTAAGTCAAACGTTATTGATACACTTGTTTGACCTAGTTCTGAAAGTATTTCTTGTTTAACCAAGTTCATTATATTTAAAAAGTTTTTATATACTATTTGCTCATATAAAACTTGCTGCTTTTCTATATTTTCTATATATATCTTAAGTATCTCATTTGTTACTGCCCCATTTTCGATACTTTCTATTATCTTCGATCTTTGAATTTTAAGAAGGTTATGAAACTCACTTTCCATTTCCAGGAATGCTTCGTAAGTAGCATCTAACCACTCATCAGATTGATTTATTTGATATATCCAAGTTTTATTCTTGTCATTATCTAATATAAACTCTTTCAATATCTCATTAATTATACAAAGTTTATCTTTATCCATTTAAAGCACCTTCTATAGCCTTTTGTAGTTCCTTTAAAGGATTTATTACATCTTGCATATCAAAAGCCTTAGATATATGATTCTGTTCTTCAAAAGTAGTTTTTAAATTTGTGTTTCTATTGGCAAGGTACACTTGCAAAGGAATATCTGCCCACTCGTCCGTTAATGGTTCAAATTCTTTACCTAATAACTTTCCTAAGCTATCTAATAACATATTAGGAGTAGCAACACCACCAGCTATATAAGGCGTTAGCGCTTTAGCTATTTCAGTATCATCAGTTGTCTTTGGTCCTTTAAACTTAAGTTCAACAAATTTTATACCTAATTCTTTCATCAACTTCTTATTTAATAAATCTGCTAAATCTTCTCTAAGAGGTTCAAATGTTTGTTCCTCAGTTATTTGTTTAGCAGTTTCTGCTGTAGCCTTATTATAATCTTGTGTATCTCCTGTATAAATAGGAGCTAACCTAAAAGAACCTCTTACAATATCTCTATTATTCTTAAGATATTCTAAAAATAAAGCATCATCTTGCATTATTTCTGCTAACTTCTCGAAATGTATTTTTACATTTGATTTACCTTCTTCCATGCTAAACTCATTGCTAAATGCTTCAGCTTCTAGAATTAAGTATTTATGTTGTGCATCTTGGCCTTTTGCTCCAGCTAACAAATCGATGCTATCTTGTGTAAGCTGTCCATTTTCAACAACTATAGCTAAAGGAATATGTCTCCCATCTTCAAAATATTTATAATTAAGTTCATCAGCATTCCTAGAACCCATCATCTTGACTAAAGCGCCTATATAACGTGGTAATCCATATGGTGTATAAGGACAATATATATTATCAAATATAATTGAGTTGGCTTCATCATCTATATTCATTTCTTGCCCATCTGCTAAATATTCTCCAGTAAGTCTATTTAACTTTCTAGGATCTCCTAACTCTTTAAAGTAAACTTGCTTAGATCCCACCATCTGTATAAACTTCTTAAATTTTTTCCAACGTTTAATTTTACGCTCATTACCATTTGAGTCAGTTATAACTTCCTCAACTTCTATTGGATCACTTTCTTTGCATAGCCTAACTGTATGAGATGGTATATGTTGAAGTTCTGATATTTCTCCAGTTTCATCAGCTATACACTCTATAGTTGCATATCCAAGTCTTTCTCTATCGTCTATAAACTTCTTAAGAACTCCTGTAAATCGTTCATCAAAGTTGCAATACTTTAGAAACATTTCATACTTGGACCAGTCAGTATCAGCTATATTTTGTTTTGATGTATCTTCTTTGTAATCAAAGTTATAGTCTAATACAGTCCCGAATCCAACTATATTATTTTTATAAGCTTCTATACAAACTTGCAATATATCACTGTTTTCAGATATTCTAGCTAATGCTTCTATATTCATTTCAGGCTGAATAATATATCCTTGACTGTAAAATTCGTTGAATATATCATCAATCTGCTTAGATTGTCCTATGCTGCTACCCATTATCTTTTTTATTCTTACCTGTGGTTTTGTCATTACCTTCTCACCACCTTCCTACGTTCTTTCTTAGTTGTTGTTTTTTCATCTAATGTATTACTTATAAATGCCTGTATAATCTCTGCTAATCCTGTAGTTGCATCAGGAGCATCATCATGCTTATTCTTACCTTTACGTTGGTATTTGTTCATATCTTTATAATACTCAGGCCACCTATCTCTCCAATTAACCGGAAAATGAAGTTTATTCATAACCCAACTACTTTGAGTTAATATTCTAGCTTCTTTATTTTTCCCTTGGAAAAACCACTTTACTATCGTTCTACCTTTTAGTGATTCTATTGTTGATTTTATATTTCTAGCAAAACTTTTACCACCATTATTACTTTCAACTATAGCTACATCTGTATTATTATTTATTAATACATGAGGTACTTCTTTTTCAGTAACTTCCATTGGATCATCATTATAATAAACATCAAGTACATATCCTTCACCTTTATAAACTCCACCTACAATAGTACAAAGCTTATCTTCTCCATCATCTGCGGTATCTGTATAACTTAATATTTGTTCAAAATAAGGCGGTAATTCTTCATATGTACTAAATCTAGTATATAACTTATTTTTAGCATCTATAGGCTCTTGTTGATAGTTAGCTAGTGCTATATCTTCTCCCATAGCTCTTACTTTCATTTCATAACTTTGTTTTGACAATACTTCTTCACAAAGCATACTTCCATCATCTTGAACAGCTTTCATAAGTATCTGTCTACATTTTTTATCTTTAAAATGTTCTAATGCTCTTCCTGCTAAGTCCATAGAAGCCCATCTAGTCATTATAATTATGATTTTCCCACCTTCTTCAAGACGAGATAGCATAGTATTTGTAAACCAATCCCAATGTTTTTCAAGAACATTTTCATTGTTAGCTTCTTCTGCATTTTTAATTAAGTCGTCAACTAATAAAATAGAACAACCAAATCCTGTAGCTGTTCCTCCTGGTGATGTCGCTAAGTAGCTATTATAAGCTCCTTCAAGCCCCCAAAGACTCCTAGCTCCATCTCCACGTTTTATTTTAGTTTTAGGAAATATGTCAGAATAAACAATAATATCTTCATCAGCTTTTTGTTCTTGAATTGCATTCCTTACAGCTTTTGAAAAAGTAGTTGATAGTGTTTCATTATATGATCCTGTCATTACTTTTTCATGAATATTTTTACCAAATACCCATTCAGTAAATAAAGATGCTGTTCTTGACTTTCCATGACGAGGAGGCATATTAATAAGTAATATATCATCATCACTATAATAAAAATCCTGCATCTCATTACAAAGCTTAACTATATATTCTCTATCTTCTCTATAGAAGTCAGGAGCCATTGCATTACAAAAATAAAAGAACTCACGTCTAGCAAGTTCTTTCTTAGCTTCTAATTTAATTAATTCTTTATCCATCTCTTATCAACTTCTTTAGCTCTTCTGTACTTAATCCCTCTAATGGATTTTTAACTTCTACAGTATTATTAGACTCAATAACCTGCTTATCTCTCCATTTATCTGGCCTTCTATTCTTTAACCAGAATATTTGTGCTGTAGTATCTGGAGCAACTTGTTTAGTTACTCTTTTTACTTCTTTTCCATTTTCATATGTTATTTCATCATACTCATATCCTAGAGCTCTTTTTAGTAGAGCATTCTCTACTTCATAGTCAACAACTTCCTTACCCTTTTTTAAGGCCTGTAAAAACTGTAGATAATTCTTTTTATATTCATAAAATGTTTTTGTGCTTATTCCTAAATTCTTTGCTATTTGTTCATCAGTGAGCCCATCCCTAGCCCATCCTTCAACTAATGTAAGCTTAGGCTCAACGTGAGTGAAGTATTTGGACTTTGCCAACGAGCTCACCTCCTACTTTATATGCTTCAATAACAGTCGTTATATTTTTTCTTTTTCCTCTTACCTTCTTTAATATGTTCAAAATTAGGTTTCTTCTTCATTTCTTTTTCATATTCCCATAACTTCTTAGGAACTTCCGTAGGTTTAATTACTTCATCTATATCTTTATAAACTTTCATAAAATCACCTTTTCTCAAAATAAAAAATACCAGGCGGGGAAACCTGGTATTTTCATATATATAGGGGTATTAGAGAGAAATACAAATTTCTATACTACTATTATCTCACCTTTTTCCCCCTAAAAAATCTTCATTTTGTAGTAAAAATGTTGTTAAAGTGTTGTTTTTTCATTTAATAATGGTAATTCTTCATAATCGGGATATAACATTCCCATAACTTTATAAACTAAATTTTGTCTTATCGTATAACAATAACTTCTATCCCTATGCATCTTTATAGCTATATAAGTCATAGTGTTTTTATTTCTGCTATTATAAAAATATTCAAATAAAGTATTTTCATCACTATTTAAAGCTGTAAGTGCATTCTCGATACTTTGTTTTTCTATTTCTAAATCTATCTTTTCTTTAGCTAACTTAGCAATATCTTTTTCTCTTTTCACAACTTCTTTTTCTACACTTCTACTTATGTTATATGTAACCCCAGTACGCTCATCATATGATATAGATCCACAACCTCTATAATCATTTTTCTTTTTCTCTATTTGTAATTCTTTATTCTTTATTTTTATATCTAAATCTTTGTAACTATATAATCTCGCCTCTACCTCTCTAAATAACTCTTTTTTGTCTTTACTCATGTTAGTCCCCCACTTTCTAAATACTTTCTATTGAAACTTCTATACAAGCTTCTTCAGCAAATTCTTTTTCTGCTAATATTCCTACTATATTTCTATCATCCTTAAAAGCCTTACCATTTAATCCATCAAGTACTGCTTTGATATAATTATCAATATCAGCTTTCGTCGGTCTTATTTTACCTTCTATAGCCTCCTTGTACTTTTTCTTACTATAACTTTTAGGTACTTTGAATTTAAATTTTAATTTAATTCTTATATATTCATCATTAAAGTAATGTCGATTCCCATAACTGAGTGCTACAAAATTCTCAAACATTTTTGTTTTAGCAGGTGTATATGCTTTACCTGTTCTTGTATTCATTCTTGGTCTAGCTTTTGTTATAGGTTCTGAATGAATTTTAAATTGTACTTTCATAATCTTTCCCCTTTTATTGTCTAGAATGGTATGTCATCATCTTCTATCGCTTGAAAACCTTGTGGATCTAATCCTTGTGGTTCAAAACTTGGTGTAAATGTTCCACTCTCTTTAGCTTCTTTTGCTTTACTACTTTCTAATGACTGTATGTTCCTAACTGCTATCTTAGTAAATGTTTTATCTTGTCCTGCTTGGTCCTTATATCTATCAACTCTTACTGATCCTTGTATCGCAACTAATCTTCCTTTACTTAAGTAATTAGCCGTATATTCTGCAGGTTTACCCATAACTTCAAAAGGTATAAAGTCTGTTTCTTTTGTTCCATCTTTTTTAGTGTAATCTCTGTCTACTGCTATCGAACAACTAGCCACTGCCGTTCCTGCTCCTGGTATATATCTAAGTTCTGGATCTCTTGACAACCTACCTACTATTACAACATTATTCATTTATCCCTCTCCTTTTTATTTTATTGTCATTCGAGAATAAGAAGTTAGTTTTATAGCAAAATTACTTCTTATTCTCTTGTTGCCTATCCTAAAAGCCTTGCTAAATTATAAACTTTATCTCCTGGTACCTTATCTTTTACAAGTACTGATTTACCTTCTATTATTCGTTTCCCGCTCTTACCATCTTTTAATTCTGTTAAGTCACTTAATTGTTTTTTAACTATATTTGTAAGTTTTAACTTTTCTATCATTTTCTTATTTTCGTACTTACAATCATTTAAACAAAACTCTAACTCTTTTATCTTAGTTTCTAACTCTTCATTCTTAGTTTCTGCTGCTATTAACTTAGTATTAAGCTCACAATTCTTATTTAGTATCGTATCTGAATACTCACTAGCCAATTTTAATTGTTTATCTTTATCTTTCATTAACTTCATATTCTTATTTTGTATAGCATCATATTTTTTTCTTAGTACAAATGGTAATTTCATCTTTATTCCCCCTAGTAATTTATATTTTCTAATGATTCTAAATCTATATTTAATGGTGTAAATGTAGATGATCCACAATCACATTGATACATTTGATTTTCTTCATTTACATAAGTTTTTAATACTGTGCATATTGCTCCAGTTTGAAATTTTACTAAATCTTTTCTCTTTAGTTTGCTCATTTTAATCCCCCTTGTAATTTGTCTGCATATCTATTTTTAAATGTATTAATCAATGCATCCCGTTCTAATATGCTTAGACTTTTTCTATCTTTGCCAGTTCTTATCTCATACATTTTTACAAATGTTTCAAACATTGGTACTAACTCCATAGCTTCGTTAATCATTTTTCGCTCTGTTTCTATATCTTTTTTTATAACTCTTATATATACAGACTTAATCAAATTAAATCGTAATTCTTTTTCATTTACTATTCTTTCAATATATTTATCTTTAGTTATTTGCTTTAGCATTAGCTAACCTCTCCCTTTGCGCTTCAACCATATATTTATCTAAAATTTGGCTTATAGCAACTGTTGTTTCATTATGACCATATCTTTGGTACATTTCTTCTAAAAAAGCTCTTAAATCCGCTCCTATTCCTTCACTCATATATCCCACCCCTAAAATCTTGTATAATTTACTTTTAATTTCTTATAATACGCTTCTTTCAATTCTTCTATGTTAAATCCTAGTGCATAAACTAATTGAATATATTTAGTCAAAATAACGAATATACGGTGTCTTATAAAAGCTTTATTGTTAGAGTTAGATAAAAGTATTACATCTTGTACAAAAGCTAATACAATTCCTTCTATCGACTTTATTTGAAGTTCTTCTACTTCATGTATCAAGTCTATATCTAAATAATTAGCTATGTTACATATATGAGCCATTAAATCTGCTAACTCTTCTGCTACATTGTCCTTATCTATATTTGATTTATCCCACCATTTTTGTACTTTAGCTGCATTGCAAACTTCCATTAACTCGCTTAGCAAATCTATTGCTTGTCCTTTTGTAACTCCAAATTTAGATTTTGGATTAATTGCACCTGGCTTACTTTCTAAGTAATTAATAAACTCCACTTGTTCAGCCTGTATATTTCTTAAATCTATAATCATTTTTCATCCCCCATATGTTTATCCGTATTTTTATTATCTTTAAAAATATCAGCCCAAATTGTTCCTGCTATAAAACCTAAATCAAATATTAGTAGTAGTGCTAATGTTTTCATCGTTAAGCTCCTTTTCAGCTTTTATAATTGCATCTAATTCTGTAAACCCTATTTGCATATATGTTCTTGCTAACTCTATTAATTCTTTTACTCTGTATAGCTCCATAACTTAATCCTCTATATATTCAAATTTCCATCCGTCTCTACTAACTCTTTTATCTCTAGCATTTACATATATCGCAGGTCCACTTAAACCAGTAATCTCTTTAGCTTCTTTTACCGTTTCACATTCTTTATTAAATCCAGTTTTTACATTAATTACCCTTACACTGGTTCTAGCATGTGCCCCTTTGACATAGTTAGGATTTAGATCAGCTTCTATTTTATATTTCTTATCTCTTATGTATCCTGTTGAAATATAAACATTCACTCTATTATCAGTAATTCCTAAAAAATCACTTGCTTCTGATACATTGTTAAATATTTTAAATATTTCTCCATTGTTGATATCAATAAGTCTTATATTCATGTATTTAAAGCTTTTATTTGTTCTTGATTTTACTCTTTGTTTTTCTTTCGGCCTTTTCTCTTCAATATCTGAATTATCCTTGTTACCTGCTTCTCTCCCGTTTAACCCAAATATTTGTCTAGCTTTCCTTAAACCTATTTGTTTCCATCTTCCACTAGGAGTCTTAACTCCACAAACTGTATATGCTAATGCCATATATCCTCTGTAAGTTAAATCATCTGTTACAGGATTAAATGCTATCGAATTATTTATACTACTTTTATTTTCAATCAACTTAACTCTCCCCCTAATTTAATTATTGAAATTTACCTTTTTGACTTTCTCGTAAAAGTCTTTCTAGTTCATCCGGATCATAATTCATAAAAGTTTGATTTATGTTGTGATATCTAGTTTTAACTTGAGGTATAAAACACTTAGCATTGTTAATACTAGATTTATAATCATTTGTTATAGCTGATATTAAGTAACCTGCTGCGTTATTTGTATTAGCTTTTTTTGTTATATCTATCTTTTCTAATAAGTAATTTATATCTTTTCCTTTTTTCTTAAATGAATCTTCTATTGATTTAATAGTTTTATCATCAAAAGAATTAAAAGCTTTTTTTATTTCATCAACAACAACATTTCTTTCTTCTTTTTCTTGTTGTTGTTCTTTTTCTTGTTGTTGTTCTTGTTCTTCTTCTTGTTCTTGTTCTTCTTCTTGTTCTTCTTCTTGTCCACTCCACGTTGGCGTTACGTTCACGTTACGTAAAAACAATTCTTTTATAGATTCATTAGGTATAGATTTAGCTACATATTCTATTAAGGTTTTATCTTTAACTTTTGCTAATTCACCTTTTATACAATCTAATACTGGTTTTCCACCTCTTTTAAGGTTATACTTGCCCCAATTTTTAATAGCTATTTCTCTAGTTTCACGGTTATATTTAATCAATCCTAATAGTTTTTCAAATCTTTCTAATATAGCTCCAACACTTTCAGTAGAGTAACCAAGATCAAAAGCTATTTGTCTTTTAGTTATTTGATATATTCCTATTTGTGTTGTATGAGGATTAGTTAAAAGGTATAAAAGAGTATATCTATCTTCAGCACTCATTTCTTCAGTAACTTTAGGATCTTTCCAAAACTCTATAAATATCTGTCTATAAAGCGCCATGTTTATCACCTACTATCTTTTGATTAAAAATTTTATACCTAGCCAACATCCTAGAATTACTAGAATGTCAGCTAATATTGTCATATATATTACTTGCATTTTAAACCTCTAAAGTTACTTGTCCATCATCTTCGACTACTTCTTTAAACTCTGTATCTATTACCACTTCTTCTTTAGGTTCATATTTAGAAAGTAAGTCTAGTATTATATCTACTTCATCAAATTTAAGTTCTTTTAAACAATATCCATTACTCTCACAAAATTCTTGCATCTTGCTTATATCCTTAGGATTTTCATAATCATATAGACCTTTCATACTTGCAAGTTTCATAATTCCTTGTTTTTGACCAGTTGTAGCGTACCCAACTTTTACTTCTTTTTCTAGAAGTTTATCAGGTGCATTTTTAATTTCTGCACTATCATACATCCCTGCTAAATCTTCTGGGAATGCTTCTCTTAATGCTGTAACTATTGCACATTTTCTAATCATAACCATAGGCATTTGTTTCCATGTTGCTTGCGATTTACTATACTCTTCTAAGCTAACCAGTGACTTTATAGGATGTTTTTTATTCTTAACATATACTTCGCACCAACCACCGATTAACTCCTCTCCTGGAGTTTTTAAACTACCTTCTCTTTCTTTTATTTCTCCATCTTTTGTTGCTACAACTATTCCAGCTCTCATACCTTCATAATCAGGGTTTCTATGTGCTCTTTTAACAAATACATCTTTACCAACTACTATATTTGCAGGAGAACTTCCAAACTTTATAAGATAAGCTTCTCTTATAAATGGATTAAGATGTTGAGCTTTACATAATTCTATAAACATTAATACCTCTTGATCTGTTACATTTCCATTTCCATTAACTAAGTAATTTTTTACTGTTTCAGCCGATAAAATTTGCCCTGTTTCAGTTTGGAACTCTGCTAATGCCAATGCGCTTTTATTTGCTACTTGTATATTATTCATTAGTTACACTCTCCTTATTAAGTTCTTCTATGTTTAGTTTAAGGCCATACATATATCCATCCTTATATGGTCCTTCAACGTCTTTATACTGTTCATCTAGTCGTTCTTTATTGTCTATAAACTCTTGTAACGACCATCCTTCTTCTCTTTTATCTAAACAAAATTGAATAGCAGACTTAAAACCCCAATTACTTTCATAGTCTGGTCCTGTATATCTACTTAACCATTTTGCTTTTAAAAGTTCATTTTCAATACTCACATTTATCACCAGTTTCTTTTTAGAGTTATTTGTGATATAATTTAATTGTCTATTTGTAAATTTTGATTTGGGCTATTGCAGTAGCCCTTTTCTTATATCTGCACTTCAATAGGTAAACCATCATCTCTCACGAAACTATGCATTTCAGCTTCATATTCCATTTGCTCATATTCTTCTAACTTAAGTTCATGATTAATTAAATTTAGAATATTTTCATTAGTACTTTTAATACCTTCAAAGTATGATATTGAACTTATCCATATACTTGGATTATCTTTGCTCATATACTTTTCTATTTGCTCAGTAGAATATTTGATATTATGTTCAACAACTTTCTTTATACTTTCTAACCCTTTAGACATTTAACTCACCATCTTTCTATATGCTTTTAATAAATCAAACCTGAAATTTAATTCATCTTTTCTATGCGAAAAATCTTTTACAAAAGATTGAAGTATAAGTATGTTCAATTGCATCACCTCCTTAAAAAACGCCACCATTCGCTACCCATTTTTCGTAACTAAGTCTATCTATCCTATACTCTCTTCCAACTTTAATTACTGAAAATAACTTATTTTTTTCAGCATACTTAGCTAGACCTCTAACATAACTTTCTGATGCTTTTATGTAATTTGAAAATTCTTTTATTGTTAGATACTCTCTAGGAGCATAATCATTGTTATCCCTAAACATTTGCATAACCTCTACTATATCTTCTCGTTCTGATATAGCTATTAAAAGTGAATCTATATCTATATTCTTAACTATTAATTTTTGTACTTCAGTTGCCATAATTCCCTCCTATGCCTCTGATATAGCTAACATTGGCTTTAATTTATTTATAAAATATACTTGCCCTTTTCCTGTTACCTTAGGTGTTTTACTTATGCTTATATGACCATCTGAATGATTTATTGTAGTTTCTTTTATTTCAAATAAACCTTGCTCCATAGACTTTTGAGTTGGCATATTGCAATCTGCACCTTTTCTTTTAATTAAGTATCCATTATTTCTTAACCATTCAAAGAATCTCTTTTGTCCTGTATCTATTCCATTTTGCTTTAGTATCTTTGCTAACTCTCCTACTAATATTGATGTATGACTAGCACTTACTGAATCTGCAAATATTGCTTTTGGTTTTAATTCCTTATTTTCTATTTGCAACTTTTCATTAACTAAATTTAAATTATCTATTTTTTTATTTGCTAATATCAATGCTCTTGCCATTACCTTTTCAGGACTATTCCAATCTTTTTCTATTTGTAAGAAATACTTTCTTGCTTGTTTTCCCTTTTCACTTCTTTGTATCATTGCTATTTCTTTTGCCATGTCTAGTTTGATAGCATGATTTATAACTTCCTGATATCCTCCATTAGCTATTGGACTTTTTTGTCCAACTGTACAAAAGTCGATATTTTCTTCGAATCCATATTCTTTCATTCTGTCAAACCATTTTTTATATGGCGTTTTGATTTCTAAAAACTCATGTAATTCTCTTCCACTTAAAATTGGTTCTTGGCTTTCATTTACCTCGATTTTTATCGGTATTATATTTTCATTTGTTGCTACTACTAAATTTGACATTATATTCCTCCTGTTTAATCTGTTTATTTATACATACTTACTTCAATTTTCATAAAAAATATATTAATTATATACTTTGTATATTTCCTTCAGTAAACTTTTTGTTGTCTATATCTTTAAAAAAAAGATCTACTACAGATACACCAAAATATTCAGCTAGCTTTTTAGCTTCAGATACTGTAAATTCAGTTTTGCCATTTTCTTTATTCCAGTATGTATTTGAGCTTATACCTAAGAATTTAGCTACATCTGATTGATTTACAGCTTTCAACTCTCTTTCTGCTTTAAGTTTACGATTCGGCATTTAACTCACTCCTTTCGTCAACATTTTGTTGTCTTAACAATTACAATTATAGACAACGATAAGTTTACTGTCAACACTATTTTTACATTTTTCTTTAAAAAATATTCACTTTGTTATACTTTTTACCAAAAAATCAACAAATAGTTTATAATAAATTGTGAAATTACTCAGAGGAGGTGTTTGTATGAAATTTCATGAAATACTTAGAAAAGAAAGAACTAGCTTAGGTTTGAATCAAGTCGAATTTGCTAAAATTTTTAACGTTACAAAACAGACGGTTTCAAATTGGGAAAATGGTAATAGAAATCCAGATAGTGCTACTTTATCTAAAATGGCAGATTATTTTGAAGTTACTGTCGATTACCTCCTTGGAAGAACAGATGAAAGAAACTTGCAGATAGAAAAACCTAAACTTGATGAAGGTATTACAACAATAAATGCTAAAAAAATAAATATAGATGAAGATTTGCCAGATGAGGCTATTGATAAAATAAATGAATATATAAAAATGGTTGAAATGATGTATAAAAATAAAGGGGAGTAATTATGAAAAGTTTTAATTTAAAATCAGGAACTATTGTTAATATTGATGATACAAAAATTAATATACTAAGAACAGATGGAAAAAGTGCATTAAAGGGATTGTTCGCTGGAAGAACTATGGGAGAAATGACTATTAAACTTTCAGCTGTTACAGGTGTAATACAATATGCAGATTATTTATTAATTTGTGCATCAGGACTTCCTACGCCTAATGATTTTAAAATTTCGAGCATTCCAGACATAAAACAATATCCAAACTGTATTGTCGGTAAAGAAAATGAACTAAAGGAAATTTATGATCATATAAACACTTTACTATAAATAAAAGTATATGAGCAGTTATACTGCTCTTTATTTAAACTCTCTATACGAACATAAGTTCGTTTTATAAAGGGGGATTGATAATGACAAAACTCGAACGCCTGTATGAGCTTGCTCATAATGAAAATATCAATATTCATTTTTTTAATTTAAAAGAAATTGGTTTATTAGGATTAAATGTCAGTAAAGAAAATATGCCACATATGATATTTTTAGATCATTCTATAAGGGAATATAAAAGACTTCACACTAATGTGTTAGCACATGAATTAGGACATTATTTCACAAGCTTTGGTAACTCTATAGCTGAAACTAACTATATTGAAAAAGTGCTTAACAATAAATATGAAAATAAAGCTGATAAATGGGCTTGTGAGTTTTTAGTGAGAGAAGAAGAGTTAATTAATGCTTTGAATAAAAATATTAATTGTATTCATAATCTTGCGGAATACTTAGATGTTGATGTTGAAATTTTATTAAAAAGGCTTGAATATTTAGCATTGCAAAAACCAACTCTAAGAATATCTGATACTAAACAATTAGTACTTACTAATCTTCCAAATATATATTTTTATGAAGATATTTACTTATAAGGAGGTGGTCTGATTGAACATCAACAGTGTTTTTATCAGAAAAAGAAATGAAAACTATAATGTAGTACTAGAATATTTAGATGAAGAAACTGGGAAAAGCAAACAAAGAAGCCAAGGATCTTTTAAAAAGAAAAAAGATGCAGAAAAACTTCTTATAGAAATAAAAAGTTCTATTAATAATAATAAGTTCCAAGTTCCAACGTCCAAAACATTCGTAGATAGATGTTATGAATATTATAATAATACCGCTAAGGATTTTTCTCCTACTACATTAAAACGCGCAAATGCAGTTATAAGAAATTACGTAAATTCTTTTTTTAGAGATAAAAAGTTAGTAGATTTGAGCGTTAAAAATTATCAAGATTTTATAAATCATTTATATACAACAAATCTAAAGACAAGCACTATAAAAGAAATATTAAATAAAACAGATGCAGTCTTACATGAGTGTTATAGGCTTAGGGAAATAAAAGAGAATATTCCAGACTTTATAATTTTGCCTAAGAGATCAGATATATCTAACATAGATATTTATACTGTAGAAGAAGCACAAAAAATACTTTCAGAGTGCTCTAACTTTCCTATTTTAGAAATACCTATGCATTTATTCTTATTAGGTGGCTTAAGATTCGGAGAGATGGCAGGACTACTTTGGGAAGATGTAGATTTTGAACATAACATATTAAGAATACGTAATAATTTAATATATGTAGATGGAGAATATTTCTTAAGGAAAACTAAAACAGATGGAAGTACTAGAGATATAACAGTTCCAATAGCTTTAATGAAACTACTTAAGAAAGAGAAAATTAAACAAAATAAACTTAAGATGCAAAATTTATTAAAAAATGATCACAATGTAGTTTGCTTGAATAGTAAATACAGATATTGGAATAATAGTTCTTTTACAGTTGCTTATAAAACTTTTTTAAAGAAAATAAATATGAGATACATTAAGATTCATTCATTGCGACATGCTCATGCATCCATGCTTATATTAGCAAATACAGATATGAAAACTGTATCTGAAAGACTGGGTCATACAGATATTAAAATTACCATGAACATATATAGTCATGTTTTAAAAGAAATGGATTTAACCGCATCAGAAAATATAGAAAAAATACTTTTATATAAAAAATCAAACTGACAATGCTGCACTTTTTTAAGTTGCAGCATTGTCAGTTTGATGTCAGTTTTTATAAATTGTCAGTTTGATGTCAGTGTATTTTTATAATAAATATACTAATTAAATCTGGCATTTCCAGCAGTTATAGTAATTATATTTTACCAAAAAATGTAAAATATCACTTCTCGAACAAGTCCTAGGATTTTTAAATACCTAGTGTTTTCAATCTTAATTAGATTATATTATTAAAATGTCAGTTTGATGTTGACTTTAACAATTTATCTACAACATCTCAAAACATTAAAGACTAAGAATCTTATTCTTAGTCTTTTTTATTTTAACTATATATTTTTAAAATGTAAACACTGTTAAATTATTTTTTATCAGGAAATTATCTTAGGGTTTCTCTAGCCTTATAATATGATAATACTAGTACAATTAACATTTAAATAAATTTTATTCTTATTTCAATAATTTCATTATACTTAATTTAGATTTAGCAAAATATAAGTTAAAATATAAATATTAAATTATTTAGAATTTATTTCATTCATTTCATAATTTCGACACTTTTCGATAATATTGTTATTTTTTCAACTTTTTTAAAAAAATATATTTACAATTCCAATTGTTTGTTTTATAATCATAATTAATCTAATTAATTCATTCACTCTTAATGAGTCGAAGGAAAACAGTATCATTAGGACTTATAAAAAACAAATTATCAGGAGGTAAAGTTATGATACAAATATTAACAGGTACTGCTTTATTATTAGTAGTATTAGCATTATTTACATTATTTAGCTACAAAGCGCCACAAGGTATGAAGGCAATGGGTGGACTTGCAAACGCTGCATGTGCTAGTTTCTTAGTTGAAGCTTTCCATTTTTCATTCTTTGGTGAAGTTTTAGGAATCAAATTCTTAGAAAATGTTGGAGCTGCAAACGGTTCGTTAGGTGGAGTTGCCGCTGCTACATTAGTACCATTAGCATTAGGAGTTTCTCCAGTTTATGCTGTAATGGTAGGTTTAGCTTGTATGAACTTTAAGATATTACCAGGTTTCATAGCTGGATATTTAATATCTTTCGTAATAAAATTCTTAGAAAAGAAAGTACCAGCTGGTCTTGATTTAATAGTAATAATAGTGTTAGCTACTCCATTAGCTTACTTAATAGGGGATGTTACTAGCCCAATAGTAAACGGTGTACTAGGAACTGTAGGATCAGTTTTAACTGAAGCTTCTTCTGCTTCTCCAATATTAATGGGTATAATACTTGGTGGACTTATAACAGTTGTTGCTACTGCTCCACTTAGTTCAATGGCATTAACTGCTATGATAGGTTTAACTGGTGCTCCAATGGCAATAGGTGCATTATCAGTATTCGGTTCTTCTTTCATGAACTTCGTATTCTTCTCAAAAATGAAGTTTGGTTCTAAGAAAGATAATATAGCTGTTGCTATAGAGCCATTAACTCAAGCTGACTTAATATCTGCTAACCCTGTACCAGTATACGTTACTAACTTCATAGGTGGAGCTATGTCTGGTGTTATAATAGCTTTAATGGGTCTTACTAACAACTCTCCAGGAACTGCTACTCCAATAGCTGGTCTTGCAGTAATGTTCGCTTACAACCCAGCAATAAAAGTTATAATAACTGCTGTAGGATGTGCCTTAGTAAGTATATTAGCTGGATTTATAGGACATGCTATATTCAAAAACTACAAAATAACTACTGCTGATGTAGTTCGTGGAACTGAAGCTAACGAAGTTGCTTAGTAGTTAAACACTTAGGTTTATCAAAAATCGCTGCCAAGTTTGTATGTAAATGGCAGCGATTTTTTTATTTTTTTATAATGATTGTCTAATTTACATATTAATACACACATCTTTTTAATTATTTTTAGCTTTTCTTACTAATGTAGATATACCTACTCCCATCATCAAAAGCCCTATTATCATTTCTATGTTTGATACCATATACGTTGCTGGCATAGGCTGTGAGTTGTCAATCCCAACTCCAGCAAACATCCCTACACTTAAATTTAATCCTTCATTTATATATCCCATTATAGTTTTAAAGTCACTATTTAAAAGTGTAAAAAATGTCACTATTTCATTTTCCCCAACTTTCATTCCCAAAAATAAATATAATATTGTACAAACAATTATTACTGCTAATGATGTAATTACTGGATACATAGCTCTTTGTCCATACCCACATGATATCCAGTAAAAATATGAAGCTATTTTAGGAAATATCTTTTTTAGTGATTTACGTTCTGCAACCTTGCCTAAATAGTAGTATTCTCCAAAGTTGTTAATTAAATTATTCTCTTTAAACTTATCTGCTATAGTTTCATACGTCATATATATGCCTTCATATTCTTGCTTTGTTTTTTCTACAGCTTCTATTTTACCAAAACATGTTTTCTCATCAAATTTAGTTTTATCTTTGTCATTAAAATCTAAATCTATAATATAACAATCTAAAGTCTTAAAACCACAAAGATTACAGTCTTCAAATACAATTTTATCTAATTTAGAATTCTTTATTATCCCCTTTGTAATATAGGTCATCTCAAATGATGTATTAGTTATATTACATTCTTCAAATAACGCCATTGATAAATCGCAATTTAAAAACTTAGCATAAATATTACACTTATAAAAGTAACATCCTAAATTGTCCTTATTATTTAAAGATGGTAACTGTTCTGTACCTTCTTTTATAAATATGCAATTTTCAAAAGTTACTCCACCATCATTAAATGTGCAGTTTTCAAAAAAACACCCTATAAAATTGCAATTTTTATATCTAATATTTTTAAAATTACAGTCAATGAATTTAGAACATACTATATCCTTGCTCTCCACTATTCTAAAATCAGATTCATCTAACAATCCATCTTTTCCAAATGTAGTTCCATTAAAATTCTTATAACTAAATTGTTTACATGGAGTGTAATCCTTTAAATCAGCTTTATTTTTTAGTATATAGCTTATAACTTTTGAATTATTTTTTTTCCTATTTTCAATTTGTTTATTCAAAGAATATCTTTCTTCTTTAAAGTTTATATATGCCATAACTAGCTCCTTATTATCTAAAATAATATAAATTAAAGGGCTTCTTTTAAATATAGTATCAAAATAGTAACTATATTTTAATAGATGCCCTTTTTATTAGTATTATTTGCTTTTTATTTTTTTATATTCCCTTATTCAACTTTCTTTCCAATAATTTGAAGACCTATAAATAAAGCTAACATTGCAAGTGGTAAACCTAAATATATAGGCATACCTAATCCAACAGGTATATATCCAAATAATATGGTTATAGCTGCCGTAAATAATGCATACGGCATTTGTGTCTTTACATGATTTATATGGTTACAACCAGCTCCCATGGAGGATAATATCGTTGTATCCGATATAGGAGAACAGTGATCACCAAAAATTGCTCCTGTTAAGACTGCACTAGTAACTACTATTATATATGACATTTCTGGATTTATTGAATAAGCCAATGGTATTGCCAGTGGCATAAGTATTCCCATTGTTCCATAGGAAGTACCTGTTGCAAAAGATATAATTGATCCCAGTACAAATATTATACTTGGTAATAAAAAAGCCGGAATTGTATCTGATAATAATGTTATTAAATATTTTGCAGTTCCTAATTCTTTAATAACTGAACTTAGCGACCAAGCGCAAACCAGTATAACGCAGGTAATTAGCAATCTTTTAAGCCCTTCCATCCATACCTCTATTGCTTCTGATAAAGTAAAAATCTTCTTAGCTACAGCCATAATTATTGCTACTATACCAGCAAGTAAAGATGATTGGAAAAGAGCTACCGATGCATCAGATGCGCTAAATGCTTCTCTTATAGCAAGAAATGATATTGGTGAGCTTTTCAACAATGATATTAATTCTTGATTATCTCCATTCACTATATTACTATATCCACTAAAGTAAAAAGAAATTAATGCCACAAATATAAGTACTCCTATAGGTATTATGGCATTAGACATACTTGGCTTTATACCTTTTTTAGCTAAATATCTAATATCTTCCTCTGAATCTGTATTTTCAATATTCAAATCATCAGTCAGTATACCTTCTTTTCTAGCTTTTAACTCCGATTTTCTCATAGGTCCAAAATCCTTTAGCAAAAGTGCACTTATTACTATAAAGAATAATATTAATATATTATAAAATCTATATGGAATTGTTTGAATAAATACCCCAAAAGCATCTGCACTCACACCTATTGTATTAAATGCATCTTTTATTAATCCTAATTCCATACCTATCCATGTTGATATAACCGCTATACCTGCTACTGGTGCTGCTGTTGCATCAACAATAAATGCTAACTTTTCTCTAGATATTCTCATTTTATCCGTAATTGATCTCATCATAGTACCAACAATCATAGCATTAGCATAATCATCAAAGAATATTATTAAACCTGATAGCCAAGTTATAATTTGTGAGCTTTTTCTAGTTTTAGCTCTTTTTGACAAACTTTCAGCTATAGCTTTGGCCCCACCCATTTTGGTTACTAAGTTTATCAAGCCACCAATAGCTAAAACTTGCAGTATAATACCTGCATTCCATGGATCAGCTAGTGATTCTACCATTCTATTTATTACATCTACAAATGCTAATATCAGTCCACTTAGTATATTATTTCCTGGTATTGTTAGTAATAAGCTTCCTGATATAATACCTATAAATAGCGATACTATTACATTTTTAGTTAAAAATGCAAGTATTATAGCTACTGCTGGTGGTATTAAAGTAAGCAGTTTATACTTATTTGCATTTATATATCCTACGTCAACTTCAGCAGCCAAACATACCGTCGGTATCGTTAATAAGATAAATATCACTACAAATAAAATTCTTAAAGGCTTTCTTTTCATTTAACCCCCTCTTTCATAAATTATCATAATATTTAGATAAATTTAATTTAATTCATTATATTCATAAAGGTATAATTAATGTTCCATTAATATCCTTATTATTAATGCCTCTTAAGGTTTATAGCTTTAGAAAATAGATGCTTAGAAACAAAGTTATAAAATAAAAATTCCACGGCATTTACAACGTCTTTTGTTGCATACCGTGGAATTTTTATTTTATAACTAATATTCTAGCAATGTGTTGATATTTTATAAAGCCTCTGATTCAACTCCATCTACTTTTTTACCAAATATTTGTACCCCTATAAATACTGCTAATATAGCAAGTGGTAATACAAAATATATTGGCATTCCTAATCCTGCTGGAATATATCCAAATAATATTGTTATAGCACCTGTAAATAATGCATATGGCATTTGAGTTCTAACATGATCTATATGATTACATCCTGCACCCATTGAAGATAATATAGTTGTATCTGAAATTGGTGAACAGTGATCTCCAAATATTGCTCCAGTTAATACCGCACTTGTACTTACTACTATAAATGACATTTCTGGATTTATTGAGTGTGCAAGAGGAACTGCTAGTGGCATAAGTATACCCATTGTTCCGTACGCTGTACCTGTAGAGAATGATATTATAGCACCTAATACAAATATTAAAGTTGGTAATAAGAATGCAGGAAATGATCCAGATAATAATTTAATTAAATATTTAGCTGTACCTAATTCTTTTATCACTGAACTTAATGACCAAGCTAGTATTAATATAACACCAGTTATAACTAATGTTTTCATACCATCTACCCAAGCATCTATTGCCTCTGAAACAGTAAATATTTTTTGAGCTACAGCCATTATAATTGCTACTATACCTGCAAGTAATGCTGATTGAAATAATGCAACAGATGCATCTGATGCACTAAATGCTTCTCTTATAGCCGTAAAAGAGAATGGAGAATTATTAAATAATTGTATTAATGTTGCATCTTCTCCACCCATTATTGAAGAATAACCACTATAATAGAAAGCTACTAAAGCTGCAACTATTAATGTCCCAATTGGTATTATAGCATTCCATATACTTAATTTTACGCCGTCTTTTGGCTCTAAATCTGAATGATCATTTGTTGAATCCATTGCTATTTCTGACTGAATATCTCTTCCTTTTCTAGCTCTTATTTCTGCCTTTCTCATTGGTCCAAAATCCTTAAGCAATACTGATGTTACTATAATAAATACTAATATTAATATATTATAAAATCTATATGGTATAGTATTTAAAAATACTCCAAAAGCATCAGCTTCTACTCCTATACCATTAAATGCATCACCTATTAAACCAACCTCAAGTCCTATCCAAGTAGATACTATTGCAAGACCTGCTATAGGTGCTGCTGTAGCATCTATTATAAACGCTAATCTTTCTCTTGATATTTTCATTTTATCCGCAACGGGTCTCATCATAGGTCCTATTATAAGTGCATTTGCATAATCATCAAAGAATACTAACAGTCCTGCAAACCAAGTTATTAACTGTGTACTCTTTGCCGTTTTTGCTCTTCTCGCAAGAGCTTCGGCTATAGCTTTAGCTCCACCCATTTTAGCAACTAAGTTTATTACTCCTCCTATTGCTAAAACTTGAAGAATAATACCTGCATTCCATGGATCCGCAAGTGACCCCACTGCTCTACTTACAACATCTAGAAATGCACTAACTAAGGCTAAAAATGGATTAGACCCACTTACATTAATTATAAAACTTCCTGATAAGATTCCAATAAATAATGATACAACAACATTTTTAGTAATAAATGCAAGAACTATTGCAACTAATGGTGGTATTAATGTTAATATTCCAAACTTACCAGCATTAATTGCAGCTATATCAATCTCCTCTGCAAATCCTAAAGTAGCAGACATCATAAATACCATAAGTGCCATAAGTATAATTCTTAA
Organism: Romboutsia faecis; assembly: GCF_014323405.1. Taxonomy (GTDB): domain Bacteria; phylum Bacillota; class Clostridia; order Peptostreptococcales; family Peptostreptococcaceae; genus Romboutsia_E; species Romboutsia_E faecis. The sequence goes on along the minus strand of NZ_JACRWE010000008.1, from coordinate 90,869 downwards.
ATTTTTTCTGTTCATAAAATTTCCCCCTTAAATTTATTAAGTGAATATATGAGGGTTTGTGGATAAATTATAAAATTATTATAATAAAAAAAGCCTTGAGTTTACACTCAAGGCTAATAATCATATTTTAGTAATTATATCAAAATAATACAATAATTCCTTAAATGTAGCTCACCACAAAATAAATTTGTGACAGTGATGCATATATTCTATACATCCCCAGTTATATAACCTTAAAGCATCAGTTATATACTTCGGCAATATTTCCTTTCCTAATAAGTCATCGTGCTTACCTCATTATTAGTACTGATAAATATCGCGCCTCTACCCTTTTTCTATTCACTTGTTTTTCTTAATTTGAATTATATGGTAATTTTATATTTTTTGCAATACTTTTCTGAAAATTTTTATTTTTAAATTTATTATAAATAGTTTTTATAATTATCAATTATTTATTGAATGTACTTAAACTACTAAACTTTGATATTACATAACTTTTTATTTTTAAAAGGATTTTTATATATTTTGTAGAATTTAAGCTTTTATATAAATAATTTGTTTGAATATAGTCTAGGAGGATCTATATGTTACTAATAAACAATAATAATACAAACCCTTATTTTAATTTCGCATTAGAAGAGTATTTATTAAAAAAAACTAACGAAGATTTATTTAGATTATGGATGTGTGACCCATGTATTTCTGTAGGAAAAAACCAAAATACAATTTCTGAGATAAATGCAGACTACGTTAAAGAAAACTCAATTCCTATTGTAAGAAGGCTGTCTGGAGGAGGAGCTGTTTTTCATGATTTAGGTAACTTAAATTTCACATTTATATCTTGTAATAACAACTCATTTAGTGATTTTAAAAAGTTCACTCAACCGATTATTAATTTGTTAAAAACTTTAGGTATAAACGCTGAGTTTTCTGGTAGAAATGATTTACTTATCAATGGTAAAAAATTCTCAGGAAATGCTCAGTATAATTATAAAAATAAAGTTATACATCATGGAACTCTTTTATTTTCGTCTCAAATTAGCAATTTGTCTAATGCTTTAAAGGTAAAACCTATAAAACTTGAAAGTAAAGGTATAAAATCTGTTAAATCCCGTGTCACTAATATTAGTGATCATTTATATACACCTATGGATATTTCTGAATTTAGAAGTCTACTTATGAATTATGTTTATTCCACGAATAGCAGTAATTTATATTACGAATTAACTGAGGAAGATATTAATAATGTAAATAAATTATCAGAAGAAAAGTATTCTACTTGGGAATGGAATTTTGGAAATTCACCTAACTATTCATTAGTTAATGAACTTAGATACACCGGTGGAACTGTTGAATTTCATTTAAATGTATCAAAAGGGTCTATTTCTGATATAAAGTTCTTTGGCGATTTCTTCGGAAAAAAGGATATATCAATTATAGAAAATTTATTGATTGCTACAAAACATGAAGAAAACTCATTAAAAGAAAAGTTAAACGATATAAATATTGATGACTATTTCCTAGGCTCAACTGTAGATGTGTTAGTTTCTGGGATTTTAGGAGCGAAACAACCTTTATTATTAACAAACTAGTTCTCCAATTACTTATAAAAAGGATTCTTTATATTTTTATAGAATAATAATTGTCATGAGTTTTATGTATACAAATACTACGAGGGGGAAAATAGCATGCTGCTAATATATAATGAAAATACTAATCCATATTTCAATTTAGCTATGGAAGAATACTTCTTAAAAAATACCAGTGAAGATTTATTTATACTCTGGAGAAATAAACCATCCATTATAATAGGAAAAAATCAAAATACATTATCTGAAATAAACTTAGATTATGTAAAAGAACATTCTATACCAGTTGTTAGAAGGCAATCTGGAGGAGGTGCTGTTTTTCATGATTTAGGTAATATAAACTTTACATTTATATCCTGTAAAAACAATTCCTTTAGTGATTTTAGAAAGTTTACACAACCTATAATAGATTTACTAAAAACTTTAGGCCTTAATGCAGAGTTTTCAGGTAGAAATGATTTATTAATAGACGGTAAAAAATTCTCTGGAAATGCACAATACAACTACAAAGATAAAGTTATGCACCACGGTACTTTATTATTTTCATCACAAATAGCAGATTTATCTAATGCTCTAAAAGTAAAAAGTATTAAGTTTGAAGGCAAAGGTATAAAATCAGTAAAATCTCGTGTTACTAATATAAGCGAGCATTTAGACAATAATATTGATATACTAGAGTTTAAAAATATATTAATGAATTATATATCTGCTATAAATCCAGAAAATAAATTTTATACCATTAATAAAAAAGATAAAGAAGAAATAGAAAAATTAGTTGAAGATAAGTATAGTACATGGGAATGGAATTATGGCAATTCACCTAAATATTCTCTTTTAAATGAATTAAAGTATCCAGGAGGAAATATTGAATTTAACTTAGAAGTTGATAAAGGTGTAATTACTAAAATAAAATTCTTCGGTGACTTTTTTGGAAAAGAAGATATATCTACACTAGAAATCTTACTTTGTGGTTCTAAGCATAAGGAAAATGAATTAAGAGAACTACTAAACCATGTGAATATAAATGATTATTTTTTAGGTGCAGATGTAGATATCTTAATTTCAGGTATATTGGGAGCAAAATAGATTCAAAAAGATATTTCTCTATTTTAAGTTTAGTTTCAACTTCTTTTTTTAAGTATATATTTTAAAATAACTTATTATATTAACTATTAATTCAATAATACAGTAATTTTTAAATTTTTCTACAAATAACACGTTATTTTTCATTTACTTTTTCTGAAAATTATATATAATTGAAATAGTAAGTAAATTTATTGTACGTTATTGTGGAGGTATTAATTTTGAAATATTCATATAAAGAATTAAAAATGATGCATGAAAAAATAAGCCCTTTTGAATTTAAGGATAAATTAATAAATTTAGCTAATTACAGCGCAAAAAAAAATAATAGAAATATACTAGATGCAGGCCGTGGTAATCCGAACTGGACAGCTGCAACTCCTCGTGAAGCATTTTTTACCTTTGGTCAATTTGCAGTTAACGAAACTCGATTAACATGGAATTTAGGTGACTTAGCAGGAATGCCTAAAAAAGAAGGTATTACAGAGAGATTTTATAAGTACGTAGATGAAAATAAAGATATTCCTGGTACGTCTCTACTTAAAAGTATAATTGATTATGGTATAAATGAACTTAATTTTAATGGTGACGAATACATATATGAATTAACAGATGCTATTATTGGAGATAATTACCCATTTCCTGATAGAATGTTACCTCATATAGAAAAAATAGTACACGATTATCTAGTCAAAGAAATGAAATACGATATAAATGCTGGTGGTAAGTTAAACGTATTTGCAGTTGAAGGTGCTACTGCTGCTATGTGTTATATATTCGATTCATTAATGGCAAATGAACTTTTAAGAAAAGGTGATAAAATTGCTATAATGACACCTATATTTACACCTTATCTTGAAATACCTCATTTACCTAGATATAACTTTGATGTGGTTTATATAAATGCGGATGAGGTTGATGAAAATGGTATACATACTTGGCAATATTCATCTAAGGAATTAGAAAAACTTAAAGATACATCAATAAGTACTTTATTCCTTGTAAATCCTAATAACCCTGCATCTATTGCCATGAATGAAAGTACTTTCAATAATATAATAGATGTTGTTGAAAATTATAATAAAGATTTAATGATTATATCAGATGATGTTTATGGTACTTTCGTTCCTGAATTTACATCTTTAATGGCTAAACTTCCTTATAATACCCTTGGGGTATATTCTTACTCTAAATATTTTGGAGTTACTGGCTGGAGATTAGGAACTATGGCATTGCATGAAAAAAATATTTTCGATAAGAAAATAAGCGAACTTGATGATAACTTAAAAGAATCTGTTAATGAACGTTATAAGGAAATGAGCCTTGATCCAAGTACAATTTCTTTTATGGATAGAATAGTTGCAGATAGTAGATTGGTAGCACTAAATCATACTGCAGGTCTTTCTACACCTCAACAAGTTCAAATGGCATTTTTCTCTGCCTTTGCATTAATCGATACTAATAATTCTTATAAATCTCTTAATATGAATATTTGTAATAGTCGTAAGAAATTATTATTTAAAGGTCTTGGACTAGAATTAAATGCCAATGAGAATGATGCCGCTTACTACTATCAATTTGATATTGAAAACTGGGCTAGAATATTTCATGGAGAGGAATTAGTTAATTATTTAAAATCTAATTATGAATTAGTAGATGTTTTATATAGACTCGCAAATGATTACTCCATTGTATTACTTGGTGGAGATGGATTTGCTGGACCAAGCTGGTCAGTTAGAGTTTCCTTAGCTAACTTAGAAAGTGAGTCTTATTATAAAATTGGACAGGCTATAAATGAGATACTAACTTCTTATGTTGATGAATGGAAAGAAAAATCACAATTAAAAGTAATAGCAGACTGTTAATTATATTAAAATAAAAATAAATCACTGATAATTGATATCAGTGATTTATTTTTTTATTTTAATATATTATTACTATATATTTTACATAATATTATCGTTCAATTTCTAAATCATCAAGTATTATTATCAAGCTTTCTATCCACCACTGCAAGTTATAGGTTGCAAATTTATCATCTAAGTTACTTCTACTAATAAGTGCTGCCAAAAACATTCTACATGCACATAATACTCCAATTCTTATTAATGTATCCCAAGTTTTTTTAGTAAATGCATATCCTAAGTATTTTTCTAATGATTCCTTATAATAATAAATAAGATCTATTTTATCTACTTTATTGTCTACTGAGCTCATAATATACCAAAATAAATCCAAGGTACATGGCCCGCAACCACTATTTGCCCAATCTATAAATCTTACATCATCCTTGCCAATATAAAGTGCATTATCTGGCCTATAATCTCCATGTACAAATGTCTTAGGATAATAAGAAAATTTTTGGTCTATATTTTTAAATTCACAATATTTTTTATAACGTTCTTCACCCAAAAATTCCTTTAACTTTTTCCATCCATAATAATTATCTTCTTTAAACTCTTCTACTTGATCAAGTTTTTCCTCTGTTAAAAAATAATAGTAATCTTCTACACTAAGTAAAGATTTATATTTTAAAATATCATATTCACTAAATTTAGCATGAAATTTAGCTAAATTATCTAAATATGCATAATAATCATCACTATTTTTTTCGGCTCCAATAAAACTTGACATATCATTCATTAAAATTGCATAACAGTTTCTATCTTCATAATATGCTATATAGATCCCTTTAATAAACTCCTCTATTTTAGCAAATATACTATCTTTAAATACAGTAAGCTCTCTTCCACTATCATTACTTACTCTTGCAAGCCAGTCCTCTTTCAAATTATTTACTTTTAAATATAAAATTTTGCTACTTTCATTGTTATATATTTTTAATTTATACATTTTAGATCCAGATAAACCACTTGTATCTATACGATATATTTTCATGTTTTTTATATCTCCAACAACATTACTTAACACTTCTTTACTTAAAAGTTCTTTTAATGATGATGCTTTATATACCCCCATATTATCTCCTCTCATTTGTAAATTTATAGCCCTTTCTTTATAGACATTCATTTAAATATTAATAAAGAAAGGGCCACAAATAGATTTTAATATAACCTACTTATAAGCCCATACTTTTAATAATTTAATTTATCAACCTTATCTAAGCTTCTCTATTAAGCTTTTATGAGGCGAAGATACTACAGAAGTGCTTATTATAGATCCAGATTCACCTAATTCATTTAAACAAGATTTCACTGCTGATTTAACAGCTGATACCTCACCCGTTAAAACTAAAAAACCTTTTCCACCTAATCCTTTAGCAATTCTAATTTCTATTAATTTTACATTAGAAGACTTCACAGCTATATCTCCTGCTTTTATAGCAGTCAATGCTGATATAGTTTCTATTGCTCCTATAGATTTTACATTATCTATTTCTGTAAAACCAGTAAGCGATACTAATACATCTTCATGTATATTATTTATTACATGAGATTCTACTAGAAATATACTCGCTACTTTTCTCCCTGATTCAACAGAGCTTTTTACTGCACCTACATCTCCAGTAATTAAAATCATATATTTGCCTGGACAAATAGGATTTGCCATAATCAATTCCACATTAGCAGCCTTTAACATTTCATCAGCTGTTTCTATACCAATAGGAATACTTTTTATCTCTACAAGACCTATTGCTTTCTTCAACGGTATCCCCTCTCTTCTATTTCTTATTATTTAAATATCATAAATATTATTAGTGATAATATGAATATTGTACATGCAGGTGGGTCAACGTGGCTATCAACATGACTATTTACAGTCTTAACAAAGAATTCACCAAGTAATGCAGCGACTATTGCTACTATAATACCTATAATTGGGCTTCCTGACCATACTAAAGCATATGCTGCAGTTATACTTATATGATGTGTAGTTGGTGATGTAAATCCAGTTTGTGCAAATATTAATGAAATAGCACTTATTGCAAATACAAATCCTGGATATGAAGCTTGCATAACTTCACGAGATACTCCAGCTTCTTCTAATAATGTTCCTGTATAACATACTACTAAACCAACAATTAAACCAAGTACTATATTATATATAAAAGCATTTCCTTTAGGGAAATATTCTCTAGGAGTACTACCTTCATACTTACCAGTTAATCCTGATTTACCTATAGCAAATCTTACTATCAAACCTGATGTTGCAACTGTCATTGCAACTGTATCTGTAGGTATAGCTAAAACATTTGCGTATAAATGATTTATTAATAAACCTAATACACCAAACACTCCACCGACTAGTAAAACAGATGCATCTCCTGTACCATGTAAACAATAAAGTATATCTGCTCCATTAGTTATTCCTGAAGGTGCGGCAACTGCTACATCTCCTCCGCCTAAACTACCATTAGCTATTGCATTATTTTTTCTTGCTGCAAATGCTGCTGCTGCAACACCACCAGCAAATGCTATGTGTGGACCAAAGAAAGAACCAAATGCAATATTACCAGTTACTACATCCATACCTGTACCTAATCCTATTGCTGTACCAACTACAGCTATGACACCTGTCATAATAAATGCAGGTAATGCACCTATAGCTGAACCAAAAGCGCCTCCACCGAATGCTGCAAGTACTGATAAAATACTCATATTACATCCCCCAATCAATTATAATTATATTATTTCTAATCTCTTTGATAGTTCCATCGATGCTTGAGTGAATATTGCTACCTAATTTATTATCTTCTACTTGCCCTAATAAATCTCCTTTAAAAACTTTGTCGCCTATTTGTACTACTGGTATTGCTGGTGCACCTATATGTTGACTTAAAGGAATAGCTACAGATTTTACATTTACTTTAACATCTGTCATTGGTGCCTCTACATCATATAAATTTAATCCTATCTTATTAATTAACTTATTCACCGGATACTTTTTATATGACCTAAATGGGTGAACATTTTCCGGCTGATTTTTACATGTATTTTTTATACCATTTGCTCCCATAGTTTTCTTAAGCGAGTTATGCAGCTTCCAAGGTTGTAAATCCATTACACATGCATATTCACATAATCTACACTCACAACATAAAAATGCATTTACTGGTGTTACTTTTTCATCACATAAATTACTATAACTAGCAAGTCTCATCATCTTGTCTGGATATATACTGTGCCCAATTAAATTCCTTGGGCATACCTCACTACAATGACTACAATGCATACAAGCAGCTTTAGCTTCTTTTATCATTTGATTTACATCCTTAGTTAGTGACCTTACAAGTGGATGATCAGATTGCAAAACTATAAGGCCTTTCGTCGTTTTAGTAATAGGATTTTTTATATCTGTAATTTTACCCATCATTGGTCCACCATTTATTACTACATACTCCTCTAAATAAGTTCCTCCAGCTAAGTTTATAGCTTCTTCTATACTTAATCCTATTGGCAATTTTAAGGTTCTAGGATATTTTACTGCACCTGTAACTGTTACATACTTTTCTGTAACAGGAGTACTATTATAATATGCATCATAGATGTTGGCTATAGTTTCTACGTTAGAAACTATAGCACCAACATTAAGAGGTATTCCACCTTCAGGAACTATTCTTCCTGTAACTTCATATACTATAATTTGTTCATCCCCTGCAGGATAAAAATTTTGTAGTTTATGAATACTTATTCCCTCATACTCTCCAATTATATCTTCAAAAGATTTTATAGCTTTTTTATATTTTTCTTTAAGAGCTATTACTGCATATTTTGCTCCTACATGATCTTTTATAAGTTTTAAACCTTCCAGGATTTTTCTAGATTCCATTGCCATAAGTTGCTGGTCTACTCTTAAAAGAGGCTCACATTCTGCACCATTTACGATTACATATTCAGCCTTTGCATTTAATTTTACGTGAGTTGGAAATCCAGCTCCACCTGCACCTACAATACCTGCATTTTTAACAAGGCTTATTAAATCTTTTTCCAATTAGCTCACCTCTTTATCTAACGTTAAACCCTTCTACAAGTACACATCTTCTTTTTCTAGTGAATGTTTTTGCTGATGTTAGACCTTCTCCAGTTGGACCTGCTATAGTAAATGTTGTATGACCTTCTCCACCAACACCAATTCCAGCATATGATGGTCCATTTTTAACAAATATAGTAGTTTGTATAAGTCTAGCCATTTTAGTTAATTTATCAACATTCTTAGAATGCATAATGGCAGTATGTCTATTTCCATGTTCTACTTCTACAGCTAAATCTATTGCTTCATCTACATCTTTTACTCTTACTATAGGAAGTATCGGCATCATCAATTCTTCTTGGACAAATGGATGCTCTTTATCTGTTTCCATTATAATTACCTTAATACTTGAATCTACTTCTATACCTAGCTTACTAAGTATGTATTTAGCACTTTTTCCAACAAACTCAGTTTTTATTTTTAACTTATCATTAAGTACTAATTTTACCAGTTTATCTAGAAGATCTTTATCAGTTATTTGATAAGCTCCATTTTTATTCATATTAAATATTAAGTAATCTGCAATTGAATCAACTGCAATAACTTCCTTTTCTGCTATGCAAGGTAGGTTATTATCAAAGCTACATCCATCTATAATATCTTTTGCAGCTTTTTCAATATCTGCAGTTTCATCAACTACAGCTGGTGGATTTCCTGCACCTGCACCTATTGCTTTCTTTCCTGATGATAGTACTAATTTAACTATTCCAGGTCCACCTGTAGCAACTAATAGTTTTACTTTATCATGTTTTATCATTATATTTGTATTTTCTATAGATGGCTCAGCAACTGAAACCACAAGATTTTCTGGAGCTCCTGCTTTTCTCAGAGCCCTATTTATAGTTTGTATAGTTAATGTTGAAACTTTTTTAGCTCTTGGATGAGGACTAAATACTACAGAGTTTCCTGCAGCAAGCATTCCTATGCTATTACAAAGAAGTGTTTCTGTTGGATTTGTAGTCGGTGCTATTGCACCTATAACACCAAATGGAGATAATTCTACTAAAGTAAGACCATCATCTCCTGATATAGCTTCACTTTTTAAATCTTCTATCCCTGGTGTTTTTTCTATTACGAGTTTATTTTTTATAATTTTATACTCTACTTCTCCCATTCCAGTTTCTTCGACAGACATTCTTGAAATAAGTTCTATGAGTTCATCATTATAAAACTCTTCTCTTATAGCCTTAATAAATCTATCTCTATCAGCCATAGTGCATTTCATATATTCTTTCTGTGCTATAAATGCTGCCTCTACTGCATCATTCATATTTTCAAATATTCCGTCTACACAATCTACGCAGTTTTCCTTTTCTTTTACATCTATACCTTCGATGACTTTTTTTACGACTTTTTCTATGTCTAGAGTACTTATATTCATACGACTCCCCCCTAACCTATAATGAATCTATTGCATATTGAGCAATTTTCATATCTTGTTCTACAGTACCTCCACTTACTCCTATTGCTCCTACTATCTTTCCATTAACCTCTATTGGAAATCCTCCACCAAATACTACTATTTTATTGGCATTTGTATTTTGTATTCCATAAAGCGAACCTGATTCTTTAGCCAAATCACTTACATCTGATGTTGGCATTTGAAGAGCAAGTGCAGTATATGCCTTATTCATAGATATATCTAAACTTGCTAATAAAGATCCTTCCATTCTATGAATCAAAATAATATTTCCACCTTCATCTACTGCTGAAAAAACCATTGGAACATTCATTTCTATAGCTTTTTCTTCAGCAAATTCTGCCATTTTTTTGATATTCTTTAGATTGAAATCCTTAGAAAACTTTTCTTTTAGTTTCTTTACAACTTTATTTTTTATATTCTCTACCTCTGAGTTATATTCTTCTACTCTTGCTAGAGCATATATAGTATCAGATAGTCTATTTATATATTTTAATAAGTCTTCTCTTATCTCTTCTTCTTCACTTAATGATATAATCTTTCTTTCAGCCCTTCTAATAATTGTTCTAGCTACATGTAAAGATGCCGATGCAGAATTTTTACCTGGAACTACAAACGCTGTTTGTTTTCCTACAATTTCAGTACATTCATCAACAATTTGTTCTAAAAAAGCTACGTCTTTTTCTGTTACCTTTCCTTGTAACATTTGAATTCCTTTTTCATCACTTGCTAATTCTGCACCTACACTAAATAATCTTTTTTGTATTGAGTTTACATAAATCTTTATATTTTTATTTTCTAGATGTGAGTAAGCAAGGCCTAGCATTGAATTAGCTTCATCTATAGTTCCATAACAGTCAACTCTTGCACTACTTTTTTTTACTCTTTTCCCACCATATAAACTTGTTTCACCCTTATCGCCTGACTTTGTGTATAAATTAGCCAATGAATTTCACTCCCTAACCATTTACTTCTACAGTATCAACAATAGCTACTACTGCTGAATCTATAGGCGCTTTTTCTCTTTCAAGTACATATCTTGCAGAGCTTCCTTTAGATACCAATACTATTTCCCCTACTCCTGCACCAACTGAATCTACTACAACCTCACTATTATCAGTCATACCTAAATGCTCATCTAGCTTTTTTATTACTAAAAGTTTAAAACCTACCAAAGCTTCATTTTTAGTTGTTGATACAACTGTTCCAACCACTTTCCCTAAATACATATTCATTACTCCTTATTCTTTTAGTAATTTAATATTTAATCTATGTGCTTCATCTCTTGCTAAATCTGTTATTAATGTATTTGGGTTTACAAAAATTTTATTATACATTTTGTTATCCCATATATCTCTTCTACTTAAGACCTTTTTGTTTATCTTTATAGATGAAGATATTTTATCAGCTTTAGGTTCAGCTTTCTTACTAATTTCTATATTACTATTTAATTTTGATATACTAGATGAATTTGATTTATCTAAATCAAAACTTTTTAAAAGTGTTTTGTTTACTTTCTCATATAAATTTTCAGAAGAAGTTAATTTAATATTGTATTCTCTTAAAACTTCAAGATTAGAGCTTAATCTTTTCTTATGAAAATCACTTAGATTATCTCCATATATACTTCTTCTTTCTTCATTTTCTGGACAACATCCATTAATTGATGCTACTACAGGTTTTCCTGACAATAGAGCCTTTGAAACGATATTAGTGACAAGAGTATCACTAATACAATTTGCAAGCTTTGCAGCTGAATTCATAGTTAAGGTAGGAATTATTATTATATTATTTTTTCGTAGTAACTCCTTAATAACTAATCCATCTGCATCAGTTATTATATTTTCTATACCCATAGATTTTCTTACAGTATCTATAGTAAGCACTTCTTGTGCTGATTTTGACATTACTACATCAAATTCCCATCCATCCATCTTCAATTTGTTTATTGACTCTATTGCTTGGCAGTATCCAATAGTTGCCCCAGTAAACAAAAGTAATCCTCTTTTACTTTTGTCTATAATTTTTTCTATTACTTTTTCGACAATATAATCTACTATGGATTCTTCTATTATGCTTTCTAATTGTTTTTTTTGATTCAACTTATCACCTTCTATACACTACAATTCATAGCTATACCAAGAGGTGTTACTAAAAGTGGCTCTATAGGTTTTATAGTGTCTACCTTAGTTTCCTTTTTAAATATTCTTTCAAATTCATTAAAACAACATGCACCACCTACTACGTAGATAGCATCAACATCATATCCTTGAATATATTTACTTACAATCGATGCCATTTTTTCAACTACTGGCTTAACTATAGTAAATACATCTCTTTCAAGAGATTTATCTTTTTTCATTTCCTCAGCTTCTTCAAATGATTTTTTCATAAATCCAGCTAAAACTAAAGTCATATGAGTACCACCAGTAGGCTCATCAGCAGTAAATACAACCTTGCCATCTTTTATTATACTAATTCCAGTAGTACCACCACCTACATCTACTACAGCTCCATCACGTATACCAAGCACACAAGATGCAGCGGTTGGCTCATCAATCACATTTATAACTTCTAAATCCGCTGATTCTACTACATTAGCAATTACTTTTGTATTCCCCTCTGTAATCCCTGGTGGTATTGCTGTAGCTGCTTTTGTAAGAGGTACTCCTATAATAGCTTCAACTTGATCCTTTAGGTCTCTTACAACTCTAGTTGCACCTATATAATCTACAACTATTCCATCTTTTACTACACTAGATGGATACATAGCACCAGCTATAGGTCTATTATTAGAATCTACGACTGATAAAACTATATTAGCTGTTCCTAAGTCTACTCCTACCTTTAACTCTCCTTCATAAGGATTGCACTTTTTATTCTTTATAAGTTCTGAAAACTCTTCTATTAGTTTGTTGCAATTCATTAAATCCAAGTTATCACCTATTTTCTACTATCTTAACTAAATCCCCATTCTTTACAAGACAAGCATTTGCTTCATCCATATCTAAGTGCATTTCAAGAGTATACTTATCAGATACTCTTACAAGCACGTTTCCAAGAACAGCTTTTCTAATTCCACTTATTTCAACACTTACTTCATCTTTATCTCTAATATTCAACTTATTAGCAGTTTCAGGAGTCATATGTATATGTCTTAAAGCTGCTATAGTTCCTTTTTTTACTTCTATACTCCCTTTAGGCCCAATAATTGTTATTCCTGGTGTATTATCTAACTTTCCAGATTCTTTTATTGGTGGATTTATTCCTAATTTAAAACCATCTGAAATTGAAATTTCAACTTGAGTTTCATCTCTTAAAGGTCCTAAGATTCTAACTTTTTTAAATTCACCTTTAGGACCTTTAATTGTCACAACTTCATCAGCAGCAAACTGACCTGGTTGTTTTAAATCTTTTATCTTAGTTAACTCATATCCTTTTCCAAAGAGATGGTTCAAATCTTCTCTACATAAATGTATGTGTCTGTTAGAAATACCTATAGGGATTAAAATTTCTTCATTCTCATTTAATTTTTCAATTACCTTTTGTGTTATTAGCTTTACTAAAGCCTCTTGAGATATATCCATTTTAATCACCTTACAATACTATATAATTTTATTGCTCTGAAGTTTTTGGTAATATTTTCTCAACATCTGTGTGAGGTCTTGGTATAACGTGTTTAGATACTAATTCTCCAACTTTTTCAGCAGCAACTGCACCTGCATCTACAGAAGCTTTAACAGCTCCAACATCTCCTCTTACCATTACTGTTACTAATCCTGAACCTATCTTTTCATATCCAACTAAAACTACGTTAGCAGACTTAGTCATTGCATCTGCTGCTTCTATCGCTCCTACTAATCCTTTAGTTTCTATTAATCCTAATGCTTCTCCCATGGTAATACCTCCTAAATTTATTTATTTTGATCTTCATAGTGAATACACGTAGTTTTTAAATCACCCTTTTGTCTTGGACATTTTGGATCTTTACATAAATTACATGTATACTCTACTTCAGTTGTATTTTTTTTCTTAAATTTATCTAATATATCATGCATTAAATTATAACTATCTTTAGAATCATCTTCACTATTATCTATTTGAGATAATTCTTGATTATTATCTTCTATATAATTCGATTCTTCTATTTCAGAATTATCTTCTTCTTCAACATTAACTTTATGTTCAATTACTTCTTGTAAAGGTTCTTTTTCCTCTATTTCAATTTGAAGATTATTTTTTTCTCTTGATGTTTCTACTTCTTCTGTGTTGATTTTATTTTCACCTATCTCTTCTAAAACATCTACATCTATTTTTTCTTGAGGATTTTCTTTATCTTCCTCAATATTTTCTTTATTTTTACCCTCATCACTGTCTTCGTATATTTCAACTAACTCTTCTACTGCTTTTTTACTTTCATATCCAACAGTATCACAGTTTCTCATTAAGAAATCTATACCTAAACTTGGACGAGGTATTACTTTTGTACTAAAAACCTTACTAACCTTATTTGCTGCAATAGTAGCTGCTTCAATAGCTGCCTTTACTGCACCTACATTACCTTCTATTTTTACAACAGTCATTCCGTTACCTTTAGTAAGTTCATAACCAATCAAAGTTACATTTGCAGATTTCAAGCAAACATCAGCAGCTTCTATTCCAGCAGCAAGGCCTACTGTCTCTATCATTCCTATTGCTAGCTGAGACATCTAAATACCTCCTTTGATAATAACTAAAGCTTTACATTTCTTTAAATGGCATCTTTACAACTAATCTTGCTGCATTTGCACCTAAAGATCTTATTTTAGTAGAATCACTATTTCTTTTTATAATGAAAAGAGGTGAATCTTTTTTTAATTTATTATAGTGAAGCACTATAGTATTATCATCAATTCCTATTCCCACTCCAAGAGATGATTCTACACTTGCTTTATAGCCACTATCAACTGCATTTTCAATGTTTACGGGTAATATTTCATAAGGTATGCCTTCTTCTTCTATCCCCCATAATACTTCTTTTATATCAGTTTCTTTTAATTTACTTTGATCAAAAAATACTTTTATAACAGGCTTACTATTAATCATAGACTCCATTCTCATACTAGTTCACCTCTTCTATTGAAGATAGTATAAGACCTGTTGCAACTGCATTTCTTGGCCCTTCTATGCCCCTTATATTGGCTCTACCAGCAACTACATTATATTGAGATAATGCATCTGTTACTAATTGTGGAACTTCAAAATCTAATGCTGATCCACCTACTAAAACAACGAATTCTATATCTCTAATATTATTTGTTGGACTAACCTCTGATAAAGCCCTTAATGCATTAGTAACAAATACTTTTTCTTTTGCTTGTTTTCTGACTAATTTAATCTTTTCTATAGATTTATTTCCATCTATAGGTATCATCATATCTTCCTTCAATATAACTACTTTTGCAAAGAATTTAGGATCTAGAGGTTCATTAAAAAATTTAACAGTTCCATCTTCATGTCTTAAGTTAAATAAACTCTCAACTTTTGCTAATGGATATTTTTTAATATCTTCCGCTAAATCAAAATCATCTAATCCTAGTTCAGATTGAATTAGCATAGTTACCATATTCCCTGCACCTGCTAGATGTATCGATTTTATTTCTCCACTTCTAGTGATTATAGATGCATCTGTAGAACCTGCACCCATATCTAGAATTGCAAGTGGTTTATTGGTACCAGGAGTTGTTAAAGCTCCTCTTATTGCCATATCAGCTTCTACTCCACCTACTTCAACAGGTACTTGTAATTTATCTGATAATTCATCTGCTATCATTTGCATTTGAAGTTTATCAGCTTTTACCATAGCTGCAATTCCTACCGCATTTTCTAAAGAGAATTCTTTTGCAAGACCTCCTTTAACACTTTGTGGTACAAAAGTATCTACGGCTAATAAATCTTGGATTTTTATAACATTAGGATGTTGATTAGTAAGTTGACTCATTACATGTCTTACCTTTTCTAACATGCCTCCTGCATTAGTTCCCGGTTCACCCTTTACATCGCATATCTCATTAACAGAGTTTACAGCTTGCATTATTTTTTCTGCACCTTCATCTACATTTACACAAGCTCTTTTATTTTTACCGATTACTTCTACTATCCCTGCTGGAATACGTCTTTCCTTAACATCTCCCTTAGGAGTTTTTATAACTACTGCAGATCTATTTCCAATTAATGCTCTAGCTATAGGAACAATATGTTTTGTTTCCTCTGAAGTTAAATCAAAAAGAGTTGCTATTCCATATGGATTAGAAAGTACTTCGATTACCCTACCTACTGGAGCAACTTCTATAGCAGCTCTCATCCCAATAGGTACTTTATCAACTAAACTCACTTCATCTACTATAGGAATTTTATTTTCTACTCTATTGTTAATTAAAACTCCATCATCTTTTTTAACTATTGCTCCTTTTATATTAAGTCTATCATTATGTTTATTTATTAGCTTTGCTGCATGTTCAAAATCCACTTCATCTGGTATTACTACTATTATATTTTCATTATCCTTCATTTTTGAAAGATCAGTTATAAGTGTAGTTATACCAACTCCTACTCCCTCACCTCCTGGAGTATTTGGATTATGACCTATCATGGTAGACTCAGTTATAATAGTTTCTGTTATAGTCTCCATAGCTACATCTCCAATTACGGGAGCTGCCTCATTAACGCGGATTCTATCTAAATCATCTACGCTAAGTCCTACTTTGTCTAAGGACTGTTTCAATGATTGAAACAGTCCATTAATATTTTTTTTAGTTCCCTTAATTCCTGTAGTTGGTACTATACCACTAGATAAAAACTCAATCTCTTTACCTTCTATTTTAGCTAGAGCCACTTCCGTAGTAGCATTACCTATATCTACACCAGCTACTATTTCCATAGCATACCTCCCTAGTTAAGTATTAAGCTTTAAGTCTTCCTCTTTTTTCATAAACATCAGCTGCTTCTCTAACGAAATCTGCATTTACTTTGCAACCATATTTTGTTTCTAATTCATCAGCTATAGCAAGTAATTCTACTTTAGTTGATCTGTATGGTCTTAAAGCATTGTATATTTCAAGTATCCTTTTATCCGGTACTGATATAAGCTCTGCTGCTCTTCTTAAGTTAGAAGCAAAAGCTCCTCTATTTACTGACTCAGCTACTTGAGCTTGCATTTCTAAAGTTTCTGGAGATATTCTCATATCTTCAGATTTTATTTGACCAGCTATGACTTTTTCTAAAGTTATATCTGCAAGATTCATTCCAGACTGAGATTTTATTTGATCAGGTATTTTTTCACCTAAAGGATAATTTTCTTTAGATACGCTACCTTGACAGCATTCTTTTTTAGCTACAGGAGCTTCTCCTCCCATAGTTTTTAAAACTTCTTCAACTATTTGTTTTATTAATACATCTTGGTTCATCTTGTCACCCCCGTTTTATTTAAACTCAATTTTTAATTCTTGAGGTTTCTTATTTCTATCTGCATACTCAGTTTCCTTTATATGAAGTAATGCAGCTATTGCTTGATATTTTGGTCTTGCCATTTGATCATTTTTTACTGGAACTGGTGCTGGAGATTCATTTTTAGCATATTTAGCAGCATTTTTACCTATAGCTCTAAATGTTTCTAAATCTATAAGTGGAGCTTGAGAGAATAATTCTAAGTTACTTAATGGGAATAAATCCTTTTGATGTATAACACTTGTTCCTTTAGATTGTATTCCTATACCTATTCCTGAACCACTAAGTTCAGCAGCATCATGAGCTATAAAACAAACATCTGATGTTCTGTATATTTTTACAAATCTATAGCTTAAACCTTCTTCTTCTATACCTGCTATAACTTCTTTTAAAACTTTAGCATGATCTATACCTATTATTGTTTTAGTTTGATGAACACCAAATGCTGGTGCTAAACCTATAACAACTTCATCCGCTCTATTACTTGGTACGAAATCACCTATTTCAGTTACAACAAGAGAACTTACTTCTTTGGGTATTTCTTCTTTTTTAGGCTCTACTGAATCTTCGCTAGCTCCACCAGCCATTTCTTTTAATACTTCTTCTATAACACTTTTTAACATTCTTTCATCTATTGCCATCTTTTATCACCTCTTTCTTAATAATCTTCTGGGCTTTTAGCATTAGTTATATTTTTAATTTCTTCCCATCTTTCACCTTCAACTTGGTATCCTGTTTTTGGACCATTGTAAGTGTTAGGACAGTTAACTGCACTGTGAACTTTAAAATCTTTATCAAGTATTGCAGCTGTATGTAAGTAATCTCCTGCTACTTTTTGTTTAGAAAGTTTAAATACGCTATCAGCTACATCTTCAAATCCCGCTCTGTAAAGAGCTTTTATTATATCTATACCAGTAACACCTCTTGCCATCATTTCTTCTGCAGCTTTTAAATCTTCAACTACATTTCTATTTGGCATATCCTTACTACCATGAGCATAAGTAGCCGCTTCAACTTCTTCGTCAGTTATTTCAGTAAGTCCAAGTTCTTTAAATAATCCTTGTATAGCTCTTGCAGCTTTATTTCTTACTCTTATTACATCTTCTTCAGTTACAGGTCTTAAACCACCATCTATTTTTAAATCTCTTTGGATTACATTCCAGTCATCATAATCATCTGCATCCCAGTTAGAACCTGCAAACATATTATCATAGTTAGGAGTTGCACTATATCCAGAGCATATAAAGTCAGTTCCTGGGACCATTTGCATTAACGAACGAGCAACTCTTCTTAAGTCAGAGTGAGTAAATGTTTGGTCATTACTTGAAGCACACTCTAGGTCAAGCATTGCAGCAATTAAGTTTTCTGCAAGTATAGCTCTTATACCACTTGGAACACCTGCTGGTACACCAACACAACTTACTGAACCATTTTGTATCCCTTGAACTCCGCAGCCTTTAGTTACATATAAACATCTAGCTTCTAAGTAAAGCATTGATTTACCTTCAGCATATCCCATTTGAACTTCAGAACCAGTTCCTGAAGTAAATCTCATTTTTAATCCCCTTGAAGCGTATGAAGATGCTAAAAATCCTTTAGACCAAGGAGTATCATCTCCATCCATAAATACTGGTTCAGTTCCATATACAGAAACTGTTTCTGCATAAGCAGTAAAACCTTTCATACCTAATTCAAGCTCTGTTGCTTCTTCAACAGCACACTGAGTAAGTATTCCTGGTCTACCAACTTGAGCACCAACCATTATAGCAAGTGCATTAAATGGAGCATATCTAACTATACCAACTGTAGTTTCTTGCTCATCAAATCCTCTAAGTGCAGCTTCTGCTGCATCTGCTGCTATTTGGATTGGATTATCTTTTACATTTGTAACGTGGCATTGATTTGATGGTGTTTGTCTTGCTCTCATCTTAGTCATAGACATCATCATTTCTAGTACATTCATTTGAGATACAACTTCAGTTATTTTAGCAGGAGTCATAGCAGTTGTTAGATTAACTATATCACTTCTTTTTACATTTATATCAACTAGCATTCTTGCTAACTCTAAAGAATCCATTTTCATAACTTCTTCAGTTTTATCTAAATTAATAGCATGATCAGCTATAAAATAATCAAGCATATCAAAATCTTTTCTTGCTTTTCCATCTAATTCTACAACAACTCCATTTTCTAATTTTATACTTGGAGTTGGATCATTTGGCCCTTCCATTGCTATTAAACCAACTTCTGGCCACTCTTTAACGAAACCATCTTGGTTTACTGGTCTATTTGCTAAAACTTCAAAACGTTTAGATTTCAAAACGCTCACTCCCCTCTAATTCTTAGTTTTTATATATATGGTACTGTTGATGAAACTATCTCATCATTAGATAAAGTTCCTAAAACTTGTTTTCCAACTTCTCTAGCAGCTATTATAGCCTGTCTAACTGCCCCAGAGTCTCCAGAGAATTGTAATATAACCTCATTTGAATGGCTAGTTCCACCATTTCCTGGTGTAGCATATCCAACTATATCAACATTAGCAGCTTTAACCGCAGTATCAGCTAATAAAACACCTATTGCAGCAGGAGCTCCAACAGTTATACCAAAAGATTTTCCTATTGGTGCACCAAATGCTTTATTTAATGCATAACTAGCTCTTGCAGTATATTGAAATTCTAAGTGACCTGCACTAGTTCCGTATACATCACCGAAAGTTCTATTTAATTCTTTTAATGTAACTTCAACAGCTCTTCTTGCATCTGAAACATCTTCAGCTCCAAATATAATTAAAGAACCGTGTCCAGCTCCACCTTCAGTATCTCTTGGAAGTTCTATTAATAATATTTCACTGTTAGTAGCCTTAACAGCTTCATCAGCAGCAAATATATGTGGTCCTGCACCTGTTCTACCACCAACTATTCCAATCGATCTAAATTTTTTATCTATATTCATTAATTCATGTAAATTATAATCTACATTTGCAATTACTAGTCCTATTGTATTTCCTATTGCAGTTCCTACAAATTCAGTTAATCCACAACCTGTTGTACAAAATCCTGAAGCATCTTCTACTTTAGCTTCTACAACAGCTGGTTCTTCAGCTGGAGTATCTCCCATTTTCTTCATTACTTGGTCCATTATTTTTGCCATTAAATCTTCATTCATATTAATATCCTCCTATAACCCAATAAATTAAAATTCTTTTGGTAATATTTTTTCAACATCAGTGTGTGGTCTTGGTATAACATGTATAGATACAACTTCTCCAACCTTCTCAGCAGCAACTGCTCCTGCATCAACTGAAGCTTTAACTGCTCCTACATCTCCTCTTACCATAACTGTAACAAGACCAGAACCTATTTTTTCATATCCTACTAATGTAACATTAGCAGATTTAACCATTGCATCTGCAGCTTCCACAGCTCCAACTAATCCTTTAGTTTCTATCATACCTAAAGCTTCCTTTTGCATGGTTCCCCCTTCCTAGGACTATCAAGGTTTAATATCCTAATCATATAAAATTTAATCTTATGTACATGAACAAATATGTATCACATACATCTTAATTAAATTTTATACTAGTCTTATGGCAAATTTATTAACTTATTAGTATACTTTTTAATCTTATTTGAGTAAAATAATAACTAAAAATTACTCTTGAAATCATTTTCCTAAACTGTGCTGTCTACTTTTTTTTAATAAATGATAAATTTTTATACGTTTTTAAAATATTAATATCGAATATTTAATTTAAATACACATTTTTAATCTGTAGATGCAAATTTTTGTTATTTAAAGTTTTCTTGTTAGCATTAAACTATAATATACGTATAAAATTTAATCTAAACATTTAGGTCGATGGAGGTGTCATAATGAATCAAATAAATAGTTTTTATATAAATCCTAAAATTTCATTTGGTGAAAATTCTCTTTTAAGTTTAAAAAATTTTGGATTCACAAAAGTTTGTATAGCCACAGATAAGTTTATGGTAGAAAGTAGACTTATAAATAAAGTTACAGATATATTAGATAATAATAATATTGATTATCATATTTTTGATGAAATAACCCCTGATCCATCTACAGAAATCATTGAAAAAGGACTTTCTCATATTGTTAATCTAAAACCTCATGCTCTAATTGCAGTTGGAGGTGGCTCTGTTATTGATGCAGCAAAAGCTATAATGTACTTTTGTATTCAACTTAAGAAAAACTTTATCGAAGAAGATAAGATAGATAAGCCTTACTTTATTGCTATACCTACAACAGCTGGAACAGGTTCTGAAGTAACAAACTTTTCAGTTATAACTGATGCTAATACAAAAAATAAATTTCCTTTAACTAACGATATTATGTTACCTGATGAAGCAATTTTAGACCCTATTTTAACAGTTTCTGTTCCAAAAAGTATAACTGCTTCAACTGCAATGGATGTTCTTACCCATGGAATAGAAAGTTATATTTCAACTAATAGTAATATATTTTCTCAAATGTATGCTTTAAAATCTATAGAATTGATTAGATTAAATCTTTTAAAATGCTTCAAAGATCTACATAATATGAAATATAGAAATAATCTTCAGATTGCATCTTGCATGGCAGGTATTTCTTTTAATAGCAGTGGCTTAGGTATTACACATAGTATCGCACATGGTTTAGGATCATCATTTCACCTACCACATGGACTTTGTAATGCTATTGTACTCCCTTATATTATAGAATTTAATGGTAGAGATGCAAAAACTCGTGAATGCTATGTTAAAATTTTAGAAATCATGGGTGCTTCTAATGTTAGCTCTAGTGAATCGGCTGCTATTTTAAAAGAAGTAATTATATCATTAAATAAAGCCTTAGAAATTCCTCTAAACCTTAGAAGTTTAGATATAAATAAAAAGCAGTTTGATGCTATAGTACCAAACTTAGCTCAAACTGCTTACAAAGATATATGTACTTCTACTAATCCTGTATCCGCTAGCATTAATGATTTAGATAGCATAATTAGAAGATTATATTAAGTATTAAATAAAATGGGTGTATAGATAATTTACACCCTTATACCTATTTAATTAAAGAACATAACTTCTTTTTTAAATATTGCTCTCTATATTCACTTGGAGTTAAACCAACTTTCTTTTTAAATACTTTACTAAAATAATTTGACTTACTATAACAAAGTTCAATTGCAATATTAGAAATAGGCATATTTTCATCTTCTAACATATCCTTAGCTACTTCAATTCTTCTATCAGTTAAGTAACTTATAAAGTTAACTCCAGTTTCTTTTTTGAAAATTTTACTTAAATAATGTGGACTAAGATTAACATAACTAGCTGCATCTTCTAAAGTTATATTTTTATTAATATTTCTCTTAATATAATTTTTTATATCTTTTACATAATTATTTGATGTGTTATCTTTTATTAATATTGAATCAAATATATTATTTACTAGATTTACGAACTCACTTAATAGCTCATTCTTTTGTAAATAATTATAGTTTCCTTTTTTCATTTCAACTATTTTATAATTTATCTTTGGATCAATATAAATATTCTGATTTTTACAAATTTCTTCTAATTTATTTATAAAATTATTTATATCATCAACAAGAACTTTTTCATCATTACTCTTATAAAGAAAATCTACATATTCTTTAAGCATTTCAACACTTTCTTTATATGAATTATTTAATATGTATATTTTAAGCTTATTTATATATATTTCACTGTAATTACTATTTAAATTTTTATTATTTATGTTTAATATTTTTTTCAAACTGTCTACAATTTTTTGTGGTCTAATTGGTTTTTCTAAATATTTACTAATATTAAGATTCATTATTTTATTTTTTGTTGCTAAATCATCATAAGCTGTAGTTACTATAATATGTATATCTGCATACTTTGATTTTATATATCTGCATAAATCAATTCCATTTATACCAGGGATATTTATATCCAATAATATGACATCCAAATTTTGTTCATCAACTATTTTTCTTGCTTCTATACCATTTGATGCTTCTAGTACCTTAATATCTTCTTCTAGTTCCTCTTGTATAATTGATTTTACACCTTTTCTAGATAAATATTCATCATCAACAACTAGAATATTAAACATATATAACCTCCTTGTCCATTGGTAAAGTAATTCTTACTAATGTCCCTTTATCTTTCTCATTTGGACTATGTATTTGAAGTTGGTACTCATCTCCATATAAATATGTCAATCTTTTATTTATATTGTAAAGTCCTATACAGTTTTTATTTTTTATATACTCAATACCTTCAAGTATACTTTTAATTTTATTTTTATCTATTCCATCTCCATTATCACATATATCTAAAATGAATTTTTTATTTTCTTTGTATGCAGTAATATCAATTTTTCCACCATGAATTCTAGGTTCAACTACATACTTAATAAAATTTTCAATTATAGGTTGAAGTATCATATATGGGCACTTTATATTATAGAAATTTTCATCTACATCTAGCGTATATTCTAGTCTATTCCCAAATCTAGTTTTTTGTATTTTTAAATAATTCTCTATATATGCTAACTCATCTTCTAGATACACTGTGTTAGAATTATCTTTTCTTAAGCTATACCTAATCATATCTGCAAAATTATATACAAACTCTTCTGTTTTATATGCTTTTTCTAATCTAGCCATATTTGCAATTGTATTTATTGAGTTAAACATAAAGTGTGAGTTTATTTGATTATGTAAAGATTTTAACTCAGCTTCTTTTAAGTCTCTTTCTAATTCGATTCTTTTATTTTCTTCTTCCATTAGCTTAGTAGATTTATTATTTAATTCTTCTCTAACTACCCTTAAGAATTCACTATCTACCATGTATTTTGACATTTGATAAATCAAATTAGCTGCATCTTCTACTTCTTTATACGTCTTAATTTTTATTTCTTTATATGCATTGTGTATTTCTTTATTGCAACTCCAATTTGTATCTCTTCCAAAATTCCCAATTCTCTCATCTTCTTTGTCTTTTATTTTGACTTGACCACAAAGTATAGCCCCAACATAGTTATCCTCAATCATTATTGGTACAGCAAAATCATATAATCCTGCATGACACTTGTAAATATGAGGTTTTCCACTTATTGCTGATTGGACTCCACCATAAGCATCACATTTATGACACATAGATGCCATTTTTTTATCTTTCCTAATCATATTACAAAAATTTGTAAAGTTACTTGGTTTAGTAATAGGCTCACCATTGTACTTTACTGTAATAGCAGATATTTTTGTAGTATCAGAAAAACTATCTTGTATATTTTGTAAAACCTTAACGTCAATGAGCTTATCTAACTGAATCATACTTATCATAAAAAACGCCCCTAACTATTTTTTATCCCCATTAGAAATACTAAAAAATTTATATTTACTATATTATAAAGTTTAATAAAATTACTTCATATAATTAATATAATAAAATTCTAGCATATTTTCTTTGATAATCAATTTATTTATTTAATTTTTAAAATATATTTTTCTATAAAAATCAATGAAACTCTTATCCTTCTATAATTAACATAATTTTTACATTTTCTTTATTGAAATTAAATATCTAATATAAATTTTTTTGAAAAATAATTTTATTTACTATATAATGTAATAAATTACATTATATGTCAATTGGAGGATTTATGACAAAAGAAACTCATATAAAGGGAGGATATATATTTGCTTTATTAGCTCTTCCTTTTATTTATAATGATTATTTATTGCAGTATAATTTATACTATCGAGTTATACTTTTACTTATATATATTTACTTTTCTTACTTTGGGTCTTTAATACCCGATATAGATATGAGAGGTTCATATATTAGTAAAAGATTTCCCACTATACATAAGAAAATTGGTAAAAAGCTTCGACATAGAAGTCTTACACATAGCTTAATATTTATATTAATTCTATCATTTTTAGGAGAACTACTTTTACAATATAGTGATAATAATATTGTATTTTTCTGCTTAGTCAGTGGTATTATTGTAGGAGTCTTTTCACATATTTGCCTTGACTTAATTACTAAAGAGGGCGTGGAGCTATTCTATCCAATTACTATTAATCTCTCAATACTATCAATAAAAACTAGTTCAAAACTAGAAAAAAGTATTTGCAAGATTCTTAATTTCATTATTATATTTCTTCTAGGATATAGATTTTATTTATTCGTCTAATATACATAAATTTATTAAAGTAAAAAACGGGTCATAGTTTCTCTATAACCCGTTCTTTACTTTAATTCATTATTTATTTCTAGAAATTCTTCTTCACTATGATCAAAACTTGAATTAACTTTATTACCTATCATCCATGCTAATAATACTATTAATGAAAATATTATTATTTTTATAGGATTTGTAATAAAACCTCTAATATCGCTACCTATATAACTTACAACCACAAACATTATAAACTTTCCGCTTAACATTGCTGTTGCAAAATGTTTAAATTCAGATTTACATAAAGCTGAGGATATCGTAACTAAACATGCTGGCATAAAAGGACATGCATAAGCTATGAATAATAATTTAAATCCCTTACTTCTAACTTTCTCTACTATTTTTTGTGTTTTTCCATTTCTATATTTATTAATAAATTTATTATCACTAAATTTACTTACTATTAAAAACAGCGCTAATGTCCCAAGTCCTGAACCTATCCAAGATACTACAAGCCCCATACCGAGACCGAATACAGCTGCATTTACTGTTACTATTGCAACTAATGGTAATATTGGCAAAAAACTTTCTATAAATGTACTAAATAATCCTACTATCATTGTAAGGAACCAATAATCATGTGCTAAATTAAATAATCCTTGAATATGCTCCATTTATTCTCTCCCTCTCTTAATCGCCTTTATAAATCAAGTATACCTTATTTACATTAAATATATCTTACTTTTTTCTTACAAATTTGTAACGCTTCTATTAAAATATAAAAGGCCATATTCACTTTTATAACCTCAAATTTATTAATAAAAAATTAAGCATAATAAATTCCCCCCAGTCTAATTAACAGGGGGGAATTTTGCTTTTTTTAAATTACTAATTATTTTTTGTTTTCTGTTTTATAATTTACATGTAAATCCATTTGAGGATATGGTATTGTTATATTTTCTTCATCAAATCTCACTTTAACTTGTTCTAGTAAATCATAATAAATAGTCCAATAATCATCTTTATTACACCAAACTCTAACCCCAAAGTTTACCGAGTTTTGAGCATGCTCAACTATACCGATAAATGGTTCTGGATCATGTGATATTAAAGGATGATTATCGATTATTTCTTTTAATACTTCTCTAACATGAATTACATTGTTCTCATAACTTACATTAAATATTAAATCAACTCTTCTATTTTCTTTAGCTGAGAAGTTTATCAAGCTATTATTTGATAATGTCCCATTTGGTATTAATGCTACCTTATTATCTATAGTAAGTAAATGGGTGTAAAATACACCAATTTGCTCGACAGTGCCTTCATATCCAGCAGCTTGTATATAATCCCCCACTTTAAATGGTCTTAGTAAAAGAATTATAAAACCTCCTGCAAAGTTGGATAGACTTCCTTGAAGTGCAAGACCTATTGCAACCCCGGCTGAAGTAAATAAAGCAACAAGTCCTGTAAGCTTAACATCCCATATAAGCGTAACTACTAGTAACACTAATATAGCTTTTAATCCACCTATTGAGAAAGATTTTAAAAATCTTCTTAATGTAACATCTACATCTCTTTTCTCCAAGAAATGCTCAAATTTGTTAACAACCTTTTTTATTATCTTAAAACCTATTGATATAATCAATAATCCAACTATTAATCTTACACCGCTATCTATAGACCAATTAATAAATTTATCCAATAGTGTAGATGTATCTAAGTTTTTTAAGTTTAAAGATTCTAGTTTTTCTAATACTGTCGCAACTTCTTTTTCACTCGTTGGCATAAATTCCTCCTTATTCTACATCTTTTTATAAAATAAATTATTTTTTTATATTTTTTATTATAATACACTATTTTTTTTATTATGTCCATAATTAGCAAACTTTCTTTTAGTTATATAATAGTCATATAAATTTTAAGTTTTCTAAATTTTTTTTAATTTTCACCTTGTATTTATTTTTTTTCTATGTTACTATAAATTAACAGACAAGATAAGGTAATTATTTATCTTATTAGTTTGTATTTTTTATATAATTTGGAGGTTCACGATGAACGGAATAGTAAAATGGTTTAACAGCGAAAAAGGATTTGGATTCATATCTGTAGAAGGTGGAGATGACGTATTCGTACATTTCTCAGCTATACAAGGTGACGGATTCAAGACTTTAGAAGAAGGACAAGCAGTTAGCTTTGAAATAGTTGACGGAGCTAGAGGTCCTCAAGCTGCTAACGTAAACAGAATATAATTTATTTTTAATATAGATATTAATATAATAGATTTATTCAGAAAAAAAGAAGCTTATGGCTTCTTTTTTTGTTACATACATTTATATAATCTAATATACTTTCCCACCATTTACCTACAGTATTCTTTTATAATAGATGTTAAAATGTTCTTAGGGTTTATTAAATAACTATTATAAACATACTTAATTGGGGGTTTAAACTGTGAACACTAACCATTTTATTTTATCAAATGATGCTTTTGTTTCAAAGGTACATAATTCTATATGCAGTAAATGTGGAAATAATGAATTAGTAAATTTCGAATCTAAAGCAAATGCTTTGTATTTATATTGTAATTCTTGTAAAGATAATAAAACTATTTCTATGAAACAATCTACTTTAGATATAATTTTATATGATATTAAAAATACATTAGAGTCTCTTAGTGAAAGTTTGCTATCAAACTTAAAAATTGAGATATTAAAAAACAAAGAAAGTAAAAATGTAAGTTTATTTGTTAATTATATAAAAATAAATGAACTAAGTTTTGAGTATAGTTTATCTGACAAAGAATGCTATCATCTTAAAAATACAATATTATACTTAATAGATGACTATACTGATACTTCTAATAAAGAAATTTATATCAATTTAAAGTAGTATCCTATTATTTATATAAATACTTATAAGCATATTTAAATTTCTAAAAGCCTACTAAAGATTATAAATATATTTTATAACTTAAAGTAGGCTTTTATCTTTATTTAAGATTTAGTTATTTTTGTAGTTGAAAAGTTTAAAGTACTTTCTAAAGTAATTAGTATTTGCTTAATTGCAGATTCAACTGATGTTAAGTCTCCAGTAATAACTAAGGATCCACTAAATCTATCTACAAATCCTAATGATACTCTTGAAGATTCTACTGCAGTATTTGCAGCAATCATTGCCGTTTCACTTGGTGTTATAGTCAATACTCCAATAGCCCCTCTTTTTTCAACTATAAGACCTATTTTTTGATATAATTCTTCTCTTGGGTTTGCTATTATATGAGCCAGTGTTACTTGCTTCCCAGGAACTGATTCTTGTATAATCCTTTGCCTTTCCTCAGTCATCTAAAATCCCCCCAATTCTAAGCCTTAATTAAATAATATTTAAATATTTTACAAGATCATCAATACCTATATTCTCTATTGTATCTACTTTAAATATTCTGCTAACACCTGCTAAATTTAATCTATCACAAGCTAACTTGATAGACTTTTCATCACCTTGCGAGATTTTAGTTATAATTCCTATTACATCCTTACAAAACATAGTAGCAAAACCCGGAGCTATGTAATTTTCATGCTGAGTACAGTCATAAACCAATGCTACAATTTTTGCATCTGCTGCTGTAGTTGCTAGTGATGTGTACATCCATCTATTTTCCATAAATTCCCCTGGAGTATCAATTGCATCATTATATATTTCTACTGATTGTGTCTTTCTATATTTCAACTCTAAATCATCTAGTTTTTGGCATAAAGTAGTTTTCCCACTACCAGTTTTCCCCATGAATATTATCTTTTTCATTATTTTATGACCTCGTTATATTTGTAGTTGTAAAGTTTAATGTATTTCCTAATATCATAATAACCTTATTTAATGCTGATTCTACAGAACTTATATCACCAGTAATAACTAATGACCCACTAAATCTATCTACAAAACCTAATGATACTCCAGAAGCTTTTGTCGCAACATCTGCTGCTATAATAGATGCTTCACTTGGAGTTATTGTTAATACCCCTATTGCATCTCTTTTTTCTACTACAAGCCCTATTTTTTGATATAGTTCTTCCCTTGGGCTTGCTATTATATGTGCAAGTGTTACCTGCTTGCCAGGAACATATTCTTGTATAACCCTCTGTTTATCTTCTCCCATTGTATTTTCATCTCCTTATCCCCTATCATCCTAGTAAATTACTTATATATTGTCATTGTAACACAAATAAGTCAAATAATTTAATGGAATTTACTTATATATATCTAACTTTATTCTTTATAATTTTGATTAATATATTCAACTAATGGCTTTAAATATTCTTTACAAGTCCAGTCTTGAGAATCTTCTGTACTTTCAATAAAAGCTTTTTCCCAATCTTCATAATCTAACTCATTTTTTTTACTAATTAATTTTTTCAATAATAGTATTAAGATCTTATCTCCTGATTTAATTTTTCTGTCATCAAAAGCTCCTCTAAAATAAAAACATGGTATATATTTCATTTCATTAGGAAAGTTATTTCCTTTTATTTCAAATATTATTCCTGTATCAAAAGGTGATGCTCCCACTGCAAATACAATAATTTTTTTATCTTCTAGATATTTATAATTATTCTTAATAAAAGAAAATCCTGCTATGCCTGTAATATATAATCCGCCTCCATAAATTATGGTATCATATTTTTTTAAATCATTTATAGATACATCCGATTTTTTATACAAATCTCCACCAATTTCTTCATAAAGCCACTTTGCATATTTTTCTGTACTTCCATATTTTGATTGATATATAATTGCAGTATTTACCATAAGATCAATTCCTCCTTATATACCTTTTTTCACTTCATTTTATTTATATTCCTCATACTATATAAATAAGTATACTTTTAAAATAAAAAAATTATAGGAAATTAATATCCTATAATTTTTTATTTTTTATGAGTTTTTAATTATATTTTTATAGCCTGTATAAGTAGCATAAAAATATCCCATGTATATTACTATAAATATACCTCCTGTTATAAGGGATGATAACCCTATGTCTGGCTTACCAAAAGCAGATATAAAATCACTAACTACCTTTATACCTACTACAGAATGTACAAAGGCTAAGGCCAATGGTAGAGTAAAATATATAAGTGTTTGAATAAATATTGTTTTATTTATCATTTTATCATTTGCACCTATTCTTTTAAGTGACTTATATCTATCTATACTATCACTAGCTTCTGAAAGTTGTTGCAATGATAAAACAGCCATACTAGAAATTAAAAATACTATTCCTAAATATATTCCTATGAATATTATTATTGTAGTCATCCCTTTATTTTGTGAATAAACTATATCCTTTGTGTTTCCTATTATAAACCCAATTTTTTCATTTTTTATTTTACCATTAAAGAAAGAGTTAAATAAACTCTCATACTTTTTCTCAGCTTTTTCTCTATTATTTTCATCATAATTTACATTAAGATAATTCGCTGATATTTTTGCATCTAGCATATTAAATATATCATCATTTACTACTATTGATATTAAGTTGTCTGTATAACCACTTGTTCTTGTTGAATCCGTTATTACCTTTTTATTTTTTACTATAAATGTTTTATTATTAAGATCTATTTTATTATTATTATTTAATATTGAATTAACATTATCTACAATTTGAGAGCTATTAGATGTAACTAAGACTTCATTACTTTTTAAACTTATTGTCTTTTTATTTGCTAACTCCATAATTTTATTATATTCAGATTCCTTTACTACATATAAAGAAAGTTCTCTATCTTTAGATAATTTATTTAATTGAGATTGGCTTATATGCTTTTTAAAAGCATTCTCTAGGTTTGTGCTTATACTGTATTCATTGTAATAAGCATATTTTTCATTATCATCAAATTTAAATTTTAATTCTTTTAAACTTTTCTCTATGTCTGTATTATCTTCAGGGCTCATATACATTATTGCAGTTGCATCAAATGGTGTAGTTTGTTCTAAGCTTTTTTCTAAAGCATCTTTAAAACTTAATCCAGTTGACAGCATTACTATAGTTAAAAATAACATTAAACATATTACTGACATAGACATAAAATTCGTATTTATTTTATTATTTAATTGTTTAACTATGAAAATATTTAAATTTTTAAAATAAATAGTTTTAGATTTTTTTATTATATTAAGTCCAAATCCTGCCAAACTAAAGAATAATAATATAGTTCCTAATACACCTAATAAAAATGTTATTGTAAAATCTAAATCTAATGTTATGCCATTAGTTAATATCATGCTATACGCTTTTACTATACATACCATTCCTAATATAAAAGTTATTATATATATAATCGGATTTTTTACTTTTATATCCTCATTTTTCTTTGAAGAGTTTAATAGGTCTATAATTTTATATTTTGATATTGTAAAAGTATTTAAAATAGTAACTAAAATAAATATTATTCCAAAGTAAAGTATTGTTTTTCCTATTGCTTTAGTTGAAATTACAAATCGATACTCACCCATTGAAACATCAAATAAATTACTTGTAAATACTGATAATCCTTGAGATAGAGCAATACCTAATATTAAACCTCCTAATAATGAGATAAAACCAACTAGCATAGTTTCAAAAGTTAATATCTTAGATATTTTTTGTTTTCCCATTCCTAATGTCATGTATATTCCTAATTCTTTTTTACGCTTTTTTATTAAAAAATTATTTGCATAAACTATAAGACAACCTAATATACCACTTACAAATACAGAAATATAAGAAATTATATTAAGAAGTAAGTCTAAATTTTCAGATTCATTTTGATTTAATTCAAGTATGGCTTTTTGAGATTCTATAGAGTTAAAGCTATAAAAAATACAAACTGCTAAGGTTAGCGTTAAAAAGTATATACTATAGTCTTTAAAACTCTTCTTTACATTGCCAATCGCTATCTTAGAATACATCCTCGTCACCTCCAAGTAATGTGACAACATCTATTATTCTATTGAAAAACTCTTTTCTTGTATCGTTTCCTTTTATAAGTTCATTGAATATTTTCCCATCTTTAATAAATAATATTCTATGAGCGTAACTAGCTGTAAAAGCATCATGAGTAACCATTAATATAGTTGCTTTTAAGTCTTGATTTAAATATTCAAATCTATCTAATAATAATCTAGATGATTTTGAATCAAGTGCCCCTGTAGGCTCATCTGCTAATATTAATGATGGGTTTGTAACTATAGCTCTAGCTGAAGCTACTCTTTGTTTTTGTCCTCCTGACATTTGGTATGGATATTTATTTAATACTTTCTCTATATCTAGATTTTTAGCAACTTTTTTTATTTTATCATCAATTTTTGATGAATCTTCGCCTTTAATAGTTAAAGATAAAGCTATGTTTTCATATGCAGTTAATGTATCTAAAAGATTAAAATCTTGGAATATGAATCCTAACTCATTACGTCTAAAATTATCTAAGTTTTTTGACTTTAATTTTGTTATATCTTGATTATTTATGATTATATTTCCGTTTGATACTTTATCTATTGTAGATATGCAGTTAAGTAATGTTGTTTTACCACTACCACTTGGTCCCATTATTCCAACAAATTCACCTTCATCTACTTTAAAAGTTATATTATCTATAGCTTTTGTTATATTTTCTTTATTACCATAATATTTTTCTATATTTTCTACACTTAGTATATTTCTCATTATTCTCATTATTTTTCTCCTCACTTCATATTAAAGTTTGTTTTCTATAAACATATTTTATACCTTTTTCATAAAAAAAAAATTACATAATATATAATCTAAGCTTACACTTTCGTAAGAATAGTAAAATTAAATATTAATAATTTATCCAAATATAAAAAGAGCTGTATATATAACTTTTATATACAGCTCAATCTAATAATTATTTATTTTACTAACGTCCTATTCTTATCATATGGAAATGCTAAACTAATTTTAGTGCCTTCATTCTCTTTTGATATTAGATTAATCCCTATTCCAAGCTTATCGCATAGTTTTTTACATATATATAGTCCCATGCCAGTTGATCTCCCAAACTTTCTTCCATTATTTCCTGTAAATCCTTTTTCAAATACTTTCCTTATATCCTTATCCGTTATTCCTACTCCATTGTCTTCAATTGTTAATATTGTATTATTTTCATTTTTTATTAAATTTATGCTTATCTTAGGGGATATTTTTACCGAATACTTTATTGAATTTGATATTATTTGATTAATTATAAACTCAATCCACTTTGAATCAGTATAAACATTTTCATTTATATCATCTAAATTAATACTAATTTTTTTATTTATAAAATCACTAGCATTTTTCCTTATTACATTTTTTACTACTAATTCTAAGTTAACACTCTTTACTATATAATCTTTATTTACATCATTTATTTTTGAATAGTACAATACCTGCTCCACATAATTTTCTATGTTCTTTATCTGTTCCTTTATACCTAAAGGCATAATATCAATGTTGTTTTCAATAAGCAACAATGTAGAAGCTATAGGTGTTTTTATTTCATGTATCCACATCTCTATATATTCTTCATATTCCTTTTGGATATTTTTATAATAATTAATACTTTCTCTCATAGAACGATTTGTTTCACTTAACAAGTCATATAATATCTTTCCTTCTGCAAAATCTGGCTCTTCTATTATTTCTGATAATAGATACTTTTTATCTAAACTATCACATATACTAACTACATTTTTATAGTACTTATTAAATTTTATAAACTCTAAAATAATATAAGATATAAGCGGTAAAAACCATAACATAAAAATTACTATTATAAATTGAATACTAATATTCGTATATATAGAAATGATAAAAACTATAAAAAATAGTATAAGGTTTATTATTAAAAATAGTGACTTATCCTTTATATATTGTAATATTGTCATTTAATCATATACCCCAATCCTCTTTTAGTTTCTATATAATCCTCTAGACCTATTTCACTTAGCTTTTTTCTTAATCTATTAATATTTACAGATAATGTATTATCATCTATGTATATATCTGAATTCCACATATAATTCATTAAAGAATCTCTTGATACTATTTTTTCTTTGTTTTTTATAAGATAAGATAAGATCTTAAGCTCATTTTTGCTAATTTCTAATGTATTATCAAAAGCTTTTATTATACCTCTTGATAAATCTAATTCTAAATCCCTTATACTAAGTATATCTGAGTTTTCCATATCTGCGTAAGCTCTTTTTAATACAGCATTTATATGAGCTAATAATATTTGAGTGTTATATGGTTTTGTAATAAAGTCATCTGCACCCAAATTCATGCTCATTAATTCATCAATTTCACTATTTCTACTTGTTACAATTATTATAGGAGTGCTTATATCTTTTCTTATTTCCCTACAAATATAAAATCCATCAAATACAGGTAAATTGATATCTAATAATATCAAATCTGGTTTTGCTGATTTAATATCATGAATTATATTTTCAAAATTATCTGGTGCTATAACTTCATATCCATATTTTATAAGCAAAGAAGTTAACTCTTCTCTTATCATCTGAGTATCTTCTATTATCATCAATTTCTTCATGTTATATCTCCTTGTGAATTCTTTTTTATAAGTTTATCATTAATATCTATATTATTAAATACTAAAAAAAAATCAAGGTATAATATTCAATTACACCTTGATTTTTATTTAATTATCTCTTTTTATATTTTTTAACTCTATCATCATTAATTACTCCATTAAAATCAAGCCCATATGCAAAATCATATGTATTTCCTAATTCATCTTTATAGCACATCATATCATGCGCTACATCTTCATACTGATTTTCAACGGTTTCCATATTTAAAGGCATATTAAATGGTAATAACCCACTTGGATTAACAGCCCCAGAAATAACATCCATAATTGCTTGAGTTTGAGCACCAAAATCTACAATTATCCCATCAACATACTTTTCAAACTCGGCTACTATTGTAGGGTTTGTTAAGTTTAAGGATATAATCAAAGGCTTATCTCCTATGGCTTTTTTAGTTTCTAATATTATATCTAAGTCTGCTTCATTGCTTGCATAATTTGTTTTTCCTAAGTAAGTTCTATTGTTAGACTTTTCTAATGGGTCTCCTCCTGCTATACTTTCTTTTCTTGAATTTGTAGCAGTATACGGCCTATACTGTAAACTAATTGGTAAGTAACCTTCTTCTTTCGTATAGCCCACAGTCTTTGGAGATTCTATAAATACTATTGAAAAATCTGCTTTGTTTATATCTTCTACTACATTAAAATACTTTTCCACTATGTACTTATTTACTGGTTCTACTTCACTAGATGGGATTATATTTCCAAACCAATCTTTACTTTCCTTTACTCTTCTTTTTGGTATATATACATTTTTTCTTTCTTTTATTGGTAAAAATCTATTTTTATTCTTTAACATTATCAAAGATTTTAGCTGCGCATCATATCCTGCTTCCATGAATTTTGGATTACCTACTATCTCTTGAGATTTATCTGGTTCTACATAAGGGTTTTCAAATAGTCCAGTTCTAAAGATATTAAGAAGTAACCTTATTGCAGACTTTTCAAATCTCTTACGCATAAATTCTTCCCCAAACTCTTTAACTCCCATTTCATAAGCCTTAATAATAGGTAGAACTTCATTATTTCCTCCAAATTGATCCACACCCGCTAATAAAGCCTTGTAATGCCTCTCTTCTTCAGAAAGATTTTCAACACCCCAACATTTACCTGATATAAATGCATCCACTACGTGATTATCCTTAGTTATCATCCAATCTGTACAAACAACACCATCATACTTATACTCTTCTCTTAATAAGTCACTAATTATATATTTATTGAATGAATTCCCTACATTCTCTCCATTTTTCTTATCTTGATTGTAAGAAATTGTGTAATAAGGCATTACTGCAGAAGCTTTTTTAGTTTTTCCTCTTAGTTTGAATGCTCCTTCCGTAAATGGTATTAAATGTTCATCAAAATTATTACCTGGATATACTGCATATTTCCCATAAGCATAATGTGCATCTCTTCCACCTTCGCCGCTACCGCCACCTGGCCAATGTTTAACCATTGCGTTTACACTTTCATATCCCCATCCATCTTTTATTTCATAACCGCTTGATGAGTTTTGGAA
This sequence comes from Romboutsia faecis, assembly GCF_014323405.1. Classification (GTDB taxonomy): domain Bacteria; phylum Bacillota; class Clostridia; order Peptostreptococcales; family Peptostreptococcaceae; genus Romboutsia_E; species Romboutsia_E faecis. The sequence continues at coordinate 53,933 of NZ_JACRWE010000008.1, read as the reverse complement.
TCCATCACAGTATGCCTCTGCTAAGTCTCTTGATAAAATTGGATCTTCTCCAAAAGTACCGTTAAATCTCATCCACCTTGGCTCAGTTGCTATATCTACTTGTGGTGATAGTGCAGTAGCTATACCTAAGGCTCTGTATTCTTTTGATGCTATATCTCCAAATCTTCTAACTAGCTCACTGTCAAAAGTTGCTGCAAGTCCAAGGGATTCTGGCCATTTTGAAATGTCCCCCCCAGACCCTGCATTAAATTCGGTATCTGCACTTGTACCATGCCTTGGGTCAGTACTAATATTTACAGGTATGCCTAATCCAATGCCTTCTACAAATGTTTGTACATTATTATTCCATTTAGCTGATATTTTTGCATTATCTACTCTAGTTAACAATACATGCCTTAAATCATCATTTAATAAAAACTCCTTTTGTTGATCAGTTAAATCGCTAATATGTGCATCACTTTCATCTATTTTTTTTCCATTATATGTTCCCGAGAAAGCTTTAGAAAAAAAGTCATTTCCTGTTGAAACAGCTTGATGTGCACTATATAGCATAAGACCTGCTATTTGTTTTACACTCATTTTAGATGCTAAGTCTTTAGCTCTTTCTTCTACAGGTAGTCTCCAATCTTCGTACTTTTCTAATTTTCCGCTTTTACTTAAATTTTTAAATGCAAATCCATCTTTCTCAATTATTTTAATTCCTGACGCAGGTGAATAAGCTATATTTTGCCCTCCATCGTTTATTATAATGTTGTATCCCTCTTTATTTACTTCTTTCCATTTTTTCATAATTTCCCCTCTCCATTTATAACATCTATTTTATTATATAATCTTTTAATATTGCTTTTTTCCTTGCATAAATATTATCATTAATTATAATAGCTTTTTTGTATTATTATTACTTTTTTATAATTATTATGACATAAGGAGATATAAATGGTATCATCAAACAACATTAACCAAAACATAGACTTTATTTTTGATATTATATTTGATACTCTAGGTTTACCACTATATTTTTTTGATAAATTTGGAACCTTAAAATTATCAAAATCTAAATACTACAATATAAATAACGAAACTTTTAGCATATTACCAAAACTATTTGAATTGAATACGTATAACCCTATACCAGTTATTAAGTCTACAATTTATATGGAGAACTTTTTATCTATTAGTATTTTAATAAATAACGAATTTTATGGAACTTTAATTCTAGGACCTTGTCTATACGCTCCAATTACTGAAGAAAATATAAAAAGTATCTTATCTAATAATGTCTCCATCTATGATAAGAATACTTTATTGAAATACTATAGCTCCTTACCTATAAAAACATTTAGTGAATTAGTAAATATTTCGATACTTACATATTATCTTATTTACAATAAGAAACTAAATTTTGAGTCTGTACTTAAAGAAAATTATTATAACGACAATATAATCAATATAATTAATAAAAATATAGAGCTTTCTGCTTCATTATCTAGGCAAAATGACGAATTTCATCATTCAATAGTTCATGAAAAAACAATTATGGATTGCATAAGAAATGGAAATAAAGAAAAACTACTTAGAATAATGAGTGAACCCTCAGAAGGCAACTATGGTATCTTAGCAAAAAACAATCCCATGAGATCTCTTAAAAACTTATTGATTACCTCTGCTACATTACTAACTCGAGCTGCAATAGATGGAGGTATGGATACAGAGATTGCATATACACTTAGTGACTCATATATTCAACTAATTGAAGAATTTAATACAGTCAATGATTTAAATAATTTAAGGATTACTATGTCTTGTGACTTTGCAGATAGAGTAAGTAATTTAAAGTATATTAATTATCCTAAAACTATTACTCATTGTATTTCTTACATTCATAAAAATATATATAATAGTATTTCATTGGAATCTATTTGCAATCATCTTAATTTTAATAGTAGTTATATATCAAGATATTTTAGAAAAGAAGTTGGTGTTACAATAAGTGAATTTATTTTAAAAGAAAAAGTAGAAGAAGCAAAACGACTTCTATTATCAAGTGACTATTCTATCTTGGAGATATCAGTATTGCTAAATTTTAATGATCAAAGTTACTTTACTAAAATATTTAAAAGATTTACTAAAACTACACCTAAAAAATATAGAGATACAAATAAAATTAAATAACTTTATATTTTTTATCATATAAAAATGACGATATAGTAATATACCGTCATTTTTTACTTTATTCTCCTAATGATAGATTAACTTTATCCTTTAGGAACTCTCTATTATTTTTAACATATTCATCATCTTCTTTATATTTTGCTGCCATTTCATTACATATATATGCTTCTTCCATATTTCCCATTCTAGAATAACATACACAAAGTTGAATCCAAGGCAAATAAGTATACACCTCATGATTTATTAAGCTAGCACTTGCATCCTTAGGTGCCGAATTCAGTGCAAGTCTGTACCAATATATAGCTACTTCTAATTTATTTTCTTCTAAAAATTTGTATGCTAACCTACAGCAAAAATCTGCCCTTGGAACATCATATTCAAATGATTTTAAAATGTACTTTAATTCATTTTCTTTATCATTCTTGTACATATAACAATCTGCTAGTTTATAACATGCTGTTTTTACATCCTCTACCCAGCCTTGTTTTGTCTTAATAAATTTTACATACTGTTCTATTGCATCATCATATCTACCATTATCATAAAGCTCATTTCCATAGTATAAGATATCTCGAATACTTAGTTCTATTCCTGATGATATTTTTTTCTCATAAATTTCCAAATTTCTACTAGTGTATTCTTTATCTTTTTTATGGACTATATTTATATCGGATTGAATAATATTACCATATACTTCTAGGTATTCATGCACATATCCAATCCATCTAAAATTTCTACTTCTCTTTACTAATCTATTTCTTTTTAGTGAATATATACTATTTCCATATTTATCTACCTGTAGTACATAATTCATCATAACAGAGTCTACAGACTGATCTAGATTTACTTTTAATTCTTCAAGTTTTTTTACATCATCATCTTCCAAGATATCATCAGCATCAAGCCATAATATATAATCTTTTGTAGCTTTTGAAAACGAATAGTTTCTAGCCTCTGCAAAATCATCTATCCATTTAAATTTATATACTATTGCTCCTAAGTTTTCTGCCTTAGCTACAGTATTATCAGTAGAACCAGTATCAACTATTATAATTTCATCTACTACATTTTTAACACTATTTAAACATCTATCAATAACATTTTCTTCATTCTTAACTATCATACATAAGCTTATTTCCATAATATCCTCCACAATTCAATATCCTTAGTTGGATTTAATCATTATATTATATTCAATTTATATTATATTTTGTTACTCGAAAAATACAGTTTTTTAGGTTTATCTTATATTAAATAATTTTGAAGGTTGAATTATGTAAAATGTAAAGATACAATTATTTTATATTAAATAAATTATATATATTAAAATAATAAAATAAATTTTAATCTGGAGGGAGAGTTTTATGGTGAGTAATTTTAATGTTATTAGTAGTTTAATGAATAAATATGAAAGACCTTTTTATATATACGATGAAAAGGTTATAAACAATCAAATTAATATATTATCAAAAAAATTACCAGGGTTTGAGTTCTTATATTCTATAAAAGCTAATCCTTATTATCCTGTTGTAAATTTTATAGCGTCTAAGGGGGTTGGTGCAGATGCAGCATCATCTGAAGAGGTACTAATATCTCAAAGAACTGGTCTATCTTATGAAAAAATATTATATTCTGCTTCTGGTAAAACCTATAACGACATTGAAAAAACTTTAGATAAGTCAATAATAATAGCAGATAGTTATAACGAATTAGCTATAATTAATAAAATTGCAAAACAAAAAAATATTCATGTAAAAGTCGGTCTAAGAATAAATCCTGATTACAATATGGATATTGGAAAAGGAGAAAGCAGTAAATTTGGTGTAGATGAAGAAACACTTACTAGTAAAAAACATTTATTGAAAGCTTGGATAATATAAGCATAGTTGGAATTCATGTACATATACGTTCCCAAGTTCTTGATTATGATAAATTATATAAGTATTATGAAAACGTTTTTGGGTTAGCTATATTCTGCAAAGAAACAATGAAATGGGAACTTGAATTTATTAACTTTGGTGGAGGACTTGGTATAGTTTACTCATTACTTAATGATAATCCGCTTAATTTAGATGCTCTTAGCTACGAATGTAATTCACTTATATCAAAATTTAAAGAATATCTTAATGTAAGACTTATAATTGAAACTGGTAGGTTTCTAGTGTGTGAATCTGGTCAATATGTTACTCATATAGTAGATATTAAAGAATCTAGAGGCAAGAAATATCTCATAGTTGAAAATGGACTTAACGGTTTTCTAAGACCATCAATTGTAAGCTTAGTTGATACTTATGCCCATGATGACCTTAATCCTAAATCATATGAACCTTTCTTTACAACAAGAGATGCCTTTGATTTTTCTATTGTAGGAAAAGATTCTTCCAATATAGAAAATGTTGATTTAGTAGGTAATTTATGTGCAGCAACTGATGTAATGGCTAAAGATATAATGCTTCCAAAAGCAAGCGTGGGTGACATAGTAGTAGTGTCAAGAGCCGGTAGTTATGCATATTCATTAACACCATTATTATTTACAAGTCACCCTCTACCTTTACAATTTTATTTAGATAGTAATGGTAAAATTTTAAATTAGTTTAAAATTAAAATGGCCTAAAAGATAATCTTTACATATATCTTTTAGGCTATTTTTACTTCTATATAAAATTATTTAACTCTGTACATAATAGCCTCATAAGGTCTTAACTTTAAATTTCTTAAGTTAGTACTAGAATCGCTATAATTACTCAATAATATTTCTAAATCCTCAAAGCCATATTCATAATTAAATTTAGCTTCATTTTCATAAAAGTTACAAACAACTAATATAGTATCATCATTTAACTTTCTAGTATAAGCAAATATATTATTGTCTTCTTCACATAATAAATTATAATCGCCATATACAATAGTTTCATTATTTCTTCTTATTTCTATTAGTTTTTTATAGTGATAAAAGATAGAGTTTTTATCTTCCAAGCAATTCTTAGCATTTATATATTTATAGTTTTCATTTATATCTATCCATGGTTTTGAATTTGAGAATCCTCCATATTCACTATCATCCCATTGTATTGGGGTACGAGCATTATCTCTTCCTTTTGCATAAATAGATTCCATTATTTCTTCATGCTTATACCCCTTTGCTATTCTTTCTTTGTACATATTCAAACTTTCTATATCGTTATAATCTTTTATACTATTAAATTTCACATTAGTCATTCCAAGTTCTTCTCCTTGATATATATAAGGGGTTCCCTTCATACCATGTAAAAGTGTAGCTAACATTTTTGCACTTTTAACTCTATACTCTTTGTCATTTCCCCATCTTGAAACTATCCTTGGCAAATCATGATTGTTCCAAAATAAACTATTCCAACCTTCATCTCCTAAGGCTGTTTGCCACTTAGATAATGCTCTTTTCAAATCTAGTAGATTTAATGGCTTTAAATCCCATTTTTCTTCTCCTTCTTGATCTAACATTATATGTTCAAATTGAAATATCATACTAAGCTCATTTCTAGCTTGATTTGAGTACATTTTTCCTATTTCTGGAGTTGCCCCCCAAGTTTCTCCTACTGTCAATAAGTCTTTATCCTTTAGAGATTCTCTATTCATTTCTTGTATATATTCATGTAATTTAGGTCCATTTGCGGTTATTTTATTATCTGGTAATTTACCAATCAAATCTATAACATCCATTCTAAAACCGCCTATACCTTTATCAATCCAATAATTCATCATTTTATAAACTTCAGTTCTAACTTTAGGGTTCTCCCAATTCAAATCAGGCTGTTTTTTACTAAATAAATGTAAATAATATTGATTAGTTTCTTTATCTAGCTCCCATGCACTTCCACTAAATATTGAATCTAAATCATTTGGTTCTTTATCGTTAAAACCATCTCTCCAAATATAATAGTCTCTATACTCATTATTTTTAGACTTTTTAGCTTCTATAAACCACTTATGTTCATCTGAAGTATGATTTACAACTAAATCCATTACAATTTTTATTCCTCTTTTATTCCCTTCATCTAAAAGCCTATCCATATCATCCATAGTTCCAAATTCATCCATTATGTCACAATAATCGCTTATATCATATCCATTATCGTCATTTGGAGATTTATAAACTGGACTTAACCATATTACATCTATACCAAGCTCTTTTAAATAATCTAATTTTTCTATTATTCCATTGATATCTCCAATACCATCATTATTACTATCTTTAAAACTTCTTGGATATATTTGATAAACTACTGAACTATGCCACCACTTTTTTTCCATAAAGCATCCCCCTTTTTATTACTTATTTAAATTTAAATAGATTCCATACATTCTATTTAATAATTAAAAATGTAATATATTGAAAATAGTACAATATTAACTTACAATCATATTATATAATTTATATTAAGTATAATACTTGCACTATTTTATTTATTAATAACATTATTTTAACTTGTTAAGGAGATTAAATATGAATATAGAAAATCTTAAAGAGAACTCAACACATGGAGACACATTTTTTCCTTTACGTGTTTATTATCAAATTGATACTAAAGGTGAGTTTTCAGTACAATATCATTGGCACGATCAAATTGAGATAATTTATATAGAAAAAGGAGAATTTAATATTACTGTAAATAATAATGATATTATAGGTAGACCTGGTGATTTATACTTTATAAATAGTGGAGATTTACATGAAATTCATGTAAGAGAAAATAAACCCTCTCTACATCATGCTATCGTTTTTAAACCAGAAATATTATCTTTTGAACTATTTGATCATTGCCAAAGTTGCTATATTACACCTATTTTAAATGGTAAATTAAAATTTCCCATCTCAATTGATCATAATGAATACGTAAAAAGTAAAATAATATATGAATTTAATGAAATTGCAGAAAATTATGATAAAAAATCTTTAGGCTGGTCAATTTCTATAAAGGCTTCTCTTCTTAAGATTCTGACTTTCTTAATCGAATCAAATTGCCTAATTGAAAAAGATAAATTAAATTCTAATAATAAAGATAAATTTAATATATTAAAAAAAATAATTTATTATATACAAGAAAACTATAATAGTAAAATAACAATAGATGAATTAGCTAAAATAGCAAATATGAGTCCTCAATACTTTTGTAAGTTTTTCAAATCTATGGTTGGTAAAACAGCTATAGAATATATTAACGAGTATAGAATAGAAAAAGCATGTAAAATATTAAAAACTGAAGATGTTAAAATAATGAATGTTTGCTTCTCTGTTGGATTTGATAACTTTAGTTATTTTATAAGAAAATTCAAAGAATATAAAAAATGTACACCATCTAAATATAAATCTAACTTTGAACTTAACATAAAAATAGGGATGTAAGATAAAATCACCTTAAATCCCTATTTTTATACATTATATATTATATGCATATATTTTATAATTATTTGGTTTTAAAATTTTCTATAGGTAAAGTATCTAAGACTACGTATGCTAATTCATCTAACATATGGCTACCTAGTAACTCTGAAACCAATTTTTTGAGATCTCTTAAATGCCTTCTTTTTCTTTCATCTCTACTTTCTATTGGTGAAGTCTTTTCTATTGAATCTATAAAATCATTTATTGAATAAATATTATATTTTTCAACACTTTTCTTCTCGGCAATTACTTCTAATAAACCTATAAATATTTCTTCATGGGTTGCTGTATTTGGTAATTTTAGTAAATCTGCAATGGTTGGAATAATTTTTTCAAATAACATTCTCTTACTATCCATCTTAGGTACTTTTAAAGTTTCTCCCATCTGTAAAATAACATTTTCTGGTATATTATTTAATATGTTAAGAAATAACTCTGCATCAGATGATTCAATATAATATTTTCGCCCTTTTAAATTTTTTATCATTCTTAGAGCATCAAAATAGCCTAAGGTAATATTCCTTCTTATCAAGTCATTATCAAAAATCAAAGCATTTCCTAAATCTTCTGAAGCTAAAATACTTCTTATTTTTGTGTCTTTATTTACTATATTTGTAAATTTATCGCTTTTAGATGTTCTAATTGCAATTATATCATTATATCCTTTTCTAATTAATAGGTTTACTGGACAATTATCATAAATTCCTCCATCAATATAGTATTTTCCATCAATAGGATATAACTTAAAACCTGGGAAATTTGCACTTGCCATTATGTAATCTCTTATCTTACCAGCAGGTATATTCTCTTTATATACTTCTACAGGATTAAAATCAGGTATTGATACTGTTACCATTCCAAAATCTATATTAGATGCTCTTAACTTATACTCATCTATATTGTCATACAATACTCTTCTCATCTTACTTGTATCTATTCCTCTATTTTCAATAAGATTTATAGTTTTGCTAGATATATATTTTATAGTATCCTTGGTGATTCCATTGTGAACAATATTTCTCATATATTCGTCTTCTATATCAAATAACATGGATGGCTCCATATTAATCCATAAATCATAAGCCTTTTCAAAATCTCCTTGACATATCAGTGCTCCATTGAATGCTCCAATAGATGTCCCAACTACTCCATCAAACTTGTATCCATTTTCCAAAAGAGCCTTGACTGCACCTATATGAAAGGCCCCTTTTGCCCCTCCTCCTTCTAGTGCTAATCCTAGCATTTGGTTACCTCCCTATACTATAATTCTTGTATTTATTTTATAGTATAATCTATATAACAAATTAATTACTAAATTTTAAAAATCTTTATTAATTTTAATTTCTTTTTTGTAGCATTTGAGATATTCTTTATATATACCATAATATATCTATTAATTTTCTTCTTAGTTTCAGCTGAGTTTTCAAAGGGGGTGTTATCTATAGAAACTATAGTTATATATAAATCAAAAACTGGGTTTACTAAAAGATATGCTGAATTCATAGCCGAAGATTTAGATGCAGAAATATATGAATTACAAGAGATAAAAATTGAAGATATAAATAAGTACGATACAATAGTTTATGGTGGTGGATTATATGCTGGCAGTATAAATGGTATTGACTTTATAAATAAAAATATTGATAATTTTAAAAAACATAAAATTATAGTTTTTGCTACAGGCTTATGCACTGGTAGTGATGATGAAGTTAATAATATTAAAGATTCCAATTTTAATAAAGAACAAATAAAGAATATCGACTTCTTTTATTTAAGAGGAGGATTTAATTTTAATACTCTTACTATATTAGATAAAATTCTGATGATATTGATGAAGTTGAAATTAATGTTTAAGAAAAATTTAAATAATGATGAAAAAAGTATGTTAAATGCATATGACCATCCAGTTGATTTTGTAGATAGAAAAAATATTTCTAAATTAATTAATTCTGTGACTATCAAAATCTAACTTTTTAATTTTACTTATGATAATTTATAGTTACTTTTATATAACAATGTCTCAGTATAAATTTACTGAGACATTTTATTTTATATATCCTTTATAACATTATAATAAATGCGTTTTAAAAAAATAACACACAATACTACTGATGCCATCTCTGCTATAGGAAATGCCCACCAAATCATATTTAAATTCCCAGTCTTTGAAAGCAAATAAGCTACTGGTAATAAAACAACTAATTGTCTTGCAATAGAAACAAACATACTAAGTACACCTTTTCCTAAAGCCTGGAATACTGAACTAACAATAATACAAAAACCTGCAAATAAAAAACTTAAACTTATAATTTTAAGTGCTGGTATTCCTATTTTTTGCATTGATGTTGAAGCATTAAATATTGACAAAAGACTATTAGGATAAATTTGTATAATAATAAAACCTATAATCATTATACAAACTGCATATATTATACTTATTTTCATAGTATCAATCATTCTTTCTTTGTTACGAGCACCAAAGTTGTAAGATATTATTGGTACCATTCCATTATTTATTCCAAATACCGGCATAAATACGAAACTTTGTAGTTTAAAATATACACCAAATACGGCTGTAGCTGTAGATGTAAATACTAATAAAATTTTATTCATTCCAAAAGTCATTACTGATCCAATTGAACCCATTATTATAGAAGGTATTCCTACCGAATAAATTTTCTTTATAGTTTCAAAATTTGGCTTAAATCCTTTTATTCTTATCTTTATTTCATCATTTTTAGAAATATTGTAGTAAAAAGCTAATAACATAGCAATAATTTGGCCAATTATAGTTGCTATAGCAGCACCTGCTATACCTAATTTAGGAAACCCAAATAGCCCAAATATTAATATAGGGTCTAAGATTATATTAATTATTGCACCTAATCCTTGCGTAATCATAGTATAAAATGTCTTTCCTGTGGACTGCATAAGCCTTTCAAAAACAACTTGCCCAAATAACCCAAAAGAACAAGTAGTGCAAATCATTAAATATGAATATCCACCTTCTATTATCTCTGTAATATCAGTTTGACATTCGTAAAAAAACCTTGTGAAAAATACCCCAATTATTAAAAATAATATATAACTTAGCACAGCCAAGAATATACCATTATTTGCAGCACTATTTACCTCATCATATTTTTTTTCACCTAAAGCCTTAGATAAAACCGCATTTATTCCAACACCAGTTCCTGTACTTACTGCTATCATAAAATTTTGTAGTGGAAATGCTAATGATACGGCAGATAAAGCATTCTCACTTATTTGAGATACGAACATACTATCTACCACATTATACAAAGCTTGAACTAACATTGATATTATCATGGGCAAAGACATAGTAATTAATAACTTATTAATAGACATAACGCCCATCTTATTTTCTCTGTCTTGTGTTTGGTCAATTATCATAAAGTTAATCCTCCTAATAAAGTTATGCATAAATTTAGTTGTCCTTGCAACTATATTTTTAATATATAGGTATTACAATTATTTAGTAATAATTGTAATACCCTCTTACTTATAGTGTATATACTATTTATTCTGTTATCAATAAATATATTATATTTATATATCTTACTTTTTTTATTTATATTTATGATAAACTTATATAATATAATGTGTTTATATTGTAAATTTACATAAAATATATTATGATATATAACAATAAATAGATTCAATTTCAAATAATTAATCATTGCAATATTTTAGTATAATCATTATTTTAAGGAGATTAAAAATATGGATGATAATAAAAAACCAAAAAAGCCACTGATTTATTATTACATAACGACTTTATTAATAGTAATGCTTCTAAATGCTTTTTTCTTCCCAAGCATGAGATCATTACATACAGAGGAAGTTGACTATGGAAAATTTATTACAATGCTTGATAAAAAAGAAGTCAAAGATGTTGAAGTACAAAGCAACGAGATAGTCTTCACTTCTTCAAACCCAAAAGATAGCAAAATATACATTACAGGTAAAATGGATGACCCTGATTTAGTTAATAGGCTAGAAAAAGCTGGAGTAACATTCTCTAAGTCAATACCAAAAGAAAGTTCTCCAATAGTAAATTTCCTACTAACATGGATAGGTCCTATTTTAGTTTTTGCATTACTTGGGCAAATGTTCTCTAGAATGTTAGCTAAGAGAATGGGTGGACCAGGTGCAATGCAATTTGGAAAAAGTAATGCTAAAATTTATGTAGAAGCTCAAACTGGTAAAACGTTCAAAGATGTTGCTGGTCAGGATGAAGCCAAGGAGGCCCTTACTGAAATTGTAGATTTTCTAAATAATCCTGAAAAATACAAGGAAATAGGTGCTAAGATGCCTAAGGGTGCTCTTTTAGTTGGTCCTCCAGGTACTGGTAAAACGTTACTTGCTAAAGCTGTAGCTGGTGAGGCTAATGTTCCGTTCTTTTCTATTTCGGGTTCTGAATTTGTAGAGATGTTTGTTGGTATGGGTGCTGCAAGAGTAAGAGATTTATTTAAACAGGCTCAAGAAAAAGCTCCATGTATAGTATTTATTGACGAAATCGATACTATAGGTAAAAAACGTGATAATGGTAGCGGTATGGGTGGAAATGATGAACGCGAACAAACACTAAATCAATTACTTACAGAGATGGATGGTTTTGATGGTGGATTAGGAGTTGTAATACTAGCTGCTACTAATAGGCCTGAAAGTTTAGATAAAGCTTTACTTAGACCAGGTCGTTTTGATAGACGTATCCCTGTTGAAATGCCTGATTTAGCTGGACGCGAATCTATATTAAAGGTTCATGCTGCAAATGTGAGAACTGAAAATGATATAGACTACAATGTAATAGCAAGAGCTACTTCTGGTGCATCTGGAGCTGAGCTTGCAAATATTGTAAACGAAGCTGCTATAGCAGCTGTTAAGGATAAAAGAGATTTAGTATCACAAAGAGATCTTGAAGAAGCTGTAGAAGTTGTAATAGCAGGATATCAGCGAAAAGGAGCAGTTATATCTAATAAAGAAAAAAAGATTATTGCTTATCATGAAATAGGTCATGCGCTTGTTGCTGCTATACAAACTAATAGTGACCCAGTTCACAAAATTACAATCATACCTCGAACTTCTGGTGCTTTAGGATATACTATGCAAGTTTCTGAGTCTGAAAGTGTACTTATGTCAAAAGAAGATGCTTTTAACAAAATAACTACTTATACTGGTGGCCGTGCTGCTGAAGAAATAATCTTTAATATTGTTACTTCTGGAGCATCAAATGATATAGAACAAGCAACTAAAATTGCACGTGCTATGGTAACTAGATTTGGTATGAGTGAAAAATTTGGTATGGTTGCCTTGGAAACAGTAAATAATCCGTACCTAGGAGGAGATGCATCATTAACATGTTCATCTGAAACTGCATCTAAGGTCGATGAAGAAGTTTTAAATATAATAAAAGAAGCACATATAAAAGCTAGCAATATTTTAAAAGATAATATAGATAAGCTACATGAGCTTTCTCATTATCTCCTTGAAAAAGAAACAATAACTGGAGAAGAATTCATGAAGATTTTAAATAACGAAGATTTGAATGAAAAATAATAACTAAAATAAATTAAATAAAAAGAGCTTATTTTGATTTTAATTAATCTAATAAGCTCTTTTTATTTATATTCACTGTAATATATACGACTCTCTTTAATACGTGATTATATCTAAAATCATTTGTACATCTTATCTTCTTTATTCATTATACTATCTGTATCAATATTATATTTTATAGCTTTCCCAATAGCTTCCTCTACAGTTTTACCAAAAGCCATAAGACTTGTTGTATTATAATTTATCTTATCTAATGTTCCAAAGCAAAATCTACATCCAGTTGTAAAAGCCATCAAAGTATAATGTCCATCATATTTTTCCTTTGATATATAATCAGCAATAATCATAGCTTGAATCAAGTCCATATTCTCCATACCTTTAATAAATGATAAATACTTCTTCATTACTATAACTTTTTCCGTAGAATTATCTAGCTTTATAATTGCCTCCTTAGAATTAACTTCATGCAAGTATACACCTAAAGATCTATAGTCTTCACCATTATATAAAACTCTATCTCCAAACTTCATAAAGTACCTCCCTATACAAATAACTAACTTATTAAGTAGAACTTAAATTTATATAATGACATCTTAGTAATACTATGTGTTACATAAATTTTATATACTAAAAAGAATACTTATGTTTATGCAAATATAAATTAATTATTATGACTTTACTACATATTATTATAATTATATATAAAAAGAGCTTGTCCTTATTGATTCATTCTTTTCGTTTTTTATTAAATTTTATTTATTAATGAGATTTTATAGTATAATATATGTTATATTCATATACTATACATAAATTTAAGAAAAAAGGTGATTTTATGGAATTTTTACAATTTGATGATTTAAGTTTATTCTCTAAGATTGGACTTGATGAAGAAACATTAATGATACATAGTAAATGTGGTAAATATAGCTTTTACATTAACTTTAAAGACGAAATAAAAGGTGTAGACTACTATGATTTAGCTATAGCTACACAAAGTTCTAATGGATTTATAAATAAATCTGGAGATGCTAAAACTATAAAAAAATTAGTATTAGATACTTTATCTGGAAAAGAGATAAAAGATGATATAAAAAATAAAGTAGGTAAGCCAAAAGTTACAGCTAAAAATACTAAACCAAATGCACAAGGAAATAAACCTCAAGGTAAAACTCCATTTTATGCTAATGCACAAAAGAAAAGACGTAAGTCTAAGTAATTAAATAATAAGCACATGTTAGATGACTAGATTTTCATTTAACCTGTGCTTATTATTATATATTATTTAATATAAAAACCAGTTAGTTCCATATCTTCATTGTATGATATAGTAAATTGAACTTTACCATTTTCAAATTTAGTTATTGTTACAACTGTAGCTTGATTGTCCTTACCTACTACAGCTTCCTTTTCATATGAATCAAAAGCTCCTAATTTTCCTGATACCGTAGACCATGCATCTTTTATTTGCTGCGTTGCTCCTGCATCTTTTAACTCTTTACTCATATGATCTTCTATTTTGTCATATTCTTCTTTGCATAGCATTTGAATTATTTCTTGTGAAGTAGTTTTTAATTTTGCCTCGTCAAAAGCATCACTAAGCTTACTACTTGAACAACCTATTAATCCTACACAACCTAAGACAATTACTAATAATAACTTTAATTTTTTCATTTACTTCTCCCCCATAAATTAGTCTTTTATTTGTGATTCATATTTCAAGTCATCTATATTTTTATATAAATCTTTAATTTTCAATATAAAATATAAAAATAGTAAAGACCATATGAATACATATATTTCCATGCCCACTATATTTAAATTAAATATTTGAGGCAAAATTACTACTCCTGCGTCAACAATTCCATGAAGTAATATTGCAATAAATAGATATTTAATTTGCTTAGATTTTACTCCATATAATACAATCATAGATAATGCTACATGTATGCTCATTGTAAACATTCTCTCTAGACCCATTGCAAAAGCATTTACTGTAGTTATCGATGCAGATTGATTAAAAATTATATTTAGTAAGTTAGAACTATTATAGTCAACTCCACTTTTAATTGCTATTATACCACCAAGGAATAAGGCTGCATTTACTCCCACTATCAGTAACGCTTCTACTCCCCAATGACCAAGTCCAAAAGATATACCATCTATATATCTATGCTTTTTCTTTAATAAGTACTTAAATCCGATATATCTTCCAACTTCTTCGAATATTCCTGCTGTTAATCCTAAGAATATTCCATACAAATATGGATTTGTGCTTAGTTTAATATACCAAATTTGATTTGGTAATATATAAGATATAATAGGTATTCTTAATACAATCTGAGATATAAAAAATACTAAAGCACCTATAATAAAAGGCTTTAATATTTTTTTCTTTGAAAAAATGCAGTAAACAAATATCCCTAAAGGTAATACTAAAGCTGATAGTACACTAAATGCCAGACCCATTATAACTGAATTTTCTATCATACACTTACTCCTTTAAATTATTAAATTGGAATTACAACATTAACTTTAAACTCGTCTTCTGTATAATCAACAACCATAGTTCCTTCGTATTGTTCTAATGTTTTTCTAACATTTTCAATACCAAGTCCTTCATGATTTTTTTTAGTAGTTTTAAATCTATTATTTTTGTTAATTGGTATATCTTTCATAGAATTTATTATCTTTATAACTACAAAATCATTAAATTGATTTACATAAAAATTAATAAATCTATTTTTTTCAACTTTACTTGCTGCTTCTATAGAGTTATCTAAAAGATTTGCAAAAATTGTAGTCACATCTATCTCTCTTATAAAATCAAGATTTACATCTCCTATTTTATAATCTAATTTTATATTAGCATTTTTTATGCTTAGAAACTTATCATTTAAAATTACATTTAATACTCTATTACTTGTATAATATTTTTGGTTTAGTTCATTAAGCATCATATGTATATCATTTGTATATTCTTTTGCTCTATCATTATCTTTTAATTCATATAATCTTTCAATTGATTGTAAATGATTTCTAATATCATGAATTAATTTTCTAGACTGCATATACTTACTTTCTAAATTATCATAGTATCTATGCTGCAACTTACTTTGTTGATGATATAAATTAATTTCATTTTGTAGAATATTATTTTTTGATATAGCATCAAATATATGAGTAACATAAATATTTAATATTAATATTAGTACTATATTAACTATTAACAATACAGACTCTTGAAATCCGGCATAAATTTGTAATATTGAGACTAAAGTCAATATATAAACTACACTAAATACAGGTATTACTAAAAATCTTAAACTTTGTACTATGCTTATTTTCTTTGCTTTTCTTCTATTAATAAATGTTATGAATAATAATATATAGACATACTCTACTATCCTAATTATAAAAATAACAACAATTTGTAAATATGCTATACTAGTAAAGTATGCTCCAGTAGCTAAAATACATACTTGTATCACTATTGTTAAGAGTATATCTATAAGTAAAAAACAAATTGAAAATATACAGTAATATAGTAAATAAATTTTAGAATCATTATATAAAAAATGTCCTATTACTACTATTCCACACGTAAATCCTATTATATTCATAATTAACTTTCCTGACATAGCAGTAAATAATAGTACAATATTAAAAATAATAAATGCAATCAAATATAATATTTTATGTTTGTATATATTTCTATCTACCTTTTTCATAAAATCAAAACAAGCATAAACTATAAATATGCTTCCTATTATAGGTAGTATTAAAAAAGCAATTATATCGATATAATTATTTATGATACTTACCCCCTTATGTTTTTCTCAATATGATTACTAAGGTAGATATTGAGAGTATTTCTAAATTCTGTAGATTTCTTTTGTGATAGTGGAATTACACTTTCATCCATCATGAATATATCATAACCTTTAATAGATTTTACATTGTATAAATTTACAACAAAGCTTTTATGCGGCATTTCAAATCCATGAATTTTCATTCTTGAACTTATATCTGATATTTTTTCTTTAAGAGTATATATCTTATCATTAGTTTTCATAAGAACTTTTCTTGATTGATATTCAAAATAATATATTTTATTTAAATTAATTCTAACTAAGCCTTCATTAGTAATAAATTCTACTAACTCTTCTTTATCTTCTTTCATATAAGAAAGAGCTTCATTAAGCTGGTGATGCACATCTTCTAACTTCAAAGGCTTTACTAAGTATCCAAATGCATGAACACTAAATGCCATAGGTGTATAGTCCGTATAGTTAGTAACATAAATTATTTTTACTCTTTTATCATAAACTCTTATCCTCTTTGCAGTTTCAATACCATTAATACCTCCCATATCTATATCTAAAAATATAATATCAAATTCGTTTCTACTTTTTAGTAACTCTTCTCCGCTACTATAAGTTTTTATATTAAACTCTTTTATCTTATATTCTTCAATCAATTCCTTGGTATTATGTAAAGTTATCAAATCATCATCGCATATAGCTATATTAATCATTGGCCAATTCCTCTTTCTTACGTCTTACTTGCTTTCATTATAAACTATTAAAGAATTAAATAGCAATGATTCTACCTAATGTATGGTAAAATTTACATAAAATACAGAAAAGCATAAGCTCAAATCCATTTTCTTGCAAATTAACTTTGCTAAAAATGAAATTTATGCTTATGCTTATGTGTAATATTAATTTTAAGAATTTAATATTTTATTTCTTTTAGTTATTTGCGATTAATTTTAATTCATCTATAAATTTACTAGCTTCTTCAATTGTATTATATAACCCCAAACTAACCCTTATCATTCCATAATTTTGCTCACCTGATACTATATCCTTATATGCATCTTCATCACTTACACCTAACAATCTATTTACATATGGGTGTGCACAAAACTTACCACATCTTAAAGAAATACCTTTTTCATTGGCCATTTTAACAGCAACGTCTTCATAATTCTTACCTTTTACATTAAAGGTTATTACTCCTAATCTATCACTTGTATTATTTATATCTCCATATAATATAACATTTTCAATCTTTTTCATTTCCTCTATTAGATAATCTTTAATTTCTTTTTCATGTAATTCTATATTACTAAAGCCAAGTTCCTTTAAGTCTTTTAATGCTTTTGCCATAGTTATAACACCAAAGAAGTTTGGTGTTCCTGCTTCAAATCTTTCTGGAATAGGAGCCCAAATTACACTTTCATCAAATACTCCTGCAACACACCCTCCTCCAGATAAAAATGGTCTAGAATCTTTTAAATATCTTTTTAAGCCTACTATTGCACCTCCACCAAATGGAGCATATGCTTTATGAGCAGAAAAAGTTAGAAAATCTATTTCTTCATCTTTAGAATTCCCTTTCATATCTACTTTTACATGTGCAATAAGCTGTGCTGCATCTACTATTAACTTAGCATTATACTTGTGAACTATTTTTGCAATATCATGAATAGGATTTAAATATCCAGTTACATTAGATGCTCCAGTTATAGTTACTAGTTTTATTTTTCCTTCTGCTCTAATAAGTTCTTCTTCTATATTATTTATATTTATTCTTCCTAAATTATCTACATCTATATAAACAACTCTGCCTACACCTCTAAATGGTAAATCATTTGCATGGTGCTCCATTCTAGTTGTCAAAACCATATCATATTTATTTTTAACCAATAAATTTGCCAATATATTTAAAGATTCTGTATCAGACTTTGTATATATAACAGTATGAGTATCACTTTCTTTTAAATTAAAAAAATCTAATATAGTTTCCCTAGATTTTGCAAATTCATTAGTACAAAATTCACCTTTTGGACCTACGCCCCTTGCTATTGGACCATAATTCTTTATATTATCTTGAATCAATTTTGTTACACTTTTTAAAGGTGGTGTAGTTGCTCCATTATCAAAATTAATAGGGGATACATAAGATCCATCGATCAGCTTAATTTTCTCATCTATTCCGTCAAATAAATGTCTGTAATTCATAAAACACCTCCTCAATCTATATTATATGTATTTTTTACAAAAAGTTTCTATAATCTGCATATTCCACTATATTACAAAAGTTATATTTTATTCAAAATAAAAAGACATGTACTAAATAAATTTTAATACACGCCTTATTAAATATTACTCTAAATTAAGTTTTTTATCTAATATATAAGTAATCCCAAAGAATAATATAACTGCAAATATAACATGGATCACTATATTATATATAAAAATTGGAGAAATCATATTACCAAATTCTGACAGTAAAACATTAAGATCCGATGATTCACTTATAGAAATATTCACGAAATAATCTTCTAAGCTACCTCTAAATAACATTGATACTAACTCATATAATTTTCCTACAACTATATTTATAACAAAAAAGCTTATGAATGCAACTATATTTCTATGTTTGTTAAATATCGGTAACTGACCCATAGATACCGATAAATATAAAGTTAAAATAAAAATTGTATATAATATAAAAGCTAAAATTACAGTATATATTAATATATCTTGTACAGGTGATAGTTCTGATAACGATCTAGATAAATCATACCATAAATCACTAAAAGAAATGCTATCTATACTTTGAATTAATACAATAATAATAAATGATAATACAGAAACTATACTACTTAATATTGTATATATAAGTGCTACACTGTATTTAGAAAATATTAATTCCTTTGACGTTACAGGTAAGGTAAACATCAGATATCCTTCATCATCTAATAAATTCCTTCTAAATCTTTGTATAGTAATCATTATTGTTAGAACACCTAAAGCAACAAAAAGCCCAAATAAAACTATTGTTGCGAGACCTGATATTTGGAATATTCCCATATTCATACTAAGTCCAGCAATTACTGACATTAATAATATTGCTCCATATAGTGGTAAAAATGTTCTTCCACAAGCCTTTAATTCATACTTCATTAACTTCCCTAGCATTTAAATTCCTCCCTAAATAAAGCATCTATCGACTTACCTTTTTCTTCTCTTATTTCATCAACTTGACCTTGTAAAACTATGTTTCCTTTTGAAATAAATATTACATCATCACATATATTTTCTATTTCACTAATTAAATGCGTCGCTATAAGAAGTGTACTATTTTCATTGTAGTTAGTTAATATTGTTTTTAAAATATAACTTCTCGCTGCTGGGTCAACTCCTCCAATAGGTTCATCTAGTATATAAATATCTGCTTTTCTAGACATAACTAATATTAATTGTACCTTTTCTTTTGTTCCTTTAGACATGGTTTTAAGTTTTTCATTTGTGTCTATTGAAAGATCTTTTAGCATTGCATTGGCTCTTTCCTCATCAAAATCTGCATAAAAATCTTTAAAAAATTCTATTATATCTTTTACTTTCATCCAGTCATTTAAATATGTTCTTTCTGGTAAGTATGATACTATTTTCTTACTTTCTTTAGATGGTTTTATTCCTTTTATTAAAACTTCCCCCTCATTTGGAGTTAATAAACCATTTATAAGTTTAATCATGGTGCTTTTGCCACTTCCATTTGGCCCTAGTAACCCTACAATTCTCCCCTTTGGTATTTCTAAGTTTATATTTTTTAAAGCTTCTTTATTTCCATAGCTTTTTCTTACATTATTGAATGTTACTATATTCTCCACTATTATTCCTCCTCTAAATTTTGCTTTATAAGATCTATAATTTCACCTTGGCCATATCCTAATTTTTTTAATGTTTCTTTTAAAGAATTTATATGTATCTTTGCCATTTCATCTCTCATACTTTCTATTTTCTCCTTATCATCAGTTACATATCTTCCACTAGTTCTTTTACTAAAAACTAATCCTTCACGTTCTAATTCTGATAAAGCCTTTTGCATAGTATTTGGATTAACTTCTGCATCTTGAGCTAAAACTCTTACTGAATCTAACTTGGAACCAATAGGTATCTCTCCTGAAATTATTTTCAGTTTTACTTGCTCTAATAACTGTATATAAATAGGTTTATTATTATCAATTTCCCAGCTTATCTTAATCACCTCTTTGTATTATTAACTTAATACAATAATATAATAATACAATTTATTTTGCAATATATTTTTTTATTAAATACACTTTTTGTAATCAATAAGTTAAAATAAATACTAAATTTAAAATAAAAATTATCCCAATATAATAAGTTTAAATAAAAAAATACCTAGAAATTTCTAGGTATTTTTTTATTTAAATTTATTATCTATTACAACATCCACAGTTACATCCATTGGAATTATTTAAGTTACTTACTGTACCACCAAAGTCTTCTACGTTACACCCTTCTACATCTTCATATAAGTTAGAATAGCATTCTACGCTTTTAGCTAAACATGCTTGGGCTTGTTGCATTAAACATATACCTTCATCTGCTAATTGATTATATTGATCCCAAAGTTCGTTAGCTCTTTGACATTCTTCAATAGCTTGTCGTTTTAAGGCTTCTGCTCTTTGCTCTGCAGCTACTGCTTGTTGAGCAACTTTATTCGCTTGACAGTTTAAACGTTCTGCTCTTTCACATTTTTCATTTGCTAATTGCTTGAATTGACTACAAGTATTAGCTGGGCTAACAGAATTTGATGAGTTACATCCACAAGATTTTTTATTATTTTTATTACATAAACCTCTTCTATTATTTTTCATAAATATCTATCAACCACCTTTTAATATAATATTTAGAGAAATCTCTCTCTTAATATATATACTATTCAAGGTTATCTAAAATGCGACAATTTTCTATATTATTTTATATGCTTTTCCCTTCTGAAGGTCTATTTTTATCTTTGAATAATCTTGATCCTATAAAAATAAAAACTAAACCTACAACTAAATAAATTAATACTTGCCCTATACTCATTCCAACTGATGTTGTTGCTACTTCTGTTTGCTCTAAATTATTTGCAAAATGACTAACTACTACGGCAAATCCATTATTTAAGAAATGCATAAACATACTTATATATATTGAATTTGTCTTACACACTGCATATGCAAATGAAATCCCAAGTAAACCTGTTGGTATCATTCTTATAAAGTCCATATGCATAAATCCAAATAAAATTCCTGTAAATATTATTGCACCCTTGTATGATTTTTTACTATTCTTAAATGAACTTAAAAGAAATCCTCTAAAGAACATTTCTTCACATATAGCTGGCATACCAGCTACTATAAGTATATTTAATATTAGATTATCTTTTATAAATAATGCATCATTTAGTCCTTCTACTACTTCCATACTGTGTGGGAATAAGTATAATAAGATTTGAGTTATAATCATAACCACAACATATGTTCCTATCCAAAGACTTATAGCCCCAAATATATGTTTTACTTTTGGTAAATTCAAACTAAATACTTTTTTAAAATCTGATTTTATATAGTATGCAAATAGTAATGGTAGGCCTATAATCATTACTTGAGTCATAGCTATTCCAGCCATACCAAACTTTAGTTGTATTAAGCTTCCAACATATATAAGTAATACTAATCCAAATGCGTATAAAATTATACCATCACTGATACTTGGCATCGTTCCTTTTTTAATGTTAGATCTTTTTTCTAAGAATGAGAAGCTTCTACTACTTCCAAATAAAATTTCCTCAGAGTTAAACATCTTAGATAAAAGAATTACTGCTAATATAACAAATGTAAAGTTAGATATAAATACCATTGCTACTAAACTAATATTGGCATTAAAGCTTAGTACACTTTTGATAAGAAGTGATATATTAACTACTGGTATTATAGCTGTTATACCATTTAGCTTTATATTTGGTATCATAGATACATATGAAGGTATTAAAACTAAGAACATAACTGGTGTTATATAGTTCTGTGCATCTTTAAAACTTTTTGCAAGAGAACACACACACATACTTACTGCTGATATTACCATAGCAAATAAACATACACATATTAATGTTATTATTAAAGGAATTATTAGTTGCCCTGCATCAAAGCTTCCCATAGATATTCCTTCTACCATACCCCCACTTGCTAATAAAAATCCTAGAGTTAGAAGAATTGATAAAATATTTAGTATTGCTGTTACTATTGCACAAAAAGATACTGCCATATATTTACCCATTACTAATTCTAGGTTAGTTATTGGTAATGTAAATAAAGTTTCTAGAGTACCTCTTTCTTTTTCTCCCGCCATAGAGTCTATTGCTGGATATATAGCACCTAAAAGTATTCCTATAATAAGTATTACTGGTAAAATTTGACCCAAGAAAAATCCTGCTATCTCCTCTGTTTTAGCTACGTCAACAGTTTTATATACAATAGGATTTAAAACCTCATTAATATTTAGCCCTTCTGATTCTAACTTTGCTTCGGTAATATTTACTTTATATTCATCTAAAATTTCTTCTAATTTATCTACAACAGTCATTGAATTCTCTTTTGATGAGTTTATATAAATACTGTAATCTTCTAATTTATCATTTTCCTTTACTTCTATATAAGCATCTATTAAGCCATCTTCTAATTCTTTTTTATAGTCCTTAGATTCAATAATATTAATTTTTCCTGTCTCATCATCTGAATAATCTTCTATGGCTGAAATTAAATTTGAACTTGGATTTTTGTCAAAAGCTATATTTATATCTTGTCTTTCTATATTATTCATAGACGCTGATAATATTTGAGTCATTAAAATCATAAGTACCGGATATAAAATTATAGGAAGTACAATTCCCATAAACAAAGTTTTCTTATCTCTAAGTATATCTATCATTTCTTTTTTAAATATTGCTTTTATCATCTTAATCCTCAAGTAAATCACCTCTTTGGCTTGCAAGATTTATAAATATGTCTCTTAAATTATTTGTATTATACTTTTCCTTTAATTCTTCACAACTTCCACTAGCAATAAACTCACCCTTATGAATCATATATATTTTATCGCATAATGTTTCCGCTTCTTCCATGTAGTGAGTCGAATATAATACTGTTTTACCTTTATCTCTTTCACTCTTCATAAAGTCTATTATGGATTTGCTACTTATTACATCAAGACCTAGGGTTGGCTCATCAAATATATAGACTTGAGGTGAATGTATAAGACATCTAGCGATTGATGTACGCTGATTTTGACCTGTTGATAAGTTTTCTATTCTATTATCTATAAAATTCTCCATGTCCATAACTTTTATTATCTCTTCTATAGATTTTTGGATTTCATCTTTTTCCATATTATATAAACTTCCAAAAGTAGATAAAAGTTCCCTTGGTGAAAGTCTATTATATAACTTCGTATTACCTGATAAGTATCCTATTTCTTTTTTAGCTGCATTTTTATCCTCAGAATAATCATATCCAGCTATTTTTATCTCACCTGATGTTGGAGTTAAAATACCGCCTAACATCCTTAGTAATGTAGTTTTACCAGCTCCATTTGGACCTAGTATTCCAATTATTTCTCCTTTACCACATTTAAAAGACACATTATTTACTGCTAAAAAATCTTCTTTCTTAGTTTTTAACTTTATATTTTTACTAATAGTTTTTTTGTTCTCATCTTTTACTACTCTTGTAAATGATTTACATAAGTCTCTTACTTCAATCATTATTTACTCCCTTCCGAATTATTGTGTTTTTAATACTATAAATTATAGTATACTTCTATCTATTTTAGTATATGAAAAGAGAGAATCCTTACTTTCGTTATAATTCTCTCCTTTATAGACTGAATACTATATTCTTATAAAGTCTTACATTTTCCTCCACATTCAAGACAAATAAGATCTGGATTTTTATTTTCACTTATTTGCACTGATACACTTTTACACTTTTCACATTTAAGTTTATGTACATGACCATTTTTTAATAATCCTCCAATTAGCTTATTATCATTGTTATTGCTCATCATATTCCTCCCTTTTATCTAGTTGTATAGTCATTAAAACTTAATTTCTTATAGCTTTTATTTTAATATATAATACCATAAATTGCCTTAATTATATATTATAGATATAAATAAATGCATAAAAAATTTACCTCTTGTTCAACTAATGTAACAGGAAATTATAACCTGATTATAATTAAAAAGGATATGAGTTTAATTTAAACTCATATCCTTTTCTTTTATGATTATACAGCCTCTACTTCTAATTCATTAGCTTTATTGTTATCTTCTTTGTAACTTCTTATTTCCTTAATTAATACTATAGCAGTAATTGTTGAAGCAATTATATCTGCAGTTGGCTGTGCAAACCAAACTCCATTTAATCCTAAAAACTTAGGTAATATTAAAATCATAGGTATTAATATTATAACTTGTCTTAATAAACTTAATACCATAGCAACTTTTGCTTTTCCTGATGATTGTATATAGTTTGTTCCCACTATAGAAATTCCTATTATAGGTAATGCAAATGAATATTTTCTTAATCCATTTACAGTTATATCCATAAGTTGAGGATCTCTATTAAACATTCCTACTAAAACTTGTGGTACAAATTGTATTAATAAAGCACCTACTATAAAGAATACACTTGAAGCTAATAATGATAATTTAAAAGTCTTAATAGCTCTATCATAGTTTTTAGCTCCATAGTTAAAACCTACTATAGGCTGCATTCCTTGAACTAAACCAAATGATGGCATTAAGAATATCATTACTATTGAACTTATAGTTGCCATAGCTCCGATTGCTAAGTCTGATCCATAAGCTCTTAAGGCATTATTACTAATAACTTGCACTAGGCTTGTTGCTAATTGCATTGCAAATGGTGCTGAACCTATTGCAAAAATCATTTTTACTATATTCATATCTAATTTTAAACTTGATTTTTTGAACTTTAAGTTAGATTTTCCTTTTAAGTAATATGATAATCCCCATATTGCAGTAAGACCTTGAGATGTTATTGTAGCTAATGCAGCTCCTTGTATTCCCATATTAAATCCGAATATTAATACCGCATCTAATACTATATTAGTAGCACATCCTACAGCCATTATTATAGCTGATAACTTTGGATTTCCATCTCCTCTTATTATATTATTAAATACCATTGCACTTATACTAAATACTGTTCCAAGTAAAATTATATTCATATATGATTTAGCATAAATTAATGTACTTTCACTTGCTCCGAATACCTTTAGTATACTGTCTGAGAATATAGTTCCAACAACTGTTAATATTACTCCTATAATTAATGCTAAAGTAATTGAGTTTCCAACTATATGCTCAGCCTCTTCCCTCTTACCTTGCCCTAATTTTATTGATATATTAGTTGTTGCTCCTATACCAACAAGCATACCAAATGCAAGTATTATTGTCATTATTGGCATTGTTACTCCAAGTCCTGTTATTGCCATTGGCCCAACACCTGGTATATTTCCTATAAACATTCTATCTACAACATTATATAGCGCATTAACCATCATACCTATAATCGCTGGTACTGAATATTTTATAAGTAATTTTCCAATAGACTCTGTTCCTAAAATCTGTTGACTCTTATTCATAATCTTCCTCCCTATAAATTTATATTGTTACATACTTTCATAAGTAATTTTTCAACTATATCTTCTTCTTCTTTACTAAGGCTTTCTCTTAATTTTTTATTCCACTCATCTAGAATATCATATACATTTTCTTGTACATCTTTAGCTTTTTGTGTTAAATAAATTTTATTAGATCTCTTATCACATTCATCTTTTAATCTAGTTATAAACCCCTGCTCTTCTAGTTTTTTTAAAGCTCTTGCTGTTGTACCTTTATCAATTTTTAATCTTTCAGATAATTCTTCTTGATTTCTTCCATCTTGTATATAAAGTTCTAATAAGAACATAAATTGACCTGATCCTATTCCGTAATTTGATAATTCTCTATTTATAAATATGCTCCCTTTTCTATGCAAAAGTGATATATATTTACCTATATGTCTATTACTATTACATTTTATCTCATTCATAATCATCCCACCTTTTATTAGTTGTGTATGCAACTAGTCTATTATATCATAATTAATTGCTTTTGCAACTATTTTTTTTCAATAAAAAAATATGATGTAATAGATACTTTATTCTACCAACTACATCATATTTTTAATTTTATTTCAGATTAGTTACTAACTCTATACATTCTTTTTCTATTTCTTCTATACTACTGTGAATGAATATTCCATTTCCACAAGCATATATATTTTCTCTTGACGTCATATAGTTTTTGTTTACTTTTGCACCTGTAGTTTCTGGATTTAAAGCAATATTACTTCTCATTGCTACTACTCCGTCTGAAAGCATTGGCTGAGCAAAAATCAAAGTATCACATTCTACATATATATTTTTTCCATCTTTTGAAAGAGTTACTTCTGAAACTCTACCCTCTCCCCTTATTGATGATATTTCATAACCTTCATATATATCAGAAGTTAGATCATAACTTTTTACCTTATCTATGTTTTTGCCATTACATACAATTCCTACTATATTTATATTAGAATTTTTTAACTCCTCTTCAATCATATAAATAGTGGCATCTCCTGATATTAAAATATTTTTCCCTGGTATTAATTTTTCCATATTAAGTATTTTTTTTGCCATTCCTACTGTAAGAATTCCCGATGACCTATCTCCTACCATATTAACAACTTTTCTTGAAGTTTCTTTTCCTCCATTACAAAGTATTATTTGATTTCCTTGTATCTTTTCAATTCCATTCTCAGTACTTGTGCAAATTACACCATTATCATCTTCTATTTTTAATACCATAGTATTAAGTTTTATTTCAATGTCAAAAGAATTTAGTTCCTTTATCAATCTCTCTTTATATTGTTTTCCAGTAATAAATTCATTTTCTGATATATTATAGTTTCCACTACTTAGCATCCCTCCAAGCATTGGATCTTTCTCTATTATTAAAATATTATTTATACCTCGTTTTTTCCCTTGTATTGCACATAAAATACCTGCTGCTCCTCCACCTATAATAATTAAATCATACGAATTCATACCTAATCCTCCTTATATCCAACTACTACTGAAGATTCATTATTTTTCTTTATATCGCTTATACTAATACCTAATTCTCTACTCAAGATATTAGCTATAGTCAACATGCATCCAATTCCTTGACATCCACCCATCATAGCTCTAGTTCTTCTTTTAACTCCATCTACTGTTGTAGCTCCTAGTGGTCTTTTTATTGAATCTATAATCTCTCCCTCAGTTACTAATTCACATTTACAAACCATCTTTCCATAAGAAGAATTTTCTTTAATAACCTCATTTTTTTCTTCTATATTTAATTCTGAAAATCTAAGTATACCTTTTCTATTTTCTTTAAAATTATCTTTTTCAGTCAAATTTACTATATCTGAAACTAAAGATGCTACATATTTTCCAATAGCAGGAGCCGATGTTAATCCTGGTGAATCTATTCCTATTACATTTATAAAATTAGGATTGTCTTTTGAGCTTTTTATTATAAAATCGTCTATATCAGTTTTAGGTCTAATTCCACTAAAAGCAGTTAAAATTCTATTTAAAGGTAAGTCTTCAATTGTCTTACTTCCATTTTCTATGATTTCATCTATTCCTTCTCTTGAAGTTGTTGCATTTTCATCTAATCTAGCATTAGGTCCAAGTAAAAGATTTCCATCTACTGTTGGAGTCACTAATACTCCTTTACTAAGTTTACTAGGAACTTGGAATAAAGTTCTTTTACAAATACCACCAGCAACCTTATCAAATAAACAATATTCACCTTTTAAAGGATTTATTTCATATTTTTCTTCGTTTACTAGATTATTTATAAACGCTCCATATAAACCAGCGGCATTTATTACTATATTGGTATTTATAGTTTCTTTATTTTCAAATATTAATTTAAACCCACGATCTTCTTTTTTAATATCTATAACCTTATACCCTAGTTTAAATTCTACTCCATTTTCTGAAGCATTTTCTCCTAAGGCAATTGTCATTTCATATGGATTTACTATTGCAGATGACTTTGCATATAATGCACCTACCACTTTAGAACTTATATTTTTTTCTAAACTTAAGACCTCATCTTTATTCAAAACCTCTAAAGCTGGAACTCCTAATTTGTCTCCATTAGCTTTTAATTCATGAACTCTTTTCATTTCATCTTCACTAAAAGCTAGTATTAGAGCTCCATTCCTTTTAAAAGGAAAATCTAACCTTTTCGCTAATCCATCAAATAAGTAGTTTCCTTCTAAATTTAACTTAGCCTTTAATGTGTTTTCTTTTTCATTATATCCAGCATGGACTATACCACTATTGCCTTTTGATATTCCTTCAGCTACATCATTATTTTTATCTACTACACATATATCTAAATTATATTTTGACAATTCTCTAGCAATCGAGCATCCTATAACACCTGCTCCTATTATTACAATATCCTTCATCAAAACATCTCCTTTTACTGTTGTCATATTTTACATTTTTATATTAAATATTATATTTATATACTATTCATAAGTAAAATTAATAATTATAATGGTATTGATTAATATTTTTAATATATTAGTTCATACATTATTTGTTTATTATCTCCAAATATCAGTATAAAATAAAAAGCTATATTCTATTTTTTAGAATATAGCTTTTTATCAATATTAATATTTTATAATTATTAATTTAGATACTCAATTGCATATTGTGCATGAAGTGCTGCACCTATTTCTAATGAATCCTCATCTATATCAAAGTTTCCATGATGATTAGGATATATGCATCCTTTGCTTTCATTTTTTGATCCAACTAATGCTATTACACCCGGAACGATATTTAAGTACTCCGACATATCTTCTCCTATAGTCAGCTTAGGCATAGAGTTTATTCCATCTTCTCCTAATATCTTTTTTACTGCTTCTTTTGCTAGTTTTGAGCATTCTTTATTATTGATAGACACTGGCATTCCCCAAGTATATTCTAAGCTAGCTTCTGCTCTATATGTTTGTGCTGTATGGTTTATTATTCGTTCTATAATTTTAGGGATTTCTTCTCTTAATTCAGGATTAAAGCATCTAGATGTTCCCTCTAAAACTGCTTCACTCGCTATAACATTAAATCTTGTTCCTGATTTTATTGATCCAATACTAATTACTACTGGATCTATTGGATTTATTTCTCTACTTGCTATTGTCTGTAAATTCATTACTATTGCAGATGCAACAACAACAGCATCTATACCTTGATGTGGTAGAGATCCGTGTCCACCTTTTCCTTTTACTTTTATTTTAAAAATATCTGCTGCAGACATTACGGGACCTTCTTCAACTGATACCTTACCACATTCTAAATCTCCCCATAGATGCATTCCAAATATACTATCAACACCCTCAAGAGCTCCTTCTTCTATCATAGCTTTCGCTCCCTGAGCTACTTCTTCAGCTGGTTGGAAAATTAATCTTACTGTTCCACTTATATCTTCCTTAATATCATTTAGTAATTTTGCTGCTCCTAGTAACATAGCTATATGACCATCGTGCCCACAAGCATGCATCATGCCATCTACTTTAGACTTATAATCAACATCATTCTTCTCTACTACTGCAAGGCCATCTATATCAGCTCTTAATGCTATAGTTTTTCCTGGTTTACTTCCTTTTATTGTACCTATAACACCTGTAGTTGCAACTGATTTATAAGATATCCCCATTTTTTCTAATTCTTCTTTTATTTTTTTAGAAGTTTTTACCTCTTCATTGCTCTTTTCAGGATATTGATGAAAGTATCTTCTCATTTCTACTATATAATCTTTATATTTTTTTATTTCTTCTCTTATATCCATTAAATTAATCTCCCTTTTATCAAATTAGTTATTATATTTATAATACCATTCTAAGCACATACATTTAAATAATTTTATAAATTATTTAAATGTATGTATTCAGTATTAATTCTCATTTTTATATTCTATCTTTTAATAAAGCTAGATATCTTACAAGTAGGTATTCCATAATATAAAGTAGGAGTAAGTGCATCTGAGAATATAGCTATATTATTATCTACTGCTACTAAGAATAAATTAGTTAATGTTGCTGCTTTAGACAAAGTTTCATTTGTACTTATTTGAAGTGTGTCTTTTAATCTAAGAGTATATGTTCCTCCAAATCCGCTAAAACATAAGGCTTCTGCAATTTCTTCGTTGCATTCACAAGAACATTTTTTAATAAATTTAAATGTCTTTTTAATATCCTGATTTTGATTATTAGGCTCAAAGCTAAATGCTATAAGAGATACAGCGCATAAGGATGTTACTATATTACTTGATTTTACTATTTCATTACATATCGATGCATTTTGTATTTGTATTAAATTTATAAGTGATATAAGTGGTGTAGATGCTGGATTTGGTGTAAATAAGTTATTCTGCTCTATTATTAGATCACCATATAAATATGCTTGTATTGAAGTTATTGTTGTTTCTAGTGATCTAGTCTGAATAAAATCTAGTAATTTTCTTACTCCTTCTACACAACATTCTTTTATAGTATCTTTTTTACAACAACACATATTTACACTTAAATTACTCGTATTATTGCTAGTATTTCCCGAAGAACTTCCGCCTTGAGAAGTACTTCCTTCTATATTGGGACTTGTAGAATTATTTACCGTTATTGGATTGTAGTCTGGTGGGCAAGTTTGATAGTCACATCCTAGATTAGAACTACAAGAGCACCCACTACAACTTTCATATTCACTACCGTATCCATTATAATTATTCATATTGACATCTCCTTATTGATAATAAATTTCTTATTATGACTTACAACTAGAGTTATTTTTTATATAATAGTGATCACAATAGTCATTTAAATAATCTAACTTTTTATATATGCACATTCTAGATGTTGTACAATTAATAATATTTTTTGAAGCTATTTCTAAAACCAAATATGCTAGTTCTGATACTTCTCTTTCAAATTCTACTATCTCCTCTGCTAAATCGTAAATAACACATTCTAGAAGTTCACATTCACAGCATAAATCATGTTTACATAAACACTCTATATTATTTATCTTAGATATAATATCGGCTATTAATTTTATTATTTTAAATAGCAAAATTAATACTTTAGGTACTAAATCACAGTCTTTAAATTTCAAACACTTAAGTTGACACAATATTCCTTTTAAGTTATCTAATATACATTCAAATCTATCAATTTGTACTAAATACTCATAATTCTTTTTCCAACAAGTACATTCCTCTATTTTTGAAATAGTCTTTATCAATAATGTTATTAAATTTATACATTTTGCTTTATCACAATTTTTATCTCTTTCTTTGCAAAAATTTTCTTTTAGTAATTCATTTACTAAGTTATTTACAAGCATTTCTTCTTTTTTTAAATAATTATCTTTACAAAATAAATTAAACTTTATATCATTTAATATTTCATAAATAACTCTTAAGTTATGATTATCATTCAATTAAATTTCCCTCCTAGTCTAGTAAAAGATATGTCCCCGTATAAATAGTTTATCTATATTGAGACATACACTTTTATAAGTTCTATTTACTTCTTACAGCAACAACCTCCGCAATTATATGGTCTATTAAATCCTCCATTATTCATCATATGAGGTGGACAAATCGGTCTTAATTTTTTAGGTGTAGATTGTGTTGTATAGCAAGGTGTGCACATTTGCATATCACATGTTGCAAATCCAACTACTATTGCACTTAATTCAGGAATTAATCTTTCAAGTTCACATAAATTATTTATAAAATCACATAATAAACATTCAAATAATGAAGCAATTTCCTTATTTCCAGTTGATGCATTTATATTACATCCTGAATAATATATTAAAACTGCAAGCTTAGAAACTGCAGAAATTAATTCAGTTAATATTTGTAACAGCAAACATAATAAATCTCCTATTATTTCTGGGCATTTATTGTTGCAACTTACAGAGTCTATTCTTGTACTTAGAGATTCAACTAGGCATAAAAATCTTTCTAGCTGTGCAGCGAATGCATGATTTATATTAGGTGTGTTAACTAATGTACATCTAATTGTTTGAAAAAGAATAGGTAGTAATCCTTTTGTATCATTTGGATTAGAATTTATATCTATTAAATCATTTTTTATTTGTGTCCATTGTACGCAGTTAAAAACTTTTGCATTTCTATTATCAGTTTCCTCAGAAGTTGTACAGTTACAATTATCGTCAGTAGTATCAAAAGGTGTTCCAGGTAATTCATTTGTTAATATCTTGTCATTTATAATATAAAGCAAACCTTCAGTAACATATTCTAAATTTCCTACATATTGTCTTTTATATTCTCCACAATTCATCGGTGTATTAGAATTTATACAATCAAAACTCAATTTAAATCACTCCTTAATAATTTATAAAGAGACACTCCCTCTTTGTATCAGTATATGCGTTACCTCATATTTTGACATTATCATTCATATTTTTCATAGTTATTTTATTTTCTAAAATAACTTTTTTATCTTATTGTCATATTATAAATATATACTTAATAGGAGGGAATATTTGTGGATATACAGCAAAGTTCTAACATCATAATATGTCCTTTCAAGGTAAATAAAATACTTGATAGTACTACCACTATAAATAAATTAAGCTCTAATTTACCTATAAAATTTGATATTCTAGACAACTGTACTTTACCTTGTAATGCTAGAATAGAAATACTAGAAAGTAAATTAGAGTACGATATATGTAAAATAAATAAAGAAATACTTGTAAACGGGCATAAATTGAAAATTAAGTCATCTTCTCTTAAAAGTTCATTTTATATAGATAAAAATTATGTAAATATAATTGAAGAAAGTTGTAATGATTTACTATTAAATATAACAGAGTGCCTTAATATAGAATTTCAAATAAGTGTAAGAATAAAGGCAGTAGCTCATGTTAATAAAAATCAAAAAATATCTATTGAAGCTTTAGGAAAAACTAACGATTCTATTCAGACTATATTGATAAGCAATGTTTATGTACCTAATTATAAATGTAATATGGAAAAAGTTTTTATAGATTTTGAAAATGGTATAAAAATATGTTCAAGTCCAGAATATATTTTTTTATCTCCAATATACGACTATAATTGTAATATGAATGCTTTTTTAGGAAATGTATTTTTAAATTATTGTATAAACTTAAATTTGTTGTCACTTTTACCTACTAATATTTCATTATTTAAAAGATCTTTAGAAAATAAATTTACTGACATTAATACTAATAATGCTATTTTCTTTTAAATTTATAGATAAAAAAGCTGTTCTAAATAATTACTATTTTTTTAGAACAGCTTTTTTATTACTTTTTAAAATCTACTATCTCTTTTTTACCAAAATCTATTGTTGTTTCACTTAAAGTAGTATGTGCTATAACTCTACCTTCTCTTATTGAGTAATGTATAGGTACTTGTCTTCTTATAGCATCATATCCATTTTCAGCAGGTAGTATTATCATATTACCTGGCTTTCCAACTTCTATCCCATACTTATCTTGTATATTAAGTGTTCTTGCACTGTTGTTTGTTATTAAATCTATTGATTCATTTATTTGACTATATCCCATCATTTGACATACATGAAGTCCCATATGAAGAACTTGTAACATATTACCTGTTCCCATCGGATTCCAAGGATCAACTATATCATCATGACCAAAGCATACATTTATTCCTGCTTCTACCATTTCCTTTACTCTTGTTATACCTCTTCTTTTTGGATAAGTATCAAACCTACCTTGAAGATGTATATTTACAAGTGGATTTGCTATGAAGTTTATTCCGCTCATTTTTAAAAGTCTAAATAATTTATAAGTGTATGCTCCATTATATGAGTGCATAGCTGTTGTATGACTTGCTGTTACCTTATGTCCCATGTTGTTTTCATATGCTCTAGCTGCAAGTACTTCTATAAATCTAGATTGCTCATCATCTATTTCATCACAGTGAACATCTACTAATACATCATACTTTTTAGCAAGTTCAATAATCTTATTTATACTTTCTACTCCATACTCCCTTGTAAATTCAAAGTGAGGGATAGCTCCTACTACATCTGCTCCAAGCTTTAATGACTCCTCTAATAATTCAAACCCATTAGGGTATGAAAGTATACCTTCTTGTGGGAAAGCAACTATTTGTAAAGTTACGTAGTCTTTTAATTCTTCTCTTAATTCTATCATAGCTCTCATTGCTGTTAGCTCAGGGTCTGTAGTGTCTACATGAGTTCTTATAAATTGTATTCCGTTAGCAACTTGCCACGTTATAGCTTTTCTTGCTCTTATTTTTACATCTTCTATACTTAAAAACTCTTTTCTTTCTGACCAGCGCTCTATTCCTTCGAATAAAGTTCCACTTTCATTCCACTTTGGCTCACCAGCTGTTAATGTTGTATCTAAGTGGATATGAGGTTCTATAAATGGTGGAACAACTAAAAATCCATTTGCATCTATAACTTCTTCATTTTGAACATCTATATTGGCTTCAATTTTAGTTATTATCCCATTTTCTATTAATATATCTACTAAGTTGTCATTATTTCTTAATTTTGCATTTTTTATTAACATATTTATCCTCCTAAGATACTAAAAGCTATTTTTAAATTTATTATTTAGATTTAATTATGCAGCTATTTTATCTTCTAACTCTTGTCCTTTTTTAGAAGTTAATTTAGTTAAAACTACATAAGTTAATATCGCTGTAGCTACTGAGTTTATAGGTGTTATTCCAGGTATTGTATACGCTCCTACAACTCCTGCTATCCATGCTATTATAGCATTTATATTTACTATTTTAAATCTTGCTGATTTAAACTCTGCATATTTTCCTTTGTTTATTATAAAATAATCAGCTATTATTACTGCTCCAGTTGCTGGTATAAATGAGTTTAACATATTTAACCATTCCATAAAGTTATTATATAAGAACATTGCAAGTAATGTACCTATAATACCATTGATTATAACCATTCTACTTTTTGGTTGCTTTGTTATATTTGCAAATCCAAGACCTGATCCATATAAAGCATTGTCATTAGTTGTCCATATATTAAGACCTAATATTATTATTGCTGGTATTATTAATCCTTGTGCAAACATTACTTCTGATATGTCAGCATGTCCTGTAGCCATAGCTCCGATTGCACCAAATGCTAACATTAAAGAGTTTCCTATTAAAAATGCTATTACTGTAGTGCTTACTGCTGTTTTTTTGCTATTTGAGAACCTTGTAAAGTCTGGTGTTAGTGTACCACCACTTATAAATGTTCCTACAACTGCTGCAAGTGCTGCACTCATAGTAATTGTCCCACTTGGCTCTATTGCAAGTAATCCTGCTAATCCACCCACATCAGCTATAGCTTTTCCTGCTGATATACTTCCAAGAACTGCAATTGATGGAACTGCTACCATACTTAATATTGTAAGTGACTTCATTCCAAAGAATGCTGTTGCAGTCATTAATAATCCTGATACTATCACTAACATCCATACATTCATTCCTGTTACTTTTGCTACTGGTATTGCAAACATTGCAACCCCTACTCCAAACCAACCAACTTGTGTCGCTGATACTAAGAATGATACAAGATATGAACCTTTTTCACCAAACGAATATCTTGCAAGTAAGTGTGTTGAAAGTCCTGTATCTCCAGCCATATAAGCTAGAAGCCCTGTATATATACATAATATGATATTTCCAAATAATACTGCTTTTACAAAGTCTCCCATTTTAAGACTTGTACCTAAATCTCCTCCTGCTAGCATACTTGCTGAGAAGAATGCAAATCCTAGCATAACTACTAACATTGAGAAAAATCCTTTTTTAGCATTTTGAGGTATTGCCTCTAACGAATAGTCGTGATCTTGATGTTGTTTACTCATGTTGTCTCTACCTTCCTTTTTAGTACCTAAAAAGAAAAGCTCCCTGCAAATGCAAGGAGCTTAGAAGTTTTATTAAGATAAAATTATATTTAGTATTGCTCTTAACTACCATTAAATTTAACTAGATATAATTAATCTCAATTTTACTTATTTTTCTGCCGAAATCCTTGCCAGTTTCTCTGAACTGAATTAAAGGTACTATATAAATTTGTTATACTTAATTTATCATGACTGTCGATTTTTGTAAATAGTATTTTCTAAATTTTTTACATTTTATAATTTATATTTCAACATATACTACTAGTCCTTCATCATTTTTAACTACCACTGAAGTTGTTATATATAATTTAACTTCTGGTACTATGGCAATTACTTTTTTTATTAATTACTATATCCTAATATTATTTCTGCTAATTATTGTATACACCATGGTAAGAATAGATAAAATATAATTGAATATTATCTAAAAATCAACACAAAATAATACAGTTAATAACTATCTAAATAATAAAATTATGGAGGGAAAATAATGGCTATAATAACTGACGATTACATAAAAATAAGAAATGCAATGGCAAATGGTGCTCGAACTATAGAAGATATAGAAAATATGACTAACATAACTGTTGAAGATGATAATCATGCAAAAGAAATACAATCAATACTTGAAAATGCGTGTAGATGTAAGAATGTATCTATTGAAGAAGTCGTAAATGCTGTTAAAAACGGAGCTGATACTGTAGAAAAAGTTTCTAATGCAACTTCAGCTGGTACTGGTTGCGGTAGATGTAAAGGACTAATAAATAATATAATCGATAATAAAAGATAATAAAAAACTCTAGTCTTATAACTAGTAATCTTGGTTATATGGCTAGAGTTTTTTATATTTATATTACTTTATTTTCTTTATTTTCAAAATTTGATTTACATATATTAAATTAACATTAGATATTTTATTTAAACTTGCTATACTACTTACTGTCGTATTATATGTCTTAGCTATTTCTGACAATGTATCTCCTGGCTTTACTTTATAATTTATATATTCTTCTTTTTTTATACTGTCATCTATTAGATTTTCATCAGAATAATCTTCATTTTCTAACAATATATCCGATGTAAATTCATCTAAATCTACGTTTCCTGGCATACCTCTTACACTACCTGATTCTGAATACTGAAATCCTATCCAATTGTCCCATATACCATTATTTCCAGGAGTTTTAACTCCATAATGTGCTACCCATAATGGATAAACATTAATTTTTTTGTTGAAATTTTCTTTTATAAAGTAAGTATATGTGTATACTACCACATCTAATCCTGTAAGCTTTTTAACTTCCTCTAGAAATTTTATACATAAATTCGTTATAGTTGATTTACTTAATCCATTACTAACTTCTATATCCAAAGCTAATCTACAATTTGATTTATAGCCTTTAATTGTATTTACGAAGTGATGAGCTTCTTCAAGTGCATCTGATTCATTACTTGGTCTAAAAAAATGATAAAATCCAATTAATAACCCTTGGGCTTTCGCATTTTTATAATTAGTATTAAGCATTGGATCTACATAACTTTTTCCCTCACTAGCTTTTATATAAACTATATCAATTCCACTATCAGAAACACTTTTATAGTCAATATTTCCTGACCAGTGGCTTACATCTACACCTTTATAATTTTTTGAATTTCTACTTTGCATAAATCATATTATCCTTTCTAGTAACAATGTCACCAGTATATAATATGATAATTTTGAAAAATAGTTTATAAAAAATACATACTTAATTGCTTCTTTAAATTAGTAGATTATATAGTTATTCTAAATTATCAGCTAATCTTTGTAAGAAATCTTGAGCATTAGAAATCATAGTTATAACCTCTAAACTTCCTCTATCTCTTAATTTATTAACAGCAAACTCAGAAGTATCTATAGTATAAAAATACAATGGTCTTACTTTGCCATCAACTACTCTAAATGAAGGAGTCATATTACCAGTAGCTATTGTATGTAATTGAGTTGCCATGCATATTACTGTTGTTGCTTTTCTTATATGCTTTCTCATTTCATCTTGTGCCTGGTATACATCTCCTATTACTATTGGAAGAGGTCCATCATCTCTTATAGATCCACCTAATACTACTGGTACATTATTCTTATAACATGATTGAATTAATCCAGAACTTATATTCTCTTCTTCTATTAATTTTTGTACTGAACCATATTTCCTTGCTTTATTTAATAAATCTAAATGACAATAGTGACCATTTCTTATAGACTCTTGAGTGTATATATCTTGTCCTAGTGCAGTGTGATATATTCCAGCCTCTAAGTCATGAGTTGCTACTGCATTTCCACCTAAAAATGCATCAACGTACCCAGAATTTATTAACTTAGTAAGGGAATTTCTAGCTCCTTCTGAAAATACTGCAGCTGGACCCATTACCCAAACCACATATCCATTTTCTTTTTCATGTTTTAAAAGTTCATATAGTTTGTCATAATCCATAGTTTGAGAAGTTTCCCTTGACCTTCCTCCCCTAAAAGCAAAAACATCCTTATCTTGTACTTCTTTTTCAAATCCTGATGTATGTAAGTATATCCCCTCACTAGCATCTTCTGTTCTTCCTACAATTACTTTATCTCCAACTCTTAAAGCTCTAAATTCTACTATTTCTACTTTTCCTTCAAAGTTAATTCTTGGAACACAGTCCATTCTTGTTTCTTCAGCTAATATCCATTCTCCATTTATTTTGAAGTATTCTGGAAATATAGACATTGCATGATAATTATCTGGTGCTACTCCATCTTTTTCAACTATCTTGTACTCTGCATTTGGTGCAGATAAAAATATTTCTTCATCAAATTTTGGATGATTATATTTTGGAAGTTTAAACTCCATCTATCTTTCCCCCTTGGTAGTTATTTCTATCTTTTTTAATTATATCAATTTTCATATCATATGCATAATGTTTACAATGATTTAGAAATTCTATCTATTTAAATAAAAATACTATTATAAACTAACTCTATTTGCTCAAAACATTTTGTAATAAGATACATTTTATATATAATTATATATATCGTAAGTAATAAAGTATATCTACTTTTATTATTTATTATTCTTTTCAATAAAAATATGTTAATAAACAATGGAGGTATTATGAAAAAGTTTTGGAATTACATTTTCAAATACAAACTATTATTTTTTGCCAGGATAATTACTATATCCTTAGCAGCTTTATCAGTTATAGCTTTTGACTTTATAATGGGATTTATAGTTGATATTTTTGCAAATGCCGAAATCCATAAGTTTGTACCAATTATAATAGCAAGTATTGCACTTATAATAATCTTATTTATCACGGAATATATAGATGGATGTGTCATGTCATCATATATAAAAAACACTGTTAATTATCTTCGAACAGATATTTTCTCTAAAATACTTAATAAAGATATAAAAGATTTTTCTCTAGATAATAGTGGTAAATATATATCTATTCTTTATAATGATTTAAAAATAATTGAGGATAGCTTACTGAATAATATATTCCAAGTTATTTCATCTTTTATATCCTTTACAATCTCTTTGGCATTTTTATTTTCAATAAGTCCAACTATTGTAATCTTTATAGCAATATTTGGTACATTAGGGTTTGTAATACCTAACGCACTTTCAAAAAAATTAGTTATTGAAAAAAATAATTTTTCTAATAATTTAGAAGATATAACTTCAGTTACTAAAGATTTATTTTCTGGCTTTGAAGTAATAAAAGGGTTTAATATAGGACATAGAATTAATACAATATTTAAGAATTCTTCTAATGCAGTTGAATTTAGTAAGAAAAAGTGTTCTATTCTAGAAGCTATAATCAGAGGATTTTCACTTTCATTTAGTGTAACTATCTACTTAGGAGTTCTAATTTTAGGTGGTTATCTTATGAATAAGGGAGAGATTTCTGTAGGTACTGCAATAATAATTATTCAACTTAGTACTCACATTGTAGGACCTGTAAAGATTAGTATTTCTTTAATAAACCAAATAAAATCTGTATCACTTATAGTAGATAAAATAGATGATATACTTTCTGATTCTTCGAGTGATATTGAAGAGCTTTCATTGAAAAAATTCGAAAAAAATATAGAGGTAAAAAATCTAAATTTTTCTT
Source organism: Romboutsia faecis (assembly GCF_014323405.1). Classification (GTDB taxonomy): domain Bacteria; phylum Bacillota; class Clostridia; order Peptostreptococcales; family Peptostreptococcaceae; genus Romboutsia_E; species Romboutsia_E faecis. The sequence continues at coordinate 12,663 of NZ_JACRWE010000008.1, read as the reverse complement.
ATTCAGATGAAAGAAAAGCTTTAAATAATATTAATATAAATTTTGAAAAAAATAAAAAATATGCTATTGTTGGAGAAAGTGGTTCTGGTAAGAGTACATTAATAAAGTTGCTTATGAGATACTACAAAAACTATACTGGTGATATTTTAATTGATAATAAAGACCTTCAAAAAATTTTTAGTTATGATTTATATAAAAATATTTCTATGATCCAACAAAATGTATTTATGTTTGATGATTCAATAAAGGAAAATATAAAACTATACTCAGATTATAGTGATGAAGAAGTGCTAGAGATTTGTAACAGATCTGGGCTTTCAAATTTAATATCATCACTTCCTAATGGAATAAACTCATCAGTTGGCGAAAATGGTAATAAGTTATCTGGCGGAGAAAAGCAAAGAATTGCTATTGCACGTTCACTTATTAATAATACTAATCTATTAATTTTAGATGAATCAACATCTGCTTTAGATAATGAAACTGCTTATAATTTAGAATCTTCATTGTTATCTATTAATGATTTAACTTTAATTGTAGTTACTCATAAACTTATAAAAAATATATTAGTTTCTTATGATGAAATAATCGTAATGAAAGATGGTATGATAATTGAAAGAGGTAAATTTGATGACTTAATTGATCTTAAAGGATATTTTTATAGTTTATATTACCTTCAAAATGAGAAAGTATAAAAATATATATTGATAAAGCATTCATTTACATGCAAAAGTTCTACCCCCCAATAAGATTAGATATTTTATTATTACCTAATCTTATTGGGGGGTATTAGTTATTATTTTCCTATATTGAATTTAAATAATCAAACAATGTAAATTTATATTCATTTACAAAGCTATCCAATCTATCTTTAGCTAAAGCTATATACCAATCTTTATCTAATTTTTGAGGCACTTCTTTATCTATAATATTGCTATTATCTATAAATACCCTATCTGGAGTGTAGCTAATCTTCTCTAGTTTATTATCTGATTTCATTTTCATAATAGGGTTATCTAAACTAGATTTACTAGCAAATACCCTAAGAACCTTTAAACTAATATTCTCAATCCCATATACAGCATGAGAGTACTTTCCTGTTATTTTTACACACTTTTGAAAATCTATAAGATTGTTGCTATTATTTATGGTAGTTTCTACATCCACATCATTTATTAATTTTTCTTTAATAGCTTTATTTACTATTGGTAAATCATTATCTATTATACTTAGTTTTTTAACGTAAGCACCCTTACTTTTTACTTTTCCATCTTCTTTTATATAAACATAATTATTTACGTCTTTTTGTATTATCTTTTTAATAAAATCATGTTCAAGATTCATTTTAGTTCTTTTACACCATTCATTACAAATTTCTATATATCTATTTACTGCCTCTTTAGAATTAAACTTAAACATAACTCCATCAGTATTACCTTGAATAAATTCTGCTTCTTCCTTAAATTCTAATTCCACCTTTTCTATTAAATCTAATAATAGTAACTGTCCATTTACACATATAGACATACCTTGTCTTGGATCATAAAGTTCATTATTAATATCCATACATGCACCATATGCACTATTTAAAACTAATTTAAGGGATTTTTCTATAGGATTATTATCTTTTTTAAACTGTATCCTTGTATCTCTTATTTGACTGTATTTAGATGGATCTTTTACATTTCTACTCAATAAATTATATTCTATCATTATAGATGGATAAAAAGAACTTACATCTGAATTTACAATGAAATCATTAGCTTCGTATTTTTTCCTAGCAGAATGAAGTCCACCCCAACCAAAATCAGTTTCAATTCCATATACATTTGTTCTTAAGTAATTTTTTAAATCTCTATTGCTATAATCTAAATACCAATCTTTTATATAATTATATTTACTAAGATTTATATTCTCTATTATTTCGAAGTTTTTTGAGTCATCTCTATCATAATTAGGCTTTTTTGCACCTAATATATATGCACTTAGCTGAGCTTCAGTTTTATTAATCATACTGTCATCTAAGTTAAAGTACTCTATTAATCCTAATTGAGCTTCATATTTGTAATAAACTTCCTTAAACACTTTATAAGTCATTCTTACGTCGTGTAAGCAGTAACTTGTTAGTTCTTTTATCTCTTCCTCGGTTGGATATCTATCTAAATCAAAGGGAACAGTACTTTCTCTTATATCTTCCCCCATAAATAATTCCAGCTCCTTCAAGCTACGAAAGCTATCATTTATCTCAAATATATACATCTGCATTTTATTTAAACTTCTATCTATTTTCCATCCAGACATCTTTTTTTCAATAAGACTATCTGATACCTTACATGGATCAAGGCCCATTATTATTGATTTAAATATCCATTGATCGTATCCTTTTATGTTATACCCTATCCATACAGAATCTTTATTTTTATTGTATACTCTTAATAATTCATCCCTATCATTTATTATGATGTGTTCTTTTTGAGTTTTGTAATCTTTCATACAACACATCCAAAATTTAGCATTTGATAAAACTTCAAAATCTATTATTATACGTCTTTTGTCTTTTTTCATAATCATTATTCCTCTATATGTTGTATTTATCTTATTATACCAATAAATATATAAGGTTAAACTATGAAAATATAAAAAGTGCCCTGACTATGTAAATAATCATACTGGGCACTTTAATTAAACTATTTATAAAATTCCTTGAGATTCATAACTCTTTAAGCTCTTTATTATATAACTTAAAGTACAAAACTCTTTGTCAATTTTCTCACTTAAAAGCGTTAATCCTTGTACTAATCTATGTTCTTTAAAGTTATCTAAAAGTATCATTATACTGATATTGTTTATACTACCATCTTTTGTATCTAATGTTCTTGATTTTTTAATATATACATTTTTCATAGCTAAATTAATAGCATTTTCAAGTTTTTCATTTATTTCTAAGTTTGGCATTTCATCAAAAACTTTAACTTCAGATTCTTTAATATTAATATTTTTTGCTTTAGAAATATCAGTATTTAAAAATATTGTGTTTTTAAATGTTGCTCCGCTAAAATCTACATCTTCAAGATTTACTCCCTCAAATACAGTATTTTCAAATTTAGCTTTTGTAAATCTACTCTTTTTTAAATTACTACCAATAAATTCTGCAAATGTAAATGTACACCCATAGAAGTTACAAGATTTAAAATGTGCTCCCCTTAAGCTTGTAAAATTAAAGTTAGAATTAGAAAAGTCACTGTTATAGCAATTACTTCTTTTTAAATCTTGGTACATAAAATTTTTATTCATTTTTTGTACTTTATTATATTTTAACCCTGTTTCTGATTTCTTATTTGTTGTCATGTTATCCTCCATTAAAAAAGCTCTTATATCATATAGATATAAGAGCCATATATTCATACTTATAATTGGTTGCGGAGGCAGGACTTGAACCTGCGACCTTTGGGTTATGAGCCCAACGAGCTGCCAACTGCTCCACTCCGCGATGTTATTATTTTGTATATATATAATAGTAGCATATACAAATCCTATATAACAACCTTTTTATAATTATTAACATATATATATTTTTTTATACGTAGTTTTAAATAATTCCCTAGCTTAATTTTCGCCATATCTTTTGATATATTTAACTTGTACTTTTATATCTGGATGTTGTCTACAAAACTGATTGATTACATAATAGCAACTTGGACAAGGCTCCCATTTGCTATATAAAGTAAGATTTCCCTTGTTATTTAGCTTTTTAGCTTTAATTTGCTTGTGAATTTCTTCAAATATCTTTTTTTCACTATCATTAACTCTATTATAACCTGTTCCTAATTTTCCTAACTTGTTAACTTTATTGCTCTTAAAAAATTGTTTTTCTAATGGTGGTGCTTTACAATAATCATTTATTTCATTACTACCACTTATTGCCTTAAACTCTTTATTATCATATTCTACTACCGCTATATTTATAGAGTCTTGTAATGCACTACTTTGATTTATTTTAAAAGTTAAATTATCTTTTTCATCAATTTTAATATACTTATTCATATTTTTTACTAGGCGTTTCATTCTTGGTATATTGTTACTCAAGTGCTGATGGTACTCTACACTGCCCTTTAGTGGCTTGATATAATTATTATCTATTTCTTTAGGTATGTCTATTGATATTGTTTTAACTTGAGTTATTTCATTATATTTTTCATCTACATTTTCTTTATTTATCATAATCATTTTTTTTAATAATTCAATATCCTTAGCATAAAGATAATTTTTGCCTATTTCATTTTCTAAATATTCTAATCTACATTTTTCTTTTTTATTGATTACTCCAGATATACCATCTTTTATTTCTTCTATAGCTTTAAGTATATGTTCAACATTATCTTGAGAATTAGGTTTTCTTTCATATTCAACTCTATCTATTCGTAATTTTTTAATCTCACTTATTTTTTCACATAACCTGTAGTGTTCTCTTTCAAACAACACCATTTTTTCCATGTAATCAATAAAGTGACTAACATTGTTAGCTCTATAAGTTATTTCTTCTTTATCCATAGATTTGTATAAATGTTCTATTACAGTATTATCCACTTTAAAAATATTTATAATATCTTCTTTGAATTTTTCTTCATCGTAATAATTTAAATTATATCCTTCTTTTTTTAATTCTTTTTTAAAATCGTATATATTAGAAATCTTTATTTTTTCTTTTTTCCTAACTTTTATGTCTATATTCCTTGTTGTCATGTATACCTCATTTTTTATGATAATTTAATGATATTTTTTATAGCATTTAATTATTTTATCATATTTTGAAGTTAAAGTTTAAATTAAAATTATACCAGTAATGCAATTATAAAATTTTACTCACAGCAATTTTAGAGATAGAACTTTACTCTACCTCTAAATATCTCATACATAAATTATACTAAATTAATAGTTTATTTCTTATCTTTTTTATGTTTACTCATAAACTTAGAGATAAAGCTTAGTTTCTATACGTTTATCATATTGAGACCATGTGTTATCTCTCGTATTTTCTCTTATTTGCTCTATTTTATTCATAGTGGCATCTACAGTATCTGCATAGTTTAATATAATAGATTCTTCCATATTAGCTTTTTTAGGTGATCCATACTCAAGTTTACCATGATGCTGTACTATGCAACCTTTTATCCTTCTAATAAAATCTTCATTAAAAGGTACTCCAGCATTCATAACTGCTCTATCTATCATCTGTACTCCTATAACAATGTGACCCTCTAATTCTCCTTCAAGAGTGTATTTAAAAGGACCATTATACTCAAGTTCATAAATTTTACCTATATCATGAAGCTTTGCACTTAATACTGCAATTTCTCTTCTTCTGCAATCATACCTATCACAAAGAACTTTAGTCAAATACATTACATTAAGAGTATGTTCAGCCAATCCTCCTATATAGTTATGGTGCATAGATACTCCACCTATCCCTTTTTTAAATTTTTCAAGAAAACTTTGATCTTTAAAAAAATAATCATTTAGCTTTATAGCTTGTGGTGAAGTAATACATTCTTTTGTTATTTCATCTATATCTTGCATTATATCTTCAATAGGTCTTTTTACAGTTGCAAGATAGTCTTCAAGTTCATAATTTTCAATTACGTTTAAGTAAGAAACATCGATAACAAAATCCTTAGTCCCTTCTATCTCTACTACCTGACCTGGTTCTAGCTTTAACTTTGGTGCTATTCTTGCATTTATGTATCCACTTTTATCACTTAATGTGTATAAAACCTTATTTCCATCTTTATATAATTTCTTCATTATCATAAGAGATATTTTTACATTTCCGTCTTTTAAATCCTGAAGAAAAACTTTTTTATTGGCCATGACTACTCTCCTTGTTTTTTCTTTAATCTGTAAACCACTAGTCTGATAGCTTTGCGACGTTATTTATATATTAACCATCAACTATTATATTATTACACTAAACTAGTAATCTATTTTACTAATATCTATGAGTTAGTTAACAAACTATTACATTGAAATATTTGAACTAAAATTTATTTAAATGGTATAATTAGGAAAATAATTGGGATTAAATACAGAATAATAAGGAGATTTTTATGAAAAAGTTAAAAATTATAATTCCTATTATTTGTTGCTTAGTATTTGGTATTGGATGTAGCAATAATCAATATATTGATAAAACAGATAATAGAAGCACTAATGATGATATTGTTGAAGTTGAATCAGAAGAGGAAGTCATAAATAATATTATAGAAAAATATGACTCTATAGAACCAACTGAATGGGGAGAAAAAGTTAATGGAGTAGTAAATAAAATTAATACAAAGGAAAAAATAATATCTTTAACATTTGATGCCTGTGGTGGTAAATATGGTAGTGATTATGATGAGGATTTAATTCAATATTTAATTGATGAACAAATTCCAGCTACCCTTTTCGTAAATCGTAGATGGATAGAAGTAAATAAAGATAAATTTCTAGAATTGGCTAATAATGATTTATTTGAGATAGAAAATCATGGTTATGAACATAGACCGCTATCGGTAACTTCTAATTCTATATATGGAATAGATGGTACTGGTAACATTAAAAGTGTTATAGATGAGATAAAACTTAATGAAAAAACTATATATGAACTTACAGGAAGAACAACAAAATACTTTAGATCAGGAACTGCTTATTATGATGATGTGTCTATAAAAATAGCTTTAGATTTAGGATATAAAATAGTAGGTTTTACTGTTAATGGTGATGCAGGAGCTACTTTTTCTAAATCACAAATAGAAAATGCTTTAAGTAAATCTACATCAGGAGATATTGTAATTTGCCATTTCAATCAACCTAAAAAGTATACTTACGAGGGATTACAATACGCATTAAAAGAGTTAAGAGATAAAGGTTATAGTTTTGTAAAATTAGAAGATACTAATATTTAAAAACTTATATAGTGTACATCATACTTATTATTTTCTAACATATCTATCTGTATAATATAGATGCGTAAAATAATACTGTATTTACAATATATGTATAAAAAAATACCTAGCTTGAACTAGGTATTTTTTATTATTTATTTGATATATTAACTTTAATAAATTTAAATAACTATATCTATTACCAATCTAAGAACCAACTATAGTTCCACCATTAGGGTGAAGAATCTGGCCGGACATATATCTAGAATCATCACTTGCTAAAAATACAAAACTTGTTGCAACTTCAAATGGCTGACCCGCTCTATTCATTGGAACTTTACTAGTTCCACTGCCAAATGTCTCTACTTCCTTTGCTGAATAAGATGATGGAATTAAAGGAGTCCAAATAGGACCTGGAGCTACTCCATTTACTCTTATACCTTCTTCTATCAAAGATTGTGATAGTGATCTTGTAAATGCTAATATAGCTCCTTTAGTTGCACTATAATCTATAAGTAATGGTTCTCCTTTATATGCAGTTATAGAAGTTGTATTGATTATACTCGATCCTTTTTTTAAATATGGAAGTGCCGCCTTTGTCATATAAAAAAATGCATATACATTAGTTCTAAATGTATCATCTAATTGTTCCGCACTTATATCTAGTATACTTCTTTGAATAAATTGCACAGCATGATTATTAACCAAAATATCAATTTTGCCAAAGCATTGTATCGTTTTTTCAACAACTACCTTAGACATCTCTTCATCTCTTAAATCACCTGGTATTAATAAACATCTTCTTCCCAAACGTTCTATATTTGCCTTAGTTTCATTTGCATCTTCTTCCTCACATAAATAAGAAATAGCAATATCTGCTCCTTCTTTAGCAAAAGCATAAGCTACAGCTCTACCTATTCCACTATCTCCACCAGTAATAATAGCTACTTTGTTAAGTAATTTACAACTTCCATAATAATATGGATTATCAGATATAGGTCTAGGATTCATAAGGTATTCTAAACCTGGTTGACAATTTTGATGCTGAGCTGGAAATAATATCTTTACTTCTTCACATTTTTCTTTTGTGCCTATACTTTTATAAACTGGATACATATACAACCACCTTTAACTATTAATTTATAAGTATAACACTTGCCCAATATAAATTATATTAATGTTTGAATTTACTTATTACATTATATAGTTTATTAATACTTTTTAGGTTGATAAGTACTTAATCTCTTCATATCTTTGAGGCTTTAGACACATAAAAAAGTCTTCAGATTTCTGAAGACTTTTTTACGTATTATTTATCTAATATTGTACCAACATAAGTTCTATTAGTTCTAGTTCCAGGTTTTATTTCTCCATTTATTGAATATATCTTTTCACCATCTAAAACTACCCCTGCTCCACATGGTGCATCAAACGGAACTTCGCCAATAGATTTCCAGCTATTACTCTTTGCATTATATATTAATATCTTCTTATTCCATCTTAACTCAGATGGGTCTGCTCCAAAATACCCTTTCCTAAATTCAGATAATTCTTCATCTTTCAATGTATTTAGTTTTTCAACGGCATAGTCATAAACTGTTTTATCAAACCCACCTACAACTAACATTTCTTCGTTATTAAGTTTAACTGAACTAGCACCTAATAAAGATATTTCTTTTCCATCTACTTTAACATCTGATACTTTTTCCCATTTATTCTTTTTCATATTATATTTATATCCATCTGTGTAAGCTACTTTATCTCCACCACTAAATACATATATCTCATCATTTAGTATTTGAGCAACTGCTTGGTTTCTAGTTGCTTCTCCTGGTACGGATGCTATTTCCTGTGTTTTTTTTGTTTTTAAATCAAATTTATACATTTTATTACTTGCCTCACCATTTTGCTTTCCTAATCCAACATATATATAATTACCATGTTTAACAGCTATTCCATCACTAATTGTAAAAGGTAAATCTCCTATAAACTTTTCTTTTAACTTTCCTTTTTTATCAACAGAGAATAGAGTTACATTATTTCCTTCCTTTTCCTCTGGACTTCCACCTATATAATAAACACCATCATCATCAGTTATTGAGCTTCCATACCCTATTTCATATTTTAATTTTGTATGCTTAACTTGCTTTAATCTTCCATTTTCTTGTTTTAATACATAAACATCAGGATAATGTTTTTTAGTCCCACCATCAGCTACAGACTCATCAGGAAAGTTAGCTCCACCACCAGCTATTATGTATCCATCTGACTCTCCTACAAGTAATCCTGCTGTACCTATATTTTTATCTTGTCCAAATTGTGCTTCTAAATCTCCTGCATGTTCCCAAAGTATTCTTTTTGCAGTTATTTTTTCACTACTAGATGCCACTGCCTTACCACCATATCCTAAAGAACCTATCCCAATAATAAATACTGATGCTATTGCAATTACCATTGCTTTAGTTTTTTGTTTTCTCATAAAAATCCCCCCTCATTATTTTTATGTTTCTAATTAAATGTTATATGAAAATCGTTTTCCTTTCAACGGATTATTTATTCTGATTTTACTTTCATTATTCTATATATTAATAAATTTTAGATGATTAAATAAATTAGAAATTTAGTAATATCTGAAACTAATTTCTTATTTACGATATTATCTCAAAATAAAAAAATACCTCAATAACATATTGTTATTGAGGTATTTATAAATGTTAAAAAATGTTAAAATTTATTTATATAATAAGAAGCTTATTATTAGTTTTGCTTTCCAAAATGTCTTTCTAATAATCCTAAGAATGCTTTACCATGTCTAGCTTCGTCTTTACACATTTCATGAACTGTATCATGTATAGCATCTAATCCTAATTCTTTAGCTCTCTTAGCTAATTTTAATTTTCCATCAGTTGCACCGTACTCAGCTTCAACTCTTACTCTTAAGTTTTCTTTAGTATCAGCAACAACTACTTCTCCTAATAATTCAGCAAATTTAGCTGCATGTTCTGCTTCTTCAAAAGCTATTCTCTTGTATGCTTCTGCTACTTCTGGGAATCCTTCTCTATCTGCTTGTCTACTCATTGCTAAGTACATTCCTACTTCTGTACATTCTCCAACGAAGTTTGCTCTTAATCCTTCTATTATTTCTTCATCTACACCTTGTGCTACACCTATTCTGTGCTCATCTGCCCAGTTTAATTCTCCTGACATTTCTTCAAACTTGTCAGCTCCTACTTTACATACTGGACATACAACACCTTCTATAGTTTCTCCTTCGTGGATGTATCCACATACTGTACATACGAATTTTTTCATAACTTTCTCTCCTCCTGAATTTTCATTGATTGATTTATATATATATTAAATAGTTAATTTACTTTTTTATTATGGTATATATATACCACTAAAATCTGACTTTAAACATTTTTTATTTTTTATTTTATTTATTTTTGAATCAATCCATATCTTATATATAACTACTTAATACCCCTAGAATATTTTCCCTAAACAAATTTTTAATAAAATTTTTATATTTTATTTAATTTTTTCAATTGTATAATAAATTTTCAATACATTCATAGTTATGAACTATAAAATCTCTTATACTCCTAAGGAGATATTTACTAGTATTGTTAGTTGGAGATACATCTATCGCATGGGTCATATTTTCCAGACTCAGCCTGTGTACCATAATCTATAGTTTTACTTCTACTTAAAGCAGGACAAGATTTAGTTGAATGATATGACTTCCCGTTGGGAGTCCAGTAAACTATATCATCTTTAATACTATTATCTACTACAGGTTTTGTAATAGGTTTTTTCTCTGGTTTATCATTATTAGTATTATTATTTATACTTTGGGTATAAGTACTATCCTTACAGTCTACACTTAATCCATTACCACTAGACTTAAATACTATATGTCCACATTCGTCACTTCTATGTATTTCTATATTTTTACTAACTAAAGTATCCATAGTTTCCTTATGAGGGTGATTATACTTATTGTTAGCACCAACTAATATTACTGCATATTTTGGATTTACCTTATCTATAAAAGAGCTACTTGAACTACTTCTTGATCCATGATGTCCAACCTTTAATAAATCTACATCATTTACATCTAACTCACGCTCTATCTTTTCTTCTGCATCTCCCATTAATAAAACTTTATCATTTCCATTGGTATACTCTAGGACTAGAGAATTATTGTTTGGGTCTTTTTCATTTGCTGCTGAAATTACCCTAAACTTACCATTTCCTAATTTGAACTCACTATTTAATAAAGGAACACTTGGACTTAACCCTTTATTCGACATAGCATATATAAAATCTGAATAAGTCTTAGAATCAGAATCACCATTACTAACATATACTTTTTTAACTGGTATTTCATTTACTACCGCATCTAATCCACCAATATGATCTGAATGCGGATGTGTTGCAAATATATATTCTAACTCTTTAACACCTTGATTTTTTAGATATTCTACTACTCTTTCTTCATCGTCATTATCTCCACCATCTATAAGTGCAAATTTATTATTGTTTTTTATCAAAATAGCATCAGAGTTTCCTGTATCTATAAAATGTAACTCTGATTCATTTAATGATGATATTTCACTAGTTTCTTTATTTGAGCTTATACTGCCTTGAACATTATTTATAGAGTTGTTACTTGTACTACTTTGTGCATCTATATCTTTAACAGTACATGCTGACAAGCTTAAAAGTATTAATACACTGGATATTATTACTAGTACTTTTAACTTTAAGTTATATATTTTCACAATTTATCCCTCCTATTTTTACATATATTCCTAAATTATAGCATAATAACAGTTTGTTCTTGCTAATTTTATTTTTATTATTCCATAATAAAATACCTCAAGATATTTATAATATCTCAAGGTATTTTATTATATTTATTAATTAATTGACTTCTGTAAAAATAAGCGTTTATCCTAAATACTCAAGTATTTCAGCTACATTTTTATCTGTTTTAACTTTATCATATACTTTTTCTATCATACCATTTTCATCTATAATGTAAGTAGTTCTCACAACTCCCATACTTACTTTTCCATATAACTTCTTTTCTTGCCATACATCATATAACTTGATAGCTTCAAGTTCTGGATCAGATAATAATATAAATGGTAAATCATTTTTTTGTGCAAATTTTTCATGAGACTTTGCACTATCTTTGCTAATACCTATAACTATAATGTCTTTTAATTTAAAAGCATCATAATTGTCCCTAAAAGAACATGCTTGCTTAGTGCATCCTGGAGTATTGTCTCTAGGATAAAAATATAAAACTACTTTTTTATTTTTAAACTCTGATAAACTTACTAAATTACCATCTTTATCTTTTAATTTAAAATCTGGTGCTTTTGTTCCTACTTCTAACATATATACACTCCTATAATTTAATATTTTATTACATATTATACCAATAATTATAAGTTTAAATCTTTTATCTCAATTTTTTTACTTTTATCTCAATTTCCTTGCAATAAAAAATACCTTTAGATATTAATATCTAAAGGTATTTTTTATAAAGGTTAATAAAATTTATATTAATTTATTTAATATGAGCTTATTATTAGTTTTGCTTTCCAAAATGTCTTTCTAATAATCCTAAGAATGCTTTACCATGTCTAGCTTCATCTTTACACATTTCATGAACTGTATCATGTATTGCATCTAATCCTAATTCTTTAGCTCTCTTAGCTAATTT
>NZ_JACRWE010000007.1 GCF_014323405.1 Romboutsia faecis | reverse complement strand
GGTTACCCACGCGTTACTCACCCGTCCGCCGCTCTTTACCGAAGTAAATCGCTCGACTTGCATGTGTTAGGCACGCCGCCAGCGTTCATCCTGAGCCAGGATCAAACTCTCAAATAAAAGTTGATGGGCTCAGATACTGTTATATATCTGGCTTTGTTTGGTTGTTTCGAATAATTCTTATAAAGAATTAATTTTATAAATTAACCTACTGTTTAATTTTCAAAGTTCATTTTCTCGACTTATTCATCTTACCAGGTTGTTACCCCTCAGTCAAGACTTTTTTCGATTTATTTTTCGTCCGTATCTCTCGGACAAGTAATACTTTACCACCATAATGAATATTAGTCAATACTCTTTTATATTTTTTTTTAAAATCTAACTAAAAAACTATGCTAACTTAATTCAACCCTAGATATATACTAACTTCTTCATATAATATTTTTTTATAAAGTAATTTATTTTTCATCACATTTAATTTGATATTCAAAATTTATATCAAGAATTAAGATGAATATTTAAATTTATAGAGTATAATAGTAGTATATTATATTTTGGAATTATTTTACTTATAATATTTCTGTATATTTTCTAAAATTCATGGATATATAAAAGTAAAGTATTTTCATTATAAAAATTCTAATCTTTACAATTTGGAGGTATATATATGGGTAAATATGTTAGAGAATCCATTAATGGCGTTACTCATTTAATAGGTGCTATTTTAGCATTTGTCGGATTATTAGCTTTAGTCATTAAAACTACACTAAGAGATCCCTCTATAACATCTTTAACTGCAGTAATTATTTTTGGAATTAGTTTAATTCTTTTATATTCAGCTTCTGCTACTTATCATCTAACTATTGCTGGAGATTCAAGGATTAAGTTTTTAAGAAAAATAGATCATTCAATGATTTTTATATTAATAGCAGGTTCTTATGCACCTTTTTGTTTAATATCTTTGAAAGGACCTAAAGGTTTCATTCTTTTTGGAATATTACTTTTTATCGCTATATTAGGTGTTTGTTTTAAATTAATTTGGTTCAACTGCCCTAGATGGATATCTACATTAATCTATGTTGCTATGGGATGGATGGCTATATTTGTTATAAAACCTTTATATCATTCTCTTTCTATTAATGGTCTAATGCTTTTAGTGGCCGGAGGCTTAGCTTATACTGTTGGAGCTGCAATTTATGGGCTTAAGCCAAAGTTTTTAAAATTTAAAAATTTTGAGTTCCATGAAATATTCCACTTATTTATTATGCTAGGGAGTTTACTTCATTTTATATGTGTGTACATATATGTAATATAAAAAACTTTACATAAACGAAGCCTATAATTAAGAATCTGATATCATTCCTAATTATAGGCTTATTTATTCTATATATTATTTAAGAATTCTCATTGCATTTATTACTGCTATTAAAGCAACTCCCACATCTGCAAATATTGCTTCCCACATTGTAGCCATACCACCTGCACCTAGCACCATAACAACTACTTTAACACCAAGTGCAAATATAATATTTTGCCATACTATTTTGTTTGTTTTCTTAGATATTTCTATAGCTTTATATATTTTGTTTGGCTCATCTGTCATAAGAACTACGTCTGCTGCTTCTATCGCTGCATCTGAACCAAGGGCACCCATCGCTATACCAACATCTACACGCGCTAATACTGGAGCATCATTTATACCATCACCAACGAAAGCTACTTTTTCTTTTTCATTTCTACCTTCATATATTTCTTCTACTTTTTCAACCTTTTCATTAGGTAATAAACTAGAGTAAACTGTATCTATATTTAAATCACTTGCAACCTTATTAGCTACATCTTTATTATCACCAGTTAACATTACAACTTCTTTTATACCAACATTTTTTAAATTTCTAATTGCATCTTTACTATCCTCTTTTACCTCATCAGATATAACTACGTATCCTTTATATATACCATTCACTGCTACATATACAACAGTACCTACTTCTTTAGCTTCAGAGTATAATATATTATTAGCTTTCATCAATTTTTCATTTCCAGCTAGTATCTTTTCATTATTATATTGAACTCTTATACCATGAGCTGCTATTTCTTCATAATTTTTTATACTATCTAAATCGACTGCTTTACCATATGTCTTAAGTATAGATTTTGCAATCGGATGATTAGAGTTAACCTCTGCAATAGCTGCATACTCTAATAATTCTTGTTTTGATATATCTACTGCATTTATATTAGTTACGTTAAATACACCTTTAGTTAAAGTTCCTGTTTTATCAAACACTACTGTGTCTACATCTTTTAAAGCTTCTAAATAGTTACTTCCTTTTATAAGAATACCATTCTTCGAAGCATATCCTATACCACTGAAGAAACTTAAAGGTATAGATAAAACTAATGCGCATGGGCATGACACAACTAAGAATAGTAATCCTCTATAGAACCATTCACTAAACTCTGCACCTTGAATTACTATAGGAGGTATAATTGCTATTGTAGCAGCTAAACAAACAACTATCGGAGTATAATATCTTGAAAACTTAGATATAAAGTTTTCAGTTTTAGATTTCTTACTACTAGCATTTTCAACCAAATCTAATATTTTAGAAACAGTTGATTCACCATATCCTTTAGTAACTTTTACAATTAGTAACGAATTCTTATTTATAAATCCAGATAAGATATCATCACCTATTGCTGTTTCTCTTAAAACTGATTCACCTGTAATGGCAGATGTATCTACCATAGATGAGCCATCTATTATAACACCATCTAGAGGTACCTTTTCACCTGGTTTAATAACTATTACATCACCTATTTCTACATCTTCAGGAGAAACAACTTTTATTTCATTATTTACTTTTAAGTTTGCACTATCTGGTCTTATATTCATAAGGGAAGCTATAGATTTTCTAGATTTTCCAACCGCTATACCTTGTAAGTATTCACCTAATTGATAGAAAAGCATAACAGCTACAGCTTCTTCTACTTCGCCAATTGCTAATGCTCCTACTGTTGCTATTAACATTAAGAAGTTTTCATCGAATATTCTACCTTTAGTCATATTTTTTAAAGCTTTTATTATTACGCCTCCACCTACTACTAAATAAGAAATTATCAAAAGTAAATTCATCAATTTACTTTCTACTCCAATAGTACTTTGATATATGGCAACTGCATACATTCCAAAACCAACTATTAACTTTAATAAATCTTTTTTTGAAGAATCTTTTTCCTTCTCTTCTACAGATATATTTGCTTGTTGTGAGTTTTTAACTATATTTATGTCTAGTCCTGGTTCTGTATTATTTATTATATCTATTATTTTTTCAATAACTTGCTTACTATTTTCATTTTGTTTTATTAATACAGTTAGTTTTTTATTTATAAAATTCAAATCTGAACTTTCTATTTCACTTAAATTAGAAACCTTTTGACCTATAACCTCTGCACAGTGAGCACAATTTAATCCACCTAATATTATTTCTTTCTTTATTCCTAATTTCGATTTACTATTGACCACTATGTCTAATCCTGGCTCTGTGTTATTTATTATATCTATAGTTTTTCTTATTATTTCACTTTCATTTTGTTCATCAGTAAGATTTAAAGTCATTTTTTTATTTACAAAGTTTAAATTAGATGATTTAACACCTTTTAATTTTCCTACTTTTTCATTGATCACCTCTGCACAGTGAGCACAGTTTAAACCATTTAATATAAATTCTACTTTTATAGGATTAACATTGTCATTAACTTCTGCTTTACTTAATGATTTCATATTTTTCCCCCTACCTTTTTGTCTTTTTCTAGAATTTATTGAGTTAATTGTTACGTCTATATCAAGGTCTGGTTCTATAGAATTTATTGTATCTATAACTTTTGATACTACTTTGTCCTCATTATAAGTATCTAATATGTCTATTATTAACTTCTGAGCTTCAAAATCTAAATTACATCCTTCTACTTCTTCTAAATTAGATACAGTTTTGATTATGTCTTTTGCACAATGAGAACATCTTAATCCGCCTAATAGAATCTCTTTTTTTAATAAACTACAATCTCCCATTTGGTTCCTCCTAACGTTTATATATTTCTTGAATATGATTTAACCCACAATCAAATATTTGACTAATATGACTATCATCAAGCGAATAATAAACTGTCTTTCCTTCTTTTCTAAATTTAACTAATCTAGCTTGTTTTAATACCCTAAGCTGGTGAGATATCGCTGATTGAGTCATGTTTAAAAGATTTGCTATATCACAAACGCACATTTCATTTGAAAATAATGCGTATAGTATTTTTATTCTAGTTGTATCACCAAAGACCTTAAATAGTTCTGCTAAATCATAAAGCATTTCATCTTCAGGCATTTTATTTTTAGTTTCAGTAACTATATCCTCATGTATATCATTACATTCACATGTATTAATTGTTCTTTCTTCCATTTTATGTCCTCCGTTTATATTAATATATGAATAACTGTTCATATATTGTATTGTATGTTATTTGTACTAGTTTTGCAACTAGTTTTCGTATAAAAAATAAAAGAAGAAGTCAATATCTTTAAATATATGACTTCTTCTTTTATTTACATACATATTATTTTTTCTCACTTGAAATAAAAAACTATATCAAACCTAACATAAATGTAAAAATCGATATGTATATTAAATTATATTGAACAAGTATCAGGAGGTACATTTGCTTTAGACTTATATATATACTAAATAAGGATATAATAGTTTCAATATTATTTAAATAATCACTTATCTTTTTTATATTAATATTCAGAAATCCCTATTTAGTACTCTCTATAAGATTTTTCATAGTTTCTTTATCCATTGCCCCTGGAACATATTGAATAATATAACCATCTTTATCAATTATAAATGTAGAAGGAAATGCATTTATTCCATATTGATATACCAAGTTTCCGCCCTCATCAAATAAAACTGGGAAAGTATAATTTTCTTCATTTAAAAATTTCTCTATATAACCATGATCTCCTTCACGTCCTAAGTTAGGAGATGCTAATCCTAAAATTACAACATCATCTTTATTTTTACTATATTCCTTATAAAGTTCTTCTATATAAGGCATTTCTGCTTTACATGGTGGACACCAAGTCGCCCAGAAATTTAAAAATACAGTCTTACCTTTATAATCACTTAACTTATGCTCATTTCCATACTGATCATATAATGTAAACTCTAATGCTTCTATTTTCTCATTATTTTCTTTCTCCTTTTGATTTTGACTATTTCCTATATTATTTTTCATACTATTTAAGTTAATAATTTCTTTAGAACCATTTATAAACATTACTAATCCAGATACTATAAGTACTATCCCCCCAATCTTTTTAACTACATTCATATATGCTTTTATTTTGTCTATTGTTTTAAACAATTTATTATAGAATAATGCAACCAATATAAATGGTAATATAAATCCTATAGTATATACAGCTATAAGCAGATTCGATTCTATTATACTATCCGACGTCGAAGACATTATAAGAACCGATGCAAGTATAGGCCCTATACAAGGTGTCCATCCAAAACTAAATGTAAATCCTAGTAAAAATGCAGATAGTGGATTCATTGATTTAGATTCAAAATTAAATCTTTTTTCTCTATTTAATATAGAAGACTTTATAACTCCCATATAAAATAGCCCCATAATAATGATTACTAATCCACCTATTATCATTATTAGATTTTTATTTGTATTAAAAAATAAACTTAATACATTTACTGATGAACCAAGTATGAAAAATGTTGTTGATATTCCTATTGTAAAGAATAAAGTATTTCTAAATAAAGAGCTGCTTATGAACTTACTGCTTTTTAGGCCATCTATGCTACTATTGGATAACATACTTAAATATATAGGTAATATAGGTAATATACAGGGTGATAAGAAAGATAATACCCCTTCTAAAAACACTACTATTAAATTCAACCTCTCCATAAACTCTCCTCCCAAGTTATTATTTTAATACTACACTTCCTTAATCATAGCATCTGATAATATTTCATTAAGAGATTCTGTCATAGTTGGATGTGCATATATCCTATCTCTTAAATAAGTATATTTTACACCAAGATCTATAGCTAGTTGAATTAAATGTATTATTTCACTTGATCCTTCTGCTATCATCGTTGCACCTAGTATTTTTTCACTATCTTTATCTATAACTATTTTTATAAATCCATCAGTCTTTCCTAATTGTTTAGCTCGTGGTATAACTTCTGTAGACATCTTTGCAACTAAAACATTATACCCTTTAACTTTAGCTTCTTTTACATTTAAACCTACCCTTGAAAAAGCAGGGTCTATAAATAGCACACTTGGTATATTTTTTCTATCTGTAGTTTTTCTAGTTTTATCTCCAAATAGTTGATTAACAATAATACGATAATCATCTAAAGATATATAAGTAAATTGAGGACCTCCATTTATATCACCCAAAGCCCATATATTTTCTACGTTTGTTTTTAATGTATCATCCACTTTTATAAAACCTCTAGAATCTAACTCTATTCTAGCATTCTCTACTTTTAATCCATCAAGATTTGCTTTCCTTCCAGTTGCCATAAGTATTATATCACTGACTAACTCTTCTTCTTCACCATATCTTGTATATATTAATTTAGCTAATTTATTTTCTTCTTTTATTTCTTTTATAGATACATCACTTATAAAAGATACATTTCTTTTTTCTAATATATTTATTATTTCAGTTGAGTCTTCTTCATCTTCTTTCATAAGTATTGTTTTATGTGTATTCACTACAGTAACTTCACTTCCAAACGAGCTATATATACCTGCAAATTCTAGACCTATAAATCCTGCACCTACTATAGTAATTTTTTTAGGTAATTCTTTTAAATTCATTAAAGTTTCACTTGTGTAAACTATATTTAAATTATCTACACCTTTTATATCTGGAATTGAAGGCTTAGAGCCAGTATTTATAAATACTTTATCACCTTCTAATATTATTCGTTCCCCGTCTATTGTATTAACTTCTACTATTTTTTCATTTATAAAAGAACCTTGACCTGTGAATATGATTATATTTTCATTGTTATTTAATTTATTATAGTTTGCAATTCTTAATTTTGTAATTAATTCATCTTTTCTAATTATTGATTTTTTATATCTAGCTTTCATATCTTCAAAATTATTTAAGTTTTCTCTTCTTATTATACTGGCTTCATTTTCTAATATTTTTGTAGGTATACAAGCTTTATTTATACATGTTCCCCCATACATATTAGGTGATTTTTCAATTAAAGCTACTTTTTGACCTCTATTTGCTAAATCTGTGGCTAATGTTTTTCCACCCTTTCCAAATCCTATTATTATCGCATCAAACTTATTTATCATACTAACAAAACCTCCATGGTTATTATATTTTATATTCAATTTAAATCTACACATAAAATATATCAATAAGCTTTCCCTTCCTCAATTAGGCACTTTTTTGTAACCATTAAGTAAGTACAAATAATTTTATCAAAGGAATTAATTTATACACATATTAAGTTTTTTAATAATATATATATAATTAGGAGCAAATTTAATAAAGTTTTATTTTCCTTGGGAGGGAGAGTTAAGTATGAACTATAACATGTATTCAAACCAAATGAATGATCAGATAGACCCTAATTATATATATCCTAGACCTTATATAGACCCTATGATGTATATGAATCCATATATGATGAACGGAGCTCAATATGCAGGATATCAAATGAATCCTACAATGGGTGGGTATACTACTTATAGCAATCCATATGCAGAAAATCCATCAAATCCAGATTTATCACAATTGGATAACGAAGCCGTATATCCCACTATAGAAGATTATAGCTATCCAGATATAGAAGCATTTTCATCAAATATGCCTAATATGAATATACAAGGGATGCCCGGAATGCCTAATTTAAATATGCAAGGGATGCCTGATATGTTTAATACGAATATGCAAGGTACATGTATGCCTGGTATGAATATGCCTAATACACCTACTATGCAAGGTGTGCCTAATCTAATGTACCCTAACATGTTCCCTAATATGTATATGATGCATAACATGATGTACCCTGGTATGTTTCCTAATATGTATATGATGCCTAACATGATGTACCCTGGTATGTTTCCTGGTATGCCACAAATAAACATGGAGGAATTTGATGAGGAAGAAATGTAATTTTTTATAAATTTTATGTTATAAAAAATTCATAACTTGTCTACACTATTTAATGTATTCCTCATAATATTCCCCCAATATTATAAATACAGAAAGTAAGATTATGATAGAGATATCATAATCTTATTTTTTACTCATTTTTAACTTAAAAAATCTTCAAAGTCATTGGAACCTGACTCTGCAAAATCATAAAGAGCATTTTCCTCAAAATAATATTCATCTTTCGCATTTAAAAATTCTTTATAATTATTCTGTAGTATTTTATTTATATACATTCTATCTCTTTGATTATAAGTACCAACGAAAAATTCATCTCCTATTTGATAATAAACTGCTTTTATATCATTATTAATAACATATACTTTTTCTTTTACATGATTATTATTAAAATTAAATCTTGTAAAAAGAATACCTTCA
This sequence comes from Romboutsia faecis, assembly GCF_014323405.1. Taxonomy (GTDB): domain Bacteria; phylum Bacillota; class Clostridia; order Peptostreptococcales; family Peptostreptococcaceae; genus Romboutsia_E; species Romboutsia_E faecis. The sequence goes on along the minus strand of NZ_JACRWE010000007.1, from coordinate 116,974 downwards.
TCCATCTCACTTTTTAATACAAATGGATTGTCTATATAAAACTTTTCTATAAATTTTTCTGTATCTACTAAATTATATACTGCTACAAATTCTTCCTTTGATATCTCATCAAATACTTCAAAATCATATATAGCTTCTTTATCTGTAACTAGCATTGAACTTATTTTAAATTTATCATCTTCCTTTACTATATTAAAAGCTATTCTACATACATAATATCCATCTTCATCTTCATATAATGCTTCACTAACAAATTTTTTATCACCCTTACATGTAACTGTATTTTTTAATAAAGTTCCATTTATACTTGTAATATGCATATTAGATATTTCTTCACTTCCTGAGAAGTATCTTAAACACTCTCTATCCCAACCTATAAATCTCATTGTCATATAATTAATAAATTCAATTTCTTCTTTTACATCTTTGCATATTATTGGATATAAGTCCTCTATACTTAAATTTGTTTCATAGTCATTTATTATTTCTATATATTCTTCAGTAAATCCTGGAAGTTCCTTTTCCCATTCGATAGTTTTTCTTCCAAAGTGTTTTACTAAAAATAATGCTTCTTCTTCAGATATAGTCAATACTTCAGAACCTAATCCTCCCATAAGTCTTTGTTCCTCCATATAAGCTTCTTCTTTACTTGGATTTTTCAAACTTACATAATCAGCTATACCTAATCCTTCTGCATCTAATAGAAAATATTGATATATATTATCCTCTTCTTTACTCCAGCATATTTCAAGTCCTATACTACCCATAAGTCTAGAGTTAGTTACCTTCGCAAAATTATATTTCATCAAATCACATCCTTATGTATATAATTCTAAATAGATTGTAAACTATTTAATAAAATAATATTTTATTCTATACTAGTTTATCATAATAGTATAAAAAGAATTTTAAATTATTATCTATAGTTTTACAACAAATACAGATTTTATAATATAATAAAATAAATGGTTAATCGAGGTGATGTTAATGAAAAATATAGCAGCTTTTTTTGATATAGACGGAACTCTTTACAGAGACTCTCTTATGGTTGAACATTTTAAGAAACTAATAAAATACGATATTATTGATCAAAAAGGTTGGTTTGAACACGCAAGAGATACTTTTATGAATTGGGATAAAAGACAAGGTAATTACGATGATTACTTGCAGGAAATTTGTGATTTATATGTAGAATCTTTAATAGGTTTGGATAAGACTTGTATAGACTTTACGAGTGATCAAGTAATCAAATTAAAATCAGATAGAGTTTATAAATACACACGTTCAAGAATAAAGTGGCATTTAGAAAATGGTCATACAGTCATTTTCATATCTGGAAGTCCTAACTTTTTAGTAGAAAAAATGGCATCGAAATATGAAGTTACAGATTATGCAGGTAGTGATTATGTTTTTGAGAATGGTATATTTAGTGGAACTGTAGTTCCTATGTGGGACTCTAGAAGTAAGAATACTGCCATAAATAACTTTGTAAAAAAACATAATATAGACTTATCTAAGTCTTATGCCTATGGGGATACTAACGGTGATATAAACATGTTAAGAAGAGTTGGAAATCCAATCGCTATAAATCCAACTAAAGAACTTGTAAATCATATAGCTAATGATAGTACATTATGCAGTAATACTCAAATAATAGTTGAGAGAAAAGATATAATCTATTCTTTAAGTGCAAGTACAACTATGTTAGATATATAAAGGAATGGGCTTAGCTCATTCCGTTTTACTTATTATTAAGGAGGTAGAAATATATAAATGAAAACAAGTAGTATAGTTAATTTAGATAAGTTAAACGAGGACATCGAAAGTATTAAAAAAATTTTATATTTAGATTCCCCTGATTTATGGATTGATTTTTCCGATAAAATCGAAAGTAATAATTTTGATGAAATGGTGCTATTCTTTGCTATTAAACATAACTATCCTTTAATTATAAAATATGCTGTAGAAAATAATTTAATAGATTTAGATTCACCCTCTAGAAACAAGACTTTTTCTTCAATAAGAGAACATCTAATAAACATTGCTAATAAAAATAATAATTCTGAAATTCGTAATTATCTTTTAGGAATTAGTGATCAAATAGAGACCGATAGTGTGTCAGAAAAATGTTCTATTTCTAAAACCAAAGAAGAAAGTAATTCTTATACTCCTGAATTCATATGTCCAAATTGTAACTCAAATATTTTCAGTACTGGATATACTATTTCAAAAGAGATTATATATAAATTTTCAAAGGAATCAAATAAAGCTATTCCTATGTCTAATAAAATTTTAGATTCAGTTTCATGCAGTAATTGTGGCACTAATTTAAAAGAAGTATCTCCTTCAAGTTTAGAAAGTCTATGCACTGTTCAAAACTGTACATCTTGTAATCTAGACTTAACAACTACAGGAATTATAGATAAGGTAAAGATGGTTTACGATAAAGAATCAAATAGTTTTATAAATTCTAATACCTCTTATCATTGCTCTAATTGCAATAAAGAATTAAGTACATATCAAATAGAATACTTTAATTTATAATTATAAAGGGTATCACTCGAAATATTTTTTATTTCGAGTGATACCCTTACTTATTTATTTTAATGATATTTTTAATTTTTAAGTTGTAGTAATCTATAAATCTAGAATACATATAGTCATATACTACAAATATAATTTCAAACGTAACTATAGAAATTATATTTATAGGTACATATATAAATTCTCTTACTATAAAATATAATATCATAGCTGCCATATTAGCAAAAATTAATTTTAAAATGTACTCAACCAATATAGGTCTATCTTTTTCAATTATATATTTTATAAACCCATATATACCAAAAGTAAATGTATACATAAGCCACTGAGTTTTACTTGTCATTATTATAAACCCTAAAATGACAGATGCTATATAAAATGTTACTCCATTTAAAGGTCCCCACTCCATTATAATTATAGATATAGGCAAAGATGACAAGGCTAATATAAATAACGTATTAACTGGAATAACATTTACAAGTATCAACAATATAGCATTCAAAGACAATAATATGCCTCCATAAGCTACTTTTTTACTCATTCTCTCCTCCTAAAAACAACTTACCAAATCTCCACCAAAACATTCACAGCATGAATCTAAACACCATAGTTTCATACAATCTTCACAGCAATCATCTCCTAAACAACAGCAACAATCATCACAACAACAGCAACAGCATCCATCTATCCCACTGCGTCTTCTTCTATTATAATTATATGCTCTATTATTGTAGTCATCTCTATATCTACTAAATTTACTTACTGCTTCTTTATATTCTTCATTATCTGGTTCCATAAACTTAGCTCTTTTTATATAATCTTCACCTTGCTCATAATATCCTATATTCATAGCAGATATACCTGACAAATAATACCACTCACTACATTTATTACTTATTGTTTGTAAAAAATCATATGCACTTTTGAACTCTTTATTTTCAATTAACATTCTTGCTTTTAAAAAAGCATCATTATAAATATTGCTATACATTATTTTCACACCCTTTATCCAATATATTTTTATATCTTAAATAAACTCCTGAGTAAACAATATTTTCTATTATATTTATATTAACTCTTAATTTCAAATTATCAATACTTTGAGCTAAAATACCTAAAGATATACTTATTAATTTATCAACTCTTTCTTTTAATTCATCTTTTTTATCTATATATTCTATAAAAGGATTATACCTTCCTTTTTTATAGTCTTTTGTTAAATCTTCATATGCATCTAATAAATATATATATTTACCTATATTAAATCCTATATTTCTTAAGTCATTTTCATATTCATCATTTTTGTAAACAAATATTTCCCCCATAAGATCTCCAAATGTATTTGAGACCATATCGATATTAATATTCTCGTCTTTCTCTAATCTATACAAATCTTCTAACTTAGATTTTATAAATTCAGCTTTTTTAGGATACTTTTCATAGGCTAATTTCAATTTGCCTTTATATACGTTATATGCAATTATGTCTTTTATACCTTTATCATCTTTTAGGTTATCTTCTAATTTATAATACGCCAATAAAACATTCATGCTAGCTGCATATTCTGTTACCTCATTTACAATTTTCTTTTTCTTTTTGAATGGATTTGTTATACATCCTTCTTCTATGACAGTTGGTTTTGGTCTATACAAAGAAGTTAATATTAGTATTAAAAATGTTATATCATAATTCAATGTTAATCTAGATATTTCTCCATGATTATCCTTTAGATACTTACATAAACCACAATAGTATCCCCTATAGTGTTCATATTCTCTAAAAGTTAAATCCATTTTATTTATTTTTACATATCCGAACATATTTATTCCTTTCTATTATTTATGTAAATTTCAATTAATACTCTAATTATGCATCTATTTTAATAAATTCAACCTTATATCTTTTAAATTCATAAATATTTCCTTCTAGGTTTACTTTCAATTCTGTATTTGAATTATATATCTCTCTATCATAATCATCCTTAATATAAAGTTTAGCCATAAACGGTTCTAATTTAAATCTTTTAGGGCCTACTGAACCAGGATTTATATATAGTATACCATCTTTTGTATATATTTTACTCTTATGAGAATGACCATATACAATAACGTTAATATTCATATCAATCAAATCTATTTTTATATCATTAATATTGTGAATTAGATATAAATTAGTTTTATTTAATCTTATGATTTTATCTATATGAGATCGGCCATTATTTTTATCAATATTTCCATATACAAATTCTACGGGCGCTACTTTTTTTATTTTTTCTATTATAGCATTTTTCCCAATATCACCAGCATGTAATATTAAATCACACTCTTGTAAATTATTTATTACATCTTCCCTTATTAATCCATGAGTATCCGATATTAACCCAATAACCAAGTTCCTACCTCCTCTAATATAAAGTAAAATTTATATTACTTATATAATCTAAAAAGAGTTGTCTATAAATAGAGTAAATTAAAGACAACCCTTTTTTATTATTTATTTTGTAATTTCTGTTAAATTTTCACTCATTATTCTTGTATAACTTATAGACTTTGATATTCTTTCTATAATTTCTTCTTTATCATCTATTACTACGTCTCTTTTATCATTCCAGATTGCTTCAAATAACTCATCACACATATCTTTAAATTTAATATCACTTATTATAGAGTAATAATTTTTACCTGATATCGGATGCATTTTACTCATTTTTAAACTTCTAGACAAATATAAAGATGGATTGTCGTTATTTCTAAAATCATCTACAAAGTGTCCATCAACCATTCTTATCTCTACACCTTTGGATTCCATAAGTATTTCTTCAAGGAATTCTATATGTCTTTCTCTTTCCTTAAAAGTTAAAGTAACAGGCGTATTGAAGAAATGTAAGCATCCAGAAGAAAGATACTTTCGTAATTCTGTTTCATATATAAGAACCTTTAATTTAGATTTATAAGTTATATTTTGAAGGAATATATTTATTTTCTTCAATTCATTCATTATATTTTCATTTTCTCCAAAAGTTCTTTCTGCTATTTCCATAAATAAATCTGGTGGCATAAAGAATTCATTAATTGAACCTAATACACATCTTAAGTCATTATTCATTATATACTGAATATAAGTCTGATCTTCTATCATAGATAACGGTGTTTTCTTTTCACACAGTGGTTTCCCTTTTTGTCTTTGTGTATACATAAGATTATAATAAACTTCGTCAACAAGTTTTTTATCCTTTGAATATGTGCTTAATAAACACTCTCCATCAGGGTAGTGCATTGTAGTTATTAAAAATTTATCCTTTATTACGGATATAGTCGAATTTGGATTTACGTTGCAATTATAAATATCGAAATCTAGAGCTGGATACGTAGAAATTAAGTTTATACCTAATAAAGCATTCAGTATTCTATCATCACTCTCTTCTAGTCCACTTTTTAAGCCCATAAGTAACGTAACCTTAGTTTTAGTATTTCTACTAATTTCATATAGTATCTTTTTCATATTTCCTAATGATACTCTATCTTTATAGTTCAAATCAAATAGATTAAAAGATAAAACCATATCTAACTCTTCACCCTTATTTACAATTGAATATATTTCATTAGTAAAACCCTTCTGAACCACTGTAGGTCTAACACTAGACGCACTATTATAGAATTCTTCTGAGTGGGTATTTTTAGGTATATTTTGAGTTGTTTTATCACTCATCCCTCTAGTTTCATCCATATAAACTTCTTTTAATTTTTCTTGAATATATTTCTTTAAATACTCTTCATCGCTATCTTCGTCAATTTCAAAGTAACTTATTAAACTATCATAAGTAACATCAGTAAGAGAACTTACAATAAATTCAGCGATAGATTCACAAATTTCATTTATCCTTTTCGAACTAGGCAAATGTTTTGATGATATCCACTTATTAATATAAGATATATCATACCCTAGATTACTAGCTAAACTACTTTTCTTTTGATTTGATATATATAATAAATTTTCTAAAATATTTCCAAATGTTATATTATTCAATATTAGACCTCCTAAAATATTATGTCTATCATTCTTTTGATTACATTTAATTTAACCTTATAAATACAATTTTAAAATATTTTTATACTTTATTGAATAGGAAAGGAATACCAGGTTCCTGATTTCTGCCTCTTTTATTTCCTTTTTCCTCATTATTCCTCATTATTCTCTACTATAACTCAAATTTCAATGTTAATATTATGTTAAAGATTTGACACTGAGTTTTTTAATTTATAGATACTAAAAAACATTTTAACATAATTCACATTACAAAGGAGAGATTTCATGAGTAATTTAAGTAGTAAAAAAAATAAATTAACAGCTGGATGGATAATAGTAATAGCATGTATGCTTATTCAAGCTATTCCAGCAGGGGTTATAGCAAATACACAAGCTTTATTTATACATCCAGTAATAACTGAGAGAGGATTCAGTCTTGCAGCATTTTCATTAATGTTCGGAATAGGAACTATAGTTTCAGCTGTAGCAGGTCCATTTATAGGTAAATTATATTCTAAAATAAATATCAAATTATTATATATTGTTGGAGCTGTAATAGCAGGAGGAGGATTCTTATCATTCTCTTTAGCAACTGAGCTATGGCATTTCTATGTACTTGCAGGAATAGTTCAAATAGGTTCTGCGGTTATTTCAGGTATAGGTACTCCACTTTTAATAAGTGCTTGGTTTGATGAAGCAACTAAAGGTAAGGCTTTAGGTATTGCATTTGCTGGTGGTTCTATAGGTAACTTCTTCTTACAACCATTAGCTTCTAAAATAATAGCTAGCCAAGGTTATACTAGTGCTTATTTAACACTAGGTATACTAGCTTTAGCTGTAGGTCTACCAATTGCATTATTCTTAGTAAGAATGCCTAAAAATTCTAGTGAAATAGTTAAAGCTAAAAACGATAAAACTGAAACTAATCCAAAAGAAACTTCTTTAACAGGTTATACTTTAAAGGAAGCCGCTAAAACTAAGTATTTTTGGATGATGTGTTTCGGATTTACATTCGTAGGATTATATGTGTCAGCTTATTCAGTACAATACGCTGCTTATTTCCAAGGAGAATTAAAATTCGATGCAACTACAATAGGTATAACAGGTTCAATATTCGCAATATGCTCATTATTAGGTAACGTATTAGGAGGATCTTTATTTGATAAATTAGGTGCATTAAAGTGTTTAATTGCATCTTCAATTCTAGTATTAGTATCTGGAGTATGCTTATTATTATCTAAGAACAATGTAATATTTGCACATGCATTCTCTGCAATAAAAGGATTAGCTGTTTACGCTTATATGATAGGACCAGCTTACCTTACTGGTTCATTCTTCGGTAATAAAGAATTTGGTAGTATATTAGGTATAGTTCAATTACTATTTGCTGTAGGTATATCTTCTGGTTCTGCACTATTCGGAGTTTTAGTAGGAAAAGTTGGTTACGATATGTCTTGGACTTTAATGTTAGTAGCAGTTGCTTTGGCATACATTTTACTTATAGGTGCTACTATTGGAATGACTAAATTAAATAAACAAAAAACTGAAAATATCAGCTCAAAAGCTGCTTAATACAAAAAAAGACATGCTATAAAGCATGTCTTTTTTAGGTTTTGTAATAGAAGTTATTACTTTATATCTAATATATCATCTTTTTAATAACCCTAAAATGCAAATTATAAATAATATATTTTACTTAAAGTATAAATTTAGTAATATCTCCTTTGGCTTCTTCTATCGTCATTACATCTAACCCTTTATAATTCCTAAATAGCCATTTAATATCACTCATCGCTTGATTTACTTGAGATTTATTCAAATCTCCAATAAAATACTCTTCTCTTATATCTTTATACTCTCTTTCAATTAAGAAGTTTCTTATGAAACCAAAAGCTAATACATTCGGTATACTACTGTCATTAACTCTATTATTCTTATGACTTTTAAATTTCATCCTCATATATTCTCCCCCTTTTTAATACCTACAATAAGATTTTCAAAGTATACTAATTCTATTCACAAATAACTTTTAATATCCACTTTATATAATATATTTAATAATACTCTTTGGAAAAACTAATTTAATCTCTTTTTGAAAAAAATCTTTCATCTCTTGTAATTCTTCTTTTGTATATACATACTTTCCATATCCAAATTGACCATATTTGTATTTCCTATTTTCATCGTCCATAGGTAAAGTTGTTTTAGGGAATATACTGACTATCCTATTTTTTGCTTTTGTAGTATATCTATGAGATATTACTTCAAATATAACTTTATCTATATCCTTTGGTAACTTTTCTTTTAAACTATTAATCAATTCTTTATATTCTTCTTTCCAATTATCATATAAGAATACCGGAGCGATTATAAATCCTATTCTATATCCTGCATATGCGACTTTAGATGCAGCTTCAATTCTTTTATCAGAAGAGGCTGTATAATGTTCATATTCATTAATTACTCTAGGAGTATTTATACTAAATCTAACTTCTGTATGGCCATTGTGTTTAGCATCTAGTATACCCTCTATATCATTATACTTTGTAACAAATCTAAATCTAGCTTTATCTTCCTTTCCAATAAATTCTATCGTTTTCTTTAAGGAATGAGTATATGGTTCTACTGGCACAGGATCTGATGTTGCAGCTCCTTCAAAAATGGTTATCTGCGGTTTTCTTTCATCTATATACTTTTTAGTCTGCATTAGTATTTCATCTATGTTTACAAATACCCTTATAAATGGCTTATCTCCTAACTGAGTATTTAGATAACAATACTCGCATTGGCCCATGCATCCACTTACTAAAGGTAACTGATAATTAGCAGATGGTTTGCAGGTTTGAAACTTCAAACTTTTTCTAAAACTAACTACTAAAGTCTGTTTACCCGATTTATATTGTTGCGATAAATCTTCCCCTGGTATATAAGCTTTAATTCTATTTGATGTAAGATTAATTATTTCTACATTTTTATTAGCCTTAAAAGCATTATATATTTTTTTACCTATCTCTGTATCTAAAGTTCCTTTTTCAAACATAACCCGTTTTGGTTTAAATATTTTTATCACCTCTTTGTATCACTTTTAGTTTACATATATTCTTCCCAATATAAAAAAAGTAGGCTATATTTTAATAGTCTACTTTTTAATTATTTTATAATATTTAAATATGATCACTCAAAATATTTTTATACAAATAAAGAGCATCCTTTGCAAGATGCTCCTTTATATAAATATAGTATTAAGCTATTTTCTTTTCTTCTTTATCAGCTATTACATATTCTTTCCACTTTTTGATTGTGAATATAGCTAATGCAGTAACGTTTATTCCACAAAGAACGAATAATAATAAGTCAACTGCTTCGAATACTACGTTAGCTCCGAATACTGCTAAAGTACCAGCAGCTATTATTAATACTAAGTATATTGCTATATTCTTATTTATATGGTTTTGCTTGAATAACTTTGTCATGTAGTAGTAAGAACCTAATATAGTTGTTAATGCAGATAATACTGTAAATGCACATAATACAACTAATCCAAACATACCAGTTACTTGTTGAGCTGTTCCGAAGTATTCCGCTAATCTTTCAGCTGCTCCACCTTGGAATGTTATTATTCCAGCGTTTATACCGTAAGAAGCTATATAAGAAGTAACTACTATAGATACTACAACTGTTACTACTGTTGGTATTAAAGATATCATAGCTGCTTCTCTTGGTTGAGTATCAGCTTCTTGAGCTGCCATAGCTAATGCCCCTAAACCAGTTTCAGCAGTTTGTAATACTTTTTGCATACCTAATACAAACCCTAACATTATTCCTGAGAATCCATTTACAGGATTAGTCATACCTTCTAATACATTTGCGAAGTAAGTAGGTATATATCCTGAAGTTTTTATAACGAATAATGTGAAGAATATGAAGTAACCTGCAACCGCTGTCCCTATCATATAAGTCATAGCATTCATGAATATTTCATGCTTCTTAGATAATACTAGTGCAGCAACTACTGCTATTACTGGTACAACTATGAACATATATCTTTGAACTAAAGTAAGGTTCATTCCCATAAATTGATCAGTAACTAACTTAGCAACTGAATCTATACCAGAGAATTGGAATCCACCAAATCCGAATACTGCTAAAGCAACGAAACATATAGCGTATACCATTCCTAGTTTAGGATTTATTAATTCACCTATATATTCCTTTGGACTTTTACCCATTATCTTAGAGTTTAAAGTCTCAGCGTAAGAAACTGGAACCATTATACAAGCTCCTATTAAAGCCCATATAGCCATAGATTCAACATTTACTTCTCCTGAAGCATAGAATTTAGATAAAGCACCAAGAACCCCTATTATAGCTCCTGTACCTATCATCGCACCTAATGATATAGATGCTGGTCCTATTATGTTTTTAAATTTTAATCCAGCTGGTTTAGTAGTCTTCTTTTGTATCATGAATATAGTTCTTATAGATGTAAATGCACCAACTATTAACATGAATGGTAAGAATACTGGCCAAACTGCATCAGAAATACCCGTTATTACGGCTTCTAATTGATGTAACATGCGTCTTGTCTCCTTTAATAATTATTGTTTTATGATTTAAAAATCATCAAATAAAATATCAATAAAAAAACAAGATAATTGCACTAAATAAAAAATAACTTATGAAAATTCAACTCATACATTTACATTTGTAAAAATTTAATTTACACAACTAAGATCAATAAGTTGTAAAATATTAATTTATAAACTTAAGATTAATAAATTATTCCTATACTATTCGTCTTATCAATCTTACATCCGTATCTTTTACTAGTATATCTTGTTATATATTGTTCGCCAATTCAGTTTGATTTTATCAATCCATGTAGTAATTGTCAAGCATTTGTCACATTGTTTTTTTATTTGTCTAATTAAATATTTTTTTGTTAAAAAAAGCCTTCCTATTATATATATAGTTTATTAATATTATTATAAATTTTCATTTTATTTTCTATAAAATTCCATATTATTACTTAATATCCTAGTGTAATTTAAGCAGTCAGATATTATCTTTTTATTTTCCTCTATATCCTCTTGAACTACGTCTTTCCTATTAGTCCAAATTTCTTCATAGAATGTATCAAATATCTTACTCAAGTTCTTGTCTTTTACAATTAAATAATCATTATCTTTGTTATTTGCATCAACTTTTAAAAAGCTTATATTTTTAGATAAGTAAACAGAGGTATTTTCATCCTTTTTAAAATCTTCAACAAGTGAATTTTCAATAGTTTTAAATCTTATATTTTCTCTTTCTAATAATTCTTGAATATATGCTAAATGCCTCTCTCTTTGATTTATAGTTAGTTTTACTGGTATATTAAAAAAATTAGCCTCTCCATTAATTACATATTTTTCAAGAGCAGATTGATAAAGTAGTATATCTATTTCTGAATTATATGTTGCATTTTGAAGTATCGCATCTATTCTTTTTAATCTACTTAATACATCTGGATAATTCCCAAATACACTTTCTCCTATTTCAAAAAATAAATCACTAGGCATTAGTAATTGATTCATATTACCCATTAACCATTTTAAATCCTTACCCATAACGTAACTCATATAGTTTTGACTTAATATCATTTCTTCTGGTGTAAGTTCTGAAAAAGTCGACCTACTCTGTGTATTTGCCATTTCATCTAGAGTATCGTACATTTCATCTATTACAGCATTATCTGTAGATGTAGATGTAAAAAGACATTTATTTGTTTTATCATAGATAGCTGAATGGAAACATTTATCCTTGACTACAAGTATCAATGTATTCGCTGAAAAGTCGCAACTATATAACTCAAATTCAGCCTTATTGGAGCTAGTTATCATTCTTAGAAACAACTCAATATTGAATATAACATCATCTACTGTATCATCAAAGCTAATTAAAAATCTAATCTTTCCATTTTTAAACTCAGAACTAACACCTTTCCTAAATCCTGCTATATTAACCTTATCTTCTTTATTTAAAGAGAATAAATCACAAAGTATAAATATATCCGGTTTATCTGTTCCTTGTAAAAAACTAGATAGTTCTTTCTCTAAATGTCTTTTTCTAAGTCTTGGGTTTATATCTATTATACCATTTAACTCAGAGTTATCCTTATTGTAAGATTTTTTATTATACTTGTTATAGCTGTATATATAAGCATCATTTAATTTTTCTTCTATTGTTTCTTTTAAAATTTTATTTTTATCATCACTTTTATCTATAGATACATCAAAGTAATTTAATATCTCATCTTTAGATGATTCGGTTGCCGAATTCACTACAAAGTTTGCAGTTATATTACAAATATTTTTGATGTTTTTAACTGTAGGTAACATCGTCGAATTTACCCATTTACTTATATAAGAAACATCATATCCCAACTCTACAGCTAAAGAGTAATTCTTTTGTCCTGAAAACTGAATTATTTTTTCAATTAGTCTACCAAATTCCATCTCCTGCATATGTAATTTCCATCTCCTTATTATCAATAATAGGTATAACCAGGTCATATATTTTTAATCATAATAGCATAGATGACTTATATATACAACTTGCTATAAAATCCTATATAATCACGTTATCAATTTATTTATACAAAAGTGAATTTATTGACTCAATTTAATTCAATCAAATTCATTTTACCTCCTTTGTTTTATTATGTCGAATGATGTTATAGTTAATGTATTGATTAATCTATCTTGATAAACATAATTATCGTTTTGTTTATTAAGATTTATACGTTAACCTTGTATATTATTTCTTTTGAAATTTGTTATATATTGTTCGCCAACAAACTCTAACAATAGAAGGTGATATTTACTATGGAAAGTAGTACTAAAATAACTAAGAAAACATTTTTTTATGGTTGGATAATTGTCGCAGCTTGTATGATTATTCAAGCCGTACCATTCAGTATAGCAGCTAATATTCAACCTGCATTCACAAACTTTGTAATGAAAGGTGAAGGATTTACCTTAACTCAATTTTCACTAGTATTTACTATAGGTACTGTAGTATCTGCAATATGTTCTCCATTTGTAGGGAAACTATTCTCTAAACCTAATACAAACGTAAAAGTACTTTATATATTAGGTATACTATTACTTGGCGGTGGATTCAGTTTATATTCATTCGCTGGAGGAAATATATATGCTTATTATGCAATATCTGCATTAGTTCAAGTTGGATCAGCAATTATTTCTTCTATTGGTGTTCCTTTACTTATAAATAGTTGGTTTACAGAAAACAAAGGAATAGCTATGGGTATAGCTTTCTCTGGTGGAGGTCTAGGGAATATATTCCTTCAACAAATAGCATCTAGATGGCTTAACGATCCTTCAGTAGGTTATTCTGGAGCTTATTTAAGATTTGGTATAATTGCAGCTGTAGTTGCAATACCTGTAGCATTGTTCCTTATAAGATTACCAAAATCTCAAGCTGAATTAAATGCTAATGTTTCTAAAAATAAAAAAAGCAATGAATCTAAAACGACATCTAGCTGGGGGTATACTTTCGCAGAAGTAACTAAAAATAAATTCTTCTGGGTATTTGCTATATCATTTATATTTGTCGGCTTATATGTAGGTGGTATGTCTCTTCAATTCTATGCATACTTTAACAGCTTAGAAATAGGACCTCAGTTCGTAGCTAATATAGGCTCATTATTTGCATTTGTTTCAATCTTTGGTAACTTATTTGGTGGTGTATTATTCGATAAATTAGGTACGACAAAGTCACTTTTATTAGCTGGTTTATTAGTTATAGTTTGTGGATTCTCATTGATATTCACACCTCAAATAAACGCTCTTGGATATGTATTTGCAGTATGCTTAGGTATATCTATGTTTGCTTATATTATAGGCCCTTCTTACTTAACAGGAGCCTTATTTGGAAATAAAGAGTTTGGTACTATACTAGGCGTAGTTCAAATATTCTTTGCAGTTGGATTTGCATCCGGGTCTACATTATTTGGTATGGTAGTTGATAAAAGCGGATTTACTACTGGATGGATATTTACAATGATATATGCTGTTATAGCGTATGGCGGGCTATTAATATCTACAAGTTCAATATTAAAATCTAATAAAGAATTAAATGTAACTGAAACAAAAAAAATAGTTTAGTTTTAGTTACTTCAAATAAAAAACCTACACTATATAGTGTAGGTTTTTTTATTTGAAATATTCAATATTATGCTTTAAATATAGTAGTTCCCTCTTTTATTGTCTCAAGAACTTTTATATTTTTTATTTCTTCTGGATTAACATCTAAGATATTCTTGTCAAGTATTACGAAGTCAGCGTATTTACCTTCCTCTATACTTCCTTTTATATCTTCTTCGAAGTATTGATAAGCACCATTTATAGTTACGGCCTTTAATGCTTCTAATGGAGATATTTTATGTTGTTTTCCTAATACTCTTCCTGATTGAGTTTTTCTATTTACTGCATTATGCATACCCAATATTTGATCTGGCATTTTTACTGGTGGATCTTGATGTATAGTAAACTTTAGACCCTCTTCTAATGCCCAGCCAAGTGGTGATATATTTTGAGCTCTTTCTGGCCCAAATACTGATTCATAGTGATAATCTCCCCAGAACCAAACATGATCGTTGAAGAATGTTGGCTCAGCTCCTAATTCAGCCATTTTCTTAAGTTGGTCTTTTCTTATCGCTTGACAGTGAACTAACACAGGTCTTAAGTCTGTTTTCTTAGTTGTATTACCAGTTAATTCTAAAGCTTTTTCATAACATCTTAAGAACTGATCTATCGCAGCATCTCCATTTGAGTGAGTATGAACTTGCCAGTTATTTTCTATACACATTTTGTAGTATGATATCATGTCTTCATCAGTTTGAGTAGGATATCCAAGATAATCTGCAGATTCACCTTCTGGAGCTTCATAGTATGGTTGAGTTAACCATGCAGTTTTTCCTTGAGGGGAACCATCTAAGAAAGTCTTTCCTCCACCAATTTTATAGTGGTTTACATATTCTCTTTTTGGAGTTCCTTCATTTGTCTTCATTAACTTTTCCGTGAAAGGCATTAAAGCATATCCTAATATGTCTATTTTTAATTTACCCATTTGACCTGCTACCGTTAACATTTGATCATATCCTAGGTCTAAACTTGCATCTTGAGCTGTTGTTATACCTAACTGAGCATATAAGTCTTGAGCTTTAACCAAACTATCTAAAACTTGTTCAAATTGAGGAGCTGGAACTATACCCTTTTTCTCTTCTGCCATTATTGCATTTTCTTCTAATATTCCATTAGCCTCTCTTGAGTCAGGACTTACAGTTTGGACAACTCCACCCTCTGGTACTACATAGTCAGTTCCTGCATATCCGTAAGCTTCTAAACCAAATGAATTAGTAACAGCTAAATGTCCTGATGCATGAGTACAATATATTCCTACTTCTGTACTTACATCATCTAAATCAAATTTAGTTGGATGTTCTTTATCTTCGAATTTAGTATTATCATATCCAAATCCTATTACCCAAGCACCTTCAGGTAATTTAGTATTTGCTATATAATCTCTTAATCTTTGTTTTACTTCTTCAACTGAAGTAGCATCTCCAAGTTGAACCAATAACAATGTTTGAGATATAGCTGCTATATGACCATGAGGGTCTATAAATCCTGGAACCATCGTTTTATTTTCTAGATCAACAATATTAGTATTTTCATCTTTTATAGCTAGAACTTCATCATTAGTTCCAACTTTAATTATTCTTCCATCTTCTACTAAAACAGCTTGAGCTATAGAGTTATTTTCGTCTACCGTTATAACATTTCCATTAAAATAAATAGTTTTTTGCATAGTATTCTCTCCTTATTTGCGTGTTGATGAAGAGTATATTTTAACATTATTTTTGTATATATTAGTCAACTTCAGCATTTGAACGATGTTCTCCTAATATTTCCAAACACATTATAATTTGATACTCTCTCAACTCTCGAATGTAAATATCGTTAATGTAAATACATTATTTTTACTTATATACACTAACCAATATATGAAATTAAAAAATATACGACAAATATTTACACATATCACTCTAAATTCAAACCTAATAAAAAATAGGCAATTTTTAAAATAATACATGAATGTAAACCTTATAAAAATTAGTAAATATTTAATATAAAATTTAATCATTTTATAAATTATATTTACTTTATATCTATAAAGTTTGAATTGTATAATCTTAAAAATCGCCTATTTACATTTTTAGTTTATCAATTAACAATACATAAAGTCAATGCTTTTTATTTTAAAGAAATTGTTTCCATCAAATTTCCTTATTAACATTTTCAAATTTTGATTCATTTTTCAACTTTTGACTAAAAATAATCTTTTTCCTCAAAAATAAATCCATTTTTTCATTTTTTCTTGATTTTTATCTTTTCTTAGTGCTATTATTAAACATGAGTTGTATAATTCGACGCCTATTTACAACTCACGACATTTTCAATGTTATTATTTACTTTTTTATTTTTATTAATGATTAAATATTTTATTCATCTGTTATTTTTAGCGGAATATTTAATTAGAATATTTATATTTTTAAATATGTATTTTTATTAATTAATCAAAGGAGAGGGTCTCATGACTAAACAAAATAAGAAATTCGCTTATGGTTGGGCAATAGTTGTTACTTGCATGCTAATACAAGCTATACCATATGGTGTAATGGCAAACTTACAACCACAGTTCATGCATTATGTAATTGCTGATAAGAACTTAGGATTTACTATAACAAGTTTCTCTCTAATATTCTCATTAGGAACTATAGTATCTGCTTTTTGTTCGCCATTTATAGGAAAATTATTCGATAAATTCAACTTAAAAGGTTTATATATCGCTGGAGCAATTTTAGGTTGTGGTAGTTTCGCTGCATTCTCTTTATGTCAAACTCCATGGCAATTCTACGTTGTGGCTGCTATAATGCAAATGGGAGCTGCAATACTATCTGCAATAGGAGTACCTTTATTAATAAATGCTTGGTTTGATAGCGCTAGTAGAGGTAAAGCTTTAGGTATGGCTATGGCTGGTGGTTCTATAGGAAATATATTCTTACAATCTTTAGTTATATACGCTTTAGATAATTTCGGATACAAAGCTTCTTACATAGGATTTGGTGTATTCGGATTAGTAGTTGCTATACCATTAATATTATTCATGATAAGAATGCCTAAAGATAGTTCTGAAATAGTAACAAGTAAAGGTAATAATGAATCTGTTACTAAAATAAGTTCTACTTGGGGATATACAGTTAAAGAAGCTATGTCTACTAAATACTTCAAATTCTTAGCTATAGGGTATTTCTTCGTTGGTATATATGTTTCTGCATTATCAGTTCAATACCCAGCATATTTACATCAAAATCATGCTGTAAACGTTGGTATAATAGGATCATTATTCGCTATATGTTCTCTTGCTGGTAACTTAGTTGGGGGAACACTATTCGATAAATTAGGATCTACTAAAATGCTTATCGTAGCAGGTGTCATAGTTGCTATTTCTGATTTAGCATTAATATATGCTATAAATATAACTCCACTTGCTTACGTATTCGCGGTACTTAAAGGATTATCAGTATTCGCTTATATAATGGGACCAGCTTTACTTACTGGAGAATTATTCGGTAATAAAGAGTACGCTGGAATATTAGGTCTAGTTCAATTAGTATTCGGTATAGGATTTGCATTTGGTTCATCAGCATTCGGAGTTGTTGTTGATAAAGCTGGATATACTGTAGCTTGGTACGTAATATTGGCTGCTATAATATTAGCATACTTATCACTAATAGTATCTTCTGCTGGAATGCAAAAATTAAATATTGTTAAGAAACAAGAAACTTCTGAAGCTAATGTTGCTTAATATATAAAAACCTACACTTAATAGTGTAGGTTTTTTCTTTTATAAAATTTTTCTTCTATCTTGTTGCAAGTTTATATCTCTATAATCTTTCCATTTATTTATTGTAAATATGGTTAATGCCGTTACATTTATTCCACAAAGAATAAATAATAGTAAATCAACGGATTCAAATACAACATCAGCTCCAAACACTGCTAAAGTACCTGCTAGTATTACTAGAAATAGATATATTGATATATTTCTATTTATACTATTATCCTTGAATAATTTAGTCGTATAATAATAAGACCCTAATATTGTTGTTAATGCTGATAATACAGTAAACGCTGATAATATCACTAATCCAAATATTCCCGTTACATTTTCAGCAGTTGAAAAATATTGAGCTAATCTAGTAACTGCATCTGCAGGGTATACGATTATTCCAGAATATATGCCATATGATGCTATATATGAAGTAACCACTATAGATATTACAACTGTAACAGTCGTTGGTATTAGAGATATCATAGCTGCCTCTCTAGGTTCTGAATCAGATTCTTGTACAGCCATAGCAAGAGCTCCTAAACCAGTTTCTGCAGTTTGCAAAACTTTTTGAAGACCCAATATAAATCCCATCGGAACTCCTATCATTGCGTTTATAGGGTTTTTTATCCCTTCAATCATACTACTAAAATATATCGGCACATACGAAGCAGTTTTTATTAAAAATATGGTAAAGAATAAAAAATATCCTATTATGGCTGTTCCTATCATATAGGTCATAGCATTAATAAATAGTTCATGTTTTTTAGATAGTACTAATATTGAAACAATTGCTATAACCGGAACCACTATGAATAAGTATCTCTGAATCAAAGAAAATTCCATTACACCAAATTTATTAATTAATATGGAGGAAACAGAATCTATTCCACTAAATTGAAATCCTCCAAAACCAAAAACAGCTAGTATAACAAAACATATTGCATACAATTTACCGAAAAAAGGTGAAATCAACATAGATATATATTCTTTAGGCATTTTTTTCATAATCTTAGAATTTAAAGTTTCTGAATATGAAACAGGTATCATTATAATAGAACCTATTAATGCCCATATAGCCATAGCTTCTATATTTCGTTGTCCTGATGCATATAACTTAGACAATGCTCCTAAGACACCTATAATTGCTCCAGTTCCTATCATAGCACCTAAAGATATAGATGCTGGACCTATTACATTTTTTAACTTTAATCTCGATGGCATTGTAGTTTGATTTTGTATTATAAAAATAGTTCTTACTGATGTTATAGCTCCAATTACCAATATAAATGGTAAGAATATAGGCCAAATAAAATCAGATATTGCGGTTATAATATGCTCTAAGTTAACTAGTAATTCACTCATTAACTAACCTCCTTAACTAATTATCCTTTTAATATATTAGATTTATAAATCATTAATATTTTACTATTTTTTATATGCATCACTAAATGTATGACTTTAATTTTCCTCATTATATACTTTTTATTCACTATAACTAACTAAACTGTAAAATAATAAAATTTTAGTGCAAAATCTTATAAAAATCTAGTTTTTAATATTTTTTTATATATTAATACATTTTTTTATTAAGTATTGCTAAATATAATCATATTAAAAATTTATATAATTATTGTTTTGCATGCTTTTATCTATATCTAAAATATATTCGAATAGCATTAATATTTCTAATAATGTATTTTTTGAATTAATTATGCAAAACTTATTACTGCACTTAAAATTATATTTTGCACTTTTACAAAAGATTATATAAAAAATAAGGAGGAAATTAGGTTATGAGTACACCTGATAACGGTAAACAAAATAAATTTTTTTATGGTTGGGTAATTGTTATAGCATGTTTACTTATCCAAGCTATACCATTTGGAGTTGCAGCTAATTTACCACCAGCATTTACAAACTATGTTGTAAATGCTGAAGGTTTTAGCTTCGCTTCATTTACATTAATATTCACTATAGGTACCTTTGTATCTGCAATTTGTTCTCCTTTTATAGGGAAATTGTTTTCTACAATGAATGCTAAACTATTGTTCATAATAGGTTCCATATTACTTGGCGGTGGATTTATGGCATATTCTTTTGCTGGAAATAACTTATATGCTTATTATGCAATAGCTGCCATAGTTCAACTGGGAAATGCGACTGTCTCTGCTATAGGGGTTCCTACTCTTATAAATGCTTGGTTTAAAGTTAATAAAGGTACTGCTATGGGTATTGCATACTCTGGTGGTGGTATAGGAAATATATTTCTTCAAATTTTAGCTGGTAAATGGTTAGCTGATCCAAATATAGGATATAGAGGAGCTTATTTAAGATTTGGTCTTATCGCATTAGTTGCATCACTACTAATATCAATATTCTTTATAAGAATGCCAAAATCAGATGCTGAATTAGCAGCCAACGTACCTAAAAAACTAAAAGGCCAAGAAGATGTTGCTCATCACGTAAGTTGGGGTTACAAGGTTGGTGAAGTAACTAAAATGCCTCAATTCTGGTTAATAGGTATATCGTTTATCTTTATAGGATTCTATGTAAGCGGAATGGCCCTACAATTTATAGCTTACTTCCAAAGTTTAGAATCTTCAGGAGTATTGTTAATATCAGCAGCTACTTTAGCAGCTCTATTTGGATTCTTCTCAATATTTGGTAACCTATTTGGTGGTGTTTTATTTGATAAACTAGGATTAGCGCAATCATTTGGTCTTTCAGGTATATTAGTTGTCATATCAGGATTATGCTTACTATTTATAGGCCAAATAAATGCATTAGGATACTTATTCACATTATTGTTTGGTGTATCAATGTTTTCATATGTTATGGGACCATCATATATGACAAGTTCACTTTTCGGTGATAGAGAATATGGTGCTATACTTGGTTTAATACAATTATTCTTTGCTTTAGGTTTTGCCATTGGTACTCCAATATTTGGTGTAACATTAGATAAATTCGGATGGAATATTGCCTGGATTTCTACTATAATCTACTCTATAATTGCTTATGTAGGTTTACTAATTGCTTGTGTTTCTATATTAAAAATAAATAAAGAAAACAATGTATTCGAAACAAAAAGAATACATTAGTACTATATAAATAATATAAAAATAGGCTATTTCAAACTTGACTTATTTGTTAGTTGAAATTAGCCTATTTCTAATTAGTTTACTCTATAAAGAAATTACCATTCCCATAAGCTTATTACTTCTTTGTATGAATTCCTCTAGCTCTTCTGGCTTTAATTCTTTATTTGATAATAACGCTAAATCTATTATTTGATTACATATTAAGTTTATATTTTCTTTCTTTTCCTTATTATCTTTTAATGATAGTATTTTTTGTATTATAGGATTCTTTTCATTTATAACAAGAGTTTTTTCTTCTTGAAGACCCATTCCTAAATCCATACCTGAAAATCTAGATTGCATCTCCATCATTCGTCTTGTATGTTCTGATACTAGTATCATAGCTGGTATTTCTTCATTTTTTAAACTTTCAACAGAATACTCTTTTATTTTATCTCCTGATATATTTTTAAATAAATCCTTCAATTGATTTTTATCTTCATCTGATATACTAGATTCTTCTTTATTTTTTAATACACTCGATATATCTGAGTCTATTCTATTAAAGCTAGTACCTGCTTCTTTATACTCCATAAGTGAAATAAAATGATTGTCTATACTTGAATCTAATACTACTGCGTTTAATCCATAGTCTTTAAATAATTTTATATATTGAGATTGTTGTTTTTCATCACTTATATAAAACACTTTATTCTCATGTTTTCCTTTTGAGGATTCTTTATAATCACTTAAAGTAATATGATTTCCATCTATATCTTTAAATAGTATATAATCTTTTATTTTATCGTAGAAACCTTCATCTTTTAAGCATCCGAATTTTATAAATACTTGGATATCATCCCAGAATTTATTATATTCTTCTCTTTCATTTTTAAATAAAGATTTTAATTTATCAGCTACTTTTTTAACTATATGTTTAGATATTTTACTTACATCTCTATCATTTTGTAAAAAACTTCTAGATACATTTAAAGGTAAATCTGGACAGTCTATTACACCTTTAAGTAATAATAAGAATTCTGGTATAACTTCTTTTATATTATCCGCTACGAATACTTGGTTATTATAAAGTTTAACCTTTCCTTCAACTAGCTCAAATTCATTATTTAATTTTGGGAAGTATAATATCCCTTTTAAATTAAATGGATAGTCTACATTTAAATGAATCCAGAATAATGGCTCATCAAAAGAATTAAATACTTTTCTATAAAACTCTTTATATTCTTCATCTGTACAATCCTTAGGTGATTTTAACCATAGTGGGTTAACATCATTTAAAGGCTTTATATCAACTTCATTATTATCATTTCCATCTTTCTTATCAGAAGTTTCTAAATATATTTCAACTGGTAAGAATGAACAGTATTTCTCTATCACAGTTCTTACATCATACTCATTTAAAAATTCCTTACTATCATCATCTAAGTATAGTGTTATGCTTGTACCTCTTTCTGTTCTATAATCAGATTTAGATATTTCATACTCAAGGCCATCTTCTGATACCCACCTAACTGGTTCTGCATTTTCTATATAAGACATCGTGTCTATTTGTACTTTTTTAGATACCATAAACGAAGAGTAAAATCCTAGACCAAAATGGCCTATTATATCATTAGCTTCTTCCATCTTATCTTTATATTTATTAAAGAAATCTTCTGCTCCAGAAAAAGCAACTTGATTTATATATTTTTCAATTTCTTCTTCTGTCATACCTATACCATTGTCAGTAAAGCATAGAGTTCCTTCCTCTTTGTTTATTGATACAGTTATCTTATACTTATTTTCCCCATTATAATTAGCTTCTCCCAACGAAACTAATCTCTTATACTTACTTACTGCATCACAACCATTACTTATAAGCTCCCTTATAAATATATCTTTATCAGAATATAACCACTTTTTTATTATAGGAAAAATATTCTCTGTATGTATTGATATGCTACCTTTTTGTACTGGCACTAGTACTACCTCCTTTTGATAATATCATTTAGTTTATAAAATCAAAAATTTATAGTATATCTATAGGCAAGGATAAAATATATAAATTACGATTAACTCATATATCTTAGCCTTAACCTTGATATCCTATAAATTTATTTTGCTATACTTTAAATTTTAATAATTATCTATCATATTATTTTTAATCTATTGATATATATTTTTTAGGCTCTATTTCTCTCACATTAGATTTAGGAACTATTATTTGTAATATACCATCAATATATTTAGCTTTTATATCTTCCTCTTTTATACTATCTCCTACATAGAAACTACGTGAACATTGTCCTGTATATCTTTCTCTGTGAATATAGTTTTTTTCTTCATTTTTTTCTTCTGTTGATTCATCTTTTGATGCATTAACTGTTAAATAACCATTTTCTAAAGATATTCTTATATCTTCCTTTTTAAATCCAGGTAAGTCCATGTCTACAATATAATTTTTACCTTGATCTTGAATATCAGCTTTCATCATGTTTTGATAATTCATTGGTTTGAAAAATTCATCTTCGAATAGATCATCAAAAAAACTATCACTAAATAAATATCCTCTATTTCTTCTAGGTACTAATTTCATGTATATCACCTTCCTTACAACTTTAATTATAACACTTTTGTTAGCACTGTCAAGCATTGAGTGCTAAGAGTTTATTATAAAAATTTTATTTTATATACAAGTGATTTTTATCAATAAAATAAGAGCCACCAAATGGCAGCTCTTGATTCTATTTAAAGTATTTAACTCCTGATTCAAATATCATTTGATCTTTTTCGCCTAATATATTCTTACACACTTGATTTCCAATTCTTTCTGAGTGACCCATCTTACCTAGTATTCTTCCATCTATACTAGTTATACCTTCAACACCATAGAAAGATCCATTAGGATTAAAGTCTATATCATAAGTTGCTTTTCCATCGAAATCTACATATTGAGTAGCTATTTGTCCATTCTCTATCAACATTTTCATAGTTTCTTCATTAGCTACAAATTTACCTTCACCATGTGATATAGCTATACTATGAATATCTCCCACATTTGTATTTGCTAACCAAGGAGACTTGTTAGAAGCTATTCTAGTTTGAACCATTTTAGATTGATGCCTACCTATGTTGTTGTAAGTAAGCGTTGGTGCATCTTCACTTGGTTTTATTATTTCACCATACGGAACTAATCCAAGTTTTATAAGTGCTTGAAACCCATTACAAATTCCTAACATTAGTCCATCTTGCTTAGTTAAAAATTCATTTACAGCTTCTGACACTCTTTCATTTCTAAATACTGTAGCTATGAATTTAGCTGATCCATCCGGTTCATCTCCTGCACTAAATCCTCCTGGTATCATAATCATTTGTGAAGATTTTATTTCTTTAACTATTGTGTCTATAGATTCTTCTATATCTTGATAAGTTAAATTTCTAAATACTTTTACACTTGCATTCGCACCTGCTTTTTCAAATGATCTAGCTGAGTCATATTCACAGTTTGTTCCTGGAAATACCGGTATAAACACCTTAGGTGATGCTATACTTATAGATGATTTTTTAGCTTTTCCATCTGATATAAAGTTAATAGTTTCTATCTTATCATCAACGTCTATAGTTTTAGTAGGGAATATTGACTCTAAAGTATCACAATGCACTTTGTATAGTTCATCTAATTCTATTTCTTCTTCTGATATAACTATACTTTCTCTTTCTGTTGTACTACCTAATAAAATATAGTTATATCCATTTAATAAACTTAAATTATCTTCAGCTAATTCAATAACTATATTTCCATAGTTAGCTTCAAATAATTTATTTACATCTTCATATAAGTCACTAGATTCTTCATTAAATTCAAATCCAATCTTATTACCAAAAGCCATCTTACTTATAGCTTCACCTAAACCTGCAAACCCTAGTGCATATGTTGATAACACTTGATTATTGTGTATAAGTTCCCTTAATTTCTCTAAGTTTTTCTTTAATTCATCAAAGTTAACAACACCATTTTCTAATCTTTCTGTGCATAACATTACTACCTTAGAATTAATTTTCTTAAATTCTGGTGATACTACTTGTTTTGCATCCACAGTATCCACAGCAAATGATACTAATGTTGGAGGAACTTCTATATCTTTAAATGTTCCAGACATACTATCCTTACCACCTATTGCAGGTATTTCAAGTTTATTTTGAGCATAGAATGCCCCAAGTAAAGCAGAGAATGGTTTCCCCCACTTAGTTGGGTTATCCCCAAGCTTTTCAAAATATTCTTGTAAAGTAAGCCTTGTTGTCTTATAGTTACCCCCAATAGCCACAAGTTTACACACAGATTCAACTACTGCATATAAAGCTCCATGGAACGGACTCCATTTTCCTATTTTAGGATTGTATCCATATGTCATTATTGTAGAAGTATCTGTTTCTCCACCAAGAACAGGTATCTTTGCAACCATACCTTGGGAAGGTGTACTTTGGTATTTACCTCCAAACGGCATAAGTACAGTATTACTTCCTATCGTATTATCGAATTTTTCTACTAACCCTTTTTGTGAACAAACATTTAAATCAGATAAAATTTCTATAAATTTGTCTTTTAATGAAACTTCTTTAGCTATAGCTATATCTAATAAACCTTCTGATATCTTGCATCTACAAACTCCATCAGTTGATGAACACCCACTATTATTTGTATCTTTATTAAAATTAAAGAAAGTTTTTTCCTCATTTACCTTACTAACATGAACCTTCGTAGTTTGTTTCACACCATTTGTATCTAAGAATTCTCTATTAACATCTACTATTGCTTTTCCATTCCAAAACATTCTTAAATATCCTGTATTAGTTACTGTAGCAACATGAGTAGCTTCTAAGTTTTCTTTTTTAGCTAATTCTATAAATTTATCTTTATTTTCTTTATTTATAGCAACTGCCATACGTTCTTGAGATTCTGATATTGCAAGTTCAGTTCCATCAAGTCCATCATATTTTTTAGGAACTAAGTCTAAGTTTATATCTAAACTATCAGCTATCTCACCTATAGCAACACAAACTCCACCTGCCCCAAAGTCATTACATCTCTTTATCATCTGAGCGACTTCTTTATGCCTAAAGAATCTTTGTAACTTTCTCTCATTAGGTGCATCACCTTTTTGTACTTCAGCACTACAAGTAAGTATAGATTCTTCACTATGCTCTTTAGAAGAACCTGTTGCTCCTCCACATCCATCTCTTCCTGTTTTCCCACCAAGAAGTATTATAACATCTCCTGCCTTAGGTCTTTCTCTAACTACATTTTCTTTAGGAACTGCTGCTATAACTGCACCTATTTCCATTCTCTTAGCCACAAAATCTTCATCATAAACTTCAGCAACTTGACCTGTAGTTAACCCTATTTGGTTACCATACGAACTGTATCCATGAGCTGCTTCAGTAGTTATTTTTCTTTGCATTAGCTTTCCTGGTAAAGTATCTTCTAAAGACGTTCTAGGATCTGCACTTCCAGTTACACGCATAGCTTGATATACATAACTTCTCCCTGATAATGGGTCTCTTATAGCTCCACCTAAGCAAGTAGCTGCACCACCAAATGGCTCTATTTCAGTTGGATGGTTATGTGTTTCATTTTTGAACATTACTAAATATTGCTCAACTTTACCATCTATTTCAACATCTACATTTATGCTACATGCATTTATTTCTTCACTTACATCTAAGTCTTCTAACTTACCATCTTTTCTTAACTCTTTCATAGCTATAGTAGCTATATCCATTAGACATATATCTTTTTGTCTATCTACATAAACTTTTCTTCTTGAATCAAGATACATATCATAAGCTTCTTTAACTATATTTGTATACTTACCTTCATCTATTTGAACATCTTCTATTTCAGTCATAAAAGTAGTATGTCTACAGTGATCTGACCAATAAGTATCTAACACTTTTATTTCTGTTATAGTAGGATTTCTTTTTTCCGTATCTCTAAAGTATTTTTGAATATGTTCTAAGTCAAGTATTGTCATTGCGAGACCTCTTGTTTTTAAGAAATCTTGTAACCCTTCATTACTTAAATCAGTAAATCCATCTAATATTTCTACTGAAGTAGGTATTTCAGTTTCTATCTTTAAAGTTTGTGGCTTATTTAAATTTGCTTCTCTACTATCTACTGGATTTATACAGTAGCTTTTTATTCTATCAAATTGCTCATCAGTTATATTACCACTTAATATGTATACTCTTGCTGTATTTATAGTAGGTCTAACACCATTATTAACTATTTGTATACATTGAGCTGCCCAGTCTCCTCTTTGATCATATTGACCTGGTAAATACTCTATCGCAAATACTCTTTTATTTTTTTTATCTAGATTAGATATTTCTTCATGATAAACAACATCTAGATTTGGCTCAGAAAATATACTTTCTGCTGCATTCTCATAAGCTTCATCAGATATACCTTCTATATCGTATCTATTTAATACTCTTATATCTTCTATAGTATCTATGTGTAAACTTTCTACTAAATCTTTCTTTAAAGCTTTAGCTTCAAGGTCAAAGCCTTGTCTTTTTTCAACTAATATTCTTTTGACATTTTCAGTATTTAACATGCCTTTTCCCCCATCTTTTTAGAAAAATTTAAACTCCTATATCAGTTCTATAATGCATACCTTCAAAACTTATTTTCTTAATATTTTCATATACCTTTGCTGCTGCATCCTTTACTGTCTCTGCTTTTGCAGTTATTCCAATTACTCTTCCTCCATTTGTAACTAAGTTTCCATCTACCATCTTAGTTCCACTATGAAAAACCACTATATCTTTATCTAGATTTTGTATCCCAGTTATTATTTTCCCTCTTTCATAAGAATCAGGATATCCTCCTGATGTAAGCATTACACAAACCGCTTCTTCATTCTTATAATTTATTTCTATTTCACTTAATTTATTATCTATAATTGCATTCATTATTTTATTTAAATCTGTATCTAATCTAAATAAAACTGATTGTGTTTCAGGATCTCCAAATCTTGTATTATACTCAAGAACTTTAGGCCCATCCTCAGTTATCATAAGCCCTACAAATAATATACCTTTGTAATTTAAGTTATCTTTTCTAAATCCTTCTAATGTTGCATCTAATACATTAGTTTTTATATTTTCAGCTAACTCATCTGTATATATCTCACTTGGAGAGAAAGTACCCATACCACCTGTATTCGGACCTTCTTCATAGTTATATATTTTCTTATGGTCTTTTGCACTTACCATAGGCATTATAGTGTTATTGTCTACAAAGGCTAATATAGATGTTTCAGTTCCCTTTAGAAACTCTTCTATTACTATTTTATTACCAGCATCTCCAAACTTCTTATCTTGCATCATTTCTCTTAAATTAGCCACTGCTTCTTCTTTATTTGTAGGGATTACAACACCTTTTCCTGCTGCTAAACCATCGGCTTTTATTACTACTGGATAACCAAAGCTGTCTACCTCAATGATGGCCTCATCTAAATCCGTATACTCTTTATACTTTGCAGTAGGTATGTTGTGTCTTATCATAAAATCCTTAGAGAAGGCTTTACTACCTTCTAATTGAGCACAATTTTTATTTGGTCCAAAGATTCTTAAACCTTCTTTCTCAAAAGCATCAACTATACCCTTAACAAGTGGAACCTCTGGTCCTACTATTGTTAAGTCTATTGCATTATCTTTTGCAAAACTTAGAAGTTCATCTATATCACTGTCACCAATCCTTATACACTTAGCCACACTTTCAATTCCTGCGTTCCCTGGTGCACAAAATATTGCTTCTATATTTTGTTCATTACTTAATTTCCAACAGATAGCGTGTTCTCTTCCGCCACCACCTACAACTAACACTCTCATAATTTATCCTCCTAGTGTTTGAAATGTCTTATTCCTGTAAACACCATTGTCATTTCATATTTATTACAAGCATCTATAGAATCTTGGTCTTTCATTGAACCACCTGGTTGAACAACCGCTTTAATTCCATATTCATTTGCTAATGTTACACAGTCATTAAATGGGAAGAATGCATCTGAAGCAAGTACTGCACCATTAAAATCTTTGTCACTATTATTTTCTAAAGCATTTTTTAAAGCCCATATTCTTGAAGTTTGCCCACATCCTAAAGCTAAAGTCATTCCATCTTTAACTATAGCTATAGCATTTGATTTCATATTTTTAACAACCTTCATACCAAATTCCATATCTTCTAATTGCTCTTTAGTAGGAGCTACTTTTGTTACAGTTTCATACTTATCTGCTAAGGAGTTATTTTTATCTTGTATTAATAGTTTTCCATCTAAAAATTTCATATCATATGGTTGTAAACTTTTTTCTATCTTAGCTAACTTTAGAACTCTTAAATTTTTCTTTTTCTTAAGTATTTCTAAAGCTTCTTCAGTAAAATCATAAGCAGCTACTATTTCTAAGAATATTTCATTTAATTTTTGAGCTGTAGCTGCATCTACTGTAGAAGTTATACCAACTATTCCACCAAATATTGAAACTGTATCAGCCTCATAACATTTAGTATATGCTTCTAGAGAATTTTTCCCTAAACCAACTCCACATGGGTTGGTATGTTTTATAGCCACTGAAACTACTTCTTCATTATCTTTAAATTCTCTCATAACTTCTAAACAACCATGTAAATCATTTATATTGTTGAAAGATAACTCTTTTCCGTTTAATTGTTCATAATTTAATATTGGATTTTTCGCATTCGGTTGAGAGTATAATACTCCATGTTGATGTGGATTTTCTCCATATCTTAAAGTTTGTTCTTTCTGGAATGTTAAATTTAATATTTCAGGATAATTATCTCCTACTTCTCCTGCAAAGTAGCTTGATATAAGTGCATCATACCTAGCTGTAGTTGAAAATGCTTTATATGATAGTTTTTTTCTATCTTCTAAAGTTAAATCATCGTTCTTTAATTTATCTATTACCATATCATAATCCTTTATATCTACTATCACTGTTACATCCTTATAGTTTTTAGCAGCAGAACGTATCATAGATGGTCCACCTATATCTATATTTTCTATTATTTCTTCATGAGATTTTCCAGCCTTTAAAGTCCCTTCAAAATCATATAAGTTTACAACTACTAAATCTATTGAACCTATATTAAACTCTTCTACTGTTTTTACATGATTTTCATCATCTCTTTTATAAAGAATTCCACCATGTATATATGGATTTAGGGTTTTCACTCTTCCATCTAACATTTCTGGAAATTTAGTAACTTCATCTATTTGAATAGCATTAACGCCATTTTCTTTTAACATTTTGAATGTATTTCCTGTAGATATAACTTCATATCCAAGATTGTTTAATTCTTTTGCAAATTCAACTACTCCGCTTTTGTCTGTTACACTTATCAATGCTCTTTTACTCATTTATAAACACTCTCCTACCATGAATACTTAATTTATTTTCACAGAAAAGACTAATACTCTTCTTTAAAATCTTATGTTCTATTTCTAAGACTCTTTTTGCTAAAGAGCTTGCATCATCGTTATCTTTTACTACCACAGTTTCTTGCATAATAATTGGTCCTGTATCTGCACCTTCGTCTACAAAGTGAACTGTAGCACCAGTTACCTTAGCTCCATAATCAATAACACCTTGATGAACCTTTTGTCCATAATATCCTTTACCACAAAATGAAGGTATTAATGATGGGTGAATATTTATCATTTTATTTCTAAACTCATTAACAAACTTAGGGCTTATTATTTTTAAATATCCCGCTAAAACAACTAAATCAATATTATGTTCCTTTAAAACATCTATTATCCCATCTTCATCAGTTTCAAAAATTGCATCTATATTGTTTTGTCTTGCTCTTTCTAATCCATAAGCATTCTCTTTATTTGATATTACAACCTTAACTTTACCATTTATATTTCCTGCCAAAGTTTCATCTATTATAGCTTGTAAATTAGTTCCTCCACCAGAAACTAAAACACCTATATTTAGCATAATTCTACTCCTTCATGAGTATCTACTACTTCACCTACGATATAAGCTTTTTCATCTGTAGTATTTATATAATCAACTATTTTATTAGCATTTTCCTTATCCACTATTAAAACTAAGCCAATACCCATATTAAAACTCTTGTGAAGTTCTCTATCATCTACTGTATTAAAGCTCTCTATCATCTTAAATATAGCTGGTTTTTCCCAAGAATTTTTCTCTATATTTATTCCTAAACCTTTTGGTATAACTCTAGTTATATTTTCTATTACACCACCACCAGTAATGTGAGCAATAGCTTTTAACTCATGCTTTGCCATTAAATCTAAAACTAATTTAACATATATTTTTGTAGGAGTTAAAAGAGCTTCTCCTAAAGTCATTCCTAATTCTTCTATATGTTGATCTAATGTGTATCCATATTTGTCTAAGAATATTTTTCTTACAAAAGAGAATCCATTACTATGTACACCGCTTGATGCTATACCAATTAATGTATCCCCTGATTTTACGTTATTACCATAAACTATATTTTCTCTATCTGCTATACCAACAGAGAATCCAGCTAAATCATATTCACCTTCTGAATACATACCAGGCATTTCAGCAGTTTCTCCACCAACAAGTGCACATCCTGCCATTTTACATCCTTCTACTATTCCACTAACAATTTGTTCCACTTGTTCTGCAACTAATTTTCCAGTAGCTATATAATCTAAGAAAAATAAGGGTTTTGCACCTTGGCATATTAAATCATTTACACACATTGCCACTAAATCTATACCAACTGTATCATGTTTATCCATCATTTGAGCTAGCTTTAATTTAGTTCCAACTCCATCTGTAGATGAAAGTAATACAGGTTCTGTCATATTCGTAAAATCTTTTAAACTATATAAGCCACTAAAATTTCCTAAATCTCCAATTACATTATTATCATAAGTTGTTTTTATCTTTCCTTTTATAAGATCAACTGCTCTATTTCCTTCATCTATATCAACACCTGATTGCTTGTAAGTTAACATGATAACTGTTCCTCCTTGTCAATTTTCTTTACCGGGTAGTCTCCATCAAAACAAGCTTTACAGAAAGTAGCTTTATTTTCTGTAGCATCTATCATCCCTTCTATGCTTAAAAACTTTAATGAGTCACATCCAATATATTCCTTCATCTCTTCCACGCTATTACTTGAAGCTATTAAATTAGAACGATTTGGTGTATCTATTCCGTAGTAGCATGAATATTCCACTGGAGGAGACGTAATTCTAAGATGTATTTCACTTGCTCCTGCTTCTTTTAGAGACTGAACTATTTTTTTAGAAGTAGTTCCCCTAACCACTGAATCATCTACTAATACTACTGATTTTCCTTTCACTATTGTAGACAATGGATTTAGTTTTATCTTAACCCCTATCTCCCTTTCTTCTTGGGTTGGCTTTATAAACGTTCTTCCAACATATCTATTTTTTACAAGACCTTCACTTACCTTTAATCCACTTGCATTAGAATATCCTATAGCTCCTGCCCAACCAGAATCTGGAACTGGTACTACTATATCTGCATTTATATCTTCATCTTGTGCTAATATTTCTCCACATTTTACTCTAAAATTATATACATTTACATTATCTATAGTTGCATCATTTCTAGCAAAATAAATATGCTCAAATATACAACTTCTCATTAACGGTTTGTAGTTCTCAGAATAGTGATAAGACTTAACTTTCCCATCCTTAACTACAATTATCTCTCCTGGTTCTACGTCCCTTATTATTTCTCCACCAAGTATATCTATTGCACAACTTTCTGATGCAAATATATATTCATCGCCTTTTTTTCCTAAAATAAGAGGTCTAAATCCATGTGGGTCTCTTACTCCTACTAAAGAATCTTCTCCCATAACTACCAGAGAATACGCTCCCTTTATATAGTCCATAGTTATCTTTAAACTTTCCACTATATCTCCCTTGTAATATCTAGCAAGTATATAAAGTATTACTTCTGTATCCGAATTAGCTTGAAACATGTATCCATCTTCTTCTAACATATCTTTTAGATAATTTGCATTTACAAGATTACCATTATGAGCAATTGCAAGTTTCCTCTTCCTACAACTTCCAACTAAAGGTTGACAGTTTGCCAAAGTACTTCCACCTGCTGTAGAGTACCTAACATGACCAATGCCCATATTTCCACTTAATTTAGACAGTTCATCTTCCTTAAATACATCTCCAACTAATCCCATATCTTTTTTGTATTTTATATTATCTCCATCAACAACTGCTATCCCGCAGCTTTCTTGACCTCTATGTTGTATAGAATATAAAGAATAGTATAATTCTTTAGCTATATCTTTATCTTTCGAATAAATACCTACAACACCACACATAAGAATTTCCCCCTATTTACAATTCATTCTAGCAAGAACTTCTTCATAACCTTGAACAAGGTCACCTAGATCTCTTCTAAATCTATCTTTATCTAACTTTTCATTTGTGTGTACATCCCATAGTCTACAAGTATCAGGTGATATTTCATCAGCTAATATAATATTTCCATCTACATCTTTACCGAATTCTAATTTGAAATCTACTAATTTCAAGTTCATTTTTAAGAAAAACTCTTTCATTAATTCATTAATTTTTAAGGTTTGATCTTTTAAGAATGCTATTTCTCCTCTAGTTGCTAGTTTCATTGCAACTGCATGATCTTCATTTAACATCGGATCTCCATATTCATCATTTTTATAGCTTAGTTCAAATATTGGTTCATCTAAAACTAAACCTTCTTCTATTCCATATCTTTTACAGAATGAACCCGCTGTTATGTTTCTAATTATTACTTCAAGTGGCAATATTTCAACTTTTTTTACTAACATTTCTCTATCTGATAAACTTTTTACGAAGTGTGTATTGATTTGATTATCGTGTAACATTTCAAACATGATTGTTGATATTTTGTTATTTAATATTCCTTTTGATGATATTGTTGCTTTTTTTTCTCCATTGAATGCTGTTGCATCGTCTTTAAAATAAACTATAAACTCATTTTCATTTTCTGTTGAATAAACTTGTTTTGCTTTTCCCTCATATAATAACATTGTATTACCCCCTTAAGTTTTTATCGTCTTCTAATACTTTTTGTTCCATTTCTTCTCTATATAAAACTAAATCGTCTTTAATCTTCGGATATTTTAAACTCATTATTTGAAGTGCCAATAAAGCGGCATTTACCCCCCCATCAATTGCTACTGTAGCAACTGGAACTCCTTTTGGCATTTGAACTATTGATAAAAGTGAATCTAATCCATCCATAGTCGATGACTTTATTGGTAATCCAATAACAGGAATTAATGTCTGCGAAGCTATTACTCCTGGTAGATGTGCAGCTTTTCCTGCTGCTCCTATTATTACATCGACTTCACCTTCTATTTCATTTAAAAACTGAGCTAATTGCACAGGAGTTCTATGTGCTGATAAGGCTCTTGCTATTACCTCTACACCATATTTTTCTAATAACTCTATACCTTCTTGAACTTTAGGATAATCTGATTTTGATCCCATAACTACTGCTACTTTCATCAATTTCCCTCTTTTCTTTATATCTAAATTTATTTAACCGCATATCATCCGTGCTATAATACGAACTTTATAACTAAATATTATTATAATATACACATTATTGCAACTAATATTTTTATTTTACCAACCTTTTAAATCTAATTAATGAAGTAATTTCGTTGATATTTCAATATTTAATATTATTTCATATTATCAATTACTTTTAGACATAAAATTTAAATTATATGTACCAATACGAATTTTATGATATAATTTAGATAAATAGTTTTAGAAAGTAAATTAATGGTATAATTATCAATACTAAATTAAAATTCAATAATAACTTTTATTTTATATTTATTATTTATTTATAGATAAATTATTGAATACTTATAACTTATGGAGGAGATTATTTATGGCATTTAAATCAGACATTGAGATAGCTCAAGAAGCTAAGCCCAAAGATATTAGAGATATAGCAAAAAAACTAAATATAAAAGAAGATGATATAGATTTATATGGGAAATATAAAGCTAAAGTTGATTATAATTTATTAAAAAGAAATAATACTAATAAAAAAGCAAAAGTTATATTAACAACTGCAATAAACCCAACACCAGCTGGAGAAGGAAAGACTACAACAACTATCGGTGTTGCTGATGCTTTATCTAAACTAGGCAAAAACACATTAGTTGCTTTAAGAGAACCATCTTTAGGGCCTGTGTTCGGAATAAAAGGTGGTGCTGCTGGTGGAGGTTATTCTCAAGTAATACCTATGGAAGATATAAACTTACACTTTACAGGAGATTTACATGCTATAGGAGCTGCAAATAACTTATTGGCTGCTATGTTAGATAATCATATACATCAAGGAAATGAGCTAAATATAGATCTAAGAAGCATAACTTGGAGAAGATGCGTAGATATGAATGATAGACAACTTAGAAATATAGTCGATGGACTAGGTTCAAGGGTAGACGGAGTTACTAGAGAAGATGGATTCGATATAACTGTCGCTTCAGAAGTAATGGCTGCATTCTGTCTTGCAAATGATATTGCTGATTTAAAAGAAAGATTAGGAAAAATAATCGTAGCTTATAACTATGAAGGGCAACCAGTCACAGCATCTAATTTAAAAGCTAACGGTGCTATGGCAGCTTTATTAAAAGATGCATTAAAGCCTAATTTAGTTCAAACATTAGAAGGTACTCCTGCATTTATACACGGTGGACCATTTGCAAATATAGCTCATGGATGTAATTCTGTAATAGCTACTAAAATGGCTATGAATTTTGCTGATTATGTAGTTACTGAAGGTGGATTTGGTGCAGACCTTGGTGCAGAAAAATTCCTAGATATAAAATGTAGAATGGCTGATATTCAACCGTCTGCAGTCATAATAGTAGCTACCGTTAGAGCACTAAAATACAATGGTGGAGCCTCTAAAACAGAATTAAATAATGAAAATCTAGAAGCTTTAGAAGCTGGTCTTCCAAATTTATTAAAACATGTAGAAAATATCACACAAGTATTCAAACTACCGGCTGTAGTTGCTATAAATGAATTCCCTACTGATACAGAAGCTGAAGTTGATTTAGTTAAGA
Organism: Romboutsia faecis; assembly: GCF_014323405.1. Taxonomy (GTDB): domain Bacteria; phylum Bacillota; class Clostridia; order Peptostreptococcales; family Peptostreptococcaceae; genus Romboutsia_E; species Romboutsia_E faecis. The sequence goes on along the minus strand of NZ_JACRWE010000007.1, from coordinate 80,176 downwards.
AAAAGTGTCAAGAACTAGGTGTTAATGTTGCTGTGTCAAAAGTATGGGCTAATGGTGGTGAAGGTGGAATTGAACTAGCTGAGGAAGTATTAAGATTAATAGACGAAGAAGAAAACAACTTCCAATTTTGCTACGAAAATGAATTAGGTATTGAAGATAAGATAAATGCTATTGCTACAAAGATTTATGGTGCTGATGGTGTAATCTTCACATCCCAAGCTAAAAAAGAATTAGATAAGCTAGAATCCTTAGGTTTTGGAAATATGCCAATATGCATGGCTAAAACTCAGTATTCTTTAACTGATGATGCAACTAAATTAGGAAGGCCTAGTGGATTCAAAATAACTGTTAGACAATTAAATGTATCTGCTGGTGCAGGATTCATTGTCGCTCTTACGGGAAATATAATGAAGATGCCTGGACTACCAAAAGTTCCTGCTGCTGAAAAGATTGATATAAATGAAGATGGAGTTATTTCTGGTTTATTCTAATCATAACCTGCTCATTAATTATAATTAAATATAATTAAGTATTTTAAAATTAAAAGGCTATAAACTTAGAAATTACTAAGTTTATAGCCTTTACTTTATAATAAATTTTATTTTAATGGTTTATAAATACAAACTTTAAGGCAAATAGTATTGATAATACTATTAAGTATATATTAACCTCTTTTGATTTTCCTGTTGCTAATTTTAATATTGTGAATGATATTATACCAAATATTATTCCATCAGCTATACTATATGCAAATGGCATCATTGCTAATGTTAAGAACGCTGGTATTGCATTAGTAAAGTCATTAAAGTCTATTTCTTTTAATGAGCTAGCCATCATTACACCTACTATTATAAGTACTGGTGATGTAGCTTGCGTAGGTACTGCTATAAATAATGGTGATAGGAATAATGATAATAAAAATAGTATTCCTGTTGTCATTGCTGTTAATCCAGTTCTTCCACCTTCTCCGATACCAGATGCACTTTCTACATATGATGTTACTGTTGATGTTCCTAATAATGCACCTGCTGTTGTTGCTATTGCATCTGCAAATAAAGCTTGCTTAGCCCTCGGAAGTTTTCCATTCTCATCTAGTAAATTTCCTTTTGATGCTACACCTACTAAACATCCAACTGTATCAAATAAATCTACAAATAAGAATGTTATCACTATTACTAACATCTTTAAACTAAATATTTCATTAGTTGGTACGCTGAATGCTTGTAAGAATAATGGTTTTACAGACGGTACATTTGTTGATATTATACCTTGAGGTAAATTTACAAGTCCAAAAGTCATACCTATTGCTGATATAACTAACATAGCTATAAGGAATGCTCCTTTTACGTTCTTAGCGATTAATATACTCGCTATTATAATTCCCGCTATTGTTAATAAAACTAACGGGTCTCTCATATTACCTAACGCTAATATTGTTGATCCATTTACTACTAATCCTGCATTTGCTAATCCTATAAAAGCTATAAAAAGACCTATACCTGCAGTAACTGCATGTTTTAATACGGGTGGTATGCAATCTATAATTTTCTCTCTAACATTTGTCGCTGTAAGTATTATAAATATAATTCCTTCTATTAGTACTGCACATAAAGCAAATTGCCATGTATGTCCCATTCCTAATACTACTGTATAAGCAAAGAATGCATTTAGACCCATGCCTGGTGCTAATGCTATAGGGTAGTTTGCTAAAAGTGCCATCGCTGCACATCCTATGAATGCTGCTATTGCTGTCGCTGCAAATACTGCATTCTTATCCATCCCTGTTTCACCAAGAATATTTACATTAACAACAAGTATATATGCCATAGTCATAAATGTTGTTATACCTGCTATTATTTCCGTTTTTACATCTGTATTATGCTCTGATAATTTGAATACTTTTTCTAATAAACCTTTATTACTGGCTTGAGTAGCTTGCATATTCACCCTCCAATTACTTTTTATTATTTTTATTTTTATAGTTCGAATAATTGCTAACTTTACATTAGTTATTATATTATATAGTACATATTTTTGCAATAGAATTTAAACATTTCTATTTTTTTCAACAAAATAGTTCGTGTTTTATTTAAAAATAAAAATAGCTAGGTTAAATTCATATTTAATCTCATTAACCTAGCCTACTTTATTTATTTTTTAGAATCATACTCTGCTTTAGTAGCAGGAACTTTTATCTCGTCATTTTTAACTTTTTCCATCATTGTATTTACATAATCTAGTACATCTTTAGGTACAAGTTTTTCAGTAGAATCCGGTATTCCAACTCCATTTTCTTTTAAACCATATATTTTAGCTTCTCCGCCTTTTAAACTTCCTTCTACTAATTCTTTAACTGTATCATATACACCAACATTTACCTTTTTTAATGCTGAAGTTAATACATTATCTGGTGCTAAACTACTTTGATCTTTATCAACACCTATTGCATATTTATTATTTTCTTTTGCAGATTCGATAGCACCTAGCCCAGTTCCACCTGCAGCAGATAAGATTATATCTATGTTATTTCCATACATTTGATTTGCTATAGATTTACCTTTTGCTGCATCTGCAAATGTACCTGCATATTGAGCTTTAACATCTGCATCTTTATTAGATATTTTTACACCATACTTGAATCCATATTCAAATCTAGATATAACACTATTTTCCATACCACCTATAAATCCAACTTCATTAGTCTTAGTCATTTTTCCTGCTATAAGGCCAGTCAAGAATGTCGCTTCATTTTCCTTAAATAATATAGGTGTTACATTTTCAGGTATTGAGTCATAAGTTTCGTCTATTATTGCAAATTTTTGTTCTGGATAATTTTTAGCTTCTGTTTCTATATCATCCTTCATTGTATTTCCTACACCTATAACTAAGTCCATACCTTCATCTATAAGGCTATCTATATTCGATATATACTCCGATGCTTGTTTAGATTCTATAACCTTTATTTCAATGCCAAAATCATTCTTTGCTTGTTGAAGACCTTCCCATGCACTTTGGTTAAACGATTCATCATTTATTCCACCAGTATCTGCTACCATACCTACTTTTACAGTTTTACTTGTACTTCCTTGAGATGATTTATCTCCACAACCAACTAACATAGATGCAGATAAAATTGCAACTGTACTTAAAGCTACTATTTTCCTAAATTTCATTTTGTTTCCTCCTAGATGTCATTACATGTTGTCTATATTTTAAAATAAAAAAGAGCAATTTAATTATAATAAATTAATTTATTATAATTAAATTTGCCCCCTATTTTTATATTATTCCCACTCTATTGTTCCTGGTGGTTTAGAAGTTATATCATAAACTACTCTGTTTGCTCCATCAACTTCATTTACTATTCTATTTGATATTTTCTCTAAAACATCGTATGGCATTTTATACCAGTCAGAAGTCATTCCGTCAGAAGATGTAACGGCTCTTAAACCTACTAAGTAAGCATAAGTTCTTTCATCTCCCATAACTCCAACAGTCTTTACGTCTGGTAATGTAGCAAATGCTTGCCATATTTCCCTATATAAACCAGCTTTTTTAAGTTCATCCATATATATAGCATCAGCTTCTCTTAAGATGTCACATCTTTCTTTTGTAACTTCTCCTATAACTCTAATTCCTAATCCTGGTCCTGGGAATGGATGTCTGAATATTAATCCTTCTTCTATCCCTAATTCTAAACCTATTTTTCTAACTTCATCTTTGAATAATTCTCTTAATGGTTCAACTATTTGGAATTCTATATCTTCAGGTATTCCACCAACATTATGGTGTGATTTTATAGTAGCAGCTTCTCCATGTCCACTTTCTACTACGTCTGGATATATCGTTCCTTGTACTAAGAAGTCCATTTTCCCTAATTTAGCAGACTCTTCTTCAAATACTCTAATAAATTCTTCGCCTATTATTTTTCTCTTAGCTTCTGGCTCAGTTACTCCCTTTAACTTGCCTAAGAACCTATCTTCACAGTTAACTCTTATTAAGTTCATATCAAACTTATCTCTGAATATTCTTTCTACATCGTCACCTTCATTTTTTCTAAGTAAACCATGGTCAACGAATACACAAGTTAAGTTATCTCCTATAGCTCTGTGTACAAGCACTGCAGCTACTGATGAGTCAACCCCACCACTTAATGCACATAATACTTTCTTGTCACCTATTATAGCTTTTAATTCGTTTATTTTATCTTCTATAAATGTATCTGTAGTCCAATCTCCACTTACTTTACAAATATTATATAAGAAGTTTGTAAGAACTTTGTCTCCCTCTAAACAGTGTTCAACTTCTGGGTGGAATTGTACACCATATAGTTTCTTTTCTGTATTTTCCATAGCTGCTACTGGACAATCTTTAGTATGAGCAACTATTTTAAATCCTTCTGGAGTTCTATCTATTAAATCTGTATGACTCATCCAAACTATATTTGTAGACATTCCTTCAAATAAAGCTGACTCTTCATATGTTATTTCAGTTCTTCCATATTCTTTTTCACTCGCATTACCTTTTCTTACGTTACCACCTAATACATGAGACATTATTTGTACTCCGTAACATATCCCTAGTATTGGCACTCCAATTTCAAATATTTCTTTTGATATTGAAGGAGAATTTTCTAAGTATGCACTATTAGGTCCACCTGTAAATATTATTCCTTTTGGATTTTTTGCTTTTATTGTCTCTATATCTGTAGTATATGGTATTATTTCACAATATACATTATTTTCTCTTACTCTTCTTGCTATTAATTGATTATATTGTCCCCCAAAATCAACTACAAGTACTAATTCATGCTTTTTCATTTGTTTACATATCTCCTTGTGAACTATAATTTGGTGCTTCTTTACTTATTGTTATATCATGTGGATGACTTTCTTTTAAAGATGCCGCTGTAATTTTTACAAATTGAGCTTTTTCTTGTAAATCAACTATCGTTTCCGACCCACAGTATCCAAGTCCTGATCTTATTCCACCTATCATTTGGAATACTATATCTTCAACTTTGCCTTTGTACGGTACCATTCCTTCAACACCTTCTGGAACTAACTTCTTAGCATCATTTTGGAAGTATCTATCTTTAGATCCTCTTTCCATAGCTGCTATAGATCCCATACCTCTATATGTTTTGTATGATCTTCCTTTATAAAGAACTGTTTCCCCTGGACTTTCTTCTGTACCAGCAAACATTGATCCCATCATACAAACCGCTGCTCCACCTGCTAATGCTTTAACTATATCTCCAGAGTATTTTATACCACCATCTGCTATTATCGGTGTATCATATTTTGATGCAACTTCAGCACAATCCATAACTGCTGTTAACTGAGGGACACCAATTCCTGCAACAACTCTTGTTGTGCATATTGATCCAGGCCCTATCCCAACTTTAACACAATCTGCCCCTGCCTTTATTAAATCTTCTGTAGCTTGTGCAGTAGCAACATTTCCTGCTATTACCTGAAGTTCTGGATATACTTCTTTTATTCTTGTTACTGCATTTATTACCCCTCTAGAATGACCATGTGCACTATCTAAAACTATTACGTCTACGTTAGCCTTAACCAATGCTGTAACTCTTTCTATAAGGTCTGAACCTATTCCTACTGCTGCTCCACATAAAAGTCTTCCATGTGAATCTTTAGCTGAATTAGGATATTGTATTTTCTTTTCTATATCTTTTATTGTTATTAAACCTTTTAAATGGCCTTCACCATCTACAATAGGTAATTTTTCTATTTTATTTTTCTTTAGTATTGCTTGTGCTTCTACTAAATCAATTCCTTCTCTAGCAGTAACTAAATTTTCTTTAGTCATAGCTTCTTCAATACTTTTCTCCATATCATCTTCAAACTTTATATCTCTGTTTGTAATTATTCCAATTAATTTATTATCTTCATCTACAATAGGAACTCCAGATATTTTATATCTAGCCATAATATTATCTGCATCTTGTATTGTATGATTTTTAGTTAAATAGAAAGGATCTACTATAACACCACTTTCACTTCTTTTTACTTTATCAACCTCTAACGCTTGTTCTTCAATCGTCATATTCTTATGAATTATACCTATTCCACCTTGTCTAGCCATAGATATAGCCATTTTAGATTCTGTTACAGTGTCCATTCCAGCACTCATTAAAGGTATATTAAGTTTTATCTTTTTTGTCAGATGCGTTTCCGTCCTTACATTTTGTGGTAATACTTCAGATTTTTGTGGAACTAATAAAACATCATCAAACGTTAAACCTTCTTTTATTATCGTTGCCATAGTGTTTCTCCTTTCATTATTTGCTTTATCGAATTTTTTATTATATATTTTAAATTTTGTTCGTATTAAAAATAGTTAATAAAAAACCTGTATAGTAACTTCAATAATTTTCTTAGAAGTGAAATTACTATACAGGTCTTCAAAACATCTACTTATAGCTAACATACAGGGATATATAATCAGCCTATACATTCACTTTATCTGATGTTTTGCTAATAATAATTCCACTCATAGTCAAGATATTTACGGTATCCCGGTAGAGACTCCCAAACCTTATTTTTGGGTATATACGAGTGACTTTTAATTTCAATTTTTATTTCTTTAGGTGTATATAAATTTATCAAAATTTATTTACTATGTCAATAATTTCGTATCAATTTTCTGCTTTATTATACAGTTTATTTCAAAAAACACCTCATTCAAGCTAATATCGTAGTTTTTTGCTATTAATTTACATTCATCATACTCAGGAGTTGCCTTAATTAATTCATTATCATAGTATCCCAGCTTAACTTTAATTTTTCCATATTTGGTATCTATTGTTTCAAATTTTCTCTTGAGCTCTTCTCTGTTATATGTATTATATCTTACTCCAAAAGTACTTGTTTCTTTAAGCAAAATTTTTATAAACTTATCTAAATCTGATTCTTTGCATAAAATACATAATTTAATTGCAGGTCTATTTTTTTTCATATATATACTTTCTGTATATATATCTAATGCACCTTCTTCTAAAACTTTCTCATATAAATAAGAATATATTTCAGAAGACATATCATCAATATTACAGATTATCTCATAAACTATTTTTTGTTTTTTTTTATGCCTAAAACACTTCTTAGCATGTTCGGTAATTCAAATTTTTTATGTCCCATTCCATATCCTATTTGTTTTGGCTCAAACTCCAACTCATCTATAAATTCATGGCATAAGGCCTTTATTATAGCTGCTCCAGTAGGAGTTGTACATTCTCCCTTAACTGAATTTAACTTTATAGGAACCCCCTTTAATATTTCTAAGGTTGCAGGTGCTGGAACAGGCATTATTCCATGATCACATTTTACAAACCCTGATCCCACAGGAACGTTTGTTGCATATATTTTATCTACGCATAATAAATCAATAAGTATCGATGTCCCCACAATATCTACTATAGAGTCTATGGCTCCAACTTCATGAAAATGTATTTTGTCAATAGTTGTTCCATGTACATTAGCCTCAGCTTCACCTATAACCATAAATATTTTTTTAGCCATATTTTTTACATTATCATTTAATCTACTATTATCGATAATACTAAATATGTCTACTAAATGTCTATGTGCATTTTCTTCTTTTATAATAACATCTACATTTGTTCCCTTTATTCCACTTTCAATTTTAGAAACTATTTTTATTTCAAACTCATCATTTAAATTTAACTTACTTAATTCTTCTAAAAATATTTCTTTCGGTATTCCTAGATTTAACAGTGTTGCCAATGTCATATCTCCAGATATTCCATTTACTATATCAAAGTAAAGAATTCTTTGTTCCATTTTACTTTCCCCTTAATTTAGTTTATTGATCATTGAAGCTAAATATCCTGCTCCAAAACCGTTATCTATATTAACTACTGATATACCAGATGCACAACTATTTAACATGGTAAGAAGCGCTGATAACCCACCAAAATTGGCTCCATAACCTACAGAAGTTGGTACTGCTATAACAGGTACATCTACAAGCCCACCTACTACGCTCGGAAGAGCTCCTTCCATTCCTGCAACTACTATGATTACTCTTGCGCTATCTATTATGTGTTTTTTACTTAGTAATCTATGTATTCCAGCTACTCCTACATCATATACTCTTTCAACAGTGTTTCCCAAAAAAAGAGCAGTGTGATAAGCTTCATCCGCTACTGGTATATCCGAAGTTCCACCTGTAACAACCACAATTTTTCCTTTTCCTATATTTTCTATAGGGTGATTTTGTATCTTTAATATTTTTGAAAGTTGATCATATTCCGCATTAGGATAAATTGGTTTTATTTTTTCATAAGTTTCTTTTCTACATCTTGTACCTAATATATTGCTATCTTTTTTTATCATTTTCTCAATTATACCTAAAATTTGATAATCACTTTTACCTTCACAATATATTACTTCTGGGTAACCAGTCCTTACCTCTCTATGATGATCTATATTTGCATACCCTAAATCTTCATAAGGTAAATTTTTAAGCTTTTTCATAGCTACATCTATATCTATCTTATTATTTTTCACATCATCTAATAATTCTCTTAAGTCCATATATAGCTCCCTTTACATAAATACTATTTCTATATATTATACAGTATTTATAATGTAGATTATTATAAAATAATAATTTTTTATAAAAAAAGAGTATTACTTTACAATCTATAATAAATATAGAATTTATAAAATAATACTCTTTATATATATTTAACTATTATGCATTTAAAGCTTGATTTTCATCTTTTCTTATTTCATCTAATTTAGCTTGAACTTCTAGCATTTTCTTATCATCTAATGGATAGAATTTCATTGCTATTAATGAACATACCCATCCTATTATTGGAAGACCTATGAATAAGAATGCTGTTGCCCAGAATAACGCAGGTGTATATGCATCTGTTACTTCTGGCATTGTAGCTGTGTATCCTATTCCTGCTACAACAAATCCAACAACTGTAGTCGCAAATGATGATATCATTTTATCAACGAATGAGAATAAAGTTCCCATCATACCTGGAACGTATCTTCCAGTTAAATAAGTTTCATAATCTGCACAGTCTGCTATCATTGGTATAACTATACTACTTGAAACAGATTTAACACCGTTCGCTAAGCAATATATACCTATCCAAAGAGCTGTCATTATACCAAAGTTATCTAATGATATTTGAGCTGGATCTCCTATAAATATTACTAAGAATAATGCTAAATATCCTATTATTGATAACCAAGTTGTGGCAACTAATGCCTTTTTAGAACCGAATTTACTCGCATACTTAGTTCCAACTAATATTATTATAAATGTTGGTAACATTGTTATTAATGACATTTTTCCATATAAAGCATAGTTACCCATTACTATTCCGTATAACATAACCATAACAGAAGAGTTTCCTGCCGCTTGTAATGCTAATTTATCAGTTGCAGCTGATACTATAAGCATTTGTATAGCTCTATTTCCCTTTAATACACTTAAATAATCTTTAAACTTAACTTTGGCACCTTTATCACCTATACCAAAGAACTCTTCTCTATCCTTTTCCCATAAACCTATTATAGCAAGCACTGTACATATTGCTGATGCTATAACAGCTGATGTTGAGAATTCTGTCATCGCTGGTAATGTAAATCCACCGTACTTAGGTACTAGGTATGAAGAAGTATACATAGCTATACCACTTCCCATTAATAACATATAAGAACTATCGAATCTTGTAAATAATGGTCTTTGAGCTGGATCATTTGTTAAACAAGCTTGAGCTGCTTTTGTACAAGCTGTTTGGAATGTGTATCCTATAACATAAATTGCATACATTACTACAAAGAATATCACTCTTGGATTTCCCTCAGGTAATCTATGAGTAAAATTGTATAATATTAATGTACTAATTGCTAATATAATATTCCCTATTACCATCATAGGTCTAAATTTCCCAAATTTAGTATTTGTTTTATCAATTATAAATCCTATTATTGGATCAGTTACTGCATCGAACATACGCATAGATGTTAATAAAGAAGATATAAGAACAACTGCTATTCCTGCTGCACCAGTTGCATAATAAGATACGTACATCATTAAGAACATATAAAAGTTTGTTGCAATGTTGTTTAGAGCAAAAAGACCTATTTGCCATGTCTTAGCTCTGTTATAAGTTATGTTATTTGTATTTGCTGACATTTTACTTCCCCCTAGTATTCTATGATTTATTTTACCAACCACGAAGGATTTTGTTAGTTTTTTATCATTCAGTTATAATAATCTATAATTCCTTTACAAATCTATTAATTTCAATATTTACTTCGATTTTCTAACTATTTGTTATCGTTTTCCTTCGTTGCTATGTTACAATATTAGCATACTAGTTTTACCATTACAATACTTTTTTGATATTTTTTTATCGTATATTGATATTTTTTTAACCTAGTTAGAAAGCAGACCTTTATTTAGCTTTTTCCTTTAGATTCCATACTTTTCTACATATTTATTTTAAGTTTTCTTACTTTCTGTTTTTATTTTATATAAAATAGAAAAATAGTAATTTTTTAAAAGAAAATTACTATTTTTACATTTTCATAGTCTCTAAAATATAAATTAGTTATCACTTAACTTATACTCTTTTGGAGTTTTATTTTCAAATTGTTTGAAAATCTTTGTAAAATAATTTTTATTGTTATATCCAACCCGATATGCTATTTCCTCTATACTTAATAGTCTATTTTTAAGAAGGAGTTTAGATTCCCTTATTCTACTTTTATTTATCCAATGAGAAACCGTGCTTCCAGTTTCAAATTTGAATTTTCTAGCTAAATGAGATGGATTTACACAAAGTGCTTTTGCCACATCCTTTAAACTTATATCCTCAGTAAAATTCAAAGTAATGTACTTTATAGCCTTTGCAACTAATATAGAGTATCCTTGTGTTACATGATTGCTAATTAAAAAGCAATACTCCCTAACCATTTTATTTATTACTATATCTATTTCTTTAGCTTCCCTTGACCACTCTATATTCTTTATAACTTTTTCAGAAATATTATGGACTATATATGGATCTACGTTGCTTTCTACAGATGCCCTTCTCATTAAAGTATTCATATCTAATGCAAAAATTTTTTTATCTTTTAATTTATAATTTGAAAATTTATTTCCAAATTGAAAAAATTTATTTGAGATAATCCCTAAAGCTTTTTCTGGGTTATTTTGAACAATACAATGTATTAATTCATTTTCCATTAAATATCTTCTTTTTACAGATACTACATCCATATCATAGTTATTAGAAACTTTTTTGACGTCTTTTAACAAATCTTTCTTATTATCAATTTCCAAGTAAGAAACTTTTATCAAACTATCACTGATTAAATTTTTAAATATGTATGATATAGATTTTTCTTTCTTATCACTTATAATCGGTAATACATCATAAATCTCTCCAAAGTAACTATTTCCTTGTGATACTTCATCTACTTCACTCTTAACATATGGTCCAGCAATAATAACTCCTACGTATTTTTCATTATCATATATTCCAAATCCCATATACCTTAATTTCATTTCATTCTCAACAAAATATACGTATGTACTATCTTTAATTTTTATAGCATTGTTAATTAATTTATATACGTCATGTTCAATCTGCTCTATCTTTTCAGATGTTTTGTAACTATTGATTCTTGATAATGAATTTTCTAAATTGTTAAAAATAATAAGATTTAAACATACAAGTTCACTTATATGATCATAAACCATTTTTATATTATTATTATTTAACTCCATTGTCCCTACCCTCTTTACTAACCCAATGACTTTATATTTTACTTTACATAATATATTATATATTCAATATATACATAAAGCTGAGTTGATTTTTAACAACTCAGCTTTATGTATATTAAGCAACTGTATTTTTATTTTTTAATGCTTCTATTTCATATTGTACTTCTTCCATTTTCTCTGCAGTTAATGGATAAAACTTCATAGCTATTATAGACGCTAAATGACCTAATATAGGTACTATATACATACATCCCATAATTAACCAGAAGAAACTTCCTGTTGCTGCTGTACCTGGTTCTATTATTGCATTTCCAAGTCCTATCATAGCTAATCCTACTCCTAATAATGTTGATGAGAATGAGGATATTAATTTATCTACAAAAGAAAATAATGTTCCCATCATACCTGGTACAAATTTTCCGCTTCTATATGTTTCATAATCTGCACAATCTGCTATCATTGGTATAACCATATTTCCTGATACATTCATAAAACCTCTTTGTAATAATGTTAATCCCATAAATAATATTGTATTAAAGTTTAAAGCTGTTAATGATATATTATCGAATGGCTGTATAATTAAAAGTGCTATAAGCATTGCCATACTTCCCCAAGTTGTAACTACAAATGCTTTCTTTTGTCCCATCTTTCTCGCATAACCAACACCTATGAATGTTACTAATATTGTCATCGGTGTCATTATCGCTCCTATCTCTCCTGATAAAGATACATTTAATAATACATTTCCATAGAAGTATATTGTAGCTGCTTGGGCTAAACTCCCTGCTAATTTATCAGTAGATGCCGCAACAACTAACATTTGTATAGCTCTATTTCCCTTTATTATCGGCCAGTAATCTTTTATCTTAACTTGTTCATCTTTTTTTCCTACACCAAAGAATTCTTTTCTATCTTTTCCCCATATTCCTATCATCGCTAATATTGTTAGGAAGAATGATAATCCTCCAAACATAATTGCTACTTGTTTCCATAATCCTGGATCTAACATTCCTTTTTCAAACTTAGGCGGTAATATAGATGTTATTATAAGACCAGCAACTGCAAATAGAATTGTATTATATATACTATCAAATATTGCGAATATTGGTCTTTGCATTGGATCATTAGTTAAGACAGCTTGTGCTGCTTTTGTACAAGCTGTTTGGAATGTATAACCAAATATGTATATTATATATACACCTATTAAAACCGGAAGTTTAATGTCATTATCTAAAGTTGGTACAACTGCAAATATTAAATACATACAAGTTACTATAATTATATTCCCGACTAGCATGAATGGTCTGAATTTACCAAACTTACCATCTGTTTTATCAATAAATAAGCCTATTATTGGATCTGTTATACCATCAAATATTCTCATACTTGTAAGTATAACCCCTATTACTGCTGCCATTATTCCAAGAACGTTTTGTGAGAAAAATGCTAAGTACCCCATTAAACACATTGCAACATTTGTTGCCGTGTTGTTAAATGCAAATAATCCTATTTGCCAAGTTTTTGCGCGGTTGTAATTAGTTGTTTGTTGACTCATCTTGTATTTACTCTCCCCTTTATTATTTTTAACGATTTCCCATTTTTATAATTTAATGTTATTTTTTTATCTTGCATTTTATTAATATAAGATTCCTTACATTTCTGTATTTAACCTAGGGATAACGTTTTTCTTCATACTAGAATACTAACATACTTAAATACTTTTTTCAATAAATTTATGTATTTTTTGATATTTTTTTAACTATCTTAATTTCCTAATAATACTTTTTAAAATTATTCAAAACAAATATTTCTTCTTACTTATTTTCTTAAATTTAATAATAAAATTACCCATTATTTATATACAATGTCACCTTTCATATATAAATATATGCAAAAAGGATGAACTCTATATGAGTTCATCCTTAAACCACATTTTATATATTAAACTAATTCAGGCTCAGAGTTCTTAATTTCTTGTATATGAGTTTGAACTTCTTCCATTTTTTCTTTATCAAGCGGATAGAACTTCATAGCAATTAATGAGCATATCCATCCTATTATTGGCATACCTGCAAATAAGAACATAGTTACCCAAAATAATTGTGGAGTATATGCATCTGTTATATCTGGCATTTTATCCGTAAACCCTATTGCTGCAACTGAAAATGCTACTATCGTTGTTGCAAATGAAGATATTAACTTATCTATAAATGAGAATAATGTTCCCATCATTCCTGGTACGAAACGTCCACTTAAGTAAGTTTCATAATCCGCGCAGTCCGATATCATAGGTATAACAAAGGCTCCAGAAACTCCAGTAGCTCCTTTTGCTATTATATAAACTACTAAGAATACTATAGTCATTAATCCCATATCGTTTAAACGTATTTGTGTAGGATCACCTAAAACTAATACTGCAACTAATACTACGTATGAAATCATTGAGACCCAAGTTCCTACAACTAAAGCTTTCTTTTGTCCAAGCTTTTGAGCGTATTTTGTTCCTATCATAGTTATTATTATATTTGGTATCAAAACAATCATACCAATTGTACCACTTAAAGAATAATCTCCCATAACTATACCAAAGAACATTATACCCACTGTAGCATTTTGAGCAACACTTAATGCTATCTTATCTGTACAAGCAGCTACTACAAGCATTTGTAGCGCTCTATTTCCTTTTAATACTGGCCAGTAATCACGGAATTTAACTTCTACAGATTTATTTCCTAGACCAAAAAACTCTGTTCTATCTTTTGGCCATATACCATATACTGCTAAAACTGTTAATATGGCTGAACCTATTATAACTAAAGTTATTAATTCATGATATAATGAAATATTTCCAAATCCCCCATGTTTTGGAACTAAGTAACTTGCAACGTACATTTGCATTCCAGTAAAAAGTATTGCATTGTATATTGCATCGAATAAACCAAATTTAGGCCTTTTTGCTGGATTATTAGTCATACATGCTTGACCTGCTTTTGTACAAGCTGTTTGGCAAGTATAACCAATTATATATACTGCATAACATAATACAAAGTATATTAATCTAAAGTTTTCTGGAACTAAATGAACTGTTTTATATATTACAAAAGTCATTATACCTAATATAATATTACCTATAACCATATATGGCCTGAACTTACCAAATTTACCATCTGTTTTATCTATTAAGAATCCAACAACTGGGTCTGTTATACCATCAAATATACGCATTGCAGTTAATATAAATCCAACTACAGTAACCATTAATCCAGCAATACCTGTGGCATAATTAGCTAAGTACATCATACCCCACATATAAAGATTCGTAGCTGTATTGTTTAAAGCAAATAGAGCTAAACGCCAGCTAGGACAATCATTGTATAAATTTTCATTTTCAAAAGACTTATTTAATTTTTTTACTTCACTTTGCATATTACTCATTTTTAACTCCCCCTTTTTCGGTTTTAGAATAACGTTTTCCTAATCGTTAAAAATGAAACCAAACGCTTAAAATCCCCCTTGCGCATTTGATAACCCTTATAATTCCATCCTTCTACTTTATATATAATCCACAAAAGGATAACGTTTTCTATACTAGAATACTAACATACTCAAATACTATCCGCAATATATTCTCTAAAAATTTTGATATTTCTTTAACTTTCATATTTTAAAGTTTAGCATTGTCGAAATTTTAATATCACAACAATGCTAAACAATATAATAAATCTATAAACTTACATGAAGAATAAATTAAAATCTATCTCCAAAACCTAATTTTCTTAAGTTTCTAGCACTTATTTCTAAGCTTTCAAATGGATCTTTACCATATGTATCATCTTGCTCTATGAATATATGCTCTACGCCTGTTTCTGTTGCTAAATCTATTATTGCTTTCATATCTAAGCTTCCTTCACCAATTTCAGCAAATTGTACCATTTCAGCTAAACTTCTCATTATTTCTTGCATACCACCTGATAAATCTAAAGTTTGAGCTATTCTATAGTCTTTTATGTGTAGTATTTTAGTTCTTCCTTCTAGTTTCTTAATCCACTCTAAAGGATTAACTCCACCCCTTTGTAACCAATGAACATCAAGCTCAAATCCTAAGTACTCTGGATCACTTTCCTCAGCCATTATATCCATTATGTATTTACCATCATATTTGGCAAATTCAACATGATGATTATGATAATATAACTCTAAACCTTGCTCTTTAAGCCTTCTTCCCATTTCATTTAATTCTTTTGTATACTCAACTATTTTCTCTTTAGAGCCTAAACAATCAAAAGATATCATACCTATTCTTATATATTTACATCCTAAAGCTTTAGTATCTGCAACTATTTTATCAAAATCATCTCTTAAGTTTTCCATTTTCATACCTGGAGCCATCGCTTTTAAAGCTCCACTAGTTGCGCAAACTCTCATACCTAATTCGTCTAATGATTCTCTTATTGCTTCAACATTTTCTGGAGTCATAGGAACTTGAGATAGTTCTACTGTAGAAAATCCTATTTCTTTAACCTTTTTAAAAGTTTCTTTTATACCTAATTCTTCTATCTTATTTCTAAGCATCATCATTTGAACGCCTATTGTTGGTTTATTCATATTAATTCCCCCAATTAATTAATTTTTCTTCTTTAGATGAATTCCTAATACTGTCAATAATTCTCATGGAATTAGATGCATCACTGACTCTAATATAATTATCTGTATCATTAATTAGACAATTATAGTAGTTAGATATAAGCTCTGCATGACTTGATCCATAATAATGCTTTGCACCTTCAAATAATTTATCTTTAACAACTATTTCTTGAGTTCCATTCTCATACTTGTAAAGTGTACTATCTTTTATCACAAATCTTATATTTTCAAATATGGCTTCTATTTCAACACTAGAATTATCTGCATAAGCTATAGTCGATATAAAAGTACCTCTAGCACCATTCTTAAAGTTTATATTAGCCATAGCTGTATCTTCAACTTCAATATCATAATTTAATAAATTACTTATATTACCTTTAACAGACTCTATCTCTCCACCAAGTAGTTGAATTAAGTCTATTGTGTGTATTGCTTGGTTTATCATTACACCACCGCCAGAATACTCCATTTTGCCTCTCCAAGGCTTAGTAGTATAATATGACTCTGGTCTATTCCAAGCTACTATACCTTTTATTGCCTTTACATTTCCATACTTTTTCGATTCTATCACTTCTAATAAAGTTTTAACTGTATGGTTATATCTATTTTGTAAACAGATGCAAATATTTGCATCTGTTTCTTTATCTAATTCATTAAACTTTTCCACTTCTTCTGTATTAAGACAAAGAGGTTTTTCTAAAAGTACATTGACCTTTTTAGAAGTTATTTCTTTAGTAACTGGATAATGAAGGTAATGTGGTAAACATATATGAACGCAATCTAAATTTTCTTTTTCAATCATTTCATTGTAGTCAGTATAAAAATTAGCACCTTCTACTAAATTCATTTTAGTCTCATCTATGTCACATACAGCTACAAGTTCAGCTTTATCACTTAACTTAATTGCATTAATATGAACTGTTGAAACATCTCCTAAACCTATAACACCAACCCTAAGTGCCATATATATTCCCTCTTTCGTTTATATATTATACAGTTTCTAATTCAGCCTCTTTTTTAGCTTCTAATTCCTCTGCTTTTCTCTTTTCTAATTCTTCTAAGAATAAATCTTCATCAAATGGTATTTCTACATCTTGTCCTAACCAACTAGATAAGTGCATAGCATTTGCTATAGTAACACCTTTTATTCCATCTGTTCCAGGTGCTAATAATGGAGTTCCTTCTAATATTGCTTTTGTAAAGTTTATCATAACATTTATATGTTGAGTTCCCCATTGGTCTGGTATTTCAAATTCTTCGACATCCATTAAATCAGACATACCTTGTCCTCTAAATAAGTTAGCAACATCTGCAAATGTCATTTTTTCATTTAATTCAGTTTCAGATTCTTTTAATCTGCTAACAGTTACTTTTTTACTTCCTTCAACTAATATCTTACCTTTATCTCCATGTATTTCAAATCTATCAGTTCCCATTATGTCATGTGTACAAGTTATGAATGTACCAGTAGCTCCATTTTCATACTCAACGAAAGCTGTAACATCATCTTCAACAACTATATTTCTATGAGAACCATATTGTAAATTAGCTCTTACCTTTGTAGGCATTCCACATATCCATTGCCATAAATCTATTTGATGAGGTGCTTGATTAGCAAGAACTCCTCCACCTTCTCCATTCCATGTTGCTCTCCAGCTACTCATATCATAGTAAGCTTGTGGTCTCCACCAAGTAGTTATTATCCAGTTAGTTCTTCTTATTTCCCCTATTTCTCCATTAGCAACTATCTCTTTTATTCTTTGGTATAAAGGATTTGTTCTTTGATTAAACATCATTCCAAATACTAAGTGTGGTTTAGATTCTGCTAATTCATTCATTTCTCTTACTTTTTTTGTATAAACACCAGCTGGCTTTTCAACTAATGTATGTAAATCTCTATTTAATGCTTCTATTGCTATTACTGGATGATCGTAGTGAGGTGTAGCTATAAGAACTGCATCTATTTCCCCACTATCTAACATATCTATATAATTATCGTAGAATTTAACGTCTTGAGGTAATTTTTCTGCTGCCCATTCTTTCTTTTGTGGGTTAACATCACAAACAGCTGTTAAAACTGCATTTTCAACTTTTCCTCCAGCTAACCATTCTGAATGTGATCCACCCATTTGTCCTATACCAACTATACCAAATCTTACTTGTTTCATATTTTCTACCCCCATTTTCTTTATTCTAAAATCTATGCTCTTTAATATGTTAACTAAAGAGTTATATTGAAGTGCATAAGCACTTTTACCATCTAATCCCTTGTCTTTTTTTATTATACTGTTTACATCTTCTAGTTCTAAATCTTTTAATGAATCAAATATAACAAGATGTGGTTCTAAAGTTAAGAAACCTTTGTAACCATTTTTTATTGCATCAGTTAAAATTTCTTCTATTTTACCTTGACCAGTTCCACATACTACGTTTTCTTTATCTTCTTTCACAGCATCTTTTATATGGTAGTAAACTATGTGTTCTTTTAACAATTCATAGCATTCTCTAGTGTCTTCCATACATTGAACAAAGTTAGCAAAATCAAATATTCCCTTAAAATGTTCAGAACCAACTTCATTAAATATTGTTAAACATCTACTAGATATATCTCCATATATATCTTTTTCATTTTCATGAAGAAGAACTATATCATATTTTTCAGCTATTTTCGTAAATATCCTTAACTTATTAATAACTTCATCTTTATAGTCTTCTGGATTTTTATCCTTTGGCATATAAAAACTAAACATTCTTATATACTTACAATCTAGAATCTTAGCCATCTGACAAATCTTTTCTAGTAAACAAACTTGTTTTTCAAATCCTTCTTCATCATCAATAAACACTTTTCCTATAGGAGACCCTATAGAAGAAACTTTTACTTTGTATTCATCTAATTTAGGTTTTATATATTCCTTAACTTCTTCAATTGTGTATTCACTAAAATTTTTCTCATTTACTCCTCTTATAGATATGTATTCCATACCTAAGTTTTTAACTGTTTCTAGCTGAGTATCAAAATCGCTGCTTATTTCATCTGAGAAACCAGATACATGTATATTTTCTAACATACACTTCCCCCTTTTCTTGATTTCAATTGTTATTTTCTTAACCAAAATTGCTCATTTTAATATTCGACACAAAATCTAATTATAAGTTTTTTTACTAAATCAAACCTATTTTAACACCTAAACCCTTTTTAAAATACGTTTTCCTTACTATATTAGTATACTAACATATTTATGTTAAAAATTCAACAACTTTATTTCCATATTATGTATTGATTCTAAATTTTCAAACTCTTCGAAGCAAAATTTCTTATTTACATATTTAATAGTTCGAATTATAAATAATCAATAAAACAGATAATTTATAATCCCCTTAGTATATAAAAAAGCTGTGTATAATATAAATTTATATTATACACAGCTTATATATACTTAAAAATTATTTTTCTACGTTATTACATCATACCTGGCATTCCGCCGCCCATACCCGGCATTGGTTCTTCACTAGGAATATCTGCTACAGCAGCCTCCGTTGTTAAGAACACTCCTGCTATTGATGCAGCATTTTGTAATGCACTTCTAGTAACCTTAGTTGGGTCAACTATACCTGCTTCTATCATATTTACATATTTTTCATTTAATGCATCAAATCCTATTTCTGTATCTGCATTCATAACATTTTGTATAATTACAGCACCTTCAAGACCTGCATTTATAGCTATTTGTCTTAATGGTTCTTCTAAAGCTCTTCTTACTATTTGAGCCCCTATTTTAGCTTCACCATCTAAAGTATTTACTAATTCTTCAACAGCTGGTATTACGCTTACTAATGCAGTTCCTCCACCAGCTACCATACCTTCTTCAACACCTGCTCTAGTTGCATTTAAAGCATCTTCTATTCTTAGCTTTCTTTCTTTCATCTCAACTTCTGTAGCAGCTCCCACCTTAACTACAGCTACTCCACCAGAAAGTTTAGCTAATCTCTCCATTAGCTTTTCTTTATCAAACTCAGAAGTAGTTTCTGATATTTGATGTTTTATTTGATTAACTCTATTTTCTATATCAGTTTTTTCTCCAGATCCATCTACTATTGTAGTAGTTTCTTTATTAACTTTAACAGATGATGCTCTACCTAATAATGATAAATCTGCTTCTTTTAATTCATATCCTAATTCTTCAGATATTACTGTACCACCTGTAAGTATAGCTATATCTTCTAACATTTGCTTTCTTCTATCTCCAAATCCAGGAGCTTTAACAGCAACTACTTCAAATGTTCCTCTTAATTTATTAACTACTAATGTAGATAATGCTTCACCATCAACATCTTCAGCTATTATTAATAATTTTCTGCCTTGTTGAACTATTTGTTCAAGTACAGGTAAAATTTCTTGTATATTAGATATCTTCTTATCTGTTATTAATATATATGGGTCATTTAAAACAGCTTCCATCTTATCTACGTCTGTAACCATGTATGCAGACACAAAACCTCTATCAAATTGC
This sequence comes from Romboutsia faecis, assembly GCF_014323405.1. GTDB lineage: Bacteria > Bacillota > Clostridia > Peptostreptococcales > Peptostreptococcaceae > Romboutsia_E > Romboutsia_E faecis. The sequence goes on along the minus strand of NZ_JACRWE010000007.1, from coordinate 59,210 downwards.
ATACCTTCAACAGTATCTAGTTCTGTATGCATCGTCTTAGATTCTTCAACTGTTATAACTCCATCTCTTCCTACTATTTCCATAGCTTCAGCTATTAACTTACCTACTTCTTCATCTCCAGCAGATATAGAAGCTATTTGAGATATAGACTCTTTACTTTCTATAGTTCTTGATTGATTTTTTAATTCCTCAACAGCAACTTCTACAGCTTTTTGTATACCTTTTCTTATAAGTATAGGGTTTGCTCCAGCAGTTACATTTTTTAAGCCTTCTCTTATTATAGCTTGCGCTAAAACTGTAGCTGTAGTAGTACCATCACCTGCTACATCATTAGTTTTTATAGCAACTTCCTTAACAAGTTGAGCTCCCATATTTTCAAATCTATCTTCTAACTCTATTTCCTTAGCTATAGTAACACCATCATTAGTTATTAGCGGTGCACCAAATTTTTTATCTAATATTACATTTCTTCCTTTTGGTCCTAGTGTTACTTTTACTGTATCAGCAAGTTTATTTACACCAGTTTCTAAAGCTTTTCTTGTATCTTCAGCAAATTTAATTTCTTTAGCCATCTTAACCCCTCCTAAAAATTATTCAACAACAGCAAGTATTTCACTTTGTCTTAATATCGTGTATTCTTGCCCTTCTATTTTAACTTCAGTTCCAGAGTATTTTTGGAATATAACTCTATCTCCAACCTTTAATTCCATTTTTATCTCTTTTCCATCAACAATTCCTCCTGGACCAACTTCAACTACCTCTGCTATTTGAGGTTGTTCTTTAGCAGTTCCGGGTAAAACTATACCACTTGCAGTTTTTTCTTCTGCTTCAACTTTTTTAATAACAACTCTGTCAGCTAATGGTCTTATTTTCATTGTTTATCCCTCCTAAATGTTTTTATAATATATGTATAATAAAAATACTAATCAATCTGTTTTTATCACTCTATAAGTAAGAGTGCTAACAATTATTATGATATACTAATCACCTATAATTTTCAACACTTTTTAGTTTTTTTTTAAGTCATATTTTAGACATAATCCCCCTTATTAAGACATTCTTAAATTATAAAATAGGCGAAAATAATCTAGCTACAGATTCCTTAGATTTTTGAACTATACTTCTATTTTTAAATTCCTCTTTATTAATTTCTTTACTGTTTTTCATATCTTCAAAAAAATCTTCTTTCATTAAATCTATCACTTTTCTATCATATATAAATGCATTTATTTCAAAATTTAACATAAAACTTCTTAAATCCATATTAGCAGATCCAGTAGAAGCTATAGAATCATCTATTATAATAATCTTCGAATGTATAAATCCTTTTTCATATAGATACACTCTTCCTCCTGACTTTAATATATCATCAAAATAAGAATAAGAAGCTATATTAACTATTTTATGATCAGCTATCTTAGGAAATATAATTCTTACATCTACTCCACTTAAAGCAGCACTTTTTAAGGCTCTTAGTATACTTTCATCGGGTATAAAATATGGAGTCTCAATATAGATACTTTTTTTAGCTTGGCATATAGCTAAGAAATAAGCATAATGTATTGCTTCCCAGTCACTATCTGGACCACTTGCTACCACCTGTATCATCGCATTCCCAAAGTTATTTAGTCTAGGAAAATGATTCTTATTCAATAAAACTTCTTTTGTGTTGTAATACCAATCTATTAAAAATGTCATTTGCAACATATATACAGAAGTTCCTTCTATTCTAATATGAGTGTCTCTCCAGTATCCAAATTTTTTATTTTTCCCCATATATTCATCACCTATATTTATGCCACCCGTATACCCTATACGTCCATCTATGACAACAATCTTTCTGTGATTCCTATAGTTCAATTTTCCTCCTATTAGAGGGAATTTTGTTGGTAAAAAAGGTACTATTTCTATTCCATGAGACTTCATTTCATTAAAAAATTCTCTGTGAAACCAAAATCTCCAACAACCAACATCATCATAAAGTATTCTTATTTTTACATTTTCCTTAGATTTTTTAATCAATAAGTTCTTTATCTTTTGCCCTATATCACTATCTTTTATTATAAAATACTCTAGGTGTATATGATCTTTTGCGTTTTCTATATCTTTAATAAGGCGTTCAAACTTTTCATTCCCATCTACAAATATATCAACTTTATTATTTGTAGTGAAAGGAAACATACCTGTGTTTAATAATAAACTTATTATTTTTAATTTGATATTATCTTCTTCATTATCTTTTAGTAATTTACTTACACTTATTGTATCTTGCTCTAATCTAATTAGATTGTTTATTTCATCTAAATTTTGAAAAAGCTTTTCTTCCTTCATATTACTTGCTAATTCTTGAGTCTTAAATATTTTTATCTTTCTTAAATTTCTTCCAAAAACAGCATAAATAATTAGACCTATTCCTGGAAGTAAAATAAATATTAATAACCATGTGACAGTTTTAGAAGGATCTCTATTTTCAAGTAATATAGTCATTGCTACTATGGTCCCTGATATATAGGATATAGCTAAAAATCCTAATATTAAACCCTGTACAATATTCATATTCCCTCCCTATTGAACTATCTTCCTATACCTAATTCCCTTGCATAGTAGAATAAGTATTGTTGTGCAAAACCTGCTAGATCTCCAAATTTATCTATAGCATATGCCCTTATTTTTGGTAAACTCATATCTTCATTTACATAAAATTCTTGCATTACCCTTTTAACCCAAACATCAACTGGGAATGTATCATATTTTCTCATTCCAAATAAAGCTATACAATCCCCAACCTTAGGTCCTACTCCATTAAATTTTAAAAGTTCTTTTAAACACTCTTCTGTACTTAAATTAATATATCTACGAACATCATCTTTATTATTAACTATTGACTCAGTTGTACTCTTTATATACTTATCTCTAAATCCAGTCTGGCAAGCTCTTATATCCTCTTGTGAAGCCTTATTTAATTCTTCTGGTGTCGGGAATGAGTAGTATTCTTTTCCATTATACTCCCCTATATATTTTCCAAACTTCTTAGATAAATTTTCTATAGCTTTTTGAATCATAGGTATCCTATTATTTGATGAAATAATAAATGATATAAGCATTTCCCATCCATCTTGTTGTAAAATTCTTATTCCCCATCCAAAATCACTTGCCTTATCTAAGTATTCATCCATACCTTTTAAAATATTCTTTATTTCTGTATAGTCTCTACCTAAATCAAAATAATCAAACCAAATATTATTAAAATCCTCTAGATTAGTATTATTTAAATAAACTGTATCTCCTTCTCTTTTTACATTTAATATTTTTCCTTTCGCTACACCTGTATAAGAATCATCTTCTTGTTTATGCCACCTAAAGCATTGCCCACACTCAAATATATGCTTAGGATCAAAATCTGTTATTCCTTCTAATATTACTGAATTATTTTTTTCGTATACTTTCATATTTTATATCTCCTTATTTCTGCGATTATTTCTATTTTATAACTTTAATTTACCCATAATATTGTAAATTTAAATAAACTTTTTACTCTATGCAAATTTGTTTTAAAATGTCTAGAGTAGAAATAATAAAACTTTTTTGATAAAATACATAAGACATTAATTAGTAGAAGGTGAACTTATATGAACGAGAGAGGTATTTTTATTGCTATAGAAGGTCCAATAGGAGTTGGAAAAACTACCCTTGCAACAATACTTAATGAATACTTTAATTATACTCTTCTTAGAGAGATAGTTGAAGAAAATCCTTTTTTATCAAAATTTTATACAGATATAAAAGGCTATGCTTTACAAACTGAAGCATTTTTTCTATTTAACAGGGTAAAACAATTAGAAGATACTGAAAAAAATCTATTATCAAAAGGTAACGGAGTTGTTAGTGATTACCATATAATAAAAAATCTTATATTTGCAGGTTTAACACTGGATAAAATGCAATTTCATAGATATAAACAAGTTTATAATACTTTTGTAAATGATTTACCTCAACCAGATATAATAGTCTATTTAAATTCTAGTACCGATGTTTTAATGAAAAGAATAGCTATGAGAGATAGAAGTTTCGAAAGACAAATGGATAGAAATTATATTGAAGAATTAGGAACGGAATATAAATATTACTTTAATCCATTATCAATAAAACATAATTTTATGGGCAAAGAACCTATTATTATAGAAATAGATAACTCTAATTTAGATTTCTTAAATAATGATAATGATAGACAATTTATAATAAACAAAGTAAAAGAAGCCATGACAATTTTAGGAGGACAATAAAATGTTTAAACTAGTAAACCAAAGTAATACACCCGCTAGTAGAGATTTATTTATAACTGTAGCCGGTAATGTAGGTGCTGGTAAATCAACTTTAACAACTTTAGTTGGAAATAAACTTGGGTTTGAAACTCACTTTGAAAAAGTTGACGGAAATCCGTACTTAGAAGATTTCTACGCTGACCAAGAGAAATGGGGATTCCATTTACAACTTTATTTCTTAGCTCAAAGATTCAAGCAACAAAAAGAAATCCACGCTAATGGGCTAAATAATATTCAAGATAGAAGTATATACGAAGATGTGGAAATATTTGCTAGAAACTTATACGATAACGGAAAAATGACAAAGAGAGATTATATAACTTATAGAGATTTATTCAACGATATGGTCCCTTATTTAAAGAAACCGGATTTAATGATATACTTAGATGGTTCTATAGATACTATAATTAACAGAATAAACCTTAGAGGACGTGAAATGGAAAAAACTGTTGATTTAGAATACTGGAAAAACCTTCATAATAGATATGAAAAATGGATAGCTGAATATGATCAATCACCTGTTTTATATGTAAACATAAACGAAGTTGATTTAGTAAATAACCCAGAACACCTTGATATGCTATGTAATGAAATAAGAAAAATATTAGGAATGTAGATATCTACATTCCTATTTTAATTTATTTTAAATTTGCTCCTGTAAATGCTAGTGGAAGAAGTTCCTCTAAAGTATATTCTTTGTAATCATCTTTACTTCTAGCTAGATAAATTTTAAATTCTTTAAGATCACAGAATTCAGCCATAACTTGTCTACATACAGCACAAGGTGCACAGTAATCATATTCTTCAGAATCAGCTTTATTTCCAACTATAGCTATTGCTGAGAATGTACGTTGTCCTTCAGAAATAGCTTTGAAAAATGCTGTTCTTTCCGCACAGTTTGTTGGCGTATAAGCTGCATTTTCCACATTACAACCTTGATATATCTTACCATTTGTACCAAGTAATGCTGCTCCAACATTAAAATTAGAGTATGGTGTATAAGCAAATTTTTGAGCTTCAAAAGCTTTTTCAACTAGTAGTTTTGCATCTATCATAAATTCAACCTAACCTTTCTATTTAGTAATATATTATTCCTCTATTATTCTATAATATAAGTAAAATGATAAAGGAATAATATTATAACACTATTAAATAAAAAAGTATATCATTAATATATATTAAAAATATTTTTTATAATAATATTCCGATCAGTATTATTGCAGATACTATTTGTAATATTCCTATAAATAATCCATATAATGAAACTGCTTTTCCTTGCTTAATTAAATCCTTTACATTTACCCTTAAACCAATAGCAGCTAAAGCTATTATTTCAAACTTATTACTTAACTCCTTACATATCATAGATACATTTTGAGTAATTATATTAAAAGAAAATAAAGCGCATGTTATAAAAAATCCTATTACATACCATGGTACCTTTATCTTTCCTCTTTCAATATCAGTTACTTCCTCTTTTAATATTTCTTTATTAGATTTATGCTTTAAATGACCTAATGCAAATACTACTACTACTAAAAATATTATACGTACTATTTTGAAAATAGTAGATAGGTCTTTAGTATGTTCACTTACCATCGCTCCACTAGCTACAACTTGTCCTACAGACTGTAATGTACCCCCTATCATAGCTGAAGTTTGAGTAAGATCATGATTATATAAAAACTGTGAGATTACAGGAAGTAAAAACATTAAGACAATCCCTGTAACATTAACAATTGTTATAGCAATTCCTTTTTCCTTGTCATCTGCTTCAATAACTGGTGCAGTTGCTGCAATGGCAGAAGAACCACAAACTGCATTTCCACTAGCCATCATATATCTAAAGTTATCTGTAAAACCTAACTTTTTTCCTATATATAAGGCCCCTATTATAGTTATTGTCATTTGTAATACTATAAATATAACTCCCGAAATTCCTATTTCTGATATAGTTGATATACTTAATGTTGCTCCTAGTAATACTATTGAATATGATAATAAGTCCGTTTCAGAAAATTTATATCCTTTTTGAAATATTTCTTGATTTAAAAATACATTACCTACAAACATTCCTAAAAATATAGCTATTGATGCTGCACCAAGTTTTGGAATAAACTTAGCAAGTAACATGCTTAACCCAGCTACTAAAACTGCTACCACAAAACCCGGCATTATATCTTTTATAATTTTAGTAAAATCTTTATGCTTTTTGTTCATATAATCTGTCCTTTCTATATAAGTCATATTTATATTTTCTGTATAAATCTTGTTTATATTTATAGTATATATTTATAAAAACCATAAGTAAAATGAATATATATAATAATAATCATTGATTTTTTTTATGATTATTATATACTTATAACTGTAAATACTTTTTATACAGACTTAATTTCAATTAAATTTACATATATAAAATTATAATAGGAGTTGTTTAATTTGTTTGAAGAGCTAAAAACATTTATTTCAGTCGTTGAATTTAAAAATTTTACAAAAGCAGGAAATCATCTTAATTTATCTCAACCGACAGTTAGTACCCATATTAAAAACTTAGAAAACTATTTTGGCACAACTTTAATTAATAGATCTATTAAGCAAAAAAATATTTTTATTACAGAAAAAGGTTATATATTATATAAAAGGGCAAAAGAAATTATAAACTTAATGGATGTAACATATAGGGAGATTAGTAATAATTCTAATACAATTACTGGAACTATAAAAATAGGTGCCAGCTCTACTATCGGAGATTATATTTTACCTAAATTTCTATCTATATTCTCAGAGAAATATCCGGATATAAATGTTGAGATTTTCATAGAAAATACATCATCGGTATGCGCTGATATAAGAAACTTTATACTAGATATAGGATTAATCGAAGGTAATTTAAATGATTCAAACTTTAACAAAGGGTATTTTTTAAAAGACAAGTTAGCCTTAATTTTACCTTATAATCCACGCTTGTACACAGAAGATTTTTCATTTAGCAGTCTTCAGGATCAAAAATGGATACTAAGAGAAAACGGCTCAGGTACTAGAGAGTACTTAGATTTATTCTTAAGTAAATATAAGATATTACCTAAAAATATAATGATAGTTGGAAGCAACTATGCCGTAAAAGAATCAGTAAAAAATGGACTTGGAGTAAGCATAATATCGAAATTTATAGCTTATCCAGCAGTAGAAAATAATGAAGTTTCTATAATAGAATTGGATAGTACATTCACTAGAAACTTCTCATACATACTACCAAAGGATGTAAATACCTCAGACATAACACAACTATTCCTAAGAGAATTAAAATTATACGCAGCATCATTATATTAAATTCTCCCATAAAAAATAAAGTGCTCTTAAGTAAACAAATCTAGGTATCCAAAGCTCAGTGAAAAATAAATATTTCACCGAGCTCCGATCACCTAATACCTTACTTAAAAACACTAATAATACTACATTCCGATTTCTTTGAATTCTCTACTTCCTGGTTTCACTAAGTCTACTTTTCCTTCTTTACATAAAGGACAATTATCTGACTCATGTACTTCTATTTCAAGCTTTATAGCACTGTATATAGGCATTCCGATATCTTTAGAAGTTCTATTAGCTATACAAGCAACACCTATTACTTCTCCACCTAACTTCTCTAATGCTTCTTTTGTTTCTATAGTTGATTTACCAGTTGTAACAACATCTTCAGCTATTATTATCTTAGCTCCTGGTTTTACTTCAAAGCCTCTTCTTAATTCCATTACTCCATCTTTTCTTTCAGTGAACACTGTTTCTTTATTTAATTGTCTTCCTAATTCATATGAAACTATAACCCCACCCATAGCAGGTCCAACTACTAAATCTATATCTAAATCTTTTATTTGTTCAACAACTGTACTTAAAACTTGCTCTGCATATTGTGGGAATCTTAATACCTTTGCACATTGTACGTATCTATTACTGTGCTTTCCTGAAGATAATAAGAAGTGTCCTTCTAATAATGCATCACTTTTCTTTAATATTTCTACTACATCTACTTTACTCATAATATTCTCCTCCAAATTATATCAATTGTTTTTTATTTAATTATTTATAATATTCCTCTTATTTCATCTAGACTTTCTATTCCTTCTCTCTGCATATAACTTTCTATTCCAGCTATTATATCAAGGCCTATCTTAGGATTAATAAAGTTTGCAGTACCAACTTGTATGCATGTTGCTCCTGCCATAATAAATTCTATAGCATCTTCCCAAGTTGTTATTCCGCCCATGCCCATTACTGGTATATTTACAGCTTTACATACTTCATGAACCATTCTAAGTGCTATTGGCTTTATAGCAGGACCAGATAGTCCTGCATATACATTTTCAAATATCGGCTTTCTTTTATTTATATCAATTGCCATTGCTTTAAAAGTATTTACTAAAGAAATCCCATCTGCTCCTTCTTCTTCACATACTTTAGCCATTCCAACTATATCTTCAGCATTTGGTGATAATTTTACTATTAGTGGTAAATCTGTAACTTTTCTCACTGCTTTTACTACATCTCTTGCTACTTCATTTTTTATACCAAAAGCCATTCCTCCTGCTTTTACATTCGGACAAGATATATTAAGTTCAATCATATCTACTGGTTGATTATTTAATAATTTTACGCCTTCTATGTAATCTTCTAGTGTTCCTCCACCTACATTAGCTATTCTTATAAAATCTAAGTCTTTAAAAAATTGTAACTCATTATCTATAAACCCTTGAATCCCTGGATTTTCAAGACCAACACTATTCATCATTCCCGATGGAGTCTCCCAAACTCTCATACCATTATTTCCATCTCTTTTTTGCAGAGTAAGTCCTTTACTACTAACTCCACCTAACTTTTGTATATCATAAATTTCGTTATATTCTTTTCCAAACCCAAAAGTTCCTGATGCCATTACTACTGGATTTTTAAAATCTATGTTTCCAAACTTAACATTTAAATTAGCCATTAGAAAATCACGTCCTCTCCCCAAAATACTGGTCCATCTTTACAAGTCTTTTTATTTCCAAACTGAGTCTTACAAGTACAAACTAGGCAAGCTCCTACTCCACATGCCATATGATTTTCTAGAGATACCATTATTTTTGTTTTAGTTCCTTCTACCATCTTAACTAACTTTTCCATCATTGGAGTTGGCCCACAAGTTAGTATGTAATCATACTTTTCTACGTCTAATATATCTGTTACAAAAGTATTTCCTGTAACTATATGAACTTCATTGCATAATTCTTTATATTCTTTCGTTAATATAGCTTCATTTCTAAACCCAAGATAAGCATCACAATTTTCTATATTTTTAGCTACTAAGTATAATGGCGCTATCCCGATTCCTCCACCAACTAAAGCTACCTTACCTTCAACTTTTTCGTATCCATTTCCATATGGACCCTCTAATTTTATAGTATCTCCTTCTTTTAATCTACTAAATATTTGAGTACCTTCTCCAAATACTTTATATAAGAAACTTATACTATTGTCATCTATATCATGTATACTTATTGGTCTTGAAAGTAATGGATATGTATCCCAAGCCCTTAACATATAGAATTGACCCATTTTACCTTCAAATTTACCTTCAACTCTCATTAGATACATATCTTCTCCTACGTATCTGTTTTCTAGAACCTTATACATTACATATCCCCCTCTACTTTATAAGCTATTTTCCCGTCTCTTATCGTCATTATTACTTTTCCTATAACTTTTTGATTATTAAAAGGATTATTTTTTCCTTTAGATACAAACTTTCTAGTATCTATTACATCAATTTCATTTTCATCTATTAAAACTAAATCTGCTCTTAAACCTTCTTCTATTAATCCTTGGCTTAATCCAAGAAGTTTAGCAGGATTAGCACTCATCATTTCACTTAGTTTATTTAAAGATATATTATTTTCTTTAAATACCTTATTAACCATTGAAAAGGCTACTTCTATATTTGATATTCCAGGGGATCCTGCTTTTTTGTCGTCTTCTGTATGAGGTGCATGGTCTGTTCCTATCATGTCTATATATCCATCTTTAATCCCTTGGATTAGAGCTTTCATGTCTTCTTCTTTTGCAAACGATGGATTTACTTTATAGTCTAATCCATATCCATATATGTGATGTGGTCCTACTTCACAAGTAAACTTGTGGCCTTCATCTTTATATTTTTTTATTTCGTTTAACGTATCTTCTAAGCTTATATGACATATATGTAAATTTCCACCAACTTCTTTTAACATCTTTAGGTCTCTTTGAACTATTTCATACTCTGGTTGACAGTGAGTTAATACTTTAAAATCTAATTCAGAAGATAACCTTAAAATATTTTCCATTATTTCTTCATTAAATAATGTGTACCCATCGTCTGAGAATAAATCTGTATACTTTCTCATTGGTTCTATATCTATCATTTCTTGACCATCTAAATTTTTAGTTATTGCACATACTTGCTTTATATCACATAAATCTAAATCTTTTGCTTTATTAAGTACGTACTCCATAACTTCTTTATTATCACAAACAGGTTTTGTATTTGCCATTGGACAAAGTACCGTAAATCCACCCCTTAGTGCAGCTTTTTGACCCGTTTCTAAATCTTCTTTATGCGTCAATCCTGGGTCTCTTAAATGTGTATGTAAATCTATGAAAGAAGGCATTAATACGTAACCATTTCCATCTACTATATTTATACTTTCATGTTCAATTTCTATATTTTCATCTATTTTTGAAATTACACCATTTGATACAAGTAAATCTGTCTTAAAGTCTTTATTAGCATCTACAATTCTAACATTTCTAAATAATATATTATTCATTTATATCCACCCCTAAAAGTCTTGTTATTAAAGCCATTCTTACGAACATCCCATACTTCGCTTGTTTAAAATAAACTGCTCTTTCATCTGCATCTACATCAGTATCTATCTCATTTACTCTCGGTAATGGATGCATAACTAACATATCTTTTTTTGCATGATTAAGTTTAGCTTTATTTAAAATATAATAATCTTTTAATCTATCATATTCAGCTTTATCTTCAAATCTTTCTTGTTGAACTCTTGTCATATATAATACATCTAATTTTTCTATAGCTTCATCTAAGTTAGTAGTTTCATAGTATTCATGACCTTTTATTGCCTCCTTTATATATTCAGGCATTTCAAGTTCCTTCGGTGATATAAATACAAATTTAGTATTTTTATATCTAGCCATTGCTTTAACTAAAGAATGTACTGTTCTTCCATTTTTTAAGTCTCCACATAGACCAATTGTATGATTTTCTAAATTTCCTTTAAGAGATTTTATTGTAAGTAAATCGGTAAGTGTTTGAGTTGGATGTTGATTTCCTCCATCTCCCGCGTTTATAAAAGGTACTTCAGTGTATTTAACAGCTTCATTTGCAGCTCCAAATTGCGGATGTCTCATAACTATTACATCTACATAACTTGATACTGTTCTAATTGTATCTCCTAGAGATTCTCCTTTTGATACTGATGACGAATTAGGTTCTGAAAAACCTATTACTTGCCCACCTAATCTTTTCATAGCAGATTCAAAGCTTAACCTTGTTCTTGTTGATGGCTCATAAAATAAAGTAGCCATTAATTTACCTTCACATATACGGGAATATTTTGACGGATTGTCAATTATTTTTTGAGATAATTCTAATATTTCATCTATTTCTTCAACAGAAAAGTCTTCTGGTTGGATTAAATTTCTTCCTTTTAGCATTTTTCTAGTTCCTCCTTTTTTAGCCTCTCTGGACTAAAATTAAAAGTATTTTATTCTTTAAGTTAGGTTATCATTTTTACAAATTTATGTCAATATATTAAAATAATTTATTATCAAAAAAGGATGCTAGTCCTGATTTTGCAATCATTTTAGCATCCTTATAATTTATATATTATAAAACTCTCTTAGCAGTTATAAATCTACCTGAATAGTAAGATGAGTTTATACTTGTTATTTTAACTGATTCTCCTGGCTTTGGTGAATGTATCATATTTCCTCCACCTATGTATATACCAACGTGGCTTACACTTCCACTACCGAAGAATACTAAGTCTCCTGGTTGTAAGTTTGATTTACTTACTGTTTTTCCATATCCTGATTGAGCTGAAGATGTTCTAGGTAAAGACACTCCTGCAGCTTTCTTATATACGTAAGATGTTAAACCAGAACAATCAAAGCTATTTGGTCCTTCTGCTCCCCATACATATGGAGATCCTATTTTAGAATAAGCTAAATTAACTACAGCTTGAGCTGATGATGTATTAGCTGCTGGAACATTCTCATTGCTTTGCTCTGTTTTATTTGATGAACTATTATTTTTCTTATCAGATTTTTGAGTATTTGAACTTTGGTTACTTGAAGATTGATTATTTGAAACTCTAGTTGTAGCTTCTTCAGAAACTGTTTCTTCAACAACTACTTCTTCTATTACTGGAGCTTCATCAGATATATATTTAGAACTTATATACCCTTCTTTATCTCCATTTTTAACCTTTATCCATTCTCCTTTATCTTCTAATACTTCTAATTTACTTCCTTTAGATAATTCTTCAATTATTTCAGAATCAGTATTTGCATTTTTTCTAAAGTTTACCTTTTCTTCTGTAACAAAACCTGGAGCTGATTTTATGTCAACAAATCTAGAAGGAATCCATCCGTCTTCACCATTTACAGAAACTTCAACCCATTCCCCTTGAGTCGCTAGAGCTTTAAAGCTATCACCTGTATATGCTACAAGCTTAACCTTACCACCATTTCTTATCTTTACTGCAACTCCATCTTTAACTACTGCAGTTTTATATGTAATTTCTTCATATTTACCTAAATCTATAATATCTTGACTAGTCTTATCTTCAGTATTATCTATATTATTATCTTTAACTTCATCTGCATTTACTACTGCATTCATTGATAATGCCATTACTGATGCAAACATTGGTACTAATATTTTTTTCTTCATATGTACTTCCTCCCAAAATTCTCTATATAATCTATATAAATACACGGATAAAATATTAATACACAAGATTGTAGTAAATTTGTAACTAATTTGTAATTTATTTTTTACACTTTTATAGTATTCTTATGTTAGCGAAACAAAGTAAAATTTACATCTTGTAATATATAATTAAATTAATTATTTTATCCAAAATTAATTCTAATTATTCATTTTAATTTAATTATATATGAACATCAAGGAGAAGTAAAGTTTTTTGTAACTTCTTCTATTTTCTTATGCAGAAATTTAATATTTTATATTTTATTTTAAATAATTAAAGCTACAGTAATATACTGTAGCTTTATATATATATATATATATATTAATTATTTGCTAATGACTTTGATGAGATTTCAGCATACCAGCCTCTTTTTTCCATTGCTATTGCAACTCTTTTAATTGACATCATATATGCCGCTGTTCTTAGGTTCACATCATATTCTTCAGCTAAATTCCATATTTCTTCAAAAGCATTTTTCATTAATATTTCTTGTTTTTTTTGAACTTCTTCAAATGACCATGTATATCTCATTAAATTCTGTACCCATTCAAAATAAGAAACTGTAACTCCCCCGCTATTAGCTAATATATCTGGAACTACTACTACTCCATTTTTTTTAAATATTTCATCTGCTTCTGGAGTCGTTGGACCATTCGCGCCTTCACAAATTATTTTAGCTTTTACTTTATCTGCATTTTCTGATGTTAATTGATTCTCTAGAGCACAAGGCATTAATATATCTACATCTGCCACTAATACACTACTACCTATAGCTTTAGCACCTGAAAAACCACTTATACTCCTATGTTGCTTAGCATAAACCATAAGTTTTTCCATATCTATTCCTTCTTTGTTATATATAACTCCACTAGAATCTTCAACCATAACTACTTTTGCACCAAAGTCAGTTATGTACTTACCTGCATAACTCCCAACATTTCCGAAACCTTGAAGAGCTACTGTCACTTCGCCTAAATCTATATTAAGTTTCTTAGCGGCCTCCATTGCTGTTAAAGCTACTCCATATCCAGTAGCTTCAGTTCTTGCCAAAGACCCATAAAAATTAACAGGTTTTCCTGTAAATGCACCTGGTTGGAATTTCCCTGTTACTTTTGAATACTCATCTACCATCCAAGACATTATATCTCCATTTGTATTAACATCCGGAGCTGGAATATCTTCTTTCTCTCCAATAATTGGTGATATCGCTGCTGCATAACCCCTAGATATTCTCTCTAATTCAGATTTAGAGTAATCATTTGGATCTATAGCCATTCCACCCTTTCCTCCACCATAAGGAATTCCTACTACTCCACACTTAAAAGTCATCCATGTTGATAAGGCTTTAACTTCGTCCATAGTTACATTAGGATGGAATCTTATTCCACCTTTAAAAGGTCCACATGCATTATTATGCTGCGATCTATATCCAGTAAACGATTTAGTTGTCCCATCATCCATTTTCACAGGGAAAGATACTTCAAGTACTCTCATTGGATTTTTTAATATTTCATAAACTGCAGGGTCTGTTCCTAATTTATCACAAGCTGCTTTTACTTGTGATTTTGCTATTTCAAATACATTTAAAGTTTTTTCTGCCATTTAAAGGCCCCCTTAATAAAATTACATATATTTTATTTCCTTTATGACAACATATACTAAGCTTTCAACATTATTGTAACACACAATAGTTAGATTTTTTAATATAAGTTTTAGCTATTTTGCGACTAAATTATTTAACTTAAAAAGGGCTAATGTTGTTTTTAATAGGTGAAAATCAACTATTTTTAAACACATTAATGCCCTTTTTAATTAATCTATTTAATTTATATGCTATATTCAAATTCTCCATTTTCTTTCATAGCAAAGAAGTCTGAATATCCTACATCAAAGATTCTACTTTTTAAGTCTGGTATCTCAACTTTATTTTTTATAAGCTGTGTTAATACTCCAATATAAGAAATATCACCTTGAGATATAAGACCATATATTATATTGTCTTTATATATAAACTTTTTATAACTACCATTATCATATCTAGTTATTATGTCATAGTCATCCCCCTCTGAATTTACTATACCTAAAGATACAGTTGGTATTCCCATAAAATTCATACTATTTTTTAATGTGAAATTATCATCTATATTTCTTTCGATTCCAACCATATTATATGCTGCTACTATTCCCTGCTTAACTGCCAGTGGCCAAATTGCATTTTTACCTACTACATCTCCTGCTGCATACACATCATTTACCGTTGATTCACATTTATCATTTATTACTATGCCTCTATTATTTTCTATACCGGTCTCTCTTATGAAATCTATATTTGGCGTAACTCCAGTTGAAACTATTAATAAATCACACTCTACCACCGTTCCATTACCTAATTGTACTCCTGAAACATTATTTTCTTCATCTAAAATAATTTCATTAACAGATTGGCCAGAATATAGACTTACACCCTTTTCTATAAATTTGCTTTCATATACCTTCGCTGAATATTCATCTAACTGTCTATCTAATATATAGTTACTTGGATATATTAATGATAATTCTAAACTTTCATATTCCATTAATCCTGTTAAAGCATCTATTCCTATTAACCCAGCTCCTATTATAGCTGCCTTTTTTGAAATTTTTGCTTTTTCTTTTATTTTATATACATCATCTATATTTCTTAATGTATAAATATAGTTCCCTTCTTTTATATTTTTTATAGGAGGTATAAAAGAAGATGCTCCAGTAGCAATTAGTAGTTTATCATAACCTATCTCTTGACCCTCAATAACAACCTTCTTTTTCTTAGTGTCTATGCTTTTTATGGATTTATTTTTTATCCAATAAATATTATTATTTTCCATAAAGTTATCTTCTACAAAATTTATTTCTTCTACAGTTCTATGATTTGATATAACATGATGTAACATGCATCTAGAGTATACTTTTTCATCTTTTGATATTATAGTTATATTTGAATCTAGGTCCAAATCTCTTAACGTCTTTGCAGCATTTATACCTGCTGCACTCGCTCCTAATATTAAATAATTCTTTTTATTTGATTTATTTTCTTCATTTTTTTCTTTATTCGAAACCAATTTATTAATAACCTTATTCAGCATAGGCTTCCTCCTCTTATAACTCTATAGCTCCAGTAGGGCAATTAGCTACACATTTAGGACATTCTTCATCTTTACATAAATCACATTTTAATATATTTTGCTTTGTTCTATCATCTACCTTTAAAATTCCATATGGACAGGACATAACGCACATATAGCAAGAACCACATTTTTGATTATCATACAAAACAACACCAGTCTCTCTATCTTTAGTCATAGCTCCACTCATACAAGTTAATACGCATTCCGGCTCTTCACAATGTCTACAAAGTATCGGAACTGGCTTATTATCTTTATCAAGTTCTATATGGCCCATACTTTCTGCATCTATACTTTCTAAATCTAATAAATACATATTTTTAGCCTTGCTATGCTTTAGCATACATGCTAATACACAACTTTTACATCCCATACATAATTCTTTATTTATTAAAATTCTATGCATAGATTTCCACTTCCTTTAATCCTAGTTTTTGTCTTCTATCGATTATTATTTCTTCTAATTGATCTGCTGAAGACTTAGGATCTTGATTCACTATTACATGACCTCCTGTTATATCTTTTAATGATTCTGTTAATACCTCAGTAACTACCTTGCTTCCTGTTATAAATGGAGGCAACGCTAAATGAAGTGGTAATCCTAATGCTAACCCAAAAGCTCCATCTGCTAAAGCTTGTTCTTCTAACCATTGTGGTGCAGAAAGTACAAGTGGAAGTTGAGGTAAATCTATTCCTAGATATTCTGCTAATTCAGTCGCTACTATTTCTAATCTACCTATCGCTAGACATGGTCCAAAATTTAACACAGGTGGTATCCCTAATGTTTTACATACGGTTTTTAAATTCTCACCTGCAAGTTCCTCTGATCCTGGAGACATAAGCCCAACATTTTCAAGCCCTCCCGTTGAACATCCAGCAGAAAGAACTAATATATCTCTCTTAATTAATTCTTTAGTTAATTCAACTGTATTTATGTCATGACCTCCTGCAGTCATATTTGAGCATCCAACTATAGCTGCAACTCCTTTTATAGTTCCATTGGCTATTAAATCTACAAGTGGTTTCCATGAATTACCTAAAAATTCTTTTAAGTTTTTTTCACTTACGCCTGTCAAAGACTCTTCATATCCATGATCTCTAGGTATGTCTATTTGGACTTTACTTCTTCTTGATTTAAAAGACTCTAAAGCTTCATTTATTAATTTCATATCTATTTCATCATACTTATTTCTATCTAAGTAAATATATTCAGCATTTTTCTTTTTAGCAACGTCATCCAAACATATCATTTTTACATTTAGTTTATCTGCTATTGGCTCTAATCCAGGTATTGTGCAGTTAAATTCAGATATTACCATATCTATAGCCCCTGTAGATAAAACTGCTTCACTTGTAAAGTTATTCCCTGCATGGCCTGAAAATATATCTTGATAATGTTCTCCTCTTAGCTGTAAATCTTGGCCTACACAAGTACATCCTACTAATCTAAATCCTTTTGCACCTGCTTTTTTCGCTAATTTTACTACTTCTGGTTGTGTTAATTTTTCTTGGAAACTTGAGAAAGTTGAATGTTGATGACCTGTTATCATTATGTTTATATAGTCTTCGTCTATTACTCTAAATCCTACTGGAGCCATTCTTATAACTGGATCTCCTAGCATTATGTCATTTATAAGATTTGTTAATGTCAACCCATATAATCCAGTTGAGATCCCTAAGCTTAAACAGTGCATTAACATATCTACTGGATCACTATTTAAGTTAGTTGAGGATTTTACTACCCCATCAAATACTTCTGATTTCGCTCCACCTGGCATTATACCTAATTCTTTCCATTTTTTAATTCTAGGTTCATAAGCTATTTTATCTACTAATTCCATTTTTTTATGTCTTGGTTTATATAAGTCGTCTAAAACTACATCTGCTACTTTTATGCATTTTTCATATTTATCCAATTCGTCTATTCCTAATTTATCAGCTAAATAATCCAATGCTTTTTGGCTCTTTATTAATCCCTTTGTCTCTCCAACATGCTTTAGATTTAAAGCAGTATTCTCGACAATATGAATATAACAT
Source organism: Romboutsia faecis (assembly GCF_014323405.1). Taxonomy (GTDB): domain Bacteria; phylum Bacillota; class Clostridia; order Peptostreptococcales; family Peptostreptococcaceae; genus Romboutsia_E; species Romboutsia_E faecis. Next base: position 40,652 of record NZ_JACRWE010000007.1, on the reverse strand, counting down.
GCAGAACCTGATGCTACTGCCCTTAAAAAGTTTCTAGCTACTATTGTATCTGCATCTGCACCACATATTCCTCTTGGTGATTTAGAAGTTATCCTACAGGGACCATTTGCACACAATCTACAACAGACTCCTTGCAATCCAAATCCACATTTTTGTTTCTGGTCTTCTGTTCTGTGAAATGCGGTTTCAAATTGTTTTGATGCCACAAAACTTTCTAACTTACCATCTGCACTTTTACACATTTTACAACTATTACAATCCATAAAAAATCCCCCTTAAAACATTTTTAATTCTTTCTGACTATATTCAAGAAGTGATATTTGAGTTGCGATAATTAAATTTTTAACATAATCTATTTCTATTAATACCACTAGTTATTTTATTCAAACATATTTTTTAAATTATTTTTAACAAACTTTACTTTATATATCTAAGATTTTTTACTCTAAATTTGATTTTTTAAATTGTAGTTTTATAATTAATTTCATCTTATGAAAACATTGTCTTGTCGTATAATACAGCTTTATGTAGAATGGTTATGTTTGTTATATTATCCCAATTTTGATATAATATTACTGATAATAATTTAAAAAAGGGGAGGATTTTAATATGTCTTACATAATAAACGAAGCTTGTATAAGCTGTGGTGCTTGCGCTGATGAATGTCCAGTTGAATGTATATCTGAAGGGGATGAAAGATACGTTATAAATTCAGATGAATGTGTTGATTGCGGATCTTGCGCAGAAGTTTGTCCTGTGGATGCTCCACAACAAGGTGAGTAATTAAAAAATTATTTGGGCTGTTTTGCTTGCTTTAAATATCTTCAGCTCGAGTGTAAAATATGAAATCACTACCATGCAGCAAAAACATTGCAAATGGTAGTGATTTTATATTTACACTTGATTTCATAAATTGTATAAACCTGTAAAATACACTTACTTTTATTATTGTAGGATTTCTATGTAGTAAAAATCCTAATAATAAAAAAGTCACAAGACTTATGCCTTCTGACCTTTCCCCCCAATTTTTTAAGAATAAATCCCCCAAATGAACGTTTGTTTAGTCTTCTGCTTTCATTAAGTATGATAATGTAAATAAACTTTCTGTTAAATTTACATTTTCAACTATGACAGATTCTGGAACATCTAAATCTACAGGTACAAAGTTCCATATACCTTTTATCCCTGCATTTACTAATCTATCTGCAAGTTCTTGACTTCCTTTTTTAGGAATACACATTATAGCTATATCAACATCATTTTCTTTTATAAATTCTTCTATATCTTCTGAATCTAGTATCTCGAAATCTCTTATCTTTAATCCAATCATTCTTGGGTTTGCATCAAATAATGCCTTGATTTCAAAACCAGCTTTTCTAAATCCTGAATAATTTGCTATTGCTTGACCTAAGTTACCAGCACCTATAAGTACCGCATTATATTTTGTATCAAGTCCCAAAATCTTTCCTATTTCTTTGTGTAGAGCATCAACATTATACCCGTATCCCTGTTGCCCAAATCCTCCAAAATTATTTAAATCTTGTCTAATTTGAGATGCAGTAAATCCTATAATATCACTTAATTCTTTTGATGATATTCTCTGTATATCTCTATCTAATAAGTCACCTAAATATCTGTAGTACTTTGGCAACCTTCTAATTACAGCCATAGATATGTTTTTATTACCCACAGCTTCACCTCCTAATCGTTTAAATTTTAATTAACTATTCACCTTAAATGTTTCTTTTTTCAAAACATCTTATATATCCTTGATTATATTATATCAAAACATTATAATTTTAGGTAGTTTAAGGAGGTATAAAATTTATGATCGTACTGTCGTGTAATAACTTAAATAAAAGTTTTGGAATAGATTCTATACTAGAGGACGTATCTTTCACGGTAAATGAAGGAGATAAAATCGGTATAATTGGTATTAATGGTACTGGTAAAACTACTTTGTTTAAAATAATTTCAGGTGTATATGGATATGATAGCGGTGATATATATACAGCTAAAGATTGTGAAATTGGATATTTAGAACAAAACATGAATTTCCACTCTGAAAATACAATTCTAGATGAGGTTCTAGACGTTTTTAGAGATTTAATAGATATGGAAGCTTATTTAAGAAATCTAGAATTAAAGATTGCTGAAGAAAGTGAAAAATCAAACTCTGCTGATTTAGATAAACTTATGAACGAATACTCTCATAAGCTAGAACTATTTGCTGATAAAAATGGATATGGATATAAATCAGAAGCTAAAGGTGTACTAAAAGGTTTAGGGTTTAACGATAATGATATTAATAAACCTATAAGCATACTTTCTGGTGGCGAAAAAACAAGAATACTTTTAGGTAAATTATTATTGAAAAAACCAACTTTATTAATGCTAGACGAACCTACTAACCACTTAGATTCTGAAGCAATAGAATGGCTAGAAATATTTTTAAAACAATATAAGGGAACAGTTATGTTAATTTCCCATGATAGATATTTCTTAGATCAAGTGGTTAATAGAACCTTTGAGATTCATAATAAAAAATTAAAAACTTATAATGGAAACTATTCTAAATTCCTAGAACTATCAAAAGTTGAAAAAGAATTAGAATTAAAAAAATACGAAGACCAACAAAAAGATTTAAAGAAACAAGAGGAATCTATAGAAAGACTTAAAGCATATGGTCGTGAAAAGCATTTAAAAAGAGCACGTAGCAAAGAAAAAGCCCTAGATAAAATAGATGTTCTAGACAAACCTGAAGCTTATCGAAAAAAAGCTCGGATTGAGTTCAACCCATCTGTAGTTAGTGGTAATGATGTTCTCCAAGTTAGAGATGTATCTATGGGATATGGGAATAGAATTCTATTTAAAGATTTAAACTTAGATATTTATAGAGAAGAAAAAGTTGCTCTTATAGGTGCTAATGGTATAGGTAAGTCTACTTTATTTAAAATAATAATGAACGAAATAATTCCTCTAAGTGGTAGTGTTACGTTAGGCACTAATGTCAATGTTTCTTATTTCCACCAAGAGCAAAAAACACTTAACCTAGATAACACCATTATAGATGAAATTTGGGATAGCAATAAACACTTAACTCAAACTCAAATTAGAAGTATGCTTGGTGCATTTTTATTTGAAGACGAAGAAGTTTTCAAGAAAATTTCAACTTTAAGTGGTGGAGAAAGGGCTAGGGTTGCTATTTTAAAACTAATACTTTCAAATGCAAACTTTTTACTTCTAGACGAACCTACTAACCACTTAGATATAGATTCCAAAGAAGTTCTTGAAGAAGCTTTATCAAGTTATACTGGTACTATATTCACTATTTCTCATGATAGATATTTCTTAAATACCGTTGTCGATAAAATATTAGTCTTAGATGAGAATGGGATAACTGAATATCTTGGAAATTATGATTATTATATGTTCAAAAAAAGACAAGTTCAAGAGATGAGCCTTATTCAAGAAAATGACAAAGAAGAAAAAACTAAAACTCAGCTAAAGGAAGAAAAAAGAAAAGAAAGAGAACAAAGAGAAGCTGAAAAGAAAAATAGAGTAAAAAGACAAAATATAGAAAAAGAAATTGAGACTACTGAATCTAAAATAGAAGAATTAGACATGTTACTATGCCAAGAAGAAGTCTATTCTAATCCTGAAAGAGCTAAAGAAGTAAGTCAAGATAAAACTAATCTTGAAACTAAACTAGAATCTCTTTATGAAGACTGGGAGCAATTAGTTTAATAAACTAATTGCTTTTATTTAACTTGCCAACTATACCTATTATTGTGTTATTATTTAACATGTAAAAATTTATAACGAGGTGATTATTTGCAAGGATTATTTAAATTAGATAAAGAAAATAAAAATTTTTATAGATTACTAATATCACTTTGCATTCCTATGATCGTACAGAATTTAATTTCATCTTCTGTAAATGTAATAGATACAGTTATGATTAGTAGTCTTGGAGAATCATCAGTAGCATCTATTGGCGTTGCAAACCAATTTTTCTTCCTATTTAACATGACTTTATATGGAATAACAGGTGGTGCTGGTATATTTATCTCTCAATTTTTTGGTAAAAAAGATATAAATAATATTAGAAGTGTTACTGGATTAAGTGCAATTTTAGCTTTCTTAGTTAGTTGCTTATTTTTCATTCCAGCGTTAATAGCTCCTAAATTAATCATAAACATATTTTCTCATGATTCAGAAGTTGTGAAACTATGTATTGAATACTTTAGTATTATTTCTTTTTCATATCCAATAATTGCAATAAGTACAGTATTTAGTATGGGTGCAAGAAGTGTTAGAAACCCTAAACTAGGTATGATTTGCAGTACCATAGCATTAGGCACAAATATAGTATTAAACTACGGACTTATATTAGGTAATTTTGGATTACCTGCTTTAGGTGTTAAAGGAGCTGCTTTAGCTACTGTTATTGCTAGGATTATTGAATTAGTACTTATAATCTCTTATGTTTACTTTATGAAAAAGGACTATATACTAAGATTTAATCTAAAAGATGTAAAAAGAATAAAAACTGAATTCCTAAAAACTTTTGCATCTAAGAGTTTACCTATATTCTTAAATGATAGTCTATGGGCATTTGGAACTGTTTTATATTCTGTAGCATATTCTCAGGCTGGCACTTCTGCTATAGCAGCCAGTCAAATAGCTACTAGTACAGGGAATTTCTTTATTATGACTTCTGTATGTGTCGCAAATGGAGCTGCTATTATGCTTGGAAATGAATTAGGTGCAGACCAAATAGAAAAAGCTATACGATATTCTAAAAAATTCTCTATTTTAGTTTCTTTAACAGGCTTACTATTTGGTATTTTATTAATAGCCAATATACCATTATTATTAAAAGTATTTAATGTATCAAAGGAATTATCTCCAGATATAATAAAAATATTTATTATAATGGGTCTATTAATGGCATTAAAAGCTTTTAATACATTTATAGTCATTGGTGTTTTAAGAAGTGGTGGAGATACGAAATACTCATTATTTTTAGAGTTAGGATGTATGTGGTTAGTCTCCCTTCCACTAACATTTTTAGCTGCGTTTAAAGGTGCCCCTATATTTATGTTAGTTTTATTAACTTATACTGAAGAAATTGCTAAGTTTATATTTGGTGTCCCTAGAGCGTTATCTAAAAAATGGGCTACTAACTTAGTAAAAGAAATGATTTAGTTTAGTTATTCGGCGATTGACCGCTCGAGTAAAAAATAAAAAGTGACTACCATGCAGATGTAAAAATTCTGCAAATGGTAGTCACTTTTTTTATTTTTGACCTATTTTTAAGCCTGGTACAGCATTTAGTGACATGTCATCTCTTCTTCCGTTTATGTAACTGTAATATCCTGCACACCCTATCATTGCTGCATTATCTGTACATAATACTAATGGTGGATATTTAATTTCAATTCCATGTTCTTTAGCCATTTCAGTTATTTTTTCTCTAAGTGATGAGTTACATGCAACACCTCCCGCTAAAGCTATTGTTTTGTAATTTTTATCTAAAGCTGCTTTTATTGCTTTGCTTGATAATACTTCTACTACTGCTTCTTGGAAAGATGCTGCTACATCTTCAACTATTATTTCTTCATTCTTCATTTTTTTTGCATTTAAATAGTTTAATACTGCTGACTTAAGCCCACTAAAGCTAAAGTCATATTCTTCATCCATATGGGCCCTTGGGAATTCTATCGCATACTTATTACCTAATTTAGCTAATCTATCTATTATTGGTCCACCTGGATATCCAAGTCCCATAGCTCTAGCTATTTTATCAAATGCTTCTCCAGATGCATCATCTCTTGTTCTACCTAATATTTCATAAACTCCATAATCTTTAACTTCAACTAAATGAGTATGCCCTCCTGATACTATTAAAGTTATAAATGGAGGCTTTAAATCTCTATGTTCTATATAGTTTGCACTAACATGCCCTTCTATATGATTAACTCCTACCAACGGAATATCTAATGTATAAGCTAATGCTTTCGCATGTGATAGACCTACTAAAAGAGCTCCTGCAAGTCCTGGTCCATATGTTACTGCTATATGGTCTATATCTTTAAAATCCATGTTAGCTGTATCTAAGGCTTCTTGTACAACTTCATCAATACTTTCTATATGTTTTCTTGATGCCACTTCAGGTACTACTCCACCGAATTTTTTGTGTGTTTCAATTTGAGTTGATATTATATTTGATAAAACTTCTCTACCATTTTTTAATATGGCTGCTGATGTTTCATCACAACTACTTTCTATAGCTAATGTTATTACATCTTTCATTCTTACACCTCTTTTATATCATTCCACATTATTATGGCATCTTCTTTATTATTACTATAATATTCTTTCCTAATCCCAGCCATCTTGAATCCGTATTTTCTATATAAGTTTTGAGCAATTTTATTTGAAGCTCTTACTTCTAATGTCATTGATACAATTTTATTATCTTTACATACTTGTACTAATTCATTTATTAATTTATCTCCGATTTTTTTACCTCTATAATCTTCATGCACTGCTACATTTGTTATATGACCTTCATCTACTACAAACCATATCCCCACATAACCTGCTATTTTTCCATCTACCTTTGCCACAAGATATTTAGCTAGATTATTAGATAATTCTTTTTTAAATGAATCTTTTGACCAATAATCTTCAAAGCAACTTTTCTCTACTTCAAAAACTCCATCAATATCATCAACTTTCATTTCTTCTATTACAAGATTATTTACCATTATCTAACCTCTTCATCTTCTCTTCGTATTGAACCTCTGCTTGAGATTTCCTTATATACATTGGATTTATATCGTAACAATTATGAACATCTATATTTTTATTATACTTTTCTTTAGCAATAGAACATAAGCTACTTGCTTTTGTCACATTGTGTGATGGAGCGGGTACTTTTATATTTTTTATCTCTTTTATCTCATCTTCATACTTATAAACAGCTTCTCCAACTAAAATCCATTCTTCGTTATCATTAGATATTTCTTCTAATAGATTTTCTATTTCAACTACATCTACTGGCTGTATTTCAACTATATTTCCATCTTCAAATTTATATCTTCCTGTATAAACTTGATTTCTTTGTGCATCTAGTATAGAGCATATTTTCTTATCACAAAGATTCATATTTCCACCTAATATTTCTAATGAATTTACTCCTATTATAGGTAAATTATTCACATGTGCTATTGCTTTTGCAGTTGCCATACCTATTCTTAGTCCTGTAAATGAACCAGGTCCTATACATATTGCTATAGCATCTATATCTTTTATATTTACTTGACTCATTGATAACATATTTTCTATCATTGGCATAAGCTTTTGAGAATGTGTTGTTTTTGTATTTACAGTATATTCACATATTAATTTATTATCTTCAATTACAGCAACGCTCGATGCATTTGAAGATGTATCTATACCTAGTATTTTCATTATTTTGTCAGCTCCTCAACAATTTTTTTATATTTTTCTCCAACTGGTTTTAATATCATTTCTCTTCCCATATCTTTATAACTTAATTCTATATCTAAATACTCATCAGGAAGTATATCTTCTATTAAGTTAGCCCATTCTATTATACACACACCATCTGAGTTTATATACTCATCATACCCAATATCATACATTTCTTCACTACTTCCGATTCTATAAACATCAAAATGGTATAAAGGCATATTTCCTTCATATTCATTTACTATTGTAAAAGTAGGACTAGTTATATAATCATCTACGCCAATAGCTTTTGCTAAACTTTGAGTCATAGTAGTTTTACCTGCTCCTAAGTCTCCTATTAAACAAATCACACTTCCTGGCGTAAGTAATTTTCCTAGTTTATATCCTATTTCTTTAGTTTGTTCTTCTCCGTCCAAATATATTTTAACCATGACTTCATCTCCATTATATTTCTAAGTATTTATTAATTTGATAAATATTATTATATTATAATAATTAACTTTAATCAAAATTTTACACAGCAAATAGTTAATATCTTTACATTTGCTATAAATTAATATATTTTTATACTGTATTACATAGAATAATAATTTATATTTAGATAAATAATAAAATAAATAATTAAATATAAGGAGGAGTTCTTAATATGCCTAGTGACGATACTATAAAACTCTTAAACGAATGTAATGCTGGTATAAAAATGGGAGTTGAATCAATAAATGAAGTTATAGATCGCGTGAAAAATGATGATCTTCGTAATATTTTAAATAAGTATTTAGAAGATAATAAAAATCTTGGAGATAAAACTCATGAGTATTTAAATCAATTTCATGATTCTGGTAAAGAACCTAATCCTATAGCAAAAACTATGAGTTGGTTTAAAACAAATATTAAGTTATTACAAGGAAGCGATGTAGATGAACAAATAGCTGATTTAATGACTGACGGATGCAATATGGGTATAAAGTCTATTTATAGATATTTAAATAAATATCCTAATGCTAATAACGATGTTAAAGGTCTTGCAAAAGACATTATTAAATCACAAGAAAAGTTTCTTGATGACCTTAGAATATTTTTATAAATTAAAAAAAGCTTATGAAACTTATTCCATAAGCTTTTTTATTCTATTTTTTTAATAGTTTATTCATCTTTTTATATAAAGGTAATATACATATAGTTATTATACTTGATTTTATTATATTAAATGGTGCATACACCCATATTACAAAGGTAAACAAATCATGTATTCTTGGATTTATTGCACTTCCCATAGCTATTATTGCATCTAAACTTCCAAATACTTGACCATATATCGGTGTTACCACAAAATAGTTCGCTAAGCATCCCATAGCAGTCATCCCTATTATTCCTAATAATGATCCTATAAGTACACCTTTTAAATTACTTCTTTTTTTATAAACATAAGATATTATAACTACATAAGTTCCACCTATGATTGCATTTGCTATTTCTCCTACTCCACCAGTAAAAGTTGCTCCTATTTGAAGTAAATTCTTTATAAGCGCAATTATAAATCCTGCTAAAGGTCCCATTGCCATTCCACCAAATATTGCTGGTATATCTGATACATCCAACTTTAAGAAACTTGGAAATATTGGTAATGGAACCGATATGAACATAAGTATGTATGCTACTGCTGCTAATATACCTATTTTAGCTAACGTTTTTACAGAAATTGACTTGTTTTTTTTAATTGTTCCTTGCATAAAATTACCTCCCAATATATTTAAATAAAAATTTAAATAAATTAGAAATAAAAAAATCCGGAAATTAAAAAACTCGAAGAAATTATTCTTCGAGCTTATTTTTATGGATATAGTTTGTATACTAATAATAATCTATTAGTTTACGCTTTTAACCATCTTCTCTCATCCAGACTTTACTGTCGGCTTTGGAATCTCACCAAATCATGCTACAAATGTAGCTCGCGGGCTATAACCGCCGGTAGGGAATTTCACCCTGCCCCGAAGATTTCATATTTCTATTTAATTTATACTTATATACTAATTAAATTTTATTTCATTGTCAACTCAACTAAAAATAAAATTTATTTTTTATACGAAAATTTATGAGTTAATTAAGCTCTCTTATAAACTATTTTTCCATCTATTATAGTAAATAATACATTGCTTTGTATTTCTAAAGGACATCCATCCCAAATAACTATATCAGCATCTTTTCCAACCTCTATAGAACCCACTCTATCTTCTATCCCTAGAGTTTTTGCTGGATTTATTGTTATAGCTTCTATAGCTTTATCCTTTTTCATACCATGTTTAACTGCAATACCTGCACATATAGGAAGATATTGTATTGGTATAACTGGATGGTCTGTCATTAAAGAAACTCGAGCTCCTGCATTTGATAAAATACCTGCAGTATCAAAAGTTAGATTTCTTAATTCTATCTTAGATCTTTCAGATAAAGATGGTCCAACTATCACAGGGTATCCTTCTTCAACTAAATCCTCTGCTATAAGATGACCTTCTGTACAATGATCTAAGGTAAGTCTTAAATCAAACTCTTTAGCTATTCTTATAGCTGTAAACATATCATCAGCTCTATGTGCATGAACCTTAAATGGAATTTCTTTTCTTAATACCGGTATTAAGCTTTCCATCTTTATATCATACTCTGGTCTATCATGATCTTCATGTTCTTCGTATAACTCTATCTCTTCTAAATATTCTTCTGCTTTTTTAAGATTTTCTCTTAATAAAGAAGCTATTGCCATTCTAGTTTGAGGAGTTTTTTCATCTCTTCCATAACAACTCTTTGGATTTTCTCCAAATGCTATTTTTGATGCAACAGGGTTTTTTATAACCATATTGTCTATTCTTCTACCATGAGTTTTAATTGCTATACATTCTCCACCCATTACGTTTGCACTTCCTGGTGTTGTGCAAACAGCCGTTATACCACCAGCTACAGCTTCTTCAAAAGTTCTATCCATAGGATTTATACCATCTATTGGATTTAATTGAGGAGTTATAGGATCTGTTTCTTCATTTCCATCAGCACCTTCAAACCCCATACCATCTTCCCATAAACCTAGATGAGTATGAGCATCTATAAATCCTGGAAAAACAAATTTTCCTTGTGCATCTATGACCTGCATATCCTTTGAAACTTCAATTTCTTCTTCTATTTTTGCTATCTTCTTTCCTTCTATAAGAATATCTCCTACAAATACACCATTAGTTATTGTGTCTATAGTTCCATTTTTTATTAAAATCATTTCAACCTCCTCCTAGAGATTCTTACATCTTCATTGATAAAGAAACTCTTTTCTTGTCTAAGTCGATGCCAATAACTTTTACATCAACTATATCTCCTACCGTAACTACATCCATAGGGTCTTTAACAAATTTATTACTCATTTGAGATTTGTGAACTAAACCATCATTTTTTATTCCAATATCAACAAAAGCTCCAAAATCTACTACGTTTCTTACAGTTCCTTTTAATATCATACCCTCTGTTATATCTTCTATTTTTAATACATCCGTTCTAAGTATAGGTTTAATCCCTTCTTCTCTTGGATCTCTTCCTGGTTTTTTAATTTCTGCAATTATATCTCTTAGAGTAATTTCCCCTACTTCTAACATTTTACTTATTTCCATTATACCTATTTTTTGTACTCTTTCATCAATATCTTGTATATTTCTATTTTTTACATCTTCTAAAGAGTAACCTATCATCTCTAATAAGCTTTTGCATATATCATAACTTTCTGGATGTACTCCAGTATTATCTAGAGGATTCTTAGCACTTGATATTCTCATAAACCCTGCACATTGAGTAAAGGCTTGAGGCCCTAATCTTTTTACTTTCTTTAATTGAGTTCTTGATGTAAATGCTCCATTTTCCTCTCTATAAGCAATTATATTTTTAGCTATAGTTTTACTTATACCTGCAATATGTTCAAGTAAAGAGTAAGATGCTGTATTTAAATCCAGTCCAACACTATTTACTGAATCTTCCACTACTCCGTCTAATACACCTTCAAGTCTTTTTTGATTTAAATCGTGTTGATATTGACCAACACCTATACTCTTTGGATCTATTTTTACAAGTTCTGCTAATGGATCTTGTAGTCTTCTACCTATAGATATCGCCCCCCTTATAGATACATCCACATCCGGATGTTCCTCATTAGCAAGCTCTGATGCTGAATAAACAGATGCGCCAGCCTCACTTACTATTACATATTGTACTTCTTTATCAATTTCCTTTATCATATCAGATATAATACTTTCTGATTCTCTTGATGCTGTACCATTTCCTATAGCTATTATATCTACATCATATTTATGTATAAAATCTTTTAAAGTTTTCTTTGTACCCTCTACATCATTTTTAGGTTCAGTTGGATAAACTGTTGCATAATCTAAAAACTTACCATTCTTATCAACTACAGCAACCTTACATCCAGTTCTAAACCCTGGATCAAATCCTATTACTACCTTTCCTTTAACTGGTGGTTGTAGTAATAAACTTTTTACATTTTGCCCAAATACATTTATAGCTCTTTCTTGAGCTACTTCCGTTAAAGAATTTCTAACTTCTCTTTCTATAGAAGGGAATATTAATCTCTTGTAAGAATCCTCTATTGCTTGTACAATTTCTTCTTTATTTGATATATTCCCATTATTTATATATTTATTTATAATATAATTTAATACTTTATCATTATTTATTTCTAATTTTACTTTTAAGAAATTTTCTTTTTCTCCTCTGTTAATTGCTAATGTTCTATGTGGGGCAATATTTTTAACTCCTTCACTATAATCATAATACATATCGTATACTGACTTTTCATCAGTAGCATTTTTAGTAACTATAACACCTTCTCTTAATGCAAGCTCTCTTATATATTTTCTAACATCTGCATCATCTGAAACTATTTCAGCAATTATATCTCTTGCACCTTTTAATGCATCTTCTACTGAGTTTACTTCTTTTTCTTCATTTATGTATTTTTGTGCTTCTATTTCTATATTAGCTATTTTTTCATTAAGAATACTCATTGCTAATTTTTCTAAGCCTTTTTCTTTTGCTATAGTAGCTCTTGTTCTTTTCTTTTGTTTGAATGGAGCATATATATCTTCTACTTCTTGAAGAGTTTTAGCTTTTGCTATTTTTTTATTTATTTCTTCTGTTAGTTTTCCTTGCTCTTCAATTATTCTGCTAACATCTTCTTTCCTACTTTCTAAGTTTCTTAAATAAGTTAATCTATCATTTAATTCTCTTAATGTTACATCACTCATAGCACCTGTCATTTCTTTTCTATATCTAGCTATAAATGGTATTGTATTACCTTCATCAATTAACTTTATTGTGTTATTTATGTGCTCATCTTTTAAGTTAAATTCTGTTTTTAATATTTGATTTATATCCACAATACATCCTTCTTTCCATAAATTAAATTTATTCAAATTAAAATTTTAAAATAAGGCTCAAGAATTAAATTCTCCAGCCTTATTTGAATTATTTTTTGATTTTATTCATTTTAAGATACTCATTTATAAATAAATCTATATTACCATCCATAACACTATCTACATTTCCTATTTCTGCATTAGTTCTATGATCTTTTACCATTTTATATGGTTGGAATACATACGATCTTATTTGGCTTCCCCAAGTTATTTGAGAATATTTACCTTGAATATCTTCAATTTTTTCTTTTTGCTCTAGTTCTTTTAGCTCAATAAGTTTAGCCATAAGCATTCTCATAGCTCTATCTTTGTTCATATGCTGAGATCTTTCATTTTGGCATTGAACTACAACTCCTGTAGGAATATGTGTAATTCTTACTGCGGAGTCTGTAGTATTTACATGCTGGCCTCCAGCACCAGAAGCTCTATATGTGTCTATTTTTAAATCACTTTGATTAATCTCTATTTCTATACTATCATCAAGTTCAGGAGTAACATCTATAGATGCAAAGGATGTGTGTCTCTTACCCGATGGGTCAAAGGGAGATATTCTAACTATACGATGAACGCCTTTTTCACTTTTTAAATATCCATAAGCATTCAACCCTTCGATTAATAAGGTAGCACTTTTTATACCTGCTTCTGGATCAGAAAGTATATCTAAGAGTCTAACCTTATATCCTTTTCTTTCTCCCCATCTTGTGTACATTCTAAGAAGCATCTGAGCCCAATCTTGAGCATCTAGTCCTCCTGTACCTGCATTAATAGATAATATCGCATTATTTCTATCATACTCCCCACTTAAAAGAGTTTTTATTCGCATATTATCTATATCCTTTTCAAGATTATCTATACTCTTTTCTATTTCCTTACAAATTGAATCATCACTTTCTTCTAATCCAATTTCTATTAATAGTTCTATTTCTTCTAAACTTTCACTTAATTGATTGTATTCTTCAACTGTATCTTTTAGGGATTTATTTTCTTGAATAACTTTTTGAGCTTTTTCATTATCATTCCAAAACTCTTGTTTATTCATCTCTTCCTCATTTTGTTCAATTGCAACTAATAATGAAGCAATGTCAAAGAGAGTCCCTCATCTCTTTTAGATTTGAAGACATTTTGTCTATACTATGTCTATACTCTTGTATATTTAACATTTAAACCTCCAAAATTATCTTCCACAACATTTTTTATATTTTTTACCACTACCACATGGGCATAAGTCATTTCTTCCTGTTTCTTCGTCCTTTTTAACAGTTTTGTTACCTGGTTCATCAGTTGCACTTGAAGATAAATGATCAACATCTATAACTTGTTTTCTTTCAACAGGTTGCTCTATAGTTATATTGAATAAGTATCTAATAGTGTCTTCTTGTATATGCTTAGTCATATCGTCAAACATATCAAAACCTTCCATTTTATATGCAACAACTGGATCTTGTTGTCCTATAGCACGAAGACCTATACCTTGACGTAATTGGTCCATAGCATCTATATGATCTATCCAATGGCTATCAACTGATTGAAGAAGTATAACTCTTTCCACTTCTCTCATTCTCTCAGAACCTATTTGCTCCTCTTTAGCTGAATAAATTTTATGCGCTATCTCATACACTTGATCTACAAGTTCTTCTTTAGAAAGCTTTTCTATATTCTCTATCTCAATACTTCCCTTCGGCATGAATATAGCATATAGATGAGCTTTAAATACCTCTGTATCAATTCCATTTTCTTTAACAGCTATATCAGCTGCTTCTATAATTATATCTTTTACCATTGATTGTATTTGTTCATCTAGATTTTCACCTTCTAATACACGACTTCTTTCAGCATATATTATTTCTCTTTGTTTATTCATAACATCATCATATTGAAGTACGTGCTTTCTTATTCCAAAGTTCTTTCCTTCAACCTTCTTTTGAGCACTTTCTATAGATTTAGTTAACATCTTATGCTCTATAGGCATGTCCTCTTCAAGACCTATTTTTTCTACAACTCCCTGTATTCTTTCACTTCCGAATAATCTCATAAGATCATCATCTAATGCTATATAGAATCTTGAACTACCTGGGTCACCTTGACGGCCTGCACGACCTCTTAACTGATTATCTATTCTACGAGATTCGTGTCTTTCTGTACCTATTATAGCAAGTCCACCAGCATTTAAAACTTCTTGCTGTTCAGCTTCAGATTCTTTCTTGAATCTATTAAATAAATTTTCATATTCTGCTCTTGCCTTAAATAATTCTTCATTTTCTTCTGTTTGTTGTACTTCTAAAGGTGAATCCACTTTATTTATTATGTCTTCATTGTAACCTAACCTTTTCATTTCTTTCTTAGTTAAGAACACAGGGTTACCACCTAGAACTATATCTGTACCACGACCTGCCATATTAGTTGCTATAGTCACCGCTCCTAATCTACCAGCTTGAGCTATTATTTCAGCTTCTTTATCATGATGCTTAGCATTTAATACCTCATGCTTAACTCCTCTTCTTTTTAGAAGTTGAGATAATAATTCTGATTTTTCTATAGATACAGTACCAACTAATACTGGTTGTTTATTCTTATTTCTTTCAATTATATCTTCTGCTACTGCATTAAACTTTCCTTTTTCATTCTTATAAACAGAGTCTGCTAAGTCTTGTCTTAATATTTCTTTATTTGTTGGTATTTGAACAACATCCATTTTGTATATTGCTTTAAATTCTTCTTCTTCTGTTTTTGCAGTACCTGTCATACCAGAAAGTTTCTTATACATTCTAAAGTAATTTTGGAATGTTATTGTTGCTAATGTTTTAGACTCTCTTTGAATTCTTAATCCTTCTTTAGCTTCTATTGCTTGATGTAATCCTTCTGAGTATCTTCTACCGAACATAAGTCTTCCTGTAAATTCATCAACTATTACTATTTCTCCATCTTTGCATACGTAATCAACATCACGCTTCATTATTGTATGAGCTTTTAATGCTTGGTTTATATGATGGTATAACTCTGTATGAGATATATCCGTTATATTTTCAACATTAAAATAAACTTCTGCTTTTTGTATTCCGGATTCTGTTAATGCCACAGCTTTTTGCTTTTCTTCCAATTCATAATCATCTGGTTTTAACGTTAATACAAATGTATTAGCATCTGAATATAAATGTGTTGATTTGTCCCCAGGTCCAGATATTATAAGAGGAGTTCTTGCCTCATCTATTAGTATTGAGTCTACCTCATCTACGATTGCATAATTTAAAGGTCTTTGAACTTTTTGTTCTTTATGAATTACCATGTTATCTTTTAAGTAATCGAATCCATATTCATTATTCGTTCCATAAGTTATATCGCATTCATATTGAGCTTTTCTAACTGCTGGATTTTGTCCATGAACGATTACCCCCACAGTAAGACCTAAAAATTCATATACTTTTCCCATTTGCTCTTTGTCACGTTTTGCTAGGTAATCATTTACTGTAACTACATGTACACCTTTACCAGAAAGGGCATTTAAATAAACTGGAGCTGTTCCAACTAATGTTTTCCCTTCACCAGTTTTCATCTCAGCTATTCTTCCCTGATGAAGAACTATTCCACCTATAAGCTGAACTCTATAATGCCTTAATCCTAATACCCTTTTAGACGCTTCCCTTACTACTGCAAAAGCTTCCGGTAATATATCATCTACTGTTTCTCCCTTATCTAATCTATCTCTAAATATATTAGTCATTTCTTTAAGCTCTTTATCTGACATAGATTCAAATTTAGGTTCAAGCTGATCTATTTTATCAACTGTTTTATTAAAATTTTTCAATTCTCTTTTATCTGCTATATTAAATAAATTATCTAAAAAACCCATCGTTGGCATCTCTCCTCGTCCATATATTATTACTATTATATATTTTACCATAAAAATACTATATTTAATATTAATATTGACCGTATCTACAAATTATATAAATCATAGTATAACTAACAAAAAATATTTATAATTACTTATCGTACATATAAATAAAAAACTACCAATAAAATTATTGGTAGCTTTTTCATTTCAAATTTTATTATTCGTGTTCTATCATCCCATATCCACCATTTTTACGTTTATAAACTACAGATATTTCATCAGTATCTATATTTCTAAACATATAAAATTCATGTTCTATTAACTCCATTTGTAACACAGCTTCTTCTGCACTCATTGGTTTCATATCAAATTTTTTATTTCTTTCTATTACTATATCTAAACTTTCATCTTCATCATCAAAATCATCTTCATTATTTAAATCAACACCATCAAATCTTATACTTTCATTTGACTGATGTCTATCTTGCAATCTATTTTTATATTTTCTTAATTGCTTATTTAACTTATCATATACGATATCTATAGCAGCATATAAACTTTCTTCACTATCTTCGGCTCTAATAATTGGTCCACTTATAGGGATTATTGTTACTTCTATTGTATGACGAGCTTTCCTAGCGCTTACTGTAACTTTTACTTCTGTTTCTGGGTGAAGGTAATAATCTAATCGACCTATTTTCTCTTCAATTGCTCCTTTTATTCCACTAGTTAAATCCATTTGTTTACCAGATATTATTATATTCATAAGAACATCTCCCTTCAGTTATAGCAGTATAAAATTAATTTATACTTTATAAATATATTCTTCATTTACTTATGTAATCCTTTATTTTTATTGTTAGCTTTTATTAATTTTATATACTGTCGAATAAAATATTAAAGAATATTATTTAATTTTTATCTTGTTTATATGTGGATTAATTTCAAGAACATATCCTGTGGATAATGTGAATAAATATGTTAATAACTTTAATGAATGTGTATTTTAGGCTATTTATCAATATATACATATCCACATATTTTTGCATATACTGTTATTAATATGTGTATTGTTGTCAACTTTCAACATAATATGTCAATATTTGATATTGGTTTAATATTATAATTTTTTGCATAAAAAAAAGCACCTAATAAAGGTACTTTTGAATATTTAGCTGACCTGGTTTTTGACCCCACACTCGCCTACTGGAGGTTTTGCTTGGGTTTGCCGCACTACTAACTCTCTCGATTTAATACCGGTAGGACTTACTTCTAAGCTGCACCATGATCATCAATCCCATTTTTAGGATTAACTTACGTGGATCCTTTTGCCTGCAACTGGCTTGGACTTTCAACCACAGACCTAAAATATTACCTATTTATTTTATTATTTTTCTAATTATATGTCAAGCTAATTTTCTGCTTTTATATAATTATCATTACTCTTCGTTAGTAAAGTCATTACGAATATTCTATTTACATTATTTAACCTTAATAATTTCGATATTTCATTTACCGTTGAGCCAGTTGTAAATATATCATCTATTAATAAAATATTCTTACCATTAGCATAATTTATATTTTCTTTAACTAAAAAAGCATTTTTTAATTCTATTTTTCTTTCTTGTCTATTTAAATTGTATAGTCTATTAGTATTTGACTTCCTATATATACAATCTAATATTGGTATATTTATGATTTTACTCAGTTCCTTAGCAATTTTTTCAGATTGATTAAATCCTCTTTTTCTCATTCTTTTTTTATGAAGTGGTACAAATGTAATATAATCAAATTCAATGTTCTCTAAGTCTAATTTTTCTTTCATTATATTAGATATATATTTAGCCATATAAGTTTTATTTTTATATTTAAATCCTAGTATCATAGATTTACTAATGTCACTATACTCTATACATGATATAGATTTATCAAAATAAAAACTTTTATTAAAACAATAACTGCATCCACATATATCTATTTTTTCTAATGAATGATATATTATTGGCTTCCCACATTTAATACAGCCATCTTGTATAAAATTTAACTCTTTAAAACAATCTTTACATAATGAATATGTATTTACTTTCTTTATAGGTTTATCACATAGTATACAACTTATATTTTCTGGATAAATAAAATCTAAAACAAAATTTAACACTTCATAAAAACTCATTTTATTTTAACAACAGCCCTTCTTGTTTAAATTTATTTAACTTATTTGCTAAATTTGAATATCTGTCATTAGTTCTATTGTTCTTAATCATATACTCTAAGTATTTAACATCTCCTACTAGTACAACTAATTTTTTCGCTCTAGTAACCGCTGTATATAGTAAGTTCCTACTTAACAACATAGGTGGAGCCCAAGTTATTGGTATAACCACTACAGGAAATTCACTTCCTTGGCTTTTATGTATAGTTGTACAAAAACTATGATCTAATTCATCTAACTCATCATAGGTATAATCAACAATTTTTACTTGGTCAAATAATACATGGACTTTTTTATTTTCTTTATCTATGTGGTATATATATCCAATATCTCCATTGTATATACCTTCTCCACTATCTTTTCTATCTTCACTTTCCCATTTTTTAGTGTAGTTATTTTTTATTTGCATTACCTTATCACCAACTCTAAATATTCTCTTTGCAAAATTTTCTTCAACTTTAAACTTCTCAGGTTTATTTAGACTTTTTTGCAATGCCATATTAAGGTTAGTTACTCCAACATCTCCTTTTCTCATAGATGCTAGCACTTGTATATCTTTCAATTTATCAAGTTTATAAAACTTAGGTAATCTTTCGCTAACTATTTCTACTATTTCATCGATAATTTCTTCATTAGTATTTTTTCTTATAAAGAAAAAATCTTTTCCCTTAGAATTTAAGAATAATGGCTCTCCTTTATTTATTTTATGAGCGTTTACTACTATCATACTCTCTTGAGCTTGTCTAAAAATTTCATTTAATTTAACTACATTAATAACGTTAGATTCTATTATGTCTTTTAGGACATTACCTGCTCCTACTGATGGTAGCTGATCACTGTCTCCAACCAATATCACCCTTGTCCCTGGCTTTATAGCTCTTAACATACTATACATCAGTAATACATCTACCATTGATACTTCATCTAAAATAATTACATCTGCATTAATAGGATCTTCTTCATTCTTTAAGAACATTAAGTCATCACTATCTGTTGCAAATCCCATTTCTAACAATCTATGTATAGTTTTAGCTTCTCTTTGAGATGTCTCACTCATTCTTTTCGCAGCACGACCTGTTGGAGCCGCTAAAACAACTTTCTTCTTATTATTTTCAAATATTTTAATTATTGTATTTATAGTTGTAGTTTTACCAGTACCTGGGCCACCCGTAATTACCAATACCCCTGTATTAATAGCTTCTTTAACTGCTAAGACTTGGTTATTCGCTAACTTTATATTTTCTTCTTTTTCTAAAGATCTAATCTCTTCATCTATATCAATATTTAAATCATCGAACTCACATTGCGATAGCTTTATTATTTGTTTACATACTCCATTCTCAGACATATAATATGGCATCAAATAAATCAATTGTTGATTGTTTAATTGTTCTAAGTGAATTTTCTGATCGTATGCTAATGCCATAATGCAATTATCTATCATAGATGCTTCTACATCTAATATTTTTTTAGCCTCTTGTATCAAAATGGATTTTGGTAAATAAGTATGTCCACTTCCTAATGATTGATTTAAAGCATACAGGATACCTTGACATATTCTATCATCTGAATATTTATCTATTCCTATTTTATTAGCTATTTCATCGGCTATTTTAAATCCAATACCTCTTATATCTTCTGCTAGTTTATATGGATTTTTATTAATAACTTCTATCGATTTATTCTTATATTTTTTGTATATTTTTAAACAGTAATTAGGAGTTATACCATATGGAGATAGTTCTATTATTATATTTCTCAGTTCTCTATTTTCTTCATAGCTTTTTACTATTTGTTTTAATTTTTTACCGCCAATACCTTCTACTTCTTCTAAACGTTCTGGATTATTTTGTATTATATCTAAGGTACTAACACCAAATTTATCAACAATCCTTTTAGCCATTTTTTCACCTATACCATGTATCATTCCGGATGCTAAATAGGCATATATTCCTTCTAATGAAGATGGTATAACCGGCATAAATTTACTTACTTCAAATTGAGTTCCATAAGTTTTGTGATTTACCCATTTTCCCTCTACCTCTATACTCTCTCCTACTGATAAAGTCGGCATACATCCTACTATTACAATATCATCCATGCTGTTGGCTAAATGAGCTATAGTATATCCATTTTCTTCATTTTTAAATACTATATCACTTATCATTCCTTCTAATCTTTCCATATCTTTTCTCCTACAAACAAATAGTGTTTTTATAATATACTTAATTTGTAATTATTATACATTTTATAAACAATAAAATAAAGGGCATGTTTCAAATTCAAATTTGAAACAGCCCTTATCTATTATTATGCTTTTAATGCTTGTTGTTTTAATGCTTCTGCTTTATCAGTTCTTTCCCATGGTAAATCTAAGTCAGTTCTTCCAAAGTGTCCATAAGCAGCAACTTGCTTATACATAGGTTTTCTTAAATCTAAATCTCTTATTATAGCTCCTGGTCTTAAGTCAAAATTATTATTTACTAATTCAACTAATTTTTCTTCTGAAACTTTTCCAGTTCCAAAAGTATCTATAAATATTGATAATGGTTTAGCAACCCCGATAGCGTAAGCTAATTCTATTTCACACTTATCAGCAAGTCCGGCTGCTACTATATTTTTAGCAACATATCTTGCAGCATATGCAGCTGATCTATCAACCTTAGTAGGATCTTTTCCTGAGAATGCTCCCCCTCCGTGTCTAGAGTATCCACCATAAGTATCTATTATTATTTTTCTACCAGTAAGTCCTGTATCCCCTTGAGGTCCTCCTATAACGAATCTTCCTGTAGGGTTTATATATATCATAGTTTCTTCATCAAGCAATTCAGCAGGTATCACATGCTTTATTACTTGTTCTATTAAATCTTTTCTTATTGTATTATTGTCTACATCTTCTGAGTGTTGAGTAGATATAAGAACTGTATGTACTCTAACAGCTTTATTTCCATCATATTCAACTGTAACCTGAGTTTTTCCATCTGGTCTTAAGTAATCTAATAATCCAGATTTTCTAACTTCAGTTAATCTTCTTGCTAATTTATGAGCTAAAGATATTGGAAGTGGCATTAATTCTTCTGTTTCGTTACATGCAAAACCAAACATTATACCTTGATCTCCAGCACCTACTTTTTCTATTTCATCTTCTGTTTCTTCTCCAACTTTATTTTCTAAAGCTTCATCAACACCCATAGCTATATCCCCTGATTGCTCATCTATAGATGTTATAACAGCACAAGTATTACAGTCAAATCCAAACTTAGCTCTTGTATATCCTATTTCTTCAACAGTATTTCTTACTAGTTTAGGAATATCAACATATGCCGATGTAGTTATTTCTCCCGCAACTAGAACTAACCCTGTTGTAACAGTTGTCTCACATGCTACCCTTGATAGTGGATCTTTTTCTAATAAAGCATCTAGTATTGCATCTGATATTTGATCACATATTTTATCTGGATGACCTTCTGTAACTGATTCTGATGTAAATAAATGTCTTGCCATTTTTATTTCCTCCTTTAAATTTTCTTAGTTCTATATTTATTTTGTTTATTTTCTGAGTTTATATTAATTTGCATATAAAAGTATAAAAATAAAAAAACCTCTTCTTAAAAAGAAGAGGCTAATTATCACAAATTTTATGCATTAATTAACTAACCTCATCTTTCAAGATTATAAAATCTTGTAGGATTTAGCACCGTTTCCCTTTCGGGCGGTTGCCGGGCTTCACAGGGCCTATCCCTCTGCCACTCTTGATAAGGTAATAAATATTTTCATATTTATTAAAATCAATTTATATTCTGTTTATTAATTAACTATATGTTACTATTTTTTAATTTTTCTGTCAAGCATTTATAATTTGATAATTATTCTTTAGTATATAACAATTTTTAAACCTTATAACTATATACTATATAGTAGGTATGATTATTTAATCATTGGTTACATATTATAAATATGATATTTATATGTAATCTAAAGTTAGGCATTTTTCATATTGAAAGTTCATATATTTTTGAAGGGGGTGTTCCTATGTATCTAGCTAAAGTAAATTATAAAAAAGAGAATGTAGCTCAAGTATTAAGCTTAATACTAAAAGATATTATAAATGAAAATACTATTGTTATTTGTATAGGAACAGATCGGGCTATAGGTGATGCTCTAGGCCCTTTAGTTGGAACTATGCTAAAAAATAGCGATTTTAAATGCCCAGTTTACGGTACCTTAGATAATCCTATCCATGCTTTAAATATATATGAGTCAATTGAAGAAGTAAAAAAACTTCACCCTAAAGGTGAGTTTTTAGCCATTGATGCTTGTCTCGGATCTAAAAATAGTATAGGTAATATACAAATTAGAAAAGGACCTATTCTTCCTGGAAAAGGAGTCGGTAAAAAACTTCCTCAAGTTGGAAACTTTTCAATAGTAGGTATAGTAGATAAAATTGATGAAAACAATAGATTTTCATTCAATAATGTCAGACTTAGCTTTGTACTAGAGTTAGCTGAAACTATTGCACTATCTCTTCTTTTAGCGACTTAATCGTAATTTCACAATCAAAGTAAAGAGCTATCTAAGAAAATTTAGATAGCTCTTTTATATAAAATTTAATTATTTCTTTTTAAAAGTCCCGCCCATTTCTAATAAATCTAACGAACTTAATGAACTTCCAGTTCCTTTTGCTACACATGATAGGGCATCTTCTGCTACTGATACTTTTATATTAGTACTTTCCTGTATCTTTTTATCTAAACCTTTTAGTAAAGATCCACCACCTGTCATTATTATGCCTCTATCACTTATGTCTGCAGCTAGCTCTGGAGGTGTTTGCTCTAAAACATAACGAGTTGCAATGACTATTTGCTCTACACATTCACTAACAGCTTCTAATATTTCTGAAGATGCTATTTCCATAGATTCAGGAAGACCTGTAACTAAATTTCTTCCACTGATTTTCATATATTTTTCTTCTTTTGGTTTAATTGCAGTTCCTATTTCCATCTTTAATTTTTCTGCACTTCTTTCCCCTATTAGAAGATTTTTTTGCTTTTTGATATATCTAACTATAGCTTCGTCAAATCTATCTCCACCGATTTTAATAGATTCACTAACAACAGCTCCTCCTAGAGATATTACAGCTATATCAGCTGTACCTCCACCTATATCTATTACCATATTTCCATTAGGCTGAGATATGTCTATTCCAGCTCCTATTGCTGCTGCTATAGGTTCTTCAATTATATAAACTTCTCTTGCACCAGCTTGTCTTGTAGCTTCTTCTACCGCTCTTTTTTCAACCTCTGTAACCCCTGTTGGAACACATACCATTATTCTAGGCATAAAAAATCTTCCGAAGCCTTTTTTATCCACTACCTTCTCTACGAAATATTTTAACATTTTTTCCGTTACATCATAATCTGATATTACACCATCTCTTAAAGGTCTTATTGCTACTATATTGCCTGGTGTTCTCCCTATCATTTTCCTAGCTTCTGCTCCTACAGCTAATACAGAATTCGTTCTTTTATCTATAGCTACTACAGATGGCTCTTCTAAAACAATACCTTTCCCACTTACATAAACTATTACGTTTGCCGTCCCTAAGTCTATACCTATGTCAACTCTAGCCATTTCTTCAACTCCTCTTTATTTTCATATCTTATTTGTCTTTATACTCCTAGATACAAGATATACAAAAAATTTGCTTTAGTCAAGAAAAAATGTAGGTTTTACCCTACATCTTTTTTGTTTTCTTTTTCATATTTTAGTTTTGTAGCTAATCCCCCTCTGATGTGTCTCTCAGATTTATTTTTTTCTAAAACCTTCTTAACCTCTTTCGCTAGAGATGGGTTTATTTCTTCTAATCGTTCGGTTACATCTTTATGGATTGTACTTTTACTTACTCCAAAGGTTTTGGCTGTTTGTCTAACTGTAGTATTTTTCTCTAGTATATATTTTGCTACAACTATGGCTCTTTCCTCTATATGCGACTTCAAGATTTCCCCCCCTAACCTAATAGCCTTAATGATATATATGTAAAAACAGCAAAAAATATAACAGACTTAATCATAATGATTAAGTCTGTTATATTTTTTAATCTATTAAAGACATTGGATTTATAGACTCTTCTCCTTTAAATGCCTCTACATGTACATGTTGTTCACTTTTACTTTCAACAGTTGTTGTATTTCCTGCTAAGCCTATACATTGTCCTTCTTTTACTTCTTGATTTTTTTCTACTTTAATATCTTCACTTAAATTTGAATAAACCACTATAATGTCATTATCATATTTCACTTTAACAGACATACCATGTTCATCATCTTTATAAACGTCTATTACTTTTCCATTTAATAATGACTTTATTTCTTGACCTTTTTTTGTACTTACATCAATACCTTTATGTATTTCCCATACATTTAGTGTTTCTGAGTAACTAGGCTCTTTTTCTGAGAAATCTCTTATTACCTTAGTCCCTAAGAAACTTAATTTATCACTACTATTTTCTTTCTCTTCTTTCGCCTTAGCTAAATTTTGATCAGAATCAGTAGTCGTTGGTATTGCATCTTCTTTTTTATCATTATCTATTAAATGTATCTCTTCATTTCTCTCTGCATCATTACTAGCCAATTTATTAACATTACTATTTGTAAGCCAAACTCCGCCTACTGCTACTAAGCATACGCATACAAATAACGATAGATAAAAAATATCATTTTCTAATAACTTCTTTTTCATACAGCACCTCCAAATATATTAATACATTTGGAGTGTTTCCTCTATTTTCTATTTTTATACAATTTGTCCATATATTTTTATTTAATATAGGTCTTTAATTTCCGTACCTGTATAATAATATCTTAATATTTCATAATATAAAAATCCTTCTTCTGCCATACCTTCTGCTCCCCATTGACTCATCCCTACTCCATGACCATATCCTTTTACATTAAATATCACATTATCATCCTTAAATTCTATTTCAAAATTAGCAGAATTAAGGGTAAATATACTTCTAATATTTACACCCGTAAGTTCTTTATTACCGATTTTTATTTTGTCTACAGATCCACCTTCATTCCTATTTAATATTTTAACATCATCTTTTAGATTATTTGAATTTATGCTTATGTTCGGATAACTCTTCTTCATATTGTTAATGAAATCAAATTTGCTTATAACTACTTTTGATGTGTATTTAGGAGATTGTCCATCATATGGGCTGTCCACAGATTTTAAATACGGATATTGTGTCGAAAAAACTTCTTCACTATTTTCAGTTTTTCCTGATGATGTAGAGAAGTATAATGGTAATATCGGCTTATCTTCATAAACTATAATTTGACCTTTGGTTTCATCTACAGCTTTTTTTATTTTTGGATAGTATTCCTCCATCCATTGAGTTCCATTAGTTGATTTTAACTCTTCATAACTTTTATATTCTTGACAATGTTTATAGTTGGTACAAACTACTGCATTCTTATGACCACTCGAAGCAGTATTTTCTTTTTTATTAATTACAAATGTTCTTGCTGCTATTGCTTGAGCCTTCAATGCCTCTATATTAAATTTTGCAGACATTTCACCTGATAGAACACCATAAAGATAAGTTTCTATGTCCATAGATTCTATTATACCTTTATTATGATTATATACCTTTATTTTTGGTGCCTCTTTATCTACAGTCTCATAGCTTATTACTTCTTTCTCTTTTTGTTCTTGTTTATCTTTCTTAGTCTCGACATCTATTTTAATGTCTTCATTTATGCTACTTATTTCTGAATCTTTATAAAATGCTGTACTTAAAATAACGGGTATAGATATACATAAAAAAACTAATCCCGCTAAAATTACTAAAGGGTTTTTCATATTCTTTCCTCCTTAGCTTAGCTAATATCCTTAAAGTATATGAAAAACCCTGTATATTTATTACTGAACTATTTATATTAATTAGTCTTCTACTATTTCTATATTTCCACCTAATGCAGTTATTTTTTTATCTATATCTACATAACCTCTTTGTATGTGGTATATTTCACCTATTTCAGTATCTCCTTCTGCTATAAGTCCACATAGTATAAGAGCTGCACCAGCTCTTAAGTCTGTAGCATTTACCTTTGCTCCGTATAATTGGTCTACACCTTTTACCACAGCTGTTCTTCCTTCTATTTTTATATTTGCACCCATTCTATTAAATTCAGCTACGTGCATATATCTATTTTCAAAAACAGTTTCTATAACTACACCAGTTCCTTTAGCTACAGTAAGCATTGCCATAAATTGAGCTTGAACATCTGTAGGGAATCCTGGATGTGGTAAAGTTTTTATATCTATAGGCTTTAAAGTTTCAGGGCCTATAACTCTAACAGCATTTTCTAATTCTATGATTTTACATCCTGCTTCTTTTAATTTTGCAGTAACAGGCTTCAAATGCTCCATTAATACGTTCTCTATAACTATATCTCCCTTAGTCATAGCTGCTGCAACCATATAAGTCGCTGCTTCTATTCTATCAGGTATAACAGTATGCTCTGCACCTATTAATTCTTTAACACCTTTTATTCTTATAGTATTTGTCCCTGCACCTTTTACATCTGCACCCATTTCATTTAAGAAATTAGCTAAGTCTACTATCTCTGGTTCTTCCGCTGCATTCTCAATTATAGTAGTTCCTTCTGCTAAACATGCCGCCATCATTATATTTTCAGTTGCTCCAACAGATGGGAAATCTAAATATAATTTAGCCCCTTTTAACTTTTCTGTTCTAGCTTCTACAAATCCGTGGTCTATTTCAACATCTGCACCTAAACATTTAAATCCTTTTAAATGTAAGTCTATAGGTCTTGTTCCTATAGCACATCCTCCTGGCATAGATATTTTTGTATGATTAAATCTAGACAATAATGGTCCCATAACTAAGAATGACGCTCTCATTTTTCTTACTAATTCATATGGTGCTTCACATGTAGTTATATTCGTAGCATCTACAGTTAAAGTTTTCCCTTCGTATTCAACTTCTGCACCTAAATGTCTTAATAAATCTGATATAACGTGAACATCTCTTAAGTTAGGAACTTCCTTTATTACTGATTTTCCTTTTGCTAATAATGTTGCTGCTATTATCGGTAATACAGCATTCTTTGCTCCATCTATTTTAACACTACCTTTAAGTGGGTTACTCTTTTTTACAATTATTTTAGCCATGTTATTTGCCTCTCCTCATTAATAATCTAATTTTATAATCGGTGTAGCAATATATATTAAAGTTTTTTCATCGTCCTCGCTATACCTAATTCCTATATTTAAATTTATCTTATTTCCAAAACATTCTAAGTAATTTTCTTTTAATACTTTACTATATGCTGTTATAGATAAAAAGTTTTCTTCTTGTACTTTATCTATAACTTCAGCATTCATATTATATAATATTTTATTCAAAATATCATCATATTTATCGATTTGTAACTTTTTGCCATATTCTCCAGCTATACAAGTATAGATTTCAACCTCTTGAGAATACTTATTCAGATTATTTTCCAAAATGGCATAAATATCTACTATATTTTTATATACTTTATTATCTAATATGTCAACCATTATATATGATTCAGAACTACTTTTTTTGATTCCGATAATTGATATACTAGTATCTTCATCCTTGGCCTGAAGGTATATTTGTTTTTCTTCTTTATTCCATTTATCTTCTATCTTTACATTACTTTCTTCCATCCCTAGATTACTCATTAATTCTATGCATATACTTTTTATTTCATCACTATTTATATCATATTCTATAGGAACATTAGCTTTCATACTATAAAATTTAAATTTAGCTTCACTATTTTCAAAAGCTTCTAAAAATCTATCATATGAATTATCAAACTTAATATCAGCATAGGATGATATAGCTCCTAATAATAACAACACTATAAATATAGCAATATATTTTATTTTATTCATAATAAATCCCCCTTAAGTTTATAATTTATACTTAAATTATTGACAACTTTAAGGAGGATATACTGCTTGTCAAACTATTATTCATCTAAAAAATAAATATGTTATTGTCTTAAAATATTTTTTAGTAATAATAAATAAGGACTGGAATCTAAAATTTAATTCCAGCCCAAAAGCCTTACAATTAACTTAATTTTAAGATATTTCTACCTTTATTTTTCATCTATTCTACAGTTACCGATTTTGCTAAGTTTCTTGGTTTATCTACATCACAGCCCCTTTGAACTGCAACATAGTAAGATAATAATTGAAGTGGTAAAACAGTTAATATACTTGATAATATATCATCAACATTTGGTATATATATTACCTTATCTGCTGCTTTTTCTACTTCTTTATTATGCTCTTGAGCTACTGCTATAACGTAAGCTCCTCTAGCCTTAACTTCTTGCATATTAGAAACCATTTTTTCAAATAGCTCTTCTTGAGTAGCTATTGCGATAACAGGAGTTCCTTCTTCTATTAATGCTATTGTACCATGCTTTAATTCTCCAGCTGCAAAAGCTTCTGCATGGATATAAGATATTTCTTTTATCTTTAATGCACCTTCCATAGCTAAATTATAATCTAATCCTCTACCTAAATAGAATGCACTAGTTGCATTTTTTAACTCTTTAGCTACATCTTCTTTTATATGAGTTTCTTGTTCTAAAGCTTTAGAAACTAATTCAGGCATATCTTTTAATTTTTCTATCATTTCATTGTAGTATTCTCTGCTTATAGTACCTTTCCTTATAGCAAAGTCTAACGCTATCATATAGAATGATACTAATTGAGTTGTATATGCTTTAGTTGATGCAACTGAGATTTCAGGTCCTGCCCAAGTGTAGAATACATCATCTGATTCTCTAGCTATAGAAGAACCAACAACATTAGTTACCGATAATATTCTAGCTCCTTTTTCTTTTGCATATCTTAAAGATGCTAAAGTATCAGCAGTTTCACCTGATTGACTTACTAATATTAATAAAGTCTTATCATCTATAAATGGATCTCTGTATCTAAATTCAGATGCTATATCAGTTATTACTGGTATATGAGCAAACTTCTCTATTGCAAATTTTCCAACAAGCCCTGCATGATATGCAGTACCACATGCAACTATATAAACTCTATTTATTTTATCTAGGTCTTCCTTAGTCATTTTTATATCATCTAATTGGATTTCTCCATCAGAATTTAATCGTCTTATTAAAGTTTCTTTAACCCCGCTTGGTTGTTCATATATCTCTTTTAACATAAAATGATCATACCCAGCTTTAGAAGCAGCCTCTACATCCCAAGTTATTTCATTTAATTCCTTTTCTACAACATTTCTATTTTCATCTAAAATAGTTACATTAGATCCTTGAATATGAACATATTCATCATTTTCTAAGAAATAAACATTTCTAGTATATTTTAATATTGCAGGTATATCAGATGCTATAAAGTTTTCATCTTCTCCTATACCTACTATTAATGGACTATCTTTTCTTACAGCAACTAATTCATTATTATTATCTTTACATATAACACCTAATGCATATGCTCCTCTTAACTTTTCAGTTGCCTTATAAACTGCATCTAATAAGTTTCCTTCATAGAACTTATCTACTAAGTGAGCAACAACCTCTGTATCTGTTTGAGATAAGAATACAACACCTTCTGCTTGTAATTCTTCTCTTAATTCCATGTAGTTTTCTATTATACCATTGTGCACTACAGCTATTGTTTTCGCCATATTGAAATGAGGATGTGAATTTACATCTGATGGTTCTCCATGAGTTGCCCATCTTGTATGTCCTATTCCTAATCCACCATTAATAGGATTTTTTTCTAAATCTTCTGCAAGAATTGCAAGTCTTCCTTTAAACTTTCTTATTTCTAATTCATTTCCAACATTTACTGCAACACCTGCTGAGTCATATCCTCTGTACTCTAACTTTGAAAGTCCTTCAACAAGTACTTCTGTTGCCTGTCTATTTCCTAAATATCCAACTATACCACACATATATTGTAGCCTCCTAAAAAAATTATATTTTTTAAGAGTAGGTCATATAAGTTTACTTGAGCTTCTCTTTGTCCACAAGATCACTCTTATGATTTGAAGAAGTTCTTTCGATGGTAAACGCACCGCAGAGCATCCGCCGATAGTTCGATTAACTCTGTCCTCGTCAACTTAGAACTAATTTGCTTTAATCTTAAAGAGACGACATCTAAGTTCTGGCGCTTATCAAATATAGTTAAATGTACAAAAGACTTAAATAATATCAAGGTTTAAGAGGAAAATTTAACTTCCTCTTCGACCTAGATATCGTATAAATTCATTTTAATACATTGGCAACCTATATTAATTATGATAATTTTTCTTGTATAAGATTTGCTAAATTTGTAGCTAATTCTTTTATTTGACCTTCCTCTTTACCCTCTAACATAACTCTTACTAATGGTTCTGTTCCTGATGGTCTTATTAATACTCTTCCACAACCATCTAATAAGCTTTCTATTCTCGATATTTCATCGCTTATCTCTTTTATTTCCATGTATTTATTTTTATTTTCATTGCTGATTCTTGCATTAACTAATACTTGTGGGTATTGAGTCATCACAGATGCAAGTTCTGATAAAGTTTTATTTTCTTCTAGTACTATTTTAGAAAGAACTAAAGAACTTAAAACTCCATCTCCAGTAGTATTATAATCTAAGAAAATCATATGTCCTGATTGTTCTCCTCCTAAATTATAACCACTATTTTTCATTTCTTCAAGTACATATCTATCTCCTACTGATGTAGTTGCTAATTTTATCCCATTTTCCTTAGCTGCTATAGTTAATCCTATATTACTCATTACTGTTACAACTAAAGTATCTTGAGCTAATTTATTATTTTTCTTTAAATAGATAGCACTTAATATCATTATATGGTCGCCATCAACTATTTGTCCCTTCTCATTTACAGCAATTAGTCTGTCTGCATCACCATCATATGCTAAACCTAAGTCTGCTTTATATTCTAAAACAGCTTCTTTCAGTTGCTCTGGATGAGTTGATCCACACTTATCATTTATATTATTTCCATCTGGATTACTATTTATAGATACTACTTCTGCTCCTAATTCTTTAAATACTGTTGGTGCCACTTCGTATGCAGCTCCATTAGCACAGTCTAGTACAACTTTTAATCCTTTAAAATCTACATTTATAATTGATTTTAGATAATTTACATAATCTTTTTTAGCATCATGCTTGTGTATTCTTCTACCTACATGCTCTCCTATAGGTGAACATTCTACCTTATCTATATCGTCTATATATTTCTCTATTTCTAGTTCTATTGCATCATCTAATTTATATCCATCTTTATTAAAGAATTTTATTCCATTATATTCTACTGGATTGTGTGAAGCCGATATAACTACCCCACAGTCTGCATTGTATTTTTTAGTTAAATAAGCAACTGCTGGTGTAGGTACTACTCCAACTGTTATAACATCACAGCCTACAGACATTAAACCTGATATTAAAGCTGCCTCTAGCATATCTCCTGATATTCTAGTATCTTTTCCTACTACAACTTTAACTCTGTGATCTCCTTGAGCTAAAACATACCCCCCTGCTCTACCTAACTTATAAGCTAAGTCACATGTTAATTCTGTATTAGCTACTCCTCTTACACCATCAGTACCAAAATATTTTCTCATTGATAATCTCCTTTCAAGTTGAAAAGCTTTATAAATATATTCTATATCTATCTATATTCTATTATTTTTATATTTGTTATATTTGATATTATAAGTCATATGAGTATTTTAATACTAAAGTAAAAAAAAGACAATAGAAACAAAACTCTATTGCCTTCTTTGCTTTATCTTTTTACTTTATCTGAATATTTTTCTTCTAACTTAATTTATAATATTTGCTTCATTCCAAGTTGTATTGCTTCTCTATTTACACCTAAATATTTTTCTTTTTTAGGACCGAATACTTTTTTAAATGCTTCTAGTACTGATTCTACTTCTACTGTATTAGTTAATTTTAAATATGCACCTAGCATTATCATATTTGCAAATTTAGTTCCTCCTAATTCCTGTGATAATTCATTCGCTGGAATGTAATAAGAATTAATATCATCTCTCTTAGGTTTTTGATGGATTAATGAGCTATTTATCAATAATATTCCTCCTGGCTCTATTTCTTGTTCAAATTTTTCTAAAGATGGTAAATTCATTATTATAGCACAAGTTGCATCACCTGATATAATAGGAGATCCTATTGGCTTATCAGACACTGTAACCGAACAATTTGCAGTCCCTCCACGCATTTCAGGACCATAAGATGGCAACCAGGAAACCTCTTTACCCTCTATCATTCCTGCATATGTTAATAATTGACCCATAGACATTACACCTTGCCCTCCAAATCCTGCACAAATCACCCTGTAAGTAGACATATTATTTCACCTCCCCATTAATCTCTATATCTTTAAAGTTTTTAATTGGGTAGTATGGAATCATATTCTCTCTTAACCACTTAAGTGCATCATTTGGAGCTAACCCCCAGTTAGTAGGACAAGTAGATAGTACTTCTACTATAGCAAACCCTAAACCTGATAATTGAACTTGGAAAGCTTTCTTTATAGCTTTTTTAGCTTTTCTAACATTTGCTGGTGTATCCACAGTAACCCTCTCTACAAATACTGCTCCAGTTAGAGTAGATAACATCTCACTCATTTTTATAGGATATCCCTGTAATCTTGGATCCCTACCATATGGTGCAGTTGTCGCTTTTTGACCAATTAAAGTTGTTGGTGCCATTTGCCCTCCTGTCATTCCATATGTTGTGTTGTTTACAAATATAGTAGTTATTTTTTCACCTCTAGCTGCTGCATGAACAATTTCTGCAGTACCTATAGATGCTAAATCTCCATCACCTTGATAAGTAAATACGATTTTATCAGGATGTACTCTTTTTACTCCTGTCGCACAAGCTGGAGCTCTTCCGTGAGCAGCTTCTTGTACGTCACAATTAAAGTAGTTATATGCTAATACGGAACATCCTACTGGTACAACACCTATAGTATCCCCTAATACCCCCAACTCTTCTAATACTTCAGCTACTAATCTATGAATAATTCCATGTGTACATCCTGGACAATAATGTGTTTTTGCATCCGTTAAACCTTTAGTTTTCTTAAATACAACAGCCATTACTCTGCACCTCCTGCACAAATGTTATACCCTATTATTTCCTTTACTTTATTTGATATTTCTATTGGTGACGGTGTCATTCCACCTGTTCTACCATAAAAATATACTGGTAATTTTCCTTCAACTGCTATCTTAACATCATCAACCATCTGCCCTGTACTCATTTCAACTGTAAGTATATTCTTCGCATTAGGTATTTGTTTGAAAGCTTCAAAAGGGAATGGCCATAAAACTTTAGGTCTTATTAAACCTACTTTAATTCCTTCTTCTCTTAAATTTTCAATTGTAGTCTTTACAATTCTTGATGTAGTTCCATAAGCTACAAATACAAATTCTGCATCTTCTGTTTTATACATTTCATATTGAACTTCATTTTCTTCTATTTTTTTAAACTTCTTATCTAAATTAATACAATGCTCTTCTAATGCTTCTGGAGCTAAATATAAAGAGTTTATTACATTCGGTTTTCTTTTCCCCTTAGTACCTACTGTAGCCCAGTCTTTTGATGGTATATCTTTTTTATTAGCATTGTTAAACTCAACAGGTTCCATCATTTGACCTATCATACCATCAGCTAAAACTACGACAGGAGTTCTATATTTATCAGCAACATCAAATGCTTCTATAATCATATCTACAGCTTCTTGTACAGAAGATGGTGCAAATACAGGTGTTCTATAATCACCATTTCCCCCTCCTCTTGTTGCCATAAAATAATCTGATTGTGATGCTTGTATGCTACCTAATCCTGGTCCACCTCTCATTACATTTATAATTACACATGGAAGTTCTGCTCCCGCAGCATATGTTATTCCTTCTTGTTTAAGTGCTATGCCTGGAGAAGATGAAGATGTCATTACTCTAGCGCCTGAACCTGCTGCACCATAAACCATATTTATTGCAGAAATTTCTGATTCTGCTTGCAAGAAGACTCCACCTATTTTAGGTAATTCTCTTGATAAGTACTCTGGTAATTCACTTTGTGGAGTTATTGGATACCCAAAAAAATATTTACATCCTGCTTCTATGGCAGCTCTACCAAATGCTTCATTTCCTTTCATAAGTACCTTATCCATTTTAATTCCCCCCTTATAAAATTATTCTCTTTCCACAGTTATAACTACATCTGGACACATAAGAGCACAATTTGCACAACCCACGCATTTATCCATATCTACTACAATCGCTGGATTATACCCTTTTTGATTTATAGTAGATTTATCAATTTGAATAATTCTATTTGGACAGGCCTCTATGCATAAACCACAACTTTTACATCTTTCATTATCGAAAGCAACCTTTCCTTTAGCCATTTTATATCCCCCTTAAAAATATATTTTTAAATTTATTACATCCAATCTTCTCTCATATGAAGTTTTATAGGAATAATTTCGCCTTCTATATTTTTAGGTAATTCACATACAAGATTTTCTAAACAAGAAGTATACTTAACAGGAATACATAAATCTTCAGAAACCTTTTTTACAACTTTCTCTCCTTTTAATATGTCTTCTACTCTTGTATCTCTAATTAGGTGTGTATTATTGATTAAACCTGTTATTTTTAATTTTGATGAGTTTTCTATTGATTTTATATATTGTATAACTTGATCTGGTGTTTGTGTTTTCTCTCTATTAGCATTTACTACAAATAACATATCGTATTCCTCTTTTTCTATTATATCTGAAAATCTTCCAACAACTCTTGCTCCTACATTATCTCCGCCTACATCCATTACATATTCATAAGATTTATCATTTATTGGTGTCATAATTTGAGCTGATAGTGCAGGTAAATCTAAGTTTGGTGCATCAATTGAACTATCTATAGTTAATATGTTAGCATTTTCTAGTTCTTTCTTTTTCTCTCTTATTCTGAAATATGCATTTACTACATCTAAATCTGCTACAGCTATATTCTTATTTGTTAATTCTCTTAATCTCATAACATAATTTATTGCAAATTCTGTCTTTCCACTCCCATAATGCCCTGTTATGATTCTTATTCTTTTATCGTTAATTATCATATATATCACCTATTTATATCTTCAGATTTTATTTGTAAACCTTTTCCTGTTCTTCACATTTTAATACCCTAAGAGCACCTTGAGCCAACGCAATCATTTCATCCTCACCAGGATATACTATAACTGGTGCAATAAACTTTACAGATTCTTTAATCAT
Source organism: Romboutsia faecis (assembly GCF_014323405.1). Classification (GTDB taxonomy): domain Bacteria; phylum Bacillota; class Clostridia; order Peptostreptococcales; family Peptostreptococcaceae; genus Romboutsia_E; species Romboutsia_E faecis. Next base: position 4,251 of record NZ_JACRWE010000007.1, on the reverse strand, counting down.
TGATGTAATAAGATTTGAATATGCTATTCCTCCAGTTAAAAGTATTGCATCAATATTTCCTTTTAAAACAGTCGAATACGCTCCTATTTCTTTGCATATTTGATATACCATAGCATGATGAATTAACCTTGCATCTTCATCACCATCATCTATTTTTCTCTCTATTTCCCTTATATCATTGGTATTTAAATATGCAACTAATCCGCCCATTCCTTTTATCTTTTTATTAATTTCATCTTGTGAGTATTTTTTATTAAAACATAACTTTATTAAATCACCCACAGGTAATCCTCCGCTTCTTTCTGGAGAAAAAGGACCTTCTCCATCTAATCCATTCGTTACATCTATAACTCTGCCTTTTGAATGAGCACCTACTGAAATCCCACCACCCATATGAGCTATTATAAAATTACATTGTTCATATACCTTATTTAAATCTTTTGCAGCTCTTCTACCTATTGCTTTTTGATTTAGAGCATGAAATATGCTTTTCCTTTTAATTTCCGGTATGCCAGATATCCTTGCAACCTCATCTAGTTCATCTACTACTACAGGGTCAACAATATAAGATGGTATATTTAACTTTTGAGCTATTTCATGAGCAATTATTCCACCTAAATTTGATGCATGTTCTCCTAATACACCCTCTCTTAAATCTGATAACATCTTGCTATTCACATGATAAGTACCTCCTTCTATAGGCATGAGTAATCCTCCTCTACCTACTACTGCATCTAGCTCTGTCATTGGTATATTATTTTCCATTAAACATTTTTTAATTAAATTGCTTCTAAATTCAAGTTGATCTGATATCCTTTTATATTTATTTATTTCTTCCACAGAATGCCTTAATGTTTTTTCTAGTATTAAATCATCGTTTTTAAATATTGCTATTTTAGTTGATGTAGAACCAGGATTGATAGTTAAAACCTTAAACACTTTACTCATCTTTTTTCACCCTTTAACATCATTAATCAATATTTTTATTGTATCAGTAGTTATATAAATTAATTTTTCTACAGTTATATATATGTGCATACTCTGCTCAATTATTACAATTTATCAGCTTAATAATTACTCTATTTTCAGACAAAAATAAGGTGATAACATAATTAACATAAATTACATTATCACCTTATTTTTCTTTATTCAACTGTAACAACATCCGGATTTATTTTAACATTTTCAAAATCATATTTAGATTCATATTTTATAGTAAAACTATCATTACCATCAGATAAATCTATGTATAAAGTAATATCAGATTTATTCAAATCTGGAATATTTTCTTTGTGTTCAACATCTATATCTATTGTGTTTGGTATTTTTAAGGTTGCTACGTCTATAGAGTTATTATTATTTCTTATTTCTACTTCATCATTAGTATATGTTAATTTAGTTACTAAATTTTTTACTTCATTTATTTTTATAGTTATCCTTACACTTTCATCAATTTTAATTCCCACAGGAATATCTAGTTGAACATCTTTAGATGATCCTGCATTGACATCCTTTAAATTTATGGCTTTTGTATTAATAGATGTTATATTATCAACTATATCCTTTTTACCTTTAATTGTTATATTATTTTGACTTAATTCATATGTACTTAAGCTTTCACTGCTTTCTGTAAATACAGGATTTATAGGCACATTTTTTTCTACTAATAGTGATACTGTAGCGTTTACTGAAGAAGTTTCCATAGTTACACCCTCTACTTTTTGACCTTTATCATTAATAGGTATAAGGTTTAATGTTGTTGTATAAATATCTTTATTTTCATCTACATCAAGTGTTGCTTGTAATTTTTGTACTTCTTTAACTAAACTTCTTGGTCCTGATATCTTTACACTATCTTCTTCTAATTGAACTGAATCAAAATTATTTTTATATTTACCTGTGACTACTACATCCACAGATCTTTTTTCTTCAACTATCTTTTCTAAAGGAATCACTATAGTATCTGGCTTAAGTTCATATGTAACACCCTTAGATATATTTGCTTTCAAGAATACACCATTATTACCTTCTATGAGATTAGTCATAGTTCCATAAACTGTTATATCATCTTTTGATATATTTTTTAGTACAGATAACTTTCCAGTAACATATATATCTGTATTTAAATTTACTTCTGGATATATAACAAAATCATTAGCATCCAATTCATCAAGATTAGTTATTGTAACAGGTATGTTTTCAAACAACTTTGTTTCTTGAGGATCAACTATAGCCATCACATACATCCATAAAACTATTGCACTTAAGAGAGATATTAATTTTATTTTTGTATTTTCTTTAAGCTTTTCTATCATCTAAATATACCACCTTTTAAAAAACTTCTTTCTTCTGTATTGCTTTTTAAGTTATTCTGTAATATATTGGTCATTCTCTCCTTTGAAATATTTCTATATAATTTACCTGATTTAGCTATAGATACTTCGCCTGTCTCTTCTGATACTATTAACGTTATACAGTCAGATACTTCACTTACTCCTACACCTGCTCTATGTCTAGTACCTAAATCTTTACTCAAATCTTTGCTTTGAGTTAATGGTAAAAAGCAAGCAGCTGCTTTTACCTTTGATCCCCTTATAACTACAGCGCCATCATGTAACGGAGTATTTGGTATAAATATATTTATTAACAATTGTCTAGATACATCTCCATCTATTTCAGTACCTGTACTTATTATATCTGATATTTTCGTCTTTCTTTCCATTATAATAAGTGCACCTATCTTTTGTCTTGATAAAGAGTACAGAGCCTCTATAATTTCTTCTATCGTCTTATTTAAATCCTCATTTGTATTATTTCCTTTTACAAAGAAATTGAACTGAGTTCTTCCTATATGTTCTAAACCTGCTCTAAGTTCAGGTTGGAAAATTATAATTGCCGATAAAAGCCCTATTTGAAGGGTATTTACAAGCAACCAATAAAGTGTATGTAATTTAAAGGTTGAACTAAGCTGAGTTGCTAATAATAAAAATACTATTCCTTTAAGAACTTGTTCAGCTCTTGTATCTTTTATAAACATAAAAATTTTATAAAAGATATATGCTACTATAGATATATCTATTAAATCAAATATACTCATTCTTAAGATTATATCTATAAATCCATCAAAAAAAGACTTTATATCGAACACAGTCTTATCCTCCTGTTTAATAATTACTTCTAATTTATACTATGTATTATACTATATTAATATAAGTATATACAAATTATTTAGTATCTACTTATATTTAGAATATTTATTTTTATAAAAAAAAAGTTTCACCTAAGTGAAACTTTTTATATTGGTGAGCGCACAGGGATTCGAACCCCGGACACACGCCTTAGAAGGGCGTTGCTCTATCCAGCTGAGCTATGCACCCATATATTTAAATTAATGGAGCGGGAAACGAGATTCGAACTCGCGACTTCAACCTTGGCAAGGTTGCGCTCTACCACTGAACTATTCCCGCTTAAATGGCGACCTGGAAGGGACTCGAACCCTCGACCTCCAGCGTGACAGGCTGGCATTCTAACCAGCTGAACTACCAGGCCGCAAATGGTGGGACTAACAGGGCTCGAACCTGTGACCCCCTGCTTGTAAGGCAGGTGCTCTCCCAGCTGAGCTATAGTCCCGGGATATATGGTGACCCATAGGGGAATCGAACCCCTGTTACCGCCGTGAAAGGGCGGTGTCTTGACCGCTTGACCAATGGGCCATTTTAATGGTTGCGGAGGCAGGACTTGAACCTGCGACCTTCGGGTTATGAGCCCGACGAGCTGCCAACTGCTCCACCCCGCGATATTAAATATGGTGCCGAAGACCGGAATCGAACCGGTACGAGAGGTAAGTCCCGCAGGATTTTAAGTCCTGTGCGTCTGCCAGTTCCGCCACTTCGGCACTTTACGTGGCTATGTCTTACTCTCCCAGGAGGTTGCCCCCCAAGTACCATCAGCGCTAAAGAGCTTAACTTCTGTGTTCGGAATGGGAACAGGTGTATCCTCTTTGCTATAATAACCACATAATTTTAAATTATCACACATATAGAATATTAACACATTATACATTAAGTATATATGATATTTTTAAGTTAGTACTCTAAAAACTGCATATCATTTATGATTTAATCATTTAAGTTTGGTCAAGTCCTCGACCTATTAGTATCGGTAAGCTACATACATTACTGCACTTCCACCTCCGACCTATCAACCAGGTAGTCTTCCTGGGGTCTTACCCTTACGGTGGGAAATCTTATC
>NZ_JACRWE010000006.1 GCF_014323405.1 Romboutsia faecis | reverse complement strand
TAAGTAAATATAAAGCCTGGGAGATAAAAATAAATAAAAAACTATATAAGAAGTAGATTAAGGGTCTTATAAATAAGGCCTTTTTTATTACAAAAATTTAAGTCACAATTGATACAAATCGAGATATAAATAGAATAATCTAGGATCTATATTAGGTTATTTTTTATGAAAAACTTATTGATGAATTAAAATAAGTTTCAGAAATATATTTGAAACAAGTTGTTTTTTTATTGTAACTATTTTTAACTGGAGAAAAATGTAATAAATTTGTATTATATAGTTAATTATTATTTGTGGCGTATAGTGATATCTACGATAATAAAAAAATAGTTTTATAAGAACTCCTTTTATTAGATAAAGGATAAAATGTAGTCTATTTTATGGTAAGGAGAAAATAAGTCATATGTTTATTAAGCAACATAAGTGGTTAAGTGTTTTTTTTTGTAATATCTTTTTTAATAGTAATATCTTATATTGTGACAAATGATTGGCCGGAGATGTTTGCAGGTGCAGATATGTGGTATAATTTAGCTAGTCAGATTGGTATAGGGTACATAATTAATTTTATATTTTACATAATGCAAGTATGGATGCCAGAGAAGAAAAAACATGAATTTGCAAAAAATATAGTTAAAAATAAAAATTCGTATGTACTAAAAGAAATGGCAAGATCTCTTAGTATGATAATAGATATAGATAGAATTGAGGAAATAAAAAATTCTGAAGATATTTTAACTTATATTGAGGGGTTAGATTTACAATACGGATCTGGATATGATGTATATAATAATGAAATTAATAAATTAGAATTCATATTGATGAAAATAGATAAAATAAATCAAAAAATATCAGATATCTTTACAGTTGCAGGTCCTTATTTAGATGCAGAATGTTTAAAATGTTTGGATGATATAATAGAATCGGAATATCATGAATATTTTAATGATATAGATATACATAGATTCGGACAAATAAATTGTATACAAAGCCCTAATGTACGAGCTAGGGCTTCCATTAGAATAGGCAATGAGCAAGGTCTAAAAAAAGAACTATCGGAAACTGTATATAAATATGTATGTTTATATACTCAATTACGTGAAATAAATAAAAAATATACTAAATAATAAAGAGAGCCTTTTAGGCTCTTTTTTTATACAAAAATTTAAGGAGGTTAGTATGAATGAGGAGTTAGTTAGAAAAGAATTAGATACACATGAAAGGAGAATTAATAATCATTCTGAAAGACTTGATAAATTAGAGCAATCAAATGCAGAACTTAAAGTTCATATACAAAATTTATGTAGTAACTTAGAAAATCTTACAAGCGCAATTAAGTGGCTTCTAGGATTAGGTGTAGGAAGTCTAGTAGGCTTCTTTTTTTATGCAATCCAAAACAATATATTTTAGGAGATAGTTAATATGAAAATAAACTGGAAAGTAAGATTTAAAAACCCTTTATTTGTAGCGCAATTAGGAATGAGTATATTAGTTCCAATATTAGCTTATGCAGGCTTAACTGTACAAGATTTAACAACATGGAAAGCACTTAGTGATTTATTGCTAGGTGCTTTTTCTAATCCTTATGTTTGTGGGATGGTTATTGTAAGTGTATATAATGCAATATTAGATCCTACTACAAGAGGTCTAAATGATAGTTTAAATGTATTAAATAGGGAGGTAAAGTAATATGAGTAAATATTTAGTATTAGGTGATGGTGGACATGCAGAGGAAGTAGCAGGAAAGTGTGCTCCTGATAAATCTTTACATGAATGGAAGTTTAATCAAGAAGTTGATACAAAAATGGAAAAAAGATGTAAGGATCATGGTATAGATTATTATCAAACTAATCCAAATCCAAAGGGTAAAGATGAAATGGGATTAAGTAAAAGGGCAGAACTTGCAAATGCGCATTGGAAGAAGTTAGGTAAGCCAAAAGCTCTACTTATGAGTTATCATGCTAATGCTTACTATGAAAAAGATAAAAATGGAAAAACTAAGGTGGAGTTTAACTCTGCTAGAGGTACAGAGACTTTTATTGCTTCTAATGCTAGTACAAACTCTAAGAATGCTGCAAAATATATACAAGATGAAATAGTAAAAACTATGAAGTCTTTAGATAAAAATGCAAAAGATAGAGGTGTTAAAACAGAAAACTGGACTGTAATATATAAGGCTCAAATGCCATCTATATTACTTGAATATGGTTTCTATACTAATAAAGCTGATATTAAAATATTAAAAACTAATGTAGATGATCTAGTTGAAGCAACTATGAAAGGTGTATGCAAATACTTTGGTATTACATATAAAGCACCTAAAAAAGAATCTAAGCCAAGTACAAATACAAATACATCTACAACAAAAGAAATAACTTATTATAGAGTTGTAACTAATAGCTATTTAGATAGAAAACTAGCAGATAAAGAAGTTTCGGAACTTAAGAAACTAGGTATTAGCGTTTTCTTAGATGCATTTAAAAAAGATAATAAAACATATTTAAGAGTTATTGCTGGAAGTTATACAGATAGAAAAAACGCAGAAACTCAATTAGCATCGCTTAAAAAGAAAGGATATAATCCATTTATTGCAATATATAAGAAATAAATGTTATATATTATTTAGAGGATTTACTCCCTTAGAATAGATTCTGGGGGAGTGGGTTTTAATGCCTTCTTTTTATACACAAAAAAAGACTGCATTGGGAACAGTCTTTTTAAAGAGGTTTATGGTATAAATACCAATTTTAGGGATGTTGTAGTATCGTGAGACTATAAAATTCAGAGGAGATATAAATCTCCTCCAATTATGTCTATTTCTTCAATGTCGATAATTCTGTCTAATCCTAATGATTTAAAATTTACATGTCGCTTCTTGTTGCTTACAAATAAATAATACAACAATATGTCTATTTGTGTCTATAATATAAATTATATTTTATATAAAAATAAGGCTTTATTCAGCAAGATGAAAATTTATTAGAATAAATTATACAAATCCATATATATTGAGTGATGATTTATCTAACGGATTTTTATTTGGCATAAAATTAAATTTTTAGTTGAAAAAACACAAAAAATGGAATATTATGATAATAAATACATATATTAATTTTTTGTGGGGAATTATTACAAATGTTAAGAAAAAAATTAGATTATTTTGTTGAAGATATATGTAAATATAATAACTTTACACAGGATAAAACAGAAGAGATACAGTACGTCATGAGACTTATGATGTATGAGATGCTCAAAATTATAGCTATAATAATTATATTTTCTATGCTTGGATATTTTAAAGAGGTAGTTTTGATTATATTTACTATGGTATGTGTAAAACCTTTTACAGGAGGGTATCATGAGACATCACAAAAGAGATGTTTAATTGCTACTACAACACTATGCTGTTTAACTATATTAATAGCAAAAAATAGTAATTTAAACCTTGTAAGCACTATATTGATAAGCAGTATAAATATATTCTGCATATATCATCAAGCCCCTATAGTAAATAAATGTATGCCTATAACAAGATCAAGTTTAATAAAGAAAAATAATAAAATAGCATTAATTAATTCAATAATTTTATCTATGATTTCTATATTTATAATTAAATATAGAGTTTATAGCAATATAATAACATGGACATTAACAATTAATGTTTGCTTAATGTTCAATTCAAAAAAACATGGGGAGGTATAATGATGAAAAAATTAATGGGGAGCTTAATGGCTATGATGTCAATACTAATACTAAGTAGTGAGGCGGCATCTGTAGTAGCAATAGGTGTAGAGGATATGCCTAAATCTTTAAAAGAAAAAAGATAGTTAATAAAGAAAAAATATAGTTAGTAATGAATTTTTTATTGATTTATTAAATATCATAAATCAGCAACAGCTCATGGTATGGAAAGTGCAATAAAGATGACTGAAAAACAAGCTAAAAGCAAAGGATATGTAGCATGTAAAACATGTTTCTAAATAAAAAAAGCTAGGTTGGATTAATTTCCTTTCTAGCTTTATTTTTATTACAAATCAATCAAATTGTATAAAAAATAATAAATAGATATCTATAAATTTTACAGTTATAATAGAACTGGTAACCAATTAGCTGGAGTGACTACGTTTTCTCTATCTGATGTTTGTAGTGCATCAATAATTCTTATTATTTCTGGTATGTTTCTACCTGTAGTCATAGGATAATAAAGTATAGTTCTTAGAACTTGTTTATCGTCTATAATAAATACGGAACGAACAGTAGTTGTGTTGCTAACAGGTTCAGAAATCATACCATATAATCTAGCGACTCTCATACTAGAATCATCTATTATTGGAAATGGTATATCAATACCAGTAAGAGTACATATATTATAAATCCAAGCTAGATGAGAGCTATTACTATCTACACTTAATCCTATAAGATCAGTATTTCTTTTTTGAAACTCGTTATAATATTTTGCAAAGCATATGAATTCTGTAGTACATACTGGTGTAAAGTCACCAGGATGAGAAAATAACACAACCCATTTACCTTTATGATCTGATAATCTCATGGGTCCCATAGTTGTGTTGGCTTCGAAATCAGGAGCAGTTGATCCTAAACTTGGAAGACTTGGCATAAAAATCACCCCTTAATAAATAAAATATAATCTATTCCATAGTATTAAAAAATATTATTTTATGTGACAGTAGCAAAAAGTCTATAAAATAATATAGTAAAATTACTTTAATAAGCAACAAAATATTACAATAACAATTGCTATTTTTAGATAAATTTGGTATTATTAAAGATAAATATAAGTGTTCATAATTGTTGTTATAGGGGTGAGTAATTTGAAAAGAGTTGTAAAAATCCTTATTATGTCACTCATGGTATGTTTTTTTGTAACTTCTACGCTATTTATTTCAAATCTTTTTATGGGGGTAGCTGTAGGAATTAGATATTATTTTATGCTTTTCCAGTTTGGGACTTTGGCATTATTCGGAACTTTATTCTTATGTAATGTGAATCGTATATTTATTAAGAAAAGAAGAGCACCTCAAGCGAGAGTTGCTAAAAAGACAACTAATACTAAAAAGCAGAAACAAAATATATCAAGAAGAAAAGTATCTTAAAGTGTACTATAATAAGTGTATATAAATTTAATGACATTAAATTTAAAACTTATGATATGTAGAAATGGGACTATAAATGATAATAATCATTTGCAGTCCCATTTTTATTTACCAATAAAAATATAAATGGGAATAGTTTTTAACCTACAATAATAAAGAATAAATAAGATGCAGTTTTTTTTAGGAGGTTAGGGATGGAATTTGATGTATTTTACAGCAGTGTAGTAGGTTATAAGAATATATTAAAGGGGAAATCTTCACAAGATTATTGTGAATATAAAAAAATCAAAAGTGGAATAATTTGTGCTTTAGCTGATGGTCATAGTACTGAGTTTTTTGAATATAGTGATGTTGGCGCAAAATTGGCTTGCAAAGCTGGAATTTTTATTTTGGAGGAATATATAAATAAAAACGGATATGAACTTGATAAAATAAGAGATGATTTAGGTAAGGGAATGCTTCAAAAAAATATATACGATAAATGGATAGATTTAGTAGATAAACACTATAAAAATGATATACCTATAGTCTTTAGAACTCAGTATGCAAAGTATTCAACGACTTTGGTTTTAGTTTTAGTTTGTGAAAAATTTAGAATTTACTTAAATATAGGTGATAGTACAATATTAGTAAAAAAGTCTAATAAATATGCAAAAGTGTTAGGTAACAATAATGGATATTTGGTAAAATCACTGGGAAAAGAAGAAGCGTATAAAGATATGGAGTATTATGTAGAAGAAGTAAATGAAGATAATAAAAATGATTATATAATTATTTTTAGTGATGGATATAGTGATGGATTTGAAAGTTTTAAAGATATGACGAATGATTTAGAAGAAACAATTAGAGTATATGATAAAAATGTTTTTACAAAATTATTACTAAATAAAAACTATAAGAAGCATCTTGAAAAAATAACTAAAGAGAAAAGCTATGATGATATATCAATAATGTTTATTAAAAGTATATAAGATAGAAATCTAATATAATAAATAAGAAAATAATAATTTCCTTCTAATTATATTTTTATAAAAAAATAGTATTTATAATATATTTGTACTATATTGTTTTTAAATGTAAATAATAGATATAATATGCTATAATAAATAAAGAAAAAGTATGAAGTAGATGTAAATATTTTTATAAAAAATAGGAAGGAAAGAATAATGAAACTTAGGGAACTATTAGATAAATTTGCTGACTTTATAGACAATAACAGAGGGAATATAACTAGATATTTATTAGTAATACTAGCCTCTATTTCGTTAATAGTAGTGTTTTTTATTAGTAGTGATGAAATGAGTATAAGCAAAGAAGTTGACCACTTAGTAAGAAATATAGAATCTAGAAAGTATCAGATTGCCTATGATTATTATGAAGGTTTAAAAACAAATTTTTCTGACTCAAAGATGAAAAGATTTAATAAATCAGCATCTAAGAAAATCAATTCTGTAATTATAAATAATGGAGATAAATATATAAATGGGCAGATAACAAAGGAACAATATATTGGTTTGATAAATACAGCAAATGCTTTAGATGAAATTACTGTAAATGTAGAAAATTTAATAGAGCAAGCAAAAAGAGTAGATGAAATGTATTTGCAAGAAAATATATCTTATGATGTAGCTTTATCTTATATGAATATAGCCTCTAGTTTAAATGGAATAAATGAGGATTTAGATGATTATAAACAAAATATTAAAGATTTTTATGAATCTAGGGCTGTTTATGAAGAAGCAACAAATAATCAACAAGTAAAAAAATATCATGAAGCAATAGATGGTTATAATAAAGTTTTAGAAGAAGACAAGAAATATTATAAGCTAGCTAAAACGGCAAAAGAAGAATGTATAAAAATAATGTATGATTATTATATACAAAAAGCTGTTGAAGCTAATGAAAAAGGTAATTACGATGAAGCTATTAAGTATATAAGTTATCTTAAGCCTTATTACCAAGATGATGAAAAGATCGTGACGTTAGAAAATGAATATCAAGAAAATTTAGCTCTATATACTATGAGTGAAGATGATATTATAAGTTTAATATCTAAAAAGATGGAATCTACTAGAGAAGGTATTAGTATTAATTCTTACCAGCAAATGATAAATGGAGGTAAGTTTTATTATGTTGAATTATATAAGTATGATACATTAATTGATGAAATTTTAGTAGATTCTAAGACTAAGAAAATTTACTCTTATAAATCTAATGATAAAGATTATAATGCTACATATAGTGATGGATATTTTAAAGTAACACCAACTGGAGAATTTAGATTTGCCCTTAGTGAAGGTGAATGTAGTTTTGCATTAGAGAATAAACTAAAGGAAAAAAATGAGACATTTAAAAATATAGAAATAGTATCAGATCAAAATAGTAATAAATACGTAAAAAATAATAAAATTTTAGAAGACTTTTTAAAAAGTAATAAAAATGCATATTATTATGCATTAGTAAATAAAGGGTTCTTTAAGAAAAAAGAGTTGTTTTTAATAGATATGTATACAAAGAATATATATATAGTAGAAAATGATAAGGTTGTAAATTATTAAAGCGTGTTAATACACGCTTTAATAATTAGCATAAAAGTGCGAATAAAAATTTTTTATGTAAATTTAAAGGATAATTTCTGTTAATAGATAAATATATTATGTAGATAAAACATAAGTTAAATAAGGAGAATTAGTAATGCATAAAGCAAAAAATAATGGCTATATAGCAGTAGGAATTTTAGTAGCGACTTTAGTATTATTTTTAGGAATAATATATAGTCAAATTAATGGAGGGAAAATTGCTAAAAATACATATGTAGGAGATATTTGTATTGGAAGCTTGACAAAAGAAGAAGCAAAGACATTATTAGAAGGTGAAGTGAATATAGGTACTATAAAATTATCTTACTCAAATAATGAATGGGATATAAACCCATCTGATATTGACGCAAGCTATGATTTAAATAAAACTATTGAAAAAGCATATAACTTGAATAGAAATCAGAATATATTTGGAAATTTATCAAAGACTATAAAAACTAATTTTGGAAGTAGAAATAATTTAGATATAGTTGTTAACTATAACAAAGAAAAATTAAAGAATAAATTAGAAGAAATAAAACAGGAAATAGATATTGAAGTAAAGAATGCACAACTAAGTATAAGTGGAAACAATATAACAGTATTAGATGAGTCTAAAGGCTTAGAATTAGATGTTGAAGCAAGTTTAAAGAATATAGAAAGTAAGCTTGAAAATGGTATAATGTCGGAGGATTTAGTTGTAAAAACTGTAGAGCCTACAGTAACAAAATCTGAATTAAGTGAAGTTGATACTGTACTAGGAAGATATACAACAATCATTAAATCGTCTTCTGTAGGTAGGGTAGCTAATATTAAAGCAGCTGCGGAAAAAATGAATAATCACTTAATGATGCCAGGGGATGAATTTTCATATGCTGGGGTAACAGGGCCTTATACTGTAGCAAATGGATACAGTAATGCACCTGTAATAGTTGAAGGTGAATTACAAAACGGAATAGGTGGAGGTGTTTGTCAACTATCTTCTACTTTATATAACTCAGTATTATATTCAGGACTTGAAATAGTGCAAATAAGAAATCATACAATACCTTCGTCATACGTTCCAAAGGGAAGAGATGCTACGGTAACGGATAGTGGAATTGACTTTGTATTTAAAAATAACTTAAATCATCCAGTATACTTAAAAAGCTATGTATATGGAAGTTCAGTAGTTACAGAAATTTATGGAAGCTCAAAAGATAAACAAAATATAGAGATAGAAACATCTACTGACGGTATATCAGCAGCTCCTGTGAAAAAAGTTGATGATCCTTCTATTGAAGAAGGGACTGAAAAGGTATTAGAAAAAGGTAGAGATGGTTATACTGTATCAACATATAGAGTATACAAAGATAATAGCGGAAATGTATTAAATAAGGAAAAAGTATACACTTCTTATTATCCTAAAAAACAATCTGTTATAGCAGTTGGAACTAAAAAAGTTAAGGACGAAGTTGAAAATACAGATAAAGAAGATAAAGAAGAAAACTCACAGGAATCAACAAAGCCTGAAACCACAACAAAACCTGAAACTACAACAAAACCTGAAACTACAACAAAACCTGAAAATACAACTAAGCCTGAAGAAGATAAACCAAATGATAATGGTTCAAATAACGATTAAACGATTACTCAATAACTAGTTAGTAAATGATATGCTTATATTAAAATATTGGGAGGTATTAATTTGAACTTAAATGATATAACCAATTATATTCAAACTATTTGTGAAAATATTTCTAATGTATTAGATGTGGATGTAACTTTGGTTACTAAAGATTTAATTAGAATAGCTGGAACAGGTATATTTAAAGATAAAATAGGGGAAAAAATATCAGAAGAAGCAATTTATTATAATGTATTAAAAGAAGGAAAATCTTATTTGATAAATAAGGAAGTAAATAAAGAATGTGATAAATGTTGTCATAGAAATCAGTGTAAAGAATTAGCAGATATATGCACACCTGTTAAACTAGAAGATGAAATATTAGGTGTCTTAGGGATTGCAGCTTTTGATGAAGAACAGAAAAATAAATTTATATCAAAAAATAAAGATTTAACTGAATTTATTTCCAGTATGTCTGATTTAATATCTTTTAAATTAGATGAAATGTATAAAGAAGAAGTTAAAACTATGGATGACTTGGAAAAAGAAGCTATTTTAAAAGCTATAAAAAAGTATGGAAGTAACACAGAAAGTATGAAAAAAGTTGCGGATGTACTTGATATAGGAATAGCTACATTATACAGAAAAGTAAAAAAGTATAATATTAAATAATATAAAAATATACCTTGCATGGTGGGGATTGGGCTGGGATATAAAGTTCTCTTGCATGCAGCAAAAAGACGCTGCAAATATTAGAGAAATTTATACTCCAGCCCTTTGCTTTATAATATATATATTGATTTTTATATTATTTAATTCAGGAGGGAAAATATGAAAAATTTTAAGAATATAGATGAAATATTTGAATTACAAAATGAGTTTTTTAATAGTCAGGTAACTAAAAATATTGATTTTAGAATTAAACAGCTAGATACTTTAAAAACTGCTATTGAGGAGTATGAAATTAGAATAATTGAAGCTATTAATATGGATTTTGACAAGTGTGAATTTGAAGCTTATGAAACAGAAGTTGGTATAATTTTATCTGAGATTAAGCATGTGAGAAATAAGATTAAGAAGTGGGCTTCACCTCAAAAAGTTAAGACACCTCTTACTAATCCAGGTGCTAAAACATATATATACAAGCAACCTTATGGTGTTTGTTTAATTATGTCACCTTGGAACTATCCATTTTACTTATGTATATCACCTTTAATTGGTGCTATTATAGGTGGGAATTGTGCTATTATAAAGCCTTCTGAATTATCTTTAAATACTTCAAAAGTAATTAAGGAAATGATAGAAAAGTACTTTGATAAAAAGTATATTGCTGTAATAGAAGGAGAGATAGAAGAAAATAAATATTTATTAAGCAAAAACTTTGATTATATTTTCTTTACAGGAAGTCCAGCAGTAGGGAAAATTGTTATGGAATCAGCATCTAGAAATCTTACTCCTTGTACTTTAGAGCTTGGTGGTAAAAGTCCTTGTATTGTAGATAAAAATTGTGACTTAGATTTAAGTGCAAAAAAAATTGTCTGGGGAAAGATTTTAAATGGTGGCCAAACTTGTATTGCACCAGATTATATAATCGCTCACAAAGATATTAAGAACCATCTTATAGAAAGCATTAAGAAATATATAGTTAGTTTTTATGGGGAAGATCCAATGAAAAGTAAGGATTATGCTAGTGTAATTAATGAAAGACATTTTAATAGAATATTAAATTTAATAAATCATGAAAAGGTAGTATATGGTGGAAAAAATGATAAAAATACTTTAAAAATAGAGCCTACAATTTTAGATAATATAAACTTAGATGATGATGTGATGAAAGATGAAATATTTGGACCACTAATACCAGTATTAGAATTTCAAACTATAGAAGATATTGTTAAAATTGTAGATGCAAAT
The DNA here is from genome assembly GCF_014323405.1 of Romboutsia faecis. Classification (GTDB taxonomy): domain Bacteria; phylum Bacillota; class Clostridia; order Peptostreptococcales; family Peptostreptococcaceae; genus Romboutsia_E; species Romboutsia_E faecis. Next base: position 137,064 of record NZ_JACRWE010000006.1, on the reverse strand, counting down.
AAAAATCCATTAGCTCTTTATTTATTTACTAAAGATAAAATCTTTGAAGAAGATATTTTAAATAGAATATCTTTTGGAGGAGGTTGTGTTAATGATACAATAATGCATATATCTAACCATAATGCTCCTTTTGGTGGAATAGGAAATAGTGGTATTGGTTCTTATCATGGGAAAAGAAGTTTTGATGCTTTTACTCATGAAAAGACAGTCCTAAAGGCATCTTTAATTGATATACCTTTTAAATATCCCCCATATACAAAGAAAGGGTTAGATTTATTAAAGAAATCTTTTGAAATACTATAATGCGTATTATGTAAATAATTAGCAAAATATGTATAGTTTTGACTAACAATGATAAATATGATATCTTAGATATATAGTAGAAGTATAAATTGGAGGCGATTGCTATTTTAGGTAATAATATAAAAAATGATATACTTAGTATGCCTAGAAAGTCAATGGATATATCTTTAGTAGAAGAAGAAAAAAGTGATTTAACATTTTTTAATATAGAAGAAGAAGAAGAACATGAGACATTAAAGGCATTAAAACAAAGTTATGTAACAACAAATTATAAAGATGAAACAATATTAAACTTACAAAATGAGTTAAAAAGTAATAGTGAAGAAGTATCAAAAGAAATTAAGTTAAAGTCGTATAATGCTTATAATAACTCTCTTGAATTAGCTAGTAAAGGATACATAACAAGAGCAGTAGAATTAATTGAAGAAGCTTTAGAAATAAATCCAAAGGACATAGATATTTTAAATCTAAGAGGATTATTAAAGCTATTAAAATGTGACTTCTCAAAAGCATTTGAAAGTTTTTATACTGGATTATGTTATGGTAACAACAAATTATCAAAGAAGTATGTAGATATACTTTCAGATGAAGATTTTAAAGTATTCTTAGGAAGGTATAATCATTCTATAAGATTTATAAATGAAGAATTAAATCAAGAGTCTATATATATTCTTGATAATATAATAGATGAAGATCCTGATTTAATAGAACCTTATGTAATACTTTACTTATTATATAATAAGTTAGGTGATGATAAAAAGAAAGAGTACTACTTTGAAAAACTTAAAGAAGTAGATAAGGATAATCCTTTATTTGAAGAGAAAAAAGAAGAAGTACTTCTACCAGCTAAAGTTGAAGAAAAGTCTGTTGTAGAGAAAAAGGCTAAAAAATCTAATAAAAAGAATTTGGTACCATATATAATAATAGCATGTCTTGCTGTAGGAATTGGAATATATCATGTTAAAAATCAAGCTAAAATAAATAGCTTAACTTCAGAATTAAACAACAAAGAAGAAGAAATAAATGAAGCAGATAAACAATTAAGCGATGCAAATAAACAATTAGATGAAACTAATAAAAAGCTAGAAGAAACTAATCAAGTTTTGGATGAAACAAAAACTAAAAAAGAAATAGCTACATTAAGCGAAGAAGAACTATATAATAAGGCTTTAAGTCTTAAAAAATCAGGGAATACAGATGAAGCTATTTTATATTATAAAGGTGTAATTAAGTCTGGAAAAACTAAAAAGTATATATCTTCATCTATATATGAATTAGCATTTTTATATGAAAAACAAGGTAATTATGATGAGGCTATAAAGTATTATAAAAAATATATAAATACTTATACTCCAGAAGATAATTATTATGACGATGCTTTTTATCAATTAGGTATGACTTATTATGAAAAAGGTGATTTAGAGAATGCTAAGAAAACATTTTATGGTTTAAGAAGTGAAGTACCTAATAGTATATACAATAATTCAAAAGTAGCTGAAATTTTAAAGAAAAAATAAGATAAAAATATTAATAAAAAGAGTAAGGGAATTGAAATATTTTCCTTACTCTTTTTTAATATAGAAAGATAGTAATAAAATGCTGTAAATTTTAATGTTTTTAGCATAATATGTTAGTATTATTAAAGAAGCTTAATTAGTATTAGGAGGATTAGATATGTTATTAGATATTCATGCAGATATATTCTCAGATATTTTTAGTAAAAGCCTAAAAGGAGAAACAAATATAGTAAGAAATCATCATTTAAATAAATTTAGGGAAGGTGGAATAAACGGAGGAATCTTTGTTTTTTGGCAAGATCCAGATCTAGTAAAACATTATGACTATAATGGATTAAAGTTAATGATGGAATATGCTAATAAAGAAAGGGAAATATCTGAGGAGTTTTTAGCTATAGCAAAAAATTATGATGAATTTGTTCAAGGATTAGAATGCAACAAAATAACTGCTATGATGCATTTAGAAGGAGCTAAAAGCTTAGAAAATAATTTAGATAAGGTAAAAGAGATTTATGACTATGGAATAAGAACTGCTTCATTAACTTGGAATGAAGAAAATGAATTAGCAAGTGGAGCAAGTGTAGATAATAGTATAGGTCTAAAGAATAAGGGAAAAGACTTTATAAAAGAATGCGAGGATGTAGGAATAATTATAGATGTATCACATGCAAATGATAAAAGTTTCTATGATATATATAATGTAAGCAAAAATCCTATAATAGCTACTCATTCTAATGCTAGAGAGTTATGCAATGTAAAAAGGAACTTAACTAATGAGCAAATAAAGCTAATAAAAGAAACTGGAGGAATAATTGGGATTAATGGTTATATAGGTTTTATTCATGAGGATGAAGAAAAAAGGGACTTATCTCACCTTGTGAATCATATAGACCATATAGTAGACCTTATAGGAATAGATTCTGTATGCTTTGGATTTGATTATTGTGATTATCTAAGTTTGGATGATGGAGAATGTACTAGAAATTTAGAAAATGCATCCAAATCTCAAAATATAATAAAAGAATTAAAGAACAAAGGTTATAAAAATGAACATATAGAAAAAATTGCATATAAAAACTTTTTAAGGTTTATAAAGAAAAATTTTCATAAATAGAAACATTGATGGTATAAAAAGCATAGTATAGTGAACAAAATAATAATATATAGTAATGATGATTATTATGGATTTATTATTAATAGGAGGGGATATACTATGCAAACTGAACTGTTTCTCCCAGTTCTAAAAGATGGTAAATATGGCTTTATAGATAAAGATAAAAATTTAATAATAAAGCCCAAATATAAATATGTTTCAGATAGATTTCGAGATGGTTATTGTGTAATAACTTATATAAAGAAAATAAGGAAGTCAGCTAAATGGGTGTTTGGTTATATAGATACCCTTGGTAATGTGCAAATAATGCTACATCTAGAAAGTGCAACTGAGTTTAATGAAGGAATGTCCAAAATAAAGATAAATAATAAGTACGGATATATAAATACCTCACTTGAAGAAGTTATTAAGCCTAGGTTCGACTGTGCTGCTAATTTTAGGCAAGATCTTGCAGGGGTAAGGCTAAATAAAAAGTGGGGATTTATTAATAAAGAAGGAAAAATTGTAATAGAACCAAAGTACACATATGTGAATCAATTTTTTGAAGATAGAGCTTTAGTTGAATTTAAGAATAAATATAGTTATATAGATAAAAATGGAGATATGATAATAGGACCAGAATTTGATTTAGCAACAGATTTTTCTGAAGGTCTAGCTGCAATAAGAGTTGGAGATAAGTGGGGATATATTAATAAAGATGGTAAGTTAAAAATAGACTTTTTATTTGATAGAGCAAAACCTTTTTGTGAGGGGATGGCTGCTGTATCTATAAATGATAAATGGGGATATATAGATAAACTTGGAAATATAATAATAGAGCCTATGTTTGACTATGCTTGTAACTTCTCTGAAGGCTTAGCTAGATTTAATATGGGATTAGATTCTTTAACTCGAGGTATAAGTATGCCAAAGGGTGGAGTATGGGGATTTTTAAATAAGTTAGGCGATATAGAGATAGTTCCAGTATATGATTTTATATCAGATTTTGAAGATGGATATGCACAAGTAATTCAAGGTAAAAATAGTAATTATATTGATAGAAATGGAAGTTTAATTTTATAAAGCCATTAGTGGTAATAAATAAAGTTTGAAAAAATACTAAGTAAATAGTAATATATATTTAAGCTTAAAAATAAGGAGAGAAATCTCCTTATTTTTAGATTGAATAGACTTATTTAAGCGAATATTTATTATAAGGTTTTATGGGAGGGTATATGAAATTATTTAATCAACTAGCTCTTATTTTAGGCATATGGGCGATAGGAGAGTATATTAGTTCTTTTATACAAAATATTATTGTAATACCAGGTAATATAATTGGAATGATATTATTATTTTTACTATTACAATTTAAGGTAATAAAACTAGATAAGGTAAATGAATTAGGAGATTTACTTATAAATAATATGGCAATATTCTTTGTCCCAGCAGGAGTATCGCTAATAAGATCCTTAGACTTAATTAGTGATAATATATTTGTTTTATTAATGACAATATTCTTTAGTACAATAGCAGTAATGTATATTACAGGCTTTGTAGTTGAAAAGATGATAAATAATAAACCTAAGGAGGAGCAAAATGTATAACGTATTAGATACACCTATATTTGGAATAGTAATGACTGTTGTATTTTTCAACATAGGTGTTTATTTACAAAAGAAAACAAAAAGTCCTGCATGTAATCCTTTGTTATTAGCTATAATTGGGATTATTTTATTTTTAGGGATATCAAAGATACCATATGAAAATTATAAAATTGGTGCTGATTGTATCAACTTCCTTTTAGGGCCAGTTACAGTTGTACTTGCTATACCTTTATATAAGCAATTTGATTTATTGAAAAAGCATTTTGTGGAAATAATTGTAGGAATAATTGCGGGAGTAACAGTATCCTTGGGATCTGTTATGATAATAGGGAAATTAACTAATGCAAATATAGATATTATTAATTCACTAATACCTAAATCTATAACAACACCTATGGGATTATCTCTTACAAATACATTAAGCGGTATTGAATCAATAACTGTTGTTTCTATAATATTAACGGGGATATTAGGAGCGATAATTGCACCGACAGTGTTTAAAGTAGGTAAAATAAAGCACCCAGTAGCTAAGGGGATTGCATTAGGAACATCAGCACATGCATTAGGTACTACTAAAGCTTTAGAAATCGGTGAAGTAGAAGGTGCTATGAGTAGTTTATCAATAGGAATAGCAGGGATAATAACTGTTATAGTAGTTCCTATAATATTAAACTTTTTATAATATATTTTAAAATTAAATAAATGAAAAATAACAAAAGTTTTTGAAGTAATTAATGAATAGTTTCTTTTACTAAGTTCAAATAATGAAACTAGTAATAAAAAGCCTTCATGTATTAAAAGATGACAACGATGTCCTATGATAATAATGAAAGTTAATATTGTTAAAAATTCATAAAATGAAATGAGGACGAGAAGAATATCGAATTGTATAATTAAAAAAGAAAAATCAAGTATATTTCAACCGAAAAAATTACTAGACATCTTAAAAAAAGATAATATAATAGAATCTGTATGAGGTTATATTAGCATTTTAAGTGAAAGAGATTTGAAGGGAGAAAACAATGAGTAAAGTTAACACCGTCTTAGAAGATAATATATTTTTAAGATACACTGTAATAATTACAGGGATGATTATTGCATGTATAGGTATAAATGGATTTCTAAGACCAGCACATTTATTAAGTGGAGGAGTACCAGGTATAGCTGCAATAATAAACTATACCACAGATATAAATATAGGATTACTTACATTTTTAATAAATATACCTATATTTGTATTAGGATTTATATATTTAGAAAAAGACTTCTGTATTACAAGCTTAATAAATATGGTACTATTTTCTATACTTTTAGGTATAACTCAAAATATTGGAAAATTTATACCTGTAGATGATATACTTCTTCAAACTGTATTTGGAGGAATATTATCTGGAGTAGGATCAGGTATGGTATTTAGAACGAAATCTTCTCAAGGTGGGACTGATATTATAGGAGCAATATTAAAATTTAAAAGAAATATTCCTGTAAAAGATACGGCTTTAGCTACAAATTTAATTATTGTTTCTGTAGGTGGAGCTATATTTGGAGTGAACTTAGCTTTATATACACTTATAGGATATTATGTAAGTGCTTCAGTGATGAGTTTTGTAAAGGATGCTATGAGTTATGAAAAATCAGTTATGGTAATTTCAAAAGAAAGTGAACCTATAGCAAAAGAGATTATGTCTACACTAGTAAGAGGTGTGACTTTCTTAGAAGCTGAAGGTGCTTATACTAAAGAGAAAAAGAGAATCATATACTGTATAGTTCTATCTAAGGAAATTCCAAAGATAAAAGAAATAGCTTTAAAGTATGATCAAAAAGCATTTATATCTGTAAATGATGTAACTGAAGTTAAAGGAAGAGGATTTAAAGAAAAATATTTATAAAATATTTGCAATATATGAATAAAATTACCAAAAGCATTAATAATATATAAAGAGAGCAATGTTCTCTCCAAACTCTAGAGTTGAAATTTTTAAGCGGGTATCTTATACAGAAGAGTATAAGGGTAAGTTTTTAATTTATTTTTAAATTAGGACGGATAGCTTATAAGTTATTAGTGAAATCGGGTAATGTGGATGTGTAAAGAATAGAGTAGATCACTTTTGTGGTATACTCTATTTTTCGTTTTATAAAAATTTATATACCTATAGAAATGTTACTAATATAAATATATAATAAGTTTATAGCGTTGGATGATTAAACTGATGGGGGAAGTGCAAAATGAATTTATCTAAAGAGTACATTGACATATATAATAATTATATGAAATACATAAATGAAATAAAAAGAGAGTGTAGATCTATAGAACATATGAAAAATAGGGTTCTAAAGAAAGATAAAAAAGCAAGTGAAGAAGAAATTAAAGCTTTAGAAAAAAATATAGTAGATAGCGAAACAGTTGAATTTAAACCTCAAAATAAAATATATAAATTTTCTAATGGAGATATTTATATTGGAAAGATTATAAATGGAAAAATTAATGGAGAAGGTGCATATATAGTTTCATCAGAAGAGTCTATAGGATTTGAGTACATAGGTGAATTCAATGATGATGCAAAAGAAGGTAGAGGAATATGTACCTTTACTAATGGAAACATTTATACAGGCGGATTTAAATCAGATGTAATGGATGGAATAGGCCAAATGATTTATAGAAATAATGATGAATACATAGGTGGCTGGCTAAAAGGTCATAAACATGGTCAGGGAATATATAGATGGAGCGAAGGTACTATATATATAGGAGACTTTAAAAAGAATAAAAGAGAAGGACAAGGTATTTGTTATGATAAAGAAGGAAATGTAATTTACGATGGAGAATGGAAGAATAACCTAACTCATGGAGAAGGAACTTATATATGGAATGAGGGCAAAAGGTATGTAGGTGAATTTCTAAATGGTAAAAGACATGGATATGGAACTTTTTATTTAAATAATGAGCTTGTATATCAGGGAACTTGGAAGTATGATAAACCAAGTATATTTGACAAAACTTTAGATGAGATATTTTCTTTTAAGCTATAGAGTTGTATTGAAAAGAAAATTCACCATATTTCTAGCTCAAGTTGAAATTAATTTAGACTTCAGTTTGAGCTAGTGTATTGTGTGAATTTACTTTGAAATAGGCTCTATTTTTTTTTAGTATTATTTAATATTTTAGGGGGAGATAAAAAATTGAAAAAGATAAGTACTCTAATATTTATAATTTTATTAATAATATTTTATAATAATGGGATTTTTACAGAGATTAAATCTAAATTTATTGATAATAACTTAGATATTAGTATTAAGGATGATGATAGCGATGAACCTATAAATGAAAAAGAAAAAATTGATAACTTTCAATATATAAAAATTGGAGATAGTAAGGATTATGTAGTCTCCAAAATTGGAGAGCCATCTAGAATAGATGCCAGCGAATATTCTTTTAACTGGTATGTTTACAATCAATATAAAGGAAAGTTTGCAATGGTAGGAATTGAAAATAATATAGTAGTTGCCTTATTTAGTAATACAATAAATTCTTGTGAAGCTGAGAATATAAAACTTGATGATAGTAAACAACTCGTAAATGATAATTACAAGTCACTAGAATATAGGCAAAAAGGAAATACTAGATATATGATAAATTCAAAAGGTGAGTATGATATTATAAAGCAAAATAAAAAATATATTACAGTTTTTTATGATGTTGTAGAAGGAAGCAAGGTATGCTCATACCAGATAATAAATCAAAAAACAGAAGATCGTATGAAAGACATATATGCTAATGGGAGTGAAGAACTAAGAGAAAGTTTTGAACTTCAGATAATAGACCTTATTAATAGTAGTAGAGAAAAATATAATTTAAATAAATTAAAATACAGCGAAAAAGCAACTATAAGCTCAAGAAAACATAGTGAAGATATGATGAGGAAGGATTATTTTGATCATGTAAATAAAGAAAAAGAAACACCTTTTGATAGAATGAAAAAAGAAGATATAACATATATTAATGCTGGCGAAAATATTGCTTCAGGTCAATTTAGTGCAATATATGCTCATGAAGCATTAATGAATTCAAAAGGACATAGAAAAAATATTTTGGGTAATTATAAATACATAGGAGTTGGAGTAGATTTTGGAGGCGCATATAAAATATACTACACTGAAAACTTTTATACATAGACATAAATTGAAAGGAGTTTGACATAAAGATGAATAAGAGAAAAGCCTTATGCATATTATCGGTAGCTCTTATGATTTTTGTTTCAATTAATCATAAGGTATATGCTATTGATGATGAGGAAGTATTTATTAAAAATGGACCAAGGGATAAAAAACTTATAGCACTTACATTTGATGATGGGCCTCATCCAAAAGAAACCGATAAGGTTTTAGATGTATTAACAAAATATAACGTTAAAGCAACATTTTTTATAGCTGGAAAACATGCTAATTGGTACAAAGAGCCTTTAATTAGGGCAAGTAAGGAAGGTCATGAAATTGGAAATCATACATTTAACCATCCAGATATAAGTAATTTAAGTTTAACTCAGATTGAAGAAGAAATAGTTAAATGTGAAGATACTCTTGTAAATCTAACAGGTAAGAAACCAACTTTATTTAGACCACCTTTTGGTAGCTATAGAAAAGAAGATTTAGAATCTATAGCAAAGAAACATGGTTATAAAATTGTATTATGGACAACTATAGATGCTAAGGACTGGAAAAACCCTCCTGCTTCTAAAATAGCATCTTTAATTTCTAATAATGCAAAAAATGGAGATATAATATTATTACATGATTATGCTACTATAAATACCGTAGAAGCATTAAACATACTTATACCAGAGATGCAAAAAAAAGGATTTAGCTTTGTAACAGTATCAGAGTTATTAGAGCAATAAACTTAAAATATAGATTAAAAATAGAAGTTATCTTAAATTATTATATATTTAAAAGGTAACTTCTTTTTATTTGCGTATTATTTCAAACTTTTTTTAATATAATCTTATAAATATTAGTAGCAATAGCTTTTAAAAGTACTTAAAAATAAACTTTAAATTAAAATACTTCTATAAGCAATTTAATAAATATATTATGGAAGTATTAACAAAAATTTTACTTAGATTATGCTACAATTATTATAAAAAGGAGGCGCTTTAAATTTTATAAAATATAAACATTTTTCAGAAAATTGAATATTATATAACAAGACTATCTTGAGAAGGATTTGATATAATGAATAATAAGATTTATGAGAAAAAAGAGTTCATGATATTTAAAGTTAAAGAAGGTTATATTGCATACAATACTAGAAAAAATTTTCAAGAGGGTCATACGCATTTAAAGCACTTTGAAGCAGCAAAAACAGCAATTGATTTAGTAATAAATAAAAAGGTACCAAGAAGTACAGATGGGTATTATCTTACTAGTTTAATAAGATTAAGTGAAGACGAATTTTATATATCTAAGATAAACGAGTTGTTAGAAACTAGAGAGCAAAAGGGTAAAAAAGAAAAATACTATAACCCTGGCTATAAATTATCAAAAAGGAGCGTATAGCTCCTTTTTTAGTGTTAAGATTTATAAGAATAAATTCAATATATAATATTGAAAAAATATTTATAAATGAATTAATAACACAAATGACTATGAAAAATGATAATATTGACATAGATTTCGTATAGCATATATAATTAAATATAAAAATTTGCTTAAATTACTTAGATATTTAGTGGCCTACTTAATGTCTCAGAGTGTATATAAACGATGTTCGTTAAAATTAAAAAATAATAAATAAAAGCTAATATTCTAAAATTTATACAAATTTATTACATAAGTAGTTTATAATAATATTGATAGTATATTAAAATTAAATTAGATATCTAATTTTAAAATATGGTACATTTAAGGGGGCATTTGGTATGATTCTTATGATTGATAACTATGATTCGTTCGTTTATAACTTAGTTCAATATATAGGAGAATTAGGAGAAGAGATAGTAGTAAAAAGAAATAATGAGATAACACTAAAAGATATAGAAAGCTTAGATCCGGAAATAATTGTTTTATCACCAGGACCATGTTCGCCAAAGGAAGCTGGAGTTTGTATAGATGTAGTAAATCATTTTAAAGGAAAGAAACCAATACTTGGCATTTGCTTAGGGCATCAAACTATAGGACATGTTTTTGGAGGCAATGTTATAAAAGCAATAGAACCAGTACATGGAAAAGTACACAGTATAAAGCATAATAATAAAGGTGTTTTTAGAAGTTTAAATAATCCATTAAATGTTACTAGATATCATTCGCTAGTAGTAGAAGAAGAAAGTTTACCTAAAGACTTAGAAGTAACAGCTTTTACTAATGAAGGTGAGATAATGGGCATAAGACATAAAAAACACCTTATAGAGGGTGTTCAATTCCATCCAGAAGCTATTTTATCAGAGCAAGGTCATGAGATACTTAGAAACTTTATAAAAGAAGCTAGAGAAAGGGTGGAAATGTAATATGATAAAAGAAATAAAAACGAATTTAAATGCTTTTGAGATATTTACAATATTCAAAGATGAAAAAGATAGTTTTATTTTAGATAGTGCTATGGATAAAGAAAAATTAGGTAGATATTCTTTTATAAGTAGTAATCCATTTAAGACTTTAAAATATAAAAATACTGAAGAAAACCCACTAGATTATTTACAAGAAGAATTAAATAAATATAAGGCTGTTAATAATACTCATTTACCATTCATAGGTGGGGCTGTAGGATACTTATCTTATGATTTAGGCAATTATATAGAAAAGCTTCCAAGAAGTGCTATAGATGATTTAAGTGTTTATGATTTGTATTTTGGTTTATATAATTATGTAATAGTAGTGGATCATTTAGAAGAAAAAACTTATATAGCAACTCCAGATTTAGATATAGAAAAAGAAAAACTTGTTATGTCTGAAGTTGAAGAAAGAGTATTAAAAGCTGAAAAAGAAGGAGTAGGTTCTATTTGTTATGAAGATAAAGACGTTGAGCCTATAAAACTAAAGTCTAATTTTACGAAATGTGAATTTGAAAATTCTGTTAAAAAAGTAAAAGACTATATAAGATCAGGAGATATATATCAAGCAAATTTAACGCAAAGGTTTAGTGGAAAAACAACTTTATCGAGTTATGAGTTATATAGAGATTTAAGAAGAATTAGTCCGGCACCTTTTGGAGCATATTTAAACTTTGATGATTTTAATATCTTATCTAACTCACCGGAAAGATTTATAAAATGTATAAATAGAAAGGTAGAAACTAGACCGATAAAAGGGACAAGACCTAGAGGTAAAAATAAAGAAGAAGATTTAAAATTGCAAGAAGAATTAAGAAACAGCGAAAAAGATAGAGCGGAATTACTTATGATAGTAGACCTTGAAAGAAATGATATTGGTAGAATATCAAAAATAGGAAGTGTAAAAGTACCGGAATTATTTGTAATAGAGCCTTATGCAAATGTAAATCATCTAGTTTCAACAGTAGTAGGAGAACTTCAAGATGATAAAGATGCAGTAGACGTAATAAAAGCAACTTTCCCAGGTGGTTCTATAACTGGAGCGCCAAAGATAAGATCTATGGAAATTATAGATGAGCTAGAGCCAACTCAAAGAAATGTTTATACTGGTTCAATTGGATATATAGGTTTTAATGGAGATATGGACTTAAATATAGCTATTAGAACTATTGTTAAAAAAGATCAAGATGTGTACTTCCAAGTTGGTGGTGGTATGACATGGGGGTCTGATCCAAGTGATGAATATCAAGAAACATTAGATAAAGCTAAATCTATAATGAAAGCTTTAAGAGGTTATTATGAAGAATAGTGCTAGTTTTAATAGTGAATTAAGTAAATTTGGAATTGGACTATTTGAGACTATTAAGGTAGAAAAAGACCCTATAGATTTAGAACTCCATATGGATAGAATGTTTAAGTCTATAAAAGAATTAGATATTAAGATTCAATATAATAAAGAATTTTTAAAAAGTGAAATTTTAAAATATATAGATACAAATAACATTGCAAATAAAGCGCTTAGACTAACTGTATTCGATGAAGGATATAATATTTCAACTAGAGATATACCATATAATAATGAAACTTATAAAAAAGGATTTAAATTAATAATATCTCCTATAAAAAGAGGACATAGTATAATTTATAAGCATAAAACTACAAACTATTATGAAAGTATTTATACTAAGAAATATGCAAATGAAAGAGGATTTGATGATGGATTATTTATAGGTACGGATGGAAGTGTACTTGAATGTTCCATGAGCAATATATTTTTCATAAAAGGAAGTTGTGTATATACACCAAGTAGTGATCTTCCTATTTTAAACGGTATTATGAAAAAAAGGATTTTGGATATTTGTGGCGAAATAAATATACAATTGATAGAGAAAAATATAAAAATAAGAGATATTGGAGACTATGACTTTGTATTTGTTACAAATAGTTTGATGAATGCTATTAAGGTAACACAAATTGAAGATATATTCTATGAAGAATCAAATGAATTATTTGATAAAATAGTGACTTGTATATAATAAAATTACAGTTAGTGGAGAAATGATATGACAAATAAAATTTATGAAATTTGTAAATTAGAAATAGAAAAATTAAAGCAAAATTCTAACACTATAGCTGTATTTTTAGTTGGGTCAGCTAAGAATATAGACTTAAAGTTAGCTGATAATAATATAAACGATATTGATATTTTTGTATTTGTAAATCAAGGGGAAAATCAAGTAAGAGAGATAAAAAGAATTGAAGGAATAGAGTTTGATATAAACTATTTTTCAAGAAGGGGATTTAAGCATCTAATGGATAATAAAGAATATTTTTTCTTGAATGGAATGAAGGATGCTAAGGTGATTTTTGACAGGAACAATACAGCAACAGGTATTATACAGTTATGTAGAACAAAATACCAAGAAGGACCGAATTTAATTTCAGAGGGAGAAAAGTGTTTTCTTAAATCTGAGATAGAATCTAATATAAGTAGATTAAAAAATAAAGAAAAGTTTGATTTATTTGAATATGAATTTTTAGTAAATTTATATTTAAAAGAATTAATAGTTGGGTATTTTACTATAAATAACAAATGGATACCAAAGGATAAGAAATTATTAAAAGAATTAAAAAAAGAAAATAGCTACCTTTATGATTTAGTAAATGAAATTAAAGGTGAAGAAAAATATGAAAAGTTATTAGAGATTTATGACTATATTTTCAAAGATATAGTTATGAAAAACTATATAAAAATAACTTACTAGTCAAGGGGGTTAAACCAATGAGTAAAGTAGATAAGAAAAAGATAGAAAATGCAATAAGAGATATATTAGAAGCGATAGGAGAAGATCCTGATAGAGAAGGTCTTATAGATACTCCAAGTAGAGTAGCGAGAATGTATGAAGAAATATACGCAGGCCTTCATCAAGATCCAAGAGATCATTTAAAAGTTCTTTTCCAAGATGAAAAACATGAAGAAATGGTAATCGTAAAAGACATTCCTTTTTACTCATGCTGTGAGCATCATTTAGTGCCATTCTTTGGAAAAGCACATATAGCTTATATTCCAAAGGGAGGAAGGCTAACTGGTTTATCAAAACTTGCTAGAGTAGTTGAAACTTTTGCTAAAAGGCCTCAACTTCAGGAGAGAATAACTAAAGGCATAGCTGATATAATTATGGAAGAATTACAACCTTATGGGGTAATGGTAGTTGTAGAAGCTGAGCATATGTGCATGACTATGAGAGGTGTTAAAAAACCAGGATCAAAAACTGTTACATCAGCAGTAAGAGGAGCATTTGAAAATGATCCATCAACTAGAGCTGAGGCTATGAGCCTAATAAATATAAGATAGTAAAATTTATAAATTAGGAGATAAATGACATGTTTGATTATGGTAAAAGAACTTATATAATGGGAATTTTAAATGTTACTCCAGATAGTTTTTCAGATGGAGGTAACTTTAATAAAATAGATGTAGCTATAAAGCATGCTAGAAAAATGATAGAAGATGGAGCTGATATTATAGATATTGGTGGTGAATCTACAAGACCTGGTCATAAGTATGTTGAAGCTGATGAAGAAATAGAAAGAGTAATACCAGTAATAAAAGAGCTTAAAAAAGAAATTAATATCCCTATATCAGTAGATACTTATAAAGCAAGTGTTGCTGAGGAAGCCTTAAAATTAGGTGTTGAAATGATAAATGATGTATGGGGATTAAAAAGAGATAAAGATATGGCAAAAACTGTTGCAAAATATGATGCACATATTTGTATAATGCATAATCAAGATGGAACTAATTATGATAAAGATATAATGGAAAGTATGAAAGAGTCACTTAAAGAAAGTATAGATATGGCTCTAGAAGCTGGTGTGAAAAATGAAAAAATTGTTTTAGACCCAGGAATAGGATTTGGAAAGACTTTTGAACAAAATTTAGAAGTATTAAGAAGATTAAATGAGCTTAATGATTTAGGCTATCCTATTTTACTTGGAACATCTAGAAAATCTGTAATAGGCAATGTACTTAATGTAGAACCTAAAGAAAGATTAGAAGGAACTATAGCAACTACAGTTTTAGGAGTTAGAGATGGTGTTGATATAGTTAGAGTACATGACGTAAAAGAAAACTTAAAAGCAGCTAAAATGGCAGATGCTATTTATAGAAAGTAGGTTTAAAAATTATGGATAAAATATTATTAAGCAATTTAGGATTCTATGGATATCACGGAGTTTTAAAAGAAGAAAGTGTTTTAGGACAAAAATTCTTTATAGATATGGAGCTTTTTGTAGATACAAAAGAAGCTGGTATAAACGATGATATGAATAAATCTGTTAGTTATGCAGAGGTTTATGATGTAGTAAAAGAAATAACTGAAAACAGAAGATTTAATCTTATAGAAGCTTTAGCTGAAAATATTGCTAAAGAAGTATTAGATAAGTTTGTACTTATAAAAGAAGTAATGGTTAGAGTTAAAAAACCTGAGGCACCTGTAAATGGAATTTATGACTACTTTGGTGTAGAAATAAGGAGAGGTAGACATGAATAAAAGTTACTTAGGTCTTGGTACTAACATGGGTGATAGAGTTAAGTACCTATCAGATGCATGTGAGCTTTTAAATAATCATGAAAAAATTAATATAACAAAAAAATCAAAAATTTATGAAACGAAAGCTTGGGGATACACTGAACAAGCAGATTTTTTAAATGTATGTCTAGAGGTTGATACAAGCTTAAATGAATACGAGTTATTAAGCGTATGCCAAGAGGTAGAACAAAAACTAGATAGAAAAAGAATTATAAGATGGGGTCCAAGAACTATAGATGTAGATATATTATTTTTCAACAATATAGTATCAAGTGATGAAAATTTACTAATTCCTCATCCTAGAATAAAAGAAAGAGCATTTGTATTAATACCTCTTATAGATTTGAATAGTAAACTCTCTATTGATGGTAAAACTATAGATGTACATTTAAACTCTCTAACTAAAGAAGAACGAGATGAAGTAAAGGAGTTTACAGGTGATGAAAAAGACACTATTTAATGACAATGATAAAATTGAAATCAACACATGTGATAAAAAATTAGTAGTAAAAGAAGATAAAATTATAATGGCAGGACCTTGCGCAATAGAAAGTTATGAACAACTTTTAGAAACTGCTAAATTTGTTAAATCACAAGGAGCAAATGTTCTAAGAGGAGGGGCTTTTAAGCCTAGAACATCACCAAATTCATTTAAAGGATTAAAAGAGGAAGGTCTTGAAATTTTAAAGGCTGTAAAAGAAGAAACTGGACTAGCTGTTATAACTGAGCTTATGGATATAAGAGATTTAGAAAAATTATATGAAGTAAGTGATATAATTCAAATTGGTTCTAGAAATATGCAAAACTTTACACTTTTAACTGAGATAGGAAAACAAGATAAGCCTATTATGTTAAAAAGAGGAATTGCTGCAACAATAAGTGAATGGATTGGAGCAGCAGAGTATATAGCGGTTGAAGGTAATAATAAAATTATAATGTGTGAAAGAGGAATAAGAACTTATAACGATTACACTAGAAATACACTTGATTTAGCAGCAGTACCAATAATACAAAAGGAAACTAACTTACCAGTTATAGTAGACCCAAGTCACGGTACAGGAGTTAGATACCTTGTGAAACCAATGTCACTTGCAGCTATGGCTTGTGGAGCAGATGGTTTAATGATAGAAGTACATCCAAATCCAAGTGAAGCCTTATCAGATGGTATGCAATCACTTCACTTTGATGAATTTGAAGATCTAATGAAATCTATAAATATAACTAATAAAGATTATATAAAAATTTTTTAAAAAGAGGCAATTAGCCTCTTTTTTATTTTAAAATATACTGTTTAGAAATTTTTTTTATGAAATATAATTATAAAGATTAAATTTAAAAAAATAAGGTAAAATTAATAAAACAACATTAATTTAGGATTGAATGATTATGTAATAAATATATCTATAGTATAAAATACTTATATTTATTACATAATCAAAAACTTTGTAAAAAAATAAGAAAAATTCTTAATTTTAAGAAGGATTTTAACAAAAAAAGTCGAAATCTGTACAAGAGTATTTGACTTTTTTGCAATATAATGTAAAATAGTAATGTTAATAAAAAAAATTACACCAGAAGGTGATAATATGAATGATATAAAAGATATAGTTGAAGAAGTTAAAAATAGATGTGATATTGCTAATGTGATATCAGAATATATGCCTATAAAACAGTCTGGAAGCAATTATAAGGGCTTATGTCCTTTCCATGGAGAAAAGACACCATCATTCCATATAAGCTCATCTAAACAGATATATAAGTGTTTTGGATGTGGAGAAGGTGGAGATGTAATCAACTTTGTAATGAAAATGGAAAATTTAGATTTTATTGATGCAGTAAAATTATTAGCTAATAAATGTGGTATTGAAATAAACACCAATATGAATGAAGAAGATAAGCTAAGAATGGAAAAATCTAAAAAGTACCAGGATATACATCTTGAGGCAGCTAGATTTTATTTCGCAAACCTACTAAAAGGTAAAAATCCAGGTTATGATTATTTAAGAAAAAGGGGACTAGATGACAAAACTATTAAAAAGTTTGGTTTAGGTTTCTCACAAAAGTCATGGAATGAGCTCATGGATTATTTATTATCTAAAGGATATGACAAACAGGATTTAGTACAATGTGGTTTAGTAAATCATAAATCTGAAGGTAATAAATATTATGATAGATTTAGAAATAGAGTAATGTTTCCTATATTTGACTATAGAGGAAATGTAATAGGATTTGGAGGAAGGGTATTAGATGATTCTTTACCTAAATACTTAAATTCACCAGATTCATTAATATTTAATAAAAGATATAATCTTTATGGATTAAACTTTTCAAGAAAGAATATAGTAGATAGAACTATTATTTTAGTTGAAGGATACATGGATTTAATATCACTTTTCCAGTATGGTGTAAGAAATGTAGTAGCAACGCTTGGAACAGCTCTGACAGAACAACAGGGAAATTTAATAAAAAGATATGCAGATACGGCAATTATTTCTTATGATTCTGATGAAGCGGGTATTAAAGCAACTTTAAGAGCTATAGAAATTCTTTCTAAGATAGGAATTAATGTAAAGGTTATAAACTTAAAGGATTGTAAAGATCCTGATGAATTTGTAAGAAAATATGGACTAGAAGAATATAAAAAAGCAATTGGTGATTCTACTCACTATATAAAATTCAGAATTGATCATCTTAAAAAAAGTTTTAATTTACAAAAAGATGAAGAAAGAGTGAAGTTCGCAAAAGAAGCATCAAAAATTATAAAAGAGCTTAAAAGTCCAGTTGAAGTTGATTATTATACAAATTATATAGCAAAGCAAATTAATATAAGCACAGAGTCTATAAAAAAAGAAGTTTATGGTAAAGACTATAATAAGGTATATAACAAACAAAATAACAAATATGCAAATAAAAAAGTCGAAAAAATAATTGAAAAGCCAAAAGCCATTAAAAAAGGTAAAGAGCTTGTTGAAGAAACTCTTATAAAATTATTGTTAGAAAATAAAAAAATAAGAGAAATTACCTTATTAAAGGTAGAAGAGTCAGATTTTTTATTAAATGAGAGTAAAGAAATTTTAAATTACATCATTAAAAATAGAGAATTGGACAAAATAACTATTGACAAAATTAAATGTTTAAACATATCCGAAGAATATTTAAAGGATTTGGAAAGAATATCTTTAGATAGCATAGATATGAATGATATAAAAAGTATAGATGAAATAGTAAAAAATCTTAAGAAAAATAATCTCCAAGAACAGATGAATATACTGTTACAAGAGCAAAAAAATATTGAACTTCAGAAACAAAATAAGGATGACTTGAAAGAGGTAGATGTGAAAGTTATGGAAATTGCTTTAAAAATTGTTGAAATAAGAAAGATGCTACAAAGCTTATAGAAGGGAGGTAAGAGCGTGACTGAAAATAATAAAAAACCATCAAAAAAATTCGCAGCAAAGAGTTTAATAGAAAAAGGTAAAAAGCAAGGCGCACTTACTCTTGCAGAAATAATGGAAGCTTTCTCAGAGACTGAGTTAGATAAAGACCAAGTGGAAAATCTATATGAAACTTTAGGTAATTTAGGAATCGAAGTTATAGAAGATAAATCGGAAAAGGTTGAGATAGATTTTACTGTTGCAGAAAGTTTAAGTTTAGATAATATAGATGAAAATCCTGATGATATAGATAAAGAAGAAGCTATTGAACTAGAAACAATTGATTTATCTTTACCAAAAGGTATAAGTATAGATGACCCAGTTAGAATGTATTTAAAAGAAATAGGTAAAATACCTCTACTAAAGCCACATGAAGAAGTTGAGTTAGCAAAAAGAATGCTTGAAGGCGATGAAATTGCAAAGCAAAGATTAGTAGAAGCAAACTTAAGATTAGTTGTAAGTATAGCTAAGAGATATGTAGGAAGAGGAATGTTATTCCTAGATCTTATACAAGAAGGTAATCTAGGTCTTATAAAGGCAGTTGAAAAGTTCGACTATGAAAAAGGATTTAAATTTTCTACTTATGCTACATGGTGGATAAGACAGGCTATAACTCGTGCTATAGCTGACCAAGCAAGAACTATAAGAATACCAGTTCATATGGTGGAAACAATTAATAAATTAATAAGAGTATCTAGACAATTACTTCAAGAATTAGGAAGAGATCCAAAGCCTGAAGAAATAGCTAAAGAAATGGAAATGACTGAAGAAAAAGTTAGAGAAATAATGAAGATAGCTCAAGATCCTGTATCTCTTGAAACACCAATAGGTGAAGAAGAAGATAGTCATTTAGGAGACTTCATACCAGATGATGATGCTCCTGCACCTGCTGAAGCAGCAGCATACTCTTTATTAAAAGAGCAAATAGAAGAAGTTCTAGGTTCATTAAATGAAAGAGAACAAAAAGTATTAAAACTTAGATTTGGACTTGAAGATGGAAGAGCAAGAACTCTTGAAGAAGTTGGTAAAGAGTTTGATGTTACTAGAGAAAGAATAAGACAGATAGAAGCTAAGGCTTTACGTAAATTAAGACATCCAAGTAGATCTAAGAAGCTTAGAGATTACTTAGATTAGAATTCATATATGCTAAAAATTCGCCTTACAATTTTAAGGCGAATTTTTATATTTAAAGCTAGTGAGAAACTAATGAAAATAATTAATTCTTTTACCATAATTAATATCTTTTTCTAAGTCTGCCTTAGATTCAGATTCTAATTGATTTTGGGAGCTTTGAATTATATTTTGTTCTGTTTCACTAGCCCAAAGCATTGTATTACCGCCCCATTTATAATGAGGCTTATAGTTTGATTTACGTCGATTTTGTCTAGGCAAATTTAACACCTCCCAATAATAGTATTCGGAGTTTTATATAAATTTATGAGAGGATGAAAAAATTGAAATTAACAGATAGATTATTAAAAATAGCATCATTAGTTAGTGAAGGAAAAAGAGTAGCAGATATAGGTACAGACCACGGGTATATACCTGTATATTTATTAAACAAAGGAACAGTACCATTTGCAATACTTGCAGATGTAAATAAAGGACCTCTAGAAAATGCACGTAAAGAAGTTAGGCATAATAAACTAAGTGATAAAACAGATTTAAGATTAGGTTCTGGAATAGAGGTACTTAATAAAGGAGAAGTTGATGAAGTTATAATAGCTGGAATGGGAGGAATACTAATAAGCGAATTACTAGAAGCTAAAAAAGAAGTATCTCATTCTGTAGAAAAGTTAATACTTCAACCAATGCAAGCTCAAGAAGAATTAAGAAAATACTTATTAAATAATGGATATGAAATATTAGATGAAGTATTAGTAAAAGAAGACTTTAGAGTTTATGAAATAATAGTAGCTAAATATACTGGAAAAAATACAGTTGTAGAAGATGAGATATATTATGAAGTAGGAACAAAGCTTATAGAAAATAATGACCTTTTACTTAAAGAATTTATAGATAAAAAAATCTATAAATACAACTCTGTAATAGAAAAGTTAGAAGGTAAAAGCGGAGATGCTATAGATAAAAAAAGAAATGAAAGTAAGACTAGAATAGAGAAGCTTAAGAAGTTAATATAATATATAAATTTTTAAGGGGTTGATAAAATGAAATTAAAAAGCCTTATAAAGACAATAGAAGCTAAATACCCTACTAACTTAGCTTATGATTGGGATAATGTTGGATTATTAGTAGGAGATATTGAAGAAGAAATAAGCAAGGTACTAGTATGCCTTGAAGCTAATGAAGCAATAGTAGAAGAAGCAATAAACAACAATGTAAATTTAATTGTTACTCATCATCCATTTATATTTGGCAAGATGAAAAAAATTACTACAAGTGATTTTAAAGGAAAGTTAATACATAAACTTATAAAAAATAATATAGCTGTTTATTCAATGCACACTAACTTTGACATAGCTTTTGATGGATTAAATGATTATTTTATGGAAGTTATGGGATTTGAGAATTCTAAGATATTAGATGTAACAAATACTGAAACTTTATATAAAATTGTGGTTTATGTTCCTAAAACTCATGAAGATAAAGTTAGAAAAGCATTAGGTAAATCTGGAGCAGGTCATATAGGTAATTATAGTGACTGTACATTTAATACAGACGGAAAAGGAACGTTTAAACCTTTAGAAGGAACTAATCCATTTATAGGAGAACTTGATAAACTAGAAGTAGTTGATGAAGTAAAAATAGAAACAATAGTTCCACAAAGAATTTTAGGTGGAGTAATAAATTCTATGGTAAAAGCTCATCCATATGAAGAAGTTGCATATGATTTATATAAGCTTGAGAATAAAGGAAACTCAGTAGGTCTTGGAAGAATAGCATCACTTAAAGAAAGTATGAGTTTAAAAGAGCTTTCGATGATGATAAAAGAAAAGCTTAATATGGATGCTTTAAGAGTTGTAGGAAATTTAGATGCTAACATTAAGAAGGTTGCTGTAGTAACTGGTTCTGGTGCAGATCTGGCTAAGAAAGCTCAAAGGTCTGGAGCTGATGTGCTTATTACTGGAGATGTAAAATATCATGACGCACAAGATGCAGTAGATGCTGGTATGTGTATTATTGATTGCAATCATTTTGAAAGTGAAGATATATTTAAGGATGTTATGAAGAGATTCTTAGATGATATTGAAGATATTAGTGTAATAAAAAGTAGTCTTAATATAAATCCGTTTTCTATATTATAGATAAAAGAAGAACTTAATTTTTTATAAATGAAATTTCGCTTTATTAATTTAGGGCGAAGTTTTTTATTTCTCAAAATATAAAATTACATTAATCGAAACTCATATATAAAATTAACTAATAGAATTATGTATAAAATTAACTTACTTTGTCGAATGTCTAGAAAAAATAAATGTATATGCTATAATAGGCATATATTTTTCACATAGAAGGAGCATTAAAATGGGGAGCAAAAGTGAGCATAGCATAATTAAATTGATGCTTATATTATGTTTAGTTTTAATACCAAAAGAAGTATGGTCTGAGTCTGTAGACAAGAAGGATATACTATATATAAATTCATATAGTCCTAGATTTGAGTTTTTTGATGAACAGTTAAATGGTATAAAGAGTGTGTTAGGTGACAGTGTAGAGTTACAAGTAGAGTACTTAGACCAAGGGAATTTTTATGGTGTCAAAAATGAGCTGAATTTTTATAATTTAATAAAATATAAAATAAATAATTATAAGACATATGATGCTATATTAATAGGAGATGATCCAGCATTAAATTTTATAAGAAAACATAAAGAAGAGCTATTTAAAGGAATTCCCATAATTACATTTGGTGTAAATAATAAAACTAATATAGAATATATAAAAAATAATGATGATACATATGGTGTTGAAGAAGGAATATCTCTGAAGAAGAATTTAGATTTGATTAATAAATTATATAAAAATAAAAATGTAGTAGCTATAAACTTTAAGTCGAGGGAAAATAATATTGATTTAGATAATTTTTATAAATTAGAAAGTTATTATCCAGATTTAAATTTTAGCCATATTTCTTATGAAGAGGAAGATACAGTTGAAACAATTAAGAAGAAAATAGATAAAATAGATGAAAATAGTATTATTTTACTTACTTATATTTATAGTTATTCAAGTATATCATACAATGAGTTATTTGAACTTCAAGATTACCTTGATGCAGAAGTGGATTTACCTAAATTTAGTACATTAAAGCATGAATTATATTTTGATACAATTGGTGGATATATGACATCACACTATGAACAAGGGAAAATGGGTGCTGAAATTGCTATGGATATAATAAATGGTAATGAGCCGACGTCTAAGTTAGTAAGCTACGATGAAGTAAATAAATATATATTCAATTATGAGCATCTAAAAAAGCATAAGATCAAAGAAAAGTATTTGCCTAAAAACTCTAAGATAATAAATAAACCAGAGACATTTTGGAGTAAGCACAAACTTGTTATAATTCCTGCAGCGATTATAGTTGCTTGTTTAGTAGTTACAATTATAATATTTATAATAAATAATAAGAAAAGACGAATGTATTCAGAAGGTATATTTAAAGCTAAGGAAATTGCAGAAAGTTCAATTAAGGCACAAAATAATTTTATATCAAATATAAGTCATGAACTAAGGACACCAGTAGCAGTTATAATATCTGTAATTCAGTTATTAGAAAAACAAAATAAAGATAAAGAATTTGATTTAACATCAAGTATTAAAATTATTAAGCAAAATTGTTTAAGACTAACAAGACTTACAAATAATATAATAGATGTAGCAAAGATGGATTTAGGATTTATAGATATGAGACCTGTGAATATAGAAATAGTAAGTTTATTAGAAGATATAGTTTCATCAATAATTCCGTATGCTAAAAGTAAGAATATTAATGTGATTTTCGATACTGAAATAGAAGAACTTGTTATGTCAGTAGATCCTGATAAGATTGAAAGAATGATGTTAAACTTATTATCAAATAGTATAAAGTTTAATAAAAATGATGGTTCTATAATAACTATGGTAAAGGTTAATGATAGTTATTTAAATATAGAAGTTATCGATACTGGAATAGGTATATCTAAAGAATATATGTCAAAAATTTTTGATAAGTTTACTCAAGTTGAAGATATTATGATAAGGCAAAATGAGGGAAGCGGAATTGGTTTATCATTAGTTAAATATTTTACTGAGGCTCATGGAGGAACTATTAGTGTAGAATCAGAATTAAATAAAGGAAGTAGGTTTATTGTAAGAATACCTATGATTAAACAATCTGAATTATCGATGAGCTACTATGAGAAAAATCAAAATTATGTAGTTGTAGGAGCAGAGGTAGAGTTTTCGGATATATATGCATAAAGTTATATAATAATCTTAATTAATTATTTACTTGATAAAAATTAAAGTTAATTAAATATAAAAGAATAAACAATAAGAGGTTTATTTTTAATTGTATA
This sequence comes from Romboutsia faecis, assembly GCF_014323405.1. Taxonomy (GTDB): domain Bacteria; phylum Bacillota; class Clostridia; order Peptostreptococcales; family Peptostreptococcaceae; genus Romboutsia_E; species Romboutsia_E faecis. Next base: position 112,451 of record NZ_JACRWE010000006.1, on the reverse strand, counting down.
TACTAATTTAAAACAAAAGGAGTAATAGTTTATATACTAAACTATTACTCCTTTTGTATTATATAAATTTAATACTTATTTGCTATACATCTCACGACTTAGAGTATAAATTAATTCATCTCCATTAATCTTACGGTTAGGATTTAAATCGCTAAACCAAGTTATATATCGTCCAGTTTTTCCTACTGTATTAAGTTTTTCTTTTATGGCTTCTATCAATTCATCATCTGAAAGTGTAGGCTCAGGCATAAACATGCTTACTTGACCTAGTTTATCACCATATTGTTCCATCAAGGTAGACTTATCATTACAAGCGTCCTGACCTTCCCAAAAATCGAATCCAGCTTCACAGAAGTTTTCAACTTGGTTTGCAACACTACCACAAGAGTGGAAGTTTACGTAAAGTCCCATTTTATGAGCTTCATTATTTAATTTTTTGTAATGAGGTAGCATAATTTCTTTAAATGTGTCAGGAGAGAAGAATGAACTTCTTTGTGTACCCATATCATCATGGAATGTTATTATATCAGCTCCATAAATATCTTTAGCAATTTTGAATAATTCCAAATGCCAGTCAACTAATTTATCATAAAAAGCATGAAGTGCTTCTGGTTCCTCTAGTAAATAGCAGAAAGTATCTTCAAAGCTAGTTAAGTCTGCAGTACGCTCAAATAATCCATTAACTATAACAAACATAGTAGCACGATTTGGACTAAGAACATCTTTATAATTATCATCATAGTCTTTTTGCCAGTCTATTTCATTTAGATCAGGAAAGACTAGTTCATTTTCCCATTCAGTTATGTCGCTAAGTCTTCTAGTACCAGGCTTAACCATAGCAGCATTAGTTTGTGGTTCATATTCCCACTCAATGCCAAACCAGTCTACACCACCTTTCCATCTAGCTAAGGCATCAGGCATTACTAAAGGCTGAATTATATTTATATCATTTGCTATATTTGGAAGCCAAAGAGGTTTTTCTTTTCTACACATTCTAAGTACATTTTCTTTTGGAGTAATAGGAGTATTAAATTTTCTAGATGGAAAACTTGGCATACCATAAATTCCAGGAATTTGAGGATATGTACCTACATCTTTTAATTCTTCTTCTTTATTAAATGGATACTTACTCATTATAATTATTCCCCCTAATTAAATATTTTTATTTAACAACAGAATATGAATTCTGTGTTTTTTCTAAATTTAATTTATCTTTATATTTATTTTGATATAGTTTCAAAACCTTAATAGATAATATTATATAATCTCGGGTATATACATCATTAATATCGTATTCTAATAAATCTATTATTTTTTTTATTCTATATATCAATGTATTACGATGAAGGTACATTTCTTGAGCTGTATTAGTTATAGATCTTTCATTAGTTAGATATGAGTATAGGGTATCAATTTTATTACCAGAGGATCTTTCATCAATTTGCCATAAATTAAGAACATCAGGATGACAGGCATAAAGGATATTTATTGAAAAACTTGATTCAATTATATAATCCATAGCATAGTCATAAAAGTTTATTAAACAACTAGATGGATTGTATGATTGAGATGAATTAAAGGCATATAATGCTTGATTATAAAATATAGCAAGATTTTTTAAATCTTTTAGAGGTAGACTAATACTTAATTTCATATATGCTTCAATAGCAATATTTTTTAAAATTTCTATTGCATTTGAATAAGGTGTTTTTCTTTCATTAAAAATAATTACAATCTTTTTATTTTTTACAAAGGCGTGACTATAACTTAAATTACTTTCTATCACCCCACAATACATAGATATCAATGATTTAGGTATTTTATCTAAGTTATGAGATAGTATACAAACCCTAAAGTTATCGTTATCCTTCCAATCAATATAATCTAATTGAGTTTGTAAATCTTTTAAATCAATTTCTTCGTTATTGATAATAGATAGAAATATATTACAAATCGGAGGTGAATCATTATTTAAAGCTAGAGTGCTGATATAAGGTGTAATGATTGAAACTAAATAATCTAAAAGTTGAATATCACCATTATTTAGCTGACGGTCTTTTTGTAATATGTTAATTCGACCACAAAACATGTCATTATTATATAGTGAAGATGAAATGCAAGGAGTTTCTAACTCTTTATTGATAAAATTAAAATATTGAGCACCTTGTTCATAAAATGTGGATGTATAAGTATATGTGCCACGTAAATATCTAATTGCATTAATAGAGCTATAACCACATTTTTTTAGATGGGACCATTCAGAATCCACATCGTTTTCATCATATTGATTGCTAATAGCTAAAACTTTGCAATTTGCATCCATGAGTACAATAGGATTGTTAAATGCACACCAACAAAAATCAATTAGTGATTGAAAATCGAGTTTACTAGCTAAAGTTAATATATTATCAGACCAGTCATTATAAAAGTCAAATATTGATTGAACAATTTCAAATCCTTGAGAAATATTAATATCTTTTATTCTTATATAATCTCCTTCTCCATTGCATATAACATCGTTTCCAGATTGAAAAATATGAACACAATTAGTAGCATACGCACGTCTAGCACTTTTAAGTATTATTGGAGCATCTTTTTTAATATTTAATTCTAAATCCATTTGATTTAATCGATTAGCTATCATCCACATGCTAAGCTTCATATCTTTATACCAACTTTCATTTATAACTTATATTAATATTTTAAATTGTAATTATAAAACTCTTGTTATTTTAAATATAACATATCTATCAAACTAGAGGCAATAAATATGATTAGTTGTTAAGTACAAAAAGTTGACACTAATTATATTTATTTTTGTATTCTCATACCGTAGAAAATTTATTTATATAAAATTATCATTTTTATAAGAAGAAAAAATTGAGTGAAATTTATTTGATATATGAAAGGGTGATAAGATGAAAACTAAGAAAAATAAATCAATTTCATCAAGACAACGTCCTAATTCATTTGGTTATATGATGCAACAAATAAAAGAACCAATCTTAGGAAGACCAATAAGTCCTAAGGAAAACTTAAGAAGAGTATTTGCAGGAGAAAAACCAATGTGGATGCCGGCATGGCTGTATGAAGTTGATTATTGTTGGTCAGATGAGGTATTAGAACATCCAAAATATGAGTATGATGGATTTGATTGGTTTGGTGTTGAATGGGTATGGGTAGAAGTTGCTGGTGGGATGATGGTTAAGCCTGGAACAAGAACCTTAAGTGATATTACAAAATGGAAGGAAGAAGTAATATTTCCAGATTTAGATTCTATAGATTGGGAGTCTGATGCAGCTATACAAACATCCAGATATGATAATGATAGGATGCATGTATTTCATCTTACTGAAGGTATATTCGAGAGATTACATGAACTTATGCCTTTTGAAGATGCATTGGCAGCTATGATTGAAGATCCAGAATATGTTTTAGAATTCTTTGAAGCTATGGCGGATTATAAAATAAAATTACTTAGTAAAATATTTAAATATTATGAGCCTATAGATTTCGTAATATATGGAGATGATTGGGGGACACAACGTGCAGGATTTTTTTCAAATGAAATGTTTAAAGAAATGATTTATCCATCTGCCAAAAGAGTAATGGACTATATTAAGAGCCAAGGAAAATTTATTGAACTTCATTCTTGTGGGTTGAATCAGCAGTATGTACCTTTTTTTAAAGAAATGGGCATAGATTTATGGACTCCTCAATCAATTAACGATTCAGATATGCTAAAAAATAAATATGGGTCTGAAATAAGTTTTTGCTTTGTAGTAGAAGGATTAGATGATCCAAATATTACAGAAGAAGGAGCTAGACAAATAATTAGAGACTTTGTTGATAAATATGCTAAAGGAGGTAGAGCTATGGCACAAATTTTTGCACCGCCTGAAGTATTAAAAGTTTGCTTAGATGAATTATACAATTATTCCTTAAACTTCTATCTTAGAGAAAATTAATAATTTGTTAGTTATGTGATACGAAAAAGTAAGTCTAAATTAATATTTTTTCGTACTTACATACCGTAGAAATTACTGTTATAGATAAATATTATTAATTATATAAGAAGAATTATATAAAAAATAGGAGGTATAAGCATGAAACAACATAGCCAAGATAAAACAGGCTTTATGGCAACAGCTGCTATTATGTCAATATTTTTGCTAGCAATGGGTGTAGGTACTATAACGCCAGCAATACAGAATATAGCAGAAGCTTATCCAAATGTACCTTACACAACAATAATTTATATTTCTACATTGCCAACATTGACATTATTACCAGCATCTCTTATCACTGGTGCTGTAGCAGGTAAAAAGGTTAAATACAAAACTTTAGCTTTAATTGGTGTATTATTATTTATAATTTCAGGATGTGCGCCAGCATTTATAAATAGCACATTTACATTAGTATTAATTTCAAGAGCTGTATTAGGAATAGCCTTAGGTATAATAGCTCCTTTAGGAAATGCAATAATATTTGGATTATATGAAGGGCAAAAAAGAGCAAATCTAGTTGGTATAGGTACTGTTGTAACTAATTTAGGTGGAGTTGTTCTTCAGATGCTAGGAGGAACATTAGCAGGGATAAACTGGAGTTACTGTTTTTTAGGTCATGCACTTGGAATTATATCATTTTTAATAATACTTTTCTTCTTACCAGAGCCTAAGAAGATTGAAGAACCAAGTGTAGATATTAAGAGTGGAAAAAAAGAAAAACTTGGTGTTGGAGTATGGGTTATTTGTATATTATTTGGTGTGATTAACATTTTAAACTATCCTACAATGATGAATATGTCAACATTACTTGTAAACAGAGGCCTTGGAGATGCAACTGTGGCTGCAACAGTATTATCATTATTCACAGTTGGTGGAATGATAGGTGGAGCAATATTTGGTAAGGTATTCCAGATAACTAAAAGATTTGTCATTGCTGTAGCTTGTACAATAATGGCTATGGGGGTTGGTCTTATAGTCATAGCTAAAAGTACTTTTGTAATGATGGCAGGAACTACTCTTTTAGGTTTAGGATTCTCAATATGTATGCCTGCAATATTTATGATACTAGGTATGATGACAACGCCATCACAAAATACCTTTGCAATATCATTAGCAACTGCAATTATGAATTTTGGAAGTTTTGTATCAACATACTGGGTAATGGCTATTCAAGGTATAACTGGAGATGGAGTATTTATGCCTATTGTACTTGAATTTATAATATTTGCAGTAGCTGCAGTAATATTCCTTGTAGTTAATCCAATACCAAAGCAAAAAGAAGTTGAAGAAGGGAAATAAGTCTTGATTTTAAGGGGGAGTGTATAGATGGATTTGAGAGAAAGTGTAATAGAAACATTAAAAAATGGGAATCCTAAAGCTTTTGTAAATGAATGGGAACCATTTAGAATGGTGATTGACCCAATATTTCAAAAAGTACTTACAGCAATTCCAGGTAAAACTGTAAAAGACCCATGGGGAGTAACAATATTTTGGGGAGAAAATGAACCTGGAGCTATGCCAATGATAAATGATGAAACAAAAGTATGTCCTGATATTACAGAATGGAGAAAATATGTTAAAGCTCCTGATATAGAAAATTTTGAATATGATTGGAATACAGTAAAAGAAGAAGCAAGAAAAATTCGTGAAGATGGAAAATATGTAATGGCGTTGATGGCTACAGGGCTTTTTGAACAATGCCATTATCTAATGGGATTTTAAGATACATTAGTTAACCTGTTAATGGAACCAGAAGATATGCATGAACTTATTGAATATATAGCAGAATATAAACTAATTTATTTAAAATTATTAATAGAAAATCTTAAACCAGATGTTATTATGTTCCATGATGATTGGGGAGCAAAAACAAATCTTTTTATGAAACCTGATACTTGGAGAGAGTTTTTCAAAGAGCCATATCGTAGAATATATGGATATATGAAGGAACATAATATTATTGCAATGCATCATGCAGACAGCTATTGTCAGCCTATAGTCAAGGATATGGTAGATATAGGTATTGATATCTGGCAAGGAGTTTTACCAGAAAATGATATTCAACAAATTAAAAAAGATACAAATTATAAATTAACTTTAATGGGTGGTATAGATGCCTCTGTTGTAGATAAAAAAGATATAGATGAAGATACAGTAAGAAAAGAAGTTCAACGTGCATGTGAAGCATATTCTGAAGGAGGAATGTTCATACCATGTTTGACATATGGTGGAGAAGGTAGTATATTCCCAGGTGTAAATGATATTATTATGGATGAAATTAATAAGCTAAATAAAAAATACTTCCCAATAAAATAAAATTAAATAATTAATTTTGATAAAGTAAGAGTGAACTTTAATTTAGTTCACTCTTACTTTAATTTTAATGCTTTATCATTTTATTAAATATCTACTATTCGTAATAATCTATAGTTTTTAATTTATTTTCTTCAGATTTATCTAAAATATTAAATGAAATACAAAGATAAAGTATGTTCTGAAAATCATCAAAATTAATATTTATAAGTTCTTTTATTTTTTGTAATCTATATAAAAAAGTGCTTCGATGAATGAAAAGAAGCTTAGATGATTTTACTGCATTTAAATTATTTTCTAAATAAATTTTTAGTGTTTTGTAGTATTCGGTATCATGTTCTTTATCATGATTTTTTAATAGTAATATTTTTTGTGAACAGATAATATGAGGAGGAAGGTCTTTAGTACAACATTCCATAAGATAAGAAAGTGCTACATCTTCAAAGTGGTAAATCCATTGATATGGTTTATATCGTCTTCCAATATCTAATGAGATGCAAGCTTGAATGTAGTTATATTTTAACTCTGATAGCCCAACAAAACTATTACTAACACCAGCTTTTAAGTAACTATCTCTAAGAAATACAACTAGTTTGCTCATAACATCTTTTATATCACCACCAAATTTTGTTAGATTAACAAATACTGCAATATCATCATTAAAAAATAGTGAACAGGAGTTAGGAATAATTGACTCTATTTGCTTACATATAGAGTTAACAGTTAGGTTTTGAATATCTAAGATACCTATTTTTATGTTTATACAAAAATAGGTATGATTAGAAAACCAGTAAAATTCAGCAAGTCTTTGATTGATAAATGTAGGGTTAACTAGGTCTTCTGATAGTATACTAGATATTATATTGTTTAAAGTGTAGTTAAAGTCAGGTGTAAGGATACTTATTTTAGAAATCATAAGATCTATATATTTAGAAAAATATTCTAGAAGTTTTTTATCGCTAGGATAAAAACTATGAAATTCTTCGCTAACTATTATACGATGAGTAAAACGATTATGGTCAAATAGGTTTATACACAGCATCATAAGACCAGAAATATGGTCATAATAATAAAATGCACCAACAGTATCTCTATGAGAATTAAATTCAGAATCTAATTTAAGTATATTGCTATTTTCATAAATTTTATCAGGGTCAGCAATATGCTCTAAATTAGGATCTTCATCAATTATACTTGAGTAAGAAATTAAAAGGAAGTCTGAGGTACATATTATCATTGGATTATTGAAAATATTAAAGCTACAATCTACCATATCTTTTATTGAGTTATTGTCATTTAAAATTTGTTGAAGTTTATTTTCCCATTCATCATAAGTATCAAAAATTTCTTGTATATAATTAAAAAGTTCAAAAGGACAAGTATCTTTAGTAAATTCCAACAATGTGTTTGATGAGTATAATTTGTCTTTATCAATAGGTCCGATGCTTAATATTAATGATGATTTTAAATCGATACTTTTTAAGGGGATATAATCACTATACATAATGCATACTTTATTATTTAAAATACAATATTCATCTTTAAAAAATACAGGTCTTTCAAGTATCAAATTTGTTGAAAGAGAACCAAATTCTTTAAAAATATATTTTTCATGAAGCTTTCTTGCTATAATTTCTTCACTTATTTTCATAGTTAACCTCCGTTAATACTCCTTACTACATATTGTAGGAAAACCTATTAAGATTATCAATAAGGTTGTAGTATTTATTTAAGTAAGTAAAGCTGATACAATATTATTAAAGAAAAACATATAATAAAAATTCACAATACATATCATCAAAATCAATTCTTAACTTGTCTTAATATAAATATAAAAGTTTCTATATTAATAATAGTTTGTAAAATGGGGGATTAAAAATGATTATAATAGGAGAAAAGATAAACGGATCAATACCGGCAGTTGGGAAAGCGATTGCAGAAAGAGATGCAGATTTTATCCGTAATAGAGCTAAAATACAAGCCGAAGCTAATTCAACATATATTGATGTATGTGCATCTGTAAAAGAAGAAGTTGAAGTTGAAACATTAAAGTGGATGATTAATTTAGTTCAAGAAGTTACAGATACACCAATTTGCGTAGATAGCCCAAGTCCTCATTCTTGTGTAGCAGCTTTACCTTTTTGTAAAAAACCAGGACTAGTAAACTCAGTTTCTTTAGAAGGAGATAAAATAGATATAATATTTCCAGCTATAGCTAATACAGAATGGGAATGTGTAGCTTTACTTTGTGACGATAAAGGAATACCAGATTCAGTAGAAAGAAGAATGGAAGTATTTGAAGGAATTATGAAAAAAGCAAAAGAGTATAATATAGACCCATCAAGACTATATATAGATCCACTTGTAGTAACTCTTGCTACAGATGGAGAAGCCTTAACAGTTTTTGCAGAGTGTTGTAAGCAAATAAAAGCTCAGTACCCAACAATTCATATTACTAGTGGACTTAGCAATATATCATTTGGATTACCAGCTAGAAAAAATATAAATCAAGCTTTTATGGTATTAGCAATGAATGCAGGAATGGATAGTGCAATAGTTGACCCAACAAATAGAGATATGTTGGGAATGATATATGCAACAGAAGCTTTATTAGAAGAAGATGAATATTGTTTAGAATATATAGGTGCATATAGAGAAGGGCTTATTGGCAAATTACCACAAACAAATGCTTAAAAAAGTTCATAATTTTACTATAAATAGTATTTTTTAATAAATTTAGGGTTATTAAAATAAGTGGAGGGGGAAGTAAGTATGTCTAAAATTCAAGAGGTTTCAAATGCTGTACAATCAGGAAAATCAAAGATAGTTGGAGGATTAGTTCAAGAAGCTTTAAAAGAAGGGTATGACCCAACTGAAATTCTTAATTTAGGTATGATAGATGCCATGAGTATTGTAGGAGAAAAATTTAAAAATAATGAAATATTCGTTCCAGAAATGCTTGTAGCAGCAAGGGCTATGAAAAAAGGAGTAGAGGTTTTAAAACCACATCTTGCTGGAGATAATACAGTTTCAGCTGGTAAATTAGTAATAGGAACTGTAGCTGGAGATTTACATGATATAGGTAAAAATTTAGTTGCAATGATGATGGAGAGTGCAGGTTTTGAAGTGATAGATCTAGGTGTTGACGTTCCTGCTGAAAACTTTGTTAATGCAGTTAAAAATAATTCTGATGTAGATATAGTTTGCGTTTCAGCTTTACTTACAACAACTATGCCAGCAATGAAAGATACAGTAAAAGCTCTTACAGATGCTGGGTTTAGAGATAAAATAAAAGTAATGGTAGGTGGAGCACCTATAAATCAAGAATTTGCAGATGAAATTGGAGCAGATGCATACACTGAAGATGCAGCATCTGCAGCTCAAGTTGCAAAAGCTTTTGTTAATAAAGCAGCTACTAATAATTAAGGCAATCCTATAATTTAATATAAAACCCATTGATATAAGGAGTACTTAATTTTATTTTATGGTACTCCTTATACTTATTTTTGAAAAATAGAATAAATATTAATATCATTAAAGATATAATGAAAGCGAATTTAAACCTGGAGGATATATTATGATTGATCTTGAGGTAATTATAAAAAAAGCTCTTGATATGGGATTCACAGTTGCGTCTAAGCTAGATTGTTATACAATAAATCTAATGCCAGAAGTAAGAGATATGTGCGCAGCTAATAAATGCAATATGTATAATAAAAATTGGGCATGTCCACCTGGATGTGGAAGCTTAGAAGAATGTAGGGATAAAATAAAAAACTATAAAGTAGGAATAATTGTTCAAACAGTAGGTGAATTAGAAGATTCTATGGATTTTGAATCTATGCAAGAAATAGAAGAAAGACATAGCAAAATTTTTATGAAGTTCTCTGACGAATTAAAGAAAGAATATGATAGTGTACTTTCTCTTGGTGCAGGTTGTTGTCAAAAATGTAGTAAGTGTTCTTATCCAGATGCACCTTGTAGATATCCAGAGAGAGCTGTTTCATCAATGGAAGCATATGGAATGTTAGTAAGCCAAGTCTGTAGCGATAATAATGTTAAGTATTACTATGGACCAAATACGTTAGCATATACAGGTTGCTTTCTTATAGAATAAGTATATAAAGGTACTTATTTAGAAAGGAGTATCTATGAGTAATAAATATAAATTATGTATTAACTATAAATATAATAAAAGATTGATACTAGAAGTTAATAGCGGGGAAAATTTGTTAGAAATACTTAGAAATAATCAAATTCCAATAGAAAATAGCTGTAGTGGAAAAGGCAATTGCGGAAAATGTATGGTAAAAGTTATAAATAAACCCATACCATATTCTAAACAAGATATAAAACATTTTAGTAAAGAACAAATAGATAATGGATTTAGGTTAGCATGTACATTAAAGATTAATGAAGATTTAGAGATAATAGTTCCTTATAATAATGAAAACATGAAGGTACTAATAAGTGGTGTTAATGGAATGCTAGATGTAGATCCTACTGTTAAGAAACAAATAATCAAACTAGATAAGCCAAGATTAGAGGATCAAAGAAGTGAGCATAATAGATTAAGTGATGCTTTAAGAATTGATGATTTAAAAATAGACATAAATTATTTGTGTAAAATAGAAGACATACTAAAAGAAGAAAACTATTATATTAGTGCAACTACATATAAAAACAAGCTTTTACATTTAGAAGGAAAAAATAAAATAAAAAATAACTACGGATTAGCTATAGATATAGGTACGACAACCATAGCAATGTATATTTTAAATTTAAATACAGGTGAAGAAATAGATGTTGTATCTCAGGTTAATAAACAAAGAAATTATGGAGCAGACGTTATTTCTAGAATATTTTTTACAATGGAAAATGAAGATGGTTCAAAAATTCTAAGAGATAGTATAATAAATCAACTTAATGACATGATAGGAATATTATGTAGTAATAATAATATTAGCTCTAACAATATTTATAATGCAGTAATTGCAGGGAATACGACTATGATACATCTACTTCTTAAATTACCATGTAAAAGTATTTCATTGGCTCCATTTATACCAATAAGTACAAAAGAGCTTGAATATGAAGGTAAGGATCTTGGAATAGATATAAATGGAGTTATAAGTATTATGCCAGGTATTGCAAGTTATGTTGGAAGTGATATAACTGCTGGAATAATATCATCTAATCTTACGAAAAATGAAAAATATTCACTATTATTAGATTTAGGAACTAATGGAGAAATGGCTTTAGGAAATAAGGATGAGGTAATTACATGTTCAACTGCAGCAGGTCCAGCCTTTGAAGGTGCAAATATAAAATATGGTATTGGTGGAGTAAAAGGTGCTATTTGTAAAGTAGATTTGTCAAAAGATAAAGTATATGAGACTATTGAAAATATCAATCCAATAGGAATATGTGGTTCTGGAGTACTAGATGGAGTTGGGCAATTACTAAAGTATAACATTATAGATGAAACTGGAAGAATATATGATATTGATGAGTTGGATGAAAATATATCTAATGATAGAATAGTAGAAATAGATAATATGAAGCAATTTATATTAGAAAATAATAATAATATAATTTCTATTACTCAAAAAGATATTAGAGAAGTTCAACTTGCAAAAGCTGCTATATGTGCAGGGATTCAAATATTATTAAAAGAACGTAACTTAAATGTAAATGATATAGAAAATGTATATATTGGTGGTGGATTTGGTAATTTCATGAATGTGGATAGTTGTATTGAGATAGGAATGATACCTAAAGAGTTAAAAGATAAAATTACTTCTATTGGAAATTGTGCAGGGCATGGAGCTAAGATGTACTTACTTTCTAAGAATATTAGAGATGATACAAAACAAATAATTAATAAGTCAACATATATAGAATTATCAAAAAGACCTGATTTTCAAGAGTACTTTGTTGACTGCATTACTTTGGAATAAGTGTAAAAGGGCATGTCTAAAGAAAATATAAGGCATGTCCTTTTATAATATAATTGAAAGGGATGCCATCACATGATATAATTAGCTATATTAAATAATAAGGAGTGAATTTTTTGAAAAAATTTAAATATATTGAGTCCGTAGAAAGACTTCTTAATAAATAAGGAGTCACTACAAAATAGTAAATCCTTATTTATCGAGAAGTCACCTAAATTAAAGATGATTAGACGATATATAAAGGAGAACAATAATGAATATAGAAACATTTGAAAAGTTACAATTAAAAGAGGTAAAGGAATTAATAAAAAATCACTGTGTAAGTTCGCTAGGAAAAGAACTTATAGATAAGATAAACCCAAGTGGTAATTATAAAATAGTAAAAAGAAGATTAGACGAAAATAAAGAAGCAAAGAAAGTTTTAGAAAATAGTAACCATATACCATTAGAAGGATTATTTAATATAAATCCAACTATTGATAAGATTGAAAAAGGTATGATTCTATCACCAAGCGAGCTTATAAATGTTGAAGATTTTTTAAGAGGTTGTAGAAAAATAAAATCTTTTATGATAGATAAAGAGTTTTATTCACCAACACTAAGTTCATATGCACTTAATATAACAGAATGTGTAAATATAGAAGAAGAAATTAAGTACTGTATAAAAGGTAATAAAGTAGATTCACAAGCTAGTAAAGAGCTTAAGAAAATTAGAAGAAGTATAGAAATAACAGAAGGAAGAATTAAAGATAGGTTAAATAAATTTTTAACTTCAAGCACCAACAAAAAATATATTCAAGAAGCTATAATAAGTAAGAGAGATGAGAGATACGTTATACCTATTAAGGCTTCTTATAAAAATGAAGTAGATGGTGCAGTTTTAGATACATCTTCTAAAGGAACTACTGTATTTATAGAGCCAAGCAGTGTTTCTAAATATAGTTTAGAACTAATTTCGCTAAAATCAGAAGAATCTATAGAAGAATATAAGATATTATCATATTTAACAGAGCTAATATATAATCAAATACAAAATATAAAGCTAAATATGGAAATAATATCTGAATATGATATGGTATTTGCAAAAGCAAAATACAGCCAAGCAACTAATTCTATTACACCAAACTTAAATGATCATGGATTTATAAAAATAGTTAATGGAAAGCATCCACTTTTAAAGGGAAATGTAGTCCCACTTAACTTTGAAATAGGCAAAGATTATAGAAGTTTAATAATTACTGGGCCAAATGCAGGTGGAAAAACAGTTACTTTAAAAACTGTTGGTATATTAACACTTATGACACAATGTGGTTTTGATATATGTGCAGATGAAGAAAGTAGTATAAGTGTATTTGAAAAAGTGTTTGTAGATATTGGTGATAACCAAAGTATAGAAAATGCTTTAAGTACATTTTCGTCTCATATAAAAAATATAGCTAACATTATGAAAAACTCTAATAATAAGACTTTAGTTTTATTTGATGAAATAGGTTCTGGAACTGAACCAAATGAAGGAGCTAGTCTTGCTATTGCAATACTTGAAGAATTTTATCAAATGGGATGTATAGTAGTAGCATCAACTCATTATGGAGAAATAAAGAAGTTTGCAACTAATCACCCTCATTTTGAAAATGCAGGTATGATGTTTGATAAAGAAACTTTAGAGCCTATGTATAAGCTTACAATAGGAAAATCAGAAGATAGTAATGCATTATTTATATCTAAGAAAATGGGAATAAAAGATAAGGTATTAAGTAGAGCTAAAAGTTATATTAACGAAAAAAATTATAACTTTGACTTAGTAAATGAATCTAAAATAGCTATTAAACCTATGGAAAAAGTAGAAGTGGTTAAAGAATTACCAAACTTTGATATAGGTGATAAGGTAAAATTACTAGATTATGATGACTTCGGAATAGTTTATAAACCTATTGATAAATTTAATAATGTATCAGTATTATACAAGGATGAGTTTATAGATGTAAATGCAAGAAGAATTACCATTGAATTTAAAGCTAAAGATTTATATCCAGATGGATATGATTTAAATACTTTATTTGTAAGTTATGAAGAAAGAAAGTTAGAAAAAGATATCTCGAGGGGTTCTAAGAAGGCTTTGAAAAAGATTCAAAAAGAAATAAGAAACAATAAAAGAAATTAATATATAATTTATATAAGGCTATTTGTAATAAAGTTTTATTATGAATAGCCTTTTTATGTTTATATAAAGTATATTAAAAAAATATATTTGAATATCTTAAAAAATAAAAGTAAAATTTGATTAGTCTTAATTACCTTAGGGTATTAGAAAAATTATATTAAAATGGAAGGAATTATAGCATGAAAAGATTATTTAAACTATTGAATTTATCAATTTGTATAGCAATGATAAGTATTTTCTTTGTAGGGTGTAGTAAAAATAATTACTCTGAAGAAATCAACTTTTTTAACTACGGAGAAAATATAGATGATGAAACTGTAAAAGAATTTGAAAAAGAATATGGTATAAAAGTTAATATTGAAACATTTGATGATATGGAAGCAATGTATCAAAAAGTCAAGGGTGGCGGTGTAAAATACGATGTTGTTTTAGTATCAGACGCTTTTATGCCAAGAATGATTAATAATAACCTTATACAAGAATTAAACAAAGATAATATACCTAACATATCTCAAATGGATGAAGAGTACTTAAACTTAGATATAGACCTAGGAAATAAGTATTCAGTTCCTTATATGTTTGGAACAGTTGGACTTATATATAATAAAGATGTAATAAAAGAAAAGGTAGATAGTTGGGATATACTATGGAATGAAAAATATAAGGGTCAAATTTTTATGTTTGATACATATAGAGATACACTAGGAGTAGCTTTAAAGAAACTAGGATATTCTTTAAATTCAACTAATGAAAAAGAAATAAAAGAAGCTGAAGAATTACTATTAAACCAAAGAAAATTAGTAGATCCAATATATGGAGTTGATAATGGAACTGTAATGATTCCAGCAGGAGAATCAGATATAAATATGATTTGGTCTGGAGAAGGTTTAAATCTTCAAGATGAATATCCTAATTTAGAATATGTAGTTCCTAAAGAAGGAGCAAACTTCTGGATTGATAGTTTATGTATACCATCTAATGCTACAAATGTAGAAGGTGCAGAAAAGTTTATCAACTTTGTAAGTGATAAAGAAAGTGCGCTAAGAATAGCTGATGAAATTGGATATACAACTCCAAATAAAGAAGCTAGATTAGAACAACCTAAAGAAGTTAGAAATAATCCTAATGCATATATGACTAAGGAAGTTATGGATAGATGTGAAATATATGTGGATTTACCTAAAGATGTAAAAAGATTATACGATGATGCATGGATAAATATAAAATCAAATAATTAATATTTTACTTATTAAAAATGTCTTGAGATGTTAGGTCTTAAGGCATTTTTTGTTTAAATAAAGAAATTTTTATATATAAATTTTCTTATTAATCTGGGTTTCATATTAAGAATGATAAAATGGATTTATTGAAAAAAATATAGAAAAATAAACTAATTTAAAAAAAGGGGAAAAATATGGGGCATATAAAATTATACAAAAATTTAAATGAATATGAAAAGAAAAGTGTATATGAATTTATGAAGCTAGAAACAGATTACATAAATTCTTTTGATGAAATAAATAAATTATATGATTCTAAGATATATGATTATGGAAATGGAGCTTTATTTTACTTTATAGATAATAAGGTAGTAGCTAATTTATGTTTAGTTCTTGAAGTTGCGAAGGTATTAAAGAGTGCATATATCCATAAAATCGTTTTAAATAAAGAAATAGTAAATATAAATGAGATTTTAGAAGAACTTATACAAAAGTCAATTTTAATAGCAAAAGGCTATAAAGTAAGTAATTTGAAATTAGGGCTAGATGAAAATACTTTTAATCACTTAAAAAGATATGGATTTAATTATGAATATAGAGCCATTGAAATGAAACTAGAAGAAACTATAAAAAAATATGAGACACTTAGCTTAAAAGAGTTAAGTCATTTTAATAAAGAAAGATACGTTGAAATATATAACGATTCTTTTAGTGATATGCCACATGGTACATTTATTGAAATAGAAGATGTAAATGAGCTTTTAGAAAATAATAAAGATAAAGAAATATATTCATTCATTGTACATGATAACGATATAGAAATTGGATTTATGGAAATAAGTATTGAAAATAATAAGGGAAAATTTGATATAGGTTTGATGAAAAATTATAGAGGAAAAGGATATGGAAATAGAATATTGGAAACTGCCATACAGTTTTTAGTAAATAAGAAAGTAAGTGAAATAGCGTTAGTTGTCATAGAGGAGAATAAATTGGCACATAAAATATATAAAAAAAGAGGATTTATAGATAATTTTGTAATTGGCTATTGGTCAAACTTAATAATATGAGATAAGTAAAAGAAATTAAGAATGTTAAAAAGGAAGAGTTAAGTTATGTAAACTTAAATACAATGGTTAATAATTTAAAAGTAGGGCAAGAAATAGAGTTCTACACTAATGCATTAATGAACACTGGAGAAAGTGTAGACTTAAAAGACTGTGAAGTTGATTATAAGATTTCAAATCCTAAAACTCTTTCAATAAAAGATGGAAAGATGATAGCTAAGAAAAAAGGAACTTCTCAAGTATTTGTAAAAGTAAAATACAAAAATAATGTTGTTATGTCTAACAAGGTAGATATAAACGTTAAATAAATTAAATGCTGAACTCATATTGAGTTCAGCATTTTTGCGTTTAATTAAAGATTATAGTATTTATATCATTGTTATTATTCAGTAGTAGTTAATTGTAGGCTTATAATGTCTATGATATTATACTAACGCAAGGTTATTTTTAGTTTAATAAAAATTAAAAAAATTTCTCAAAAATGTTAGAAAATATAAATACAATACGAATGTTTATGTGTAAGGGCTTTTACGAGGAGGTACACATTGGAAGATAAGATTATAATCAAATATATAAAAAAGAAAAAAGAAGAAGGTCTAAGATTGTTAATAGAATCTTATGGTGATTACATAAATACCATAGTAAAAAATAATCTTAAGGATTTAAATTATTATCAAGAAGAATGTATTAATGATATACTTTTATCCATTTGGAATAACATAAACAGCTATGATAAAGATAAAAATACTTTGAAGAACTGGATAGGAGTTATATCAAAATACAATACCATTGATTATAAAAGAAAATACTTAAAGTATAAATTAGATGAAAATATAAATGAAGAAATTATAATGATAGATAAAAATCTATTAAAAAAAGAAATTGAAGAAGAAATAGATGAAATACTTAGCAATTTAAAAGAGCAAGATAAAAATCTTTTTAAGATGTACTACATTGAAGAATTAGAAATAGAAGACATATCTAAAGAGATGAATATAAAGCCTTTTAATATTTATAGTAGATTGTCTAGAGGTAAGAAAAAATTAAGAGAATTATATAAAAGGTAAGGAGGATATATGAAGAATAAATATGAACTTTTCAATGATATGAGTATAAATGATGATTATGAAATACATAAACTATCACAAGATGATAAAGATAAATTATTTTATAATTTAGTTAAAGATATAAATAAAGAAAAAAAAGATAATAAAAAGACTTATAAAAAGGGGATAATAGCATCAGTAATTTGTTTATCAATTTCTGCTGCTTTACTTAGTAATGATAATGTTTTAGCATTGGTTCAAAATATAGGAAAGCAAATAGAAAGCTTTTTAGGAAAAAAAGAAGATGAGTACAACGGATACAAGGTAGAAGTTAATAAAAGTTGTGAAGATAAGGGTATAAAGGTTAGCTTATTAGAAGTATTGTTAGATGATGAAAATTTATTATTAAGTATGAATATAGATACTTCTAATTTTGATGAAAGTAAGTTAAAAAAAGGTCTATTTTCAAATAAAAATTACTACTTACCAGAAGCTACTGTGTATATTGATGGAAAGAAGTTTGTAGAAACTGGTGGAGCAACTAGATATGAAAGAAAACAAAATAATAGTCAAAACTTCTTAACTTCATTAAGTTTAGAAAATATAGATACTAATAATGATGGGAGATCTGATATAAATAATTATCATATTCTTGATAATTTAGATCCAAATAAAGATTATGATGTTAAAGTTGTTTTTGACGAAGTTGGTGTTCAAAAATATGGACTAATTCCAAGAGTTATGAATGATAAGTTTGAATTTATAAAAGGCAATTGGGAATTTGATTTTACTGTTAACGGAAAGAAGATTATTGGTGAAACTAAGGTTTTTGATATAAATAAAGAAATAAGTATAAATGATAAAGATTTTAAAGCTTTAATTAATATTGAGCAATTAAGAGTATCTCCAGTTTCAGTTAAGTTAAGCTATACAAGCAAAATTGGTGAGGGATATAGCTTTGAAAACAGAGATATAGAAATTGAGTTATTAGATCAAGATGGAAAAAGTATAAGTTATGGTGGATCTGGTAGGTATAATAAAGATGAAAATTATATGGAAAATGTACTTGAAGGAAATCTAGAAGATAATCAAAAGCTAAAGAGTATAAAGATTTTACCTTATCAATATTATAGGGAGAAAAATTCTGATAATCCTAAATATCATCACAGAATAGAGTATGAAGATAAAGCTATAATAATTGATTTAAATTAATAGGATCTAAAGTTGGAGGAAGAAATGAGCGAAGTAAAATTTACTAATAAAAGTAATATTAGAAATAAGATAAATATTGTTAAATGTATTGGGAATTTAATTTTTTTAGTTTATATAGTAGTTGTATTATCAATAACACATGTATTATATATAAAACCTAGTGACTTTACAGATATGCATATGGCACCTAATTTAGTTCCACTTGTAAATACAATAAGTGATTTTATGGTAAGTCCTCAAAGTGTGTTAAGACAAGTTGTATTAAATATTATATTTTTTATGCCATTTGGATTTTTATTTACAATGCTATATTTAAAAAAGAATAAAAAGCTTTTAAAGGTACTAATTATATCATTGGTGTTTTCAACGTGTATAGAGACTTTACAGTTTTTTGTTGGAAGGTTTATGGATATTGATGATATAATATGGAATACTTCTGGGGCAGTAATAGGTAGTATAATTTATTTTTTAATTAATAATTTAAGATGTATGAAAAAGTTAAATATGTAATGAAAAGTTTGAAATTGTTATATAATGCGAATTAAGAATAATTATGATAACATGTATATAAATAGAAATTTATTGATATGATTATTCTAACTAAATAGCAATTGTTATATAGCTAAATCGAAATGAATATAAATTAATGGGGGATAAACAAATGAAATCAAAAGGTAAAAGAATAAGTATAGTTATAGGGTTATCCTTATTAATTGTAGCAACTATAATTAAAGTTAAAGGCTTTCAATATTCAGGCATAGATAAAATAGCAATTCTTAAAACAGAAGATATTAAAGAAGTTAATGAAGAAAAAATGCAATCACAAAATACAGGAAAATCAGATGCAATAAAAGATACAGAAAGAGGTCACTTTCCTACCAATAAAAATGGTGAGACATATGGCTCAACTATAATTACTGAAGATGGAGAGTATATTGACCCAGATTTAATTGAAGCGATAGGTGAGGATAATGTTGAAGGTTATGTAAGATATGAGGATATATTTGGCCATGATAACGAATATAGCTATAAAAATCCTGAAAAAATATCTATTCCATTATACGAAACAGATGGAACTACAGTTATCGGTGAGTTTATTGTCGAGAATAAAAATATAATGGAACGCTAAATATTTTAATCAAAGTTGAATATTCATTAACGGAAAAAGGTCGAGATTTTTAACTTGTATTTATGGAAATGAAAGAATGGAAAAAAGTGATGATTCTTAGATTGAAATATGAATACTAAGAATTATCACTTTTTTATAGATTTATTTTTTATTTAACTTTAAATAAGTTTCAAGTCCTTCTTTAAGTAAACGTGCAGCTTTTGATAAGTTTTCAGAATTAAGAACATATGCAAGTCTTATTTCATCAACTCCAAGCCCAGGTGTCATATAAAAACCTTCTGCAGGACAAGGCATTACAGTTTCTCCATTTACATCAAAATCACTCAAAAGCCATTTAGTAAAATCATCTGCATTTTCAACAGGAAGCTTAGCAACTATATAAAAAGCACCAGTTGGTTTTTCGCATATAACTCCAGGAACTTTTATAAGCTCATTATATAGAACATCTCTTCTTTGTCTATACTCTTCATTAACATCTGTAAGATAAGATTTATCAGTATTATAAAGCTCTATTGCTCCTAGTTGTTCAAGAGTTGGAACAGATAATCTTGCTTGGCATAATTTAAGTATAGCTTTGATATAATCTTTATTTTTAGAAGCAACACACCCAATTCTAGCACCACAAGCACTATAACGTTTAGAAACACTATCAACTATTATTACCCTATCTTTAACTTTTTCAATGTTACCTAAACTAGTATACTCACCTTCGTAAATAAATTCTCTATAAACTTCATCTGCTATTATCCATAGATTATGCTCTATTGCAATGTCTGCTAGCATATTTATTTCTTCTTTAGTATAAACAACACCAGTTGGATTACCTGGATTAGAGAATAATATTGCTTTAGTTTTACCATCTATTTTAGACACTATTTCTTCTTTATTTGGTAAATGGAATCCATTTTCTGCAAGAGTAGTTATAGGATTTATATTAACTCCAACTGATTTTGAGAAATTATAGTAATTTGAATAAAAAGGCTCTGGTACTAAAATATTATCACCATCATCACATATTGTAAGCATTGTAAAAAGTAAAGCCTCACTACCACCATTAGTTATAATTATTTCATCATCATCAAATTTAATATTATAGTCCTCATAATACTTTCTAATAGCTTCTATAAGCTCTGGTAAACCTTCAGATAAAGAATATTCTAAAATTTCTCCTTTAAATTCTCTTATAGCTTTATAAAAACCTTGTGGAGTTTTAATATCTGGTTGTCCTATATTTAGATGATAAACTTTTTTACCACTTTTTTTAGCTTTAGCTGAAAGAGTTAACAATTCCATAATAGTTGAAGTTGGAACTGACTCTATTCTTTTTGATAAATTCATTGTGATGTCCTCCTAAATATATAGCGTATTAATTTTAGAATCTCCATATCAAAAGTATAGTATGTTAAAAAAGGTGAAAAATAATAAAAATCTATATTTAGGAGTAAAATTATGAGCAATTTAGTAAATGCAAAATGGTTAATAGATAATTTAAATAATGAAAAATTAGTTATAGTTGATTGTAGATTTAATTTGATGGATAAAGAATATGGTAAAAGAAGTTATGAAGAAGGTCATATAAAAGGTGCTAAAAGAGTTGATATAGAAAAAGATTTATCAAGTGTTGTAAAAGCTCACGGCGGAAGACATCCAATACCTTCTATAGAAGAATTAAAATCTACTTTTGAAAACATCGGCATAAATGATGATTCTATAGTTATATCTTATGATGAAGGTGACCTATCAGGTGCATCAAGATTATGGTGGATTCTAAAATACTTAGGACATGATAAAGTATATGTACTTAATGGAGGTCTAGAAGCTTATAAAGAAGAGGGGGGAGAAATATCTATAGAAGAAACTAAATCAAAAAAAGGGGATTTAACCATAAATGTTAAAGAAAATATGAAAGTAGATATGAATTATGTTAAAGAAAGAGTTAATAATGAGAAAATTGCACTTGTAGATTCTAGGGAATATCAAAGATATATAGGTGAATTTGAGCCAGTAGATAAAAAGGCAGGTCATATACCTGGTGCATTAAACTTCTTTTGGATGGACATACTAAAAAAAGTAGACGACAAATACTATTTAAAATCATCAGAAGAACTTAAAAAACAATTTAATGACTTAAATAATTATGATGAAGTTATAGTTTATTGTGGTTCTGGTATAACTGCATGTCCTAATAGCTTAGCACTAAGTGAAGCAGGAATTAATCACAAATTATATGCTGGTAGCTTTAGTGATTGGATAAGTTATGATGAAAATGAAGTAAGTATTAAGTAAACCTTCCTAAAATAGGCGTTGACTAATTCAACGCTTATTTTTATGCCTTTATAATTTAAATCTAAAAACTACTAAAATATTTTTTGGATTTTTAGTATATACATAAATGGCATTTTCTTATCAATATATAAATTAGATTATTGGAAAAAATATTATAAGGATTGCAGATCCTTATTAAAAATATAAAAATTAAATATACCTATTATATAAACAGCTAGGAGTGAAAATATGACAAAAGTGACCTTAAAAGACGTTCAAGAAGCTAAAAAAACAATAAAAGACATAGTAAAAAAAACAGATATACTTGAGAGTGTAAAATTAAGTGATATGACAAATGCAAATGTATTCTTTAAATGCGAAAATTTACAAAAAACAGGTTCTTTTAAAGTTAGAGGTGCTTGTAATAAAATAGCAAATCTTACAGAAGAAGAAAAAGCAAATGGAGTTATAGCATCTAGTGCAGGCAACCATGCTCAAGGTGTGGCATTAGGAGCAAAAATGAATGGTATAGATGCAACAATAGTAATGCCTGCAACAGCTCCTTTATCAAAAGTAACAGCAACTAAAGGTTATGGAGCAAAGGTTGTATTAGAAGGTGTAGTTTACGATGATGCTTATGCAAAAGCTGTAGAAATACAAAAAGAAACAGGAGCAACATTCTTACATCCATTTAATGATAAATATGTTATAGCGGGTCAAGGTACTATTGGTCTTGAAATATTTGAACAAATGGATCACAATGTTGATACAATATTATGTCCAATTGGTGGTGGTGGACTTATTGCTGGAGTTGCAGTAGCTGCAAAATCACTTAATCCAAATATAAAAATAGTAGGTGTACAAACTGCAAATATTCCTTCAATGCATGAATCTATCAAGCATGGTAAGGTAACAACAGCTTTTAAATCAACTACAGTTGCAGATGGTATAGCAGTTAAAACTCCTGGAGATATAACTTTTGATATAATAAAAGAATTAGTTGATGAAGTTGTTTTAGTTGAAGAGGATGAAATAGCAGAAGGTTTATTATTCTTAATGGAAAATCAAAAAGTTATATCAGAAGGTTCTGGAGCAGTTACTACTGCTGCTTTATTAAGTAAAAAATACAAACCTAAAGCAAATGAAAATGTTGTTTGTATAATATCTGGTGGTAATATAGATGTTAATACGTTAAGTAAAATAATTTTATTAGGATTAACTAAGAGTGGTAGACGTTTTACATTTTATACCAATATCAAAGCTCAACCAGGTGGTCTAGCTGAATTAAGTAAGATAATAACTGGTCTTGATGGAAATTTAATATCAGTCAACTTATCTGCAGAAGGTGTAATTGGTAAATTAGATGCTAAGATGGTTATAGAAACATTTAACCATGAGCATATAGAAAAAATTAAAAATGCTGTAAAAGAAGCTGGTTTTGAAATGGTTGAAGTGTAGACGATTATCATATCAGTTTAGAAATAAATAGTATAAAAATTAACCTTGATTTACACAATGAAAAAGTAATAATTTTTGTTGATTTATAACATAAAATTATTACTTTTTCATTAAAGTTACTAATTACTCATTCCTTGCGTAAAGCATAGATATATATAATGATGGCATAAATAGATTATCAATTCTTAGTACCAATCCTAACATAGACAATATAAAGTAAACACCACCTATAAACGAATAAAAGGCCATAGTTTTTACTCTTTAATTATAATTAATCCCTTTCATTATCTAATTCCCTTTAAGTTTAATATAAACTAATCTTTATCCTTAGTTTACTATAAATTTATATTTTGATAAATTGATTTATTGAATATTTATAAATTAACTAAGAGAGCTTTAAATTTAAAAGTGAATCTCAATTAGAAATATTTGTGAGAAAAATAAAACTAAATAGAAGGTTATGTGTAGTTATTTTAAATTTTGTGATTAATTTGAAATATTTCGAATAAAGAATTATGATTAAAGTATTTGTTATAGATATTTTATTATAATTAGAATTCTTTAGATATCATATTTTTTACCTCTTCAGTACTATGAAATTTTAAGTAAGCATTTATAAAAACTCATTTTCTTCATTACTCAATTCATAAATCTTATTATCATTTTCATTTTTAATGTACCCCTTATTATTACCAAACCACAAGTTATAATCAAATGACTTAGTAGATACTGATTCAATTTTATTATCTATAGACAATTTCATAGTATTAGTCGGTCTTCCTAGGTTTTTGGCAGTTTCAGAATTTATATCAATCCCATTTTTTCGTTTTGCAAAGCAAATTTTAGTAAGAGATTCTTTATCTTCTTTTGAAAACTTTTCATTATTATGAAAGGTAATCCCACCGATACTTCCACTTAATGTTGCACCATCAAATTGTTCATTAATTTTTATGAAAAAATTAAGTACTAAAAAGAATACTATTACAATGAATATTGATGTAGTTAATTTATTTTTATACAATTATTTTCCCCTCCTGAATAATCCTGATTTTAAGAATATATTATTTTAATCAATTAATATATGATATATTATAACAAAATATTCCATATATATGAAAAGTAAAAAATAATCTAATTTTTTTATTTGTTGAAACTTTATGTCTGACATATACAACTAATATATATAATCGATTTAAGGAGTAAAAGATGAAAAAACTAATTAGTTTAAAAATAATCAAACAGAGAAAAAAATCTAATGAATTAATAGAAAAGATTAAAAAAGGGGATAAAAAAGCATTTGAAATTCTTATTAATGACTACAAGGAGTACCTGTATAGCACGGCATATATTCACTTAAAAAATGAGCATGATGCAAAAGATGTATATCAGGAAACTATCTATCAAGCTATTATAGGTATTGATAAATTGAAACACCCAGAATATTTTAAAACCTGGATTACAAGGATTTTATTAAACAATATTAATCTTTTACATAGGAAAAATTATAAAACCAAAGATGTATTAAATGAAATAGAAATAAAGGATGATATATCTTATGATTTGATAGAAGAAAAATTAGATTTATATAACGCAATTGAACAATTAGATATTAAGTACAAAACACCTATAATACTTCAATATTTTCAAGATATGCCTATAAAAGATATTTCAAAAGTACTTGAATGTAATGAAAATACAGTGAAAACAAATATTAGAAGAGGTAAAGAAATGCTATATAAAATTCTTAAGGAGGATAAATAAATGAAAAAGTACGATATAAAAATGCCAAAAGATTTAGATGATATAACAAAGGAATCTATAGATAGAGGCATGGAAGCTAGAAGAAATATTAAGTTTAAAAAAGTATCAAAACTTGCTATTGCTAGTTGCTTGACTATAGTTACAATAAGTAGTTTATTTATTTTTAGAGAACCTGTGTATGCAAATATGAATAAATTTATATACGATATAAAGGAAGCTTTAGGCATAAGCAAAAACATAGACAACTATAAAACTACATTAAATAAAACAAATACTGATAATGGACTAAAAATTACATTAAATGAAGTTGTTTTGAATAATGATGAATTGATAGTTCACACATCATATAATTCAAAAAAGAAAATGAACTGGGATTTATTTAATTTAGATACTGAATTATATATAAATGGTGAGTTAATTTTAAGTTCTAGTGGAGGGGGATCATCTCCAATAGATGATAATAATATGGAAGAAGTTATAACATACAAATTACCTTCTGATTTAGAAGGAGATGTTGATGTGAAGTTAGTATATTCAGGTTCTAACTTTAAAAATAATGATATAGAACTTTATATTAATGATGAGAAGGTGGAAAGTAAAACAGAAAGTGTAAATGGAAAATGGGTATTTGAATTTAAAACTAATGGAGATGAATTATCAAAAGATACAAAATATATGGAAATAAACAAAACAATAGATCTTGGCAATGGAGAATCAATTACTTTAACTCATATGACTATTAATCGTATTAGTCAAAGAATTTTTTATACTAGAAAAATGAATAATTTAGAACAATATGATTATGAATTTAAATTATGTGGAGAGGATGAATCTTTTAATCATATTGATGTGTGGGGTTATAATAAAGATGAAGTAAACGGAGTATTTGAGTTTAGTGAAGATAGAGTTGATGAAAGTGCAAAAGAGTTAAATTTCACTTTATATTTTGCAAAGGTTCTTAATAATTACGAACTACAAACACTAAATTATGAACCTATAGGAGAGTTATTCGTAATAAGTTTAGATAAATTAAAAATGGATTAGATGAAAAAGTTATTTATAAAATTCGATATAAAAAGTCCAATAGTTTATATATTGGGCTTTTTAATATTAAATAAGATCTAATTTATTTAGAAATAAATACAGAATGTAATAATCAATTTATATTACCTTAGTTTAATGAAAACATTTTATAATTGGATATTTTATATAATACAATCAAAGTTTAAAATTGTTATATAATACCAAGTGAAATAAATCTCTAAAAAGGTTGAACTTTCAACTTAAATGATATATTATAAAGTTATAGTTGAAAGTTCAACTATAACTTTTTTTAGGAGGCATAAATATGAAAGAGTTAGATTATAAAGTATTAAGATATGTGGGAGCATTATCTCGTGCTATAAACTCAACAGCTGATACAAAGTATAAAGAATTTAATTTGCAAAAAGGTCAGTACTTATTTATAACAAGGGTTTGTGAAAATCCTGGTATAAACTTTATAGAGTTATCAAATATGTTAAAAGTTGATAAAACAACTACTACAAAAGCTGTAAAGAAGCTTATTGAAATTGGTTATATAAATAAAGAACAGGATGAAAACTACAAAAGATCATATAAATTAACGCCAACTGAAAAAGCTTTAGAAATATATGAAAAAATAATAAAAGAAGAGGCTAAACAGTTGGAGATAAGTTTTCGAGGATTTAGTGAAGAGCAAAAAAAATTATGTACAGACTTAGTTGAAAAAATGAGTAAAAATATTGAGGATTATTGGCTTGATGTTAAGAATAAATAGTTAAGGAGAGATTATGAAGAAAATAATGAGTATTATATTTAGATTACTACTTGGATTTATATGTTGTGCATTTGGAACTGTAATGGCTATTCAGTCTAACTTGGGGCTAAGTCCATGGGATGTATTCCATCAAGGTTTATCAAATATAACAGGATTAACTATTGGTCAAGCAAGTATAATAGTAGGATTAATCGTAGTAACTACAACCTTATTATTAAAGTTAGAAATAGGTCTGGGAACCATAGCAAATATGATAATAATTGGATTTTTTATAGATTTAATAATTTATATAGATATTATTCCTTTAAGTTCAACTTTATTTTCAGGAGTATTAATGTTAATTGGAAGTTTAGTTATGATGGCTATAGGAAGTTATTTTTATATAAGTTGCAAAATGGGATGTGGACCAAGGGATGGATTAATGGTTGTTCTAGTTAGAGTAACAGGTAAATCTGTGGGAGTGATTAGATTTTTTATAGAGTTATCAGTTTTAATTGTAGGTTGGTTGCTCGGAGGAAAAGTTGGTATAGGAACATTAATTACTGTTATGACAGTTGGCTCTTGTGTTCAATTAGTATTCAAAATATTTAAATTTGATGTAAAAAAAGTAAGACATAAAAATTTAAAAGAAAGTTTTGTATTTTTAAACAAGTATATAAATAATTAAGGAGAAAAGAGATGGAATTTAGAAAATCAGTAAAATCAGATATACCTAAAATAATGGTTATTATTAAGCAAGCACAAGCTTATTTTAAAGAGCAAAATATAGACCAGTGGCAAAATGGATATCCTAATGAGGAAGTAATAAATAATGATATAGAAAAAGAAGAAAGTTATGTAATGATAAAAGATAATGAAATACTTGCAACAACAGTAATTTCTTTTGATAAGGAATCATCTTACAAAAATATAATTGATGGAAAATGGCTTACAAATGAAGATTATGGTGTAATTCATAGAGTAGCTGTAGATAGTAATTATAAAGGCTTAGGTCTTTCTCATAAAATAATAAAATATACAGAAAAGGTTTGTTTAGAACATGGAATTCATAGTATAAAAGTGGATACTCATGAAGAAAACATTCCTATGCAAAGTCTACTTAAGAAAAATGGATTTGAATATTGTGGACTTATTTATTTGGAAGATGGAGGCAAAAGGGTAGCTTTCGAGAAGAATTTTTAGTATTAAAATGAAAATATTAGAGAAGCATATTATATAACTATAAATAAATGTAATATTTAATTTATGATAACATTAGATAAAGTTTATATGCACTACTTCGAATCAAATTATATAAAAATAGCCAGATATGTTGGTACTATCAAATGTCTAGCTATTTTTACTTTATATTTATCACATAATTATCTAACATAGCTTAATTATTAAGAAAAAATAAGACTAATAAAGCAAAGATATATATTTTTTACTATATTAAGGGAATCATAATATATAGAAAATAAATATATATGGAGGAAGTAGCATGGAAAATAACATGGCAATAGAATATCCTATGTTTTGCTAGCAATGTGAGCAAGCAGTAGGAGGAAAAGGCTGTACTAAGATGGGTGTATGTGGTAAAACACCAGAAATAGCAGCACTTCAAGATTTACTTATATATCAAATAAAAGGTATAAGTTGTTATGCAAAAGAACTACTTGAAAAAGGAGAAAGTATAGATAAAGATATAATTAGCTTTATAGAAAATAGTTTATTTACAACATTAACCCATGTCATGGATATCCAGAGTTAAAAAAATACTCTCACTTAGTAGGAAATTTTGGTGGAGCATGGCAAGATCAACAAAAAGAGTTTGATGATATACCTGGATGTATACTTATGACTACAAACTGTCTTATGAGACCTAGAGAAACTTACAAAGATAGAATATTTACAACAAGTGTAGTTTGATGGGATGGAGTTAAGTATATTGGCAAAGGTGAAGATGGTAAAAAAGATTTTAGCGAAATAATAAATAAAGCATTAGAACTTGGTGGATTTGAAGAAGATGAAGAACCACATGAAATATTAGTTGGATTTGGTCATCATGCAACTTTAAGTCATGCAGATACAATTGTTAGTGCAGTAAAGGATGGAAAAATAAGACACTTCTTCTTAATAGGAGGATGCGACGGGGCTAGACCAGGTAGAAATTATTACACAGAGTTTGCTAAAAAAGTTCCTAAGGATTGTGTAATACTTACATTAGCTTGTGGTAAATATAGATTTAATAAATTAGACTTTGGCGAAGTTGCAGGACTTCCTAGACTTTTAGATGTAGGACAATGTAATGACTGTTATTCAGCTGTTAGAATTGCAACTGCACTTGCAGATGCTTTTGATACTGATGTTAATGGTATATAAAGTATAAATAAAATTCATATCCAGAGTTTCTTGCTTCATCTATAACATCATCAAGTATATCAGCATTAGTTTTAGATATAGCATGTAACAATAATATAGAACCGTCATGAAGATGACATAATATATGTTTTTTAGCATATTCATGTGAAGGCTGATTATTAGGCTCATAATCTCCATAAGCAAAACTCCAAAATACAGTTTTATAACCTAAATCTTTAGTCATAGCTAAGCTTTTTTCTGAATACTGTCCCATAGGAGGTCTAAAAAATTTAGGCATATTCTCACCTGTTAATTCTTTAAATCTATCTTCAACATCACTAAGCTCCTTATTAAAAACTTCACTAGAATAAGTAACACTTGGCATAGAGTAGTGATGTTTAGTATGATTGGCTACAATATGACCTTCAGCTACCATTCTTTTTACAGTATCAGGAGAATAAGCAATATAATGTGAAGTAACAAAGAAAATAGCCTTAACATTCTTTTCTTTTAAGACATCTAAAATTTGCTCAGTATATCCATTTTCATAACCTTCATCAAATGTTAAATATAAGCTCTTATTTTCAGGTGATTTAGGACCATTATAAATAGCATCGTAATCACTTAGCTTAAAGTTTAACTTATCATTAACTTCAGGTGTCATAAATTTATCATTGGGAATAAAAAACCAGTTTATGCAAGTATTATCCAAATAAGTAGAATTACTTTTTAATCCTTTATTATTTACACTGGCAGTAGCAAAATCAGACAATGAAATACATAAAAATAATATAATTAAAAGTGAAGTTAATTTTCTCAAAAAAGCACCTTCTTTGTTTAAATTTAAATACTTATATCAATTATGATTCCAATCAATAATCAGATTATAAGTGGAAAATTATTAATAACTAATACATTTTGATATATAAGTTTTAATTTCACTATAATAAAATCTTATAAAGTAAAAACTCATGTAAGAAAAACTTTTTATCATAAATTTATAACATAGATTAAAAGAAGTGAAGAAGTATTATTGATAATATGTACTTATAAACAAATATTACTAAAAGGGGTTCAGAGAATATGTATAAACAATATATAGAAAACATTAGAAGTACTAATGATTTACAAAATGTAATAAGTTATTATTATCCAAATCAACTAAAGAAAAACAAAATGAACTGTCCATTTCACAAAGAAAGTAGTCCAAGCTTTTCTATAACTAATAAAGGAAATGGTGCATTTTATAAATGCTTTGGATGTGGTGAAGGGGGAAATGTAATAAACTTTATACAAAAAGTAGAAGACATTAATTTTATAGAAGCTTTAAAAAAAGCATATGAAATATTAGGTAGACCATTAGAATTACCAAAACAAGAAAAAAGAAATTTAAGTGTTACAAATAAAAATAAAGCAATAGAATACTATGAAGAAAAATCTAAAAAAGCTCTAGAAGAAGGAGATATAGATAAAGCTTTTGAAATGAGCTGTGAAGCAGATAGAGAAAAGGAAAGAAATTATTATATAAAATTCCCAAAACTAGATAATAAAAATAAACCACAAAAAGTATGGGAAAACCTTGAGGCTATTTTAAAAGAAAATAAAATTATTGCTTATTATAACGAAATAACTAAAGAAATAGAGATAGAAGGATTAAATATAGACAATTTTGAAAGTCAGATAATAGATATACACTCACTTTCTATAACTCATGGTCTTAATTTAAGTATAGAAAAAATAGGAAAATTTGTAACTAGAATAGGTATGGGTTATTCTATTAATCCAGTGAAAGATTATCTACTAAATTGCTTAGATGACTATGAAGGTGGTAAACATTACATAAAAAATCTGTGTGATGCTTTAATAACTCCAAAATGTTTTGATCAAAAACTAAAAGAAACCTTAATAAAAAAGTGGCTTTTAAATACAGCATCAATCGTATTTAATGATGGAACTTCTAATATAGAAGGAGTATTAACTTTACAAGGTAAACAAGGAATAGGAAAGACAAGGCTCATAAGAAAACTTGTGCCAATGTATGTAAAAACAGGTCTAGAACTAGATCCAAGTGATAAGGATAAAATAAATCAATGTATAAAATACTGGGTAGTTGAACTTGGGGAATTAGATTCAACACTTAAAAAAGATATAGCTAAAATAAAAGCATTTATAACAGAGCAAGTAGATGAATTTAGAAAACCTTATCAAGCAGCACCTATGAGATATCCTAGAAAAACATCTTTTTATGCAACTGTTAATAATGAAGCGTTTCTAAAGGATGAAACTGGTAATAGAAGATATTGGGTTATACCTGTTGAGAAAATAGATTTTGATATTATAGATAAAATTGATATAGAAAAGTTGTGGGGAGAGGTTATGTACTTAAAAGAATATAGTGAAATGAACACTTACTTAGAAGATTGGGAGTTAGAAATGTTAAATCAAAGTAATAAGGGATTTAAGGTATCAGGATATGTTGATATAGCAGTAGCTAATGATTTAGACTGGTCAGTAGATAAGAAAAATTGGACCTGGAAGAGTTCTGATGAATTAGCTTATAAATTGAAAATTAATAATACAAAAATGCTAAAAAGTGTAATGGAAAACTACGGTGCAATTTATAAGAAAACAAGTAGCAAAAGAGGATATATATGTCCTCCTTATAAATCTTTCTTTGACGTTAATTAGTATTAGATATACGTCACTTCATGACAGGCGTCATAAGTTTAATAGAAAAAATAGATAGATTAAGTTAAAAAGTATGATACTATGGCAGCAAATGGCATCGAAATGACTTCACATTTTAAGGGGCGATACATTGATAGGTATAAGAATTTCCAACGGATATAAATAATAATGACATAAATGACATAATAGATTATAGAGGGTAAAAATTTTATGTATTTATTAGTATTTACTAAATATACGTCATTAGGTGGAAGTGTCTAAAATCATAACAAATTGTTATGTTATATAACTTAATTATAATATATACCCATATAAAACAGAAGGGTATACAGAAGTCAGTTAAAACAAAGAAGAAAGAATACATTTAAAATATAATGCTATAAAGTAATACTTATGAGCTGTATAGAATTTATTCTAATAAGAGGATTTCTGATGTGAAATAGGCGATATATGTCAATAAATGTAGCAAATTGTATTAATGGCACATATATTATACTGATAACTAGTATATTTTAGTTATTAATATAATAATAAAGGAGAGATATAATGGATTCTTTAAAAAATCAATCAGATAGAGGTTATGAATATTATAAGCAAAATAAAAAAAGAAGATCAAGCGTATCAGGTAGCGGATCAAGCGTATCAGGTAGTGGATCAAGCGTATCAGGTAGTGGATCAAGCGTATCACAAAGTGGATCATACAGTAGACCATATAGTGAATAATTTATAAAGAATAGATGAAATGTCACACTAGGAGGAGATAGTATAGACAAATATTGTATGCCTGGTGAAAATATAAAAGGTTACACTATTATAAGTATAATAGGAGAAGGTAGATATGGAATAGTCTATCTATGTAAAAAGGATACAAATAAAAAGTATGTAATAAAACAATTAAAGAAAGAAATGATGGAGAAAAGCAGAAAAAAATTATTTTATGAAGAGGAAATAATGAAATCTTTAGATGATAAAAAGTTTCCTAAGTTTATAGAAAAATTTAACTATAATAATACACAATATTATGTAATTGAGTTTATTGAAGGAAAAGACTTTTATGAGATATTATCCTTTGATGGATATGAATTTTCAAGGAATGAAATATATGATATTGCAGAAAAGATTTTAAATATTATCGTAGCTCTTCAAGAAAAAAATATAGTTCATAGAGATATTAGGATTCCAAATGTAATAATGACTGAAAAAAAAGATTTAGTACTAATTGATTTTGGGCTAGCTAGATATATAGACAATGAGAGATACAAAAAAGAAATAGATTATTGGTATATGGCAGATTTTCTGTTGCATCTGTATTATTCATCTTATGATGATGAAAATGTTGAATTAGAAGATCAGCCATGGTATGAAGAACTAGATCTGAAGAAAGAAGAATTATTTTTTTTGAAAAGATTAATGGGAATGGAAAAACCATATGAAAATACAGACGAAATAATGACAGATCTTTTTAAGATTAAAAATATAACTCTGTAGATAAAATAATAAACCATATAGCTTTAAATTTTAAAGTTATATGGTTTATTATTAATAATTTATAATAAGGAGGTGTCTTATTATAAGAAACGTTATTAAAATACTAAACATATATGAAGATACATTTAGAGTAAATAAGTACTCTAAAAAACCATTTAGAATGATTGGACTAATAGATGTAGACATGGAATTTTATTATGGCATAGAGAGAGTTACCTTAGCTTTTTACAGATCTTCTGGAACAAATAATAATAAGATTAAAGGTTTATGGTATCCTATTGCAGGAATAAAAATTAAAGAAGGAGAATTTACAGAATTTAGTGAGTATATAAATTATGTTCTTTATAATACTACCTTAGATGGTAGAGCAGTAAAAGGTTGGCTTGCAAAATCAATATTCTTTGGTAAACAGGATGAGGATTGGCAAATACCAGGTTTTTCAAATACTGAACATTATGAACCACTTTACTTCATAGGTAAGACTTTACGGAATCTTTATGATACAAAAAATTATAACCTAATGAAAGACTTAAATGCTATGGAAGTAAACAGGGTCTTATCATTAACAGAAAAATATCGTGGAAATAATCATACACAAAGAGAAAATTTTGAAAGATTTATTGAAGATATATTTCTAGAGTACAGATACTAAGGATATATGATAAAGCTTAATCTATATACTAAAAAATAAATATATAATTTGAACTATCATATAGGAGTTAATTTATGATAGTTTAAATTATATATTTATATAAAAGTTAGCGGATTATAGAATAATTGAAGAATTTGAATAAAATCTACTTAAATTTTGTTTAATTCTAATATTTAATCTATATACTACAATTATTAAAATAAAGAAAAAATAAGAAACTTGGTGATTTTAATAAAAGTATAAAATATTGAATTTACCTAATTTTAAAAGGATGGGACAATAAGTCCCACCCTTACTTTCGTTTACTTAAAATTAACTAAAGGGGTATGTAAAAGTAATTTCATGTCATTTTTAATAGTAAAATAGATAAGATAAGTGAGAAGTTATGATACAATGGTAGGGACAGCATATAGTTGAAACTCATATGATAAATCTTGCTTTATATTAATGAAAAAAGAGAAGCTTATGATTTTATATCTAATTAACTAAATAACAGAAACGTGTAGATGAATTTAAATTTAATTTAAAGAAAAAGAATAAAATTTAACTGTAACACATGGTGTGAAAATAATAAGGGGGGGAAGTTGATGAAAGTACATGAGATTAAAGTAAAATCGTATCTTTTAAAAGATATACATGTAGATAATATTCAAAATGAAATATGCAAGATTATAGACCAATCTTTGGCAAAAAATACTAAATGGTTAAATTTTCATAAAAGTAATATGTTTAAGAATTACTGTTTTGATTCAATGTATCCAATAGAAAAAGATAAACTTTATAAGTGTGGGAATATATATACATTTACTATTAGAAGTATAGATAAGGAACTAGCAAATTATTTTAATGAAGTGCTAGCTCATGAATATAGTGACTCAATAAAATGTCTAACAACAGAAATAAGAATAATTCCTAAAAAATTTATAGAAAAAATATATTCATTGACACCTGTGATTATTAAGGATAGTACAGGGTACTGGAGAGAAAATATATATTTTGATGACTTTGAAAGGAAATTAAAAGAAAACGCTATCAAGAAGTACAACCAAATAAATCAAATCAAAATAGATGAAGATTTTGAGCTGTACACATCAATTGAGTTTAAGAATAAAAAGCCATACGCTGTAAGTTATAAGAATATAAAACTTCTAGGAGATAAAGTATCTTTAAATATTTCAGATAATGAGATAGCTCAAGAGATATCATATATGTTACTAGGAACAGGTGTAGGAGAAAATAATGGCAGAGGGGCTGGATTTATGGGATATAGATGGATATAAGGGGGTGAGGATGTGTTACATGATTGTATTGAAGTTTTTGAAAAACAATTAAAAGTTAGTGGAGATAAGTTGATTATTGACACATATGTACCAGCAGATGGTACTTATATAATAGTATCTTTAATAGATGGAAAATTCTCTATAAAGGAATTTTTTGATATAAAATACAACAAAAAATTAGGTGAGTTAGAAGGTAGAGCGAATATTTATTTTGAAGATATTTGCAACTATGATTACAATAGTAAACTTATTGATATGAATAAACCAATAGATAGTAAAAAGATTATTCATAGCAATAATTATTTATCATTTTTTATAAAAAAAGAAAGCTTAAGCAATGAAAAACTAACTCAAGATATTATTGATAATTACTATAAAATACTATCTAATCCATATCTTAAATATACTAAACCTAAAGCAAAAGAAATTTATAAGTATGTTGAAGCTGATTTAGAATATATAGACCAGGATTTATTAAATAAAATAAAAGAATGGATAAAGCTTAATATATTTAATCTAGAAGAGTTAGGTATAAAAATTACAGGAAAAGATTATCTTAAGGTATTTTTTGAATTACCTATAGAAAAATATCAAACTGAGGGAAGGAGGTATTTGATTCCGAATATATACAATAGTAATGATTTTAATGAAAAACTTGAAGAAATACTTTATGGTTTGCCAAATGACAATATAAATTTAAATTCTAAGAAACCATATTTAGAAAATAAAACAAGAAAAGTAAAAGTACCTTATTTAGTTAATGAAAAGCAAGTAATATTACAGAAAAAGTTTTTTGATTACCTAATGGCTCAATGTTCAAAAGGGAATGTAAATATTTATATTGATGAAGAGAAAGTTAGGTCATACAAAAATGGAGAAATGCCTGATTCAGATTTTAATGGAATGTATATGAGAATTAAAAAGGGAAAAGAAGTTGAGATACATAGTTATGACATAGTAACTTCTTATAAATTTAAATTAGATAAGCCATTTAAATTTTTTAATGTATTAGAGTTAGGTGAAAAAGCAATTTTCGACGAAAATTATGGAGTTTGTAATGATAAGAAAATACTACAAGAAATTATAAATAACACATTATTTTCAAAATACCTGGTAAATAACTATTATACAGAATCCAAAGATATATCAATTAAGGACAATATTATAAAGCGAAATCTACTAATTTCAAGAGAATCTATATTTGACTGGATATACAAAGGTAATGAAAAAGGAATATATGAGATTTTAAATAAGACATCACTAGATTTAATTAAAAACTCAATAAAAAATGGTTACATAGTAAAAGCATCACATCAATATAACTTAAAATGTTCACTGGAAAGTTATTTTAAAGGAGGTAAGAGTATGGGGGATATTGTATATGAACTTAAAAATAATCTTAGAGAGAAAATAAATTCAGGAAATACAGAGAGTTTTTCATCTGATGAACAGTACTACTTTGCAATAGGCCAATTTGTGAATTATTTATTATCTAAAAGTAAAGGTAAAAATAAGCCACATTCATTAGCAAATCCATTTATAAATGCAAAGAGCAATACAGTAATAAAAGAGAAATTAAGAAATTTATACAAAAGATATAATTATGATATAGATATGTATAGTAAAAGAGTAAAGAACATATATGGAATGATAGTATCATATGAACCAGAAAAAAAAGTAGATCAAGATATGATTATAGCAGGATATTTACATAGCAACTTAATTTATGAAAGTAATAAGAAGGGGGACTAAAGATGAATAAAAGAGTATATGGAGTAATTGGAATATTATCAAAAATGTCAAACTGGAATGCTGATTTTACAGGATATCCGAAGACAACATCTGATGGAGATACTTTTGGTAGTGATAAAGCACTTAAATACCCAATGAAAAAAATGTGGGAAAATCAAGGGGAAAAAATATTATATATAAAATCAATGAAATTGTCAGAAAGCAAAGGTACAGTATCTTTAGTACCACGCTCATTAAAAGAGAGATATGAACATTTATTTAATGTTGAAGATTTAAAAGATTGTAAAGATAGCAAAGAAGTTTTAATTAATTTATTTAATGCACTAGATGTAAAGAATTTTGGGGCTACATTTGCAGAGTCAAAAAATAATATTTCTATTACAGGAGCAGTTCAAATTGGACAAGGTTTTAATAAGTATGATGGTACTAATCCTGAAGAGCAACAAATATTATCTCCTTTTAGAGATGGTTCAAAGGAAAGTGCTGATTCAGAAGAAGCTAAAAATTCAACACTGGGAACAAAGATAGTGAGTAATGAAGCTCATTATTTCTATCCATTTACAATAAATCCTATGGCATACAATGAATATAAAGAATTAGGTGTTACAGATGGATACACACAAGAGGATTATGAGAGATTTAAACAAGCAGCTTTAGTTTCAGCGACATCATTTGCAACAAATTCAAAGGTAGGTTGTGAAAATGAGTTTGCATTGTTTGTTGAAACAGAAAAGGATTTATATCTTCCTAATTTATCTGAATTTATAAGATTTACTAAAGATGAAAAAAATGTAATTGAAATAAATTGTGATAAATTAATTAATTCATTAAAAGATAGAATTAAAAATGTTGAAATTTACTATAATCCATACACAACTATTATAAAAACTAATATAGAGGGAGCTAAAAAATTAAATATATTTACACAAAAAGAGGTATAAAACATGAAGGCATTAAAGTTTAAATTATCAGGGGAAACAGCATTTTTTAAAAAGCCTGATGTTAACTCATATTTGTATTTTACATATGGAAATATTCATAAAGTAGCATTACTTGGAATATTTGGAGCAATACTTGGATATGGTGGATACAACCAACATAGATACAAGCTAGATAATATAAAAGACTATAAAGAAGATTATCCAGAGTTTTATAATAAATTGAATACTGTAAAGGTTGCAATAGAGCCTCTAAATGATAAAGCATTTACTCCTAAAAAAATACAGGTATTTAATAATTCAGTTGGATATGCATCACAAGAAATAGGTGGGAATCTTATAGTAAAAGAGCAATGGCTAGAAAATCCTAAGTGGAATATATATGTTCTTTTAGATAACGAAGAAGCAGATAAAATATGCGAATATATATTAAACTATAAAGCTATTTACCAACCTTATTTAGGTAAAAATGACCATTATGCTAATATATCAAATATTAAAGTATATGATGTAAAAGAAGCTTTAGAGTCAGATACTGAAAGAGTTCACTCACTGTGTCCAAGAAATTGTGTAAGTTTTGATATGGATGAGGATGATGAAGGAGAAGAAGATTTATTTAAGTATAGTGAAAAACTGCCTATATCCTTAAATAAAGTTACTAATATGTATGAATTAGAAAGTTTTGTATATAGCAATATGTATGTAGAATCTATTAATAGCGATAAATTATATAATATAGATGGAAAAAATATAGTGTTCTTTTAAATTGGAGGTGAAATACCCTCCTTATTTTTTGGGAGGAATATATATGAACTATTTTAAGAAAGATTACATAGTGAATATATCATCATTGATTAATAGAGAGTTAAATTTTTATGCTCATGTGGATGAAAATAGAAAAGAAACCTTACAAGAGCATATAGATTTATGTAATAAATATTTTGATAAGATAAACAAATCAAAAGAAATGGGGAGAATATTTAAAAACTTTGAAGATTTATATTTAAATGACTTAGATGAAGAGTACATTTTACTCTTTAGAAAACTTGTTATAAATACAATAAATTTTCATGATATAGGAAAGATAAATCCAGAGTTTCAACACCGTAAGATGAATAATAAAATATTGGATAAATCTATATTTGAAGGAATAAAAGATAAACATTCTATTATTTCTTCTGTATTATATATAAACTATTTTATTGATGAAATAGATAATATAAAGAAAGTAAACAAAGCTGTAGGTAAGAAATTATCTCAAATATTATTTTTGAATGGATATATTATTTCAAGACATCATAGTAAATTGAGTGATTTTGAAGAGTTTGTAAAATCATTTGATGAAGATTATTGTGGCGATGCAGATAAAGTAATAAGTTCACTTAATAATAGTTACAACTATGTATATAATAAAGAATTTAATAGATCAACAAAAGTTATGCTAAAGAAGTGTAGAAATGTAAAAAAGACATTAATAAAAAATAGTAAAGAAGAAAGTATTTATGTATATACATATGTAAAACTATTATTTTCATTGTTAGTTGCATGTGATTTTTATGCAACTACTGAATTTATGAATAACTTAGAGCTAAATGAATTTGGAGAAATAAGTGATATATCTAATTTTTACGATCTATATAAAGAAAGTGAAATTTATAAAAGTATAAGAAATTATGAAAAAAATGAATATAAAAAAGAAAATGATTTAAAAAATGAAAATGATATAAATGTATTGCGAACAGAAATGTTTTTAGATGCAGAAAATGAACTTTTTAGAAATTTAAACAGTGATATTTTCTTCTTAGAGGCTCCAACAGGTAGTGGGAAAAGTAATGTATCTATAAATCTTAGCTTTAAGCTTTTAGAAGAGAATAAATCTATGAATAAAATATATTATATTTATCCATTTAATACATTAATAGAGCAAAATATAAGTTCATTAGAAATGATATTTATAAATGATGTAAATCCAATAGACAATGTATTTAATAATATAGCAGTAGTAAACTCCATTAATCCTATTAAAGTTGAAAATGAAAAAGATATTAATGAAGATATTACAGAAGAGTTTGATTACAAATATTATGCAAAAGCATTATTAGATAGGCAATTCTTAAATTATCCTATGATATTGACTACACATGTTAGTTTATTTAACACAATGTTTGATAGCCGTAAAGAATCATTATTTTCATTTCACCAACTAGCGAATAGCGTAATTGTATTAGATGAAATTCAGAGCTATAAAAATACAATATGGTCTGAGATAATAACTTTCTTGAAGGGATTTTCAAAAATACTAAATATGAAGGTAATAATAATGTCTGCAACCCTTCCTAATTTAAATTATCTTACAGACTCAGATGAAGATACGACTACTCTTATTAAAGATAGAGAAAAGTATTTTAGTAATCCATTATTCAAAGATAGAGTTGTAGTAAATTATGATTTAATAGAAAAAGAAATTGAAGAAATTTATGACCATGTAAAAAATAGCAGTCTCAAAGGCAAGAAAATACTAGTTGAATTTATAAAGAAACAAAGTGCATATGAGTTTTATAATAAACTAAAAGAAGACGAAGAAATTAACTCTAAGATAGAACTTATAACTGGAGATGATAACTCCATAGAAAGACAAAGAATAATTAATATTGCCAAAAACTCTAATAATATTATACTAATAGCTACTCAAGTAATAGAGGCTGGAGTAGACATTGATATGGATATAGGCTATAAAGATATATCAAAATTAGATAGTGATGAGCAATTTATGGGAAGAATAAATCGTTCATGCAAAAAAAGTGGAATTGTATACTTTTTCAATGTAGATAAGGCAGATCTTATTTATAAAAATGATATTAGAATGAATAAAAAGTTTACCTTAGAAGATGAAAATATGAAAAAGATATTAGTAAATAAGTATTTCAAAGACTACTATCTACCGATATTAAAAGCTCTTAAAACTTACTATAACGATTCATTATCTGAACTTAATCTAAATGAATTTTTCTCTGAAGATGTTGGTGGATTAAAGTTTGATAAAATAACATCACGAATGAAACTGATAGAAGAAGATATGTGGAGTATATCTGTATACTTATCAAGAAATATAGAAAAAGAAGATGGGACTATATTATATGGAAATGAGATTTGGGATAGCTACAAGACTATATTATTAGATAAAAACTTAGATTATGCTAAGAGGCAAATCAAATTGTCAGAAGCTAGAAGTCTACTTAATTATTTTATATATCAAGTAAAGAAATGTGATTTAATTTATAATGATAGAATTGGAGATTTATATTTCATAGAAGATGGTGAAAAATATTTCAGAGATGGGAAAGTGGATAAAGAAAAATTAATAACTGGAATAGGAGATTTTATATAGTGAAAGTAAATGGAACATTGGTAAATTACTATTTTCATTGTAAGAGACAATGTTACCTTCATGGCAATAGGATTAACTTAGAAGATAATAGCGAAATTGTTAAGATAGGTAAATCTATTCATGAAAGTAAATCAGAAGAGAGCAAAAATACAGAGATATCAATAGATAATATAAAGTTAGATAAACTAACTTCTGAATATCTTACAGAAATTAAAAAATCAGATGCAGATATTGAAGCTGCAAAATGGCAATTGATATTTTATTTGAAAGTCTTAAAAAATAAAGGAATACTAAGAAAAGGGAAACTAGAATGTATAGAGAAAAATAAATCGGATAAAAAAGTATTATATTATGACTTAAACGAAGATATAGAAGTAGAGCTAGAAAAATATATAAAAGAGATTGAAACTCTTTTAGAATGTGATACTATACCTGATGTTTTAAATAAAGCGAAATGTAAAAGATGTGCATATTATGAATATTGCTATATATAGGAGGTAATATGGGAAGTACAAGATACATAGCTTCAATGGGAGAACTAACAAGAAAAGATAACTCATTATGTTTTAGAAAGAATGGTAAAAATGTATATATTCCAGTAGAAAATACAAAAGAAATATACTGTTTAAATGAAGTAAGTATTAACACTAAGTTATTAGATTTCCTATCACAAAATAATATAATAGTTCATTTCTTTAATTACTACGAGGGATATAGTGGGACTTATTATCCTAAGAATCAATACAACAGTGGTAAATTATTAGTAAAGCAGGTAAGTAAATTTGAAAACAATAGACTGGATATTGCAAAATCGATTGTAACAGGTATAGGTATCAATATCAGAGAAGTATTATATCACTATTATAAACACAATAAAAAAGAAGTAAAAGGCACTATAGATTGGATAAAAAATACCTTTTTTGATAGAGTTGAGAAAAGTAAGGATATAAAAGTGCTGATGTGTGTAGAGGGAGAATTATGGGAGAGATTTTATCGTGAATTTAAAAACTTTTTACCAGAAGATTTTATTATGAATAAGAGAGTAAAAAGACCACCTGATAATCCTATTAATGCACTAGTTTCCTTTGGGAATAGCTTATTATATACGAAAACAATATCATCGATATACAGAACACATTTAGATCAGAGAATCAGCTATTTACATGAACCATCAGAAGGGAGATTTTCTTTAAGTTTAGATATAAGTGAAGTATTTAAACCAGTCTTAGTATATAAAACAATTTTTGATTTGGTAAACAATAAAAAAATTCAAGTTTCCAAGCACTTTGAAAAAAAGGTAAATTATTGTTTGCTAAATGAAGAGGGAAGAAATATATTTATTAGTGCATTTGAGGATAGAATGGAGTCAGTATTTCTTCATCCAAAGCTAAAGAGAAAAGTATCATACAGGACTGCGATTAAGTTAGATTGTTATAAGCTTATAAAATATATCATGGAAGATAAGGATTTTATCCCTTTTAGTTTAAAGGAGAAGATGTAGTATGAGTAAAAAAATGAATTATAATTATGCATTTGTTTTTTATGATGTGGGAGAGAAGAGAGTAAATAAGGTTTTTAAGGTATGTAAAAAGTATTTGTCTCACTTTCAGAAATCTGTTTTTAGAGGAGATATGTCTCCTTCTAAACTTATTAATTTTAAGAGTGATTTGAATAAAGTCATAGATAAAGAAGAGGATTTCATTTGTATTATTAAGTTGATGAATGATAGTGTATTTGGGGAAGAAGTAATTGGACATTCTAAAAACTCTACAGGAGAAGATTTGATAATTTAAATTTACCAAGTGGGTTATGAATTTGAATTTATTAGGATTAGCAGTACCAATGAACAGAGCTGAATTGTGAAAAATATTAGAAAATTAAATTTTAGTTGGTAAATTTACATTATAATGAGTTATTTACTTGAGTTAGCTATTATTATATAATGTAAGAATATAGTATTTTAGTAGGATTAACAGTAACATGAGATGTATTTAAATAGATATCATATCTAAACCAACTTCTAGTGAATCTCAAGATTAACAGTAACATGAGATGTATTTAAATTTCCAAGAGCGAGGGTTAAATAAAATTTGACATTCAGATTAACAGTAACATGAGATGTATTTAAATGAACTCATTTTAACGCCATCTTTAAGAAAATCAGAAGATTAACAGTAACATGAGATGTATTTAAATGTACCATTCCAACCACTAGGAACAACAGGCTTTACAGATTAACAGTAACATGAGATGTATTTAAATATATCTTTTGCCCACATATTGTTAGCATTATCAAAAGATTAACAGTAACATGAGATGTATTTAAATCATTGATACAATATGTGATAT
Organism: Romboutsia faecis; assembly: GCF_014323405.1. Classification (GTDB taxonomy): domain Bacteria; phylum Bacillota; class Clostridia; order Peptostreptococcales; family Peptostreptococcaceae; genus Romboutsia_E; species Romboutsia_E faecis. The sequence continues at coordinate 68,182 of NZ_JACRWE010000006.1, read as the reverse complement.
AATAATCATAAATTGATTAACAGTAACATGAGATGTATTTAAATTTATCTAAACAAATAGGTTTTATAGATAATAAAATTGATTAACAGTAACATGAGATGTATTTAAATGAGGAAAACAAGTGGCGAACAAGACAGATAAAGTTGGATTAACAGTAACATGAGATGTATTTAAATACAAAACATACCTCTATAAGTATTGCAGGACAATTAGATTAACAGTAACATGAGATGTATTTAAATGTTACACCCGTAAGATAAAGAGGACTAAAATCCAAGGATTAACAGTAACATGAGATGTATTTAAATAGCAAATGGGTTGCAATACTGAAAGAAAGGGGATCTGATTAACAGTAACATGAGATGTATTTAAATAATACATTAGGTGTAAAGTCCTTTGTCTTACTTGCAGATTAACAGTAACATGAGATGTATTTAAATAAATCAACTTGAACCTCAACAAACTCCATATTTTCAGATTAACAGTAACATGAGATGTATTTAAATTATAATACGTCATATAAGCACCAACATTATCGCATGATTAACAGTAACATGAGATGTATTTAAATTTGAGAGCATCACATATAACTTTTACTACATTGTCTGATTAACAGTAACATTAGATGTATTTAAATGTGTAGAAGAATTGAAAGAATCGTATTATAAGAAAGATTAACAGCAACATGAGATGTATTTAAATTCTTTATAGATTTAATCTTAGCTGGATCATCTGCTCCGATTAACAGTAACATGAGATGTATTTAAATTGTCATTATAGTTATACTTTCTTATCCTTGCGCCCGGATTAACAGTAACATGAGATGTATTCGAAACTATGTTTTTAATGAAGTTTTATTTGATGGATATATTTTAATAAAATAGTATTATTAAATGAACCATACTTAATATTAAAAATATGTATAAATTAATAATAACAAAATGTAAAAAAGGCAGGACAATAAGTCCCACCCTTAATTTTATTACTTAAAATTAACCAAAACAGAAGATAATTCATTTATACTATCAGATAACACCTGTAGCTTTCCTTCAATCCTAACTAAAAGATACATAGAAAGAGCAATTGGAAAACCAACATTAGCTATAATAGTCAAGAAATTATTATCCATAAAACTACCTCCTATAACTTAAGGTCAAATTCAGTAGTATCAGTTTGAACAACCTTAGCTTTTACAACTTCCTTTAAATCAACATTATCTGGAGAAAAAATATTTTTCTCAATTATTAAATTCATAGCATCTATTATCTCAGATTCAGTCAAACTATCCTTAGGATCATCAACTGTTAAGTTAACAGTTTTATCACCTTTAGATTTAAAAGTCATTATTAATTTTAAAACAGTATCCATTATCAATTACCTCCTTATATTTTTATATTGTTTTATGATATTGATGTATAGTCGATTTTCACGACGTCGTATAAATCGTGCTTTTGTAAGTTTCCAATTGCATTTGCAACTTCTAAAATATCATCAGCTGATGAGCTTTCCTTTAAGTTAGAGAAAGTTTTACTTCCCATAACTGCCTTTCCATTTGGACCTAGTCCTTTGTTAAATTGTAATTTTAGTGAAGAAGCATTTTTTATTTCTGTTGCCATTGTATCTACCTCCTTTTTATGTAAGGCTTTTGCCTTTGATAAAAGAATACTATTTTAATTTTTTCTGTAGTTGTAATTTATGATAGGAATATTGGTAGCAATAAATTATCAAGAAGTTAGAAATAAATAATAAAAAATAAAATGGAATGAAAAAAAATGTAGAAAAATGTAAAATGATTATACGAACGTATGTTCGTATAATTTCACCAAAAATATTGTAATTTGTTTTTAATACTGATATTATTTAATTAAATTGGTAAAGGAGGTATAAAAATGAAGAGATTAGATAAAGAGCTTGTAACAAGAGAAAAGGTTTTTACAGAGATAAAGGGATATATAGATGAATTTGGGATATCTCCAACTGTTAGAGAATTAGTAAAACTAGTGGGGGTAAAATCTCCAGCAACAATTCAAAGACATATAGATGGTTTAGTGGAATCTGGAAAAATAATAAGAGAAAGTAATAAGCCAAGAACAATAAGAATAGGAAGAATATAAATAGGGGGGGATAAGTATGGGCATGTTAAAAAACTTATTTAATAAATCAATGAATGATAATAAGTATCCATTTGGAACAAAGGAATGTGGGCAATTTTTAAAAGAGGTATATAAGGAATCTATAGATGAAACTATTATTTTAAAAGACGATATTTACGAAACTATAGAGCAATATGATGAAATTATTGATAACATATCGAGGTTAGAATTTAAGAAAGCATACATAGAACATTTTTTACAAAATGAAATGAAAGAATATGAAACTGCATTTTGTAAGGAAAGAAAAATCACCTGGAAATCAGTTAGTAGGAATAGTTTAGATTTAAAAAAATTTAAATTAGATAATCCGGATTTGGCTAATAAGTATTTAAAAACTAATAAAGTTAAGGTTTTTAAAGTTTTTTAATCGGACAAGTAGATAGGGCGAATACCTACCTGTCCATGGCAAAAACTTATCTTGAAATAAAGTTTGTAAAATATATGCCATTTAGTTTATTATAACATAAATTGGAAAATGGTGTTATAAAGATAGTATAGTTGAATGATTAAAGTAGAGAATTTTTATATAAATATGATAGATTAGTGAGATAATTAATTTTATGGTAAGAAAGGGGAGTTATTATGAGAGATAGTATGTTAGAAGAAGTAACTATAAAGGATATACCAAAAAGCTTTAGGGATATAGCTGAAGTTATAGGAATAGATGCATATAAAAAATTAGTTAGATATGTGGGTGGAAGTACTGTATATGTACCAGTAGAAGGGTGTTTAACTAGAGAAGTTAGAAATAGAATTCTTAAGGACTCTTTCAATGGGGATTATAAAAGTATCGCTAGAAAGTACAATATTAGTGAAGCTCATGTTAGAAGAATAATTAATCAGCAATAATTTAACTTATATATAAAGGAAATGCTTAAAATAATGGATGGAATTAATATTTCATTCATTATTTTTTATTTGTAACCTGTGTTACAGTAAGTTAAATGTAATTACTTTATACTGTAGATATAGCAACACAATAGATACAAATCAACTTAAAAATAGGAGGAATTAAAATGAGTTTATTTTTAGGAAAGATACATTATTGGTTATTTAATAAAATTTTATGGTTTGAAGGATTAGAAAGTGAAATAATAAATTTAGCAAATGAACAAAATCTAGATATAGAAAAGTTAAGTAATGAAATTAATTTAAAGTATGGTGAAAAACTTCCAAACAAAAACCTAGAAGATATGATAGATACAAAAAACATACATGGCTGGCTACAAAGTAAAATACATTCTGCAGAAGGAAGAATGGCTACGTGGACTACTACTATACTAAATAGTAATGAACAATCTATTATAAAAATGGAGAAAATATATATAGAACAAGGTATAAAAGCAGCAAAAGAAGTAAAATCTAATCAAGTAATTGAAAATGCAAAGGAAATATACAATAGCATTAATGACTATATATTAGATGGTATGCCATGCGATAGGGTAAATGAAATTATTATATCTGAAGATGATTGTGTAGAGTACAGAAGAAGAATATGTGTCCATAAAGATATATGGAATAAAGAAAATGGAGATGTTAATATATTCTATAAATTAAGATGCTTATGGATAAAAGCTTTTGTAAATGAATTGAATAGTGATTTTGAATATACTGAAAATAGTGATGGAATTAGTATAATAAAGAGAAAGTAAATATAAAATACAAATGACATGGAGGTATTGCTATGAAAATAATAAATATTAATGAAATAGATACAAATAGAGAATTTTTAGTAGTTAATGAAAAGTTTAAAACATTATTTTTTAAATTTGAAGAAGGCAAAGGTCTACCTAATCATTCACATAATGGATTTGCAACTATTCAAGTTGTAAGTGGAATTTTAGATATAGAGTTTGAAAATGGTGAAAAATTCGAGCTTAAAGAAGGCGATTTTTTACCTTTTGACGCAAGAATTACGCATAATGTTATAGCTAGAGTTTGTAGCAAGGTGTTGGTTACTATATCACAACCACTAGATTAATAATAAATAAACAATATTTATAATAAAAATGTACTATTCATGGCTAAATAACACATGTATAGTACATTTCTTTATTTATAAAGGCATTTAATTTTAATATTTTGATCAAAATTACCAAAATTCTTACCAAAAATATTAATACCACCAGGATTTGGAGTATCTACAGGACATTCGATTTTAAATGTTAGATTATCGATGTCTTCTTTAAAAAACTCACTTAAAGGAGTATCAGATAGAACTATTCCATCTAGGTATACACCGTTACCGTTTATTTTTATTGTTTTAAGTAAACCGTATTCGCTTCCAAGATCCCACCAACTTGGCGTGAAAACACCTTTTCTATCACCAAAATCACCAGGGCTTGTCCATTTTCCTAAAAGCATATCATTTAAATAAAAATAAATATCAGATTTAAATGAGTTATTATATCCAGGAAACTCTGAGCAAACTTCTAAAGAGATTTCTATTTCATCTAAATTACTAAAATTAATATCATAAGTTGGTATAGGATATTCTATATATCCACAAGTAAACCAAATTATAGATAAATCCATTCTATTTGGTGATGCAAAATATCTAGGGTCATCTAAAACACCAAATAATTTATCTTTTGAAGCAAGACCACAAGGTGGAAATATTTTAAATGATGAATATGCTCCTATTGGAATATCTATTTCTGTAAATTTTCTAGTATCTTCTTCGTAATTATTATTTAGTATAACTTGAACTTCACTAGTTTTTATTTTACATAATTTCAGTAGACCTCTTACGCCAGGTTGGGAGTAAGATTCTACGATGTCAACTTCTTCTAATATATTTATATGTTTAGTAACTACGGCAGATGAAATATTAAGGGCAGCACTTAGCTCTTTAATAGACATTTCTTTATTTTGAATTAAAGAAATAATTTTTAATCTAGTTTCACTAGCAAGTGCCTGGAAAAAAGGTAAGTTTTTTTCTAAAGCTTTTATGTACTTTTTATCACCATGTATATTTTCCATATATCTACCTCCGTTTCATATTCCTATTATATCATACATAATATTATATTTATTCTTTCGAGGAAAAAATTAGAAAAATACAAAGGAAAACGTTGACAAAAATAAAAAGTGAGTTTATATTTAAGATATAAGATTAACTAAAAAGTTAATAGAATACCTATTAAGTTAATTACAATAGTGAAATATGCGAATATAGTAATTAAAATAGGATATTTGATTAATGATTTAGTTAATGAAAATAAGGAGGGGATTATTATTTTAGATAAGTTACATTATCCGAGACCTCAATTTATAAGAGGCAATTGGATAGATTTAAATGGGGAATGGGAGTTTGCCTTTGATGATGAAGATAAAGGACAATTTGAAAAAAGTTTTATGAACAATAATTTCTTTGATAGAAAGATTATTGTTCCTTATAGTTATCATACGAAAAACTCTGGTATACATCTAAATGAAGACCATCAAATTGTATGGTACAAAAAGGATTTAAAAATAGATATTAAAGAAAATAAGAGATATATACTAAACTTTGGAGCAGTAGATTACAAATGTGATATTTGGATTGATGAAAATCATATAGCTACACATATAGGGGGACATACTCCTTTTACTGTTGATCTAACAAATCATTTAAAAGAAGATAGCACAATCTATATAAGAGTTGAAGATAGAAACTTATGCATTCAGCCAATAGGTAAGCAATCTTGGAAAAAAGAAAACTTTTTATGCTGGTACACAAGAACTGTTGGAATATGGCAACAAGTTTGGATAGAAGAAGTTGGAGAAATATACTTAACAGATATTAAGATGACTCCACAAATAGATAATGCATCTATAGATTTAGATATTTTAATAAGTGATGATGATAAAGATGTAGATCTTTACGGTGAAGTATATTTTGATGGTGAGTTAATAAATAAATTTGTAACTAATTTTAAATCAAATAGAGCAAGGTTAACAGTTGATGTAAGTAGTGAATCTCCTGATTTTAGATTGAATTTTTGGACTCCAAATACACCAAATTTATATGATATAAAGTTTAAGTTATGCAAAAATGATAAAACACTTGATTATATAGATAGTTATTTTGGAATGAGAAAAGTAGAATCTATAGGAAGAAAAATATATTTAAATAATCAAGAATTTTACCAAAAATTAATATTAGACCAAGGATACTTTAAAGATGGTGGATTAACTGCAACGCCAGAAGAATTAAAAGATGATGTATTAAAGATAAAGGAAATGGGATTTAATGGAGCTAGAAAACATCAAAAGATTGAAGATAATAGGTTTATGTATTTATGTGATACTTTAGGTCTTGTTATGTGGGCAGAAATGCCAAGTACATTTGAGTATAGTAATAAAACAAATGAAAATATAACTAAGGAATTATATTCATTTATAGATAAGCATTACAATAATCCTTCTGTAATAGTTTATACACTTTTAAATGAATCATGGGGAATAAATGAAGTATATAGTGATAAAAAGCAACAAAACTTTGTAAATGCATTAGTATATTTAACAAAGTCTTTAGACAATTCAAGGCTTGTAGTAGGTAATGATGGATGGGAACATACAATAAGTGATATATTAACAATCCATGATTATAATTCAGATAAAGATACTATGGCTAAAAGCTATGAAAATATAGATGAAGCAACAAATGGATCACCATCTAAAACGAGCACAAGAAGATGTTATAGCGAAGGCTATAAATACAACAATGGACCTATAATGATTAGTGAATATGGTGGAGTTGCTTATAATACTAATAAAGATGATACTGAGGAGTCTTGGGGATATGGAGAAAGACTAAATAGTATGGATTCTGTAATAAATAAGATTGAAGAGCTAACAAAAGTTGTAATGGATATTAATGATGTTTGCGGATTCTGTTATACACAGCTTTCAGATGTTGAACAAGAAATAAATGGTCTACTAGATCATAATCATCAATACAAATTTGATCCTAAAAAGATAAGAGAAATATTAGAGTACAACCATAATTTAGGATTTATTTTCAAATAATTAATAGATATAAGAAATTTTAAATTATTTAGGGGAGGAAATAAAATTATGGAATGTGTAAAAACTGATAAAAACTATGATGCTGTAAGTAAAAAAGAATATGTTGGATATTTTGCTTATGGCTTTGGACAATGCTTTAGTTACGGAATAGTAGGATCATTTATACTATTTTTCTATACAGATATATTAAAGATATCTGTTGCAGCAGCAAGTGCTATTTTCTTAATTGCTAGAGTTTGGGATGCTGTAAATGACCCTATGGTAGCAGGATTTATGGATACAAGAAGAACAAAATCTGGTAAATTTAAGGGATATATGAAGTTTGCACCCTTACTTATAATTATTTCAACAGTATTATGCTTTGTATCACCGGATGTATCAACAGGTGGTAAGGTAATTTATGCAGGTATTACATATATATTATGGGGAACTGTTTATACAATATCTGATATTCCTTTTTGGTCTTTATCAGCTGTTATATCTGACAATCCACAAGAAAGAACTAGTTTAGTAACAGCAGCTAACTTAGGTGTATTTGCAGGGATTGGTATTGTAGGTTCTGTATTACCTCCACTTGTAGTATTACTTGGTAGAGGTGTAGCATCTAAAGGTTATTTATTAGGTGTAGCTGCTATAATGTTAGTTGGATATGCATTTATGATGTTTGGATACTCTACAATAAAAGAAAGAGTAGAACCAACACAAGCAGAAAAGGTTACAAAAGAAGATGTCATAAATACATTAAAAACTAATAAACATTTATTTAAAATGTTAGGGGTATTTTCATTAAATTTATTTATGAACATAGTAAATGGAATGGTTATATATTTCTTTACATATAACATGAACAATGCAGAGCTTATGAGTATATTTGGATTTGTAGGAACTGCAAGTGCTTTAGGATTCTTTGGAATACCAATGTTAACTAAGAAGTTTAAAAAGAAACATATATTAATGACTATAGTATCAGTAGATATAGTTGTAAGAGTTGGTCTTTATATGCTAGGTTACTCAAATGTAGGAGTGTTAATGATAATGCTTGGAATAACACAATTCTTACATGCAGCAGCTGGACCATTAATGTCAACAATGATAGCTGAAACTATAGAGTACAGTGAAGCAAGAACTGGTAAGAGATGTGAGGCAATAATATTTAGTGGACAAACTTTCACAGGTAAACTTGCAGCAGCTTTATCAGGAGCTTTAAGTGGTGTTATATTAACAATGATAGGATATAATGCTAATGCAACAGTACAGTCAGCACAAACACTTAATGGATTATTTTTAGCAATATCAATTGTACCTATAGTAGGTTCGGTTTTAAGACTTATAATTTTATCAACATATAAGTACACTGAAGATGAGTACAAAAAAGACTTACAAATACTAGAAAGTAGAAGAACAGTATAAATTATATAATTATAATATTTACCTTAATAAATAGAGAGCTGAAAAGTTCTCTATTTATTTTAAATTATAAACATAAATTGGGGGATACGATATGAAGATTAGTAAAAGAAAATTTGGATTAAGTAAAGATAAAGAAATTGTATATGAATTTAAAATAGAAAATAAAAATGGATCTTATATTACAGTTTTAAATTATGGGTGTACGCTAACATCAATAGTAGTTCCAAATAAAGATAATAATTTAGTAGATGTATGCTTAGGATATAATACAATTCAAGAGTATGAAAATAATGATGGATATTTAGGTGCAGTAGTTGGAAGACACGCAAATAGAATAAGATATGGGAAATTTATACTAAATAATAAAGTTTATAATATAGCTATTAACAATGGACCAAATCATTTACATGGAGGGGAAAAAGGGTTTGATAAATATATTTGGGATTATAGCATAAAAGAAAATGGGTTAATCTTCACAAGAATATCGAAACATCTAGAAGAAGGATATCCAGGTAATCTAAATGTAAAGGTTGAATATGAATTTAATAATAATAATGAGTTGACTATAAGTTATGAAGCTTTTAGTGATTCAGATACAATAGTAAATTTAACTAATCATTGTTACTTTAATTTAAATGGAGAGAATAAAGGAAGTATATTAAATCATTATTTAAAATTAAACTCAAGTTTATACACTGAAAATGATAAAAATTGTTTACCTACAGGTGAGCTGTTAAATGTTGAAGATTCTCCATTTGATTTTAGAAGATGTAAAAAGATTGGGCTTAATATAGAGGACGATCATGATCAATTAAAAAATGGTTTAGGATATGACCATAACTTTGTTTTAGATTCTAAAGATATGTTAAAGTATGTAGGTTTTCTTTTAGGTGATGAAAGTAAGATTAAAATGGATATTTACACTACATGTCCTGGAATTCAATTTTATAGTGGAAATGTTTTATCTGGAGATTTAGGAAAGAACAATACTAAATATACTAAAAGAACAGGATTATGTCTAGAAACTCAATATTTCCCAAATTCATTGGAATGTACTAATTTTCCTTCAGTAATATTAAAAAAATCAGATATTTATAAAGAAAAAACTATATACAAATTTTCTATTTAAGATTAAATAAATGGTTAATAGCTATAGTGAAATTAATATATAAAGGCTACTAGAAAATATCTAGTAGCCTAATTTTATTCTAAAATAAAACTTTTTCTTAAAACCAACTCTGAATTTAAAAGAACAGTCTTTTTACATTTTCTTTCTTCAATTATTTGTTCAGACAACAATGAAATAGAAGTCTTACATAATTCGGGGATATCTATATGGAAAGTGCTAAGAGGAGGAGAAACATATTTTGCAATATCAATATTGTTTATACTGATAATACTAACCCTTTGAGGGATAGAAATATTATTTTCATTAAGTGCTTGAAGTACGCCAATAGCTATTGCATCAGATGCAACAAAGAAAGCAGTTGGCAAATCTTCTTTTAAATCCTCAATAGCTTTTTTCGTTAATTCATATCCATTATTAACAGAGAATTTTGGTCCTATAAATATATTATTTTCATTAAGTAGATTTAATTTTGACATATAGTCTCTAAATGAAATTTCTCTTATATCTTTTTCATGTGTATTTGTATCGTGATTGAAATATGTACCACCGATAAAACCAATATTAGTATGGCCACATTTTACAAAGTATTCAATTGCTTTTTGCGTTATTCTAGGTGTATTAGGTTGTATAGAATCAAATAAATCCGGATTTGGATTTGAGTCTATAAAAACACCATTTTCAGTAATTTCATGTAGCTTTTTTATTTCTTCATTAGAAAAACCACCAACAGCAATAAAACCACTTATATCATTTGGTATTTTATTAATACCATCTTGTTGTTTAACAACAACTAATTCCATATTCTTATCATTTGCATATTTTTCAAGTTGAATACGCATCTCTTTGAAGTATACATCTTCTAGCTCCTCTGTATCAGTAATCCAAAATAGTAATGCAATTTTTTCTATAATAGCTTTTATATACTTTCTTTCATATCCTAGCGAAAGAGCAGTATTTAAAATTTTTTTCTTAGTTTTAGGTGAGACTGATAAAGAGTTATCATTATTTAATAATCTTGAAACTGTAGATGTAGAAAAACCAGATTTTTCAGCAATTTCTTTTATAGTGACCATGATAACCTCCGTTAATTTTTTATTTATAAGTATATTATAACTATATTATGTATATTTAGTAAAGTAATTTCCTTAAAGAATTTAGTAAATATATTTACTAAAAAGACATAAGCTTAGACAGATATTTTATAAAAATATTGATTTTTAATAAGAAAATTGCTTGATAATAGTTAGAATATAATATTATAATTAAGTTGTAAGTTAAAGTATTTACTAATTTATAGAAAAAAATTAGTAAATATATTTACAAAATATAATTACTTAATATATACTTATATTAGAAAACGATTTCAAAATAACTAGGGGGAATAAAATATGTTCAAAAGAATTTGTTCATTAATATTATGTGGAGCTTTAGTAGTAGGTATGACAGGATGTGGACCTACAACAGGTGATGATGATAATAAAACTTCATCAGGAACTAAAAACAACTCAGAATATGACTTATTAGTTTGGGAAGACCAAAGTAAGTCTAAAGGAATAGAAGAAGCAGTTAAGAAGTTTGAAGAAGAAAAGGGAGTAAAAATAAAAGTAGTTGAAAAAACTTATGCAAATCAAATAGAAGATTTAAGGTTAGATGGACCAGCAGGTTCTGGGGCTGATGTAATAACAATACCAGGAGACCAAATAGGAACAGCAGTTACATCTGGATTACTTAAAGAATTAGATATAGATGAAAAAACAAAAGAAATGTACACAGACTCAGCAATGGAGTCTCAAATAATAGATGGAAAAGTTTATGGTCTTCCTAAGGCTGTCGAAACTCAAATATTATACTACAACAAAGATATAATATCTGAAGAAGAATTACCTAAAACTACTGATGAATGGTTAGAGTATTCTAAAACAGCAACTAAAGATGGAAAATACGGATTATTAGCATTATGGGATCAAATATACTATGCACAAGGTGTTATGAGTGGATTTGATGGATATATATTTGGAAAAAATGCTGATGGAAGCTTTAATGCAGAAGATTTAGGACTTAATAATGAAGGAGCTGTAAAAGCAGGAGAGTATATAGCAGAGTTTTATAATAGTGGAGTATTCCCTAAAGGAATAGTAGGGGAACAAGGTATAAACACTTTAGATTCATTATTTACTGAAGGTAAAGCAGCTGCTGTAATATCTGGTCCTTGGAATATAGATCCTTATAAAGAAGCTGGAATAAACTATGGTGTTAAAGAATTACCTACATTACCAAATGGAGAACATATGGGATCATTAATAGGAGTAAAAAGCTACAATGTAAGTTCATATAGTAAAAATCCAGAGTTAGCTGAAGAATTAGTTGAGTTCTTAGCAAATGAAGAAAATTCAAAAGCTAGATACGAAATAACTCAAGAAGTTCCAGCAATAAAAGCATTAGCTGAAGATGAATCAGTAACAAGCAATGAAAGTGCTAAAGCAGTTGCAGAACAATCTCAATATGCTGAATTAACACCTGGTATAACAGAAATGAACTCTGTATGGGAGCCAATTGATGCAGCTCTTCAAACAATAGCTACAGGAAAAGCTAATGCTAAAGATGCTTTAGACAATGCTGTAACAACTATTAAAAACACAATATCTGCAATTAAAAAATAATATATAAATAATAGACATTATTTTTACTTTTTACTAAATAAGGGGGGATATAAAACATGGTAGGAGAACATACTAGCCAAGTACAATCTAAGTTCGATAACATAAAAAAATCTAAGCATGGAAAAAAAGCAATGTTATTGTCTTTAGTACCTGGACTAGGTCAGATATATAACAAACAAATAGTAAAAGGATTAGTTTTCTTAGGATTTTTCTTATCATTTATATTTGTATTTAAAGATTTATTTAATATGGGATATTGGGGAATTTTTACCCTAGGAGAACAAGTACCAAGAGATAATTCAATATTCCTTTTGGCTGAAGGCTTAATTGCTATTATAGTAACTGCATTTGGATTACTATTTTACTACTTAAATTTAAAAGATGCTTATGCAAATGGGAAAAGAAGAGATGATGGATTTTCAGTATACTCAGTTAGAGAACAATATCAAATACTTTTAGAAGAAGGCTATCCATACTTTATAACAAGTCCAGCTTTTATACTTCTAGTATTTTCTGTAATATTCCCTATATTATTTAGTTTTGCTTTAGTATTTACAAACTATGATTTATATCACAGTCCACCAGCTAGCTTAGTTAGCTGGGTAGGGCTTGAAACATTAAAAGATATATTTACAGTAGAAATATGGAGAACAACATTCTTTGATGTACTTGGGTGGACAGTAGTTTGGACTTTAGTTGCATCAACGATTCAAATAGCAATAGGAATATTTTTAGCAGTTGTAGTTCATCAAAAAGGAATAAGATTTAAGAAGTTTTGGAGAACTATATTAGTATTACCTTGGGCAGTTCCTGGATTTGTAACGATACTTATATTTACAGGAATGTTCAATGATACATTTGGAGCTATGAATAATGTAATACTTCCTATGTTAGGATTAAGTGAAGTACCTTGGTTAACAGATGCTAACTTTACAAGACTTGCATTACTTATGGTACAAGGTTGGTTAGGATTCCCTTATATATTTATAGTAACAACAGGTGTACTTCAATCAATACCTGAAGAATTATATGAAGCAGCAACAATAGATGGAGCTACGGCTATACAAAAGTTTAAGAATATAACACTACCATTAGTTTTATATTCAATGGCTCCAATACTAATAACACAATATACATTTAACTTTAACAACTTTAATATAATATATCTATTTAACGCAGGGGGACCAGCTGTACCAAACTCTACAGCAGGTGGAACAGATATATTAGTATCTTGGATATATAAATTAACAATGCAATCTGGTCAATATGCACTAGCAGCTGCATTAACTCTTTTACTGTCAATATTTGTTATAGGAATAGCTATATGGCAGTTTAGAAGAACAAAATCATTTAAGGAGGTAGTATAAAATGGATGCTTTAAGCAAAACACCAAAAACAAGTTCAAAACTTAGCTCAAAGAGCAAAAGAAATTTAAAAAAAGCATTAACGTATTTACTATTAATTGTAGTATGCGTAATAATTATCTACCCTCTTTTATGGACAATAGGAGCTAGTTTTAATCCAGGAAATAGTTTAGTAAGTACAAGTCTTATACCTGAAAATCCTACAACTGAGCATTATACACAATTATTTGCAGGAGAAGGTAACTTACATTATAAACAATGGTATTTAAACTCATTAAAGATAAGTATATTTACAATGATATTTTCATTAATATCAGTATCATTTACAGCATATGCATTTTCTAGATTTAGATTTAAAGGAAAGAAAAATGGTTTAATGTTATTTATGCTTTTACAAATGATACCACAATTCTCAGCACTTACAGCGATATTCGTTTTAGGACAGATGTTAGGTTTAATTAATAGCCATTGGCTTTTAATACTTATATACGTAGGAGGTCAAATTCCTATGAATGCATATCTTTTAAAAGGATATATGGATTCAATACCAATGGATTTAGATGAAAGTGCTAGAATAGATGGAGCTAGTAGAACAAGAATATTCTTCCAAATAATACTACCTCTATCAAGACCAATGTTAGCAGTTGTAGCTATGAATGGATTTACAGGACCACTTGGTGACTTTGCATTATCATCAGTTATATTAAGAGAGCCTGAAGCTTACACTCTTCCAATCGGTCTATATAAATTAGTAAGTGATAAAATGGGAGCTAGTTATACAACATTTGCAGCAGGGGCAATATTAATTAGTATACCTATAGTAATAGCATTCTTATCATTACAAAAACACTTTGTATCGGGATTAGCAGCAGGTGGAACAAAAGGATAAACGGGGGATATAAATATGAATTATACGTATTATAAAGAAAAAAGATTACTACATGGTGGAGATTACAATCCAGATCAATGGCTAGATTATCCAGAGATTTTAGAAGATGATATGAGATTAATGAAATTGGCTAATGTAAATACAATGTCTGTAGGTATATTTGCATGGAGTGCACTTGAGCCAACTGAAGGTAACTATAATTTTGAATGGCTAGATAAAATTATAGATGATGTACATAAACAAGGTGGTAGGATTATACTTGCCACTCCAAGTGGAGCAAGACCAGCATGGATGTCTAAAAAATATCCAGAAGTATTAAGAACTAATGAAAGAAGAGAAAAAATGCATCATGGTGGAAGACATAATCACTGTTTTTCTTCACCAGTATATAGAGAAAAAACACAAGCAATTAATAGAGAATTGGCTAAAAGATATGGTAATCATCCAGCACTTATAATGTGGCATATATCAAATGAATTTAGTGGAGATTGTCACTGTGACTTATGCCAAGAAAACTTTAGAACTTGGTTAAAAAATAAATATAAAACTATAGAAAATGTAAATAAAGCATGGTGGGGACCATTCTGGAGTCACTCATATTCAGATTGGTCAGAAATAGAGTCACCTTCATCTATTGGAGAAGGTGCAGTACATGGATTAAACTTAGATTGGAAAAGATTCGTAACTGATCAAACTATAGATTTTTATGAAAATGAAATAAAACCACTAAGAGAGATAACACCAGAAATAGCAATAACTACAAACTTTATGGCAGATACAGATGACCTAATACCATTCCAAAGTCTTAATTATGAAAAGTTTTCAAAGCATGTAGATATATTAAGTTGGGATTGCTATCCTGCTTGGCATAATGATTGGGAAGAAACTCAAGACTTAGCAGCAAAAGTAGGATTTATAAACGATTTATATCGTAGCTTAAAGCAACAACCATTCTTAATAATGGAATGCACTCCAAGTGGAGTTAACTGGCATAATGTAAATAAAGCAAAAAGACCTAAAATGCATAAACTTGCATCTATGCAACTTTTAGCTCATGGTTCTGATAGTGTATTATACTTCCAATGGAGAAAATCTAGAGGTTCTTCTGAAAAATTCCATGGGGCAGTAGTTGACCATGATAATTCTTCTGAAAATAGAGTATTTAAAGAAGTATCAGAGGTAGGTAGTGCACTTAATAACTTACAAGATATAAAAGGAAGTATGAAAGAGTCAAAAGTAGCAATTATATACGATTGGGATAATGACTGGGCATTAAAAGATGCACAAGGATTTGGATTAGAATCAAAAAGATATCCTCAAACATTACAAGAACACTACAAATACTTCTGGAATAAAAATATATCTGTAGATGTAGTAACTCCAAGTGCAGACTTATCAAAATATAAATTAGTAGTTGCACCAATGATGTATCTTATGACTGAAGAAACTATTAAAAACTTCAAATCATATGTAAAAGATGGAGGGAACTTAGTTGGTTCTTATCTTAGTGGATTAGTTAATGAAAATGATTTAACTTATCTAGGAGGATGGCATAAAGATCTTAAAGATATATATGGAATAGAGGTTAAAGAACTAGATACTTTATATCCAAAAGATAGAAATAGTATTGAATTTAATAATAAAAAATTTGAAGTAAAAGATTATTGTAGCATTATAGATTTATTAGGAGCTAAATCTTTAGCTGAGTACAAAGATGATTTTTATAAAGAAACTCCAGCTATAACAAAGAATATTTTAGATAATGGTAAAGCTTATTTTATAGGTGCTAGAACCAATCAAGATTTCTTAAGTGAATTCTATGATAGTATAGTAAATGATTTAGATCTTATAGAAACTAATGACTTTGAATCCCCAAAAGGTGTTTCTATACAAATAAGGGAAAATGAAACTAACAAATACTATTTTGTAATGAATTTCACTGAAGAAAATCAAGATGTTATAATAAATAATTTATATGAAGACTTACTTACTAATGAAAAAGTTTTAGGTAGTAGAGTACTAAAACCTTATGAAGTATTAGTATTAAGAAAGTCTAAATAAAATTTGATGAATCCCTTTCTCAGAAGCTGTGTTTAAGTAGAAATACTTAGATACAGCTGTTTTTTTATAGAAATTATGATAGTTTAAAATCTATTCAGAGCTTGTGAATTAAAGTTATATTAACTATATGTATAAAAATAAACAGTGATAAAACTTATAAAAATAAGTGTTCTAGAAAATATTTGTTTTAGTGTACAATATCTTCAACCTGTATATCATGTAAAAATGTCTATACTTTAAATGAATTATTTTGAGCATTTATATTATCTGGGAATATTAATTACAATTGCACCTATAAAAATAAATCTATATGCTCACAGAATACTTAAATTAATACAATGTATTTTACTTGAAATTTAAAGAAACCTTTTATAATTGGAAGATAATTGAATATTGTATATAATAAAAGTACACAATTGTTATAAATTATATATAAAAAAAGTGAAGCAAGTGGAGGGTGTATGGGAAATGATAATATCTACAATTTTATCACGACTAATTTTTAATTTTTTATTTTACATATTAAATTACAAAATATATGGTGTATTTGAGTCAATGCAAAGAGATTTAGAAAAATTAAGTAATATAAATAGAAGTATCTTAAATCTTGTAGGTCATGCCTTAGCAATATCAATAACAGTTTTACTAAGTATTAGATTAGGTATTAGTAATGCTATGGCTGGTTTGATTTTAGGTTTTTTGATGGCTCTAATAGATATATGCTTTGGGAATTGTATTATAGGAAATGTTCCGAAAAAAAATGTATAATAATATATTATGAAATAAGAAAATAACTGTATCTTATAGCTAAAGTATTGAAATTGATAAGATTCAGTTATTTTTGTTGTATTTATCAATAGATAAGCTAATATAGCATAAAAATAAACTTATATACGAATTTAATAGGAGAATTGATATGGAAATAAGAGAATATAAAACAAGTGATTGTAATGAAATTGCTGATTTATTTTACAATACTGTTCATTACATTAATTCAAAAGACTATACAGAAGAACAGTTAAATGTATGGGCTGTACATAAGGATTATCAAAATATTGGTATTGCAACAGCACTTTGCGATATATTAGAAAAGAAATATGATGTGGAACATATTACAACTCATGCATCAATAACCTCGAAATCATTTTTTGAGAAGCGAGGATATATAGTAATAAAAAAACAATTTGTAGATAGGAATGGTGTGAGATTAACAAATTATATAATGAAAAAATAGGATTGGATTAAATGAATAATATTAATATATTAAGAATATAAAGGGGTCAAATTAATATGATCCTATTTTTATGTTCAAAAAATACCTGTTTTAGTGCACACTTTACAAAATAAAAGTTATGTTATAATTAAGATAGAAATTATTGTTCAACATAAATATGATAGTATTCGTTTTATTGTATAAATACAGGTATCTTTACCATGTAAAATACTTTTGACATAGTAAAAATAGGCAATATCAAGGACTTTTGATAGTGAAAATTTACTCAAAATTATAGAATAATAGTGCAGGAGGACATTGTATGGAAATTGGAAAACAGATAAAAAAATATAGAACTGAAATGAAGTTTTCACAAGAGGAATTATCTGAAAAGATATTTGTATCTCGTCAAACTATATCAAATTGGGAGAATAATAAAAACTACCCCGATGTGAAAAGTTTATTATTATTAAGTTCGCTTTTTAATGTCTCTCTTGACATATTAATTAAAGGAGACCTTGAGGAAATGAAAGAGCAAATTAAAAAAGAAGATATTGACAAATTTAAACGTGATGGTAATATTTTCACTATACTGTTTATTTTAACTATGGTATCCGTTGTTCCACTTATAAAATTTATGGAAAAATACGGTTTTATAATTTGGAGCATCATTGCTATAGCAGCAATGTATTACGCTATTAAAGTTGATAAATATAAAAAGAATAATAACATCCAAACATATAGAGAAATAGCTGCTTTCCTAGATGGAAAGAATTTGGATGAAGTTCAAAAACATCAGGAGTATGGAAAGCGACCATACCAGAAATGTGCAATTGTAATAGGTTTTAGTTTATTAACAATAGTCATAGCAATAATTATGGTATATATATTATTCTAATAGCTAAGTTAATAAGAAGTTGTTAAAGAAATAAAAATGATGAGGCTTTGAACAACTTCTTGGATACACAATTTTAATATATTAAAAAGTAAAAGGATGAGAGCTATGCTCTCATTTTTTTATGGATTTAAATGAGGAAATAAATTTATAAATAATAAAATAAGGCTTAGAATTGAATTTAGAGCCTGTAAGGGGGATAACTCAAACAGAATAATTAATAATCTAAAAAAAAGGGCTAACTTAAATTAATTAAGTTTCCCTTTTGCTATATCTCTTTAAACTATTCCATAAACCTAATTTAAGGAGAAGTTAAGTGAAAATATATAAATTAGCAAGTTTTTTATATCTTAACTTTATTTACTTTAGAAATATATAACTAATACTTGCATTACAAGTATTGGTTATAGTATTATAAGAATATAATACTAGTTAAGCGAGGTATTAGTTTTTAACATTAAACCTCGTAATACAATGATTAGAAAGGGAGTGAAATGATGGAGTTAAATAAAGAGATATTGAAAGGTCATATAGATACTATGATACTTGCAATATTAGAAAAAAATGATTCTTATGGATTTGAAATTGCTAAAAATGTTTTGGAACAAACAGCCTTTGAACTAAAAGATGGAACATTATACATATCATTAAAAAGACTTGAGTCAAAAGGTTTTATTGAATCTTACTGGCAAAGTAGTCAAGGTCCAGGGAATAGACGTAAGTACTATAAAATAACACAATATGGTATAGAAAGTTTAGATAAAAAAGTTGATGAATGGAATTTTGTAAAAAATATTATGGATAAATTCTTAGACGGGAGAGATGGTAATGGGAGTAATAAATAACTATATTGATTCATTATATAAAAATGATAATAGTCAAGAAATACTAGAGCTTAAAGAAGAGTTAAAAGAACACTTAATAATGTCAGCAAATGAATTTATTAATGAAGGATATGAAGAACAAGACGCTTGCGAAATGGCTATCAAAAAATTTGATGGTGGCTCTGAGATGTTAAAAGAACTCTACTTTACTCTTAAAGAAAATAAAAAAGAGATTAAAGAGATTAATAAGGTTGCAAAGATAATAACTAGAATATCAGGTGTAATGTTTATTATATGTTTAATAACATCTACAATTCTTACATATCATAAAACCGTTAATTACATATATGATAAGCCGTTTACATATTGGGATCAAGTAAATTCAAATATATCAAAAGAGTTAAATAAAATTATTAAAGATAAAGATGTGAAAAAAGATATAGATAGTTACAAAGATGATATATCAAAACTATTATCATCTAGTAAGTTCAATAAAGATGTTATAGTAATGCGTGGTTATGAAAGTGCACATAAGCAAATTGGGGAAACTTATGAGCCATCATCTATTTTATATACTTATGGTAAAGATGTAACTAAAGATTATATGTTTATGAATGGAGAAACTGTTGAAAATGATAGAGGCCAAAAACTTTATTATAATTTAAAATTAACAAAACCACTTTATTTAAAAATTTATGAAAATACAAGAGTATCAGCTATAGTAGCAACTCCAATTTTCTTTATAATCTATGTAGTTTTAAAGATAGCTTTTAGAAAAAAGAAAGTTAAGTTTTAACTAACATTATTAAGATTTTAGTTTGTATATTATTATGTTTGATTATGAATCTATTTATAATTTATTTAATATTGAAACTTATTATGGTTAATTCAAAGTTATAGAATAAAATTCTATGACTTTTTTATTGTAAGAAAATAAAAAGATTTGATATAATCAAATTAACAATTGATATTAAGAAAATGGGAACAAGTGTTATCAATTAGGATTTAATATATTTTTGATATATAATATGGGGGAAGAAATGGATAAGAATAATAAAAAGAGATATATATTTATAGTAGCAATGACGTTTTGCCTTATAATAGGAACATTTAAAGTAAGAGAGTATTATATATTAAAAGATAGCTTTGTATTTTCTAAAGATAATGTAGTTAGGGCGTGGACATCTAAAGAAGACGCATTTTCTTATAATTATGATTGTCATATCTCAGAAGAAGATATAACTTACTTAAGTAAACTATTAACGAATGCACAATTAGAAAAATCTAGTATTAAAGAAGCTCCAGATAATATGGGCAATATATTATTATTTTTGGATGGTAATATTAGAGAAGATGAAGATGGTAGTTTTACAGTTGAATACAAAAGAAGCATAAACTTGAGTAAAGTAAATAATGAGAAAGTATATGTAATTTTAGAAATAAATAAACTTAGAGATGATGGCAGTTTCAATATGGATAATATAGCACAGAAATTTTACACTATAAGTTCTAAAGAATTAGTAAAGTTTATAGAAAATGTAGATAGTGAATATTAAGATATTATATAATATCATATTTGGGTACTAGAGGAAATTTAGTTGGTGATTACATTAGTTGATTAGTCAACAAATAAGAATAGTTTTGTGTTTTAAGTGACCTATTTTAGGTCATTTTTCATTTTTTTAGAACTAAAGTAAGTTAATTGAATATATTATAGTAGAGTATTTTTGTATAAAAGTTCGCATTAGGTTGTTTAAAACTGACGATTGGAGGTATGACTATATATGTTTACTAGAAGTTATATCAATTTATATGATTCAAAGCCTTTTTCAAGGCATATTAATATAGCTATATGTGAATTAGCCAAATATAACAAAGATATACTATCTTATTTTCAAATAGGTTCATCTGTTCAAGGAACTCCTATTTTAGCTGTTAGACTAGGGTGTGGAAGTACAAAGATACTTGTGCAAGGAACTCATCATGCTAGAGAGGCTATTAATACAATTTTATTGTTAGATCAAATAAATTACATGGTAAATTTATATAATAATCCTACTATTGTCTGTGGAATAAATATAAGAGAACTTTTAAATCGGGTTACATTCGTTTTTGTTCCACTTGTAAATCCTGATGGAGCTGACTTGGTTTTAAGTGGTAAAGAATTTATTTTCAAAGAATATCAAGTTAAAGATTATTTACAAAGAGAGTCTTTTTTGCCTTGGAAGTCTAATATAAATGGAGTTGATTTAAATAGAAATTATCCAACATCTAATCCAGCGACTGATTTAGCTAAAATCCCAGGATCTGAAGGATATCCTGGACCTTATTGTTTTTCAGAACCAGAAACATATGCACTTAAAATTTTAACCGAATGTTACAAGTTTGATGGAACAATATCATATCATTCATCTGGAGAAGAAATCTACTGGTATTTTAATCAAATTAATGAAAATAGAGATTTAATTATTGCAAAGAGTATTGCTTTACTAACTGGATATAAATTAATTCCTAAGGAAGAATCTACTACAGGCAATGGATACAAAGATTGGTTTATAGAAAACTACCAAAAACCTTCATTAACTATAGAGGTATCACCTTATGTTGGACCTACAATAGTGCCTGTTGAAAATTATTATGTTATACTTCAAAAAAATATAAATGTACCTATTGTATTTGCAGACCTAGTATATTGCATAAAAGAATGTGAAAATTAAGAAAATAAATACAAAAGTATTGACATATGAAATTTAGTGTATTACTATAATAACTAACAAAATATACCAATCAAATTCTGTGAAAAAGAGAGTAGCTTAAGTTGATTTTATAGAGAGCTTAGGATGGTGGAAGCTAGGCATTGAAATTTATGTGAAAAGAGCTTTGGAGAAGACTGCAGGAAATTAAGTATAGCAGTAGGTGTTCTCGCCTTAAGAGATAGAGTGGGTAAGTTATTTTACCAATAAGAGTGGTAACGCGGATAGTATTCGCCTCTTGGATTTTATTCCAAGGGGCTTTTTTAATACAAAGGCTTATTTCTTAGAAGTTTAATTTCTTACTAATAAGAGTGGTACCGCGGAAATTCGCCTCTTAGCATATTGCTAAGGGGCTTTTTTATTTCTAGATAAAGAAGTAAGGTTATTGGTTATAAAAAGAGATTCACAGATGTATTGATTTAATTAAATTAATTCTTATTATAAATATAAGTAAATAAGTCGGAATATTTTGAAAAAATAGAGGGGAGATTTAATTATGGAACATTATGGAGTATTAAGTTTAATTCCACCATTAGTGGCAATTATAATAGCAATTTTAAGTAAAAATGTAGTAATATCATTATTTACAGGAAGTTTTTTAGGAGTATTAGTATTGAGTAGCTTTAGCCCAATAACAGCAGTAAAATCACTTATAGGAGACTACTTCTTTGTACAGCTTACAGATAGCTATAATGCAGGTGTGTTGGTACTATTAATGTTTATAGGTGGATTTATAGCTTTAATAGAAAAATCAGGAGGGGCTCAAGCATTTGCAGGGAAAGTAACAAAATTAATAAATACAAAAACAAAGGCCCAAATGAGTGCTTGGTTTGGAGGAATATTAATATTCTTCTCAGATTTAGGAACACCACTTATAGTAGGTCCAATATTTGAACCTATATTTGATAAATTAAAAATATCTAGAGAAAAACTAGCTTGGATAATAGATTCAACAGCATCACCAATAGCAGTATTAGTACCATTCATAGGGTGGGGAGTATATGTAATGGGGCTTATACAAAAAGAATTTGAAGCACTTAGTATAACTCAATCAGACTTTACTGCATTTGTAAAAGCAATACCATTCCAAATATATCCTATACTAGCAGTAACAATGGTTCCATTAATAGCATCTTCAAAGCTTGACTTTTCAGCAATGCTAAAAGCAGAACAAAGAGTTGAAAACACTGGGAAATTATATTGGGATAGTTCTAATCCTCAAAGAAAATCAGAAAAAGTTTCAGAATATGAAGCTTCAAATTCAAAGGCTTCACTTGTAATAGCACCACTTGTAGTTTTATTTATAACATTATTTTCAATATTAATACCACTAGGTTTTCCAATGAAGCCAGTTGGAGGTAGTGATTTTAGAATAGCTTTAACAACAGCATATTTATTTGCAGCTATAGTTTTAATAGGTCTTATGGTTTATTATAAAACAAAAACTTTTAATGAATCGTTTAGCATTTATATAAATGGAATGCAAAAAATGGTTTATGTATCGATAACTTTAGTACTTGCGTGGTCACTTGGAGCAACTATTAAAAATTTAGGAACAGCAAATTATATAATACAATTACTTAGCGGTAATGTTCCAGTTGCATTAATACCAGCAATACTGTTTATATTAGGAGCTTGTGTATCTTTTGCAACAGGAAGTTCTTGGGGGACTTTTGCAATAATGATGCCACTTGCAATACCTATGGCAGTTTCTTTAGATGCATCTATATATGTATGTATAGGAGCGGTTTTATCAGGTGGATTATTTGGAGACCATTGCTCACCAATATCTGATACAACAATTTTATCATCTACAGGAGCCGGTTGTGACCTTGTAGACCATGTGAAAACACAGCTACCTTATGCAGTGTTAAATGGAAGTATAACTTTAGTAGGATTTTTAATTGCAGGTGTAATTAATAGCGAGATAAGCGTAGTTATATCATTTACAATCTTATTAATAAGTGTATTTTTATTAAGTAAATCAAATAAAAATAAATCAGAAGTTAAAACTATAGAAATTATTCAAAATTAATGGAGGTTAAAGATATGAAATTATGGGGTGGACGTTTTAGAAAAGAAGAAAATAAATTAATGGAAGAATTTAATAAATCATTTGAATTTGATAAAGTATTATATAAACAAGATATAGAGGGAAGTATCGCTCATGTTTATATGCAAGGGGTATGTGGTTTATTAAGTAAAGAAGAATGTGAGACAATCACTAAAGAATTAATAAAGATAAAAGCAGATATTGAAAATGGAGATTTAATATTAGAGGGAAATTATGAAGATATACATAGTTTTATAGAGATAAATTTAATACAAAGAATTGGAGAAGTAGGTAAAAAACTTCACACAGGTCGTAGTAGAAATGACCAAGTAGCAACAGATATGAGATTGTATGCAAAAGAGAAAACACAAGAATTAATAGAACTAATATCAAGTTTTAGAAATACAATTAAAGAAGTTGCTAATAATAATTCAGTTTTAATGCCAGGATATACTCATTTACAAAGAGCTCAAGTAGTAACTTTTAAGCATCATTTAATGGCTTATTATAGTATGTTTACTAGAGATGAGAAAAGACTAAAAAATGCTTTAGAAATACTTGATGAAAGTCCTTTGGGATGTGGAGCATTAGCTGGAACAACTCATAGTATAGATAGAAATGTAACCATGGAAAAATTAGGATTTAAAAGAGTAGTAGAAAACTATATGGATGGAGTTAGTGATAGAGACTATTTAATAGAGTTAATGAGTGACTTTTCTATAATAATGATGCACTTAAGTAGATTAAGTGAAGAATTAATACTATGGAGTAGTCAAGAGTTTAAATTTATTGAAATAGATGATTTATACACTACAGGAAGTAGTATAATGCCTCAAAAGAAAAACCCAGATGGTGCAGAGCTAATAAGAGGGAAAACTGGTAGAGTATATGGTAATTTAATGGGGCTTTTAACTGTTATGAAAGGTTTACCATTAGCATATAACAAAGATATGCAAGAAGATAAAGAAGGATTTTTTGACAGTGTAAAACAATTAAAAATGTGTATTCAAGTAATGGAAAAAATGATAGCTACACTAAAAGTAAATAAGGATCAAATGAAGTCATGTGTTAAAAGTGGATTCTTAAATGCAACAGAGGTTGCAGATTATTTGGTTAAAAAAGGAATTCCATTTAGAAATGCTCATAGTATAGTTGGAGCTATAGTAATTTATTGTGAAGATAATAAAAAATCAATAGAAGAGTTAAGTCTTGATGAGCTTAGTAAGTTTGCAGATGTATTTGATGAAAGTATATATGACTTTATTGATTATGATAAAATTTTAGATAAGGGAATAAAAGAGCTGATAAAATAAGATTAAATATAATTTATAACATATACATCAATTGTATTTTACAATATTTTGAAAAATGGTACCCAAATTACGCTTAAAAGGTTTATAATTATGATAAGGTTTTTAACTTTTATATATCATTAATAATAAATATAAACTTACATGGGGGTGCGACAATGTTATTATGGATTATGATGTTTACAGGGATTTTGATATTTGTTTGTGGACTTTATTTTCTTATAAAAAATTATAAGGATGGAAAGTACATAAAAAAATATGGATTATTGTCTTATATAGGATTAGCCATAGTTGTTCTTGGAGCAATATTATTAATGGAGCCTGTATTTACAAATTTACCTGGGAATTTACCTAAAGTTATGCCATTTGCTATATCTTTACTTACTTTTATGATATCAGCTCAATTACTGTTAAAGCCAGTATTCAAAAGATAAACTAATTTATGAAGCCAATTTAATATATTATTAATTAAAGTATATAAAGATAGCTAGATATTGTATGTTCCAATATTCTAGCTATTTTAATTTTCTATGTATAATTAAATTTTATAACAGAGTTAAGTTTATTATATAAAATCCTATATTTGTAAATATATTGCTATGAGGTAAATCCAAATAACACAGCAGCAATATTTACAACTAATATTATTGCACCAGTTGTATAAAATAGAGTTGATACAATCTTATTTTTATTTGGGGATTTATTTTCTAACATCATTGTTATCCAAAATGTAATAAATATAATTCCTCCAAATATACGTTGTAAGTTACCTAGATATATAGCAGTTGCAAAGCTCATAAGTAATATTACTAATACAATGTATTGAAGTACTATCCAAATCTTTTTTAGCATAAAACAACCTCCCTCTTAACAAATCCTACTTTAATCATACATTATGAATATTCATTTCTCAACTTTTAACAATTAAAACTTTGATTATATTATAATGGTTTTATTGAATTGACATAAAAATACATAGAGTTAACCTTACTATATTAAGTACATTGACACACATAGTAATGTGTCATATACTGTTTATGAAGAGAGGAGAGTTACTATGGCAGAGAAAAAGATGACTTCGGATTTATTGAGAGGAAATACAGATACAATGATTTTGAAGTTATTACTAGAAAAAGATTATTATGGATATGAAATAATAAAAAAAATATTAGATTTAACTCAAGGTGAATATGAACTGAAAGAAGCTACAATGTATTCTAGTGTAAGAAGACTTGAAGCAGATAAAGATATAGAATGGTATTGGGGAGATGAGTCTCAGGGTGGAAGAAGAAAATATTTCAGAATTACGGAAAAAGGTAGAGAAACATATTTACAAAATAAAGCTAACTGGGAATATGCAAAAAATATATTAGAACGTATAATATAGGAGAATAAAAATGAAAGAAAAAATTAATATATACTTAAATGAAATTATTGCAAATTATGAAATGAATGATGAGGTTGCAGATATAAAAAATGACTTATTATTAGATTTAGAACAACGATATGATGACTTAATTATGAGTGGAAAAGACAGTGAACTGCTTATTATATTTGCATTAAAAGTATAGGTGATTTAGATGAATTATTAAGTTCTATAACAAATAAAAAAGAAGAAAATAAATTAGTATTAGATTTTAGCGGAAGAAATTTAAATGATAGTGACTTATCTAATACTAGCGTAAAAGGTAGTTCATTTAACGGAAGTATGCTGAATGAAGTTAATTTTGAAAATAGTGACTTAGCAAATACATCATTTAATGGTAGTTCCATAAATAGTGCTAATTTTAAAAATGCAAATGCAATTAATAGCAAATTTAAAAGTAGCTCTTTAGTAAATAATGACTTCTCTAATTCTAATCTATCAGGAAGTGTTATTTTAGCAAGTGCCTTAAGTAATTCAAACTTTACAAATGCTAATTTATCTAATTGTAACTTTAGTAAAAATGACCTAACAAACTGTATTTTTGAATCTACAATTATAAATGATGCAACTTTAAGTATGAATGATTTTTCAGACTCTACTTTTAATAAAGTTGTTTTCAATAATGTAAATATAAAGATAACAGATTTAAGAAAAGTAAATTTTATTAAGTGTACTTTTAATAGAGTGGATTTTTCTAAAAGTGACTTACGAAAAGTAAACTTTGATGGTATGGAATTTAGCAATGTTAAGTTTGACAAAGCGGTATTAAGTGATTGTACTTTCAACAATGCAACTTTAAGAAATGTATCATTCTTATCAGGTTTTATGCTTAGTAATAAATATTATCGAGCACTTAAGGAAATAAAATTTGAAGGAGCTAATATGGATAAGACTACATACAATTCATTAAAGGGAATTGGTGTTAATCTTAATAATATTAATATAATTTAAAATTTTTTATCAAAATACTATGATAGGCACAGTAGTATGTCAAAGAAATCAAAGGAATCAAAGGAATAATTATGAATGATTTATAAGGTCTTGTTCAAAATACTATTATGATAGATCATATGTATTTTAATATATAATGAATTAATATATATAATAGCTAGATATTGGATACTCCAGGATTCTAGCTATTTTTACTATCATCTTTTTTATATTTAGTAAATTTATTTACTTATCAAGTGAGTCTTAAAAACAGTTAATATATTATATATTTTATTAATAAACTAACATAATACCCATATAAAAAATAATAGTATAAAATATTTAGTTATTATTTTTAGTAATGAATATATATAATATAGTAAATATATTTACAAACATATTTACTTGCTATATACTTAACTTAGAAAACGATTTCATATAAATTTAAGGGGGTTAGATTATTATGAAAAGAAAAGGTGTATCGTTATTATGTAGTTGTGCTATTGCACTGACAACTATGCATTCGGGTTTAAGTGTATCAAATGCTAGTTCAGATGAAGTAAGTAAAAGTGTAAAAGCAGGTATTAATGTTACAAAGGTTGAGGGTATATCCGAAGATACGATAAAAGGTGTAGATATATCAAGTATAATATCATTAGAGGAAAGTGGAGTTAAATTTTATAACTTTGACAATAAAGAGCAAGATATATTTAAAACTTTTTCAGAAGCAGGAGCTAATTATGTTAGAGTAAGGGTGTGGAATGACCCTTATGATAGTGATAAAAATGGTTATGGTGGGGGAAATAATGACCTTGAAAAAGCAATAGAAATAGGACAAAGAGCAACTGCAAATAATATGAAGGTCTTAATAGATTTTCATTACTCAGATTTCTGGGCAGACCCTGCAAAGCAAAAAGCACCAAAATCTTGGAAAAATTATACTTTAGAAGAAAAAGAAAAAGCAGTATATGAATACACAAAAGATAGTCTCAAAAAACTAATCAATGCAGGTGTAGATGTTGGTATGGTTCAAATAGGAAATGAAACAAATAGTGAGTTTGTTGGTGAACGTGGTTGGGATAATATGTCTAAATTATTCAACGCAGGAAGTAAGGCTGTACGTGATATAAATGAAGATATTTTAGTAGCACTTCACTTTACTAATCCAGAAAAAGTAGGCAATTATGAAGGTATTTCAAAGAAATTAAACACTTATAACGTGGATTATGATGTATTTGCAAGTTCTTATTATCCATTTTGGCACGGAACATTAGATAATTTAACAACACAGCTAAAAAATATAGCTGATAAATATGGGAAAAAAGTAATGGTTGCAGAAACGTCTTATACATATACAGCTGAGGATGGAGATGGTCATGGAAATACATCACCTTCTAGTGGCCAAACTCTTGATTATCCAATCTCAGTTCAAGGACAAGCAACGTCAGTTAGAAATGTATTCCAAGCTGTTTGTGATGTAGGAGAAGCAGGATTAGGGGCATTTTATTGGGAGCCAGCTTGGTTACCTGTAGGAAGTGCTGATAATTATGAAAATAATAAAACATTATGGGAAAAGTTTGGATCTGGATGGGCTTCAAGTTATGCTAAAGAATATGATCCAGATGATGCTGGTGTATGGTATGGTGGAAGTGCTGTAGATAATCAAGCATTATTTGATTTTAGCGGTAAGCCTTTAGAATCACTAAATGTATTTAAATATATGATGACTGGGGCAACTTCTCCTAAGGCAGTAGAAGAAGTTAAAGAAACTAACATAGTAGCAAACTCATATAAAGAGATAGATTTACCTAAAGAAGTAACAGTTAAGTATAATGATAATTCTAAGAAAAAAGTTAAGGTAAGATGGGATCAAAAAGATTTAAAAGAAATAAGAAAAAATGGATATGGTAGTTATGAAGTAGATGGAACTCTTATTAGTAATGAATCTGACCTAAAAAAATTACCAGCAAAAGCTAAAATAGAAGTAAAAAGCATAAACTATGTAGTTAACTCTAGTTTTGAAGAAGAAGATACTAGTTGTTGGGTAGTTGATTATAAAAATGATAATAATGGATATGTAAATATTAAAAATGAAGACCCTAAGAGTGGAAGCTTAGCAGCACACTTTTATAGTGATTCTGATATGGATTTTGAAATTTATCAAAATATAAGCAATTTACCCAAAGGTACTTATGAACTAAAAGCTAATATTCAAGGTCTGTATTTTGATTCCTCTAGTGAGGAAGTTAAAATGAAGTTAATAGTTGAAACTTCAAATGGTAGATACGAGAAAGAATTTTTGACTAATGGATGGTGTAATTGGCAAGTTCCAGAGATTAAAGATATTCCCGTAGCTGATGGTAATGTTAAAATAAGTGTTGAAATAAAAGCTCCATCTGAGGCTTGGGGAACTATTGATGATTTTGAATTAATAAGAGTTAATAATTAAAAATTATATAGTAACAAGTTAATAAAATTTGCATATAAATAAAACAAATAAAAAATTTATTTAAAAAATTTAGAAAATAATATTGACTATATTAAAAATTTAAAATATTATTAATATAAATTAATAATAAATTCCTAAGAAAAGGGATAGTAGCTAAGTTTAGGTTCAACATAGAGAGTTGAGGATGGTGGAATCTCAACAAGAAGAAATTTAGTGAATGGGCCTTTGAGGAGTAAATTGAAATCATTTTATATGAGAGTAGACTTTACCGTCAGTCGCACGTTATAGCGAATAGGGTATGATAGTACCTGAGAATGAGTGATGTATAGTATTTTTTACTGTACATAAATTAGGTGGCAACGCGGATAATCTCCGTCCTATTAATTTAGGGCGGAGTTTTTTTATTGCATAAAATTTTAATTTAAGGTGGTGATAAGTATGATGTGAAGAGATAGCTCAAAGGAAAATGATATAGAACATTGGTTAAAAGAAAATAAAAATTATTTAAATATTCTAGGAGGAATAAATTATGAGAACAAATACAAAAAAATTAACTTTAAATGCATTACTTTTAGCAATAGGACTACTACTTCATCAACTTACACCAGCAATGGGACTTCCAATGCAGCCTGATATGTCATTAATAATGTTATTTACAATAATGATTATAAATAAAGGTGATTACAAAACTTCACTAGTATGTGGTATAGTAACAGGAATATTTACTGCATTAACTACAAAATTCCCAGGAGGTCAACTTCCAAATATAGTAGATAAAATCATAACTGTAAACTTAGTATATATTTTAATGTTTATAAGCTATAAATTACCATTTATGAAAAAAATAAAAGAAAAAGCACAAGATTTTATAGTATCTATAATAATTTTACCAATAGGAACATTAATAAGTGGAATTGTATTTTTACTATCAGCTAAATTAATAGTAGGTTTACCAGGCTCATTTGAAGCACTATTTTTAGTAGCAGTAGCACCAGCAATAATAATAAATTTAGTATTTGGAATTTTCTTCTTTAAAGTAATAAGCATGTCTGTAAATAGACTTGGATATAAGAACTTAAAGAGTTTAAACAAATAGAATAAAAATAAATTTGCTAGTAGAAATTTTAAATTTATAATATAAAATAAGGTTTTAATTAATTGACTTTTAAGTATTAACTTCATATAATTTAAGTGAAAAGTAAATAAATTCCAAGTGAGATTAATGGGAGATATCTTTAATATATAAAGAAGCCGAAGAAGCAATCTAAGTTATGCCAATACCTAGAGAAACTTTCAGGCACAAATACCTTTAATTGATGGATCTCTGGAAAGATTTATAGAAATATAAATCACCGAAGAAGTAACGCTTTCAGGTATACAAACAGAGGATATATAGGCAACTTTAATTTAAGTCGTCCGTATATCCTCTTTTTATAGTTAGGAAAACATATTTAATATATATATTATTAGGAGGTATACTAATGGAGAGTTTAAGAAGAACTGCTTTATATGATAGTCATCTAAAATGTGGAGCAAAGTTTTTTGAGTTTGCAGGGTGGGAGATGCCACTAGAGTATGAAGGTATGGTAAAGGAGCATCATAGTGTAAGAAATAGCTGTGGTTTATTTGATGTATCTCACATGGGTGAGGTGATAGTAAAAGGGAAAGATGCCAAAGAATTTATACAATATTTAATTACCAATGATATAAGCATTATGAATGATAACCAAGTTCTATATTCTCCTATGTGTTATGAAGATGGTGGAGTTGTTGATGATTTATTAGTATATAAGTTTAATAAAGAATATTATTTATTAGTTTTAAATGCAGGAAATACTGATAAAGATGTTGATTATATTTTAGATAAAAGCTCAAAGTTTGATGTAAAAATAAATAATGTAAGTTCTAAAATAAGTCAATTAGCAATTCAAGGACCTAAGTCAGAAAAGATACTTCAAGAATTTATTGATATAGATTTAAATACAGTTGAATTCTTTTATATGAATTCAAATGTAAAAGTGTGTAATAAAAATTGTTTGATTTCAAGAACAGGTTATACTGGAGAAGATGGATTTGAAATTTATTGCAAAAATGAAGATGTTAAAGAAATATGGGAAAGTATTCTTGAAAAAGGAAATGAAGATATAAAGCCTATAGGACTGGGAGCTAGAGATACTTTAAGGTTTGAAGTTTGCTTAAGTCTTTATGGAAATGAAATAAGTGAGAGTATATCACCATTAGAAGGTGGAATATCTAGTTTTGTTAAGTTAAATAAATATAATTTTATAGGAAAAGAAGCATTAGCAAAGCAAAAAAATGATGGAGTAAGAAGGAAACTTATAGGATTTGAAATGATAGGTAAGGGAATTGCTAGACATGGATATGAAATAAAGAATGGAGATAAAACAATAGGATTTGTAACAACAGGAGTAGTATCACCATGTTTAAATAAAACTCTAGGTCTTGCGATTATAGACAGTGAATATGCAAGTTTAGGAAATGAAATAGAAATAGCAATTAGAAAAAAAACATCTAAAGCAAAAATAATAAAAATGCCATTTTATAAAAAGCAATATAAAAAAGAAGTAGAAAGTTCAGACAACAATTCTAATAATAACTATTCATATATACCAGCAACTAAAAATGATAAAGAAAAAATGCTCAATGAAATAAGGCTAAACTCTATAGATCAACTATTCTTAGATATACCAGATAATTTAAAATTAAATAGACCTTTAAACTTAGAAAATTCAAAATCAGAGTTAGAAGTATCATCTAAAGTAAAAAAATTAGCAAAAGAAAATATAAATTTAGAAGACTTAACTTGTTTTTTAGGGGCTGGTGCTTATGACCATTACATCCCAGCAATTATAAAGCATATAACTCAAAGAAGTGAATTTTATACAGCTTACACACCTTACCAAGCAGAAATTAGCCAAGGAACACTTCAAGTAATATTTGAGTTTCAATCTATGATAGCAGAACTTACAGGAATGGAAATATCAAATGCATCAATGTATGATGGAGCGACTGCAGCAGTTGAAGCTTGCTTTATGAGTATGGCACAAACTAAAAGAAATAAAATTGTAGTATCAAAAACAACTGCACCAGAAACTAGAGAAGTATTAAATACTTATACAAAATATCAAAACTGTGAAGTGGTAGAAGTTGATTTTTGTAATGAATACGGAATTACAGATATAAATAAGTTAAAAGAGGTGGTAGATAAGAATACAGCTTGTGTTCTTATACAAAATCCGAATTTCTTTGGAATCATAGAAGATATTGATGAGATAGAAGAAATAACACATAAAAATAAAGCGATGCTAATTATGAGCGTAGACCCTATTTCTTTATCTATATTAAAAACACCTGGTGAAATTGGTGCTGATATAGCTGTTGGAGAAGCTCAAAGTTTAGGGAATTCGTTAAATTTTGGTGGACCATATGTTGGATTTTTAGCTACTAAATCAAAACTATCAAGAAAAATGCCAGGAAGAATAGTAGGAGAAACTATAGATTCTGAAGGTAAGAGAGCTTATGTTTTAACATTACAAGCAAGAGAACAACATGTAAGAAGGGAAAAAGCAACTTCAAATATCTGTTCAAATCAAGCATTAAATGCTTTAAATGCAGCAATATATATGGCTACTATGGGTAAAGATGGTATGAGAGAAGTAGCAGAAGTTTGTACTAAGAAAGCGCACTATGCTTATAAAGAACTTATAAATAATACAAATCTAAAACCTTTATTTAAGGGAGTGTTTTTTAAAGAATTTCCACTTAAAGGAGATATAGAAGTAGAGAATATTAATAAAGAATTATTGAAAGAAAATATATTAGGAGGATATGATCTAGGCAAAAATTATAGAGAACTTCAAGATTCAACATTATTTTGTGTAACAGAAAAAAGAAGTAAAGAAGAAATTGATAAATTGGTTAAGTCCATAAGTAATATAAGTAAAGAATTAGAAAATGTTGATAAAGAAGCTAGTAGTTTAGCTTAGGTTAAGGGGGAGCATATTAATGATAGAATATAATTATCTGTTAAAAGATATTTCTAAAGATGGAAGAAAGGCTTACTCACTTCCAAAGTTAGATATTGATGATATAGATATAAATGAAATATTTG
The DNA here is from genome assembly GCF_014323405.1 of Romboutsia faecis. Lineage (GTDB taxonomy): Bacteria > Bacillota > Clostridia > Peptostreptococcales > Peptostreptococcaceae > Romboutsia_E > Romboutsia_E faecis. The sequence continues at coordinate 33,518 of NZ_JACRWE010000006.1, read as the reverse complement.
ATAAAAAATCAATTAGAAAAAGTGAATTAAATTTGCCTCAGGTCAGCGAACTAGACTTAATAAGACATTATACACTTTTAAGTAATAAGAACTTTGGAGTAGATACAGGCTTTTATCCATTAGGTTCTTGTACTATGAAATACAATCCAAAAGTCAATGAAGACATGGCAAATATATCTAAGTTTACAGAAATACATCCATATCAACCAGAAGAAACTGTTCAAGCATCTCTTAAATTAATGTATGAATTATCTAATATGCTAGGTGAAATAACAGGAATGGATGCTGTAACTCTTCAACCATCAGCAGGTTCTCATGGAGAGTTTACTGGACTTATGATGATAAAAGCATATCATGAAAATAAAGGAGACTTAAAAAGAACTAAGGTAATAATACCAGACTCTGCACATGGAACAAATCCTGCAAGCGCAGCAATGGCTGGTTTTAAAGTAGTTCAAGTTGAATCAGATAAAAATGGAGCTATAGATATAAATAAATTAAAAGAAGTATTAAATGATGAAGTAGCAGCTTTAATGCTTACAAACCCAAGTACATTAGGATTATTTGAAAGTAATATAGAAAGTATAGCAAGTTTAGTTCATGAAGTAGGAGGACTTTTATATTATGATGGAGCAAATATGAATGCTATAATGGGAATAACTAGACCTGGTGATATGGGATTTGATGTAGTACACCTTAATCTTCATAAAACTTTCTCAACGCCTCATGGTGGAGGAGGTCCAGGAAGTGGCCCAGTAGGAGTGAAGAAAGAATTAATACCATTTTTACCAGTACCAGTAGTAGAAAAAACAGAAGCTGATAATGATAGTTATATACTGAATTACAATAAGCCACAGTCCATAGGAAAAATTAAAAATTTCTATGGTAACTTTGGAGTATTAGTTAAGGCTTATACCTATATTTTAACTATGGGTAATGATGGATTAAAAGAAAGTAGTGAAGTGGCAGTATTAAATGCAAATTATTTAAAAGAAAAATTAAAAGAGTTTTATTATTTGCCAATAGATAAAATTTGTAAGCATGAGTTTGTATTAGGAGGATTAGGAAAAGATAATAAGGAAGTTAAAACAATAGATATAGCTAAGAGGTTGTTAGATTATGGATACCACCCACCTACAATTTACTTTCCATTAATAATAAGTGAAGCTTTGATGATAGAACCTACAGAATCTGAAAGTTTAGAAACATTAGATAGATTCATAGAGGTAATGAAGAGGATAAGCGAAGAAGCTAAAGAAAATCCAGAACTTTTAAAATCAGCCCCACATAATACAATAGTAAAAAGAGTAGATGATGCAAGCGCTGTTAAAAATCCTATATTAACTTGGAAATAAAGTAAAAACACCAGATAAGTAGTTATCTGGTGTTTTTGTCTAATTATAGGATTGTTTAAGGTACACTTTTAACTTACAATATTTATAAAGAGAAAATTTAGTATGGGAATATAATGCTTTATATAAAGTTAATAGATAAAAGCAGATAATAATTAGGGGGAGCTAAATGAATAATATATTTAAGTTTTTAGAATATATAAATGAAAGTAGTATATTAAATATACTTACAATTTTGCTTATAGCAGGATATCTTATATACATATATTCTAAAAAAGAAACAGAAGAAAAATACCTAGTTTTAAAAATTATAGGGTTTTACTTGCTTGGAGGATTTAGAACAGTTTTTAGTTTAGGAAGTATATCAATTATAATTCCTATAGGATTTTTTATGTACCTTATGATATTTAAATCTAAATATAATAGAGTGAATTATAAAATAAAAGATAGAGCAGTAGTTATTGGCTTAGTTATGATTTATATAAGTCTTTTAAGTAATAAAATATACGAGTTAGTAGAGTATAGAGATAGGACAGCTACAGTACAATCATTTAGTATTAATGAATTAAAAGACAAATATGAATTTATAAAGAATGACCTTGATATTTCGAAAAATACATATGTTGATAGCTTTAATATTAAATATTCTAGAGATAAGAAGATAATAAGCCTAAACTGTTCTATTGCAGATGTATTAAAAAATAAACTATACTATATTAATTTGAGTGATGGACAATGTGATATAAGTGTAAATAAAGTAAATGAACATGATGGTTATATAATTTATCACGATAATTATAATGGGAATGATTTAAGAGTAGAAAGTCTACTAGACATATTAGATAAAGTAAAATTTAAAGAGTATAAAGATGCAGAAAGCTATATAATAGGATATGAAAAAAATAATCAATATTTATCAGAAACAAGTCTATATGGAATCAATTTAAATGATTACTCTACAACTAAGTTGCCAGATGAATCTCTAATTATAGGAGGAGTATCATTAGAATATTTTCCTATGAGGAAAAATGATAATGGGATTGAGAGTATAAAAACTAGTACTTATTTAATAGACTATACTATAGATGAAACAGATTTAGAATTTAATGAAATGGCCTATGAAGGGATAAACTTAACTATAAAAAATATTGAAACAAATAAAAGTAAATATATAACAGATATAAATGAAGTAGCATACATAGGGGAATTGTTAAAAAGAGAAGATTGGCAAGATGTTAATTTTAAAGTGAATGTATCACCTGATTTATTTATAGAAGATAATAAGGGAAATAAGTTTGGATTATGTGAAGAAGATAAATGCTTTATTTTAAGAGAAATTAACGGAACTAAAGCATGGTATTTAATATCAACTGAGTTATATGATAAAATAAATTATTATACTTTTGAATAAAAAATATAACTTTAATTTTATAGTATGAGATATAATAAAAGAATAAAAATAGGAGTGTATTATGTTAAATAAACATAGTATACTCCTATTTTATTATAGATTAATTTTTTAAAAACCAAAAACAAATTGAATTATAGTAGATACAATCACTATAATAATACCTATAAGTATCTCATAATGAATTAACTTAAAACGTTCAGTTATATCCATTGAAACACTTTTAGAACTTGCATGGAATAATGCACCATGAGGTAAATGTTCAAATACACATGCCCCTGCATTAACCATAGCAGCACCAGAGATTCCAGACAAACCAGAATCTAAAATTACTTCTGAGAATGTAGATGATGCAATAGTTGATCCACCAGTAGTAGAAGCAGTAGCAAGTGACATTACCATACCAGAAATAGGTGCTAATAAAAATTGAGGTATATTCATAACTTCTAATAACTCTATAGTACTATGTTGTAAATTAGACATTTGAATAATTCCAACTAAAGTACCTGTTCCAAGTAGCAAAATACATACGCCTTGCATTTTTGTTACTCCAAAAGCTAAATACTCCTTAGTATTTTTTAGATTATTTGTAGCAATAATACTTACAACAGCACCCACAGGTAATGCTACAAGTGGATCAACTACAATACTAGAAATATTCCCTAAGAATAACAAACAAATAGAAACTATAGGACCTATTAAAGAAGCAAATAAACTTGGTAAATTTTCATTTTCTTCTATATTTATCTCCATGTCAATTTTACTACCTTTATTAATTAATGTTCTTGCTAAAATAGTAGTTACTAAAACTCCACATATAGCAGGAATTATATTTGCAAGCATAACACTTGATAATTCTACATTGAAATTACTTGCAGCTGCTAAGGTATTTGGATTTGGAGAAATAATATTTCCTGCTTTTCCCCCACCTAGTGCTGCTAAAAGTATCGCAAGTTTTGAGTATCCTAATTTATGACCTATAGACATTCCAATAGGTCCAACAGTAAGGACAACCACATCTAAATCTACTCCTACACCAGCAAGTACCATAGATGACAATACAATACCTAATATTGCTTTTTTCATGCCAAGTATTTTTATTATCTCCTCAGAAATTCTTTCAACTGCGCCAGTTTTAATCAATGTTGCAGCTAAAAAACCTGATGTCATTACTCTAAGAATAGCAGGAGCCATACTTTGAGCACCGCTAGCCATATATTCAACAGTATCAACTAAATTAGCACCACCTGCTAGTCCTCCAACTAATGCACCGAATACTAAACAATAAAATGGTTCAAATTTTTTTATAATAAGTAAAATTGCTACTATTAAGCCAATAATTGCTCCAAATGTTGTTATTATCATATTGTCAATCTCCTTATTTATTAAAATTATTAACTATATAATTATAGTACAAAAAAAGTTTAAATGTGTCAAATGCAATTTAATTAGTTTAATTACATTGAACAAGGTAAATATAAAATTATAATTAAATCAAGTAAAGGAATTATCATATCATATTTTTTATGGATATAATAGTTAAGCAAATTAATTAATTTAATTAACTATTAGGAGGATTTATGAAGAATTTTATTTTTGTATTTAATGAAATATATAACAATTTCATGGATAAATATTATGATAGTTCTGATATATTAAACTACTATTATTTAACAGAAAAAGAATTTCAGTATCTAGATATTATATATAATTCAGAGCAAATAACACTATCTGATTTTGCATCAAAGTCAAAAGTTTCAAAGTCTGGTGCTACTCAAATAATAAATAAATTTATTAAATCAGAATATGTTGTAAAAACTTTATCTAAAACGGATAAAAGAGTATATTATGGATATTAAAATAAAAGAGTTGATGAAAAAAGACTTTAATAAAGCTCGAAAATTTGCAATTGAAGGAATGAATTTAAATTGGTATACAAGTAATAAACTAGAATTATAACTATATAGTAAATATTTTTGGTATTTAGAAATATCTAAAGCTACCAAAGCACTAGGTGCTTATATTGATAATGAGTTAGTGGGTGTTTTATTAGTTGATATGATAATGCTAATATTATGCTTTTAGAAGAGTTTAAAAAGAATAATAAGGTTGATGGAGAAATTAATTTCTTTGCAGTTGACCCTACTATCAAAGGAAAAGGTATAGGCTCTTTATTATTAAAGGAATTGGAAAAACAAGAAAAAGATAAATTAATATATTTATATACAGATAGTGGCTCTACTTATCAGTTTTATTTACATAGAGGATTTATACAGTCTGGAAGAAAAGATATACTGCTTAAGATGAATAGTGAAGATGTACATCTAATATGCTTTTTATTTAGCAAAAGGTTATGATAATATGTTAAAAGTAAAAAGTATTAATAAAAGGTTAAGTGAATACAAGAAGAATATGAAATGTTAATTAAAAAGTTTTCATTTGGTTTTATAACACTAAAACTTAAATGATATATAATACTTTGTAATATTAATATAGTGATAACTTGTAAGTAGGAGCAAATGCTCCTACTTTTTTGTATCAAAATAGTTTATAATATGAACACCATATTAAATCTAGTTTATTATTACAATACAACTGCAAATATAACTTTACTTTCCTTATCTGATTGGTTTTCCCATTTATGATTAACACCTACAGGTACTTTTACACTATCACCTTTATTTAAAATAAACTTATCTTCATCCATATAAAGTACAGCTTCACCTTCTAGGATATAAGCAATTTCATAACCTCTATGATGAATAGGATCATTACAAGATGAAGTATTAGGAGCTAAATTCATAATTGCAAACTCCAAATCATTAGAATTATCATTAGGAGATAAAATCTCATAAATGACATCATTGCTTCCTGGCAATATAACTTTTTTTCTATTATCACTTCTAACTATTAACTCCTCTTTGTTAACTTCAGACATAAAGAATGTGAAAAGAGGGACATTTAAAGCAGAAGAAATTGATTTTAAAGAGTTTACTGAAGGATTAGCAAGACCTCTTTCTATCTGACTAAGAAGAGAAGGTGTAACCTCAGCTAGTTTTGCCAAATCACGAATGCTTAAATTTTGTTTTTTCCTAATTAGAGATATTTTTTCGCCTATATTTATATCACTCATATGTACACTCCAATACTAAATTATATAAATTTATTATATCATAAGAAATAAAAAAGAGCTGTTATTTAAAAGATTAGCTTATTTAATCATTATAATACAACTCTTTTATATGATAATTTTAATAAGAGCTAATAATAGTTCTAATTAAAACATATTTTTTATCAAACTAAATAATGAAAATCCAAGGGCTACTATAGTAGTTATAAAAAATAACTTTCCTAAAGGTGAACCTATATTTATAGTCCATCCTATACCAAATCGTTTTTGAACCATAAAAGATGGATCATTAGGATTGTTATATACCATACCAAAAATCCAATTTTTCTCATCATCTTCAGAAGAATAAGAAGATGTATATTTTGAATTAGGAGATTTAACAAAATTTAAACATAATAAGACCACTGATGCTAAAGTAATAAATGTTGTTATTTTAAATATAAAAGGATTTATACTTATACCAAACATACTTATAAATGAGCAAATAGCAAGTAGCGTAAATGAAATCACAAGTATGAAAAAACCGTAACCAGTTTTTCTTAAATACTTAATATTTTCAGATTTACTTATTTCGATATTTTCAGTATCAACCTTTAATCTAGATTTTAAAGAGCTAATACTTATGAAGCTTATTAAAATTACTGAACCTAACATTGATAATAAGCATCCTAATAAGTTTATAGTAGTATTAGGTATAAAGTCTTGAACAGAGCCATTGTAATCAAATTGCGTTGGTATATATTCACCTAAATTATCTTTATTTATAAAAGTAAATATACATCCTACTAAAACTATAAGTATTGGTATTAGATATAAGTATTTAAACTTATTTATCAATTTATCCCTTTCATTTAAAAATTCCATATCTACAAAAACTTGAGCAGTTTTTCTTTCTGAAACTACATTGTTTTTTAATAACTCAGATTTAATATTTTTTATTTTACTATGAAGTATTACATAAATAATAGAGCTATATACTAAATAAGCAATTAAAGCAAAAGTAAATCCTATCTCGATATTATTTGAAAAAAACATAAACATAATAAATAAAAGTAGTACTACAATAAATCCTATAGTATGATAAAATTTAAACTTTTTATTAAAAGCCTTTATTTGATTCTCATCAATGTAATTCTTATCTATATTCACACCGTACAAATACTTATTACCATTAAGAATATTCATGTTGCTAAAAATAAGATATAAAATTATTAATGGAAGAAAATATGAAGATAAATATAATATATTATTCATAATGTTTCACCTCATAAGAATCAAATAATTTGCTACTTAACTCTAAAAACTCTTCTTTAGTCATGCCAGATAAATAAGATTTAGCAGTTAAAAGTTCTAAGTCATCTTTTGTAGATTCTCTTGTTTTACTATTTTCTTTCATAGGTAAATTCGCAATGATAGCACCTTTTCTTCTATCAATATTTAATAATCCATCATCTTTTAACTGATTATATGCTTTGTTAACTGTATGAAGATTAACACCTATACTTTCTGCCATACTTCTAACTGAAGGTAATGATTCATTAATTTTAAGTTCCCCTTTAGCTATTGCTTTAGTTATTTCCTCTGTTATTTGTATATATATAGATTTATCACTATTAAAATCTAATTTTAAAATCATAAAGTCACCTCAATCTATTTAATAGTTGTTATATAGATAGTATAACAGAAAAAAGAAAATTTCTTAAGCCTTATAATATAAAAACTTAATTACAAACCTTTAAATATTGAAAATAGATTTCATGTAGAAAATTACCAGTAAATGTATTATTATTAATATGTCAGGAGGTATTAGAATTGTATGAGTGAAAGTATTAAAAGTATAAGTAAAATATATTTATTTATAATAATTATAGGCTATTTATTATTTGAGGGAGTTGATACAAGAATACTATTTAATATGATATTAATATTAAATAGTTGTATAGCTATATGCTGCTTTTTAGTAACTGTATCAAATTTCGACTTGAATAAAGATAAAATTTATAAGCAAATAGCAATGTTATTTACAATTAAGGGAATAATGAATATAGTTGGTGGATTTAGTATTTTAACAAATTTAAATAAACCCATTGATTTAAATAAGGATTTGCAAATATATGTATTAGCAACTACTATAGAGGTTATATTATTAATTTTAATAACTAAGAGTAAGAAAATAGAATTAAATATAAATAAAATAATTAATATATGTCTTATATCTACATCTATAGGTGTACTTCTTATTTATAACACAACAATATTCCCTAAATTATACACAAAAAAAGGCGTGACTATATTATTTTATGTAATAACATTCACATTTATATTAGGTCTGTTATATGCTTTAAAAAATTTTAAAAATATAGATAAAAGAGCATCAAAAAGAACTTTAAAAGATTTGTATATATACTATATAGCTAGAGTTTTTCATATATCTATAGTATTTTTATCAGAAATATTAAGAAAATCCATGAATATAGATGGGAATTTTACATATTTAGTTTCAATAATAACTAGCATTATTTATTTTATATGCGTTACTAGAATATATTATTTTGATATTATCAAAAGACCTAATCAAATACTTTATAGAAATCTATTAAAGGAAAAAGAAAAATTAGAAGAAGTAAGCAAAGGTCTTAAAGATTATAAACATAGGTATGAAAAAGTATTGATGTATATTCCTGATGGTGTAATAGTATCAGAAGATGGAAAAATAGTATTTATAAATAAAAAAATTAAGGAATATTTTAATATAGAAAATAATGATAGTATTTTAGGAAAAACAATTGAAGAACTAGTGGATGAAAGTGAAAAAGAATGTGTTAAAAATCTTAATGATATAAGTAATTCTTTACAATATTTAAATTTGAAATATAATTTCAATAATACTGAATTTTATGGAGAGCAAACTACTATATTAAAAAATAGAAATAATAAAATATTAAATATATCAATAATAAAGAATATGGAAGATAAGATTAAGCTAGCAAAAATAAAAGAAGAACTAGAATATAATAAAACGAAAGAAGAAATAAAAGATCAAGTGCTAGCAAATATTTCGCATGATTTTAAAACACCAATAAATGTAATTTACTCTACAGTACAAATGCAAGACTTAAATATTAAAAATAGAAATTATGGGAACTTATTAGAATTTAATAATATTATTAAGCAAAATTGCAATAGAATGATTAGACTTACAAATAATTTTATAGATTCTATTAAATTAGAAAGTGATATAATTAATGTTAATTTAAAATATGTAAATATAGTTAACTTGGTAGAAGAAATCACTTTATCCGTTTTAAATTATGCTGAAGATAAAAATATAGAATTAGTTTTCGACACAGAACAAGAAGAGATATATTCATTAATAGATACTGATCTAATGGAAAAAATAATGCTAAATATATTGTCTAATTCAATAAAATATAACAAAAAAATGGACATATTGATGTAAATATTAAAGATACAGAACAGCTTATAATTATATCTATTAAAGATACTGGTGTAGGAATACCTAAAGAAAAATTAAAAAATATTTTTGAGAGATTTGAGAGAGCGGATAGAAGTACAATAAAAACAAGTGAAGGAAGCGGAATTGGTTTAAGTATTGTAAAACAAATGGTAGAAGCTTTAAATGGAACAATAGACATAAGTAGTGTAGAAAATAAAGGAACAATTGTAAAGATAATATTACAAAAGGATAATTCAAAAGATTTAGAAGTTACAGATTTTAGTATAGATCATTTAAGTGAAAAAGTAAAATTAGAGCTATCAGATATATAATATATTTATAGTTAATTTGTATCAGATATTTAATCTAGGAAATAATAACAATATATGTATTTTATAATATAATATAATTTTTATTTTAATAATACAAATACTATATCTAGTAGAAGAAAAATACTAGGAGAGTGAAGTCTAATGATTAAATATCTTATAACTAAAGTAGCTGAAGAAGAAGTTGAAAGAAGAATGAAAGATAAAAAAATGATGATGTATGCAGCTGTTGGTGTTTTAGCAGGTGTAGGAGCATATGTTTCATATAGAGCCATAAAAAACTGTATGGCTGATAGAGAATTAGATGAAGATTTAGAATACCTACAATCTTATGAAGATGAATTAGATCAAGACTATTATGAAAATGAATATATAAAAGAAAAAGTTAAAAAAAGAGAAGAAGCTGAAGATAAAGAATTAAGAGAAAAGGTTGATGAGTTTAACTCAAGAAGATTAAATTTTGAAAATGAAGATATAGTATCGCCTAAAGAGTTAAGTCATTATGTCGAACAAATAAAAGTAGATAAAGATGAAACTAATATAAATGAAGATGATATAAGTAAAGATAAATATGATGAGTATGAAGAATAAAAAAAGTTGATGTGGTCAATAAAAAAATAATGAAATTAGTTGACAAGGTCAACAAAGATATAATATAATAATTTTAGATGTAAAATGTGAAAAAGTTATTAAATATCCTATTAAATTTAGTAACTTTCCTTTGATAATTTTTATGATACGGAAAAGAGGCTTAAAAGAAATGTATAGTTGCGCCAATCAACTATTTCTTTAGGCCTCTTTTTCCGCGTTTTTGAAAACTAAACAAAGTATATTATGTGACTAATATGTAATTTTATTTAGACTATTATATTAATGAAGCTATTGTATAATAATTATAGATAATAAATATTAAATGGAGGACATTATGACAAATATATTAATGGTAGAAGATGATAGTACAATAGCCTTTGGTGTAAAATATGCTCTAGAGCAAGAAGGCTTTAATGTGGATATATGTAAGGATTTAGAAAGTAGCAGACAAAATATAGAAAAAAAAGAATACGATATAATTCTTTTAGACGTAATGTTACCTGATGGAAATGGTTATGATTTATGTAAGGAAATTAGAAAGACTCAAGATACTCCAACAATATTTTTAACAGCATGTGATGAAGAAGTAAATATTGTTATGGGATTAGATATTGGTGGTGATGATTATATAACAAAACCATTTAGAGTTAGAGAACTTATTTCTAGAATAAAAGCAGTACTTAGAAGAAGAGGTAAAAATAGTGAAAGTAAAAAAGTCTTAAAGTTTGGAAATTTAAGTATACATACTTTAGAAGCTAGAGTTTATAAAAATGGAGAAGAGATTTTCTTAACTTCTGTAGAGTACAAGCTATTATTAATTTTAATACAAAATAAAAATACAGTATTAAGTAGAAGCCAGATATTAGAAAAGTTATGGGATGTTACTTATGATTTTGTAAATGATAATACACTTACAGTTTATATAAAAAGGCTTAGAGAAAAAATCGAAGATGATTCTACTGATCCACAACATGTAATAACAGTAAGGGGACTAGGATATAAGTGGAATGGATGTGAAAATGATGTTTCTATCTAATGTGGAAATAAGAAGATTTATAAGAGGATTTATAGGATTATTTTTAATTACAATAATATTATTATTAGGTGTTAGTTATATAAATGTAAATATAATTAAAGACAAGGTTGTGGAAAATAATCAAGCAATATTAGGACAAATACTAGCTAAGAATCCTGATTTAGAAAGTGATATAGTAGATATAATAACTCAAGGTAAATCAAAAGAAAATGTAGAATTAGGAAAACAAGTACTTAACAAGTACAATTATGATTCTAGTATTAATTTAAAGTATGAACCAATTATAAGTTCAAGTATTAAGGATATATTTAATGTAAATATTTTATTTGTAATAATAGTATTTCTTTTATTTTTAATTTTAACTTTATGCTACTTCAAGAAAATATATAAAGATATAAAGGATATGACTGACTATGTTTATCACAGTTCAGAAGGAAGAAATTATGAAATGAAAAATAGAAATCAAGAAGGTCAAATAGGTCTTTTAAAGACAGAGCTTTTAAAGATGACTACTATATTAAAAGAGAAGGTAGAGCTTTTAAACGCTGAAAAGGTATTTTTAAATAATACAATATCCGATATATCACATCAGCTAAAAACACCTATGACATCACTTATTATACTAAATGATTTAATGTATGAGGATTTACCAAAAGAAACTAAAATAGAATTTTTAGATAAAATAAAGTCTCAGCTTACAAGGATGGAGTGGCTTATAAAAAGTATGCTAAAACTTTCTAAGGTTGAAGCGAAAGTAATTGATTTTAAAAATGAAAAAGTTAATATTAATGAATTAATAAGAAAATCTGTACAGCCAAGTTTAATTCCAATTGAACTTAAAAATATAGACCTTACTATATTTGGAAATGAAGAAGCTTATTATAATGGTGATATTAACTGGTCTACAGAGGCATTAGTAAATGTAATTAAAAACTGTGTTGAACATACTCCGGTAAATGGAAGCATTAAAATAAACTTTGAACAAAACCCACTGTACTCTGAAATAGTAATAAAGGATAGTGGCGAAGGTATAGACAAAAAAGATTTACCAAATGTATTTAAACGATTTTATAAAGGCAAGAGTAGTTCAAAAGAAGATAGCGTAGGAATAGGACTTGCTATGGCAAAATCAATAATTGAAAGTCAGCATGGAGATATTTATGTCAAAAGTGAAAAAAATAAAGGTGCTGAGTTTCATATTATCTTTCATAAAACCTATAGTGACTAATATGTCATTTTTAAATTCACCTTAGTGTAAGAGTAAATCTGTAAACTTAAGAGTATAAAGTCAAGGAAAATTTATGGAGGATAGAATGGAAATTTTAAAAGTAGAAAACTTAACTAAAAGTTATGGTAGTGGTGAGGCAAAAGTAGATGCCTTAAAAAATGTAAATTTATCTATAAAAAAAGGTGAATTTGTGGCTATAGTAGGTCCAAGTGGTAGTGGTAAGAGTACACTTTTACATCTATTAGGGGGAGTTGATAGACCGACTGATGGAAATGTTTATATTAATGACGTAGATATATATAGCTTAAAAGAAAAAGATTTATCAATATTTAGAAGAAGAAATGTAGGACTTATATATCAATTTTATAATTTAATACCAGTATTAAGTGTAAAGGAGAATATATTACTTCCAGCAGAATTAGATAATAGAAAGATAGATAAAGAATTTTTAGATGATTTATTAAAAACTCTAGGACTTAAGGAAAGAGAAAATCATCTTCCAAATGAGCTAAGTGGAGGTCAACAGCAAAGAACATCAATTGGTAGAGCTCTTATAAATAGACCATCAATAGTTCTTGCAGATGAGCCAACAGGAAACTTAGATAGTAAAAACTCAAAAGAGGTTTTAGAGTTATTAAAGTTATCAGTTAAAAAATATAATCAAACATTAATAATGATAACACATGATAATAATATAGCCCTTCAAGCAGATAGAGTTATAACTATAGAAGATGGAATTATAAAAAGTGATGAGGTGATATAAATGAATTTATATACATCTCTAACTTTAAGATATTTAAAAGAAAATAAAAAAAGAACAATAGTTACTATTGTAAGTATAATACTGTCTACTGCACTTATATGTGGTATAGGAAATATATACGAAAGTTTTATGGACTATCAAATAAGACAAACTATAGAAAATGATGGAGATTTTCATGCGACTTTTTATGATATAAAAAAGAGTGATTTAGATTATATAACAAAGTCAGCAGGACTTACTAAATCAGGTCTTAGTGATAACTTGGGGTATGCAAAGATAAATCCAGAGAAAGATAATTTAATGCAAGTTAAAGCATATGACAAAACTACTTTTGATGGTTATCAAATAAAACTAAAAGAAGGAAACCTTCCCACTAATAATAAAGAAATAGTATTAAGTGAAAATATTGCATCAAAAATTAATAAAAAAATAGGAGATACAATAACTCTTGATATAGGAAAAAGAGTAGATGAGAATGGAGAAGAAATAAGTGGATGGCAAAGTGAAAATGAAACTTTAAAAGATATTAAAAGCAAAAGTTTCAAGATCGTAGGAATAATCAACAAACCTGGCTTTGAATATGAATCTGGTATTTTAACAGCCATAACTTATTTAGATATAAATAATCAGCCAGCTAATGATGACTTTAATGTTTCTATTGCTGTAAAAAAACCAAAAGAAGTATATACTATAGCATCACAAATATCAAAAAATCTAGGACTAAAAACAGGAACTACAGAAGAAAATACTGAAGAAAATAGTTCAATGCATTATAGTAATGATACAGATGAATTCTATGAAAATTTAAGCTTCAATGAGCACTTATTAAGATTACAAGGTGCTAGTGCTTATGCCAATATAAATAATGGTATGACATCAATTATAGCTTTAGTTACTTCATTAGTTATAGTTTGTACTATTGCAACGGTATATAATTCATTTAGCATATCTATAAGCGAACGTAAGAAACAATTTGGAATACTTAATTCTATTGGAGCTACAAAATCTCAAGTAATGAAGCTTGTATTTATAGAAGGTATTTTAGTTAGTATAATTGCGATACCTATAGGATTAATCTCAGGAACAGTTGCAATAGATTTAGTATTTAAAACTATACAAGCATTATTTGAAACTTCATTTATAGCTGACATGAACTTAAGAGTAGTTTATAACCCATATATAATGATATTTAGTACAGTTATAGTTTTAATAACAATACTTATATCTGCATTATTACCAGCTATAAGTGCTGCTAAAATATCACCACTAGAAGCAATAAAAAATAGTGGAAATTATAAATTAGGAAAAGTAAAAGACTCTAAATTAGTTAGACTATTATTTAACACGGAAGGTGTACTTGCTTATAAGAACTTAAGAAGAAATAAAAGGAAATTTAGAACAACATTATTTTCTCTAATAATTAGTATTGTAATTTTTATATCATTTAGTGGTTTTATGACATTATTTTTAAAAGCAAATACAGTTCATATGGGTCAAATGAATCATGATATTTATATATATAAAAATGGAAGCAATGAAGGTAGTAAAATAATAAATGAATTAAAAGATATTAAAGGTATAAATAATATTGCTATTCAAAATGATTATGGAATTGGATTAAATGTTAAAGAGAAAGATATAAATCAAACATATAAAGACTTAATTGAAAATTATTACACTAAAGAAAAAGTAGGCAATGAATACTCATATGATTTTATTAATTCAATGGTGAAGATGCCTGGAGATATAGCAATAAATAATCTTAAATTAAAAGATGGAAGCTTTGATAAAGAAACTGCCATAAGGGAAAATGGAGTAATCTTAGTAAGAGAAAGTTACTATGAAGAAAAAGGGAAAAAAGGGGAAGTTATATTAACTAATTATAAGGTAGGAGATACAATAGATGCTTATGTTAGTTATTATGATGAAGAAAATGATAAAGAAGTAAAAGAAACTATCAAACTAAAGGTAATGGCTATAACTGATGACTTAATTCCAGGAGCTTATAGCTATAATTATATGGGGATTGACTTTATTACTTATGATGAAGTTGGAGAAAAATTTAATTTTGAATCATATGGTAACTCTGTATATATGAGTACAGATAAACAAGAAAATACAAGAAATGAAATAAAAGAAATTGCTAATAAAGAAGGTTATAAAATAGTCGATGAAATAGAAGAAGCAAAAGCAATGGAGCAGTCGATTATGGCAATGCAGGTATTCGTATATGGGTTTATAACAGTTATATCTTTAGTAAGTGTAACTAATATTGTAAATACAATAAGTACAAATATAAACTTAAGAAAAAGAGAGCTTGCTATTATTAAATCAATAGGCGTCACACCTGGTGGGTTTAATAAAATGATATGTTTAGAAGGGATATTATATGGAATTTTATCATTATTATATGGACTTCCTATCGGTATAGGTATGGTAGTACTTATGAATAGCATACTTGGAGATATTATTCAATTTGGACTTGTACTTCCTTGGAGTAGTATTATTATATGTATTATAGGTATATTTGTAATAACATTTATCGCATCATATATACCAATGAAAAAGATAAATAAAGAAAATATAATAGAAAATATTAGACAAGAAAGTATATAGTATAATCAAAATAAAAAGAATGCTGAATCAAATTTAATTTGATTCAGCATTTTTTTTAGTAAAAAGGGATATTTACTGCGATTAATTTATAATTATATGTAAAAAATACATAGAATTATCAATATAAACTAAGCAACTGCTTTTGCAATTTCTTTATTTTTTAATAATAAATTAACTAAAATAGGTATAAATATAATTTGAATTATCATACCAGGTATTGCAGTAGAAAGTCCACCAACTACATAAGTAATCGCACTTATTTGTGGTGCTAAAGTTAAAGATACAAGATAAGCACCTACTATTGCAAATAATCTACCAGTTATCATTGCGCATATCAAAGATATATAAATTTTACTAGTTTTAGAGAAAACTAGACCAGTTATAAGTCCATATCCGCAAAGTTCAAAAGCCATTATAGGCATTACAGGAACAAGTGGTGGCATTCCAGTCAGTAAACCACTAAGTATAGGTGTTATTATACCAACTACTGCACCATACACAGGTCCTAAGAAGAATCCTGCCATTAATACAGGTATGTGCATTGGTAAGAATATAGATCCTCCCATACTAAACATATGAAAAACCATAGGTAGTATGATTCCAAAGGCTATAAAAAGTCCTGATAAAGCTATTTTTTTTGTTTTCATGATAAATCTCCCCCTGACAATAAGTCTTTAAATTTATAATTGATATTATTTCTTATGTATTACTACATAATACATTTCATCATTTTCAAAAGCTTCAATTACATTTAGTCCAGCATTTTGAAATATTTGTTTTTGCTCATTTACTTCAAGCAATAAAGAATCTTTTACTCTTTTATCTGCATTTGAGTGAAGATTATTTAAAAAATCTCTACTATTAGAATGAGCAATCATAAGAATACCATTATGTTTTAAATTGTTACATACTAACTTTTTAATAGTGTCGGTTTTATTTTCTAGATGAGGATACATAGAATAAAGAATAATTTTATTATATTCATTATTAATTTCATCATTTTCAATGTCAACTAAATCAAAAGTTATATTTGATCTGTTGCCATACTTCTCAATGGCAACTTCAAGCATTCCTTTAGATATATCAACACCTCTTATAATTCCCTTTGGAGCTAGCTTGTCTAAAAATGGTATTAACACACCAGTGCCAGTACCAATGTCTAAAATACTATCATCTTCTTTAATTTCTAATTTGCTTAAGAGATAGTTTATTTTGGAATCATTAATTTCAATCATATTATCCCAATTTTTTGCTACAGTATTAAAAAAATCTACTTGACCCATAAAATCCCCCTTTTTCGACATAAAAAAAGGCCACGAAGATTAAAAACCTTCATGGCCTTATTACAAATATTTTATTAATTAAATAGTAGCACTATTTAAAATCATAATCAATAAAATTACAAAAATATTTAAAATAAGTATTTATAATTATTATTTTTATATTAATGCTCAGTTAGTCCGCTTTCACCCATTCTTTTGACAAAACCAGAAGTTGCTTTATTTATAGGCCCTTTCAATAATACATTTAAGATGATAAACACTGCTAAGAAAATTAATAGCATAATTATATCTTTGTTTAAGTTAGGCATATAAACTCCTGCAACAGCCTCTCTTTGTGCCGAAATTGCATAGGTAAATGGCAAGAATGGATTTAGAACTTGGAAGAACTTAGGTGTTACTTGAATAGGGAATGTTCCTCCAGAACCAGCAACTTGAATTACTAATAATACAACTGCCATTGCTTTACCGATATTACCAAATACTGATACTAGTGAGTAAACTATGAATGTAAATACTAGAGCAGTAAATAGTGAAATTAAAACGAATAATAATGGATTTATCATACTTACTTTTAGTAAGAATATATCTCCTAAGCTAACTATAAGTGCTTGTACTAAGGTTATAGCTAAGAAAGTAAGCCCTCTACCAAAATAAACTTCATATGGTTTATATTCACCATGTACTTCTGTTGAAAGTAAAGAGCAAAGTAATAATACTCCTACCCATAAAGAAAGTACAGTATAGAATGGTGTCATTGCAGAACCATAGTTTGCAACTGGATATAATGTATTTGTTACTATATCAACTGGTTGCTTTAAGAAATCAGAACGAGATACAATATCATTTTTTAATAGAGCTATTAAATCAGCCATATCATCACTATTATTAACCTTTGATACTGCATCGACTAATTCATTTACTATATTTTTAGCCATAGGCATTTTTTCTTTTATAAAGTCTACAGTATCATTTGCACTTCCAGAGAATTCTAAAGCAGTTCCAAGTATATTATTAACTTTAGGAAGTTTTTCTTCAGCTCTATTTAAAACATCTAAAACATTATTAGCAACTGTAAAGCCTTGATCAAATATATTATTTATAGGAGTAACTATTTTTGAGTCAAAGTTATTTAATATATTTGATGTTATATTGTTAATATCTTTAGTTACTTTTAGTATACCATTTAAATTAGTTAAAGATGGTTTTTGTCCATTAGCTATTTGATCTTTTACAGTGTTTAATCCACTTATAGCAGTATCTAATTTAGAGTTGATGCTTTGTAATTGTGCTATAGCATCTTTTAGAGAATTACCTGGAGTTATTTTATCTAGCTTAACTAAAAACTCTGTTAAAGTTTTTGAAGTTGAAGATAAGCTAGAAAGTTTATTAGCCAAGCTATCAACTAATTCAGGCGCATTTTCATAACCTTTATCTAAAGCGGTTATTAAATCAGATACAGCACTAGAAGCTGATGCTGATACACTATTGATTATTTCTAAGTCACTTTTGATAACAGGACTAATGCTGTTAATACTTGACTTTGTATCAGTTAAAAATGTTTTAACATCATTAGATAAATTAATTGAGTTATTTAAAGTTGTTTGTATAGCAGGCATATCTTTTTGGAGACTTTTAACTATATCTGCTATTTGCACTGTAGCACTAGAAGCTAAATCTATAGTTTTATCTATATCTTTAAACTTACTTTGTACTTCAACAAGAGAACTTTCTACTTTAGTTAATTTAGGAAGTTCTGTTTCAAGAGTAACTCCTATTTCATTAAGAGCTTCGAACATTACTTCACTAACTGTTTTTACAACTGTTTGGTTTACTTCTAGCTGAATTGTAGAAGCACCTTTATCAGTAATCTTAGGTGCAATAGCATTTATTTTTTCATTTACTGTATATATTATTTCACCTTTTTTAACATCTTCGCTAACTAAAGAAGTTAAGTTATCAGAAAAGTTGGATGGAATTTCTATTGAAGCATAATATGTACCATCTTCAACGCCTTTTGAAGCTACTTCTTTACTTACAAATTGCCATCCTAAGGATGTATTATCTTTTAGTTTATCAATAAGTTTATCACCTATATTAACATCCTTATCAAATATTTTACTTCCTTTATCTTCGTTGATTACAGCAACTAGGATATTTGAAGTGTTTCCGTAAGGGTCCCAAGATGCTTTGATATTAAACCATGCATATAAAGAAGGTAAAATTGCAAGACCAATTATTACTGTTAGTAAAGCAAAATTAGTAAATACATCTTTAAGGTCCTTTTTGAAAATTTTAAATATATTTTTCATTTAGTCATACCTCCGACCTTTTAACTCTATAATTAATAAAAAACTATTAATTATAGAAATCATAATATTAAAATTGATAACATTAGTATTCAAAATCATTTTATATTATAACAGTTTTTTCTACATTGTAAATACAAAAGAAGAAATTTGTAGATTAAAACAAAGATTTGTCTACAACAACTAATATTTACATGAATTTATTTTATGTAAATATTAGATTTTTTAATCTAAAAGGAGTTATATTTTAAACAATTTTACTATTAATATTTTTTACAGGTGTTAAATATAAGTTTTTTCAAACTAAGATTGTTCAAATTTTATTAAGTATGACCATTAGGTCGAGTGATTGGAGGAATTATTATGAGTATTACATTAAAAAATGTAAGCAAAATTTACAAAACTGGTGATGTAGAGACAGTAGCATTAAAAAATATAAACTTAGAGATAAAAGATGGAGAATTTATCGTAATACTTGGGCCAAGTGGAAGTGGAAAGAGCACGCTTTTAAACGTAATTAGTGGATTAGATACTCCAAGCACAGGGGAAATATATTTTAATGATATAAAAATAAGTGATTATAATGAAGACAAATTAACTAAATTTAGAAGAAATTATTTAGGATTTATATTTCAACAATATAACTTATTGCAAAATCTTAATGTAAGAGAGAATGTAGAGATAGGCTCAGCAGTAGGAAAAAATCCTCTGGGTATAGATGAGGTATTAAAGTCAGTTTCTATGTATGAAGAAAGAGATAAATACCCATATCAATTGTCTGGTGGTCAGCAGCAAAGAGTATCTATAGCTAGAAGTATTGCTAAAAATCCCAAAATATTGTTTTGTGATGAGCCTACAGGTGCTTTAGATGAAAAGAATGGAAAACAAATATTAAATATTATCCAAGTAATGAATAATAATTTAAAAACTACAACAGTAGTAATAACACATAATACAAATATTGCTTATATGGCAGATAGAATTATAAAAATGAATTCAGGTGTAATTGTAGATATTATAGAAAATCAAGATAAAAGAAAGGCAAGTGAAATACTATGGGCGTAAAAATTCTTTTAAAAAACACCTTGAATATATTCAAGAAAAAGAAAATACAACTATTAGCTATAGGAATTATTATAGGGCTTAGTTCTTTTTTATATACTATGATGTTTTACACCTTAGATAGTTTAAAATCGCCTTTTGAAAAATTTGTATTAGATTATAATCAAGAGGATTTTTCAGTTGAAATAATAGATGGGATAACTGAAGGAGATATAAAAAGCTTAAGCAAAGAAGATAAGGATCTTATAAATAGTATACTTGCTTATAGTTTAGGTGATATAAAAAGAGAAAATGAAAGTTTATACAATAAAATTATAAGAAATAGAATTGATGAATTTGAATCAGAATATAATGAATTTCAATTAGAAGAAAGAAATTATAAAACTGTAAACTATGAAAGAGAATCAAAAGGAAATAAAGTAACTTTTGTGAAGGATGGAGAAAATATAAATCGTTCATACATAGAAAAAGGAAATAAGCCTAGTAATGATAATGAAATTGCGATAACTCAAATTTATGCAAAGAAAAACAATTTAGAGTTAGGGGATAAAATAGATATCAATAACAAATCTTATACTATTACAGGTTATGTATTATTTCCAGATATAACATTACCCGTAAATGGAAAAGACTTTATTATAGATAACTCAAGAATAACAGTTGCTCTTATAACAAATAATGAATATGAAAATATTAAAGGAAAAGAGTCAATTTATTTTTCTGGTATTGTAAAAAATAAAAGTTCTGAAAATATGGAAAATGAAAAATATAAAGATAATTATAATAAAGTAATAAGGGATTTTGATAAAAAAGTAGTAAATACATTTAGTAAAAAAGAAAGGCTAGATTTTGTAACTAATATTACATCAACGAAAAATCAAATAAGAAGTGGAGCTATATATGAGGAGTTAAAAGCAGGTCAACAAGCCACAATAGTCTTAAGTGCAATTATTTCTAGTATAGCAGTTATGATAATACTAATCTTAATTTATAAGGTTATAAAAAATGAAAAAACTCAAATAGGGTTATTAAAGGCTATAGGTTATTCTAAAAATGAGATAATACTTCCTTATTTAATAGTATTATTACTTATATCTTTTCCAATGTTGATATTAGGGTATATTGGAGGAATGCATGCATCCAATCCTATGAAAAATTTTTACTTAGACTTTTATTTGCTTCCTAATGCTTCTATACAAACCAATATATCTGTATTATTAATAGCTATATGCTTTCCAATTGTTATTATTTTAGGGCTTTCATATATTGTAATAAAAAAAATATTATCTAAGAAGGCTGTTAGCTTACTTAAAGCAAGTGAAAAAGAAAAGATAAGTAAGTTAAATAAATTATGTAATAAACTTTTTAAAGATGCAAAAGCTCAAACTAAATTTAAGTACTCTTTTATATTTAATAATACTAGTAAATTTGTAGTATTCTTTATAGGTATATTCTTATCTTCTATGCTAATAATTATGAGTTTCATGATGATTGGATTTTTTGAAAAAATGACAACAGATTATTATAATAATGTAGATTATGTTTATGAAGGTTATGTGGATTTTACAAAAGGATTACCAAAGTTAAAAGATAATCAAGAACCTTTTATAAGTATTGATAGTGTTAAATATAAAGATAAGAGTATTAATATAAAAGGTCTCTTAGCAGAAAATAAACTTCATAAGTTATATAATAAAAAAGGTGCAGATATAACCGAAGATCTAAATAATGGTGTAGTAATAAATACAAGTTTTAGTAAAATTCACAATATTAAAGCAGGCGATATAATAGAGCTTGAGGTAAATGATCAAATTTTAAAAAGAAAAGTTGCTAATGTATCTAAGGATTATGGAACAGAAACTATTTATTGGAGATTAGAGGATATTGCAGAGGTAGTCACTAAGGGAAAAAGTTTAGGAATAGGAATAAATGAAAATTTTTTCAATAGTGTATATTCAAAGCAAAAGTTAGACGATGAAGTTTATTTAAGCATTATAAATAAAAATGACATAATGGAACAAAGTAAGCTAATGCAAAAATTCATAGAAATAGCTGTATATGGAATGATTGGATTTGCTATGTTTATTGCAGTATTAGTGCTTTATATGCTTACGACATTAACTATTGAAGATAATTATTATAATATATCTTTATTAAAGGTAATGGGATATTCTAAAAAAGAGGTTAATTCCATGATCCTGAAAAGCTATTTAATATACGCTATATTATCTTACTTTGTAAGTACTTATTTAACAGTAATAGGATTTGACTATATTATAAAGTATCTGGGAAGAATGTTTGGTATGGTTATGCCGTTTGAATTTCATATATGGCATTTATTTGCAGGTTTAATAATTATTATTGTTATATTTATTATTGGAACTTATGCTGCTAAAAGAAGAATAAATAAAGTATCTATTCAAGAAGTATTAAAGGCATATAGAGAATAATAAAATATTAAAATAATTATAAATTGTAAAATTCAAAAATCATGTTGATAAAATTATCAACATGATTTTTATCTTATTATTAAGTAATAAAAATATTTACGAATGTTATATAAATAGTTTAATATTAATTATGTATTATATTACATAAAATGATAAAAAATTACAAATATTCATATATACGATATTACAATTTGTAAAGGGGAAAGCATGGAAAAAATATTAGACCTAATAAATGATTATATTATAATTTTAGATTCAAGCGGTGAGATAAAATTTTGTAATAAAAGTGTCTTAACAAAGCTTGAATATACTTTGGAAGAATTAATAAATATTGATATAAAAGAAATTCTTTATAATGAAAATGAAAAATTAAAAAGATATATAGAAAAAAATAATAAAAAAGCTAAACTAGAACTAACTTTTGATTTATGCTCGAAATATGGTAATAAAATTTCTATATATGGTGAAGTTGTACTAGAATCTTTTAATGATAAAAAATATATATTTATCGTAGCTAAAGATAGTTGTGAAAAAACATATAAAAGAGAAGAATTAGAGAAAATACTAGATAATCTAGATATTAATTGTTGGCTAAAAAATACAAAAGGTGAGTACATATATGTAAACAAATCTTATGCAAAAGAATTAAAAGATGAGAGACTAAATATACTTGGTAAAACAGTAAAGGATTATTGGAGCAAAGATGAATGTGATTCTTTTACAGCAATGGATAGAGAAGTTATTGAAAGTAAAAAGATTCAGTTAACAGAAAATTATACTAGCCAAGAAGATTCTGAATCATGGGTTGAGATTTATAAAGCTCCTATATTAGATAAAAATAATGATGTTGAGTATATTATTGGTTATACAAAAGAAATAACTTTACAAAAAAAGTTAGAAAATGAGATGTATTTAAATCATAAAGAAATGAATAACTTAAATAATCTACTTATGAATACTAATTCAAAGAATAGTATTCAGGACTTAATAAGAAATATTGGTGAAAATATAATAAATCATTTTAAGTGTGATGGAGTATCTGTTTTATTAATAAATAAGGAGAAGTCGTGTTTAGACACAGTTTTAAATCTTGGTCAAGCAAATAATTATAAGCATGATGATGAAATTGATTTAGATATTCTTAGTGATTTAAGTAATGTAAAAAATTTAAATGGTATTTTTAATATTAATGATGTATGTAATGAATATTTAAAAAATCATATGTTAAAAAACGAAATAGAAAACATAGGGATTTATAATATGGAATTTAATGATGAGTCTATTGGTTTTTTAGTACTTAAATTTTTAGGAAATGATACTTTAAGGTTTAATAAATTCGATTACCTAAAGACTATATCAGGAAATATTGCAACTATGATAAAAAGTCACACCTTGTCAAAGGAAGTTAAAGACGAGTTTGAAAAAAGAAAATTAATAGAAAGTGAATTAGAACTATTAATAGAAATCTCAGTAGACCTTATAGCTAAAATAAGTGCAAACGGAGATATAAAACATATAAATAGTAATTGGTCAAAAAACTTGGGATGGTCCCAAGAAGAGTTACTATCTATGAATATGCTTGACTTAGTTCATGAAGAATATAAAGATGAGTATAAAAAAGCCATGAATGATTTAAAAGATGATACAGGTTGCATAGTTATTAAAATGATTTGTAAAGATGGTAGTTATAAGTGGACAGAACTTAACTATAAGATACTTAGAGATGAAGATGAGTTTATAATTACAGCAAAGGATATTACTGATCAGCGAAAACAAGAACATGAAAGAAAAATTTTACAAGAAGCTGTTCATATGGAAAGCCTAAAGAATGAATTTTTTGCAAATATATCTCATGAATTTAGAACTCCACTTAATATAATATTAGGAACAATGCAGCTTATGCAAAGAAATGTTGATAAGAATAAAATAACTTGGGATGATAGTTTAAATTTGGAATCTCATATAAACTATATCAAACAAAATTCATATAGATTATTAAGACTAGTAAATAATCTTATTGATATTACTTGTATAGATTCAGGTTATTATAAGTTACAGCTTGGGAATTATAATATTGTTGATATAGTAGAAAATATAACATTATCAGTAGCACAGTATACAAAAGATCATGGAGTAGACCTTATATTTGATACTAATTGTGAAGAAAAGATAATTGCTTGTGATCCAGATAAAATAGAAAGAATAGTTTTAAATTTATTATCAAATGCTATAAAATATACTGATAAAGATGGATGTATATACGTAGAATTAATAGCAGATGATGAAAAAGTAAAAATACATGTTAAGGATAACGGAGTTGGTATGTCTAATGACAAATTAGATGTAATTTTTGATAGGTTTAAAAAAATAGATAACAACTTAAATAGAAAATGTGAAGGAAGTGGAATAGGATTATCTTTAGTAAAATCCTTAGTAGAACTTCAAAAAGGAAATATATATGTAAATAGCGAAGTAGGTATAGGTTCAGAGTTTACTTTTGAATTACCGAACAGAGTTATTAATGATAGTTCAGATATTACTTCAAATAGAGAAATATCAAAAATAACACAGATAGAAAAATGCAATATAGAATTTTCTGATATTTATTCATAGAAACTATTTATTGAAATTAAATAAAAAGAATTAAAAACTTGTGAGATATTTTTAATATTTTGCAAGTTTTTTTTATGAATATTTAAAGTGTCAAACATTGCCTAAAAATAGGAAATAATGTAGTGTAAAGTATAAGAAATCAAAAATATACGAAGGGTAAAAATATGAATTTAAATAGATTTTTTAATAAATTTATAATAGCAATACTACTAAATATTACTTTATTTATGGCTATGGAGGAAAAGTCATATGCTCAGTTACGTAAGATAGCACAACTGAAGTTATTGTGACTAAAGAGTTTGAAGTTTTAGAGACATATCCAATCAATTAACTTATATCATGAGCTAAGAACTCCCTTAATGGTGTGATCCTTATGAAATTGAAAGATGTATAGTGAATTTAGTTGGCAATGCAGCTAAATTCACATCAGAAGGAGGTTCTATAACTTTAAGTATTAATGATTTAGATGACAAAGTTATGATTAGTGTAAATTAAAAAGAGGATATATAACTCAATATGTGGAAGATATTGTAGTAAAATACAATATAGGGGGAGTCTATCATGATATTTGGAAGTATAAACCATGAAAAAACTTATTCAAATTTAAATAAAGATATACTAACGTGCTTTGAGTACGCAAGGAAAAATGACTTAGTAGATTTTGAAAAAGGAAGTTATGTAATAGATGGAGATGAAATTTTCGTAAATATAGTAGGATATGAGACTTGTGAAAAAGAAGATAGATTTTGGGAAGCGCATAAAAAATATATAGATATTCATTTGCTTCTTGAAGGAAGTGAAAAAATTGCATTAAATTTTATAGAAAATTTAATGCAAAATGAGTATAAAGAGGAAGATGATTTTCTATCCTTAGATGGTGAACCAAATTCATATGTTGAATTAAAAAGAGGCGACTTTTTAGTATGTTATCCTGAAGATGCTCATATGACAGCATTAAAAGTAAAACAAAAAGAGAATGTAAAAAAGGCTATTTTTAAAGTATTAGTAAGATAATTACTTTTTTAATGATATAATAGTATTATAAAAAAGATATATTATTTAATCAGAAAGTCATAAATCATTAATAAAATAAAATGCAATGATTACAAGAACATACTAATGATTAAGGGGGAGATTCAATGAATCAATTAACTTCATACAAGATAGCTTTAGCAGTAATATTAGGAGTAGGTACAGTAATGTCAGTGATTTTCAGATTAAATAAAAAAGGTGTAGTTTCTAAATAGAAAGCATACAAATAATTAATAAAAAATAGATTAAAATAAAATTTTAATCTATTTTTTATTGTTCATATGTAAAAATATTAAAAAAAGCTTGTAATAATTCCTGTATGACCGTTCAAAATATTAAATCCTATTAAAATTAATATAATACCTCCTACTATTTGAGCGTAGTTTTTAAATAAAGAGCCTATAGATTTACCTAACAAAACTCCTAAAAAACATAATATAAAAGTAACAATTGCTATTGTTGAGCTTATCGAAAATATAGGTTCGTTTAAAAATGCAAAGCTAACACCAACAGCTAAGGCATCAATACTAGTTGCAATAGATAATACAATAAGTTCTTTTATTCCTAATTTATCATATGAAATATCATCTAAAGAATTGTCATTTTTAGCTTCAAGAATCATCTTTAGCCCGATAAATCCAAGTAGGAATAAGGCTATCCAGTGGTCCACTGTCTTTATATATGACTCAAATCGAATACCTATAAACCAACCAATTAAAGGCATAATACCTTGAAATATTCCAAAAAATAAAGCTATCTTTGATGCAATTGAGAAATTTATTTTTCTTAGTGTCATGCCCTTAGTCATAGAAACTGCAAAGGCATCCATGGCAAGTGCAAAGGACATAAGAAATACACTTATAAAGCTCAATTTTGTTTCCTCCTTTATAAATACGATTTTATATTTATATTGCATAAACTACAAAGTTAAAAATATACATGCCATAAAAATAAACATAAAAATCACTTTAGTATAAATTGTAAAACTAATAGTCATAATATAAATATGATTTTTTTTATTTGATTATTATTAATTAAATTAAATTTTTACACTTAATAAAAAATACATAAGAATCAAAAGGTTTTAAGGAGGAAGTAAAAATGAAAAAATGGGTTTGTACTGTATGCGGTTATATTTATGAAGGTGATGCACCACCTACAAAATGTCCAGTATGTAATGTTGGTCCAGAAAAGTTTGAAGAAATGAAAGGTGAATTAAAATGGGCAGATGAGCATAGAATTGGAATAGGTCAAGGATTAGATGATGAAATACTAGAAGGATTAAGAGCTAATTTTATGGGTGAATGTACAGAAGTAGGAATGTACTTAGCCATGGCTAGACAAGCAGATAGAGAAGGATTCCCAGAAGTTGCAGAAGCATATACTAGAATAGCATATGAAGAAGCTGATCATGCAAGTAGATTTGCAGAAATGTTAGGTGAAGTAGTGGAAGCAAGCACAGAAAATAACTTAAAAGCAAGAGTAGAAGCAGAATATGGTGCAGCTGAAGGTAAATTAAAACTTGCAAAAATAGCTAAAGAACAAGGGCTAGATGCTATACATGATTCTGTTCATGAGATGTGTAAAGATGAAGCTAGACATGGAAGAGCTTTCCTTGGATTATTAAATAGATATTTTAATCATAAAAAATAAAGTATATTATTAAAAATAAGAGTATCTAAGTATAAGTAATTTGAGAAGAAAAATCAAATTTATTTATACAAAGATACTCTTATTTTGTTTATATATTTTTAAATACTTTTAGATATAAAATAAGCATTAATACTAAGGTAGAAAACCATAGCATCTTTAAAATTCTTTAAATCTAAGTTTAGAAATTCCTTTATTTTCTCTAACCTATAAATTAGTGTATTTCTATGTAAAAATAAAGATGAAGATGTTTTTGATATATTTAAATCATTTTCAATGAAATTGATTCCGGTATATAACAAGTTTTCATCAATAGTTTTTATTTTATTAAAGTCAATTAATTTACAAATAGACATGTCTTTAGAAGATATGTATATATCTCTATATAATATTAAATCCTTCGTAGTTATAAATTTATTCGAAGTATTATTTTTCAAGATAGTAGGTAATAATTTATTAAATAGCTCAATTTTTAAATCTAAAATTTCATAATTATCTACTTTATCTAAGTCAAAAATATAAGTATTAGAGTAAGTCTCAGCCTCTATTATTTCAGTAGTATTAATATTAATATCTAGCTTTGTTTTTGAATCTATTAATAAATGTTTTTTGTACTCTACAATGTTTATATCTTCGTATAAATTGAAGAGTATATCTTTTAGAATGTTATGATCTAAGTTTTGTTGATATACTAGATAAAAATAATTAGACATGTTTAATAAAAAATTTTCATTTTCCATCTCAATTATATATAATGAATTGTTAAATGTAATTAATTCTTGGTTAGTTTTTAATTCTTGGTTTTTATATTCAAATATATTTACTTTCTTATTAGTTTGTTTCTCTATAAAATTCGCAAGATTTATCATGATGAATATCCCCCTTTTGAAAATATAAAGTAAATTATTACCTCAGTTAAATATATCACTAATTGATACCGAAATACTATAGCTTTTGATTAAAATATCTTTATAAAATAATATAAAAATTACTTATAGATGAAGAATATCTATAATAAATTTCGAAAAATGTGGCGAAGTGTCAAAAATAAAAAAGTAAGGCAAATTTGCCTTACTTTGCAATATATAAACGTATACTTATATCTTATCTAAATTATACTATATTATTGTTAACTCTGTATCTTTATCAAAGATATGTAAGTGCTCTTTATCCATAGCAAGCTTTATCTTATCACCGAATCTTACTCTGTATCTACCATCAAATCTAGCAGTTACAGTTGAATTTCCTAATTTTAAGTAAGCATAGATTTCTGCTCCCATTAATTCACTTATTTCAACTTCAGCTTCAAAAGTAGTATCTAAACTATTATCGATAAATAAATCTTCTATATGTATATCTTCAGGTCTTATACCAAGTACAACTTCTTTTCCAATATATCCATTCTTTATAAGTGGTTGGCATTTGCCTTTGCTTAAATGTATATTTATTTGATTATTAATTGCATATATTTCCCCATTTTTTTCTTCTATTTTTACATTTATAAAGTTCATCTGAGGAGCGCCTATAAATCCTGCAACGAACATATTAGCTGGATGATCATAAATTTCTTGTGGAGTAGCTATTTGTTGAACTATACCATCTTTCATAACAACTATTCTATCAGCCATAGTCATAGCTTCTACTTGGTCATGAGTTACATATATGAATGTAGTTCCAAGAGATTTGTGTAATTTACTTATTTCTGTTCTCATTGATGTTCTAAGTTTTGCATCTAAGTTACTTAAAGGCTCATCCATTAAGAAAACTTGAGGATTTCTTACTATAGCACGACCAAGAGCAACCCTTTGTCTTTGCCCACCAGATAAAGCTTTAGGTTTTCTATCTAAAACTTTTTCTAAATCAAGTATTTTAGCAGCTTCTTTTACCTTTTTATCTATTTCATCCTTAGGCATTTTTCTAAGTTTTAAAGCAAATGCCATATTATCATAAACTGATAAATGAGGATATAAAGCATAGTTTTGGAAAACCATAGCTATATCTCTATCTTTAGGGTCTACATCATTAACTAATCTATTCCCTATATGTAATTCTCCTGAAGAAATTTCTTCAAGTCCAGCTATCATTCTTAAAGTTGTAGATTTACCACATCCAGATGGACC
Organism: Romboutsia faecis; assembly: GCF_014323405.1. Taxonomy (GTDB): domain Bacteria; phylum Bacillota; class Clostridia; order Peptostreptococcales; family Peptostreptococcaceae; genus Romboutsia_E; species Romboutsia_E faecis. The sequence goes on along the minus strand of NZ_JACRWE010000006.1, from coordinate 3,092 downwards.
TACTAAAACTACGAATTCCTTATCTTGTATATCAATGTTTACATTCTTAACAGCATTAAATCCATTGCTGTAAGACTTACAAATATTTGTTAAAGTTACATTAGACATTTTTATTCCCCCTGATAAATTAATTATATACTATGATTAAATGATACTCTGAAAATGTTTTTTTAACAATGTTTATAATAACTAAAAACCTTTGTACAAATTGCACAAAGGTTAATTTTTATTTAGGTGTAAGACGTATAATTCTATCATCAGATATATCAGGGTTTCCTCTACCATCTCTATTACTCGTTGTTAGATAAATGGACCCATCTTTAGTTTGAATAACATCACGTAGACGTCCATATTCATTATTTAACCATGATGTTATATCCTTTACTACTGTACCATTTTCATTTAGGGATATGGCAAGAAGTTGCTGTCCACGAAGAGTAGCAACAAGCAATTTTCCCTTCCATGCTCCTTGAAGTACAAAGGCAATACCAGAGGGTGCCCATGTAATTTCTCCACTGTGTACTAAAGGTTTTTGAACTATAATATCTGTGGAATCTTCATTTCCTTGAACTAGAGGCCAACCATAATTCGATCCTGGCCTTACAATGTTTATTTCATCATGTGCAGACTGGCCATGTTCTGAAGCATACATTATATCATTGATATCCCATGATAACCCTTGAGGATTTCTATGACCTAAACTATAAACCGGTGAATTTAGAAACGGATTATCATTTGGAATACTACCATCTAACTCTAATCGCAGTATCTTACCAGCAGTACTTGTTATATCTTGAGCTAAGGCAGGATTTCCAGCATCACCTGTTGTTATATAAAGTTTTTTATCTGGACCTATCTTTATTCTTCCTCCATTGTGAATTTGACCTCCAGGTATTCTATCTATAAGAGTACGATCAATAGATGCTTTGTTTTTATTTTCAACTAATCTAATAACTCGATTATAGATTCTATTATTCTCTGAATAGGTATGCATAACATATATATAATTATTTTGTGAAAAATTTGGATCTAGTGCAATGCCCATTAGACCGCCTTCACCTTGGCTTATAAATGGAAAGTTAAATGTGATAAGTGGCTCTGGATTAAGTTTACTATTTTCAATAGTTCTAATTGAGCCAGAACGTTCAGTAAAATATAATTTACCATCATTACTTATATCTATTGCCCATGGTACATATAATTTTTCAGCAACAATCTCAATATCAAAAGGAAATTGCCTTGAAGTAGTTGATTTTATTTTGATACGAGTTGTATTATGGTTATGAAATATAATATTATGCAAGATATTAGAAATTTTATTTTTCATAAATATCCTCCAAATTTAAATATATAGATTAAGAGTATGTTAGTGGATTTAGACTATATTATTTACCTAGTTCCATAGTATTCATTTTTAAGTTTAAAGACACTATTTTTATCAATATTAAACATATACAATCAAGTAGTATGACATAACCTATAATAAAAATATTTATTATAATAAACCGTCCCATATTTTTTTAGAATGAATATTATGATCTAGTAGAGGTTATAAATATCATCATTATAAAGGGGAGATTAATATATGGCTTTAGAAAGAAGTGGTTATAACAGAAATCAGCAACAATTATATGAAGAATGTAAAAAGTTAATGAATTATCATATTATACTAACAATGTCAGATGGAAGTATGTATGATGGGATTATTGTAGAGGTTAATGATGATCGTATTACTATGTTAGTAGGCGAGGATGTGATGGACCAAGAATGTGATAGTCAACCTAGACAGCAGGGGTCATATGAACGTCAGAGAAGATTTAGACGTTTTAGACCTAGAATTTTCCCACTAGGTGCTTTAATTGGATTGTCCTTATTACCATATCCTTACTTTGGTTTTCCATTCTATCCTTTCTTTTAAAGAATAGCATTTAATAGGTAGATTTGATAAAACAAATAAAAATTTTATTATAAATAATATCAGGCTATACTCGAGTTAAACAGAGTATAGCTTTTTATAATTAAAAAAATATAAAAAGGTGTTTGAATATATTAGTCACGGGTATATATTTATTATCTTATAAAGTAAATAAATGTAAAGTACACATTGGAATATATAATTAAAAATTAAATTAAAATCAGGAGGAGAGAAAATTATGAAAAAATTTGTATGTACAGTATGTGGATATATCCATGAAGGGGAAAATGCACCAGAGGTATGTCCAGTATGTAAAGTTGGAGCTGATAAGTTTGAAGAAATGTCAGGGGAAATGAAATGGGCAGATGAACATAGAATAGGTGTTGCACAAGGTGTAGATGAGGAAGTAGTAGAAGGATTAAGAGCAAACTTCGTTGGAGAATGTACAGAAGTAGGAATGTACTTAGCAATGAGTAGACAAGCAGATAGAGAAGGGTATCCAGAAGTAGCAGAAGCATACAAAAGAATAGCTTTTGAAGAAGCAGAACATGCAGCTAAATTTGCTGAATTACTAGGAGAAGTAGTTGTTGCTGACACTAAAGAAAACTTAAGAGTAAGAGTTGAAGCTGAGTATGGTGCAACTGATGGAAAATTAAAATTAGCTAAGAAGGCTAAAGAATTAGGATTAGATGCAATACATGATACAGTTCATGAAATGTGTAAAGATGAAGCTAGACATGGTAAAGCATTCTTAGGATTATTAGAAAGACATTTTGGTAAGTAAGTTTAAATTATTATATAAATTGTTTAAGTGATATCTCATTGGGTATATATACCAATGAGATTACATTTGAAATATATAAGAAATAAAAAATTGTTTAAAGTTAAATTTAAGTGGTATATATATGCCATAACAAAATAGTAAATAATGTAAGATAGTATATAAATCAAGTTAAAAATCAGGAGGAGAGAAAATTATGAAAAAATTCGTATGTACAGTATGTGGATACATCCACGAAGGAGAAACTATAGAAGGATTTGTATGTCCAGTATGTAAGGTAGGGGCTGACAAGTTTGAAGAAATGTCAGGAGAATTAAACTGGGCAGATGAGCACAGAATAGGTGTAGCACAAGGTGTAGATGAAGAAGTAATAGAAGGATTAAGAGCAAACTTCGT
>NZ_JACRWE010000005.1 GCF_014323405.1 Romboutsia faecis | reverse complement strand
GGTTACCCACGCGTTACTCACCCGTCCGCCGCTCTTTACCGAAGTAAATCGCTCGACTTGCATGTGTTAGGCACGCCGCCAGCGTTCATCCTGAGCCAGGATCAAACTCTCAAATAAAAATTCACTACGTTCATTTCGTCAACATCTTTACCTTCATATTCATTCAGGTAAATCCCGTTACTCAAATCCTGTTGTGGTTTGACATGGGCTCAGATACTATTATATATCTGGCTTTGTTTGGTTGTTTCGAATAATTCTTTATAAGAATTAATTTTATAAATTAACCTACTGTTTAATTTTCAAAGTTCATTTTTGTCCTTCTCTTTCGGACAAGTATTACTATATCATCGATTTAAAATAATAGCAATACTTTTTTTATATTTTTTATTTATTTTTATTATGTTGAGTATTATCTAATGATATCTTGCTTAAAACTTCCATAATATTAGGTTTAAATTTTATTCTTTTTGTTAATAAAATTAATAACATAAATATTATGTGTAAGGAGGTATAAAATTATGCGTAAAATAATTATTTATTTTTCACTATTTATAACAATATCACTTTGTCTTACGGGTTGTACTTTATTTGACAAAGTAAAAGAAACCTCTTTTTTTAATAGTGAACAATCAAACTCTAATAATAAATTCCCAAAACAAGAAACTTCTAATAACAATAATACTAATAATGATACTTCTCTTGATAGAGATTCTAGTATAAATAATAATCCAACAAATAAAAGTACTACTACAGATTACAGCAACAAAGATAATGAAATTACTAGTTGGTTCTATATACCAAATGACACTCACACTACTCCTGCAATAAACCCTAAACTAACTTATGACTTATCAAATTACAATGCTATTTATAATGGGCCAGTTAATGAAACTACTAAAACACTATATCTAACTTTTGATGAAGGCTATGAAAATGGCTATACTTCAAAAATATTGGATGTTCTTAAAGAAAAGAATGTAAAAGCAGTATTCTTTGTTACTTCTTATTATTTAGAAAAAAATCCTGATCTTGTTAAGAGAATGGTTGATGAAGGCCATATAGTAGGAAATCATAGTAAAACTCATTCCTCTATGCCAACATTGACATCTGATATTACTAAATTCAAAGAAGAGTTTTCTGATGTTGAATCTAAATATAAAGAAATTACCGGATTAGATATGAAAAAATTTTTCCGACCTCCCATGGGATATTACTCTGAAAGAAGTTTAGCTATGACTAATGATTTAGGTTATAAAACAGTATTTTGGAGTTTTGCCTATGATGATTGGGATCCAGAAAAGCAACCAGAGATCAACTATGCAAAACATAAGATTCTAGATAACCTACATAATGGTTCAATTTTACTTTTACATGCAGTTTCAAAAACTAATACTGAAATTTTAGGTGAAATTATAGACTCTGCTAGAAATGCTGGTTATGAGTTTAAATTGCTCAATTAAAAATTATTTTTACATAAAAAAATAACTATCTTACTTAACATATTCCTTTTTTTAGTATAAGATTAATATTAGACACTAATAATTATAATCACCTTAGGTAATCTTAATCTTGGAGGGATATTATGGAACTAAAAGGAAGTAAAACTGAAAAGAATTTATTAGCTGCATTTGCAGGAGAGTCTCAAGCAAGAACTAAATATACTTACTATGCCTCAAAAGCAAAAAAAGAAGGATACAATCAAATAGCAGCTATTTTCGAAGAAACTGCTAATAATGAAAAAGAACATGCTAAAATATGGTTCAAACTACTTCATGATGGTATACCATCTACTCCAGAAAACTTAAAAGATGCCGCTTCTGGTGAAAACTATGAGTGGACAGATATGTATGCAACTTTCGCGAAAGAAGCAGAAGAAGAAGGTTTCACTAAAATAGCTTACTTATTTAAAGCTGTTGGCGAAATTGAAAAAGAACATGAAGAAAGATATCTTAAACTTCTTGAAAACTTAGAAAATGAAGTTATATTTGAAAAATCAGAGGAAGTTGCTTGGCATTGTCAAAACTGTGGCCATATACATTATGGTAAAAAAGCTCCAAAAGTATGTCCAGTATGCGACCATCCTCAATCATATTTCCAAGTAAGAGCAGAAAACTATAAATAAAAAAATAGGGTTATCTTTAATTCAGATCAAATAATACTGAATATAGATAGCCCTATTTTAATTATAGAAATATTAATCTATTATTTAATTATTCCATTTACTATGTTATCTGCCATTATTTGATATGCCTGACTTCCTTTAGATATGAATTTATCCATATCTATTTGGTCTAAGAAGCATCCTTCTACTAATATTGCTGGCATTTGAGTATTTTTAAGTACATATAAATGACTTCCATCTTTTGCACCTCTGTTTTTGAAGCTAAATGAGTTAGCTATGTTGTTAGTTACATTTGTTGCTAATGACTTTGAACCTGCTACTGTTGAGTAATAAACTTCAGTTCCATTTGCTCCTTTATCTCCACTATTGAAATGTATAGATACAAACTTATCTACCTCATTTGCATTTGCAGCCTGTGCTCTTAATTTTAACTCATCTGATTGTGAGTAAGATCCTGTTGGTTTTGTTTCAACAACGTTGTATCCTAAGCTTCTTAACTTATACACAACTTTTTTACCAACTTCTCTTATTAAATAGTCTTCATCATATATTCCATTTACAGCTCCTCTTAATACTGGTCTAGCTACATTGTGCCCTAAGTCAACTGCAATAGTTTCTTTTACCATATGATTTACACTATCTGATACTACAACTCTTATTTCTATATCTGATATTGCTTTATTTACTTTTATTTCTCCTGATATATCTCCATCTTTAACCCAATTTTGCCAACCTTGGTTTGCTACCTTTACTCTATAGAATATATGATAATTAGATGGGGCATTTTTTAAATTTATTTTTACTCCTTCTATAGTTGAGCTCGATAATGCTGCTCCATTAGATGCAGTTTTCCAACTACCACTTCCATATATGCTGTACTCTACATCAAAATCTTCGTTAGATTTTATAGATAATGATTTTAGACCTTCACTTACATCTTTTTTCATTGTTAGCATATTTTGATACTTATCATATTCAGAATTCATTACTTCTGTATTAACTGGTGCATCTACATAGGTTGGCGTTGATGTTGGTATCGGTAATGGCTGTTGAGTTGTACTAGATCCATTATCAATTTTTATGTAGCTTGCACTAACCCAACCAGTAGTTCCATCAGATAGTTTTATCTTATACCAACCATCGTTACTACTTAATATTGTTACTTTAGTATTTTTAGTTATTTGTGTTACAACAGAATAAGATACACCAGCTCCACTTCTTACATTTAATACATCTGTTGTTACTATTCCTATTTCATTAGATTCTTCAGTAGAGTTATCATTAGAATCATTCTCAGTATTTCCACCACTTGTATTGTTATTTGATCCACTTCCATTATTATTTGACCCACTACTTGAATCTCCGCCTGATGTACTTCCTGAGTTAGAACTTGTAGTTATTTTTATGTAGTCTGCACTTACCCATCCTGTTTTTGAACTTGATAATTCTATCTTGTGCCATCCATTACTTGTTTGAAGGATTTTTACTGTATCACCTTTTTTTAATGTTCCTATTTTTGAATATGATGTTCCTGCTCCACTTCTTATATTTAATACATCAGTTGTTACTGTTCCAGTTTTCTTCGTTGTTGATGTTGATCCACTACTTGAACTTCCGCCTGACGTACTTCCTGAGTTAGAACTTGTAGTTATTTTTATGTAGTCTGCACTTACCCATCCTGTTTTTGAACCTGATAATTCTATCTTGTGCCATCCTTTACTTGTTTGAAGAATTTTTACTGTAGCACCCTTTTTTAATGTTCCTATTTTTGAATATGATGTTCCTGCTCCACTTCTTATATTTAATACATCAGTTGTTACTGTTCCAGTTTTCTTTGTTGTTGATGTTGATCCACTACTTGAACTTCCGCCTGATGTACTTCCTGAGTTAGAACTCGTAGTTATTTTTATGTAGTCTGCACTTACCCATCCTGTTTTTGAACCTGATAATTCTATCTTGTGCCATCCTTTACTTGTTTGAAGAATTTTTACTGTAGCACCCTTTTTTAATGTTCCTATTTTTGAATATGATGTTCCTGCTCCGCTTCTTATATTTAATACATCAGTTGTTACTGTTCCAGTTTTCTTCGTTGTTGATGTTGATCCACTACTTGAACTAACTTCCGAAAGATAATCTTTGCTAGAATACCCTAATTGATTGTTATATTTTATTTTTGCCCACTTGCCATCATATGAAACTACTTCAACCTTAGTATTTTTCTTTATTGTAGTTATTATTTTATTACTTGTACTAGGACCAGTTCTAAAGTTTAAATTTGCTGTTGTCATTGCATACTTAGTCGCTGCATCAGCTATATTTGTAAATGCCATAGCTGCTGTTAATACTCCAGCACCTAATAAAGCTCTCAATCTCTTATTATTCATACTTCCTCCCATTTTCATTTTTTCTATATTTATAATTATTGATTTTATAATATGTCTACATTATAGGAAAATAGGAGGAATTTATCAAGCCAATTAGAAATTTAAGATTTTTCCTTATATTTTGTAAATTAAATAATGAACACTGCAACTATTGTCGTCACAACAAATCCAATCATTATTGGCTTAAAGTTTCTTTTTGCTAAATCTACTGGGCTAACTCCACAAATCGCTGCAGCTGATATTAATCCCCAAGGAACTAAACATCCTCCACCAACCCATATTCCAGCAATTTGACCTAAAGCACAAAGTGCTCCAACACTTGCATTTACAGCTGTTCCAAATACAGATGCCAATGAACCTACCAATGATATTCCTGAGAATCCAGAACCATCAAGTCCTGTAATTGCACCTACTACAGTTTGTATACTTGCTACTGCTAGTTTATTTAATGGTACTGCTTGAGATAATGCTATACCCATATCAGATAATAATCCTTGAGATCCAGCTGGTAATACTTCTCCTAGTACAGAAGTTATTGGTGCTACTTCACCCATATAGAAGAAAGCTGCTATTGGGATTATTGCTCCAAATATTTTTATCCCAAATACAAATCCATCTATAACATTCTTACAAACTGAGTCTAAACAATCTTTTTTATGATTCATAGCATTAATAATTACAATTAAAAGAAGTGCTGTTCCACCTAATAGTGCTGTTGCATCTCCACCTTTTAAATTTAAAGCGTACATAGCAGCTATATCTAATGCAAAACCTATTAACACTAATAAAGTAGCTATTTTAGCTTTTTTGTTAAAAGATTTTATTTCTACATGTTCAACTTGCTTTAACTCTTCTTTAAACATACCTTTTTTCAGGTCTCTTCTTAGATAATAAAAAGCTGCTGCTATAGTAACTATCCCCATTACCCAAAATAGTGGCATACCTTCACTTATAACTTGAGCAGCTTCTATTCCTGCTGCCCCACCTGTTATTGCTGGTGCACCTTGAATAACAAAGTCTGTTGACAAAGCTAAACCATGACCAAATAAATTAAGGGCCATAGCAACACCTATTGCAGGTAATCCTACTTCCATAGCTACTGGTAAGAATATTGCTCCTACTAATGCAACTGCTGGTGTTGGCCAGAAGAACCATGATAATAAGAACATTACAATCCCAACTACAAAGAATGCTGTTGTTGGAGTTTTTATAATCTTAGAAAAAGGTTTTATCATATAGTTAATAGCATTATTGTCTTCTAGGGCTTTAGATAATGCAACCATTACGGATATAATAAGAATTACTGGTGCAAGTTCATTTAAAGAAACTATAAGAGCATTGAATACTGCATTCGTTGCTTGAGGTATACTTTGAGTGTAAAATAATCCTAGGCAGAATATACCTAATATACATGGTACTATTACATCCTTTTTCATAATCATTATAATCAGGATGGCTAGCATAAATAAAATGTAAATATAATGAGCTCCTGTCAAAACCATATACTAAAATCCCCTTTACATTTAAGATATTAGTATTATATGGTTTTGTCTTATCTCATGTTACATTCAAAAATATGTAAGTAAAATATTTTTTATATATTTTTTATATATTTTATTATGAAAATATCATAAAAGCTAAAACTATAAAAAAGCTATGCTTATTATTAAATATATTTATAGTTAAATTTTTGTAAAAACATATCTTTATTATAAATATTTGGTATAATCTTCTTTGTTATAAAAGAAGTTCTGGAGGTGTACAATGTTTCAAGTAGAAGAACCTGAATATAAAAAAAATATTCTAAGACTTGCTTTATTCATAGGAGAGCTTATGTTATCTAATGGAGCAGAAACTTATAGAGTTGAAGATACAATCAAAAGAATTTGTAAATCTAGAGGTTTTAACCATGTAAATGTCTTTACTACTCCTACAGTGGTAATTATCTCAGATGATAGATTTGATGGATATAGCTTTATGAAAACTATTAATCGTAGGGCAATAAATCTAGGGAGAATTGCATTGATAAATGATTTTTCTAGAGATTTTGTAAAAAATCCAAATATGACTGTTAAAGAATCTATGGATAGATTAAAGCAAATTGCATCTTTTAAAGCTTATCCAACATGGATTAATTATATGTTTACGGGAATAGGATCTGCATCATTCGCTTACTTAGTCGGTGGAAATTCTCCATTTGATTTTATATTAACATTTATGGTATCAATGGTTGCACAATTTGTTTATGATCAATTAATAAAAATCAGCTATATACCAAGCTTTTGTTGTTTAGTTGCATCAATTTTAATGGCTGGTTCTGGAGTTATACTTACAGAGATGGGATTCTTATCTACTCCTAAAATGCTTATAGTTGGTTCTATAATGCCTTTACTACCAGGGGTTCCATTTATTAAAGGTGTTCGTGATCTAATTGCAGGAGACTTAATGTCTGGTGTTGTTAGATTCTTTGATGCCACTATTATTTTTATATCAATAGCAGCCGGGGTCGGATTCGTTCTTGAGTTTTGGTTTAGAGTAGGAGGTAGATTATAATGGTCGATTTACCAATTTATTTAAATTTTACATTTGCATTTTTGGCTACGGTTGGATTTGCTGTATACTTTAGTGCACCAAAAGTTTCTCTAATTCCATCTGGAATAATCGGAGGTTTAGGATGGCTACTGTATATATTCCTATTTAAATGGAATGATAATGCTGTCATTTCAACATTCTTTGCTGCAGGATTTGTTGCCTTTTTAGGCGAAGTTTTAGCAAGAAAATTAAAAAATCCTGCTACAGTATTTACTATACCAGGTATATTACCTCTTGCTCCTGGGGTAGGAATTTATAATACAATGCTTTATATGGTTCAAAAAGAATTTGAATTAGGTTTTTCAAAAGGTGTCGATACATTATCTATTAGTGCAGCAATCGCCCTTGGTATTTTAGTAGTAACTTCTATTACTAATACTTATAATATTTTAAATAGAAGAAGATTATTAAAGAAATTAGAATTAATACACGGTCCTTTTAACATAAATAAAAAAGACAGTTAAAAAGGTTGAGATACCATATTGGGTTTCTCAACCTTTTTATGAGTTCAAAGGGGATGTTAATTCATATATAACATCCTCCCTATCTAAACCCCTACTTCTCAAAGTTTTTATCTAATGCTTCTTTTAGCTTTTCTGCCTTCTCAGCAGTTATTATATTTTCTTTAACCATATTATTTATCTCTTCATTTCTTTTTTGTTTCATCTCAGCTTTTCTAGCTTCCATTTGAGATTTTTGATATGCTTCAATTTTTTTCACATCAGCTTCTGTTAACACTCCAGATTCTTGAAGCTCCTTTAAAGTTGATTCAAATTTTTCTTTTCCTCTGTGTCTATGTTCTGGTTGTTGTGTTATGCTAGCCTGAGTTGAACTAGCATTTTCCGCTGATACATAAGTAGTGATTATATCATTATTAGCTTGATTTAAACTATTCTTACCATAAACCCCTTCTTTAAATATACCAATTGTAAGAACTACAAGAGCAACTACTGACATAAAAACTATTTTTCTTTTACTATACATATAAAATACCTCCTTATGATTGTAAAAACTATTTACATTTAATAGTTACTCTTAGATTTCCCTTTAAACTTAATTTAAACTTAACTATTTCGAATTTTATAAATAATTTCAAAAAAAATCTACTATATCAGTTAAAACTGAAATAGTAGATTTTTTATTTTCACTATTATAGATACTATGTATATTTATTTATCTAAGATATTTGTAATAACAGGTATAAATTTTCTACTCTCACGGAATTTATTATCATTTCTTTTTAAAATTACATATGAAATTAACATCATTAAAATTCCAATTAATCCGCTTATTACTTCCACCCCTACACCTTGTATTTCTATTAACTTATCTAATACAAAGTAACTTGACATAGTTCCTAACATTAAAAAAACTAATGGCACTATATATGCAAGAGCAGTTGCCTTTAATACATTCATATTATCCATATTCACTTCTACATGGTCGCCTATATTTGCACCAATTGTATTATCAACCTCTACTAATATCTCCTTAGTTTCAGAAGATAATGTTTGGCATTTTCCACAAGATGCACAAGCTGAATGTCTTTGCATTTTTAGTTTAGCTGTTTTTTCATCAACAATCTCTATTATATACCCCTGTTGATTCATCTTTCTTCCCCCTATTTCGTAAACTTACTTATTGTATCCATAAGTTCTTGTATTGTTTGTTCTGTTACTTCCATGTCATCATGTTTTATACTTTCTGTAACACATCCCTTTATGTGATTTTCAAGTATAATTGAACCTACTTTATTTATAGCAGATCTTATGGCTGATATTTGTACTAGTATATCTACACAATATCTTTCTTCTTCCACCATTTTCTGTATCCCTTTTACTTGTCCTTCTATCCTTTTAAGTCTTTTTATAAGAGCATCTTTATCATTAGACTGTTGCAGTTTTTTTTCCATATTGTCCACTCCTTATTAAGTGATTATATTTTATTATATCATATTTTTGTAAATCTATTTTGCTCAAAGTAAAAATTCACTTCACTTAGTCCACTGCTAGGCAAAGAAATTCATGTCGCCAATGACTACATCAGTTGCTCAAGTTTAATAGTTGGTATTATAAAAAGCACTAAATCATTTTTCCATTAGTGCTTTTATTTTTATTATATTAACTTTATTTGCTCTATAGGCATTGGCTTGTTATATAAATATCCTTGTACATATAATCTTTCATTGTATATACTTTTAATCAATTCATTTTGAGATTTATCTTCTACACCTTCTATAATTAATGCTTTACCATTTCTCTTCGCTATTTTAGACATAAACATTATAATCTCTTCTTTTATATTACAATCACATACATCATCTATAAAATACTTATCCAACTTTATAACATCAAAATCTAACTTCTTTAATACATCTAAATTAGAATATTCTACACCAAAATCATCAATTGCTATCTTAAATCCTGCATCTTTTAGTCTTTTAATAGATTTATTTAATCTCTCTAAATTTTCCATCTTGACTCTTTCAGTTATTTCAAGACATATTCTTTTACTTTCTATATTTGATTTTAATAATATATCTATAGCTTTATCAACAAATTCTTCATCTTCTATTTCATTTAATGATACATTCATAGATATATATATGTTATTATTTATATTTTCATAGCTATTAATAATTTGATAATCACTAGTAATTTTATTTAATATCCATATAGATAATTCAACTAACATATTATTATCTTCTATTTCAGAAATAAATCTATAGGGTGGTATAATATCTCCATTCTTACCTTTAAGTCTTATTAAAGCTTCAAACCCTACAATACTATTATTCTTTGGATTGTATATAGGTTGATAATGTAAAAAGTAATTATTATTATTCATTCTATTTCTTACTTTACTTTTAATACTTTTCAATTTAATTTTAGGCATTATTATAAATATACATACCATTCCAAATGTAATAATTAACATAATAGACATTGCTATATATCTTATATATTCATATTTATCTACGGGATTAAAATATTTATTCTGTAATTCTACTATAGGATTATTATCCTTTTGTAAATTTTTTCCTATTAATTCATCCAAATAATCTATTATATAAGCTTTATTTTTATTTGCACCTATGTAAACTTGATCTGATGTAAATCCATATACTAAATTGTAACCTGTGTCAATTCCAGCATCAGCCATTATCAAATCTACCTTACCTTCTTTTAGTAAATCATCTAAGTTATGAAACTTCTTATCAAATATAGGCTCTACATCTATATTCTTAAATTCAAAATAATTCAATAACCATTCACTACTAACACTTTCTTCTACTAAACCAATTCTCAATCCGTTAAACTTTTCTAAGTCACCATATTGGATATCTTTATCAGTATAAATACCATGCTTTTCTATAGCAATCCTATTTTTATTAAATAAAATTTTTTCTTTTCTATCAGGAGTAATAGTTAAGCCCAACATTATATCTATTTCTCCATCTTCAAGCTGGTTTAGTCCATCACTAAAATCACATACCACATACTCATATTTAAAGTTTCCTTGTTTTTGTAGCAAATTTAATAATTCAGAATAATATCCTTTTACTTCACCATCTTTTCCGATATAGCTATAAGGCCTATATTCATATATGCCGACTTTTATAATTTCATCTTGTCCTATATTTTCTGCATAAGGATTAATAGAAACCATGTTTATAATAATCATTATCAGAGTTAAATATCTAAGTTTCATATAATCCCCTTTAATAAAATACATTTTTTTACAAATTTTTACATATCTCTAGACTTAAATTGTAAACTATATCTTATTTGTTTTCAAGAAAATTATAATTTCATTTCTATAAAAATATAGACCTAATATCTATTACAAGACATTAGGTCTATATTTTTATATATTAGTTTTTTGAATTTAATTTATTCTTATTACATTCTCTACAGTTCCCAGTACACTCATCTACCATTTCTAAGCACTGAGTAAAAGCTGCTTTACTATTATTTTTATGTCTTATTATAGGAATATTCCTCTTTTTAGCTTGTTCTTCTACCGATATAACCATCTTATGTGATACTACTGATGTAAATATAACTATCGCGTCCGGATCTCCTACACATTTTTTAACTTTAGAAGACATATTCAAAAACACTTTGGCTTTATAACCTTTCTCTTTAGCTAGTGATATGTAATCCTTTTTCATTCTTTCATTTCCGCCTACTACTACTAAAGTCACAGTATCATCCCCTTTTGCAGTATAATTAATAATAATTCTCATTATTAATTATACTGCAAAAAAAACCTCAAAGCAATATAATACTTTAAGGTTTTATACTATTTTTCCATTTTTATTTAGCATCTCTACGAATAATTCCACCAATTGAGGATCAAATGCCTTACCTGAGTCAGCTAGTAAACTGGCTATTGCCGAATCTTTAACTTTTTCACTTATATACGTTTCAGTAGATATCATGGAATCAAAACTATCTACTATAGCTAAAACTCTCGCTAAATATGGTATTTCTTCTGCCTTTAATCCTTCTGGATACCCCTTACCATCATACCTTTCATGATGATATTTAACCATAGGAATAAATGGCTTTAAACACTCTATCTCCTTAATAATAATTTCCCCATTCATAGAATGACTTTTAAATGCTTCAAATTCTTCAGAATTCAAATTGTTTCTTTTATTTAATACTTCTTTAGATATATCAAACTTACCAATATCATGTAAGTAAGCTCCTATTTGTAAGTCTATCTGTTCTTTTGGACTTAACCTCAAATATCCTCCAAAATATTTACAATATTTAACTACTCTTTCTACATGACCATAAGTATACTTATCTTTTTGATTAATCATTCTCATTAATTTTTTTAAATTATCAAGAACTTCTTTATTAACCTGATTATTTTCATATAGCTCGTCTAATATACTATGATAATGTTCTACCCTATTCCTATTAAATGCTTTGGCTTTGTAAAGAGCATGGTCCGCAGTACTAATAAGATCGTATTTACTATTTGCTACCTTAGGATATGTCGATACACCTATAGACATAGTTAAATTTTTATTTGGTTGTGATTCTTGACCTTTAAAATAAGATTCTTCAATTTTCTTTCTTATTCTTTCACCTACTCTAATAGCATGTTGTTGGCCTGTATTCGGAAGGATTACTGCAAATTCTTCTCCACCATACCTAGATACTATATCCCCATTTCTAATACATGCCTTTAATATATCCCCAACTTCTCTTAATAGTAAATCCCCTGCTTGATGACCATGTGTGTCATTATAATGCTTGAAATAATCTATATCCATAAATAATAGTGATACTTCTGTGTTATCATTACATTCTTCAATTAACCTAGTTAAAGCATCTTGAAAATACCTATGATTATGGATTCCTGTTAGTTCATCCATATTAGCAACTTTCTTTAATTCTTTAAAGTATTGTCTTTCAGTATCTACATACATACCAAGTACAATTGATATTATGAATAATACAGCAGTTAATACTATATCTTTTTCTAAATAAATAACAGATGCCTCAGCTGACGGTTTATTAAATAAAAGATCTATTGCCATTATAATTGAAGAATAACAAATAGATACACCAACACTATATTTTTGTCCAAATTGTATCGCACCTATTATTACTGCTAAAATACTAAGGATTTTATAGTCGCTAGTCTGAAGTCCAGTAGCTGATATCACTAAAACAAATATAATCATAAGTACAAAACTTTCAATATAATCTCTAGTTTTAGACTTTTCATATACCCTATCTTTACTATAATTTGAAGACCATGATAAATAATAATTCATCATAATCGCAATTATACATGCAATAGCACTTATCATATATATATTATCTTTAACTTGAAACGAAGTTGATTTTATAGTGCTAAATGTTGATATTAATGCTAGCACTATATACATTATTTTCAAGATAATTATCAATTTAAATACATTTTCATATCTTTTATTATCATATTCTTGCCTTTTATTTTTATCGTACACTTGCTTAGAATTTTCCATGTCATATCACCTAAATATATTATAACATTCTACTCAATAAAAGCCATAAGGAAATAAACACCTTATGGCTTTTATTCATATTACTCTTCTCTTAAAGATTTTGGCATTTCTGGCTCAAAAAATATAAGTGAACAATATGTAGACACTCCTGATGCTAAGTTTGAAATCATTTCAGCTATTGAATCGAATAAAAAGTTCATGACTTTACCTCCATTTAAATTTATTATAAAATATTTAAAATTTTAAATATTTTTTTACTATTTTAAATTAACAATATCAAATATTTTTTCAAAAATATTAATACCTATATCTCCTAGCTTAGATATTGAAAATGTTTGTAGTGCAACCCCTAATGTTACAGATATTAGTATTGTTTTTACTAGATAAATTTTATTAATATTATAAATTATTAACAAAATCACACTTAAAACAATATAGAAACTTAATAATTGTAAGGATTTCTTTCTAAGCTTCATCCTTGTTTTTTCATTTTTTAAAGGTTTATTTTTAGATGGCACTGGGCATTTATTATAAAAAATATATATTGATAATACTAATATAATAACTATAAAAAATAGTAATCTATTGTAATCAAAAGTTTCAGATACATATTTTGTGCAAAATGCCAATGATGTTGATAAAATCAATCCAGATAAAGTGCATCTATTTGGTGTACTAGAATGTACACCTCCTGAATACCTTTTTAACGATGACGCTACTATGGATATTATCATTATTTCAAGTAGTACATTCAATACTATTCCAACTAATAAAGTGGCTATCAATGCTGTTGTCGTATGTATTATAAAAAATAAACCATAGTTTAAAACAG
This sequence comes from Romboutsia faecis, assembly GCF_014323405.1. GTDB lineage: Bacteria > Bacillota > Clostridia > Peptostreptococcales > Peptostreptococcaceae > Romboutsia_E > Romboutsia_E faecis. Next base: position 218,237 of record NZ_JACRWE010000005.1, on the reverse strand, counting down.
CTATTTCTTCATCATTTTTATCAAGTCTATTCCCTAAACCTTGAGCAATACTTGAAGATAGTTTTTCTACAAAGCTCATGCTAATCTCCTTTTAAAAACTTTTCATCATTCTTTTTTTCATAGATTTTATTATCATAATTATCATAACTAATATAGCTAAAGATGGTAACGTTGAAACTGCTCCACTAATAGTTTGATAATTAGTTAATATTTCAGGATTAATATTTATTATTTTTGTAGCTATAAAGTAATATATCCCCTCACTTAGTGCTAAAGCTATCCATATATTACAAGGAGCTATCACTACTTCCATAAAATTTTTCCCTGATACTTTGAAAAGAATTAATCCTAAAGCTATCATAGATAATAAACTATGAACACCAAAATTTATAGGCAAAGTTCTTATTAAAGTAACGATAATTCCATGAAAAAATCCATATTTTAAAACCTTAAGTTTATCTAATTTTAAATCTAGCAGTATAAAACTAGATAACATTAAAATTGTGCTTTCTGGTATTACTCTTAGTATTACGTATGCCAAAGATGAGTTCAACATTTTTCCACTTCCTTTTACTGTTCTCTTATGATTATAACACTTTTTTCCATATATGTAATTATTTATTACACTTTTTTGTAATATAATATTACTTAAATAAGATAAATTTCAGTTAGGATTTTCTATAAGTGCTTTTCACAGTAAAAAAGGTAATATGAAGATTAAATTAATCTTCATATTACCTTAACAATTAATTATCCTAATTAAACTAAATACTTATTTATAATTTCATTGAAATCGGAAGTTTGATTTACAATAAATTCATCATAAGTAATTCCTAATGCATCCACCTTCACAGCTAATTCATATAAAAACTTAGGAATATCATCTCTAGCTATATCACCTACTGCACTACCAAGCTTTGCATCATCTTTACCAAGCTTACCATTCATATGAATCTCAAATGCCTCTGTAACTACATCATTAATTCTTTTTTTCTTTCCAGCAAAACCAAGTAACCCTATTTGATGAGTCCCACATGAATTATTACACCCTGATATACGAAGTGATGGTAACACATCCTTATTAAATCCTTTTTCATTAAAATATGATAATATCTCATCTAATAAAGATTGACTCTTTGCAATACCTATTTGACATATAGGAACTCCTATACAAGCAGAGCTTTGCTCTAATTTAGTTTCACCACCAAGATTTTTAGTTATCTCTAATAAATCCTTAGCTTCATCTCCATTTAAATTTCTTATATACATTCCTTCACTCATAGAAAGTCTTATTTCTACATCTTCTACATTTTCTATTCTATCTAAGATAAGCTTTAATGTATCTAACTTCAATATTCCTCCAATCGGATGGAAGTACACTGTATATAACCCTTCTTGCTTTTGCTCTATTAATCTATTATTATTTAAATTTATCTTTACTCCAGATTTATTATACTCTTTTGGAGTAACCTCTAAATCTAAATTATTTTTCACTTTAACTTCAGCTAGGTGTTTTTTATAACACTCTAATGCTGATTCTTCACCCATTCTAGCAGTTATATATCTAGAACGAGCTTTATTTTTATTTAAATAATCCCCTTCTGCCATAAAGAAATTCGTTATGGCTTCAACATGATACAATACATCCTTAGTTTCTATTAATTCATCAAACTCTATAGCTTTTGCTGCATTTTTTCCAAGACCACCAGTTAAATAAACTTTAAAATAATCTTTGCCATCTTTTTTAGTAGCCATAAATCCTAAATCTGCAATACCTGCATTTCCAGTATCTTTATCACTACTAGAGAAGGATACCTTTAATTTTCTAGGCAATTTATAAGTAGTTATTTTATTCATAAAATGATTATTTACAGCTTGTGCATAAGGCGTAACATCAAAAACTTCTTCTTTATCTACACCTGATAATGGTGATATTGATACGTTTCTAGGGAAGTTTCCTCCTCCACCTCTAGTATATATTCCATTATTCATAGCTTCTTTCATAACATCACAAATCTCATCTATACTTAATCCATGAAGTTGTATAGCCTGACGAGTTGTTGTATGAACACTATCAAGATTTTTATCCTTGGCTAAATTATATACTAATTTTAATTCTTCTGTATTTAGTATACCCGATGGAATTCTAAGCCTTATCATAAACTCTTCCCCTCCACGATGTGCGTATACTCCCATTCCCCCAGAAGTAGCCTTGAAGTCTGCTGATGATACTTCCTTATTTTCAAACCTATGTCCTAGCTCTCTAAAGCTATCTATTTCCTCTAATAACATATTTTTTAAATGCTCCATGATATACTCCTTTTTCTGTAGTCTTCCTTTATTATAGTTTTATAAATTATATCATATATTTTTCCATTTTATTGTTATTAGAGTAACAATTATTCATTGAATATTCTTATGAATACTATTAACTTTTCCTATTATTTTGCAACTATCATAAATATAGACTTAGGCTTAAATGGAATTAGTTCTTTATCATTCCACACCTTCTTATATATATTTTTATCAACTTCTATATATGAAAATCCGCATCGCTTTAATATTTCTCTATCTAAACTAGGTCTACCTTCACCAGATAAATCTAAATCCCAACTTGAATCAAAATACACTAAAGTACCATCATCTTTTAAAACTCTCTTCCATTCTCTAAAAGCAGCATCAGGACTTTGCAGTTCCCAGGTTATTCTACTAGAAATAATAAGGTCAAAAGTTTTATCTTCAAAGTCCAATGCATTTTTATCCATTATTCTAAAATCAACTTTACCCTTACAATTATTTAGTTTTTCTTTAGCCTCATCAATATCCTTAGAATTTGGTTTTATAAGTGTAACTTCATGCCCTTCATCTGCCATAATCTTAGAAAAAAGAACATTTTGCATCCCTATATTTAAAATCTTTAATTCATTTTTCATTGTGACATTTTTTAATATAAGATTTTTTATAATTTCAGCTTTATATACACCCATATCTAAGTAACTAAAATCTAAATTTGAAGTTGATCCTTTATTCCAAAGTTTCTTTTCATTATCAAAAATGCTTCCCCTATATTCTGTGTAATCTCTCATAAATACCCCCATTTATATACTAAAAACCATGAAAATTTAAGTGTAATATTAACACTAAAATTTTCATGGCTTAATTTAAAAATCCTACTTTCAAGTAAGAGGGTATCATCAGAAATAATGTTTGTCAATTTAACTATTTCTTCTATTAAATGTACTAATATTGACTTTTCTCCATATTACATTATTAATTTACAATATAATCTCTTATATTTTTATATTATATGTATAATTTTATCTTAAAATTTTTATTCTTCTTCATCTAAATAACTTTCCCACTCTTCATAACTTCTACATCTTTTTTCGCCCATTTTATAATCTATAACAAAAGAAATTGTAAATAGCATAATTGCTTCAATAAGAATGTAAGTTAGACTTTCTGAATCTAGTATGTATGTAAAAATAACTTGCACAGTTGTAAATATCATCGAATCACATAAATAAGCAAAAACCCTTTTCATCTTTGCACCTTTAGTTTGCTCTGTTGGCAATCTTTTACCTAATATTGATTTTGGTAAATTCATTTCTTTATCATTTCTAGTAATTACTCTAAAGACAACAGCAATTATTAAAATTAATCCAATTTCCCAAGTACAATTTAAAATGTCTTTAGTAGTTATATATTTATATATACATTCTATTATTAAGTATAAAATTGTTATTTCAACACAAATTATCCCTGCTCTTCCCATTAACCTTTCTTGCATTTCATCAATTGCTTTATTTTTAATTATATTAAGCCTCATATTAACCCTCCTAAATGTCCTTTATTCTTCCCAGAATAATTCATCTAAAGTTTTTCCAAGTACCTTGCATATTGCTACACATAGTTTAATCGTAGGGTTATAATCTCCCTTCTCAATGGCATTCATAGTTTGTCTACTTACCCCTACCGATTCTGCTAAAGCTTTTTGTGTCATATCTTTTTCTGCTCTTGCTATTTTTATTTTTAGGTTCTTTGCCATTTTATCACCTCAGCTGTATATTAATATATATTTAAATAAATGTCAAATATATATTACTTTTATTAATTTATATTATACTTATTATTAATATATTGATATTATTTAATTTAATTATTTATCCATAGTTTTTATATATTGTATTTTCTTAGTACGCAAAAAAAGCAGCTTGTAGCTGCTCTTAGTCTAATATAATATTTTCTTTTATTATAGATATAATCATTATTATATAAATACTGAATATTGGATTACTGACATATAATATATACTCAAGTAAGTTAGCCATGTATAAAAAAGCCGTTCCTAATATAACTACTATTAATGAAAATATCTTTAAAATTAAATTACTTTTATTTTTTAAAAGATTATCATCTATTATTTTTTTATTATAAATAGGTTCTAATATATTTATACCAACAATACTAATGCCTGTATAAAATAATATTAAGCTTTTATAAAACTCTATATCTATAACTTCTGATAATAAAACAGTTGCCAGAAAAATAAATGCTGGTTTCATATAATCTAATTTAGATTTACACTTTCTTGTTATATTAGTTAAAGTTCCCAAAATAACATAGAAGTTTAAAAAAACAATAGAATGAATTATTTTACCTAATAACGATCCTGATACTAAAATTATTAATATCCCAATCAAGTTTTTTTTATTTTTATTTATTTTAGATACGTTTATATCATTAAATTTATTATTATAATTAGTTAATTCATCACTGAAAAAATAAGATGTGATTCCTTCAGACCATACGTTTGCCATTATATCCTCCCAAAAGCTGTTTTATATTAAATTAACATCATCTCAGATTTCATTCAATATCTTATGCAAAACTGGTCATTAACTATGCAAACTTAGTCATTTTTTAATATTTATCTTTATTTTTTAACAAACAATAGCACCTAAGTAATTAATTAGCTCTACTTTAAACTTTTTAATAGCATATTTACTTATAGGTATTTCTTTTCCTTTTATATAAATAGTATTTTTATTTAATGATTCAACCATTCTTAAGTTAACTATATAACTAGTATGGCATCTATAAAATCCCTTTCCTTGTAAAACCATTTCCATATTTTTCATAGACATCTTAACTCTATAAGATTTATCTTCTTCATGAATAATTAAATCTCTTCTGTCTGTTTCAATATATATTACTGAATCTAAATTAATCTTAATTAAAGTATTTTTAGTATTAAGAATTATGTTACTATTATTTTTACTTAAAAAGTTATCAATACATTCACTTAAATGCTTTTCTATAATCTCATAAGATATAGGTTTCATTAAATATCGATATGCTCTTACTTCATATCCTTCATGTACATAACCATTAGAAGAAGTAACAAATAATATTTCCACTTTACTATCAAATTCTCTTATTTTCCTTGATGTATCCATTCCTGTCATATCATTCATTAGTACATCTAAAAATAAAATATCTAGTTGTTCTGGATAATTTGAAACTAAATCTTCTCCAGATGAAAATTCATATATTTTAAATGATATTCCTCTTTCATCTAAGTATTTCGTCACAAATTCTATGAGAATTCTTCTTTGTAGTGAAATATCATCGCAAACCCCAATATGTAACTCCATAAAATCTCCTTTATAATATCATCCTGTATATAATTTTCTTTATATATAATTTACATCATTTCACATAACATATTCAAGTTATTATTTTATATCGTTAATTTAATCTATTATTATCTAAAAATAAGGTATGCTTAAAATAACCATATTCTAAACATACCCTACTTTGCTAATTAAATATAAAGTCACTATCTTCTAGTTCTTCATAGACTCCTTTTTGATATCCATTCCCCTTAGTAGAAAAGAAATCATGCGTTTTAGTTTCAACACTTAATCCATTTAAAACTATAGGATTAACAGGATCTACATCATAGAATTTATCAAAACCTAGATTTTCTAGAGCTTGATTTGCATTATATTTTAAGAAGTTAATAACTTCTTCTTCTAATTTACTTTCTTTATAAATTAATCTTGTGTAATCTATCTCATTTTCCATAAGGTCATTTAAAATAACATATAATCTTTTAGTAAGTAATAGCTTATCTGAATTTGAAAATTCATTGAATATCTCTTGTGCTAATAATCCAATATATTTTCCATGTAAAGACTCATCTCTTAAAATTAAAGATATAATCTCTCCACTTGCTACCATCTTACCTTGTCCTGCTAGATATAAAGGATAGAAAAATCCGCTATAAAATAAAAAGCTTTCAAGGAATACACTTGTAACCATTGATAAATATAGACTTTTTTTATCATTGGTATTCTCATATTGTTTTAATATCAACTCTGCTTTTCTTTGTAATGTTGGCTCTGTCTCTATCCACGTAAAAAGCTCTTCTATTTCAACCTTTGAAAGTAATGTTGTAAATATTGATGAGTAGCTTTTGGCATGAATTTCCTCCATAGTTCCCATAAAAGATAGTACAGCTTTTCTTTGTAAGTTATCCGTCAAACTCATCATAGACGGAATACCGTTATTACCTTGCTTTGTATCTAATAAAGTTAATCCTGCTAAAACTCTTTTATATAACTTTTTTTGATTTTCATCTAATTCAGACCAACATTTTAAATCTTTTGATATAGATATTTCTTCAGGTAACCAAAATTGCTTAACATTTTGATTCCAAAAAGTCTGTGTAAAATCATCATCTTCTACATTCCAGTTTACTGCTTTGTGTACAAATGTCATAACTATCATCCCTTCATAATTAATTGCGTATTTAAACTCTTAATTACATTTATTTTTATCTTATACTGAACATGATAAGCATTCATTGTCTGTTTCTCTTATCATCTTAGTTCTTGTGTAGTATAAACTTTTCAGTCCTTTTTTATATGCATAAATATAGTATCTAGCTATATCCCTAGTCGTCTTATCATCTGTTACAAATAGCGTAGTTGATATTCCTTGGTCCACATGATTTTGTACAGTTGCTACCATATCAATAACTTTAAACATATCTATTCTATATGCAGATTGATACCATAGTAAATTTTCATTAGTTAAGAATGGCATTGGGTATATAGTAGTTGAATCTCCATAAGTCCTAATTTCAATAGGTTCTGTAATTGGCATTATACTAGACGTTGAATTCTGAACATAACTTATACTTTGAGTTGGTGCAATAGCCATTAAGTATGCATTATATAGACCCTTTTCTTTAACTTCATCTAACAAGTTTGTCCAATCATCCTTTGTAGGAATATAAATTCCCTCAAATAGTTTTTTCACCTTATCACTCTTAGGTAAAAATTCTTCTTCATAATACTTACCTAAAACATCACTATTTCTTCCTTTTGCATATTCAGACATTTCAAAACCTTCGAAGGTTTTACCTTTTTCTATACTTAAATTCATAGATGATTTTATTGCATAATATCTTATTGCTGCAAAGAAAACATTAGCAAAATCTATTGCTTCTTCTGATGTATAAATAATATTTTCTTTCATAAGATATCCATGTAAATTCATAGCTCCTAATCCCACTGCATGAGATGCATTATTCCCATTAGCCACAGTTGGAACCTCTTTAATATTTGTTTTGTCTGAAACTATACTTAAACTTCTTATAGCAACATCTACTACATTTTCTATATCTTTATTTTTCATTACATTAGCAATATTTAAAGACCCTAAATTACAACTTATATCTTGTCCCCAATTATTATTGTTTCCATATCCTTGTATATCTGATGGAGTTTGATATTGGAATATTTCGCAACATAAATTAGACATCTTTATAATACCCTTGTCCTTTAGAACATGTTCTTTATTTGCAGTATCAATAAACATAACATAAGGATAACCACTTTCTTGTTGAGTTTGTGCTATTCTAGTTAGATATTGTCTTGGATTTATTTCTTTCTTCTTTATATCTTCGTCATTAGCTAATTTGTCATACCATTCGTTCATATCTATATCATCAAGATGAACACCATACTTTTTATAAACCGAATTAGGATAAAATGCATAAGCTACTTCATTTTTCTCTGCCAATTCCATAAACTTATCAGGTATAATTGCTCCTATTGATAAATTAGTAAGTCTTATTTTTTCATCTGCATTTATCTTCTTAGTATCCATTAAAAGTTCAAAATCAGGATGAAGAACATTTAAGTATACAGCACCTGCACCTTGTCTAGCACCCATTTGATTAAAGTAGCTAAATGATTGTTCTAACATCTTAGCAACTCCCACAACACCTCCAGCTGCTCCTTCTATGTCTTTTATAGCTTCACCACTAGCTCTTAGTCTACTTAAATTTAATGCAACTCCTCCACCAATTTTAGATAAGTGATTAGCTGAAGCAACTGCATAAGAAATCCCCTCACAACTATCTTCAATAGAAATTAAAAAACAACTTACCATCTCACCAGCTCTAGCCCTTCCAGCATTTAAAAATGTTGGTGTTGCTGGTTGAAATTCTTGCTTTATTAACTTTTCAGCAAGGTTCATAGCAAAGTCTTCATCGCCATTAGAAAGTGCTAAAGATACAATTAATATCTTATCCTCATAGCTTTCTAATATTTCTTTTCCATCATTGCTTTTTAACGCATAATTTTCAAAGAACTTGCTAGCACTCATATAAGACTGAAATTTAAAGTCTTGACTCTTTATAAATCTATAAAGTTTTTCTATATAAACATCACTGTACTGTTTTATTACTTCTTCTGAATAATAATTATTTTTTACTAAATAATCTATTTTTTCCTTAATCGTACTAAATGCCTTCATTCTTTTCTTAATAGAATATTCAAGGTATGCTTCTAAAGCTTCTTTATCTTTATCTAATTGATATTTTCCATAATTATCTCTAACAATAACCTGATTATTAAGTTCTATCCAATTCATGTCTATGTATCCCACCTTTATTTAATTGATTATAATCAAATCCATTTAAAACTTATTAAAATCATTTTTTATTACTTCAATTTATTACCCCAAAATAAAAGAAAAAATCTAATTTTACGCACAAAAAAAAGCCCCCATTTCTATGGTGACTTGTACCCCTTGCAAATACTAATTTGTTAATAAAAAAACTTTTAAATTTTTTTATTAAAAATGATATATTACGCAATATATTGTTGTTTATCTTCTTACTAAATACTATATATAGTATTTTCTTTTATTATTCATAGTACTTAATAACTATTAGTTAATATCATTAAACTTCACTTCTAAAACTAAAAAAGTGCCTTAATAAAAGTTAACCAGATACGCCAAGCGAAGGTGTTCGAATATCCAGAACTTTTATCTAAGCACTTTTTTACTACTCTTCTATATTAACTTCTATATTTAATTCTTCTAGTTGAGCTGTATCAGCAACAGCTGGAGCATTTGTCATTGGACAAACAGCACTTTGATTTTTAGGGAATGCTATAACATCTTTGATGTTAGTAGTTCCAGTAAGTATCATTGTAAGTCTATCAAGACCGAAAGCTATACCTGCATGAGGAGGAGTTCCGTACTTGAATGCATCTAATAAGAATCCAAACTTCTCTTGAGATTCTTCTTCATCCATTCCAAGTGCAGCGAACATTTTCTTTTGAACATCAGAATTGAATATTCTAACACTTCCTCCACCTACTTCGTAACCATTGATTACTATATCGTAAGCTTTAGCTCTTAAAGAAGCTTTATCATCTCCGTCAAGTTTATCTATATCTTCATCCATTGGTGATGTGAATGGATGGTGTTTAGCTATAAATCTTCCTGTTTCTTCATCTTCTTCGAATAATGGGAACTCTGTTACCCATAACATTTTATAAACGCTATTATCTAATAGGTCTAATCTTCTAGCAACTTCTAGTCTAACTTGACCTAGAGCATCAAATACTACTGTATCTTTATCAGCTACAAATAGTAATAAGTCTCCTTCTTTAGCATTCATTCTATCTAATATATTTGTTAATTCTTCTTCTGAGAAGAACTTAGCTATTGGAGAAGTTACTTCTTTATTAGCGCCAACTTTCATCCAAGCAAGACCTTTAGCCTTATAAGTTTTAGCATGATCTTCTAATTTACCTATTTGCTTTTTAGTAAATTCTTCAGCTTTACCTTCAACATTTATACCTCTAACACTAAAACCAGGCTTTGTAGCATTAGCAAATACTCCAAATCCACAATCTTTTACTATGTCAGATATATTAGTTAACTCATATCCAAATCTAGTATCTGGCTTATCAGAACCATATCTTTCCATAGCCTCTGCATAAGTCATAACTGGAAGTGGTAGCTCTACATCTACGTTTAATATTTCTTTGAATAGTACTTGAACCATCTTTTCCATTATTTCCATAACATCTGATTGCTCAACAAATGACATTTCACAGTCTATTTGAGTGAACTCAGGTTGTCTATCAGCTCTTAAGTCTTCATCTCTGAAACACTTAACTATTTGGAAGTATCTATCCATTCCACTTACCATTAATAATTGTTTAAATAATTGTGGAGATTGTGGTAACGCATAGAATTTACCAGGGTTAACTCTACTTGGTACTAAGTAATCTCTAGCTCCTTCTGGAGTTGGTTTTATTAAGAAAGGAGTTTCTATTTCAAAGAAGTTATTTGAACTTAAGTAGTTTCTTACTATGTTAGCTATTCTACTTCTTGTCATTAACTTTTGTTGCATAGATGGCTTTCTTAAATCTAAGTATCTATATTTTAATTTTAATTCTTCAGAAACATTGTCGTCATCTTTTATATAGATAGGAGGAGTTTCTGATTTATTTAATACTTTTAAGCTTGTTGCAACTATTTCTATATCACCAGTCGGTAAGTTAGGGTTCTTAGAAGATCTTTCACTTACTTTACCAGTTACAGCTATTACATATTCAGAACCTAATTTTTCTGCTTTTGCGAATGCTTCAGCATCTACATCAGTATCAAATATTATTTGACATAATCCACTTCTATCTCTTAGATCTACGAATACTAATCCACCTAAGTTTCTTTTCTTTTGTACCCATCCCATAAGTACAACTTCTTCATCTATGTTTGTAGCTCTTAAGTCACCACAATAGTGAGTTCTCTTTAATCCATTTAAAGTCTCCACTTATAGTCCTCCTTTAATTGTTAATATAGGAAAACCTATATTATAATTTTTGATGCGCGTATTGTTTGTTATGTTATATTTTTGTTATGGTTGTTATTTGTTTACTTTACTTAGTATAAAGTTTATTTTAAATTTAATCAATATAACGCTATTCATATTAGCATTATTTCGTATTAATTATATTTAGTTGTTATAAAAAATTTATAATCTATTTTTTAATTCTTCTACTAATTCACTTAATTTAACAGTTATTTGTTCTGATGTTTTCATATTTTTTAGCGTTGCACTGTCATTTGCTAGTTCATCTTCACCTATTACTATTGTGAATTTAGCGTTTATTTTATCTGAGTATTTAAATTGTGCTTTTACACTTCTATCTAAGTGATCACTGTCAGCACTAATGTGATTGTATCTTAAGTCTTTTAATAGCTTGAAGCTCTTAGTTTTAGCTTCATCACCTATTGTTACTATGTATATATCTGTTGATTGTGGGTTTTCTATTTCTATATTGTTGTTTTCCATAGTTAATAATAATCTTTCAACACCTAGACCAAATCCTATACCACTTGTTCCCTTTGGCCCACCTATTTGTTCAACTAGTCCATCGTATCTTCCTCCACCACAAACTGTACTTTGAGATCCTATATCATTAGATATTATTTCAAATGCAGTTTTTTTGTAGTAGTCAAGACCTCTAACTATTGTTTTATCAACTATAAAGTTAACATCCATTTCTGTTAAGTATTTTTGTAATTTTTCAAAATGATCTTTACAATCATCACATATATGGTCAATCATAAAAGGTACATCTTGTAAATTCTCTTGGCAAGTTGGATTTTTACAATCTATAACTCTCATAGGATTTTTATCTTTTCTATCTAAGCAAGTAGCACATAATACATCTGATTTTGCATCTAAGTATTCTTTTAATTTAGCATTGTACTCTGCTCTACAAGTTGGACATCCAACTGAGTTTATACTAACTGCTAAATCTTTAAGTCCTACTTCATTGAAGAATTGTATAGCTAAAGATATTACCTCTGCATCTAAAGAAGGGTTATCGCTACCTATTGCTTCAACTCCAAATTGGTGGAATTGTCTTTGTCTACCTGCTTGTGGTCTTTCATATCTAAAACAAGGTGTTATATAGAATAACTTTGTTGGCTGAGCATCAGAATATAATTTATTTTCTATAAATGCTCTTATTACACCAGCAGTTCCTTCTGGCTTTAAAGTTATATCCCTTTCCCCCTTATCTTGGAATGAGTACATTTCTTTTTGAACTATATCAGTAGTGTCTCCAACGCTTCTTTTAAATAATTCTGTATGTTCGAATATTGGAGTTCTCATTTCCTCATATCCGTATAATCCACATATTTCTCTAAATTTGTTTTCTACATAATTCCATTTGTATGACTCTTTTGGAGTTATGTCTTTTGTTCCTCTAGGTGCTTTAGTTAGCATTCTTTAGAACCTCCTCTTTCTTTCTATCAATCATTTCTTCTACTCTATCTATGTATTGCTCAACGTTCTTCACGTTTTCTACTCTTTCAATTCGATCCTCATCAACATATACAAACTTAGATATAGAACCAGCTCCTAATGCATAGTTGCTTTGTTTTTCTTCCATTATTTGCATATTGTAGATGCATTCGTATCCTTCCTTAGCATAACCTATATTTTCAAGATTTCCAAGCATTTGCTTTTGACGATACATATAATATGGATTAAGATTCATTTCTTTTGCATATTCCATTGATAAATCAATCATCTTGACCATCTCTTCATATTGAGTAAGTACATACTCGTCCATCTTTTCTTTTAACTTAGATGCTCTTTTTATTGCTAAAGTGTGAACAGTTAAACTTTCTGGAGATAGTTTTTTAATTTCTTCTAAAGTATTTCTTACCATCTCAACATTTTCACCTTCAAGACCTAGGATTAAGTCCATATTTATGTTATCAAATCCTATTTCTCTAGCTAAGTTAAAAGCTTCTTTTATTTCTTCAACACTATGACCACGTCCTATTTTATCTAAAGTTTCTTGGTTCATAGTTTGAGGATTTATACTTATTCTAGTAACATTGTTTTTCTTTAAACATTCTAGTATTTCTCTATTTATAGTATCTGGTCTTCCAGCTTCTACTGTAAACTCTTTTATCTTACTTAAATCTAATTCTTTAAATAAAGCCTTTATTAATATGTCCATTTCATCTGCATCTAAAGTAGTAGGCGTTCCACCACCAATATATAAAGTTTCTATTTCTTTATTAGTTTCTTGAAGTAATTTTGCTAGTCCTTTTATCTCTATTATTAACTTTTCAAGATAATTTTTCTTTAAATGTCCAAATTGTTTTAAAGGATTTGCAGGGAATGAACAGTAATAACATCTTGTTGGACAAAATGGAATACTTACATATAAAGAAATCTTATTTTCATCTATAGGGTAAATAAATTTTCTTTCCCTTTTTGCAATATTTAAAGCTAAATCTATTTTTTCATCACTAATTAAATAATTAGTTTTTAGATTTTCTCTAATATCTTCTTCACTTAAGTTTTTATCAAGGAGAGTGTGCACTATCTTCACAGGCCTTATACCTGTAAGTATTCCCCAAGGAACATAAGAATTAAACTTCTTCATTAAAACATTATACATGCTTCTCTTAATTGTTTCCTTAGTAACCTTCTTAATCTCCTGTTCTGATAAACCTTCTATATTTCTATGATCAAGGGAATCATAAATAACCTGATAATTTTCAAGGTAAACAGTCTTAGAAAATACCTTATCATTATAAAAAACAACACTATTTTCTAACATCATTCCTACATCTTTATTATCAACGAACTTAAATTGAGTAGTAAATAACTTTATCAGTTCAGCCACTTCATACTTATAATCATGACCCTTTAAAATTACACCTAACATAACGTCTTCTCCTTCTCTTTTTTACCACGAAACTTCTAATTTCATATTATGTGTTATAGAGAAGAAGGTCACAGATGGTCAAAACTTATATTCAACCACCCTATTACCTAAACTACCCCATGTATGGATTAGTAAGCTTCTCTATCTCAATTGTAGAACTTGGTCCGTGACCTGGATAGATTATTGTATTTCCGTTATAGTTTTTTAGTTTATTAAGAGATTTAGTCATTTGCTTGAAATCTCCGCCATAGAAATCTGTTCTTCCTATACTTCCAGCAAATAGAGTATCTCCTGTAAACATATGATCACCTACTTTTATACACATTCCACCTGGTGTATGCCCTGGTGTATGAATAAATGTAAGTCTAAGTTCTCCTAATTCTAATCTATCTTTATCTTTAACATAGACATCAGCATCAAACTCTTGAGGGCCACATGGGAACCTAACACTTAAGTTTTTCTTTCTGTCTATCAAAAGTTCCTCTTCATTTTCATGAGCCACTATTTTTGCATTTGTTTCAGCTTTTAACTTATTTACATTTGCTATATGGTCTGCATGGCCATGAGTTAATATTATATACTCAACAGTAAATTTTCTATTTCTTACTGCTGATAATATATCTATAAGACTTGCTCCTGGGTCTATTATTGCACATTTATTACTTTTTTCATCACCTAATAAATATGTGTTTTCACCCATAAATCTATCTTCTATTGTTTCTATTATCATTTTATTTTCCCCCTAGAACGATTTACTTGAATCTAATAATATAGTCACTGGTCCATCATTAGTTAAGTCAACCATCATATGAGCTCCGAACTGTCCAGTTCCAACATTTATCCCTTCTGCTTTTACTCTTTCTATAAATTCCTCATATAAAGGAGTTGCATGTTCTGGTCTAGCTGCTGTAGAAAAACTAGGTCTTCTACCTTTTCTACAATCACCATATAAAGTAAATTGAGAAACTACTAAAAGTTCTCCTCCTATATCTTTTAGAGATAAATTCATTTTTTCATTTTCATCTTCGAAAATTCTTAAGTTTAAAGTTTTATCTATAATATAGTCTACATCTTTAGATGTATCTTCATGAGTTACCCCTAATAAAACAAGTAAACCTTTATTTATTTCTCCTGTAACCTGACCTTCTACAGTTACCTTAGAAGAAGATACTCTTTGTACTACTGCTCTCATTTCGTTCCTCCTAATTTTTTACTCTATATATTTCTTCAACACCTGGGATTGCTTTTATTTTTCTCATTAATTCTTTTAATTCATTTATGTTATTAACTTCGATTAATAAATTTATATTAACAACCTCTTCTTTTCCTTTTCTAGCATTTATCCCGTTAAGTCCAGCTTTATCTACAGCTACCATATGAGTTATATCATTTATTATACCTTTTCTATCTGCTGCTTTAATTTGGATTTCACCTTCAAATTTACCTCTTTCAGAATCAGCCCACGCTACATTTATTAATCTATTTTTAAATAATTCACCTTCTTGTTGAGCATTTACACAGTCTTTTCTATGAATTGCTACTCCTCTTCCTTTAGTTATATAGCCTATAATTTCATCACCAGGAAGTGGATTACAACATTTAGCAAACCTTATTAATATATTATCTAATCCTTCAACTATAACACCTTGACAGTTGTTTTTCTTTCTCTTTTTCTTATATTCAGCATCACTTAGATTATGCTTTTCAAACTCTTCTTCTTTTGATTTAGCATTATCTTTTTGTTGTTTCTTAATTTCTTTTATATAATAATCTCTAAGTTTAGGAACAACTTGAGATACCATTATTCCACCATATCCAATAGTTGCAACTAAATCCTCCACACTTGGCTGATTAAGCTTTTTAGCTATTTGAAGCATGTATTTTTCAAGGGCTGAGTCTTTTAAAGGTAATCCATATTTTTTAAATTCCTTTTCTAAAAGTTCTAAACCTCTCTCAATATTTTCTTCTCTTCTTTCTTTCTTAAACCATTGTCTTATTCTACTTTTTGCATTTGGAGTCTTAACAATATTTAGCCAGTCCCTACTTGGTCCATTAGAATTTGATGAAGTCAATATTTCAACTATATTACCATTTTGAAGCTTATAATCTATTGGAACTATTTTCCCATCTATTTTTGCACCTACACATTTATTACCTACATTTGTATGCACTCTGTATGCAAAATCTATAGGTGTAGCCCCTGCAGGCATCTCTACTACATCACCTTTTGGAGTAAATACATAAACTTGGCTATTGAATACATCTTCTTTTAAAGCATCTAAGAATTCATGTGGGTCTTTTAGATCTTTTTCCCACTCCATCATTTGTCTTAACCATTGAAGTTTCTCTTGTACTGTATCTTCTTTTACGTTAGTTTTTCCTTCTTTGTATTTCCAGTGAGCAGCAATACCACATTCTGCTATTGTATGCATCTCTACAGTTCTTATTTGAATTTCAACAGGTTCCCCATTAGGACCTATTACTGTAGTATGAAGTGATTGATACATATTAGGTTTTGGCATCGCAATATAATCTTTAAAACGTCCTGGCATTGGTTTCCATAATGTATGAACAAGTCCAAGAACAGCATAACAATCTTTCACTGTATCAACGATTATTCTTACAGCAGTTAAATCAAATATCTCTTCAAAGCTTTTATGCTTATCTTTCATTTTTCTATAAATACTGTAAAAATGCTTAGGTCTACCGTATACATCACAATGTATATTTACTTCATCTATTTTTTTACTTAGTAATTCAACTATTTGTTCTATATAAGCTTCTCTTTGACTTCTCTTTATAGCTACTTTATCAACTAAATCATAGTATCCTTCTGGATCAGTATATCTTAAAGCTAAATCTTCTAATTCTAACTTAATTTTAGATATCCCTAATCTATTAGCTATACCACCGTAAATTTCTAATGTTTCTTTAGCTTTTGATTTCGCTTTTTCAGGAGACATGTATTTTAATGTTCTCATATTATGAAGTCTATCAGCTAACTTTATAAGAATTACTCTTATATCTTTTGCCATAGCAAGAAACATTTTTCTTAAATTCTCTGCTTGTGTTTCTTCTTTTGACTGGTATTTTATTTGACCTAGTTTTGTTACTCCATCAACTAAATCTGCAACTTCTTTACCAAACTCTTTTTCTATATCTTCATAAGTATATTCAGTATCTTCTACTACATCATGTAAAAGTCCTGCCGTTATTGTTTCTATATCTAATTCCATTGAGGCCAAAATATGCGCTACTGCTATTGGATGTATAAAGTAAGGTTCCCCAGATTTTCTAAATTGCCCTTCATGAGCTTTCTTCCCAAAGTAATAAGCTTTTTCCACTAGCTCCACATTAGCATTTGGAGCATATTTTTTTATTTGTTCAACTAATTCTTGTAGCTGTTTATCATGCATAATACCACCTATTTTAAGTATGAAATTTAATATATATGAAAATAGTTGGTTATATACCAACTATTGTAAAAGTCTTAGTATTTTATTAGAGAGTTTATATGGTATTGAGGTAATTTATCTCTACCATTTAATTCTTCTAATTCTATTAAAAACTGCATTGACACTACTTCTCCGCCTAACTTTTCTATAAGTTTAGCTGCAGCTCCCATAGTTCCTCCTGTAGCTAATAAATCATCAACTATTGCTACTCTTTGACCTGGTTTTATAGCATCTTTATGTATTTCTAAAGTGTCTTTTCCATATTCTAAACCATAGTCATAACTTTCAACTTCTGAAGGTAATTTTCCTGGTTTTCTAACTGGAACGAATCCTATACCTAAACCATAAGCAACTGGTGTTCCCATTAAGAATCCTCTTGCTTCTGGTCCTACTATTACATCTACATTTTTATCCTTTAAATCTTCTATTATAGCATCTATAGAGTACTTAAACGCTTTACCATCTTGTAATAATGTTGTTATATCTTTGAAACTTATTCCTGGGATTGGAAAATCATCAATTTCTCTTACTACTTTTTTTAAATCCATTTTGGAATACCTCCTAATAGCTCTTTGCATATTCTTCTCTTAAATCTTTTAGATTTTTAAGTATAACACTCTCATCTAGATTTAATTTTTTATTTGGCTTTTCTAATAAGTTTATAGATATTCTATTTTGGTTGTAATCTAAATTAAAATCTAATAGTGATAATTCTTTGAATACATTTAATATTGCAAATAATTTTATCGGCATAATATTAAATATTTTTTTTATGTCTAACATATCAAATTCAAAAGCTTTATTTACTAGAGCTAA
Organism: Romboutsia faecis; assembly: GCF_014323405.1. GTDB lineage: Bacteria > Bacillota > Clostridia > Peptostreptococcales > Peptostreptococcaceae > Romboutsia_E > Romboutsia_E faecis. The sequence goes on along the minus strand of NZ_JACRWE010000005.1, from coordinate 199,888 downwards.
CTTATATACGACTATAAACTCTTCTCTCTCTGGAATGATGTTATTAATTGTGTTCCTTAAATATAACTGGTCCATTTCACTATAATATTTAATTATATTACAATGTGGATTAGTATTTTCACTCAGATACGAATATTCTTTACTATTATATAAATAATCATAAAGAATAATATTATTATATCTTTTTACGTCTATTTTATCAATATTTGGTGAAAATATAAGTTGTAGTTTAGCTGAATTTACAGTATTTTCTCGATAATTGACATCAAAATCATCCTCTAAGAGAGAAATATCCGATATCGCTCTATAAAAACCATTTACTGTATTTGCTATTACTAATGTATTTTCGACTAGATAATCAAATATATTAATCTCTTTACTACCTTCTATTATATGTTGCCCATTTACATTTGTGCTTATTAAGTTTTCATCACCAGAATTAATAGTATACAAGTTATTTTTATTATTTGGAACTACTTTTGAAAATAATTTTAAAGAAAGTTTATCCTTCATAGCATTTTTAGGATGAGCTAATCTCATATCCTTAAGTAAAAACTGAACGGTTCTATTTCCCATATAATTATTTTCATCTAATTGAAATAATATATCTACCTTATCCCCAGGATTAAAGTTTTCCTTTAAGTGAGCCATATTAAAACCAATACACTCATAAGTATTTTCATTATAGACATTAAGCTTTAAATGTTGTTTATTTTTACCTAAAGTAAATATATCATCTAAAACTAAATTTCTCATAATAAACCTCGGGCTTGGATTACTAAGACCAAAAGGTTCTAATTTATGTAATTCATCTACTAAATCTAAGCTAACCTTATCTTCAGCTAATTCAAATTCAACATTGATATTCTCAATCATGTCTTCTGAAGTTAAGTTGTAATCTGCAATTTTATTAACCTCATCTCTAAGTATATCTACTTTATCTGCATCTAGCCCAAGTCCTGCTGCTTGGTCATGTCCACCAAACTTATTTAATAAATCCTTACATTTCATAAGAGCTTCAAATATACTAAATCCTTTTATAGATCTAGCTGAACCCGTAGCTTCACCATCTTCTACTGTAAGAAGTATTGTTGGCTTATAATATTTTTCTGTAAGCTTTGATGCAACGATTCCTATAATCCCATGTTGCCAACCTTCATTTGCTATTACTAGTACCTTATCATTTTCGTATCTTTCATTAGACTTTATTATTTCCTCAGCCTCATGGTACATTTTTGCTTCTATCATCTGTCTTTCATTATTTTTTTCTTCTAGCATTCTTGCTATTTCATGTGCTTCATGTTCATCTTTAGTTGTAAAAAGCTGAACTCCTAAATATGAATATCCTAATCTTCCAGAAGCATTGATTCTAGGACCTATAGCAAATCCTATATGTGAAGAACCTATTTTTTCGGTATCTACTCCACATATTTTAGTAAGCTCTCTTAATCCTAAATTTTTCCCTTCTTTCATTAGTTTTAAACCATTTTTTACTATTATTCTATTCTCATCTACCAAGGGAACAATATCACAAATTGTAGCTAGAGTAGCTATTTCTAAATAATTATACATAGTAGTTTTAAATACATCTTCAGGGGTTAATGCTTGTATTAATTTAAATGCAACTCCACATCCACACAGCATATCAAATGGATAGTTACAATCTTCTTGTTTTGGGTTTACTACTGCATATGCATTTGGAATTTCACTTTGACACTCATGATGATCTGTTATTATTACATCTATTCCTAATTCATTTGCTAATTCAACTTCCTTTACTGAAGTTATACCACAGTCTACACTTATAATTAACTTACAACCTTGATCATTAATTTTTCTTATAGCTTCTTCATTAATTCCATATCCTTCTTCTAACCTATTTGGTATATAATAACTTACTGGATAATTAATTGAATCAAAGTACAAACAAAGAATAGAAGTTGAAGAAACTCCATCTACATCATAATCTCCGTATATAAATATACTCTCATTATTATCTATAGCTTTCTTTATTCTATCTACAGCTTTATCCATGTCTTTCATTAAAAATGGATCTCTTAAGTAATCTAAAGATGGATTCATAAATATCTCTGAATCTCTTTCATCTTTTATTCCTCTATTTTTTAAAATTTGACTAATTTCCGGAGAAATCTTTATTTTATCACTTAACTCATCTTTTTCTACTTCCCCTTTATATTTTAGGGTCCATTTTTTATTAAAAATCAAATTACTCACCTCTACTTCCGCTTATATTTAGTTTTAAATATAGTTATTACCAGTACAAGACCTACTAAAAATGAAACCGAGAAACCGGCTATTGCAAGGTACCTTATCCATATATTTTGTTCTATATTAGGTGATGCAATTATTAAAGATGAACCTACTACCAAAGATGCTAAAACTAAACTTAAAGATATATTAGTAGTAAGATCACTTAATTGCTCCTCTAATTTAGGTGCTTTTATATCATCTATGTGAATTTTAATATTATTTTTTTCTATATTTTTAAGAATAACTCTTAACTGTTTTGGGATATTCTTTAAATCAAAATAAATCTCCTCTACTGAATTCTTTGATCTTTCAAATATATATTTTGAATTAAATATATTACTATAATAATAATTTATAAACTCCTGTCCTATAGAATATACCGTAAAGTTTGGATTTAACTCTCTAGCTGTTCCTTCTAGGGTTATTATTGTTTTGGCTAATGTTGTAAGCTCCGTTGGCATTGTAATATTATACTTTCTAAAAAACCTAAATATTTCATTAAATATATTAGTTAGGCTTATTTTTTCTAATGGAATGTCATAATAATAATGAAGTAAATATAATAAATCCAATCTAAGGGATTCTTTATCTATAGATTGATTTGTTATTCCCATTTCTTCCAGTAAATATATAATCTTATCAGCATTTTTTTCTACAGCTGCTAATACCATTCTATTTAACGTGCTAAATGTCTTTTTATCAACAATTCCCACCATACCAAAGTCAATATACGATATACAATTACTATTTAATACAAAAATATTTCCCGGGTGAGGATCAGCATGGAAAAATCCATATTCAAAAACTTGTTTAAATAGTGATTTTACTCCAATTTCACTTATTTTTTCAGTATCCCATCCAAATGACTTTATCGTACTTATATCACTTAGCTTTACACCTATAATTCTTTCCATTACTAAAACTCTCTTAGTAGTATATTCGCTATAAATCTTTGGTATATATACATCTTCACTATCTCTAAATATCTCATAAAACTTTATGGCATTTATAGCTTCAAAATTGTAATCCAACTCTCTCAATAATTGAATTTTAAATTCTTCTAATATATTTTCAAAATTTGTTTCATTGTCTTTAGCAATGTCATTTAGTATACTTGCCCCACTTTGAAGTATCTCTAAATCTGACTTTATAGTTTGTTCTATATTTGGTCTTTGTATTTTTACAATTACATCTTCCCCAGAATAAAGTTTAGCTTCATAAACTTGTCCAATAGATGCAGCTGCAATAGGTTTATTATTAAATTCCTTGAAAACCTCATCTATTTCTAACCCCGTTTCAGTAGTAAAAATAGCTCTAGCTATATCTGTACTAAATTCTTCTACATTATCCCTAAGGTTACTTAACTCATCAATTACGTCCTGATCAAATATATCGCTTCTCGTACTTAATATTTGACCTAGTTTTACATATGTAGGACCTAGCTCTTCAAAAGCCTTCCTTATTCTTTCCCCTGTAGACATATGTTTTAGTTCTTCATTTGGCCTAGTTATAGGAATTTTATAAGCAACTTGTTCCATATTTAATTTTTCCACTGCAAAACTAAATCCATATTTTATAAGTATATGTAGTATCTCTCTATATCGTTTAATATTCTTATAACTTATCTTCACAACTACCACTCCTAAAGTTACCCGTACTCTTTAACATTATGCACCTCTATACAATATTTATATAATACAATTCCCACTTTTACAATTTATTTATTCACTAAATCCAATAAATTTAAAAAGGGCATGTTCTTAAATACATTAGATAATATATCGGGGCAAGGGAGAAATAGTAATTTTATAGCCATTTGCAGCATCTTTTAGCTACATGGATAGAAAATTATTATTCTTCCAGCCCCGATCTTATCTCATCTGTATTTAAGACAGCCCCTTAAATTTATTTATGATTGTTCGCACTTTCTATATAGTCTAGTGCAGATTTTTTAATACTTTCTTTCTCTGTATCTGAAAGTTCTCTAATTACCTTAGCAGGTGATCCCATAGCAAGTACCCCTGAAGGTATTTTTTTACCTGGAGGAACTAAGCTTCCTGCACCAAGTAAAGTAAATTCTCCAACCTCTGCACCATCTAAAACTATAGATCCCATACCTATTAAAGTATTATCTCCAATTTTACATCCATGTATTAAAGCTTTATGTCCTACAGTTACATTATTTCCAATTTCAGTAGGAACATCCCATCCAGTGTGTACAACAGACCCATCTTGGATATTTGTATTTTCTCCAATGGTTATCGGTTGTTCATCACCTCTAATAACCACGTTGTACCATATGCTAGCGTTCTTCTCTATAATTACTTCTCCTATTATATCAGCACTTTGTGCTACAAATACAGATTCGTCTATCTTAGGTTCAATTCCTTTAAACCCTTTTATCATAGATTTTACTTCCCTTCTAACATTTTTTTGGCTTGTATCATTATTGAACATTCAGTACGTTTCTTTTGCATTTCACATCCAAGCTCGTATGGTTTCATAACATCACCATTAAAGTTCATTGCATTTGCATGACAGCCACCTGAGCAGTAGAATTTGTTCCAACACTTCTTACATTCTTCTTTACTGTAAACGTGAGCATTTCTAAACTTATTAGTTATATCTAATGGAAGAACTACTTCTTCATCCATTATGTTAGCTAACTTATACTCATCATTTCCAACGAATTGATGACAAGGATATATATCTCCTTCTGGAGTTATTGCTAAGTATTCATTACCTGCACCACATCCAGTTATTCTTTTTATTACACAAGGACCTTGATTTAAATCTACTATAAAGTGGAAGAATTTAAAATCATCACCTTCAACTTGCATGTCAGCATATTTAACAGCTAGTTTTTCATATTCTTCAAATACTTTTGGTAAATCTTCTTCTCTTAAAGCATATGGATTAGATTCATCATCAACAACTGGCTCTATAGAAGTTAATTTAAATCCTTGTTCTGCAAAATACATAACATCCTCAGCAAAATCTAAATTCTCTCTTGTAAATGTTCCTCTTATATAATAATACTTATCTTTTGGTCTTTCATCTACAAGCTTTTTAAACTTAGGTAAAATAATATCATGACTTCCTTTATCATTTAAAGTAGGTCTCATATTATCATTTACATTTTTTCTACCATCTAAACTTAAAACTGCATTATGCATATTTTCATTTATGTATTTTATTTTTTCATCATCTAGTAATATACCATTTGTAGTTATTGTAAATCTTATATTTTTACCATGTTCCTTCTCTACACTTCTTCCGTACTCAACTAATTGTTTAACTACATCAAAGTTCATTAATGGCTCTCCACCGAAGAAGTCTATTTCAAGGTTTCTTCTATTTCCAGAGTTTGCTATTAAATAATCTATTGCCTTTTTACCAACTTCAAAGCTCATTAATTCCTTACTTCCACCGAAATCTCCTTGTGCAGCAAAGCAGTATTTACATTTTAAGTTACAATCATGAGCAACATGTAAACACATTGCTTTAACAACTTTCTTTCTATCTACAAAACTTGGATGAGTACTATATACTTCTTCAGTATATAAAAGACCTTCTTCTTCTAAGTTAGCTATTTCATCACAAGCCTCTAATACCTGATCAGTGCTATATTCATCCTTTAAAGCTTCAACTATTTCTTCCTTAGACTTTTCTTTATAAAAATCTAAAACTCTATAAGCAACATCATCTAATACATGAACTGCTCCACCATTGACATCAAGAACTATATTGTATCCGTTCATTGAAAACTTATGTATCATACTCATTACAAAAACTCCTCCTATAAAAATTCGCTTTCGCTTCTCCAATCTATATGTAAATCCTGTCCACACTCAATTGTCAAAACTATCTTAATCTATAAAATCAACATATTTTGCCTATACCGGTACTAAACACCAATATTTATTATATATCTTATGTAAAATCTAGGCAATAACATTCCCTTATTACCCACATTTTAGAAAAAATAACAAAATGAATCTTATGTCCATATAACTCTAAGCTATCTATAAAAAAAGGAAGTAATCACAGATGATAAAAACCACCCAAGACAACTCCCTTCCTCATATTCTTATCCTATCTTATCATTAACTATCTTTCGCACTCTTGGTTAGCTACTGTACAAGAAGTTTTACAAGCTGATTGACAAGATGTTTGACATTCTCCACATCCACCTTTAGCAGCACTGTTTTTTAAAGTAGCTTGAGATAAAGTTTTTACATGTTTCTTTTCCATCTTAAATTACCTCCTATTTTATAAATCTTTATTGATTATATCATAATTTATACCTTTTGTGGTATTTATTTGAAGTTAACTCCTAATACACCACCTATGCCTCCAGCTAAAGTTGTTAAGAATATTTTATATAGCATGTCAGCCTCAAAAGTAAATTTTTCCTGAGCTAAGTAAACTATTACTATAAGACACACTATGTACAATAGACCAACTATCAATCCATATATAAGGCCCTTTTCCTTTATATGCTTTGATGCATAAAATCCGCCAAAAGCAGCAGATGCAGTAGTTATAATAGAAGTAACCATAGCAATAGTGTTTCCGGATACAGATGTAAAAGTTAATACTAAATTATATATTAATAATATTGCTAAAGTTAATATGTAAGAGTACCCTAGCCCTTTTAAAACATGATTAGTTTTTTCCATAAAAAAACCTCCCCTCGAAAAATATATATTCAAGGGAAGGTTTAAAAATTACTAATTATTAAGCTTGTTCTGTTTTTGATTCAACAGTTCCTATAGCCCATTTTTCAAATGGAACTTTAGTTCTGTTTGGTCCTATTTCTAATACAACAGAATCTTCTTCAACTTTAGCTACATTAGCTATTATACCACCTATAGTAGTTACTTTATCACCAACATTTAGGTTATTTCTCATTTCCTTTAAAGCATTTTCTTTCTTCTTTTGAGGTCTTATAAATAAGAAATAGAATACAGCGAATATTGCTGCATACATTAATATCACAGTTATCCAACTTTGCATGTTACTTCATCTCCTTTATATTAAATTTTTAAAATATAATAAACATTATATATTAAAATTATTATATTTCATAGCCATATTTTTGGAAAAATTCGGCTCTGAAGTCTAGCAATCTATCTTCTCTTATTGCCTGTCTTACTTGCTCCATTAATTTTAATAGGAAGTGTAAGTTATGTGTAGTTATAAGTCTAGATGCTAATATTTCATTAGCTTTAACTAAATGTCTTATATAAGCTCTAGTGTAGTTTTTACAGCAGTAACAATCACACTCTGGATCAAGTGGAGTAAAGTCTCTAGCATATTTAGCATTTCTTACTACAACCTTACCTTGGCTAGTCATAGCTGTACCATTTCTAGCTATACGAGTAGGAAGTACACAGTCAAACATATCTACTCCTCTTATTACACCTTCAACTAAATCATCAGGTGAACCAACACCCATTAAATATCTTGGCTTATCAACTGGCATTAATGGAGTAGTGTATTCTAATACTTCGTACATTAAATGTTTAGGTTCTCCAACACTAAGTCCACCTATAGCATATCCTGGTAAATCTATAGCTAATATTTCCTTAGCAGATTGCTCTCTTAAATCTTTATACATACCACCTTGTATTATTCCAAATAATGCTTGATTTTCTGTATTTTTATGAGCTTCTTTACATCTGTGTAACCATCTAGTAGTTCTTTCTAAAGATTTCTTTACGTAATCTCTATCAGCTGGATATGGTGCACATTCATCAAATGCCATCATTATATCTGAACCTAAAGCATTTTGTATTTCCATAGCTTTCTCTGGACTTATAAAGTGCTTTGATCCATCTATATGAGATCTAAAGTGAACTCCTTCTTCAGTTATTTTTCTAAGTGGCCCTAAGCTGAATACTTGGAACCCACCACTATCTGTAAGAATTGGCTTATCCCAGTTCATAAATTTGTGAAGACCACCAGCTTCCTTTACTAGCTCGTGACCTGGTCTCATATATAAGTGGTAAGTATTACTTAGTATTATTTGAGATCCTATTTCTTTTAATTCTTCTGGTGTCATAGATTTTACTGTTGCTTGAGTTCCAACAGGCATAAATATTGGTGTTTCTATTACACCGTGTGGAGTATGAAGTCTACCAAGTCTTGCTCCACTTTGCTTACAAGTTTTTATAAGTTCGTATCTTATTGCGCTCATTCTGTCTCTCCTTAATATTTAGTCTTTATATAAAATATAAGAAGAAAGAATCCTATAATTTTTCTATATTTTCTAAATCCAAACCTTCTTTAAATTTAGATTCATCATTTTTTTGTTTAGCAAGTCTTTCTCTACAAGCTTCACAATCTTTACAGTCTTCTCCTTCTTCACAATCTTCATAATGTATGCTGGTGACGTTCATTGTACTGTTATCATTTGTTAATAGGTACTTTCTAATAGCAAATAGTCCCGCTATTGATATTATCCCTAAAAGTAAATCTCCCATCCCAGCTGTCTTTGGAAGTAAAAGTAACTTTCTAGCTATTGCATATAAAAGCACTTCTAATAAAGCACCTGGTAAATGAAGAGATAGCATTACTACTAGCTCAACCCCTATAACTAAAAGTAATATCTGTCCTAATAGACTATTTAACTGTGTATACTCTACAGGATTTTGAAAATCTACTATATATGCATCCCATATCATTCTCAACACATCTATAGTTCCTAAAAATACTGCAAGTAATACAACCATAGCCAAAATAGATTCAAATACATATGCTATTCTTAATGACAAGTTGCTCTTATCTATATTATTTTTCATTTTTTCCCCCTATTTTATAATCATGGCATCTCCAAAACTGAAAAATCTATACTTTTCCTCTACTGCAATGTTATATGCATTTAATACATTTTCTTTTCCTGCTAATGCACTAACTAGCATTATTAATGTAGATTCTGGTAAATGGAAGTTAGTTATTAGCTTATCAACTACCTTAAACTTATAACCTGGGTATATAAATATATTTGTCCAGCCACTACCTTCTTGTACTCTATTATCATCAGTAGCAACTGACTCTACTGTTCTTGAACTAGTTGTTCCTACACAAATTACTTTATTGCCATTTTCTTTAGCCTTATTAATTTTATCGGCAGCTTCTTTTGTAACAACATAGTACTCAGAGTGCATTTCATGTGCTAATACATCATCTACCTTTACAGGTCTAAATGTTCCTAAACCTACGTGTAAAGTAACAAATGCTATATCTACACCCTTATCTTTAATTTGTTTTAATAATTCTTCAGTAAAATGAAGACCTGCAGTTGGTGCTGCTGCTGAACCATTGTGTTTAGAATACACAGTTTGGTATCTTTCTCTTTCTTCTAATCTTTCAGTTATATATGGTGGAAGTGGCATATTTCCTAACTCATCTAAAACTTCTTCGAAAATTCCCTCATAATGGAATTTTATAATTCTAGAACCTTCTGGTCCCATACCAACTACTTCACCTATTAATTTACCTTCTCCGAAAGAAAACTTAGTTCCAATTTTAGCTCTCTTTCCTGGCTTAACTAAAGATTCCCATGTGTCATCTTCATGTCTTTTTAATAATAGAAATTCTATCTTTCCTCCAGTATCTACCTTTTCACCTATTAGTCTAGCAGGTATAACTCTAGTGTCATTTAAAACTAAACAATCACCTGGATTTAAATATTCTATTACATTTTTAAATATTTTATGCTCAATATTTCCAGTTTCTTTATCTAATACCATTAACTTAGAACTAGATCTATCAAGTATAGGAACTTGAGCTATTAGCTCCTCTGGTAAGTCGAAGTAAAAATCACTTGTCTTCAATGTTAAACTTCCTTTCAAAAAAATTATACTATTTATAATAATATCAAAATTTCATTTTTTTTTCTATTAAAATTACTTTTTTGGCATTTCTATATTTAGATGCTCATAAGCTAAAGGCATTGCTATTCGACCTCTAGGACCTCTATTTATAAACCCTAATTGAAGTAAATAAGGTTCATATACATCCTCTATAGTATTTCTATCTTCTCCAATAGATGCTGCTAAAGTATCAAGACCTACAGGCCCTCCTCTAAACTTTTCAATTATAGTTCTAAGAAGTTTTTCATCAACATAATCAAGACCTAAGCTATCAACACCTAAAAGTTCTAATGCCTTATGAGCTACTTCATCAGTTATATTTCCATCTGCCCTAACTTGAGCATAGTCTCTTACTCTTTTTAGTAATCTATTAGCAATTCTAGGTGTTCCTCTAGAGCGTCTAGCAATTTCTGTAGCTCCACCAATCTGTATTTCTGCGCCTAGAATAGCTGCTGATCTAATAACAATCTGAGCCAACTCATCTATAGTGTAATAGTCAAGCTTACATATAACCCCAAATCTATCTCTTAATGGGTTAGTAAGCATACCAGCTCTAGTTGTAGCTCCTATTAAAGTAAATTTAGGTAAATCAAGTCTTATACTTCTTGCAGAAGGACCTTTACCTATAATTATATCCAAACAATAATCTTCCATAGCAGGATATAAAACTTCTTCTACACTTCTATTAATACGATGTATTTCATCTATAAATAGTACATCATTTTCATTTAGATTTGTAAGTATTGCTGCTAAATCTCCAGCCCTTTCTATGGCTGGCCCAGAAGTAATCCTTAAATTAACCCCCATCTCATTGGCAATTATACTTGATAAAGTAGTCTTACCTAGTCCTGGTGGTCCATATAAAAGAACATGGTCTAAAGGTTCATTTCTACTTTTTGCTGCTTCTATAAATATAGAAAGCTGCTCTTTTGCTTTTTCCTGACCTAAGTAATCTGATAGCGATTTTGGTCTTAAACTATTTTCTATATCAACATCTTCATGCTGCATTGTCGATGTAATTATCCTGTCTTCATCTTCAAAATCAAACATTGTTTTCCCCTTTCTTTCTCTGGATTCACCTATGGGAATAGCTATAAACACTAATATTCCCATCCATTCCTTGGCATATCTCAAATAAATTTTGAGGTCCCCCTACTACAAATTCTTAAACGATAGCATATAATTTATGTGATTTATTTTCGTTTTTAGTTTTGGGATTATTGTTATTGGCCACTAGGCCTATGGTTTCGACCTCAATTTTTTGTTATAAGTATATATTAATAGTTCTATTTTAATTTCTTAATTTATTATCTTAAGCTTTGACTCATTAAGTATGATAAAGACTTCTTTATTATATCTTCTGTATTTAATCCTGTTTTTTTACACTTATCTACTGCTTCTTTTGCTTCTGCTGTTGAATATCCTAGTGCTATAAGTGCATCTACTGCTTCATCTTGCGATACTGCTACTGGTGTTTGTGATAGTAGAGTTGGTTCAAATTCAATGTTTTGCTTATCTATTTTATCTTTTAACTCTAGTATTATTCTTTCTGCTGTTTTCTTTCCTACTCCTGGAGCTTTTGACATCTTAGCTATATCTTCACTTACAATGTAAGCTCCTAATTGTCTTGGAGATGCAAAAGATAAGATTCCTAAGCCCACCTTTGGACCTATTTTAGATACAGATGTCAATAATTCAAACATCTCTAGTTCTTCTTTAGTTGAAAATCCACATAAGCTCATATCATCTTCTCTTACAATTAGCTTAGTATATATTTTAGCCATATTTCCTAATTGTAAATCTTTTAATGTATTTGACGATACATTTATTCTATATCCAATATTATTATTATCTATTACTATGTGATCTAAATAAAGTTCTTCTATTGTTCCTTTTATATAACTATACATATTGTCCCCCTATGTTCTTTAATGTTTTTTCCAATTTATTTGCATGAGCATGACATATTGCAACTGCTAATGCATCCGCTACGTCATCAGGCTTAGGTACTTCTTTTAAATTTAAAAATGAAGTTACCATTTGCTGAACCTGCGCTTTTTGTGCTCTCCCATATCCAACTACACCTTGTTTTACTTGTAGTGGTGTATACTCATATACAGGTTTCCCATTATGAGCACATGCAAGCATAGTAACTCCTCTTGCTTGAGCTACTGTTATTGCTGTTTTTACATTTTTATTGAAGAATAGTTCTTCTATTCCAACCTCATCTATATCGTACTTCTTTATAAGAAGATTAATTCCTTTATAAACAAGCTCTAATCGCTTTAATGTTTCCATTCCAGCAGGTGTTGTTACTGCACCGTAATCTATAACCCTAAATTTATTATTTTTATATTCTATTATTCCATAACCTACTATTGCTATTCCTGGATCTATCCCTAATATTATCATTATAAAATAGACTCCTCCTAATCTTATTAATTATAAAATAGACTCCTCCTAATCTTATTAATTATAAAACTGATGTTCTTATTTATTATAACATAACTTAGATTTTATAACTAATTACTTAGATAATTCATACTCTAATTCTTTTTATGTACAAATTAAAATAAGAGATTATCTTAATATTAATTTATCATCTTTAAAAGAAAGTGCAAAATCTAAACTCATATACACATACAAACTAACTTTCTGTATATTAATGAATTTAGATTTTGCACTTTCTAAATTAGATATCATAAATTTTATTTCTTTAAGAAATCTCTTATATTAACTATCCATATCTTCTAATTTTAAATATGCTTCATCTTGTGAACTTACTGTAATACCTTGTTGAAGTTCATCTTGCACAGTTATAGGTAAAGAGTCAACTTCTATTTCAGTTTCTTCTACTAATGTTTTTTTACCTTCACTATCATATTTATAAATTCCTACATATCCACTATTACTTTCAACTGAATATTTATTAGCTTTACTTAAATCTACAGTAGAGTCCTCTACTTCAGTTAAAACTATTTCATATTTATTTATACTCTGTACTTCTCTATTTGGGTATTTGTCTTTAAAATAAGCAATTATTTCTTCTTCAGATTTATCTAATAGTTCCTTTGGGACAGTTCCGATCATTACTGGAGACGATTTTGAATCACTTTCATCATCATAAGTCTTATGTAACCATACTTCACAATTTTCATTTAGGCCAAAGGCCTCAGCTGCTTTAGTTTTGCCATCAGATACGTTTGTTTGTGTCGCATTATTAGGTTTTGCATCAGTATTTCTTGATTTTATACCTATATAAATTCCACCACTTAATACCAATACACAAACTAATACTAAAGCTGGTATTTTCCAAGGAAATGATTTTTTTTCTTCAAACATTTTATTGACCTCCTTCTTACTAAATAATTTTGTCCATTTCATACGTTTCTATACATTTATGGAAAAATTAGTAATATTATATACATATATATTTGTCTCATTTAAATATAAATATACATATTATAAGGTATCATTAAATGTTTATTTATTAGGGAGGTGTTTTTTTGGATTCACCATATATGAGATTAATATATGATAAGATGGAGTTTATTGAATTTAAACAAAATATACTACTTCTAAAACAGCCTCAACATAGAGCATCTATTTTTTATGATCTTAAACTAGATGATTTTATACGAATAAGAGATTTCACAGAAGAATTTTCTAGTAGGGTTTTAAATCATGAAAAATTAACTATTTTAGATTATGAAAAAGAATTATTTAAAATTTGGTCTCCTATAAGATCTTATCCATCATCTTCTACATTAGTTGCAAAAGCCCTTATGAAAGATGATATCTTTAACTTATTATTCCAATCTAACAATTAGAAATTTTTATTCCTTATAAATACTTTTATAGCTTCCTATTATTTTGTGTTAGTAAGACTAATTCAAAATATAGGATTGCTATTTTACTTTAAATGATATAATTTTTGATTAAATTGGAAATACTTCTTAATGATTAATATATTGTTAGGAGGTAATACAATGGCAAGAATTGGATGTAATGTAATTAACTGTTCTCACAATGACAGTGGAATATGCTACGCAAATAAAATTTCAGTAAACGGTAAGAAAGCTCGTACTAGTAATCATACTTGTTGCAGCTCATTTTTAGATGAATCTACATATAGTACATTAACTAACAACACAAATGATGATGGGCCTTGCAACATAATAGGTTGCAATGTAAAAACTTGTACTTATAATGCAGGAAACATATGTGCTTTAAATGATATAGGCATAACTTCAAGTGTTGGTAGAGCTAATCTTTATTCTGAAACTTACTGTTCTAGTTTTAAATGTAAATAAACTTATAGCATAAATAATTTTTACAAAGAAAAAGTGCTTATTTATTTAAATAAGCACTTTTTCTAATTATATATTTAATTATTATTTACAGCATATATGTATTATTAGTAACCTTATACTTAATTTCTCTTCTATCTTCATTATCAATAAATTTATATACCTGCACTAATAAATCTTTATATCCCATATTATAAAGAACTTCTTCCTTTTCTTCTCTATTCTTAATATTAAGTATTATGTATTCTGGAGTAATTTCTTTTATATTTAATATATCAGTATAATCATCTTTCTTATTACCTTCATATTTAACCTGTATTTTATACAATTTATTACATTCACTACATTTTACATAATAAGTTATATCTTCAAATATAAATGTATTTGAATTTTCATATTCTTCATCTCTCTTTAATCTTGTTTTTACCATTTCTTCATGAATTATATTAAAATTCTTTTTACATTTACATATTCCATCTTCTTTTCTTAAATCGAATTTTAACCAACCTGGTAAATCATCATCAATACAAATATACATTCCTTATCCCCCCTATTTTAATATCACTATAATTGTATAGCATAAAATATGTAGAAACAACATATTGAAACACTTCTTTTGTATATCTATTAAGCATATGCTTATACCTTTAAACTATTGATTATTTTATTGAGGCATGATATCATGAATTTCATAAATTTAGATTTCAGGAGGTATAATAATGACTGCTTTTTTTGATAAAAGAAAAAACATAGTAAGAATTTTATTTTACATAGTTGGCCTTTCTATTATGGGCCTTGGTATAGCATTAAATGCTATTTCTAACTTTGGTGCAGGCCCTTGGGATGCTGTAAATATAGGTGTAAGTTACCATCTTAAATTATCAGTTGGAATTTGTATGAATATTGTAGCTGTTCTAAACTTAATTATAGGTGGAATTCTAAATAAAGAGTTTCCAAAAATCACACCTATAATAACATCTTTAGTTTTAGGACTTTTCGTAGACTTAGGATTTATAATTTTTAATGGAATAAGCCCAAATACTTCTATAATGCAATTTATATTATTTATGATTTCATTACCAGTTATAAGCTTAGGTATTTCTATATACCTAGTTTCTGAATTACCTAATACTCCATTAGACTATTTTATGCTTGCAATAAAGTCTAAGCTTAATTTATCTCTAATGGCAGGTAAAATTGTATCTGAATCTAGTGGACTTATAATTGCTTTATTACTTGGCGGCCCTGTAGGTCTTGGGAGTATAATAATAATCTTTACAATAGGACCAATGATGCAATTTTTACACACTTATAGTAAAAATATTTTTAATAAGTTAGTTAATACAGATTTTGATTTAGCTAATAATTAAATAATATATTCTAATTAAATCTACCCCTTTACTCCTAGTTACAAAACTGTAAGTATTTACACAATAGACCATTTGATATACACAGTATATAATATAAGTATAAGGATTCGACAAATTAATATACGAGGGGGAACATTATGAAGAATAATAATATTTTTAGTCCGAAAAAGAAAAAATCTAGTGGATCTAAAAAAGCTTTAACAGTTCTAATGGCTTGTGTAATTGTATTTGGTGGAGTAAAAGTAGTTTCTGCTACTACTCAATTTTTCAAAGAACAGCAAGCAATAAAATTAGAAGAAAAGCGTAAAGAAGAAGAGGCTAAAGCCTTAGCTGAAAAAAAACGTAAAGAAGAAGAAGAGAAGAAGAAATATATGGTCGGAGTAAGAAACGACGCAAAAAAATATTCATATGATGCTGTTAAGGTCGCAGAAAAATTAGCTTCATTTGACTACTCTAATAACGGCGAAAAAATTGTATTCTTAACTTTCGATGATGGTACTTCTACTACTGTAACACCTGAGGTTTTAAGAATATTAAAAGAAAATGATGTTAAAGCTACTTTCTTCGTAACAGGAGAAAATATTGAAAGAGGCGGAGAAAAAGCAAAAGATTTATTAAAAGAAGAATTAAATAATGGACATGCTATTGCTAATCACTCTTGGTCTCATGACTATAAAAAGTTATACCCAAATAGAACATTAGACTTAGATGCATTTTTAGCTGATTTTAAAAAGACTGATGATTTATTAAAAGATACTCTTGGTAAATATTTCTCAACAAGGGTAATTAGATGTCCAGGTGGTCATATGTCTTGGAGAGGTATGGACGCTTTAGATTCTTATTTAGAAGAAAATAACATGGCTTCAATCGACTGGAATGCATTAAATAAAGATGCTGAAGGTAGAAAGAAAAATGCTGATCAACTAGCTGAGGAAGCTATAAAAACATCTGAAGGTAAGGAAATGGTAGTTTTATTAATGCACGATACTTACGGAAAAGAAGAAACTGCCAAAGCTTTACCTAAAATAATAAAATATTATAAAGATAATGGATATGAATTTAAAACATTAGCTTAGATTATATAAATAAAAGTACCTTAGAATTATAATAATGCTCTGAGGTACTTTTTATTTTCATAGCTTATAGATTTATTTTTTTATAGGGTCTTCAAATGATGGAGGTGTTATATTGATTTTTCCGTCATGATTATTAGGTCCAGGTGAAGATAAGTCAAAGTATAACTTAGAGTCTTCTGTAACTCCAAAATCTTTATTTGATCCAGTATCTTTTACTTTATTTAGTGCATCTCTAAATAAAGCATTGTGTGCCTCTTCTCTATTAAGTAAGAAATCTATAGTTTCTCTAACATGTTTATCTTCAATTTGTCTATATAAATATTCATAAACAACTTTTGCTCTTTGTTCTGATGCTATATTTGATAGTAAGTCTGCAACTAAATCTCCTGTTACACTTACATAGTCAGCTGTCCAAGGTACACCTGATGAGTTTTTTAAATCTGGTGCTAACCCAGATAAAACTTGTGCTTCTAGTTCGCCTACATCAATTGCTTTGTAATCTACATCATGTCCATTTAAAAGATTTATAGTTTGAGCTACCATTTCCATATGACTTAATTCTTCTGCTGCTATATCTAAAAATAAATCTTTTATTTCAGGATCTTTAACTCTAAAACTTTGTGATAAGTATTGCATAGCTGCTTTAAGTTCTCCATTTGCTCCTCCAAGTTGTTCTTGCATTAGGACTGCATATTGAGGATTTGGCTTTTCAACACTTACTTTATGAAATAAATTCTTATCATGTTTAAACAAAATATGTACCTCCTTAAATAATTTAGTAATATTATTTCGTTATGAACATCAATTTATTCGCTCTTTACTTCAAAACTTTATATTTAACTCATATGTATACTCTGCTTTATTGTACTTTATAAATAAAGAAGCTACTCTAATTACTAGAGTAGCTTTCTTTTTAATTTACTTTGTAAGCATATATTTTTTCCAATCACCATTTGAAATATATATTGATTTACTATCAAACTCTTTATCTTTATCTTTGTTATAGAAATACACAAAACACTTTTCTTTTTTATTAGTTGTAATGTCTTCTACATCTAAAATTACCTTATGGTATTCATTGTCAGGATTATTTTCACTTATAAACCCTTCCATTTCATCCATAGCTTTTACAGTTTCTTCATAATCATCTTCATTTATGACCATTATTTCACCTAATATTGTATCATTACCATGAGTTATTGCTGGATACCCCTTATAAGGCATATGATGTAATTTCATATTTTCAAGCTTAGCTTCTTTTTTATTAGATACTTTACCTTCTAAATATTTATTATAGTTGAAGAATCCTTCTCTTAAACTTCCATAAACAAAAATATTAATATTTCTCATTAGCAAATTTCTCCACCTATAGTTTTTATATCTTCGTTGTATAAAGTACAGGCTTCTATTGCAAGCTCTAATCCCCTAACTATTTCATTTAAAGACATATATGGTGTATTTTTCTTATCCATAACTTGAGAAGTCATATAAGGTATATGTATAAAACCACCTTTTATGTTAGGATACTTTTTATCTATCATATATAATATCCCGTACATTACATGATTACATACAAACGTACCTGCTGTATTAGATAAAGTTGCTGGTATATTGTTATCATTCATGTGCTTTATCATTGCTTTTACTGGTAAATTCGTAAAATATGCAGCTTGACCATCTTCTTGTATTATTTCATCTGTTGGTTGATTTCCTTCATTATCTTTTATTCTAAAATCATCTATATTTATAGCAACTCTTTCTGGAGTTATATCAAATCTACCTCCAGCTTGTCCTACAGATATTACTATATCTGGATTATGAGTTTTTATAGCATCCTCAATTGCTTTAACTGATTTAGTTTGAACTGTAGGTATAGTTATCTTTATAACTTCAGCTCCATTTATATTATTACTTACCATCTTTACAGCCTCTTCAGCTGGATTTACTGGTTCTCCTCCAAATGGGTCAAATCCTGTTAATAAAATCTTCATTGTCTTTCCTCCTATAAAGAATTACCTATATTTATAATTAAAATCCTAAAGTGTACATAAGAATTATATGTACTACTAATAAAATTAAAGCTAAAGGAGCTTGTGCTTTTATTACTGCATTTTTATCTTTAAGTTCTAATAAGGCTGCTGGTAATACGTTAAAGTTTGCAGCCATTGGCGTTAAAAATGTTCCACAGTATCCAGCTGTTAATGCAAGCATTGAACATACTACTGGATCTCCACCTTGAGCAAAGACAAATGGTATACCAACACCAACAGTTATAACAGAAAATGCCGCAAATGCATTACCCATAATTGCTGTAAATAATGCCATACCTACACAGTATGCTATAACGCCTATTAATATATTTCCTTGTGGTATAACACCTGATATTATAGATGATATTTTATCTCCTACACCAGCTACAGTAAATAATACTCCTAAAGATGCTAGTAATTGAGGAAGTATTGTGAATGATCCCATGGCTTGGTACATTCTGTTACTATCTTCAAGAAATTCTATCGGCTTAGCTTTAGTTATTACAAAAGTTATTACCAATGATACAGTTGAAGATATACCTATTGCTACTGTTCCAGAAAGTTCAGTAAATTGAGCTATAAGCATAGCTACTATAGCTATAAGTAATGAAGGTATAAATATTTTCAAACCTAATTTTTCTGCTTTTAAGTTCGCAAATGTTTCATCTAATTGTTTTAATGTTCCTACATTTATTTGCTTAGTTGCTGATAATACTGCTATAACAACTACTAATATACCTACTATTGTATTTGGTATTAGTTTTCCAAATATAAATGTTACCGACAATATTCCCCAGAATACTGCTGTTCCTATTCTAGTTTTGTGATTTTTATCTTTTAATGTGAATACCATTGTTATTCCCATGTATAATCCTAATATTATGTAAAATAGCTCTAATAAACTGTTTGAAAGTTGTGCCATATCCATATTACTTTGCACCTCCTACATTGCTATTTCTAGAAGCATATTTCTTATTTAACTTTTTATCAAATAATATATTTTGTATTACCCATATAATAAGCGATATAATAGCTACAGGTATAGCAGCCTTATTAAGCTGAAGTGGATCAACTATTATTCCTTGAGATTCTAACGTTGATACTATCAACAATATCCCTGCATTAGCTAAGAATAAATTTTGAGCACAGAAGTTACCTATATTATCAGATGCTGCTGCCTGAGCTCTTATTTTATCTAAATCTTTTTCATCTAATTCTCCATATTTCGCAACAGCTGCACCTTCAGCCATTGGACTTACAAGAGGTCTAACAAATTGCGGATGTCCTCCAAGAGTAACCCCCATAGCTATTGTAGCTTCTCTTATAAATGTGTATCCACTTAAAAGGATACCTGTTGATAAACCGTTCGCCTTCTTAATAATCATTATTGCTTTAGCCTTTAATCCATATCTTTCACATAAACCTATTATTGGTATAGTAAGCATGAATAAGCAAGTTGTTCTATTAGTTATAAACGCTTCTCCTAAAGTATTAAGTATCTCTACAATACTCATGTCTGCTACTAGTCCTGTTGCAACACCAGCTGTCACTACAACTGCTATTGTATCCAGCTTTAAAGCAAATCCTACGATTATAATTAAGATTCCTACTAATTCCATGATGTCACCTTCTCCTCTAAAATTTTATATAGTTAGTTATCTTAGTATTAATTATATAACGATTTTCTTTCAAAGTAAACATTTTCCGACAAATTGTTTGAAAATATAGAATTAATTTAATATACTGATTTGTATTTTTAATCAGCAAAACACCTCCAACTAATCAATATAGATTTAATCTATACATCATAGTCAGAGGTGTTTTTATTTATCTTAACATATAAATATATTCAATTATAAAATCTTCAAATTATTGATATAACTTAATTTTAAAAACTATTCAGCTATTTCCCAGTTATGATATACATTTTGAACATCGTCATCATCTTCTAACATATCAACTAATTTGTTCATGTTCTTTAATTGAGTTTCATCAGTTAATTCAGTAGTAGTTTGAGGTATTAGCTTAACTTGTGCAGATATGAATTCATATCCTTTAGCTGCTAATTCATCTCTAACTGCTGCAAAATCTTCTGGCGCAGTTACTACTTCATATCCGTCTTCTTCAGCTATAAAATCTTCTGCTCCAGCTTCTAAAGCTATTTCCATTAACTCATCTTCAGTAACATCATCATTAGCTTCTATTAATATTTGTCCTTTATTATCAAACATGAATGATACACAACCACTAGTTCCTAAGTTACCTCCATTTTTATCGAAGTAATATCTTACATTACCAGCTGTTCTATTTTTGTTATCAGTTAATGTTTCAACTATAACTGCAACTCCTCCTGGTCCGTATCCTTCATAAACTATAGTTTCAAAGTTTTCATTAGCTCCACCGCCTGCACCTTTTGCTATAGCTCTTTCTAAGTTATCATTTGGCATATTATCAGCCTTAGCTTTTTCTATAGCAGTTTTTAATGCTGCATTGTATTCTGGATCTGGTCCACCTTCTTTAGCTGCAACAGCTATTGCTCTAGCATGTTTAGTAAATATTTTCGCTCTTTTAGCGTCTTGCTTACCTTTTCTGTTGATTATGTTTCCTATACGTCCCATAATTCCACTCCTTAATACGTATAATAGTGTTTTATTAATTCACGAGTATAAGTATTTCATATACCCATATATTTATAAATTTAATAAATTAAAATTTAATTTACTAATAAATTTTAGCACAAATAGTTCTTTTAGTAAATTAGAACTTAGGTGGTGCTGGTGCCACTGCTCTTTTATGAGCACTTATTCTATGTAATCTTTCTATTATTTCTCTATCTTTTTGAGGCACTACTTCTAATCTACCTTCTACTACTGCATCTATCATATTATATGTAGTTCCCATTTCATTTTCATCAGTCTGTCCTTCCCATAAACCTGCTGATGGTGCTCTATTTATTACATCTTCATGTACTCCAAGTACTTTAGCCCATTCATAAACTTCTGCTTTAGTTATATTTGCAATTGGAAGTAAATCCACTCCACCATCTCCATACTTTGTGAAGTATCCTGTATAAACTTCAGCTGCATTATCTGTTCCTACTACTAAGTAATTTAAATTGTTTGCTACAGTATAAAGTGTGCTCATTCTAACTCTTGCTCTTAAATTTGCATCCGATATTTGTTTATTATTTTCATTGTATATTTCTTTATTTTGTAATTGATTGAATACTTTATTTAATATTTCCTCTTGTTGCTTTGTTAAGTCTAGTTCTATATGTTTTATTCCACACCCATTTATAACTTTTAAAGCATCTTCCTTATCCTTTGGATTGCTATTTATCTCCATTATTACCCCTACTGAATTTTCTGGAAAAGCTCTTTTTATAAGGTTACAAACTACTGCAGAATCTATTCCTCCAGAAACTCCAACTACTAGCCCTTTACAATTAGCTTCCTTTACTTTTTCTCTAAGCCACTCAACAGTTTTTTCTATTTTTATTTCTATATCTGTTTTTAAACTTGCTTGCATATTATTTTTTTCCTCCCTAGAATTTATATAAATTCATTATATCATATAATTTTTATTCTTTTGGTATTATGTGGCAGTGTAAACTATTATATTTATATACTTTATATTAAGTTTTCCTTATATATAAATATAATTCAATAATTCTGTGCAAAATACAAATTAAAGAAGGTGATAATTATAAAAAATAAGCATTTTGACTTTAATATAAAAAATACTATAATCGGTATATTCACAGGATTTGTAAATGGTATTTTTGGTTCAGGAGGAGGAACTCTTTTAGTACCTATTTTAAATAATATTCTAGATGTTGAAGAACATAAATCTCATGCAACAGCTCTTGCGATAATAATATTTTTATCTTCTGCAAGTTCTGTTATTTATATTTCAAAAGGTACTTATGACATAACATTAACTATACAGGCTGCCATTGGAAGTATTATCGGTGGTATTATTGGCGCAAAATTATTATGCAAAGTTACAGGTAGATTCCTTAGAATTTCATTTGGAGTAATTATGATAATTGCTGCTTTAAGGATGGTGTTTTAATGTTAATCGCAATAATAGGATTCTTTGCTGGGATAATAGGTGGAATGGGTATGGGGGGCGGTACAATTTTAATCCCTGCCTTAGTACTATTTGCGTCTATTGACCCTAAGATAGCACAAAGCGTTAATTTACTTTCATCTATACCAATGACTATCTTTGCACTTCTTATACATATAAAAAATAAAAAAGTTGTATTTAAATTAGTTCTACCAATCGCTTTATTTGGCGTTATAGGAGCAATCTTTGGCTCTTTTGTGGCTAATTATCTTTCTTCTGATTTATTAAGAAAAATTTTTGGAGGATTCTTATTACTAGTTGGTGCATACGAAGTTAGAAAAGGTATCAAAGAACCTAAAGGAAATTGTAAGAAGAAAAAATAATATAAAGGTATACATGATTTAAAATCTCATCTTCTATCATGTATACCTTTACTTATCCTAAATCATACTTTCTAATTTAAGAATTATATCTTTATATCTCTTATCATTCTTTATAAAGTCATATCTATCTTCACTAATTACTCTCTTTAAATTAGCTACAACATATGACTTTGAATGTACTCCTTCAAATAATTCAATTCCATCAAATAATAAATGTCCCTCAAGGTTGTGATTATGATTTACGCTATCTATTATTTTTTCTATATGTTCTAACGTTTTTTCTATATTTTTTTCTTTTGAGTATACTTCTGAAGACATTAGACTTGTACCAATTGCATATATATCTTCTAAATTAAAAATTCTTAATAACTCACTTTGAATGTTTAATATTTCCTTAGCATTTGAAATATTATTATCCTTCATAGATAAGCTTACATAACTATCCAAAGACATTTTTATATTACTTATTCTCTTATACGTTAAGTTTCTTAAGATTTTTTTTGCCTCATCATACTTTCCTTGATTAATATATAATCCAACTAACATGTCATCTCTATCAGCTGTAACTTTTGGCAAGCTTAGTAAGATTTCTTCTGCCTTGTCATACTCTTCATTCATAGTATATAAAGAGCTTAATGTATATTTCGATGTTTCCATTATTTCCTGCTCTTTACTATTCATTGACTGTTCCAATAATTCTATAGCTTTATTAAGTATTATCTGTGCCTCCTTTTCACTAGATGCACTAGCTAAAGACATCATATAAAGAGATCCTATTCTAAATTTCAAGAATAAATTATTTGGATATTGTCTTATATACTCTTCACAAGTCTTCATAGCATTTTCTACGCTATCTGTTTCAAACAATCTTGCACATTCTAAATTTATTTTCATAACTTCTTCATTAGAGATTTCAATCTCATAATTTAAAAGATTATCTATACTAGTATTAAAAAACCTAGCTATTGAAGGTAATATAGTAATATCCGGATATGAGTTTTTACTCTCCCATTTTGATACTGCTGCTACAGATACACCTACCGCATTAGCTAAACTCTCTTGTGTTATTCCTTTTTCTTTTCTTAATTTATATATAACTTTACCAATAGGTAATTCCATAATTGCCTCCTATTTAACTTCATTTTATTTTATAAGACCTTATATATTGATTATATATTCATTTAAATATAGTCACAATGGAACCTTAGTTAAGCATTAGTTTACTTTTATTAACTCACAGTTAACTAAAAAAATAAGCAGTCTCTTTTAATAAAGAGCACTGCTTATTTATATTCATCAATATTATAAAATAATCTCTCCATTTTGTTCCGATAAATAAAACTCATCTCCCAATACTATTCCTACTGTAGCGCTAGTTATATCTATCATTCTAGAAGTTAAAGCTTCAACCTCTTCAAGCTTACTATAAACTATTATCTCAACGTTATCTTCATATATAGTATCTTTTATAAAATATCCTAAATTCATAATTTCATTTTGAACTTTACCTAGTTGATTATAATCTATCTTTATCTTTACTTCCTTATACATTACCTTTTCAATTATCTTAGCAGCTTCAAGTCCTACTTTAGCACCCTTTGTATATGCTCTAACTAATCCGCCAGCACCTAATTTTATTCCGCCAAAATATCTAGTAACAACAACTACTACATCTCTTAAATCTTCTTTTTTTATAACCTCTAAAGTCGGTATTCCAGCAGTACCTTGCGGTTCTCCATCATCACTATATCTTTGAATATTCATAGTTGGACCAACGGTATAAGCCCATACATTATGAGTTGCATCCTTATGTTTTTTCTTTATTTCATTTACGAATTCAACAGCTTCTTCTTCAGTTTTTATAGGTTTAGCATAACCAATAAAAGTTGATTTTTCTATTATAATTTCGTCACTACCAAAATCATGTAAAGTCTTATAACTACTCATTAATTCCTCCTATATCTTTTGCTTTAATTTCACTTAGCCTATGCTCATCTATTGCTTAAAAAAGAAAGGGCATTAACCCTTTCTTTTTTTAAGTTACATTTATTTATAGTTTACGGCAACATTACTTCCATCACAACTATTTTTCTTAATTTCTTTATACTTTTTATATGATATTTCAACTAATGACTTTTCCTTATTATGAGTTAACAATTCAAGAGCTTCTTTTACTTTATAGAATCCCCCATCTTTGAAATCACCCTTTATTATGTATTCTGTATTTTGAGCCTCCATAACATACCAAGATATGGCATTGCAAACTTGCTGTTGTCTGCTTCTTGAGAAGAATTCATACATAGTATCTCCTGCAACCTGTAATGTAGTAGCGTTTATTCCTGTTTCTTCTTTTACTCTGTGGATTGCGCTCTCTTGAGCTAATTCACCATCATGAATTTTTCCTTTTGGTAATGTCCATTCATCTCTATCATTTTTTAATAAAAGTACCTTATTAGCATAAAATACAACTCCACCAGCACAGCGTCTTACTATCATATTAAACCCTCCTAGTTATTTTAACTATTTTTTGGTTCTCATCTATCGATACACTTTAATGGATACATAACTTTGTGCTAATCACCTTTTTCTAACGTATCAATAGCTTCATCATAAGCTCTCAACACATAGTCTTTTTCAAATTGCTTTTTATTCTTTAATTGTCTTAGCATCTTTAAACTTGTTTCATTTCCTATTTTTGAAAGTGCCTTTGCACAGTATTGCCTAGTCTGTGCGTTGGTGTCGTATAAACCTCTTTGTAAAACTTCTCTACTTTTTGGTGATTCAATTTTTCGAAGTGCTGAATATGTTATCCTTCTTACATCAGAATGTCTATGGCTTGTTAATGGATGTAATAATTTTAAAAATCTATCATCCTTAAGCTCACCTGTTGCCCAAATAAGAATCATTAAATCTTCAGCATTTCTTTCAATTAGTATTCTCTTATAAAGTCTTCTCTTAAAGTCAACCATCCTTTCTTCATGTAAACTTTCCATAAAAGCAATTCTTTTTTCTTTATTTAATTCTAGAAATTTATCTAAAATATCTTTAGATGATTCTAATTCATCTTTAAGCATTGCTTTTATTTCTAATTTTGCTCTTATTAGATGGTCATTTACCTCTGTTGTTGAAATATTTCTAATCTTACTAATTTGAGATACTGTTTTGGATTCTTTATAAAGAAGATAGGTTATGAAATAATCTTCCAATTGGTCTATATTATCCCAACTTATATTCATATTATTACCTACTTCTCTAATATATACTCTTTATATATATTATAATCTTCTTCTTCTAAATTTACATCAAGTGTTATTCCAATTTCCCCATATTCAAAGTTTTCTACATTATATTTGTCTTTAATTTTACTGAAAATATGTCCTTTATCATAAGGTAATAGAAGAGTTACAGAGTAAGTATTCTTCATTAATGCATCTTCTATCATATACAATAATTTTTCCATATTTATTCCTTTTTTAGCAGATATATAAATTACATCATCTGTATTCTTAGGATAAATATCTAATTCTAATCTATCAATTTTATTATAAACAAGTATTGTATGCTTATCATCAGCCCCTAATTCCTTAAGTACAGATTCAGTAGTTTTCTTTTGTAACTCATAACTACTATTAGTAGCATCAATTACATGTAAAATTAAGTCTGCATATTGAACTTCTTCTAAGGTAGCTTTGAAAGCTTCTACTAAATCATGGGGAAGTTTACTGACAAATCCAACAGTATCTACAACTAAAAACTCTTTTTTATTTGGTAGTAATGCTTTTCTTAAAGTTACATCTAAAGTTGCAAATAGCATATCTTTTGCCATAACTTCTTTCTCTACATCATAATCTTTATGTGTCTTTATTAATTCGTTCAGTAACGTAGATTTTCCTGCATTTGTGTACCCAACAAGTGCAACTATTGGTATATTTGATTTTAAACGTTGTACTCTTTGAGTTTCTCTGTTCTTTTTAACCTCTCTAAGTTCTCTTCTTATATCTGCTGCTTTGTTTAAAATATGTCTTTTATCTACTTCCAGTTTTTGCTCTCCTGGTCCTCTTGTTCCTATACCAGCACCAGTTCTACTCATTTCTCCACCCATACCATAAAGTCTAGGTAATCTATATTTTAACTGAGCAAGCTCAACTTGAAGTTTCCCTTCTTTACTTAAGGCTCTTTGTGCAAATATATCTAGTATTAAAGTAGTTCTATCTATAACTTTAATCCCTACTATTTCCTCTATATTTCTTATATGTGCTCCCGATAATTCATCATTAAAAATTACCATAGAGGCATCTAATGATTCACAATAAGCTTTAAGCTCCTCAACCTTACCTTTACCTATATAATATGCTGCATCTCTTGATTGCCTATTTTGAGTTATACTTCCTACAACTTCTGCTCCTGCAGCCTTTGTTAACTCTTTTAATTCTTCCATTGATTCGTTTATATCTATATCATCTATTCTTCTTGATGTGGACGTTATATTAAGTCCAACAAGTAAAGCTCTTTCTTTTTTTTCTTGCATCTGAACACCTCTTTAATCTGTGATTGTGAATTAAATTCCTTATTATTATACCATTGATGTAAATTTTTACTATATTATTATAAAACTTTAGTATAATTATATTGCGGATAATTTCAATAAATTATGTATCTTATATTATAGACATTTAAAACCTGGAGGTATACTATGAGTGAAAATTATAAATTCTTTAATCATAAAAAATGTGAGTATTTTCCATGTCATAAAACGAATAAACCTGAAGAGTTTAACTGCCTATTTTGTTACTGCCCTTTATATGCTTTAGGAGAAGATTGCGGTGGTAACTTTAAATATAATGAAAATGGATTTAAAGATTGTAGTAAATGCCTTCTTCCTCATAATCCTAGAAATTTTGATTATATTATGAGCAGATATAAAGACATTATGAAGATTGCTTCAAAAAAAGATTAATTAAATCTTTTTCAAATTATATTTATTATTAGAAATCTATATTATTTTAAAAGTTTTTTAATCAATTATTAATTTATTTTTATATTGATTTATTATATTCAATTTATTAACATAGTATGTTCTTATTAAGTATGTATACTTATCTTTTATTATTGTAACGCTTGTATATAATATGTAAAATAACACTACTTAGTAATATTAACATTACTATAAATAATCCTGCATGAAAAAAGAATTCTTGAGGAAGTATATTTATTACTGGATCTTTTGAAGGATCAAAGATCCAGTAGTCATTATCAAACATTAACTCATGAAATGCAACAAATGTCTTATCAAAATTTATTAACATTGGTATTGATACTAAAATTGGTAGTATTATTACTAATTTTGATGTTATATTTAAGAATTCTATATTATTATTTTTCAAATTAGCAATTATTCCTATTATAGTTATTATTAAAGATACTATCAGTAGCTTGATTACATTTTGTATAATCTCTTTTACTTCTTCAAAATGTACTTTTCCTTCTGGAGATGATTTTATCGTTGGTAGATCAAATTCTCCTGAAATCTTATTTAAGTTATAGTCTATCATATAATCGTAATTAATCTTTATCTCTTCTTTTGTTAAATTATTTTGTTCTGATATATTTAAGTAGTTTATATCAAAATAGTATAATTGCTTAAATCCAACGGTTATCATTGTACTTGAACCTATTATTAATAAACTAAAAAAAATACAAAAAATTAAATTCATTGTTTTTTTCATCTTTTTCCCTACCTTTATTGCCATTTTCCTGTACAAACGAATTTTTCTGCCCTTTCTTGTGCTCTTTTCACTATATTGTCACTATACCCCATAAAGCTTAGTAACTTTATAGCATTTCTACTCTCAGCCCTACCTTTATAAAGTTTGTAATCAAACCTAATATCATTATCTGTAATATTTTCCTCAAAGTGATAATTATTAAATCTATTTTCTAGTAAGTAGGTTAATTCTATATCATGTGTAGCTGCAAAGCAGATACAATTATCTTCACTAAGAGTTTTTAAAACCTCGCTAGATGATGCTATACGTTCAACAGTATTTGTTCCTCGTAGTATTTCATCTACAAAACATAAAGATGGAATTCTATCGTCTACATTATCTAAAATCCGTTTTAATGATTTGATTTCTACTATATAATAACTTTCATTACTTAATACACTATCTTTTAAAGCCATTGATGTATATATCTTAAAGTAAGATGATAAATATTCTTTAGCACAACAAGTATATATACTTTGTGCTAGAATAGCATTTATAGCAATAGTTTTTATAAAAGTCGACTTACCCGAAGCATTAGACCCTGTTATTAAAGCACTCTTATCAAAACTCCCAGAATTAGCTACTGGATTCTTAATTAAAGGATGATACATCTCTTTAAACATTAAATGTTTCTCACCTTTATTTATACTTTCATTCAAAACTGGCTTAGTAAAATAATCTAAACTATCTCTAAAAGATGCTACAGCAATTAAGGCATCTATACTGCCTACAAATTCATATATATTAATTAAATAATCTTTATTTTCTATAATAGTTTTCTTAATTTTTTCATATGTAATTAATTCTGATAAGAAAAGCATATTTGTATATTCACTTAAAATATTTATCTCCGATATTAGTGAATTTGGATCACTACCTATACTTTTTCGTCTTATTTTTTTAACTCTCTTTAAATCCTCACTTATATCATCTAAATTCTCGTTTATTACATTTATATTTAGTGATTTTATTTTCCTCGCAATATTTATAACTTTTATTAGATATGTAAATCCTTCTGTGCTATAATTTTTTCTTCTTTCATTTAAACTTATGTATATGTTCAGACAAGCAAATCCTATCATAGGTAATACAAAAAATTTGTTAAAAAATACTAATATCAAATTTATAATGGGTAATTTTGATAATATTTTATATTTTAATAATTTATTTTTTCCATTAAAATCTTCATTAAATAAGCAGTTAGATGTATAGGCTTCTTTGCTATATCCTAATTTCCCTAAAATATACTGTAAGTTAAATCTATCACTTTCATTTTCTTTAAAATAAGATATTATCCTATCTCTATTTTTCAAATTATCATCATATAAACTACGTCTTAACATATCATATAGTTTTTCTTGTCCAACTGTACTTTGAGTATTATTAATTTTTTTAAATACTTCGTCCATATTAAGATCATTCCAAGTTATGTCATCTACAATATTTGAGTTATCTATAATCTTAGCATTACACTTATTTTCATAATAACTAGATACTCTATTCATTTTTATATCAACTTCGTCAATATCTATTTGTTGAGCATAACCTTCAATTATTTTTTTCTTTAAATTTTTTAATCTAACCATATTACTATATGAAGAAATTAAAAATCCAACTAAAAATACACATCCTATCCCAATTAATATTTCTATTATCTCTTTCATTTTATTCCCCTTTTACTAATATTAATTTAATTGTAGTACATTTTTATACATATTTTTACTTTTTTATGATTATTTATATTATAAAAAATTGATAATGAATTTCATTTGCATTTTATTTTTATATATGCTATATTATATTTAGGCTTAAAATTATTACCAAGGGATTGGGATTAATAATATACAATCTAATACTGCTTTATTAAGTACTTAGTAATTAATACTTTTTATAAAATATTCTCTGTCATATTTATTGTAACGTATCCGATTACACATTTATTAATACTAAAATATTTTAAAGCGTATTTACATTGTTCATATAGCCATGAATTTCTTTACACTAATTATATGTGTAAATTACACTAACTTCTTCTAAAAGACCACGAATGGACGCGTGGTCTTTTTTTGTTTTGATAATGAATTTCATTTGCATCAAATATTCTTATATGTTATAATTATATTGGCTTAAAAATTATCGCGGCAATTTTAATTTTTAAGGAGAAGATAATTATGGCAAAAATGATGGGACCTAGATTTAAACAATGTAGGAGATTAGGATTAAACGTATGTGGTCATCCAAAAGCAATGGACAGAGCTACAAAAGGAACTTCAAGAGCTGACAAAAAGTTATCACCTTATGGAACTCAGTTACTTGAAAAGCAAAGATTAAAAGCTTACTATGGTGTTTTAGAAAAACAATTTTCTAATTACGTAAAAAAGGCGACAAAATCTAAAGAATCTACAGGTACAGCATTAATCCAAATGTTAGAGTGTAGATTAGATAACTTAGTTTACAGATTAGGACTAGCTAGTTCTATAAGACAAGCTCGTCAAATGGTAGTTCATGGTCACATATTAGTAGATGGAAAAAAAGTAGATATACCTTCTTATGGAGTTTCTGTAGGACAAGTTATATCACTTAGAGAAAAATCTCGTAACAATATACTGTTTAAAGAAAGTTTCTTAAGTAATGCCCTTAGCCAATTTGCATACTTAAGTAAAGATGTAGATTCATTCTCAGGTACTTTAACGAAAATACCTGAAAGAAATGAAGTTCCAATTGAAATAAATGATATTTTAGTTGTTGAATACTACTCTAAACTATAAAGGTGTTTTAATAGTATGACATTATAAAAGCCATAAGAGTGATAGTTTCATATTTATCACAACTTATGGCTCTTATAATATATTTACAATATGACAACTACATTAATATAAGAATATTACCCTATAATTCCTAAATGCTCTAGTAAAATTTTCACACCCATAAATATAAGTATTATTCCACCTACAAACTCTGCTTTAGATTTATATTTTATACCAAATACATTACCTATTTTAACTCCAATAATTGATAAAACAAATGTAATTATTCCTATAAAAGATACAGCCGGAACTATATCAACCTGTAAAAATGCCAATGTAATTCCTACTGCTAGGGCATCTATACTAGTTGCAATAGCTAATACACTCATATTTTTAAAACTTAACATTTCATTTTCATCTTGTTTTTCATCTTCATCGTCTTCTTTACTAAGTGCTTCTTGTATCATTTTAATACCTAAAAAGCTTAAAAGTATAAATGCTATCCAATGATCAACACTCATTATATAATCTTTAAATTGTAATCCTAAAAAATATCCTATTAAAGGCATCCCAGCCTGAAATCCTCCAAAATAAAGACCCACAATCCCTGCTTTCTTAATACTAACTTCTCTCATAGATAAACCCTTGCACACAGCTACGGCAAAAGCATCCATTGATAAGCCTACCGCTAAAATAAATAATTCCAATAAACTCATTACTATATCTCCTTCTTCAATATTTAAATTATAATTTCTTATATATAAAAAAAGACCCATCTACAGACATAGTATTCCCATATCTGCAGATAAGTCTCATTATTCAAAATAAAGCCAGATGGATAATTCCACCAGTATGTTGACCTTACTACACACTAAAAAGCGTGCCAACTACTCCCTCATCTATCTGTAATATATTAACTTAAAATATAATTATATGTCAATAAACAAAAAAAGTTTCATACAAATAAATTTTATTTCATTCACATACCGAAGCTTCACAATATCCTAAACTATCTTAGTAGTAAAATCCTCAATATTCCAAACGTCGTCTACTATATCCATATAGAATTTAGGTTCATGTGATACTAGTACCACTGTACCCTTAAACTCTTTTATAGCTTTCTTTAATTCATCTTTAGCTTCAACATCTAAGTGGTTTGTAGGCTCATCTAGTACTAGTAAGTTTATGTCTTTTAACATTATCTTACATAATCTAACTTTAGCAGCTTCTCCTCCACTTAAAACTCTAACTTGACTTGTTATATGCTCATTTGATAATCCACACTTAGAAAGTGCTTGTCTAACTTCAAAGTTTGTAAGACCTGGGAATTCTGCCCAAACATCATCCATTGGAGTTTTGTAGTTATCTTTAGAGCTTTCTTGCTCAAAGTATCCTACTTCTAAATAATCTCCTAATTCAACTTCTCCATCAAAAGGCTTTATTATTCCAAGTAAAGTCTTTAATAAAGTAGACTTACCTATACCATTCATACCTTTTAATGCAACTTTTTTATTTCTTTCTAATTCAAAATTAAGAGGCTTAGTTAATGGCTCATTATATCCTAATACTAAGTCTTTAGTTTTGAATATATACCTACTAGCCGCTCTAGCTTCTCTAAATTGGAATGTAGGCTTTATCTTCTCCTTTGGTCTTTCTAAGATTTCCATCTTATCAAGTATTTTTTGTCTACTGTTTGCCATTCCACGAGTAGCAACTCTTGCTTTATTTCTAGCAACGAAATCTTCAAGTTTCTTTCTTTCTTCAACTTGTCTTTCGTATGCACTTTCTTCTTGACGTTTCTTTATTTCATTTAATCTAACGAATTCATCATAGTTACCTTTGTATCTATTTAATTCACCATTTTCTAAGTGGTAAATTACATTACATGTATCATTTATAAATGGTATATCATGAGATACTAATATGAAACTATTTTCGTATTCTTGTAAGTATCTAGTTAACCATACTATATGCTCTTCATCTAAGTAGTTAGTAGGCTCATCTAATATTAATATTGTAGGATTTTCAAGTAATAACTTAGTTAAAAGTACTTTTGTTCTTTGACCTCCACTAAGATCAGTTACATCTCTATCTAATCCTATATCTCCAAGACCTAATCCATTAGCCACTTCTTGTATTTTAGCATCTATCATATAAAAACCACTATTTTCAAGTATTGTTTGTATTTCTGCAGTATCTTCTAGAAGCTTAGTCATTTGATCTTCATCAGCTTCTCCCATTTTATCATACATACCTATCATTTCTTGTTCTAAATCGAACATAGGCTTAAAAGCATCTCTTAATATATCTCTTATAGAATTTCCTTTTGCAAGTACTGAATGTTGGTCTAAGTATCCAACTGTTGCTCTTGAAGACCACTTTATATTACCTGCATCAGGCATTAATTTCTTTGTTATTATATTTAAAAAGCTTGATTTTCCTTCTCCATTTGCCCCAACTAAAGCAATATGTTCACCTTTCTTTAATCTGAAAGAAACATTCTCTAGTATAGTTCTAGCTCCGAAACCATGACTTACGTTCTCTACTACTAGCATTGTCCACCTCTTCATTAATTGTTATTTTTCATAAATTCATCCTATACTATAATATATTCTTTTTTTACTTAAATCAAGAGTATGAAATATCCATAGAAAAATTTATCATTATTTAAAAATATTTCTTAACTTTAGGTATTCTATTATTAGGAATTAATGAATAAACAATTGTAGTATTAAGAAAAATAAAATAATAAAACTTTATAAGATTTGTTTTAAAATTAACAAAATTGGTATAAATATAATGTTAATTTTTTGTCAATAAAATCATTCATACGTTACTATAAATATTAAATTTTAATGGAGGTAAATTCTTATGAAAATTGTTGTTATAGGTTGTACTCATGCTGGAACTGCTGCTGTTGTAAATTTAAAAGAGCTTTATCCTGATAGTCAAATAACTATCTATGAAAAAAACGATAATGTATCTTTCCTATCTTGTGGAATAGCTTTAAGTATTGGGGATGTAGTTACAAACCCAGAAAAACTATTCTACAATTCACCTGAAAATCTAGCTTCACAGGGAGTAATAACTAATATGAAACATGAAGTTTTAGATATAGATTTTAATAATAAAAAGATTTCTGTAAAAAATCTAACAACTGGAAAAACTTTAGAAGATACTTATGATAAACTAGTACTGACACTAGGTTCTTGGCCTATAGTTCCTAAATTTGAAGGTGGAAATTTAGAAAATATAGTTCTTTGCAAAAATTATGATCATGCCAAAACTATTATAGAAAAATCTAAAAATGCTAAAAATGTTGTAGTAATAGGTGCCGGTTATATAGGCGTTGAACTTGCAGAAGCTTTTGAAATGAAAAGTAAGAATGTTACTCTTATAGATGCAGAAGATAGAATAATGGCAAAATACCTAGATAAAGATTTTACAGATATGGCTGAAGCTGAATTCACTAAAAGAGGCGTTAATCTAGTTTTAGGCCAAAAAGTTCAAAAATTTGAGGGAGATAATAAGGTATCTAAGGTTATAACAGACAAAGGTGAATTTAAAGCTGATTTAGTTGTTTTATGTATTGGGTTTGCGCCTAATACTAATTTAGTAAAAGGAAAATTAGATACTTTGCCAAATGGAGCAATTATAATAGATGAGTATATGAGAACAAGTGAAAAAGATGTTTTTGCTGCAGGGGATTGTTGCGTTGTAAGATTTAATCCAGCAAAAGAAAATAGATATATTCCATTAGCTACAAATGCAGTCAGAATGGGTACTTTAGTTGCTAAGAATTTAGTCCATCCCACTTTAAAATACATGGGTACCCAAGGTACTTCTGGAATAAAAATTTATGATTTATGTATTGCTTCTACAGGCCTTACTGAAGAAGTTGCAAAAAACACAACTAACTTAAATGTTGAGTCTGTAACTGCTACAGATAACTATAGACCGGAATTTATGCCTTCATTTGAAGAAGCTAAAGTAAAATTAGTATATGACAAAGACACTAGAAAAGTAGTTGGAGGTCAAATTATTTCTAAAATAGATCTAACTCAATTTATGAATACACTATCAGTTGTTATTCAAAATGAAATGACTATAGAAGAGTTAGCTATGACAGACTTCTTCTTTCAACCACACTTTAATAAACCTTGGAGTCTTTTAAATATAGCTGCACTTAAAGCTTTATAAAATACCTTTTCATATAATCTATTACTTAATATTTAATATATATAAAATTCCTGATGCTAGCTTCTATATAACTGAAAGTATCAGGAATTTTATATGTCACCAACTATATATGATATTCACTGTTTCTAATATATAACTTTTCCTAAAGTTGTTATATACAAAATTATTAATATATACTTAGCTAAAATGCAATTCATCGTATAACATTAACATACAACCTGCTGTAGTCCTTTGAGATACCGTAATCGCTTTTATTGCAGTTAAATAAAACTTTGTTGTTAAGTCCGTTATATTCCTATACATATAGTCTAAATTTAAGCCAAGGTTAGCATTATATTCTATATAGCTATCTATGCTATTTAATAATATAGGTTTATCCTCAGTTTTAAATCTTTTCATTTTTTTATAGTTTGATTTTACATACACTTCAAACTGTCTATGGTTATCTAATAATTTTCCTTTTGCATGTTGCGGTATTGTAAGATCCTGTACAATATGGCATGCTGCTCCAAAGTAAAACATTGCTCTTTCATAATTTCCTATACTTAAGTATTTAATACTTCTATCATAATAACTCTTCGCTACCGTTAAAGCATTATCATCATATCCAAATTTACCTTTTTGTAGTTTTGGATTATAAAAATGGTGATAGCACTTAAAATCTTGATCTGCCCATACCAACCCTTTATTTATCTGAGGCATATACATTTCGAAAAATTCATATTCTAATTGATATCCATTTACTTTTAATATATTCAGTGCATTTTCTTGTATAAATATATGAACTTCACAATCTGTTTTTATTATATTTCTTTTTATCGGAGCCACAATTTTAAAGGTATTTGATAAGGCAGTTGCATACACATTCTCTAAAGCATCTCTCATTAATATCACCTAATGTCATTTTGTTTTAAAATATTCTTCTACTCCATCTGCAATACTTTGCATCAACTTTCTTTGGTAATCCGGGTTTGACATCATCTGATCTTCGCTATAATTACTCATAAATCCCATTTCCACTAAAACTACTGGAACCTTAGACCAGTTAAATCCTGTTAAATCTCCTCTTTGGAAAATTCCATTTAATTGTATTCCTGATTCATTCATTTTACCTTTTATAAATTCTGCGCACTTATTACTTTCTTCATAAATTGAAGCTGTATATTTCCCACCTTCTTCTGGTACTAAAATTGATGCCCCTGTTTTTGAAGAATTGTCTAAACTATCAGCATGAATTCTAACTACCATATTTGCATTTTTATTATTTGCAAAAGTAGCTCTCTCACTATTACTTATGTTTACATCATGACTTTCTCTAGTCATAATTACACTATATCCTTTACCTTCTAGTATATGTTTTAAAACTATAGATGCTTCTAAATTTAATACATATTCTGGTTTTTTAGTAGCTACACCCGATGTCCCAGAAGATACCCTTGCTTTTTTATATGGTGAACCTGGTGCTACAGGTTCTAAGTTAGGATCACCTTTTGCTTGATGTCCTGGGTCTATACAAATTAGAATTTTACTATTTTCATCTGTAGTATTTTTTTCTTTTTTATCTCCTTGTGTATTTTGTTTATCATTTTTATTTTTTTGGCTTCCTTCACTTTTTGTATTATTATCTTCTATGTTTCTACCCTCATTTATTCCATTACTTATTAATCCTGT
This sequence comes from Romboutsia faecis, assembly GCF_014323405.1. Taxonomy (GTDB): domain Bacteria; phylum Bacillota; class Clostridia; order Peptostreptococcales; family Peptostreptococcaceae; genus Romboutsia_E; species Romboutsia_E faecis. The sequence continues at coordinate 162,114 of NZ_JACRWE010000005.1, read as the reverse complement.
TGTTTTATAAAAGCTTGTCAAAGGATCAGATGTTCCAATAAGAATAATGCCCATGGCAATTATAATCATTATTATTAGCCTATATTTTTTCATTGTTCTACTCCTTCCACTTTTTATTTAAAGATTTGTATAATATAAATTTTATTATCCCCATTAGTTATATTTTTTATTTTTAATAACATATATTTATTACCTTATAAATAACATATACGAAACTTCTAAATACATATATATATGATTTATGTACATATATATTTATATAGCTTTATTTTAGGAGGTGATTCTAAGTCTATGCCTAAAAAAATACCTTCAAATTATAATAATCGTTCAAGGTACCGCAATGAAAATAGTAATTCTAATCCAAATTCAAATAACACAAATAATGTTAGCAATAGCTCAAATGGATCGGTTAATACTTCAAATGATTCTGGTAACACTAGCTCAAAATTATGTTGTTTTGGGTATGTAGATTACATAGTTTTAGCTTCAACTCTAGCAATTGCATTAGGCGAAGAATTAGATAACACCGACCTAAGTATTTTATCTACTTTTTTTGCGGTCCTATCTGATGAATTAGCTTTAATAACATCAGTTAATAGTTGTTCTAATAATACTCCAGATGAAACTTTTGTTGCACCTGTTCCAGATGTTGCAATGACTAGTGATTATAAAAATCTAAATGTACATAATAAAAAAAATAGGACTAGAATAAAAAAAATAATTAAAAAGAAAGTAAAAAAGAAATAAAAACACTCTATTAGAAATTTCTGTAGTGTTATTATTTCTTTTTTTTTAATAAATATTGATATTTCTATACTTTTAAATTATGCTTTGTTTTTTTTTGAAAACTACGGTTTTATTGAATCTCTTTTCCAAGGATTAAAAAATAATAACTGTACACCATAATATTAAAGCACCGTAAAAAAACATCATAGTACTTCAGAAAGAAGGTGTTTTATGTCATCTAAAAATTTTTATTCAAAAAAACAACATTTGCTATATTTAAAGATTAAGTCAAAAATTATAATTTTTTCATGTTTATTATTTTGTTTATATTTTTTCTCAAATAACTTAATTTATGCAAATAATATTGAACAAGGAGATGCTGATTATCTAATACCGATTGGTAATGTACTGCAAATAGATGCAGAATTAAAAACTATTATTGTTAGAAATGAAATTGAAAATTCTCCATTTCAAGTAGGAGATGCCATATTAAAAGTTGAAGGTCAATCAATAACTAATTACGGTGAGTTTTCTTCTATTTTGTATTCATTACCAAACGATTGCAATGTAAAGTTAGAAGTAAATAGAAGTGGAAACATTGTAAATTTAAGCTGTAAAAAAGAAGTTTTAGAGAAGATTAATTTTAATAATTTAATATCAGGATTTGCAACTTTAACTTATATTAATCCTGAAAATAATGAATTTGGTGCTGTTGGTCATCCTATAAATGTAGGAAATTCAAGAAAAATACCTATAAAAAATGGATTAATATCAACTACTACTGATATAAAAGTTCAAAAATCTTATAAAGGCAACGTTGGAGCTATTAGTGCTAGACGTAACTATAGTATTGGTAATTTTACTGAAAATACTAACTTTGGTATAAAAGGAAACATAAATAATTTTGATGTTTCTAAATTAGAAAAATATAAAGTAGCTTCTCTTGATGAGGTTCACTTGGGTAAAGCTAAAATAATTTTACAAAATCAGTCAAACACATGTGAAAAATATGATATAGAAATAATTAGTATAGAAAGACAAAAAAGTCCAAGTCCGAAAACATTTAAAATTAGAATAACAGACAAAGATTTATTAATTAGAACAGGTGGTATCGTACAAGGTATGAGTGGAACTCCAATTGTTCAAGGAGATAAAATAATAGGTGCAGTTTCTCACGCTGTAGAAAATGACCCTACATTAGGATATGGAGTTTTTATAGGTTGGATGATGAATAATTAATAAAATTACTTGTTTAATATACTTGCTTTCTTTTAATTTTAAATGGATGTTTCAAATAAAATTTTGAAACATCCATTTTTATAAGTATTTACTTGTGCTATTTATTAATATTTTATTTATTTGTTGTATTATCTAAGTTAGGTATTATACTTTGAACTCCTGTTTCTGGTATATTTACATAGCTTTGTGGTACATCACCTACTATTATTGTTTCACATACTGGTATTTGAGCATTTACCTCTTGAGTTGATGTTGTTAGTGGTATTACTACTCTTACTTTAGTCTTTGCTTCTATGTATATAATATGTCTTGTTTGGTTTATTCCTGAAGATTCAAATTTAGTTTTAAAATCTACCGAAACAGTTCCTATTGGCTCTATTGATACTCTTAATTGAGGTCCATATTTTGCTAAAATCGGGCTACCTAAAGCTGTTCCTATTGGAATGTAAGAAGTTGTAGATTTAACTTTTTTTAACTCATCTTGTATTTCTAATGCTACATTAGAAGCCATTTCATTCATCATTACAGTATTTGCTTGTATCATTGTTATTTTACCATCAGAATCTAATTGTACATTCATCAGATCTTTATAATTTATTTGACCTTTTACAACCTCTGCTACGGATTTATTTATAGATTTATTTGCAAGTTCTAAAGCTTTTGTTTCGGCTAAAACCGTTATAGTTGGTCTTAAGGTTCTATCTATGTACAAAAAGCTCCCTATAAAAAAAGAAATTACGAATAATATAGCAAATATTATGGAAGTCTTTTTTAAATCACTCAAAATATCACCCCCATAATATTTTATGTATTTGTTTTTAATTAATGAATATTTGGCAATAACATAAATTTTATAATATTAGTTAAAAATAGTAATATAATTTATAAGTAAGTATAAGGCTATTTTAATCTTTTTTATATTATAATAAATGTAGTATTATATTTATCCAGAAAGTGACACTCTATTCATTTTTATCTATATTTTACAAAAGTGTGGATTTATATGTTATAATATTGCATTAAGTAAGGAGGTTTAACTTATGAATAATGGCAATAATGAAGACCAAAATAAGATAAGAAGAAAAAAGGTTAGTTCCTCTAATAACACTAATAAACCTAACAACTCCTCTACTGAAAATAATAGTAGAACAAAATCTAGAAAGAAAAATAATAAAAAAGATAAATTTAGATTTTTTAGATTAACAGGAGTATTTATTTTAGCTTTATTGGTAGTTGTTGCTGCCGTAGGAACTGGGTTGGTATTTTCATCTCTTAAAGATGTTCAACCTGTTACAAAAGCGCTATTAGATGAAAAAACTTACCAAACTACAAAAATTTATTATGCTAATGGAGATTTATTATCTAATGCTCCTAGTGTTAATAAAAAAGAACCAGTTTCTCTTGATGACATGTCTCCTCATCTAAAAAATGCTATCGTAGCTATAGAAGACGAGCGTTTTTATGAGCATAATGGTGTTGACATTGTAGGTCTTGCTAGATCTGCAGTTAAAACTTTATTAGGAAAGACTCAAGGTGGTAGTACAATACCTATGCAGGTTTCTAAAATGTTGCTAACATCTTCAGAGCAAACTTTACCTCGTAAGGTAAAAGATATCTACTATGCTTATGAAATGAGTAAAACTTTATCTAAAGAAGAAATATTAGAAGCATATTTAAATAACTTTTCTGTGGGTAGAGGACTTATTGGAGCAGAAGCTGGTGCTCAAGGGTACTTTAGCAAAAAAGCTATAGATTTAGAGCTAGAAGAAGCTGCACTACTTGCAGGTTCAACTAAAAATCCATCAGCTTACAAAGCTTATAATGCTGATAAGTTAGATGGTACTGAAACTAAAGAAGATTTAGAAAACAAAATATTATTATACACACATACTGCTGATGATGATTGGGATGACTCAACTGATATTGACTTAAATATGCTTCCAAAGTTAGTATCATGGAAACTTATTGATAGTGATACAGCTGACCAAATTAGAGCAGGTACACTTATAATTAGAAAAGCTGTTCTTAATCCTAAGGCCAAAGCAAGACAAGAAGTGGTTTTAGGTAAAATGTTAGAACTTGGGTATATAACTCAAGAAGAACATGATAAGGCTGTAGCTGCAAAAATAGAAATTAAATTACCTAAAGTTGAAGATCCTGTTGTTTCTTCAGTTCAAGACCTTATAGAATCTGAAGTTGTAAAAGCTTTAATGAATCAAGGTCATACTTGGGATGAGGCAGATAATTTATTCCGTAATGGTGGTTTACATATACAAACTACTATAGATTCTAGTATGCAAGATGTATTAGAAGAAGAATATGAAGATAACTCTAATTTCCCACAAACTAGAGACAACGGAACTGGTGTAGTTCAACCTCAATCTGCAATGGTTATACTTGATTATAGAACAGGTCAGATTAAAGCACTTGTTGGTGGTAGACATATAAAAGGAAGAAAGACTCTAAACAGAGCCACTACTGCACAACAACCTGGTTCTACTATAAAACCTTTATCAGTATACACTCCTGCTATAGATACTTTAGAAATCACTCAAGCTGATTCTTTAAGTGATGCTAGAGGAGGATATGAATTTAGTCAAAATGCAAAATGGAATCCAAGTACTACAACTGCTGGAAGTGGATACATGTCTTTACGTAAAGCATTGGCTTATTCTTCTAACACAATAGCAGTAAAAACAGCTGAAATGTTAGGCGATAGTTATGAAGAATGCGTAGATGTAATGCTTGATTACTTAAAGAACTTTGGTATTTCAACTCTAAAAGATAGTAAAACTGGTGATATAAATGAAGGAGATAGACGTTTCCCTGCCTTAACACTTGGTGGTATGACATATGGTGTTTCTCCATTAGAAATGGCTTCTGCATACGGTACTCTTGCCAACGGAGGAGTTTATATAGAACCTACTATATTTAGTACTATAAAAACTTATGATGGTACATTACTAGTGAAAGCTAGTCCACAAGAAAATAGAGTTGTAAGTTCAGAAGTAGCTTTCGTTATAACAGATATGCTAAAAGCTGTTGTAACAGAAGGTATCGGTGGAACTGCTTCTATAGGTGGTAAAATCGATGTTGCTGGTAAGACTGGTACTACTAATGGTAAGTTAGATGCATGGTTTGTAGGATATACACCATACTATGTTGCATCTACTTATATAGGTGATGATGCAGGTAGAAAAGACCCTAATACACAAAAAACAATACCTCGTCAAGGAGTTGTTGGAAGTAGTGGAAGCGCAGCTAAGTTATGGTCTACAGTTATGAAAAGAGTTCATGCAAATCTAACTGAGGCACACTTTACTGCACCAGATAATGTATACTTTGCTAAAATTAACTTAATAGATGGTGGAATTTCTTCAACTGGTTCAAGTGCAGCCTTTATAAATGGTACTGCTCCAAGAAGAGTTAGTTCTCAACAGGTTGTTAAGCCACCTAAAGAAGAAGAGGCTCCAGAAGAAACTCCAGATAATAATGATACATCTTCTGATCCACCAGATAATGATAATAGTAATAGCGACAACAACAATAATAGTGACAATAATAGTAACAATAATAGTAACAATGGCGGTGGCACAGTTACTCCACCTGATAATAGTGGAGGCGAAACAACTACTCCACCTGATAATAGTGGAGGCGGAACAACTACTCCACCTGATAATAGCGGAGGTGGAACAGCTACTCCACCGGTTGAAGAACCAACAGAATAGAAAAAAAGCGATGAACCTAATTAGTTCATCGCTTTTATTATATATCAAGGCTTAGCCTTTGGATTAAATATTACGGCCATACTATACCCAAAAAATATAGCTGCTGCTATACCTCCTGCTGTAGCAATTGTACCTCCTGTAAAAATTCCGAGAAATCCATCTTCTCCTATAGCTTTTATTACTCCTTTTGCTAAAGAGTATCCAAATCCTATTATCGGTACTGTCGCACCCGAACCTCCAAAATCAACTAAAGGTTCATATAATCCTATAAAAGTTAATATAACACCTGTTGTTACATAAGTTACCATTACATATGGTGTCTGTAGTTTAAAATAATCCATCATTATTTGAGCTATTAAACAGATTATTCCTCCCACTATAAATACCTTCACATAATCCATTAACAAGAGAAACCCCTCCTATTCATTTACTATTACAACTGCATTAGCTATGCAAGGTATAGTTTGCTTTTGCAATGTACTATTTGGCGATAACATAGCTCCTGTTGATACTAGCATTACTTTATTAAATTCTTTTTTCTTTAGCTTGTCATATATATATCCAGAAAATACTGCTGCTGAGCAACCGCAACCACTACCACCACAATGAACATCTTGTCCTTTTAAATCAAATATTTCCAAACCACAATCAGTGTAAACTTTAGATATATCTAGATTTTTTTGCTTTAATAAATCTAAGGTTATAGTTTTACCAACAGTTCCTAAATCTCCAGTAGCTATTAAATCAAAGCTATTTGGATCATCATTTGTGTCATTAAAATAAGCTAGTATTGTATCCACAGCTGCTGGTGCCATTGCTGCCCCCATATTATTTCCATCTTTTATACCTTTATCTACAATTTTACCTATAGTCACATACTTAACTTTAGGCCCATCTCCATATTGAGATAATAATACACATCCAGCTCCTGTTACTGTCCATTGAGCTGTCATTGGTTTTTGATTTCCTAACTCTAAAGGAAATCTAAATTGTCTCTCAGCTGTACAATAATGACTACAAGTTCCGGCTAATACATTTTGAGCAAATCCTCCATCTATTAGCATTGCTCCTAAACACATGCTCTGAGCCATAGTAGAACAAGCTCCATATACACCTATAAAAGGCACATCTAAGTCTCTAGCAGCAAATGAAAATGGCCATATTTGATTTATTAAATCTCCACCTATAAGGTAGTCTACTTCTTTTAAGCCCTTATCAGATTTCTTTACAGCTAATTCAATAGTATCTTTCATCATTTTACATTCAGATAATTCCCAAGTTTTTTCTCCATCTAAATCGTCATCTAAAATTTTATCAAAGCAATCTCTAAGAGGACCTTTACCTTCTTTAGGACCAACAATAGAAGCTGTAGATATAATTGATGGCATATGTTGCATCTCTACAGTTCTACTTCCTACTCTTTTATTCTTCATTATCTCACATCCTTATATAAAAATTTTCACTATATAATAAATAAATCCAAATAATATTGATGAACCTATCCCGTAAACTAAAACAGGTCCTGCTATTTTAAACATATTTGCTCCAACACCTAGAACATATCCTTCTCTTTTAAACTCCATAGCTGGTGATACTATTGAGTTTGCAAACCCTGTAATAGGAATTATTGACCCAGCTCCTGCTCTTTTTCCTATTAAATCATAAACTCCTAATCCTGTTAAAAAGGACCCTATAAAAATTAATGTAATAGATGTTGCTGATGATGCTGCTAATTTATCTAATCCTATAACTTTCATAAAAAAGTCATTAATACCTTGACCTATCATACAAATTATTCCACCTACTATAAATGCAAGAATATAGTTCTTTACATAAGTAGGTTTAGGACTTACCTGATCTACATATTTGTTATAATCATCTTTTTTTCCCATATCAATACCTCCTTAAATTATTGCCCACCCTATGAGTGAGCCTATAACCTTACCTATAATTAATGATATAACTATATATTTTAAATAAATACTTGGTAATCTCAATCTCCTTGATACTACAGGAATGTAATATATTACTTCTGTAAGCCCAGAACTTAAAAAACCTAAAAATACTCCATATGCTAACCCAGCTATTGTAGTTAGTATTATTCCCCCACTAATTCCTATATTATGAAGCGATAATATACTGCCCAAAAACGTACCTAAAACTAATAAACTTTCATATAAGTTTACAAATTCTTTTGTATTAGTTATATGAGATATTCTAGGAACTAAACCTATTAATATTAATACTGCAACTACCCCTGCTCCAACTATTATTCCCGATGATACACCATATATTACTAAAAATAAATTCATCTTATTGATCTTTTCCTCTTAGCTGATTTTCTATTTCTTTATTTAAAGAAATCATTTTTAATTCCATAGGGCTGGGTTCATATTTTGAGTATGTAGGAATAAATTTATTAAAAAATAAAGCTACTCCTACACCAATTCCTATAGAATATGGAATTTGGAAATATGGCAAATATTTTTTAGCATCTCTTGTTAGAACATCTACTATTTTATACTGTGATGCATACATATTTACATCCGCATGAAAATTCATTATTCCCATTACAGACCCCATTAAGACTACAATTGACACTATGGCTACTCTTATATACTTAGTTCTATCCTTTTTACAACTATCAAAAAAGATTACTGTATCATCAGCCTTTAAAAAGTTTATTTTTACCATAGGAAGTTTTTCATTTATTTTCTCTATTACTTCTCCTAGATGTATTACATCATACCTTAAATTATTATTTTTATAATTACGAAGTATTATATTATCTAGCAAGGATTCTTTATTCTTAGGGTAAACAGCATAAATATCTTTTAGATATATATTTTTTATATTTACATTAAAAGGTTTAACCTTCTTAGGTATTAAGTAAATATCATCCATAATTAGCTACCTCCCTCTATTTCTATTATTTGTTATATAAAAAAAAATAAACCTTATTTTTCTATAGCTATTTATTTAGTATTTCACTAAATACAAATAACTATTTAAAGGTTTATTTTCAATCTTATATTTATAATATTTTTAACTAATATATGATTTTAGTTTAGATAGAACTTTCTTTTCTATTCTAGATACTTGTACCTGAGATATGTTTAATATATCCCCAATTTCGCTTTGTGTTTTATCTTCAAAATATCTTAATACAATTATTTGTCTTTCTCTTTTTTCTAATTTATCTAATACTTGTTTAAGTAATAGATTATCAATTACTCTTTCTTCTTCATTTTCTCCCTTTAAGCTAATTTTATCTATTAAACAAATAGGAGAACCTTCTTCTTCATGAATTACTCCATGAAGATACTCGACAGAGAAATTTGCTTCCATTGCCATTACTAAATCTTCTTTTTCTACATCTAGCTCATGTGCTAACTCTTCAATAGATGGCTCTCTCCCTAACTTTTTGGTTAATACTTCAGTTTGTGTTTTTGCCTTTATAGCTATTTGCTTTAAAGATCTTGAAACTTTAACCATACCATCATCTCTAAGATATCTTTTTATCTCTCCTAAAATCATTGGTACAGCATATGTAGAAAATTTTACATTAAACTTCGGATCAAATTTATATATAGATTTAATTAGTCCTATCGATCCTAACTGAAATAAATCATCTCTCTCATAACCTATATTTGAAAATTTACTTATTACACTTCTAACTAATCCTAAATTATTTTTTATTAAAATTTCCTTGGCTTCTTCATCGCCATTTTGAACTTTTTCAATTAACTCTAATGTTTCTTCATGGCTTAGCAATTTCTTTTTTTCTTCTTTATTAGCAGTTATCCCCATAATAAAACCTCTATTCTCTTTGGATTTTATTTAGGTAAGTTTATATTTTTTAGCATAATAACTTTTGTCCCTTTATTTTGTATAGAACTTACCTTTACATCATCCATAAAGCTTTCCATAACAGAAAATCCCATTCCTGATCTCTCTAGCTCTGGTTTTGATGTATATAACGGTTGCATAGCCAAGTCTACATCTTCTATTCCATGTCCTTCATCTTCAACTATAATTTCTACTTTATTGCCTTCTATCTTGCATTTTAAATATACAAATTTTGATTCATCTTCATCGTAACCATGTATGATAGCATTAGTTACAGCTTCTGATACTGCTGTTTTTATATCTGCAATCTCGTCCAAAGTTGGATCTAACTTTGCTGCAAAAGATGCAGCTATGACCCTTGCTAAACTCTCATTTTCAGATTTGGCAGAAAACTTTACTTCCATAATATTACTCATCAACTTTTCCCCCTTACAAAGAACTTAGTGCTTCTTCATATGAACTACAAACATTTATTATTTTGTTCATTCCTGATAAATCAAACACCTTTTTTACTCTTGGATTTATATTTATCACTGATACTGTCCCTTTGTCGCTAGAGATCTTTTTGTATCTACCTATAATTACACCTATTCCCGAAGAATCCATAAAATTAATATTCTTAAAATCAAATATTATATTTTTTACTGATTTTGTCATTAATATTTCATCAATTTCTTCCCTTATAGCTCTTGATACATGATGATCTAACTCTGTCATTTCAAACTTAACTAGTAAGTTTTTATTATTCAAAGAGTATCTTACCATTATTATTCCCCCCTAATAAAATTTGCTTAACTAATGAATTAAACATGGTTGCTTAAATTAAGTTGATTGGATATTATAATATCCTTACTATTAAAAACTATAACGTGTAATCAATTCTATTAAGTCAAAATTTTATCCTTCAATGAAATTTAACTAGTTTTGTTTTATTATGTCTACGAAGGTTTCGTTATAGGTTACTTGACCACCTAAATCTGATACATTGCTGCTTGTGATAAAATTTGGATTACCATGTTTTTTCCACCATCCAACATGCATTTGGACTATATTATCCTTAACATTATTGTCTATTACTATTTGTACATTTATTTTACCATTCTCTGATTGAAGGCTTACAATCTCGTTATCGGCTATTTTTCTAATTATTGCCATATTCTCATTAATATATGCTTTAGAAATACCTTTTTTATCCATATAATGTTGACTAAATAATGTTTCTCTATGATGAGTTGTTATTAATCTAAATTCACCTTTTCTTATTTTTTTAGGTTCAATATAAGTTGGTATAGGTGTTATACCCAAACTTTTAACTTTGCTAGAGTATAATTCAAATTTACCTGATGTAGTTTCAAACTTCTTATCTTCCCAAGGAATACTTTTGTGTATAGTAATATATCCATTTTTTATTTTATCTAGGTTTATAGATTTATCAACAACCTTCAAGGGTTCTATAACTTTACTTAAATATTCTTTTTTTGATACCTGTGGATAGTTATTAATTTTCATAACTTTAGCTAACTCTCTAAAGAAATAGTATTCATCCATTAACTTACTCATTGGTTCTACTGCTTTTTCATTATAAGTTATATAAGGATTACACATAGAACTATATAGCAAATCTTCACTTTCTAGAGTTGTTGAACATGGTATAAATAAATCACATCGACTTGCTGTATCTGTCATAAACATATCAAAACATACTTTAAACTCAATCTTATCAAAAGAAGACTCTAACTTATTTAGATTAGGTAACTGATTTAATAAATTACTTTTTACTATAACAGCCATCTTTAAGGCAACGTTATCCCCATTATTCACTGTACACTTTGTAGAATTATCTATAAATTCACTCAACTTATGCACATAAAACTCTCTATTTTGTGCATAAATATAACTACAATAAGGATCTGTGTTTAATATAGAAGGATACACTTTATTAGCATAATTAATACCACCTCCAGAGTACCCTATTTGTCCAGTAATTGCTCCTAAAGCATCTATTGCTCTTATTGTATTACCACCATTTCTATACTTTTGCATTCCATAACCTAACCAAATAGAGCTATATTTTTGGACATAAAGTTTAACTAATTCTTTAATCGTATCTAACTCAATACCACATTCTTTAGATAAATAATCTAATTCTAAAGTATCTAGGTAATTCTTATACTCTTCATATCCAATCACATAAGAATCTATATAGTCTTCATCACAAAGATTATCTTTTATAATAATCTTAGCCATAGCCATTGCTAACGCTCCATCTGTGCCAGGATTTATTTGTATATAATAATCAGCTATATTTGCAGTTGAAGTTTTTATTGGATCTATAACTATAACTTTGCATCCATTCAACTTTGCATTTTGTAATATCTGCATAGTATGTATAGTTGTATATGCAGGGTTTTTTCCCCATATAAATATATTTTTACTATTTTTCATATCCTCTAAAGAGTGACCTCTAACATCTCCAAAGTCATAAGTTTGAGCTTTAATTCCTGCACTCCAGCAAGGACCTCCCTTTTGCTTGCTTACACCACCATAGAAATTGAAAAATATATCCCCTATAGATTTCAATAACCCACCATTTCCATATTGCTCATAATACATAACCGACTGAGAAGAATACTTATCTCTATAAAAATTAAGCTTTTCTGCCATTATTTCTATAGCCTTATCAAAAGTAATTTCTTCCCATTTTCCATCTATTTTTAGTAAAGGATTATAAATTCTATCCGGATGATTCAATCTATCTAAATGAGCTCTACCTTTATTACAAATAAATCCCTTCGTAAAAGGATGCTCTTTATCACCTTCAATCTTAATAACCTTATTATTTTCAACATGGACCTTTAATCTACATGCATCAAAGCAGTCTAAGGTGCAACCTTGACTAACAATCTTCACTTTACAATCCCTCCTAAGCTAAATATTTTACTAACTTTAAGTATATCTCATCTTTCCCCCATAAAAAATAGAATGTTTCAAATTAAGTTTAAGCGCAAAGCGAAGGGCGCCAATATGGAATTACAATAGCATTTGCAGCATTTTTTCAGCTGCATGCTATACAATTCATATTGACGCCCGAGCGCTTCGCGACTAAACAAATTTAAAACATTCCTGTTTTACTACTTCTTTCTTCTATTCGCTTTCTCTATGTTAACTTTATTTCCTTTTATCTTTATATCCTTAACATTTTCTAATACCTTTTTAACATTTTGCTTTGGCACTTCAACGAAAGTATATTTATCGTATATATCTATAGTTCCTATTAATTTACCAGATATTCCAGCTTCACCAGCTATAGCACCTAATATATCTTTAGCTTGAACTCTTTGATTTCTACCAACATTTATGAATAGTCTAACCATTCCTTCTTTAGCTCCAGTGTCTCCACCTTTACCTTTACGATCTCTATTTCTATCTCTATTTCTGTCTCTTGATGGCTCTTCTACTATTTCTTGTTTTTCTTCATCACCTAAAGCTAATTTAACTAAAGCTGCTGCTACATCTATTATTTCAACATCAGACTCATTACAGAATCCTTCTAACCATTGTAATTGCTTAGTTAGGTTACCTTCATCCATTATTCCTTTAACTTGCTTAAAGAATGCACTAACTTTCTTTTCTTCAACATCAGCCACTGATGGTATACTATGCTTAACTAACTTAGCCTTAGTATATCTTTCTATATCTCTCATCTTTCTCATTTCTTTTCCGAATACGAAACTGAAAGATACTCCTGTTCTACCAGCACGGCCTGTTCTACCGATTCTGTGCACATAATATTCTTCATCTTGAGGTAAATCATAGTTGAATACAGCTTCAACATCATCTACATCTATACCTCTAGCTGCAACATCAGTAGCAACTAATATGTCTATAGTACCTTGTCTAAATTTATCCATTACTATATCTCTTTGAGTTTGCTTTAAGTCTCCGTGTAAAGCATCTGCAAAGTATCCTCTAGCTTGTAATTCACTTACTAGCTCATCAGCACCTCTTTTTGTATTAGTAAACACAACTGATAACTTTGGATTATATACATCTATTAATCTGCATAATACTTCTAATTTATTAGCATTTCTTGTTTCTATATAGTATTGAGATATATTTGGTACAGTTATTTCTTTTCTTACTATTTTTATATGTTCTGGGTCATTTTGATATTTTCTAGTTAAATCTAATATTCCCTTTGGCATAGTAGCTGAGAAGAATGTAGTTTGTCTATTTTCAGGAGTCTTATTTAATATCATTTCGATATCTTCTCTGAATCCCATATCTAACATTTCATCAGCTTCATCTAATATAAGCATTTTAACATTATCCATTTTTAATGTTTTTCTGTTTATATGGTCAATTACACGTCCTGGAGTTCCTATTACTATTTGTACTCCACCCTTTAATGATTTTATTTGTCTATCTATTGGTTGTCCACCATAAACTGGTAATGATTTTATTCCGTGCATATACTTAGATAATTTCTTTATTTCTTTTGAAACTTGAATTGCAAGTTCTCTAGTAGGACAAAGTACTACTGCTTGTAAACTCTTATCTTCTGGATCAACAGTTTCTAATACAGGTATACTAAACGCAGCTGTTTTTCCCGTCCCAGTTTGCGCCTGCCCTATTACATCTTTTCCTGATAATATTACAGGTATTGATTGTGCTTGTATTGGTGATGGCTCCTCAAACCCCATGTCCGCTATTGCTTTTTTTATATTGTCGCTAATTGGTAAATCTTCAAATTTAGTTATATTCATATATTGCATCCTTTCCGTAATCAATTAATATTAACCTATCCATTATATATTTATTTCTGCTAATATGCAATTAGTATTTTTACCTCTTAGTATGTATTATGCACAATTTGAGGAACCTTATAATCAAATATGTATTTATAATTCTTATACTTTACTATTTTTAAATAAATTTAAGATATATACATAAAGTATAAAGTTGTTATGTAAGCTCCATAAAGTAGTAATAACATTAAACCTTGAAATCTATAAAGTTTATTCTTTTTAATCGTAGGTAGTATAAGCATAAGAATTAAAGCTATCATAAAAGGATAATCAATGTTTACATTTTGAGATAATATAGGTATATCATTAGGTATTGATGATAATGCTATTACAGATGTTATATTTAATATATTTGCACCCAATACATTTCCCACAGATATAGCATGATGCTTCTTTCTTATTGCCGTTAATGATGATACTAATTCAGGTAAAGATGTCCCCAGTGCAATTATTGTCAAACTTATAATACCCTGAGGTATTCCTATAAATTTAGCAATATCTGAGCCATTATCTACTAATAATCTGGACCCTACTACCATCATTACTAGACCCAATAAAAACAAACAGATAATTTTTAATAGTTCACCTGCTTTAGTATCAATATTTTTCTTTTCTTGCAGATTTACAACACTTCTTTTACTTACCTTCTCAGATGTAACACTTTTATAGTTAGTGTACATAAATATAGCTAATATAATAAGAAGTACTATAGAATCCTTTTCGTTTACAGTACCATCTAGCCCGACTATTACTAGTCCCAAAATTGAAATTAATAATAAAGTAGATTTTGATAAAAACATCTTTCTATCTACTTTAAATGGACTAATAAAAGCTACTAGACCTAATATTAATCCTGTATTACATATTATGGACCCTACTGCATTTCCTAAGCTCATTGTAGTTTGATTATTTATTGATGCGCATAATGATACTGTTAGCTCTGGAAGAGTTGTAGCAAAGCTAACTATTGTAGCCCCCAATACTAACTCTGAAACGTGAGTTTTTTTACCTATTTCAACTGTACAATTTATAAATATATCTGCACCCTTAGTTATTAGTATAAATCCTATTATAAATAGAATTACTGTAGATATCACAAAATCCCCTCCCCTCCTATTTAATAATTATTCATTTTTATTTCATATATGCTAATTTAATCTTCAAATTATCTACACTATTTTTATTGATATAATTTTTCCAAATAATTATAATTTTTTTTCAATTTTCTGTTTTAAAGTATATATATCGGGTATTAATATGAACACAGAACTAAATAATACAATTGATAAATAAACTTATATTTTTTTATAAAATTTAAATACAAAATTACTTATAAATTTTGTATACAAAATACTATTTTTATGATATTATCTAATTGTTAAAAAAAAATCTAGCTAGATAAAAATTTATATAATAAAAACTTATACCTGATTTAAACAAGGAGGATTTCACTATGACTATGAATGCATGGGAAGGCTTTAAAACTGGTAGATGGACTAAAGAAATAGATGTTAGAGGGTTCATCCAAGATAACTACACTCCATATGAAGGAGATGACTCTTTCTTAGCTGGAGCTACTGAAAACACTAAAAAATTATGGGAAAAAGCTATGGTTCTTTTCAAACAAGAAAGAGACAATGGCGGAACATTAGATGTTGATACTAAGACAGTTTCTGGAATAGATGCTTATGCTCCAGGATACTTAGATAAAGAATTAGAAACAGTTGTTGGATTCCAAACTGACGCTCCTTTAAAAAGAGCTGTTATGCCATACGGTGGTATAAGAATGGTTGAAACTTCTTGTAAAGCTTACGGATATGAATGTGATCCAGAAATAAGCGAAATATTCACTAAATATAGAAAAACTCACAACCAAGGTGTATTCGATGCTTACACTTCTGAAATGAGAGCTGCTAGAAGATCTGGTATAATAACAGGACTTCCAGATGCATACGGAAGAGGTAGAATCATAGGAGACTACAGAAGAGTTGCACTTTACGGTGTTGATAGATTAATAGAAGATAAAATGGCTCAAAAAGATTCTCTAGAAGTTTCTTGCATGGATGAAAATGTAATAAGATTAAGAGAAGAAATATCTGAGCAAATAAGAGCTTTAGAAGCTTTAAAAAGAATGGCTGAATCTTACGGATTCGATATATCTAAGCCAGCAACTAACTCAAGAGAAGCTGTACAATGGTTATACTTCGCTTACTTAGGTGCTATAAAAGATCAAAACGGAGCTGCTATGTCTATAGGTAGAACTTCTACTTTCTTAGATATATACTTCGAAAGAGATTTAGCTAACGGAACTATAACTGAAGAAGAAGTTCAAGAATTAATGGACCACTTCGTTATGAAATTAAGAATGGTTAAGTTCTTAAGAACTCCTGACTACAATGATTTATTCTCTGGAGACCCAACTTGGGTAACTGAATCAATCGGTGGTATAGGTGTTGATGGTAGACCATTAGTAACTAAGAACTCATTCAGAGTTTTAAATACTCTTTATACTCTTGGACCATCTCCAGAACCAAACTTAACAGTATTATGGTCAACTAAATTCCCTCAAGGATTTAAAGACTTCTGTTCTAAAGTATCTATAGATACAAGTTCAGTTCAATACGAAAATGATGATTTAATGAGACCATACTGGGGAGATGACTACGGTATAGCTTGTTGTGTATCTGCAATGAGAATAGGTAAGCAAATGCAGTTCTTCGGAGCTAGAGTTAACTTAGCTAAGACATTATTATACGCAATAAACGGTGGGGTTGATGAAAAATCATTAGCTCAAGTTGGACCAAGATTTGAACCAATAACTTCTGAATACTTAGACTACGATGAAGTTATGGCTAGATTTGAACCATTTACAGATTGGTTAGCTAACCTTTATGTAAATACATTAAACGTAATCCACTACATGCATGATAAGTACTCTTATGAAGCATTAGAAATGGCTTTACATGATAGAGATGTATTCAGAACTATGGCTTGTGGTATAGCAGGACTTTCAGTTTGTGCTGACTCATTATCAGCTATAAAATATGCTAAAGTTAAAACTATAAGAAACGAACAAGGTGTAGCTGTTGACTTCGAAATAGAAGGAGACTATCCAAAATACGGAAACAACGATGATAGAGCTGATGAAATAGCTGTATACTTAGTTGAATCTATGATGAACAAAATAAGAAAGAACAAAACTTACAGAGATTCTGTTCATACTCAATCTGTATTAACAATAACTTCAAACGTTGTTTACGGTAAGAAGACTGGTAATACTCCTGATGGAAGAAGAGCTGGAGAACCATTTGCTCCAGGAGCTAACCCAATGCACGGAAGAGATACTAACGGAGCTTTAGCTTCATTAGCTTCAGTTGCTAAATTACCATACGAGCATTCTCAAGATGGTATATCTAATACTTTCTCTATAGTACCAGGTGCTTTAGGAAAAGATATGAACGAAAGAATAACTAACCTATCAGCAATGATGGACGGATACTTTGCAGATGGAGCTCATCACTTAAACGTTAACGTATTTGATAGAGCTACTTTAGAAGATGCTATGGAACATCCAGAAGAGTATCCACAATTAACAATAAGAGTTTCAGGATACGCTGTTAACTTCATAAAATTAACAAGAGAACAACAATTAGACGTTATAAACAGAACATTCCACGGAAAAATGGCTTAATTTATAACTGATAAATAACTATACTAATTACAAAATAAATATTACAATCATCCAATAATATTTAAACTTTTAAACTTACGTCTAAAAGAGTGCAGGCTCATCCACCTGCACTCTTTTTTTTATACTGTTCTCATTCTATTTTGTTACTTATTCCCTCTTTTTTAATTTTAATAATTATTATTTTTTAACATTTAATGTTTCATCTACATAACTATGGGTATTATTGTAATATAATACAATACAAATAATTTAAATATAAATTATAGACTTTACTTAACAAATATCATATAATTTAGTTGTAAATAATTTTGTATACAATATATAATATATATTAACCATTATTATAAAATAAATTCATTTTAATATGATTTTTAAAATATACTTATGAGGTGGATAAGATGATAAAAGGAAGAGTTCATTCAATAGAAACATTTGGTACAGTAGACGGACCAGGAATAAGATTTATACTATTTATGCAAGGATGTCCATTAAGATGTAAATACTGTCATAACAGAGATACATGGGATACAAAATGTGGTACTGAATATACTACAGATCAAATAATAGCACAAGCACTTAAATATTCTTCATATATGAGAGCATCTGGTGGTGGTATAACAGCATCTGGAGGAGAAGCAACTCTACAACCAGAATTCCTAGCTGAATTATTTGCTAAAGCTAAAAAGAACAAAATCCATACATGCTTAGACACTTCAGGTTTTGTAAATATAGATACAATAGCTCCAGTACTAGAAAATACTGACTTAGTTTTATTAGATATAAAACACATGGTTGAGGAAAAAGCAAAAGAATTAACTGGTGTTGGAATCGAAAAAACTTTAAAGTTAGCTAGACACTTAAGCGATAGAAACATACCAGTTTGGATAAGACATGTATTAGTACCTGGTGTTACCGATGATCAAGAAAACTTAGAGAAATTAGCTGAGTTTGTTAGTACTTTAAATAATGTAGAAAGATTTGAAATATTACCATACCATACTATGGGAGTTCATAAGTGGGAAAACATGGGCTTAGATTATGAATTAAAAAATATTGAGGACGGAACTCAAGACGATATAGATAGAGCTATAGATATAATGTCTAAATACGAAGTAGAAATATTTAATAAAAGATCAGCATAAGCTGATCTTTTATTTTTGTTATTAAACTAATTCAGTTTTATTTTTTATATCTAGGTAAAAATTAGTAAATGTTGCTTCATAGTATGGTACTACATACAATCCAGCTATTCCACATGTAATGGCTGTTAATATTCCCCATAGTATAAAGCTTAACATTAATACAAAATAATTCCACTTTTGACCACACATCATTAGTCTACTTTTCTTTAAGCATTCTACAATTCCTATACTAGGATTTTCAGCTAATATATAATACACTTGAGAATACATAATAGATAAGATAATACCTGGTATAATCAATATAATAAAACCTATACATATAATTATTTCCATTAGAATTGATACACCTATAACTTTTAAGAAATTTTTATATCCTAAAAATACATCTGAGCATTTACCCTCTTTATCTTTGGCTAATTTTAAAAAGAATATAGATTGGCCTAATCCTAATGGTGCCGTAATTAAAAAAGCAACTATACATAATAATGTAGGAGTCCATATACCATCATCATATTTTGTACTTAAAAAACTTAAGCATCCTGTAATAACGGTAACGATTAATATAACTCCTATAGCTGTCCACCAGTTACCTTTTAATTGTTGTTTAGATTTAGTTTTCAATTCTTTTCTTGTCATATAATACACCCCCTTTATATTTTTTACATTAATATAATATGAATTTAAATTTATTTCGGTTACGTAATTAGTACTAAATTTAGGCATAAAAAAGAGCTTTTAATTTTAAAATTAGGATATGTTAGCTTTCTTCGTGATAAATATAACATAAAAATAACCATATCTTAGTATTTTCAATATATTAAATCCTAAGATATGGTTATTCATTTAATTTACTATAAATTATTCGCAATATATTAAAATTGTGCATTAATTTTAGTATACATTATGATTACACTATTTAGTTTCATATAGACACTAATTTTTTTACAAAACTTTAATTACTTTATTACATCCAAGATGTTTTTTTGTCTAGTATAATTCCATCTTACATTGGACCTTCAGTTAAGCTATTTTCTTCAGCTTTCATACAAATATAAACTAATTCCTCATCTGCTTTTATTGCACGTTCACCAGCTGGAGCAACTCTAATCATACTTCCTTCTTGGACAGGTAATTCTTATCCATCAATGTAGAAAGTTCCTTTACCTTGAATAATAACGTAAAGCTCTTCGTTATTTTTGTGTGAATATACAAAAGGAGAGGCTTTACCATCAGGCATAACATTTACAGAAACTTCACATGATGTAAGTCCTAAACCTTTTCCAGTAAAAAGTCTTCCTTTCCCAAATACTGATTCTTTATCTTTTAAGTCTGTAAATTTACCTAAGTTTACTAAGTTGTAATTTGACATATGTTAGATTCTCCTATTCTTTAAAATCTATAAATATAACTTATTTTTTATATATAATATAACTAGTATTGCAGAAAAACAAAAGTACTATAAAAAATAGGTACTATCTTTTTTGATAGTATCTATTAAAAAATAACATACTTTTAAAGTGACAACGTATCAAATATAATAAACACATAAGTTAAAAAATTAAACTTAAATATTATAAATATAAGGAGTAACCATATGAACTATCAATTAGTGATTACCAGATTGAAAAAGGATTTACCTGAAAACAGTGATACCTTACTATAGCAGCATTAAAATTATTATAAGGTCTTAAAATTTCTTATTGCAGGCACTGGTGATTTTAATGGATTTAAGGGTATTCATGTAATGGTTACTTCTAAAGAAGAGGCAGAAGATCTTATGAAAAAAGAACCTCTTTACATGGCTAGTTATGTAAGTTATTCGATTACTGAAATCAAATCTGGATATGCCTATCCTGGATTAGAGAATTTACTGAACAATCTTAATATCTAATAAGTCTAATAAGAAGATCCTTCCGTTGTACAAACTTCGGAAGGATTTTATCTATCTAGAGTATATTATTTTTTAGTTCTGCTCTTAAATCTTTAAATCTGCTCTTCCAGTTATCAGTAATCCTGTATGAATCACATATTTTTTGGATTGCTTTCCCATTAATATCATATCGAAGTCCATTAATTTTCATCCAATATAATACATCCTGTGGCTCATAAACTGCCAGTTCTGCAATAAGCCAAGCCTCTGTCATCTGTACATAATATTGATCATCGTCATAAATCAGCGGAAATAACTGTTGTGCATGCCCTCTTCCAAGCTTAGATATAAACATCACATATGCCCATCGTCTGACAAATGGATCATCATAAGTCACATATTCTTTTACATATCCATATGCTGTGTCAAAATCCATATCTGAGACAAACTTGATCAATTGATCTGTATGCCACCAATCTGAAAAGTACAGATTCTGATGAATAAATTCCATTCTCTCATATACATCTTTAATTTGTTTCAATGAAACATAGTAATAAATTCGATGCAGAGTCTGAGGCTCTGTAAGAATATAGGGTCTTAAATTACTTACATCAGCATGTTACCTAACATAATGTGATATAAGACGGTCAATATCTTTAGTTTTATAATTTTCAGGTAGTGTATCAAAATCCTGTTTAACTATTTCTTTTGTAAGATTTAACATTTCTTTCCTCCTAAATAATTATTTTATAGATACTATTCTAAATAATAGTATATCTGCTCTTATATTAAAAATAGCAACTACATTAGATAAAATTATAACCTAATTTAGTTGCCATTTAATTAATTAGCAAAAAATTTACTATTTTATTACATACAAGATGTTTTAAATCCTAATGTATTTTAAAATCTATAAAATATAACTTCTTGATTATTCATTTATACCCTATTTACAGAGATGGTATGTTCTTTTGGTTCTTCATAATCTGTTGCATATCCAAATGAAGCACATAATACAGGACTAAATTCATCTGGAATTCCCAGTGATTTTTTTAACAATGCATCCTGCTTAATTATACCTGTAGGACCTCCCCAAATAAGACTATCCACTTTTTGATCCGTAGCTGCAAGAACCATATTTTCAAGTACACATGCAGCATTTGCAAATTCAATTCCTGGCATCATTGCAGGTGTTGAAGAAACAATAATTAATGTTGGAGCCCCAAAATCCCAATCTAGCTTTTTATTTATCATTTTGGATACCATCTCTGCAGCTTCAACAACCATTTTCTTTATTATTTCAGTATTTTGTATCACTGTAATATGCAATGAGTCATATTTAGCAGACGCTATTGGAGCTTTGAAAGCTGAATTTATAATGATTTCTAATACTTCATCTGAAATTTGTTCTGGTTTATATGATCTAACTGACTTTCTAAGTGAAATTGCTTTTAATGTTTCCATATTGTATTATTCTCCTTTTCAACTACATACTATTTTGTCTAACTAATTTTGCATACTTATTATCTAAACAAGTATTTTTATTACACAATCATTTCCTCCACGTAGAAAACTCTCTACAATCTCTACGTCTACAGGCTTACCAAAAAAATTACTCCAGACAGCTTTTTCATGTCCACGAGTACATTCACACAACATATCTTCATTTTTTGAAATCTCAGATGCTATTGGACACGAACACTTTTCTTTTCCAAGATGCATTATAATACCATCCTCTACTTCCCTTATTGTTACTGGTATATTTTCGTTTAGAAGAGCTACATAGTCTGCTCGTGTATTGCAATTTGTAGCTGAAACTTTCAACTGGCGCATTCCTTCTTCCGCATTTTTTCGTGAAGCACATGCCTTTCCGCAAAATTCAATCATACTACTTACCTGAGGATTTTGTGATTCTTTTATTGCTCCTAGCATATCTTCAATCCATTCTACACAATTACTCATACAGCTATCCTCCAATCTAATATTTTAAAATTTGTTTTTACTTTCTTAAGTATACATAGTATACTTATTTATAAAAAGTACAATATTATTTAATAGGTACTATCATTTTTGATAGCATAGGAGGATTCCAATGAATAAATTATGGTTTGATACTGATAATTGTCCTCTAGCAAGAATATCAAAAGCAATTCAGGGAAAATGGACAATGATAATCATATACATATTATCCGAGGGTACATTACGTTTTAGCGAAATTAGGCGAAAACTTCCAAATGTTACAGAAGCCAACCTGACTAAGGATCTTCGTTTGCTTGAAAGTTATGGCATAATACACAGAGAAGTTTACCCTGTAGTACCTCCAAAAGTAGAGTATTCTCTTACTGAAATGGGAAAAGACTTTATTCCTATATTAACTTCAATTAATGAATGGGCACAAAAATACACTGCAGACTAAACTGCAGTGTATTTTGCACAAGTAGTTGTACATTTTTAATTTTCCAATCAAATTTACATTTATCTTATTAAGTTTCAATATATCTATATATTATCAAAATTATCCTTATTTCGTATTATATAACAATTGTGAACTAAATTATATTATTTATCACAAAGTAAGATAACATAGCCTAAAATTAAAAGCTCTTTTTTTTATTAAAATTCTATATCTTCTACTTCTATGTTATCTATAGCATCTTGTATTAACTTTTCTACATCTAATTTTTCTTCTGATTTCTCTATTCTCTCTAATCTTGGTTTAGTTACAGGTTTCTTAGGTGCGAAAACTGTACAACAATCTTCTTCTGGTAATATAGAAGTTTCAAAAGTTCCTATTTTTTGAGCTATATCTATTATTTCCGTCTTATCCATAGCTATTAATGGTCTAAACACTGGCATAGTTACAGATGCATTTGTGCAAGTTAATCCTTGTATAGTTTGAGATGCAACTTGTCCTATACTCTCTCCTGTAACTAAAGCGTCACATCTTCTGCTTTCTGCTACTGCTTGAGCTATTCTCATCATGAATCTTCTTGATATTATAGTCATTTCTTCGTCATTACAATTCATTCCTATAGCTTTTTGTATTTCTAATATGTTTACTTTATGAAGTCTAAGTCTTCCACAGTATTTAGATAATATTCTAGCTAAGTCTCTTACCTTCTCTTGTGATTTTTCACTAGTGAATGGATATGTATGGAAATGTATTGCTTCTATCTCCATACCTCTTTTAGCAACCATCCACGATGCAACTGGAGAATCTATACCTCCAGATAAAAGAGACATTGCTCTACCATTAGTTCCAAGTGGTAATCCACCATATCCTGGTATTGTATCACTGTATACCATTACGTGATTTTGTCTGTACTCACATACTATCTTAGTTTCTGGCTTTCTTATATCTACACCTATTCTATCATGAACTTTAGATACTAAGAATCCAGCTATATCTATACTCATTTCTTGAGAAGTAAATTTAAAATCTTTATCTCCTCTTTTCGATTCTACTTTGAAAGTCTTAGCACCTGATGCTATTTTTTCTTCTAGTACTTGAAGTGCTAGTTCCTTTAACTTATCGTAGTCTTTTTCAGCTCTTATTGCTGGACAAACGCCTACTATACCAAATACCTTTCTTACTTCTTCTGCCACTTCTTCGTAGTCATGGTCTTCTAGGTTAACGTATATTCTTCCGTATTCTTTATATACATCAAACTTTCCTATAGGTTTTAGCATATTCTTAACGTTTTTTACTAGCTTATTTTCAAATAGGTATCTGTTCTTTCCTTTTACACCTATTTCTCCGTACTTAACTATTAGTATATTATACAAATTGGTCACCTCTTAGTTATATTTTTAATGTCTCTGCCTATTTTCATAGGTTTTCATAATTTATAATTAATAATTCAAATTTATTAATAATTATCTCCTTCTTATTATCATTCTTAAATCACTTACTGATTCTTTTAGAATTTTTACAACCTCTATGATTTCTTCTTCTGTATTTAAGTCTGATAAACTAAATCTTATTGCACCTTCTATTTCATTTGACGTAAGTCCTATTGCATTTAATACATGGCTACCTTTTTTCTTAGATGAACATGCAGAACCAGTTGATACATATATTCCTTTTTGCTCTAAGTAATGAAGTAATACTTCTCCTCTTACATCTTTAAATGAAATATTTAATATATGGCAAACACCACCTTCTGGTGAATTTATTTTTATATCATCTATATTTTTTACTATTTCTTCTTTTAATAGATTCTTTAATTTCGCAACTTTTTCTATAGTTTTGTTTAGATCTTTATTTAGTATTTTTACTGCTTCACCTAATCCATAGATACCAGGAACATTTTCTGTACCAGATCTTATTCCTATTTCTTGACCCCCACCTGTAAGTATAGGCTTTAATCTGTTGTTTTCCTTTATATACATAAATCCTATTCCTTTTGGACCATGTAATTTGTGTCCACTAACACTCATAAAGTCTATATTGTACCTTGAAGGCTTAAAGTTTACCTTAGCATATGATTGAACTGCATCTACATGGAAATATACTTTTTCTTTTAACGTCTTCAAATACTTTCCTATTTCTTCTATAGGTTGTATAGTCCCTATTTCATTATTTACATGCATTATGGTTATTAAACTCGTACTTGGTTTGATAGAATTTTTTAATTCTTCTATGTTAATTTTACCTTCTTTATCAACATTTAAATATGTAACTTCAAATCCATCTTCCTCCAAGTCCTTTAAAGTATTTAAAACTGATGGATGTTCTATTACAGTTGATATTATGTGATTCTTTCTTTTTTTATATAAATTAGCAACGCCTCTTATTATAGCGTTATTAGATTCCGTTCCACCTGATGTGAAATATATTTCTTTATCTTTCACACCTATAGTTCTAGCGATATCTTGTCTTATTGCTTTTATATTTTTTTCTACTTCTATACCTTTTCTATGTAATGAAGAAGGATTTGCATAATCAGTAGTAAGGGCATAAACCATTTTATCTACAACTTCTTGATACGGTTTAGTTGTAGCACTGTTATCTAAATATATTTCCATATACTACACCAACTTTCTTTCATTAATAAGTTTTATATTCTTCCTCTTTTAGTTTTGACAAATTTATAAATTAATTACAAAAATACTCTCTAAATAAAATTTATCCTAATCTTTGCAATTACTATATTTATTCACATCTTTTTATTATACCACTAAAACCTAAGTTTTTTAATATTTTTCTACTCTTACTACTTTGTCGAAAACTTTTTTTAACTTTTTTTGTAAAACTATTGCTTTTGTTGTCGAAGATTGCTATTATTAATACATGGTTATCCCCCTGATAACCTTAGTAAAATCTCTATTCCCAATACCCCTTTTAAATGAATACTTTTATATTCATTTAACACCTACTTCTGATCGGAAAATGAAGTAGGTATTTTTTTGCATTTTTACAAATATTTATTATATATTTAACATAGATTTAACAAAAAAAGTATATTTTTTTTTGAAAAACTATTGAT
The DNA here is from genome assembly GCF_014323405.1 of Romboutsia faecis. Taxonomy (GTDB): domain Bacteria; phylum Bacillota; class Clostridia; order Peptostreptococcales; family Peptostreptococcaceae; genus Romboutsia_E; species Romboutsia_E faecis. The sequence continues at coordinate 135,572 of NZ_JACRWE010000005.1, read as the reverse complement.
TTTCTTGTCGAATATTGTTATTATTAATACATGGTTATCCCCCTGATAACCTTAATTAAAATCTCTATTCCCAATACCCCTTTTGAACGGATATACTTTATATCCATTAGTTTAAGGTGATAACGGAAATCAACTTAAACAGAAAAAAAGAGCTTCCCCAGCTCTTTTTTTTTGCTTATTTTTACAATTAAAGGAACTTTTTTATTTTGTAAGATGATAGATTAGTTTTATTGTTTTTGCTATAATTTATATTTAGTAGTAAGAATATTAATTTAGTAAATAAAGAGGTGGAATATTATGACTAATAAGAAGAAAGTTGCTATAGTTTTCACTGGTGGAACTATATCTATGACTGTTGACGAAAAAGTTGGAGCTGCAATACCTACTTTATCTGGGGAACAAATAATGTCTATGGTAACTAATATTGATAAAGTTGCTGATGTTGAAGTTTTAAATTTCGATGAAATTCCAGGACCTCATATGACACCTGAAAGAATGATGGAATTAAAACATTATGTAAATAACTTATTAGAAAGAGAAGATATTTGTGGTGTTGTAATTACACATGGGACTGATAGTTTAGAAGAAACTGCCTATTTCTTAGATTTAACTATAGATAATGATAAACCTGTAATAGTTACAGGTGCTATGAGAAGTAGCTCTGAGCTTGGATATGATGGACCAAGCAACTTATCTGGTGCAGTTTGTACAGCTATATCAGATAGCGCTCGTGGAAAGGGAGTTCTAATTGTATTAAATAACGAAGTTATAGCTGCGTCTGAAGCTACAAAAACAGATACATTAGCTTTAAATACTTTCCAATCTGTTACTGGAGGACCTTTAGGTGTAATAGATTGTAATGAACTTCTTTTATATAAACACATAGCTAAAAGAACAATCATTGATACAGATACTGTAGAGCCTAATGTAGCATTATTTAAAGCAGCTGTAGGTATGGACGAAACATTCATAAAGCTAGCTGTAGATAATGGATATAAAGGAATTGTAATAGAAGCAATGGGTAGAGGTAATATCCCTCCTAAAATGTATGACGGTGTAAAATATGCTAGAGAAAATAATATACCTGTAGTAATAGTTTCAAGATGTCACTCAGGTAGAGTTTTCGACAGTTACGGATACTTAGGTTCGGGAAGAGACTTAAGAAATCTAGGATGCATCTTTGGAGGAGACCTACCAGGTCACAAAGCAAGACTAAAGTTAATACTTGCTCTTGGAAAAACAAATAATCTAAATGAAATAAAAGATTATTTCGAGGAAGGAATTTACTACTAAAAAATATTAAAACTAAATTAGATGTAGTAAGAGACTATACTTACTGTAGTTACTTAGTTTCTATATATTATAAACATCCACTTTTTCACTATATTCTTATTTCCTATAGAATGTATTTATCTTATGGAAAAGTGGATGTTTATTTATTCTGGTTTATATCTATTAATAAAATTACTCATTCCTAACATTGATTTTATATTATCATTGCCATAAAGTAATATTAATTTAATCAATCATATATTTTTAATCTGCTACCCTAAAATTTTTTAATAAATACCTAATGTGCCTATATACTAAGCTAATATTTTAGCTAGAAATTCTTGCGTTCTAGGATGTGTAGGATTGTTAAATACTGCTTCTGGAGTGTCATCTTCTAATATCTTACCACTATCTACAAATATAACTCTATCTGCTACTTCTTTTGCAAATCCCATTTCATGGGTTACTATTGCCATAGTCATTCCCTCTTTTGCCAGTTCCTTTATAACATCTAGTACCTCTTTTACCATCTCAGGATCTAGGGCTGAAGTTGGTTCGTCAAATAATATCATATCAGGCTCCATAGCAAGGGCTCTTGCTATAGCTATTCTTTGTTTTTGACCTCCTGATAATTGGGCTGGGTATACATCTTTTTTATCTAAAAGCCCAACTCTATCTAATAAGTATTCAGCTTTTTTGTCTGCCTCTACCTTGCTCATTTTCTTTAATAGAATTGGAGCTAATGTTATATTTTCTAATACGGTTTTGTGAGGAAACAAATTGAAGTTTTGAAATACCATCCCTATTTTTTGTCTAATCTCATCTATATTAACTTTTTTATCAGCTATATTACTACCTTCAAATATTATTTCTCCTCCAGTTGGGACTTCTAATAAGTTCATACATCTTAATAGAGTACTTTTTCCTGAACCACTTGGCCCAACTATAGCCATTATTTCACCTTTATCTATCTCTAAGTCTATTCCTTTTAATACATGTACATCCCCAAATGATTTATTTAAATTTTTTATTGTAATCATATTATCACTTTCCTTCTAATTATTTTATGCATTAGCCTTAGCAAGTTTTTTCTCAAATTTCCCTACTAATTTAGATAGTGTAAATGTTAATACAAAATATATAATCGCAGCTATGATTAAAGGCTCTAATGGTTTAAAAGTTTTATTTTTCACTATCGATGCTGTGAACATTATCTCTCTTACACCTATAACAGAAATTATTGCTGACTCTTTTACAAGTGTTATAAATTCATTTGCTAAAGATGGCAATATATTTTTTATAGCCTGAGGTATTATTACATATCTCATAGTTGATGCATACCCCAATCCTAAAGATCTACTAGCTTCCATTTGACCTTTATCAACCGACTGTATTCCTGATCTTAAAATTTCTGCTACATACGCCCCTGAGTTAATTGATAACGCAAAAGCACCTGATATAAAATCGCTAGATATACCAAATATACTTGGGAAATCTATTCCTATTTGAGGTAATCCAAAATAAATTATATATATTTGTACAAATAACGGCGTACCTCTTAATATTTCAATATAAGTTGTAGCAATTACTTTTAATGCCTTAAAAGTTGATAACTTCATTAAACAGATAAACATACCTATAATACAGCCAAATATTAAAGCCACTAACGATATTGCTACTGTTACCGATGTACCTTCAACAAATAAACTAATATATTTACTTAAAAAACCAAAATCCATATTATCATCCCCTAATTTATTTATGCCTATTGTTCATCAGCTAATTTTATAGCTTCTTGCATATATTGATCTGTTTTTCCTTCATCTTGTAATTTTTTTATAACATTGTTTATTAACTCTATTAATGAATCATTATTATCAGATTTCTTTAATGCCACAGCTGCACTCTCCTCACAATTTACTCCTACGTTGCTATTGCCTATAGCTACATTGATGTAATTTTGAACATTTATAGCTGCCACATTTTTTCCTGTTACTATTGCATCTATATTTCCATTTTGAAGTTCTAACATTAAGTCAGGTATTTTAGTTAGACTCTTATAGTTTGTGCATCCTAACTCATCAATAACAAATGATTCTTGAGTACTTCCTCTTTGGACTCCAACTTTTATATTTTTTAAATCTACATCTGATTTAACTTTATCCTCTTCACCTTTTTTTACAATAACTACATTTTTATCTGTATAGTATAATTCTGAGAAATCAGCACTTTCTAATCTTTCTGGATTCGGAGTCATACAAGCTAATACCACATCCGCCTTTTCTGCATTTAGTGCCCCTAGTAATCCATCAAAATCCATATCTATAAACTCTAATTCTACACCTATTTCATCTGCTATTTCTTGAGCTATCATAACATCAAATCCAACTATTGTATCTTTTCCATCTACCATTGTATGGAATTCATATGGTGAGTACTCTGCACTAGTTGCCAAAACTATTTTTCCTGAATCTTTTATTTGTTGTAATTTATCTACGACTTCTTTTTCATCTCCTTTAGAAGAACTACAAGCCACCATTCCTAATGATAAAGTCAACGTTAATGCTAACCCTAGTAATTTTTTTATTCTCTTCATAATCCAACCCCCTATTAATTTATAAATATATAATCTTCAAAAGTTCCGCTTTTCCAATATACCTAATTTTATAATCAACAAGTTATAAGATATAGCGAATATTTGTAATAAAAAAGTCCCTTAGCTAATAGCCAAGAGACGAATTACCGCGTTACCACTCTTTTTGATAAATTCTACATATCAAAATTTGAGTTAAACGGTACAGAAAATTAAAATTTCCTGTAATTAAAAAAGTCTCTTAGTCATAATGACTAAGAGACGAATTATATCCGCGTTACCACTCTTTTTGATAAGTATTACTTATCCTCTCTATCCCTTAAGGCGGGCACACCAATTATCATACTTTATTTCTGATAATCTCCTCCAAAGCTCTTTTCACACTAAATCTCAATACTAGGCTCACACCATTTCCTAGCTCGCTGAAAATCCACTTAGGTTACTCTCTTTTTCTCAGGATTTTTTAATTTAAAATTGTTAATACAATTGTAGTGTTATATACAGAAGTAGTCAATTTTATTTTAATATTTTTATGTATTTTTATTTTTTTATAAATTAAAAATACTTTAATCTATTACTTTTTCTACATTATACATGTATTACATTATTTAGTATACATACTCTATAATTTAAAATTCTAGTTCCATCAGCAAATTTAACTCTTATAGAGTCACCATCTTTAGCAACTATAGTTCCTTCTTTAAACCTTTTATGATAAATCGTATCTCCTATAGATATACTATCCATTTCTTCTTTAGTAGGGGCCTTTATATCATCTATAAAGGTAGAAACAGAGACTTTTCTTCCATATTTATTTTGAGGTGAGCTTATGCATAGTTTATCTTCAGCTCTTGTAATTGCTACATACATAAGTCTTCTTTCCTCTTCAATCTGCTCATCTTTTTTACTATCATCATCTAAATCATAAGACTTTTCATGAGGTATAGTTCCTTCGTTAACACCTATTATATATACATTTTTAAACTCTAATCCTTTAGCACTGTGCATGGTTGTAAATATTACCCCATCACCCTGATCTTTATTTTTATTTCCTACTACTTCTGATTTTACTCTATCTATGTGTTCTAAATATTCTTTTATAGTTTTGAAATTTGTTGCCGAGCTTTCTAATTCATTTAAAATTTCAATTAGACCATTTGACTTAATTTTTCTATTTGAACAATAATCTAGTATATACATATCATATTCTAAACTTGTCCTAATATAAGAAATAGCATTTTGAGGATTTAAAGTTTTTAGGTAACTTAAATCTATATCTAAATCATTTATAGTTTTTACTTGTTTAGGATGTAGATTACACTTTGTTATTAAAGAGTTAACGAAATCTTTTTCATCCTTAATACTATTAATACAATCTCTAGATATATATCTAAATGGTTTATTTATAATCCTTACCCAATCTTTACTTAAACTAGAATCAAGCCCTAACCTTAAATATGCTAATATATCTTGAGCTGCCCAATGATCATATATAGTTACTATAGAGTCCTTAACTACAAAAGGAATTCTCATATCCATAAATACATCAACTAATGCTCTTGATTGTATATTAGTTCTATATATAACTGCAAAATCACTGTATTCTACAAAATCTTTTTTTATTTCTTCTAGAATTTCTTTTCCTATAAGTACTGCTTCTTCTTCAGAATCTTTTGGTGCTATATAACTAATACTTCCACCATTACCTTGACTACATTTAATCACTTTTTCGTATCTATTAGAGTTCTTTTCAATTAATCTATTTGCTACATCTATGATTTCACCTTTAGATCTATAATTTATATCCAACATAACTTTTGTAGTACCTGAGAAGTACTCTTCAAATTCTAATAAAAAATCTGGTCTTGCGCCTCTAAATCCATATATACTTTGGTCTTCATCTCCAACTACAAAAATATTATTTAAAGGATTTGAAATTAACTTCAAAACTTCAAACTGTACTTTATTTATATCTTGGAACTCATCTACTAAAATATATCTATATACACTTCTCACAGTTTCTAAAGCTTTAGAATTATTTTTTAGTAAATAATAAGTTCTAAGTAACATGTCATCAAAATCAATTTTTTTAATTTGATTCTTATGCTCCTCATATAAGTTGTATGCTTTTATAAATTCATCTTTACTTACTACCTCTGAATTAAAATCTCCTTTATCCATTAATTCATTTTTCACAAAAGAAATTTCATTGATAAGTTGTCCTACAACTTCATCATCTTCTCCATTCTCAACATTTAAGCTTTTTAAAATTCCCTTTATAGCTAATCTTTTAGATTTTTCATCTAAAATACTATCTAAATTATATTTTTCAAAATGCCTTAGTATTCTAAAGAATACTGAATGAAATGTTCCATATGTAACCTTATGAATTCTAGGATCTTGGCTTAATGAAATTGCCCTATTTTTCATTTCTGTAGAAGATGCTTTTGTAAAGCTTATTGCAAGTATGCTTGTTGGCTTTATATTATGATTTACAACCATATTTGCAATCCTATAAGTTATAACTCTTGTCTTTCCTGACCCAGGTCCTGCTAGAACCATACATGGACCATCTATATGATTTACTGCATCTTTCTGATTTTCATTTAATCTATCTATATTTATCATAGTTACCACCTTGAAGTATTATTTAATTACTTTATAATATTTATATAATATTTTATAATATTACCAAACTATTATAATATAGAATCCCAAAAAGGAGAAATTTTATGGAGATTATTACACATATATCTGATGATTTTATAGATATTCCTGACAACCACTTTGTCTTTGATATAGAAACAACCGGACTTAGTTCTAAATTCTGTAAAGTTATATTGATTGGAATTGTTTATAATGAATGCAATAAAACCATAATAAAGCAATTTTTTGCTTTAAATGAAGATGAAGAAAAAGAACTTCTACTAGCTTTTATTAATGAAATTTCTTCATTTAATAAACATATAACCTTTAATGGTTTTACATTCGATATTCCTTTTTTAAATTCTAGATTTCAAAAACATAATATAGATTTTTCTTTAGATAAAGCTGATGATATTGATATCTTAAGATTAGTAAAGCCATATAAAGAAAAACTCTCTCTATTAGATTGTAAACTTAAAACTATAGAAAAATACATTGGAATTAATAGAAATGACACTATATCAGGAAAAGAAAGTGTAGAGCTTTACAAAGAGTTTGAATCTACTCAAGATAATGATTTAAAAGATAAAATACTTCTTCATAATTATGAAGATATTTATTATTTAGCCAAAATATTTAAAATAAAAGATTTGTTAGCTGATAAACTAAATCCGCTCTCCATTGAATCTGATAATATAAAACTTAAAATATTGCCTATGTCATATAAGTTAAATAAAACTAATTTAATAATGAAATACAATATTTTTTCAGGGACACTTAACCATATAAATATCTATAAAGATAATTACTCTATAACTTATGATGAAATCTCTCTGACTATAAATATCGATATAAAAAAAGGTATAGATTCTAATAAAAATGAAGTGCTATTTTACAATTTATCTACTATAATTCCTTTGAAATTTAATTCTAATTTCTTAGATGATAATATTTTTAATCTATGTAACTTCTTAATGAAAAAAGAGCTAAGCTCCTTATAAGAATAATAGAATAAACAAAAAAAGAAAAATGGGTTGTATCAAGAATTTAAAATATCTTACTACAACCCTTAAAATTTGATTTAATTCTTACTTTTGGGGAAAGTAGAATATTGAATAAATATTAAGCTAAAATTTTATGTCGACTATTGATTATAGAATAAGAAAAAGCCAGGGGACAAAAGTCTCCTGACTTATATATAGATATTTTCAAATATCTTAATTTCTATTTCAATATGTAATTCTTAACTTAATTGTAGTTTTACTTACTCGGTTTGTCAACAAATTTACTAATAAAATATTCTTTATTATATGAATATTTTTAAGCTTATATTAGCTACTCGTTGAAATTATTTCAATACTCTCTAGTATATTGGAATAGATTTTTTCATCTGTCATTATTGTCAAATAATCTCCTCCAATTATTTCTGTATCTCCTCTAGGTATTATCTCCTTATTACCTCTTAAAATTGAAACTACTAAACATTTTTCTGGCCATAATATGTCTTTTATATATTTACCATCAATTTCGCTATCCATATGTACTGCTACTTCTAACAATAATTTTTTACTTTCATTTACTTCATACTTATAAGAATTTTTTTCTAAAAGTCTATCTAATAAACTTTCATAAATCGGACTAGAATTTAAAATATCTGAGGTTAACTGTGAAACTACCACCACTACAGCTAATGATAATAGATGTTCTAAAGAACCTGTCATTTCAGATATTAATATTAGAGAAGTTATTGGTGCTTTAACTATAGATGCAAAATGTCCTCCCATAGCTAGTATGATAAAATTTATAATATAAGCTTCACTTATTCCTAAATAGGTCGTTAATATAATACCTACTAAGTTACCAACTAATGCTCCTAATACAAGCAATGGAAAGAATATACCTCCTGGAATACCTGAGCCAAAACAAATAAAAGTAAATAGAAATTTAATCACTATAAAAGTTAATAGCGTTGTAGATGCAAAATTTTGACCTTTTAAAGCCATTATAAGATCATGTCCCCCGCCTAGTAAAATCGGATATGCTAATCCTACTATACCTGTAATAATAAAAGGAATTATACATTTTATTTCAGTACTAAGTTTTGATTTCTTAAATATTTCTTGAGTTTTTAGTATTCCTGTATTAAAAATAACACCACTTATTCCTATAATTAAACCTAGAATAATAAGAGACCAATAATATTTTAATGGTAGTGCTTGAATTTTTTCAAAATATAAAGAAGGTGTTATTCCAAAGAATTGTTTTGATACAAAATCTGAACTAAGAGACGCTATCATTGCTGATAATAATACTAATGGTGAGAAATTTTTATGAGCTTCTTCTAATGCAAACATCACACCCGATATAGGTGCATTAAAAGCTGCAGATAGCCCTGCACTGGCTCCACTTGTTATTAAATACTTTTCTTCATTATCTAAATTTTTTAACTTTTTTGATATACCTTCACCTACACAGGCTCCCATTTGAACAGAAGGACCTTCTCTACCTACTGATAACCCTGCACATAAACAAATTAGTCCTCCCACAAACTTATAAAATAACACTCTAAACCAACTAATTTTTAATTTTCTAGTTAATATACCTTCTACTTGAGGTATGCCACTACCACTTATCATTGGCTCTTTTTTTACACACTTGCCAACTAAATATCCCGTAGATATAAGCATAATAAAAATTAATGGCATTAAAACAAGGTTAGTACTACCTTTTTCATAGAATTTTACAAATAGAGGTGATATCTTGGCTAAAATTAATCTATGAATTACAATAATTAATCCCACCATTCCACCTACTATTAAGGAGTCCACTACCAAGCGATATTTTAGAGTTTGGACCCTTTTTAACATGTTAAATACTCTATTCTTACTACTTATCATTTTTTCATCCCCTCAAAATAATTTTATACAATATACATCACATTGACAATTTTATTTGAGTAATATTTCAATCTTTGCTAGAGATTTTGCTACTCCATCTTTACTTACCCTTGTCATTTCATGAGTTTCATAGAAATTGCCAATTACATCTATGTTATTTTTTCTAATATACTCCTTAAATTCACTATAATACTTTTTAATATCATAGAAGTTATCATCATAATAAAAAGTTATATACTCTCCCTCTGGCAAAGTTACTACTGTATCATCATCCCCTAATACACCTTCATCTAGTTCTATCATAGTTTTTGTATGAACTACTTCATTATTATCAATTAAATCTTTATAAGATGTTTCAAATGCAATCTTAGAGTTAAAACTATTGTATTCTTTTTCTATATCTATTAGAGATTTTCTCAACTTCATCTCAAACTCTTCTGTATACCTACTTGTATAATTATATTTTCTTAACTTCCTTTTTTCGTAAAACTTTATAAATGGTTTATTAATACCAACTTCCAATGCTTCTTCAATACTATTCTCAAGATTCTCAATGCTATTTTTTATACTATTAAGCTCAATTATCTTCTTATCTATAATTTCTTTTTGATTTTTTATTATATTTAAAACAGAATCTAATGATGTATAATCATTTATAATTTCTTTTATCTCTTCTAAAGACAGCCCTATTGCCTTGCATTGTTTAATTAAATAAATGGTTATAAAACTCTTAGTTGAATAATATCTATATCCTGTTTTTTCATTTATATATTCTGGTTTAAGTATACCAAATCTATCGTAATGTCTAAGTGTTTCTATTGAAATATTATGTAGTTTTGACATTTCTCCAATTGTAAAATATTTCTTCATAGTACAAGACCTCTCCTTTGAATATTATAATATTCTATCAATTTTAAAAGGGGCATGAAACTTTTAGCTTCACTACCCCTATTTTTATTTATGCTGATTTTAATTCTTCTTTTCCATAAGAATTCTTTGTAGATTTTAATGTATTTAACTTTATATTAGTAATTAAGTTTATAGCAGTAAATGTTATAGTCTCTGCAAATAATGTTCCTCCCCATACACCATTTACTCCAAATAACTTCGATAATAATATAAGTCCTACTGGCAAGAATATTATTGATCTAAATAAACAAATTAAATTTGAATACTTAGGCATCTCTATTGCTTGATAATAAGTTATTGTATTTAAGTTTAAACCTACAAAGAAATAACTTAAACTAGCTAACTTTAAACCAGTATATGCTAATTCTAGTATTTCCTTATCTGATGTAAATATTTGAATTAAATTTTTTCCAAATATATAACAAATTGAAACTGCTATACAAGTAAATAATATAGATGATATGCAAGTTATCTTGTAAAAACTTAGCATCTTTTTATCATCTCTTTTTCCATAATTATAGCTTATTAGAGGCTGTGCTCCTAGAGTTAATCCGAATAATACCATATATATATTTGTACCAATATAATTTATTATACTATATGCTGAAACTCCTATTTCACCTATATTTTTAGTTATTATTACATTATGAAGCAAAACAATTACTGAAAAACTAGCTTGAGCAAAGAATGATGGGAATCCTATTTTTAAAAATTCTTTTATACTTTCTATTTGTAGTTTTACTTTCCCAAAACTTAAATAACCAGATTTTTTTATAAAGTGAGGTAATAATATACTCACTGTTACTATCTGACCAAGACCAGTAGCTATTGCTGCTCCTTTTATTCCAAATCCAAGTTTGAATATAAATACATAATCTAATATTATATTAGTTATCGCTCCTGATATTATAGAAACCATCGCTAATTTAGGCTTTTGATCATTTCTTACAAAACTATTCAGAACTATACCTATTAAGTTAGGTATAGAGAACAACGCATAAAATCTAAGATAATCTACAGCTAACCCTTGTAAATTTTCCGTCGCTCCTAATAATTTTACTATTTGACTCGTAAAAATAACACATATAATACTTATAACTATACTTAATATTAAAAGAAATTTACATACCTGTCTAAATATATTTACAGCTTTATCTATTTCCTTAGCTCCAATATTTTTTGATACTAGTGATCCTCCTCCTACTGCCATCATATTAGCCATTCCTACTAATATTACTGTAAAAGGTAAAACTATATTAACTGCAGCTAATGCCGCATCTCCAACGCCTTGACCTACAAATATTCCATCTATAATTGTATATAATGCTGATATAAACATAGAAAATGCCGATGGAATAGCGTATTTTAAAAATTCATTTATCATAACTATCTCCTCTCCTATTTTTTCTATTACACATTATAAAGTCTTGTGTAACACAAGAGTCAATAGATATTTATAAAAAAAAGACTATCGAAATCGATAGTCTTTACTGGCGGAGAAGGAGGGATTCGAACCCTCGCACCGGTTTACCCAGCCTAATCCCTTAGCAGGGGATCCTCTTGAGCCACTTGAGTACTTCTCCTTAATATATTATTATTATATATTATAATTTAAATCAAGTCAATATTAAATTTACAATTTAATTCCAAGTTTTATAATTATTATTTATACTCATCGATATCATAATTAGTCATATTCTCTATGCTATGTGCATCTGATCCAAACACCATTGGAATTTTATACTTTTTTACTAACTCTAATAAGTGTCCACTTATATACGGTTCTTTACAATATTCTTTTAACAATCCTGAAACATTATAGTCCAGTTCATATCCTTTCTCTTTTATAAGCATCAATAATTCTTCTAGAACAATATTATTATCATAGTTATATGGAAAAACCTTATTAAATTTTCTAACTAAATTCAAATGACCTATTCTCTTCGGCTTATATTTTCCTAGATCTGCTCTCACAGCTTTTTTAAGTGTTTTATAGTATTTATAATATACATCACTTACTCCGCCCATTAGGTTTGATATATTTTCAAACTCTTCTTTGCTATAATCTATAACATAGTATTCTTCATTAAAATTTAATATATGAACAGATAGTATAGAATCATCAAAATACATTCCATAATTGTTTAATAGTTCTCTTGTTTCTTCTTCATATCCTTCTAAGTAATCTACCTCTACTCCCAAATTTATTTTTATTTTATCCTTATACTTACATTTAAGGTTACTTACTTCTTTCATATATTTATGTAGTTGATTTATACTCATGGCACTATCACTTTCTGGAGATGGGTCTTTAAAATTTTCTGGTAATGGTAAATGTTCTGTAAATGTTATTTCATCCAAACCTATTTCTATAGCCCTTTTTACATAACCCTCTAAAGCATCCTTACTACCATGTGGACAATAAGGTGAATGTATATGACCGTCTTTCATAAAATATCCCCCCTCTATAAAATTTCTTATCTAAAGTATACTATATGATTACATATCATGTCCTTATACTAAAAAATAATAGAACTTATCAAAATAATATTGAAAATATCCTAATAACTAGGTTGATTTCAATAATTTTGTAAGTTCTATCCTTTTAAGCATGTATATGATGACTATGTACTCCACTGAATCCATCTTCATGAATATGATCTACTCCTATACCATTAACATGCTCGTGAGTATGCATAAATGATATCTGCAATTTTTTATTTACTGGATTAATACCTACATATGCATTTACCCCAAATACACTTTTAAGCATTTCTGATGTTATAACTTCTTCAACAGTTCCAAAGTTTATTATTTTCCCTTCTTTCATAACTATCAAATAATCACAGTACATCGATGCTATATTCATATCATGTATAGCTGATAATGTCGTTATATTAAGACTTTTAACTAAATCCATAAGTTGTATTTGATAACCTATATCTAAATGATTAGTAGGTTCATCTAATATTAAAAAATCTGTATCTTGAACTAAGGCTCTAGCTATTAATGTTCTCTGCTTTTCCCCACCCGATAAGTTTGAAAAGCTTCTATCACTATAACCATCTAATCCTACTTTTTTTAACATATCTCTAACCATCTGCAAATCTTTTTTAGAATAATCTTCAAACATACTCTTATATGGATATCGTCCCATTTTTACTATTTGTTCTACAGTAAAATCAAATTGCGAATTACTTTCCTGTGCTAAAACTGCTATTTCTCTTGCACAATCTTTATCCTTCATCTTCGATAATTCTTTGTTATCTAAAAGTATATTTCCGCTTGATGGCTTATACAGTCTGTATATATTTTTAAGTAATGTAGACTTACCCGAACCATTAGGGCCTATAATCCCTATAAAGGCTCCCTTTGGGATATCAAAAGAAATATCATTTAATATTTCTTTTTTATCTATGCTAAATTTTAAATTTTTAACTTGTACTTTAAGCATTAATCATTTCCTCCAAAAGAATAATTTTTTGCAGAAATAAGATATAAAAAGAATGGTCCACCAACCAATGATGTTATTATTCCTATAGGTATTTCTATTGGAGGGAATAACCCTCTTGCTGCAACATCAGATAAAATTAAAAATATTGCTCCTACTAAACTCGATAGAATAATAAGCTTTTTATGATCACTTCCAGCTATTGTTCTACATATATGAGGTACTACAAGTCCAATGAATCCTATAGCTCCAGTTATTGCAACTAAAGTTGATGTAAGTAATGTTGCTAATAATATTATTATTGATTTTACTAGTTTTACATTTATGCCTAATATAACGGCACTATCATCTCCTAAAAGTAATACATCCAATGATTTAGACATTGCAAAAGATACTGCTATAACTATTACTAATGCTATAAATGGAAATAATAGCACATCCCATTTTGCACCACCTAAGCTCCCTATTGTCCAAAATAATGCATTCTTTGCTTGATTTGAATTTTTAGCTGAATATATTAATAAATTTGTAAGTGCTCCAAATATTGTTGATATTGCCATACCAGAAAGAACTAACCTTGTTGTTGAACTTGTTCTTCCCATTTGAGTTCCTATAGCAAAAACTAAAACACCTGATAATATAGATCCCAAAAATGCTCCACCTGTTATACTAGTTATCCCAAGTGTTGAAATCCCTCCTAAAACTATAACTGCAACTGCTCCACATGATGCTCCCGATGAAATTCCTAATATGTATGGTTCTGCTATTGGATTTTTTGTCACACACTGCATAAGCACACCACAAAGGGCAAGACCAGCTCCACAAAGAGCTCCTAATATAACCCTTGGTAATCTTATTTCCCATATTATATTTTCAAACATTGTATTCCAAGTCACATCAAATATTGCTCCATTTGACAATTTATTAAGTAGTACCTTATATACTACTCCAGGTTCTATATAAGTACTACCAACTGCTATTGCAGCTATAATAGTTAAAACTAGAAGGATGCTAAGTCCTATAGACCAAAATAAGAAACCTCTCTTTTTAGAGAGATTTGTTTTATTTTCTAAACTTATATCCATTATTTATTTTCTCCATAGAAGTAACCATACATTTTTTCTATTACTTTAGAGTTTCTAACCCCTGGAGATAAGTCAGCTAATCCTACAACATATATTCTATCATTCTTTATGGCATCTACATCTTTAAGAGCTGGATGACTCTTTAGAAAGTCTATTTTATCTTGTACTGGAGAACCTGCAAGGTAATCAGTCACTACTATTACTTCTGGATTTTCAGCTACAACGCTTTCCCATGTAGCATTTATATACGGTTGCTCTTCTTCACTGAATATATTATCTCCGCCTGTTAACTCTATTAAGTTGTTTGCTAGACCTGATCCAACAGCCATAGCTTTATCTTCTCCTGAATCATATACCATTACCTTTACTCTATTTTCATCTTTAACATCTCCAACTTTATCAGTTATAGATTTTATATCATTCTTCATATTTTCAATAACATCTTTAGCTTTATCTTCTACACCAAATATTTTACCTAATAATTCAAAATCTTCATATACTGTTTCTACTGTTGCATCTGGAGAATAAGATTTAGCTAAGAATGGAGTTATACCTTTTTCTATAAGTTCATCTGCAGATCCTGTAGTTTGTTCATTTATAGACATATCCCATCCACTTACAAAATCAGCATCTGTAGCAATAAAAGCTTCCTTAGATATATTATGTCCTTCTCCTATTTCAAGTTCTGGTATTTTCTTATATGCTTCTTCAAATTCAGGAAGTATAGGATTATCTAAAAGAGCTGTTCCAACCATTTTATCCCCTAAATCTAATGCTAGCAACATCTCTGTCATAAATTGAGATAATGTTACTGCTTTTTGTCTCGGAGATTCAACTTTTACATCATAATCTTTTCCTCCATCTGAATAAACAAACTCTACAGCTTCAAAGTTACTTGCTTCTATTGATGACTCAGGTGTTCCATTCCCACTTTCTTTAGAATTATTTGAACAACCTACTGCAATTAAGGACATACTTACTATACTTAGAACTACTAAAGCTCTTCTTAAACTTTTACTTCTCACCATTTTTACATTCTCCCTCTCTATATATTTATATATTTTTAAATAAAAAACCACGAAGTTAATAAAGGGTGCAAGATACACTCTTTTATATAAACCTTCATGGCTTCATTAATTATATAATTAAAATTTTTATTATTCATGAATATATTCATGAACTTTAAAACAAATTTCCCCCACATCCACAATATCCATTGATATTCGGATTGTAATTTAATACCACTCTATTTTCCGAACATGTTAATTTCCCCCGTTAACATTAAAAATATCTCAGTATTCCCTTTCCTCTTCATGATACAAATTATTACATTATTTGTAAATATACTTTTTATATTTTCAGAAAATTAAGTTTATACATATTAACATATATTATTCAATATTTTTTTATTTTATTCTATATTTTTTTATTTTTCGACATATATAAACACAAAAATAAGAGGATTTTACACCTCTTATAAAAAGCAATAATTATCATTTACATACTTTTTTTCGCTTCTATTAACATTTCATTAGCTTTTTGTAAATATTCTATAGCTTTTTCAATACTATCAGCTGTTTCATTTTTACCAATAGCTCTAGCTTTTTCTACCCACTCCCTAAATCCTTCTTCATGAGATTCATTGTGGTTTACCCAATGAACTAATAAAATATTTAAAGTTTTTTCATCTTTATTTTCCTCTTCATGGCTATGACTATGAGTATGTGGGTGATGATGGTCATGTCCTCCTAAATCACCATGATCATGGTCATCTGCATGATGAAATCTTACTCTATCTTTAGTAAACATATTATTTCCCCCTAATTATTTTATATTAAACTCTCTTTTTATAACTTTTATTGTATCCTTTATTAACAAGGCAAGTGGCTTATTTTCTAATCCAACTAACTCTATATTTTCAGGCATAATAGGTAGCAATATCTTTAGAGCTTCGCTATCTGCTACAGCTTCACTAATTTTAAATGTAACTTCTCCCATCATAGAATTAGGAATTGTTACTGATATCGGCGCTACTATTATATTAGCACGTTTAGATGAAACTACTATTGCATTTTCTCCTGTTGCCCCTTTATTTGCATGAGCTTTCATCATTGCACTAGTTGCTATTGAGTTAGTACCTAAAGCATATATATCTATATATGTTGGCAAATCTTCTCTTAGTGAAGATACTATTTGGGCTCCAATTCCGCCACCCATTCCGTCTATAACTGCTATTATCATAATGAAATTTTCCCCTATTTAATAATGTTCTATTTGTTTTCTGGTTATAACTTATTTTACTCTTCTGTTAAAATTATCTTATGATCCATAAGTCTTATTTCTTTTATTACCCCATCAACAATCTTTTGATCTCCAAGCAGATCTGTTAGATATACTTTCCCTTCATGAGGATCTACACTAACTACATTCTCCATTACTTTATATAATTCATTATTTTTCAATACAAATGCTGATGATTCACACATATTAAACCCCTCCATATAATATCTTTTAATAAAAAAAGGTTTCTTTGGGCATTACAATACACCAAAGAAACCTTCATGATTTCATTTTCAAAATACTATTCTTTATTTAAGTATAGCACTGAAAATATTGTAAAGTCAATTTAAATTGGATTATTTTGGTATATTCACTTTAAATTAATTTCTATTTTTGCTAAATTAATTTCTTCAATATTTAATGGTTTCGAGTAATTATAAATTGTACTCCCAGGCCTTTCATTATAATAGGGTCTATTACAATCTTTACATCCTCTTATTTCAAATGGATATCCAGATTCTATATCTTTTATTATATCATAGTCTAATTTAATGTTATTTAAATATCCATCTTTAAAAGTAAAATATTCATCAAAATATCCTTTATCTATCATATATGTCATAAGTTGAACTCTTCTATAACTCTCTATACTTGGCTGACTCATACTTTCCATTCTTGTTCCTTTTATAGGAGTGAAAGCAAATAAGCTTACTGTTACATTTTTTGCTCTCAAATATTTATATAAATCATATATATCCTTATGACTTTCTCCTAGACCAACTATTATATGTGTACTTATCTTTTTAGGATATTTTTTAACCATATCAACTATAAATTTAATCTTATCTTCATAATTATTACCTTTAATTTGTTCATACAACTTTTTATTCGCAGCATCAATAGCTATCCCTATCTTATCTACTCCTAAAGAAAAAAATTTATCCACATCTTCACTATTTTCAACTTTAGCAGACAAAGACATAGGTATATTTATTTCATCTTTTATATAGTCTATAAATTCTTCTACTTCATCGTGTGCATCTTTATTATCCATAGACTGTATACATATTCTTTTTATGTTGCTACCTTTATAAGTTTTTAAAGCATTTAGTATTTCCTCTTTTGTGTATTTAGGCCATACGATTCTTGATAACCTATCTCTTCTCGTGCTGCTTTCTATAGACTGTGAACAAAAGTCACAATTATTATTACATTTATCTCCAATCATCACATATGCAGTAGTAGGAGGTATATCACACTTTTTATTTAGTATACCTAATTCAATAGCTGTACCCATAGATAGCCTAATCATAATACACAACACTCCTTGCTTTCTTTTACTTTTAAGTTCATTTCAATAGCCTTATTTTTCGCTGATCTAGATGGTAAAACTATTTTGTTTACTCCACAGTCTAAAGCAATTTGATCGAGTTCTTGTCTATATTTACCTCTTGGTCTCATACATCCTAGGTTTATAATTGTTTTAGGTAACTTTATTCTTGCTTCACAAAGTAAATCCGCTACCCTTTCTAAATTTGGAGGTTTTACATTTTCATACTCAGTATTTTTAGTAGGTATAAGTACTATAAAAGTAAGTATTTCAGGAGAGTCTTTAGCTAAGTAATTTATAATTTCATACTCTCCTTTTATTTTTCCACCTTTTAAACCTATACATATGTGTGGAGCAACTTTTGTACTATTCTTTATAGTTTCATAAGCCTTTATATAGTCTTCTCTGCTTTTATTGATTTTGTATACTTCTTCTATTGTGCTTTTATCAAAAACTAAATCAAATGAAACTATATCTATGTATTTACATACTGATTCTATATCCTTAGCTTCCATGAGTCCAAGGTGTGCATTTAATTTAAATCCCTTTTCTTTTAGTGTCTTTAATGTATTTATATGTTTATTTATAGGTACATCTCCTTCAAAACTGCATCCTCCACTTAATAGAAAGCTATTTATATTTCTACTTTTAATCTTATCTTCATACTCTTCTATCGATACCATATTATTTAAATAGTGACCATTACAATGAGCACATTTTAAACTACATTTATTTTCAGTAGTACTTATAGCTAAGGTCTCATTTGGATAAGAAAATATTATTTCTCTTCCAAAGTTCTCAATCTTTTTATTATAAGCATACTTAATTTTTTCCTCTAACTTTGATTCTTTACACATTTAATAAGTCCTTTACTGTAGGAAAATTCTCTATATTGGTATGTGGTAAAAAGCATGCAGATACAAATTCATCCATATAACCTGGATAAACACTCAACTCAACATAAGTCATCTGGCTTGCTATTTCTTCTAATTTATTCTTAGCATCTCTACTTATTAATGCTAAATAAGAACCTACTAATGAACTATTCCCTATGTATTGGAACTTTTCTCTTTCTACATCAGGAAGTAACCCTATAGTTATTGCATTTTCAATATTTAAGCTATTCCCAATACCTCCTGCTATATATACTTTATCTATTACAGAAAAATCCATACCTAAACTTTCTAAAAGAACAGAAGCCCCCGAATATATTGCTCCCTTTGCTCTTATAAAATTATCTATATCTACTTCATTAACTGTTATATCATTTTCTAACCCATATTCATCTTTAAAAGCTAAGACATATTCTCCAATTCCATGCTCATCAAACCTTATTCTTGGTGTATTTAACTCTTTTTGTATCTTACCTCTTCTATCAATAACACCAGTTAAAATCATTTGGCATATTAAATCTATTATCCCAGATCCACATATCCCTATAGGATCACATTCTCCTATAATACCTAGTTTAGGTTCAAAAGTTACTGGATTTATCTTAATGTTTTCAATAGCTCCACAAGAAGCCCTCATTCCACATCTAATTCCACCGCCCTCAAATGCTGGACCTGCAGAGCAAGCACAACTCATCATAAAATCTTGATTACCAAATACAATTTCTCCATTTGTACCTAAATCTATAAACAATACATTCTCTTCACTAGCCCATATTCCTGCAGATAATACACCTGCCGTAATATCTCCACCTACATAACTTGCTACATTAGGTGCTAGATAAACATATGCACTAGGATTAACATCTAATTCTACATTTTCACCCATTATTTTAGGAGATTTTAAAAATGGAGGTATATAAGGTTCTCTTCTTAGATAATCCGGATAAACTCCTAAAAATAAACTTGCCATAGTTGTGTTACCAGATGCCACAACACTAATAACATCATCTCTATTAATATTATTTTTTTCATATATAGAATGTAATAGTGGATTTATAGTATCATGAATTATAGCCTTATGTAATTCATCAAGTCCATTTTTCTTAGTTGCAAATACAATTCTATTTATTACATCTGCTCCATATTTTATCTGTGCATTTCCTGAAGATGCCTTATCTATAAGAACTTGTTCAACTAAATCTACTAAGCAAACTACTACTGAAGTCGTTCCTATATCTATAGCTATACCATATAGTGATTCACCAGTATCTCCTGGCTCTATATCTATTATTGTTAACTTATTTTTCTTTTTTACGTAAGTTAATGTTACCTTAAAATTACTTTCCCTAAGTAATATAGGTATTTTTCTAAGTATATCTAACCTAAAATCTATTTCATTATAACCTAAGTGATGTCTAACATATCTTTGTATTCTATCTACATCACTTATATTATCATCTAATGTTGGTTCACTTAGTTCAATATACTTTTTTCTTATATTTGTAGAAAATTTTAAATTATGATTTTCTGCTATTTTTTTAGCTCTATTAAAAATGGCTTCATCCTTTTCTTTTCCTCCACCTTCTATCTTCATTCCATACATAGATGAAGATAGTTTAGATGGAACATCTACTTCTATATCAGAAACTACTTTTGAATTACAAGCTAAGACATATCCTTGTTTTATTTCATCATCACTTATGTGTCTTGTTTTTTCAGTATCAACTTTGCCATTCAAAAGTTTAACCTTACATTTTCCACATGATACATTTCCATTACAAGGTGCATCTATAAATATATCCGCCATTCTTGCAACATCCAGTAATAATTCCCCTTTATTACAATAAACTTCTTTATCGTGTGACCTAAAAAGTACTTTTATCATACTCTACCCCCCAATACAGTCTATAATATAATTTTAGCATAATTTCACATATAGTATGTTATAAATAATAAAGTCATATATGCATTTTTAAGAATATTTTACCTTAATTTAATAGAAACTAAACTCAAATAAATTTTACTTTGTAAGGAGGACACATTTTGAAAGCTATTGTCTATGAAGGAATAAAAAATGTAAATGTACGTGACGTAGAGGATCCTAAAATAGAAAAAAATGACGATATTATTGTTAAAGTAACATCTACTGCTATATGTGGTTCAGATCTTCATTTAATTCATGGTATGATACCAAATCTAAAGAAAAATTCAATTTTAGGTCATGAAACAATGGGTATAGTTGAAGAAGTTGGTAAAGATGTTGTTAAAGTAAAAAAAGGTGATCGAGTTATTGTTCCATTCCCTGTATCATGCGGGCATTGTTTTTATTGTGAACATGATTTATATAGTCAGTGCGATAATTCAAATAAATATGGTGAATGTGGTGGAATATTTGGATATAGTGATACATTTGGTGGATATGATGGTGGACAAGCAGAGTATTTAAGAGTTCCATATGCTAATGTAGGCCCTACAGTAATCCCCGAAGAATTATCTGATGATAAAGCACTCTTCCTTACAGATGTTTTACCAACATCTTATTGGGGGGTAGATAATGCAGGTGTTAAAAAAGGTGATATTGTAGTTGTTCTTGGTTGTGGTCCTATAGGTCTTTCTGCTATAAAATGGCTTATGTTAAAGAATGTAAAAAGAATTATTGCCGTAGATAGAGTTCAGTACAGACTCAATCATGCAGCTTCATATAAAGGTGTTGAAACTATTAATTTTGAAGATCACGATGATACAGGTGAATATATAAAAGAAATTACTAGTGGTGGAGCCGATGTTGTTTTAGATTGTGTAGGTATGGATGGTGTAATGTCAAACTTTGAAAAATTTGAAACTTTATTAAAACTACAAGGTGGATCGAAATCAGCAATTGAAATTTCTTCTAGAGCTATTCGAAAAGGTGGTACTGTTATGATGGTAGGTGTTTATGGAGCAAGATATAATCTATTTCCATTAGGCGACTTTTTTGCTAGAAATATAACAATAAAAATGGGCCAGTGTCCTGCTCAAGCTTACATTCCTAAAATTTTAGATATAATAAAAAAGGGTGAATATGATCCTACTGACATTATTACTCATAAACTATCTTTATCTGAAGGTAAACATGCTTATGATATATTTGATAGCAAATTAGATAATTGCATAAAGGTAGTATTAAAACCATAGATGTATCTGTTCATAATATCTGTAACTAATAAAAAAGTAGGAATCCGCTGCAGTCGGATTCCTACTTTCATTTAATAAAGTTACTCTACTGTACTTTCATAAACTTCAGAACTTAATAAATTATCTAATTCATCAGAATCAGAAAGTTTAACTTTTACAATCCAAGCATCATATGGATCTTCATTTATATATTCAGGTTCATCTTCTAATCTTTCATTTATCTCTACTACTTCACCCGATATAGGAGCTATTAAGTCTGATGCAACCTTAGAAGATTCTACCACACCAAAGTCTTCTCCTTGTGTTAGTTCATCTTCTATTTCTGGCATTTCAACAAATAAAACTTCTCCTAATTGATCTTGAGCAAAATCAGTTATTCCTATATATGCATAGTCACCTTCAATTTTTACCCAAGTGTGTTTATCACTGTATCTTAATTCTGGTATAACTTTCATTTTAATCCCCCTAGATAAGTAATATTACATTACAGCTTCCATTGATAATGCTGGATGACCTTTTTCTTCTAAGAAAGCAAGTACTCCTTCAGAATCATTAGCTATAGTTTCATCACAAACCATATCTACAAAGTTTTCTATACCTGTCATTTCTTTTACTGTAGCGTTTAATTTATCAGCAACATACTCTTTTAATTCTTTTGGCATCCATACAATTCTTTCTGGTCCACCTTCAGCATAAGCGAATTTTTTAGATGATATGAAATGTCTTCCGTGTCCCATAAATCCTGGAGTTTGAACACCTCCACCTG
The DNA here is from genome assembly GCF_014323405.1 of Romboutsia faecis. Taxonomy (GTDB): domain Bacteria; phylum Bacillota; class Clostridia; order Peptostreptococcales; family Peptostreptococcaceae; genus Romboutsia_E; species Romboutsia_E faecis. Next base: position 112,276 of record NZ_JACRWE010000005.1, on the reverse strand, counting down.
TCATAGAAGCAAGCTCTCCGAATGTCATACCAACTGGAGTAATTCCTGGGAACTCTCTGTTAACTATAACAAATCCATTAGCTTCTGGCATTATACCACATATACACTCAAAGCATCCGCAAGAAGTCATTGGATCTTCAAGTATAGAATATAATGTAACACTTTCAACAGCACCTTGAGATATTTGGCTAACTGTTTCATTTACAGAGTTCCATACCCCAGTTCTATCATCTAAACATTCACCTTTAACTATTGGTTGGCAAGGACCTGTTGGGTCTAGTTCTTTTGTAGCTTTAGCATCTAACCAGCTAACTGCTCCACAAAGTCCAAGTCTTTCAGGAGTAACAACACAAACATGAGCTGGTGCAAATGATTGACATAAGTTACAAGAATAGAATGTATCAACACTTTCATCTACTAATGAAGCTAATCTTTCATCTCTAGCATCATATCTAGAAGTAGCTTCAGATTTTCTAGCAGAAACTTGTTCTGGATCAGTTATTATAGTTATTTCACACTTATCAACAACTGTTTCAAACTCATCTCTCATCTTAGCATATAAAACTTCTCCTATATGTTCTAATCTAAATCCTTTTTCATAAGCATCTTTAGATATTCTTACCCAAGACATATCTCTTTGTCCAACGTGCATTACACCTTCTATATAGTTCATGAAATAGTGGAAACGTCTTTCAAGAACTGGTTCAAAGTCATCTTGCATTTGCTTACCAGCAATTTTAACTATTACAGCAAGAGGTAATCTTACTAATCCATTAACTGGTTCAACTTCATCTATATTTGGTCCTATTATTTCTATTTTATGGTCTTCAACCTCAGCAGCTTCTTTGTGTACAACAAGCTCCCAAGCTTCAGTTTTATTACCACCAAATTCAGCAAACATATCGCCTTTTCTTATTCTTTCACCTTCAAATGCAGCTGCAAATGCTACTGGTATAGGTATTTCAGTTATTTTTATTTTTATATTTCTAGCTTCTAATGAAGTAGCTACAAATTTATCATAATCTTTTTGAGTTAATAGGTTCATAGGAACTTCTAAAACAGTTTGATCAGTTATAACTGGGAATCCTAAAGCTATTGCTCCAGCTCCAGCAGATACAACTAGTTCACTAAGTGGTCCGAATGCATTAACAAATGCAGGAACCCTCTTAGATGTATATTCTAATAATCCTGGAAGATCTCCTGGAGTTAATCCTCCGAATATTAATGCTGCTCTTATTGCAACAGATACAACATGGATAACAGAAGTTACGTCATATCCTAAAGGTATAACCCTTAAGTCAACTCCCATTTTTACTCCAGCTTCTATAACTTGATCTATAACTTTACCAACTAAGAAAGTTAATAAACCTTTAGATTGATAATCTTTAACTATTTTTGCTGCAGTTTCTGCATCTGGGCATTCACCAAGTACAACTGCAACTCCTGGTATATCTCCTGTAACTAGTGGTACACCAAGAGATCTTATTATTGGGTCACTTACATGTCCTGCACATGGAGCAGCATAAGGCTCTTCCATAGTTGCATATTTTATAGCTTCTATAACTTCAGCAGCTAAAGCTGTAGCTAAGCCAGAATTTAAGGCATGTTCTAATAAATGAGTTCTATTTATTAAAGACTCAACAACAGTTAAAGCTCCTTCTAAATCTCCAAGAGTATTCATTTTTTGTCCTGTTGCTGCATATATGCAAGGTAATGAGTATGCAGTATCAGGGAATGATACTGGATGCTCTTTTCCATGTTGAGATATTGCATCAGCTAACATACCTTTAGCAGCACTTAAAGCTTGTTCTGAGCCTGTAAAAATTATATTATATAAATTCACTCTACTTCCCCCTTTAGGCCTCAGCTTACTTAGCTGAGGCTTATTATTTTATGATTAGTTTGTATATTATACGTTGTATTCAAATGCACCTTCATTTATTTCTAAGAAAGAATCTGCATATAAAGAAGCTCCATTTATTATGTCGCAAGATTTTATAGTTTGCATTAATAACTCATCACATGGGTTTACTATCGCAGAACTAAATCCGTTAGCCATAGCCATAGCTAAGAAATTACTATCTAGTATTGGTCTTATATGTTTAGGACATCCATTAGATACATTTGATAAACCTCCTGTTGTTGGAAGTCCCATTTCTGTCATCATTCTTATTGCTTCTAGAACTTCAAGCTGTTTTTCTTGCATTCCTTTTATAACTAAGCATAATGGGTCGAATAACATATCAGTTGGATCCATACCTAGCATTAAACCTTTTTCTAACATTTCTTGACAGTAAGCCATACGTTCATCATTGTCCTTTGGTATACCATCTTTAGAACATAATGCTATTACTTTAGCATCATATTCAGCTGCTAAGTCTATTAAATCTATTCTTCCACCTGCATCTGCAGAGTTTACTATTGGTTTAGCATGTTCTCTATTGTAAACTTTAAGACCTGCTTCTATAGCTTTTCTATTAGCAGTATCTAATGCTAATGGTACATTGTTAAGTTCAGATTGAAGCATTTGAACTCCCCAAGTCATTATTTCTTCTCCATCTCTTTCAGCTGGTCCTATATTGAAATCTATATAATGAGCACCTGCATCTAATTGAGCTTTAGCTCTTCTTAATATTGGCTCAGGATCTCTCTCTGCTAATGCTTTTCTTATTTCTGGTGATATACAATGTATTCTTTCACCTATTATCATAAATTTTTCCATGTATTAATTATCCCCCTTATGGATTAAATTAGTTTATTTTAAAATAATAATTTCATCTTAAGCATTTGCTAATTCTTCGTTCTTTTTAGCTTGATATTCTTTTAAGAATTTAGGTATTTCCATAGATTCTTCTGTACCTATTATTATGTTCCAATCTGGTAAGTTTTCTTCTAAGTCACCTTTTATAACAGCAACTTTACCAGGTATTATTAAATCTCTATTTTTAGTTTTTTCAGCTATTCCACATTCCTTAACGAATGCTGCTATTGAGTTACCACCAAACTTACCTGCAGCCCAAGATGTAAGAACTGAGTATCCACCTGCATCAGGTATTACTAACCAGCATGGTACTTTAGATCTTTCTATATCTCCAGATACTATGAAGTAAGTTAATGCAAAGTCAACAGTAACTAATACTGGTGAATTTTCATCTGGGTTATTTATTGGATATATTTTAGGTTCAACTCTCATTGGTCTTTGTGGGTCAGTGTAGATATTTTGTCTTAATGCGAATAATGGTAATGCTTTTGAGTAATTTATGTCATCTAAAACTATTATAGATCCATATTTTATTGTAAATACAGAAGATAAAGCTACTTCCATCATTGGGTTGTCATTAGATAATTTGTTTGCAAATACTATTGATGGGTATCCGAATGTTCTATCTTGTTCTTTTAATGATATTCTTCTAACTTGAACTGCATTAGTATAAGTGTCTTTTATATTTTCTCCAGTTACATCTAGTATTAATTCTTTATATCCAGCTGCTTGTATAGTTTCAACTGTAGAATATAATTCTTCTAAACTAGATGCTTTAACTCCAAGTGCTAAGTTAGCTCCTTTAACTACATCTATCATAGCACTGTAATTTTCTTTATTAGCTCCGTATACTATTGGGTTAGTTCCATCTAATAATGAAACAGCTTCTTTAGCTACTTCAGCATCTTCACAATCTATTATATAAGCTATTTTTAATTCACTAGATTTTAATTTATTAATTAATGATACATAAGCGTCTTTGTTTCCATTGTACTTAACTAATGCAAACTCAACCTTCATTTCTTCTCCTATTCTTATGTAATCAACTAACTTCATATTTGCTATTTTAGCATCTATTGCTTCTTCACTCATAGAGTCGCAGAATTGTACAGCAAATCTGTTTCTACTTACAAGAGTTTTTTCATGTCTGAATAATACAGTTTCTCCGCCTAATGTATATTCAGATTCTTTAGCACCTACTTTTAATGATTTCATTAATGGTGCAGTTGCCTCTGATAATTTTGCTATTGCATCATTTGACATATGTGGACATTTTTCAACTTCTACTGCCCCTGAAGCAACTTTCATAGAGAAAGCCATACAAGTTGGAAAACCACAGTCCTTACAGTTTTTCTTTGGTGTTAATTTAAATATATCTAATGCTTTTAATGCCATTTTTATATCCCCCTAACCTTACAATATAAATTAAGCTAATTCGCTAATTAAATTTTTTATAGTTTTTATTGATTCTGGATGACGAAGTATTACTGCATTTGATCCACCAACTAATACACTTGCTGCAGTTGAAACTTCCATAGCTATTGTTCTTTGTTCCGGGCAACCCCAAGTTGGTTCATCTTCAACAGAAGCTATAGCTTCTTTTACGTGACCTACTTCAAACCCTACTGGAGTTATTATTGGCATTTGTAATGATTTATCATTTTGACCAAATGCTGCAAGTCTTATTCTATCCATAGTAGATGCAACATACTCATATCCATAACCAACAGCTGAACATCCTATGTTCATAACTATATTTTCTGATTTAACACCTAATTGAGTTAATAATACGTTCATTTGTTTTGCTAAGTTTATATCAACTGAAGATTCAGCCCCTACCTTGTGGTTATATGCCATACCAGCTGAAGCACCTACTGTTTTGTAGTTGTCTTCTACTGCTGACATAAATAAGCAGTTATGACCATCTACTGCTTGAGCTAAAACTTCAAATAATTTTCCATCTTTTTCATGGTTACCTGTACCAGCTATAACTAAAGGTATATTTATTGCTTCAACAACAGCTTTAGCAACTTCAGCACATTCTTCTGGAGTTTTATCTAATCCATTTGGATCTGCTCCATCGAATTTTAAACATATAAAATCTGCTTCTGTATTTGCTTCAACATACTTAGCCCATTCAACAGGACAGTTAGCCACATCTTTATACATTTCTTTGTATGAATCTAACCAGCTATCTGGATATATATCTGATATTTGTATTCCAACAACTGGAGAGTTTCCAGTTTCTCCATCAAATCCATAAAATGGTAGAACATTTTCTCCACCTAATTTTATTGCTTTATCTCCTGTTCCTATCTCCACTTCTGATATTTTACCAGAATACTTTTGAACAGACATTTTAAATGCCATAATCTTTTCCCCCTTAAGCCTATTTTAATTCTAATTTAGCTATTATATTTTTAATAGCTTGTTTAGCTTGTGAATCTTCAGGTAACTCTACTAATGGTTTACCTGTAGAATCATATTCATATATTAATTCATCTAAAGGTACTACTCCAATAAGATCTAGCTTATATTTTTCAATTTCTTCTTTTACTCCTTCATGTAAGATTCCATCTGGAACTTTATTTACTATAAGTTTTACCTCTCCTACACTTAGGTTTAATTCTTTAGCTAAATCTCTTATTCTAGCAACTGCTTGTATGCTACGTCTTGAGCAATCACTTACTAAAAGTAGAGTATCTACATGTCTAGTAGTTTTTCTGCTTAAGTGTTCCATACCAGCTTCATTGTCTATGACTACATAATTATAATGGTTTGAAATTTTTTGAACTTGTTCTCTTAGGATACCATTGACAAAACAATAACAACCTTCTCCTTCAGAACGCCCCATTACAAGTAGATCATAGCCTTCTCCTTCTTCAATTATAGAGTTTAATCTATATTGTAAGAATTGTGCTTTTGTCATACCTCCAGGGAATGAATTACCTAATTTTTCTCTTTGATTTACTTCTTCTCTGATTTGACCAATTGATGCTTCTACGTCTATGCCTAATACTTCATTTATATTGGCATTAGCGTCTGCGTCTACGACTAATACTGGTGACTTTTTATCTTGTATTAAAGAATTAACTAAAAGCCCTGTAAGACTTGTTTTCCCAGTTCCACCTTTTCCTGCTACAGCTATATTATATCCCATATTAAGACTTCCCCCTTGTCCTTGTCAAAACAGAGCTTTAAGTTAAACTATAGTCTAATTACTCTGTTTTGCTTTATGCTTTAACTAATTTTGGAGCAGCATGAACACATTCTCCATGTACATCATGAAGAGCTTCCATCAATCCTTCAGATAAACTTGGATGTGCATGTATTATATCTCCTACTTGTTCTACTGTTAGGCCTAGGCCAACTGCTAAAGATAGTTCAGTTAATAAATCTGTAGCATGAGGTCCTACTATTGAAGCTCCAATAATTTTATCATTATTATCTGCAAGAACTTTTATAAATCCTTGGATATGGCCTATAGCCTGAGCTTTTCCTAATGCTCTAAAATCAAACTGACCTACATTATATTCTTCACCTGCAGCTTGTAGTTGTTTCTCAGTTTTTCCAACACCAGCAACTTCTGGTTCAGTATATACACATCTTGGTACTGCTGAATAATTTACTTTTTTATTTCCACCTAATGCATTTACCGCTGCTACTTCTCCTTCTTTTGAAGCGACATGTGCAAGCATAGCAGTATCAATTATATCCCCTATAGCATATATACCTTCTACATTAGTTTCTAAGTATTCGTTAACTTTTACTTTTCCTCTTCCAACTAGCTCTATTCCTATTTCTTCTATTCCTGAGTTAGCAAGATTTGGTTTTCTACCAACTGCAACTAAACAAGTATCTGCAGTCACTGACTTCCCATTTGACAGTGTTGCTACAACTTTATTATCTACTATTTCACAAGTTTGTACCCCTACACCTGCTAACACTTTAATTTTATCCTTTTTAAACTGTCTCTGCAACTGTTTAGCCACATCTTTATCTTCATTTCCTAAAATATGTTCAGCCATCTCTACAATAGTAACTTGCGTACCTAAATTTTGGAAAAATTGACCTATTTCAGATCCTATAACTCCTCCTCCAACTATTAACATAGATTGCGGAAGTTCTTCTAACCCTAGAACTTCATCACTAGTTATTACAAGCTTACCATCGTATGGGAACATAGATGGTACTACAGGAACTGAACCATTTGCTAATATTATTTTATCTGCATTAACTATCTCTTTTGATCCATCTTCCTTTGTAACTTCTATAGTATTCTTATCTACCAATTTTCCAAATCCATTAATAAGTTTAATGTCTCTCTTATTAAATAAAAATTCTATACCTGCTATAAGTTGATCTACAATTTTATTTTTTCTATCCATTATAGCTGAAAAATTTGGTTTTATATCACCATCTATATCTATTCCAAAGCTTTTTGCTTCTTTTACATTCATTAACATTGAAGAAGATGCAAGTAATGCTTTAGTTGGTATACATCCTACATTTAGGCAAGTCCCTCCAACTCTCTTCTTTTCTATAACTACAACTTCATCAGCACCATGCATAGCCGCTTTTATAGCCGCTACGTATCCTCCTGGGCCTCCACCGATAACTGCTATTTTCATTGAATTGCCCCCTATCCTAATTAATTTTATAGACCTGCAGCGTCTAATATTAGAGGAACATTTTCTTCTGCTCCTATAGCCATTATGTGTACACCGTCGCATAAGTTTTCTTCTTTTATCTGTCTTATAAATTCTCCAGCCATCTTTATTCCTTCTTGAACATAGTTACCTTTTCCAGCTGCTTTTAATCTTTCTATTTGATCATCTGGAACGAATATACCTGGAACATTAGCTGTCATGAATTTAGCCATACCTGGTGACTTTAATGGAACTATACCAGCTAGAATTTTACAATCCATATCTTTTGTAAGTTCTCTGAACTTTCTTAAATGATCTATATCATAAACCGCTTGAGTTTGGAAGAATCTAGCTCCAGCATTTATTTTCTTTTGCATTTTTAATAATTGTACTTCTATTGGAGCATATTCTGGTGTTACAGATGCACCTAAATAAAAGTTTGTTTTACCTTGTAATTCTAAACCAACACTATCAACACCACTATTTAATTGAGTAGCTGTACTAAGTATACTTACAGAGTCTAAATCAAATACTCCCTTAGCTTGTGGGTGATCTCCAACACATGTATGATCTCCTGTTAAAGCTAATAGATTATCTATTCCAAATACACCTGCAGAAAGCATTTCACCTTCTATAGCTATTCTATTTCTATCTCTTCCAGTCATTTGTATTACTGGTTCAAGACCTATATCTTTTAACATTTTACATGTAGCAAGAGATGTTGCTCTCATAACTGCTGATTGGAAATCAGTTACATTTGTAGCATGAACTCTACCTACACACTTTTTTGCACATTCTAAAAGGTGAGAAAGATCTGTACCTTTTGGAGGTGCCATTTCAGCAGTTATTGCAAATTCGCCTCTTTCTAATGTTTCTTGTAATAAGCTCATTTATAAAATCCCCCTTTTTAACCTTTAAAAGTTATTAAGCTTCTGCATTTGCAGCTTCTTGTGCTTTTTTCTTTAGATCTAAACTTCTTGGATTATTTTGTTTTGAGTAATCTTTTGGCGGTCTTACTGCTGTTAAATTATCTAATTGGTCTATCTCTTTAAGTCTTTCATATATTTTAATCCATGCACAATCATTTTCATGGCTTATTTCACATTTTCCATCTTTAGCTCCACCACAAGCTCCATTTATTAAGCCTTTAGCACACATAGTTACTGGGCATATTCCACCAGTCCATCCAAGTTCACATTCTCCACAGGCTTTACAAGCTTCTTCAAATTGACCAACTCTTTCAACTTCTCCTATAAATAATGTGTTGTTAGCTGGATAAACAGGCATGCTCTTAGTGTTTTTAACTATAGTTTGTGTCCCATCACCACAAGCTAAAGATAATATAGCATCAGCTTCTTTTAACTCTTCTTTTACAGCTTTTAAATCTTTTTTACATTGTAAAAGGTTACAACAAGGATCTATAACTTTACATCCTAATACTGTTTTTCCGTTAGCTTCTAATTCTTCTTTCATAGCTTGTAATTCTGGCTCTCCTCCAGTTTTACAAGTTGCAGCACATTGATTACAACCAACTAAAACTACTTTTTCTGAACCTTCTAAAAATCCTAATATTTCTTGTATTGGTTTTTTATCAGAAATTACCATACCCTTATTCCCCCCTAAAAGTATCTCTATTTGTTATTTTGTAACTTACAAGCTTTTATTACATGTTTTGCAAGTACAGATGTAGTTACAGAGCCTACTCCTGCAGGAACTGGTGTTATCATAGATGCTTTCTCAACTACTGCATCTGTATCTACGTCACCGCAAATTCCGCCACCTTCTGGTTTAGCATTTATACCAACATCTATTACAACTGCACCTTCTTTTATGTATTCAGGTGTTACCATCCTAGCTCTTCCAACAGCAGCAACTAATATATCAGCTTTTGAAGTTACTTCTGCTAAATTTTTAGTTCTAGAATGACATATATTAACTGTAGCATTTTCTCCTAATAAAAGCATTGATACTGGCTTTCCAACTACCATAGATCTACCAAGTACTGCTACATTTGCTCCATTTAAATCAACATTATAATGTTTTAATATTTCAACAACCGCAGTTGGAGTACATGGTGGGAATCCTGTTTTATCACCTTCCATTACTTTAGCAGTATTTAATGGGTTAAAGCAGTCAACATCTTTTTCTGGTGCTATAACGTGCTTTATTACTTCTTCGTCTATACCTTTTGGTAATGGTCTAAATGTTAATATACCATTTACTTTTGGGTCATCATTTAGTTTTTGTAACGCTTCTATATATTGTTCTTGAGTTACATCTTCGTCTAAAACAGTTACCTCAGTTTCAATACCTATAGTTTCACATTTTTTAAGAGCTCCTCTTTCATAAGCTAAGTCATTAGCTTTTTCTCCAACTCTTAATATAGATAACTTAGGTATTATACCCTCTTTGCTTAACTCATTAACTTCTTTTATTAAGTTTTCGCTCATTTCATCTGCAACTGGTTTACCCTTAATTATTTGACCTTTAGCTACTGATACTTCCATTTACAAGATCCCCCTTAAATATTAATTTAATCTATTTCCCTAAAGCAATTTCAACTTTCTTGAAAACTTCGTCACAAATTTTGACTCCGCCTTGTACAAGTTCTTTCATTTCTGCATTAACTTTATCTACATAATCTTGATCTTTTATAGAGTTAACGTTAATAACAACATTTAATTCTGCTCCAAGTATTGCAGCTCTTAAGCATTGTACTCCTACCCCTACATCACTTATCGCAAGTCTTGAACCTTTATCTACTAGTTCCTCATGTAACTTTATAGCCTTATAACATGCTCTTACTATATTTATAGGAACTTCACATGCAACTTTTAGTGCTTTTTGCATAGTTTCTTCTTTTATTTTCTTTTCTTCTTCAGTTGAAGTTGGAAGTCCATATGCTTGAGAAAGTGGGTAGAATCCTTCAGCATCTTTATCAATCATAACAAGTAAATCTTTTTCTAATTCACTTGCTTGAACTAAAATCTCTTTAACACTTTCTTCGTATTCTGCATACTTCTTTTTACCTATAGTTAAGTTACATACCATACTACCTAAAGCCATACCTATAGCTCCTACTAAAGCTGCTGCTCCTCCACCTCCTGGAACTGGTGCTTTAGATGCAAGCACATCTACAAATTCTACACAAGTTTTTTCTGATATATTCATCATTTTTCCCCCTAATTCTACAAAAGGTCTCTATTCGAATTAAGGTAGTACGATATCGCACTACCTTAACTTGTTTTCTTATCAATACTAGAATAGACCTGATATTACTCCATTTTCATCAACATCTATTCTTTCTGCTGCTGGGACTTTAGGAAGTCCTGGCATTTTCATTATTGCTCCAGTAAGTGCAACTATAAATCCAGCTCCAGCTGAAACTGTTAATTGTCTTACTGTTATTCTGAATCCTGTTGGTCTACCTAATTTAGTTTGATCATCAGTTAAAGAATATTGAGTTTTTGCCATACATATAGGCATCTTACCAAATCCTAAACTTTCTAATCTTTCTAATTCTTTTTGAGCCTGTGGAGTAAAGTCTACACCATCAGCTCCATATATTTTAGTAGCTATTGCATTTATTTTTTCTGCTATGCTTAAGTCATCTTCATAACAGAATTGGAAGTCATTTTCTTGGCTAGTTAACCTAACTATTTCTTCAGCTAACTCAATTCCACCTTCTCCACCTTTTGCCCACACTTGAGATAAGGCAACATTAACACCTAATTCTTTACACTTTTCTCTTACTAAATTAACTTCTGCTTCAGTATCAGTTGGGAATTCATTTATAGCAACAACTGCAGGTAATTTGTATACCTGAGTTATATTTTCAACATGTTTTAATAAGTTTGGAAGACCTGCTTCTAATGCTTCTAAATTTTCATTATTCAATTGGTCTTTTGGTACTCCACCGTTATATTTTAATGCTCTTACTGTAGCAACTATTATAACTGCATCTGGTTTCAAATCAGCCATTCTACATTTTATGTCTAAGAACTTTTCTGCACCTAAGTCAGCACCAAATCCACCTTCAGTTACTACATAGTCTGCAAAATGCATAGCCATTCTAGTAGCTATTACAGAGTTGCACCCATGAGCTATGTTTGCAAATGGACCACCATGAACAAATGCAGGTGTTCCTTCTAAAGTTTGAACTAAGTTTGGTTTTAAAGCATCTTTTAATAAAGCTGCCATAGCACCATTAGCTTTTAATTGTTCTGCAGTTACAGGTTCCCCTTGGAAGTTATATCCAACTATGATTCTTCCTAATCTAGCTTTTAAGTCAACTATGTCACTTGCTAAACAGAAAGCAGCCATTACTTCTGATGCAACAGTTATATCAAATCCATCTTCTCTTGCAACTCCGTCAGCTCTAGCACCTAAACCATCGACAACATTTCTTAATTGTCTATCGTTCATGTCAACACATCTTCTCCAAGTTATACTTCTAGCATCTATTCCTAATTGGTTACCTTGATGAATATGGTTATCTAACATTGCAGCTAATAAGTTGTTTGCAGCACCTATAGCATGGAAATCTCCAGTAAAGTGTAAATTTATATCTTCCATTGGAACAACTTGAGCATATCCTCCACCAGCTGCTCCACCTTTTACACCAAATACTGGCCCTAAAGAAGGTTCTCTTAATGCAACTAGCACATTCTTACCTAATTTAGCTAAACCATCTGCAACACCTATTGTAGTAGTAGTTTTTCCTTCTCCTGCAGGAGTTGGATTTATAGCTGTAGTTAATATTAACTTAGCTTTTTTTCCACCATTATCTTTTTTAAGAAGATTATAGTCTACCTTAGCTTTATACTTGCCATATAACTCAATATCATCCTCTGTAAGTCCTAATTTCTTTGCAATATCTCTAATATCTTGAGGTTGTGCTTCTTGTGCAATTTCAATATCAGATTTGAATCCCATAATTGAATCCTCCCCACAATTTTTTAATTTTTATAACACTAACTATATGTAAGTGCTGTTAAAACTAATCTCTAAGAATTTTCTTAAAGATAGCTTCAATCTTATTTATTTTTATTTTCTTTTATTTGAAGTAATCTATCTTTTATAACCTTAATTTCATCTTTAGTTTGTGTGCTCACATCATACGGAGACTGATTTGATCTATCAGAATTTATAACGTCTTGATTGTAGTATATAAATCCTAAGGCTTCTCCATCTTCTAAATTACTTTTTATAAAATCTTCATCATCTTTATTTCTTATTTTATTTCCGACAACGAAGACTTGCTTAACACCTATATCACTTCCAAGTTTTTTTACTTTTCTATATGTTTGTAAACTTCTTTCCCCTGGCTCTACTACTACTATAAATGCATCTACACCTTGAGCAGTTCCTCTTCCTAAATGCTCAATTCCAGCCTCCATATCCATAACTACTACATCTTTATTTTGCAATATTAAATGGCTACAAAGTCTTTTTAGTAATACGTGTTCAGGACAAACACATCCAGAACCACCTGAGTCAACAGTTCCTAATGTAAGTAATCTTACTCCATTGTACTCCTGACAATGCTGTTCTGGTATATCATCTACTTTAGGATTTAATTTAAACATTTTATTAAATGTTCCTGTTTCTGCTGCTGTTCTATCAGAAACTAATTTCTTCATCTCTGATATTGGTACTATAGAATCATAAACTTCCCTTGGAAACCCTAGTGCTAATGCTAAATTTGCATCTGGATCAGCATCCACAGCAACAACCCTATATCCATCTTCAGCAAACATTCTCGAAAGCATTGAAGAGAAAGTTGTTTTACCTACTCCGCCTTTACCTGTTACTGCTATTTTCATATTCTACCACCTTCTGTATATATACTTTATAGATCTAATAATTTTATATTTATCTATTTTAAAATTTCTATAAGTAAGACATTAAAGTTAATGCCCTACTTATATTTTTGCATTAAAAATAATCTACAGCCAAGCTTTTCTATAAACTTATATACAATACTAACTTTTCAAAGTAGTATGCTTAGATTTAAATCAACTCAACTATTAAGTTTATAATTACTGTTATGCTTCAGCTGGTTGTAACATTTTTTCTTCTACTAAAGCTTCGAAGTGAACACGTTTCTTTTCTATTCCTTCGATTATCTTATGAGCTAATTTAACTGGATCTTCTTCAACTATAAACTTAGCTCCTACCATATCTTCCATTTCTTTAGTTAATATTTCTACTGCTCTTTCAGATCCACCTACTGGAGGCATTATTCCTAAGTATACGTCTATACCAGTTGCTACAACATAAGTTCCTATTGCAACTGCTTTTTCTGACATCCACTCTGGAGCTACTCCAGCTACTGGAAGATCAGATGAGTCCATACCTAAATACTTAGCTGTCTCTCCAACAACTTCAAGTATACGGCTACAGTCAACACAAGAACCTAAATGTAGTACTGGAGGTATATCAACTAGTTCACATACAGTAGCTAAACCTTTTCCTGCATATTTTTTTGCATCTTTGTTTAATAATCCAAACTTACCTGCTGCTGATGCACCACAACCTGTAGTAACAACTATTATGTCATTTTTTATTAATTCTTTCATAACTGTTGTATGAGCTAAGTTAGAAACACCTTTTGCATTGTTACATCCAACAACACCTACTGCTCCTCTTAAAACTCCTGATTTTAAACAGTCTGCAAGTGGTTTCACAGTTCCTGCTGGGTCTATTTGAGAGTTTACAACTCTATCTAATTGTCCTACTATAGCCTCTGTACTATATCCTACAGTTGAGCTTGCTTTATGTTCTGGGATTAATACTTTTGATTTATCTCTATTTGGGAAGTTTAATACAGCTGATCTAACAATATCTTTTGCTATATTAAACGCATCTTCTTCTTTGAATTCCATGTATGTAGATCCTGCTATCTTTGCTTTTGGAGATGTTGTTATGAATTTTGTGTGATAACAGTCTGCAACTCTTGGTAATGCAGGGAATATACATTGAACATCAACTATCATAGCTTCTACAGCTCCTGTAACTAAAGCTAATTCTTGTTGATGGAAATCTCCTGCTGTTCTAACACCGTGTCTCATTATAACTTCGTTACCTGTACAGCACATTCCTGCTAAATTTATTCCATCAGCTCCAACAGATTTTGCTAATTCAACTAATTCTGGATCTTCTGATGCTAAAACTATCATTTCTGATAATGAAGGTTCATGACCATGTAATATTATATTTACTTTGTTTTCTTCTAAAACACCTAAGTTTGCTTCTGAATTTCTAACAGTTGGAGTTCCAAATAATATATCACTAAATATTGTACCTATCATTGAACCAACCCAACCATCTGCTAATGCCGTTCTCATTGACATTTGCATTAAACTATCTATGTCTCCTGTACATCCTATATGAGTAGAGTGCATTATTGTAGCTATTTCTCTATCTATAGCTCTTGGTTCTATACCAAGCTTATTCCATAATTCTTGTCTTTGTTTTGGAGCTCTTTTTAATAATCTTGCTACTCCATGTGGTTTACCGAATTCCATTAAAGCTACATCTGCAACTTCATGAGCTATGTCGTATATATCTCTACCTTCAGTTTCTACATCCCATTCTTTTGCTAAATTTATTAATTTAACTTCATCTTTAATAGTGTAGTTTCCGTCTCTAGAACTTAGAGCCATTGTATGAGCTATATCTCTAGCATGATCAGAGTGAGCTGCAGTACCAGCTGCTACCATTCTAGCAAAGTTTCTACCAACTATTGTATGCTCATCTGCTCCACATATTCCTCTAGGAGTTTTTGGAGTTATTCTACAAGGTCCCATACCACAGTTTCTACAGCAAATACCTTTTAAACCAAATCCACATTGATTTTTAAAGCCTTGCGCCCTGTCATACATTGTTTCAACGCCTTCTTTTTCGGCCTTGTCTAATAATATTTGACTGTTCAAGTCAATAGTCATTGCTTTTTTATCCATATCTCTATCCCCTTTTTTGATTTTAATTTTAAAATCCCCTAGGTGATAAACTCAGCATGTCTTAAATAAAAACCCTAATTTGATTATATACTAATTTATGTTTTCTTGGGTGAAAATTTAAATATTTTTTTAACAATTTTTTCCTTTAAGCAACAAAATTTCTTTTTTTTCTACATTCCTTAATTTTACTATTTTTCTTTTTAGTTTGGATTATTTTTAGCTATATTTATTAGGTTTGTTTCTTATATATTAATGAATTGTTTAATATTTTTAGATATTTCTGGGTAAGTACTTTGATTTTATTTCAATAAAATTATAACTTATATATTATTAAATGTATACAATATAAAAATATTTTTATATATTTTTAGATATTAAAGCTCCGTATATTATCGAATATAACTTTGACTCAGATGAATCAGCTCTTGAAGTTAATACTATAGGTACACTGGCTCCCATTATAACACCAGCTGATTTTGACTTAGTCATATAAGTAAGTGATTTTCCAAGAGCATTCCCAACCTCTATTGTTGGTGTGATTATAATATCAACATCTCCTGATACTATGCTCTTAAGTCCTTTCACTTCACTTGCATGACTAGATACCGCTAAATCAAATGCTAAAGGACCTTCTACAATTACATTTTTTCCAAATAAACCATTTTCACAAGCTTCTTGCAATTTATGCGCATCTATTGTTGCCTGCATTTTAGGATTTATTTTTTCTACTGCTGCGATACATGCAACCTTTATTTCCTCTATACCTAAGGATTTAGCAGCAAGTATAGCATTTTTTATTATGCCTTCTTTTTGTTCATAATTAGGTGATATATTCATTCCTCCATCTGAAATAAGAAGTAACTTATGATAACTTTCAACTTCATGAATCATTACATGACTTAGTAGTCCTTCTTTTTTTAACCCATATTCTTTATTTAAAACGGCTTTTAGTAATATCGAAGTATCTAGCAAGCCTTTCATTATAAAGTCAGCTTTATTATCATGAACTAATCTTACTGCTATTTCAGCACACTTTACAATATCATCCTCTTGTATTAATTCTATATTCTCTAAGTCTAAATTAATAGACTTTGAAATAGATTTTATCTTGTCAATATTTCCAACTAATATAGGTTGAATTACGCCTCTATTCACAGCTTCTTTTATTGATATTAAAACTTCTTCATTATGAGCTGCTGCTACAGATAAAATTGCTCTTTCTCCTAACTTTAAATGTTTTTCCATTTCATCTAATTTCTTTATCAAATCACCACCCCTATATAATATTAGCACTAAATTTTATATCTGTATTATGTTATTTATATATTTTTATTTCTATTTTTAATAGCATTGTATGCCACTCTTTCAACTCCTGCGTTACACCTTCCACAACCCATTCCAGCCTTTGTATTATTTCTTATGTCTCTTATAGATTCACAACCTTGATTCACTTCTTTTGCTATATCGTTACTACTTATATTAAAGCAATAGCATATCGTTTCATTCTTATCTTCCTTTTTCTTAAAATAAAGTTTTAAATTATCAAGAATTTTTCTCATAATATTGCTCCTTTAAATATTTTTATAATTTACTTATACCCAAAACAAATTTCCATTATCTACTTTATTATAAATATAAATAAAATAGGTGTATCCTAAAATATACTTTAGGATACACCTATTTTGATTTTATCTATAATTATCTAACTCTCTCATACATGCCACTGTTATTTCATCTTCTGGGTTTAATTCATATGCTCTTTCAACATAATAAATTGCCTCATCTAGTTCACCATTGTTTAAGTATGCCATACCTAAGTTACATAGTATTTCTGGATCTTCTTTTATCTTTGCAGCTGTACTAAAATGCTCAATTGCTTTTTCTAAATTATAAGAAGCAGCTTCACAAAGCCCTAGCTCTACCATAGTATCAACTTGATGTGGTTTTAAGATTAATATCCTTTCAAAATATGATTTAGCTTCTTCTATTTCATTCATATGCTTATATGCTAAACCTATCATAAATAATAAATTCCACCAATCTGAATGTTCTGCTTCTAATGGCAATAATTTTTCTAAAGCTTCTTCACTTCTTCCTTGGAATACTAAGCTATAACCTTCTTCGTATTGTACTTTAAAGTCCATCTTTCCTATATTATCTTGTATCTCAGCTACTGTATCTTCATCTAAGCCTAAGTTTAAAGCTTCTTCCCATATAACTTTAGCTTTTATATATTGGCCTTGGTTATAATAGTGATATCCTAAATGATAATATGCTAATGCAAATCCTTCATCTAATGCTATAACTCTTTCTAACTTATCTAAAGCTTCAAGTAAGAAATTGTTCATTCCTTCATTATCAGAATCCTTTTGATATTGTTGGGCTAGCTCTTGGCATACTATTGCATAGTGATACATTCCTTCAATATCATCTGGATATTGACTTATAAGTGCCTTTAAGTATATTAAAGAATCTGTAGATTCTCCTATTTCAAAATACTTTCTAGACATGTATCCCATATATGCTCTTATATCTAAATTTATATTCTTTTCTAAAGCATCTAGAAACTTCTTGTACTCATCATTGTACTTGAAGTTGCTATCTATACCCATAATATATATCATAGCATCTGCTATAGACATAGAATTAATTCCTTCTTGAGCTGTATTTTCTTTTATTCCCTTTACAAGTACTTCATTCTTTATTGGAACATCTAATCCTTGATTTGGTATCTTGTACCCTTCTAATTTAAAGTCTCCATCATTTTTTATGGTTATGAAAGCTAATTCATCTGCTTTTTTTAATAAGTATTTTTCAATTCTAAAGTTCATATTAACCTCCTATATCACTACACTATATGATTTTGACTTTTCAAAAATCTTCTTATCATCATATACAAACAAAACTACATTTTCATTTTTAACTAGATTTCTATGTATATCTTCTTTCAACTCTAAAATATTAAAGTTAAATGGTTCAAAGTGAACGTATTTAATCATATGTTTAGCTGGTTTATTTTCAAATTTAGGTAAGTATTTAATTACATTGTCATTATCTTGTAAAAATACATGACATCTATTTTTAAAATCTTCCATTTCTCTTTTGTTAAAGAATTGTGGTAAATTAGATGTCTTACCTAACGATATGTAATCGTACTTTAGTATATCATTAAATAATTCATTATTCACATTTATTTTTTCATTATAGAAGTCTAATAATATATTGTATAATTGATTTTTACCTTGAGCCATATCAAAGTATCCATTATCATCAAAGTAAGTTGCAAAGTCTTCAAAGAATTTAAATGGACTTTCACTATAGAAATTCTTAATTATATATCTCATTGATAGTACAAAATTTTTCGAGTTATAGTATTTTTCTAATATCTCTTCTATATCTTTTAGTTTTAATATCTGAACATAACTTATATAATCATTATATAAAATTTCGTATGGAGCATAATCTTTGTATCTATATCCATGATTTTTTGCTGTATTTCTTATCCCTGTACCTTTTATCATCTTAAGAAAACCTAGTTGTAAATGTTCTATTCCTAAATTAAATACATCATTGAATGAATTTTCAAAGCTTGCATAATCTTCATAAGGAAGACCTGCAATTAAATCTAAGTGTTGATGTATATTTCTATAGGAAGCAACTTTTTGAACAACATAAGATAGCTTTTTAAAGTCATCTCTTCTTCCAACTGCATCTAAAGTTTTTTGATTCGTAGATTGAACTCCAATCTCAAATTGAAATAAACCTTCCTTACAATCTTTTAAGAATTCCAGCGTATCTTCATCTAATAAATGCGCTGTTACTTCAAAATGATATGTTGTGTAATCATTGTCATGTTCCATAAGGAACTTCATTATTTCTTGAGCAAACTTCTTGTTTGCATTAAAAGTTCTGTCAATAAATTTAATTTGAGATACTCTTGCATCAATTAATTGTTTCAAATCCTTTTTTACTCTATCAATACTAAAGTATCTTAGTCCCTTTAAAGTTGATGATAAACAATATTGACAATTAAAAGGACATCCTCTTGATGTTTCATAATAAACAATTCTATTTTCATATTCTTTTGGATCTAAATTTTCATATGGGCTAGGTATCTCATCTAAGTTTTGTAGTAAAGCTTTAGGATTGTTTACTATTACTTCATCATTATTTCTGTAAACTATCCCCTCTACATCTTCAATATTTTTTTTGCCTAATAAATATTCTACTAAGTCTCTAAAAACTAATTCTCCCTCGCCACATAATATATAATCTATAAAAGGATATTTTTCCATTGCTTCTGCACTATCGTAAGTTACTTCCGGACCACCTAGTGCTATTTTTATATTAGGGTTTACTTTTTTTAAGTTTTCACAAATTTTAGCCGTATCATATACATTCCATATATATGTAGAAAACAATACAACATCATAATTATTTCTATATATATCCTTCAAAATATAATCCAAATCATTATTTATTGTATACTCTCTTATATCTACTGGTAGTAAATCTCTTACAAATTCTTTTAGATATCTTATTGCCAAATTTGTATGAATAAACTTAGAGTTTAATGTGGTTAATAATATTTTCAAATATTTCACCTCTTTATCAATATTGTCTATATTTTATCTTGTATTTAAGTTAAAATAATTTATATAAACTATCATAATTCTACTTTTTAAAAGGGTTTTTATTGTTTTTTGTAGAATATTAGTTTATTAGTTACTATATATTTAGAAAGGAAGTTTATTATGGAATTAATCGACCAAGTATCTATCAATGCCTTATCAAAAAGGGATTTACTACTTATAATAAAAGCATTAGAGTTTACTAATGAAAATACAAACCTTAATGATTTTATTGAACTTAGAAATAGTATAGTAAAAGAGTTATGCTTCTTAACCAATACTACAGAAGAAGTTTTTATAGACTACCTAGAAGCTAATAACTAAATTTAAGATTTTTTAAATTTTAATACATAGATTCCAGATTTAGCTTTTATTTTCATACTAAGTATGTCTTCACTAAATTCTTTTGATATAACTTTTATTTGATTAAATATCGGGTCTATGTAAACGTCACCTTCATTTAATTTAATTAATTCTCGTGGATCAGATGTTCTGTTGTATATTTTTTTATTGATTTTATACGATCTTAATTTAGTGATGTACTCTGACATTGACGAAACAAAATCTATATTATCTATATTTAGGTGAATTTCATCTCCAAGTATAGATAGTATAGATTTTTTTATACTTTTAATTCCATCATTCTCTACATCTCTATCTTCTATATAAATATCATATAAAATATTTAAAATTGTAGATACTATTCTATTATCATCATAGTCTTCATTATTTTTATCTATAAATTTATCTATAGTTTGTAAAGCATTAATTCTACTCATCTGAAACTTAATCATTTGAGGTTTATCTAATTCTATAGATATACCTATTATTCTTTCTTTAATTCCTTTTAATAACTCTTCATAACTAATATTTTTATCATATACTAAACTGTGAATTATACTATTGTATATAACCGAACCTAATATATAATCAAAAATCTTTATTTCTTTTTTTAAATATTTAGCATATTTTTGAATTAACGATATAGCTTCATCTTGTGATCTATCGATATTTTTATTTGCAAGTACTGCCGGTAATATTAGATTTAAAATAGAATTGTAATTTGGTATTTCACCATAAAATCTATAATAAATTAACTCATCTTTTAAACGATTACTATCTATATATACATATCTATTTTTTCCATCATCAACTAAACATTTAGTATTTATAATCATTAAATTTCTAAGATTTTTATCATTTATGTCAAAGGCTGCTAAGTAGCATTTTTTTATTATATTATCCTTCATAAATATTATACTCCTCAGTAATACTATTTAATAATTAGTCTTATCAACTAATATATTTAATATACCTTGTCTTTCTTATATATCACCTCTAAGTATATTAAGATATAGGTTATATAACGTAGCGAAGGGCTGATATATAATTCTAGAAATTATATATCAGCCCGAGCGCCCCGGTTATAATCTATATTTTAACACCTATTACATTCTTTCTGGTGCATGCATTCCTAATAATTTAAGTCCATTTTCTAATGTTTGTCTAGTTGCCGCAACTAAAGCAAGTCTAGCTTTTCTTACTTCAACATCATCTACTAAGATTGGATTATCATGATAGAATTTGTTAAATGCTTGAGCTAAATCTAGTACAAATCTAGTTACTATATGTGGCTCATTTCTATTTAATGCAGATACTATATTTTTATTAAATGAAGCTATTGTTTTTAATACTTCTACACTATCTTCATTTGTTAATAATTCATAATTAATATCTGAAGTTACTTCTTCATTAGCCTTTCTTAATACTGCACAACATCTAGCATGAGTGTATTGAACATACGGTCCAGTCTCACCCTCAAAGCTTAATGTTCTTTCCCAAGAGAAAGTATAGTCTTTGATTCTACTGTTAGATAACTCTTGGAACACTACAGCTCCAACCCCTACTTGCTTAGCTATCGTGTCTACATTTTTAGCATCTGGGTTTTTAGCTAACATTGTTTCTTTTGTTTTTTCTATAGCTTGTTTTAAAACATCTTCTAAGAATACTACTCTACCTTTTCTAGTAGACATAGTTCCTTCTTCTAGTGCAACCATTCCAAATGGAACATGTATTAAATCTTTAGCCCACTCAAATCCTACAAGTTCTAAAACTTTAAATAATTGTTGGAAGTGTAATGCTTGTTGAGATCCAACTACATATATACACTTATCAAAGTTGTAAGTGTTCTTTCTATATACTGCTGCTGCTAAATCTCTAGTCATATATAAAGTAGAACCATCATTTTTTGTTATTAATGCAGGTGGCATATTATATGCTTCTAAATCAACTACATTAGTTCCTTGAGATTCTTGTAATAATCCTTTTTCTTTTATAGTCTCTATTACAGTATCCATCTTATCAGAGTAGAAACTTTCTCCATTGTAAGAATCAAATTGTATATCTAATAAATCATAAACTCTAGCAAATTCTTTTAAACTTTCATCTCTAAACCATTGCCATAATTCTTTAGCTTCTGGATCTCCATTTTCTAACTTTGTAAACCAAGCTCTTGCTTCATCTTCCATTTCTGGCTTTTCTTCAGCTTCATCATGGAATCTTATGTATAACTTTAATAATTCTGGTATTGGGTTAGATTCTACAGTTTCTTTATCTCCCCATAACTTAAATGCTACTATAAGTTTTCCGAACTGAGTCCCATAGTCACCTAAGTGATTTACTCTTACAGTATCATATCCTTGAGAGTCATATATTTTGTATAAAGCATTACCTATAACTGTAGTTCTTATGTGACCTATATGGAAAGGCTTTGCTATATTAGGAGATGAAAAATCTATTACTACAGTTTTACCATCTCCCATTTTTCCATGTCCGTATGCATCTTTTTGAGTTAATACATCATTTATAACATTATTAGCTAATTGAGATTTGTTAACAAAGAAGTTTACGTATCCGCCCATTGGCATAACTTTCGATATATCTCCCTTAGCTTCTATAGTTTCTGATAAATCACTTGCTATCATGTTAGGAGCTTTTCTAAATACCTTTGCTAGTTTGAAACATGGGAAAGCATAGTCACCCATATCTTTATTTGGTGGTATTTCTATAAGTCCTAATATTTCTTCTAAAGATAAATCTTCTATCTTTTCTTTAAGGCAATTTGCTATTGCTACCTTGAAATCTTGCATGTCATTGCTCCTCTCTCTTTCTCTTATCTTCTTATGGTAAATCAAATCTTAAGTTTTTTCAAGATGTTTGATTTATTATAAGTCTTTTTCACTAATTACTTTTATATTATTGTCTCTAAGTAATTTAGTTGTTACTCCTTCACCTATAACTTTATTGCCTGTAAAACTTCCATCATATATAAAATTAGAACCACAAGAAGGACTTCCATCCTTTAATATAGCTTCTTTGCAATTATAAATTTTGGCAATTTTTAAGGTTTCATTCGCACCTTTTATAAAGTTTTCAGTGACATCTACATTTTTATTACTTATGATTTTATAATTTTCATTTATAATTCCATCTTTATCACATTTAACTATTTCAGAAGGATTCCTTGGTGTTGTTAATCCTCCTAGTTGTTCTGGACATGCAATTACAAATGCTTTATTTTTTAAATACTCTTTTACCTTAGCATTATCATTGCTAGACCCGTTATATTTACAGTCTATTCCTAATAGACATGCTGATACTAAAATCATATTAATCTCTCCTTAATAACTTTATTTTAATACCGCTATTGTGACACCTGCTCCACCTTCACCGTACTGACCAGGTCTTTGAGATTTAACATGTTTATTCTTCTTAAGTACTTCTTGAATTCCTGATTTAAGAACGCCTGTACCTATACCATGTATTATTGTAACATATTCTAATCCTGCTACACAGGCATCATCTAAATATTTATCAACTTCCATTATTGCTTCTTCTAAGTTCATACCTCTTAGGTCTACTTCACTCTTAACTCTACCTGATTTTGATTTTATTATGCTTCTAGTTCCCTTAGTTACAGTAGTCTTTACATCTGCCTTTGCTTTTTGCAACGACTTGAATGGTAAGGTCATTTTCATTATACCTATTTGGACTACTGCTTCTTTCTTTCTTTCATCAACTGAAACTACACTTCCATTTTGATTTAAAGTTATTACCTTAACTTCATCTCCAGGTTTTAAATTTTTAATTTCTTTAGTTGCAACCTTTGGAATTATCATACTTTCAACAGATGGCTGAAGAGCACCCATAGAACTAGATAATTCTTTTCTAAGTGCTTCAATCTTACGATTCTTTTCTTTAGAAGCTATTTCATTTTCCATTTGTCTAAGTTCTTTTATTATATTATCAACTTCTTCTTTAGCACCTCTAGTAATTCTAAATGCCTCAGACTTAGCTTGTTCTATTAATTTATCCCTTTGAGATGTTATTTTAGCTAATCTCTCATCATATTCTTGTTTAACTTTTTCTATCTCTACCTTTAATTTTTCAGCCTCTTCTCTTTCTTCTATTGCTTTAAGTCTACTTTTCTCAGCTTCTTGAATAACATCTTCCAATTCTATATTACTATCATCTATAAATTCTCTCGCTCTTGATATTATATAATCACTTAATCCTAATTTTTTAGATATTTCAAATGCATTTGATTTACCTGGTATTCCCATAAGTAATCTATATGTAGGACTTAAAGTGTCTACATCAAACTCAACTGCAGCATTTTCTACACCTTCTTTTGTTAGTGCATAATTTTTTAATTCAGTATAGTGAGTTGTTGCTATACATTTTGCTCCCGCCATTTTTACGTCTTCTAATATAGCGATTGCTAGAGATGCTCCTTCAATAGGGTCAGTTCCCGCACCTAATTCATCAAATATTACTAAAGAATTTTCTGTTACATCTTTTAATATAGAAACTATATTTGTCATATGAGATGAGAAAGTAGATAAACTTTGCTCTATACTTTGTTCATCACCAATATCTGCAAATACATTATCAAATACACACATGCTACTTCCATAGTTTGCAGGTATATGAAGACCACTTTGTGTCATAAGAGCAAATAGTCCTACTGTCTTTATAGTTACTGTTTTACCACCTGTGTTTGGACCTGTTATTAACAATGTATGGAAATCTCTGCCTAGATAAATATCATTTGCAACTACAGTTTCTGCATCTAATAAAGGATGTCTCCCAGCTTTTATATTTATAAATTTGTCTTCATTTAAGTTCGGTTCTACTGCCTTCATAGCTATGGATAGTTTCCCTTTAGCAAATGCAAAATCCAACTTACCTAGTATTTCTTGGTTAGAAATAATATCATGGCTAATTTCACCTACAAGTGCAGATAACTCAGCTAGTATTCTTTCTATTTCTTCTTGTTCTTTTAATCTTAATTGTCTTAATTCATTATTCATATCAACAATACTCATAGGCTCTATGAATAAAGTTGCTCCTGATGATGATTGATCATGAATAATTCCAGAAACATAAGATCTATACTCTGCTTTTACAGGAACTACAAATCTATCTCCTCTTACAGATATAATTGCATCTTGTAAATATTTTTGATATGTAGTTGATGAAATTATAGAATTTAACTTAGATCTTATAGATTGATTCTTTTGTACAATTCTTCTTCTTATATCTCTAAGTTCTGAAGACGCATTATCTGATATTTCTATTTCACTTACTATCGCATTGTAAATTTTATCTTCTACATCTCTATATACATATAATGAATTTGATAATCCTTGAATTACAGGGTAATTAAATTCTTCTTCTTCACTACTTGCTAACGTATTTTTTAGATTTCTAGCAACTCTTAGAGTATCTGCTATTTTTATTAAACTTCCCGGGTCTAAAGATGCTCCAATTTCCGCTCTTTTTGCTTTATCTTCAACATCATGTATACCATTTAGACCTAATGATCCTCTTTTTAAAAGTATACCTTGAGCTTGACTAGTTTCTTCTAACATATATCTAACTTCTTCATAGTCTGAACTTGGAGTTAAATTTTCTATATATTTTAAACCTAAAGAAGATGAAACTTTTGTCTTTAATATGTCAACGATTTTATTAAACTCTAAAACTCTTAATGATTTTTGATTCATACTTCCTCCTTTTATTACTCTAGTTTATATTGTTTATTTTATGTACATTTGTATTATACTATTTATATAGCTATTTATATATTATACATAAACATACATTATTTGTAGTGTATTTTTTTAATTATTAACTTAAAATAGCTGTTTTAATACTATTTTACTAAAAGGAGATTATGTTAATGGAAAAAGTTTTAGAGGGGCTACAGCCTAAACTTGTTTTTAAGTATTTCGAAGAAATCTCTCAAATACCTAGAGGTTCTGGAAATGAAAAAGGAATAAGTGATTTTCTTTATAATTTCGGTAATTCTTTAAATTTAGAAACAATCCAAGATGAACATTTAAATATTATTATTAGAAAACCTGCAACTAAAGGTTATGAAAATGCGCCTTGCGTTATGCTTCAAGGACATATGGATATGGTTTGCGAGAAAAATAAAGATACTGATCACGATTTCACTAAAGATCCTATAAAATTAAGAATAGAAGATGGTATGATTTATGCTACTGGTACTACTTTAGGTGCTGACAATGGTATTGCTGTTGCTATGGGTATGGCGGTTCTTGCTGATAATACTATTGAACATCCTGAAATAGAGTTCTTAGTTACTGTTGATGAAGAAGCTGGTATGAGTGGAGCTATGAATTTAGATGGAAAAAATTTAAAATCTAAATATATATTAAACTTAGATTCAGAAGAGGAAGGTTATATATTAGTTAGTTGTGCTGGTGGTGCTACTGCTATATCTACTTTACCAGTTGAATATAGTGAAGTATCAAAAGATAAAGTTGCTTTATTAGTTGATATAAAAGGACTACTTGGCGGCCACTCTGGAATGGATATAATCAAACAAAGAGCTAACTCTAATAAATTATTAGGTAGATTATTAAACTTACTAAAGGTTGATTTCGATTTAGCTAAGGTTAGCGGTGGTTCAAAAAATAATGCTATTCCTCGTGAGTCTGAGTGCATAATCGTAGTTAATAGAAATGCTGTTGAAGATGTTAAAAATCAAATATCTGAAATTGAAAAAGTATTTAAACATGAGTTTAGAACCTCTGATCCAGGTCTTGTAATAGAGGTTTCAGATACTAAAATTGATAAAGTATTTACTTCTGAATTTAAAGATAAAGTAATAAAAATGTATAACTTAATGCCTAACGGAATTCAAACTATGAGTATGGACATAGAAGGTTTAGTAGAAAGTTCTACAAACTTAGGAGTTGTAATAAATAGTGATACTGAAGTTCTATTTGAAAGTGCAGTCAGAAGTTCAGTTAGCTCCTTAAAAGATGATATTTTAAATAAAATGGATTTATTAACTGACTCTTTAAATGGTAATTTTAGAGTTGAAAGTGCTTATCCTGCTTGGGAGTATGCTAAGGGATCTCAACTTGAAAAAATAGCTGTTGATACTTATGAGAAGCTAACTGGTAAGAAACCTATAATTATGGCTATTCATGCTGGTCTTGAGTGTGGTTTATTATTAGATAAAATGCCTGGGGCTGAAGCTATTTCTTTAGGTCCTGATATGTTTGATGTTCACACTCCTAATGAACATTTAGATATACAGTCTACTGAAAATACTTGGAATTACTTACTAGCAATCTTAAAGTCTATTCACTAGTATTTCAAAATAAAAATAACGGATATTTTTATCCGTTATTTTTATTGATTATATTTAATCTTCTACTAATTCGCCTGTATATTTGTTAATTTTATAAATACCTAGACTTATCATATGATCACCATCATCTGTTATACTCAAATCTTCTGTTGATAATTCCTCTTCGGTATGAGTATGTTCTTCTGAAGTTCCTATATTAACATTCACATCAATAATATAGTAATTACCTTCTTCTTTAAAATCATTCTCAGTATTTACAATATCTTTACCAAACTCTGCTTCTAATATTTTTTTTGCGCTTTCTTTTGATATCGGATTTAAATCCTCTGCTTTCTTCTCAACAAAATTTTTATGATCATTACTTTTTAAAGATAAATTATTTAATGCTATTGTAAATATCACTACTATTGTTATTAACGAAAACACAGTAATTATTATATTTTTCTTCATTATCTTATTCTACACCTTTATAATAATGTGCTGATGTCGTTCCTATTTGATCTAAATAATTATATAGTTTAGTTGCCTTTGAACCCATTCTGTAATTATTATTTAATACTTCAATATGTGCTTCTATTACTTCCTTAACAACTTGTTCACTTTCATGTGTAAAGTCTAGTCTGAATACATCTATTCCAGATTTGCTTACTTCTTCTAAATTATCTAATATACACGTTATATTTGAATTATAAATTGTACTTCTGCAGAATATATCCTGAGATATTCTAAACATATCTCCTTTAAAATTCTTCAATGCATATATGCTTTGATTACATTTTGCTGCTCTTTTATCTTTTTTACAATCTCTAACTAAAACACCCATAGGACAGTATTCCGTTACCATCATAGTTGCAAATCCATATACTACAGCTTCTACTTCTATGTCTGTATATTTTAATGTTTCTTTTATTTCATTTAAATTCAGTTCTTGTGATATACATAATGAAGTAGCTCCTTCACTTTTAAAATGATTCATAGTTTCACTGTTAAATGCATTTAAGTAATAATCTATACTTAAATTTTTTCCTTTAAAGTAATCCATAGCTCCTAGAGTACCAACCTGAACATTTTTTAAATTTAATTTTTTAGCTTTTTCTAAATGCTTATACTCTTTATTTCTTATTATTCTTGGAGATGAGTAAATAACTTTCTTATTATACTTTATTCCCATTTCTAATGCCTTATCTAATGTTATTATATCTTCATAATAAACAGAATCTATATCACACTCTAATGCAGCTTTTAGTTGCTCTAGATTTTTTACCTTTACTCTTATTTTTTTATCTATAGCCTTATATGCTATAATTGGCTTATATTCTATTTTTTCTGATTTATAATTTCTATTTTTTATTTTTATTCGTTCTTCATTTAATAGCTCTATACAATCTCTTCTCATTTGATTAAGTATACTTATAGGTAAACTTACACCTTCATCAAGTGTTGTCCTTATACTATTTAATTCATATGGAGTGTTTCCTAACTTTTGAATCTGAGATTCTACCTTTTCTTTACTTAAGGCTACCTTCATTGCTTCTTCTACAACTTTGTCTCCTTCAATAGATACTTTATTTCCTTTTAAATCTATTAGAGTAAGTACTGGTTTTTCATTTAATCTAATAACTAACTCAGCATTAATAGGGCTTTTCACTAGTTCCTTATCTTGTTGGAACGTACTTTGGACTCTATCCATCAACTCACTATCTGATGTTTTAAATACCACCTGATGTCTTCTAGCTTCTCCAACAAAATCTAGTTCAATTACATCTCCTCTATGAGCTATAGTAGTTATTTCTCCATCTTTTATAATCCTACCTATAGTCCCCCCACCTAAGTTTATTCCATCACCTTTTTTAAGAGTATTTTCTAATCTTATTTTCAATCTCTTAGCTCTTTTATTAAAATCTAAAACTTTACCTATATATAAACCTTGGTTATTAGGTATTTCAGAATTCATTACATCTTTTCCTACTTCTCCTAATATTAAACCTTTTGTGAACTTTCTATTAAATATAGTATATAAATCACTTATCGTTTCATTCGAAACATTTATCTTATTCTTTTCTAAATAATTATCAACAGTTTTTCTATAACTACTAATTACAGTAGCAACATATTCTGGTC
This sequence comes from Romboutsia faecis, assembly GCF_014323405.1. Taxonomy (GTDB): domain Bacteria; phylum Bacillota; class Clostridia; order Peptostreptococcales; family Peptostreptococcaceae; genus Romboutsia_E; species Romboutsia_E faecis. The sequence goes on along the minus strand of NZ_JACRWE010000005.1, from coordinate 82,460 downwards.
TTTTCATTCTTCCTTCTATTTTTAAAGAATGTACTCCCGCATCGATTACTTTATCTATATCCTCTATAGTATTTAAATCTCTAGGGCTTAATAAATAATCCCCATTGCTATTTATAATTTCTCCTGTGTGTATATCTATAAGTTCATATTTTTGTCTGCATGGTTGAGCACATCTACCTCTATTGCCTGATCTATTTCCTATCATACTACTCATTAAACATTGTCCTGAGTAACATACGCATAATGCTCCATGAACAAATACTTCTATATCAACATTTGTGTTGTCACAAATGTATTTTATTTCTTCTACATTTAGCTCTCTTGCTAATACAACTCTATCAAATCCCGCATTTTCAAGATACTTTACATCTTCTAAAGAGTGAGCCACCATTTGAGTACTAGCATGAAGTTCAAAGTCTGGTAATAATCTTTTAACTAACTTTGCTATACCTATATCTTGAAGTATTATTGCATCTACATCTATATCATATAAAAATTTAGCATATTCTACAAAACTTTCTATTTCTTCCTGCTTAATTAAAGTATTTGCTGTAACGAAAACTTGTACATCTCTAATATGAGCATATTTTACAGCCTCTTTTAATTCATCTCTATCAAAATTGTTTGCTGATGCTCTTGCACTAAAATCTTTTCCACCTAAGTAAACAGCATTCGCTCCATTTTGAACAGCTGCTTTTAAAGCTTCAAAAGATCCAACAGGTGCTAATAATTCTATGTCTTTCATATTCATCCTCCTTCAAGGAATATTCTTTAATATTTAATACAATAAATCTATATACCCATTATTTTTAACTTCAAATATCAAAAGGGATGTCTTCTAAATGATTTTAGTCATTTTGAGACACCCCCTAATTATTAACTATATTGTAGCTCTCAGATATTTAAGCTCATTTTCTAGCTCAGTATATTTTAACTGTAATTTATAAGCCTTATTTTGGAATTCTGATGATAAACTTTCAGCAATCTTAGCTCTTTCTTCTGCAGCTTTAAGTAAATCTTCTAAATCTTCTATTTCCGATTTATAACTTTCAACTTCTGATTTTGAACCTACTGTAGACATACTTAGGTTATTTATTTCAGTTTCCTTAGATTCTAATTCCTTACTTTTATCTTCAAGTAACTTGTTTAGTTCATCAATCTTAGCCTTAGCCTCAGATACTTCTTTATCTCTACTGTCTAATTGAAGCTGTAATTTTTTTATCTCTAACTTAAGTCCTTCATCTGTTTGATCTACTTTTCGTCTTAATTCATCATTTTCTTTAGCTAAATCACTACTATAATCATCACATTCAAATAGTTGATCTGTAATATTTATAGCAGTTACAATCCCAGCCATAACTGTACTTAATTTAGGGTTACTTTCTATAACCTTCGTCATTTCTTGATCAACGTAGTTAGCTACTTTTATCATTTCATGTGCAGGCTTATCTCCGACCATAGGATATTCTGCACCCTGAATTTTTACAATTACTTTGTTAACATTGTTCATACTAATCCCCCTATACAGATGAGTTAGTTTGATCTTAAATTTGCATTTAACTTTTCTGCTAATTCTTTTAATATTACGTCATGCACTTTAGCCACATCTTCATCTGTTAATGTTTTTTCTTTACTTCTATAAGTTATAGAATACGCTATAGACTTATAACCTTCCTCTATTTGTGCACCTTTATATACGTCAAATAACTTATAATCTTCTACAAGACCAGCACCATTAGTCTTTATTATATCTTCTATATCCTTCACATATACTTCATCCTTAACTATTAAAGCTATATCTCTTGAAGTAGATGGAAACTTTGGTAATGGACTATAAACTATATTAGTACTTGAGTTTTCAAATATTATATCAAGATCTAACTCTGCTATATAAACTCTTTGACCTAAACCGTAGTTTTCTATTACATTTGGATGTAATTCTCCAAATGTACCTACATATATTCCATTATACTCTATTTTAGCACATCTTCCTGGATGGAATGTTGAATTATTTTTTTCTGGTATTATTTCGTAATCTTTAAATCCAACATTTTTAGCTATTGTTTCTATTGCACCTTTTAATGTAAAGAAATCTACCTCTTTACCATACATTCCTATACATACATGGTTATGTTCCTGAGGTAATCCATTTTGCGGTGTAAATGTATGTCCACATTCAAATGCATATGCTCTATCTACTTTACGAGATATATTTGTATATAATACATCAAGCATACTAGGCATCATTGTAGTTCTCATTACTGAAGTTTCTTCACCTAATGGATTTATAAGAGTTACAAAGTTTCTCTTTGGATCATTTTCTGGAAGTTGTATCTTATCCACACCTCTTGGGCTTACAAATGAATATGTTAATATCTCATTTAATCCTATAGAAGTTGCAGTATTTTTTACATTATCCATGAATTTTTGTTTTGATGTTTTTACTCCAGCAGTCGCATTTCCTTCTAATTGAGCTGAAGGTATATTTTCAAATCCATATATTCTAGCTATTTCTTCAAATACATCTGCTTCCTGCTCCATATCTAATCTAAAGCTTGGAACTTCTATTTCTAATTTTTCACTAGATACTAAGTTACACTTAAATTCTAATGATTCTAATATTCCTACAAATTGATCCATAGGTACATCTACACCTAATAATTTGTTTATTCTTTGCGGATTAACAACTAATACTTTAGTTTCTGGCTTAGTTGGATATACATCAACGATTCCTTTATCAACAGTTCCACAACCTAATAATTCTATTAACTGAGCAGCTCTATTTACAGCCTCTTCAGCAAGATTTGTATCTATACCTTTTTCGTATCTTCCTGATGCTTCTGTTCTAAGACCTAATTTCTTAGAAGTCGCTCTTATGTTCTCTTGCTTAAAGCTTGCACCTTCTAATAAAACTTCTGTAGTATTCTCATCTATTTCAGAATTAAGTCCACCCATAACACCTGCTAATGCTAAAGATTTTTCACCATCAGTTATAACTAACATATCTTTATCTAAAGTTCTTTCAACTTCATCTAAAGTAGTGAATTTTTCTCCTTCTTGAGCATTTCTAACAACTATCTTACCAGTACTTAATTTACTTAAATCAAATGCATGAAGAGGTTGTCCAAGTTCTAACATTACGTAATTAGTTATATCTACTATGTTACTTATTGGTCTAACACCAGCTTCTATAAGTTTTCTTTGCATCCAGTATGGAGATGGACCTATTTTTACATTTTTAACTGTTCTTGCACAGTATCTTTTACAAAGATCTTCATTTTCTATTTTTATATCGAAGTCTATATCTTGTCCTTCTTCTTTTACAACTATTTCTGGATACTTTAATTTAGAGTTTATAGTTACAGCAGCTTCTCTAGCTATACCTATCATAGATCTACAGTCTGGTCTATTAGATGTTAATTCAAACTCTATTAAAGCATCATTTATTCCCATAACTTCTTTTACATCTTTTCCTAATTCATAAGACTCTTCGTGATCTAATATGTATATTCCATTCTTTTTATGTTCAGCTACGAAGTGTTCATCTATTCCTAATTCTTCGGCAGAGCACATCATACCTTCTGAAAGCTCTCCTCTTAATTTACCTTTTTTTATTTTTATTCCACCAGGTAACTTAGCTCCTATTCTTGCAACCGGTATATAATCACCTACTGATACATTCTTAGCTCCAGTTACTATTTGTATAACTTCACTTCCTACATCAACCTTAGTTACAACTAACTTATCAGCATTTGGATGTTGTTCTATTTCTAGTATTTTACCAACAACAACATTTTCTATTTCTTCTCCGTAGAAATCTACTTTTTCCACCTTAGTTCCTGTCATAGTCATTCTATCAGCAAACTCTTTAGTGTCCATATCTATATCGACATAGTCTCTAAGCCATTTTAAAGATACTAACATATATTTACCTCCTAATTAAAATTGATTTAAGAATCTCATATCATTTTCGAATAATAATCTTATATCATCTATTTCATACTTAAGCATACCTATTCTCTCTACACCCATACCGAATGCAAATCCACTGTATACTTCTGGATCTATTCCACAGTTTCTAAGTACATTTGGATGAACCATACCAGCTCCTAATATTTCTATCCATCCTTCTTGTTTACACATTGCACATCCTTCTCCACCACACTTAAAGCATGTAACATCAACCTCTGCACTTGGCTCTGTGAATGGGAAGTTATGTGGTCTAAACTTAGTTTTAGTTTCTTCTCCAAATAGTTTCTTAACAAAGTTATCTAAAGTTCCTTTAAGTTGTGCCATTGTCACATCCTTACCAACAACTAACCCTTCTATTTGATGGAACATTGGTGAATGTGTAGCATCTGGAGAGTCAAATCTAAAACATCTACCTGGAGATATTACCTTTATTGGTAAATCATTATTCTTCATAGTTCTAACTTGAACTGGAGATGTTTGAGTTCTAAGTAATAATTCACTATTTATGTAGAATGTATCACTCATATCTCTTGATGGATGGTCCTTTGGAGCATTTAATGCATCAAAGTTATTTTCTATTGTTTCAACTTCTGGACCTTCTGCTATTGAGAATCCAAGTCCCATGAATATTTCTGAAACTTCATCTATTATTTTAGTTATAGGATGTTTCTTACCTACCGTAAATACTTTACCTGGCATAGTAACATCTATAATTTCACTAGCTAATTGTTTTTCCTTTTCTATTGCCTTTATTTCTTCTTTTTTAGTATTTATTCCACCTTCTATTGCTTCTCTTACAACATTAGCAACCTTACCTATTACTGGTCTTTCTTCTGCTGATAGCTTACCCATTTCTTTCATAATAGCAGTTAATTGACCTTTTTTTCCTGAGTACTTTACTCTTAAGCTTTCTAATTCCTCTATAGTAGAAGCTTCTTGTATTTCACCTAAAGCGATATCTTTTAGATTAAGTAATTTTTCTTGCACTATTTATCACCCTTTCATTATTGTTATAAGTATTAATAATTATAATTTATCTATAAAATATATACTTTATAATCATTTTTAGTATTAAAAAAACCCTTCATCCCTATCTAGGGACGAAAGGTTATAATTTCGCGGTACCACCCTAGTAGCTTAGGAATAAAAAATTCACTAAACCACCTCGTATAAACTTAACGCGTTTTAACGTTAAAGCTTACTATTAATTTCAGCTTTAATACTCCAGAGTGAACTTCTTTTAAACACTTAGAAAGTACTTTCAGCCAAGGTACTTCTCTCTACACTAAGTTAATTTAAAATACTTTTCTCTTTCAATGTATTTAAATTATATTTATTATTGTCATGATATAATATTATAACATATCCATATATATGCTTACAATATTCTATACTAAAGATTTCTTTATCTCATACATTAATATAGCAGAGCTAATTGCAGCATTTAAAGATTCTGCATTCCCATATATAGGTATTTTAACTAGTGTATCTGATTCTTCTATCAATTCATCATTTACTCCATTTGCTTCATTACCTATAACTAAAGCTACTTTATCTTTGTAGCTAACAGTATTATAATAGTTGTCTGTATTTAAATAGCTAGATACAATTTCAAATCCTTTTTCTTTAAGTACTCTAAGCGTATCTTCTTGATTTGATTGAATTATATTCATATCAAATATAGATCCCATAGTGGAACGTATAACCTTTGGATTATATATATCTACACATCCTTTTAGGTTTATTATAGCATCCACCCCTGCCGCATCAGCAGTTCTAATTATAGTACCCATATTGCCAGGATCTTGTATTCTATCTAAAATCAATACAAATTTATGCGAATCATTAATATTATTATCTATATATCTATTTTTAAAACCTACAACTGCTAAAATTCCCTGAGTATTTTCTGTATCTACTAATTCTTTAAAAATCTTATTTGTAGTTTTATATATTTTCACATTCTTTTCCTTAAGAATCTTAAGAAAATCTAAATGTTCTTTTTTATTCTCAAATTCTTCATTTATGAATACATAGTCTAAATTTGCTTTACATTCTATAGCTAAAGTTAATATTCTATATCCCTCTATTATAAACTTTCCTTCTTTTGTTCTACCTTTAGTTTTTAATAATGATTTTGTATACTTAATTTTTTCATTATCCTTACTACTTATCATTATAGACATTACTACCTTCTCCTAATTAAATCCTTATTTTCTGAAGCTATTGCACTTATGCTATTATTTTGACCTATTACTACTAAAATACTGCCTGCTTTAAGCTCCTCTTGAGGAGATGGAGTCACATTTATACTCTTTCCTGTTTTTATTGCAAGAACAGTTATCTCATATTTAGCTCTTAAATCTAATTCTATTAATGTTTTCCCAACCCATTTATTAGGTGTAACTATCTCAACTATTGAGTATTCTGGGTCTAATTCTATATGGTCTAGTATATTATCTGAAACTAAGTTATGAGCAACTCTTACTCCCATATCTCTTTCAGGGAATACGACTCTATCCGCTCCAATCTTGTAAAGAACTTTAGCTTGTAACTCATCCTTTGCTTTGCATACAATGTGAGGAACTCCCATTTCTTTAGCTATAAGCGTTGCCATTATAGATGCTCTAATATCTGATCCTATAGCAACTATTGCTACATCAAAGTTGCCTAACCCTAATGATCTTAAAGCAACTTCATCAGTCACATCTACTATAGCAGCATGAGTAACTTTATCAGATATATTTTGAATTATTTCTTCACCTTTATCTATAGCCATAACTTGATGACCTAAAAGATGCATTGTAGTGGCCACTGATGCGCCAAATCTTCCACAACCAATAACTATATATTGTTTCATAATATTTACCTCTCAATATGTATAATTTATCCTACTATTATCTTTCCTTCTGGGTATCTAACTGGAGGTTTTTTTCTAGCTCCTTTTGAAAGTAATGCAACAAATATAGTCAGAGATCCAACTCTTCCTATAAACATAGCTATCATTACTACAACTTTCCCCATTGTTGTTAAATTTGGACTTCCTCCTATACTTAAACCTACAGTAGCAATTGCTGATACTATTTCAAATCCACATTCAACTAAAGTAAATCCTTCGTCTGTAAGCGATAATGCCAAAGTTCCAAAAACCACAAGTGCTGTAGCTATAAAGAATATACCTATAGCCTTAGTAATAGTTCCACCACTAATCCTTCTCTCATATACTTCTATGTCACCTTTTCCAGATATGAAACTTCTTACAGTTATTACTAAAGATGCTAGTGTTGTCGTCTTTATACCTCCACCTGTAGATGCTGGTGATGCTCCAATAAACATAAGTATCATCATTACGAATAAACTACTTTCTTTTATTAAAGTTAAATCTATTGTATTAAATCCAGCAGTTCTAGTTGTTACCGATTGGAAGAAAGATGCAAGTAATTTTCCTGGAAAACTTAATGTACCTAACGTTTTTGGATTATTAAACTCCACCACAAATATAAATATACTTCCTATCCCTATAAGAATAGCTGTCGTAACTATTACAATTTTTGAATGCATATTTAATCTAGATGCTTTTTTTGTTCTTATTACATCTAACATTACAGGGAATCCTATCCCACCTAATATTATAAGTGCTGATATAGTCATTACAATCATGAAATTATCTACATAGGATGTCAATGATGTAAATGGTCCACTTACAGAACCCATTAAATCAAATCCTGCGTTACAAAAGGCAGATATTGCATGGAATATACTATACCATATACCTCTTCCTAGTCCAAATTGAGGAATAAAAGTAAAAGATAATAAAATCGCTCCAATTCCCTCTATTAAAAATGTTATTAAAATCACATATCTAGTCAGCTTTACCATACCAGATAAATCTTTTTGATTTAAAGATTCTTGAATTAAAAGTCTTTCTCTTAAATTAATTTTTTTCTTAGTTAAAAGCGCAAACATAGTCGCTATAGTCATAAATCCTAGTCCACCAATTTGTATTAATGTTATAATTACTATTTGACCAAAATGACTCCAATATGTAGCTGTATCTACAACAACTAATCCTGTAACACATACTGCAGATGTTGCAGTAAATAAAGCATCTAATAATCCAATACTTTCTCCACTTTTAGTTGCCATTGGAAGATTCAGTAAGAATGCTCCAAATAAAACTACAGCTGCAAATCCTATAACCATTACCTTCGCAGGATCCATACTATTTAGGTAATTAATAATCTTCTTTAATGCTGACTTCAATTTTTTAGACCTCCTTGTATATGTAAGCCTTTATAGCCATTATTTTATTATATTCCAAATTTTAATTAAAAACAATAATAGGAGGATTTCATTTCATAACACTTAAATTCCTTATATACTATTATACACATTTCTTTGCAATAATCTCTATTTTAATACAAAAAATCAAATTCAGATAATAATATAAATTCTTTTTGATTTAACATAGAATTGTTTAGTTTTACATAAAAAAAAACAGTGAACTAAATATTAGTTCACTGTTTCTTTATCGTATAATTAAGCTAATTTTGATTTAGCAACTTCTACTAATTGAGCGAATCCTTGAGGATCTTGTATAGCCATTTCAGATAACATTTTTCTGTTAACTTCAACACCTGCTAATTTTAATCCGTTCATGAATCTTGAGTAAGATAATCCGTGCATTCTAGTAGCAGCGTTTATTCTTTGTATCCAAAGTTTTCTGAAGTCTCTCTTCTTTAACTTTCTACCTATATATGCGTTCTTTAATGCTTTCATTACGAAAGTGTTTGCTGGTCTATATAATTTGCTTCTAGATCCTATGAATCCTTTTGCAAGTTTTAATACTTTTTTATGCTTTTTACGAGCGTTCATAGCTTTTTTAACTCTTGCCATCGTCGTGACCTCCTTTAATAATCTTTAATGTTTATCTATTTTTTGTCTTATGTTTAATCTTAGTATGGTAATAATTGTGCTATTCTTCTAGCATCACCTTCACTAACTATTGCAGCTTTTCTTAAGTTCATCTTAGTTTTAGCATTTTTCTTAGTTAGTATATGTCTTTTGAAAGCTTTAGCTCTCTTAAGTTTTCCAGTTCCTGTTTTCTTGAATCTTTTAGCAGCACCTCTATGAGTTTTCATTTTAGGCATGATAAATTCCTCCTCTCAGTTAATTATCTATTTTTTTGGATCTATAATTACAACCATATTATTCCCTTCAAATGCAGGGGCTTTTGTTGGTTCTCCAAACTCTTTTACTATATCTATAAACTTAATCATTACTTCTTTACCAATATCTTTATGACCTAATTCTCTACCTCTAAATCTAAGTTCAACTTTAACTTTATCTCCTTTTTTAAGGAACTTTATAGCATTATTAGCTTTAGTTTGTAAATCATTAGACTCGATACCTGGTCTAAGTCTTATTTCTTTAACTGTTATTGTCTTTTGGTTTTTTCTAGCTTCTTTTTCTTTTCTAGCTTGTTCGTATTTATATTTTCCATAATCCATTATTTTGCAAACTGGTGGATTAGCATTTGGTGATATTTTCACTAAATCTAAGTTCTTATTGTTTGCTAATACTTGAGCTTCTTTTGATGACATTATTCCAAGTTGCTCTCCAGTTTCTGAGATAACTCTTATTTCTTTATCTCTTATTTGATCATTCATTGATAATTCTTTGCTAATGGTAGGACACCTCCAAAATTTTATATAAATAAAAAGCGGATGATAATATAATCATCCGCTAATATAAGTCATAATAATCATAACCTATACATTTTCTAATGTTTTAGGTTAAACTTATATTTACCTTACTAACTTTCGTTGCAAGGTGAGAAGCGGACTTCTTCTTTGTTTTTCTTAACTACTTCATATAATATACTATATATATTTTAGCCTGTCAAGAATATATTTATATTTTTTATTTTTTTTTAATAATTATTATAACTTACTATATTATATTATTATTTTTTATTTAATGAGTAATTATTTATGTAATTTGTGGCTATACTTAAAAATATCTCACAAATAAATTATTTATGGAAAATTTTAAATAATAAATATTAGTAACTATGGTAAATATAAAATAAATTAATAATTTTTATTATCCGAGGTGTATGGCTATGAAAATGTTGAATAATTTCTTAAAAAAATTTAATAATCCTGTCCCAGTATTTGCACAAACGAAAATAGAAAAAGAGACACAAAATGAAGATGCTAGTAGTACTAAGCCAAAGACTACATTTATAGATGTGGCCGGACTTGATGAAGTTAAAGAAGAGCTTTTTGAAATTGTTGATTTCATGAAAAATCCAGATAAATATAAAAAAATGGGAGCTAAAATTCCAAAAGGAGTATTATTCTATGGACCTCCTGGCACTGGAAAAACTCTTCTAGCATCAGCAGTAGCCGGAGAAACTAATTCTTCATTTTTTAATGTGACTGGTTCTGAATTCGTAGAGAAATATGTTGGGGTCGGTGCAAAACGCGTTAGAACCTTATTTGAAAAAGCCAGAAAAGAAGCACCTAGTATCATTTTTATTGATGAAATAGATGCTATTGGAGCAAAAAGACACTTAGAGAGTAATAATGAAAAAGATCAGACATTAAATCAACTATTAGTTGAAATGGATGGTTTTAATAAAGATTCTAATGTAATAATCGTTGGAGCAACAAATAGACTTGATTTATTAGATGAAGCATTACTTAGACCTGGAAGATTTGACAGACATATTCATATTGGTTCACCTAATTTTCATACTAGACATGAAATCTTGAAGGTTCATACTAATAATAAACCTCTTGATCCCTCTGTTGATTTAGAGCTTTTAGCTAAAAAAACTCATGGATTTAATGGTGCTCATTTATCTAATATTGCTAATGAAGCTGCAATATTTGCTGTAAGAGACAACAGTCCTATAATAACTGCTGTTCACTTTGATAAGGCTTTAGAAAGAGTTATTGCTGGATTAGAGTCTAAAAATTCTACTCTTATAGAAAAAGAAAAAGAGATAGTTTCTTATCATGAAGCTGGTCATGCTTTAGTTAGCAACATCTTAGGTATTTGCCCTATACAAAAAATATCTATAGTACCTAGAGGGGAAGCTTTAGGTTATGTTCTTCAGCTTCCAGATGAAGATAGATATATTTATACTAAAGAAGAATTAATAGGAAAAATAAAAATCCTTTTAGCAGGAAAGGCTTCTGAGGAAATAATTTTTAACCATAAATCTACTGGTGCTAAAGATGACTTAAAAAAGGTAACAGATATTGCTAATCAAATGGTTTGCGAATATGGTATGAGCGAATTAGGATTCATGACTATTGACGGCAATGTAAAAACATTCTTATCTGAACAGGTTCAAAAAGAAGCTAATAATATTGTTCAAAATTGTTATAAAGATACTTTAGATTTATTAAGAAATAACTTAAATGATTTACATATAGTTTCAAAACATCTTTTCGAAAACGAAACTATGACTCATGAGGAATTAAAATCTTTAATAAGAAAAGAAATTGTTAATTAAATACTACTAAGTATATGATTAAGAGCAATATTTTTTATATTCAGTATTATATAAAAAATTATTCAAATAAAAATGCACTAACAAACATCCTTTATATGATTGTTAGTGCATTTTAATGTCTTAATTAAAATTGTTCAACATTTGTTCTGTTTTCTACTTCATTTAATATAGTTGATATGAATTCATCTAAAGATACAGCACCTATTTCACCTTTATCTCTAGATCTTACAGATATAGTCTTATCCGCTTCTTCTTTTTCACCAACTATTATCATGTATGGTATTTTTTGAAGTTGAGCTTCTCTTATTTTGAATCCAGTCTTCTCAGCTCTGTCATCTATATCAACTCTTATACCCTTATCAAATAAGGCTTTTTTAACCTCATTTGCATAATCATTGTATTTATCTGATATAGGAAGTATTCTTACTTGAGTTGGAGCTAACCAAACTGGGAATTTACCAGCATAGTGTTCTATTAATATTCCTATAAACCTTTCTATACTTCCAAATGCAACTCTGTGTATCATTACTGGTCTATGCTTCTCACCATCTTGGCCTACGTAATTTATATCAAATCTTTGAGGTAATTGCATATCTAATTGTATAGTACCACATTGCCATGTTCTACCTAAACAATCTCTTAAATGGAAGTCTATTTTAGGACCATAGAATGCTCCATCTCCTTCATTTAATATATATGGTAAGTTAAGCTCTTCTAAAGCTTCTCTTAATCCATTTTCAGCAGCTTCCCAATCTGCATCACTTCCTATTGAATTTTCTGGTCTAGTAGATAGTTCTAAATGATATTCAAATCCAAAAGTCTTGTAAACTCTATCTATTAAATCTACAACTCCTTTTATTTGATCCTTTATTTGTTCTGGTAACATGAATATATGAGCATCGTCTTGAGTGAAAGCTCTAACTCTCATAAGTCCATGTAATGCACCTGATAATTCATGTCTATGAACTCTACCAAGCTCAGCAACCTTCATTGGAAACTCTTTATATGAATGTGGCTTAGAATTATAGTATATTAATGAACCTGGGCAGTTCATTGGTTTTATAGCAAATTGTTGATCATCTATATCCACAGTATACATATTTTCTTTATAGTTAAACCAGTGTCCTGAAGTCTCCCATAATTTTTGATTTAATATTATTGGAGTCTCTATTTCTTGGTATCCATCTTCTCTGTGTATTTCTCTCCAGAATTTTAATAATTCATTTTTAAGTTCCATACCTTTTGGTAAGAATAATGGGAATCCTGGACCTTCTTCAGGTATAAAGAATAGATCTAATTCTTTACCTAATTTTCTATGGTCTCTTTTCTTAGCTTCTTCTAACATGTGTAAATATTCTTCTAAGTCTTTGTTCTTTTCAAATGTTATACCGTATATTCTTTGAAGCATTTTATTTTTCTCGTCACCACGCCAGTAAGCACCTGCTACACTTAATAACTTAACTGCTTTGACTTTCTTAGTTGAAGGTAAATGTGGACCTCTACATAAGTCAGTAAAATCACCTTGCTTATAGAAAGATATTATTTCACCTTCTGGTAATTCAGATATAAGTTCTTCTTTATATATTTCTCCATTTTCTTTTGCCCAAGCTAAGGCTTCTTCTCTTGGAAGTTCATATCTTTCAACAGCTATATCTTCCTTAGCTATCTTCTTCATTTCTTTTTCTAATTTTTCTAAGTCTTCATTTGTTAATCTATGCTCTAAGTCAATATCATAATAGAAACCATTCTCTACAGTTGGTCCTATAGCAAACTTAGCCTCTGGGTATAATCTCTTTATAGCTTGTGCTAATATATGAGCTGATGTGTGTCTAAATACATCTTTTCCTTCTTCGTCTTCAAATTTAAATAAGTTTAGATTACAATCTTCATTTACAATATAATCAAGTCCTACAACTTTATCATTTACTGAAGCTGCAACTATAACTCTAGCTAATCCTTCACTTATCGACTTAGCTATATCCATAACAGATATTTGACCTTCAAACTCTCTTACAGTTCCATCTTTTAAAGTAACCTTTATCATAACTAATGCCTCCTATATATTTTTATAATAAAAAAACTCGTCGCCAATAAAAATATTGGGACGAGTATTAATTCGTGGTTCCACCCAAGTTGATTTACAAATACATTATAAATCCTCTTGTTGACTATAAGGTTGTCACCCGAACACTTTCACATAATAATTATGCTAGTAAGTTCTGCTCCAAGGTAGTTTTCAAATAGCTATTTTTAGATGGGCTTACAGCCGATGACCCGTCCTCTCTGTAAATTAGTCCTACTTTACTCGTCCTTATCCTTGCAAATGTCTTAAGTTATTATAACTATTATATCAGATAGTAAATTTTGTATCAACCTTAATATTCTATATAAATATTATGATAATACCTTGTATTATCCCTATTAAGAAACCTAATATTAATCCTAATATCTCTATATGTTTTAATTCCTTTTTAGCAACCTTAATAATTAGATCCTCTAATTGATATAAATCTAATTCATTAATCTTATTCTCTATCATTTCTTGTATATTTATACGTTCTTTTGCTTTATTCATAATATCTTCACTAAGTTCATCTATTGCAGCTTTAACTTCAACATCAACAGCATCCATTATATAGCCTTCTATCATTCCTCTTATTGGAAATGGCACGAAAGCCATTTTCTCTTGAGCTATATTTTTTATTTTCTCTTTTATGTACTCAGTAATATTTTCTTTATCATCCTCATTCATTATATTAGAAAGAATATCTTCCATAGACAAAAATTCTTCTTGTATTATTTGTCCTATGTTTTTAGATATTTCACTTCTTCTTTTTGGTATAAGACCAATTATTTCAAAATTTAATATAGGTATTTTTATAGGCTCTATAGGTCTAAATATTAGCTTTATTGCTAAAACATTTGTTATATAACCAATTATGCCACCGATACTAGCCAATAATGCTATTTTTAATATATTGCTCATATAAATCTCCTTATAATATTATATAATTATCTATTTTTAGACATATATAATTATAAGTCTTATATGAAAATTTAAAAAGTATTTTTTAATAGACAATACATTTTAGTAGATATTATATTTAATTTTTAAAAACCATGTTAGCCCTGTCGCCAAATATAGATTTTATAGTTTCTATAACCAACTTTGAGGATTCATTATTTAACGAATCTATAATTTGTACTTTTTTAGGACAAAGAGCTAATAATGTACTTATAAGAAAATCTTCATAATTCAATTCCTCTTTTATAGCCATATTTATTATTTCTTCATCATCAATATTATCTATTTTATTACCATCTCCATCATACAGTACAAAAGAACCATTCTTTAAGATATTCACTACAAGCAAATCTAATTTGCTATCTTGAATATCTATAAAATATTTTAATACATTTATAAACTCACTTTGTTCCTTTTCTGATAAATATTCTTCTAACGCTATATCTGTTATTGAAGATAGATATATGAGAGTTTCCTTCAATCTAAAAGTTAAAAATCCTTCTATATTTAGATAATCACAGCTAGATAAATAATTACATATCTTATTTTTTATTGCATCTTTTATAACATTTTCCATTCTATCAAAAACTGTTAAAGCATGTTTATAAATAATATCAACTTCATTTTCATACAATTCTTTATATTTTTTATCTATGTACTCTTTTAAATACTTTTGTTTAATTATACATATTATTAGGCACGTTAACTCTTCTTCTATATTTTCTAAATTTAACTCATCTTCTATATCTAGATTAACCGCTACATCAATTATATTATCTTTAAAACTTATATTTTTTTTTATTTTATTGGTTTCTAAAAAGCCTTGGGCATTAATCCTATGATGAGGTGAAAAACTTATATGTAACTCTTTATTTGTCAATTTTATCGCCCCTTTCTTACTATCTAAAAGAGGATTGCCTAATAATAAAATCTTACCTTATACTTTATTATTTCAATAAATAATATTTTTAAACTACTTTTGTTCAATAAAAAAAGATATCTCAAATTGAGATATCTTTTTTTATTATCTTTCACCTTTTTTATATGGGTTTCCAAGCGCTGACGGAGCTTTAGAACTCTTAACAAATAATACTAGAACTATTAATGTTACTATATAAGGTATCATTGATAATAAGTTTTCATTTACAACAAATGGTAATTCTGGATTTCCGAAGAATACTGTTAATGCAGTTGAGAAACCAAATAATAAACATGCTACCATTGCCCATTGAGGTCTCCATTTACTGAATATAACTGCTGCCATAGCGATATAACCTTGTCCAGATATTAATGTTGGTCTAAATGATGAAACAACTGCTAAACTCATCGATGCTCCACCTAATCCAGCTAATATACCAGATATTATAACTGCTGCATATCTAACGCGAGTAACACTTATACCTAATGTATCCGCTGCACCTGGGTGTTCTCCAACTGCTGTTACTCTAAGACCGAACTTAGTTTTGTATAATACATACCAAACTACTAGAACTAGTATAAATGCTAAATAAACTGTAGCATATGAATTAAATATAGTATCTAATACACTTCCTGCTGGGAATAATCCGTTTAACGGTCTTGGTATCTTATTTTCCATTGGTATTGTTGGAGTCATAGTAGCTCCATCAAACATCATCTTAGATACGAATAGTGCTACACCTGGTGCAAGTAAGTTTATCGCAACACCTGATATTGTGTGGTCTGCATTAAAACTAACAGTTGCTATAGCATGTATAAGCGCGAATAAACCACCAGCTAATCCACCTATCATAAATGCTAACCATGGGTTTCCTAAAAAATATCCTGATGCTGCACCAGCAAATGCACCCATAACCATCATACCTTCTAATCCTATATTAACTATACCTGATTTTTCAGAGAATACTCCACCTAATGCTGTAAATATAAGGGGTGTAGAGTACATTAAAGTAGTACTAATAATTAAAGCTATTTGATCCATTACGCATTCCCCCCTTTACTTCTCTTTTCTTTCATTTTATCATATAACATTTTTAATACACTGCTTAATGCTATAAAGTAAACTATTGAACCGATAACTATGTTTACTACTTCTGAAGGAGCACCAATAGCTTGCATCTTAGTTCCTCCATATTTAAACGCTCCGAATAATAATCCTGAGAATATAACTCCTATTGGATTACTATTAGCTATTAACGCTACAGCTATACCATCAAATCCATATCCTTCTTGAGCTGCTAATACTGATATATTATGAGATACTCCCATAACTTGTATTGCACCCGCAAGACCTGCTATTAGACCTGCTATTGCCATAGATTGTAATATAGATTTATTTACATTTATTCCACCGTATTCAGCACCATATCTGTTGAATCCAACACCTCTTAGTTCGAATCCTAAAGTTGTCTTGAATAATATAAACGCTATTATTAATACAACAACTATAGATATTACAATACCCCAGTTTACTGAAGTAGCTGGTCCAACTAATCCTTTTAACCAATCAATTCCTATACTTGCACTTTCATGTATACTTACAGACGTTTCACTATTTGGTTGAGCTAACCAAGTAGTTCTTATCATGTAGTTACTTAAGTAAAATGCAATCCAGTTTAACATTATCGTTGCTATAACTTCATTTATTCCATATTTAGATTTTAACCATCCTGCAATACCACCCCAAACAGCACCTGCTACTGCTGCTACTAAAAGAGTAAGTGGTACATGTATAAATGCTGGTAAATCTATTCCTGCTCCAACTAATGTTGCAAATAAAGCACCTATTATAAACTGTCCCTCTGCACCTATATTGAATAAACCTGTCTTATAAGCAAATGCTATAGAAAGTCCTGTTAGTATAAGTGGAGTTGATCTTATTATTGTCCATGCTATGAATTTAGGCTTTCCAAATACACCTGTTATCATAGCTGAGTATGCTTCTATCGGATTAAATCCAGCTATTAATAAAGCTATCGCTCCAACAACTAAACCTAATACTATTGATATTAACGAGAAAATAATAGCATTGTTAGCAGTCGATAACTTTCTTTTTTGTTTACTATTGCTCATCTTCTGCACCTCCTGCCATCATGAATCCTAATGTATTTTCATCTGCACCTTTACCATCAACTATACCTACGATTTTACCTTCGTATATTACAGCTATTCTATCAGATACATTCATAACTTCATCTAATTCTAAAGAAACTAAAAGTACTGCATTTCCTTCATCTCTTTGCTTAACAAGAGAACTATGAACGAATTCGATCGCCCCAACATCTAATCCTCTTGTTGGTTGAGTTGCAATTAATAATTGTGGCTCATTTGTTGCAGCTCTTGATACTTCAATATTATCAACCTCTCTACCTATTATAACCTTTTGTTGGTTACCTCCAGATAAAGCTCTTGCTTTTGTTGTATAGTCAGTAGGTCTTACATCAAATCTATCTACTATCATTTTTGCGTGTTCTTCTATAGCATCCATTTTTAAGATTCCATTTTTAGAGAATCTTGGATCTTTATAATTTTGTAGTACTGTATTTTCAGCAACAGTAAAGTCTAATATTAAACCTCTTTTTTGTCTATCTTCTGGTATGTTTTTTATACCTTTGTTAAACATTTCTAGTGGTTTATTATTGATAACTTCATGACCATTTATTTTTATACTTCCAGATTCGGCTTTTCTAAGACCAGTAAGAGCTTCTACTAACTCAGATTGACCATTTCCATCTATTCCTGCTATACCTAGTATTTCTCCAGCTCTAACTTCTAATGATAGACCATCAACAGCAGCTATTTTTCTATTATCTCTTACTAGTAAATCTTTTATTGATAAAACAACATCTCCTAACTTAGGTTCATCTTTATCAACTTTAAAATTAACTTCTCTACCAACCATCATTGCTGCTAGATCATCTTCACTAGTTTCAGAAACTTTAACTGTATCTATATATTTACCTCTTCTTATAATAGTACAGTAATCTGCAGCAGCTTTTATTTCTTTTAATTTATGAGTTATTATTATTACTGATTTACCTTCTTTAGTTAAATTTCTTATAATTTGCATAAGTTCATTTATTTCTTGAGGTGTAAGAACTGCTGTAGGTTCATCTAGTATTAATATTTCTGCTCCTCTATATAAAGCCTTTAATATTTCAACTCTTTGTTGCATACCAACTGTTATGTCTTCTACCTTTGCAGTTGGGTCTACATATAAACCATACTTTTCTGATAACTCTTTAACATCTTCAATAGCTTTCTTCATATTAACTGCACCTAAACCTTTTACTGGTTCAGTACCTAATATTATATTTTGAGCTACTGTAAATGGCTGTACAAGCATGAAATGTTGATGAACCATTCCTATCCCATTTTCTATAGCTATATTTGGGTTATCTATATTTACTAATTTTTCATTTATATGTATTTCTCCAGACGTAGGCTGGTATAAACCATATAATATATTCATCAATGTAGATTTTCCTGCTCCATTTTCACCTAAAAGAGCATGTACTTCTCCTTTATGTACAGTCAAATCTATGTTGTCATTTGCTACGAAGTTTCCGAACTTTTTAGTTATTTTTTTCATTTCAACAACTTTTTGACTGTAATCAACATTACTATTATTCATCGCCCTTTGCTAGCCTCCTTATTTAATAATCAGTACTCTTTATTATACTAAAATATAATTAATATAACAAACTTTTTTCGACATTTTTTTGTTTTCTCTTAAATATATGCGTATTATTTATATTTTTTGTACTATTTCTCCCTTCTTATTTACCATTATGTTACACTATTAACCTTTTTAGCAAAATAACTATATATATTTATATATTATCCATATTAGATATAATCTATTTGTTTGATACACATATTTTATATTTATAAAGAAAAACTCCCCCTTAAAAATAGATATTTAATTATAGTTACCTATTTTTAAGGGGGAGTTTTATTTAAAATCTATTTATTATTAGGATAAGCCTTTTCAAACTCTTCTTGATTAGCAGGAACCTTGATATCCCCTGATTTTATTTTTTCTTCTGTATCATCAACATATTTTAAGACATCTTCAGGAACATTATTTTTAGTAGTTGGTGCTATTCCTACACCACCAGTTGATAGTGTATTAACTATAGTTTGACCACCTTCATATTTTCCTTCTATTAACTTTTTAGATAGATTATATACAGCTACATCTATATTTTTCATAGCTGATGTTATAACATTTTTAGGTGCAAGTGAATTTTGATCTTGGTCTACACCGATTGCCATCTTATTACTTTCTTTTGCAGCTTCTATTGCTCCTGTACCACAAGCTCCTGCTGCTGTAAATATTACATCTACACCATTCTTGTGCATTTGATTTGCTATAGATTTACCTAATGCTGCATCTGAAAAGCTATTTGCATATTGAGTTGATATTTTTGCATCTGGATTAGAATCAATTACACCTGCTTTAAATCCATATTCAAATTTCTTTAAAACTTCACTTTCAATTCCACCTATAAAACCAACTTTACCAGTCTTAGTCATTTTTCCTGCAATTAAACCAGTTAGATAAGATGATACATTATCTTCAAATATTAAAGAATCTACATTCTTTGCATCTACTACTTCATCAACAATTGCAAAATTATTATCTGGATAATTTTTAGATGCTTCAGCTATAGCATCTTTTAATTTATAACCCACTCCAATTATTAAATCCATATCTTCATCTATGAAGGTTTCTATATTTGGCACATATTCTGCATCTTGTTTTGATTCTAAATATTTTACATCGACTTTATCTCCATAATCCTTTTTTAATTTTTGAAGACCTTTCCATGTTGATTGGTTGAAAGATTCATCATTTACTCCACCAGTGTCAGTTACCATTCCTACCTTATATACTTTATTAGATGTAGTTCCTCCTTCTGTTTTTTCATTAGTTTTATTGCTACATCCAACTATCATAGAAGCTGATAAAATTAAAGATGTGGCAAGTGTTATAGTCTTTTTTAATTTCATTACTTTTGCCTCCTTTAATGATTTTATGTATATTGGTATGTTTCTCATTTTAAAAGTCTTTTATCCAAATAATTAACCATATTTTTAGATATGTATTTTTTTAATAAATTATAAATCTCTTTTATTACAATAAAAAAACTATCCTAAATTATTAGGATAGTTTTATATGATATAATTTTTATTTTTATTTTCCGAATTGAGCTTCGAACTCTTCTTTATTAGAAGGTACTTTTACTTCTCCACTCTTTATTTTTTCAGCCATTTCATTAACATAAGTTAATACTTCTGGGTCTACGTTTTTATCACTTGTTGGAGCTATACCAACTCCACCATTTTCTAAAGTATTTACTATAACTTGTCCACCTTTGTAATTTCCTTCTACCATTTCTTTACATAAGTTGAACATAGCAACATCTATATTCTTCATAGCTGATGTTAACATATTGTTTGGAGCTAAATTATATTGATCTGAATCAACACCTATAGCTTTTTTATTGTTTTCCTTAGCAGCTTCTATTGCTCCTGTTCCAGTAGCTCCAGCAGCTGTAAATATTATATCTACACCATCTTTGTGCATTTGATTAGCTATAGACTTACCTTTAGCAGCATCAGAGAAGCTGTTTGCATATTGAGATGCTATAGTAGCATCTTCTTTAGCAGTCTTTACACCAGCTTTAAATCCGTATTCAAAAGTTCTTAATAAATCACTTTCTATACCACCTATGAATGCAACCTTACCAGTTTCAGTCATCTTACCAGCTATTAATCCTGTTAAGAAAGAAGATACACTATCATCGAAAGTTAATGAGTTAACATTTTCAGCCTCTACAACTGAATCTATTATAGCAAATTGCTTTTCTGGATAATCTGAAGCTGCTTTTTTTATCGCGTCTTCTAACTTGTAACCAACACCTACTATTAAATCATAATCTTGATCAGCAAATGTTTCTATATTTGGAGCGTAATCTGCATCTTGAGTAGATTCTAAGTACTTAACTTCTACTTTATCCCCATACTCAGCTTTTAAGTCTTCAAGACCTTTCCATGCAGATTGGTTGAATGATTCATCATTTACCCCACCAGTATCTGTTATCATCCCTATTTTGTATACTTTATCTTCTGATCCTTTAGCAGAATCATCTGAGCTTGAACCACATCCTACTAATAAACCAGCAGTCATAACTGTAGTTAAGCCTAATGCTAATAACTTCTTAAGTTTCATAAATTCCCTCCTAAATTACTCTACATCTGTAATAATTATCTTTATTTTACACTATTTTCTTTTTTTTAGCTATACTTTTTCTGCAGAATTTTCTTTTTTTTTGTAAGAATGTGTTGCATTTAATGGTTAAAATTCTTATTAGAGTATATTTTATATTTATTTATATACACTACTATAAATTTTTAGTTAGATTTTTAATCATTATTAGTATGAATAATGATTTACATTTTAGTTTTTAAATAAAAAAGAAGCCTCAAAATAAATATTTATTCTAAGACTTCTTATTTTTATTTCTTAAAAGTTAGAATTCCAGTTACACCTGGACCTGAATGAGATCCTATACAAGTTCCTACCATGAAAAACTGTACTTCTTTTGGATTTAATTCTTTTTTTGCAGCTTCAACTAATTTTTCCTTTTCTTTTAAATCATCGCTATAACCTATGTAAATTACCTGATCTGATAAATCATCCCCACAATTTTCTTTTACAAGTTCTATCATTTTTGAAATTACATGTTTTTTTCCTCTAACTTGAGCTATAGGAGATACTAATCCCTCTTTTACATCTAAAATAGGCTTTATATTTAATATATTAGCTATAGTAGCCTTTGTTGAAGATATTCTTCCGCCTTTTTGAAGGTATTCTAATGTATCAACAGAAAATAATAAATATGACTTTTCTCTTAAATTCTTTAATTCTTCTATTATTTCCCCACCATTTTTACCTTCCTTGGCAAGTTCAGCCGCTTTTACAACTAAAACACCTATACCATAAGAAAAACTCTGTGAGTCATATGTATATATATTTCCATCTAAATCATTTTTAGCCATAATAGCACTTTGATAAGTACCAGTTGCAGTAGAGGAACCAGCTATATAAAGTATATCTCTACCTTCATTAATATATTTTTCAAAAACATCCTTAAATTGTGCATATGTAGCTTGAGATGTTTTTGGGTATATATTTTCTCCTCTTAATTTCTTATAAAACTCTTCTTTTGTTATGTCTACACCATCTTTATATTCTTTGCCATCTAAAATTACAGTCAGTGGAACTACTTCTATATCGTATTTATGAATTAAGTCTATTGGTACGTCAGATAAACTATCACATACTATTTTTAAATTATTCATTATAAAAATATGCCCCCTTTTCAAATTTCATTTAACATCTTAGCATTACCTCATATTTGGATATCCAATTTGTCTTAATGCTTCAAATACAACTATCGCTACTGCATTCGATAAATTTAAAGACCTTGCTCTTTCATGATTTAACATTGGTATCCTCATGCAAGTTTCTGGATTTTCCTTTAATATATCCTCTGGTAATCCTTTTGTCTCTTTTCCAAATACTAAAAATGAATTTTCTACAAATTTCATATCTGAATGAGAATTATTTGTTTTTGTTGTTGAATAGAAAAATACTCCATCAGGATTTTTTTCTTTTACCTCTTCAAGACTATCGTAATATTGTATGTTTGCTATATCCCAATAATCAAGACCACTTCTTTTTAAATATTTATCCTCTAAAGAAAATCCTAGTGGTCTAACTAAATGCAGGGTTGATCCTGTAGCTGCACATGTTCTTAATATATTACCAGTATTTTGAGGTATTTCTGGTTCTACTAAAACTATATTTAATGACATACTTATCCTCCTAATTAATGCTATATCCTTTATGTTCTAAACATCATATGGTTTTATTTTCTAAATATTATTATAGCAGAAAATAGTTTTAATTAAAAAAGTTCTTTAATTAAAACTATTTTCTAGTTTACAGATTTATACAATCTCAGTCTTAATTTTCGATTTTTTATTAATATCTTTATGATTATTTTCTTCTATTATTTCTTTTTTCTTAATTATTTTCTTTTTCGTTCCATGTATGATTACCTTATCCTTAGGAGGATAAAAGCTCTCATATACTAATTCTTTAGAAATATCTTTACCCAATTTATATATTCTAAAAGTATTAACCTTATATCCTACCCTACCATCTTGTTCTACAAATTTTTCCCCTTCATACATTTCTTCACTATTTTTTCGTACAACTTTGTTAGGAAGTATTTCTACAATCTCTGTAGTAATTTCTATCTCCTTCTTGTCTTCTTTATTTCCATAAATCGTTGAAACTATTCTATTTTCATAAACTTCATTATATATTAAAACAGGTGTTTTAAATTTATTTTTAAATTTAAAGTCAATATCCCCCAATGATACAGTTGCATCTCTTCCTTTAGAGATATATGCACTTGGTATTGTATGATTTTTTACACTTGTAATATTCATTCCTGCATAAAGAGCTGCATTATATATAGTACTTGATACTTGACATATACCTCCACCTAATCCATTTTCTAATTTTCCATTTACTATGACAGGCGCTTCCTTCATTTTATTAACACAATTAGAATTCAAAATTATAGAGTTAAAAGAGAATTCTTCTCCACTCCCTATCAATACATTTGTAGTTGCATCTGAAGCTATTTTTATATTATTTACTCTATTTAAAATTTTACCGTTAAAACTAGTTTCATAAGTCCCTAGAACTGTGTCAATTTGAGATAATTGCGATTCTTTATATCTCGGTTCTATATTTTGTACAGTTATCTGTACTGTTTCTCCATAAATATTTTTTATATTGTTAATAATTTCATTTTTTAATTTACCCTTATTCAATCTTTGTCCAACTTTTTCTTTTGTCGTTATAACCAATCCATTTTCTATTTTTGCAGTTGCATTTATAGGTTGTACATAAAAATCATTACTTATGGTATCTATATATTTTTCTAACTTTTCATCACTATAAGTATATTCTAGTTTTATAATCTTCTTATGACCTAAATCTAAACTAACTTTAGTCTTTATATCATTAATAAAACTATCCTGTCTTCCAATATCATAAGCATCATCTACCGCTTTCTTAACTTTATATTTCACACCTATGTCATCTAAATTCAGTTCATATACTTTTTCATTAAAATTCAGTTTTACTTTATTATTTTCTTCTATTATTTTATTAATTTTATACATAGCTTCTTTATTAGTTAAATTTGATAAGTCAATATTTTCTACATAAATATTTTTATGTATTTTTCCTTCCTTTTCAATTCCTTGTACAATTTGCATGTTTCCTAAAAAAAATATTGCTACTATTAATAATGATATTTTTTTAATTCGTTTCAAAGCTGTCATTCCCTTCCAATATAGTAGTCACAATCACTTTTTATAGGGCAAATACCACATTCTGGCTTTCTTGCTTTACACATTCTCCTTCCATGAAAAATTAATAAGTGATGAGAATGAGACCATCTTTCTTTCGGTATTGCTTCCATAAGCGCAAACTCAGTCTTTTCAGGTGTTTTAGTATTAACTATACCAATTCTATTTGAAACTCTAAATACATGTGTATCTACAGCTATTGCTGGTTTATTAAATGCATTACTTAAAACAACTCCAGCTGTTTTTCTACCTACACCAGGCAGCTTCACTAATTCTTCTAATGTATCTGGAACCTGCCCATTATAATCTTCGCATATTTTTTGCGAAGTTATCTTTATTTTTTCTGCTTTACTTTTATATAGGCCACAAGTTTTTATTTCTTTTATTATTTCTTCTATACTTAATTTATTAAAAGCTTCCGGGGTATTATACTTTTTAAACATTTTTCCAGTAACAATATTTACCCTTACATCTGTACATTGAGCTGATAATATTGTTGCAATTAAGAGCTCAAATGGAGTTGTGTAATCTAACTCACATTTAGCATCTGGATATAATTCTTCTAATTTATCTAATATTTTATTAACATCTTTCATAAATTTGTCCCCTCTAAATTTTATTCTATTTATATTATCTATCAATTTCACTAATCTATAACAAATAAAAAAGCAAAAACTATTTAGTTTTCGCTTTTTTATTTGTTATATTAATTACCCTTTTTAAAATATTATAAATCATTTATTTAGAAGTATCTCTTAATTTAGCAAAACTATCCAATCTTTCTTTAACTAATGACTTTATCTCACTAAACTTCATATCCGTTAGTATTTCCATAGCTTCTTCAATATTGTTTACAGTGTAAATATGGAACATACCTTCTTTTATAGCATTATTAACCTCTTCGGATAAAATCATATTTCTACTATTATTCTTTGGAATTATTACACCTTGATTCCCATTTAAACCTTTATTTTTACATGTATAGTAAAATCCTTCTATTTTCTCAGTGATTCCTCCAACTACTTGTATCTCACCTTTTTGATTAATTGATCCAGTTGCCGCAATATTTTGTTTTATAGGTATTCCTCCTAATGAAGATAGTATTGCATATAGTTCTGCTCCAGATGCACTGTCTCCATCTACACCTCCATAACTTTGTTCAAAGCATATAGATGCGTTCATTGATAAAGGATATTCTTGAGCGAAGTTCTCAGATAAATATCCAGATAAAATTAAAATACCTTTATCATGTATAGAGCCACTCATTTTAACTTCTCTTTCAATATTTATAACTCCTCTGTTTCCTATACTTGTTGTCGCTGTTATTCTTGAAGCCCTTCCAAATGAATATTCTCCTGTACTCAGTACAGATAGACCATTAATAACTCCTACTCTCTGTCCTTCTGTATCTATCAATGTAAATCCATTTTCTATAGATTCATCCATCTTGCACTCTATTTTATTTAGTCTCTTTCTTTTTTCATTTATAGCCATCTTCACATCATCTTTATCTACAAACTCTGAATTATTGATTTCAGCATATGTGTTCCCCTCTACAATTACTTCCATAATCTTATTAAATTCAGTAGATAATCTATCTATATCACCAGATAATCTTGTGCTAAAATTTATAACTTCTTGAACTGCATCATAGGTAAAGTGTTTCAAATTATTTTTTTTACATTGAAGAGCTATAAATCTGGCAATACCCATTTCATTATCTTCATTTTTATTCATCTCATTATCGAAGTCTACAAAAATCTTAAAGTACTTACTAAAGTCATTATCATAGCTATACAGAAGATTATATAAATAATTACTTCCTATTAATATTACCTTTATATCAATTGGTATACTCTCTGGATTTATAGATGTATTAGTATCAATAATTATTTTTTTAGATTGAATAGTTCTTTTTAACATATCCCAAGATAATTCATATCTAAGTAATTGGTCTGCATATAAAACTAAATATCCTCCATTAGCTTTATGAACAGCTCCTGGAATTATTTTCGTAAAATCAGTTTTTAAATTTCCATTATAATAATCGTACTCTATCTTTCCAAATAAGTTTGCTGGACTAGGATTAGTCTCTACTATAATAGGTGCTGAAGAATTAGTTTTTTCATCTTCATTATCTACAAATAAGTTCACTCTGTATTTTAAGAAATGATCCTTATCTACCTTATCTTTTAATTCTTCATCATCCATATAAAATAAAAATATATTTTCTAATATATCATCTCTTAAATTTTTTAAATACTGTACTACTTTCTCATATTCTTTATATTTTTCGCTTAGTTCATCTATATGAGGATCTATAATGAATCTTCCTATTTCTTCTTCTAAGCCTAATAATGCTTCTTTTGCTTCATCTTCTATATCTCTTATTTTATATACAGTTTGAATCGCCATATGTTCTAGTTCTCTTTTTGTTTTATAAAATTCTTCATCTGATACTTCTTCTTCATAGTCTTCTTTTAAAGGAACGAAAACCATACCTAACCTACTATTCTTTAATTTAAAACCTCTTTCTTCTCCATACTTTTTAATTTCTTTTAAAAGAGATTCTTTTTCTATATCATAACTTTCTAATAGTTGATTTTTACCTAATTCATAATCTTCACTTTCAAAGGCATCTTTTAATTCATCTAATAATGCTTCTATTAGTTTTTCTATATCTTTTTTAAATACTTTTCCTAATCCTATTTTTAAACCAATGGATATCGGGTCTCTAGGATGCTCAAAGTTATATACATAGCACCAATCTTTATGTCTAGCTTTGCCTACTGAATATTTATTTAATGCTTTTAGTGTATATGTGGTTTTACCTGTTCCTGAATGTCCTGACACATATATATTGTAAGCTGAATTATCTATTTTAAGTCCTACCTCCATAGCCCTAATAGCTCTTTCTTGGCCTAGTATTTCATCTAGTACTTCTATTTCAGATGTATTTTTGAATTTTTGCATATTTCCCCCCTCTTTCCTCTTTATAATAAACCTTTGATTATACAGTAAAGTGAATATATATAGTTATATGTACTAAGGTATATTTTTTCTAATATAAAAAGAAGCCTTTATTCATTCTATTAAGGCTTCTCTAAAATTATTTCTATATTTCTTTTTATTATATTTTTTCCTCTCCAACTAAATGCTCTATCACCATATCTTCGCTTAAATTCTTTATTAGAAATGTCATTTATTTCTTCATATTCTAACTTCGTTATTTGATTATCTATAAATTCATTTATTTCTGTTTTAGATATTCTTTTATTATGAGGGCACACATCTTGGCATATATCACAACCAAATATCTTTTTATTATCTCTTAGTAATGTTTTTTCTTCTTCTGAAAAGTCACCTTTCTTTTGAGTTATATAAGATAAACACCTTTTAGGATTTAATTCATAATTTCCCAATATCGCATTTCCCGGACAATATTTTACACATTTATTACATTTTATACAGGTTTTTGGTAATGGTTTATCTACATGAAATTCATAATTATTTACTATATACCCTATAAAAATATATGAACCGTATTCATCTGTTATTATATTATTATTTATTCCAAAATATCCTATTCCGGCCAAGTATGCTAAGTGTCTATCTACTAATGGTCCATTATCAACGAAGTATTTATATTCAAAATTATTTATTTCTTCAGATAAGTAATCACATATTTTTTGTAAATAATCCTTAGCAACTAAGTGATAATCCTTTCCGTAACAATACTTAGATAAATTAGAATCCTCATATTCTCCTGTGTAATATGGAAATGCACATACAATTATTGATTCAGCATTTTCCATAATAAGTTTAGGATTTATTCTTTTTTCTATTACTTCTTCTTCCATGCCTGTAAAGTGACCGTTAGATAATTTATTTTTTATTATTCTTTCTAAATTATCGTAAGGACCAACGCCTGCAATTCCAACGTATTTCAATCCTATATTCCTACAAAAACTCTTTAATTTTTCACTATTCATAAAATCCTCCTTTCATTAATTTACGATTACATTTATAATTACTAATCGTAAGGATGTGATACTTTGATTAAATTAACAATACCCGGTAGACCTATAAGTAAATCAAATTTTAAACTTCATAATATACACGGTCAAGCATGGATGCCTTCAACTGGTAAACACTCTAAATATTTAGCTTATGAGAATATGATTGCTGGTTATATAAATCAACAATATTTCGGTGAAACAATAGAAGAAGATTTGATAACAGTTTTAAAACTGTATTTTCCAAATAAACGTATGGGTGATTTACATAACTATCCTAAAAGTATCTGTGATGGAATAGAAAAAAGTGGCATAATAAAAAATGATAAACAACTAAAACCCGTACTACTTTTTGACTTCATAGATAAAGAAAATCCTAGAGTTGAAATCGAACTTTATCCGGTAGCTGAATATGAAGTTTCTTACTCTATATCAAAAAAAG
The DNA here is from genome assembly GCF_014323405.1 of Romboutsia faecis. Classification (GTDB taxonomy): domain Bacteria; phylum Bacillota; class Clostridia; order Peptostreptococcales; family Peptostreptococcaceae; genus Romboutsia_E; species Romboutsia_E faecis. The sequence continues at coordinate 53,037 of NZ_JACRWE010000005.1, read as the reverse complement.
AATAGAGCAAAATTAAAAGGGGTATGTACCAAAGTTATTTATATAGATTATTTGATACACTCCCCTTTATTTAATTTAACCTAACTTTGCACATACGTTTTCTAACATTTCTATTATTGGAAGATCATATGGGCATTTTTTTTCGCATTTTCCACACTTGACACAGTCACTGGCTTTCCCTTGTAAGCCATCATATCTCTCTTTTGACCATTCCTTTAGATTATATCTCGTATAATAACCTTCTAATAAAAAGTTTTGAGGTATATTTACACCTACTGGACATGGTAAACAATACTCACATCTTCTACAGAATTTACCACCTAAAGTAGTTCTTATCTCTTCTATTTTTTTATTATCATTTTCTGTTAATTCTAAATTATTTAATACATCAACATTTTGTTGAACTTGTTCGATACTATCCATCCCTGGTATAGCTACATCAATATAATCTTTTGATAATATATATTTGATAGCTAAGGTTGCATCATCTAAAGCACCTCCAGCTAATGGTTTCATAACAATTATACCAATGCCTTTTTCATTTGCTTTTCTAAATACTTCATCAGCTTGGCCTTCGACAATATTATATGGAAACTGTATTGTATCAAACTTTTCATCTTCTACTGCATGTTCTATCGTATCTAAACTATGACTAGTTATTCCTATATATTTTATCTTGCCTTCTTTTTGAGCCTCTAATAATGCTCTCATTGCCTTATCATTTTCAAATATAGTCTTATATTCTTCTAACTTAACATTGTGAAGTTGATATAGATCAATATATTCTGTTTGAAGATTTCTTAGACTGATTTCTATATCCTTCTTCATACTTTCATAATCTCTAGACATACTTTTAGTAGCAATAAAGAACTTATCTCGTCTTCCTCTTAATGCATTACCTATATATTCTTCACTTATAGTATATCCTCTAGCTGTATCTATAAAGTTTATATTATTTTTCTCTAGTTCATCAATAACTAAATTAGTATCATCTTGAGTTATCCTTTGTATTGGTATGCCCCCAAATCCAACTCTCTTTATTTTCATATTAGTATTTCCTAAATATCTCATTTGACCCCCGCCTATCTATTAAAATTATATATCTATTATATATTAATCTTAATTATTAGTCAGTATTTCTCTTATCATTTTTATTTCTCTCTTATGACCCTCTTCATCAAAAGGAGTTTCTAAAAAGAATGGTAAGTCCTTTAATTTAGGATGTGTCATAAAGTTGATAATTGCCTCTAAACCAATTTTTCCTTCTCCTAATGGGGCATGTCTATCCTTTTTGTCACCAAATGGCATTAGACTATCATTTAAATGCACTGCTTTAAGTCTATCTAGTCCAATTATTTTATCAAACTCTTCTAATACATTTTCTAAATTATTTACTATATCATATCCTGCCGAGAATATATGACAAGTATCTAAGCATACTCCAATTTTTCCATTATGCTCCACTCCATCAATTATTCTTTTCAGTTGCCCAAATTCAAAACCTATCTCAGTTCCCTTTCCTGACATAGTTTCTAAAAGTATAGTTATATTTTCATTTCCTTTAATACCTTCATTTAGGCCATTAATTATCCTTTCTATACCAAAATCTATTCCACCACCTACATGACTTCCTGGATGAAAACACATATACTCAATTCCAATTGAATCCATTCTCTCTATATCTTCTTTTATTACTCTCCTTGCAAATTCATATACATCATCTTTTGCTCCACCTAAATTCATAGTATACGGTGCATGGGCTAAAAGAGGTCCAAAATTATTCTCTTCTCTTATTTTTTGAAACTTTGCTATATCTTTTTCATCAAAAGCTTTCGCATTTCCTCCTCTTGGATTTCTAGTAAAAAATTGAAAAGTATTTGCATTCATATCTACAGCCGATTGTGCAGCTTTTGCAAAACCTTTAGCAATAGAAATATGTGGTCCTATTATAAGCATGTCGCTCCTCCTTATGTCTATTAAAGTTAATATTGTATAATTTAATTATACCCAAAAAAATAAGTATCAACTAATGTTGATACTTATTATAAATTATACTCTTCTTTTTTCAATATAGGTATACTAACTAGCGCTAGATTATATCCTTCATCTAATTCGCTTTCACACCTTTTATCTAATATTTCATTTACTTTTGTTCTAATAGCTTCATTAATCTCATTAATTTCACTTTCTGCAAATGAAACATCACTATACTCTATAACATTATTCGGTTGAAGCACTTCATTTTCTGCTGCCTTGTAAAAAAGTTCGCTCATATTTTCAAATTTAGATATGCACATATCTTTCTTATCCCCATTATCTAAATTATCTAGTGAAAAATCAATGACTTTTTTACCCACTATTATATTTTTAGCAGTTGGGTAATAGTATTTTTCAACAATTCCGGACTTTATCTTTTCTTCTACTAACTCAAGTATTCCAACTTTGTATAAAGTTTTTATGTGATAGTTGATTTTTGCATGAGGCTCATCTAACATTTGTGACAATTGCTTCGCTGATAACGGCTCTTTTTCAAATGATTTTAGAATGTCTATTCTACGAGGATGTGCAATAGCCTTTATACATTCTAAGTCTCGTAGCACAAGTAACTCTTTCATTCCCCCACCCCTAAAAAAATATTATTTTATTATATTTTAATTATATATTAAGTGTATACAATTGTCAAAAAATTCTATATATTAAAATATACTTAACTCTAACTGTTTCGATAAATCTTCTAATATCTTAATCCCAGCTATACTATTTCCTTTTTTATCTAACGAAGGCCCGTAAACTCCTATACCCATCTTTCTTGGTACAGATGCCATAATTCCTCCTCCTACACCAGATTTTGCAGGTATTCCAACTTTTATTGCAAATTCTCCTGATGCATCGTACATTCCACATGTAACCATAAATGTTTTTACCATTCTGGATACATTTTCACTTATTACACGTTCGCCTGTTTCTATATCTATACCATAATTCGCAAATAAAAGACCTATTCTAGCTAGATCTACACAATCAACTTCTATAGAGCATTGCTTGAAGTATAAATCAAGGATTTCTTCTACATCTCCATTTATTACACCATCATTTTTTAATAAATATGCCATTGCTCTATTTCTATCACCTGTTAACTTCTCTGATTCATATACAGCTTGATTTATTTTTATATCATCATTTTTAGCTATTTTTCTAAAGAAAGCTAACATTCTTTCTTCTTTTTCCTTTAGTGTAGTTCCCTTAATTAATGACGTCGTTACTATTGCACCTGCATTTATCATTGGATTACAAGGTTTTTTAGTATCATCTGTTTCTAATTTCATTATTGAGTTAAAAGGATCTCCACTAGGCTCCATTCCTACTTTTGAAAATACATAAGACCAATCATTATCCATTAATGCCATAGCTAATATAATAGTTTTAGAAACACTTTGTATTGTAAATTTCTTTTTATAATCTCCTGCATAATGAATATTATTATCTTTATCTATTATGCAGATTCCTAAATCTTCTGAATTAGCATTTTTTAATTCTGGTATGTAGCTTGCAACCTGACCAAAATTTGTATATTTTTTGTTTAATTTAATTATGTTATTTAATAAATTTTCCATCTGTCTATAAAATCCTCCTTTGTGCTAACAACTTCCGTAACTTTATCTATTATTATATATTGTATATTATAATACAAAAATTATATGCTATAAAAGAAATTTATATAATATTAAAATAACAAGGCACAAATATAAACTTATGTCATATACACCCTTTAAGTTAAATAGTGTAAAGTTTTATATTCGTGCCTATTCATATTTAATCTACAATTTTACTACCTCCAATAAATTCTCTTAATATAGATGTTGATGGTATATCAGATATATCATCTAATGCTACAAAATATTGTAGAAATTTTAATAATCTATTAGATTCTATATAAGCCCTACTATTCTCCTTAATACTTTCTAATAATGGAGTTACATATTTTTTTAAAACTGCTAATTCGTATAAACAAGCTGAGTTAAATATAACATCGGCTTCTTCTTGATAAGGAAATATATTTTTTTCTTCTCCTCTTCTTACTGAGTTCCAATTAATAATAGTTGTCTCTGCACTATAACCTCTAAAATTATAATCTCTTACTATCCTTCTAATTAACCTTAGATCTGTTGTTGGTATTCTATTGTGGTCATCTAAGTTTATTTGAGTAAGTGCACTTAAATATATTTTAAACTTTTCATTATCAGGTATAGATGATGTTAGTAATGGATTTAATCCATGTATACCTTCTAATATTATTGGCTGATCACTCTCTATTTTTAGCTTTTTATTACTATTAACCTGCTTACCTTGTTTAAAGTCAAATTTAGGTATAGATATCTCTTTTCCTTCTAATAAATCCTTTAAATCTTTATTAAATTGCTCTAAGTTTATTGCATAGATAGATTCAAAGTCATAATTACCGAATTCATCTATCGGAGTATGTTCCCTATCTACAAAATAATCATCTAATGATATAGATACAGGTTTAAGATTATTTACTCTAAGATGAATGCATAATCTATGAGCAAAACTTGTTTTCCCTGATGATGAAGGGGCCGCTATTAATATTATCCTCTTCTTATTTTCTTTTATTATATCAGAAATTTGAGAAAGCTTTTTTTCATGCAGAGCTTCGACTGTTCTTATAACATCACCATATTCATTATTTTCTATAATTTTGTTTAGAGTTAAAACTTTATCTACACCTATTAATTTAGACCATATCTCAGATTCTCGATATATATTAGATAACTTAGGCTGAGGTTTAAATTCTCTTGGTATATTCTTGTCAAATTTACTTGGTCCAAAAAGTATAACTCCATTTTTATATAATTTTAGATCAAATGTTTTTATATATCCTGTTGAAGGTAACATATATCCATAAAAGTGATCTATATAATTATTGCATTTATATATTTTTACATCATCATATTCTTTGTATTTTAATAATTCTGCTTTTTCTATCATTTTGTGCTCTTTGAATATTGAAATAGCTTCTGCTCTTGTAGTGCTTATTTTTTCTATTTCATAATTATTATTTATTATTTCTTCCATTCTACATTTTATATTTTTTATGTCTTCTTCAGTTAAATCCCTACCAATATGAACCTCGCAATATAATCCATTTGATAAAGAATGCTCCACAGTAATCCTTGAATCCTTAAAAATATCATTGCATGACATCATAAATATAAAATTTAGAACTCTAGTATATACTCTATATCCATCTAAATCTGTAGTATCTAAAAATCTTATACTACAATCTTCTTTTACAACATGACTTAACTCTTTTAATTTATTTTTTATAATCCCTAAAGTTATAATCCCACTAGAATCACTTTCAATATCTCTTGCTATTTCTTCTAATTTTATGCCTTCAGAATTCTTATCTATACAGTATTTTTTTACTTCTCCATTTACCTTTAATTCTAAATTCCCCATAGTCTATTCTCCTTTCCCCTACTTATATAGGAAAAAGAGGTATGTATACCTCTTTTATAAGCTTTTTAAAGTTATTAAGGTGTCTTTAATATCCTTGTAATCAATTTCTAAAACTAAGTACTCTGGATTATATTCTAAAACTTTTTTTATGTGTTCCATACATAAGAGTCCTTTTCCTATACCAATATGGATGTCATTGATTCCATCATTATCACTTAAGTGAACTATTTTTAGTTTTTCACTTAATTTATTTATATAGTTATCTTTATTTATTAAAAAATGCCCTGTATCATAACAAAAGCATAATTTTTTTCTCATTGTATTATTAAATATATACTCAAAATCTCTGACATTATTTCCAATATTTGAAAAATCACCTCTTTTTGAATATGTATTTTCTATAGATATAACAATATTTGAATTTAAATAATTATCATTAAAAAATCTCACAATATTATTTAAATACTTTATTCGATTATTCTCCAGCCTATTAGTAATTGCATATCCCAAATGCATATTGAAATATTCTATATTTAAATCACTTAATTTTTTATTAATTTCATTTATAAAACTTATCCATGAGTTTCTTATATAAATTATATTTTCACAAGTGTTAAGCTCCATAGGTAAATGAATCCCAATAGATAAACCTAGCTTTTCGAAATCCTTCTTATACTTTATTAACTCTTCACATTCTTCTAAGTTATCAATACCTACTTCTATATGTTTTATACATTTTTCTGATTTACAAATTTCTATAGCTTCTTCTATATTAAATAAAAGAGCTGATATCCCTACCTTCATCATATCACCTAGTCTACAGGACCAACTTTATTTAAAGGAAGTAATCTTATCATAACTTCTCCCAAAATATCACTTTCATTTACTAAGCCTACATCTTCTGATCTGGAGTCCTTACTATTTTCTCTATTATCTCCCATAACAAATACTTCACCATCTGGTATAACTATATCTATATCTCCAGATGTATATGAATTATCTATATAAGGTTCTTCTATTAACTTATCATTTAAATACACCTGAGAATCCTTTATTACTAAATGATCCCCTTCAGTTGCTATAACTCTTTTTATTAAGTCTTTCTCTTTTCCATTATCTTGTTTTAAATCTGTTTTAAATACTATAATATCTCCTCTTTTTATATCTCCAAATTTATAAGATAATCTGTTCAATATTAAGTAGTCCTTATTATTTAAAGTTGGATACATTGACTCTCCACTAACAATTGTAGGCTTTATAACTTGAACTATTAAAAAAGCTAATACTAATGATATCACTATAGTTTTTGCCCAATCAATTATTTCTTTTTTTAATTTATCACTCATTTGCTCTCTCCTATGTCATTTGTTTATACTATTGTAATGTATATTTAATCTACAAGCCCTATCCTATCAAATGGGTATAATCGTACAGTTACTTTACCCATCACATCACTTTTTTCTATAAGCCCTACCTCTTCATATCTGCTATCTAAACTTTTTTCTCTATTATCTCCCATAGCAAATATTTTATTTTTTGGTATTATAATATCTATATCTCCAGTGGTATACTGCCCGTTGATGTATGGTTCCTCTACCAATTTTTCATTTACATAAACTTTAAAATCTTTAATGACCAAATGATCTCCTTCAGTTGCTATTACTCTTTTCACTAAATCTTTATGAGTCCCATCTTCCTGAAGTAAATCAGTCTTAAAAACTATAATATCTCCAAACTTAGGATTTTTTACTTTGTAAGAAACCTTGCTTATTATTAAATAGTCATTCTCTTCTAGTGTTGGATACATAGATTCTCCTCTTACTAAAGTAGGTCTTATAAATTGAGTAATAATAAATGCAATTATAATAGCTGCTAAAATTACTTTAACCCATTCAAAGACTACATTTTTCATTTTCTCTACCACCCATAACATCTCCCCTAAAATACAATTTTGAACTAATAATTGGCATAGTTTCCGATTAATTGTATTGCTATTTCATTAATATGGTCATACTTATCTATATTTATGCCTAAATCAAGAAGTTCACAAGCCTTAATCAAGTCTTTTGTAACTTCCATTGGATTTCCATATATATATTCAATATCCTCTTTACTTACTCCTTTAAATCCATGACCAACAAGGCTATCATTTCTAAGTCTTATTAAATTTTCTAGCTTATCCCCATTTAAGATTTCAAGAACCTTATCCATTCGCTTTGTATGTTTTACATATCTATTTATATAGTTAGTTACTCCGTGGATTAAATTTCCATTATATATATTATACTTCTTTTTTAAAGTGTATTGAATATTTTTCTTAGATACCATCTTACCATGCATACACACTTTATATTTTTTATTTTCTTTTGTGTTTACAAAAATATATTTAAATAAAGCTTCTTTTAATCGATATAATCTACCTAAAAAATCTATATATTCCTCATTAACAATTTGAATTTTTATATTTGCTATTAACTCTGACATCAAATCTTCAGGTTCACCTTCTATTAAATTCTCTAAATTTGTAACTAAAGATTGCACATCCCCTCTTGATATTACTTGAAATTCCATAGATTGCATAATCTTTAAAGCACTACTAAAATCAAAGTTAACTGCATATTTGCAAGACTTAATTAATAAATATAAGTCACCACCCTCTATTCCACTTTCTTCTAATATCTCTAAAACTCCACCATAGTCGTATCTTGCTAGAAATTTAGATATAGCATATTCTTGTTCTTTAGTTAAAGGTCCCATAATAATACCTCCTAAAATACCTTATACTATTTTAGTATTAATCATGGATATATATTTTATTAGTTTTATTCTCAATTCTTTTTTATTGTAATTTTTATGTTATTTGCTCATTTTAAATCTGAAAATTTCACATTATTTTTATTGATTTTATTTTCTTTGCCTATGTTTTATATATCTTAAAAATCTTACTTTAGAAATCTCCATATATTTATCAAGCTTATCTAAATTTATTTTCCATAAAAATATAATATAAAATATAAAAACCATAATCGACCATCTAAACTTTATTATTAATATAAAGTCAAAAATTCCATGAAGTAAAATTGGTACTAATATAGACATAATAAGATATTCTCTTCTTTTAAATTTATTTTCTTCAAATTTATATTTCCCTACATAATAACCCATAGTTATAGCAAACATTATATGAGCAGGTATAGATATAATTGCTCTACTTAAGCTCACTTGTAAAACAAGTTCATTACTTTCAGATAGTATGTAGATCAAATTTTCAACTGTTGCAAATCCTAGAGATAAAAATACCGAATAAATTATGCAATCTAACTTTTCATTACAATACTTCTCTTTTAATAAGTTAGGTATTAACATAAGTGCCTTTAAAGACTCTTCAGTTAATCCTGCTACTATAAAAGAAGTATATATAATTAAATTCATCCCATCTAATATATTTATTTTAATTAAAAATCGCTCTACAATAATTCCTAAAACGCTAGTTAAAATCCCTAAAACAAAATATTTAATTAATATATGTATAGGTTCCTTATCATATTTATCTTTTAAATATATCCAAAATAGAAACGCTACTATTGGTGATATAGCTAATATAAGTATCTTTATTTTCATTATACATCCTCTTTCTTTATATTTTACCTATTATTATTTCCATTTCCTTAACAAAATAAGATTCAACTTCATAGAATAGAATATAATAGAGCTTAAAATTCTCTAGAGAAAGGGTGATTTTATGCAAGATGGTTTTTTAACAGTAAGTGTAATTGATTCGAACACTAATCGTCCAATCGAGGGAGCTACAGTAAATATATATACTAATCCTACTGAGAGCGGTGAAAGTTCAACTACAGTCTACAGTAATTTAAAAAGTAATATTTCTGGCCAGGTAACCAACTTAACCTTGCCAGCTCCTGATATTGCTTATTCTCAGGCACCTTCTGATGTCAAACCTTATAGTGTATATACTGTTGAAGTAATAGCTGACGGATATAATACTGTAATTATAAATGGAACACAATTATTCCCTACTATTGAAGCACGACAAGGCGTCCCTCTTAGCCAGCTTCAAAGAAGGAGAGGATCATATTCTAGACAAAATGAAGTTGTCTTTGATATTCCTCCTAATACACTTTGGGGTGATTTCCCCCCAAAAATACCAGAAAGTGATTTGAAACCATTACCTGCTCCTACGGGCTTTGTTGTTCTAGATAATCCTGTAGTTCCTGAATTTATAGTTGTTCATGATGGTCTTCCTGAGAATAGCTCTGCTCAGAACTATTGGGTTCCATTCAAAGAATATATAAAAAATGTTGCTTCTTCTGAGATTTATTCTACATGGCCAACTCAGACGATATATGCAAATATAATAGCTATAATTTCTTTTACCTTAAATAGAGTATATACAGAATGGTATAGAAGTAAAGGATATAACTTTACAATAACATCATCTACTGCATATGATCATAAATTTATAAATAATAGAAACTTATTTGATACTATCAATGTAGCTGTGGATGATATATTTAACACATTTATAAAAAGACCTCCAACTGCAAGACAGCCTCTTTTAGCTCAATATTGTGATGGTCAGAAATCCCAATGTCCTAATCAAATGACCCAATGGGGAAGTAAAGATTTAGGAGATCAAGGATATGATTATGAAGGTATATTAAGATATTTTTATGGTGATGAAATAGTGTTTGAAAAAGCTCCAGTTGTAAGTGGAGTACCAGTATCCTATCCTAATGAAACTTTACAAGTCGGTTCAAATAATAAATATGTAAAAACAATACAAAATCAACTTAATGCTATTTCTAGATCTTATCCTGCTATACCTAAAGTTAGAGAAGATGGTATATATGGTGAAAGTACAGCTGAGGCAGTAAGAACATTTCAAAGTATTTTTGGTTTACCTCAAACAGGAGTTGTTGATTTTAAAACTTGGTATGAAATATCAAGAGTTTATGTTGCTGTAACTAAAATAGCATCTTTAAATCCAACAATTTAATATAAATAAATATATAAAGATAGAGTATGAATATATATTTCATACTCTACTTTTATATTTTATAAGCTACTTTTATATTAATCTTATGGTTTGTATATAATGACATTTTTAAATATTAATTATTCAAATATACTTATATAATTTTCCTTTAAAATATGATTAAAACTCTTTATATTTATCTTAAACTCGGGTATTCCAGCAGCATACGGTGCTATTTCATATAAATCAAAGAATATTACTATATTATCATCTTGAATATAAAATTTTTGATTATCACTTATCGTTGTGAATTGATATACTCCTGCATTTTCTTTGTCTTTTTTTACCATATCCTCAATTTGTTTTCTTATTTCATTATTAATAACTTCTTTATAATTAACCTTATCTTTAAATAAATCACTTAAATTTAAAATTTCACCATTTTTCATGTATATATTATATGCTATATTATTGTAATCTCCATGTGCTCCACCACTATACTTGTAGTATGTAACTATAATACTCAACATATTATTACTATTTTTCTTTATTTCAAAATTAGTATTTGCTACAAATTTCCCCTCTTCCTCTGGGAAATCATCTAAAAATTGTTTCGCCTCTTCTTGTGATTTATTATAAAAATCCATGATATCATTTCTTATTTTGTTATTTATATTTTTTTCTATTTGTTTATCTCCAGTCATTACTATAGGTATATTTATTACGCTATTTATATATTTATCTTTTTTATTTATTGTCTGAGTATCTATATTAGCTACTATATCGTCAGTCTTTACCATTTTTATTTTAGCTTTAAAAATATCATATGGTATTTTGAATTCATTTTTATCATTACTCTTACTTTCCCTATAAGGATTAAAATATATATTTATTCCACCATCACTAATATAATAATTTGTATCTTTATCTATATTAATCTTATCTTTATACTCACTAGAATTACTGCTTTTTAAATTAGAAAAGATATACTTCTCTATTACATCCTTGTAGTCCTCATTGTCTTTAAGGAAGTTATCTAAGTATATTCTTTGTCCTGTTTTTAAATCAAAAACGTAACTATCCTTTTCTAATTTAAATTCTTTTCTACCCCATCTTGTACTTTTATAAATTATAAGATTTATTAAACTTTCATCTTCATAAACAATTTGATAGTTTATATCTATATCTTCTTTATATCCATTATTATTAATATCACTTAATTGTATTTGTTGATTTATAAATTCATTTATATTTTTTCTTACATATGAATTTATGTATCTCTCTACAATATCATCTTCATAGTGAATTTTCGGAATCCTTGCATCAATAACTATTTTTTTTTCCTTTATAACTGATCTTTCCTCTGTTATTTTTACAACTTTTAATCCTTCTTCTAAACTTGTCTTTATTTTATCCTGGAGTCTAAATATATTATTAGATTTCATAGAGAAAATAACTAAAAAACCTACCATTAAGAATATAGCTGGCTTAAGTAAATTCCTAATTCCTTTCATTACTTTTCCTCCTAAATATAATCGCTATGATTATATTTAGATTTTTTCAATCTTTTTATCCAATAATCTAAAAAAAGCTATTACAAAATCAAAATTATTTTGTAATAGCTTTTTTAGCAATTTTAAATATAGCGATAAATATAACCCATATTTCAAGTCTTCCAAGTAACATACCAATTATTTCTACCCATAATATTAAACTTGGTGCAGTTGGAGATGTTATTCCTACAGATAAACCTACAGTTCCAAGGGCTGATGAAAACTCAAACATTGCTTCATGTAGTGGGTATTTATATGCTAACATTGTAGCCACACCTAAAACAAATATCACTATATATGCACATATATAATTATAAATTTCTATAACATCATCTTTATTTATAATTACTTTTCCTTCTGCTTTATACACATAATGTTTTTTTACAAAATGCTCTGGAAGAAATTTCGATTTTATATTCCATACTAATTGTTTCATCATTAAATAAACTCTATAAAGCTTTATACCTCCTGAGGTAGACCCCGCACCACCCCCTGTAATCATCAATATTATCATTATAAACATTGCAAAAGGTGGCCAATTATTATATCCAACTGTTGAAAATCCTGTAGTTGACAAAGCTGATACTATTTCAAATAATGCAACTCTACATCCTTTATATAAACCTCCATATAAATCTTTTAATGATACAAATGTAATTAGTGGGATAGCAATCCCTAAAATAAGAAACATAAATCTTATCTCTCCAATTTTTAAGATTTCTTTAAATCGCCCTTTTACTAATAATACATGGGTTGCAAAACTAATCGTACCAAGTATCATTAATATTATAGTTATTAACTCTATATAAACATTATCATAAAACCCTATACTCTCTAACTTTGTTGAGAAACCTCCTGTTGATAAGGCTGCTATTGAATGATTTATTGCATCAAATATCGGCATACCAGTTATAACATATAATGCAGTTCCAGCTATTACATAGCCCAAATATATCGATAAAATCATTCTAGAGGACTTTATAAGATTTGGTAATATTTTATCTGAATGCCCCTCAGAGTTATAAAGCTTCATCCCAAATGTAGATGATAATGCCGATACCATTACTAATACAATTCCTACACCACCAAAAAACTGCATTATGCTTCTATAAATCAAAAATATATGAGGTGTTGACTCTACATCTATTACTGATAGCCCCGTAGTTGTCCAACCACTAACAGATTCAAAATACGCTTGTGTAAAATTTAAATTTTGGCTTATCATAAAAGGTATTGCCGAAAATACAGTAGCTAATATCCATGCACTTACTACTATTACAGCATCTTCTCCAACAGATAAATTTTTATTTGTATCACATTTAAATATTCTTACTAAAACTACCCCTAATATTATACATACCAGCGAAGGACATATAAAACTAATTGCAAAATTCATTTCATTTTTATAAAAAGGCAATATAGATAGTGGTAATAATAGTATTACACCTATTATTACTGCTAAGATACCTATATAATAAAGTAATACATTCCAGTTTTTTATTTTTCTAAGTTCCATAGCATTACCCTCTTATATTTAATTCTCTTATCATATCATTATGAACAGTAACATCATATAGTATTATAAGCTTATCATCTGAATTTATTTTTGTGTTTCCATTTGGGATAATACTATTTAAACCTCTAATTATACATCCAATTATTGATTTTGTTGGTAAGTTTATATCCTTTATATACTTATTACATAAAGATGATTCTTCATTTACTATTACTTCTAATATATTAACTTTCCCATTTTCAATAGGCATAAATTTATATATATCATTTATAGTAGCCATCTGCTCTATAATATCTGAAACGATATAAGTTGCACTTATGGCTCCATCTATACCTAAATTTTTAAATACATCTACATTTTTAGGATTAGTTACTGTAGCAAAACTTTTCTTTACATTGTATATCTTCTTGGCTAATTGACATATAACTAGATTTGTTGCATCTTTTGATGTCATAGCTATAACTACATCGGCATGCTGAATACCTGCATCTTCTAAAATATATCTTTTCCCTCCATCTCCATGGATTATAGAGCATTCATATTTTTCACTTAATTCATTACAGTACTCATAATCTTTATTTATAATAGAAGTTGTATATTTCTTATCTAATAAAGACTTTAATAAAAATTCAGCTTTTTTTCTTCCTCCTATAATTATAATATTCATCTAATATGCACCTACTCTTCTTATTAAACTTTTCTTATTATTTGCTTTTTTTATATTCATAAATTCTTTATCCCTATCTGAATTATTATTCATTTCAAGCAATTTATCAAATTCATTTATAGTTAGAGTAGTAGGTCTAATTATCTTTATATCAAGCCCATCATAGACAACTTCTTTTTCATTATCATACAACCTAGTAATAACTGTATTTACATTTAATATATTCTTAGCTATTAAAGAAATCATAATATTTACATCATCATCATTAGTTGCAGCAACTAACATAGTAGCCCTATCTATACCATTTTCCATTAGTATATCTATATCTGTAGCATCTCCAATCATCTTAAATCCACTATAATTTGGTGATAGTTTCCTAAATGAATTTTCATTTATGTCTATTATAACTACATCTTTTCCACTTAATGATAATTCTGTAGCTATATTTGTACCAAATCTGCTACACCCTGCAATAATCACATATTCAGAATTAAATTTTTTCATTATATATCACTCATCTCCTAAACTTTTCTTCATATTATTTATGTTTAGTTTATTAGATTTGGTATAAATTTTGTGTTAAGATAATTGGATCTATATAAAGATTTTGTTAACATACATTAAATTAATATATACATTTAATAAAATATTTATATTTATTCATCGACAAGTTTATATCCTACGCCTACTTCCGTTTTTATATACTCTGGTTGTGCAGGATTTTTTTCTATTTTTCTTCTTATGCTCGCCATAAAAACTCTAAGTGATTGTGTTTCTGTATCTAAGTGTCCTCCCCAGATTTTATTTATAATAAATCTATGAGTTAATACTTTCCCTGAATTTTTAGATAATAACTCAAGCAACTTAAACTCTATAGGTGTTAAATGAACTGACTTTCCATCTACACTTACTTCATGTTTTTCAAAGTTTATCTTTAGTCCTCTAACTTCAAAAATTTTCATATCTTCAACTCCTATAGCATTCATTTCACTTTTGTGCCTTAGAGATACTCTAATTCTTGCTAATAATTCTGGGACACTAAAAGGTTTTGTTAAGTAATCATCAGCTCCTGTATCTAAAGCATATACTTTTTCCCTTTCATGTCCTCTCGCCGATACCACAATAATCTTTGCTTCACTTACTTCCCTTATTTTACTAATTACATCAATACCATCCATATCTGGGAGGCCTAAATCCAAAATTATTATATCTGGATTCATAGAATAAACTAATGTTATTGCATTACTTCCATCAGATGATTCTATACACTCATATCCTTGTGTTTCAAGTGATACCCTTATAAATTTTCTTATTGGCTTTTCATCTTCTACTATTAATATTTGTGGTTTTAAACTCATATTCTATTCCTCCTCACAAGGTATTTTAAATCTAAATGTAGCTCCACCTAATTTATTATTAAAGGCTTCAATTTCCCCATCATGGGCTTCTATAATAGATTTACAAATAGAAAGCCCTAAGCCTATTCCTCTTTTTTCTAATGACTTTCTATTAGTTTTAGAGTAGAATCTATCAAATATATGATCAATGTCATCACCTTTTAATCCCTCTCCGTTATCTTCAACTTCAAAATATACATAGTTTTCTATTTTCATAACCTTTACTTTTATTTCGGAATTATCTGGAGTATATCTCATTGCATTATCAATTAAATTTATAATAACTTGCTCAATTAATAAACCATCCACATTAATAATAATTACATTATCTGGAATATCCACAATAATATTATGTTTATCTGAAAACTTTTTAACTATGAATATAGATTCTTCTACGATTTCTTCTACTACTTCTAGATTCTTCTTGATTTCTAATCTGCCCTCATCAACTTTGGTTATACTTATAATATTTTCAACAGATCTAGCTAACCAACTTGCATCTTCATATATATTTTTTAAAAGTTCCTTTTTTATATCTTCATCTACATACTTATAATTTTCTAATATTGTTGAAGATGAACCTATTATGCTTGTTAAAGGAGTTCTTAAATCATGCGAAATTGATCTTAGTAAATTACTTCTTAACCTCTCTGTTTCAGCATCTAAGTTTGCTTTTTTTGTTTTTTCAAATAAATCCTCTCTTTCAATTGCTAGTGCAACTTGATTAGAGACAGATTTTAATAGTATCTTTTCATTTTCAGTTAGTCCTACACTGTCAATACAAGATATACCTATAACTCCTAGAGTATTTTTATGTCCTTTTATAGGAAAATTAAATGTTTTTGCATTTTGATAAAGATCTGTTCCACATCCAATTTCTTCTCCTAAATTGAAACATTCTTTTAATGCACATTTCTCTAATGGTGATTGGAATATCCCATTTGCATCTTCATTGTCAAATATCTCTACAACTATTTTCTTTAAATTCTCATCATTATCTACGATTGCTGTAGCTACGGACCTATTTAATATATCAACTAAACTAGAATTACATATTTCCACTATTTCATCTTTATTTTTAGCTTTAAGCAAATTCTTATTATTTTCGTATAATAACCTTATCCTTTGTTCTCTCATATTTGATAACTTGATTTCTCTTTTTATTTTAGACGTCAAAGTACTAGTTATCAATGCTGAAATTAGCATAATAAAAAAGGTAATAGGGTAGTCTGCTCTGTATGCTATAAAAGTATAATATGGCTCTGTAAAAAAGAAATTAAATGATAAAACGCCTACTATAGATGTAGATATTCCATATATATATCCATCTGTCTTAATAGCTGAAAACAATACTCCTAGTATAAATACTAAAATAATACTAGATTCATTTAATTCAAACGCTTTAAAAAACAACCCTATTAGAGTTGCCATTGACATTATAAAAATAATTGTTATTAAATTTTTCAGTATTTTATTTTTGATAAATTTATGGTTATTATTACCAGAAATATCCTCTTTTGAATTATCTGGAATCATTGTATTAATCCTCCTTAATTAAACTATTTTATTAAATTATAGAATCAAATTAATTAAAATACAACATACCTTAAATAATATATACAATAAAAAACACCAATTAAAATAAAATTATCTAAACTTTATTTTAATTGGTGATTCATTATCTTTTTAATAACCTACCTATATTTCTTTTGTCGTATACTAATTTATACAAATTATATTCTTCGTTGTAAATCTTATTTCCATAATCTATATCTTCTAATTTAAATATATATTGAAAAGAAGTAACTCTTTGTAAATTCTTATCCGCTGCCTTATATGTTTGATCTAATGCATAAGAGGCTCTATAATGTTTTCTAGCTAAATCTAAATCTCCTTGTAACTCATACATAATACCTAGTAAGTTATGACCTTCAGGAAAAGAATCTTCTTCCATCATCATATTATATATATGTTCTTTAGCCAATTCATAATTATATTTTTTTAAGCAATCAATGGCTTCTTTTTCTTCAACTTCATAAGAGTTTACTTTATATTCAAATGCTAACATAATCAACACTCCCTTGTAACTGTATTTTATACTTACTATTTTACGAATTTCTACATAAATATGGTATTAAGATAGTTATCAAAGGATAAAGATTTTGTTAATATTATCTCTCTTCATAAAACTTTTTTAATAAAAGTTTATATAATTTACTCAAATATAAAAAACTCCATCATATATTGATAGAACGGATTTTCCGTATTTCCATCCAATTTGTTTAGTGTTTACTACTAAACTTATCTTTAAGTATAGCAATAAAAGGTTCCATTTATTAAATATTTCCTTGATAAACTCTCATCAATCTTGGCTACCTTTATTGAGCTAAATTTAATTACTATTCCTTATTACAGGGTCTCCTATTTAATTTTAACAAATAATTATTCAATGTATCTACTACTCCATCTTCATCGTTAGATTTGGCTTCATAATTACATATTTCCTTTAACTTGGGATGTGCATTCGCCATTGCATAACTATGTTTACATTCTTGCATCATTTCATAGTCATTTAAATAATCTCCAAATGCCATACACTCATCATAAGTAATTTCATATATTTCTTGTAACTTCTTTATTGCATTACCTTTATTAATATCTAAATTCATAAAGTCAACCCAATTTTCACCTGATAAACAAACTAATAATTTATCATTGAATTTCTCTAATAATGGATAACTATTAGTTTCAGCTCCATTCCCATCAAATACAGCTATTTTACATATTTTATCTTTTTTTATTACTTCTAGTATATTCGGTACTACTTCTAAGCGCTCATAGTACATCCTTGCATTATGAAGAAACTCTGAATTATCATCTTCTACATATGCAGATTTTTCCCCACATAATATTGGATATGCATTATCTATGTTACGAATAACTTCTACTGGCTCAATTAATTTTTCCTCTTCTATTTCACTTATAAAAATATTCTCTTCACCTTCAAATACAATAGAACCATTATCACTTATAAATATCAAATCATCTTTTATTTCTTCAAAAATTTTTAATAAATTATAATACTGTCTTCCACTTGCTATTGCAACCTTTATACCTTTATCTCTTAACTTATTTACTGTATTAAATAAATTTGGAGATAACTCCTTTTTGCTATTTAGTAAAGTTCCATCCATATCTGCTGCTACTAGCTTAATCATCATTTAATTCCCCCCTTGCAGTCATAATATATTTTAAAATATTTACTATTACATTATAATTTAATTTATTGAAGTAAGCATCTATTCAAGATAAATAAAAATGGCTAAACATAATTTGTTTAGCCATTTTTTATATGTTTAATAATTTCTTAGTTAACTTTTTTTAATTTTACTATAGTCTCTACATGAGGAGTATTAGGGAACATGTCCATGCACTTAACCTTTTCAACCTCATACCCGTACTTTTTAAATTCAACTAAATCTAATACCAAAGTTTTTGGGTTACAAGAAATATAAACTATTTCTTTTGCTCCAAATCCTGATATATCTCTTATAGCATCTTTGTGAACACCCGGTCTTGGTGGATCAACTATTATTAAATCAGGTTTAACTTTGAAATTTTTAACAGTTTTTGCAACATCTCCTGCTACGAATTCACAGTTTGTTAACCCATTTAATTTTGCATTATTGTTAGCTGCAACAACTGCCTCTTCTATTAATTCTATTCCGTATACCTTTTTAGCAGCTCCTGCCATAACTTGACCTATTGTTCCTGTTCCACTATATAAGTCAAATACTACTTTATTCTCATGATCTCCTACAAAATCTCTAGCTATTGAGTAAAGTTTCTCTGCTCCCTTAGTATTTGTTTGGAAGAATGAGAATGGAGATATTGTAAATTTAAGTCCTAATAATTCTTCATTTATATAATCTCTACCGTGTAATACTCTTAATTCATCACATTGAACTGCATCTGCAAGTCCATCATTTATAGTGTGTAATATACTTACTATCTCTGCTTGTGTTTCAAGATTTAATAACATTTCTTTATACTCTGTCATATCGAAATCTTCTTGAGATGAAGTAACTATATTAACCATTAATTCATTAGTGTTTATACCTTTTCTAACAACAAGGTTTCTTAAATATCCTTTATGACTCATACATCTATAATAAGGTAATTTCTTTTCATCAAAATATTCAACCGTAGAAGTTAACACCTTTATGAAATCTTGATCTACTAAGTAACATCCATCAACAGTTAGTATATCTATGTGTCTCCCTTTTTTATGAAGACCTAGCGTAAGAGGACCATCCTTCATTTCATCACCAAAAGTATATTCCATCTTATTTCTATAAAGTCTATCCTGAGGACTTCCTTCTATTCCTAAAAATTGGAATCCAAATATATCTTGGTTTAAGAATAAGTCCATAACTTGTCTTTCTTTTATTTCAAGTTGCTTTTCATATGGTACAGATAGTATAGTACATCCACCACAGATTCCAAAATGTTTACATGGATTAGCTGTTTCTATTGGAGACTTTTCTAATATTTCTAACATTTTAACTTCTGCTTTTTTGCTTCTAGCTTTTTTTACTGCTGCCTTAACTTTTTGCCCACTTATTCCGCCCTTCATATGGATTTCCTTGTTACCTAACATACTAACAGTAGTCCCACCGAACTCCATCTTATCTACTTCAAATTCAATTATGTCTTTTCTCTTCACGATACTTCCTCCGTTACATCTATATATTTTAAAACTATCTTTCTTCTATTAGTTTTATTTCTTCTTCAGTTAACTCTCTATATTCTCCTAACGCTAAACTTTCATCTAATTTTAATTTACCCATAGAAAGCCTTTTTAAGTATACTACTTTTTTACCTACACTCTCAAACATTCTTTTAACTTGGTGAAATTTTCCTTCATGTATAGTAAGTTCTATTTCTGACTCTTCTCCACTCTTTAGTATTTTTAATTGTGAAGACATTGTTTCATATCCATCATCAAGAGTTACACCTTTTTCAAAAGCATCTATATCTTCTTCGGTTACTACTCCATCTATTTTAGCATAATACGTCTTAGGTACGTGTTTTTTTGGAGATAAAACTCTATGAGAAAGCTGTCCATCATTAGTAAGTACTAGCAAACCTTCTGTATCCTTATCTAGTCTTCCAACTGGAAATGGTTCAAATACCAAATATGATGGATCTATTAAATCTAAAACAATAGGGTCTCTTTTATCAAATGTCGCACTTATATATCCATCAGGTTTATTCATCATTATATATACGAATTCTCTATATGTGATTTTTTCACCATTAAATAATATTTCATCTTTCTCAGGATCTACCTGAAGTCCTGGATTAGATACAGTTTGCCCATTGACTACTATACTCCCATATTTACAATATCTTTTTATTTCCGCTCTACTTCCACAACCTATGTTTGAAAGTATTTTATCAATACGTTGTTTTTTAGCCATTTATAATATTACCTTCCTTTAAGTAAGTTTTTTCATGGTTTATAATAATATTTTTAACAGATATTAATTTATAGATATTATTATACTTTTAATTTGAAGTTATTACAATTTACTATATACCTTTTTTTATTTTAAAGATATAATAAAGAAGATGGGTAAATTTTATAAATTTTGTTTTTATGGAGGTTTAACTATGTTAGTTTCTGCTAAAGAAATGTTAATTAAGGCTAGAGAAGGGAAATATGCTGTAGGTCAATTCAATATAAATAACTTAGAGTGGACTAAAGCAATATTATTAACAGCACAAGAAAATAATTCACCAGTTATATTAGGTGTATCTGAAGGTGCTGGAAAATACATGGGTGGCTATAAGACTGTAGTTGGAATGGTTAATGGATTATTAGAAGGATTAAATATAACAGTTCCAGTGGCTCTTCACTTAGATCATGGTAGCTACGATGGAGCATTAAAGGTAATAGAAGCAGGATTCTCTTCTGTTATGTTCGACGGTTCTCACTACTCTATAGAAGAAAATATATCTAAAACAAAAGAAATAATAGAAATAGCAAATGCTAAAGGAATCTCTGTAGAAGCAGAAGTTGGTTCTATAGGCGGAGAAGAAGATGGTGTTGTTGGTGCTGGTGAAATAGCAGATCCAGCTGAGTGTAAGCAAATAGCTGACTTAGGTGTAGATATGTTAGCTGCTGGTATAGGAAATATCCATGGTAAATATCCAGAAAACTGGGCAGGATTAAACTTTGATGCATTAGCTGCTATAAATAATGCTACAGGAGATATGCCATTAGTATTACACGGTGGTACTGGTATACCTGAGGAAATGATAAAAGAAGCTATATCTTTAGGAGTTTCTAAAATAAATGTTAATACTGAGTGTCAGTTAGTATTCGCTGAAGCTACTCGTAAGTACATAGAAGAAGGTAAAGATTTACAAGGTAAAGGATTTGACCCTCGTAAATTATTAGCTCCAGGATTTGAAGCTATAAAAACTTGCGTTAAAGAAAAAATGGAATTATTCGGTTCAATAAACAAAGCTTAATTCTTAATAATAAATTAAAAGACTATAATGAACTTATTTTAAGTTTATTATAGTCTTTTTTACTCCTACTCTATTTCGTATAAAAATAAATGATTAACCTTAATATAGATGTTAAGAAGTAGAAAATATAAATTTATATTTCCATCCAGATCTTCGTCACTAGTAATTATATTAAAATAGCTCTATTTTTAACTATAAAATTTTGAGGCACCTACTAATTGTCTTTTAGCTACTATTTTAGCTAAATTAGTTAATGATGCTATTTTTATATCTTCAAAACTTACTACAAATACAAATTTGAAGTCTGTAAAACCTTCATCTATATTATATACATCAAAGAAGCATCTAATATTATCGACTAAATAAATCTCTTGTAATTCAGCTTCGATTTCATCTGTTGCGTCTTTTAGATATACTCTTACATCTTCAAATATTACATTGAAGTACGATTCATCTAAGTTTTCTCCCATTTCTTCAAGCAATTCTTCTACATCTTCCATTGCAAATATTTCTTCAGATAATTGGCAGTCAAAAGCCATTATATTGTCTTGATTTATTGTATTGGATATATCTTGAACATACTCAAAATCTGGTCGTAACTTTAAAATATCCATTACATCCTTGCTATTTACATTAAAGTTTCCTTTTCTGTTTTTTAATTTTAACTCTATCACTATATCGCCTCCCCCATTATAAATTTAATAATGACTCTCTATTAATTCTTTAATTTGTTTCCAATCCTTTACTCTGGTTATTCTCTCATGCTCAGTATCTTTGTTATAATTTGCGTCCATTAATATAACATTTATACCAGCTTCAGCAATTTGTACAGCATTAGAAGGATTATCTTCTATAAATAAATTACAATTTAATTCTTTTGCTTTTTCTATTTTATAATCACTACCTAGTAAATATACCTCAATATCAGAAAAACCATTTTTATTTAACCAATTAGTTGTAATTCCTGTTAAAGATTCACTTCTAGCTGTAACAAAATATAAATTATTCCTTTCATATAATTCTTTTATTATATCTCTTGCACCTTCTATAACCTCTGCTTCTTCATAGGCGTTCATATATTCATTATGAAACTTATTTAATATATCTTCTATATCTTCACCGTATAATTTTGTCCAGTCAAGAGTTGTACATTCATCTTTTGTTAAATTTTTATTATACATATTATTTAAATATGGAATAAAATGGTACGGACTAGTTATTGTCCCATCTATATCAATACATATATTTAAATTACTCATAAGCCCCTCCATTAATGTTTTAATGTTTAATAGTTAGAAATTATAGCATATATTAAATTATAAATCAAAATATATAATCTAAGTATATGTATATAATACCAAAAAGCTTGCCATCTAAGGCAAGCTTTTTAAGAATTTTCCATTTAATTTTCATCTATTTTAGTTTTTAAATCCTTTACTCTTTCTTTGAAACTAGCAATCTGATTATCTGATAGCTTTAAGTATTCTGTTATCTTTCCTATGTACTTAGGATTTTTTGTATCCAAAAGCTTTATTGCACTTTCCATAGCTTTCTTTCTTAATTCATATGCTTTTTTAACATCATCTCTTGCATTACTTAATACTATTTCATACTCCTCATTAGAAAGTTTCGGTATCTCCATTGTGCTATATATATCAATAACATCATTACACATTTCCTCTGCATATACGATATCATCTCTTATTTCTGAAATTTTGCTCAAGTTTTTTGCTATATCCTTAGTATAAGGAATACAATCTCTCATAGGAAGTAATGCTACTTTTTCTATATCATATATATCTTGTTTGAACTCATCAAGTTTCTCTAAATCAGATTCTTTGTTACTTTTTATTTTTTCTTTTACAGTCTCTTTTTCTGTTTCTTTTTCTTCTATATTTAGTACAGGATTGTCTACATTTTTATCCTTAGACTGTTTATTACTTTGATTTGAACTTTCACTTTCTACATTACTGCTTCCTATATTTTCTTTGTTATGTTTATTCTTTTTATCTTTTTCAAAATTTGAAACGTACTTATCTTTATATCTTTGGTCAAAAGCATAATTTTGATAATATAATGCTTCTTCAATCTTGTTGAGTCCACTCATATAAATATTACTTATTACTATGGTTGTTGCAAGTACAGTATATATGCTTCCATACATACAAGCCTTTTTAAAATTTTTATTATTTCTAAATAATACTATAAGGGGTATAAGATATAAAAATATGAATACTAATATCCATCTCATATATTAATTCTCCTTTTCATATAAATAAAACTTATATTTCCCCCATTTCAATACTTTTTATATTATTTACATTTAAATAGTTTATTAATCCAAAATTTTAATTAAATCAAAATCTAAGTAATCACAAGAAGCTAGTATATATTCCACTCCATTTCTAATACCTTTTAGTCCCATCTTAAAAGATTCTCTTCCATGTAAATGTCCATATATAACTTTTTCAACTTTATACTCTTCATATAACCTTGTAAAAATAGATTCTTCTAATTTATCATTAGTAGGTGGATAATGCGTAACAACCATTATTTTTTCATATCCACTCTTTCTAGCTGCTTCTAAAGATATCCTTATTCTATTTTCTTCTCTTTTGTAAATTTGTTCATCTTTAGAATCAAACTTAACATCGTTAGGGCAAATCCATCCTCTTCCTCCACAAATAGCATACTCACCATATTCATAGAAGTTGGTTTGCATAAACTTACAATTATCATATAATTTATTTAAATTTGTAACAGTGGTCCACCAATAATCATGGTTTCCCTTTACAAAATACTTTTGTCCTGGAAGTTCACTTATTATATCTAAGTCAGACTTAGCCTCTTCTAAGTTTATCCCCCAAGATGTATCTCCTAATACCAATACAGTATCTTCTGGCTTTACTTTAAGTTTCCAACTATCAATTATTTTTTCTTCATGATTATCCCAATTATTCCCAAATACATTCATTGGTTTATTTACAGATGTTGAAAAATGTAAATCTCCTATTGCATATAAACTCATATCTAATTCCTCTCTTTTTACATCTTAAATTACATTATTTCCTATATATATCTATATAAAACTTTATTTTTCATAAAAGTCAAAGAAGCTACCTCAAAATTACTTGAGACAGCTCCCCTTTACTTCTTAGTTCTAGTGTCTTTATACACTTCTAATAAATCATCTATTTCTCTTTTTAATTTTATTATTTCAGTTATATCTTCTTCATTATCTATTTTATCTAGTCGTCTTTGATAAATTATTGCCTTATGAGTATCTCCTAAATTGTATAGCTCTTGAATTTTATTCAATACATCTCTAACTGTTACAGTTTTTACTTGATACATCACTTGAGCTTTCATAATATCCTCTCTTATCTCACTCATCTCTTGATCTAGTAAGAATGCAGCATCTGCAGCTCTTCTTAATCTCACGGCTAAGTCTTCGGGGATATAGTGCTCATATTTATATTTTAAAGAATGCTCTATCGTTGCCCAAAAGTTCATTGCTAATGTTCTTATTTGTATTTCACATAAAATTTCCTTTGACCCAGCTATAGAATTTATCGGATATTTTATAATAACATGATAACTTCTATATCCGCTATCTTTAAAATTCTCTATATAATCTTTTTCATACACAATGGTCATATCGCTTCTAAGTTTAATTAATTCTACTATAGTATATATATCCTCTACAAACTGGCACATTATTCTTATCCCAGCTATATCTTCCATATCTCTTTCAATATCATGTATATCAAGTCTTTTAGCCTTTGAAATAATTGAGGCTATTTTCTTAGTTCTTCCTGTAACAAACTCAATAGGAGAATATTCTCCCTTAGTTAGAAACTCTTTTCTTATATTTTTGAATTTTACTTTTAATTCTTCTACAGCATGTTCATAAGGAGCCAATACTTCATCCCATCTTTCATATTCCATCTTGCTCACCCTTTGTTTCTATTTTTACAGTCATACTTATTTTATCATAATTTGATTTTTTTGGATATAATAAAGCAGCTCTCCGTCCTTTAATATATACTTAATTTCATCCAAATCACATAAATAACTTATCACTGACATTAAAGAGCTCTTATAAAAATAAAACTCTTTATAATTGTAGCTTAAATTATTTTTTATTATTATATTTTTTAATAACTGTTCTAATCCTATAGGTTCATTTAGCTCTATTCTAATTTGACTAATATACTTATTTATAGCTTTCTCATGCATTTTAATTAATTCTTCACTATCTTCTTTTGATATTATATTTTTACCATGCCCCAATACTATATATTCAAAATCTATGTTTCTAATTTTTTTTAGACTATTTAAATACTCTTCTATATCAAAAATAAATAAAAAATCATATTTATTAAGCATATCCTTATTTACTAGCAAATCTCCTACAAATAATATTTTATCATTAGTCATAATGCCTATACTGCCAGGAGTATGACCTTTAAACTCTATTACCTGAAATATTTCTCTATTTAATATTACCTTACCTTCGTCTAGAGTATCATCTACTTTTAGATTATCTAAAGATTCATTTTTTAGACCTTTATTAAAAAAATTATTAGCTCTTCCTCCAACTATGTATTTAGAAAATAATTCTGGATTATCTATATATATCTTTGCATACTTAGATGATAGTACCTTTATATCCTTATTTTCTAACTTGAATTGATTACATGAACCATAGTGATCATCATGTTCATGAGTGTTTACTATAAATTTTAAGCTAATATTATTATTTGCTAGAATTTTCATAATCCTTTTAGGTCTTAACCCTGATAGCCCTGGATCTATCATAACTGCTGTATGATCTTCAAATAAATATATACCTGTGTTAGTTCCTCCCTTTATATAAAAGGTATTTCCCTTTATATTTATCAATTCCATAATTTCACCACTTATCTTATCAATATTCTTTTTAATCTATTAATTGTTCTTTCTCTTATTTTTTCATCCTTAGAAACCCTTAGCTTTATATTGTAAGCTACATTCTGATGTAATAGTGATTCTATAAAATATTCTACAATTCCTCTATCTCTAAATTCTATATCTATAATTTCATTTGCAAAAAACCTTGAGTCTAAAGTCATTATTTCATCCGAAAAACTTAATCTTGTAGCTTTATCTAAATAATCTTTCTTAGGTTTAAAATTTTCACAGTATTTAATTTTAAAATTAACTACTTCATCGCTTATATCAAATCCATGTTTAGACTTCATAAGCTCTTGGTAGTCTTTATTTCTTTGAGTTACATTGTCTAAGTTTTTATTATAATCATCTTTTTTCCAATGACCAAATAATCTACAATTAAGAGGTCTTACCTCATAAATTAAGCATCTATTATTTTCATCTCTAAAAGGGCAACATCTTTTTTCTATGTACTCTAAGAAATAATAATCTAATATTCTATCTAATGATTCTTTTCTCAGTTTTTCTTTATCCTTTAAGTAATTATATATGTTTATAAATTCAACTAAATTTATTCCTACAGATTCATTACAACACTTACCACATCCAGTACACTCTCCACTTGGTAAAGTATTATATATACTATTCAATTTATCAAATAATTCATTTTCATGAGCAAAATCTATACATTTGTAAATATCTACTTTTTTTATACTAGTCATTATTATTACTCCTTGTTATAATTATTAGGTTAATACAAACAATTATTATAACACATTTTATATGATTAATCGTAGGAGGTAATTTTATGAATAGATATACAAAGATAATAAATATGATGGATAGTTATTTCGTTAAGGACTATGAGAAAACTAAAAAAGGAATAACTAAAAAAAGAGAAGTTAGAGAAGAAACAGTTCAAAAAGCATTTTTAAAAGGTGACTGTGAGGTTTTAGTTATTTTAGAAGATAGCTGTAGAGAAATTCTTATTGACGACTTTTCTTCTGATGAGGACATAAAAAAATATTTAGGTTCTAAGTTTATAAATCCTAAGAGATAGAGATTGTAAGTACAAATATATTTTAATTCTTTAAAATTAATAATAATTTTTTTATTTTTAATGTATAAAAAGTTATTATTGGACAATAATAGTTAATGAAAATTAAATATTTAACTCAATCTCCCCCAATTTTGAGCTTTCATTCCCCCAATGAAAGCTCTTTTTATTTCTTAAATAATCCACATAGTATATAAATATTTACTTTAGTATAGTTAATACTTTATATATAAGTTATAATTAGAAAGAATTTAAATAAAGCAGGGAGTGGCACCATGATAGAAATAGGAAATCTAAAATTAGATACAGATTTTGAATATAGAATAATAAGAGAAGAGGAAGGAGATATAGACTTATTTATAGATGTAAATTACCGTAGCTTAGATATCGACTGTGATGGGTGTAAGTTTTTCAATTCAAGAATTCAATTTCCTTTTGTAAGGTCATTAATTTTAAGAATAAATAAGGACAATCATCTAATGACAATACATTTAATGAGAGATATAGATCTATTCTCAGCCTTTGCCAACTTTGAATTTGATTACAAAAATTATATATTCAATATAAAAAATAACCAAGAAAAAGTACTTATTACAAGGACAAGTATTTAATTATAAAATAAGGGCCTTAATAGGCCCCTCTTTTATAATTAAATAATAATCTATATTATTTAATTATTTAATATTAATTTCAGAATTTTTAAATAATTACTTTTCTATAATTTGACCAAAAGCTGTTAAGTATATACCTTTTAATTCTTCAACTAATGGTAATCTTGGGTTAGCTGGAGTACACTGATCATCAAAAGCATCTAAAGATAATTTATCTACCTTTGCTAAAAATTGTTCTTCTAATACTCCACACTCTTTTATTGTCTTTGGTATATTTAATTCAACTAATAAGTTATTTACTGCATCTATTAAGCTTTGAACACCTTCTTCTACAGTATTTGCTTTTAATCCTAAGAATCTAGCTATTTCAGCGTATTTCTTATCTGCTACGAACTCTTTATATTTAGGGAACGCAACAAATTTAGAAGGTTTAGTAGCATTATACTTTATAACATGTGGTAATAATATAGCATTTGCTCTACCATGTGGTATATGGAACTCTCCACCTAATTTATGAGCTAATGAGTGGTTTACTCCTAAGAATGCATTTGTAAATGCCATACCTGCCATACAAGATGCGTTATGCATTTTTTCTCTTGCTTCTTTGTCATTTCCATTTCTATAAGCTTTTGGTAAGTAATCAAATACTAATTGTATTGCTTTTAATGCTAATGCATCTGTATAATCTGTTGCCATTATTGAAACGTATGCTTCTATAGCATGAGTTAATACGTCAACTCCTGTATCGGCTGTAACACCTGCTGGTACTGTCATAACTAAAGTTGGATCTATTATAGCCACATCTGGAGTTAACTCGTAGTCAGCTAAAGGATATTTCATATTATTTAATTTATCTGTAACAACTGCGAAAGAAGTAACTTCTGAACCAGTTCCTGAAGTAGTTGGTATTGCCACTAATTGCGCTTGTCTTCCTAATTTAGGGAACTTAAATACTCTCTTTCTTATATCTGCAAATTTTAATCTTAAATCATCAAAGTTAGCTTCTGGATTTTCGTAGAATAGCCACATAGCTTTAGCAGCATCCATTGCCGAACCTCCACCAAGAGCTATTATAGTGTCAGGCTTGAATTTTCTCATAGCTTCTGCACCATTTAACACTGTTTCTACTGATGGATCTGGCTCTACATCACAGAATACATCTATCATCACAGGATTTCTTCTTTTTCTTAATTGGTGATTTATTTTATCTACATTTCCTAACTGAACCATAACTCTATCAGTTACTATCATTACTCTATTAGCATTTGGTAATTTTTCTAAGTAGCTTATAGAACCAAATTCATGGTAGATTCTTTCTGGAACTTTGAACCATTGCATATTTACTTTTCTCATTGCAACTTTCTTAACATTGATTAAGTTACTTGCTGATACATTTTCTGTCGTTGAGTTATTCCCCATAGATCCACATCCTAACGTTAATGATGGTATATTTGCATTGTATATATCACCTATTGCCCCATGAGTAGAAGGTGCATTCACAAGTAATCTACCTGTTCTTACTCTTTTACTAAACTCTAATATTATATCATCATCGTTACAATGTATAACAGCTGAATGTCCTAGTCCTCCAAATTCAGTCATCTCTACACATTTTTGTATACCTTCTTGAGCATTTTTAACCTTGAAACAAGCAAGCACTGGACTTAACTTTTCTTTTGATAAAGGATCTTCCATTCCTACCTTTTCAAGTTCTGCAACTATCATTTTTGCATCTTTAGGAACATTTATCCCTGCCATTTGTCCTATTGTATATGGACTTTGTCCTACTATATTTGGATTTAATGAACAAGTTTCATTATTTATAACTAATCCTTGTAATTTTTCTTTTTCTTCTTTATTTACAAAGTAACATCCATAGTATTTCATTAAATCTGTTACTTCATTGTATATTTCTTCATCTATTATTACTGCTTGCTCAGAAGCACATATCATTCCATTATCGAAAGTTTTTGATAGTATTAAATCATTTACTGCTTGTTTTATATCTGCAGTTTTGTTTATATAGCAAGGAACATTTCCTGCTCCAACCCCAAGGGCTGGTTTTCCCGAAGAGTACGCTGATTTAACCATTCCTGGTCCACCAGTAGCAAGTATCACTGATACTCCGTCATGCTTCATTAATAAATTAGTAGCTTCTATTGATGGTTTTTCTATCCATTGTATACAGTCTTCTGGTGCTCCTGCTTTTACAGCTGCATCTCTTAATATTCTTGCTGCTTCTGAAGAACATTTTTGAGCTGATGGATGGAAGCTGAATATGATTGGGTTTCTACCCTTGATTGATATTAATGATTTAAACATTGTTGTAGAAGTTGGATTAGTAACTGGTGTTACTCCTGCAACTACACCTACTGGCTCAGCTATTAGCATATATCCTTCTTCTTCATTTTTTTCTATTACTCCAACAGTTTTATTGTATTTTATACTATTATAAATATATTCTGTAGCGAACATATTTTTAGTTACCTTATCTTCAAATATTCCCCTTTTAGTTTCATCTACTGCCATTTGTGCAAGTTCTATATGTTTATCTAAACCAGCCATTGACATTTCTCTAACTATAGTATCTATTGCATCTTGATCTAAGCTTAGCATAGCTTGTTTAGCCTTTTCTGCTTTTAGAACTAGCTCATCAATCATATTTTCAACACTGAATTCATTATCTACTACTTTTAGTTTTCTTGACTCTTTGCTCATTTTCGTATCCCCCATATAATTCATTTAAATACGTTAGTTATTTAACAAACTTTATTATATAAATTATGATACTTTAATTAAATATAAGTGTCAACAACTTTTGTTAATTTTTTTTCAATCTTTTTAATGAAAACGTTTCTTTTTATATTACCTTTATAAAGCTGTATTTTTTAATACTTTTAGGTCTTTTTTCTAAGTAATATATTGAATTCTTTATTTTGTATACAAAATATTTTTATAATTTTTACTTCTCTTTCGATTGTTAAATTTTATACATTAATACTTGTATACTATTAATTTTCTATAAACTTTTATAAAATTTAATAAGCAAAATAAAAATGTGGTGAGATAATTTCACCACATATCATAGTAAATACTATATTCAACTTTAGTAAGTCACTTTTTTATCAATTATCACAGCATCTGCATACTTTTCTAATAAATCTATCGCATAATCTAAATATCTATTTAGTTCTTCGTCTTTGTCAAAAGCTATAATATTCATAAGTATATGGTTAGTATCTGATGTTATCATTGCCCTTTCTGAATCTGATGTAGTACTTCCAAATTTCCCAATTTCATCTTCAAATACAGGTAGATTTTCTAAATTAATTGAGCCTCTACCAATGCCATCATATCTCTGATTTTCTCCACCTATAGTGAAAATAATTTCTTTTCCTAATTTGCTTAAATCATAAGTCCCAACTGAATAAAAACTTTCTAGTGATATTAAATTATTTATATCTACTACGTTATTTACTTTATATAAATCCATACCTTTTACTACTCTTTTAGCAAGTGATTCAGATGAAAGTCTATATCTACTTGGATCCTTTCCTAACTTTTTATATGCGATTCTAGAAGTCTCTATATTTTTTATTTTCAATACTTCATCTTTCTTTATATTATTTTTTATTTCTTCGCATTTATCATTTATAATTTTCCATAAATGCTCATCTCCATCTCTAACAGATACTTTAGCTTCTATTGATGCTACAGTGGTGTTTGGACATTTTTCTTTTAACTTATCGCTTATCTTAATGTTTATCATATATTTACTCCTTTTTAAAAGATACATTTATTTCTTCATAGCCAATATTCTTTAATAAATTAATTAAACTTGCTTTTGTATTTTCTTTTATTTCTTCCATAAACCCTTCTTTCAATATCTTATCTTCATATTCCTTCTTATATTTACTTATATCAGATAATATATCATTTGTACCCATTTTATTAAAAATAGAATTTTTAATATCATATACATATAAATTTTCGTCATCTATGTAGTGATTCAATATTCTACACTGATCTACTTCTATTTTTATTTTCTTTCCTGTATTCTCAATTATTGTTATATCTTCTGGTTTTATTCCTCCATTAATAACTCCTTCATATTTAATTATAAAAGACTGCTCTGTAA
Source organism: Romboutsia faecis (assembly GCF_014323405.1). Classification (GTDB taxonomy): domain Bacteria; phylum Bacillota; class Clostridia; order Peptostreptococcales; family Peptostreptococcaceae; genus Romboutsia_E; species Romboutsia_E faecis. Next base: position 20,149 of record NZ_JACRWE010000005.1, on the reverse strand, counting down.
AAGGAATTTTTATATCATTTATACTCTTATCTTTTTTTACTGCTACTATATTGCTATAAGTGTATTTAACCGTATTCAAATCTAAAACTTGGCTTATAGTAGATAGTACTTTTGTATTATCATTGTATTTACTATTTTCTTTACCTAATATTCTTATACTCAATACTACTGTTATTATGATTAACAAAATGGGTAATAATAGAATTACTTTATTATTTTTTTTCTTTTTTATCAACAAATATATGCCTCCTTTTGGTATAATATTTAAGAATTAAATTTAGTCTTAACCTATTATCAAGATGATTTTAGTTAATTTAATAATTACTTTTATGAAAGGAGTTTTTTTAATGACATTATTAGTTTTCGGGCATAAGAATCCAGATACAGATTCAATATGCTCATCAATTTCATTAACATACCTAAAAAATCAATTAGGTGAAAACGCAATTGCTTGCGCCTTAGGAAAGCCAAGAAAAGAAGCTCAATTTGCTTTAAATTACTTCAAAGTAGATGCTCCTAAGATATTAGACAACGTAAAAATACAAGTTAAGGATTTAAGCTACAACAAAGTTAATGCTTTAACTCCATCAGCTTCTGTACTTGAAGCATACTCTCTTATGAGTGATAAAGGTGTTAAAACTTTACCTATCGTATCTGAAGATAAGAAGTTCGAAGGAATAGTTACAATGAAGGAAATTGCTGAGAGCCTTCTTCATCAACATTTTAATACTATACATACTTCTATAACAAATATATGCAAAAACCTTAATGGTTCAGTCCTTGTAAATTGTGACGAAGAGGTAACAGGAAGAGTAGTTACTTTATCGTTTAACATGGATACAGTAATGGACCTTTTATGTGAAGGTGATATTGCTATAGTTGGAAATAGATATGACATGATTGAATACGCTATTGATACAAAAGTTAAACTTTTAGTTGTAACTGGTGGTACTATTATACATGATGAATTATTAGCTCTTGCTAAGCAAAATAAAGTATCAATTATTACTGTTGATTCGGATACTTACAAAACATCAAATATAATAAATCAATCTAATTACTTATCAGATATAATAACTAAAGAAGATTTAATTATCTTCAATGAGAGTGATTACGCTGATGATGTTAAGGAAACTATGTTAAACACTAACTTCAGATCTTATCCTGTAGTTGATGACAATAATAACTTCTTAGGGTTAGTTGCTAGAGAGCACCTTTTAAATCCAACTAAGAAAAATGTAGTATTAGTTGATCACAATGAAGTTGCTCAGAGTGCCGATGGTATAGAAGAAGCTAACTTAGTTGAAATAGTTGATCATCATAAAATAGGTGGAATATCTACTGATGTTCCTGTATCTATAAGAGTTATGCCTGTTGGATGTACTTGTACTATAATTTACAAAATGTTCAAAGAGCATAATGTTGAAATACCTAAATCTATAGCTGGTTTATTATTATCTGCTATATTATCAGATACTTTAATATTTAAATCTCCAACTACTACTGAACTAGACAAACAAGCTTGTGAAGAATTAAGTAAAATAGCTGGAGTTGACATGGAATCTTACGGAATGGAAATGTTCAAGTTCGGAACTTCTTTAGATGAATATAGCATAGAAGAAATAGTAAATATGGACTTTAAAGAATTTAGTATGAGCGGAAAAAGAGTAGGTATAGGTCAAGTATTTACTTTAGATATAGAGTCTATATTTGCTAAGCAAGATCAATTCTTATCTTATATAAACTCTACTGACTATGATATGTTAGTTCTTGCTGTAACTGATATAATAAAAGAAGGTTCTTACTTAATATACAAAGCAGAAGATAAGTTAATATCTGAAGCATTTAATGTAGAAAGTACTCAAGGAGTATTTGCTCCAGGAGTAGTTTCTAGAAAGAAACAATTAGTACCAAACTTAACAACTGCTGTTAGAAATATGTAATATAAATATCTATATATAAAACAAAAAGGTGAACTCTTATGAGCTCACCTTTTTTCGAAACTATCATTTAATAGTCTCTTTTATAAATCATGTTGTTTCTTTGCTTTGATTCACTTCGAACGTGTAATCAACTAAACTGGTTTAACAATAATATTTCTTACTTTTTTAAATATGTTTTTTGGTTTTTATGTTTTTAGGATTTATTACCTTACTATTTTATACGAAATTCGACATAAAGTAAACATAAAATATCAATACATTTAAAATTAAATTATAATTACATTTTTTCTACATCTGAATAGTCTTGTCCAAATGTTTCTACTGTAACAGTCTTCATAACTTGAGGCTCTTTAGGCTTGTCCATTCTATCTGTTCTTGTATTTGCTATTTCATCTACTACATCCATACCTTCTATTACTCTACCAAAAGAAGCATATTCTCTATCTAAGTGTGGAGATGTTTGATGCATTATAAAGAACTGAGAACCTGCTGAATTAGGAACCATTGTTCTAGCCATCGATAATACTCCTCTTTCATGCTTTAAATTGTTAGTGAATCCATTGTTAGTGAATTCTCCTTTTATAGAATATCCTGGTCCACCCATTCCATTTCCGTTAGGGCATCCACCTTGAATCATAAATCCAGGTATTACTCTGTGGAATCCTACTCCATTGTAGTATCCTTTTTCTATTAAGCTAACAAAATTTTTAACAGTGTTTGGAGCTATATTTGGATATAACTCTGCTACTATTTTCTTACCATTTTCCATTTCTATAGTTACTATTGGGTTTTTATTTTCCATTGTAATTATTCATCCTTTCAAAAAATTATGTATATCATATATATTATATACTAACACCGCAAAAAATAAAGCTAGTATTAACCATATAAAGTAAAATATTAAATATAGATATAAAAAGGTGGTAAATATAAATTATACCCAATCTACATATACCACCATATTATCAAGTTTATATAAAATTATTTAGATTTTGTCTTTTCTTTTTCATTTAATTGAGGTGTCTCTTTATAATCAATTTCTAATAAATCTAATATTTGTTTAGCTCTATCTTTTGTAGAACCTTTTACTTCTATAAAGTTTATATTTTCCGCTTTTAAGAAGCTTAATATAGCGTCATCTATTTGTAATGCTATCCCTTCATCTTGCCATCTAACACCATCTTGAACATACCCAAACTCTCTTGGTACATAAACTATCATATCATAGTTTTGTATATCTTCTAATGCAAGTGAATATAAGTCCTTAAGTATCTCTATTTCTTTTTTGCTTCTTTCTTTGTTACCTAACATAAATCTTCCATATATGTACGGTACAAAAGTAGCATAATCTGTAAGAGCATAGTCAAAGTTTGCTAGTTCATCTTCTAATTTCTTTTGACCTAAGTATATTCCATATTGCTCAGATATTGTTTCTATCATACCTTTATCTTTTAGGTACTCTGTAGAGTATTCTAAAGCATATCCTGCATTTAATCCAGCTATTTTCATTTCAACATATAAATGTTGTATTAATGTTGTTTTTCCACACCTTGGACCACCTAAAACGGCGATTCTCTTAGTTGCCATATTTATATCAACTCCATGTCTGTTTTTGTCATATTTGAAGAACTTTTATATTATACTAATATTTTGATTTTTATTCAATACATTTAATACAATTCTATTAATTTACATGTAATCGTTCATCTATCTAACTAATTATTTATATTTAATGTTTTCCCTATATCATATCCTTCTTTAAACATTTTCTCACAGAACTCTTTATTAAATTTAAGAGTGTCTTGACTAGTAAGTATAGTTTTAGGTCTAACTACTTCTAATTTATTTTCATCAATTTTTAATTTTATATCATCTGGTATAGTATAATCTTGTCTAGTTGATATAATTATAATTTTATCTAAGCTATCATTTATTAAAGGCTCTATTAGGGTATTCCTTACTAGGCCTCCATCTAAATTACAACCTTCATATAAATTTTCATTTACATCTTTTATAAATTGATCTCTTAAATTTAAAGCTCCTTTTGGATTAAACGGTAACAATGAACTATATTTTATATAATCCATTGCTTTTAATTTGTCCACAATCGATATATCTTTTACTTCTTCTTTTATTTGTTTATTATTTATATTCACATAATTCACATAAAACTTAGGATTTTCTTTAGAATTATTATCAAGTTCATCTAATATTTCTATTAATTTAGAATTATCCACAACATTATTTACTATTTTTATATTATTTTCTGAATTTTCTTCAATATTTATCCACATATCTTCTAATTTTTCAACATTTCCTGTGAATACAAAATATCCATTTATTGCTCCTATAGAAGTTCCTGATATAGATGCAAACTTATTTACTCCTCTATCATATAATGATTTTATAACACCAGCCTGATAAGAACCCTTTGCACCTCCACCTGAGAGGCATAATCCTATTCTCATAATATCTCTCCTTATCTAAAGTTTAAAAAATGTAACGAATGTTTTATATATGCTATAATGATCTAAAATGCTGCCTAGTTCTCTTATCGAATGCATTGCAAGTATTGGACTTCCTATATCTACTGATGGTATATCTATATGAGTAGATGATATTGGACCAATTGTACTTCCACCTCTTTCATCTGATCTGTTTACAAATTCTTGATATTCAACATTCGATTCTTTGCATATATTTTTATAAACTGATGCTGAATAAGCATCACTCGTATACGATTGATTTGCATTTATTTTAATAACGGGACCTTTCCCCAATGCTGGTCTATTAGTTGGATCATGTTTTTCTGACATATTAGGATGTACCCCATGTGCTAAATCAGCAGATATAATAAAAGATGAGTATATTGATGTAAAGAACTCTTCCCTTGTTTTTCCTAATGATATACATATTCTCTCTAATATATTTAATAACATATTAGAATCTGCTCCTTGCTTAGTAGAACTTCCAACTTCTTCATTATCAAATATTGAAATTAAACTTATTCCATACTTTCCACTAGTATTTATAAGTGCATTTAAACTAGCATGTGCCATAGATAAATTATCTAGCCTACCTGTAGATATAAACTCTTCGTTAATTCCCATCAAACATCCCTTTTCATATTCATATAAGAATAAATCAAAATCTAATATTTCTTCTACTTCAACCTTTAGTTCTTTAGCTATTTCTTTTAGTAAAAAGTTATCTTTTTCTAGAGTATCATTTATTAATCCTACTAAAGGTAGCATATCCTTTTGCTTATTGTACTTATATCCATCATTTATACTTTTATTTAAATGTATTGCTACATTAGGTATTATACAAATAGGTTTTCTTAAGTCCACAAGTTTTTCTTCTGGATTTAGTATATTTTTACTTTTTATAACTACTCTACCTGCTATTGATAATGGTCTGTCTAGCCATGTATTCAAAATAGGACCACCATAGCATTCTGTATTTAATTTTAAATATGTATTTTCTACACTCATTTGAGCATTAGGTTTTATTCTAAACGAAGGTGAATCCGAATGAGAAGCTATCATTCGGAATCCTTCTTTTTCTATATTGTTAGAATTTATTATAAAAGCTATTAATGCTGATGAATTTTTTGTTACATAATACTTTCCTTTAACTTTTAAATTCCATTTTTCATTTAATTTAATCTCTTTAAATCCATTCTTTTCTAATATATCTATAGATGTTTTTACTGCATGAAAAGAAGTTGGGCTATCATATATATAATCTAATAAATCCTTAGCAAAATCTTTTGTATCCACAATAAGCCTCCTTATTATAATAAGTCTAAAGTTGTATATTCCTTATTTATAGTCTTTAGACCTTGATTATCAAATGCAATTGTTACGTCAGTACCTTTCATCATAACTACTGTACCTACACCAAATTTCGGATGATGAACCTTTGATCCTGGCTTGATATCGTCTATGTTTGTTTCCTTAGTAGTATCTTTGACTGTTGCATTTACTTTCTTCGCTATAGATGACTTTTGTACATTATTCATATACTTTTTAGTATATTTATCTAAAATATTATAATTAGCCTTAGAATAACTCAGTTCATTTTCTGCCTTATTAAGTCTTTCTATACATTCTCCTGGTAATTCTTCCATAAATCTAGAAGCTATAGATGGATTAGTTTTACCATATAAAGTTCTCTTTTGAGTTAAAGTCATGTATAATTCTTCTTTAGCTCTTGTTATACCAACATAACAAAGCCTTCTTTCTTCTTCTATATCTGAATCTCTCATAGAAGTTATTGCTCTTGATATTGGGAATAACTTTTCTTCCATACCAGTTAAAAATACAACTGGGAACTCTAGCCCCTTAGATGTATGTATAGTCATTAAAGAAACTTTATCATCTTCTTCATCATCACTAGCTTCTGAAGTAAGAGCTACTGTTGTTAAGAAAGTTTCTAAATCTTTTTCTTCACTATTTTGTTCAAATTCTAAAGCTACAGATATGAATTCTTTTAAGTTTTCTATTCTATCTTCAGATTCTTCTTTTTTGCTATCTTTTTGTAATTCATCTATATATCCTGAAGTGTCTAGTACTTTCTCTATTAACTTACTTACTGGATAGACTTCCTTTATAGTTCTTAATGTACCCATTAAGTCAACAAAGTCACTAATACTTTTTCTTGCCTTACTAGATATATCTGAGTTACTTTCTATATCTATAAGAACAGAGTATAAACTTTCTTGTTTCAAACTTGCTCTATCTTCTACTTTTTCTATTGTTCTAAGACCTATACCTCTTCTAGGAACATTTATAATTCTCTTTAGAGATATATCATCTTGTGGATTTTGTATAACCCTTAGATAGGCTATTAAATCTTTTATTTCTTTTCTTTCATAGAACTTTGTTCCACCATATATATTGTATGGAATTTGGCTTCTATTTAATGCATCTTCCACTGGACGGGCCTGTGCATTTGCTCTATAAAGAACTGCAAAATCACTGAACTTTCTTCTGTCTCTTCTCTTTAATCTAGATATAGTATCTGCTATAAATTCAGCTTCATCTAGCTCATCCGTAGCTAATTGAATTTTTATTAGCTCTCCGTCCTTTTTCTCACTCCAAAGCTTTTTTCTTTTTCTTTCTATATTATTAGATATTACAGTATTTGCTGCATCCAGAATTATTTGTGTTGATCTATAGTTTTGCTCTAGCTTTACTACATGAACATCATCATAGTCTTTTTCGAACTCAAGAATATTTCTTATATCAGCTCCTCTCCAACCATATATACTTTGGTCATCATCACCAACAACACATATATTTTGATGCTGTCTTGCTAACATTTTTATTAACTCATATTGTGCCTTACTTGTATCTTGATACTCATCAACCATTATATATTTAAATCTACTTCTATAGAATTCTAATGTTTCTGGGTCTTCTTTAAATAATTCGACAGTCTTGTATATTAAATCATCAAAATCTAATGCACTATTTCTTTTTAAACGATCTTGATATAGAGCGTATATATCAGCTATTTTAGAGTTTCTTACATCATCTCTATACAATTGTTTAAATTGAGCTGGACTCAATAACTTATCTTTAGCTCCAGATATTGTGCTTATAACTGATTTAGGTTCAAATACTTTATCACTTAAATTTAATTCTTTTAAGCAGTCTTTTACTAATGTTACTTGATCCGAACTATCATATATAACGAAACTTCTATTGTATCCTATTCTATTTATACCTTTTCTTAATATACGAACACAGCAAGAATGGAATGTTGTTATCCACATATCCTTAGTATCAAGTTCTGTAATAGTTTCTTCTACTCTTTCTCTCATTTCCGTAGCGGCTTTATTTGTAAATGTTATGGCTAATATATTTGCAGCTTGAACATTTTTATCTTCCATTAAATGTGCTATTCTTGTTGTTAAAACTCTTGTCTTTCCTGACCCTGCTCCTGCTAATATAAGTACAGGTCCTTCTGTTTTTTCAACAGCTTCTCTCTGGGCAGGATTTAATGTATCTAAGTTCATTTATTTCCTCCTATTTAAAACAATATAAATATATTTTAATCTAAATCTAATGTTTATTCAAATTTTAAGTAAAATAGTAATATTATAATCTTTTCCAATATAGAGTTCTTCTAAAAGAAATAACACAACATTTTTACTTTAATCATTATTTTTTCATAATTAAAAAAGATATACCATAAGTAATCTTTATCTATTACTTGTGGTATATCTATATTACTTTTCATTTTAACTCTTAGCATGTGTATGAGTATGTCCATGACCAATATTATTGTCATGTTCATGTATATGTTCATGTTCATGAACATGACTTCCCGTTATGCCACTATCATGATTATGATCATGCCCCATACCTTTTATATGGTCATGAAGATGACCATGGTTATGAGTGTGAAGATGTACGTGATCTTTATCCTGGGAATTTTCATAGATTTTATCTTTACTATAGTACCCATTTTCATATATATCATGATGCATTGCAAACTCAGTTAAATCTACTATTCTAGTGCATATTCTATCGACTAAAGCTTTTTCATGACTTATAACAACCATGCCAATATTATATTTTTTTACATGTTCTAATACCACACCCCATATTTGAGCTTGAGTAATTGCATCGAGCATAGTTGTCATTTCATCAGCTATTAAAAACTTTGTATCTTTAGATAAAGCTCTTAATACACAAAATCTTTGTAGCTCTCCTCCAGAAAGTTCACTTGGCCATCTGTTTAACCATTCGTCCTTAATTCCCATTGAATCAATCAATTCCTTTGATGGCTCAAAAGCTTCACTTATTATTTTGCTCATTTTCCACTTTGGATTTACTGACTTTTCGGGGTGTTGGAATATTAGTTGAACAGGATTGTACTTGTTTTTTTTACTCTTATATCCCTCTATAAGCACGCTTCCACTTTCAGGTTTTTCATAACCTGCTAATATCTTCGCTAATGTAGTTTTTCCAAAACCACTTGGAGCTACCAAGCCTACTATTTCACCGCTATTTATTTCAAAATCTATATCCTTTAATATATATCTGTCATCTCTGTATTTAAAATTTATACCTTTTGCTTTAAGTTGCATATAAACATCTCACCATCCCATTTCTAACTTCTTTCGAATCTGGCCTTATCATTTTACAACTATCAGAAGCTTCTTCACATCTATCGCAGAATAAACAACCTTTTGGTAATTCATTTGGCAGTGGCTGATTTCCCTTTATTGGTTTAAATCCATTTTGAGGCAAAGCTTTATAAAGTGCTTTTGTATATGGGTGTCTAAGATTTTCTCCACCATTTTCAAAATCTTTTACATTTGCTATTTCTAAAGTTGTTCCAGCATAGAATATAGCAATTTTATCAGCAATTTTAAGTGCTGCTTCTATGTCATGAGTTATCATAAGAACTGCACACCCATTATCTGCTATATCTCTAAAATTTTGTAATGCTTCATTAAGTGATTTTTCATCTAGACCAGGAGTTGGCTCGTCTGCAATTATAACCTTTGTATCAGATACTAAAGCAGTAGATAATAATACTTTTCTCGCCATTCCTCCAGATAGTTGGAACGGATAATATTTATCTACATTTTTATCTAATCCATATTTATTAAATATTTTTCTTTGAATTTTATCTGCATTTGTTTTATCCTTTATAGATATTTTTACCTGTTTAGATACTTGCATCAATGGGTCTAAGTAATTAACTGATTGAGGAATTAAAACTATTTCATCTCCTCTTAATTTTTCTTTATCTTTTTGAGTTAATTCTTTATTTTTATAAGTTATAGAACCTTCTGTAGTAGAGTTATCTGGAAGTATTCCAAGAATTGCATGAGCCAATAAACTTTTACCTGAACCACTTGACCCTACTACTGCTAATATTTCTCCTTCATACAATTCTACATCAAGATTTGTTATAACCTTTAGGTCTCTTCTTCTTAATCCTTTTGTATATTGAGAAAAAGAAACTCCTAAATCTTTAACTTTTAATATTGGTTCCTTTTTCATTCTTTCCTCCTATTTATAAGCTGTTTTTGGATTTATTAATTGGCTAAATTTTTTCCCTATATTATCTACCATAAGCGAAACTATAACTAAGCTTAGACCTGGGAAAAATGCTAGCCACCATTTTCCACTACTTAAATACTTCATTGCTTCTGATAAAATTATTCCGATTGCTGGTTCATGTGGCGGTAATCCAAAACCAAGGAACGTAACAGATGCTTCATGTAAAACTGCATGTGGGAATATTAATACTATCCCTATCAGTAATTGAGGTATTATATGAGGTAATATGTGATGAATAGCTATGTATAAATTAGACTTACCAAAATTTCTAGATATTTTAGCATAATCTGATTCTCTAATTTGCATAACTTCAGCTCTTATTACCCTAGTCAAGGAAGGCCAGTGAGTTAGAGATACACCTAATACAATTCCTTTTAATCCTCCGCCTACAGATATTGATATAAGTATTACAACTAATGTGTGAGGAACAGATAATACTAAATCTATAAACCAAGTTATAAAAGAATCCACCTTATTACCTAGGGTTGCTCCTAGTACACCTAGCGTTAGTGCTATAACTCCACTTATACATGAAGATAATAATCCTATTTTCATGCTCAAACTCAAACCTTTAAGAGTTCGATATAACATATTTCTGCCTACCCAATCGGTACCAAATAAATACTCTAAACTTGGAGCTTGATTTTTATTAAGAAGATTTATAGCTATTTGTTCTTCTGTTATCATACTTCCAAATAACATTATTCCCGCTAAAAATAATGTGAATATTCCTATAGACATTAATGTCTTTTCTCTTATTCCAAGTCTAATTTGGGATATTTTTTTATTTTCTACAAGTAGATTTCCAACTTCATTCATTATACTTGTTGTCCCTCCTTTATTCTTGGATCTATAACTCTATATAAAATATCTGCAATTAAATTTCCTGTATATACAAATATTAAGCTTATTATGACTATTCCCATTAAAAGAGGTAAGTCTCCCTTTAATCCTGCCTGTACAGTTGCCTGACCAAGCCCCGGGTACGAGAATACTTGCTCTGCAAATACAGCTCCTGCAAAAAGTTCACTAAAAGACAAAAATTGTAATGTTATTGCTGGTAAAGACACATTTTTTATAACATGGTTAAATACTATATTTTTTTTACTTTCTCCACGTGCTTTTGCAAAAAGTACATAGTCACTTGATAGTATTTCTATAACTTTTTCTCTAGTATGAAGACATATGTTAGCTACACCTAATATACTTAAAGTTAACGCCGGTAATATAAGGTGATTTATCATACTTTTAAGTGTTACCTCCTCCGATAATATGCCTATTGGAACTCCTAACCCTACAGGGAACCATTTTAATTTTACTGAAAATATCATAATAAATAATATTCCTAACCAGAATGTAGGTGTTGATATTAAAACATAACAATAAGACCTAATTGCTTTATCAATAAATTTTCCTTCATTTATTCCCGATATTATCCCCATAACAAATCCTAATACTCCTGATATAATCCATGCAACTAACATTAAGGCCAATGATGCTACAAACCTTTCTCCTATAACATCAACAACAGGTCTTCTATATATCATAGAAGTTCCCCAATCACCTTGAGCCATGGATTTAAACCAAGACATAAATCTTTCTACAGGTGGTTTATTTAATCCCCAATGCTCTGCTATATTTTCTCTTTGTTCCAAGCTCACTTTTGTATCTGCTCCAACGTAAGCAGTAACAGGATCAATTGGAGATTTTTCCATTAAGGCAAATGTAATTATACATAACGCAACCAAAAGAGATGCTAATCTTAATAACTTCTTAAATAGATATGGCAATAAGCTTTTACTATTTTTCATACAAAACTTCCTTTCTTTATAATCCACAACAGGACATTCCCTATTTGAGAATGTCCTATTATCATAACCTACTTAATTTATTTCCAACTCCACTCAGTCACGTTATCGAATATTCTTCCTCCATGAGGTTGCACAACTGGAGTTCCTATATCTAAATCTTCGCTCATTATATAAACATGATTAACATTTACAAGCCAAGCATAAGTAGCATCCCCTTTATTGGAAAATCCTGTAGTTCCATCCCATTGAGCTTTTTTCCAGAACTCTAAAGCTTCTTCTTCATTTTCACTTGCAAATGCTTTATCTATGTAACTATCAACTGTTTTATTCTTGTAATATCCAGCATTATCCCAAGGAATTCCTCCTCCTGCAGCTTTACTACTGTATAAGTTATATAATTCTGATGGATCACCTGAACCAAATCCAAATAAAACTGCTTCAGAATGTATTTCATCAACTATATTGTCCCAAGTTTTCATTTCTAAGTTAACCTTTATTCCTAATTCTTTAGCTACTTCTACAAAAGCTAACCCTATCTCTTGTCTATATTTACCATCTGTATATAATAATTTGAATTCAGCTTCAACACCATCTTTATCTATAGTTCCATCTGAGTTTGTATCTTCCCATCCACCGTCTTTTAATATTTCTTTAGCTTCATCAACTTTTCCATCTTCTTTTATAATAGTTTCTTCATTTAACCATGGCATCTTTTCCAGACCTGTAGTTGAAACTGTTCCATATCCATCTAGTACACCTTCTACTATGGATTCTCTATCTACTGCTATATTTAGTGCTTTTCTTATAGATTCATCACTTGTTACATCATTCCCTATAGGATTCCCATCTTTGTCCTTTTCACCACTTTTTTGCATAGGAAATTCTACACCAAATGTTTCTATTGTATCTAAATTAACTATTTTTGTACCTTCTACCTTTTCACCTGCTAAATCCCCTGTTATAGATGCCATATCAACATCTCCAGATTTTACAGCAGCATAGGCAGCATCAGTATCTAAAAATACCATCGTAAGCTTATCTACTTCAGCTTCATCACCATAGTAATCTTTATTTTTCTCAGCTATTACTTGTTGTCCTTTATCCCATTGAACAAATTTAAAAGGACCTGAACCTATTGGATTATCTGAAAAATCACTTCCATGTGCATGTTTTGGAACAATTCCTAAATAGGCTAACTTCTCCATAAATGTCGATTGTGGCTCTTTTAATTTAAAATCTATTGTATACTTATCTACAGCAGTTATATTTTCTAACATAGTTAGATCTATTTCAGATCCACTTTCTTTTGCAGTCTCATATGTATAAACAACATCTTCACTTGTTAAAGGCTCTCCATCAGTAAATTTTACATCTTCTCTTATTTTTACTGTCCAAGTTAATTTATCATCAGATACTTTATATTCAGTTGCTAAATCATTTTCCATTCCAAGCTCTTTATCCCTTTTAAATAATGAACTGAAAAATACTCTTGTCATCGATCCATGTCCACCTGTCGTAGCATCAAATCCAGCTTCTGGTTCACTTGCTACTGCAACTACTAGCTCATTATTTGCTTTTCTTTCATCTTTCACTTGAGAACCCGAACTAGATTTCTCACCTTTTGAACCAGTATTTGAACATCCTACTAAAACTGCTGCTGTTAGTGATATTGCTAACATTAAAGACATTGATTTCTTAAGTTTTTTTAATATCATATTTATCCCCCTGAGTTTTATTTATTATGAATAAGCATAAAAAAAGGTTTTTATATGCAATCCTATATAACTTTGTTTGATAATTAAAAGCTATATATTACATATAAAAACCTTCATGGCTCTCATTTATATTTCTCTTCTTTCATAGAAGCATTCTTTATATTTATATTGTTACACTATATCCTATATATTGCAAATATTTTTATAGTACATTTTATTTTAAATATCGACAATTAATTATACTATTTTAAAGTTATCTCTCCATTAATTATCTTTTGACTTTCAGCTTCGACAAAATCTAATACATCTTTTGAAACATTTTTACTTGTAGTAGGTGCTATGCCTACTCCACCTTCTTTTAACCCATAAACTGTAACTTGTCCACCTTCAAATTCACCTTTTGAAGCTTTTTCTATTATATCATATACTCCTATATCCACTCTCTTCATAGCTGAAGTTATTACATTCTTAGGCGCTAAACTATTTTGGTCCATATCTACACCTATTGCCAGTTTATCTTGCTCCTTAGCTGCTTCTATTGCTCCTGTGCCCACATTTCCAGCAGCTGAGAATATAACATCTACACCCTTTAAATACATTTGATTAGCTATAGATTTTCCTAAGCTAGCATCATCATAAGAGTTTGCATATTGAGATGATAATGTTACACCTTCTTTGCCTGCTTTTACACCTAATTCAAAACCTTCTTCAAATCTAGTTATATTAGGATCTTTCATTCCACCTATAAATCCGACTTTATTACTTTCTGTCATTTTGCTAGCTATTAGTCCAACTAAATAAGATACTTCCCTTTCATCAAAAGTAACACATGCCATATTATCAGGAATTTCTTTATCTTCTTCTTCATAATTATGATCTATCATAACAAATTTCATGTCTTTATGTAGCTCTGCTGCTTCTAACATCGACGCTGCAGTTGTATAACCTACCCCTATTATTAAATCAACCTCTTTATCTACAAAGTTCTCTATGTTAGGTTTATAATCAGCTTGTTGATTTGATTCTAGATAACTTCCTGTAACACCTAGTTTTTCTTTAGCCTTATTAAATCCTTCTAATGATGATTGATTAAAACTTTGGTCATTTGCTCCGCCTTCTCCTAAAACTACTCCTATTTCAAATTTCTCTTTATTTTCTACATCTTGCATATCATCATCTTTTGATGAACTACATCCTACTAACCCTAAAATAATTATTAGACTTAGGCCAGTTACAAAAATTGACTTTATTTTTTTATTCACGATAAACTTCCCCCTTAAGTATTTTAAATATACACATTAATTGTATCAGCTGTATATACAGTTGTAAACACAAAAATATCCCTAAAATTTTGGAGAAATTTTAGGGTACCTAAATTAAATAGGTTAAGGGTTATTTATTTATTCAATCTATATTAAAATAGGTTGAGGGCTAATTTAACGATTTACTATATTCTTTGAATTATGCCAAAAATCATATAAGTCCTCTTCAGTTTTGAACAATGGTAAATCTAGGTTTATATGAAGTTTTACTAACCAAGGTAATTCTAATCCTGCTTTTAATATTTTTTCTTCATCATTAAAAACTACATCAGTGCTACCTTCATTAATTATTTCACCTTGATCTAAAACATATATATAATCACATATTTCATATATCAAATTCATGTCATGGCTAGAAATAACAATTTTTACACCTTTACCTTTTAAATTATTTATAATTTCAACTATAGCTCTAGTACTGACTGGATCTAAGCCTGCAGTTGGTTCATCTAGTAAAATCATTTTATTTTCCATAGCTATAACTGAGGCTATAGCTACCCTTTTCTTTTGTCCGTAACTTAAAAAGTGTACAGGCATATCAATAAATTCTAATCCATTGACTGCTTCTAAAGCATTCATAATTCTTTTTTTAATAACATTTTCTTCTATACCTATATTTCTTAAAGCAAATGCTATATCATCATATACCATAGAATAAAATATTTGCTTTTCTGGATCTTGAAAAACAATCCCAACTTCTTTTCTTAACTCATATAGATTTCTTTTATTATATTTTATAGGCTCATTATTAAATAGTATACTACCTACGCTCGGCTTTAAAATACCCATCATATTCATAAATAAAGTCGATTTTCCAGAGCCATTAGTTCCTATTACACCTACTATATCACCTTTGCTAAAATCCATATTTATATTTGATAAAGCTAGTTTTTCTTTTTCATATTGATATGTAAGATTATTTATTTTAAACATATTGATCTCCTACTATATGGAATGTGTCATCATATAGTTTAACATCTAACGATATACACATTTCTTCATATCTAATCATCATTCTTTTATACAATAAATTACCTAACAGTCCAAAGGATTTATAAGATGTTTTTAAATTAATATATCCAAATCTTAATTCTTGAGACTTACGTATATCTGCTAACTCTTCCATAAATATAAATATAAATCTATAGATTAGCATAGATAATTCTAATATAATACTTGGAACATGTAATTTCTTAAATATTATTAATAATTGACTAAATGGTATTGTTAACATAATAAAGTATACACATGTTAAACACGACATTGATCTAAATAATATGTGTATTGATGTATTTATAGACTCATTTGAAAAACCTATATACCTTTGACCTATACTAAAACTTTTTATTAGTAAGGTTGAATCATTAGATATATTTATTATCGTCATCGCTATACTCATAAGCAGAAATATCATTGGTATCTTAAGTAGTTTAATGTAATCGTGTATATCTATATTAGCTATAGATACTATGATTATGCTCATTAATAAAATAATAAGTGATAAAAATATTAAATTTTTTATTAGCATAGAAGCAGCTAAAAAAACTAACCCTATTGCAAACTTTACATTCAGATTTTTATTTCTTAAACTATTTGAATAAGCATATTTATCTATTACTATCATATTAATTTCTTCTTTCTGTTTTGATTATAGTATAAAAATAGCCTAACTAATTGGTTAGGCATTAATTTCACAATATAGTCACTAAATACGTGACTTATCATAATCTTTTCCTCCCCGAAAAAGTTATTTAAATATATGATAGGCAGGTATCCTGACTTAGCTTCATCCTACTCCTTTTCCTTCCCGTGAGTTTAGTTATCACAGTGGTATTTTAAAAGTTTCGTCCACATTACAGTAACGGGGGCTGTAGAGGAATCGCACCTCTTTCCCTATTAATCTAAATTCTAGAACCCATCAATATTTGTATTTAATTTTTCTTACTAATAATGTATTTCTATATACTATTTTATATTCCTTCTTTTTTCTATCATTTTATACGTACATTAATTCCTAATTATTTTCTTTAAATACATAGAAACAATATCTGAGAATCTCTCTATATTTTTAGTATATATAAAATCTTTTCCATAAATCATTTTTTCAGCAATAAGTTCATTTTCTTTTCCTGTAAATACCCCAAGCACTAAAATTCCTTTTTGTCTAGCTAGCCTTACTTCATTAGCTGTATCTTTTATCGCTATTTTTCCTTTATATGTAGATTCTCCTCTTATACTTCTCTCTTTTTCTGCACCTATCTTTACATCATTAGGCTTTCCATCACTCAAAACAATTAAAACTTTATTTTCTTCTTCTCTTTCTATTAGGCCGTCACATATACACTTTATAGCTAACCCATCTCTATTGTTACCTGTACAAAAATATTCAAATATATTTTCATTTACGCTCACAGGATCCTTATAATCTCTAAATCTTTTTAATATAGTATAATCTAAGAAACTAGAGAATCCAGTCACCCTATTTGGTATTTTAGCCATAGTTAATGCACTGGCTATTATATATGCTTGTATTGCAACTCTATATTGATTCCTACTTTGTGAACCACTTGAATCTAAAAGTATATCTATTACATACCTTCCTTTTTCATTTTCTATATCTTTATAAAATATTTTATTATTACTACTTCTTCCAACTCTCCATGCTCTATTTGCATCTATAGTGCCACAATCAGAATAAACTCTATCATTTATACTTTCTTCAATTAGTATTCTAGATATATTTTCTGTTAATTTATTAATATTTCTTTTATAAGTTTTTATCTTTTCTCTATATTTCTTTAAATTATTTTCTTTATGCCTAGTTACATACTTTAATTGAAATACATTTTTACATTCTGATCTTAAAACACCTTCAGTAAAATGTACTCTGCAACCTTCATGAACATTTCTACAGTTTTTAGTTTCTACTTTTTTAATTTCACTTTTACTTAGATATGATTTCCCATAATAGTACTCTATCTTTTCATAAATTTTACTAGCAGTTTCTTCATCTATATAGATAACCCTATTAGATCTATTTCTGCTATCTGATAACTTACTTTCGCCTATACTTTCTACTAACATAGAGGATGATATTAAATCAATTTCATTTTCCATAAATGCCTCATCCTCATCATTATATAATTCTTCATACATAAAATCAGAAAATGTGTCAAAATCTATATCTATTTCCTTGTATTCTTTCGAATCACTTCGCTCATTTTTATCTAAATCATTAGCAATAGCATTAAAGTATTTCATATATATACTATCTAAATCTTTTAATATCTCTATTATTTCATTATTTAAATTAATATTCTTAATTTCATTGATTAATCTACGACTTAATCCATCTACAGAAGGATGCTTTCCCATTCCTTCTAATATAAATACATATTTTATCTTTTGCAAAATATTATCATTATATATTTTAGTAAATCTATTAATAATATCTCTATAGGCCTTGACTCTTATCTCTTCTATACCTGGCCTATCTTCAATAACTTTAGATTCTACTAAGTTATTGAAGACTATTTGTACTAAATCTAATATTATATCTTTTTCATAACCTTTACTTATCCTATGTATCAAATACTTTTTTACTATATTCCAATCTACATATTTTCTTCTAGCGCCTGCTATTATGCCAAAATATAAAGAAACTTCCTTTGATGAATAATCCTTTTCTGAAACTTCTATATCTTCACTATAGTCTCCAGAAATAGTCCATGCTAGATTATTAATCCTATTATCAAATTCATAATCATTATATATCCACTTCATAATATCCCCCATTGTGCCAATTATTTATAATTATGTACTTGGTTACATGGAAATATATCCTCGCTATTCCACTTTTCTGGAATCCTTGTTCTAATAACATCGCCAACGATTTCTTTTTCATATATATCAAAGGTTTTACTTGTCATACCCATATTAATTGCTTGTATAGGTTTTAGTCCTCTTTTTATAACTTTTAAAGATGCTATTAACCCCCTTAAGTCTATAGACTTTGTAGATATTTCTCCATTTTGAGATTTCAATTGTAAATCCAAAAATATACCTGCAAATTGATTTAATTTTTCTTTATCTGCATCTGGAAATTCATTATTTAAGATTAAATCCAATTTATCATATTCTATTGCTGGTATATCTACTACCATGAATCTAGATACTAGAGCTTCATTTAATTCTTTTGTACCTGCATATTCATAGTTCATAGTACCTATGAATCTTGTAGCTGGATGTAAATTAATTCTTTCATATCCTGGTACATCTATTATTCTTCTATAATCTAAAGCTGAGTGTAAAACTACAATCGCATCATTCTTAGCCATATTTATCTCATCAAAAACTCCAAACCCTCCATTAATAGAGCACTCATATACAGATCCTCTTCTTAATTTTACCTCGTTGTCTATAAAAGTATCTGTTCCTATCAATGTTGAACTATCTGTATTTATATGAAATGATGTATTCCATTGTGGTCTATTAAAAATCTCTGATAAATTATCTGCTAATAAATTCTTTCCAGTAGCTTTAGGCCCTGATAAAAGAATATTTTCACCTTCTAATATTGCTGATATGCACATTGATAAAATGTCTTTTCCATAAAAGTATGTATTAGATTTTGTTACTCTATATTCTAAATTCTTATCTAAGCTGTAGTATTTTCTAAAATATAATATATCTTCTATTAAACTTTCACTTATTCCTTGTTTTTTTAAATTCTGCACTATCTCCATTATTGTACCCCCAGTAGTAAATAAACTCTACTTTTATAGTAGCATAAAATTCTTCTCTGTATTTAAATAATATCTATTAATTAATATTATTATTCTTAAATAAAAAAGGCTCTCTATCAACTTTTCTTTATTAGAAAAGTTGATAGAGAGCAATCTTTTTTTATATAAATTCATTGATAATATAAAATAAAAATAAAAAAAAGATTACGTGGCTACGTCTTACTCTCCCAGGAGGTTGCCCCCCAAGTACCATCAGCGCTAAAGAGCTTAACTTCTGTGTTCGGAATGGGAACAGGTGTATCCTCTTTGCTATAGTAACCACATAATCTTTCGATTAACTTATATTAAGTTATGTTAGAGTTAATACTCTAAAAACTGCATATCATTTATGATTTAATCATTTAAGTTTGGTCAAGTCCTCGACCTATTAGTATCGGTAAGCTACATACATTACTGCACTTCCACCTCCGACCTATCAACCAGGTAGTCTTCCTGGGGTCTTACCCTTACGGTGGGAAATCTTATC
>NZ_JACRWE010000004.1 GCF_014323405.1 Romboutsia faecis | reverse complement strand
GGTTACCCACGCGTTACTCACCCGTCCGCCGCTCTTTACCGAAGTAAATCGCTCGACTTGCATGTGTTAGGCACGCCGCCAGCGTTCATCCTGAGCCAGGATCAAACTCTCAAATAAAAGTTGATGGGCTCAGATACTGTTATATATCTGGCTTTGTTTGGTTGTTTCGAATAATTCTTTATAAGAATTAATTTTATAAATTAACCTACTGTTTAATTTTCAAAGTTCTTAACTGTTTTGTCCTTTTCTTTTGGACAAGTTATACTTTACCATCTTTATAATTTTACGTCAATACTTTTTTATAAACTTTTTTATTTTTTATTTTAAATATTTATTGATTGATATTATTATCTTGCTCATATTGGTATTTCTATATATTTTTTTATTGCCTTAATATTATCTATCATTTTTAGCTTTTTATTCATAAATATTATTATATTTATATAATTATTTCTAGATAAACTCTAAGTACTCCAATTAAAATAAAATAATAAAAAATGAGTTTCTTAAATTTATAAGAAACTCATTACTATAACTAAATTTATAATTATGCTATATTTTCACTTGTATTACTAGATTTTAATTTTGGTACGCCAAACAATATAGCAAGTATTCCAAATATACCCATTAATCCTGGATAATATAAATAAGGTATTATCTCAACTGGAGATATCGCTACTAACCCTGCTGCTGTTAATAGTTGAGCTCCATAAGGTATTATTCCTTGCCAACAAGCTGAAAATATATCTAATATACTAGCGGATCTTCTTGGATCAATTTTAAATTCATCAGAAATATTTTTAGCCAATGGACCTGCCATTACTATAGCTATTGTATTGTTTGCTGTGCACAAATCTACTATACTCGCTAATGCTGCTATGCCAATTTCTGCACCTTTTTTAGATTTTATTCTGCCGCTTATAAAATATAATATAAAGTCAATTCCGCCATTAAGCTTTATAAGTTCCACTAACCCACCTATAGTTATTGATATCATGGATAACTCAAACATTCCTGACATTCCTACATTTATAGACTCTATTGCTCCAAATAAATCAAATGAGCCTGTGTATATTCCCACTAATGAAGCAAATATTGTTCCTCCACTAAGTAAAACAAAAACATTGATTCCTAATAATGCACCTATTAATACTACTAAATAAGGAACTATCTTAATCAATTCATAAGTATAAACCTCATTTAATTCAACATTATAGCTTGATGTTTTTACTGCAATTAATATTACTGTTATTATCGCTGCTGGTAATACTATTGAGAAATTAACTTTAAATTTATCTTTTAACTCACACCCTTGCGTTCTAACCGCAGCTATAGTTGTATCAGATATCATTGATAAGTTATCTCCAAACATAGCTCCACCAACTACAGCACCTAATACTAGTGCTACAGGTATTCCAGTTGCTTCAGCAACTCCTATACCTATAGGCGCTATTGCTGCTATTGTCCCAACTGATGTTCCCATTGATAATGAGATAAAGCATCCTATAAGGAAAAGTCCAACTACTACTAAATTGGCTGGTAATATAGATAAACTTAAGTTTACTATAGAATCAACTCCTCCTATAGTTTTAGTAACTGTACCAAATGCACCTGCTAACAAGAATATTATACACATAGATATAATATCTGAATTTCCAGCTCCCTTACAAAATACATCCATCTTTTTATTCATACTTTCTTTTCTATTCGATAATAATGCTACTGCTGTTGATATTATAAACGCTACAAGTACTGGCATCTTATAAAAATCACCTGTTATAATTCCTGATCCTACAAATAATAGTAAAAATACAGCTAATGGCAGCAATGCATATAAACTACCCTTTTTTCTTTCATTTTTCATATAATCACCTCTTCTAACTCAGTTTTAATAAATTATTAAAGCCTGAGTATAAACTCAGGCTTACTTATCCAATAATGTTTATCTTCCAGTAAAATACTGCAGGATTTAGCACCTTTACATATAATTATGCTGGTTGCTGGGTTTCAATGGGCCAGTCCCTCCACCTCTCTTGATAAAAGTATTCTCTATTAACTTTACAATAATTTTACGATATTTTATTACAAAAGTCAACTTATTTTTTAAATTTTCTTAAATTTTACAATAATTAATCAAATCATTGTTTTTTATAAATTTTAGTTACTAATTAATATATAACTTACTCACTTTGATATAACTCACAATCTACAAGCTGTAAATTATATTTTCTTATAAGATCGATAAGCATCTCTGCATATATCTTATTCCCATTTTTATCTTCTTTAGTACTATAACCCGCATCCTCTAGTGCTTGAGCTTGAGAAGTATAATGTTTCGCAGAAAACAATCCACTCTTTTCATATCTAGGATTTTCTTTTAAAAATTTCCCATGATCTTCTATTGATTCATCAATAGAAGTATATGACCTAAAAGCAGCTACAATTGTATCATCATAATTCTCAGATGTAGTCATATTAATACTTCTACCACTCCAAGATGAGTCAGCCTTTATTCCAAATAAATTATTTCCACTTTTAGCTAATTCTGAATTTCCCCATCCAGACTCCAAGATACATTGCCCTATAGTTATAGATGGTAAAACTCCATATTCTTCATAATTTTTTATAGCTATACTTTTTATTTTATTTATAAAAACAACTTCAGGACTCTTTTCATTTAATCTTTTATTGCCTAAAAACACATATGATAATTTTTTTAAATTGTTCTTAACCTCTGATTTTTGACTTTCAGTAAAATTATGTTTTTCTAAAACTTCGTCTAAATTATTTAGTGTGTAATTCCATTTTCCAGATCTATCTTTAGAGTATTTTATAAACTTTTTAGCTCTACTTAAAGCGTCACTCTTTTTTACATTACTTAAATCATCATCGTATATAGTCAAGTCTATAGCAAGTAGCTCTTTCCAATTAAGTTGTATTTTCCCATTACCTACTTCATCTGCTATGTCCATATAAAATTCTATTTTAGAATCCTCTATATTTTTTGACATATACATTTCTTTTACATATTTTAATCCTGCTATTAAAACCAATATAAATAAAAAGACGAAAAATATATAAAATATCCTTTTCATCTTTTTATTTTTATTTTTTCTTCCTTTTAGATGTTTAATTTTTTTCTTCCCCATAACCCCTCCTTATAATTCTCTCCTAGCTTTATAATACTATAGTTATATATAAGTTTCTTTACTTTACGATAAATAAAAATCGAACAATGTTATCTAAGCACTAAATATAATATATCTTGTAACTTTAAATCTATTATAATCATATTATTTATTAAAATACTATATTTTTGAAAGGGAGGCTTTTGCGTCATGCCCCAAAATAATTATAAAGAATTTGTATTTTGTACTAAATGTAATCATTACCCTTGCTATTGCAAGAAACCTGAAGTTATAAATAGATATAAATGCCCTGCTAATAATTATAATACTACAAATAGAAATAATATTAATAATAACTGTTCTACTTTACAAAACCCTTATTCAGTAAACACTATGTGTTACAATAAGTGTTGTAAAAAAAGACCTAGAAGACAAAGTAATAAATTTAACAAAATAAATTATAGTACAAACAATTGTATCATTAGTAAGTCTAATATGAACAGTTGTAATTCTAATCGCAGAAGAGGCTTTTGTGGTTTAAGCTGGTTATTGCTATTCCTATTTTTCTTATAAAAACAAAAGCTATAATCATAGAGTTTATCTCTTTGATTATAGCTTTTGTTTTATCTATTCACATTTGACTTCTATCCATGCATTATCATATAATCTTAATGTATTTACATCTAAGTCAGAAAACACTTCACTTTTATCAATTATTTCTTGAGAAGGATTCATAATAGGATCATCTATATAATCTTCTCCTAGTATGTCTATCGCTCCTGTATTAGGTGTAGAGTACCAAATATATTCAACATTTACAGCAGCATTTTTTGGATCTAACATAAAGTTTATAAACTGTTCTGCGTAATCTTTATTTTCAGCTGTCTTAGGTATACACATAGCATCTATCCATCTATTTGTTCCTTCTTTTGGAACTGAATAAGCCAAATCATCATTACTTTCTATTAATGTAATTGCATCTCCTGAATAAACTATTCCCATAGCAGCTTCACCTGCTACTAGTCTATCTTTTCCATCATCATTAACATATGATTGAACTATAGGCTTTTGTATCATAAGCTGTTCTTTAGCTTCTTCTATTTCTTTTTGATCAGTTGAATTCATAGAATATCCTAATCTTTTTAAAGATATACCCATACTATCTCTAACAGAGTCAAGCATTTGAATTTCACCTGCATATTTTTTATTCCAAAGTACATCCCAGCTTTTTACATCTTCTTCATCTACAATGTTTTTGTTATATACGATTCCAAAAGTTCCCCATAAATAAGGTACACTATGCTTATCGCCTTTATCATAATCCGCATTTCTGAAATCTTCATCTATATATTTATAGTTAGGTATATTACTATAATCAATTTCTTCTAGCATATTTTCATTTATCATTTTTTCAACCATATAATCTGATGGGAATACCAAATCATATTTCGTACTTCCACTCTTAACTTTTTGATACATAGATTCGTTAGTATCATAAGTTTCATAAACTACTTTTATTCCTGTTTCCTCTTCAAACTTAGTTATTAAGCTTTCATCTATATAATCACCCACATTATATATATTGAGAACTTCATTAGATGGCTTAGAAGTACCACATCCAACTAATAATGTAGAGGCTAGTGTAAATATCGTAGCTAAAGATATAAACTTTTTAGACTTCATATTCACCCTCCTCAAAATAATTTATCTTAATTGTTTATTACTGTTTTTTTATCTCCATTTACATTAGCTAAAATTAACAAAGCTAATACAACAACAAACATAATTGTTGATAATGCATTAATCTCAGGACTTATTCCTCTTCTAGTCATAGAGTATATTTCAATAGATAAGTTACTAACACCATTTCCTGCTGCAAAGAAACTTATTACAAAATCATCTATAGACATAGTAAATGCTATTAACATACCTGATATTATTCCTGGCTTTATTTGAGGTATTATTACTTTTTGTAAAGCATACATTGGTGTTGCACCTAAATCCATTGCAGCTTCCTCAATATTAGCTGGTAATTGCTTTAATTTTGGTAAAACTGAAAGTATTACATATGGAATATTAAATACTATATGCGAAAGTAAAATAGTTTTAAATCCAAATTCCATATTAATAAATACAAACAATGTCATTAAAGATACCCCAGTTACAACATCAGGATTTAATATTGGAAGATTGTTCACACTCAATAATGTGCTTTTTAATTTCCCTTTTCTCATATTATGTATTCCAATTGCTGTAATTGTACCTATTATAGTAGCTACTAATGAAGCTATTACTGCTATAACAATTGTATAGAATAAAGCAGTCATTATTCTCTCATCTTGGAATAAACTCTCATACCACTTTAAAGTAAAACCTTCCCATTTCCCCATTGATTTAGAGTCATTAAATGAGAAAACTGCTAGTGCAAGTATTGGAGCATATAAAAATATAAACACCAATCCTAAATATATATTAGACGTTAGTTTCTTTATAATATTAATCCACCGCCTTCTTTACCAGATTCATTTCCAAATTTATTCATAAATGCCATAGACAGTAGAATTAATATCATCATAAATATAGATACGGCAGAACCAAAATGCCAATCTCCAACTGTCATAAATTGCTGTTCAATTAAATTCCCAACTAACATTACTTTTCCTCCACCTAGTAATTTTGAAATTACAAAAGTAGATACTGCTGGCATAAATACCATAGTTGTACCAGATGCTATACCAGGTATACTTAAAGGTAATATTACTTTAGTAAAAACTTGGTAGCTATTTGCACCTAAATCTTTTGCTGCATTTATTAAGTCTTTATCCATTTTTGAAAGTATCGTGTATATCGGAAGTACCATAAAAGGTAAAAAGTTATACACCATACCTAATAATACAGCTGTATTTGTATATAAAATATTTATAGGATTAAAACCTAATGTAGTAAGAATGGTGTTAATAAATCCATTTTTACCCAAGATAGCCATCCAAGCATAAGTTCTCAGTAAAAAATTCATCCACATCGGAAGTATAAAAAGTAATATTAATATACCTTGTCTACTTACCTTTGCTTTTGAAATTATATATGCTGTCGGATACCCTATTAATATACATAGTATTGTTGATACTAATGCTAACCATAGAGAACGTGCAAATACCTTAAAGAATATAGGATCCATTAATCTTTGAAAATTCTCTAATGAAAATATATATTGACCATTTTCTTCTTTTGTAAATCCAAAGAATACTATTAGAAATAAAGGAATTACTATAAATATCATACTCCATACAACATAAGGAGAAGCTAAGTATGAATTAGATTTTCTTTTCATTATTATTCACTTACCTTTTTCATTATATGGATATCTTCTGGATATATATCCATACCAAGTTCTTCTCCTACCTTGGCACTTTGAGTATTATGAATTATCCATTTTCTACCATTTTCATCAACTTCTATTTCATAATGCACACCTTTGAATACAACAGATGTTACTATTCCTATTAACATTCCTTCACTTGCAGCAGTCATTTTTATATCTTCAGGTCTAATTACGACATCTATATTTTCATCTTTATTAAATCCTTTATCTACACAATCAAAGTTCTTCCCACAGAATTCAACTTTATAATCATCATGCATAATTCCATCGAATATATTACTTTCACCTATAAATCTAGCAACAAATGCATTTTCAGGTTCATTGTATATATCTTCTGGCGTACCCATTTGCTGTATCTTACCTTTATTCATAACAACTATTGTATCAGACATAGTTAATGCTTCTTCTTGATCATGAGTTACAAATATAAACGTAATCCCAAGTTTTTGTTGTATCTTTTTTAGCTCAGTTTGCATTTCTTGTCTTAGTTTTAAGTCTAATGCTCCTAGAGGCTCATCTAGTAAGAGTACCTTAGGTTCGTTTACCAAAGCTCTCGCTATAGCTATCCTTTGTTGTTGGCCTCCACTTAAAGAATCTACACTTCTTTTTTCAAACCCCTCAAGAGCTACTAATTTAAGCATTTCTTTTACTTTTTTATCTATTTCATCTTTAGGCATTTTTTTTATTTTTAATCCAAATGCTATATTTTCATAAATATTCATATGTGGAAATAAAGCGTATTTTTGGAATACAGTATTTACCGCTCTCTCATATGGAGGAATATTATTCATATCCTTATTCTCAAATAATACCTTTCCATCATCAGCATACTCAAATCCAGCTATAATTTTTAATGTAGTAGTTTTACCACATCCACTTGGACCTAATAATGTTAAAAACTCATTTTTCTTTATATCTAAATTTAAACCATCTAAAACTGTATTATCTTCATAAGTTTTAGATATTCCCTGTAAACTTATTATATTATCTGTCAATTATATAGCACCTCTTTTCTAAAATGATGGTGGAGTACTTACCCAAACCACTCTAGCTTCCTTTTTACCAACATTAGATATGTAATGATTTGCCCTAGGCTTAAAGTAAAAACTCTCTCCCTTTTTAACCTTACTTTTTTTATCTCCTATATGCACGTATATAGAACCAGCAAGAACGTATCCAAACTCTTCACCTTCATGAGGTTTCTCTTCTTTATACTGCCCACCTGGACATAATGTTATTATTATCGGTTCCATTTGGTTTTTTTGTGAATTAGGTATTAACCATTTTAATTTATATTTCAATTCTTCATCTTCAGTTTCAAACATATCATCTTTTGTAAATGATATTCTCTCATCATCTATCTCATTAAAAAACTCTCTTAAGTTTGTTCCTAAAATTTCTAGTATATCTATAAGAGTAGCTATGGACGGTGAGGTTAAATTATTTTCAACTTGAGAAATAAAACCTTTTGATAATTCGCACCTATTAGCTAATTCTTCTTGGGTCAACTGTTTTTCTATTCTCATTCTCTTGATTTTTTCACCTATATCCATATTTACACCTCCTTATCTTCGTTATAATTACTAAACATTCAGTTTAAAATTTCTAAACAACAAAAGTTATTATATAAAATTTTATAATTAAATTCAATAGTTTTTAATTATTTTTTTCATTTTTATTTTTAGGTATATCCTAGTATTTTAAATGACTTTATAGATTAACTTAATATATTATGTTTATATTAATATTTATAAAGTTTAGTATCTCTAACTTTTTTATCTTAGTAAGTTTTCTTTATTTTTTCAATTTTAGTTTAAGAATCTAACATTTTAATATATACCTTATATTCTATCCTTATATCTTATCAATATTACACATATATCTTTTAATATTTTTAGTTCATAATTTCCAACATAAAAAACCTCTTAAAATCATTTAGGAGGTTTTTATTTTCTATATTAAATTTTAATTATAATTTAATTTCTATTATACTAATTTATAATCACTTGGATCTAACTTACTAGCTGCTTCTTTATCTAAAATCAGTACAATATCTCCATGAAATTGAAGTATTGATGCTGGTATTTCTGGAGTTATTTTTCCATGAACTGTATTGTAAACTGCATCTGCCTTACCTTCACCATAGGCTAACATCATTATTTTTCTAGCCTTAAATATAGATCCAGTACCCATCGTTATAGCTTTTTTAGGTACATTCTCTATAGATTCAAAGAATCTTGCATTTGCTTCTATAGTAGATGGAGTCAAGTCTACTAGATGAGTTCCTTTTTCAAAACTAACCGTTGGTTCATTGAATCCTATGTGCGCATTTCTACCTATACCTAACACTTGTATATCTATTCCACCTGCATCTTTTATAGCATTTTCATATGTTTCACATTCTTCATCTATATTATCTGTCATACCATTTGGTATATGTACGTTTTTAGGATTAATATTTATATGGTTGAACAAGTTCTCTTGCATAAAATAGTGATAACTCTGAGTACTTGTTATCGGCAACTTATGATACTCATCTAAGTTAAAAGTAATTACATCTGAAAAATCAACTACTCCACTTTCATACATTTCAACTAAATTTTTATACATTCCTATTGGAGTACTTCCTGTAGCCAAACCTAGTACAGAATTTGGTTTTAAAGTTATCTGACTTAATATAACTTGTGCTGCTTTTTTACTCATTTCGTCATAATCTTTACATACTAATATTCTCATGTTACCCCCCATAAACTTAAATAAATATATTTTTTAGTTAGTTAAAGCTATTTCATATTGGTACTTATCGCTTCTAAATATCGATATTGTGTATTCTATAGGATGTCCATTTTCTTCATATGAATTTCTATGTAGTCTTAAAGCTAAGCTTTTTTCTTCAATCTTAAGTATTTCTGATTCTTCTTTGGAAAGAATTATCGGCTCTATCGTCTGATTAGCTTTTTTTATTATGTAATTATAGTCTTTATGTAAAACATCATATAAAGATTTATTTACAAGCATTTCTTTTTTTAAATTATTACACATATTATCTGAAATATAAGCAATTTCAATTCCAAACGGATCGTCTTCAATATACCTGAGTCTAACTACCTTATATATTTTAGTAGTATCATCATTTATATTTAGCTTATCTTTTACAAATTGACTTGGTAGCTCTTTTTCAAAAGATAAAATATCTGTTTTTATTTTTACACCCTTTTCTCTCATAACTTGTGTAAATCCTTTTACATTAGAAAACTGATATTTCTCCTTTTTCTTTGATACAAAAGTTCCTTTACCTTGAACTCTATAAAGTATACCTTCTGATACAAGACCTACAATAGCCTTATTCACAGTCATCCTGCTTACACTCTGTATATTACAAAGTTCTCTTTCAGGAATTATTGAATCCCCTTCTTTTAGTTCTTCATTATCTATCATATCTTTTATTATATATGATAATTGTATATGCAATGGTATCGAACTATCCTTATCTACTAATTTCATTTAATCACCACTTAATTTAATATGGTATATACTAATATTGGTATATACCAATATTGTAGTACGTTTTCCTAATTCTTTCAATAATTTATTTGTATTTTGTAAAAAATATTTAATATAATATGCTTAATATGTGATATTATATTAAAATGTATATTTGTAAATAATAAATCAATAAGGAGATGCTTAATTTGATAAAAATAGGTGATTTTAATAAATTAAAAGTTAAAAGAAAAGCTAATTTTGGTTTTTTCTTAGATGGTAAAACTAATAATACTAAAGATGATATTTTATTACATAATAGATTACTTGGGAAAAATGAAATTGAAGTTGGAGATGAAGTTGAGGCTTTCATATATAAAGATTCTGAAGATAGAATTGCGGCTACTTTAATACCTCCTAAAGCTAAAGTTGGAGATATTGCGAGATTAAAAGTTGTTGCTCATACCCAAATCGGTAGCTTTATTGATATCGGTCTTACTAAAGATATCTTAGTTCCTTTCAAAGCTAGAACTTATGACTTAGAAAAAGGAGAAAGATATCCATTCTACATTTATGTTGATAAAAGTGGTAGAATAGCTGCTACTACAGATATAGATATGTACTTATCTACTGACCATGAATATAATATTGGAGATACTGTCACTGGTATAGTTTATGGATTCCAGACTAATAACTCTGCTATGGTTGTTGTTGATAATAAATATGCTGGCGTTATACTTCGCAACGAGTACTTTACAGAATTAAAACCAGGAGAAGAATTATCACTAAATGTTATAAAAATTTACGAAGACGGTAAACTTGGCCTTTCTCCTAGACAAAGTAGAAAAAAAGAATTAGATACTTTAGAAACTTCTATAATAAACTACTTAGAAGGCAATGATGGTTTTATGAGATTTAACGATAAATCTACACCTGAAGAGATTGCTACGGTATTCAATTCTAGTAAAAAGAATTTTAAACGTGCTTTAGGAGTTCTTATGAAAAAAGGTCTTATTTCTCAAGATTCAAAAGGAACTTATATAAAGTAAACTCATTAACTAAAAATACCTTAATAAATTGATACAATTTATTAAGGTATTTTTAGTTATTTACAAGTTATATTACTTTTTATTAGGCTTATAAAATTAAATACAAAATAGTATATCTATATAGTTTATTTAGCATTATTTAAACAATATTTTTAAATACATTTATAAAAATTAAAAGGTTATTTTCATAAATTATCGAATCTAAATTTAAATGTAAAAAATTTAGATTTTAATTAATGCTATTTTTTTAATAGCAATAATGAGGAGTGAGTTTTTATGAGTTTAGGAGTAGTAAATCTTTCAATTAAAGCTTTTGATGAAACTAATCTACACTATAAAAAAGATTTAGTTGATAACCCAAAAGCAGTAATTTTGATTTCACATGGACTTGCTGAACATTGCCAAAGATATGATTATGTTACTAATAAATTAAATAGTTTAGGATACAGTGTATATAGATATGATCATAGAGGTCATGGATTATCTGATGGTAAAAGAGGTCATTTGAGTAATATAAATAATTTAGTTAATGATGTAGGTACAATATTAGAATTAATAAAAAATGAAAATCTTGATTCTCCTATTTTCCTTTTAGGTCAAGATATTGGAGGGCACACATTCTTAGAATATGGTTGTAAATATAAAGACTCTGTCCAGGGCATGATATTATGCGCACCTTTGGTATGTGATACATTAGGACTTACAAAAACAGATAAAATTTCAACTGATATCTTCACATTTATACCTTATAATAATACTCACAATCTTACACATGATGTAGTTATGCAAGATTCCTATGAAAATGATCCATTAATTTTAAATAAAGTAACTTTTGGTATGTATAAATCATTAAGGGAAAGTTGTCTTAATATTATAGATGACTTGCACAAATTTAAATATCCCTGTCTTATACTTCATGGTTCTTCTGATAGTACTGTATCTCATGATGATAGTAAATTTTTATTCGATAATATACTATCTAGAGATAAAGAAATTAGAATATTGAACGGCCTTTACCATAGGTTACTTGATGAAATAGTCAAAGATGAAATTATAGATGAAATATCTAAATGGATAGAAAATAGACTGAGTTGAAATACTCAGTCTATTTTATTATATCTGCAAACTCAGCATTTATTAAACTTTGTAAATCCTGAGGCGACATTTCTATTTGGTATCCTATTTTTCCTGCGCTTACTATCATAGAACTTAAATTTTCTGCACTTTCATTTACAAAAGTTGTATATATTTTTTTCATTCCTATTGGAGAGCAACCACCTCTTATATATCCTGTAATCTTATTAATATCTTTTACATGTATCATTTCAATATTCTTTTCATTAGCAGCCCTAGCTGCTTTCTTTAAATCTAGATTTTCATGTACTGGTATTACATATACATAAAATTCTTTACTTGCACCTTGAGCTACTAAAGTCTTATAAACCTCACTTACATCTCTACCTATTTTTTTAGCTACTTCTACTCCGTCTATATGATCTTTACCTGTATCATAAGAGTGCATCTTGTAATTTATATTATGAGAATCAAGTATTCTCATAGCATTAGTTTTAACCTTTGATTTTGACATAGTTTTCCCCTTTCTAATACATATACTATATTATCCGATTATTTCCCAAGAAATTTCAATAGTAATTTATAAATTTATGTATTTATATATGCTTTTAACATATACAAATTATTCTCCATTAAAATCTTTAAATATACTACACCTATTATATTAAAATAATAAGGAGGATACTCAAAATAATTTGAGTTCCTCCTTATATTTTGCTATATAGCTCTTGTGTACTTTTTTAACCACTCTTTTTCATCTTCATTTAAGAATGGAGATATTTCTTCATAGACTTTCTTATGATAATTATTTAAATACTCTATTTCTTTTCTTTCCATAAGTTCTGGGTTAATTCCATCTAAGTCTATTGGGGCAAGAGTTACTGCTTCAAATTCCATGAATTGGCCATATTCAGTAGCTTCACCCTTTATTGTTATAAGTTCATTTTCTATTCTTATACCGTGAGAACCATCTATATAAATTCCTGGTTCATTTGTAGTTACCATTCCTGCTTCTAAAATACAACTGTCATTTCTTTCAGGAACTATCTTCCACCTAAATCCATTTGGTGCTTCATGTACATTTAAAACAAATCCTATCCCATGACCTGTTCCAGTTCTATAGTCTAATCCCATCTCCCAAAGTGGACCTCTAGCAAGTATATCTAAATTATATCCCCTACACCCATACATGAACTTAGCCATAGATAGTTTTATCATCCCTCTAGCTACAGCTGTAAAATGAGTTTTTTGAATCTCTGGAATTTCTCCTAAGACATACATTCTAGTAATATCTGTAGTTCCATCATAGTATTGTCCTCCAGAATCTACTAATAATAACCCTTCTGGCTTTAATTTATATGCAGTTTCTTTAGTAGCACTATAGTGAATTATAGCTCCATGATCCTTATAACCTGCAATAGTATTAAAGCTTGGTTCTATAAAGTTTTCTTGTTCACTTCTAAATTCTAACAATTTATCATCTATACTTACTTCATCTATATCAATTTTTCCTACATTATTTTTTACCCAATACATAAACTTAGTCATAGCAACGCCATCTCTTATATGGCACTTTCTTATATTATCCAATTCAACTTCATTCTTAACTGCTTTAAATAACATAGTTGGATTTGATTCATTTATTTTTTCTACTTCACTTGGTATATTATTGTAAATTGCATAGTTCACCTTAGATTTATCTAACAATACTTTTTCATCTATATTTATTTCTTTTACAAATTCATATATATCAAAATAAGACTTTATTATTGTATTACCTTTATTTAGCTCTACTTTCATTTCATCAGTTAGTTTATTTTCATCAATAAATAAGTATACATCATCTAAAGCAACCACTGCATAGGAAAGAATAACAGGATTATACTTTACATCTCTACCTCTTATATTGAATAACCATGCTATATCATCTAATGCTGCAATTATATGCATAGTTGATTTTTTTTCTTTCATAACTTCTCTTACTCTACTTAATTTACTTACAAAATCTTCGCCTACATACTTTACATCTAATAAAAATCCTTCTGAGTCTGACATAGATATTCTTTCCTTCCATATAATATCTATTAAGTCTTCTTCATAAGTAATCTTTATATTTTTATCCCTTAATTTTTCTTGTAATTTCTCCCCTTCATAAACAGAAATTACTTTTCCATCAAATCCTAATTTAGAATTTTCTGGCATTACTTCTTTTAGATAATCCTCTATTTCAGGAACACCTTCTAATCCTGATTTAAACAATTTTATACCACTTTTTTCTAGTTCCTTCTCAGCTTGTAAATAGTATCTCCCATCTGTCCACAAACCACCATCATCCTTAGTTATAACAGCAGTTCCAGCTGACCCTGTAAATCCAGTTATAAATTCTCTGCTTTTAAAATACTCCCCTACATATTCACTTTGATGAAAATCTGAAGATGGTATTATATAAGCATAAATTCCTTTTTCATCCATAAGTTTTCTTAATTGTTCAATTCTTTTTTTTACCATATGTATACTCCTTTTTAGTCTTAGTCAAGTTATAATTTTTAATTTCTTAAGTTCATAAATAACTTTCAACTTATTACTACTTTATAAGTAATAGATTTATTAGTATGTTAGCAAAATTAGTAAACCTAATATTATAATATAGTTTTATTTTACTTTTTTTAATATTATATACTTATTCATTAATAATTAATATACTATATCTATATCTCATATATATTTTATATCACTTCATAAAGTTCTTTTTTTGTTAAGTATTCATTATTCTCAAATATTTGCATTACTTGTACTGGAGAGTTACCTAACACAAAAATATAATCCGCTAAATATATAGCTTCATCCATATCATGAGTAACAAACAAAACAGTTCTACTTTCTCTTTTTAAAATTTCTTTTAAACTATCCATTATTATCATTTTATTCTTTATATCTATAGATTTAAATGGCTCATCCATTATAATTACTTTAGATGGGTATATAAATGCTCTAGCTATATTAACTCTTTGTCTAACTCCTCCACTTAGCATTTGAGGGTAATTATTTTTGTACTCCTCTATTCCCACTAAATCTAAGTACTTCTGACTAAGCTCCTCTATCTTTTCTTTATTGTAATGTTTCTTTACTACTAATTTTATATTTTCCTCTACTGTAAGCCAATCTATAAGCCTATCCTCTTGAAATATATAACTTAATCCTATACTTTCTAAACTAGTGAAATCATTACTATCATTAGGAATTATTCCACTTATAATATTTAAAATTGTACTTTTTCCGCATCCTGATTTTCCAACTATGCAATTCACTTTATTAAGATAAAAATCTATATTAAAGTTTTCATATACAATTCGACTATTATATTTCTTATTAATATTTTTTATACTTAAGATTATCTCTTCCATATAAATTCCCTCCTTAGAATCGGCTTTTGGCAATACTCTAGTAAAAATGAAATCATAACTACTATAACTATCCACGCAAATATCCCAGGAGTATTAAAGTTCATTTTTTCTAATTGTATTTGGGTTCCCATTCCATACTTTGGTTGCCCATATACTTCACCTGCTATAACTACTTTTAAAGCTAAAGAAAAAGTAGAACCTAATATAGATATTAATCTAAATCTAATAGATGGAATATATACTTTTATGATTTTATTATTTAGACCTATTTTATATAAATCAGCCATTTCTAATATTTCTTTATCTATGCTTAAAGTAGAATCTAATATACTGTCATATAAAATAGGAAATACCATAGCAAATCCCACTATAAAAGGGGCATTATTTTTATCAAACCATATTAAAGATAATACTATAACTATCATCGTAGGTATTGACTGTGTTATAACTGTAATAGGCTTAAGGAAATTTCTAACAAATCTACTTACATAAGAAATAATTCCTAAAGTAAGTGCTGCTATTATTGCAATAAAAAAACTAAATAAGCAACGACTTATTGAGAAAATTACATCTAAGTAAAATCTAGACGAAAATACAATTTCTTTCATACTATAGAGAACTTGATTTATCGTTGGTAAATAAATATCATTATCTATTTTCAATGCAATAATTTGCCATAAAAATAAGAGGATAGCACACGAAAGTACTATATCAATTTGATCTTTTTTTTGACTTTTACTCTCCTTTATAGAAAATACCTTCATCTGGTAACTTTCCTCCTACTGTTTTCGGCTCAAAATCGTATAGTTTTTGGTAATAATCTTCATACTCTTTTTGCATTTCTAATATTTTTACAAACTTTAAATTTGATCTTTCTATAGATTTTTCTATAACTGTTGGCTCTGTACTTACACCAAATTCTTTAGCATAAATACCTGCATCTTTTGAATTCTCATTTAACCATTTTATACTATTTGATATTTCTTCTATAAAAGCTTTTACAAACTCTGGATTTTCCTTTGCAAAATCTGATTTTATTATTAAAGTTGATTGAGGATATCCTGTTTTTGAATCACTTACTTCTTTCCAAGCGTCATTTAATCCTTTTATTATTTTAATATTTTTATTCTTCATCATCAGACCTGTCAAGGCTGGTTCTGCAACAAATCCAGTGTTTAATTTACCCGTTGCCATCAATGGTACTAATTCACTCATTGCATTTACATAATTAAAGTTTATACCTTCGGTATTTATATTTTTTTCTTTTAAAATCGTATGTACCGTTATATCTGGTGTTAAGCCCTTACCTGTATTTCCAACTTCTTTTCCTACTAAATCACTGAAATCATTTATATCTTCAGTAGATACTAAATAAAAAGAACCCATTCCCACAGTCCCTAATATTTGATAATTAGAAGTTTTATTATATGCTATTGCAGCCATATTCGATGGAACAACAGCTATATCTGGCTCTTCTTTCATTACTGTTGTCGAAAGTGAATCACTAGTCGCTTCTACAGAATAACCTATTTTATATCCTTTCACAATATGTGGATTTTCTTTTGCTAATTTAGACAAAGATATCGCTGGCAATCCATCTGGTGCCACAACTTTTACATCCTTAGTTTCAACTATACTCTCTTCTTTAGTCTGATTACATCCA
Organism: Romboutsia faecis; assembly: GCF_014323405.1. Lineage (GTDB taxonomy): Bacteria > Bacillota > Clostridia > Peptostreptococcales > Peptostreptococcaceae > Romboutsia_E > Romboutsia_E faecis. Next base: position 500,873 of record NZ_JACRWE010000004.1, on the reverse strand, counting down.
ACTAAAGTAGTTACTCCTATAATGATTGATAATAACAACGTTATACTTTTCTTCATTCTCCTACCCCCTTTTAATTTTCTACATTATTCTGTTTTATTTTATAATTCTCTTATTTTATGAAATATTCCTTCATTATAAATAATTCAATATAAACAAAAAAGGAATTATCTCAATTAAATAATCTATCCTTAAAATTATTGTTTAATTCTATAGATTACTATCATTGAAATAATTCCTATTATATTTTTGTATAAATTAAAATTTATAATGCTACTATTAATCCTACTACTAGTGCACTTAATAAACTTACTAAGAATCCACCTATCATACCTCTAAAGGCAAGTTGAGATAGTTGATTTCTTTTTTCTGGACAAAATACAGATATTCCTGATATACATATACCTATACTTGATATGTTTGCAAATCCAGTTAAAGATATAGCTAACATAAGTCCGGTTCTATAGTCTAGAGATTTTATAACTTCTCCTAATTGACCAAATGCTACAAATTCATTTAAAACCAACTTGCTTCCTAATAATTGTCCTGCAAGAGATACATCATGTGGTGGTATACCCATTAAAAATCCTATTGGAGCAAATATTACTGATAATATTTTTTCTAATGATAATCCAAATATACCTAATGCTCCATTAACTAATGCTACTAGAGATATTATGGCTATAAGAGATGCACCTATACCTAGTACCATATTAAGACCATCTGTAGCTCCCTGGGATATTGCAGATAAAATATTTTCATTATCTCCTTTATTATCTATACTTACCTCTTGAACTGTATTATGACCTAGATTTATATCTTCTGGTAACATAAGCTTAGAAACTATTATACTTCCTAATGGTACCAATGCTCCACCTATTAATAGATACTGCATTGGTATTCCCATGCCTGCATATCCCATAAGAACACTTGCAGACATACTCCCCATGCCTGAAATTAAGACTAACATTATTTCACTTTCAGTCATAGATTTTAAGTATTTACTTACTAATATCGGTGATTCAGTTTGTCCTAAAAACATATTAGCAACAGCAACAAAACTTTCTACCTTAGAAGTACCTAATATACTTCCTATAACACCACCAATTACCTTTACAACTGCTCCTATGACACCCATATAATACAACGCACCAACTAATGCTGATATAAATATTATATTACCTAATACTTGTATTCCAAAAACAACTCCAGTCGGGGCTCCTCCATCTGCTAACGATCCAAATACAAAATCTAGACCTTCACTTCCATAACTTAATATATTTGTTACAAAGTCAGATACTTTCTCTAATACCATTTGACCTAAAGGAAATTTTACTAATATAAATGCTATTAGAAATTGTATTACTAAAGCTTTCAGTATCATTTTTTTGTTGATATTTTTCTTATTCTCAGAGAATAAGTATAACGCACCTAGTAAAACTACTATACCTAATGTGTTTAATAATATTGTCATTTTATTTACCCATTCCTCTTTATACTATTTTTTTATTTATGATTTACTATTATAACTTCTATCATATTATCTTTTCAACTTTTTTTGACATTTTTCGATATGTTATACTATTCATTATATTCATAAAATACACTATAATTTGAATAAAACAAAAGCTATAGACCTTATATCTATAGCTTCAAAGTTAACTTATATTTAATTTGATATATTCTCTATTTTGTATAAGATATCGTAAATATAATTACAAATTACCAATGTTGCAAAACTAAATACTATACTAAAGAATAGTATTAAACCTTGTAATAAGATCTCATTACTATATTGTATATTTAATCTTAATGTCATATTCATTCCATTTATTGAAATAGCTAAAATAATTCCATTTAGTATACTTATTAAAATATTCTGATTTAGATAATGACTAAACATTCCAAGAAAAACTCCTATTACTCCATAAAAAAATAAAAATACTGTGCCACGGTAAAAATCAGCCGATAGAATCGATAAAGATACTATTATATATATTAAAAGACCTGCACTTGGCGACTTTTTACTTATTATATATATTGGAACTGTACTTAATAAAATAAATAAATTAAGTACATTTGGATGAAATTCAAGTATATACATGATCATAGTCACAGAAATTAAAAATATAGTTAAATATTTCTTTTTCATAATCCCCCTCCATGAACTGCCATTTCCTGTGCATTTTTATATAATATAATATGTTCTTTAGACTTAATAAGATACAAAAAAGGTGTTTTAAACCATACAATCTAAAACACCTTTTATATTATTCTATACTTTTTATAAATATATCTACTATTTCTGGGTCAAATTGTGTACCAGAACATCTTCTTAACTCTTTTATTGCATCTTCTTTTCTCATAGCTTTTTTATATACTCTTTCATGTACCATAGCATCATAAGAATCTGCTACGGCTATAATTCTAGAAAGTAAAGGTATTTCTTCTTGTTTTAGTCCTAGTGGATATCCACTACCATCCCATCTTTCATGATGAGTAAGAACATTTTTTGCTACACTTCCCAATCCACCTAATGAATTAACTATTCTATATCCTTTATCAACATGACTCTTCATTATCTCAAATTCTTCATCAGTTAAGTTACTAGGTTTTAATAGTATCTCTTCTGGAATTCCTATTTTACCTATATCATGTAATTCTGCTGACAAAATAAGTTCATCTAAATCTGAAATTTTAAGGTTCATTTTTTTACCAATATCAGTTGCATATTTTACAACCCTAATTGTATGCCTATTTGTATCTGTATTTTTATCCTTTAATAATCTTCTATATGATTCTAGTATAGAGCTCTTTACACTTTTACCTTGTAATAACTTCTGTCTGTAAAGCTTATTCTCAACTTTTTTTATGTAGTCATAAATATCATCATCAGGTGTATATCTTACAGTTTCTCCTAATGCTACACTTAGTTGCATATAATCATAATTAGATTTGTTACAATTATTAATTATTTTTTTTATAATTTCTTCACAGTTAGATTCATCACATTTCGGAACTAGTATCATAAATTCGTCCCCACCCCATCTAAATACATATCCTTTTTCACTGCATGAATCCTTCAATACTTTTGCTATTTCCTTTAGTAAAATATCTCCTTCTAAGTGTCCAAAAGTATCATTTATAAATTTTAATCCATTTACATCTCCCATAATGATTCCTAATGGATGATATTTTTCATTGTTCAATTCTTTCATTTTTTCTTCAAAACTATATCTATTATAAAGACCTGTAAGCATATCTATTTCACTTAGAAATCTTAATTTATCCTCTATCTTTTTCCTATCTGTAATATTTCTTGATAAACCTACAACTCCCCATGCATTTCCATCATTATTAATTACAGGTATCTTTAAGTTCTCTTCTACGACTTCTTTTCCCGCATCATTTTTTAATGTACATTCAAAGTATTTAGTCTTTTTGCTATAAATAACCTCTAAATCTTGTTCTATAAAAACTTTTGCTACGTCAGTATCATCATAAATATCTAGATCTGTTTTCCCTATTATATCTGTTATGCCTCTTTTGTTATAAAACTCCTCAAATGCTTTATTGTAACCTATAAATTTACTATCTTTATCCTTATAAAAAATAGATTCTGGAACTGCATCTATAATTGTTCTTAAAATATCCTTTTGATTATTAACCTCTATTTCTCTTTCTTTTCTATCATTTGTATCTACTAATATACCTGCAATCGCTTTTATGTACCCTTCCTTGCCCATTATGGGAAACATATGGCATTCCATATAACTGCCATTTACCATTGATTCACTTCTTTGTATTTTTCTATCACTTATACATTGCTTTATTTGCCTGTCATATTCTTCTGATACACTTGCTTGAAATACCTCTTTATTTGTTTTACCCACAACATCAGATAACTTTATATTAAAATTTTTTTCATATGATTTGTTTAAAAATATTATTTTTGAATCTACACTTTCAATCCATACTGGAAATGGTATATTTTCTAAAAATAACTTATATATTCCGTCTATATTAACACACCCTCCATCTTAAAACATTTCACTAATATATATGCTAGCTATCTACTTTACTATGTACACATTTTAATTAACTACTTTATTATAATACCCCTTCCAAATTTATACAATATTAGACAAAATAATATAATGAAAATTTTAATCACATAATTAAGATTTGACCTTAATATATTAATATTTATAATATACTTTATAATAATTTTCATTATTTTTTTAATATCTAAAGTTAAAATAAAAGTGTATTTCTCTTGAGTTACATGTAAGTGAAACACTTTATATAACCAATTACTGTATCCGTTGTTTTGTAAATATTTTAGTTATATCTTTTAATTTTGTAGTTGGGATTAGATAAAATAAGGGTTGTGCTAAATTTTAGCGCAACCCTTATTTTATCTAATCCATTATTTCAAAATTCATTTTATATAATTCAATAACATTTTCTATTAATGAATTAATTGTAGCTTTTCCCGTGCAATTGATTCTATTTGATACAACACTAGCTTTTCCTAAATTTACTATTTCATCTACATCAAAGTCTAATATTTGTTTTCTTCCAACATAAGTGAAGCCTACACCAATTACAGTAGCTCCATCTTTAATATCCTTAGCATCAACTAGATTTTGTCTACCCACACAAGATATCACTATATCTGCCATCTTAACTAACTCAGATAAATTTTTAGTTTTACTATTTGCATTTATTAAGGTTGCTCCTCGGTTCATCAGCATAGAACATAATGGTTTTCCTACATGATTAGATTTTCCTATAACTAGTGCTATTTTACCTTCTATTTCTATATTATTATACTCAAGTAAAGATATTACGCCTTTAGGAGTTGCAGGTGCTAATAGCTTATCATTACCTAAATTAATTTCTCCTATCCATTCCTTAGCAAAGCCATCTGCATCTACAGTATAATCTATTAATTTCATAAGGTATTCTGTATCTAGATGCTTATATGTAGGGAGTTGTAGAATTACTGGTATTTTTTCTTCGTTACATCTATTTATTATTTCTTCTACATCATTATTCGTACAGTCTGCTTCTAACTTTATTGCATTAACATTTAGGCCTGCTTTTTCACCTTCTGTTATCTTCCCTTTTATGTACCTTGCATTACCTTCATCATCTGAAGCATTTATTATTATAAACTCTGGCTTTCTATTTATCCTAGCCTCTATGGTTTTAGTTTCTTCTTTAAATTTATGTATTTTATTCTCACACATTTCTATCGCATCTACTATTTTTGTCATAATTCATCTCCTAATTTGTTTATTTATATTATAATATGTTTTCTTTATATTATAAATATTATGTTTTTAATTAGGCTATAAAATTTTATATTTTAAATTTTCAACTAAAATAGACACAACAAAATACAAAACACACTATAATTAATCCTAATATAAATCGTACTATAGCTGCAATAAGCAAAATTATTACTAATGAATCTTTAAGTGATCCTAAAAATAATCTCTAAGTAATCACTTTAGCTTTTTCTTTTAATTTATTATATCATTCAGCTTCTATTAATTTTTATATCTATTAATCTGATAGCCCCTGTAAGCTAGAATTTAGATTAGATAATACTTCTTCATATATTTTTTATAAAGCATCACACTTCTCCTCACAATAAAATTTATATTTATTATTTTATTGTGAGGAGAAGTCTATCATATTATTCTTTCATTTGATTTTAATAAAAAAACAAATATGTAATATTTTTCTAGGTAAATATACTTATATATTTTTTTACTTAGATAAAAATATATTAATAGATATATAATATATGTAATTTATTTACATAAACATCCATTTTTTATATTTTTTACAATTACAACCAATTTTTTTGTCGAATTATGCAAGGAAAATTTAAGGAAAACATTGTTTTTAAAAAAAAAAGTATTATAATAGTATTTGTCGTTAAAAAAACAAGTAATAATTCTTACAATATTTTTTTAAACAAAGAAAGGAATAATGACATGGAAAAGAAGAGTCTTCAAAAAAATCTTGGATTCGCTGCAGCTTTATCAACAGTTGTTGGTATGGTTATCGGTGGTGGTGTGTTCTTCAAACCACAGGCAGTATTTACACTAACAGGTGGAGCACCTGGTCTTGGTATGATCGCTTGGATAGTAGCTGGTATAGTTACAATAACAGCTGGTCTAACAGCTGCTGAAGTTTCAGCTGCTATACCTAAAACTGGTGGTATGATGGTTTATATTGAAGAAATATATGGGAAAAAATTAGGTTTCTTAACAGGATGGATGCAATGTGTTTTATTCTTCCCTGCTACTATAGCTGCAATATCAGTTATGTTTGGTCAACAATCAGCAATATTACTTGGACAAACTGATAATCAAGCATTGGTTATATGTTTAACTGCTGGTGTAATATTATTTATAGGATTTATAAACTCATTTGGGTCTAAGACAAGTGGTATTATTCAAACAATATCAACAATATGTAAATTAATACCTCTTGTATTAATAATAGGATTTGGATTAATTAAAGGTAACGCATCTAGTCCAATATTCACTCCACTTGTAGGAGAAGGTGTTAGCCCAGGTGGTGTTTTCGGTCAATTATTAATAGCAATATTATTCGCTTATGATGGATGGATTAATGTTGGTGCTATAGCTGGAGAAATGAAAGATCCAGGTAAGGATTTACCAAAAGCAATAGTTGGTGGTTTATCATTAGTTATGGCTGTGTACGTTGTTATAAACGTAGCTTATTTATTTGTATTACCTGCTGATCAATTAGCTCAATTTGCTTCGCCTGCTTCAGCTGTTGCAGAAGTATTATTTGGTAGAATAGGTGGACAAATAATAACTATAGGTATATTAATATCAGTATTTGGATGTATAAATGGTTACTTATTAACTGGACCAAGAATACTTTACACATTAGCTCAACAAAAAACTTTACCAGGATATAAATTTATAGGTTCTTTAAATAAAAATGATGTTCCTGCTAATGCAACAATGATAATGGCTGTTATATCTGCATTATATGCATTATCTGGACAGTTCAACTTATTAAGTGACTTATCTATGTTTGCTGTATGGTCATTCTATGTATTAACATTTGCAGGAGTTATAAAGTTAAGAAAAACTCATCCAAATATGAATAGACCTTATAAAGTTCCTCTATATCCATTTATACCATTAGTGGCTATATCTGGTGGATTATTCGTTGTAATAAACCAATTATTCTTTGCTGGAATGACAAACACATTAATGTCTATAGGTGGTGTTATCGTAACTATTATAGGTTTACCAATATACAGCTATATGGCTAAGCAAAATGATTCTGATTTAAATGATGCTGCTTAATAATTAAGCACGTTATATTAAATAAAAAGCATGTTTGATATTAAATTTATCAATACATGCTTTTTTATATGTTATATAAAAATAAGCCACTTAAATTATATATTAAGTGGCTTATTTTTATCTTAAAATTTATTATTATATGGATGCATATCTTGATATGAAGGTGTTTTTATATCAACTTTTTTATTTACTTTTTTTCTTACCTCTTCATTTTCATCTTCTATCATATCTCTTATTTCGGTATAAGTTTGACCATGATTAACTAAATCTGTTAATAGAGGACTTTCATCTAATATTCTTTTACTTTGTTTATCTTTTCTCATATTAACCTCCTTCTTTTATCTTAGGTTTCCACAAGAAATAAATTTTACTACTATTAGTTACTAGAAAAATTTATATTGTTTCATAACTTTTCACTAAAATTGCAAAAATATATTTTTTATGAAATTAATGTTAATTATTAAACTGCCCATTATTATTAATTCAATAAAAAAAGCTAGTCTCAAAATAAATTAACTATTTCAAGATTAGCTCTTTAACTTATATAAATGGATTATAGAATCTTCCACCATTCACTTTAACTAATATTATAGATAATAATACTATTAATACGAATAATATTATCGTAATATAATCATCCTTTGTGAAATCTTTTCTTTTATACCATGTACGCTTATTACTATTTCCAAACGCTCTTAGCTCCATCGCTATACTTATCTTATCAATTCTTTCTAAACTAGAAAAAATAAGAGGCATAAGTATAGATGCTGCATTCTTTATTCTTTTAAAGAGTTTCTCTTTATTAGATAAATCAATTCCTCTTGCTTGTTGAGCAAATGCTATATCCTTATAGTCTCTTTGTATATCCGGTATATATCTTAATGCAATTGACACTGAATATGCTGCCTTATAACTGACACCTAGTTTATTTAAAGATGCTGCAAATTCACTAGGATCAGTTGTTAATATAAATAGTAATGCCATAGGAATTGTTGCAAAGTATTTTAATACAACATTAAGTTCATAAAATAATTGCTCTGCTGTCACTGTATACGGCCCAACTAAATGAAACAATACCGTTCTACTACCATATATTTGTACCCCTTCTTCAGGAGAAAATACAAATATCATTACAGCATTTAAAAGTAAAAATATTAATATAAAGTAAAGTACAAATGAAATTTCTTTAAATTCTATATTAGAAATTTTAAATGCTAAGAGTCCTATAATAAGCATACCTACTAAAAGCCTAGTATCGTAAGTTACCATAGCTGCCACTGCCCATAGTAAAAAAACTATAAGCTTTGTGGCTCCTGTTAACTTATGTATAGGAGAATCTTTCTTTATATATGATAACATTTCTGAATTCATATTTATCTCACCCTCCTATCATAATCTATAAATCTTTTTATGAAAGATTTCTCATCATCTATTTCACATTTTTGAGCTAATTCATATAACGAAGTCTCCTTCAAATTAGCTTTCTCTATGACTTTATTATTTGTTAGTATATTTATAGAGGTATCATCTGCTATCTTTTCACCTTCTGATAATACGATTACTTTATTAGTGTATTCTAACATTAAATGCATATCATGAGTAATCATTATTATTGTAACACCTTGTTTATTTAGCTCTACTAAAAACTCCATTATCTCTGAATAATGTTTGAAATCTTGCCCCGCAGTAGGCTCATCTAGAATTATTACTTCTGGATTTAAAACAAGTATTGATGCTATTGTAACTCTTTTCTTTTGACCAAAGCTAAGTGCTGATATAGGCCAGTTTCTAAACTTATACAGTCCACATATCTCAAGGACCTTATAAACTCGTTCTTTAACCTCTTCCTCAGAGTAACCTCTTATTCTAAGCCCAAAAGCAACTTCATCAAATATCATCGACTTAGATATCATTTGATTTGGATTTTGCATTACAAATCCTATTTTTTCAGAACGCTCTTTAATAGTTTTATTTGCAATATCTCTTCCATCAAATAATACCTTACCTGATGTAGGCTTATAAAAACCACATATTAATTTTGATATGGTAGATTTTCCAGCTCCATTTTTACCTACAATACTAGCCATATCACCTTTGTTTATCTTAAATGAAACATTTTTAAGTATCTTCTTTTCTTCACTATATGAGAAGCTTAAATCCTCAACTTCAAGTATTGGAGAATTATCTTCCTTTATATTAGACTCTTCTATATTTGAGTACCAAGCTTTTATCTTATCTTTACAATTATCTAAATTTATTTTTTCTATACTCTCAGGATTAATTTCTGGAGTTATTTTACAATTTGCATATTTTAACGCAGCTATATATAGAGGTTCACGAACTCCGATTTCTTTTAATATATCAGTTGATAGTATTTCATTTGGTGTCGTGTCTGCAATGATTTCTCCGCCATCCATAACTATTATTCTATCTATATTTTTGTGTAAAACATCCTCTAGTCTATGCTCAACTATTATCATAGTTTTATTATTTTTAACTTTTATATTATCTATTAATTCTATAGCACTTTTACCTGTAAGTGGATCTAAACTTGCTAAAGGCTCATCAAATAAAAGTATTTTAACATCATCTACAGTTACTCCTGCAAGTGTAACTCTTTGCTTTTGCCCTCCAGATAACTTGTAAGGTGATGCTTCCAGCTCTTTATCTATATCTACTAACTTTGCAGATTCCTTTACCATAAATTTCATTTCAGACTGTTCTATACAGTAATTTTCAAGCTTAAATGCTATATCTTCTCCTACTGTTAAACCTATAAACTGACTATCTGGATCTTGTAGGACTGTCCCTATTATCTTAGATAGATCGAATATATTTTTCTTTTCTACATTTTCACCATCTATAAATAATTCTCCAGATACCTTTCCACTGTAATAAAATGGAACTAATCCGTTAAGACAATGAGCTAAAGTACTTTTACCAGAGCCAGAAGGTCCTACTATAAGTACTTTTTCTCCTTCATATATAGTTAAATTTATATTTTTAAGAGTAGGCTCTGATTGTACCCTATATTGAAAACTATAGTCCTTAAACTCTATTATCTTTCTTTTCATTCCTATCTCCTTCTACAACTTACTCTTCTATTCTTAAACTTCCGCTCTTCATCTTAACTTTAGAATAAGTAGATAAAATTAATGTCCCTAGTACTGCTACAGTGATCATATTAGATACTCCACCTACAATACCTTGTATAAATACTTTATTTGCAGGTTCTGCATATATTATTATATCTAATCCCGGTGCCACTACAAACCAAGCTATAGCATTTGCTATAATTTGAGTTATATTAAATATTATTATTTGTTTTTTACCAAATCCACCCTCTATATTTAGTTTCTTTGATGAAAGACCTATAACTAAACCAACTATACCTGATGCTATTACCCAACTAAACCAAGGCATACCATAGAATACTAGATCTTTTAATCCGTGCCCTATAAGTCCTATTAAAAGACCTGCTACTGGCCCATATACAACTGACATTAATGCTAAGTACGCATATGAAGTTTCTATATTAGTATTTGGTATACCTGTAGGTATTGAACCAAACCTTCCTAATATCATGAAAACTGCAGCTCCTATACCTATAGCAACTATAGTTTGTATTGAAGATTTTTTGCCCATATTCTCTTTCCTCTCTATTTTTAATTTTTATTTTATAAACATTTAAAATTCACGCAAATTTTAGTATAAATGTAATTAAAATAAATGTCAATATTGGTCGATTTTTTCTATAAATATCCTATTGATTCTTCTATCTCATATTTACTTTTTTATAGATATTTATTAGTTCTATTATTCATAAATTTTAATTATCATTTTATAATTAAATAAAGGATATGACATACTCTCATATCCTTTATTATTATCTTCTTGTATTTTTATTATTATCTTTTTTTCTTTCTATTAGTAGAGTTTTTGCTATTTCTACTACCTTGTGATTTTTTATTTCTTGTATTTTTATTATTCTTATCATTTTTACTATTTTTTGAGTTTCTTGATGAGTTACCTCTTTGGTTATTATTACCTTTAGTGTTTTTATTATTAGAGTTAGATCTATATCCGTATCCTCTTCCTTCTCTAGGCTTGATTAAACATTTAGGCCCATATCCAATTAAGTCTTCTCTATCAGCTTCCTCAAGTGCTGCATGAACTAAATCATAGTTTCTTGGAGCTCTATATTGAAGTAGTGCTCTTTGCATTGCTTTTTCTTGCTTCGTTTTAGGCACATATACTTCCTTCATAGTAAGTGGATCTAGTCCTGTATAGAACATTGTTGTTGATAATGTACCTGGTGTTGGATAGAAATCCTGCACCTGCTCTGGTTGATAGTTTGTATCTCTTAAATATTCTGCTAGTTCTATAGCTGAATTTAATGTAGAGCCTGGATGACTTGACATTAAGTATGGTATTAAATATTGTTTCATACCTAATTGTTCATTTATAGCAAAGAACTTTTGTCTAAATCTATCATAAGTGTTACCCGCTGGCTTTTGCATATGCTCCAATACTTCTGATGCAACATGTTCAGGAGCAACCTTTAATTGTCCACTTACATGATGTTTAATTAATTCCCTTAAGAACTTATTATCTTGATCAGCCATAACATAATCATATCTTATTCCAGAACGTACAAATACCTTTTTAATTCCAGGTAAGCTTCTTACCTTCCTTAATAAATCTATAAAATCAGTATGGTCTACTTTTAAATTCTTACATGGATCTGGATGCAAGCATTGTCTATGCTTACAAGCACCTTTTGTAATTTGCTTTTTACAAGCTTCTTGTCTAAAGTTCGCTGTTGGTCCACCAACATCATGTATATAACCTTTAAAGTCTGGTAATGTAGTTATATATTTAGCTTCATCTACTATAGATTCATGACTTCTACTTTGTACCGCTCTACCTTGATGGAATGTTATTGCACAGAATGAACAACTTCCAAAACATCCTCTTGAACTCACTATACTAAACTTAACTTCTTCTATCGCAGGTATTCCACCCATTTCTTTGTATATTGGATGATACGTTTTTTGGTAAGGTAGTGCATATACATCATCCAATTCTTCTCTATTTAAAGGTTTTTCAGGTTTATTTTGAACTAAAAATTTATCTCCATATGGCTCAACTATTACTTTACCTCTATATGGGTCCTGCTCATCATATTGCATTTTGAAAGACTGTGCATATTTCTTTTTATCTTCACAGATTTCTTTATAAGATGGAAGTAATACGTAGTCTTCGTATACTTCATCTAAATTATCAACCATATAACATGTACCATTTATATGTCTAATATATTTTGGATCAAAACCATTATTAAGAGCATCAGCAACTTCAACAATTTGCTTTTCACTCATTCCGTAAACTAATAAGTCAGCTCCACTATCAACAAGTATAGATTTTCTTACTTTATTAGCCCAATAATCATAATGTGCAAATCGTCTTAAACTCGCTTCTATACCACCTATTATTACAGGAACATCTTTATATGCTTCTCTTATTTTATTACAGTAAACTATTACAGCTCTATCTGGTCTACAACCCATTTTCCCACCTGGAGAATATAGGTCTTTATCTCTTTGCTTTTTACTAACCGAATAATGATTTACCATTGAATCCATATTTCCAGAGTTAACTAAGAATCCAAGTCTAGGTCTTCCTAGTTTCATAAAATCATCTGTTGATTTCCAATTTGGTTGCGCTATTATACCTACTTTGTATCCTGCATTTTCTAGTACTCTAGATATTATTGCTGTACCAAAACTATGATGATCAACATAAGAATCTCCCGTAACTAATACAAAGTCTAGTTGGTCCCAACCTCTATCTATTATATCTTGCTTGCATATTGGTAAAAATTTATTTTCCATATAATCACCTGCTTAATCTATCTTAAAATTTATTCTATCTTTTTTAATTCATCTATAAATCTATTTTTAACTCTAATGTATAATTATATCATAAAATAAGATTTATTTCTAAGAATAATATGCTTATAGAGGTAATTTATAGAAGTATATCAAAATATCTTATTGCTAATTTAGTTTTATCATATATTATAAAAAAAATCGAGATATGTATCTCGATTTTCTTATGCAACTTTTTGTATTCTATTTTCCTTTATTTTGTATTTGCTCCATTCAAATTCAACAAACATAGCTAACGCACCTATATTTAATGATGTAGGAATAAATAACAATATATTTAATAAGTTAAATAAAATTTCAAATTTATATACAGCTAAAACCCCTGCAAATATTAAAAGGCCTAGGTATGTAATCTTTTTATTTTTGAATATACCTTTACTTGTTTGACTTAAGAGATAATAAGATCCTAATAAGGTAGTCATCCCCGATAAAATTATAAATATAAACAATACTATTAAACCAAATCCGCCTGTTACACTTATTACAGTTTCAAAGTAAGAGACTAACCTTTGTAAACTACCTTCTTCAAAAGATATAATATCTTGATTTAATCCATATGAAGCTATGTATGAAGTTACTAGTACTGATACAACTACAAGAAAAGTAGTCATTACTGCCGATATTAATGCCGAAACTCTAGGATTTAAATCAGTTTTCGTAGCAGCAAGCGCTAATGTTCCAAGACCCGGTTCTGCAATTTGTATAACTCTTTGCATTCCGAATATAAGGCCTAATGGTATTCCAAATAACATGCTAACTGGATTTGTAAATCCAATAACCATTTTATTAATAAATATTGGAAGATAATCATAAGTTTTACTTAGAAATATTCCAAAGAATACAAAATAAGTTATAGAAGCAATTAATATCATGCTTATCATAGACCTTATAAATACATCTTGCCTATTTCTTAATGTAACAATAGCTAAAATTCCTATAATCGGAATAATTATAAATAAATATCTTTGTAGTTCATTGATTTGTATTCCTGCTACCTTATCTAAAGTAGTTATTATTATAGCATCCATTCCACTAAATTGAACTCCACCTATAGCAAAAACATACAAAAGGGTTAGTGATACTACATAAATTTTTGATGCATCTTTAGATATAAACTTTGCTATATATTCTCTAGGAGTCATATTAACAATCTTTGCTATTAACGTTTCACAATACGAAATTGGTATTAAAACTAAAGATCCCAACAATGCCCATAAGGCAACACCTTCTACATATACTTGTCCTCCCATATATAAAGTGCTTAGCGCTCCTAGAAATCCAATTATAATTCCGGTTCCCATCATAGCACCTAATGATACTGATGCTTGAGGTATAATGTGTAAAATATTAAATTTGCATTTTTCAGTTGTTAAAGATTTTATATTTAATAACACCTGAGCACATATATAAATTCCTACTAGCAATAAGAACGGTATAAATAATGGCCAAATTATATTAGATAATATAATTGTAATATTACTTAACTGTGATAAAAGATTTTCCATACTATCCCCCTATCTTACAATATTATATTTAATAAAAGTTTTACTAATCAAACAATTATTAGTATACTATCAAATTACACCTTCGTACACCTTAATTTTCAATATAACTCAAAATAAAAATTCTAATTTCTAACATCGCATCTATCATGTAAATTGTACTTATTAATTGATCAATATTCTTACAATAAAAAAGGATATTTCAAATATTCTTTAAAATTAAATATATTTTTGAAATACCCTATCTATTTTATATTTCATGTAAAAATAAACCACATCTTACTTTAGGTTCAAACCAAGTTGATTTTGCAGGCATTATTTTATTTTCATCAGCTACCATCATTAATTCTTCTATACTTGTCGGATATATAGAAAATGCAACTTTCATATCCTCATTTACTCTTCTTTCTAGCTCTTTAATCCCTCTGATACCTCCAACAAAATCTATTCTCTTATCATTTTTAGGATCATCAATTCCAAGAATAGGCTTTATTATATAATCATGAAGTATGCTAACATCTAAACGCTTTACTATATCTGTATTTGTTAATAAATTTTCATTAGCCTTTAGTTCATACCATTTGGAATTTAAGTACATTCCAAATCTTCCCTTTTTATTAGGTTTATATAATTCTCCATTCAATTCTATAACTTTAAAATTTTCTTTTATTTTGCTTATAAATTCAACCTCACTTAAATTATTTAAATCTTTTACTACTCTATTATAATCTAATACCTCTAAATCTTTGTCTGGAGATATCATTGCTAAATAGTAGTTAAACTCTTCTTCACCTGTATAACATTTATTTTTATTTCTCATCTCTTTAGCTATATTCTCTGCAGCAGCTGCTCTATGATGTCCATCTGCTATATATAAGTATGGTACTTTTTTAAATTCTGATACAATTTTATTTATAACCTCTTCTTGATAAATCCTCCAAACAGTATGATGAATATTATCATTAGTATAAAAATCGTAAAGTGGCTTTTCTATATCTATATAATTACTTATTATATTATTTATAGCTTCCCTATTTCTATAAGTAACAAGTATTGTTCCTGTATTTGCATTACAATACCTTATATGATTTGTTCTATCTAATTCTTTATCTGACTTAGTATATTCATGCTTTTTTATTACTCCATCTAAACTATCCTCTATAGATACACATGCAACTATTCCAATCTGACTTCTTTCATTCATTGTTTCTCTATAAATATAGATACATTCATTCTCTTCTTTTATTAAGATCTTATTTTTTCTAAATTTATCTAAATTTTCTTTTGCTTTTAAATATACTTTTTCATCATGTTCATCTATATTATCCGGCAAATCTATTTCTGCTCTATCGATATGTAAAAATGAATATTCATTATTACATGCCATAAATTTAGCTTCGTTTCTATCCATAACATCATATGGTAATTCTGCAAGTTTTTCTACAACTTCATTAGTCGGCCTTATCGCCTTAAATGGTTTTATTATGGCCATAGTTCTCCTCCTTTATCTAACTAGTGACTATAGCGCTACTCTTATATCTTTATCATTCTGGTCCTCTTTAAAGTAACTAATTATTATATCAACTATTTCTGAACTTATTCTACATTGAGCTTCTAATGTTGAAGCACCTATATGTGGTGTAGGAGAAACTCTAGGGTGACTTACTAGATTCAAGTTAATATTAGGCTCTGATTCAAATACATCTAATGCTGCTGCTTTTATTTTCCCACTATCTAAAGCCTTTATTAAGTCCTTCTCACAAACTAATCCTCCTCTAGCATGGTTTATTAGATATATTCCATCTTTCATTTTATTTATTTCTTTTTCAGTTATTAAATAGCCTTTTTCCTTTTCATAAGGTATATGAATAGTTAAAAAATCAGCATTTGCTAATACTTCTTCAAATTCACAAAATATATACTTAGAAGGGACATCCATTTTACCTAAAATATCATAATATATTATATTCATCCCCATTGCCACTGCCCTTTTAGATACTTCTTTCCCTATTCTACCCATACCTACTACTCCTAAAGTCTTTCCAAATATTTCAGTGCCTATATATTGTTTCTTCTCCCATTTACCTTCTCTCATTCTTACATTTGAAAGGTTTACAAATCTAGCAATTGTAATTATTTGACCTATAGTAAGTTCTGCAACTGAAACGGTACTTCCACATGGTGTATTCATTACTTTTATTCCCTTACTCTGTGCATACTCAACCTCTATATTATCAATACCTACACCTGATCGTATTATCAATTTCAATCTATTGCCCTCACAAGCTTTATCTATTATCTCTTTAGTAATTTTATTTTTAGATCTTATTACCAAAGCATCCACATACTTAAGTTTTTCTCCTAACTCTAATCCATCATAATACTCATCTATAACATTAAAATTTAACTTTCTTAGTTTTTCTATTGCATCCCTATTCACACCATCTGTAATCAATATATTATACATTTTCATACCTCCCAATTTATTATTTTACCGTGTATGCATTATCTATTTAAAATTATCTTTAGTTATCTATAATAAACTTAAATCTGTTTTAAATCCTAATATTTCATTGATATTTTTCAATAAAGATTTTACATCATCTACTGTGTAATCACCCATATGAGAGATTCTAAAAGTCTTTTCTTTAAGGCCTCCATAGCCATTTGCTATTTCATAGCCATATTTTTGTAATTCTTTATTTAAATTAGATACACTTATACCTTTGGTATTCTTTATTACGGTAAGAGTATTAGATAAATAATTTTCATCAGTAAAAATTTGGAAGTGTTCTCTAGCCCAATTTCTAACTATTCTAGCCATATCTTCATGTCTAGCAAATCGGTTTTCTAGGCCTTCTTTTAAGATTTGGTTTAATTGGAAGTTTAAAGCGAACATATGTGAAAGGGATGGAGTTGAAGGGTATTGATAATTTTTGCTTACAATGTATTCATACATTGCTAATAAATCAAAATAAGTCCCTCTATAAGGTACTTTTTTAGCTCGTTGAACTGCTTTATTGGAAAATGTGCAGATTGCCATTCCTGGCGGTAAGCCTAATGCTTTTTGCACTGATGTTATACATATATCTATTCCTAGCTTATCAACCTCTATTTTTATTCCACCTGCTGAACTTACTGCATCTACACAGTAAATTATATCATTGTATTTTTTAACAACTTCCCCAATAGCTTCTATTGGATTTCTTATTCCCGTAGAAGTCTCATTATGAGTTACTGTTATTAAATCATATTTTCCGGTAGAAAGCACCTTATCAACCATTTCAGGACTTATAGCCCGCCCTAGATCTACTTCAAACAAATCCACTGGTATCATATTAGAAATACCTATTTTATACCAACGGTTACCAAATGAACCACAAGAAAACACAGCTGCTCTTTTTGATGTACAGGATCGTATAGCTCCTTCCATTAATCCAGTTCCGGAGGATGTAGATAAAAGTATTGTACTATTTGTATAAAATAACTTTTGTAATTTTTCACTTATGTCTTGTTGCAATTGAGACGCTTCTTTTCCTCTATGACCTATTACTTGAGTAGACATACAATCTAGTATATCTTGACTAACATCAATCGGACCAGGTATAAATAACCTCTTGCTCATAATAAGCCTCCTTTCTTTAGAATAATAATCTAATTTAGTTTTAATATTTTAATATTTATAGTATGTTTTAAGACTAATTATGTCAATTTTATAGTTGATTTATTATATAATATTTATTTTTTCTAACTGAATTTTATTATATAAATAATAAGACTTAATATTCCTTTTAATCTTATAGTTATTTGTCATATTCTTTCTATCATGCTCAATAACATTTATTAAATCATATGTAAAGTATTATTAGTATTCTATATAATCAACTTTCTCTTTATCGTTTACCTCAATCCACTCTTCCTCTATAAAATCACCTTCAACTATTTTATCTACTGGAAGCTTCATATATTTAGCCGTTGCTGTTACTGCAACTTCTCCATTTGGTAATATAATTTCTCCACTTCCTTCAAACATTCTTCTATTTTCTTTTGTTATCCTACCAACTACCTTTATTTCACAGTCCGTTGGTACAGGTTTTCTATATTTCAATTCTAAGGATACCGTTACTCCCCATATAGTTTGATCATTTATACTTATAGCTCGTCCTATTGTTTCATCTAATAATGATGCTGACATACCTCCATGTACTCTGCCGGGATAGCTCTGATGCCAGTCTTTAGTTTTACAAATAGCTACTAGTTCATTATTTTCTAATTCGTAAAAAGATGCTTTTAATCCTAGTTCATTCTCTTCTCCACATACAATACATCTTTTACTACCATTTTGTTTTTTTACAACTTTGTACTTCATATTTATCACCCCTAAATTAATATTTCATTTCTTTTTATGTTTAAATAAATTTTAGTCTAGATTTTATAATTTAATACATTTAAAACTCTCCCCTCAAATATATTTTAGTATGAGGGGTGGTATTATGAATAATTATTTTGGATTTAAAGAAGTAAAACTATTTAAGGCATTCATACTATTTATTCTATTTTCAATAATAATACCTTCTATAATAGTTGATTTTAACTTACCGTATTCAGATAATTATAACTTTTTATCCTTATGCAGCAATATCATCATGTTTATGTTTTTATTATTTATGTTTAGAACTTCTAAAGATAAAGTTAGTGAATTATTTAAAGATTTTTTACGTAAAGTAAAATTCTCTGAAGTAATTAACGTTGTTATAACACAATTATCTATCAGTCTAGGCTCTGTTCTCCTTTTAGTAGGAATACTCTACTTTATTAATCCAGATAATTTAAACATTATGCTCAATAGCGACAACAATAACGTCACTACTCTTTCTAAGTTTATCTTATATTTTTTATTAGTAACAATTAGCGCTCCTTTAGTAGAAGAACTTTTATTTCGAGCTATATTTTTTAAAAGAATGTCTAGATATTTTAGTACAGTAATTTCTATGCTTGTTTCTTCATTTATCTTTGGCATTCTTCATATAGAGCTTGCTGTTATTGGTGCTATTATGTTTGCTATAGCAAACTGCATTTTATACATTAAATATAAAAACATTCTAATTCCAATTTTAACTCATTTTACTAATAATTTAATTAGCATTCTTCCTCAAATGAACTTTTCATCTAGTTCATCTATATTTATGACAAAAGATATTGCAATGTCTGCTTTATTAATCGGGCTTATCTTATTTTCATTTGGAATATTTCTATTTATTAAATTTGTACTCTTAAATAAAGATTATTTAAAATATAGTTTTTAATCTAAAATAGAAGAGTATGTATCAAAATAAATTATCTATTTTGAGCATTCCCTTCTATATTTTTATTCCTATTATTTATTACTTAGATATAACTGCCGCAAAATCCATATTAAAAAAATCTACTATTTCATTTTCATGATAATTTATAACCAGCTCTATTGGAAAATCAACTTCCTCTAATAGCTTTTCACAGTTTTCAAATTTACCTATATCATAACATATATGAGAATCTGTTCCCATTACTACTCTAACTCTATTCTCTTTACAAAGTTTAAGCATTCTAGTTAGATTTTCAGCAGCCCCTTCTCTAAATGAGTTTGGATTTAATGAAGAATTATTAATTTCTAGTAATATATTTTTTTCTTTTGCTTTTAAAACAATTTTTTCATAATCAAGAGTATATCTATTATCATCTGGATGACCTATTATTTTTACTTTATCTATATTCATGGCATTTAAAATTGCATTTGTATTTTCTTCCTCTGAACCTGGATCTATACAAGGATTATGTAAACTAGCTATTATATAATCTATACCTTTAGATATATCTTCACTTATATCTAAATTCCCATCAAAGTCAATTATATTGCCTTCAATACCTTTAAGCACCCTAATACCATCTACTTCTTTAGGTATAACTTTTAAATTTTGAAAGTAGAATGGATGTGGTCCTCCAGGCATAGTGCAAGCATGATCCGATACACCTAAGTATTTTATGCCATGTTTTTTAGCAAACTCTATATTCTCTTTTATAGTACTATATGCATGTCCACTAGCTAATGTATGTGTATGTAAATCTAGTATTGCTTTCATAATAATCTCCTATCTGTATTTATATTTTGATATAAAAATTGGCTACTTCAAAATAAATATTATTTAACTTAGCATTTGCCGAAAATCTAAATAAACTAATTTTTACAACCTTTTTCAGCTGCAAGAAAGTGAATTTATATTTTCAGCTACACGCAGCTGTTAAAAATATATTTTGAAATAGCCCAACTTTATTACTTATCTAATCCTTTGAATTTATCTTTGAATAAATCTCCAAGAGTACCTAAAGATTCTTCAACTTCTAAATATTCAGTATAATCTTCTTCTGGCTCTTTTTCTGCTTCTTTTTTAGAAACTAACATTCTTCTGTTTTCTGGATTAAAGTTAAGAACCTTTACCTTAACTTCATCATCAATATTAACTACATTAGTTACCTTAACAACTCTATCTTCACTTAATTCTGATATTGGTAAAAATGCTTCTACACCTTCTCTTATTTCAAGAAAAGCTCCTCTATCTATTATTCTTACAACCTTACCAGTTATTAGATCATCAACATATACATCTTCAGATATTAACTGCCATGGATCATTATTTATGTCTTTTAGTGCTAATGCTATTCTTCTAGTTTCTGCATCTACATCTAAAACGTAAACATCTACTTCTTGCCCTTCTTGTAACATATCTTCAACAGACTCTACTCTCTTCCAAGATAAGTTATTTATATGAACTAATCCCTCTAATCCACCAAGATCAACAAATGCACCATAAGACATTATTTTCGTAACTTTACCGTGTCTTTTTTGACCAGCTTCTAAAGAGTTGAATAAATCTTCTTTTTCTTGTTTTATTCTAGCTTTTTCAGCATCTCTTTCAGCCTTAACTCTTGCTCTTTCAGCTTCCTTTTCCGCTTGTATTCTAGCTCTTCTTTCTTCTCTTTCTTTATTAATACGCTCTTGTAGTACTTCTCTATGACTTACTACAAATCTATTCTTTTTAGCATCTAATTCTATTACATAAACTTCTAAGTTTGCTCCAACATATTCTTTAGTATCTTTTACAAACTTAGTATCTATTTGAGATATTGGCATAAATAATTCTATTGATCTATATTTTACAAATACTCCTCTTTCTATAGCTTTTTCTACTTTTACTGTTATTATTCTATGTTCTTCGTGAGCTTTAGTTACTTGTGCTAGATCATTTTTTCTATCTGCTTGTAACTTTGATAGTCTTATTGTTCCATCTTTCTCATTAACTCTTTGTATAACTGCAGTTATTTCGTCTTCTACATTATATACTTCTTCTATGTTCATATTGCCTTCTATATTTAATTCTTCTGCTGGTACTATACCATCAAAGCCATATTCTAAGTCTAATACAACTTCATCATGTGTAACCTTGATTATTTTAGCAGTTATAGTTTTTCCTACTTTTACTTCGCTAAAAGCTTGTTCCTGTTGCTCTAATAAGTCTTTCATCGATAATTCATTTGTCATGGTTATGCATCCTTTCGTATCTTTATCTTCTAAATATAATCTCTTAATAAATATTATACCATTAATATTTTTAAATACTTATATATTTCTTACAATATTTTGAATAAAAGTTATAAAAAATAAGAAGGAGGCTTATAACCTTCCTTCTTTATAAATAAATTTATATTTAATAAATTTACACTATATGTACACTTAAATAGTATCTAATTAATTATTCAGATGCAACATAATTTTAAAGAACAACTTTTATATTTTTATTTATTATAATAGAATCTACATTAACTATGCTATCATAAGCTAAAACTTCAACGCCATTCTTTTTAGCTTCTATTAATGCATCGCCTAGTTCCTTGTGCATTTCATTATTTGGTGTAAAATAAATAACATTATCCATCTGAATTAAAAACAATATGTAGCAGTAATATCCATTTTTTCTAGCTTCAATAAGTTCATTTATATGCTTTACTCCTCTTTCAGTCTTAGCATCAGGAAATTTAACTATACCATTTTCTTCTAATGTAACTCCCTTTACTTCTATAAATGCCTTTTTATCTCCTGCCTCTAAGTAAACATCAAATCTAGAGCTTCCATATGTTTTTTCTGTTTTTATTAAGGTTATTTCTTCATTTATTCCTGGAAGTTTAATTTTATTATTTTTTAATCCCTCATAAACTACTTTATTAGGAACTTGAGAATCCATATTTATTAACCTTATTCCCTTTTCAACTGAAATTAATGAATATTTTGTTTTTCTATTTGGATTATCACTTTCTTCTAAATATACTGTACACTCAGGTATCAGAAGTTCTCTACATCTTCCTGTATTTTTAACATGTACTTTTTCTATATTTCCATCTACTTCGCAATATGCTATAAATCTATTTGGTCTTTCTATGAACTTTGCTTTTACTATTTTATTATAATTCATTTTCTACTCCTTAAAGTTGCTTATTTTGATTTATCATATTTACAGTTATACCCATTATTATAAAAGCTGAAATATAAACTAGTTTAAATTAGTTTATATTTCAGCCCCTTTATTTCATCGTTATGATATATTTTATATTACTTTAATAATTTACTTAATTTATATACATCTCTTCACAAGATTCATTTAAGTTGAAAGTCTTGGCTTTCTTATAATAAAAAATTACAAGTAACACAGCAGCTGCTATCCAAGCTGCTGGCCCTGCTAAACAAATCGCTGTATATCCTAAATACTTTGATAAAAAGAAACCTACAATTAATCTTCCTACTAACTCGCTTATACCTGCATACATAGTAGTTATACCTTCTCCCATCCCTTGCAATACATTTCTATATACAAATAATAACCCTAAAGGTATAAAGAATAACGCTACTGTGTTTAAATATTGTTTTGCAGCTTTCATAACTTCCGGTGCTTCTACTGATATGAATAATTTAGCAATATCTGTACCAAATACTACTATTATTATGCCTGCTATTATACTAAATATTATAGATATTCTAACACTTCTTTTTATACCATCTTCTATTCTATCATATTTCTCTGCACCTAAGTTTTGTCCTGTATATGTTGCCATTGTTGTTCCAAGTGTTATAGCCGGTTGCATTAAAACTTGTTCTACCTTTGATGCTGCAGTGTATGCTGCCACTACAGTTGAACCAAATGAATTTATTGCACCTTGAAGTATCATAGATCCTGATGCAGTTATAGAAAATTGTAATGCCATAGGCATTCCTATTTTTAATAGTTTCATTGATGTCATTAAATCAAACCCTAAATCTTTTTTCTTAAATTTTAATATCTTAAATTTTTTAGACATATAGATTAAACATAAAATTGCTGATACCGCTTGAGAAACAACCGTTGCATAAGCAGCTCCTGCTACACCCATCTTAAAATTAACAATCAATACTATGTCTAAAATTACATTTAATATAGACCCAACAATTAAAAAATATAATGGAGTCTTACTATCTCCTAAAGACCTTAGTATACTCGAAAGCATATTATAAGATATAGTTGCTGTAACTCCTCCGCAAATAACTTTTATATAACTGTACGCACTTTCAAATATATCACTTGGAGTCTGCATTATTGTTAGAATACTTTTCACAGAAAAAATCATAACTAAAGTTATGACTATAGAAAAGATTGTGCATAAGTATGATGAAACAGCTACATAGTGTCTAAGTTTTTCTTCTTCTCCTGCTCCAAAACTTTGAGCTATAGGTACAGCAAATCCACTTGTTATACCTATAATAAATCCTATCACGAAAAAATTTAATGATCCTGTTGCCCCCAATGCTGCTAATGCTTCTACCCCTATAAATCGTCCTACTATCATAGTATCTACCATGTTATAAAATTGTTGAAATACATTACCTATGAGTAATGGCATTGAGAATGATAAAATTAGCTTTGTAGGATTACCGATTGTCATATCTTTTACCATATGATTTTCCCCCTTAATGTTTTAATAATAATTTGTACATTAAAAATTCTCTAAACTAAATTGTATTCTTATACAAATCTAGCTCAGAGATATTCATATTCATACATAATCATAATTTAAGGTGCGTATCAATGAAAATACACACCTTTTTATTATAAGTGTTCATTATCATCTTTAATTTTAATAAATCTTCCTATAAACTCAACCATATATTCATTGATTTTATCTATTGAAGATTTATAGGTTGCATCATCATCTGTGTAAATATAATGAATTAAAATATCAGATAATTCATAAACTAAGCTCTCAGAAACTATTTTTTCTTCTTCTTCTTTAAAAATCAAGTTATTTGCCTTGTAAATACTTTTTATACAATTTACAAGAGTGTTA
Organism: Romboutsia faecis; assembly: GCF_014323405.1. Taxonomy (GTDB): domain Bacteria; phylum Bacillota; class Clostridia; order Peptostreptococcales; family Peptostreptococcaceae; genus Romboutsia_E; species Romboutsia_E faecis. The sequence continues at coordinate 475,649 of NZ_JACRWE010000004.1, read as the reverse complement.
ATTGATTCTTTTATAGGATTTATTAAGCTATTGTATAATTCTATTCTGCTAGTTATTTCTCCTCCACTTTCAAATAATTCATTTTCCATAAGAAATTGTGTTTTACAAGGATCATATACAACTTCTTCTACGCTTAACCCTATCCCTCTATAAAGTTGTAATAAAAAATAGTTTATAACTATCATAGCCTCGCTATAAGTAGCATTATCATTTGAATAAACATATTCAATTACCTTATCTTTAATTTGAGTCGTTAACTCTTTTGATAATTCTATTTTCTCTTCATCTTCAAATTCAATCCCTTTATATCTATATAAGCCTACTATAATGTCTAAAGCTTTATCTTTTGCACTTATTATTTCACTTACAAGTTCGTATATTAGATCTAATTTATCACTTTCTATGCCTATTTGTTTTAACCTATTATCTATTTCAAATTCTTCATAATAATTTATATCAAATCATCTCCTTTTATATAAATTATTAATTTATATAAAATATATGATTTCCTCAACAAAAAATGCTCTATAATTATTTATTTTATTTTTATTTAACATCAATTAATGTCTTACTATCCAAATTATTTTTATCAATTGAAGATAAGACTTTCTTATAAAATATTATAAAACAAATTAAAGTTGTAAGACATGCTGTTATATCCGCTATAGGTCCTGCTAGTAAAACACCAAACAATTTATCTTTTAATATAATTGGTAATATAAATATTAATGGAACTAATAAAATTACCTTTCTAAGTAAAGCCAAGAATAATGAAACTTTAGCTTGACCTAGCGCTAAAAATGTTTGTTGGCATGAAGTCTGTACGCCTAACATAAATATTCCTGCAAAGTATATCTTTATACTCCAAGTAGTTATTTCCATCAATGCTGGATCATTATTAAATATACCTACTACGAATTCTGGTATAAACATAAGTATTATATACATCAAAGATGTGTATGCAAGACAACTTATAAGAGTTAATTTAAATGTTTTCTTTACTCTATCTATCTTCTTTGCTCCAAAATTATAACTCATAATAGGTTGAGCACCTTGACCTAATCCCATAGTTGGTAACATTATTATCTGAGAGATACTACTCATTATAGTCATAGCTCCAACAGCTAGATCCCCTCCAAACTTCTGTAATTGACTATTTAATGATACAAGAACCAAACTTTCTGTACTTTGCATTATAAAAGGTGCAACACCTAAAGCCATTACCGGTAAAATTGTTTTTAATTCTGGAATAATATACTTTTTCCTAATCTTTAATATACTTTTTTTCCCGAATAAAAAACATAATACCCATATTGCTGATACTCCTTGAGATAAAATAGTGGCTAAAGCAGCTCCTTTAACTCCCATATCCAACCTGAATATGAAAATTGGGTCTAATATTATATTTATAACTGCTCCAATCATTACTGTAAGCATACCTGTCTTTGCAAATCCTTGAGTATTAATAAAAGGATTCATACCCATAGCAATTTGTACAAAAACTGTTCCTATAAGATATATCCCTAAATAATCAGTACCATACTGAATAGTTGCATCACTTGCTCCAAAGGCCCATAGTATTGGTTCTTTAGTTATTTGAAATACTATTGTTAGTGTTAAAGATATAATTAACAAAGCAGAAAAACTATTACTTAGTATTTTTTCTGCTCCATCATTATTCTTTTCTCCCATTTTTATAGCAACAAGAGGTGCCCCGCCCATACCTATAAGAGCACTAAACGCCGTTACTAACAAAGTTATAGGAAATGCTATTCCTATTCCAGCCATTGCGACTTGGCCATTCTCCATTCTACCTATAAATATTCTGTCAACAATATTGTATAAGATATTAACTAATTGAGCTATAATAGCTGGTGTAGCTAGTTTAAATAATAATTTACCTACACTTCCATTTTCTAGATCTGTAGCTGATTTATTCAATCCTTATCACCCCTATAATAATTTTTGATTATCATACTAGTATATAATATATTCTTGAAATTTTATATATTATTAAATTATGATTTTTTATTTTTATCTATTATATTTTTCTATAGTTAAAGGTTATCTTGAATAGATATAAAAACTTTCTATTCTAAGATAACCCTTAAAATTAAATATTTCTTAAATTTTTCATACTTAAATCTAAAGCTTTAACAGAATGAGTTAATTCTCCAACTGAAATATAATCAACACCTATTTTTCCTATTTCTTCAATATTATCTATATTCACATTTCCAGAAAATTCTACAGTTGCTTTTTTATTTATTATAGTCAAAGCTTCTCTTGCCATATCTATATCCATATTATCAAGCATTATTATATCTGCCTTAGCTTTTACAGCTTCTTTAACCATTTCTAAATCTTCTACTTCAACCTCAATCTTTCTAACAAATGAAGTATTATTTCTAGCCAACTCAATAGCTTTTTTAACTCCTCCTGCGGCATCTATATGATTGTCCTTTAATAATATGCCATCAGATAGATTAAACCTATGATTACAACCTCCTCCAACTTTTACAGCATATTTTTCTAAATTTCTCATATTAGGAATTGTCTTTCTTGTATCTAACAACTTTGTTTTACTTCCTTCAAGTTTTTTTACAAATCTATTAGTCTTTGTTGCAATCCCACTCATTCTTTGTAAATAATTTAAAGCTACTCTTTCTCCTGCTAATAAGTTTCTAGTATTCCCTCTTAATAATGCTATCTTTTCATCTTTCTTAACCTTATCTCCATCTGACTTAAATAAGGTAACATCTACATTTCCAAGTATATAAAATACTCTTTTAAATATATCTAATCCTGCTAATACACCATCCTCCTTGCAGATTAAATCTATTTCAGATTTTGAATTTTTTTCTATAATTGAATTTGTAGTTATGTCTTCATTTGAAATATCTTCATTTAGAGCATCTTTTATCATTTTATCAATTAGCAAGTAATTCATCTTTTAAATCCCCTCTTATACTTTTTATTTCATTTAACACTATATCTTTATTTGATAAATTAAGTAAATCTATTTTAAACTCATTATAATTTATATGACTAATATCTATATTGTCTATATTCTCATTTATATGATTTGAAGCTCTCTTAGAAAATACCAAACCTTCTAGTAGTGAATTACTTGCTAATCGATTAGCACCATGAACTCCTGTACAGCTTATTTCACCTACAGCATATAAATTATCCATGGATGTTTTTGAATCTAAGTCAACCTCTATTCCCCCCATAAAATAATGTTGTGCTGGAGCTACTTTTATATAATCCTTAGTTATGTCAGTGCCTCTTATTAAACATTGCTCATATATAAATGAAAACCTATTTTTTAAATACTTATCTTCTAAATGAGTTACATCTAAATATACATACTCTCTATTATCCTTTTTCATTTGTTTGAAAATAGCTTTACTCACTATATCTCTAGGTAATAGCTCATCTACAAATCGTTCCCCATGCTTATTTAAAAGTTTACCACCTTCACCTCTTACTGATTCTGATATTAATAGCTTTCTACTCTCACTATTTTCTTCATAAAAAGCTGTAGGATGAATTTGTATGTAATTTATATCTTTAACTTTTATATTATGTTTAAGAGCTATAGCTAGTCCATCCCCCGTTAGATGCCTTTGATTCGTAGAGTTTTTAAATAATCCTCCTATTCCTCCAGTTGCTAGTACAACTACTTTAGAACAGATAATGATTTCTTGTTGATCCTTTATAACAATTCCTCCTATACACTTACCATTAGTTGTGATTATATCTGTTAGGCATGTATATTCATATAACGTTATATTTTTCCTTTTATTAGCTTCCTCTATTAATGTTTCAAAGACAGCCTTTCCTGTAGTATCTTTGCTATATACAATTCTATTTACACTATGAGCACCTTCCTTTGTAAATGCAACTTCCCCGTTTATTTTATCTAAATTAAGTCCATAATTAACCATCGATTCTATATTATCAATAGATTCATTTGCAAGAATTTCTACAGATTCTAATTTGTTCTTGTACTGCCCTGCTCTTAAAGTATCTTCTATAAACACACTTATATCTTCTTTTCCTTTCGCCGTTGATATCCCTCCTTGAGCAAGGTATGTATTATTGTTGCTTATATCTTCCTTTGATATTACTAAGATATTTAGGCTTGGATTTAAATTTAGTGCACAATATAATCCTGAAACTCCACTCCCTACTATCAATACATCATATATAAGCTTCATTTTCATCACCTGTGTATCTATGCATATTTAATAAACAATTTAATGCTCTTTGTCTTATATCTTCTTCTATAATTATTTCATTTTTCATATTTAAAAGCGTTTCATATACATCTTCTAAAGTAGTTTTCTTCATATCTTCACAACAAATTCTATTTCCTGGTATATAAAAATTCTTATTTGGATTTTTCTTTATTAACTCATATAATATACCTTCCTCAGTTGCAATTATAAAATCCTTTTCTTCACTGCTTGTAGCATAGTTAATTATTCCGGAAGTTGAACCTACAAAATCAGCTAAATTCCTAACCTCTCGCCTACATTCTGGATGTGCTAATACCTTTGCATCTTTGTATTTTGATTTTAAATCAAGTATCTCTGATTCATTGACTTTATTATGATATTTACAATAACCGTCCCATAATATAAATTCTTTATCTGGTAATTTCTCTTCTATATATCCTCCTAGATTCTTGTCAGGTACAAATAATACTTGATTTTCATCTATATTCTTTAGTATATTTAGAGCACTTGACGATGTTACTGCAACATCACAATGAGACTTAACTTCTGCAGTTGAATTTATATAACAAACAACTAGTGCATTTGGATACTCTTCTTTTAGTTTTACTATTCCTTCTTCATTCACCATATCCGCCATAGGACAGCCCGCATTTACTACAGGCATTAAAACCCTCTTATTTGGAGATAAAATTTTAGCACTTTCCCCCATAAATTTAACTCCACAAAAAACTATTACTTTTTCTTTACAATCTCTCGCTACTTCACTTAAATAATATGAGTCTCCTACATAATCAGCTAATTCTTGTATTTCTGGTAGTTGATAATAATGCGCTAGTATTATAGCATTCCTTTCATACTTTAACCTTTTTATATTCTCTATTAAGTTTATTGTCATTATTCATATCCCCCTAACCCTGTTACTGTATATACACCTGTAAACTCATTGTAACATTAAATATTTTATTCCTCAACATAAACAGATTACTTTATAATTATTAAAAAATTATCTTTTCATAATGTACATTTGTAATTCTAAATTTATGGGATATTATATATAATAGTGCTTATATAAACAAAATATTTACATAATGTGTGGTGATAAAATGTTAAGAAATAAAAATAAAAAGGAACTTTTGGAATTCTTTAAAGATGTTAAATATAGTATAAATAAATACGATAAAAATGATATTATAGCTCTTGAAAATTCACCTTGTGATAAAATTGGATTAGTGCTAAGTGGAGGTATTGATATAAAAAGGATACTGACTAGTAATAAAATAGTTCATGTTTCTTCCTTTAGCTCTGGACATTTATTTGGTGAAATAATTGCTTTTTCTAATACTTCTCTATATCCAGCTACAGTAATAGCTTCAAAAAATAGTGAAATAATGTTCATAGACAAGGATGACTTTATCTATTTTTGTACAAATCATCCTGACTTCTTGAAACTATTTTTAAACGATCTAACTAACAAAATAATAACTTTAAATAAATCTATAACAGGATTATCATTTAGTACAATTAGGCAAAAAATATGTAACTTCTTAATTCAAGAATCTAACATACAAGGTACTAATTTTATAAAACTAAACATGACAAAGCAAAAGCTTTCAGAATCTCTAGGTATACCAAGACCTTCTTTATCTAGAGAACTTATAAATATGAAAGATCTTGGACTAATTGACTATACTAAAGACATAATAAAAATAATAGATAAAGGTTCCATAGAAAACATACTTATGGAGTAATATAAAGTAAATCCCATGCAGGTAAATAATACTGCATGGGATTTGTTTTATATTTGAAGATCTACATTATAAAGTTCCATCCAAGTGTTTACTTGAATTAAATATGCTATTACTTGAGGTCCTGTCATCAGCTGATCAAACCAAGGTTTATTAAATGCAGCTCCTCCAGTTTGTACTAAATTTTTAACGAATTCTTCATCTATAATCTGATGTATAGGCGATTTACTATCTTTCAAAATATTATCTAAAATTTTTGATACTTCTTTTGTATATATTGGATTATGAGTTTTAGGATATGGGCTTTTCTTTCTCTCAACAATAGACTCTGGTAAAATTCCCTTTGCAGCTTCTCTTAATAATCCTTTTTCTCTTCCATGGAGTAATTTTATATTCTTCGGCATATTAAATGCATATTCTACTAATCTCTTATCTGCAAACGGTACTCTTCCTTCTAAACTATTACACATAGTCATTCTATCTTTTCTATTTAATAAAGTAACCATAAACCATTTCAAATTCAAATAAGATAGCTCTCTCATTATAGAATCTTCTTTTGATTCACCATAAAGCTTTGGTGTCTTCGCTATACTATCTCTACAAGCCTGTTTTACATACTCCTCTATAGGAATATCTTTTAGACTATCATTTAATATATTTTTTCTATAAACTATAGTTGTTGCCCATGGAAATATATCTATAGAATCATAGTCTCTAGTATACCATGGATATCCTCCAAAAACTTCATCTGCACATTCTCCTGATAAAGCTATTGTTGCGTGTTTACTAACCTCTTTAGAAAATAAATCTAAAGATGAATCTATATCTGCCATACCAGGTAAATCCGCAGCTATAGTTGCAGACTTTAACGCTCTTGCAAGTTCTATATTATCCAATACAACATTATGGTGATTACTACCTAAGTATTCCGCCATAACTTTTACCCAATATGCATCTGAATCTGGTTGAAATAAGTTCTTCTTAAAGTATTTTTCATTGTCTGTATAGTCTATTGAAAAAGTATTTAAAGTATCTTTTCCATTTCTTTTAAAGGCATCTGATGCTACCTTTGATATAATGCTTGAATCTAGCCCTCCTGATAAAAACGTACACACTGGTACATCGCTTACAAGCTGTCCTTCTATTGCCTCTATTAATAAATCTCTTACATATTTTTTAGTTTCTTCAATATTATGTTCATGCTCTTTCGCCTCAAGTTTCCAATATTCATTTAAGGTAATGCCTTTTTTATTTAAAGTTAGGCTATAAGCAGGTGGCACTTCCTTTATATCTTTAAAAATACCACTACCAAGATTCCTTGCTGGACCAAGGGATATAAGCTCTAAAAATCCCTGTCTATCTACTACAGATTCTACTAATGGATGTGTTAATAATGCCTTTTCTTCTGATGCAAAAACTAAAGATCTATTTTTAAATGTATAAAATAATGGCTTTACTCCAAGTGGATCTCTTGCTAAAAATAACTCTTGTTTGTAGTCATCCCATACTCCAAAAGCATAAATACCATTTATATAGTCTAAACAGGACGGTCCATCTTCTATATATGCAATCAAAAGAACCTCTGTATCAGAGTATGAATTAAATTTATACCCTTTTTGTATTAAACTTTCTCTTACCTCTTCAGTATTATAAAGTTCTCCGTTATAGCATATTGTATACTCTCTATCTCCTATTACTTTAGTCATAGGTTGAATACCTCCTGTTGGATCTACTATAGCTAGTCTTCTGTGTCCTAAAATAGCATGCGTATATGCTTTTATTCCTTCTGAGTTTGGCCCTCTAAATCTCAAGGTTTCAATCATATCTTCAACTGTATTTGTATAATCTTTTATATTGTCATTAAGATTACACCATCCTGCAATTCCACACATAAGTAATTCCTCCTCTATACCTAAGTTGTATGTAATAAATTATGAATACTATCCTCTTAATGTTATAGAATGGAATACTTTCTTAAATATTAAAATTTATATATAAAAAAAGAACCAATTCCGACCTTGGTTCTAAAAATTACCTCCATACTAATAAAATAAAGGTAACATAAATTATTCCCGTTGTTGAATATAATCGATGCACAGAAATACTTAATATGTAATAGTAAAATATATTTATATAAAAAATAACCCTCATATTACATATTCTTTCCCACCGAAAGATTAATGCATATTTAGGCAGGTCTCCTGACTTCGAACTCATCCTACAAGCTTTTCCTTCCCAGCATACACCAGTGGAGTTAGAGTCTCCAAACTCTTAAGCCTTCGTCATTCTTACAGTAGCGGAGGGCTGTTATGGAATTTCACCATATTCCCTTTTAAGCATCCTAAGATACACCTATATTATTAATAAAAAATAAATATAACAAAAGTATATTTTAAAAACTTATATATACTTTTATTATATTTATTAAATTTTTAAATATCAACAATTAGGCATTATTTTATAAAATATTAAATTTTTTTTATGCTATCTATATATTCAAAAATGGTTATATTAGTAAATTCATCCTTACTATCTACTAAGTTTGATAGGGTAACTCCTAATAGTCTTATTTGTCTATTTTCAGAATGTACATTTTTTAGTAAGTTATATACATGAATCCTTATATCTCCTTGAGTACAAATAGGATGTTCTACACTAATGCTTCTAGTTATTTGTGTAAAATCTTCATATTTTATTTTTAATGTTATAGTTTTCCCTAATTTTTCAGAATACTTTGTTCTATACGCTACTTCTTCACAAAGTCCATCTAATATTTCAGTGACTTCCTCATCATCAATATTTAAATTATGACTTAAGGTTGTTTCTGCTCCTATTGACTTCCTTTCTCTATATGGTTCCACTGGTCTAAAGTCAATGCCCCTTGCCAATTGATAAAATGAATATCCCCTATTTTTAAATATTTGTTCTAATTCATGTATACTTAACTGTCTTAAATCATATCCATTGTTTATTCCTGAATTTTTAAGAATTCTTGAAGTAACCTTTCCTACACCAAAAAATTTATTTATCGGAAGCTTATCCAGAAATTCTTGAGCATCCTTTGGCGTTATTACAGTTAACCCACTAGGTTTATTATAATCAGATGCAAGCTTTGCTAGAAATTTATTATATGATACACCAGCAGATGCAGTAAGATTTGTTTCTCTTAAGATATCATTTTTTATCATTTTAGCTATTGTTGTTGCGTATTCTATATTTTTTTTATTATCAGTAACATCTAAGTATGCTTCATCTAATGATAATGGTTCTACTAAATCTGTATATCGATAAAAAATTTCTCTAATTTTTCTTGAAACCCTTTGATATTCATCAAACCTAGGTCTTACAAAAATTGCATATGGACATCTTTTATAAGCTATTTTAGAAGGCATAGCTGAATGTATTCCAAATTTTCTAGCTTCATAAGAACACGTAGCTACAACTCCTCTACTCTCCGGACTTCCTCCAACTACAACAGGCTTTCCTTTTAGTGCTGGGTTATCTCTTTGCTCAACAGATGCATAAAAGGCATCCATATCTATATGAATTATTTTTCTATTGTCATTCAAAATATCACCCCACTTAACTTAATAAAAAATTCCGCTTACTATATCTATTTTATCAAAATAAAAATATTTTCATATTTTTTAATTTTTTTCTTGCAAAATTCCTTAAAAACCTTTAAAATAGTTATTCCAAGGAACTAAGTATTTATTCCTTATTGATAACCGTAAATGTATTTATTTTTGTGTATATTTTTATTCGTATTTTGTATTTTTATTAAAAAGACCATCCTACTTATGTAGAATGGTCTAAATTTGTCTTCATTACTTTATATTAGTTTGCATAGTATAGATTTTGTGATGGATATTCAGGATCACAAGTTACATCTATTCCAAGCTCTCTAAATGTTTGCTCATCAGTTTTACTTAATATAGTAGTTGAATGAGCTTGTGCTCCTTTTAACATTGGAAGCTTTTCCATAGCAGCATATGCAGTTGGATTAGTAACAGCACTTACGCTTAATGCCATTAATATTTCTTCACAGCTTAACTCTGGAGTTCTACTTGCTAATGTCTTTGTTTTTAAATTTACAATTGGCTCTAATATTGCAGGAGATAATAAATGCATATCATCTAATATATTTGCTAAGTGTTTTATTGCATTTAATATTACTGCAGCACTTGCATTCATTAAGTTAGATCCCTTACCTGTTAATATTGTTCCATCTTCTAATTCTAATGCAACAACTGGACAAGTATCACTCTTATGTGCACTTTCCTTTAACTTTGCACTGTAATCTCTCGATGGAATAACAACTTTTCTATCTTCAGGCTTTAGTCCAACTTGTTCCATTATTAACTTTATTGTGTCATAAGCACTCTTATCAAATTGACCTTTTTTATATTCGCAAGCTGTTTTAAAGTATCTTCTTATTATTTCTTGCTTAGAAGCTTCCCTTACTACCTCATCATCTATTATACCAAATCCAACTCTATTAACACCCATATCTGTTGGAGATTGGAATATAGACTCTTTTCCAGTTATTTTTTCTATTATCTTCTTAAGAACCGGGAATAATTCTAAGTCTCTATTGTAGTTTACTGAAGTTTCTCCATATTTTTCAAGATGGAATGAATCTATCATATTAACATCCTTTAAATCAACTGTTGCTGCTTCGTATGCTATATTTACTGGATGTTTAAGCGGTAAATTCCAAACTGGGAATGTTTCAAACTTAGAGTACCCAACACTATTTCCTCTTTTGTTTTCATGGTATAACTGACTTAAACAAGTTCCTAGCTTACCACTATTTGGTCCTGGAGCTGTTACAACAACTATTGGTTTAGTCGTTTCTATATAAGGATTTGCACCATATCCTTCATCACTTACTATTGTATCTACATCTGTTGGATATCCTTTTGTAGGAGCATGCTTATATACCTTTATCCCCATTCTTTCTAATTTGTTTATAAATACTGTTGTAGCAGGTTGTCCTTCAAATCTTGTTATTACAACACTATTTACATCTAAATCATAAGCTCTTAAATCATCTATTAATCTTAGAACTTCCATATCGTAAGTGATTCCATAATCCCCTCTTACTTTATTTCTTTCTATATCACCAGCATATACACATATAACTACCTCTAATTGATCTTTCATATGTTGTAAAACTTTGATTTTAGCATTTTCATCAAATCCTGGTAGTATTCTCTTTGCGTGTAAGTCACCTATTAACTTTCCACCAAATTCTAAATATAGCTTGTCAAAATTATTCACTCTTTCTAATATGTATTTTGACTGCTCCTCTAGATATTTCTTATGATCGAATCCTATCTTCATAACGCCACCTCACTAAATATTTAATTTTTTTACTCTTATTTGATAACCGTATTTTTATATATATTTTTATTTGTATTTTGTTAAAAAGCTTGTATTTATTTTTTGCTTTTCAACTTAAGTTTATATTATACAATTTAAGACAAAATTTTTCAAGATAGTTTTAACTAAATATTATCTATCTTTTTTTCATATAATTTTTCCATATTTTTATTATATAAAATAAACGCTTATATCAAATTGAACAACCTTAATTTAAATAAAATTGCAATATTTTAATATAAGCTATTTTGTATATTATTTGATTAAATCAACATTTATCTTTACTACCACTTTTCTTATATTTTTATTTTCTCCATTTGTGTATGCAGGCCTATGAACATCCTCTGGGAAAAAAATTACATAGTCACCTGGAGCTAATAATAATTCAGATTCATTCTCTACTTTATTATAAAATATAACATCTTTATCTAATAATTCCTCTGAAACAATATTTTCGTTACAATCTCTTGCAAATCCTATTATCTCACTCCCTTTACATAAATACTGAATATCTATATATTTTCTATGTACTTCCGGTCTTATACACTCTTTTTGTTTAGTTTGGGTATCAATTATATTTGCATATATATCCCTACCTTGTATTTCATACTCTCCAGCTTCGCAATTTAATAAATCAATTTCTTTCAGGAATGAAATTCCTCTTTTCAATGCTTCTGGTAAGAACCTCATTAAATCATTATCGTTATTTAAATTTCCATAAATCATATTTTCCCCTCCTAATAAACTTTATCTTACACTTATTAAATTATATTATTTCTAAAGCGCATATTCAATGTTTATATTAATAGAAAAGAGTACCGAAATTAATCGGTACTCTTAAACTTCTTTACGTTAGCAGCCACATCCACCGTCAAAAAAGTCGCCTGCACCACAAACTATTAATAATAATATTAAGAATGGTATCCAAGCACAAATATCAAAATCTACCCATACATCTTGGAATGCTAAGAATAAGAAGAATAATACTATAATCCACCATCCCATTCCAAAACATTCATCGTTTCCAAAAAATCTGTCTAGCATCAGACTGCCCCCTTGTCATTATTTTGGAAGTTCTATTCAACTTCTAACTTATACTATGAGACAACTATGATTTTTGACATTACTTTTTTTATTTTATACTTCCATTATTATAGGAAACACACTAGGTCTTCTTTTTGTTTTACTATATAAATGATATTCCACAGATTTTTTTACACTACTTTTTAATACTTGCCATTCTAAAACTTTATCATCTAAATATTTTTCGACTGCAGTTCTAGAAATATCTTTTATATCCTTTATTAAATCTTCTGATTCTCTAGCATATATAAATCCTCTTGTTATAACATCTGGCCCTGCTACAATCTCATAAGTATTTCTATCAATAGCTAGAACTATTGTCACCATACCATCATTAGCTAAATATCTTCTATCTCTTAGAACAATATTTCCTACATCTCCAACACCGATTCCATCTACATACAATACTCCTGTATGTACATTTTCACTTGTCACAGCTTTATCTTCTGATATTTCTAAAACTTGACCAGTTTCTAATGTAAAAACATTCTCTGGATCCATACCAAGTTTTATAGCTAAGTCACTATGATGCTTTAGATGTCTGTATTCTCCATGGACTGGCATAAAATATTTTGGCTTTACTAATGTATGGATTAATTTTAATTCTTCTCTATATGCATGTCCTGATACATGAATCTCTTCTAAATCTTCATAAATCACTTCTACACCTTTTCTAAATAGCTGATTTATTACCCTTGAAATAATCTTATCATTCCCCGGTATTGGTGATGCCGAAATAATAAATAAATCATCTTTATATATTTCTATTTTTTTGTGAGAACCATGAGCTATTCTCGATAGACCTGCCATTGGCTCTCCTTGACTTCCTGTTGTTATTATAGTTATATTTTCATTTGGATAATTATTAATATCATCTATATCTATAACTGACTCTTCAGGTATATGAAGATAACCTAAATCCATAGCAACTTTAGATACATTTTCCATACTTCTCCCACTAAAAGCAATTTTTCTATTTTCTTTTATCGATGCATTTGCAATTTGTTGCATCCTATGTATATTAGAAGCGAAAGTTGCTACAATAATCCTTCCTTTTGCTCCTGAGAAAATTCTATTTAAGGTTTCTCCTATTACTTTTTCAGATATGGAATGACCTTCTCTTTCTACATTTGTACTATCTGCTAATAGTAAAAGTACTCCTTCATCTCCTAAAGTTGAAAATCTATTTAAATCCATAACTAAACCATCTATCGGCGTATAGTCTATTTTAAAATCACCAGTATGAACTATAGTTCCTACTGGTGTAAATATAGCTAAAGAACAAGAGTCTGCTATACTATGAGTAGCTCTAATAAACTCTATTCCTATTTTATCTAATTGAACTATATCCCCTGGATTTACAGAGTTTAATGTTGATGAATCTAAAATATTATGTTCTTTTAATTTACTTTCAACTAATCCCAGAGTTAATTTTGTTCCATATATAGGCATATTTAATTGTTTTAATATATATGGTATTGCTCCTATATGATCTTCATGACCATGAGTTAAGAATAAACCTTTTACCTTATCTTCTCTTTCAATTAAATAAGTTATATCAGGTATAACTAAGTCTACTCCATACATTTCTTCATCAGGAAAAGACACCCCACAGTCTATGACTATTATTTCATCTTTATATTCTATTGCTGTGATATTTTTACCTATTTCTCCAAGTCCCCCTAAGGGTATTATTTTTACACTATTATTATTCATACGAATTTCTCCTTATTCACTATCTTTAAACTATTTATATTATTTTTTACAATAAATTAAAATCTATGTTCACTAGGGAATAATTTATAAGATTATATGCAAAATAAGATTGGAGGTGTTTTTCATGATTAATTTAAATAATAAAGAAAGAATGTTACTACAAGATGAAAAAGAACATGAAGAACTTTGTGTAAATAAGTATAAACAAGCAGCAGAAAAAGCTAGTTATCCTAATTTAAAATCTTTATTTAACCAATTAGAACAACAAGAACAACAACATTTAAACAGCATTAACCAATTACTAAATGGAACAGTTCCTAGCACTGGAAGTAAACAAAATCAACAAAATAATCAACCACAACAAAGTATTCAAATGCAAGGAAATACATTAAAAAACAATATAAATGTAAATCCTCAAATGCCATCTTACAATCAAGAAGATAAAATACTTTGTACTGACTTACTATCAACTGAAAAATATGTCTCTTCTACATACAATACAGCAATCTTTGAATTTAGAGATGAAAATGTAAGAAATGTTTTAAACCATATTCAAACAGAAGAACAAGAACATGGCAAAAAAATTTATGATTATATGTCTAGCCATGGAATGTATAATCAGCAATAACTATAAACTTCAATAATAAAAAGAAAAGTTGATTTCTATTTTGAAATCAACTTTTCTTTTTATTATTTTAAATACCTTATTCTTCTTCGTTATTTAATTGCTCTCTTTTTAATTTTATATCCTCTATAATTTTCTTAACTTCAGGTGAGGGCTCTTGAGGTGTTTGTTTATAATTCTTTAAAAGGATTTCTAATGGTGGTGTTCCATTTTCAGACTCTTTTTTCCATTCTTTATTATTTTGTTTTTCTAAAATAATACCACATAAACCACCAATATCATAGGACTCTTCATCTGGTAATCCGAAAAATCTATCTGATGAAAATGTATAGTCTTCCCTTACCATATTTTGATATACTTTAAAGACTTCATCTTCGCTAATATCCATTCCTTTTATTGACCTAACATTAACTGCCATATCAAAGTATCTAGCTGTACCTTCTAAAATATCTATACTTTTGATCATATTATATTCTTTTTCATTATCCATTTTATACTTATTAAACCACCATTTTGCAGCTTCTAGGTACTGTGTTTCTTTATCTGGGTCCAATACAGCTTTATTTAAACAATTTAAAATTTCAAGTCTTTCTTGTCTCGCTTCAAAATTTTCAATCCCTTCTTGCAATAACTCTTCTTGATTTATATCATTAATTTTCCAGGTATTTTGATAATGATGAAATTCCTCATGAACAGTAAAAGGAAATAAATTCGTACCAGTTGGTAATGATTTAAATTCGCTAACACTATACGGTTCTTCAAACATTTTCGGATTTACCTCTACCTTTATAGTTGGTTTTCCATTTAAAGTCTCTTCTGAACTTGTAAAACTCATTTCTTCACCTGTAGCCTTAAATTTATCAGGTAAATCTTTTCCACTAAATTTCGTTATTTCATTTTTAGGATTTATTAACCAAGCATTCTCTCCATCTGTGGAAACATATAAGACATTATATTTCGAGAAATCTACACCTGGCCATATCTTATCCACACTGGACCAAGTGCTCCATATTTGTTGAGCAGTTCTTAAAATATATTTATCCATATTCATAACTGACCATTCTTTTTCTAAATCATCATAAGGTAATTGTCCTATATTAACCTCCATATCAATAGGGTTTATTTCTGTTTTTTCATTTCTGTTACAGGATATTAATCCTATTGTACATATTAAAATTACCATTAATATAAAAAACCTTTTTCTAATCATATTTAAATCCTTTCTGATTAAGCTAATTTAGAATAATAAATTTGATAAGATTATTATTTTTCAAAATCAATGGTAATATACTAATTTATTTAAATATTTTTAATATATGAATTTAAAAACTCTATCATCATAGGCTTTATTTTCCCAGCATAGTCAACAATTTGAGTTATCTGATTATTATTTTCTGTTTGACTATTAAAATTGCTTATTTTGAAAGTCAATATATTATTTGTTCTTTCAATAATATAACCTGCGTCCTTCGTCATAGATATCTCTAAATCTCCTATATCTATATTTACATCATCTATCTTCTCTTTATTTGCACAAACTATTTTTGTATTTTGAGAGCTTCCATTTACTGCAAATGGTACATAAAAACTATTACTTTCATTATTTTTCGATTTTACAAATAATCTTGGAGTATGATTGCTTTTTTCCATTGCTAAAGGTATTAAGTCACTATCCATTACTTCATCTAAATTATTCCTTATGTCATTTAGAAAATCATCCAATCTAAAATCATCATATTCTATTTTTAGTATATTTAAATTCTCTAAATTCTCTTGCGGAATAAAATCTACTACATTTTTAAATACGTCATAAAAATCTACTATTTTATAACCTTTTTCTATGTAGTTATTTTTCATTTCATATTCTTCATCAAATTCTTTTACTAATTTACTTAATTCTTCTTTAGTATTAGCATCCTTTATGTTTTCCACAAAAGGTATAATTTTATTAGGTTTCATTAAAAACATTTCTAATGGCTTCATTGTGTCATTTGCAATCTTTATATCTTCATCTTCAAAAGCTGCTTCTATACCATCTTCTAAAAATGCTACTTCAACCTCCATTTCATATTCATCTTCATTAATTATATTTGTACCAACTGGATACATAGCAACTAATTTACTTTTGTCATATACATATCCAAAAGAATAACTAATTTCAAATTGTCTCTTCATATCTTCCTCCTATGTAAAATAATATATTTATTATTTTCCTTTTTAAATTTATAATTTACCATAATTAATTTAATATAAGATCTATACATATAAAAATTTTAAAGAATTAAAAAAGCACCTAAATTTAGGTACTTTTATTATTAACTATTACTTATCTTTCGTTACATTTTCATCTTTTGCTATATTTATCTTTCTCATTATTTTTATATGTTTTCTAATAAAATAAACTTCAAAAGTCATAGCTGCACAAGATATTAATCTTGTTGTCATATCAGTCGTATTTATTGCTACATTATAAAAATACATAAATAGCATTAAATCTATTCCTATTATTACTGTGTCTAATATTTTCACCTTGTCATCTCCTCTATTCCTAAAATCTTGAATAAAAGATTCAAGTTATATGATTGTGGCATTAAAGTAATAATATCAGACTAAAATTACTAAGTCAATTATTATCTACTTCTTATATGACCATTTTTTGATAAATCCAGCATCTTCACTTGACATCACTTTTCTTGAATTACACTTCGGACAAACAATGTCTTGATATTCATAATTTACATAGTAAATATATCCACATATGGCACATCTAAATTTACAGGCTTTTACGTCATGTAAATCTTCTTCCTCAACTTCTTCTTCTAAAATTAGCTTTATTGACTTTCCTTCGATTAATGCCCTTGAAATTTTTTTTCGAGCTTCCTCTATTAAAATTTGAAAGTTTTTCCTTGATATCCCCATTTTTTTTGAGCATTCTCTTTTAGTATATCCCTTTACATCTTTTAAATTTATAGCTTCCATTTCTTCCTTAGTTAACTTTATTTCTTCTAATTCATCATTTCTCATTAGATATTCAAAATATATCTTCTCTGGCAAATAGCTTCTATAATCATATTTTCTAGGTTGTTTCATAACTAAACCTCCAAAAATCATAGTTCCCTTAGCATTTAAGTAAGTTATAATTTAAATCAATTATAGAATATGAATTATGTATTTTTAACTATGTCTCATATATATATATTCATTTTTACCATTATATTTGCTGATTTTAAAAATATAATGGTAATCATATCAAGTGAAACAATATTACTAACATTTCAATTATAAATATTAGATATATTCAAAGATATGTATCTAATATTTATAATTTGATTTTAAATTTTAGGCATAATAACCTGTATATACAACTTTTTTTTATTATTATATAATTACTTATATTACAATTTAAAAGGAGATTATGAAAATGAATAAGCATTTTTCTTTTAACTTAAAAAATACCAAATCTAAGTTTGTTGAGTATATAAGATTTAATATAATAGGTATAAGTAATTTCTGGATATCTCAAATATTTTATCTTATATTATTTCTTGGATTAAAAATGAATTATTTAATAGCATATACAATAGTAAGTGTCATTAGCATAACAGCTTCATATTTTTTAAATTCAAAATATACATTTAAAAATAATAACCTTTCTTTCAAGAAATTTTTACTTACATTCTTGGTTTATATATTTGAATATGTATTAAATATGGGAGTTATTTTACTAATGGTTAATGTATTAAATATAAGTAAAGTATTTGCACCAATGCTAGCACCAGTTGTATCTACCATACCAGTATTTTTCTTAATGAAATTTGTTATAAACAATCCAAAGTTAAAATAGTTATTTTTAATTAAAATAAAAGATTCACTTCGATTAGTTGACATTCTCTAAACTATCTAAATTTATAAGATATAAGTAAAAAAGCTATTTTAAGGTAAATAATATCTACTTTAAAATAGCTTTTTTACTTATATCGAAATCGGTAATGTATTACCTCCATAAGGCATTAATATTACCTTTGGATTTTCTTCTTTACAAATTTCATATGCCATATTCATAGCATCATCTAAATTATGACACGGTATCATGTTGAAATCTTTTATTATATTGTCATCTATATCTGATAGAAGTATAACTTTTCTATACCTAGCTGTATAAGCTGTTTTATATGCTGCATATCCAGGTACTGTAAAATTCTCTTTTAATGCTTTTTCCATATCCTCTAATGTTTTATATTTAAACCAGTCAGCAAATTCATCTGCACCTAGTCCATCTCTACACTCACTTAAAAGAATTAATACACTATTTTCTTTTCCCCCATACAAAGCATTATCCATTGTTTTTATAGTTTGATATAAATTAATATCTTTTGGATACCCACCAGCTGATGCTACTATTATATCAGCTTGATTTTTCACTCGTACCCCATAAAGATTTCTTATGAACATACAGCCCTCATACCATGCATCATAATAGTGCCCTGCAACAAACTTTATAAAATCTCCATCTGTATCTAATATTGCATTAAATAGAAAGTCTGGATTTACTATTTTACAAACTTCATTCATATCTTCTCTCAACGGATTTCCTTCTACTCTATTCGGTCCTGCATTTAGATTTAATCCACTAGATTTTCCTGGATTAAAACTTAATCTATGATTTGCCTGTATTGTTTCTATTCCTACAACTCCTGGTAGTATTGATTTAGCTCCACCGCCAAATCCTGCAAATATATGGAATACTACTCCCCCTGTTAATATAACTCTATCAGCTTCATATACTCTTTTATTTAAATAAATAGGAGTTTTTTTACTTGATTCCCCTAGATAAACTAATTCTTCTTTATCTTCACATTCATGGTCATATACTTTAATTCTATTGATTACTTCTTCTCCTACTATTGCTATCATTTCTTCTTTTGTGCTTTTTCTATGTCCACCTAATGCAATTACTACAAATATATCTTCATCTTTTATGCCTAATTCTGAAAGATAATTAACTATATGAATAACAAACTTATTACTTTTCATCCAAACTCTAGTTATATCACTTACTATGATTGCTACCTTCTCTCCTTGTTTAACAATATCCTTTAGTGGCATAGTTCCTATTGGATTGTCTAGCACTCTATATACTTCATCCTCTATATATTTTATCTTTTCTACTTGCTGTGGCTTTAATGTTTGAATTACATGCTCATCCTTAATGAATGTATTTAATTTATCATTTCCATATTTAAAACTACATTCCCCCATATATACTCTCCTTCTAGTTTTTATAGTTTTTATTTATTATATCATTCTATAATAAATACATCATTAATTTTTCTAAATTTTTGTTATTTTCTGATTTTTTAATAATATAGGTAATGTACTATATTCATAAGGTATTAGCATTATTTTTAAATTTTCTTTTAAACTATCAAAGCTTTTCCTAAATTATCTTCTAAATCAAATAAGTAATCTATTATTACTGTACCTAAATTCATATTAACCAAATTTGTCTATCCAAAATTTTATGTACACTCTTATAAATATATTTTTCTAATATTTTCCTAAGTTAATACTTTTTATAAATATACCAATTATTATTATCACGCCTAATGCTCCAGATATAGGATATATAAAATTAACCAATGCTGAAAATGGTATTTTACCCCCAATTAAAGCTACTATAGAACACATAATAGCAATTAAATTAAATTTCCATGTGCCTTCTTTAGCAAATCCATTACATACGCTCCATAAAAGTGGAACTGATGTTGTATAAATTCCGGCTATTAAAATAAATGAAAATAAAATTCCTACTATAGGTCCTATTTTATCTGCCATATATAGCGTTGGTATTTCATTCATACAAATATTTCCTATATCAGATAATATCCCTAGATTTAGAATTAAACATGCTGCCATAAATGCTACACCACCTATAATACCTCCCCAAATACAATTTTTTTTATTACTTGATGTTTCTCCTACTCCTACTAAAAAAGTCGTAACAATAATTACATTGAGGCCACTATAAATAATGCCTGTTAAATGCCAGTTATCTACAGCTTTAGTTACATTGAGAGTTGCAATAATATTCTCTGCATTTAAAAGATTGTCATAATTTCTTGATATAGTGATAATTCCTATACCCAGAGATACAGCTATAATAATAGGTCCTATATTACCTAATATATCTACTACTTTGTTCATTCCTAATAAAACTGATATAAGTGATAAGGTAATCATTATTATACTTCCTATCCCCTTACTTAATCCATAATACTGATTAATAGATGCACCTGCTCCAGATACCATAACTACAAAACTGCAAAGGAAAAATACCGGCATAAATAGTTTGAATATACCACCTATAGATTCTCCCCATAAGTAATTGAAAATATCATTAGATGATCTTAAATTAGCACTCTTACCTATCTCTAATAGTTTAGCTCCACAATAAGATAGTATAATCATGCATACTAAAACTGAAAAAACACTTTTTCCTATTCCATGAGCTGAAAAAAATTGCATGATCTCCTGTCCAGTCGCAAATCCAGATCCAATACAAACCGATATGTACGTACCTGCAAACTTCATAATCTCTTTAGTATTATTTTTCTTTGACATACTCCCCCTCCTAATAATATTAAATAACTTTGTCCATAATAATTTATATGCAAAGAAAGCATATTATAGTAATTAAATATAAGTACTCCATTGGGATATATACTATATTTTTATTACTTTAATACGCTTTAATTGAAATTATTAGTCATGAGAATATCTTTTATGCATAATAAGATATAGATTTTGTATATTTTTTTATATTTATAAATTTATATGCTATTAACGCTGTTATTAGCTCCGATACTGCCATACTAACCCATATACCATTTATACTGAATAACTTTGCTAAAAGTATTAATATTATTGGTAAAACCAAAATCGACCTTAATGCACCTATTAAGTTTGAGTACTTAGGTATTTCTATTGCTTGGTAATACATCGTTGTTGTTAAGTTTATACCTATAATAAAATATGCTAAATTTGTTAGATTCAATGCTATATATGACATATTCATTATTGTTATATCAGAGGTAAATATCGATATTATTTCCCTTCCAAAAACTAAACATGTTAAGAAGTATACTGTAGCTATACATAGGCTTGTAGTATTTGCCAATTTATAATAAGTAAGTATTTTATCTTCTTCCTTTGCTCCAAAACTATAACTTATAAGTGGTTGAGCTCCTAATGTTACACCTAATAGAACTAAATATATATTCGTTGTAATATAATTAATTATTGCATACACCGATACACCAATCTCTCCAACAACTCTTACTAATACTAAATTATGAACTAGTATTATTATTGAAAAAGCTACTTCAGCTACAAATGATGGGAATCCTACTTTTATTATTTCCTTTATAATTTCTATTTCTATTTTCGCTTTACCAAAAGATAATTTGCCTTTTTTACCCCAAAAGTGAGGTATCTGTACTAACACTGTAACCATTTGCCCTAAACCTGTTGCTATAGCTGCACTCTTTATTCCTAGACCTAGTTTAAAAATAAATAAATAATTTAAATAAACATTACATATAGTACCTATTATTGTTGAAATCATTGCAAGATTAGGTCTATTGTCATTTCTTAAAAAACTTGCTAAAGAAAGACCTAATAAGTTAGGAATACAGAACATAGAATAATATCTTAGATATTCAGCTGATAAATCAATTAAGGAGTCTGTAGCTCCCATAAGAATTACTATCTTTTCTGCAAACAAAGAGCATATTATACTTAGACATAAACTTGCTAATAATAAAAATTTTATTACCTGTCTAAAAATCTTTATAGCATAATCATCATTATTTGCTCCAAAATTTTTTGAAACTAATGCTCCTCCACCAACAGAAACCATTGTTGATAATCCAAAGAATAATATAGTAAGCGGCATTACAATATTAACTGATGCTAAAGCTAAATCTCCTACTCCTTTACCTAAAAAAACTCCATCTAAAACTGTATTTAAAGATGCTATACACATCGCTAGTGCTGATGGTATAGCATACTGTAAAAAGCTCTTAACCATACTTTATAATCTCCTTTCTCATTCTCATATTTTAAATTATAAAGTATCTAGTTGATGGAGAGTCAATTACTTATCATTATTTTTTATAAGTATTTCTATATATCCAAATGTTTTTTCTTTTCCATTAGAATCCACTCTAGGCATTGTCCAAACTTCATTAAAATCGCCTTCTACTTCAATATTATTTTCTTCAATATAATCCATAATTTTATAATAGTATTTATTTATATTTTCCCAATTATCATCAAAGAATATCGTTATATAGTTACCTCCTGGAGTTATTATTTCTACTCCATTTAGATTATTACTTTCTTTATTCTTAATACCTCTATCTGTAAAATCGCATACGCAGCTATATTTTATTTCTCCCCTATTTTTTACATTGTTATACGGTGCTATAACTCCTAATAAAGGATAAACATCATTGTATCTCTCCTCTAAATATAAAATTACTTTTCTTAAGTAAAGCTCTAATTCCTCTACCTTATCATATTCTAAGTCAAATCTTATATTTTTTCTTTCTTTATTTCTCCTAATTATTACTTTATTTATCTCATATTCAAGTATTTCTTCAACACTATTTTTTATATCATCTAAATATGTTTTTACATCTGTTAGTTCTTTTATTTTCCTTTTTAATAATTCACTTTGCTTATTCATATTATTTATCATTATCTCTATTGAGCTATCCGAATTTATAAGCTCTTTTATTTCTTCTAAGGACATACCTATTAGCTTACAATATTTTATTATATCTATACTTATAAACTGTTCTCTCGAATAATATCTATAATTAGTACTTGGATTTATATATGCAGGCTTTAGCACTCCTTTTTCATCATAATATCTAAGAGTTTTAATTGGTAAATTAAATAACTTTGATACTTCTCCTATAGTAAAATATGTACTCATATGACTTCTCCCTATTTTTTAGTTTATATTTTATTGTATATTTTACAACATAAATAGGATATCTCCAAATGAGATATCCTATTTATTTTATCCGATCCATATTTTTTAATAAATTTTAATTATCTTATACTAAGCTTTTTATTGATTCTTCTTTATTATATACTTCTAAATCTATTTCTTTTTCACTATTTGCTATAATCAACGTACAAATATTATCCCCCATCACATTTACCGTAGTTCTAAACATATCTATAATTCTCTCTACGCCCATTATAAGTCCAATACCTTCTAATGGTAATCCTACTGATTGTAATACCATAGATAGCATTATCATACCAACACCAGGCACTCCAGCTGTGCCAATAGAAGCCAATGTTGCTGTAAGAACTATTGTAATCATATCATTCATACCTAAATCAACTTGATATATTTGAGCTATAAATAGTGCTGCTATACCTTGCATTATGGCAGTTCCATCCATATTAATAGTTGCTCCCATTGGTATTGTAAATGATCTAACACTTTTACTTACACCTAACTCTTCCATTATCTCTAAACTAGCTGGTACAGAAGCATTACTTGAAGCTGTTGAAAAAGTAATTGCCGCTACTCTACTAAATTTATTTATAAATGGCTTTATTTTTTGTCTAGTTATTATCTTAAATATTCCGCCATAAACTACAGTAACATGTATTAATAAACCTAATAATACTATTGATATATATTTTACTAACGCAAATATTGCATCTGTTCCAACTGTTGCAAAAGTATTACAAACTAAGGCAAATACACCATATGGAGCAAATAACATTATTAAGTTAACCATCTTCATACAAATTTCATTTGCGCTTTCAAATATAACTCTTACTGGTTCCGCTTTCTTACCTACTATACTCATCGCTATTCCTAAAAGCATTGCAAAAAATATAACTTGTAACATCTCCCCATTTGCTAATGAAGCAATTGGATTTGTAGGTATTATATTTAAAATAATATCTACTAGAGATTTAGATTCTCCTATAGCAACTTCTCCAGAAACTATACCACTCATATCCAATCCAACACCTGGTTTTAATGCACTACCTAGAACTAAAGATATTATTATTGCAATAGCTGTTGTACCTAGATAGAAAAGCATAGTTTTTCCACCAATTCTTCCTAATCTTTTAACATCTCCCATTGATGATGTTCCACATACTAAAGATACAAATACTAATGGTACTACCATCATTTTTATAGCTGATGTAAATCCATTGCCTATAATCTTTAAAACCCCATCAAGTAATATGGTATTTTTTATAAGGCCTTCTGGTACTTGTTTTAATATTAATCCAAATACAAATCCTAATAATAAACCTATCAATATTTTGCTAGTTAATGTTATCTTTTTATTCATATTTATTTCCCCTCATTCGAACATTTTTATTTCTTACAAATTTATTATACTCTATATTCTTATGAATTACATTAAAAATTTAATTTAGAGTTTTGTTATAGCTGTTTTTATTTAATTTTATTAAGTTATATTCTTTTTTAACTTTATTTAATTATGTATAATATTTTTTTGCACTTCTTTTTAATGCGAACTTAAGAAAAGTTTTTAATAAAAAAACTTCGTATTATTTTTGTAAATAATTGGTATATAAAAAATCTTATTTGTCTAAAATTCTAATATAAATAATATTAAATTTATTGAGGTGGTTAAATGAATAATATTGTATTAATCGGAAGATTAGTAAATGATCCAGAACTAAAATATGTAGGAGAATCTAATAGTCCTGTTGCTAACTTTAGAATAGCAGTAAGTAGAAATTATAAAACAAAAAACGGTGTAGTAGAATCTGATTTCATAAATATTGAAATTTGGGGTAAAAAAGCAGAAATTTGCGGACAATACTTACAAAAAGGCAGATTGATTGCTGTTGATGGTTGCCTAAGAATAGATAAATATCAAACTCCAGAAGGAGATAATAAAAGTATAACTAAGGTTAGAGCTAACGAAATAAAATTCTTAGATAATACAAGTAAAAACTCAAATAATAAAAATTATTATGATGCATCTCAATTATTCGAAGAATCTTCTACCTCAAATAATACATTAGAAATATATGATGATGAAATTCCATTCTAAATAATATAGAAAAATAATAAAAAAGCCACTATATAGCGGCTTTTTTATTATTTTTCTATATTATTTTTTAAAGTAAATATTCTAAAGGATTTTTCTTTGATTTGGATATTAAATAACCCCTTATTAAATAACCCATCTTCCTTTTCTATTAATTCTCCATACTTTTTCGGTATATATTTTATAGGTAGTTCTTCTAAAGTATCTGCGTCTAAATCCATAGTTATATTTTGTTCATTTTCCGATCTATTTATCAATATTAATAAATCTTCTTCTTCTAAATTTTTATCATATCTAATATAACCAAACACATCGTTATTATTTGTATATAAGAACTTAGTATCACCATAAGTTAAATTTAAGTGTTTCTTTCTTGTACTTATAGCATTTTTATAAAATTCAACCATATCCTCATCTTCATTTTTCCACGGATATGTTCTTCTATTGTCAGGATCAGTATTACCTTCTAATCCGGCTTCATCACCATAATAAATATAAGGAATCCCTTCAAAAGTCATTTGTGTGATAACAGCTAACTTAACCATATCTTTATCGCAATCTAATTCAGTTTTAATTCTCTTTACATCATGTGTTCCAAGTAAGTTTAAATTAGCTTTAAATGATTCATTCGGATAATTCTCTTTTACTTCCATATAACTATTTGTTAATTCAAAAGAAGTACACTCTCCTTTTAAAAATGATACTATATTTTTTCTAAAAGGATATCCTAGTACTGAGTCTAATTGACCTCCAGTAAGATAATTTCTTCTTTTATTGTAGCTTATTTTGTTAGACGCATCTTCCCAAACTTCTCCAGCCAATATAGCCTCTTTATCTACAGACTTTAGCTCTTTTCTTAATTCTTTGATAAATTTCGTAGGAAGCTCATCTGCTACATCAAGTCTCCATCCTTTTACACCCATACTTGTCCACTTCTTAATTACACTATCTTCATCATACATGATATAATCCATGTAAGATGGGTCTAGTTCATTTACATTTGGTAGCGCTTTTATACCCCACCAACTCTCATATTCATTAGGAAATTCTTTGAAATTGTACCAAGAGGCATATTCAGAATCTTTAGATTGATATGCACCTAGGCTATCATAATTCCCATATTTATTAAAATATTTGCTATCTGCTCCTGTATGATTAAATACACCATCTAGTATTATAGATATACCTCTCGCATTAGCTTTTTCTATAAGTTCGGCAAATATTTCTTCATCACCAAACATAGGATCGATATTCTTATAGTCACCTGTATCATACTTATGGTTGCTAGATGCTTCAAATATAGGGCTTAAGTATATTATACTTACACCTAATTTCTTTAAATAACCTAATTTATTTATTATTCCCTTTAGGTTTCCTCCATAGAAATCCCATCTAATTATATCTCCATTTTTGTCCTTTATGTACATTGGATCATCATCCCAATTTGCATACATAAAAGTATTTTTCTTAGGATTACTAAGTTTATCATTTCTATTACCATTATTGAATCTATCCACAAATATGTGATATAATATCCCCTCTTTATACCAAGTTGGAACATTTACATCATCATATACTGTTATTTGATATTTATTTACTCCTTCATATGAATATTCAAAAGCTTGTCCATCTTCTTTACTCTTTCCATAAAACAATTTTTGTACATTTCCATCTATATTAGCATCAACTTCAAAATAGTAAAAGTATAAACCTGTTTTTTCAAAAGGCTTTATTTTACAATGAAAAGTTTTCTCATTGTCTATATTTTGCATTTCTTTTAGTTCTATCTTATCATATAAAAAAGTACTTAAATCTTCATTTTCCCCCAAAATTACCATTGATATATTGTATACATCATAGTTTTTATTTGAAACTACATTTATAATTCCTTCTTCCTTAAGATTCAAGGCTCCAAATGGAGCCTTGAACTTTTCATCCCAAGAATTATAGTTTATTAAATTCCTCATTTATCTCACACCCTCTAAACCAAATATCCCTGCCATATTCTTTTATCGTTCTATCGCTTGAGAATACACCAGAATTTGCTATATTTATTAAAGACATTCTATTCCAATCATATTTTTTCTTATAAAGCTCACTTAATTCTCTTTGAGCTCTTTCATAGTCCTTTGCATCTCTAAGTACAAAGTACTCATCATTATATGTTATTAAAGAGTCGTAAACCTCTCTTCCTTCTTTACCTAAATTAGGTATAAATCCATTAATTAAATCATCTACAACTTGCTTTAACCCCAAATCAGTATGATATAAGTCAATTGAAGAATATCCTCCATTTTTATTGTAGTTTAATACTTCTTCTGCTGTTAAACCAAATAAAAACATATTTTCTTTTCCAATCAACTCATGAATTTCTACATTTGCTCCATCTAACGTAGCCATTGTTATAGCACCATTCATCATAAATTTCATATTACTAGTTCCTGATGCTTCCTTTGTAGTTGTTGAAATTTGTTCACTTACGTTTGCAGCTGGAATTATTAATTCTGCCAATGAAACTCCATAATTTTCTATAAATACTACTTTTAACTTTCCTCTTACTCTAGGATCATTATTAATTAAATCAGCTACAGAATTTATTACCTTTATTATGCATTTGGCTAGATAATATCCAGGAGCTGCTTTAGCTCCAAATATAAAGGTTCTAGGTTCTATATCCATATCTGGATTATCCAATATTTTATGATATAACGTCATAATATTAATTAAATTTAATAACTGTCGCTTATATGCATGTAATCTTTTTACCTGTACATCAAATATAGAATTTGGATCTACATCTATATCATATTTATCCATTATATAATTAGATAGCAAAACCTTATTATTATATTTTATTTCATCTAACCTATCTAGCACATGATTATCATTTTTATAATTCTCTAATTCTTTTAATTTAAAAGTATCTGTCTTCCATTCCTCACCAATTAAATTTGTAATTAACCCACTAAGTTCTGGGTTAGCACTCATTAGCCATCTTCTATGAGCTATTCCATTGGTTTTATTATTAAACTTATAAGGTGTATCATCATAAAAATCTTTTAATACTTCTTTTTCTAATAATGTCGTATGAAGTTTAGCAACACCATTAACGCTATAACTTGATGCTATACATAAGTTAGCCATATTTATATTTCCATTATTAATAATACTCATTCTACGGATTTTATTTTGATCAGAATACTTACTATTTAAATAACTTAAATATCTCTTATTTATTTCCTCTACTATCATATAAATTCTTGGCAGTAATTTTTTCATCATTTCTACTGGCCATTTTTCCATAGCCTCTGCCATTATAGTATGATTTGTATAAGATATAGTATTTATAGTTATATTCCATGCTTCATCCCATGAAAGTCCTTCTATGTCTAATAATATTCTCATAAGTTCTGGTACACAAAGTGCTGGATGGGTATCATTTATATGAATAGCAACCTTTTTATGAAGTTCATGTATATTAAGCTTATGCTTTTTATACTTTCTATAAATATCTTGTATCCCTGCACTTACAAAGAAATACTCTTGTTTTAGTCTAAGTAGTCTTCCTGCATAGTTAGAGTCATTTGGATATAATACTTGAGATATCTCTTCTGTATAGTATTTATAATTTAAAGCTTCTTCGTAACTTCCTGAGTAATTTTTTGCATTTGCTGTTGTTTGGCCAAAATCGCGTCTAGGTATTTCACTTTTCCATAACCTTAGTGTATTCACACTATTATTTCTATAACCAATTATAGGTATATCATAAGGCATAGCCATTACTGGAATATAATTTTTATGAATAACTTTCAAATTACCATCATGCTCTTCTAAATATACATCCCCTTCAAACTTTACTAGAATCGCCTTATTTGGTCTAACTACTTCCCATAAATAGTTTCCTTGAGTCAGCCAGTTATCAGGAACTTCAACCTGGCAACCATTTACAAACTTTTGTTTAAATAATCCATATTTGTATCTTATTCCATATCCATGCCCACTCATACCTACAGATGCCATAGAGTCTAAGAAACAAGCGGCTAATCTTCCTAGACCGCCGTTTCCTAGAGCTGGATCAACTTCTGATTGGATTAAATCATCTAGATTTATGCCTAATTCTTTTAATCCTTCTCTAATGCTATTTTCCACTCCTAGGTTCAACAGGTTGGATTTTAATTGTCTTCCTAATAAAAATTCTATTGAAAAATAATATACTTCTTTTTCTGTATCAATCTTTGTGTCCACCCATTTTTTAGCAATAAGATCTTTTAATACACTTGCTAGAACATTTAAATGCTGTTCATTACTAGCTTCATTTATAGGTTGTGCATATAAACTATACATCTTACTTTCAAAGTACTGTTTGAATTTCCTTTTGCTAATTGTGATCATCAAATCTCTCCTTTAATTGAGAATCCCCTGATATGCCTCTATATATTTCTGAGCTGATTTTTTCCAGCTGTTATCAGTATGCATAGCATTTTCAACTAGCCTATACCACATATCTTTATCCTTATACACTTTTAATGCTTTTTGAATGCAATACAACATTTCATGAGCATTATAATTTGCAAAACTAAATCCATTACCCTCACCAGTGTATTGATTATATGGTTCTACAGTATCCTTAAGACCTCCAGTTTCCCTTACTATAGGCAATGTTCCATATCTCATAGCTAACATTTGACCTATTCCACAAGGTTCAAATAAAGAAGGCATTAGGAACATATCACTACCAGAGTATATTTGTTGAGCAAAGCCGCTATCAAAAGTTATTCTAGCAGAAACTTTTTTACAGTAACGAGAACTATAGTAATTGAACATAGATTGATATTGCTGTTCTCCTGTACCTAGTATTACTAACTGTAAATCTTCCCTTATTAACTCTGGCATAATATAAGATATTAAATCAAATCCTTTTTGTGATACTAGCCTAGATACTATACCTACTATAGGAATATCTGGGTTTACTTCTAATCCTAGTATTTTTTGTAATTCTAATTTATTCTTAATTTTGTTTTCTAAATTATTGGCATCATATTTGAAGAAA
Organism: Romboutsia faecis; assembly: GCF_014323405.1. Lineage (GTDB taxonomy): Bacteria > Bacillota > Clostridia > Peptostreptococcales > Peptostreptococcaceae > Romboutsia_E > Romboutsia_E faecis. The sequence goes on along the minus strand of NZ_JACRWE010000004.1, from coordinate 444,669 downwards.
ATATTTGGATCAGTAGATGGGTCATTTATGTCATAATCAATTCCATTTAGGATTCCTTCTAATTTATATGAATTCGCCCTTAATAATCCATCTAATTTTTCTCCATAGAATGAAGTCTGTATTTCGTCTACATAAGTCTTACTTACAGTTGTTACCTTATCTGAAAATACTATACCTGATTTCATAAAACTTACTCCACCGTAGTATTCAACATCTCCATTATTGTAATATTCATCAGATAAATTTAATAAGTCTCCCAACACTTCTTTTCCAAATACACCTTGGTATTGTAAATTATGTATTGTATATAAAGTTTTTATATTTTTATATTTATCTAAATTCTTATATCTATTTTTCAATATTAAAGGTATCATACCTGTATGCCAATCGTTTATATGAACTACATCAGGGTAAAAATCTATTTTTTCCATAGTTTGTAATACAGCTTCACTGAAAAATGCAAATCTTTCTGCATCATCTCCATAGCCGTAAAGGTAAGCATATTCTCCTTCCCTTTTAAAGTAATACTCATTGTCTATAAAGTAAAATTTAATCCCCTCAAATTCCATTTCTAAAAGGCCACAATATTGATTTCTCCAACCCACTTGAACATTGAATACAGCTACTTCTTTTAATTGATCCTTTAAATATGTTGGTATAGTTGAATATTTAGGTAATATTACCCTTACATCTACCCCTTCTTTTTTTAAGGCTTTAGGCAATGCATATGATACATCGCCTAATCCTCCAGTTTTTACAAAAGGCCAACACTCTGATGTCACATAAAAAACCTTCATTAAATTTCCCCCTTATATACTTAGATTTTTTTCTATAACCATAGGGTAATTTTCGTCTCCTCTTAATTCTTTCCCCTCTGATATTGATATATTTTTATCTAATATAACATTACTTAATACTACATCAGATTCAATAGTACAGTTTTGCATTACTACAGAATTTTTTATTACAGTATTTTTTCCTATATGAACCTTTCTAAATATAATACTATTTTCTACTACTCCATCTATTACGCAGCCTGTTGCTATAAATGAGTTCTTTACATTAGCATTTTCTTTGTATATTGTTGGTGCCTGATTTTTTTCTTTTGTTAATACTCTTTTATTTGAATAAAGAAGTTCTTGCGATACTTCTGGTTCTAATAATTCTTTACTCATTTCATAGTAGCTTTGAATTGAATTTATACACTTTAGATAACCTTTAAATTCATATGCTCCTACTTGAATATTATTAATTTCATGAGTTATAAAATCTTGGAAATAAGAATATGTACCTAAGTTAACTATTTCATATATACAAGATACAAAATCTTTACGTCTCATTATATACATTTCCATAAATATGTTAGCTCTTGGGAATGTACCTAAGTTACTACCTATATTTATTACTCTATCATTTCCATCTAAATTTAACGTTAAGCATCCTTTAAAATCTTTATTTGCGTTATCTATATTCTTATAAATTACAGTTATATCATTATTAGATTTTTTATGATATTCTAGTGCTTCTAAATAATCTATATTACAAATCATATAACTTGGAGCTATTAAGATGTACTCTTCTTCACTTTTATCTATGTAATCTATATTAGCTAATATCGTATAAATATCACCATTTCTACCTTCATATTGATTATGGTACTTTGTATTCTCTGGACTAAGTATGCAAAGTCCTCCCGTTTTTCTACTTAAGTCCCAATCCTTTCCGCTTCCTAAATGATCTGTCAGAGATCTATATTTTTCTTTTGCATAAATCCCTACATTAGTCATTCTTGAGTTAACCATATTAGAAATAGTAAAATCTATTACTCTATATCTACCTGCTATTGGTATAGATGCTATTGGCCTAGCATAGCTAAGCTTACTAACACTTGGAGCCCCTTTTTTATCTAAATTTATTAATCCCATGCATTCATTTCTCATAATTAATTTCCCCCTTGTAATACTTGTTGAGGTTTTACAATTTCATATTCCGATACTACATTAATTTCATCCTCATTATTTCTTATAATTGCATTATCTTCTATAATTGCACCTTCTCCAATCATTGCTTTTTCAATTATTACATTTTTACCTATTTTTACATTAGGCATTATTACAGAATCTTTAACTGTACTATTTTCATCTACATAGACTCCATGAGATAAAACTGAATTTTCTACATCTCCTAATATAGAGCATCCATCCGCTATTAATGCTTCACTTATATCTGCATCCTTTCCTATATATTGAGGCGGACTAGCCATAGTATTAGTATATATTCTCCATCTTGAATCATTTAAATCTATTGCATCTGGATATTTTATAAGGTCCATATTTGCATCCCATAAGCTTTGTATCGTTCCAACGTCTCTCCAGTATCCTTTAAATGAATATGCATACATTTCAGCTTGGTCTTCCAACATCATAGGTATTATATTCTTTCCAAAATCATCAAAACACTTATTACTATTTTCTGACTTTATAAAGTAATCTCTTAAGGTACTCCAGTTAAATATATAAACTCCCATAGATGCTAAATTACTTTTAGGATTTTCTGGTTTTTCTTCAAATTCATATATTTGACCATCTTCTTTAGCATTCATTATCCCAAATCTAGATGCTTCATCCCAAGGCACTTCAATTACTGCAATAGTTGCCTTTGCCTTTTTTTCCTTGTGGAAATTTAACATTTTACTATAATCCATTTTATATATGTGATCTCCTGATAAAACAAGAACATATTCTGGGTTATATGTATCTATAAAATTCATATTTTGATATATTGCATTTGCAGTTCCTTTATACCAATTACCTTCTTTTTCATCCATATATGGTTGTAATACGTAAACTCCACCATTAATTCTATCTAAATCCCAATGGCTCCCCATTCCTATATGAGAATTTAATATTAATGGTCTATATTGTGTTAAAACTCCTACAGTATCTATTCCAGAATTTGAACAGTTACTTAATACGAAGTCTATAATTCTATATTTTCCCCCAAAAGATACAGCTGGCTTTGCTATACTCTTTGTAAACACACCTAATCTAGAACCTTGACCACCTGCTAAAATCATTGCTATCATTTCTTTATTCATTAAATTTGATTCCCCCCTAGATAACTTTATATATATTTTAAAATTTTATTTAATATGCTTATTATATTATGGTTTTAAATTATAAAATTCTTGACTTTTATTATCTTATTAAATTTTTGATTTACTTTTTGTCTATATTTAAATTTGGATCTTCTATCGCTACTACTTTTATACTTTTATTCTCTTTGATTTACTCATTATCTTTAAGTTCTCTTTTTAACTTTATAAATGTTACTCCTAAAGGAGGTACTTTTATTGTTATATTATGTTCTTTATTATGCCATTTTTCATTCATTGAGAACAGTTCTGATCCATTCATAGTTTGATTAGATCCCCAATATTTCTCATCATCTGAGTTAAATACTTCCTCATAAATACCACTACATGGTACCCCTATTTTGTAGTCATAATGAACTACTGGCGTAAAGTTTATTACTGCAATAGTAAAATCCTTATCCTTTTTACCTTTTCTCATTATAGTTATTACACTTTGTTCATTATTATGAGGGTCTATAAAATCAAAACCTTCATAAGTATTATCCATTTCATATAATGCTTTATCATCTTTATACATATGATTTAAATCTCTAACATAGTCCTGCATTTTTATATGTGGATCGATTTGTAATAACTCCCACTCAAGACCATATGCATACCTCCACTCAAGACCCTGACCAAACTCAGATCCCATAAATAAAAGTTTTTTACCTGGGTGAATCATATAGTATGCATATAATAATCTAAGGCTTGCAAATTTTTGCCATGTATCTCCTGGCATTTTATCAAGTAAAGACTTCTTACCATGAACAACTTCATCATGAGATAATGGAAGAATAAAATTTTCTGAAAATGCATACATAAATGAAAATGTAATTAATTCATGATGATATTTTCTATATACCGGATCCATCTCCATGTATTTTAATGTATCATTCATCCATCCCATATTCCACTTATAAGTAAATCCTAAAGCCCCCTTATAAGTAGGTCCCGTAACCATAGGCCATGCAGTAGATTCTTCAGCTACTATAATGGGATTTTTTATATATTTATATACGGTTTCATTTAATTTTTTTAAAAAGTCAATTGCTTCTAAGTTTTCCCTTCCGCCATACTTATTTGGCTTCCAGTCTCCTCCATCATAATCTAGATACAACATACTAGATACTGCATCCACTCTTATTCCATCTATATGAAATTCCTTAAACCAATAAAGTACATTTGATAATAAGAAACTATTAACTTCTGGTTTTCCTAAATCAAAATGAGCTGTTCCCCATCCATGATTATCTGCTTTTGTAGGGTCTGAATATTCAAATTGAGGAGATCCATCAAATTTATATAATCCATGTTCATCTCTACAAAAATGACTATAAGCAAAATCTAAAATTACACCTAAATTATTTTCATGACATTTCTCAACAAACTTTCTGAATTCATTTGGTTTACCATGTCTACTTGTAGGACTATAATATCCAACTGTTTGATATCCCCAAGACATATCTAATGGATATTCAGTTACTGGCATTATTTCGATATGTGTATATCCCATATCTTTGGCATAATATACCATTTCATATAATTCCTCATATGAAAAGAAATCACCATCCCACTTTCTTTTCCATGATCCTAAATTCACTTCATATATGTTCATAGGCTCATTATCACATATTTTTTTAGATTTACATTCCTGCCACTTATTATCTGACCACTCATAACCATCTAAATTGTATACTACAGATGCTGTATTTGGTCTTAACTCTGAAAATGTAGCATATGGATCTGATTTTAATCTACTAACACCATCGCAACCAATTACATTATATTTATATTTCTCACCCTCTGATAAATTTTCTATAAATATTCCCCATACTCCGCTATTGTATAAATTAGTCATTGGATGAGAGTCTACACTCCAGTTATTAAATTCTCCACTTAAGTATACGCGCTTTGCATTTGGTGCCCACACCATAAAGGATACGCCTTTTTTACCTTTATGACTTGCAATATGACTTCCCATAAATTCGTAACTATTAATTGATTGCCCACTTTTAAATTTCTTTATATTGTCTTCTGTTATTATTGATTCATATTTAATAGAAATCTCCCCCTCTTAAACGTTCTTCTTTACAAAAACTAATTATTTTGTAAGTGTTGAATATCTTTTTATAATCCCATATTTATTTTTTATCTATTAATATTTTTAAGTTAAATGCACTACTCTAAATACTTAATAAAGTATTTTTTGATTTAGTGGGGCATCTGCATTATGATTTAATTCTCCTAAGATTCAAAAATCCCTCTTAATTTTTTTAATTTCTTGTTATTATTTTATAAATTATCTAATTTCTTATATAAAGAAAAAAGAAGGAATTTACATATTCCTTCTTTTTTCTTTATATTTATTCATTTAATTTCAAATTCTACTGTTTTTTATTCTCATCTGATAAAACTTCTTTTATCCCTTTAAATGTACCTAAAAGATTAACTGCTTCTGAAGGTAAGACTATCTTAGTAGCATCTCCTTTTGCTAATTTTTCTAAGGCTTCCATCGATTTTAGCGCTAGCATATTATCATCAATGTCAGATTCTTTCATGGCTTTAAATACATCATATAATCCTTGAGCTGTTGCTTTTTGAACTCTAACAATCACTTCCGCTTCTCCTTCTGCTCTTGCTACAGCAATTTTCTTTATAGATTCTGCTTCTCCTTCTGCTCTTAGAATTGCTGATTCTTTTTCACCCTCTGCTTCCCTAATCATCGCTTCCTTTTTAGCCTCTGCTCTTAATATAGCTGATTGCTTTTCACCTTCAGCTTGTAATATTGATGACGCCTTATTACCTTCTGCTTGTAATATTGACTCTCTTCTTTCTCTTTCAGCTCTCATTTGCTTTTCCATAGCTACTTGTATATCTTCTGGAGGCATTATATTTTTTAATTCAACTCTGTTTACCTTTATCCCCCACTTATCAGTAGCTTCATCAAGTATAGATCTCATCTTTGTATTAATTAAGTCTCTTGATGTTAATGTTTCATCTAAATCTAATTCACCTATTATATTCCTTAATGTTGTAGCTGTTAAATTCTCAATTGCAGCTATTGGATTTGCTATTTCAAACACATATCTTACTGGGTCTGTAATTTGATAATAAACAACCGTATCTATTTGCATTGTTACGTTATCTTTTGTTATAACTGGTTGTGGTGGGAAATCTATAACAATTTCTCTCAAATCAATTACATAAGCCATATGATCTAAAAATGGTACTAAGAAATGTACACCTGTATCTGCTACCTTTAGGAATTTTCCAAGTCTCATAACTATACCTACTTTAGATTGTTTAATTACTCTTACATAACTTAAACTTATTAAAACTACTACTAATACTAATACTACTACTAATATTACTTTAAACATCTTTCTCCCCCTATTTTTATTGAAATTTATTAATTAGTTGTACTTTTCACAACTAGTTTTACGCCTTCTATTCTTATAACTTCTACAGTAGTACCTTTTTCAATTATTTCATTATCAATTGCTATTGCACTCCATTCTTCTCCATTTACAATAACTATCCCAGTTTTGTATGGAAGTATATCCTCTCTTACAACTCCTCTTTTAGATAAAATTCCCTGCAAATTAGTTTCATATTTATAATTTTTATCTTTTTTAACTATTTTTTTCGTAACTATAACTAAAAGAGATATTGATATTATTGCAAATATAATTACTTGAAATATTATACTTGATATAAAACTACTCAATACTAATACTACTAACGCCCCTATACTAAACCAAATTAAAGTTAAGCTTGTTGTAAGTAACTCTCCTATTCCAAACAGAATTGCTACTACTAACCACACTAATTTCAATCTCATCCCTCTTTTCATTTATATTCATTAACATAGACCATGCTTTAACCATATTATATACTATGTAATTCAATAAAAGTATATATTTTTATATTAAATTAAGGAGGTAGGTCAATATGAAGCAAGACTTTAAGAATATTACAATTACACTAATACTCTCTATAGTCATAATTAGTCAATATAATCTTGCAAATGTATACGCATTATTTGAAAATCCCCCTTCGCAAGAACAAACAATAGAATCCCCTAATACATCTACCGATTCTAATGATGTAATCCATGATGACACATCTACTACTCTTGATGAGGATAATTACTCCGAAGAAGATAATATACCTTCTAACTCTGTAGAGAGTGTCCAAACTGAAGATAACTCTACTATAGATAATCCTACACCCATAGAAATACGTGATGTTAATTTAGTAAGCGCCATAAATAACGCTTTAGGTATAGATGGATCAACTGAGGTTATAAATAGCTCTAATATCTTAAGCCTTGAAGAATTAGATGCTTCTAATCTTGGCATTACTGATCTAAGTGGACTAGAATCAGCTAAAAACTTATCCTTATTAAATCTTTCTGATAATAACATCAAAGATGTTACCCCTTTATCTAGTTTAGATAACTTAAACGGCCTATTTTTAAATAACAATAATATAATCGACTTATCACCAGTTGCTAACATAGCACAAAAAATAATAACTACTTATGGTACTGATGATACTAAGTACGGTTTCCAAGCTTATAATCAAACTTACACTCTAGAAACAATAAAGTCTGATAAAGGCTCTGATATAACACTAATTCTAGGAGGTGATATTTCTCAACCAATTAACATGTATAAAGAAACGGCTAATATTGAATCTATTAATCCATCTGGCAATATAGATGGTACAAAGATTTCATTAACTAATATTCAGGAATCTTCAGAATATCAAATTAAATTCTTTGAAATTGAAGGGTGGAGTTTCACCTACTACTTAGGCATAGAAATAAATAATTCAGACTCTCAAAAACCTAATGATACCGATAAGCCAATACCTCCTGACAATAACAATGAACCTGATGAACCTGCTACTCCTGATAATAATGATGAACCTAATAATAACAACACCACTATTGTAGACATTGATAATAACAGTAACAATACAATAGTTGATAATGATATTACTGTTATTACAAAAATTAAAAATGTTATTAATAAGAATACTTTTATATCAAAATTATCTAAAATTAAAATAAATGCTAAAGATCAAAGCCTATACGTTGGTGACTTATTTGAACCTATGAAAAATGTTACAGCTATCGATTCTGATGGCTCTGATATTACTAAAAATATAATTGTATCTGATAATACTGTTGTTACAAATAAAAATAATATTGCAACTCAATCTGGTCAATATAAAGTTACTTATGAAGTTACAGGAAAATCAAGAGAAACGGTTCATAAAACTATAAATATTTCAGTTTATAATTATGGTGAAGAAAAAGTTGAAAATGTTAAAACTGGAGATAATTCCATTATTATCTTTTGTGCTTTAGGTATTATTGCAATCTTAGCACTTATTGTAGTTAATATCATTTTAAGAAAGAGAAAATAGTATCTATTTATAGCCAGGATTAATCCTTGGCTTTTTTATTGCCATTTTCTAATACATATGATAATAAGTCAACAGTATTCTTATTATTAATTACATGGTCTATTGTATATTCATTATTCTTATATATTAGAATGGACCCATAACTTAATATAGGTCCATTTTATAAGTAGAGGTTATTATATTTTATACATTCTAGCTTCCCATGGTTTTAATATCATACTATTTATATCTTTATGCTCTTTAACTTCATAATTTGATATTACTAAATTACTAAATCTTAAATTTAACTTATTATAAGAATATGTATTATCATAATTGCTCAAATTAGTTATTATTAAGAATTTTTTATCATCAAGTATTCTTTCATATGCAAATATATTTTTATCTTCTTTTAGAATAAGATTATATAATCCATAAATTAAACATTCATTTTCTTTTCTTACTTTAATAATATTTTTATAAAAATTTAATACTGAATTGCTATCTTTTAACTGCTTCTCAACGTTAATATCTTCGTAATTTTCATTTACTTTAATCCATGGATTTCCTACTGTAAATCCTCCATTTTTAGAAGAATCCCATTGCATAGGAGTTCTTGTATTATCTCTAGAAGATGCATTTAATTCACGTAAAGCTTCCTCTATAGTTCTTCCACTTTTTATTTTATCTTCATATACACTTTTAGCTCTAACATCATTATATTCTTCAATATTATTAAATTTAGTGTTAGTCATACCTAATTCTTGCCCTTGGTATATAAAAGGTGTCCCTTCCATCATAAAGTACATAAGTGCTAAGGAGGTTGCGCTTTCATATATATACTCTTTATCATTTCCTAATGTAGATACAGCCCTTGGTGTATCATGATTTTCTATATATAAAGCATTCCATCCTTTATTATGAAGCTTATTTTGCCATTTACTTATGACCCTTTTATACTCTACCCAATCTACATTTTTACCTGGATTATCATTCCATAAGTCCATATTTTCAAACTGGAATATCATATTAAACTTTCCATCGTCTTCACCAACCCAAACTTTAGCTTCATCAGCATCAACTCCAGCAGCTTCCCCTACCGTCATTATGTCATATTTATCAAAAGTATTTATTTTTAACTCCTTTAGAAAATTTTGTATCCCAGGTCTATTGCTATGTTTATCAAAAGATGGTACATATTCTAAATTATCAGGGTTTGGCATATCCAAAAGACCTTGGTCCTTTTTTATATGACTTATAGCATCTATCCTAAATCCATCAATACCTTTATCTAACCACCAATTTATCATTTCATATAGTGCTTCTCTTACTTCTTTATTTTCCCAATTTAAATCTGGTTGCTTTTTTGAGAATAAATGTAGATAGTATTCGCCAGTTTCTGCTTCATATTGCCAAGCAGATCCTTTAAATATACTTTCCCAGTTATTTGGCTCTTTATTATTTTTTCCCTTTCTCCAAATATACCAATCTCTTTTATCGTTATCTATAGAAGACTTTGATTCAATAAACCATGGATGTTCATCACTAGTATGGTTTATTACTAAGTCCGCTATCAATTTTATATTTCTTTTATGTGCTTCTTTTAATAGTTCATCAAAGTCCTCCATAGTACCAAATTCATCCATTATAGCTTTATAATCGCTTATATCATAGCCATTATCATCATTTGGTGATTTGTAAAATGGAGATACCCATATTACGTCTACTCCTAGATAAACCAAATAATCTAACTTTTCTATAATACCTCGAATATCTCCTATTCCATCACCGTTAAAGTCCATAAAACTTCTCGGATAAATCTGATAAGCTACAGCTTCTTTCCACCATGCTTTTCTCATTATGTTTATTTCCTCCATATAGTGAATTTCTACATACTTAAAGCTAAATTTTCTTCTCTCTTTATAGTTAGCTTATCTTCAAATTTATAACTTTCTCCATATACAGATAGTTCTACTTGTCCTTTACTCATATTCTCTATAAATACATTTTCTTTCTCAACTATTACTTTTAAAGTATGTTCTCTATAATTTATGTTAAATGAATAAGAATTCCATTGTTGTGGTAACTTAGGATTAAACGATAAGGTTTCATTCCAAGTTCTCATTCCTGCAAATCCTTGAACTATGGCTAACCATGCCCCAGACATAGATGTTATATGAAGACCATCTTCTGTATCATTATTATAGTTATCTAGATCTAATCTTGCAGTTCTTGAATATAATTCATATGATTTTTCTAAATTTCCAATTTCAGATCCAATTATTGAGTATATACATGAAGATAATGATGATTCATGCACTGTATATTTTTCATAAAAATCAAAGTTTCTTCTTTTTTCTTCTATAGAGAATTTATCTCCAAAATAATATATACCTTGAAGTACGTCTGCTTGTTTAATAAAACAAGATCTAAGTATTCTATCCCAAGACCAATTTTGATTTAATGGCAAGTTCTCCTTAGGTAAGTCCTTTACCTCTATAAGTTCTTTATCTAAAAAATTATCCTGCTGTACTATTATATCCAATTCATTATCATATGGAAGATACATATTCTCAGCTATAGTAATCCATTTATTTAGTTCTTCTTCTTTTATATTATTTCTAGCTACCGCTTTTTGGCACTGTTCTTGTAATTTATTTATATTTTCAACTGCATACTCTAAACACCATTTTGCTATATAATTAGTGTACCAATTGTTATTTACATTATTATCGTATTCATTTGGCCCTGTAACGCCATGTATCATATATTGACCTTGATACTTTGCATAATGTACTCTACTAGCCCAAAATCTTGCAACTTCAACTATTACATCTATTCCCTTTTCCTCTATATAAGAGTAATCTCCTGTATAGTTAGTGTAGTTGTAGATTGCATATATCATACTACCATTACGATGTATTTCTTCAAATGTTATTTCCCATTCATTATGGCATTCTTCACCATTGAAAGTTACCATTGGATATAAAGCCCCTTCTAATCCAAGCTTTTTAGCATTTTCTTTAGCTGCCTCTAATTGATTATACCTATATTCTAATAAATTTCTTGATACATGCTTATCTGCTACACCCAAGTATAATGGTAAGCAATAAGCTTCTGTATCCCAATAAGTTGCTCCACCATATTTTTCTCCAGTAAATCCTTTAGGTCCTATATTTAACCTGTAATCATCGCCATAATAAGTCGAGAATAATTGGAATAAATTATATCTTATACCTTGTTGTGCTGCTATATCACCGTCTATCTTTACATCTGAAGTTTCCCATCTTTTGTTCCATTCTTCTGAGTGCTCTTTTAGTAAGTTTTCATATCCTTTTACTATTTCTTCATTTAAGATATTTTCACTCGTACTTAAAAGTTCGTCTTGAATATAATCTCTAGTTGAAGTTATGGCAATAAATTTTGTTAATGACACAGTCTCATCTTTATTTATATCTACAACTATAGTATTTTCGCTATAAAAATCTTTGTTCATATATTCAGAAACTTTAGCTTTTTTACTAACTTTATTTATCATATTTGCACATATTGTGAACACTTCTGTTCCAAATACATTATCCTTAGTTCTTGAAATTACATTTCCCTTATATTCTTTAGACCCTGAACTAATATTCATCCAAAATTTTTCATCATAATTTGAGTCTTCATTTGTAACATCCGCATCTAAATAAGGTACAAAAGTTATTTCACCATCAAAGTTTAATGATTTTACATCATACTTTATGACTGCTAATTCCTTTCTTTTTATACTTAAAAATCTTTGAACTTTTACTTCTATCTTTGAACCATCCACATTAGCAATAAAAGTACGAGTTAAAACACCATTTTCCATATTTAATTCTCTATAAAAATTCTCAACTTCACATTTACCTAAATCAAGGTATTTTCCATTGACTAATACATTTATTCCTATATAGTTTACGCTATTTGGAACTTTTCCGAAATATTCAGGATATCCATTCTTCCACCAACCAACTCTAGTTTTATCTGGAAACCATACACCTGCTATATAAGAACCTCTATGACTATCTTTTGAGTACATTTCTTCATAGTTACCTCTCATTCCCATATACCCATTTCCTAAACTCATTATTGATTCAGCTAATCGATTTTCTTCAAATTCAATTTTGTCCTGTATTATTTTCCATCCATCTATTTTGTTAAATATACGTTTCATAATTGTCCCCCATAAAATTCTAACCTACTATTAAAATATTTATAATGAATACTCTTTTTCAGATTTATTATATTTAGATATAATTAAATTAAAGTCTAGTTCTTCTGTAGATTTTACTACGAACTTAGCTTTGCATAATGTATCTCTATCTCCAATTCCTATAGAATACATCCTTGCAGAATTAATTGCATCTACTCCAGCACTTGCATCTTCAAATCCTATGCAATATTTTGGATTTACATTAAGACCTTTTGCTGCCATAAGAAAAATATCTGGAGCTGGTTTGCTATTTTTACATTCTGATGCATCTGCTATAAAATCAAAATACCCTATAACTCCCAAACTATTTAAAACTGGAATTGCATTTTTACTTGCTGATGCCAATCCTATTTTAATTTTATTATTCTTTGCTTCTTCTAATAAATCTATTATTCCAGGTAATATATCCTTAGGAGTTATTCTTTTTATTAATTCTTTATAGTGTTCATTTTTTTCAGTAGCTAATTGTATCCTTTCTTCTTGTGTAAACTGATTTTCTTTATCACCAAACTTCAACATTCTTTCTAGAGATTCTATTCTACTTATCCCCTTTAAACTCTCATTAAATTCTTCATCTATTTCTATGCCTATTTTTTCACCCAGTTTTTTCCATGCGAGATAGTGATAATATGCTGTATCAGTTATAACACCATCTAAGTCAAATATAAATGCTTCTATCATATCTATAATAAAATCCTTCCCCTTTTTAAATTGAATAGATTACAATCATACTATCTTATTTGAATAAAAGTATCTCTTTCTACTAATTTAGTATCTACGATATAATTCTTTCTCTTACTACCTTTTCCTTCTAGCTTACTAATCAACAACTTAGCCGCATAGTGTCCAAGTCTTCCTGCCATTATGTCAATTGAGGATATAGATGGTTTCTGGTACTGAGCAATCTGTGAATTATTGAACCCAATCAATGCTATATCCTTCATATTGTTATCTTTAACATACTCTTGAACACCTAAAGCTAATAGATCATCTGTGGTTACTATAGCTGTTAACCCTTCTTCTTTGAATAATTTCTTAGCTGCATCATAACCATTTTTTGCATTAAACTCATTTTGTTGCACAATTAAATTATCATGATAATCAAGTTTTGAGTCTATCAAAGCATCTTTGTATCCCTTTAATCTATCTTGTGACATATTCCATTCTTCAATAGCTCCTACAAATCCTATTTTTTTATGACCATTTTCTATAAGAAGATTAACTAAATCATACATAGCTTTAACGTTATCATTATCTACCCATAATATAGATTCTGTATCCTCGGGTCTACCTATAACTACAAAAGGAAACCTTTTATCTTGCAAGTAATTGATAATCTCATCATTTTGTCTACTTCTCATAAGAATAACTCCATCAATTAAGTTATTATTAGTAATTTCTTTCACATGATTTAACTCACCTTCATCATCTTCACTAAATGCATACGTTATATAATACCCTTTAGTCTGAGCGTATAGACTCATTCCTTGCATTGATGTAATAAAGAATGGATTTGTGAATAAATCTTTAGCCTCATTTGGCAAAACTATACCTAATATTTTTGTTCTTTGCCTAGCTAAACTTCTTGCCATTGCATTAGGTTCATAACCGAGTTTATCAATTGCTTCTTTAACTCTTTTTCTTGTCGTTTCACTTATTCTAGGATTATTTGATAACACCCTAGATACTGTAGATGTAGCTACATCTGCCTCTTTAGCTACATCTTTTATAGTAACCTTCATATACTTCACTCCTATAGAAATCTTTTATATTGTTAAACTTACTTTATACTTCCTGATACAACACTTTTTATTATGTGTTTTTGTGCAAAGAAGTAGAATACTAAAACTGGTATTATAGTAAGTACTAATCCTGCTAACGCTAAATCCCATTGCTTTGTATATTGACCAAAGAAGAAATACATTGCAAGCGGAATTGTTCTTGTCTCTGGCGTATTTATTATTAATGATGGTAATAAGAAGTCATTCCAAATCCAAACTGTATTAAGTATAGCTACAGTTATAGTAGTAGGCTTAAGTAATGGGAATATTATGTATCTAAATGTTTGCCATTTACTACAACCATCTATTATAGCTGCCTCATCTAGCTCCTTTGGTATTCCTTTTATAAATCCATGATATAAGAATATGGCTGATGCACATCCGAAACCTATATACATGAATATTATTCCTGGTACATTAAGTAAGTTTAATTTTCCTGCTATGCTTATTAAAGGTAGCATTATAGATTGAAATGTTACTATCATAGAGGAAATAAATAAAAACAATATTCCATTTGCCAGTTTTGAATTTGTTCTTTGAATCATCCACGCCGCCATAGCAGAGAAAATTATTATAAGCAATACACTAATTACAGTTATAAAAAGTGAATTCCCCAAAACTTTTATAAAATCTAATTGCTCCCAAGCTCTTATATAATTACTAAAACTTGCGCTACTTGGAAGAGCTAATGTACTTTCAAATAACTCGCCCTTTGTTTTAAAAGAATTAACTATTATTATATAAAAAGGTGATAAACATATTAATCCTAATATTAATCCTAATATATTTAAACTCCATTTTTTTAATTTATTATCCATTATGCTTCCACCTCACCTTTCTTAGTTAAATAAACTTGTGTTAATGCTATTATCGCTACTAATACAAAGAATATTACTGCCTTTGCTTGAGCTAAGCTCATCTTATTATATGAAAATGCTGTTTGGTATATATTTAAAGCTAACATTTGAGTTGCATTTCCTGGTCCACCGTTAGTTAGAGCTAGATTTTGATCGAATAACTTAAATGAATTTGATAGAGTTAGGAATAAACTTACTGTAAATGCAGGTCTAACCATAGGAAAAGTTATTAATCTTATTCTTTGAAGAGGACTTGCCCCATCTATTCTTGCCGCTTCATTTAATTCAGGAGGTACATTTTGTAATCCGGCTACATATATTACCATTACATAACCTGCCATTTGCCAAGCTGTTAATATAACTAATCCCCAAAAACCTGTTTTTTCATTTGATAACCATCCCATCATCCAGGTTTGATTTAACGCTTGACCTAAGCCATTAAATACATTTACAAATATAAATTGCCATATAAATCCTAATATCAATCCACCTATTAAGTTTGGCATAAAGAATATAGTTCTAAGTGGGTTACTTATTTTAGACTCTCTAGTAACTAATAACGCTAAAGTAAATCCTAAAAAGTTTATTACCACTATCGATGCTAATGTAAATTTAACTGTAAACCCGAAAGATTGTTTAAATCCTTCATCAGCAAATACTTTTATATAATTCTCCAGTCCTATAAATTGAGCTGAGTTTCCTATACCATTCCAATCTGTGAATGAATAATATATACCTAATAGTAATGGTATCAAAACTACAACTACAAATGCTACTAGACTCGGACCTACAAACGCCCAAAAAGTAAGACTATCTTTTAGTTTTTTATTTTTTCTTGTCTTATTTTCATCTCCTCTGTTCTTACTCTTTTGTTGACCTTTATGCACACTTTCCATAAATTTAGATCCCCCTTTTATTTTTATTAATCTCTAAGTTAAACATTAATTATTTGAATATAATAAATATTTAACTTAAAAATTACATACATTTATTAAAATATAGGAAAGTACATCGTACTTTCCTATATTTTTAGAATTATTAATTACTTTCTCTCATCTTCCCAAGTATCTTGTGCATGTTTTACTAATTCTTCCCAAGACATACTTCCATCTAAATATTTTTGAATATCAGCTCCAACTACATTTTCTCCCCATCCACTTGGGTATCCCATGAACACCCATGGCATAGTTTTTCCATCGTTAGAATATTGTAAAACTGCTGCAGATAATGGATCTTTCGGTTGCAAACTTTCATCTTCATAACCTTTGAATGCAGGAATAAAATTAAAGTCATTTATTACCATCTCTTTTCCTTCATCAGAAGTGTATAACCAGTTTAAGAAATCTTTAGCTGCTGCCTTTTCTTCATCTGACTTGTCTTTGTTTATAGACCAATACATTGGTATTCCTACTGGTATAGAATCTTCATTAACCCCTTCTAAAGGCATTGGTAATATCCCTAAATTATTACCTATTTCTTCGTTTACTCCACTTATAGCTTGATAAGTCCAGTTACCCATTTGTATCATTGCAACTTTACCTGTAGCAAATTTTTGTTCAGTTTGCATAGCATAATCAACGCTATTTAAAGATGCTTTAGTTCCATCTGGCATATAAGAATACTCTGCTTGTAAATCAAGTATTTTCTTTAATTGATCACTATATTTAAACTCTAATTTTTTAGCTTCATAAGCCTCTTTACCACTTGCAAACTCATTCCCTAATGCAACATTTAATAAATGTAATCCTGTTACCCATTTTTCTTTTGCAGGTAATGACATTACTGCTTCTATTCCTAATTCACTCTTTTTAGAATCTAATATTTTAATTGCCTCTTCTAATTTAGCTAAAGTAGTTATTTCCTCTGGTTTTATACCAGCTTTTTCAAATATTTGCTTATTATATATAAATCCATATCCTTCTTGAGCAAAAGGCATACCAAATATTCCTTCATCAGTTGTAACTGAACCTAAAGTTCCTTCAAATGCTTGATTTACCCAAGGTTGATCAGATAAATCTTCTAATTTAGAAGCCCAGTCTTCAACATCTTGAGGACCACCTACATTGAATATAGTTGGTTCTTGACCAGATTGGAATTTAGTTCTTAATCCCGCACCATAGTCATTTCCTCCGCCAATAGTTTCTATGTTTATCTTTACCCCCCCGTGGCTCTCTTCATATTTCTTTGCAGCTGCTTGAAGCGCTTCTTGAGTTTCAACTTTAAATTGGAATATGTCAACCGTAACATCTCCAGAAGCACTACCTCCACTTGAATCTTTGCTTGAACTACAACCAACAAGACTTCCACAAATTAAAGCTGTTACTGTCATTAAACTTAATGCTTTTTTGAATCTCATAATATGTATTCCCCCTATTTTATTAAAGTTTATGCAATCGATTGCACATCTTTAATAAAATAGTAGCACAAGCTTTTTTCTAGTGCAACCGTTTTCATTTTTATTTTTGTATTTTTAGTATAAATTTCTACTATTCAAAATTATATTAAAAACATTGCTTAATAAAAAAAGAGCATCCTAAGTTTAGACTATACTTAGGCTACTCTTTTGTTGTATTTTTATATTATATCTTACTTCAATAAAATTTGTTTATATATTTCCTCATCACTATCTTTATAAACATTAAAAACTACCTTTAATTCTTTTTCGGAATTATCCTGCATCCATTTTTTTACAGTTTTAACTGCTATTTTAGCAGCTTCCTCCTTTGGATAACCAAATACACCTGTTGATATACAACAGAAAACTATGCTTTTTATATCATCTATATCCTTTACTATATTTAGACAGGAATTATAACAAGATGATAATTGTTTTTCTTGTTCCTTAGTTGGACCTACTGAAGATACAATTGGACCTACTGTATGGATAACATATTTGGATGGTAAACAATAACCTCTAGTTATTTTTGCACAACCAGTATATTCTAAATGATTTTGTTTTTCTATTATAATATTGCAATCTTGTCTTAATCTAGGTCCTGCTGCAGAGTGAACTGAATTATCTATACACATATGATGTGGTTGCATACACCCTAATAATCTGCTATTAGCTGCATTAACAATTGCATCTGATTTTATAGTGGTTATATCTCCATTAAATATAGATATATTTTTCTCTACTTCTGGTATATCATATACATTTATAGTATTTTTTTCTTTACTTTCTGTTATTAATAATTTTTCTAGTAATTCAAGATTTACAGGATCGATTTCATTTGGAGGATATGCATTTAGAATTCCACGAAGCATATTTCTTCGTGCATCATAAGTATCTGGTAAATTTTTAGTATTCCAAATCCCTTCCTTAGAAAAATAGTCAATTAATACTCTAACTGCTCTGTATTTTTCTGACTTTGACATAGGTTTTACATCTTTATTAAATACTTCAAATAAGTCTATATCATTAGCATAATCTACCCAATTCATAAACATCCTCCCATATCCATTTGAATTTTTTAATTTAATTCTATAGCACTATATCTAACTCATTGTTTTAATAATTCCTCAAGCCTTTATTTCTATATAAAAAGTCATGAAAATAAAGCTACTTAGTATCACTTAAATTCTCATGACTTTTTAACATCATCTATTAAATATATATTTTTTTTATTTAATAATATAATAAAAAAATTATTTATTAAATAATTTTAGTAATTATATTCCTATTACTTGAGTTACTCCAGGAACTTCCTTGACCAATAAGTTTTCAATAACAGCTTTTATAGTCATTGTCGCACCTGGACAACCTTGACACGCTCCCTTTAATTTTACTAATACTACACCATCTTGATTTACATCCACTAACTCAACATCTCCGCCATCCCTTTGAAGAATCGGTCTTACTTTCTCAAGCATTTCAGATACTTTCTCTCTCATGATATCCCCCCAAAAACTTTAATTGATATATTCATAAAATTTTACTTTATATTTTAATTCTATATTGCTTATCGTTTTCCCTTTTTAAATTTACTTTATAATTTTTGTCTTCTATTAGATGATTGTCGAAATAATTCAATTATAAAATTATCTATTGTAATTAATAAAGTTTTTATATTCTCAATAAAAATTTCACACCATAACTCATCATTAACATTTGAACTCCTTATTAGCCTATAACTATCCCATATAATTCATCATATTCTGCTTCTTTAAGAGCCATTTAAAAAGAGGCTCCAATCACACCTAATCTTACTATAGTTATTTTATATTACTTTACCTTCTATTTCTGCCAATACTCTTATTTTTTCCATTAAAAATTTAAATTTATTTGGTTTTATTGATTGCTGACCATCACATAATGCTTTTTGTGGATTATTGTGTACCTCTATAATAAGTCCATCACATCCAGAAAGTATTGCTGCCTTGGACATAGGCTCTACCAATCTCCAGTCTCCTGAAGCATGACTTGGGTCAACTATCACAGGTAAATGAGATAATCTTTTTACTATTGGTATAGCACTTAAATCTAATGTGTTTCTTGTATATGTTTCAAATGTTCTAATTCCCCTTTCGCATAAAATCACACTTTCATTACCTTCTGCCATTATATATTCAGCACTCATTAACCATTCTTCTATAGTCGCTGATAATCCTCTCTTTAACAATATTGGTTTATTAGTTCTTCCCACTTGTTTTAATAGATCAAAGTTTTGCATATTTCTTGCCCCAATTTGTATCACATCTACATCTTCAACAAATTTATCTATATAATCAGTTGACATAAGCTCAGTTACAATAGGTAAACCAGTTTCTTGTTTTGCTAACTTCAATAGATTTAATCCTTCCATTTCCATGCCTTGGAAACTATAAGGTGATGTTCTAGGTTTAAAAGCCCCACCTCTTAGAAAATTTGCTCCTGATTCTTTTACACTTTTTGCAATCTCAACTACTTGTTCTTCAGATTCAACTGAACATGGACCTGCTATTATCCCTAAATTAGATCCACCAATCTTACTTCCTAATACATCAATAACAGTATCTTCTGCTTTAAATAATCTATTTGCTTTTTTAAATGGTTCTTGTACCTTTAATACCTTTTCAACATATCTAAATGACAAAATTTCATCATCATCTATAATAGTAGTATCACCCACCACACCTACTATACATTTTGAATTCCCCTCTGTTATACTAGTTTTTACACCTTTACTTTCTATATGATTAACTAATTCGCTTACTTGATCCTTAGTGTATCCTGTATTCAAAACAATAACCACAATATTTCCTCCCTTTTTATATTTGCTTAGATATTACATTTTTTATAGCTACCTAAAAATTTAAAATATTTACTTTCATTTGCTATATTATCTATAGCTCTTTTTATTTTTTCATCTTCAATACTTCCCTCAAAATCTATATAAAATAGGTATTGCCATGGTGTATGTTTATTTGGTCTAGACTCTATCTTTGTTAGATTTATATTATAATCAGCAAAATACTTTAATAATCTATATAGTTCACCTGACTTATGACCTGTAGAAAGTATTAAACTCGTCTTATCGCAATCACTTCTCGCTTCAAAACTCCTACCTATTATCACAAACTTAGTATAATTATCCTTGATATCATTTATGTTACTATCTATAATATCTAGGTTATAAATTTTAGCTGCTCTTTCTGATGCTATTGCAGCCTTTGTTTTATCATTTAAGTCTGAAACTAATTTTGCAGATATAGCTGTATTTAAATAAGGTATTAACTTTATATTTTCATACCTTTTTAGACTCTCTCTACTTTGCTCAAAACCTTGAGTATGGGAGTAAACTTCTCGTATATCATTTATTGTTGCTCCTTTTACACCTATTAGATGCTGATTTATCTTTATACATTCTTCTCCTACTATATAAAAATCATATATATTCAATAAATCATATACTCTATTTATTCCACCAGTTGATGAATTCTCTATCGGAACAATAGCATAATCAATATCTTCATCTTGTAAAGCTATAAACAGATCTTCAAACCTTTCATAATTTTTAATATTTTTTATACTAGAAAAATGCTTATGCATTGCCTCTTCACTAAAAGATCCAATAACACCTTGATATCCTACTTTTAAATTTTCTTTTTTATGTTTTATTATTTTTTCACTATCATAATTACTATCTATTTCTTTACTCTGAATTAATCTACTTAAATTCATTAAGTTTATATAGTAGCTTCTCAATAATGATTCATATTCTTTATTTTTTAAATAAGATATATTTTTAGCTATAACTAGCTCTTCCCTATCCCTTTGATATATTTTCATCTTATTTTTCTTCTTGTAATCAGATATTTTTTTAGATAAGTTCATCCTACTCTCAAATAGCAATGTCATCTCCTTATCTATATTATCAATTTCAGATCTATAATCTTCTAGTAAATCCATCACATCAATCCTTTCTTATTTTATTCTGAATAAAAAAAGAGCTCAAATGAGCTCTTTTTAGTATTCTAATTAAAAATTAATTTAAATGTGATATATTACATAGATGAAATAGAATATATGAACTCATTAGAAAAATTTTTATATTTATTTTTGCAGAAGAAACATCCAGCGCTAAAATAAAAGCCCCAGAAAAATAAGTTATAAAGTTTATAAATTTTGCCTTCTACGATTTTTCTAATCTCATTCATTTCTATCCCTCCATAATATTAATATATTCTAAATACTCTCTAATATTGATTTAATTATAGTTCTTATTTTTCCTATGTCAATATTAACGACTTATTTATATGTATTAATATTTTTTTACTTCTATATACAGAATTCTCTTTATGAAAACATTTGCAAAATTAACTTTTTATTTTTATAATAAAATTAAGTAGTTTTATTCAATTATTGTAAATTAAATAAAGGGGTTGGATTAATTTTGAAAATAAAGTTAAAAATATCTAATTACTTGCTAATCTATATTTTATTCTTAACATTATACATATTTACTTTCAAAGGTAATATAAACTACATAAACTTAAAAATATGTTTAACTTCATCAATATTCCCAGCTTTAGTTGGAGGCTCTGTAATTAATTTATTTTTTAAAAGACATATTAACTATAAATAGTTTAATACAAAATAAAAAGTTACCAATTATATATAATATAATTAGTAACTTTTTGTATGCTATATTTCATTAAGTTCTTCAATTAAAGCTTCTATCATGCTCTCATTATCTCTTCTTTCAACCAAGTCAAATATAAGTTCTTGTAAATATAAGTCTATATTTTTATGATCACGAAAATCTTCGATTTCATAATGTGTAGTTACCTGAGGATTTAAATGTACATGTATGTTATCCTTATTTATTTCTTTATCTATAAACATAATATTTCTTTCTCCTTATTTAGGTTAATCTCTATAATAATTAATTATAAATTCTAATTATATTTTTGTAAATATCTAATATTTTTATATTTTCAGAATCTTTTTAGTTAATAAAATAATATACTAAATAGTGCATGTAATAGCATACATATATATGTATCCTTTAATCTAATTTTTACAACACCTAATATACTCCCTAATACAAAAGCTTTTATCATACTTGAAGTAACTATATCAATCGTATATCCTGACTTATTTGTAATACTTATATATTGGCTAATTATATCTATGTAACCAATCTGATAAAATGTATATAGCATTGTTATCGATATAAAAACTACCATAACATTTTTTATATGGTTACTTAGATAATTCCATAAGTATTCTCTAAACAATAATTCTTCAAAAATAGGTATAATAATTATAAGTAAAATTAACCTTCCAAAGTTGTAAATATTATATGTATCTTCAAAATATTGAGTTATCATAAAAGTTAATATAACAATAATACCCAATAATATACGAATTTGCTTATTCTTATTATTAAACATATTCACAATTTTTAAGTTAGTTGGATTAAATATTTCATTATTTTTTAATATTAATATCAATAAAATACTTAATAATGCAAAAGATATAGCTGTCGTAATTATTAAATTTAGTAAATTAAAATTAAGTTGTTTTAATAAAATATATTTAGTAATTATCCTAGCTAACTGCACTACAAATAAAATAAGAATTACATCTATTATGTATTCTTTATAATTTGCTCTAGATTTCAATTTTTATCACCTACGTTTATCCTGCTTTTTATTCATATTCACAGTATAACTGAGTATTATTATTTTGTAAAATATAAAAAGAGGAAAATTCATAAGATGTATTTAATTTATTAATGTACTACATTCATGAAAGGAGAATTTATGAAAAATAAATTTATTTATAAATTTTCACTATACTTTTTTACTATAATATCAATTTTATGTTTAGGATTCTTTAATTTTTATATGTCTAGCTATTATAATAATATATCCATAGGGATTTCATATATATTACATCCTTCTACATTATTTTTAATAATTCTCATTATTGTATTTATACAATTAATAATTGCATCTAAATTAAGGAAAAATAAATAAAGACACCTTAAAATAAATATCTTAAGGTGTCTTTATTTATTTAATCATAAAATCCATTTAGTACTCTACATATTGTTGCCTTACTCCAATTTGTTTTTTTCGCTATCTCCCTATAACTCAAGCCGTCATCTCTTAATTTTTTTATATTACTTATATCAAGATCTCTTATTTGCTTTTCTTTTGGTTTTAATCCACTTTTATTTGATTTTAATAACTCAATTTCGCTTTTTAGTCTATCTATCTCTAATTGTTTTTTTTGCAGTTTTTTTTCATAGTTATTTCTCATTTCATTAAATTCTTTTATGTAATTAATTTTCCAATCCTCTTCAGATTTCAATTTAAATATCCCCATATTTTAACCTCCTTGCAGAATAATTTATCAATATAAGGAATAATTTCTTTATTTAATATCAAATCCCTTGTAATTATCTAATATAAAAAACGTAAAATTAATCTATATTTCAACACTATCTTATAGTACTTAACATTTTTTAATTTTTTCATATAATAAAGTCTAAAAATTTTATTTGCAGTATTTATATTGTATAGATCTTGTAAGATACTTTATTTAAAAATCACACTTTTAAGAAAAATATATATTATGGATTATAAAGACTTTATTTATATAATCATAAGGGGGATATTTTATGAACTATATGACAGCACTTTTACTTTCTGTTTCAGCTAATTTAGATACTCTTGCGGTATGCATCTCTTATGGTTTGAAGAAAGTAAAACTAAGTTTTATAGGAGCATTGTTGATTAGTTTAATAACATCTCTTGGCACTTTTTTATCTATGTATTTAGGTAAAATTATTACTAACTTCATCTCACCTAAAATCGTAACTATAATCGGTGGAATTTTGCTAATAATCCTAGGTCTTAAAATAGTAATTGATTTTTTAAAAAAATATAGAAAATCAATTACTAAAGATTTATTAAGACATAAAAAGGTAAGCTATGGCGAAATTTTGGATAATCCTATAAAAGCGGACGCAGATAATTCTGGAGATATTGATATTAAAGAATGTATAACTTTATCAATAGCTCTTACCTTAAATAATTTAAGTGTGGGAATGGCTGCTAGTATTGCAGGTATTAGCATTCTATTAAATACTTTATTTACTTTTCTACTAACATGGCTAAATATTGGGTTAGGTTTCTATGTAGGCAACAAATATGCATCTAAATTAGTGGGGGAATACTCTGATTTGATTAGTGGAGTACTAATCATTATTTTAGGTATCTACCAAATTTTTATGTAGCATTCTGTAATAATGATAAAAAGCGAACCTCATCTAAAGTTCGCTTTTTATCATTATATTAGATTTACTTGTTTTAACATGATTATATATATAATCTATTACATTCCCGCTAATAGCTACTGCCACTAGTGAGTAAAGTATCTTATCAATAGACATATATGATAATGATAATAGTAAAATCACACAATCACCTAGCATATATACTCTACCAATATTTAAAGATGTAGTCTTAGAAATCACTAATGCTAAAGCATCATCTCCACCAGCTGCACATCCAGTTGTAACTATAAGCCCTACACCTACACCTACACTTATTCCTGCCAGTATTGTAGATATAAGCATACTATTTATACTAGGTAGTATAGGACCTATATTTTCAAATATATCATATAAAACAGAAAAACTAAGTGATGCAAATATAGAATACATAAAGAATTTTTTACCAAAGTATTTGTATCCTATTAATAAAAGTGATAAATCTATTATTATATTCGCCACCTCTGGCTGAATGTTGTATAAGTTCTTTAGCAGTAGTAAAAGTCCTAACACTCCACCTTCTGTTATGTTGTTTAAATAATAAAAGTTATAGACTCCAAATGCAAGTATTGCTGAGCCCATTACTATACGTAGAATTCTTTCTACTTCTTGCCGCCTGGCCATTTTATCCATTTCCTTTCTTTCTTAATTTACTATAATTATATAGGATAAAAAAGCCTTTGTATACACCACTTTTCCAAACTTAAAATTATACAAAATTTTGTCATTTTTTTCAAGTGTTTTTTATCGTTTTTCTAATCTATTTTTTATTTTTTTATGAACCTTAGATATTTCAATGATTATAGCTAGGTATATTTCTATTAAAGTTTAGATTAGCTACCTTTAAGGTTTAGTAGGATTAAGTTTCTGTTTATATTAATTTTTTATTTGTTTACTAATACTATCCTAACTTTTATATTAGATTATGATATTTTATTAATAATAATAGTAATAATATAAATAGTATTAATTATGCCAATATGATATTATAAATTAGTTAATATAAAATAATTCAACATGTGAGGTCGTAATATGAATTTTAGAGAATTAGGAATTAAAGAAGATACTTTAAATATATTAAATAAAAATGGTATAACTACACCAACTCCAATCCAAGAAGAGAGTATAATACCAATAAAAAATGGTAAAGACATTATAGCACAAGCTCAAACAGGTACAGGAAAAACATTAGCTTTCTTACTACCTATATTTGAGAATATATCAAGAGATATAAATAGTACTCAAGTTCTTATTTTATCTCCTACAAGAGAACTTGCTATACAAATTACAGAAGAAGCTGAAAAGTTAAATGAAACAAAGAATATAAATATGCTTGCAGCTTATGGTGGTAAGGACATTGGTTCTCAAATTAATAAATTAAAGAAAAATATTCATCTAATCATAGCAACTCCTGGAAGGCTTCTTGACCATCTAGATAGAGGAACTATTGATCTTAGTAAAATAAAAACTTTTGTTTTAGATGAGGCTGATCAAATGTTACTTATGGGATTCAAAAATGAAGTTGAGGCTATATTATCTAAAACATCAAAGAAACGTCAAACTTTATGCTTCTCTGCTACTATGAGTTCTCAGGTAAAGAAATTAGCATATAGATATATGACTGATCCTATGGAAATTTCAATAAAAAAAACAGAGATTACTCTTGATTCAATAAAACAGGAAGTTGTCGAAACTACAGATAGATGGAAACAAGATGCTTTATTTAAAGTTCTAAATGAAGATAATCCATTTATGGCAATAATCTTCTGCAGAACTAAAAGAAGAGTTGATGCTCTTGAAGAAGCTATGGCTAAAAATGGCTATAACTGTGCTAAACTTCATAGTGATATCCAACAATCAAAGCGTGAAAGAATCATGAAATCTTTTAGAAATGCCGATATTCAATATCTAATAGCTACTGATGTTGCTTCTAGAGGACTTGATATAAGTGGGGTTGATAATATATATAACTATGACATCCCAGAAACTGCAGCTGATTATGTTCATCGTATAGGTAGAACTGGTAGAGCTGGTAAGGGCGGATATACTTGTATGTTTATTGATCCTAAAAATATTAAAACTTTAAACGAAATAGAAGAAACTATAAAATTTGAAATTCCTAGAAGAGAAATATAATTAATAATACATTAAAATAGAGGTAAATACCTATTTTGGTATCTACCTCTATTAATCTAATATATTCTTTTTTAATAACTATAAATAAAAAATTAGTTTAAATCTGTAGCTATTTCATTTATAACATTCATTGGATTTTCTATTACGAATTTTGGCTCTACTTCGTAATATTCACAGTCTATAAATCTTTCTATTTCCTCTATATCTTCTACACTTTTATCTGTTACGAATAAAATTGCATTTGAGTTTTTTATGTTTTCATTTGATAGTTTATTTTTTATTTTATTTTGTTCTTGCACTTCGCAGTTTATCTCATATCCTAGTTGTTTACCTGCTTCTGTAAGTGCTTTTGCACTTTCTTCATTATTGCACACTGCTGATATTTTTAAATTCATAGTTGTTACCTCTTTCTCTAGTGTATATTGTAATATCATTATAACCTATACTTTACTAAATTAATTATTAAAATTTTATCTACTTTATTATTTCTATATTAATTAAAGCTCTATTTATTTAATTCATAGCTAATTTTATTTATTTTATCCATCACTCTACTATACTCTTCTCCTTCTAATACTGTTGGCTGGTAATTGTTTCGTTTTTTTGTAGATGATATAGAACACGGAATAATATTTGGTTCATCTATAGTTTTTAGTTCTCCATCTTCAAAATTGTATGTTTGTTGATATATCATACTATCTTTATCTAATGGGTTTCTATTTCCTCCAAAACAAAAATTACTTAAACTATAAGCTATGTACTTATCTTCCCCTTTTGAATTTCTATACTTTTCTATACCTTGCAATACATGAGGATGGCTACCTACAACTAAATCAGAACCATTCTCCAAAACAAAATGAGCTATATTTTTTTGAACTTCATTAGGATAATAATCATTTTCTGTACCCCAGTGAAAGTAGGTTATTACCATGTTTGCTCCACTTTCTTTAATGTTATTTATATCTTCTTTGATTTCATTTAAATATGATTGGCTATAATTTGAATCCCATCCATTATAAGCTAAAAATCCAATTTTTATTCCTTTTACATCAATTAAACTTGTTTCTCCTAGACCAGAATAAAATATCCCAGCATCATCTAATATATCTTTTGTGTCATTTAAACCTTTTTCATAATAATCTTGAGAGTGGTTATTAGCTATACTTACTGCCTCGATACTTCCCTCTTTTAATATATTAACGTATGATGGATGACCCTTAAATGCAAACTTCTTCTCTGTATTTCCATTATTAGAATCAGTTAATGTACCTTCTAAGTTAACTATACTTAAATCATCGTCTTTAAATATCTCTTTAACATTATCAAAGAAGTATCCATAATTATTACTTTGTTTTTCAAACTCATGATCAAATGTTCCTTCTCCTATAGATCCAATGTAATTTCCCATTGTAACATCACCTGCAAAACTTAAAGTTATACTTTGCTTTATAGGCTCTTTTTCTATATCTAAATAATCATCTTCTTGTATCTTTATCTTTGAGCAGCCAGAAAAAGATATAGATACTAAAATAATTATTATCGACCATGCTTTTTTATATAACACTATGCATCAACCTCACAATTAATAATTTCTTTTATTATTTCTCCTATATTAATATTTATAAGTTGATAATTTTATAATAATTCTATAAATCTATGTAATAAATTAAATATCCAATTATAAAAATAAAAAAGCACAGATAAGTTCATTGAATTTTTTATCCAAGTTACATATCTGTGCTTCTTATTAATTTAGTTTCTAGTTATTAATTTTAATTCTACTGGTATAAAGTCATCTACTTTATCACCTTTTAATATTTTATCAATTGCATTTACAGCTGCTTCACCTATTAATAATGGCTGTTGTGCTACTGTAGCTGCCATAGTTCCATTTTTAACTGCCTCTACTGCATCATCGGTTGCATCAAATCCAACTATAAGAACGTCTTTCATTCCCATATCTTCTAGTGCTTTTTGAGCTCCCAATGCCATTTCGTCATTTTGAGCAAATACTGCATCTATATCTTTTTTAGATTGAAGTATATTTTCCATTACAGTAAGACCTTGTGTTCTATCAAAATCAGCGATTTGCTTAGCTATTATATTCATGTTACTTTCTGCTATCTTATCATCAAATCCTTGACCTCTATCTCTAGCAGCTGAAGAGCCTGCTGTTCCTTCAAGTTCAACTATGTTCCCTTTTCCACCTAATTGATCTATTAGATACTGCGCTGCCATAGATCCACCAACTGCATTATCAGATGCAATATGTGTTACTACCTCTCCGCCATTAGCAGCTCTATCTACAGTTACTACTGGTAACTCATAATTATTAGCTATCATTACTGATGCTACTGCTGAATCTGAATCAACTGGATTTAAAAGAACTATATCTACATCTTTTACTGTTAAGTCCTCCATATTAGATACTTCTTTAGCCGGGTCATTTTGAGAATCTAAAACAACAACCTCATATCCTAGTTCTTTTGCTCTTTCTTCTATTCCACTTTTTAAGTCAACGAAAAATGGATTGTTTAACGTTGATACTACAAATCCTATTTTTTTAACGCTATTGTCACTTTTTTGTTGGCATCCAACTAAAGTCATAGCACTCATTATTATTATTAATATTATCGAAAGAAATTTTTTCATTTTATATTTCCTTTCTTAGTTGCTTTTTCTGTCTAAAAGTACTGCTAATAATATAACTGCACCTTTTACCATTGTTTGATAGTAAGATGATACATCTAATATGTTAAGTGCATTACTTAGTACACCTATTATTAATGCCCCTATTATCGTTCCTGTTATCTTACCTTTACCACCATTTAAACTTGTACCTCCAAGAACTACTGCTGCTATAGCATCTAATTCATATCCTGAACCTGCAGTTGGTTGTGCTGAGTATAATCTTGAAGTTATTATTATACCTGCTATTGATGCAAGTATTCCGCTTATTGTGTATACCCATATTTTTATTTTATCTGTATTTAGTCCTGATAACTTAGTTGCTTCTTCATTTGAACCTAATGCATAAGTATATCTACCCATTTTAGTATTATGAAGTATATAGTAACATACCATAAATACTAATATCATTATCATAGCTGGTGTTGGTATTCCAAGTATTGTTCCTCCACCTATTTTCCCAAATGACATTGCTAATTCATTACTTCCTAAAGTTATAGGGTTTCCATTTGTATAAACTAATGTTAAACCTTTTAATACAGTCATAGTCGCAAGAGTTGCTATAAATGGTTGTAACTTACCTTTTGATATTATAAAACCGTTTAAGAATCCAACTACTGCTCCTACTACTAATGCTGCAAGTACTGCTATTACTACATTTTGTCCTGAAACTAAAAGACTAGCACATACTGCACCACTTATACCTAGTATCGAACCTACTGATAAATCTATCCCTCCAGTTAATATAACAAAAGTCATACCTGCTGCTATTACTGCATTTACTGAAGTTTGTCTAAGTATATTCATTATATTCTTAGGACTTAAGAACGATGGATTTAGTATTGATACCACAGCTATTAATAATACTAATCCTAATAAACTTTTATATTTAACTAATAATTCTTTTATATTTACATTTTTAGATGTTGAGCTTTGTGCTCTTGATGATATATCCAATTTTATGCCTCCTTAGCTTCAACCGCGCATTTTAATATTGCTTCTTGTGTTGCAGATTCTATATCAAATTCTCCTGTTATTCTACCTTGACTTAAAACTAAGATTCTATCACTTAATCCTAAAATTTCCGGCATTTCAGAAGATATCATTATTACTGCTTTACCTTGACTCTTAAATTCGTTTATAAGGTCATATATTTCTTTTTTGGCTCCAACGTCTACTCCACGAGTAGGCTCATCAAGTATAAGAACATCAGGGTGAGTCATAAGAGCTTTAGCTATAGCTATTTTTTGCTGATTACCACCACTTAAATTTCTTATTAACTGTTCTTCACTTGGAGTTTTTATTCTCATTCTACCTATATAGTCTTGAACTCTAGCAAGTTCCTTTTTCTTATCAATTCTGAAGAATGAAGACATTCTATTTAAAGAAGATATAGCCATATTTTCTCTTACTGATAAGTCTAATATTAATCCATCCCCTTTTCTATCTTCTGAAACATATGCTATTCTATTCTTTAAACCATCTTTAGCAGATTTATTATCTATTTCTCTATTTTTTATATATACTTTTCCACTTGTCTTTTTGAAGTGTCCGTATATAGTTTTAGCTAACTCTGTTCTTCCAGCTCCCATTAAACCTGATATACCTAAGATTTCCCCAGCCTTAACCTCGAAAGATACATTATCTACATATTCATTACATAGATTTTCTACCTTAAGCACTGTATCTCCTTTTTCAGTTTCTAATCTTGGGAATTGATCTGTAAGCTTTCTACCTACCATCATCTCTATCATTTTATCTTCGTCTAAATTGCATAAATCTTCAGTTCCAACAAATTTTCCATCTCTTAAAACTGTTATATAGTCACATATTTCAAATATTTCTTTAAGTCTATGCGATATATAAACTAATGCTTTACCTTCATTTTTCAACTCATTTATTACATTAAATAAACTTTCTGTTTCTTTATCTGTAAGAGCATCAGTTGGTTCGTCCATTATTATTATTTGTGCATCTAAAGATAATGCCTTAGCTATTTCTACCATTTGTTGCTGAGCTATACTCAAATTTCCTACTAATTCTCTTGCACTTGTTTCTACATTTAACTTTTTAAGTAATGCATCTGCATCACTGTAAAGCTTTTTAAAGTCAATAGTAAATCCTTTCTTTGGCTCACGACCTAAAAATATATTTTCACCTATACTTAGGTCTGGTAATAAGTTAAGCTCTTGGTGTATTATTGCTATTCCTTTTTCTCCAGCATCTTTAGGACCTTTTATATCAGTCTCTTCACCTTTATAGAATATTTGTCCACCATCTTTTTTATATACACCACTTAATATTTTCATAAGTGTTGATTTACCTGCTCCATTTTCACCCATTAGGGCCATTACTTTACCTTCGTAAAGTTCTAAGTTTACCCCATCTAACGCTTTAACTCCAGGGAATTCTTTAACTATGTCTTTCATTTGTAAAATAGGGTTTTTCATTTAAAATACAACTCCTGATTTTAATATTATGTTTGCGTAAGGACTACATTCACCAGTTCTTACTACTGCCTTACTTTCCTTAGTCATTTTTTTGAAATCTTCATGACTAATCATTGTTACTTTTATATTTTCAAATCGCTTTAATATTTCATTATATATATTAGTATTTTTTTCTACTATTTCCTCAGCAATAACTATCTCTTCCACACATAATTCTTCTAAAACTGTATCTAAAGTCTCTAAAAAAGAAGGTACTCCATATTTTAATGCTAAGTCTATTCTTTTTACACCATCTGGTATAGGTAATCCACAATCTCCTATTGTTAAACTATCTGTATGTCCCATTTTAGATATTGTATATGATACTTCACTATTTATAAGTTGTGTTTTTCTCATTCTACCTACCCCCTAAAGTTTTCTACATCATTTAATGTTGGTAATGAACTTTGTGCTCCTTCTTTTTGAACACTTAAAGCACCAACTTTTGAAGCAAAGTCCATAGCTTCTTCTACATTTTTATTATTAGCAAATGCAACAGCTAATGCTCCTGTATAGCTATCTCCTGCTGCAGTTGTATCTACTGCATTAACCTTGTATGCTTTTTTAAACATAGATTTTTCTTTATTTATATATAGGCTTCCTTTAGAACCTAAAGTTACTATAAGTTCTTTTACACCTTTATCTATCATTACCTGAGCAGCTTTTTGAATATCATCTTCAGTTTCTATTTCTACTCCACTTAAAATTTCTAATTCAGTTTCATTAGGAGTCAATAAATCTACATTTACAATTATGTCATCTTCTAATTTAACTGCTGGAGCTGGATTTAATATGGTATATTTTCCAAGCTCTTTAGATCTTTTTAGTGCATATTTTATTGTTTCTAATGGTGTTTCAAGTTGAAGTACAACTATATCACTATTTTCTATTCCCTCTATATTTGAATCTATATATTCATTATCTACTTTATAATTTGCTCCAGGTGCAACTACTATAGAGTTCTCCGCATTCTTATCTACAGTTATCATTGCAACACCTGTTGCTATATCTTCTTTATCTATATATTTAGTGTTTACATTGTCATCTTTTAAGGCATTTAATAAAGTTTCTCCAAATCCGTCTTTTCCAACTTTACCTATCATATTCACATTTCCACCAAGTCTTGCCATAGCAACAGCTTGATTAGCTCCTTTTCCACCTGGAACTTCTTTAAAATCTCCGCCTATTACTGTTTGACCACCCTTAGGTCTGTTATCTACCTTTACTACTAAGTCCATGTTTAGACTTCCTATGACACATATATTTTTCACAGTATTCCTCCTGTTAATTGTTTTATTTATATTAACAAATAGTATGTTTTTTTACTTTCTTCATTTAGAGTATCATATTAATATCATTAGTGCAACACATTTCTATCTTTTAACCTTTATATAGACAAATTTTTATATTTTTAAAATATTCTATATAATTTAAAAATATTTCTTTATTTATTTAAATATGGATAAAATGGATAATAAAAAGCTAAAGCCTTAATTTATATAGATAAACTAAGTCTTTAGCTTTTTTATAATTATTACATACTATATTATATATGCCTTATAATAAATTGCATAATTTCTGATACTTCAAATTCAATTAAACTAAACAATTTATATATGACATGACTTTTAGGACCATTTTCATCCTCTTCTTCTTCTATCCAAGTTCTTATAATAACTTTATCATTATCATCGTATTCTACATTTAGCGGTGGTGTATCAAACTCTTTTATATTAATGGTAAATATATGAGTTTTATTTTTTATATCCTCATCACAAGTTCCTAAATATGTTACTTTCAGTTTTTGATTTTCAAATAAAGCTTCCATATTATATCCTCCTATATCTTATACTTATATCATTTCCATAAAATTTAATATTTATATTTCTTTTTCACTATAATTTAATTTATATGAATATTGAACTCTTGTGTAAAGTACTAAGAATAAAATATGGTAACCAAAAATCATTATACGATAAATAAAAAACTCTGCTATAGATAATTCAACCTATATCAGAGTTTTTATTTATAAACTTAGTAATTCTTCAAACTTATCAATTACATGATTATATTCTTCTGTATTACCAAATCCATATCGAGCATATATAAAAGGTATTCCAGCTTTTTTAGCTGCATCACAATCCATTTGTGTATCTCCTACATAAACAGGATGCCTTAAATTATTTCTTTCAATTACAATTTTTATATTCTCTGCCTTTGATAAATTTGTTCTACCTGGACATTCAAAATCTACAAAATACTTGTCAAGATTATAAAACTTCATAAATGTTTCTATATATCCATCTTGGCAATTGCTAACTATAAATAACTTATACTTTTTAGATAGAACTTTCAATGTATCTTCTAGCTTATCATATAAATTTGCTCCATGTTCCATTAAATACTGATTTTCAAATTCACCACATTCTCTCAATAGAATATCTCTCTTCTTCTTATCCATATTTGGGAACATTTTCTCTCCAATCACTTCTAATTCAAGCCCCATATATCCCTTTAATTCCTCTGTGGTAACTTCCTTTTTATCGTTGTCATATTTACTTATTATAGTACTCCATGAAGAAGCAATCTCTTTCGTCGAATCCCATAGAGTACCATCTAAATCAAATATCATACTATCAATATCTTTTAAACTATTCTGCATACCCCTATTCTCCTTCTAATCCAATGATTTCACTATATATTATAACTTAATTTCTAATTAACATCCTATTTCCTCAAATAATTTAATTAATGATTCTTCAAACCTAATATTATCATCTTTGGTTCTTTTCTTTGGACCTTTAGTTCTGCCTCCACCTTGTCTTACTTTTTTAGATATATGTCTTGTGAATAATAATTGATCAATATTTTCATTATTATATACTAGTCCATTTTGATTTATAGCATGTCCTCCCTTTGAGAGCACCATGGCAGCTAATCCATAATCTTGTGTCACTACAATATCTCCTCTATTTACCTTATTAACAATAATAAAGTCAGCTGAATCATTACCTTTAGAAACAACAATTTTTTCTACTTTGTATTTCGAAAAATCATGTGATGTATCACATATAATAATAGCTTCTTTATTGAATTTTCTAGCAACATTTATGCTAATATCAATTACAGGACATCCATCTCCATCTATTAATAGCTTCATATTTTCTCCTTATTATTTTCATTCTATATTAATTATATATCAAATAACTTTATTATATATAATAAGTGCGTATATTATAAGTAACTTTATAACATTAAAGCTACTTATAATATACGCACTCTTTAATTTTTCATTTACTAATTTATTTCTTCAGCTATATTATCTTCATTAATTTCTTTATTGCTTTTCTTACTAAGCATCGGTTTAAAATAAAAATGTTCATCTACAAAAGAATTCACAAAAGAAACAACCTTTCCAGTTATTAATGCACATATAACAGTTCCAATACCTATTCCTTCAAATCCTTTTAAAAAAACTACTGAAAATATTATCGTTGTTGCCAAGCAAGATAAATCAAACACAGTTTTTACCTTCTTATAATTTATATCGAATTCTTCAGTTAAGTCTCTTGTAAAGGTATCTATTGGCAAAACTGGAGTTTTGCATTTTAATAATAATGACATTCCAACTGAAAGCATTGAAAAACTTATAAGGAAATATATTATATTATATATTATATTATTAGGTAGCTTTTGCATAATAAATATATTACAAAAATCTATCATATTGCCAAATACTATTGCAAGAAAAAATGATACAATGTAGCCAACTTTAAATTTCTTTGTTATTAAGACTAATATAAATATCAATGCGCATTGAAATATATAATTCCAACTCCCATAAGTAATCTTATCAAATACCAAGCTCAACGTATATGGTACAGATGATATAGATGATATTCCAAAACCACTCTTAACCATAAGCGTATTAGCAAAACTATTAATAATTAAACCCATAAGCAGCGCTAATTCCCCAATAAATAATTTTTTATTTTTCATAATTCCCCTCACTTTATTTTTAATTATCTTTTAATTTTAGTAAATTTTATTTTTACTTTAAATTATGATTAAATACACTTTTCATATAGAAACGGTGAACTCTACTTTAATTTGAGTTCACCGTTCTCATAAAATATAATAAAAAAACTATTCTATCATTCCCATAACTTTAGGAAGGAATAGACTTATTTGTGGTACAAATGTTACTAACATCAAAACAACAAATATTGATACATAGAATGGTAATATATTTTTTATTACCCCTTCGATTTTAGTTTTAGCTACTCTACATCCAACAAATAGAGTATTTCCAACTGGTGGTGTTATTGTACCTATACATAAGTTAAATACTAACATTATACCGAATTGTATTGTATCCATACCTAAGTTTTGAGCTATAGGTAAAAATATTGGCGTAAATATTAATATAGCTGGAGTTAAATCCATAAAAGTACCTACTATTAATAATAATATATTCATAATTAATAGTATTACAATAGGATTGTTAGATACTCCTAATATTAATTCTGTTATATATGTAGGAACATTAGTAAATGCTAATACCCATGACATTATAGATGAAACTCCTATCAGGAATACTATCATAGCTGTCATATTTATAGATTCTAATAATATTCTTGGTAAATCTTTTATCTTTATAGACTTATATAAGAACATTGCTAATAATAAAGAATATACAACTGCTATAGCTGCACCTTCTGTAGCTGTAAATATTCCCCCTATTATACCACCTATTATTATTACTATTAGCGATAAGCTTGGTAATGCATCTAAAAATACTTTTAAGCCTTGTGCAAATGTTATTTTTTCATTATTAGTTTTATATCCTTGCTTCTTAGCTATAAAGAATGCAACGACCATAACCCCTAATCCCCATAATATACCTGGGATATACCCAGCCATAAATAATGCAGCAACCGATGTCCCTCCACTAACTAGCGAATATATTATTAATGAGTTACTCGGAGGTATTAATAAACCTGTAGGCGCAGATGCTATATTAACTGCCGCACTATAATCAGTATTATATCCAGCTTCTTCTTGAAGAGGTGCCATTGTACCACCTATAGCCGCAGCAGCTGCAGTTCCTGATCCACTTATAGATCCAAATAACATATTTCCTACAACGTTTGTATGTGCAAGAGATCCTGGTAATTTTCCAGATAGTAATGTTGCAAAATTAACTAATCTTATTGCTATACCACCATTATTCATTATTATACCTGCTAATACGAAAAATGGTATTGCTAATAATGAAAATGAGTTAATTCCTGTGAATATACGTTGAGATGCTGTAAAAACAGCATTTTCCCAAGGCAATGCTGATAATATTGATACAACTGAAGATATTCCTATTGTAACTGATATCGGTATTCCTATTAACAATAATACTGGAAATACCGCTAATAAAGTTAATCCTGTTTGTAATGCTAATTCCATTGGCTTTCCTCCCCTAATTTAATTACGCCGTTTTAGTATTTTTATTTTTTGTTTCCTTGCTACTTGCCAACTCTTTAACAATATCAGATATATTTAAAACGTTGTATACTATTGTTACAACTCCTGATAAAGGTAAAGCAAGGTAAATATACCCCATAGGTATTTGTAATGATGAAGATGATTGTCCCATTGATAACTGCGACATCTTAAACCCTCCAAATACTAATACTAATGCTGCGAATAGTATGACTACTAATTCTGAGAATAACTTTACTTTAGTTTGATTTCTTTCGCTAAGCTTATCTACTAAAAACGACATACGCATATGCTCTTGTTTTCCAAATACATATGCTGCACCTAATAATCCCATCCAAACAAAGCATATTAATACTAGCTCTTCTGTTACAGTACTAGGCTTATTAAATATATATCTAGATGCAACCTGCCATGTTGCAAATATTGTCATTAGTGCTAATAATAAACAGCATACAACTTCTAATACTTTATCTAAACCTTTTCTAATAGCTTCCATTTATTTTCTCCTTTAATAATATACTTTAACAATATTTATTATTCTTTATCAGTATTAGCATTTCTAGCTAATATTTCATCACCCTTTGCACGAATCTTATCATAAACAGCTTTCATATCTTTATCTTTTGTATATTCAGCATGTAAGTCTTTCATCTTATCTTGGAATGGTTTTATATCTGGGTAGTAGAATTGAACTCCCATCTCTTCTGCTTTAGCTTTAGCCTCTGCTGCTGCATCTTCCCAAAGTTCTACTTCGAATTTATTTGCATAATCAGCAGCTTCCATTACAATTTGTGCTTCTTCTTCTGTTAACTTGTCATCTAATAAAGAAGTACTTGCAATTAATATATCTGGTAACATAGCATGCATGTTATAAGAATAATGTTTAGCAACTTCTCCATGCTTGTTATTTATTAGTGCTAACTCATTATTTTCAGCTCCATCAATTACATTTTGTTGTAACCCTGTATAAACTTCCCCAAATGACATTGGAGTTGGAGAAGCTCCTAATGCTTGAAGCATTTTTACATTTGTAGGACTTGTTTGAACTCTTATTTTTAAACCTTTTAAATCATCAGGTTCCATTATAGGCTTTTTAGTTGTATATATATTTCTTACCCCAGCATCAAACCAAGTTAAACCTACAAACCCACTTTGTCTTGTTGACTCGTAAACAGTTCCCATAATATCTTCATCATTCATTACTTCGTGATAATGTTCTGTACTATCCATTATATAAGGTAAATTTAGTACAGTATAACTACTGTTAAATGCCTCTAGTGTTCCAAGTCCCCCTATAACTAAATCTACCGCCCCTGTCTGAGCTAATTCAACAGCTTGTGCTGTAGCACCTAACAATTCATTCGGAAATATCTGAACATCTATATCCCCATTTGTTTTTTCTTCTACATACTTTTCAAATTCTAACATAGCTTTATGTTGAGGATGCTCCTCATTTTGACCATGTGCAACCCTTATAACTTTAACCTTTTTTTCTGCTCCATCGATTTTGCTACAACCTATAGCACTGAATCCAATAGTTGCCGCCAATAATAAAGTCGCAATACGTTTTCCTATCTTCATTAAATATCCACCCTTCTTTAATATATTTACTATCCCTTTTAAATCCTAGTATACTAGAATTCCATTTTATGTTAATAATATAACATATTTTTTTATAACTTTCAATTTTTTTATATTCTTTTTCCTAATTTTTCTATATATCCTGATTAATCCCCCGATTTTACATAAAATAAAACCAGGGGAACTTTATTAATTTCCTTTACAATATTTAAATGCATTATTATAACATATATTTTCTATTACCTTACCTAATATATCCATATCAGCTGGGTACTCTCCATTTTCAACTAATTCACCAACATAGTTACATAATATTCTTCTGAAATATTCATGTCTTGTATAAGATAAGAAACTACGAGAATCTGTAAGCATACCAACAAATTGACTTAATAATCCTAATTGAGATAATGCCATCATTTGTCTTTCCATTCCATCCTTTTGGTCATTAAACCACCATCCAGAACCGAATTGTATTTTCCCTGCTATACCTCCACCTTGGAAGTTACCAAGCATTGTTCCTAATACTTCATTATCCTTTGGATTTAAACAATATAATATAGTTTTAGGTAAATTATCTTCACCATCTAAAGTATCTAATAATCTAGATAAAGGCTGTGCCACTTCACCATCATC
Source organism: Romboutsia faecis (assembly GCF_014323405.1). Taxonomy (GTDB): domain Bacteria; phylum Bacillota; class Clostridia; order Peptostreptococcales; family Peptostreptococcaceae; genus Romboutsia_E; species Romboutsia_E faecis. The sequence continues at coordinate 404,453 of NZ_JACRWE010000004.1, read as the reverse complement.
TATACTATCAAATCCAACATCTGGACCTAATTTTCTATACATTCTACTATTATTATTTCTTAATGCCCCTATATGTAACTGCATAACCATATTATGTTTAGCATATATTCTACCTAAGTTAACCATTGTTAAAGTAGAGTACTTTTCTATCTCTTCTTGAGTTAAATATTCTCCATTTATAGCTTTTATAAATATAGCATTTACTTCTTCTTCATTTGTATTTCTGAAATAAACTCTGTCCATAGCATGGTCAGTTATTGTACATCCATTTTCTACGAAAAATTCAATTCTTCTTTCTAAAACATTCATAAGCTCTGAATAGTCAGTTATTGTTCTATTTTCAGTAGCCCCTAATACTTTTATATAATCCGCAAATCCTTCATTTCCTATTTTTACTGCTTTATCAGGTCTTAATGTAGGTCTTACTTCACAATCAAAATTTTCATCTTTAGCTATTTTTATATGATGTTCTAAGTTATCAGCTGGATCATCAGTCGTTGCTATATACTTAACATTTGATTTCTTTATTATACTTCTAGCGCTAAAATCATCACTTTGGATAACTTCATTACATCTATTCCATATTTCTTCTGCATTCTTTTCACTTAATGTTTCTTCTACTCCAAAGTATGTCTTCAACTCTAAATGAGACCAGTGGTATATTGGATTTCCTATTAAATAAGGCATTGCTGTTGCAAAAGCTTTAAATTTTTCAAAATCACTTTTATTTCCAGTAATATACTCCTCATCTATTCCAAAACTTCTCATTGCTCTCCACTTATAGTGATCTCCGTATAACCATATTTCTGTAATGTTATTGTACTTTTTATCTTCAGCAATTTCACTTGGTATTAAGTGACAATGGAAGTCAAATATAGGCATATTTTTTGCATGTTCATGATATAAATATTTAGCTGTTTCATTTTGTAATAAGAAATCTTCATCCATAAACTTTTTAACTCTTGTAAGATCTTTTAACATATTTTATACCCCCTTTTATTATAAAGTTACACCATCTTTTAATATTGATATTTCTCTGTATCCATTCCTTTCATTTTGTGCTATATAATCTCCTGAAGCTGTATCAAGTATAAGATTAAAGAATGAATCATCTACAGATTGTGTATCTTTTGTTTCTATTAACTCTCCAGCATTAAAATCTATCCAATGTTTTTTCTTGTTATATAAATCTGTATTAGTAGATATTTTTAAAGTTGGAACTGAACCTCCAAAAGGTGTTCCTCTACCAGTTGTAAATAAAACCATATGAGCTCCAGCTGCTGCTAAAACGGTTACTGCAACTTGATCATTTCCAGGACCATAAAGCAGATTAAGCCCTGTTTTGACTGCTCTCTCACCATAACCAAGTACATCTGTTACTATAGCTTTTCCACCTTTTTGAACACACCCTAATGATTTCTCTTCTAGAGTTGTTATTCCACCCTTTTTATTTCCTGGAGATGGATTTTCATATATTACTTGATCATATCTTATAAAGTATTTTTTAAAATCATTTATTAAATCAACGCTTTTATCAAATACATCCTTGTTTACTGCTCTATCAAATAATATTGTCTCAGCCCCAAACATTTCTGGAACTTCAGTTTGTATAGATGTTCCACCTAAAGCAACTATTTCATCTGATAATCTTCCTAAAAGTGGATTTGCTGTAATACCAGAGAATGCATCTGATCCTCCACACTTAAGACCAATCTTTAATTTAGATATATGTACATCTTCTCTTTCGAATTTAGAAGCATATTCTACTAATTCTGATATTAACTTTTTTCCTTCTTCTATTTCATCTTCGACATCTTGTATATTTAAGAATTTAATTCTATTATGATTGATAGGTTCTAATATTTCTTTAAAACTTGCTAAAGTATTATTTTCACATCCAAGGCCTACTACTAGAACCCCTGCTGCATTTGGATGATTTACTAATCCCGAAAGTATTTTTCTTGTATTCTCTAAATCACTACCTAATTGAGAGCATCCATGTGGATGCTCAAAGTAATGAACACCATCAACTTTATCATTTATAAGATTGTTACCTTCTTTAACTAATAAAGCGCATGTTTTATTTATACATCCAACTGTATTTATAACCCATATTTCATTTCTAATTCCAACATCTCCATTTTCACGAACATATCCTTTAAAGAAAATGTCTTCATCCCTTTTAGGTTGATTTAAATCATTTTTGTTGAATTCATACTCTAATATACCATCTAATCCAGTACTCATATTATGAGAATGTATCCATTCTCCAATTTTTATATTTTCCTTAGCTTTCCCTATGCTATATCCATACTTTAATACATCATTTCCCTTAGATATTTCCTTTACTGCCACCTTGTGACCTTTTGGAGTATCTTGTAATAATGTTATATTTTTATCATCTAAGCTGATAGTGTCCCCTTTGACACCATCAGCTAATAGTACAACTACATCATCTTCTTTATTTATCTTAATGAACTGGCTCATATTCCTTCTCCATTGTTTGTAATTTTTCAGAGACAACTTCAACTATGTTTAAATAGATAGTTAAGTCTTCTCCCCAAAGTTTTGATTCACTTAATATATATCTTACATATTCCTCATTCTTTTCTTTGAACTTGGAATGTGCTTCACTCATAAATTCTAATACTTCTGGAGTATCGAATACTTTATACTCATTTCCATTAAAATCATGACCTATATATCCATTTTCTGTTTTTTCTATTTGATAAAATCTTAAAAGTCCTGCTAAACCTACCATCATATTTTCAGGCAATTTATTATTATCTTCTATGAAAGACTTCACTGTCGGCCATAATCTATTTTGGAACTTAGACACTGAATTCATAGATATTGATTCTAATTTATGTTTTATATGTGGATTTCTAAATCTTCCAAGTACAGTAGATGCAAATTCTTCTTTATTTCCTGTTCTATTTTTTAATGAAGGTAATATTTCTTTTTCTAATGTTTCATTTAAATATTCTTTCATTGTTTCATTTTCTACAACTTCATCAACTTGATTAAATCCTTTTAGTATACTTTGTGGTGTTATTAATGTATGAGATCCATTTAATATTCTAACTTTTAATAATTGAGTATCATGTAAAGATTCTAACCACTGTACATTAAGTCCAGTTGCATTTAGCGGTAATATCTTATCTAGTTCTTCACTTCCTTCTATAGCCCATAAAAAGTATGGTTCACACATAGACATTGCACCATCTTTATATCCTAATCTTTCAAAGTAAGCTTGTGAATCTTCTCTTGGGTAACCAGGAACTATTCTATCAACCAAGTTATTTAAGAATACACAATTCTCTTCAACCCAAGTCTTAAACTCTTCTGATGCTCTAAAATCTTCAGAATGTTTAGCTACAAACTCTTTTAACACTCTTCCATTTTCTGCAACTAGTTCACAAGGGAATATAAGAAGTTTTTTAGAAATGTTACCTAAAACTTCAAATCTATGCATTAAGAATGCAGTAAGCTTACCTGGGTATAAACCTTCTGTACATACATTTTCAAGTTCTACTTTTTTGTAAGCAAGTCCAGCTTCAGTAGTATTTGATATTACAACTTCTAAACTTTCTTGTTCTGCTATTTCCATAAAAGTATCCCATTCTGAATTATAATTAAATACTTTTGAAAATACAGATATTATATCTTGTTCAAATACCTCTGTATCGCCTTTAAATCCTCTTTGAATTACTGTATATAAATTATCTTGAGACTTTAGTGTATTTATTTTTCCATCATGGTTTAAAGGACAAGTTAATGCTATCGATCCATCATAGTTACCTGTTTTTATTGCTTGGTCTACCATCCAGTCAAAGAATGACATTAAGAAGTTTCCTTCTCCTATCTGCATTATTTTTATCGGACTGTTTAATACCTTTTCATGATGTATTCTTTGAGATTCAGTTAAGCAATCCATACTTAAATTTCTTATTTCATTACTCATATTAATTTATCTCCCTTTATATCTTAAAAATTTTACCTTTTTATATTTTGTAATCCTGATGTCATAAGTGTCTCAACATCATCTAAACAAACTAAGTTTATATCACCTTGAATACTATGTTTTAAAACACTCGCGCAAGTTGCAAACTCTACTACATCTTCACTATTTAAATTTCTTAACAACCCGTGTAATATACCAGCTGTATAAGAATCTCCTCCGCCAACTCTATCTAATATGTCAAAGGTATATAATTTTGATTTATTTAACTTTTCCCCATCGAATAAAAATCCTTGTAGTGAATTATTATTTACTGTGTTAACTTTTCTTTTTGTACATGAGGCATATTGTAAATTAGGATAATTATCAAATAACTTCTTGTATAATAAAGTTAAACAATCTTCAAATTCCAATCCTTCATCCACTTCATACTCTAATATATTTTTAAAATCTAATATACCTAAAAATACAATATCCACAAATGGAAGTATTTCAAGCATGAACTCTCTAGCTTCTTCTAAGCTCCATAACTTAGATCTGAAGTTTGAATCATAAGAAACAACTATATTTCTTTTCTTAGCTTCCTTTGCAATTTCTAAAGTTAAATCTTTTATCTCTTTACTTAATGCAGGATTTATACCTGACACATGAATTAACTTTACATCATTTAGCATTTCTTCTATATTAAATTCATTTCTTTTAGCTAACGATATAGCTGAATATTTTCTATCATATGTAACATCAGAATTTCTAAGTCCATTACCTTGTTCTAAGAAGTAAATCCCTAGTCTTCCTTCTCCCTTTATAATTTCCTTAGTATAAATTCCAAAAGAATTCAAATCTCTGATTACTTTTTCTCCTAATGTATTATCTGGTACCTTTGTAACAAATTTTGTATCATGTCCAAACATACTTAAACTACAGATAACATTTGCTTCTCCACCAGCATAAGTAGCATCAAAAGAATTTGCCTGTATTACTTTTTGAAAACATGGAGGTGTAAGTCTTAGCATAACTTCACCGAAACCTAAAACCTTTCCATCATTATTAACTTCTAATCTTTTCAATTTTATTTACAAACTCCTTAGCTAAATTTTCTATGTCTTTTAAGCTTCCTGCATTAAATAAAGAACTTCCTACCCCTACACAAGAAACCCCCATCTTAAACCATTCATCTATATTATCTATACTAACTCCACCTGTAGGCATTATTTCAACATGAGGAATTGGTGCTTTAACTGCTTTAACATACTTAGCTCCAAATACATCTCCTGGGAATAACTTAACCATTTTATTTCCTTTTTCTAACGCATACATTATTTCAGTTACAGTCATACATCCTGGTAAATATATAACTCCTAATTCTTTACATATATCACTTACTTCATCTGAAAATCCTGGACTAACTACATATTCAGCACCAGCTTCAATAGCGTCTTTCGCCATTTTACCATTAAGTACACTTCCTATACCTACTAAGGCATCTTCATAATTCTTTTTAACCTCTTTTATAAGCTCTACTACATTAGGTATTGTATAAGTTAGCTCTAAGGCTTTAATACCTCCATTCAAACATGCATTAACATACCCTAATGCTTCCTCATGGCCTTTTGCTCTAATAACTGCTACTATTCCTTCTTTTTTTAGTTTACTTAACATAGAACCTCCTGAATTATCTTGTATACCAGTTCGCTTCATGTAGAAATTCTCAGATTATATATTATCATTGAGTTTTAATCATAAATTATACTATTATACTAATGTATAATTATTTTCTATGAATCTTTTAACTAGTATTATAGTTTATTTTCCCACACAAGAAACCATTTTCTCTTTACCTCTTGTATACCAATATAATTCAATTATACAATACTTTTAAATTATTTCAATATTTTACTTATTATTTTATTAAAAAAATTTATTTTTATCAAACTTGTATACATCATTTATAAATAAACTATAATCTAAAAAAAGATGTGATCATAAACTAATCACATCTTTTTATAATATTTTTATGTATCATGCAATTTTTACTTAAAATATTTAGATATTTCTGCATCATGCTTTATTAGATAATCCCAGCTCTTCATTGAAAACTTCATATGTTTATCTATTAATTCTTCTACCTTACTTATATCTTTATTATTAATAACATTTAAAAATTCTCTATGCTGCTCCACTACAGATTTTTTAGAATCTTTTTTCTGAGTTAACAATCTCATTCTATTATAATGAGTACTTATATTTAGTATACTAGCCCATATATGTTTTTTATTAACCCCTGAAAATAATAATTCATGGAAACCAGTATCCAACTTGTGAAATTCAGTTTCTCCACCCTCCATATTAGCTATTATTTCTTGTGCAAATACGTTTTTTTCTAACTCTATCATTGTTTCACGCGGGAAGCTTTCACATGCTAATTTTAGTACTTTCTCTTCTACCGCAAATCTCATAAACAAAGCTTCATCTATTAAATCAATATCTATAAGAGATACATATGTCCCAGATTGAGGTTTTACTTCTATTAAATGTTCACTTTTCAATCTCATTATTACTTCTCTGATTGGAGTTCTTGATAAATTCAGTTTTTCTGCTAACTCAAGTTCACTTAATAGCTCACCCGGCTTTAACTCTAAAGACATTATATTTTCTTTTAAAACTCTATATGCATACTCTTTTCCTGTCTCTTTATCTTTTCTTTCATATAGTATCAATGTAACTCACCCCCTAAATATAATCATACTATATTTATCTAGAATTCTATAACTAGTATACTAAACATAAAAAATAAATCAAGTTTATACGTTATTATGTTAGAACTAATTTCTATAAGTAAAAGGCAGATAAAATTATTTTATCTGCCTTTGTTGTTATGTTTATTTATATTGTAAAGCTTATATTATTTTAATTTATATTCTCTAATTAATCAATATTAATTTACATAGCCTCATCTTTTTCAAATTGGGAGTTGTATAGATTTGCATAGAATCCATTTTGAGCTAGTAGCTTTTCATGATTACCAATTTCAATTATATCTCCCTCATTCATTACTAATATTAGATCAGCATTTTTTATAGTAGATAATCTATGTGCTATTATAAAGCTAGTTCTATTTTCCATAAGGTTATCCATAGCTTTTTGAATTAATATTTCTGTTCTTGTATCTACTGAGCTAGTTGCTTCATCTAAGATCAATATTTTAGGATCTGCAAGTATAGCACGAGCAATTGTAAGTAACTGCTTTTGCCCTTGTGACACGTTACTTGCTTCTTCATTTAACACCATATTATATCCATCTGGTAAAGTTTTTATAAAATGATGTACATGCGCAGCTTTTGCAGCTTCTATAACTTGTTCATCACTTGCATCTAATCTACCATATCTAATATTATCTTTAATACTTCCATTAAATAACCACGTATCTTGAAGAACCATACCAAATAATTCTCTCAATTCACTTCTATTAAAATCCTTTATATTATGATTGTCTATTAGTATCGCTCCAGAATTAACATCATAGAATCTCATTAAAAGTTTTACAATAGTTGTCTTTCCTGCTCCTGTAGGCCCTACTATAGCAATCTTTTGTCCTGGTTTTACATGCGCTGTAAAGTCTTTGATTATAATTTTATCTGGGTTATATCCAAACTTAACATGATCAAAGTCAATTTTACCTTCTATACCTTTTACACTAACAGCATTTTCTGCAATTTGGTCTTCTTCTTCTTCATCTAAGAATTCAAAAACTCTTTCTGCAGCTGCTGCAGTAGATTGTAGCAAGTTAGTAACTTGAGCTACTTGAGCTAGTGGTTGTGTAAAGTTTCTTACATACTGTATAAATGATTGTATATCTCCAACCTCAATCGTTTTTCTAATAGCTAGCCATCCACCTAATATCGCAACAACAACATAGCCTAGGTTACCTACAAACATCATAAGAGGTTGCATTATACCAGATAAAAATTGAGACTTCCATGCTGATTGATATAAAGTGTTATTTAATTTATCAAATTCATTTACAGCTTCTTCTTCTCCATTAAACACTTTTACTATATTATGGCCACCATATAATTCTTCAACTTGACCATTTACATGCCCTAAATATTCTTGTTGAGCTTTAAAGTATTTTTGTGATTTTTTTACTATTAATGATATTAATAGCATGGATATAGGTAGTATAAGTAAAGTTACTCCTGTCATAAGCCAGCTTATAGACAGCATCATTACAAGTACACCTATAATTGTAGTTACTGATGTTATTAACTGAGTCATACTTTGATTTAAACTCTGACTTAAAGTATCTATATCATTAGTAATCCTAGATAAAACTTCACCATGCGTTTTTGAGTCAAAGTATCTCATTGGTAATCTATTTATCTTCTCAGATAATTCATTTCTTAAGTTATATGCAATTTTTTGAGATATTCCACTCATTACAAATCCTTGTATAAATGAGAATATTGCACTTAATACATATAATCCAATTAACGCCATTAATATTTTTCCAATTGCATCAAAATCAATTCCAGCTCCTGTTGCTCCCGAAACTTTAGCAACTAAACCTTCAAATATTTTAGTTGTAGCTTTACCTAATATTTTAGGTCCTACAACTGAGAATGATACACTTCCAATTGCAAATATTATAACTAATATTATAGAGATTTTAAATTTACTTAAATAACCTAGTAAAGTTTTCATTGTTCCCTTAAAATCTTTAGCTTTTTCTCCTGCACCATTCATAGGACCATGCCCCATAGGGCCTCCCATTCTTTTTCGTTTTTGATTATTACTCATTAGCTAGCTCCTCCTTTGAAAGTTGTGATAAAGCTATTTGCTTGTAGACTTCACAATTATTTAAAAGCTCTTTATGAGTTCCTTTTCCTACCATTTTACCTTCATCAAGAACAATTATTTGCTCTGCATTTAAAATTGTGCTTATTCTCTGTGCGACAATCAATACAGTACTTTCTGATATCTCTTCCTTTAAAGATTTACGTAGTTTTGCATCAGTCTTAAAATCTAAGGCAGAAAAACTATCATCAAATATATAAATTTCTGGATCTTTGGCTATAGCTCTAGCAATAGAAAGTCTTTGCTTTTGACCTCCTGAAACATTAGTCCCACCTTGTGAAATTTCAGTTTCATATTTTTCTGGCTTAGATTCTATAAATTCTGTAGCTTGAGCTATTCTTGCTGCCTTATTTATATCTCCTTCTGTAGCTTCTTTTTTACCATATCTTAAATTTGAATCTATTGTTCCTGAGAATAATATACCTTTTTGAGGTACGTATCCTATTTTTTCTCTTAAATCATGTTGTGTAACATCTTTTATGTTTACGCCATCTACTAATATCTCACCTTTAGTAACATCAAAGAATCTAGGTATTAAGTTAATTAATGTTGACTTTCCACTACCAGTACTTCCTATAAATGCTGTTGTTTCTCCTGCATTGGCTGTAAATGAAATATCAGTTAATATATCCTCTTCTGCGTCTGGATATCTAAATGAAACATTCTTAAACTCAATAACTCCTTTTTTATCTTTTTTAAACTTAACTGGCTTTTCTGGATCTTTTATAGAAATATCTGTATTTAAAACTTTATCTATACGATCAAGAGATACTAATGCTCTTGGTAACATAACTGATACCATTGATATCATTAAGAATGACATTACTATTTGCATTGTATATTGTATAAATGCCATCATATCACCAACTTGCATTGTACCCGCATCTATGCTATGCGCTCCATTCCATACAATTAATACTGTGATAGCATTCATCACAAACATCATTGCTGGCATCATACATGACATTACTCTATTAACAAAAACATTGACCTTAGTTAAATCTTTATTTGCTTTTTCAAATCTCTGTTCTTCATATTTCTCAGTACTAAATGCTCTTATAACTGGAAGGCCTGTAAGAATCTCTCTACTTACTAAGTTAAGTCTATCAACCAGATTTTGTAATATTTTGAATCTAGGCATAACGACTATAAACATTATCATAACTAATACTAAAACAGATGCAACACCTACACCAATAATCCAAGTCATAGATGTATTAGTCTGTAATACTTTTAGTACACCACCTAAACCTAATATAGGTGCGTAGAATACGATTCTTAAAACCATTACCATCATCATTTGTATTTGTTGTATATCATTAGTACTACGAGTTATTAAAGATGCTGTAGAGAATTCAGTTATTTCTTTATTTGAAAATGACATAACTTTCTTAAATACAGAACTTCTTAAATCTTTACCTAAGGTAGCTGCAACTTTAGCTCCTAATAGTCCTACTAAAACTGATGCAAAAACACTTAATAGTGTTATTCCTAACATTTTTAAACCAGTCATTATGATATAGTTATTTTGCATCTTTTCTGTATTAATCCCTATTGTTTCATACTCACCTTTCACATAATTAACTGCACTTTGATCTACCATAGTTTCTGGTAAGTTTTTAAAGTTTTTATCTATTTCTTTTGTAATAGCAGTTAAATTTTCTTTGGGCATTGATGATAATAATTTAAATATATCAACATTTCCATTTTGTGTAGCTGAAGGTGGAAGATTTGCCATCATTTGTTTTTTAATAGCCTCAACTTCCGTACCACCATTTTCAATTCCAGATACTATTAATATTGGCTTACCTAATATACCACTTAATTCGTCTATCGTTTCCTTATTAGTAGTTTTTAATTTATAAAGGTCTTCTTTTTCTAAAGCTGGATATTCTTCTTTGTATTTATCGAATTCTTCTGATGAAATAGAATTCTTACTTAACAAATTATAATTTTCTAGTACTTTATCTTTATTTTCTGAACTAATAAATAATGTAATTTTATCTAGTTCGCTCTTTCTTATTACTTCGGGTACTGCATTTTCTACCCCACCTTGTTGTATACCAACATTTACTATACTTGATGTATAATCAGGTAGTGCAAGTTCACAAATTGCTTGACCTATCAATAATGCCACGATGAAAATAATTGATATGGTAGATTTTTTTAAATATTTTACTAACTTATTCATCACTTATACTCCTTTATATTATTTATATTCACATTCCATTTCAACAATAGTATCATACATCTTTTTAAATAAACGTATCATTTCATCAGTATCTTCTTCGCCCATTTTTTCTACAATTCTATGAGTAAATTCTTCAAACATTTTTGTTTCTTCAGCTAGAATTTGCTCACCATTTTTAGTTATGTTGATGTAGACAACTCTTCTATCTGATTTATCCGTTATTCTCTCAACAAATCCCTTTTCTTCTAACGTATTTATCAATTTTGAAATAGCTGGCTTTGTAATCGATAAAAACTTACTTAAATCAGATGCCTTTACGCCTTTTGAAGAATACTCACTTATACCTTCACCATTTTTTAGATATTTAATAGTTTTTAAAAACATAAACTCTCTATTAGGCATATTCTTTTTCCTAAATCCATTATGAGCAAGCTTATTGATTCGTGTTATAGCACTTAATAGCTCTTTTGATTTATCTTTTGATACATCCATTTATAATTTAACCTCCAATTTTAGTTAACATAGGAAATAGTTAATAATGATAACTATTATTTTAGTTAACTATTTTATATTAGTCAATAGAATTATTAATATATCTTTTTATAAATTTAGTTATTTCCAATATCTAATATATAAATAGCACGATTATATATAAAAAAAGTTTTTTATAATTTTATAATCATACACATCATGACTTTGAATTTTATAGTTATAATTATATTGTAGTTAGAGATTTTATTAAAATATTAATTATAGGATGTGATAAACGATGGTGTTTCAATGCTTTTATTACCCAACAATAAATAATGAAGGAAAAATAATAAAGTGCTCTGAAAATTTAATTAACTTTAGTTTCGGAGATGAAGTTCCTACTAAAACTTTATATTACAATTATGGTGATAACTTTGCTATTTTCGAGAATAGCAGATTTTTTATTGTTGAAAATTCTGTTTTAAAGGAAGAAATAGACTCTTCAAAATTAAAATTTCCATTAAAAATCGTATTTAATCAAGGAACTCAACTAACAATTTTTTCTCGTAATGATTTATCTTCAATTAGATTACTTTTAAGTGGAGAAAATGAAAAAGAAAAAGAGCTTGGAGAATTATTTTTTCTATCAAGAGTTCTAAACGGACAAATAAAAAATATACAGTATAATATTATGGAAGATTTAACTAATTGTTCAAGAGATTTTCAATATATAAACAATGAATTAAGCGAAGCTACTAAAGGATTGTTAGAAAAACTAAAAATAGTAGAAGGTAAATTTTATAATTTAACTTTAAATAATCCAAATATAAAAGATTCTTATTTAACATATATGAACTTTAATAATAAAGAAGATATGCTAAAATTATCAATTTATAAATATTTTAAAAAAGATACAGAAGAATATAAAAGCTATCACGTAAAGACTTTAGTATGGGATAATAAACCTATATATCCTAAGTTTAAACTCGATACCCTTATAAATTCTTATAATTATAGAGATAATTATAAAAACGCTTAAAATAAAAAAAATAAATGCCATAGATAGTTAGTATAAACCTATCTATGGCATTTATTTTTATCTAAAATCTAAAATCTCGTTTTCCTTCTTGTAAATCATTTAGATGTTCTATAACTATCTTTTTAATCTTCTCATTTGGTATTTTCTCAACTTCTTTAGCTATTAATAGTTCGCCTTTATTTTTTGTATCTTCTGCTGCATAATCTTCTAAGTACTCTTTTAATGTCATCAGTGCATTAGGTTGACAACAGTTTGCTATTTGCCCTGATTTAACAAGCTTCATAAATCTATCACCAGTTCTACCCTCACGATAACAAGCCGTACAAAAACTTGGAATATATCCCATCTCTAGTAGCCAACCCACAACTTCATCTAACGTTCTATCATCATCAATGTCAAATTGAGATGTATTTATGTCTTCCTTTTTTCCCTCAATTCTATCTGCATAACCTCCAACAGATGTACATGATGCTCCACTTATTTGAGATACACCTAGATGTAGTACTTTTTCCCTAGTTGCCTGGGATTCTCTTGTTGAAACTATCATACCTGTATATGGAACTGCTATACGAAGTACAGCTACTATTTTTTGGAACACATCATCTGGAACACTATCGGGGAAATCATCAGGATTTATATCATCTGCAGGACGTATTCTTGGAACACTTATAGTATGAGGTCCTACCCCAAACTTAGCTTCTAAATGTTCTGCATGCATAAGTATCCCAACAAAATCATATTTATAGGTATTTAAACCATATAAAACTCCTAGACCAACGTCATCTATACCACCTTCCATAGCTCTATCCATGGCCTCTGTATGGTATGCATAATCACTCTTAGGCCCTGTTGGATGAAGTCTTTCATACGACTCTTTATTATAAGTTTCTTGAAACAATATATATGTTCCTATACCTGCATCTTTTAACTTTTTATAATTTTCAACTGTTGTTGCCGCAATATTTACATTCACCCTACGTATTGCTCCATTTTTATGCTTTATACTATAAATAGTATCTATACATTCTAGTATATATTCAATAGGGTTCATTTTAGGATCTTCTCCAGCTTCTAATGCTAATCTTTTATGACCTAAATCTTGAAGAGCCATAACCTCTTTTTTTATTTCTTCTTGAGTAAGTTTCTTTCTTGATATAGTTTTATTTTTCAAATGATAAGGGCAGTAAACACAGCCATTTATACAATAATTTGAAAGATATAGAGGAGCAAACATTACAATTCTATTGCCATAGAATTTCTTTTTTATATCCTCTGCCAACATAAACATCTTTTGAATTAAATCTTTATCTTCACATTCAAGTAACACAGCTGCCTCTCTGTGAGTTAATCCTTTGTATCTATTTGCCTTGTTTAAAATATTTTCTATTAACTCCTTATTATCTTTATTTTGCTTTGCATATTCAAGAGTATCTAGTATCTCCTCATGATTTATAAATTCTGTAGCTATACTTGATTTTGCATTATATACACTTTTTGTTTTTACATCATACATTCCCCATACCCCTTTTTATATTATTTTTCTTCAGCCTTAAATATTTGATTATTAAACTGAATCTGATATGTTTACGATGTTCATAGTTGACAAAAAGTGATGGCTTAAGATGAAGTAGGATTTATTTATTGATCTTTGAATAATTTATTTTTACATTAATTCCTTTAATCATACCAAGCTTTCCTGATAATGAGTTAATCACATCATTGCTGGCATCAATTATAATACTGATAATAGATATTCCCTTTTCTCTATATGGAATACCCATCCTCCCAACTATATATTGTTCATATTTATGTATAGTTTCATTAAGTTTTGGTATTGCCACTTTATCTTCTATAATTATCCCAATTAATGCAATTCTCGTTTCCATTGCTAAATCCCCCTCAAAAAAATCCTCACGCCATTATAGGCATGAGGATGTTATTATTCTGTCTTATACCATCGCCTTCTCACTCGGGAACAACCCTCATGTATTTCAGTACGATTAACTTTTTAAAATCTTCTCTTTTGGGCAAATCCCCTTAAGGTCAGATATACCTTGATGGTAGCACATAATATCTCTATTATCAATTTTAAATTTACATCTTAGTTATAGTGTATAGTAAAGTTAAAGATAGATTGATATGTATCATTTGACTCATAGTATATATTTTCACCTAAATTCTTCATTATTTCCCAGGCAATCGACAGTCCAATTCCTGTTCCTTCTGATGAATGTGATTTATCGGCTTGATAAAATCTATCAAAAATAAACGGAATATCTTCTTCTTCTACACCAACCCCTGTGTCACATACACTTACTTTTATGTAATCTTCTTCTTTTAAAACCTTTAACGTGACACTTCCATTATTCGCTGTATATTTAAAAGCATTATCAATTAATATAACTAGTACTTGAGCTATTCGGTTAATATTAGTGTTCACTTCTGGTAAATCATCGAAATCTATATCTATAATAAGCTCTATATCTAAATCCTCAGACATAATTTTAAACTCATCAATAACTTGTAATAATGTTTCATTTAATCTTACTTTCGTTTTCTCTAAGGATTCTTTTCCTGATTGAAGTTTAGATAATTCTAACATATCTTTTATAAGTGATTCTAATCGTATAGATTCCCTAAGTATCATACTATAATACTTATCTTTATCTACCTTATCTACCAAACTTCCATCCTTTAATATTTCTGCCATTGCTCTAATCGAAGTTACTGGTGTTTTTAATTCATGACTTACATTAGCTACATAGTCCCTTCTTGTTTGCTCTAATAATTTTGATTGATTTACAGTTTGTTCTAATCTAATAGCTAACTCATTAAGAGCTCGTGATAATTTGTCTAATTGCTCATTTTCATCTTTTTCAAATCTTACTGAGTAATCTCCTTTAGACATATCTATTACCATTTCAGTCATATTTCTTATTTTTTCAAAAGTTTTCTTTAATATTAAGTAAAAAGGTGTCATTATTGATATTAATATAAAAATCATACTAATACTTAATACAGTATTTAATCCTATTAACACAGTATTAAACTCTTTAGTAAATTTTAATGCAAAAATAGCTCCTACAACCTTCTCATTTTCATCTTTTAAAGGTTCTCCTATTATCATTACATCTCCTTTTACTTCACTTAGCTTTATAATACCACTTATAGAATTTCCATTAAGTACAGATACCTTATATGGTTCTAATGCATTATGCAAGTCTTCTATAGTAAGATTTCCATAGTCTATTTTTTTAGTAAATTGTTCTTTACTTATAGTAATATCTTCACTTGTATCACATACTTGTATAATTGAATTATATATTGGATATTTATCTATAATATCGCTTATGTTATTTTTATCTTTATCAAAGTTTTCAACTATAGTATTTACATTAACCTTAGTTTCTTCAAGTTTTATTTTTAAAAAATACTGACTCATTGTAAAGCTACAAAATAAGATCACCATAATTACTATTAGTGTTGTTACCTTGCCAACTTTATTTGAAAATTTTTTAAAATATCCAATGTCCATTATAACACCTCAAGCTTATATCCTACTCCATAAACTGATCTGATTTCCCAACTTAAATCATCTCTTTGAAGTTTCTTTCTAAGTCTTTTTATTTGAGTGTCTACAACCCTTGTATCTCCAAAATAATCGTAACCCCAAACTTCTGATAATATGTGTTCTCTATTAAATATACTACCTGGACTAGATGCTAGCATATAAAGTATCTTCATTTCTTTAGGTGTTATTTTTATAGGTTCTCCTTTAAGTTTAACCTCATGGGTATCTAAATTTATCTCTAAATCCCTAAATTTAACCTCACACTCTTCTTTTACAGTACTTGTTGTAGCTCTTCTTAAAACAGTCTTTATTCTTGTTACTACTTCTCTTGGTGAGAAAGGTTTTGTAATATAATCATCAGCACCTATTTCTAACCCTAATATCTTATCTATAGTATCATCCTTTGCACTTAACATAATTATTGGTACATCACTATTTTTTCTTATCTCTTTACATACTTCTTCTCCAAACATCTTAGGCATCATTAGATCTAATAATATTAAATCTGGACTATATTCTTGACATTTTTCTATGGCTTCAATTCCATTATAAGCCGATATATAGTTAATTCCATTCAATTTTAAGTATTCTCCAACAGTTTCATGAACAGATTGTTGATCATCACAAATCAAAACTAAAAGTGAATCCTTCAATTTTTTCCCCCCTTAGAGTTTTTTCCTATCTTATATTAGCATATATTGACACATTTATAAATAAATACAAAACAAAAGGGCTGGTCTTAAAATTTAAGACAGCCCATCATTTTTATTTTTTTCTTTTTCTACTACCTAAATAATAACCTATTATTCCAGCTCCTAACGCTGCTTGTGTTGAGAATAATAAACTTTCAATCTCTCCACTTGGTGGTTCATAAAAACTAGTAAACCATGGCTCATAATTAGGTGAAATTTCAGTTATTGCTTCTTCTGCCTCTCCATCTGCACCACCATATTCTGCTGACGGATTAAATATTAGTGGTAGTATTATTAATACAATTGCTAAAAGTAATAGCATCCAGTTAAGTTTGTTACCTTTTTTAACGTCTTTATCTTTAACATTTGTATCCATACTCAGCAACCTCCTCACCTTCATTTTGAACTATCAAGTTATAAAGTATAGTAGTTAATATACCTTCAGCAATTGCTATTGGAATTTGAGTAAAGAAAAATACACCTAAGAACTTAGTTGCTGATGCCATTATTCCTCCAGTTGGATCCGGAAAAGCTAAAGCTAACTGCAAAGATGTTATTGTATATGTAAGCAAATCTCCTAAAGCTGCTGATATAAACACAGCCCAACTCTTATTTATTTTATTTTTTAAAAGTTTAAATGTAAAGAACGATACTATAGGTCCTACTATTGCCATTGAAAATGCATTTGCACCTAAAGTAGTTAATCCACCATGTGCTAAAAGTATAGCTTGGAACAAAAGAACTATTACTCCTAATACGGCCATTACACTTGGTCCAAATAATATTGCGCCTAACCCTACCCCTGTCGGATGAGAGCAACTTCCTGTAACTGATGGTATTTTTAAAGCTGACAATACAAATACAAATGCACCACATAATGCTAACAGTAATTTTTTCTTTGGCTGTTCCTTTACTATTTTATTTATAGATTTTAAACCTACTAAAAAAAACGGTATAAATAAAATAGTCCATATTATAGACCATATAGGAGGTAAAAATCCTTCCATTATATGCATTGCACTTGATTGAATTGGATTTAAAATAACAAATATAAAAGCCGCAATTAATCCCAGTTTTAAATTTTTCATACCCTACTCCCCTCTATCTTTTATAATTCATAAATATTTATCTTACCAAGATAATTATATCTATATTAGCAATTTTAATTGTGTCATTATTGTGTCATTTCAAAGTCAAATTTAGTACAATTTCACTTTTTTTATCAGTTTTCCATCTTTACAAAATATACCTTATTACTTTACAGTATTTTAACACTATATTTTGAAAAAATAGTCTTATAACATATAGAATTAGGTGGTGTATAGCTTGTATTATATGAAAAGTATATTTAAATATATAGCGTTATTTTTGGTAGGTGGATTCATATATTATTTTTTAGAAATATTATATAGAGGATATTCTCATTTTTCAATGATAGTAGTAGGTGGTATTTGCTTTATTTTTATTGGGTCAATTAACAATATATTTAAATCTAATCCACCTCTTTTACTTCAAATGTTTATTTCATCAATTGGAATTACATCTATCGAATTTATTTCAGGGATAGTAATAAATTTATGGCTTAATTTAAATGTATGGGATTATTCTAATATGCCATTCAATTTATTGGGTCAAGTATGTTTGAATTATACAGCGATTTGGTTTTTCTTATCTTTAGCTGCAATTTTTCTTGATGACTTTATTAGATGGAAATTTTTGGGGGAAGATATGCCTAATTATAGAATCGTATACAAATAAAATATGCTTACTATATTTCTTCTTTATTAACATTTACTGTTAACTTTAAAACCTAATTATGCTCACTCAATCATAAGTATAAATCTTGCAATATATACCATGGATTTGAAATTTTAACCTATACTAAAGTATTATTTAAATAATTTATGGTAACACTTTATTTGTAATAGAAAGTTAAAGGGGGAACCATAAATGAAGAAAATATTTTTAGTCGATACAGAAAACGTAAATATAAGAGCTCTACATGGAGCACATCTTCTTAGTCCTAGCGATAGGATAATTCTATTTACAACAAAAAGAACATCTTCCACTAATTTTAAAGATTCTATTATTCAATCTCTAAATACAAGTTCCAAAATAGAAAAAATAAATGTCACTACAGGAATAAAAAATAGCTTAGATTTTCAATTAATTGGATATTTAGGTTATTTAATTGGATCAAAAGATGAAAATTCAAATTATTACATAGTTAGTAAAGATAAAGGATATCTGTCATCTATAAACCTTTTAAAAAATTTATCTAAAAATAGATGTCACATAGAACTTATTTCCGATATATTATCTATTTCACATGATTTATATAATATACATAACGATCCTATACTCGATTTAGAAGATGAAATTATAACAGAATTAAAAAGTTATGGATATACAAATAAAACTGTAACAAAAGCACTAATTGCTATTGGATCATCTTCTGATTTGGAAAGTTTAAAATTAAATTTCTTCTTACAATTTGGATGGAATAAGAAAATACTTAATATCTGTGAACCTATAGTTAACCAATATTATTCCAATTTTATAGCATAAATATATAGTAAAATTATCCTTAAAATAAAAAAGTCTAAATCTATCTTACTGATTTAGACTTTTTTTATTTTATCCTAGTATTCTGCCATTCCAAATAAACTAAAATAATTCACCATTGTCTATTTTAGACCACTATAAAAGCTTTTTTTAGTGTTATAATATTATCAATACATCACAAGAAGGGAGTAAGCAAATGAGAAAAATATTTAATATTAATGATAATTGGAGTTTTATTAAAGAAGATGTTGTTGATGCTTCTGCAAAGGAATTTAACACTTCTAACTGGGAGTCTGTAAATGTTCCTCATACTTGGAATGCTATAGATGGTTCAGCAGGAAATGAATTCTTCAGAGGGGCTTGCTGGTACAGAAAAAACCTTACTATAGATAAACTTTATGAAGGTAAAAAAATATACATAGAATTTGGTGCTATTAATAGTATATCTAACGTTTATGTTAATGGTATTCACTTAGGGGAACATAGAGGTGGATATTCTATAATTAGATACGATATAACAGAATTAGTTAACTTTGGTGGAGAAAACACTATCGCTGTTAAGGCTGATAACACTGCTGTTGAAGATGTTTATCCATTAATGGCTGACTTCACATTCTACGGTGGAATATATAGAGATGTAAATATAATAGTTACTGAAGATGTTCACTTTGACTTAATGAATAAAGGCTCTCAAGGTGTATTCATATCTCAAGATGAAGTAACTGATGAGTTAGCAAAAATAACTGTAAAAGCTAATATAACTAATGAAAATGAAGAAAAAGAAGCTATCAGAGTTGCCGCAACTGTATTAGATGCTGATGGAAATGTTGTTATATACAATGCAAAGGATGTTATTGTAGAAGGAACTACAGAAGTAATATTACCTATAACAGTTGAAAATCCTATACTTTGGAACAGTGTTGAAAATCCTTACCTTTACAATGTTCAAGTAACAGTTGAAAGACATAATGATATGCTAGATGAATTAAATATAGCAACTGGTTTAAGATACTTCCACTTTGATCCAAAAGAAGGTTTCTTCTTAAATGGAAAACATTTAAAATTACAAGGTGTATCTCGTCACCAAGATAAGAAAGATAAAGGTTGGGCTTTAAGTAAAGAAGATCACGAACTTGATATGCAGTTAATAAAAGAAGTTGGCGCTAACTCTATACGTCTTGCCCACTATCAACATGATCAATATTTCTATGACTTATGCGATAAAGAAGGTATGGTAATTTGGGCTGAAATTCCATTTATATCTAGAGCATCTGAAACAGATTTCACTGGACAAAATGCTAAAGATCAAATGGTAGAATTAATTCGTCAAAACTACAACCACTCTTCTATAGTAATGTGGGGAGTTCAAAACGAAATACAAATAGGTGGAGATTTACCATACGTTAGAAAAATAGTTCAAGACTTAAATGAAATAGTTCACAATGAAGATAAAACTCGTTTAACTACTCAAGCTCAAGTAATGATGGTTCCTGATAATGATGAATACCATACTTATACTGATATAGTAGCTTACAATAAATACTATGGTTGGTATACTGGAAAGACTGAAGATTTCGCAGATTGGTTAGATGAATTCCATGCTGTAAATCCTGATAAGTGTTTAGGTATTTCTGAATATGGTGCCGAAGGTATAATGACTTACCACACTGATGAACCAAAAGTAAAAGACTATACAGAAGAATATCATGCTTTATATCATGAAATGTTAATAAAATATTTCAATGAAAGACCATTTGTATGGGGAACATATGTATGGAACTTCTTCGATTTCGGTTCTGCTATAAGAGATGAAGGTGGAGTTAAAGGTAGAAATAACAAAGGTCTAATGACATTTGACCGTAAAATAAAGAAAGATGCATTCTACGCTTATAAGGCTGCATGGTCTAAAGTACCATTTGTTCATATAAATAGTAAGAGATTTATAGAAAGAGCCACTGAAACTATAAATGTTAAAGTTTACTCTAACTGCGATGAAGTTACGTTATTTGTAAATGGAGAAAAATTAAATACTATCTCTGGTGAAAATACATTTGTATTTGAAAATGTTAAATTAGTAGATGGTCAAAATAATATAAAAGTTATAGCAACTAAAGATGGTCAAGAATTTACTGATTTTGCTTTATTCAACAAAGTTGATGAACCAAATCCAGTTTATGAGTGCCCAGACAAAACAGGCGGTCCAGCAGCTAACTGGTTTGATGAAAGTTTAGTTAACTTATTAAATGGTGTTGAAATAACTGAATTAAATATAACTGATGATGTTTACTCTACTAATTGCACAATGGGCGAATTATTAGAAAATGAAGAGACTAAAGCTGTTTTAGCTAAATATCTAGGTAAAATGATAGAAAGTCCAATGTTAGGTATGATGAAAAATTCTTCTATTCGTGACTTAAACAAAATGTTAGAAGGTGCTTTCGATGAAAGACTTGTTTTCTTACTAGATAAAGACTTATGCCAAATAAAAAAATAATTTAATATATTATATAATAAAGAAGGTATATATAAGTTTTAAATAACTTTTATATACCTTCTTTATTTAATTATACTTTCTATAATCGCTTGGTGACTGATTGTATATTTTTTTAAATACCTTCGAAAAATATTTTTTATCATTATATCCTACGTAGTATGCAATATCTTCAATTTTAAACTCTGTACTTTTTAACATCATCTTAGCTTCTTTTACTCTAATTTCATTTATATATTCTGAGATAGTTTTATCAGTCTCCTCTTTGAACTTTTTAGCTAAATAAGTTGGATGTACAAATAATTCATCAGCTATACTAGAAAGACTTATTTCATATTTAAAGTTTAATTTGACATAATTAATTGCATTTGACACTAATTTCGAATATCCTTTAGTTTTGTACTCATTAACTAAATTACAGTATTCTTTTATCATTTCTTCAAATATGCTATATATAATACTCATCTTGCTAGATCTTTCTATTCTTTTAGCAAAATACTCTGATATACTATCTAAGACATATGGTTCTATATTATTTTCTTGTACAGCCTTTCTCAAAAGTGTATTCATAGTTATAGCAAAATTTTTTAAATTTCTCATAGGCTCATCTGGAAATCGATTAAGATCTACAACTAAATCTTTGCCCACTATTTTAGATGCTTTATCGTTATCTCCCATACTTACATAGTGCAATAACTGATTTTCTAGTTTATATCTTTCTCTTATATTTATTAAGCTCATATCAAATTCTTTTATATATCGATTTTTATTAGTGTTCCTTATATTTGCATCTTCATGTATGATCGTTACCTTTGTATTTTCAATTTGATAATTAATCATTGAGGTAACTATATTTTCTATAGCTTTTTCTTGTAATATTTTAATTATAGGAATAACTTTATCTAAGTTTCTTCCACTACTATCCACTACTTCTAATTGGTTAGGGGAGTTTATATATGGTCCTATAATAATGCTCCCCTCATAATCTTCGCCTGAGCATACACTAAATGATATGTATTTCAACTTCATTTTACTTTCAAAGTAACATACTGTATTTTCGCACCTTAAAGAGATTTTTTCTGATATGGTATTTATCATTTTCATTTCATCTTCTTTTATACAATCTGGTAATTCAATATTATTCAATCTAGTAATTTCATCTTCATTATTGTAAATCACTATAAAATTTAACGAGAATAAACTACTTATAGTATCATATATGTTTTTTAAATTATTTTTATTTAATTTCATTTAATTCACCTAATAATCCTAATAATAAAAATATGGCCCAAACTATAGTGTATCATAATAGTAATTATACATTAAAGAAATATATCTATAATAAACTATTATATAAAAATTTTATTATTAAACTAGTTTATTATCTATTCTTATCCATGTTATAATACCAATATTGTTATTAGAAAGGTGGTAATTATGGATATAAATAGAATTCTCAATTTTTCCTCTAACGCAGGTAAAATTATGCTCCAAAGTGGTGGAGAAACTTATAGAGTTGAAGAGACAATAACTAGAATGTGTCAATCATTTTCAGTTGATGATGTTGATGTTTTTGCGTCCCCTACTGCAGTAATGGTATCTATTATAATGGATGGTAAAATATATTCAGTAGTTAAAAGAATTAGTTCTAGAAGTATAGATTTAAATAAGGTCCACAATATAAACTCTTTATCTCGAACAATCTATAAAAAAAGACCTAGTATTGAGTTTTGTGAAAAAGAATTAGAAAAATTATGTAAAGATGACTCTTATTCTATTAAAACTACCCTATTATATTCAGGTGTCGCAACATCTACATTTGCAGTTTTATTTGGTGGTGGAATAATTGATTTTATCGGTGCTTTTATTATTGGAATTTTAACAAAATCGCTATCATTATTTTTAAATAAATCCTCTTTAAATGAATTTTTTATTAATAGTATTTGTGGAGCATTAATTTCTATCTATTCTATATTGCTTCTAAACTTAGGTATTATTGCTGATTTAAACAAAGTTGTTGCTGGTAGTATAATGCTTTTAGTACCAGGACTGTCTCTTACTAATTCTATTAGAGATATACTAGAAGGTCAATTATTAGCTGGTTTATCTAAAGCTGCAGAAGCACTATTTATAGGTATATCTACAGCAGTTGGAACTGGATCTGTTCTTCATCTATACCTAAAGTTAGGAGGAATGTAATATGCTAATTGAAATTATAGCATCCTTTTTTGCTGCTTTTAGTTTTGGAATTCTTTTCAATGTTAAAGGTAAATATTTATACGTTGCTGGAATTGGCGGTGCATTAGGATGGTTTGTTTATAAAGTATGTTTAAATTATGGCCTAGGAGATAGTTCTTCATTATTTATTTCAGCTGTAGTATTCAGTATTTATTGCGAAATTTGCGCAAGAATATATATGACTCCAGCTACAATACTTAGTGTATGTTGCTTAATACCGCTTGTACCTGGTTATGGTGTTTATAACACCTTATTTGAATTTTTAAAAGGTGACTATATAAAAGCCCTTGACTTTGGTACAAATACATTAGCGAGTGCTGGAGCTTTAGCTCTAGGTGTCATTCTTATATCTACTTTATTTAGAAACTTTAATTTACATAAATTAATTAGACTTAGCTCAAATAAAACTAAATAAAAATAAAAAAACCCACTATAGGGTTTTTTCTAATTTTTCTATATTTTCTTCAAATATATTTAAAAGTTCCAATTTAACTTTACTAAAATTCTTCTTTTTGTATTCTTCTAATATATCTCTATATCTAAAATCACTTTTATATTTTTCAATTTCTTCTAAAACTAAAGTTACATCTTTCCCTAATTCTATCAAGTTTGCAATAATATAATTTCTATCACTTAAGTGTTCTTTACTATCCTTACTTAAGATTTCCCAATATAATTCTGCAGCTTCATCATTTTTACCTTTGTCACGTTTTATACGTGCTAAATCCATTAGATTTATTATATATTGCTCTTTAATTAATAGAAAATCTAGTTCTTTATCTATAATTTTTTTCTCAATCTTAACTAGTAAATCTAGATATTCTTCTAAATTATCATTTAAGATACACTCATTTTGAATTTCTCCATATTTTTTAGCTAACTCAACAATTTCTTCCTCAGTTAGCATATCTAAATTGCAATTTAATATTTTTTTTAAAGTATTATAATAAAAATCTGTATCCTCCATACCAGTGACTACTTCCCCCTTAGCCTATTATATATATATAATAATATAAATCTTAAATTTAATCTATATTTTTCCAAATACTAATCTTATCAATAAAAGGTACTATCTCAAATTACTTATTGACATAATTTAAGATAGTACCCTTATAATTAGTTTAATCCTTTAATAATTAATTTATATGATTTTTCTTTTAATTCATATATATCATTTTCTGTTGTAAATTTACTACAATAAAGAGCATTTGCAAACCCTATTATAGCGCTTTTAATCACCAGATTTTCATATTCTTTATTATTTTGGCCTTTAATAACTTGTTCTTTTATACCTACTAATACTACATTTTCAATACTTTCATTTATAATATTTTCTCTATATTTAAAATCTTCATTCTCCGATTTCATTAGATATGCAAATTCACACGACCCCATATTAGAGAATAAAAATCCATTTCCAGAATTAAAATCTTGGACATTACATTTAGCTATTTCTAGCATAGTATATATTTTTTCTTTAAATCCATTTGCATTATCTATTTTTTCTATAGCTTTGTTGATACTTAAGTTCATATAATAAATTAAAGATTTTTCTAACAACTCATCTTTAGACTTAAAATATTCATACACAGTACCTTTTCCTATACCAACTGATTTAGCAATATCTGCTACTTTTATAGTATGTATATTAACGCCTTCATTCATGAGTTTCATAACACCATTAAATATTAATATTTCTTTCTCAGAGTGCAGATTGCCTTTCACTACATCTCATCCTCCTCTATAACTATCTTCTTTAGTTTTCTACGATGTAGTATATCATACATTATAGGAACTATAAATAGTGTCAAGATTGTAGCATAACTTAATCCTCCGATTGTAACAATAGCCATAGGTTGCATTAAGTCTGCTCCCATGCCAACTCCAAGAGCCATAGTCGATAAACCTAGTATTGTTGTAAGGGCAGTCATTAATATCGGTCTAATTCTAGTTTTACCCGCTAATACTAATGCTTCTTTCTTATTCATTCCATCTAATCTTAATTGATTAACATAATCTACGAATACTATACCATTGTTAACTACTATACCAGAAAGTATTAAGAATCCAAGAAGGGATATCATACTTAACTCAGTACCAGTAATAAGCAGCCCCAAGAATCCTCCTGTAAATGCTAATGGAATTGTAAACAACACTATAAACGGAGATAATAATGATTGGAATTGAGCAACCATTATTAAATATATAAATACAATTGCTAAGGTAATCATTTTAATTAAATCACCAAAGGCACTATTTATAGATTCTTGCTCGCCTCCCATATCAATACTATATCCATCAGGTAAATCATAACCTTTTAGCTTTTCTTCAATATCTTTACTTACAAGACCAATATTATGTCTACTATCAATTCCTGCTGTTACAGAAATACTTCTATTCTGACTCTTATGGCTTATTGAAGATAAACTTTCTTCTTCTTTTATTATTGCTATATCACTTATTTTTACTTTTTCTTCTTCTCCATCTTTATTTACTGTTATAGTAAAGTTTTCTAAGTTAGATTTTTTTAATTTATCCTCATCACTATTTATTAAAACTACAGGATAATCATTATCTTCAAGCTCTAATGTAGTTGCCGCAGTTTCATCTTTTAATGCTGATGAAAGTTCTTGATAAACTTGAGCTACTGTTAATCCATGCTTCATTGCACTATTTTTATTAACAATTATACGAGTTTCTTTGTCTGCATCTTCTAATCCATTAGATACATCTATTGTTCCTTCTACACTACTTACTATCTCTGAAACCTCATTACTAATTTCTTTTAATTTATCTAAGTCCTTACCTTTTATAATAATCTCTACTCCAGATCCTCCTAAGGCTGACATGTCCATTGTCGATGTATTTACACTTATTTTACAATCTAAATCTGATGTTTTTTCTGTTATCAAATCTCCAATTTCTTGACTAGTTAACTTTTTATCTTCCTTTAGTAAGACATAAAATGATATATTACCACTACCTGACATACTACTCATCATTCCACCACTAGATTCAATTGCCCCTACAGTTTCTATATCATCAATAGTTGTTAATTTATCAATTATTTTATCACTCATATTTCTAGAATCTTCTTGTGTTGAGTCTTTTGGCATTTCCATTGATACTGAAATCTGGGTACTATCACTAGTAGGCATTAGTGTAGTACCTTTTGCTATAACCAATAATGTGCTTGATATAAGTAAAATTACTGCTAAAGTTAAAACTATAAACTTATGTTTCAAACTATTTTTTAGTAATTTTTCGTATAAATATATAATCTTATCAAAGAGTTTATCTTCTTTTTCTTTAGGGTCAATATTCATAGTTGAGAACATTGCTGGCACTAATGTTAATGCTACTATTAAACTTGCTAATAAAGAGTATGCTATTGTTAGTCCCATATCTTCAAATAGCTGTCTTGCTATACCCTTAGTAAACACAATCGGTAAGAATACGCACACAGTAGTTAATGTAGATGCAAATATAGCTCCTGCAACTTGACTAGCACCTTTTACTGATGCTGTTGCAACATTCATACCCTTATTTCTTAATCTAGCTGTATTTTCAATAACAACTATACTATTATCAACTAGCATACCTACTCCAAGAGCTAAACCAGACAATGAAATCATATTCAATGTAATTCCACTAAAATACATTAATGTTAATGCGAATAATAAACTTATTGGTATACTAAATGCTATTATTATTGTTGGTTTTACACTTTTTAAGAATACAAATAATATAATTACAGCTAATATACCTCCTAACACAAGGTTATTTAATACAGAGTTTACAACCAAATCAATATATATCCCCTGGTCTTGTAAAGCTGTTATGTGCATCTCCTTATTTTCTTCTGTAAGAGTTTCTATAGTCTTATTTATTTTATTTGAAACTTCAGATGTTGACGCTGTACTTTGTTTTTGGAAAGTTAGAATTATCCCATCATTTCCATTGATCTTAGCGTACATATCATCCGAATTATCAATCATGTCAACCTTAGCTACATCTTTTAATTTAATATCACCTATACCGGCTACATCTATGTTGAAAAGTACTAGATTTTCTAATTCTTTTATATCCTTTACTTTATCTCCTATTTTTACTATGTACTCATTTCCGTCTTGCGAAATATATCCAGCTGGCATAGAGAAGTTCTGAGCCATTAAAATTTTACTTATAGTATCTTTTGTAAGCATACCGCTTATATTCGCATTTTTATATGCCTCATCTCTAGATTCTTCAAATTTCTTAATAGACTCTTCTAGTTGAGCTTCACTATTTGAAAGATTCAAAGAGGCTTTAGTAAGCTCTTGATTCAGTACAACTTTACCCATTTCTAATTGTTTTTGCTTCTCTATTATATCTTTTAAACTACTTTCTAAAGTAGGCTTTTGACTTTTTATATCTTCTATACCTTTATCGATAGACTTTATTCCCTCTTCAAATTGGCTTAACGCTGCTTGTTGTTCTTCAGTTACAGGTATACCAGCTTGTTCCTGTTGTTCTATTACCCAATTAAGAGCATCTTTTTTTAATACTAAATCTTTTCTTTGAGTTTCTAAATCTTTTTGTAATTGTGGTAAATTATTAATAGCATTTTTTATTTGATCCTTACCTTCTTCAAGAGCATTTCCTCCATTGATTAACTCCTCTGTCTTACTCTTACTCTCCTTTGCTAATACATCTTTACCTTCTTTTATCTGTGCTTTAGCACTATCTAATTGAGATTTAGTTTCTGCTAATTTTGAATCAATTGATTTAAGAACTTTATTATTGATAGCATCAATTTTTTCATTATCCAATGTTATACCGATGCTTTCTTCTAATATCCCCATTGTATCTACAGAAGCTACTCCATCTATTCTTTCGAACTCCGGTATAACTTCATCTTTTACATACTTAGATACTTCTTTTATATCTAATCCATCTACGTCAACACTTGCTACCATTATTGGCATCATATCTGGATTAAGCTTCATAAGCATTGGTGATCCAACCTCTTCATCCAGTTGGGATTTTACAAGATCAATTTTACCGCTCAAATCTATCATTGCACTATCCATGTTCATCTCTTGACTGAATTCAAGAATAATCATACTTGAGTTTTCACTTGAAACACTATCTATATTTTCTATTCCACTTGTAGTAGCCAGTACCTTTTCTAATGGTTTCGTAACTCCTAATTCAACCTTTTCTGGACTTGCACCTGGATATGTTGTAATTACCACTACATATGGTAAATCCATTTTTGGCAATAAATCTGTCGTCATACCTGTAAATGATACTATTCCTAAAATTACAGTAAGTATTACAGATACAAATATGGTTAATGGCTTTTTTACACTAAATTTTGAAAACATCTACTTTCCTCCCCAAAATATCTTTCATCTGACCGACTGGTCGGTTCTTGTTAATTTTACCATTTTTATTATTTTTTTAAAAGTATTTTGATTATTCATAGTAAATTTTAACAAAAAAACTCTCAATATATGAGAGTCTTATTTTAATTTTATTTCGATTTTTTCTACTTCTGGAGATAACTGTACTAATTTTACTCCTGATTTTTCAAACATATATTTTGATGCTTTTATAGAGTCTGTTTCCGCATATTTATCACTAAGGTAGTAAACTTCTCTTATCCCTGATTGTATAATATTTCTAGCACATTCATGACATGGAAAAAGATTTACATATATTCTACATCCTTCAAGTGATTTCCCTCTTGCATTAAGAATAGCATTTTGTTCCGCATGAACTACATATGGATATTTTGTATCTAAAAATTCTCCTTCTCTACTCCAAGGAAAATCATCGTCACTACATCCATTAATAAATCCATTGTATCCTATTGATACAATTCTATTATCTTTATCAACTACACAAGCTCCTACCTGAGTTGATGGATCTTTACTTCTCATTCCAGAAAGTATAGCAATTCCCATAAAATAATCATTCCAAGAAATATAATCTTCTCTTTTCATTTACATCCTCCATAACTGTTAGTATTCAATAAAATAATATATAAATAGTATTTATTTATATATTATTTTTTTATTATAACATTTGTTGAATATTAAGATAACAAATGTTAAACTTTTTATGTAGCTAGTATTACTTCTATTTTTCACATCAATGCTATATCTTATTTATTATTTTAAATGAAGGGGAGCTTTAACATGAAAAAATTATTTGATAGCTTAATTTTTAAGCTAGTACTAGCAGTTACTTTAGGACTTTTAATTGGATTTTATTCATTTGAAGGATTTATGAACATCGTAGTTACATTAAAATACATCTTAGGGCAAGTCATATTTTTTGCAGTTCCATTAATTATCATCGGATTTATAGCACCATCTATAGCAAAACTTAACAATAATGCTTCTAAACTATTAGGGTATGCTGTTGGTCTTGCTTATCTATCATCTGTAGGAGCAGCTTTATTCTCTGCTATTTTTGGGTACATATTAATACCAAAATTATCAATTGAATCTACAACTGAAGCTTTACGTGAATTACCAGAACTTATATTTAAATTAGATATCCCACAAGTCATGCCTGTTATGAGTGCTTTATTTTTATCTATAATAATAGGACTTGCTGTAACTTGGACTAAAGCAGATTTATTTGAAAAATTATTAGATCAATTCCAAGGAATTGTTTTAAGCTTAGTTAATAAAATAATAATACCTATATTACCATTCTTTATAGCTACAACATTTGCCGCATTAGCATATGAAGGTTCTATTACTAACCACTTACCTGTATTCTTAAAAGTCATAGTTATTGTTCTTATCGGTCATTTTATATGGCTTTCACTATTATACATAATTGGAGGAGCTATATCTGGCAAGAATCCGATAGAAGTTATAAAGTACTATGGACCTGCATACTTAACAGCCGTAGGAAGTATGTCTTCAGCTGCTACATTACCAGTAGCTTTAAGCTGTGCTAGAAAATCGAAAGTTTTAAGAAAAGATATATTAGATTTCTCTATACCACTTTGCTCTAATATACATCTTTGTGGTTCAGTACTAACTGAAGTATTCTTTGTAATGGTTGTGTCTCAAATACTTTATGGTCAACTTCCAAGTATGTCATCTATGATTTTATTCATAATATTACTTGGAGTATTTGCAATAGGTGCTCCTGGTGTTCCTGGTGGTACAGTCATGGCTTCATTAGGACTTATAACTAGTGTTCTTGCCTTTAATGAGACTGGAACAGCACTTATATTAACAATATTTGCTCTTCAAGATAGTTTTGGTACTGCTTGTAATGTTACAGGTGATGGTGCTTTATCGCTTATGCTTACAGGAATTGCAAATAAGAAAAAAATATCTAGTCAAGATAGCGTTAAAAACATATAAATTAATATAACTTATAATAAAAACCACTTTAAATAAGATTTTAAAATCTACTTAAAGTGGTTTTTATTTATATTTTTAAATTAAGTTATCATCTTTTAATAAGTTGTATAAAGTTGGACTAAAGTTAAATTGATCCATTAAATTATTTATTTCTTTTAATGCTTTCTCTTTTTTCTCTTTACTTACACTTCCCTTTGAAGCTCTAATTAATATATTTTTAGGCGAATGTGATATATCTATAAATTCTAAAAGCTGAGTTTTGTATCCAACAGCTTCTAGTAAATTAGCTCTAGCTGCATCTGTCATAAGGGCTGCTACTCTTTCTTGTACTATACCATACTTAGTTAATATAGATAGTGTATCAGTTTTCATTTGATGATTAAACTCATGCTGACAACATGGAACTGAGAATATCATCTTACTATTCCACTTAATAGCATTATATAAGGCATAATCAGTAGCTGTGTCACAAGCATGTAATGTAATTACCATATCCACTTTATTATTATATTTAAATCCATTTATATCGCCAAGTTCAAAATGAAGATTTTCATATCCATATCTTTCAGCTATTTCATTGCATTTTTTAATTACATCTTTCTTAAGGTCTAAGCCTATCATCTTTACATTAATCTTTTTAATTTCTACAAAATAATAATACAATACAAATGTTAAATAAGATTTTCCACATCCAAAATCTAAAATAGTTAACTCTTTTTGATCATTCTTTTTTATTTCATCATCTATTATTTCTACAAATCTATTTATTTGTTTATATTTATCATATTTTGATTTAATTACTTTTCCTTCTTTCGTAAATACTCCCAAGTCTATAAGAGGCTGTATTATCATTCCCTCTTTAAGGATATAATTCTTTTCTTTGTTGTGACTTTTATTAACAAGATTAGAATTATCACTTTTTTTCTTACCTAAGAATACTTTACCTTTTTTCGATATCTTTAAATCAAAGTTATTAGTAGTTGACCAAGCAGAAAGTTGTTTATAAAAAGATATAAACTCTAACATCTTATCTTCTAATTGGTCTTTTTCTATATTTTCATGGAATACTTGCTTATCAGTAAACTTTTCAATTTGATAGTATTCTTTATTTCCTTTTTCTTTTAATGCAAAATTTATTTTATTGTACTCAAAATCTTTACTCATTTTGTTACTAATTACAACTTTAATAATTTCTTGCTCTGCTATTTCTTTTATTGCTTTTTTTAAATCTTCCATTTTGACACCCTTATCATTCTTTATTTTATGTTGAATTTTATCTATAACAATATTATTACATATATTATATCAATTCAAACCTTTTTTAATTATAGTGATTATGACGATGCATTTTTTTTATTTTCTATTCTATCTAACTTTTTATTATATAAAAATACATAATAAGATGCTGTGAATACTATAATGTATCCCACTATGCTAAATATGTCTGGATATTGATTGAATATAAATATACTTAGTATAGCTGAGAAAATTATATTACTATAATCGAATATAGATATTTCTTTTGCTGGAGCATATCTATATGCTAATGTTACTCCAAATTGTCCTAAACTAGCAAATACGCCTGCTAATATCATATAAAGCAATTGTTTAAATGTCATAGGTTCATATACATATATAAACATCGGTAATATACTTATTAGTGAAAACATTGAAAAGAAAAATACTATTGTATGCGCTTCTTCTTTATTTCCAATTGATCTTAAGCATGTATATGCTGATGCTGCAAATACAGCTGACATTAAGCCTCCCATATAAGGTATTATCTCTACACTAAAAGTTGGCTTTATAATAAATAATGCACCTGTAAATGCTATAACTATAGATACTATTTGATTTTTATTTATTTTTTCTTTTAAAAATATTGCACTAAATATTACTACTAAAAATGGGCTTATTTTATTTAACATGTTTGCATCGGATAATACCAACTTATCAATTGCATAAAAATTAAGAATTACGCCCAATGTACCGAATAAAGATCTCATAAATAATAACTTTCTATTTTCCTTTTTACCAGTCATGCTTCCTTTATTTTTAATTATTAGGTATAAAGCTATAATTGCAGATACTAAATTTCTAAAAAATACTTTTTGGAAATTTGGTAAATCTCCGGCTAACTTAACAAAGGCTGACATAAGCGCAAAACCTAATGCTGAACATATTATACAAATTATACCTTTGATTCTATTAGATTTTATTATGTTATTCACTTAAAACCTCCTACTATATTATATAAATTGATTATTTTTAATAAGGTTTATATACCCTTATTTTCTTATACACTATCTTTTAAGTTTATATTTCTTAATATAAGTAGTCAATTAATAAATATATTTTATAATAAAAATAAGACCGGATATAAAATCCCGCCTTATTTTTATAGTTAATTTATTTGATTAAAGTGTGTATTGGCTATTTTAATGAACTATTAAATTCTTCTATTAATTGATTTTGATATTTTTCATCAAAAGTACCTTCTATTAATTTAGGTACAGCTTCATTTAATAGTCTCTCCCAAGAGAATCCTTCTTTGTTAACTAATATAGGATAGAAGTTTACATCATTATTTTGAGCTGCATGTAAATCCCCAGGTGCATCACCAACCATTAATATCTTATTAGCATCGTATCCTTTTTTCTTAAGCTCTGCTATACAGTGTTGCTTAGTTCCAGCTTCTTGTCCTAATAAAGCTTTAAGGTACTTAACTAAATCATGTCTGTTCCATTCACTATCTAATGCTTCTCCATTAGCTGATGAAACAACTGAAATATCTGCTAATTTAGATATCCCTTCTAAACCTACTTTAACGCCTTCAAATGGCTCATCATCTTGAGGTAAGTTCTCTATTGATTCATTTACTGCTAGTGACCATGCTAAAGTCATTTTTAACCCTTCACTATCAGTTTTTTCTATTTCTCTTCTTAATGAATTATTTGATAATTCATTAGTTGTTTCAACCCAATTTATTATACTATCAAGGTCTTTTATTTCTATACCTTCTTTACTTATTATCTTGAAAGTTTCAGCAAGACCTTTAAATCTATTTATTCCTCTTGTTCTTGTGTAAAGGTTTAAATCATACCAAAGATTTAATATATAATCTTCCTTTTCAAATAAATTCCATGTCTTTATCATTTCTGGTGCAAAACATTTTCTATGTTTTATTTCCATAGTATCCATCGCACATCCATCAGAATCTACACATACTAAAAATTCACTTGATTTTTCATATTGTTCAAAAACAGTTTGCATATTATATCCTCCACCCTATCCATATAATTTATATATTTATATAAAACAAGTATATTCTCCTAATTTTTATACTTTTCATCTCAATTGTAACTAATAGTTCCATATTATAAATTAATGTAACTTTCCCTTCTTGTATACTAACATACAAAATTTATTTAAGCAATCCTTTTCTCAAAAATATTTAACTTAATTAGAGTACATTTTATAATATAATAAAAAATAAAGTCCCCAGAATTTCTAAGAACTTTATTTCGTCATAAATATTTACTTTAATGTGTTTCCAGTAGAACCAAATCCACCTTCTCCTCTAACTGTTTCATTGACTTCCTTTACTTCTTCGAATGTACAATGATATACCTTCCTTAATACTCCTTGAGCTATTTTTGTATGCTTAGGTATTGTTATTTGATGATCTTCTTCATTTTTTAACATTATACCTACTTCACCTCTATAATCCATATCTACAGTACCTTCGTATACCGTTATATCTGCATTGACTCCAGAAGTAGTTGGAACACCTTTCATAGTTATTCCCGATTTATTTTTGATTTGTATTCCCCATCCATAAGGTATTTCGAAAATTAATCCCGTTTTAGCTATAGCTTTTTTTCGACCTTCTACAACTAAGTCCTCGCATGTAAATAAATCAAATCCACTATCTGTTGCATGTGCAAATATTGGTATAACAGCACTATCACTGATTTTTTTCACGTTCATTATCATATATAAATGTCTCCTTAATTATGTTTTTAACATCTTAACATACTTCATGTAATGCTATATTTTCTTCTCTTAATGTTTTTTTTACATCTATAACTCTTTGGTTTGAAGATCCTCTTAACATAATAGATAAATTTTTATTCTCCTCTTCAAACTTTCCATCTATTAAAACATCTACATAGTTTAATATTTTCTTTTGGATATAATTAAAGTTCTCTAAAGTATAACCTGTCCATAAGTATATTGTCTTATCTGGATAATGTCTTTTAAATTCCTTACAAAGCTCTATAACTCCATGAATGTTCTGTTCACATAATGGTTCTCCACCTAATATTGATAAATCTCTTTTAATATTATTTTTATTTATATTGGTAAGAATATAATCTAGGTTATCCTTTGTAAACTCTTTTCCACCGTTGTAATCCCATGTTTCTTTATTAAAACACCCTTTACAACGGTGTGGACACCCTTGTGTCCAAAAAGACATGGTTATTCCTAACCCATTTGCTATATCATTATCTTTTATTTTAGAAAATCTCAATTTCATCACTCCAAATCTTATAGATGTAGTACTCTTTCTCCTATTTCTTGAGTACGTCCTTTGCCCCACATATTTGAGCCTATATAACCACAAGTTCTTCTCATAACTTGCATTTCATCCTTATCTCTATTTCCACAGTTTGGACAATACCATTCTAGATCATTGTCTAACTTCATTTCTCCAGTATAATCACACTTGAAACATACATCTGGCTTCGTATTTATTTCAGCATACTGAATGTTATGATATATATAATTAATTATCTGCTCTACAGCAGGTAGGTTTTTACTCATGTCTGGTACTTCTACGTAACTTATACATCCACCTAAACTTATATCGTGGAACTGACTTTCAAATGTTAACTTAGAAAATGCATCTATCTCTTCAGTTACATGAACATGATATGAATTCGTATAATACATTCTATCTGTTACATTTTTTATTTCTCCAAATTTTTGTTTATCTATTCTGCAAAATCTTGAAGTTAAACTTTCTCCTGGAGTACCATATAATCCAAAACCTAATCCAGTTTCCTTTTTCCATCTACTACAAGTTTCATTCAGGTAATGCATAACCTTTAATGCAAACTCTTCACCTTCTTTTGTAGTATGACTTACTCCTAGCATTGCTTGAGTCATTTCATATATTCCTACATAACCTAACGAAAGTGTTGAGTAACCATCTTTTAATAACTTGTCTATCTTTTCTCCTTTTTTAAGTCTTGCAATACCACCATGTTGCCAGTGGATTGGAGATATATCTGATGTAGTTCCTAATAAGAAGTTATGCCTAACCATTAAAGCTTCTTTACAAAGGTCTAATCTTTCATCTAATACTTTCCAAAATTTATTCATATCTTTATTAGCTGTTAGTGCTACTTGCACTAAGTTAAGAGATATAACACCTTGATTAAATCTTCCGTACCATTTATAATTTCCATTTTCATCTTTCCAATTGCTTAGATGTGATCTACATCCCATTGGAGGGAATGTCTCTCCATCATAATTTTTTCTCATAATTTTGGCAGATTGATAATCTGGTACTAGTCTCTTAGTATTACACTTAGCTGCTAGTTTAGTGATATAATCATATTTTCCGCCTTCTAAGCAATTATGTTCATCAAGTAAATAAACTAATTTAGGGAATTCCTCACCAATCTCTTTACCTTTATAATTTTTCATACCTTCTAATCTCTGAAGAATCATTTCTTCACAAATTAATGCCATTTCTTTTTCGTATTCATTACCTTCTTCAATTTCTAAATAAATAGTTGAGAAAGGTGATTGCCCATTACTAGTGTGTAGTGTAGATAGTTGATATCTAATTGTCTGAATCCCTGATTTTAATTCTTCTAACATCCTTTCTTCTGCTAATTCCTTAGCCATTTCTTCTGAATACTTTTCTTTATATCTATTAAAATACTTATCATATGACACTCTTAAGAATGGAGCTATATGTTTTATAGTTATAGAATTTCCACCATATTGGCCACTCGCTATCTGAGCTATAATTTGAGTTACTATAGTACAAGCTGTTGAGAATGATTTTGGAGATTCAACTAACTTATTATTTATGACCGTTCCATTAGTAAGCATATCCTCTAAGTTTATAAGCATACAGTTATGAATCGGCTGTATAGTATAATCCATATCATGAAAATGAAGTACACCTTCATCATGAGCTTGAACTATATGAGCTGGTATTAGCTTTCTTCTTGCAATATCCTTTGATACCTCTCCAGCTACTAAGTCTCTTTGAGTAGAAGCCAGCATACCATTTTTATTTGAATTTTCATTAAGCACATCTTCATTACTTCTATCAAGTAATCCTAATATACTCTTATCAGTTGTATTATTTTCTCTTTTAAATGACTGCACTGCTCTATACCCTTCGTATGCTTTTGCTGTTAATTCTTGTTTATTATCTATTAGCATTCTATAAACCATATCTTCGACTTGATTAACTGTTGGCAATATAGAATTTTCATAACAATAAGTTTCTATATCAGTTGATATTTTATTTGCTATTTCTTCATTATAAATTCCACTGCCATATTTCATCGCTTTTAATATTGCATTTTTTATTTTAAATTTATCAAATTCAACGCTATTTCCATCTCTTTTAATTATCATTAGCTCTTTAATCATAGCATTCTCCTTTTCATCAATTATGTAATTCTTCATATTCCTTAATTCTAGGATAAAATATATATTTTTTATTATTTCAAGTATTGACTTTTAACACTATATACCCTTCACCTCGTACTATATATAGTGAGTACCTACTTATTCTATACTATATATAGTATGTAAGCAAGATATTTTTATTTTTTTTATTTTTATTTTTAATGATAAAAACAAAGGGCTTTATTGCCACATTTTGTAATAATAAAGCTTTCTTTTTAATTATAAAATTAAAATATTTTTTATTTTTTAGCCTATATTTTTTATAAAATTATTATACTTTGAAAATATATTTAATCATTACATATCTACTATATTTATAAACATCTCTTTTAATATCTTTATATCTTTATTACCAATAAATATTGTTTAATTTTTATATACTTTAGAAATATTTTATTTATTTTGGACAAACTAAAATAATAATAACAATTTTTGTTATTGATAATGATTATTATTTTTGATACTATATTTATATGATAATAATTATCAATTAGGAGGTTGAAATGAATACAATCTGTGAAAAATGTTATTGTGAAAATAAATTAAATTCATCTTATATGAAAAAAATTCTAGAACTATTGGGACCTGTAATATTAGGCTCTAAACCAGCTGAGATTTTAAATATTTCAGGAAAATCTGATATAAAATCAAATAAGTTAATGGAAATAAAATCTTTTTTTAATAATTGCAATAAAATTACTTATAAAATAATAAATACTTATGATGGTGGTATAAGAGTTCTATTTATTAATAAAAAATCTTTATCACATATTTTCTTTAATAAAAAATGTGTAAACTTTTTAAAGTTTATTGGATATCCATCTGATTATAATTTAGATTCTTATATAAATATGTTAGTTGATAAATTACATTCTGAAGAATTCCCAGATGAAATAGGCATATTTTTAGGATATCCTCTTAAAGATGTTCTAGGGTTTATGGGATATGGTAAAAATGAATTATCTGCAACTAGATATTGGAGGATTTACGGAGACCCTTCTATTTCTTATGAGATTAGTAATAATTTTTTAAAAGACAGAGCTAAAATGAAAGAAATGATTAACACATCTTCTCTTTCTGAATTGAAAAATGTAATTTAATATTTTCCAATTTATTTGTTTTAAATAAATTTCCATGGGTATCTATATATTAGAAAATGATAATAATTATCATTTTCTATAATTAGTATAAGAGGTGATATATATGGATTTAATGACAAACATAAGAAGAAATAGCGCTACACTTCATAGTGCAGCTGAGCACAGTGGTTTTATAAAAAGAATAGTTGATGGTAACGCATCAAGAGAGAGTTATGCCGAATATTTATTTAATTTATCTGCTATGTATAAGTCTATAGAAAATGTTATTGAAAACAACTCTACTAATGAGATAATTAAAGACTTTGTTA
Source organism: Romboutsia faecis (assembly GCF_014323405.1). Classification (GTDB taxonomy): domain Bacteria; phylum Bacillota; class Clostridia; order Peptostreptococcales; family Peptostreptococcaceae; genus Romboutsia_E; species Romboutsia_E faecis. The sequence goes on along the minus strand of NZ_JACRWE010000004.1, from coordinate 364,876 downwards.
CGCCTGAATTATATCGTTATGATTTAATTCAAAAGGATTTAAAGTTCTTATTAGGAGATAAATTAGATAAAATGGAATTACTTCCTTCTACGCTTGCTTTCATTGATAAAATTAACGATTTAGAAAAAACTAATCCAGAATTAATAATAGCTTATGCTTATACAAGATTTATAGCTGATTTATTTGGAGGAAGAACTTTTATTGCTTTATTAAGCGTTAATTATAAAGTTGAACCTGAAGGTCTAAATTATTATTCTTGCGATAAGATTAAAGATATCAGATCTTATGTTATGAATTATGCTAATAAAATAAACAGTTTAAATTTATCAAAAGAAATGGAAGTTAAATTTATAAATGAAATAAGTAATGCTTATATTTATAACTTAGCAATATCAAATGAATTAGAGGCTAAACTTTACAATAATTAATAAATATTATGAAATAAGAATGAGACTTTAAATGTAATTAAAGTCTCATTTTTTATTTTATACTTTTATAAAATTTAATTTCTTAATATTTTTATATTGAAATTAATTCATGTTAAATCCATATTAACTTAAGATTTATTTAAGGTTAAATTTTTACAATATGAATATAAAATAGTTAATAATAAGGGGTTGATAACATATGGCAATTAAATCTTTTAAACGTTATGAAAAAAAGTTTATATTAGACAAAGAACAATATAATAAGCTAATTCCGAAATTACTTGAATATATGACTCCTGATAAATATTGTAAGTCAGGAAAAAACTATAATATTTATAATATCTACTACGATACAGAACATAATGATGTAATTAGACACTCTATTTCTAAGCCATTTTATAAAGAAAAACTTAGACTTAGAAGTTATAAAATTCCAACTAATTCTTCTGATAAAGTCTTCTTAGAATTAAAAAAGAAAATAAATGGTATCGTAAATAAAAGAAGAGTTTCACTTACATTAGAAGAAGCATATAAGTTTTTAGAATTAGGTGAGATACCTTACTCTAATGACTACATAAATACACAGATACTTAATGAAATAGAATATTACTTAAATAATAATACTGTCAAACCCACAGTTTATATTGGTTATACTAGAAACGCTTTCTTTGCCAAGGATGATCCTGACTTTAGGTTAACTTTCGATTCTAATATTATTTCAAGAAGAAATAATTTATCTTTAGAATTAGGTAATTCTGGTGAGGATATCTTAGGTGAAGATAAATATCTTATGGAAGTTAAAATTTTGGGAGCTATTCCTGTATGGTTTACAAGAATCCTTTCAGAGCTTTCAATATATAATACTCATTTTTCAAAATATGGCAATGAATATATGTCTTATTGCTTAAATAAACAAAATAATCATATAAAAGGAGAAAAAGTATGTTAGAAACAATAATTGCATCAACAACAGGAGAGTCTTTTACTCTCACTAATGCACTACTTGTAATAATATCCTCAATTGTGCTTGGACTAGCTATTAGTCTTGTATATATGAAAACAAATAAAAAATCTGGATATAGCTCAGGATTTAGTATAACACTAATAATGCTACCAGTTATAATTTCAATTATAATTCTTTTAGTTGGCAATAATGTAGCTAGAGCATTTAGCTTAGCTGGAGCATTTTCGATAATTCGCTTTAGAAGTGCACCTGGGGATCCAAAGGATATTTCTTATGTATTCTTTACATTAGCTGTCGGACTTACTTGTGGTATGGGCTACATAGGATATGGAATAATATTCACTACTATTTTATGTGCTGTAATGCTTATATTAGATGCTACAAAGTTTGCTATGCCTAAGACTAAAACTATGCAACTAAAAATTACTGTACCTGAGGATCTAAATTTTGAAGGTATATTTGAAGATATATTAGTAGAATATACTAACGCTTGGAATATTGAAAAAGTTAAAACTAGAGACTTTGGTGCTTTATTTGAACTTACTTACGTTATTCATATGAAACCCAACGTAGATCAAAAGAAATTTATAGATGAATTAAGGTGTAGGAATGGTAATTTAAATATAACACTTACCCTATCTGGTTTCGAAGAAAAAGTTTATAATTAGATTTGATATTTTCAAACGAAAATTTGGGCTGATGTATAGATTTGCTTTAATGTGGTATATAATACTGCAATTACTAGTTGATTTATATATCAGCCCTTGCTAGTTTATATAATTCTCATACTAAGTATATATTAAAATATATTTTAAATAATCTTAATATAGATTTAGTATTTTAATGTAGAATAGGACTATATTTTATACAAATTGTAAATTATGTAAAGAGGTGATTTTATGAAATTATTATTGGTTGAAGATGAAATTCAATTATCTGAGGCTTTATGCCAAATTCTTATAAAAAATAATTATTCTGTTGATGCCGTCTATGATGGTGATGATGGTTTAAATTATGGTTTAACTGATATTTATGATGTAATTATTCTAGATATAATGCTACCTAAGTTAAATGGACTTCAAGTTCTCAAAATTCTAAGAAAGAAGGGAATATCTACCCCCATTATTTTACTTACCGCTAAAGATAGTGTTGAAGACAAAGTTACTGGATTAGATTTAGGTGCCGATGATTATTTAGCAAAGCCTTTTTCATCTGAAGAACTACTTGCTAGGCTAAGGGCTTTAACAAGAAGAAAAGGTGACATTATTAATGATAATATCTTAGACTTTGGTGATATTCGATTAAATTTATCAACCTATGATTTGGAGTGTAAAAATAATTCTATAACTCTTACATTAAAAGAATTTGATATACTTCATTATTTTATGCAAAGACCAAAAAGCATTGTAAGCAAGGATGATTTAATAACAAAACTTTGGGGATTTGATTCTGAGGCTGATTACAATAACATTGAGGTTTATATTTCATTTTTAAGAAAAAAATTAACTCATATTGACTCATCTGTTAAGATTTCAACTATAAGACGAGTTGGATATAAGTTGGAGGAATAAATATGTTTGATAAACTTAAGCTAAAATTTGTACTAATAAATATGAGTTTATTAACAGTTGTATTTATAAGTATTTTTGGAACTTTATATTTTATGACTAATGAAAGTATGAATAGGGAAACTAACGGTTCTCTTAATGCTTTAATGATTGATAGTCATAAACCTAGACCAAACACTAGTAATATAATGGTCGATGTTGATGATAACGGAAATATAATAAAAAAATTTATTTCTTTCAATCTTAATGTTAATACTAACGATTTACAAAATGCAATTAATAAAATTTTAAATAATAAAAAGGATTCCTCTAAAATTAATATTAACCAAGAACCATATGTATACTTAAAAAAAACAAGTTATACAACTACAAAAATCGTATTTTTAAATATATCTTATCAAGAGAACTTTAAACTATCTCTTTTAAAAATATTTATTTCTGTTGGGTCAATAAGTTTAATAGCATTGCTTATTATCAGCATGTATCTTACTAATAAAAGTATTAAACCTATAAAAGAGGTTTTTGAAAAGCAAAAGCAATTTATAGCTGATGCGTCTCATGAATTAAAAACTCCATTAACTATAATAAAAACTAATACATCTTTAGTACTTAGTAATCCTGAGGATACTGTAAAAAATCAACGTAAATGGATTAATTATATAAACTTACAGACTGATAGAATGTCTGAACTAGTTAATGAAATGCTATCTCTAGCAAAGTTAGATACAGAGAAAAATACACTTATATTCTCTTCTATTAATATAAGTAAAATAATTGAAAGTATGATTTTACAATTCGATGCTATAATTTATGAAAATGGAATAAAATTATATACTAAAATAGATAATGATATTTTTATCACTGGAGATAAAGAAAGTATAAAAAAATTATTTAGTATAATTATGGATAACGCTATCAAACATACTAATAATAAAGGTAGTATTCATGTAAATTTAGTCTTGGATAAGAATACGGTTAAGTTATCTGTAAAAAATACAGGTAATGGTATATCTTCAGAACATATTGAAAAAATCTTTGAAAGATTCTACAGAGTTGATAGCTCTAGGGTAAGAGAAACCGGTGGTTATGGATTAGGTCTTTCTATTGCAAAATCCATAGTTGAACAGCACAAAGGCAATATATACGCTAAAAGTACAATTGATAGTGATACAACATTTTTTGTAGAATTTCCTATTAGCTTTTAAAATCTCTAAGAATTATGTTAAAATACTTTTTAGTAAAATAATACATAGGGGGTTTTATAATTGAATAAAACTAATGCACTTAAGGTAATAAAATTGTCATTTGGAAGTTCCCTAGCTATTTTTATTGCTTGGATGTTAAATCTAGAATACTCTACTGTTGCAGGAGTTATTACATTGCTAACAGTAAAGAATACAAAAAAAGAGACTCTTAAAGGTACTCTGGGAAAAATCTATGGATTTGTTTTATGTACTATATTTTCATACTTATGCTTTAATATTTTAGGATATCATTTATATGCATTCGCATTGTATATTTTAATAATTATAAGCCTTTGTTTTATATTTAAAATACAAGATGTAATTGCTATGTGTGTTGTTATTGCTTCACATTATTTTCTTCAAGGTGAAGTATCTATCCATTGGATTTTAAATGAATCTGGTTTATTTATAATTGGTGCTGGAATTGGAGTTATAATTAATTTATACATTCCATCGAATATTAATAAAATTTATGAAGGCCAAAGAAGAATGCAAGAAGAAGTAAGTTCTGTTCTTATAGATATTGCTGATTTAATTGTAAATCCTAATAAAGATAGCAATTATAATAAAGATTTATATACATTAAATAAACTTATCAGTAATAGTATTTCTGCAGCTTATGAAAATATGAATAATAATTTACTAAGTGATACTAAGTTTTTCTTAGATCATATGGAAATTATTAAAAGTCAAAGAGATATATTAGAAAACTTATATGACTATGTATCTCAATTAAGTTCAACTCCACCTCAAGGTCATATTATTTCTGCTTTTATACATAAAATTGGTCATACTGCTTTTGAGGCTGAAACTGTAAATGCCCTTTTAGATGAATTAAATAGGCTTATGAATAATATGAAAAATGAACCACTACCAATTGATAGAATTGAATTTGAAGATAGGGCTATTTTATTTTTATGTTTAACTGAATTAAAAAAGTTTTTAGTTAATCGTAAAAATGCTCAAACTCTTAGAGATAATTACTTTTATAATTTATAAATAATATAAAACTACCTATATAATATTTTATATAGGTAGTTTTTCTATTATTTCACAATACTTAAACTTATATTTCCATCATATACATGATTTTCATTATTTTCAGTATTTCCTTTTACTGCATATAAAGTTTTCTTACTATTTCTATCTATCACGTATAAGTATTTTGATATTTCTCCTGTACTGCTCCATGATGATTCTATATACTTTTGAGTTGCAATAGATATAAATAATTTATTATCTACATATCTAATATGATCTATACTATATCCCATATCATTAGTATTTTTATTATAATCAAAATCTAATGTATATGCTACTTTTTCATTAACTATTTCATTAGTATTTAAGTCAATTTCCATTTCATATATATTAAATTTTTCTCCTGCCTCATAGTCATATATAAGATACACCTTGTCCTCTATTAAATAATATTTATGTATTTCCCATAGCCCATCTTCATCTGTATTTTTTCCTAATTCTAAAGTATCAAACCTTCTTGTTTCTAAATCAAATGATAATAATTGAAATGTTGTTTCAGTTTCATTTTTATCACTTTTACTATATAATCTATTTACAAAATAAGCTGTATTATCCTTAGCAAACGAAATATTGTATGAAATATTTGACTCTCCATCTTTGCTAAGTGTCTTAGTTAATATATGTTCTGAACTTTCATTATCTAGATCTAATTTGTATACATATATTCTTGATTCTTCAGTTTGATTTTCATATTTATTAACATTAGCATAGTTTTCTATATCTACTCCAACTACTATGTATAAATCATCTTTATATTTAATAGGAACAGTATTTGTTGATACACCATTATCTGTATCATTTTTAAAATATGTACCTAGTTTTATTGTATAATTTTTAATATCTTTAGTATCTATATTCTCTTCCATTACTGTTGCTACTAATTCTTTTTTTTCATCATTAGAATTTTCCTCTGAATAATCTATACCTACACTCACTATCCCTACATAATTATCGTACTGATACGTTCCATTCATTCCTTGTGAATAATTCAACATATCCTTATTAGTTATTAAATCTTGTATATCACTAAATCTATTTGGTGTAGTTGTCGCAAATTTATCCTCATTAATTCCATCTTTACTTATTGTGGTTTTTGTTGTTTTATATGAATTTTGAATATTTTGGAAAATTATATTTACATTCTCTAATGCAGATTTACTGCCTTTTAATTCTTCAATTTTAATTTTTTCTTTATCATTCATGCACATAAAAATGCTTAAACCTATCATTGTTATTATTGAGCCTGCAAGAATCATTCTTGACGATTTTAATTTCATATATATTCCCCCCCTAAAGATATATCTTTTTATTTAAAAGCTTATATGATATTCCCATTGATACTAACGCTGTCATTAAGTAATATGCAGTTTGATACATTAATAATTGACCGCTGAATGATTTATAAGCTATCACATATAAGTTAATCATACAAAAAATAACTATATATCCTATTCCAAGTAATATACCTATTTTTTTAAATGACTTTTGAATTATTATTCCTGTAAATATAATAATCACCGAAATTATTGTACCTATTATATTTATCATAATGAATGAAATACCATCAAATTGCATAAATCCTAGTAAACTAAGCGATAGTCTACCTTGCAAAATATATATAATTTGACTTAATGTTACTGATGTTAATGAAGTTACTATAAATGCAGATATTATCCAAGATAAAAATTGTGCAATTATTACCCCATATATAAGAAATACAATGGTAATTAATTTTGCTATATACATATCAAATTTATTATTTGGTAACATAAAAAGTGTATATGCAGTTTTGCTTTTTCCTAAAAAATCTCTGTACCAAATTACAAATGCATAAAGTAAACATATCACAATTGCAACTATAAAGGCCATACACATAATAGTAAATATGTCACCCATCACATCTTCCCTTATAATTCTAGCTGATGATGCTTTTTGTAAAATTTGAATACTCTTGTTAGTTTCAAGTCTTGCAGATACTTTAAACACTACATTGATTAACCCTGCTACTACTACACCTACATTAAAAGCAATAAATGCAAAGAGCATACTGAAATATAATTTATATATTCTCTTAAACTCTATATCGTATAAAGTAAATATTTTATTCATCCCTATATACCTCCCTCATTTTATCTACAATAGACATTCCTTCTTTTTCCCTAGCTTCTTCGGCATTAAATTCACATACTAATTTTCCATTGTTTATAAATATTACATCATCTACAATCATTTCTATTTCTGGTATTTCATGAGTTGTAATTACTATACTTTGTTCATCAGTCATATATCTTACCATCATTTTTATGATTTCTTCTCTTTTAAATATATCAATACCAGAGAATGGCTCATCTAGTAAAATATATTTTGATTCTTGAGCAAAACCTAAGATTATTTTTATTCTTGCTTTATTTCCTTTTGATAAATTAGATATTTTTTTATCATCCGTTATATTAAAGTTCTTAAGCATTTCATAAGCTTTTTCATTATTCCAATGTTTATAAAATACGCTCATAAATTCAAATGTTTCTTTTATATTTAGCTGTGGAAAATGTATATCTATATCTGGAACAAAAGCTAATTTATCATATATTTTGTTACTTATAGCTTCTCCATCTATTAATATTTCTCCCTTATCTAACTTTACTAGACCTGATATAGCCTTTAGTATTGTGGATTTTCCTACTCCGTTTGTTCCTAATATACATGTTATTTTTCCTTCATGTATATTAAATGATATATTATCAAGAGCTTTTGTTCTTTTATATATCTTTACAACATTTTTTACCTCTATCATAAAGTCCCCCTAGTATCTATCATTTATAATTTTTATAATTTCTTCTTTATCTACATTTATAGCTTTCATACTTTCTATAAATAGCTCCATCGATTCATCGATTAAATTTTGTTTTATATCGTTTATTATATTTACATCAGTTGTTATTGTACTTTGATAATTTCTTGCTGTATTTATAATCCCCATATCCTCCATCTCCTTATATGCTTTTTGAACAGTATTTGGATTTACTTTTATACTTACTGCCATTTCTCGTCTTGATGGGATTGCATCCCCAGGACTTAAACTTCCATTAACCACCTGTTGTTTCATATATCTAACTATTTGAATATATACAGGTTCTCTGTCATTAGGTATAAAATTCATTATTTCACCTCCGTATTACTGTACTATATCAGTAGTACACCTTATAAGTGTATTATAATTATAATACACTTATAATACAATACTTTTTTTATTTTATACTTTATAAAACAATAAAAATACTCAGCATAATATTTAAATTTACCAACATATACCGTTTATTTTGCTAATGTGAGTAAATTTATATTATTATACTGAGCATAAATTTTATATCTTATAGTTTAATTTACTTATTGTATATTTTCGTTTCGTACATTACTTTGAGGTGCACTTTGAATATTACCTTTGTTTCCACCTCTGCCTCCTCCAGGCATTCCCATACTTTCACCTGATGAAACTCCATCTTGAGCAATACTTGTTATACTACTTGATACTGTAGAACTTCCAACTTCATTTCCCTTGCTATACGTTCCTCCTGAGTATAATCCATCACTTTGAGTTCCTGTTGAGCTTCCTCCTACATAAACTTTATATGTCGAGTTAGATTTTATTTCTGGAGAAGATACTACAATAGATTGATAATTTTTTGATGGTGCAAATGTTAATACATCGTTTCCACTTTCATCTTCAACATGTATTATAGAATTAGCACCTTGCTGCGATACACTAATATTTAAAGAGTTTTGACTTGATGAATCACTAGGGGTTTGAACCATGCCTAAACTTCCTGATGCTACTAAAGTTCCTCCTGATATATTAAATCTTCCATCATAATCCAATGCTCCATTTCCACCATTAGTTGGTCCATTTACGATAACAACTCCATCATTCATTTCTATATTACCATTTGAATCTATTCCATCTCCATCTGCATCTACTACAATATATCCTCCATTAATATTTATTGCTCCATTATCCTCAGAATCAAAATTATTTTGACCTGGTCTACCATTCGTTGAAGAACCATCATTTCCTCCAGCTGCATTCATGCCATCATCACTTGCTACTACATGTATTTTCCCATAATTAATAGTTATAACTTCACTTTCTATTCCTTCATATGACTTAGTTACATTTATATTCCCACCATTAATTTCTAAAGTAGAATCTGAATGTATTCCATCATCTCCTGAAGACATATTTATAGTACCGCTATTTATCACTAAACTGTCATTTGAGTGGATTGAGTCATCTGATGAATCTATATCCATAGTACCTCCATCTATAGTTATGTTTACACCTGCTTTAATACCCTTTGCACTAGTAGATTCTTCAGATGTATCTGTATTTTCTGTCGGAGTAGTTTGCTCGTTTGGCCTTTTAGGTATCTGATCTGATCTTCCTCCCCAGTTACCCCATTCTTGATTATTCTTATCACTACTACTATTGGCACTTCCTCCTCCAGAAGAAATTTTTATATCTCCATCCTTAATTAAAGTATTAGTTTCTCCTTGTATTCCATCTTGACCTGCTGTAATATCTAGCTTTCCACCTTCTATGGATACATATCCTTTTGATGTATCTTCAGTATTGTTAGATTTAATTCCATCTCCACCTGCATTTATAGTTATATTTCCGCCAGTTACAACTACAGAATCCTTACCTCTTAATGCATCTCCAACTGAAGTAACATTTATATTTCCATTTTGTATTACTAAATCATCTTTACTTACGATAGCTCTATCATAATTTCCACTTACCTCTAAAGATCCTGTTCCTATAAAAGTTAAATCTTCTTTACTAAATATAGCTGCATTGGGTTCGTCTGTAGTTTCATCTTCAAAAACATACTCTGTACCATCTTTTATATAATTTTCTGTACCATCTGCTAAAGCAATAACTGTTTTTTTAGAGCTTATAACATTAATAGCTGCACTATTAGAGCATGTAATATTAGCATCATCTAAAAGAATATAGGTCTTTTCTTCTTTATTTGTATTAATGATTATTTGTCCATTACTTAAACTACCGCTTATACTATAAGTTCCTGCATTTGTAATAGTAATAATATTATTTTCAATAGTTACTCCTTCACCTTCTACTGCTGTATTATCATCTGATAGCTTTATATATGTATCTATATCTCCTATTGATTCACTTTTTGGTGAAGTTGTTGTTATTTGTGAATTCTTTGTAGAATTACTAGATGAATCATTACTTTTATTTGAGCATCCTGTAATTGATACACATAAAGAAAATATCGATATGATTGATATAAGTCTTTTATTCATGTCTATTCCTCCTACTATAATTATCAACTTGGCTTATTTTAATATATTAAGCTTATGAATTATTTCTTATTTGCTAATAAGTTTAAAGTTGTTTTTACTTAACATCTTAGCTTTAAAATATAGTAGCACTTCTATCTTAAATCAATCTTAAAATACTTACTTTATCGTAAATATTTACTCTTTAATTCTAAAATTCTATAAACACTTTCATCTATTCTATCTTCACTTAAATCTCCATTTTTTATAGATAACTCAATTTCTCTAATAACGGATGTTATTGTATCTAGCCCTCCTCCTATTAAAATAATATCACTTCCCGCTTTTATACTTTCTATACTTGCTTTCTCTACACTTATAGTGTTCGTTATAGCTGACATATTCATATCATCAGTTATTACAACATTGTCAAATCCTAAATTTTCTCTAAGCAAACCGCTTATTACAGCTTTAGACAATGAAGAAGGATTTTTGCTATCAATTTCATTTAAAACAATATGTGATACCATTACCACATCACAATTATTTTCTATTGCCTTTTTAAAAGGTATAAATTCAAATTTTTCAAGTTCTTCTAAAGTTTTATATACTATAGGTAAGCCTACATGTGAATCTACCTCAGTATCTCCATGTCCTGGGAAGTGTTTTACGCAAGCTATTATATTTTCATCCTGTAATCCTTTCATCATTTCTATTCCCATAGTTGATACAATTTCTTCATTATTTCCAAAAGCTCTATTTCCTATCACTGTATTTTTAGTATTGCTATAAATATCTAGTACAGGTGCAAAGTCCATATTAATACCATATTTACTTAGTACTTCACCCATTTTTCTTCCATTCTCATAAGCATATTCTTTATCATCTTTAGAACCAACTTCAGAAGCGCTTGGAAATTTATTTATATCGTCTGGAAGTCTACTAACTCTACCACCTTCTTCATCAATAGATATAAACAATGGAATGCTTGTATTTAGCTTACTAATATCTTCTAGTAATGATTTTAATTGTGAAGATGTTTCTATATTCTCCTTAAATAATATTAGACCTCCTACCTTTTCATCTTTAATTAGTGTACTTAATTCATTATTTACAGAAATTCCATTAAATCCAACTAATAACATTTGCCCTATTTTTTCTTCCAACGTCATTTCATTTAAAATTTCTTTTATAGCCTCATGTCTAGACTTATTACATCCAACAAAAACTACCATTAAAGCTATTATCAAATATTGTATTATTCTTATTTTTTTCATAATATGATTATTGCCATGTTTATAGATTTTACTTCAACTTACTATTAAATTTACTAAATTTGTATATAAAAAAAGTACCTCAATATATTAATACGATATTGAAATACTTTCTTATTAATCCTAATTTCCTAATACTTCATTTAAAGCATCATATGTGAAATTTATTATCTCATCACATCCAACTTTACTTCTTTTTAAATCTAGACATAACTCAGAATTATATTTTGTTCTAACTCTCGTCATTAACTCTTTAGAATACTTTCTAGCTTCATTTTGACTTAGCTGGCTATCTCTACCTTTTAGATATCCTATTATAACTATAGCTGCATTTACAGCTCCACATAAACTTCCAACAGTCATTCCTACACCCATTCCACTACCTATTGATACTGGAATGTCTGTGTTATGTTCTTCATTGTAAGATTTTATCAATGATTCTGCACAAGTATAACCTTGACTATGATATATTGCTGGTTTTGTCATTTCATACACCCTTTCAATGATTTTTTATAATTCATTTATATCTATATTCTATATTAAATAGGAGACAAGTTCTGTGATATTGTCACATATTTTTTAATATCAAGTTCTAATCTCTATGCATATTAGTAAGTATAGCAAAAAAGTTGTACAAAATACATATAAATATTCTGTACAACTTATGATTCTATAATAGTAGTAAATTTTGAGGGAGAACTACTATTAAATCTATGTTAATAAGGGTATTTGCTAATTTATTTAACTTCCTTTTCTTTAGTTATATAATACTACTGGTATATGAATTTAATGTAAATTTATTATGAAAAAAATATAAATTATAATATTATTAATTCTTTAACTATTTGATTTTATTATATTTAATCTATAAATTTATCTTTACATAAAATTTAATTTATATTATACTAAATATCAGTGGGAACTTATATTTAGTATAAGTATTACGCTAGCCCAAATAAAAGCACCTATCTTTGATAGGTGCTTTTCCGTTTTATACTTGTTTATTATAAAAATTTTTCTGAAACTCTATTCCAAAATTCATACCCCTCTAACCTTAATAGATGTATCTTTTTATCAGATTTAAAGACTCTTACCTCATCAATATGAGTAAACTTGTATTGGGTGCCATCAATTACTATCAATATTGAATTTTCAAAATCATACTCTGGAGATATTGTTATAACTGATGTTGTAGGCAAAATTATGCTTGATGTAAATGATCTGTATGCATTAGTATTCATTGGAGCAATCGGTGTTAATTGAAGTAAATTAAGTTCTGGATCAACAATACTTCCTCCTGCAGAATAGTTATATGCAGTAGATCCTATTGGAGTAGATATTAGGATTCCATCTCCACTAAAACTTTCTATTTTTATGCCATTTACCTTTAAATCTAAATGAACCGTTCTTGATTTTATATTTTTTATAACAATTTCATTTATAGCAGTTATATCTATACTCTGATTTTTTGTACATATAGTAGCTTCTAGCGGTCTTACCTTCTGAATAAAGTATTTATCATTAGTATAAGCTTTAATAAAATCATCAATTTGATTAGGTGATAATTCTGCCAAGAAACCTAAATGACCTGTATTTATAGCTAAAACAGGTACCTCTATAAAGTTAAATCTATGAACAGTTTTTAAAAAAGATCCATCCCCACCTATGGATATTAACAACTCTGTATTCTTTTCTATTTTATTACTTACATAATATCCAGCCTCATTTAATTTTTGTGTTAAGATATCTTTAACCTTTATGGATTGCTTTAAAGTATTAGAAGATACCGTTACTACCTTTTCCATATTATGCCTCACTTTATTGTTATTTACTAACATCATCTCCATACATAGGTGATGGCTCTCCATATCCACCTGCAACAGATAAAATCTCTCCTGTAATAAATGATGAATCATCACTAGCTAAAAAAAGTACAGCCTCTGCTATATCTTTAGGTTGTCCAAATCTTTTAAGAGGAACATGTTTTAAAAATACATCTATAAATTCTTGAGACATATTTTGCAGTGCAGCATCTGTAGCTATAAGCCCAGGTAAAATTGCATTACATCTTATATTAGATCTTGCATATTGAACTGCAATATTTTCAGTAAGTGAATTTACCGCAGCTTTTGATACACAGTACCCTATTCTTGATAAGTCAGGTAATATAGATCCTATTGATGAAATATTAACTATACTTCCCCCTCCGTTCTTTTCCATGTACGGTACTGCTATTTTACAAGGTATATACACACTTTTTACATTATTATTTAATGTTTCAAAAAAAGTTTCTTGGTCTCCATCCACTAAGTTGCTATCTTTTCTAGCATCTGTTCCTCCATAATTATTTACTAATATATCAATTTTACCTGCATCATTAACAACTTCTTCAACCATAGTTTTATAAGTTTCTTCTTTAGTTGCATCAAAATATACTGCCTTAGCTTTATAATTTGATTTTGCTAACTCATTACAAATTTCTTTAGCTGCATCTAATCTCCTTGCACCTATATATACAATTGCTCCATTTTCGGCTAATGTTTTAACCGATTGAAGCCCAATTCCCCTTGTACCAGAAGTTACCAATGCAACTTTTCCATCTAATTTACCCATTCTAAATTTCTCCTTTATACAAATAATAATTATCTATTCTTACAATCATTATGATTATTATTTGTAGATTTATATTTACTATTTATAATTTGGGTAGTTTTATAATAAATTCTGTTCCTTCATTAAGTTTACTATTTACAAATATTTCACCATTATGAGCATTTACTATGCTCTTTGATATAGTAAGTCCTATACCTATGCCTCCAGTTTCTTTATCCCTAGACTTGTCTGTTCTATAAAATCTTTCAAATATAAACTCTCTATCTTCATTAGGAATACCTATTCCATTATCTTTGAATGATATAATTATATTGTTATTTTCTTGGTATCCCTTTATATCTATCTTTCCATTTTCAAAAGTATACTTAATAGCATTAGATAATAAATTAATTATAACTTGAGAGAACTGATTTTTATCTAATCTTATATATATATCATCTATATTGCATTTAATTTTTATATTCTTTTCTAATGCATTGCTTTCATAGTTATAAATAATATTTTGTATAAGTTCTTTTAAATTAGTATTGGTTTTATTCAATATATTCTTCTCACTATCAAATTTTGATAGTAATCTAAGATGTCCCACTAAGTCACTAAGTCTAGTTACTTCTTCTCTTATACTTATAAGCCTCTCTGGTGTTGCTTCCCATATACCATCTATTATTGCATCTAAATGACCTTGAATACTAGTTAATGGAGTTCTAAGTTCATGAGCTACATCAGTCGTAATCCTTTTCCTTAATTGTTCTTGCTCACTTAGCTTACAAGATAATTTATTGATTGATTCTACTAACTCTTTAACTTCTTTTATATTATTTTTATAATCCACTTTGTTTTTATACTTCCCATCCCCTATGGCTTTTGCCATAATAGATACTTTTTCTATAGGGTTTGATATAGATTTAGAGATTATTATAGATATAATTATTATACTTCCTATAGAAATAACACTTATTATTTGCATAAATGTATTTACTATATTTAAAAACATAATGTCATTCTCCATGTAGTATATAGATTCATAGTAAAGTATATTAGCATAGCCAACTATATTATTATTTTCATCATATATATCAACTTTATATTCCTTTAGTTTAGGACTCCAATTTTCCTCTATACTTTGCATATTTTCTCTTATATTATTCAAAATCTCATTTGATAAGTTTTTATTATCTTTAAGTACTCCATATATTATATTACTATTTGTATCATATATTTCTAATGCAATTCCTTTTTCAATGGAGTCTTCACATAATTTTTCAATTATGTTAATATCCCACTGATCATCTATATATATTTTCTTCAAGTCAAAAGTCACTAAATGCTTTACTTCTGCTTTGTTATTATCATCTACATATTTGCCAAACTCGCTTTCAAAAGTTTTTCTAACAAATACTGTAATTATTAAAATAGTTAAGGTCATTATTATTGCAAAGGATATTGTTATTTTATTTCTTAGAGATATTGATTTATTGCTTAAGGCCAAACTTATATCCTATTCCATAAACAGTTTGTATAATCTTACAATCTTTATGGTCTCTTTCTATTTTTTGTCTTAAGTTTTTTATATGACTATCAATAACTCTATCATCCTTTTCATAATAACCTTCTTCTAAATTATTTAGAATTTCTACCCTTGTATATACTTTTTTCGGATTAGATGCCATCATTAATAGTATTTTATATTCTGTACTAGTTAATGAAACTAGCTCTCCTCTTATTTTAACCTCATAAGATAATGTATTAATTTCTACTTCATTATCAAACTTTATTATATAATCATTACTAATATTTTTAATTCTTTTTAAAATAACCTTAACTCTAAGAACTAACTCTTTTACGTTAAATGGTTTACATATATAATCATCACAACCTAAATTAAATCCTTCTATTCTATCATGCTCTTCTATCTTTGCAGTAAGCATAATTACAGGAATATCTGATTTTGACCTAATATACTTACATAACTCTTCACCACTTATATCTGGTAACATTCTATCTAAAATTACTATGTCATATCTTACTTTATCAAATTGCTCTATAGCATTCTTTCCATTATAAACAACATAAGTATTATATCCTTCCTTATCTAAATAAGCTTTAATAAATTCGCAAATTTTTTTCTCGTCATCAACAATTAATATATTTACCATCTAACATTCTCCTACAAATTTGTTTTTATCTCTATTCCTATAGTATAACGTACAATATTAACCAATCTATATATTACTTTTAAAATACAATAAAGAGGTATATCTTAAAATTAATTAAGATAATACCCCCTTATTTTTAAATATTTACTTTATATTCCTAAAAAAAGTTTTGCAAAACTAAAGTATATCATTAGTGCAAATGCATCCACTATAGTTGTTATTAATGGACTTGCCATTATAGCTGGATCAAACTTTAACTTTTTAGCTATTATTGGAAGTAAACTTCCAACAACTTTTGCTATAATCACTGTAAAGAATAAACTTCCGCATACAGTAAGCGTAATCATTAAATCCGTTTTTTCTAATAAATATATTCTAAAAAAATTTACAGTTGAAAGAATTATTGCTACTATCAAACTTACTCTAAATTCCTTCCACATAACTTTTAAATAGTCTTTTATTTTTATATCACCTAAAGCCAATCCTCTTATTATTAGTGTAGATGATTGTGAACCCGCATTTCCACCTGTGTCCATAAGCATAGGTATAAATGCAGCTAATATTACTACAGATTGCAATACATCATCAAATTGCTTAATAATAGATCCCGTTATAGTAGCAGATATCATTAGTACCAAAAGCCAAATAACTCTATGTTTTGCTAGCTCTGTTACTGGAGTTTTTAAATATTGCTTTTCATTTGGATGCATAGCTGCCATTCTTTGAATATCTTCTGTATTTTCTTGATCAATTATATCTATAATATCATCTACTGTTATTATGCCTACTAATCGATTTTCAAAATCTACTACTGGCATACATGTTATATCATATTTTTTAAAATCAGATGCTACCATCTCTCTATCTTCTATTGTCTTAGTTGAAATTATATTTTTATCCATTATATTTTCCAGAACATCATCTTCATTCTTTAAAATTAATTGCTTTAAAGGTAGTGTTCCCTTTAATTTTCTATTTTTATCAATTATAAAACAAGTATCAACATCTTCTTTTTTAGAGCATTCATATCTTATATAATTTATAGCTTCTTTAACTGTCATACTTTCTTTCAAATCTAAAAATTCTATTGTCATAATAGACCCTGCAGAATTTTCATCGTATTTCAAAAATTGATTTATAAGTTCTCGTTTTTCTTTCGTAGTATTTTTTAGAACCTTTTTTACAATATGTGATGGCAGCTCTTCTATAAAGTCTACCGTATCATCTAAAAATAATTTATCTGTTATATCTTTTATCTCATTATCTGTAATTAATTGAATTATATTTTGTTTCATTTCTTTATCAAGATATGAAAATACCTCAACTGCCATATCCTTTGGTAATATTCTAAATGCTAGTACTGCTTCTTCATCTCTCAAATAAATCATATCCCTAGCTATATCTACCGAATTTAGCTTTTGAAAATATTCACTTAATTCTAATATTCTTCTTTCTTCTATTAAATTACTTACTACTTTTACCATGATAATTACTCCTTAATACAGAGTTCATATCATTCATTCAAAAATATTGTGAAGTATATGAACTCTATTTGTTTAGATTTATTCTCTTTTGTTTTCAGTAGAGGATCACTGTCCATATAAATCACACCCTTTCCCTTTATTTATCTTCATTATATGTTACAAATATGGAGAACTTATGAAGAAAAATAAAATCATTTTTAGTTTTTTATTACTTTTTATTGACAAACCTAAATTATCTGAATATACTTACTTTTATAAAAGAAATTAAAAGGAGATTTAATGATGAATACTAATATAAACCTAGATTTATTAAAAGTTAATAAGTTTTATTACTTTAGCTATTTTAGATAGGTTTGTATTTATGATATATAGTCTTACATCATAGATACAAACTCAAAAAGTTTGTATCTATGATGGCTAACGTTGTTATACAATAAATGTGGTCACATAGATAATAACTATGTGACCTTTTGTTTTATCCTAGGTATAAAAGGTCATATAGTTTAAGCTATGTGACCTTTTTATTTTATTAAAATATATTTTTAAGATAAAATCTTAGGAGGAGATTATTACAATGGAAAAAATATCTGATAAAAAAATGTCTCTCGAAGACAATAGAGAAAACTTCTCTTCAAAATTTGGATTTATAGTATCATGTGTTGGAGCTGCCTTAGGCTTAGGTAACATATGGATGTTCTCTTATAAATTAGGTACATATGGTGGTGCTGCATTCTTAATACCGTACTTCTTATTTGTATTCTTACTTGGAACAACTGGACTTATTGGTGAATTTACACTTGGTAGAACTTTTAAATCCGGTTCTATGGTTGGTATAAGTAAAATATTTGAAAGTAGAAATATGAAGTTTTCTTCTATATTCTCTGCTATACCTGTAATAGGATTATTTGGTATATTCATGTTTTACTCTATAGTTATAGGTTGGATTTTAAAATACTTTGCACTTAGTTTAACTGGTGATATAAATAATATAGATATACCAACATACTTTGATTCATTTGCTGGAACTACTGCATCTGTTCCCTGGTTTTTATTATCAGTATGTATAACTTTACTAGTAGTTTGCTTTGGAGTATCTAAGGGTATAGAAAAATTAAATAAAATAATAATGCCATTATTACTTTTACTATTTATATTCCTTACTATAAGATCTATTTCTTTACCTGGAGCTATGGCTGGTGTTGAATACTTACTTAAACCCAGATGGGAAGCTTTACTTAGTTTAGAAACTTGGATTATGGCATTAGGGCAAGCATTCTTCACTGTATCTCTTACGGGTTGTGGTATGGTTGTTTACGGAAGTTACACAAATAATAAGTTTGATATAATTAGTTCTGCTATCAATACTGCTATATTCGATACTATAGCTGCATTACTTGCTGCATTTATGATAATGCCTGCTGTTTTCTCTTTTGGTTTTGACCCATCAGCTGGACCTTCACTTTTATTTATAACTGTACCTTCTATATTTAAAGTAATGCCTTATGGAAATATTATTAGCATATTCTTTTTCTTAAGTATTATATTCGCAGCAATATCTTCTTCAGTTAGTATGCTAGAAGGTCCTGTTGAAGCATTATTATCTGTTACTAAGATTAGTAGAAAAAAAGCATCTATACTTATTTCTACCTTATGTTTTGTATTAGCTTTACCTTTAGCTACTAGTATTGATAAGTTTAATTCTTTCACAGACTTTATAACTATAATACTATCTCCTATTGGAGCTACTATTTCTGCTATATCAATATTCTTCTTATTTAAAGGAAATGTTTTATCTGAGATAAATAAAGGAGCTAAGCGACCTCTTGGAAATTGGTTCTTACAATTTGCTAGATTTATATTCGTTCCAGTAACTGTTATAGTTATTATATTAGGTTCAGTTTACGGTGGTATAGGTTAATATAAATCTTGATAATTAAATTAAAAGCCATATTGTTTCACTTAACAATATGGCTTTATTTGATATTATTTTTTACTATTATATTGTCTAAGTAATGCTTCTTCTCCCATTGCAACTAACTTCTTACTCATTTGACCACCAACACGTCCACCTATTTCTCCATTTTGATATGAGGTACTATTAGCTCCATTTAAATTAGTATTTTCCATTCCTAATTCATTAGCTATTTCTAGCTTCATTTGATTTAGCGCTGCCTTTGCATTTGGGTCTACTGGTTTATTTGCCATATATAACCTCCTACTTTTTATTTATAATCTTACATTTATAAGATTCATTTTTTCGGAGTTCTTTATTCATATTTCTTAAATTTCTTTTGTACTTGCAAATTCTTCTTGAAGACTTTTATCAGCATCATTATCTTCACCTTCGCCATACATTATGCTTATTATTTTACCACTTATTGTAACTGCTATTAATGAAAATAATATTTGTTTAAAACTTAGGTAAGATAAAGATAATATTAATACTATAAAATCTGTAATCATATATATATGATTTACCTTAAAAAAAGTAAGCTTTGCTCCTACTAAAGCTATGACATCATCTCCTCCAGCTGCTCCTCCAGCCCTAACTATTATACCTATACCAATACCTACACCCATACCTGCAAGAATACTTGCAAGAAGCATATTATTACTTAAATTTGGAACTATAAATCCAATACTCTCCCACATCTTATACCAGCTTGAAAAAGATAAACTAGCAAAAATAGAAAGAACTAAAAACTGCTTTCCAAAAAATTTAGCTCCAAGAGCAAATAAAGATAAATCTATTATTAATGCTGTAACTGATGGAGATATATCAAATATATTTTTTATAAGAAGTAATAAGCCTAATACCCCGCCTTCAGTAACACCATTTTGATAGTTAAAGTTAAAACTTCCAAAGGCTAATATACAACTTCCTAAAACTATTAATGCTAAATTTTTTATATATTTTTTTATCCACATAAAATCCTCCTAGATTATTATCCATAATATTATTATAGACCTTGGTATTATACCAAGGTGAATAGTTTTTTATAAAAAAAGAGAACCCCTAAAATTTTTTGAGTCCTCTTTTTGCTATATTAAATATTATAATATATTATCGAATATATTCTAGATAAACCTTCATTTCTTCATCAGTTGGACCTATTTTCCCATGTAGTTCTAGTCCTTCTTGTCTTACACCGTACTTTCTATAAGCATTAAGCTTATATTTACATTTGCCATTAATAATCTTAGATACCTCTTTAACAGTATATTCATTATTTAGATTTGGAGCTATTACAGTTCTTACTTCATGAAGTTTATCTTTATCTAATAGATATTTTAAATTTTTTAAAACTATATCATTGCTTAATCCAGTAATTCTTACACTCTCTTCTTCATCCATACACTTAATATCTAACATAAATTTATCTGTTACATTTACTAAGTCTTCTTTTTCGCTAAGATCTAAGGTTCCATTTGTATCTACAAAGCAAGTAAGATTAAGCTCCTTTTTTACTTTAGTAAATAACTCCACTAAAAAATCTGCATTAAGAGTACACTCACCTCCACTTACAGTTATACCTTGAATGAATGGTTTAACTTTTTTTATTTCTTCAAATAATTTATCTACTGAATAATCTTTAGTTCTTGGAGTTGATAAACTTTTACACGTTTTAATACAGTTATCACATTCTACGCATTTATATTCATCCCATATAACCTTACCATCATTCATTTCTAAAGCATTAACTGGGCAAGTTAAAACACACTTGCCACAGTTTATACACTTATTGATAGTTTCTGGATTATGACAATAAGTACATTTTAAATTGCACCCTTGGAAAAATATAGCTGTTCTATTTCCAGGACCATCGATACAAGAAAACGGAATTATTTTATTTACTAAAGCCATAATTAATCTCTAAGCCTTCTATCAAAAGCTTTAGCACCATTTTTTGCATTCATACCGAACACAGTTGCATTATTTTTAACTGCTTTTCCGCTTTCAAGCTCTGCTACTTCAGATTTTTTTACAAGATATCCTGTTACACGCACAACATCACAGCTATCTGAATAAACAGATGTATATCTTATTCCTGAATTAAATGCTCCATCAATTACATTTACTATAGCTTCAGGATTATTTTTATAAGTATCTTCAAATACAAATATATCTCCTATTCCATTGAAGAAGTATTTATGATATGGTGCAGACTGTAAAATATGCTCAAATAATTTAGGTTCTTCACCAACAGGTATTCTACATCCTGGAGATATTCCAGTATCTGAATCTATACCAACTTGAGCATGTAGCACATGATTCCCACCAAAACAATTTACATATATTGATTTATATGAGCTTACTATAGAATTAAGCTTTTCAATTATTTTTAAACCTAAATCATTAGCCTCTTTCGAATGACCAAATCTATCTTTTTGCTCAGTAGCATTTAATAAATGATTTACAGCTTCAGCAAGACCTACTAAGCCAAACATACCTGTGAAAAGATCTCTATTTATAAATCCTTCTTTTACAAGGAAGTTAGATTTGAAAAATGCTGCTTCTTCTACTAAGAACTTTATTCTTTCATCTATATATTCAAGCATCTTTTTAGCTGCAAATGGTAATTTGTTATCTAAGAAATCTTCAACTGATCCTGATGACTCGGCTAATCTACTTAATACAAGTCTTACTAGGGTATATCCACCCCCACCTATAATAAATCCATTGTAACAACTTGCTAGTGCATAATTTTCTGTTCCAAAATCTTCTACATCCATTTTATGATTTGCAAAACTCGGTTTAGCAGTTACTAAAGCTGTACTTGCACATAATTCTATAAATTCCTTAGAAGTTATGTCTTTATCATATTTAACTGTTAAATTTGGCATAGCACATTCTAATTCTTTCATAGCTTTAAGTATTAATCTACCTGCTTTTGTATCTACTGGACCTATATTTGCATGAACAAATGAATCAGTAAGCGATCTATCTATATGTTTTAAATATAATTTTATAGCTTTATACGCTTCTTCCTCATCTTTTACAAATGGTTCTAAAAGTGTATCTATGTTACCTAAGTATACTGGGTATGATGTTATAGATGGTACATGCTTATATAATATTAATAAATTATTAGTTGCTTCCCATATGTCAGTTGGTACATCTAAGTCTAAGAACTTACACCCTTTTTCCATTAATACTTCATAATTTGGTATAACATATCTTGGTCTATAAGGAGCGTTGCCCTCGAACATAGTACATATTATTTCTGCATCAAGAAGTTTTTTAGTTTCTTCATCTATATTTAATACATTTAGAGTGCTTTCAGCTTGACCTGCTAACTGTAATACTTGTTGATTGTAAGTTAATGTTTCATTTTTTATGATATTTAATACTTGTTCCATTATTTTTCCTCCATAATTTTATGTATTTTTATTTATATATTATTTAATTGATTCTAGCTTATAAGATAGTCTATTAAACTGTTCTCTTGTTATTGATATACTTTTTCGGTTTACTGAAATTAGGTTCTCTTCTTTTAGTATTTTTAAATTTCTATTAATTGTTCTTATTGAAAATCCTAATATTGACCCAATTTCTTCTCTAGTTTTTTCTAAAATAGCAATATCCTTATCTTCATTTTCAAAAACATTCATCAAATAAGTTATTAATATACATATTGATGGATATGCTAGTCCTTCACCTGTTTTTAAAGATTGTTCATACATACTTTTCGATACAAAATGCAATACCTCTAAAGTCAATTCTTGGTCATTAGTAATCCACTCAATAAAGTCTTTCTTTGGTATTTCAAGTATTATACACTCTGTACTAGCTTGTAATGTAGATGAATAGTTTTGTTTGTTAGCCATGACCTCCATCACACCTATGTATGATATAGGGTTTATACTAGCAAAACTATAAATAAATCCATTTTCAAACTCATTTCTGACCTGCATCTTACCTTGACAACTTATATAAATACTTTCTATGTCATTTCCTTTTAATACTACTATCTTTCCTTTATCAACAACTCTTATTTTGCATTTTGACTTTATTTCAATTGGTATCTTTTCAATAAACCTTTTGGCCTCTTCATTTATAATGCGATTATAAAATAAGCTATTTTGCATATTTTAATTTCTCCTAACGAACATTTTATTGTTCTACTATTATTTTATCATTATTAAAAAATAACAAAAGGACATATGTCCCTTTATATATTTTATAATACATTTTTTAACATAAAAAATCCACATCAAATTTGATGTGGATTAATGGTGATCCATCCGCGACTCGAACGCGGGACACCCTGATTAAAAGTCAGGTGCTCTACCGACTGAGCTAATGGATCATAACATACAGAGATTCGAACGTCGGAAACACTGCTAAAAAAGCGTTGCTCTATTTACTTCTACATATATTATTTTACAATTTTATTGATTATATACATATGAAAATAATAACTTCTTATGTACAATAATGATACTATATATAATTAACTTATAAATATAATTTTTCAGCCATTACAAAATCTAAAAATCAATTAAATAATATAAATAAAAACACTGTCTATATAGACAGTGTTTTTATTTATATATTCTCTACCATACTTTCCTTTTTCTTAAACTCTTTTGCTAAAAATATCATTACTATCACCATTGCTCCTATATCTGCAATAGGTTGAGATGCCCATACTCCATTTAATCCATAGAACTTTGGTACTAAAAGTATTACTGGTATTAATATTATTACTTGTCTTAATAGACTTAAAAGCATAGATTTTTTAGCACTTCCTATTGATTGGAAATACACCGCTCCTAAAATTGAAATTCCTATTGTCGGAAGTGTTATTAAGTTTATATTTATACCATTAATAGCTAAGTTCATAAGTTCAGAGTCCTTTGTAAATATTCCTACAAATACCTTAGGGAATAACTTAATTAGTATGCATCCAATTGTTAATATAATTGTTGCAGCTAGTATAGCTAGTAATAATGTTCTTTTTGTACGTTCTGGCTGTTTTGCTCCATGGTTATATGCAATTATAGTTTGCATTCCTTGACTTAGTCCAAACACTGGCATTAAGAACATTAAAGATATTGATGTTACTGCTGTCATAGCACCTATTGCTAAATCTCCACCATATATTTTTAGCACTCTATTTGTAACTAGGTGTATTGATCCTGCTGCAAGCTCCATACAAAATGGAGTCAAAGCTATTACTACTATAAGCTTTAAATAATTTTTATCTAATTTTATATTCTTTAATTTTAATTTTAAATTTGATTTTCCTAATGTAAAATAATGTGTAGACCAAAGACACACTACTAATTGACAGATTACTGTCCCTACAGCTGCTCCTCTTATTCCCATTCCAAATCCAAATATAAATATAGGATCTAATATTAAATTTAGAATACAACTTATTATCATCATCTTTGCAGCTAACTTAGGATTCCCTTCAGCTCTTATTGCACTATTTAAAGCAAATCCAGGTAAGTTAAACCACGCACCTGCAAATATTACACTCATATATTCTCTAGCATATTTAATAGTATGATTACTTGCTCCAAATATATAAAGTATATCATCTAAAAAGAAAATTCCTACAAGTAATATTGCTATTGATACCGCTAATTCTAAAGCAACTGTACTTCCTAAAATTTCTTCAGCTTCTTCTTTATTGCCTTCTCCTAACTTTATCGAAATATTTGTGCTACCTCCAATTGCTATTGCAACACAAAATGCTCCTAAAATTGTAAACAAAGGCATTGTTACTCCAAGACCTGATATAGCAAGTGCTCCTACATCCTTTATAGATCCTATAAAAGCTCTATCTACAGTATTATATAAAGATGTTACCATCATCGCTAATATAGCTGGTACTGAGTATTTAATTAATAAACTTACTATTCTTTCTTCTTTTAATGCTCGTTGATTATCCATAAATTCTACCTATCCTACCATGTCATAAGTTATGCATACTGGTTTATGAGTTCTAGGATCTTGTACAATTTCTGCATCTATATTAAATAATTCTTTAAGATTTTCCTTTGTCATTACTTCATATGCGTCACCTTGACATACTATCTTTCCTTTTTTTACACCGATCATGTGATCTGCAAATCTAGCTGCATTGTTAAGTTCATGTATTACCATAACTATAGTTGTTCCTTGAGTTCTATTTAATTCTTCTAATAAATTTAGTACTTCAAGTTGATGTGCTAAATCTAAATAAGTTGTTGGTTCATCAAGTACAAGTATATCTGTTTGTTGGGCCAAAGCCATAGCTATCCAAGCTCTTTGTCTTTGTCCCCCTGATAGAGCTTCTATCGGTCTATCTCTAAATTCTTTTATCCCAGTTACTTCTAATGCCCATGTAACTATGTCTGTATCTTCTTTTTTTAACTTTCCAAATCCTTTTTGGTGTGGAAATCTTCCATATGCTATTAGTTCTTCCACAGTAAGTCCACTTGGCGCTTGAGGGCTTTGAGGAAGTACAGCCATTGTTTTAGCTAAATCTTTTGAGCTTTGCTCTTTTATATTTTTATCATTTATATAAATATCACCACTTTTAGGTTGTATGATTCTAGCTATAGTTTTTAGTACTGTTGATTTTCCACAACCATTAGCACCTATTATCGTAGTTATTTTTCCTTTTGGTATATTTAAATTTAAATCTTTTACTATATCTAAATTTCCATATGAAATATTTAAATTTTTAGTACTTATACAATTCATATTTGTCTCCTCCTAGCTATTTAAAGCCACCTAATTATCACTAAATAAATATCTTATTCTGCTAACATTAAATAAATAAAGTATGGAACACCTATTATTGCTACAACTATTCCTACTGGAATCTCCATAGGAGCTATTAAATTCCTAGATATAGTATCTGCAACTAATAATATTAATGTTCCAACAAGAGCCGCTGCTGGAATTAATTTTTTATGTTTAGGACCTACTAATTTACGAGCAATATGTGGCGCAACCAAACCTAAAAATCCTATACTACCAGCTACTGATGTAGCAACACCCGCTAAAATAACCGCATATACTATTAATTTTCTTCTCTCTTTTTCAACTTCTATCCCTAATCCAGTTGCTACTTCATCACCTAAATTTAATGCATCTAAATATCTAGATTTGTATATTGTTAATGCCATAAATATTATTATAAAAGGTAATACTGCCATTACATACTTCCAATTTGATCCCCATATACTTCCAGATGTCCAAGCCATTACTCTATTAAATTCCTGAGTTGTGAATTTTAGTTGGAAAATTGTAAGTATTGATGTAAATGCAACATTTATACCTATTCCTATTAATAATAATCTAGATGAACTTATACCATTTTTCCATGCAAGTATATAAATTAAAAATGCTCCAAATATTGCCCCTGTTAAAGCTACTATCGGCATTGTAAATATTGTTGTATTGCTTATTCCATCATATACATTCCCATTCATAATATATATATATACTACAACAAATAGTGCTGCACCTGAATTTATACCTAGTATACCTGAATCAGCTAGGTCGTTTTTAGTGACTCCTTGTAAAATAGTACCTGCTGTAGCCAATGCTGTTCCTACTAATATTCCTATTACTATTCTCGGTAATCTTAACTTAAATATAGCTATTTCTTGACTTTTAGATCCTTGCCCTATTAATGTTTTTATAACATCCACTGGTTCTATAGATAATGATCCTAAATTCAAGCTAACTAAAAATGTAATAAATATCAATGATATTAAAATCCCTATAACTAGGGCAAATTTTTTATTTTTACTCATATTCATAATCTATTTCGTATCCTTTCTTACAAGGTATATAAACATAGGTACTCCTAATAATGCTGTTAATGATCCTATTGGAGTCTCATATGGCGGATTTATCATTCTAGCCATAATATCACTGTATACTAATAACACTGAACCTAATATCATTGAGATTGGTATTATATATTTATAGTCTGATCCTACTATAGCTTTAGCTATTTGTGGAATTATAAGACCTACAAATACTATATTACCAGCTACTGAAACTGATGCTCCAGTTAAAGCTATTACTATCATTAAGCATATAAATCTTACTAAATTTGTTCTTTGGCCTAATCCTATTGCTACTTCTTCTCCTAAGCTAAGGATCGTTATTTTCGGTGCCATTATTATAGATCCTATGAATGCAATTCCACCAACTATAAATAATAAATTTACACCTTGCCACTTAGCACTTACTAATCCCCCTGAAATCCAAAAACTTAATTGTTGTGATAAATTAAAGTACATTGAAATTCCCATTGCTAAAGATATTAATAAAGTACCTAATGCTGTTCCTGCAAGAGCAAGTTTTACTGGGTCAACCTTTCTAGCCGACCTAGAACTTACAAAATATACCAAAAGTCCACTTATACTAGCTCCAAGAAAAGCAAATATCATAAGCCCAAAACTTCCTATAACTAAATTTGGGTAAATTCTTTGTAATACAAATGCTACAGCTATCATAAATGTAGCACCTTGAGTAATTCCCATTACAGATGGCTCTGCTATTGGATTTCTTGTTATCCCTTGCATTATTGCTCCAGCTACTGCTAAAAAACCACCTACAAGTGCTGCTGCAACTGCTCTAGGTATTCTAACATCTCTAATTATCTTAATATTTACATCATTATCATTTGTAAATAAACTTTGTAATATCGTTGAGAAATCTATTTGTTTTGCTCCAAGTGATATAGACATTCCTATACCAAATATAAGCAATATTATCCCTATTATCATTAATGAATAAGCTAAGGTTTTTCTTTTTTGTTTAGCCATTCTTCATCCTCCTTACATCAAAGTTAATTGAAGTACTATATTAATATATACCCACAAAACTTCAATACAATTATTTTTAAAATATAATTTTTCTATAAACTGAAATAGTAGGTGATGAAAATTTATAGTTTTTCACCACCTACTTCTATATATTTACTATTTTACAACTTCATCTTTGATTGATTGTAATAATAATTCTCTTCCTATTGGATTGTATGCTTGACTGAAGTATGGACTTGCATCAAGTATTGTTACGTTACCTTCTTTAACAGCTCTTATTTGTGGCCATACTGTACTTGCTTTTAAATCAGCTTTATCTGATTCTGTAGCTATAACTATTATGTGATCTGCATCTATTTCTGTTAAACCTTCCATAGTAACAGTTGGTAATGTTATACTATCTTGCTCAGGCATATTAGCTGGTTGAGGTAATTTCATATCTTCTTTTAATACAGTTCCTATACCACCTTCAGTAAATACCATAAATTGCCCTGATGATGCTAGTACTGTTAAATAAGTTTGATCTCCGTTAGCTTCTTTTATTTCCTTACCTATTTCTTCTGCTTTTGCATAGTAATTATCTAACCACTTTTGAGCTTCTTCTTCTTGCCCGAATAATGCCGCTACGTCTTTAAGTTTTGCTTCCCAATCGTTTGATCTATCTTCTAACATAACAACTGGAGCTATTTCTTTTAATTGATCATATATCTTTTCTTGTCTTGGTGCCATTATTATTAAATCTGGCTCTGCAGCAAGTATTGCTTCTATATCCATTGTATCCATCATTGAGTGACCAACTACTTTTGCATCACCTAATTTATCTTGTACATATGATGGAACTTTATCTGTTTCATACGAGTCTACATTAGCTGTCCCCACTGGAGTATGTCCTAATAAAGCTAATTCTTCACTACTTCCAGATATATCAACTATTCTTTTAGGATTTGCCGGTATTTCAACTTCTCCTTTTACAGATTGTACTATTCTTGTTTGTGATTCATCCTTTGAACTTTCATTGTTACTGTTTCCCGAACAACCAGTAACTAATCCTAGTGTAGCTATTGTTACACCTAATAGCATTAATGATTTTAATCTTTTCACTTTTATGTCCTCCAATATATATTATTTATATAATTTTTAATATTGATAATTGTTATCATCTGATTTATAAATTCATTATATCATCTTTTTCTTTCTAGTCAATAACTTTTTTAAATATATTTAGCTTTTTTATTAAAATATTTAGTTTTTATGAAAATTTTGTCGATTATTATATTTTTATCAATAAAAAAAGAGCTACTCAAATGAAATATCTCACTTGAACAACTCTTTTTTATCTAATTTATATTCATACTTACACTAAATTTATTATGGTAAAGTTTTTTATATGTATCTTTAATTCTTTTAAGAGCTTCATTTAATGTAGCTCTAGGACATCCTATATTAAGGCGAATAAATCCTTCTCCATCTTTGACAAAATAACTTCCTACTACCATAGTTACCTTTGCAGTTTTAAAAAATTCATTCGCTTCTTCTTCATCTTCAAATAATTCTCTTACATCTATCCATGCTAAGAAAGAGGAATCCGATTTCATTACTTTTGCATTAGGTATATTTCTTTCAAAGAAATCATACACAATTTCAAAATTCCCTTCAACATACTTAGTCATTTCATCCAACCATTCTTCACTATCATTGTAAGCAGCTGTAATTGCTGGTATAGCAAATACATTTGGAGATGTTATTGAATTTCTTTTTAACTGTTCTAATAAAGTTTCTCTTACTTTTTTATTTTTAGCTAAAACATATGAAGTTTTAAGCCCTCCTAAGTTAAACCCTTTATTTGGAGACACGCATACCAAACTATTACTATGAATATCTGGATGTGCATTCCACAAAGATATAAACTCATGCCCCTTAAATACTACATCTCGATGTATTTCATCACTTACTAGTAACACATTATATTTTAAACATAGTTCCGATAACTTATATAATTCATCCTTTGTCCATATACGCCCCGAAGGATTTTGTGGACTGCAGAATATATATACTTTAATATTACTATCTTTCATTTGAGCTTCAATGTCGTCAAAGTCTAGATAATACCTATTATTCATTAATTTTAATGGGCTACAATATAATTGTCTATTATTATTTTCTACTGCTTCAGCAAAAGGGTCATAAGCTGGTGTATTTATTAATACCCCTTCTCCTTCTTTTGTATATGCCTGAACTATATAATGTAGAGTTGATACTGTACCAAAAGTTAACTTTATCCATTCTTTATCTATATCAATATTAAATCTTCTTTTATTCCAGTTAATTACAGCTTCATAGAACTCATCTTCTACAAAAGTATAGCTGTAATCCCCTACTGATGCCCTTTTTAGTATTGCATCCTTTATTGCTGGTGAGCATTCAAAGTCAATGTCAGCTAAGTCCATTGGAATTGCAGTTTCATCTAAATCAAACTTATCTTTTAAAACCTTATTGCTCCATTTTCTACAATGGCTTTCTTTTCGATTTATTACTTTATCAAAATTATATTTCATTTTTACTCTCCTAGTATAATCCATTCTTTTGAAGTCTTATTAAGTGAAACACCTTTTCCATTTATTATTACGATATCGTCTTCTATTCGTACTCCACCTACATCTGGAATATATATTCCTGGTTCACATGACATTACCATACCTTCTTCTAGAATATCTTCACTTCTGGAATTCAGTGTAGGCAGTTCACCATCACCAAGTCCCATTCCATGACCTAAACCATGAGTAAAATAGTCCCCAAAACCTGATTCTGCTATACTATCTCTAGCAATTTTATCTACGTCTCTAGCAGATACACCTTCCCTAATTCCTTCTATTGCCAAATTCTGAGCCTTTAAAACTGCTTTATATATTTCTTTTATCAACTTTGGTGGTTCTCCTATAGATATTGTCCTTGTCATATCAGATTGATATCCTTCATACACAATACCAAAATCAATTGTAATAGCTTCATTTCTTTTTAATTTTTTTGTTGTAGGGCGACCATGTGGCATGGCGCCCCTTTCACCAGATGCAACAATTGGTTCAAAAGCCATACCACTTGCACCTTTTTTTAGTGTCCAGTAGTGAAGTAATGCAGAAACCTCTAATTCTGTCATTCCTTCTTTTATTTCAGAGATAACTTCTTTGAATATTTCATCTGTTAACTCACAAGCTTTTCTAATAGTTTCGATTTCTTCTTTAGATTTTACTGATCTTACTTTACCTAGCTCATTAGTTATTAATGTAATATCAAAACTACATTCACTTAAATCAATATACTCTCTTATACTCATAAATTGACTCTCTATTCCAACCTTTTGTAAAGATAATTCTTTAAGTAAATCAATTATAGCTAGTATATATGATCCTTGTGGAACAACTTTATTTTCAAATATAGTTGTTTTTTTATTTGCTTCATCAATGTATCTTCCATCTAAAATTTGATAAGCCTTATCTTTTGTAACCAAAACATATACTCCACTACCTGTTAAAGCACCAATATATCGCTTATTATTTTTACCTTTTATTAGAAGTGCATCTATATTCTTTTCTTCTATTAATTTTCTTATTTTATCTAATCTACTATTCATATTCATCACCTAGAAGTCTAATCCTAAGTCATCTAATAGATCTTCTTCATCCTCTGTAAATATATTTTTACTTGTTTTATTTTCTTCTTCTAATTTAGCTTCAGCTTGACGTTCCATTATTTTAAAGAATGGCATGTATAATAATACAGTTAATACTAATTGTATTGCATTAGCTACTATTGAACGCCAATCACCATTTGTTAAAAATCCTTCAAGGAACACACCTACATATGGAGGGTCAAATACTGGTTTAGCTAACCATCCAAAATGCATTAAGAACATTGGTAGTGTACCTATTATTGCTCCACCAAATACAAATGGTATAAACATTATTGGATTTAATATTATTGGAGCACCAAATAATATTGGTTCATTTATTCCAAATAGAGATGGGAATAATGATACTTGACCTATTTTTTTAAAACTCTTGTTTTTAGATAACATACACGCTATTACACAACCTATTGTTATACCTGCTCCTGTAAACCCGAAAAATGCACTTGATGCACCTGCAGTATAGAAGTGAGGTATTGGCTGACCAGCTTGCATAGCAGCTATATTTTCTGCTATAAATGTAACCATTATTGGACGAGTTATTGGACTGAAAACAGATGAATGTATACCAAAGAAGAATACCGTACATATACAGAAGTTTAGAGCTAGAACTGCCCATGGATTATCCATACTACCTACTAATGGTTCTAAGAATCTAGTAAGTATTTGTGGAGGTAATTCTCCAAATACATTTAAAGATACAAAACGTAATACGATGAATGTACCACCTACGATTATAGTTGTAGGTATTAATTCAAATGATTTAGATACAAAGTCTGGTACACCTTCTGGCATTCTAATCGTAAGATTTTTCTTCTTACATAAATTATAAAGTTCTACTGCTCCTATAGCTGTTAGCATACCTGTAAATAAGCCTTTAGCACCTAAGTTTCCAAGTTCTAAAGTTCCATCCGGTGTAAAGGATGATACTAAGAATAAAAAGGCAAAAGTAGAAAGAGTAACACAACCTGGAATATATAATTTGTAATGATTACCTAAGTTAAAAGATATACACATACAAGCATATAGTCCGATTAATCCTATAGAAAGAGTTACTGGCAAATCTAGTATTTCTGCATTATTTAATATAAATTGACTTACTGGGTTATTTTCCCCTATCATATTTGGAAGTGCTGGAATTATAGCAAAGAAACTACCTAGTATAGTAAATGGTGTCATTGCTACCATTCCTGCCTTTATAGCACTTAAGTGACGTTGATTATCCACTTTGTGAGCTATAGGTGTAAATACACGATTCATAAATGCTTCAAACTTTGCGAACATTGTCATCCCCCTATTATTTATTAATTATTTTAACCCCACTATCTTGCTGCATTAGCTAATTCATGCTTTTTATATGTTACTAAAGCTAATTTCATTACTGTTGCCCCATCCATTTTTCCATATACATCTTTATCTATTACAACAAAAGGCTTATTTCTTGGCTTACATATTGATTCTATAAAATCAGTTTTATGAGAAACTTGTGGACCAATCATAACTATATCCCAATTATCTATTTCACTTTCTAATGAGTCGGCTGGTATAGCTGTAAATTTAAAATCATTTTCATTTAACTTAGTACTTTCTTTAACTACCTTCTTCATATTTTGCATTAACATATTAGTAGAAAATCCACCTGCACAACATAATAATATCTTCATAATTATTCCCCCTAAAATTATTTTTAGTTTATATTTTTTTAATTACTTACTTTGCGTCATCAAGTACTTCTATTAAAGTCTCTATTAAATCCTTTGCTAACTGAGAAGTCATATAGTGATCTTGAGCATGAACCATTAATAATCCCATGGCAGGACTTTCTTGCTCTTCATCTATATCTCTAGTTATTAGTTCAGTTTGAATCCTATGTGCTTGAACATCTATTTTTCTAGCTTCCGCTATTAATTCTCTAGCCTCATCAAACTTCTTATCCTTTACCATTTTTAATGCTTCAAAAGCTTTAGCTTTACTTTCTCCAGCAGTAGTTATAAGTTCCATTACTTCAAATTCTGTTGATACCATGTCTTTTTCTCCTCTTAGATAAATTTTTTTATTTCTTTGTATTTTTCAGAATCAAAATTTAATATTAATTCTGTATATAACTTAATCATTAATTCAAGATCTATTGGACTTACTATTGAAAAAGCACAATGACCATATCTAACTGGAAGACAAGTAACTACAGTTGGCTTTCCTTCATTTACCTTGTGTGCTTCTCCTCCATCAGTTCCACCCGATTTGAACATATCGTGTTGAAGTGGAACATTTATATTACTTGCAGTTTCCTTCACATAATTTATCATTTTTTTATTTGGTGCTAATGTTCTATCAAAATGCATAAGCATTACACCTTTATCAATTTGCTTTTTATTTGTATGATCGCGTACAAACTCATTTCTATGGCAGGCTACATCTATTACAAATACAACATCTGGGTTTATTAATTGCGCTGCTGTTTTTGCTCCTCTTATACCTACTTCTTCGCTACTAGTAGCTGCGAAGTAAATATTACTATTTAATTTTTTATCATCTAAATTTTTTAGTACTTCTCCCATTACGAAACATCCTAGACGATCATCAAAGGCTTTACCTACTAATCTATTAGGAAGTGAAAACTTTTCGAACTCAGTTGCATATGTTACCATATCTCCAACTTGAATTCCTAAATTATATACTTCTTCATCTGTATAAGCGCCTATATCTGCATATAAATCTTCTGTTGCTTCATTTTTATAAGTACCATTTATAATCGCAGGTATTTTAACTCCACTTTCAGTTGTTATCCTTACTTTCTGTAAGTGTTGTGCTAAAGGTTTAACTCCACCAACTACCATTAAATGGATCATTCCATCTTTACTTATGCTTCTTACTATGAAACCTACTTCATCCATATGAGCACAAATCATAATTTTAGGTGCATTCTCATTTATTTCTTTTGAAAAAATAATACTTCCCAATCCATCACAAACTATATTATCGCTGTGTGATTTTAACTCATCTAACAGTACTTTTCTAACTTCCCCTTCATTAGATGCTATTCCATCTGCTTCTGATAGTTTTTTTAGAAACTCTAAATTCATCTGCTATCCCCCCAGGCTATTTTTTAACTTATGCATGAATTCTTCATATGACTGTGATTCCCTTAATCTATTAACAACACTTTCATCTTCCATAATAATACTAAGATGCTTTGTAACTAGTTTATGTAATTCAAGATTTCCTTTTATTAAAGAAACCATAAATATAATTTTAGGTTTACGTTCTTCGTATTCAATATCAGTTTGTACAAGACCTACTGATATTAAGTTTTTATTCCCTGTCATTTCAATTGGATGTGGAATTGTAACCCCATTTGTATATATTGTATTTAGAAAACTCTCTCGCTCCCAAACATCTTTTGGATAACTCGGTGCACAGGCCCCATCTTCAACTACTTTTTGTGCCATCGTGTCAAGAATGCCTTTATATTCTGATTTTTGTGTAATACAAGTAAAATGTTTCTTGCTAAATAAACTTAAGAAATACTGTTTAGGATTAGTTACTTTTCCAAAATCATCTACATATCTTACACTTTCCTTTATTTTTAAATAATCTAAATCATCTAGTATCTCTTTTATTAAAATTACAGGAGCATGCACTTCAAAACTTAAATCCGTAATTGAAAAAATCAAATCTGGTGAAAAGTTTACTATTTTATCTTTATCCAATAATGAAAAATTCTGTACCTCAGCATTTGGAAATATTTCTTGTAATCTTAATTTAATTAAATAAGCACTTCCTCCACCCGAAGAACAAACTATTCCTATCTTGTATTTTTGTTTAAAATTTTCTCCTTGTCTTTTTTCAAAAGGCACTGCAATATGAGTAGCTATAAATCCAATTTCATGTTGATTAATCTTAATTCCATATTCTTTTTCTAGCCTCTTAGATAATTGAATTGCTAAATTAAATACAGTTGGATATTGATGACTTATTTGACGAGAGAAAGGATTTTTTAGATTTTGTTCTCTCCTAACACGTTCTATTAAAGATGCTATATGAAGATATAATAAATTAAAAAATTCTTTATCTTCTAAGAAATAAGTGTTATATCCTTTATCCACCTCTTCAAAGAAATTATATATAAGTTCTTGTAACTTATCTTTTTGAGCACTATTTATTTCAGATTCCTTATTTTTAGTTTTTCTTTTTATAAAATCACTAAGGTAATCCTTTTCCTCATCTGTAATAAAAAATTGAAGTTCAGAAAAAACTTCTCTGATAATATGTTCTATTATAATATCATTATAAGATACCTTTAATTGTGTAATTTCTTTTTCTTCGTTATTTCTCCTCAAACTAGCTTTAATATATAAAAGTACTAATTGAAGTTTTAATTCCTCAAGCTCTACAAAGTTTGCTTCTAGCTTATATTTAACTAGTATATTTTCCTCTGTAGTCTTTATATTTTCCATTTTCTTATCACTGATAAATTTACTATAAAACTCTTCAAGCTTTCTATTATCTTTTGATGCAATTTCTGATAGAATCTTCTGTTTATATTTAATTGGTCCTATTATCTTAATCCCATAATGTGCTTTACGTTCTAATTCTAAATTTGTATCTTTAAGTTTTTGACTTAATCTTTTTAAATCATTTTTAATTAAAGATGTGCTAACTAAAAACTCTTGGCTGAGTTGTTCTATAGTTGTATAATCATCTTTTAATAAAAGTAATGCAGTTATTGAATTTAATCGCTGTTCTGGGCTATCTAAAGGAACAGGGGATAAGCTTTTAAGATATCGTTCAAATCTCATTTCATCTTCTATCTGTAAAATATATCCCAGCTTACTCTTATATTCTATTTTAAACCCATTACATTTTTCATCAATTGCGATTATCTTCATATCATTTCTTATTGTTCTAGTTGATACTTCAAATTTCTTTGAGAAATAATCTAAACTTAGATAATCACCACTGTCTTTTAACTCTTTAAGAATGAGACTTTCTCGCATATATGCTCCTCCCTTTTTCCAAAATTATACTGTTTATTACAAATCCCATTATATTATAAAAGAAATTTATATAAAAGCTGAGATTTTTCATAAATTTTGTGAAAAAAGTATCCCATTAACATTGATGTTTAATAACTATCCTTTACACTTTAAATTATATATAGAATATATCATTATGAAAAGTTTAGCTTTTTCATACTTTTTTTGAAAAAACTATCTTAATCAATAATATAAAAATAGAATAATTACAATTTAATCATAAT
Source organism: Romboutsia faecis (assembly GCF_014323405.1). Lineage (GTDB taxonomy): Bacteria > Bacillota > Clostridia > Peptostreptococcales > Peptostreptococcaceae > Romboutsia_E > Romboutsia_E faecis. The sequence goes on along the minus strand of NZ_JACRWE010000004.1, from coordinate 327,073 downwards.
AAAAAAAACGGTAAACTCATATAAAGTTTACCGCTTTTTTTATTATTTTAGCATGCTTTTCCGTTAGACCCACACACCTCTATTTTTTGTTTTACAAATTCTTTAACGCATTTTAATCCTTCTGCTCCGTATTTTTTAGGGTCTATAGTTTCTGGATTTTCATTTAAAACTTTTTTAACTCCTTCACTATAAGCTATACGAAGCTCAGTGGCGTAGTTAACTTTGCATATTCCTCTTCTAATTGATTCTATTATAGTTTCATCTGGTATTCCAGAACCTCCATGTAACACTAATGGAACTGAGACAACCTCACGTATTTCTGATAATCGATCTAAATCAAGCTTTGGTTCTCCTTTATATAAACCATGCGCAGTCCCTATAGCTATGGCTAATGAAGAAACTCCAGTTCTATCTACAAAGATCTTCGCTTCAATTGGATCTGTATATGCACTACCTTCTCCACCATCTAAGTCATCTTCTTTTCCACCAACTTTTCCAAGTTCAGCTTCTACTGGAATACCTGATGGTCTACTAGCATCAACTACTGCTTTTGATAATGCTATATTATCCTCAAAACTTTCATGAGACCCATCTATCATTATTGATGTGTATCCTGTTCTTAAAGCTTGCATTGCAAGTTCAAAACTTGAACCATGATCCAGATGCATAGCTACTGGAACTGATGCTCTTTCTGCAGCTACTTTAGCATTTGCTAAATAATAATCAAGTCCTGCATATTTAACAGTCGATGGAGTTGTTTGTAATATAACTGGAGAGTTCAGTTCCTCAGCAGCTTGTATCACAGCCATAACCATTTCCATATTTTCTACATTGAATGCTCCTATTGCATAATTACCTTCTTGAGCATTTTTAAGTAATTCAGTTGTTGTTACTAATGACATGCTTTTATCCCCCCATATAATTTAATCTATATTCTTAATGAAATGAATTATATATTTTTTACTTGCTCTTGATACTCATGTATTATTACACCTTTTACAACTCTATTAACAGTCCCTGATGGAGATGGAGTATCAGGAGTATTTCCAACTTTGACTGAAGTTAATAACGAAACTGTTTGAGCAAATAATACATATGGGAATGCAAGATATAAATCTGGTAATTCATTGTATTTTGCATCAAAGTCAAATTTCTCTCCAGAGAAGTTTTGATCTTTATTAACAGATATAGAACAAGTTAATTTAGCAATATTATCACCATTTATTTCTTCTAAAACATCTAAATCATATTTTCTTGTATATTCATCATTAGAAGTAAATACAAATATTAAAGTATTTTCATTTATAAATGATTTTGGCCCATGTCTAAATCCCATAGTTGAATCGTATCCAGTAGCTATCTTTCCAGCTGTAAGCTCTAGTAATTTAAGTTGGGCTTCTTGAGTTAATCCACACAAGCATCCTGAACCTAAATAAACAACTCTATCAAATTCTTTATCTATTAAATTTCTTATTTCATCTTCTCTACTTATTACATTATTCCCCATATCTATTATTGCATCTATATATGATTTTTCTTTATCTTCTCCTAAGTTATCAAATATTAACATAGCTGATAACATCATACATGAGAAACTTCCAGTCATAGCAAATCCTTGATCATTTGATTTACTTGGCATTAATAATAAATAATTATGCTCATCGTTTTTAGTTATTTGAGCAAGCTTCCCTTCTGGAGCACAAGTAATTGCTAAACTATAAAAATCCTTAACTATTTGCTTTCCTAAATTTACAGCAGCTAAGCTTTCTGGACTGTTACCACTTCTAGCAAATGACACTAGTAATGTTGGAACATCTTCCATATAAAAATCATATGGATTAGAAACAATATCAGTTGTAGGTATTGATTCTACTATATATTTTCTTATATCTGATTTTTTCTTAATGTATGGAAGTATTGTTTGACCTACATAAGCTGAAGTACCAGCACCTGTAAATATAACTCTAAACTGACCATGCTTTTCCCCTATATTTTCTATAAATTCATTTATTTGAGTTTTATTAGCTTTGTATATTTCATAAGCTTCTGCCCACAATTTTGGTTGTTGCTTTATTTCTTTTGTAGTTATTATTGCCCCTAATCCTTCTAATTTCTTATCTTCAAAATTAAACATCTTATTCTCCCCTTATCTATTAAATTTATCATTATCAATATAATTGGTAATGAGGTTATAACCAGTTTTATTAAAAGAAAAGAATCTTCTTAAGACTCTTACTTTTGATGTATTTAACTTTTATCTCAGATGCCTTACTTTATACACAAACTTATCACTTCTGGCAACACTTAAAGTAAATTCAATTACTCTATTATCATTGTTATAAGTTGTTCTAAGTAATTTCAAACAAGCTGAGTCTACAGGAACCTCTAGTAATTGAGCTTCTCTATCTGATAGTAAACCTGCAGAGAATTCTTCATCTGCTACTTTTATTATCTCACTATAATTTTCTCTAAATATTTCATATAGTGGTTTTTTAGTTACCATATCTTCAGTTAATCCTGAGAACGACTTCATTGGAAGGTATGTTCTTTCTAACATCATAGGTAATTCATCTGCTAACCTTAGTCGTGTAATCTTTATCATTTTTTCTCCAGGTGATATTCCCAGGTTCTCAGCAAAATAATTTGTACTTTCTAAAGTTTCAAAAGATAACACTTTTGTACTTGGGTTTTTACCTTGTTCTTTCATGTGATCAGTAAAACTATAACTATCCATTAAATTTTGTGAATTTTTATTTAGAGCTGCAACAAATGTTCCTTTGCCATGCCTTTTGTAGATGTATCCCATATGCTCTAGTTCTGCCATAGCAAGCCTGACCGTTGTACGGCTAACTCCATACTGTTCACATATTCCCCTTTCAGATAGCATTTTATCGTTAGGAGTCATCTCATTTTCAATTTTTGACCTTAATATTTCAACAAGTTGGTAATATATAGGTCTTTTATCATTTCTATTTATCATAATGCTTTTGTCTCCTCCGAGTGGTTACTACCACATCTTCAATATAGAATATTTTTCCATATATGTCAATATAAACTTAATTGTTAATACATTCTAATTTCTTAACCTGTACTTGTTCATAGTACTTCTCTACTTCATCTAATTTTACAAATCCAGTTTCTATGTTCATAGCATTACTAATACCACAAGAATTAGCTAATTTAAGTAAATTTATAGTATCATAACTTCTCAAGATACCAACACTGAACCCTGCTATTGTACTGTCTCCACTACCAACGGTATTAACTGCTTCAACTTTTGGTACCTTAACTTCATATACTTCATCATTATTTAAATAAATCATTCCATCTTTTCCTAATGATATGCAAACATTTTGAGCTCCCATTTCAAGTAGTTTTAGACCTGCATATATTATTTCTTCCTTTGATTCTATATTTATATTTAATAATTGTTTAATTTCATCAGCATTCGGCTTTATTAAATATGGATTAGATTCTAACGCTACTTTTAAAGCTTCTCCAGATGTATCTAATATAAATTTTATATTATTATTTTTGCATATATTACCTATTATTTTATAATAATCTATAGGCATATTTTGACAATAACTACCTGAAGCTACTAATATCTTAGTTTCCTCTAATACACTTTCTAAATCAGCTTCAAATTTTATTAAATCTTGATCATCTATAACTGGTCCTTTTTCTAAAAACTCTGTACTAGTTAAGTTATCTTCGATTATATTCAAGCAATTTCTAGTTTCTTGATTTATGGCTGTAAATTTATTTTTTATTTCTAACTTATTAAGTTCATTTTTTATATACTCTCCATTAAATCCACCTAAAAATCCTATAGCTAAAGGTTCTTCACCCAAGATTTTACAAACCTTAGTCACATTTAAACCTTTTCCCCCTGCAGTAGCTTTTGTACTTGTAACTCTTTGTACTTCTCCTATTCCTATACTATTTACTCTATACATCCTATCTATTGATGGATTAAATGTTAATATAGTAATCATTTTCTTATCCCCCTTAAGAATTTTATTTGTATAAATCTATAGTATACATAGTATTTAAAAGTAGTCAAACCTAATTTTACACTTTAAGTATTTTTACATTGATTTTCTCAAATATTAATATAAAATACGTTAAATAAATTGTATATAATCAATTATTATGGTATCTTATTCTTTTATAGATCTTTATTTTTATACATTTTATGGAGGAATTTATATGTCATTTTTAATCTTAATAATAGGGTTCTTTTTCTTAATAAAAGGAGCTGATATATTCGTTGAAGGTGCTGCTTCAATAGCAAGAAAATTCAATGTTCCAGCTATGGTTATAGGTCTTACAATAGTTGCTATGGGTACATCAGCACCAGAAGCCGCTGTAAGTATAACATCATCATTAGCAGGTCAAAATGATATGAGTGTTGCTAACGTTATAGGGTCTAATTTCTTTAATATCCTTATGGTTCTTGGGGTTTCAGCGGTAATTGCTAAATTACCAGTTCAAAAAGAAACTATAAAGAAAGAGACTCCATTTTTGATAATAGTAAGTTCAATGTTGTTAGTATTCGGCCTAGACTTAAAAATGAATAGAATGGAAGGCCTTATATTATTATTTGTGTTTGTTTACTTCTTAATAAGTACTGTAAAAAGATCTAAGAATTCTGTTACAGAAAACTATGATTGTAGTAATGAGGTCGCTATAACAACAGATACTGAAATATCAGAAGAAATTTCTATGCCTAAAACTATATTAATATGTATAGTAGGTATAGCAGGAATAGTAATAGGTGGAGATATGGTCGTAAATTCTGCTACATCTATTGCAAAATCATTTGGTATGAGCGCAAACTTAGTTGGTTTAACTATAGTTGCTGTGGGTACATCTTTACCTGAATTTGTTACATCTATAGTTGCAATAAAAAAAGGTGAAACTGAGATAGCTATAGGAAATGTAATTGGTTCAAACTTATTTAACATATTATTAGTTTTAGGTTTAGCTGTTTTTATCAATCCTATTACTATAAGTATGTTAGCTCTTATTGATATAGCATTTATGGTTGCTATAACAATCCTTTTATATTTATTTATGAAAAAAGATTATTCACTTGTAAAAAATCAAGGCTTTATACTAATTGCTATCTATTTGGCATATATGACGTATACAGTGATTCGATAATAAACAAAAGAGTGACTTATTCTATTACTACATAGGACTATAGAATAAGTCACTCTTTTTTATACAATAAAATTATAATTATTTCTTTATTAAATAAACTGTTATTATAAACTGTATATATCTGAAAACTCTATATGACATTTTTCTATATGAAAATCCTTACTATCATAATTAAATACATACTCTTTATCTTTATCTAATAACTTAATAATCGGTATATTGAAGACAAACTCAGTTCCCTTCCCTAGTTTGCTATATACTTTTATTTTTCCACCATGCATCTCAATTATTGCCTTGACTAAAGATAAACCTATACCACTTCCCTCACACTTTCGAGTTAATAGGTTATTTGCTTGACCAAATCTATCAAATATTATATCTAATTTATCTGATGGAATACCTACACCATTATCTTTTACAGATACATTCACATTCTCTACATCATGGGATATATTAACTTCAATTGTCCCATGCTCTGATGTATACTTAATGGCATTAGATAAAAGGTTAAGTATAACCCTTTCTATCTTGTCAGGATCACAAGAGGTTACCACCTCTTCTATATCTGTATCAAATATTAGATTTATATTTTTATCCTCTACATAATCAACTACCGAAAGGGTTATATCCTCTATTACACTTATTATATTATTATTTGAAGGTATTAGATTATAATATCCAATATCTATTCTACTTATATCTATAAGATTATTTACTAATCTTAAAAGCCTATATGAATTTTGCTTTATAGTGTCTAGGTACTTAATCAAATTTTTCATACTTAAATCATTATTATCTATATTTTTTTTAGTTAACTGTGTTATACCTAATATTATGTTAATAGGTGTTTTAAATTCATGAGATATATTTGCAAAGAATTCATTTTTAATACTTTCTAAATGAACTTTCTCTTCTAACTTTCTTTTTTGTTCTTCTATGTTTTTTTGTTCTGTAATATCTTTTGCCGTTCCTATTACTATATTCTTTTCTGAATCATACTTAAAGTTCCAATCTAGCCATATAAATTTGCCATCTTTGCATCTGTATCTATTCGCTAATTTATTTGTAGTATCTATCATATCTGTAATAGATATATATTTTTCCATATCATCTATATGTATAAATTCAGTATACGAATGATTAAGCAAATCTTCTTCACTCCACCCTAATAACTTAGTCCAATTTGAATTTACACTTATAAAGCAACCATCTTCATCAAAACTAGCAACTAAATCCACAGCTGTACTTAAATAAAGTTCTAATTCTTGTTCTGTAAGTTTTCTTTTTTCATTTTCCATTTTTATTTCTTCTGAAAGCCTACAATTTTTAATAATCATAGCTATAGTATTGCATATAGATTTCATAAAATCATCTTGGTTATGAACTGGTGTGTACTTACCCTCATAAGATATATTTAGAATCCCTATAAATTCATCGTAGAGCTTAATTTTGTATGATCCTATATATTCTATAAGAGGTAAGTAGTTTTCATTTATATCATATCTTAACTGTGATTCATTTACTGGTTTTAATCCCTCATATTCTCCATTTATCATATAGTTATATTCTTCATCATTTATTAGCGGTATTATATCTATATCTTCAAAAGCCCTAATTGAATCTTTTAACTTAATGTATGGTATAAGACTACATTTTTTCTCATCATATAACAGTACCGAAAATCCACTGGCATTTGTTCCATTTATTATTTTATTTCCTATACTTTTTAATAATTCATACATATCTATATGAGAAGTTCCTATATCTAAATTTTTTAGATTAGTTATTTGTTTGTAATTATTATAAAGTTTTTCATTTATTCCTTTTTCTAGTGTTATGTCTCTTAATGTGCATACCATGTATTTAAAATCTCCATTTTCATTATATATTGGAGATTTATAAATCTCGTACCAAGCTTCTTCATCATCTATTATTGCACTTTGATTAAATGATTTATATTGTTTTGATTCTATAACCAATTTATCATCATATTTAAATTGATTGACTAAATCTTCTTCAATATAGTCTTGCATGTATGTTCCTATCATATCTTCTTGTTTTCTAAATGAAGCATCAGCAAATGCTTTATTTAAATATAAATATTTTGAATCTGCATCTTTTATATATGCCATCTTGCCCGAATTATCAATTAAATTTTCTAAATCCTCAATGGTATAATATTTATACTTTCTATCTTTAGATATAATAAAAATAGATTTATTTTTTTCAAAATAATCTACACTAATATCGCTATATACCTTTATTACTTCTTTATACTTCGAATATAAACTTAAATCGATCTTTATATCTTTTGAAAAATCTAATAAATTAGCTTTAAAATTATCTTTTGTTACTAATATATCATCTATATTCAGTTTGTATAATTCATCCTTTTCATACTTTAGCCTTGTCAATAATTTATCATTTGCAAAAACTATATTTCCATCATAGCTTATTACTAATACATATTTATCAAATTTATTAAATATAGATTTCATATATAGCTAATATCCCCCTCAATAAAAATCCCAACTCAATAATTCCTTATATTTATTATAATATTAACATTTTTTACATTTTTTTACAATTAATCTTAATTTCTATATAGTCAACAACTTTATTCCATAATCAAGTCCATTAATTTAATAAAACATTAGCAAATATTTTATATTAATAATTTGAAATACAGAAGCATAAAAGGAGAAAAAATCACTATTAAACTATAATTTTTTCTCCTTTTATTTTAATATTTGATTACATAATTAACTTTATCAATTGCTTTGACTTCATTATGTTTTTGAAAATAATCTATTATAATCTCGCTCATATCTATATTAATTTCTTTTATAATTTCAACATTTTCATAACATGGATATATAGATGTATTAGATGCACGATAGTTATTTAAAACAATAGTATAGTATTCATCTAGCTTAACTTGTTGATTATCTTTTTCCATGTATATCACACGATTGTTAAATTCTTTAGATAAATCTATCTCATATTTTAATCCACCAAATGTATCATAATTATAATTCTGTACCTTAGGAACAAGAAAATCCTTATTTATTTGAATATGTCTATCTTCTATAACAAAATAAGTAGCGCTTTTTTCAATAGCTTCTTTTAACTGACTACCTTTAATTTTTAAAACTTTTAATGTATTTGGATATGGATAATTAATTAGTACATCTCTAATTGATACATTTTTTTTAAATCCAATTGCACTATCAAATAATGATAAGGCAGAAAAATCAGCATGTGAAATATCAAGCTGAACTTCATGTAAGAAATTAATAAATGGATGACCTTTTAATCTAGCCGTAAAAATATCATCAATTATAATATCTTTATCAAAATGGCCTATTTCTTCATCCAAGTAATCCTTTAACTCAAGCTGAACATCCTTAAATATTTCTTCTAATTTTTCATCAATTTCATCATTTAATACACTAACATCAACTAGTTTATAATTAATCTCTTTCGTATCTGTATCTAAAATAATTTTAGCAAAGTTTTGACCATTATTAAGAGGTTGAGAGCAAACAACACCTTTTATTTTAGCAATCAAAGATCTATGTTGATGACCGCTTAAAATAATATCAATTGAGTCAAAGTTTTCTAAAAGTTCACTTCCTTGATTTTCTTTAGTCAAGTTTTCAGTAGGAGTCATATTTTCATCTAAGCTCTTTTCAAATCCTCCATGATAACACACTATAATAAAATCAGAATTTTTCTTTAACTCATGCTCGTATTTTCTATACATTTCTACAGGATCTAAGAAATTTATATTTGAAATATTGCTTTCATGTTCCCAGTTAGGTATAAATGATGTCGTAAGTCCAATACATGCAATTTTAAATCCATTAAAATCAAAAATTTTATATGGCTTAGTCTCAAATGGTAGTCCTTCAATATTTGCATTTAATACTTTATTTGAAACTGGTTTATATGAATTATTTAGATAGCCTAATCCATAGTTAAATTCATGATTTCCTAGAACATATACATTGTATCCTATTAATTCTAATCCTTGAATAATTGGATTATCTATTATATCTTTTTTAGATAAATAATGTGAAAGTGCTGATCCTTGAATTAGGTCTCCACAATCTATCTTTAAAGATGCATCATAGTTTTTCTCATCCTTTAATATATAACTTCCAATTTTTAATATACCAAGTGATTGATCAATTACATAATTAGTTGGATATACATATCCATGTAAATCACTTGTTTGATATATAGCAAGTTTCATAAAGTTTCTCCTTTTAGAATTAATTCTTTTATCTATAAGACTTAATCATTACGTACTTTATTTTATTGTTTAAAATAATATTTTAATAAAGATTAAAAGGGCTATCTTAAAACACAATATTAAGATAACCCCTGCATTTTATTATATTCTAATTACTTATTCCCAAATTGAATTTAAAGAGTTTTTAAATTCTTCTAATTTTTTATTTATATCAGTATTAGGAGCAGCTAATATTGATTCTAATACTGTTCCTGATTCACGGAATGCACTATCTGCACCACTTAAAATAGGATTTGTATATAAATCACTAGTTGCATCTGCTAAAATTGGGGCTATTAAACTTCCAGAGTTTTTATATTGATCTGAATCAATAGCGCTTTTTCTAACTGGTATGTATCCAGTTTCTTTAGCCCATGTAATCTGATTTTCTGTTGTAGTCATGAATTTTAAATATTCATATGCTGCAGTTCTTTGTTCTGTAGTTGCACTAGAGAACATATATACATCAGTACCTTGTTGTAAAGATGGTTTTGATGGATAAGGAGCAACACCAACTTCAAATTTATCACCAACACTTTGTTTAACAAAAGATTCTCCGGCATTAGATCCTATATACATAGCTAAAGTTCCATTACCAAATGGCCCTGATAAAAATTTGTCTGTACCTGCTATTCTAAAATAGCCTTCTTTAATACCATCTAAATAATAGTTTACAGCTTTAACTGATGCATCACTAGTTGGATCAAATTTTGAATCAAATACTACCCCTTCTTTCTTTAAAAAAGTAGTATAGTAAGTATTTAATGAGTCAAATCCAGCACCTACAATGCCTTTTTTATCTTTTATTTCTTTCGCAACCTTAGTTAATTCTTCGTAACTTGTTGGAGGTTTTATATTTAATTCATCAAATAATGTTTTGTTATACCAAATAACTTCTGTTGATTTATTAAATGGTATACCATATATTTTCCCATCTATTTTTGATGATTCTCTAAAACTTGATAAGATATCATCATAATTATCAAATTTAAGTTTATCATTGTTTATATATGCCCCTAAATCAACAAGTAAATTATCTTGTACTGCATTTAACATCCAGTCAGGATATGCCTGAGTTATTGTTGGTAAATCCTTTGGGCTTGCAAGGGTAGCAGTTATTTTTTGCTGTAAATCGGGATAGCTAGATTGATTTTGTAAAGTTACTTTTATATTAGTATTTTTATCAGTAAACTCTTTAGTTAGTTTTTGTAGGGCTTTTTCTTGTTCACCGTTCATTGCATGCCAAAATGTTATTTCTACTGGATCCTTAATTTCAGTAACTATTTCTTCATTAGTTGTTGTAGGAGCTTTACCACAAGCAGTCATTAGACCTACTGATAAAGCTATTGCTACTAGCTTTTTATACTTCATTTTTTTGCCTCCTTTTATATTGTTTGTCCTCTTTCTGGTAATAATACATCTCCTGATTCATTGTAAAGTCTTTCTGGATGATAAGAATGAATCGGAACTAAAAGCTTAGGTTTAATTAAGTTTATTATTTTAATTAAGTCATATGGATGAGCATGACCACTACATGATAATCTAACAAATTCTATATCGTGGTTATTAAATAATTCTACGAATGTTTTATATGCTGGATCAAATTCACCTAATGGAGTTGCATTAGAATGAATATAAATTCCACCTTTTTTTAATTTATCCATATGTAAAACAGCAAGTACATCTAATTGCCAGAAAAAGCGCTCTTCATCATTTAGTAATTCTTCAAAATCTATTTTGTACTTTTCATTTAATCCGTACTCTTTATCATCTAATTGATAATAATAAGACTCATATCCAGTAGCTTCCTTTAGTACATATGAGTAATATGCATCTAAAACAACTATTCTTGAATTAGTCTTTATTATATTTAAAATTCTTTCTATATTTGAAATATAATAATTAAATGTTATTTGCTTATTAGGGTTATTTTTAATTATTTCATTAATTTTATCTATTAACTGTTGTTCATTAGATATTTCTTTATCACTGATATCCTCATCAAAATCTTGAAAAGATACACTAACGCCTTCTATTAGTAATACATCACAATTTTTACTTTCCTCACAAAAATTTAATGTATCTTCTTTTCTATAACCATGAAGTCTAATATCACCAGTATATGAAATTACTAAATCTGGTGTATTAATTAATAATCCACATGCTCCATATGCATCATGATCAACCGGAATTACCTTAACCTGAATCTTTCCAACTTCAATAATTTCATTTTCTTTTACTCCAACGATATCTCTAGTATTTGAGTTTTTCTTTTCATGAAAAGGAAAAAGAAAATCGTCATTAATATTTAAAGTATTAAGCAACGATTTTGTACCTTCTAAGGTATACATCGGTATATTTGGATTCAAATAATTAACAATCTTAGAGTGATCTAAATGAACATGCGATAAAAATACCGCAGTGTATTTAAAATCATCTTCATATGACTTATATCCTCTTATATGTATACTTGGATCATATATATTGTTTAAATATGGAACTAATCCTTCATCTAATAAACCTTGTAAGTCTGTAGGTTGTACTTCTGATGCTGGGTCATATTCACTTCCAAAGTCAAAGAATATATGGCTATCTTCATAGGAAACTTCTATAATAGTTCCTCCTATAGTTAAAATTCCATTATGAAATGTAATTTTCGTTTTTTTATCCTTTAATACCACTCTTAACAACTCCTCTGATTATTTGTTTTCTAAAAATTAAATATAAAATTAAAATTGGTACTATAGCTATTGTAGATGCAGCCATCTGTAGTTGAACATTTGTACCACTTTCAGTAGCGAATGAGCTTAATCCATTACTCAACAACCTCATTTCTTTGCTATTAGTAACAAGGATTGGCCATAAGAATGAATTCCATCCATTAATAAAACTTAATATTCCCATAGTGAATAACGACGGTTTTGCTAATGGAATTAATATTCTACGAATAAATTCTAAATCACTGCATCCATCAATTTTTGCTGCTTTATAATAAGATAAAGGTATACTTGCAAGATATCCATTTAAATAAAATATATAAAATACACTTGCAAGAGATGGTACTATTAAAGCGGTGTATGTGTCTAGTAGTCCAAGTTGTGCTATAGTTTGATAATTTGTAAATACTGTAACTTCATATGGCACCATAAGTAGTGCTGCCATACATAATATAACGACATTTTTATATTTAAACTCTAATTTAACTAATGCAAATGCCGCAAGAATAGAAGTTATTAAAGTTCCTATTGTTGATAGTCCTGCAACTATAATAGTGTTGAAAAAATATCTAACAAATGGAGCTTGCTCCATTGCTAAACGGAAGTTTTCCCATTGAAAATGTTTAGGTATTAATGTTGGTGGTAAACTAGTTGCCTCTTGAAAAGTCATAAAACTTGATAAAATCATATATACAAAAGGAAACAATGTAATTACCGACATAATAATAATAAATATATACGATAAAACTGAATTAAATTTTTTCATGTTTTCACCTACTTAGATATTCTCTTTAGTACAAAGTTTTGAATTACTGTGAAAATTAAAATTAAAATAAATAGTATAACTGCAGCTGCCATACCTTGACCATATCGATTTTCAACATAGAACTTATTGAAAATATAAAAAACAGCAGTAGTAGCACTATCTGCGATACCAGCTTTTCCATTAAATATAGCAAACACTTGTGAATATACCTTAAATGCATTTATAAAGTTTACCATTAGTAAAAATGTAATGATTGGTATCATTTGTGGTAATGTTATCCTAAAAAATTGTTCTTTCTTTGTTGCACCAAACATATCTGCAACTTTATAATAACTATCATCTACATTTCTTAATCCTGAAAGTAATATAATTATATTAAATGCAAGTGATGACCAAATACCAAATATAATAAGAGTAAACATACTCATTTTAGGGTCATCTAAGAAATTTATTGGTCCAATTCTTATTAATCCTAATAGATAATTAACAAAACCATAATCCCCATTTAATAAAAATCTAAATACAATACCAACTGCGATTATACTTGTTAAATATGGTATGAAGAATATAGTTTCAAAAACATCTTTGTATCTTATTTTTTCATAAATTGTAACTGCAATAAACATAGATATTATAAGTCCTACAGGAACAACTATAAAAGCGTAAAGTGATGTATTTCCAATTGCTGTATGAAATTTAGGGTCATTTAAAACAATTTGGTAATTTCTTGTACCATTGTAAACTAAATTATTTAAAGTTCCTTTTTGGAAAGATATAATGAAGGTTCTAAATAATGGGAATACATTAAATATCCCTATTATTATCAAAGCAGGTAATAAGAACAGCCATGCTTGTGGTGAGTTTTCAGCACTGTATTTTAATTTTCTCATTAGTACACTCTAACTCCATTCTCTTTAAATATATAAATGCTATTGTAATCAATATCAAATCCTACTCCTTCACCTTCAGTTATCTTATTATGCGTATCTGTAACTGATTTTGAAATCTTACCATTAACATAAAAGTTTAAAATGCAATCTTTTCCTATTAATTCAGTAGATTCAATTTTAACTCTAAATAAAGGATTTTTACTTAATTCAAAATACTCTGCCCTAATTCCAACAACATAATTTTCTTCATTCAATTCATCTTTAAATCTATTCTTATTTAATAAATTTATATCAATTGAAAAATCATCACCTTTTAATACATTTCCTTCTTTTTTCATTTCATAAGTATTAATTATTGGATTTCCCATAAACTTAGCTACAAATAAATTAGCTGGTTCTAAGTATAAATTTTGAGGCATATCAAATTGTTGCACAATTCCTTGGTTCATCAAGACTATTCTGTCACTTATAGATAAAGCTTCTTCTTGGTCATGAGTTACAAATATGGTCGTAATACCAATCTCCTTAACTAATCTTCTAATTTCTTCTCTTATTTTTAATCTAAGTCTTGCATCTAAATTACTTAATGGCTCATCTAGCAATAATATCTTAGGATTTTGAACTAATGCCCTTGTTATAGCAACTCTTTGTTGCTGACCCCCTGACATTTCTCCTGGCTTTTTATCTGCTAACTCTTCAATACTTGTAACTTTCATATATTTTTTTGCAGCTTCGAAGGCTTCACTCTTTGTTTTTTTATTTTTTCCAACAGTAAGAGGAAACATAACATTCTCTAGAACACTCATATGTGGATATAGTGCATAGTTTTGAAATACTAAACCAATATTTCTATCTTTTGGATGCTTTCCAATTATCGATTCATTATCAAATCTAATATCACCACTAGTAGGGTCTAATAAGCCTGCTAGTAAATTAAGAATTGTTGTTTTTCCACAACCACTAGGACCTAATAAACAAATAAGTTCTCCTTCATTTATTTCTAGGTCAATGCTTTTTAAAGCTTCATAGCCGTTATCATAAACTTTTTTAAGTTTCTCAATATGTATCATATTTCACCTCTAATATTCTATTTTAATTTTTATATTTGCACTAATCCATAAACAATATAATCATACTAATTCACTCTTATATTCTCTTTAATTTATTATGTTCAAAAAATAAATATTTATTTGAGTACAAAGAATATAATGTTTTAAATTATAAAATTAAATAAAGCCCACAGACAATTTGCATCGTCTATGAGCTTTTATAGTTTTTATATTTTGTTTTTACATTAAACTTTAATAATAAACTATAACTCCACAAGCTAATCTAGATCCAGCATTTCCTGCAGGTTGTGATGTAAAATCATCATAACCTTGATGCAATATAAATGACTTTCCTATAACTTGATCAACAGTGAATCTATTAGTATAAAAAGAAAGTATACCTACCCCATTTGCAGATAAAATTGGTGGTAAGTCTCCAGCATGCATAGGATGCTCTGCACCAGTTGGATTATAATGTGATTTAGCAGCTGTAAAAGGATCATTCGCATTACCTACTGTACAATCCCCAACTTCATGGATATGAAATCCATGAAAGGAACTAGTTTGATTATTTATATTAGGAATACCAGTTATATAAGCTTTAATATAAACCCCTTCATCTAACTGGTATAAAAATATATCACCTACAATACATGGTGCTAATGGTCCTCCTTTTATACGTGCATATGCATTTGGTTTAGACGCATTATATAAACCAAATATTTGTTGTATATCATATTTGTGACAAGAAGAATTATCCATATCTACCTCCCTAAGCTATAATAATTTTATTTCACAAGGTATTTTATGATTTATTTATATATAATGTTAACTTTAAATATTAATATATAACTTAATTAGTTATCCTAGGATTTCTAAAATAAAAAGATATTGACTATTTGGTCAATATCTTTTCAAAATTTAATGTGATATATTAATTTATTTTTCAGGTAAAATAATTATAAATTTCGTTCCTTTATCCTTTTCACTTTCAACATATATTTCTCCATTGTGTAAGTCTATAATATGCTTAGTAATAGTTAATCCTAATCCACTTCCACCTTTAACTTCAGTATTTTCATCAAGTATCTGATTAAATCTATTAAAAATTGTTTCATGATATTTTTTAGCTATACCAATTCCCGTATCTTCTATACTTATCATTACTCTTTTGCCCAAGTCTTTTATATCAACTTTAATAGTTCCATCTTTTGGTGTAAATTTAGATGCATTACTTAATAAATTCACAATACACCTTTCAATCTCATATTTATCACATCTTATTATTTTTTCTTCTACATCTGTATCAATTATAAAATTGATACCTAAAGATTCTATAGCATCCTTTAGACCTAGTGCAGTTTCTTCTACTATATAAACAATATCTTGTTCTTGTAAAGTAATTTTATATTTTCCATTTTCAACCTTAGTTGTATCTATTATATTATTTATTAAGTTTAATAGTCTAGTAATGTTTTTCTTCATTACGTCCATATAGTATTCTAATTTTTCTTTAGTTATGCCTTTTTCTGACTTACTAAGATTTGTAATTAACTGTTCTACTGAACTAATTACATTTAAAGGCGTTCTTAGTTCATGCGAAAGGTTTATAAAGTAATTATTTTTACTTCTTTCTGCTTCTATAACTTTATTCAGTAGTTCGCTATTTTTTTGCATCTCTTTATTTAATTCTTGAGTTCTTTTGTTTATCAATGCATCTAATCTTCTTACCTTAGTTATTTGCATATAGATCACAGTTAAGAATACTCCTACATATAATACTATTGCCCCCTTAGTTTTCCATAAAGGTTGATTTACTGTAAAACTTATACTGCTTTCTTTTCCAATAGTACCATTCTGACTTCTTGCTTTTATCTTGAATGTATACTTTCCTGGATCTAGTTTATTAAATATTACTTCATTACTATTCACTAATATCCAATCTTCTATGTATCCTTCTAACTTGTAATAAAACTGTACATTATTATTTTTCTTATATTCTGGTATAAAATATTTTATTCTGAATAAATTATCATTATAATTAAAATTTAAACCGTCTATATTGCTGTAATTCTTACCTCCTACTTCAAAATTATCAAAAGTTATTTTTGGGATATATTGTGAGTCTTGAACATCTTCTGGATAAAAAGCATTTAACCCCTTTACTCCTCCAAATAAAAATTGACCATCTTTTGTTTTATAATAGGCCTTTCCATTGAATTCATTACTCTGTAATCCATCTGTACTGCTTAAGTTTCTAAATTTATTTTCCTTAATATCAAACTTAGAAATTCCATTATTTGTACTCATCCATGGATTTCCGTCATTATCAATTAGAACGCCATAAATAGTATTGTTAGGTAAACCATCTTTATCAGTATATCGTTTAAAATTTTCTGTAGTTTTATTGAATTTAACTAAGCCTTCACTCGTCCCAATCCATAAATTTCCAGTCTCATCTTCTATTATAGACCTTATACTATTAATATCGTCTTCGTTATCTTTATTATTTGTATCAAAAGTCATATAAACTTTTATACTTTCATCCTTTGGATTAATTTTTATTAATCCTCCTAATATAAAATTTCCAATCCAATACGTTCCACTACTATCTTCATAAATATCTTCAATATAGGTATCTAATATTCCATGTTCATTAAGAGTATTTGTAATATCTATAATTTCATTTGTTTTTGTATTTAAGATATTAAGTCCATCAGGAGTTCCTATCCATAAGTAACCCTTACTATCTAAAAGTAAACTTTTTATATTATTACTTACTAATCCATTTTCAATGGTATACTTTTTTACAATCATAGTATCTTTATCTACTTCATTTACACCATTCCTAGTTCCTATCCATACTCTATTTCCTTTTCCTGTAATTACTTTTATAGAATCGCTACTTAAATCATAATTACTATTACCTTCATTAATATAATTAAATTCATTTTCTTTCATATTAATAATATTTACACCTTTATCTCTAGTTCCTACCCATAATAAACCCTCTTCATCCTCATAAATTCCATGAATAACATTATTGCTTAATGAGTTTTTATCAAGAGGGTCATTCTTATATTGCTTTATATGCTCTGTTGGGTCAAATATACTTATACCCGTATATGTTCCAACCCATATCAAACCAGTACTATCTTCTATAATAGTATATACAGTATCATTAATTAAACTATTATTATCATAACTTTTATTAGTATACGTAATAAATTTATCATCTTTAATATATTTACTTAGACCTTTTTCCGTTGCTATCCATATGGTTCCATATTTATCCTGTATCATATCTCTAACACCATTTGACGGTATAGAAAATTTATTATTTTCGTCAAATGTATATGTTATAATTTTATTAGTTTTTATATTTAATTTTTTTATTCCATTTTCATATGTTGATATCCATAAATTCCCTCCATTATCACACATAAGAGAGTTAATTTTATACCCACTTGAAGAATTCTCTTTATTAGATTCATATTTATAAATTCTTTTATTCTTCTTATCTACTTTATTTATCCCAGTATCAGTTGCTATCCATATATTATTCTCTGAATCCTCTTTAATATCTATTATATCTTGACTTGTTAATATATTTTTATTCTCAAGTATCCTTTTAAAACTATCATTTTCTTCATTATAATAATACAAACCATTGCTAGTGCCCATTACAATAGTTTCATCTTCAGTAATTAAAATACTATTTATATTATAATAAGGAGTCCTCTTATCATCATTATAATAGCTATAGTTAACTATAGAGTAATTATCTAGGTTTATTTTACTTATACCATTATCAGTTCCAACCCATAAGTTTCTTTTTTTATCCTCACTTATGCTTAAAATGTGGTTACTAGCTATAGTATTCTCAATCCCTTTATCGGCTTTATATACTTTTATTTCAAACCCATTATATCTATTCAATCCATCATTGGTTCCTATCCATATATATCCTCGACTATCTTGATACATTGCTTCTACTGTAGATTGTGATAATCCATCGTCAATTGTTATATTTTCAAAGTTTATATGCTCCTCAGCATATGCATTATCTACAAATCTATTTACAAATATCAAAGTTATTATAATCATTATAATATTTTTGTACATTTTCATTTTTATATCACCTTTTATCATTAAAATTCGTCATATCGTGACATTAAATTAATTATACTATAATTAGATATTATTTTATACTTAATATAAAAAACGTACCGATTTTTAATCAGTACGTTTCATACATTTTAATAATTTATATAGAATTATCTAAGTTACTACTTCATAAATATCAGATAACTCTAACTCAATATTTGAGTTATTAATATTATAAGTTTCATAATAAGAGTCGTTTAAACATTCATTAGGCAATTGTATCTTAAATATACTACCTACGTTAACTTCACTATCTACAGTTATATTTCCATTGTGTAAATCTATCATTGATTTAACAATACTTAGTCCTATCCCACTTCCTTCATTCATACGCGTGAAGGATTTATCTACTTGGACAAATTTATCAAATATAATGTGTTTTACATTATCATTTATTCCTATCCCTTCATCCTTAACTTCTATTTGAACCCACTTTTCTTTAACTGTTAAATCAACATATATATTCTTATTTTGCTTTGAAAACTTTATAGCATTTGATAATAAGTTAAGTAATACTCTTTCAATCATAGTAGGATCACATTTAATTGTATGTTCTTCAACATTAGTATCAAATTGTATATTTATAGATTTTAATAATGCATAATTTACAACCGATAATGTTATATCTTCTGAAATAGATACTATATCATAGTTACCAAAGTTAGGTTTCAAAATACCTGTATCTATATTAGATATATCCATAACATTATTTATTAATCTTAACATTCTTTTACAATTTACATGTAATGGCTTTTTATACTTCTCATACATTAACTTAAAATCTAAATCCTCATTTTCGCTCATTCTATCCAGTAACTGAACTGTAGAATAAAATATATTTAAAGGTGTTCTCAATTCATGAGAAATATTAGATATAAATTCATTTTTCTCTTTATCATAAACTTTAAATTTTTCTAATTCTAGTTCTAAACTTATTTCATCAGAAATATCCATATATGTAGCTGCAATAGCTTTATATCCTTCGGCTGTATTTATTAATTGAACAGAGCAGTCTATAGTTTTATTATATTTTTCATTTTTTACTATTCCCCTCCATCCTCCATTTTCATTTACAAATTTAATTATTTCATCTTTATTATCTAATGAATTTATTTTATCTTTTAATATTGAATTTAATTTATGCATATCAACATTATCTGTTCCACAGTAATTTTCTTTTAATTTTTTATTTGCATATAATATATCTTCATTTTCATCACATATAAACATAAAGCTATGCATATTTCTATCACTTAAATTGTAAAAAATACTTAATTTATCATTTAAAACTTTTGTTCTCTGTATATACATATATAATTCAATAAATCCACCAGCAATGACTATTAAAGAAAATATATATGTTAAAGATACAGAGGTCAATTTAACATTGAATGATATTCTATTTGCTCCATATATTGCATAAGCTGCTTTTATTGCAAGCATTAATATACTTGCACTTAAAACTACAAATAAATATTCTTTTTCTTTTATCCCCTTTAATACTAATTTAAACGAGCATATAATATAAACTACCATTAAAAATAAATTATACATTATGAAAAATTTACTACTTTCGTATATACTAACAGTATTTAATCTATTCTCTAAAAAACCAAATAGTATTGAATACACTATTATAAATAATATTGAAGCTATTTTATTATGAGTGAGTAAATTTCTTAACTTATTATTTGATGAAATTGCAATTATAAGTATAAAAATCCTTAGCATTGATGTTGATACAATAATATAGTTTGAAAGAGTAAATTCAACATAGTAAAAACTAAGATAATCAACTTGACCTAAAATTATTCCCATAGCAAGACATAGATACATTAGCGAAATAATAAATACAATATCATTTTTTATCCTAAATATGATATTAAACAACTCCCAAATGCTATTATCGCAAGTATAGAATTAAACGATCTTACAAATCCTAGAGTAAATTCCAAGTGCGGTGTATTAATATCTCCCAAAAAGAGACGGTTACTAACTAATGCTACTGATATTAATGATAGAATAATTACTATGTATCCAAATAACCTTTTTTCTTTGTCTTTAAATTCTTTATCCTTCGAAATTTTTATCATAATAAAATCCCCCCCTATCTAGCGCATATTTCAGTATATCATAATGATAAACTTTTTTTGTTACATTTTGTTTAATTATTTCAATATAATAAAAATGCCCCAAGAGGATTAAAAATCCTCTTGAGGCATTTAATTACTATTATATAAAGTATCTATTAATATTCTCTTATCTTATTTATGACTTCATATAATTTATATGCTAAAATTTTATGAGCTTCTTCAGATAAGTGCATGTAATCATATTCACTACAAATTGCATAAGGAGATGGATCAAAAAAGTGACATCCTAGTTCTTCAGCAACCTTTTTGTAAAGTGGTATAAGTTTATATGATTTTTCTGAGCACCCT
The DNA here is from genome assembly GCF_014323405.1 of Romboutsia faecis. Classification (GTDB taxonomy): domain Bacteria; phylum Bacillota; class Clostridia; order Peptostreptococcales; family Peptostreptococcaceae; genus Romboutsia_E; species Romboutsia_E faecis. Next base: position 305,577 of record NZ_JACRWE010000004.1, on the reverse strand, counting down.
TTACCCATAGTAGCTCCACATTCAACACTTTCAATCTCTGGTCTAATTGGAAGTGGTGCTACAATTAATATATTAGGCTTATTATTTCTAAATGCAACTTCAGTATTCTTTACTTTTTTTATTAATCTAGTAAGACCTAATGATATAACATCTGCATTAGCTCCAAAGCGCTCTTTTGTATCATTAGTTCCAAGCATTATAATAAGTAAATCAACTGGTTCATGGGTCATTAAACAAGGAACTATATAATTAAGCCCACATAATCCCTCATTTATAGGATCTTCAAAAACTGTAGTTCTTCCACTTAAGCCTTCTTCTATAACATAGTCTTTTTCTCCTAAAAGATTTTGTAAAATTCCTGTCCAACGTATATTTTTTTCAAATCTAGTTGTATCTTTTGGGTTATATCCATGTGTATTTGAATCTCCAAAGCATAATATATTCATGGTATCACCTACCAACTTCTAGTTTCGATTATTGTATTTTGTATATCTTTATAAAGTTCAATAAGTCTTTCATCTTCACTTTTAACTGGTAAGAATGGTAAACGAGGTACTCCTATATCTAATCCATCTAATTTAATTAATGATTTTACACATCCATATAAAGATCCAAAACTACACATTCTATATACATATTGAAGCATTATGTTCTGAAGCTTCTTTGCCTTGTCAAATTCATTTCTTTGTATTAATTCTTCAAGCTTAAGATACAATTCTGGCATACCTGCATATGTACCACCTATACCTGCATCTGCACCCATTATTCTTCCAGCTAAGTATTGTTCATCTGGACCATTAAATACTATAAAATCTTCTCCTCCTATAGCTTTAAATCTTGCTATATCGTGAGCTGGATCTGATGAGCATTTAACTCCTATAACTTTTGGGTTTTCGCACATTTTTCTTAATAAATTATCTGATAAGTTGAATCCAGTAAGTTGTGGTATATTATATATAAGGAATGGTAAATCGGCTGCCTTTGTTATCTCAGTCCAGTGAGTATATACACTTTCTTCTCCTAATCTATAATATACACTTGGAACAGCTGATGTTGCATGTGCTCCACACTTTTCTGCATGGCTAGCTAATTCGCATGCATGTTTTGTACTAGCACACCCTACATGAACAATTATTGTCATCTTGTCTTTTACTTCTTCACAAACAGCTTCTACAACTGCTTTTCTTTCTTCGTTATCAAGTAAAAAACCTTCCCCTGTACTTCCACAAACATATAAACTCTTTATACCTTTGTTATATAAGTAATTTACTAATTTTCTTGTAGTATCTAAATCAACATCTCCATTTTCTTTAAATGGCGTATTTAGTGCAACTGTAACATTTTTAAATCTATCTATTGTATAATCCATCTTTATTCCCCATCCTTTAAGTAATAGTATAGTGCCCCAACTAAACCTGCATCGTTACCAAGTTTAGCAGATTCAACTTTTAAATCCAAAGAAAAGTTTGGCATAACTTTTCTCATAACTTTTTCTCTTAGTTTATCTATGAATAGTTCTTTTTGTTCACTAACAGCTCCACCTACTAGTATAATCTCTGGATTAAAAATATGTACTAAAGAAACTAATCCATTTGCTATATCATCTATCCAACTATCAACTATATCACTGATATTTTCATCAGTTGGTATTCTATCGAATATATCCTTGCCATTTATTCCTTTTATGCATAATTCTTCTTCTACTCTTTTAATTAATGCTGTCATAGATGCATATCTTTCATAACAACCTCTATTCCCACATGAACATGGCTCACCTTCATTATTTATTGATAAGTGACCTATCTCGCCACCTATCCCTAATCGCCCATTTAAAACTTCTCCATTTACTACTATTCCACCACCCACACCTGTGCCAATGGTAATCATTACTATATTTTTGTATCCTTTTGCCCTACCTAAAAATAGTTCTCCTAATACAGCTGCATTAGCATCATTTATAACTGTAGTTTTTAATTTATATTTTTTCTCTAATTCTTCTTTTATTTTTGAACCATCATAATTTTTTATATTTCCGCCTGTTCCTATTACTGCACCTTTATTAACATCTATTTGACCTGTAGCTGATACACATATTCCACTAATATCATGTATATTATTTTCATCTATAAATACATCTATTGATTTCAAAACAGTTTCAAGTATTGGTGTTTCGTAGTTATCAAAACTTACTGAGTATTTATCTAAAATTAATACATATCCACTTTGGTTTACAAGTGCAATTTTTACAGCTGTACCTCCAATATCAATAGATAAATAGTTCATTATTTTAACTCTCCTTTAGCTGCATCTATAAATCTTTTTGCAATCTCTAAAGGTCTGGTTATTGCACCACCTACGACAACTGCAAAAGCACCTGCATCAAGCATCTCTCTTACTTGATTTGGATAATGAATTCTTCCTTCAGCAATAACTGGTATAGAAATTTCTTTTGATAGTTTACTAACCAATTCTAAATTAGTAATATTAGCATCAATACTTTGCTCTGTATATCCATTCATAGTCGTTCCAACAAGATCTACTCCACACTTATATGCATTAACTCCTTCTTCATAAGTTGAAATATCTGCCATTAATACTATGTCAGGATACTTTTCTTTTATTTCTCTTATAAATGTATTAATAGATGTATCATTTAATCTTTTGGAGAAAGTACAATCTAGGGCAATTATATCTGTATTAACTTCAACAAGTTGGTCAACTTCTTTCATTGTCGGAGTTATATATACATCTGAATTATCATAATTAGCTTTAATTAATCCAATTATAGGTAAACCTGTTTCTTCCTTAATCGCTACTACATCTCTTACACTATTAGTTCTTATAGCAGGAGTTCCTGCTTGTTTTGCAGCTCTTGCCATTAAATACATTATAGATTTTTCTTCTACATATAATGGTTCATCTGGTAATGCTTGGCATGAAACTATTACATTTCCTTTTATCACATCAAATAGTTCCTGCTTCTTCATATAATCCCCCCTCTTCAATTTGTTTTGATGCTAAGTGACAAGAAACAAAGTGTTCTTTTCCCTCAACTGTATAAGATTTCATTTGTGGAGCTTCTGATTTGCAAATATCCATACAATGCTTACATCTTGGATGGAAGAAGCATCCACTAGGAGGATTCATCGGACTTGGTACATCACCTTCTAAAACAATTCTTTCTTTTTTATGATTAATATCTGCAACTGGTATAGCAGATAATAATGCTTTAGTATATGGATGTAATGTGTTTTTATATAATGATTTTGCATCTGCAAGTTCTACAATCTTCCCAAGATACATTACAGCAATTCTATCACTTATATATTCAACTACACTTAAATCATGAGTTATGAATATATATGTTAAATTATGTTTTTCCTTAAGATCCTTAAGTAAGTTTAGTACCTGTGCTTGTATTGATACATCAAGAGCTGATACTGCCTCATCACAGATTACTAGCTCTGGATTTATTGATAATGCTCTTGCTATACCAATTCTTTGACGCTGACCGCCTGAAAACTCATGTGGATATCTATCCATATATTCTCTTCTCATGTTCACAGCTTCAAGTAAATCACCAATTATTTTTCTTCTTTCTTCTTTAGACTTTACTCCAAACTTTTTAAGAGGGTCTGAAAGTGATTGGTATATTGTAAATGATGGATTTAAAGAAGAATGTGGATCTTGGAATACTATCTGAATCTTCTTACGAGCTAAATCCATCTCGTCTTTTTTTAGTTTAGTAAGATCTCTTTCTCCATCTTCAAAGTTGTATATTATTTCTCCATCAGTAGCTTTATATAATTGTAATATTGTCTTCCCTAATGTAGTTTTTCCACAACCTGACTCACCAACTAGACCTAAAGTTTCACCTTTATATATTTTTAAATTTACATCATTAACTGCTTTTACATAATTTTTTGCTTTCGACAATGCTCCATCTTTTACTGGAAAGTAGTTCTTAACTCCATTTAATGTTAGTAAAACCTCTTTATCCATTTAAAACCACCTCCTTATACTTTATACAACGTACCATGTGAGTACTTTCATTAATTAATTGTTCCTCAGGCATTTGTTCATCACACTCTTTACAGTAATAATCACATCTAGGTGCAAATTGACATCCTGTTGGTCTATCAAACGGATCCGGTGTAGCACCACGAATAGGATTTATTTCTTGGTCTGCACCTTTTCCTAGAACTGGTATAGATTTTAATAATGCTTTTGTATATGGATGTGATGGATTTTCTAGCACTTCTTTTGCACTACCACTTTCAATGATGTTACCCATATACATAACTGCAACATCATCAGCTAACTCACATACAACTCCCATATCATGTGTAATTAACATTATTGCTGTATTGTACTCTCTTTTTAATTTATCCATTAATTCAAATATTTGAGCTTGTATTGTAACATCTAGAGCAGTTGTTGGTTCGTCTGCTATTAGCACTTTTGGGTTACAACTCATAGCCATCGCTATCATTGCTCTTTGTCTCATACCACCTGAGAATTCATGTGGATACTGATCTATCCTTTTTTCAGCAAGAGGTATTCCCATATCTTTTAGTAATTTTAAAGCTCTTTCTTTAGCTTCTTTTTTAGAAATTTTTTCATGAGTTCTAATCATTTCAACTATCTGCCAACCTATTGTATAAACTGGATTTAATGCAGTCATTGGATCTTGGAATATCATTGCTATGTCTTTACCACGAAGTTGTCTCATTTCTTTTGAGTTTCTTTCAAGTTCATGTATTTTAATATCACGTCCATTTTCATCGTGATATATAATTTCACCTTCTTCTATTCTTGAGAACTTTGGTAAAAGCTGCATTATAGATGAAGCTGTAACACTTTTTCCACAACCTGATTCACCAACTATACATAAAGTTTTACCTCTTTTAATATCCATTGACACACCATTTAATGCTTTATTACATCTATTGTTAGCATAAAAATATGTCTTTAAATTTTTAACTGAAATAATTTTATCCATATTGTCCCCCTATTCAACACTTGTAGGATCGGTAGAATCTCTTAGTCCGTCCCCTACAAAGTTAATACTCATAACAAACAGTGAAATAACTATACCAACAGGTAACCACATCCACCAGTTATTTTGTAGTGTAAATAAATCTTGTGAAGCATTTAAAATATTACCCCATGTTGCTATTTCAAGAGGAACACCTAATCCTAAGAAACTAAGAGCTGCTTCCTCTAGAATAAACATTGCCGTACTTAAAGTAATATTTACTGCTATTGGACCAATTATATTTGGAAGCATATGTTTGTAACAAATTATAAAGTCATTTAAACCAAATACTTTTAGCGACTGTACGTACTCTTCTTCTCTTATAGATAAAATTTGTGATCTTGCCATTCTAAATACACTTCCCCAACCACAAATTATAAATATAATCACTATATTTGATGCACTCTGACCTATGATTGAAACTAACATTAATACTAATATTAATTGAGGGAATGACATGAATATTTCAGATATTCTAACTAAAATTGCATCTAAAATACCACCCTTATACCCACTATAGCATCCTAAGATAACTCCTATAAAAGAACATCCTAAAGCACTACCAAAACCTATTAATATTGATAATCTTCCACCATATAATATTCTAGAGAATATATCTCTTCCTATTTTGTCTGTTCCTAATATATGATCACTTGATGGTGGTTTTAATATGTTTTTCATATCAACAGCTAATGGATCATATTTAGTTAGCAGTGGTGCACATATACAAGCAAGTAATATGACTGTAAATATTACAAGACCTACTGTTGTAAGCTTATTAGAAAATAATTTCTTTATTGATCTATTTTTAGATTCCTTAAATGTTTTGTTTTCTTCTCTTTCCTTAATTTTATCGAACTTTTTATATAATCTTTTTTTAGGCGATAAAAAATCCATATGCTTCCCCCTATCCTTCAAGCTTAACTCTAGGATCTAGAATAGCTGTTAGTATATCAACTAACGTACTTGCTATTAAGACCATAGCTACGAACATAAGTGCTACAACCATTACAAGATTGTAATTTGCAGATCTTATTGCTGTATTAAATACATTTCCAACTCCCGGCCATTGGAAGATAGATTCTATAACAACTGAACCTGCTATAAGTGTTGGTAATCTAAATCCAACAAGTACTATAACTGGTGTTAGAGATACTCTAAATCCATGAACTAAATTTACCTTCCACTCGGGAATTCCTTTACTTCTTGCTGTTTTTATATATTCTTTGTTCATTGTATTTAGCATACTTGTTCTTGCATACCTCATAACCCCTGCAGTAAGTGATAATCCTAATACTAACGCTGGTAAAATTAAATATTCTATTCTATCCATGAAATTTACTACCCCAGGCGCTGTTCTTCCGCCTACAGGTAACCATCCTAGATTTAAAGCAAATATCAATATAGCTACCATACCAAAGAAGAATTGTGGTATTGATACCCCTATCATCCCTGCTACTGTTAATACATTGTCTCCTATAGATCCTCGTTTGATAGCTCCTATAACACCTAGAATACTACCTAAAACAGTTGATATTAATAAAGCTGCTCCTGATAATTCTAATGTTGCTGGTAATGTTTCTTTTATAATCTGAATTACTGGTACACCACTAGTTGAACTATATCCAAAGTTTCCTTGTAGTAGTTGCCCTAACCACTTGAAGTATCTAACTACAAATCCATCATTTAATCCATATGCTTCTCTAAGTGCATTTAATTGTTCTGTTGAAAGTCTTGCTAGTGCTTCAGGGTCCATTAAATGTGATACTGAATCCCCTGGAGTTAAATCTAATAAAAAATAAATAATAAATGTAATTATAAATAACATTGGAATCATTCCAAGTATCTTTTTCAACGTATATTTAAACATCCTTAACCTCCTTAAATAAAATTCTCCAACTAACCTTTTCGCTATCCCTTAATATTCATCAGTTACTTATAATAAAAGGGTTGTATAACATTAGTTATACAACCCTTAATTTATTACTCAGCTAATGTCCACTTATGTATATCCCACTTATAGTTAAATTGTGGATTACCTAATTTTTCAGGCATACCTTGTATCTTATCACTTGTTATCACATATATTGGTTGATAGTATAAAGGAAGTACAAATAACTCTTCATTCTCATATTTTTGTAAATTAAAGAATGCTTCTCTTTGTTCTTGTGCATCTATAGTTTTATTTGTTGCTTCTATTAATTTATCTAATTCTTCTGTTCCTGGTGTATGTGAGTTTAATGCTGCACCAGTTTGATATCTATCATAATATTCATGCATTGATAATGCAGCTGTTGCTCCATAACATAAGTCAAAGTCAACTGCTGATGGTCCATTTACAGGATCTTCAGGTAAAGACCATAATAATGTAGCTAAATCACCTTCAACAAGTCTAAATTTCATTTTTATTCCAACTTGAGATAAGTAATTTTGAATTATTGACATTAAATCAACTGTTTGTTGATCATCATAATAATAAACTACATCTAATTCTGTGTTTGGATCCCAGTTAGCTTCTTCCAATAACTTTTTAGCTTTTTCTGGATCATAATCATAATTATTTAATCCATCAACTTTATCAACACCATCTGGAGTTAAACTGTTAGCCTTTTCTGCAGCACCATCGAATATACCATCAAGTATTTCATCCATATCTAATGCATACATTATAGCTTGACGAACTTTCTTATCTGCTAAAGGAGCTTCTGAACCATCTTTTTTCTTGAATTTGTTTGCAAAGAATAATCTTGTATATCTTACATCAACTTTATCAACATTTATTCCTTCAACACCGTCAAGAGACTTAACATCAGCTATATTCTTTGTATATGAATAGTCAAGTAATCCACCTTTTGCATTTGTAACTAAATTTGGGTCACTATCTCCAGCACTTGGATTTAAGTGCATCTTATATGTTGGTGCTCCATCCCAGTATTTATCAAAACCTGCTAATGTAGTATAGTTACCCATTTTTACTTCTTCAACTTTAAATGGTCCTGAACCTATAGGATTTCTAAAGAATTCAGATTGTTGGAATTGAACAGGGTCAACATCCTTTAAGTGTTTTTCAGGCAATGGTGCAAATTGTGTAAATGTAAGCAATGCATCTGGAGCTAATTTTTCAAACTTTATATCTATATTATTTCCATCAATTGTAATACCTGAAATATCATCTGCTTTACCATCTAAGTACTCAGTTGCACCTTCTATTGCTTTAAATGTATTTGCAAATACATTATTAATAACTGTTGTTTTTAAACTGTATTCTATACTCCATTTTATATCTTGTGGTGTTATAGGCTCACCATCATGCCAAAAAACGTTTTCCCTTAATGTAAACTTTAAGTTTAATCCATCTTCAGACATCTCATATGATTTAGCTAATTGACCTTCTCCAGGTATTGGATCTAGATTTTCATCTGCAAAAATTAATCTGTCATATAAAACTTTGTTGTACACGAATGTACCAGGATTCAACCATGGAGCTTCGAAGAATTCTTCTGGTCCTCCATTAGTATAAAGAGTGTTTTCTGCTGCTTTTGTAGTTCCCCCTTGCTCACTTTGTCCTTCATTACCTGTGCTAGAACACCCAACTAAATTCAGTGTTAGTAACGAAGTAACAAATAAGCTTATTAATTTCTTGTTCTTCATAACCTCATCCTTTCTCTTTTATTTTATAAAGGTATATTATACCTAGTAAAACCAAATTATATTATTATATTATCTTCATCAAATTTAGATAAAGCATTTAAAGTATTTAGTTTTGTCTGATAATAGCATTCATTATTTATGAAATATGTATATAATATATCTACCATTACCAGAATAGGAAATTGAGGCGATATACAATCACCGGCATCCAATGCCTTAATTGTAGGTATTAATATTATTTCATCACAAAAACTTGATAAATGGAATGATCTATTTGATGTCAACATTATGACTTTTGCTCCATTTGATTTTGCAATACTTATGCCCTGAAGTATTTCCTTTGTAGTTCCACTTAAAGATATTGCAATGACAACACTTTCATGATTTGCAAGAGATGATAACATTTTTATCCTATGTGAATCATATACAGCTTCTATATTTAATCCCAATCTCATAAATCTTAAATGTACTTCTTCAGCTGCTATTCCAGAGCTACCCATTCCAAAAACGCATACTTTTTTAGATCTTGTTAGAAAGTGAGCAATTTTTTTCATTTGTTCTTGGTTTATCATTTTATGACAACTATCTAATAAATCTTGATATGTATTTATAACTAAGTTTGATATTTCTTCTTTATTATATTTACTAATGTTCTTTTCATATTCAAATATAAATTCTCTAAAACCTTTATACCCACACTTCTTTGCAAATCTTGATAAAGAAGCCTCAGATACAAATAATTTTTCTGCTACTGATTTTGATGATAATTTTTGTGTTTCTTTATTGTTTATAAAAAAATTGGCTATAGTTTTTTCTACATTAGTAAATTGCTCATATCTTGACTTTAGATTTTTTAAAACAGTATTGTCAGAATATTCCATAATATCCTTCTCCTTTTCATTAGCCAATCAAGCTGTTACACTTTCATACTTTCTTAAAATTTTTTGTATATATTTATACTGTAAGTGTAGCTATCTAATATTATTTTCGCAACAATTTTGAAAGTTTTTGAAAGAAATTTTATATATTTTTCAATTTTTTATCCTAATCCTTTATTTATAGTATATTTTTTTAGATTTTTCTGAAAGTACTTTCATTAAATTCACATACCTATAATTGTATAATTCCAATATAAAAGTCAATTTAATAGTAATAAATCTATGTATATCTATACTTATAATCTTATATTATAGATCTTTAGTGTAAGAACTTTATTCTTAGTAATTTAAACTAAAAAATGGTGAAATAAAAATTGTTCCACCATTTTTTCTAATTTATTTAAACAGGCAAAATAATCGTAAATTTAGTACCCTTATCTATTTCACTCTCTACATATATCTCTCCCTTATGTAGATCAATAATATGCTTTGTTATAGTTAATCCTAATCCACTACCACCTTTTACCTCTGTATGTTCATCAACAATCTGATTAAATCTATCAAATATTGATTCATAATACTTATCTTCTATACCTATCCCAGTGTCTTCTACAGTTACAATCACCTTGTCATCTAAATCCTTAATAAAAACTTCAATTGTTCCTCCTTTAGATGTAAATTTTACTGCATTACTGATTAAATTTATTATGCATCTTTCTATTTCTTGCTTATCACATCTTACTATCTTCTCTTCTATATCTGTATCTATTATAAGATTTATTCCTTTAGATTCTGCACTTTGTTTCAAAATTAAAGCCGCTTCTTCTACTATATAAACAATATCATATTCGTCTATTGTAATCTTATATTTTCCATTCTCTATTTTCGTAGTGTCAATTATATTATTTATTAAATTCAATAATCTAGATATATTTTTTCTACTTACTTCCATGTAGTAATCTAATTTTTCTTTTGATATCCCATTTTCTGATTTATTAAGATTTGTTATTAACTGCTCTACTGAATTTATTACATTTAATGGAGTCCTAAGTTCATGAGACAAATTTATAAAATAATTATTTTTGTTTCTTTCATTTTCTATTGCTTTCTTAAAAAGTATATTACTTCTTTTCATCTCTTCACTTAGTTCTAATGTTCTTTTCTCAACTAGAGTATCCAATCTTTTTACTTTCGTTATATTTAGATAAACTAAAATTATTATAATTATTATGTATAGTAGTATAGCTCTTTTAGTAAACCAAATCGGACTTTTTACTATAAAACTTACAGTACTTTCTTCTCCTACTGTTCCATTATGACTTTTAGCTTTTATCTTAAATGTGTATTTACCTGGATTTAAGTCATTTAAAACAACTTCATTAGTTCCTATCCTTATCCATTCATCATTTGAACCTTCTAATTTATATTCATACTGTATATTATTACTTTTATACTCTGGTATAAAATACTTTACTTTAATTGTATTTTCATCATGCCTAAAACTTAACCCATCTATGTTTTTGTAAATCTCTCCATTTATTTCAAAACTATCAAAGGTTACAACTGGAGAATATGATGCTTCTGAAATTTTTTCTGGATAAAAAGAATTTAACCCGTCAACTCCTCCAAATAAAAATTCACCACTTTTACATTTATAATATGCTTCTAAATTAAACTCATTACTTTGTAATCCATCAATACTACTTAAATTTCTAAATGTATTTGTTTTTATATTTAACTTTGAGATACCATCATTTGTGCTTGCCCATGGATTATTTTTATCATCAAGTAAAATGCCATATATTGTATTATTTGATAATCCATCTTTTTCTGTGTATATTCTATGATTCTTAGTATGCATATTAAATTTAATTAGCCCATGGTTAGTACCTATCCATAAATCATTACCTTCACCACCTACTATACATCGTATACTGTACATATCTGAAATATTATCTTCATTATTAACATCATAATATTCATAATGCTTTATAGTTTTATTTATAGGGTCTATATTTATCAATTCACCTATAACAAAACTACCTAACCAGTATGACCCATTTTTATCTTCATAAATTTCCTTTATATATACATCCTGTGCTCCATGCTTTTTTAGTTCAGTAGTAATATCTATCATCTGTCCAGTTTCTGTATTTAAAATATTAATACCCTCTCTTGTTCCAATCCACAAGTAATCCCTACTATCTATAAACACACTTTCTATATTGTTATTAGCTAAACCATCATCAGTAGTGTATTTCTTTATTTGCATATTAGATTTATTAACTTTATTAAGCCCATTTCTTGTTCCTATCCAAACAGTATCATCTTTACCTATCACACATTTTATAAAATTGTTACTTAAATCATATTTCGTACTACCTTTTGTTAAATGCATATACTTATCATTATTTCTATCTATTATGTTAATACCTTTATCCTTTGTACCAACCCATATTAATCCTTCACTATCTTCATAAATTCCATGAATCACATTATCGCTTAATGAATTTTCATTAAGTGGATCATTTTTATATTTTTTAATTTCATTATTTGAATCAAATACACTGACACCAATAAATGTTCCTACCCAAATAAACCCATTACTGTCTTCTATCATAGAATATACAAGATCATTAGATAAACTATCTTCATCATAACTCTTATTTGTGTATGTAATAAATTTATCTTCTTCTTTTATATATTTACTTAGACCTCGTTCAGTTCCTATCCATATAACCCCATTTTTATCTTGTAGCATTTCTCTTGTCGTATTAGATGGCAAAGAGTATCCATCATCTTCATTTTCTTTATAAATTACTATTTCATTAGTTTTTATATTTATTTTATTTAGTCCATCTTCCTTAGTGGATACCCACATATTCCCTTCAGAGTCATTTAAAAGTCCTTCTATAGAATTTCCACTTATAGAATTTTCTCCAGAGTAATATTTATATATTTTATTAGTTTTTATATCTATCTTATTTAATCCATTTGAAGTTCCTATCCAAATATTCCCTTCTTCGTCTTCTTCAATAACAGTAGCATCGAAGTTTGTTAACATATTTTTTTCTTCAAATTTTCTTTCAAATTCATCCTTCTCTTTATTATAAACGTATACACCTGAGCAAGATGCTATCATAACCTGTCCATTTTCAGTAATTAAAATATCGTGAACGTTATAAAATTGTTTTTCTTTATATTTAGAATATCTATAATTTACTATTGAATCATCTTTGGAATTTATCTTACTTATTCCATTATAAGTTCCAATCCATATATTTCCTTCTTCATCTTCATTTATTGATAAAATATAATTACTTGCTATACTTTGCTCATCATCTTTATCTGATTTATATATTTCTATATCGTATCCGTTATATCTATTTAAACCATCATTAGTTCCTATCCATATATATCCTTTACTATCTTGAAATATGGCTTCCACCGTTGATTGAGATAATCCATCATCAATTTTAATATTTTTAAAATTAATACTATCTTCTGCATATATATAACCTACATAAATATACAAGAAAATAGCAATTGTCGTCATAAGTATTTTTCTACCATATATCTTCATTATACCCCTTCCCCCTTTTATTTTTATAAATTTACATATTTTTACAAACACTTTTCTATTATACTACTACGAAATAATGATAAATAGTCTTAAATTTATAAAATTAAAAAAATACCCATATCCAGTAGATATGAGTATTTTCACATTAAAAGTATATTATTTATAAGCTTTAAATTTCTTTAATCTAAGTGCATTACTTATTACTGATACCGAACTTAAACTCATAGCTGCTGCTGCAAACATTGGGTTTAGTAATGGTCCCCCAAATATATATAACGCCCCTGCTGCAATTGGAATTCCTATTGTATTATAGGCAAATGCCCAGAATAAATTTTGCTTAATGTTTTTTATAGTTTCTTTACTTAACTTTATAGCTGTTGGAACATCCATTAAGTCACTTTTCATTAAGACTATATTTGCTGATTCCATCGCTACATCTGTTCCGCTTCCTATTGCTATACCTATATTGGCCTGTGCTAATGCTGGAGCATCGTTGATTCCATCTCCTACCATTGCAACAAATTTACCTTGTTCTTGAAGCTTCTTAACTTCATTCGATTTATCTTGTGGTAAAACTTCTGCAAGAACTATATCTATTCCAACTTCTCTTGCTATTGCATCAGCGGTCTTTTTATTATCTCCTGTTACCATAGCTACTTTTATTCCCATATTGTGAAGCTTTTCTATAGCTGTTTTACTACTTCCTTTTACTACATCAGCTACTGCTATTATTCCTGCTAATTCATTTTCTATAGATATATACATAGGTGTTTTACCTTGCATTGCCAATTCATCTGATTTATCTTTTAAGTCTCCTAAACCTATATTTCTATCATCCATAAGTTTCTTATTTCCAAGTAACGCATTTTTATTATCTATAGTTACTTCTATACCATGACCTGGTATGGCTTTAAATTTATCAACTTTCTTGAATTCGATTTTTTTATATTCACCAAATCTTACTATAGCTTCTCCAAGTGGATGTTCTGAACCTTTTTCAGCACTTGCTGCTATCTCTAGTAAATAATTTTTACTTATATTATTAGTCACTACTATATCTGTAACCTTAGGTTTTCCTTCTGTTATTGTACCTGTTTTATCAAAAATTATAGTATCTATTTTGTGAGCCAACTCTAGTGCTTCTCCACCCTTTATTAATATTCCATTTTCTGCACCTTTACCTGTACCTACCATAATTGCTGTGGGCGTTGCAAGCCCTAATGCACACGGGCATGCTATTACAAGTACTGATATAAATATTGTAAGAACAAATTCTAAATCTTTACTTCCAACTACAAACCAAAGTAGTGCTGATAATAAAGATATAACTATAACTACTGGTACAAAATACCCGGATACAGTATCTGCTAATTTTGCTATCGGGGCTTTTTTACCTTGCGCATCTTCAACAAGTTTTATAATTTGTGCTAAAGCTGTATCTGCACCTACTTTATCTGCTCTAAACTTGATACTACCATTTTTATTTATACTTGCCCCTGTAACTTTATCTCCTACATTCTTTTCTACAGGTATACTTTCTCCTGTAAGCATTGACTCATCAACTGAAGTATTACCTTCTATAACTATACCATCTACAGGTATCTTAGTGCCTGGTTTAACTATTATTATATCTCCAACTTCTACTTCTTCTATTGGAATTTCTATTTCTTTTCCATACTTTATAACTATCGCTGTTTTAGGTTGAAGTCCCATAAGTTTTTTTATAGCTTCACTTGTTTTTCCCTTTGATTTTGATTCTAGATATTTACCAAGTAGTATTAGTGCTATTATTATTCCCGCGCTTTCATAGTATAATTGGTGATGACCATGTCCTGCTACCATATCTGTAGTAGCCATTTTAAATGTTGTGTATACACTATATAAAAATGCAGCTAATGTTCCTATTGCTACTAATGAGTCCATATTCGGACTTTTATTTATAAGTGCTTTGAATCCATTTGTATAAAATTTATTTCCAGCTATCATTACTGGTATTACTAATACTAATTGAATTAATGCATAATTTAGTGGATTTGCCATTGGGTCTATAATATTTGGTACTGGCCATGGACCAAATGGTTTAGATATCATAGGACCCATGGCTATATAAAATAATGGTAATGAAAATCCTACTGCCACTAAAAACTTTATGAATAATGTTTTCATTTCCTTTTCTTTTCTTACTTTATCTTCATCTATATTGCTTGCTTTACTTTCGACCTTTTCTAATACTTTATATCCTGCTTTTTCAATAGTATTTCTTATTTGAGTTAATTTTAATTTAGATGAATCATAGCTTATAGTTGCTTTTTCTGTAGCTACATTGACACTTACACTTTCTATTCCATCTAGTTTATTAACTGACCTTTCTATTGCTTTTGCACAAGATACACAAGTCATACCACTTATTTTAAAATCTATTTTGCTATAACTAATATCTTCTAATAGAATATATCCTGCTTTTTTTACTGCTACTTCTAAGTCTTCAAACTTAACTTTGCTACTATCGTATTCTATTTGAATTTTTTCTGTAGCCATATTTACACTTTGGCTCAATACTCCATCTATTTTTTTGACAGCTCTTTCTGCTGCTTTTCCACATGATGAACATGTCATTCCTGTTACTTTATAACTTGATTTTGTTATATTACTCATTTCATATCTCCCTCCATATTTTTAATAATTAAAATCTTATATATAACACTTTATAGTATTGTATTTTTGATTATTTAACCTTTTTCATACCCCCTAGGGGTATGTTATAATTATGAGTATATAACCATTTTCTATAATTGTCAACACGATTTAATAAAATAGCTCTCTAAATAAAAACAACAATAAAAAATACTATCCTAATATTAAGATAGCATTTTTTATTAATTTTTATAATTAATTAATATTATATTATTTCATATATATGAATTTTTTGTAAAATACATCTAAAATACAGGTACTATAGTTCCTTGATATTCCTTATTAATAAAATCTCTAGCTTCATCAGATGTTAATGCATTCTTTAGAACTTTTATCTTTTCACTTTCCTCATCACCACTTCTTGAGGCTATAATATTTGCATAATTATCATCAAGCGGTGCTATTAATATACCTTTTTCATTAGCATTAAGTCCTGCTGCTACAGCATAATTTGTATTTATAAATGCTGCTTCAACATCTTTTAATATACTAGGTAATAATGATGCCTCAGCTTCTACAAATTTTAGATTTTTAGGATTTTCTGTTATATCCTTTGGTGTTACTAGTTCACCTTCTTTTAGTTTTATTAATCCTGCTTTTTCTAATAATCTTAATGACCTTGATTCATTACTTGGGTCATTAGTTAGTGCTATTGTATCCCCATCTTGTAATGCTTCTAATGAATCTCTTTTTTCAGAGTATAAAGTTATTGGACATCCGTAAAGCGCTTCTACTGCAACTAAATCATATCCTTTTTCTTCGTTCGTTTTATCTAAGAAAGGTTTGTGTTGGAATAAATTTGCATCAAGTTCACCATCATTTAAAGCTGTATTTGGTAATACATAATCATTAAATACTTTTATTTCTAATTCGTATCCTTCTTTTTCAATTAATGGCTTAATTTCATTTAAAAGTGCTTCTCCTGGTACTAAATTACATCCTACTACTATTTTTTTATCATCTTCTTTATTTTTAGTTGAAGAACATCCAACTGTTGATATTGATAAAACTCCTGCTAATGCTAATCCTATTATTTTCTTTAATTTCATTTTAAATTCCCCCTTAAATATTATAATTTATGATAGTTTTTTGTAAGCTAAATTTCCTAAGTACTGAATTACTTGAACTATTATTATTAATGTTACTACTGTGTAAATCATTGCTTGTGTATCAAATCTTTGATGACCATAAGTAAGTGCTACTGCTCCAAGACCACCTGCTCCTACTGAACCTGCCATTGCTGTATATCCTAATATAGATATTGTTGATAAGGTTATTCCTGATACTATAGATGGCAATGCTTCCTTTATCATTACTTTAAATATTATTTGAAAACCTGATGCTCCAAATGATTTTGCTGCTTCTATAAGTCCTTTATCAACTTCTTTTAATGCACTTTCTATTACCCTTGCTATGAATGGTGATGCTCCTATAGTAAGTGGCACAAGTGCTGCATCTACTCCTATTGATGTTCCTACTATCATCCTAGTAAAAGGTATTATTGCTACAATTAGAATGATAAATGGAAAACTACGAACTGTATTTATTATAGTCCCTAATACTACATTTATTTTCTTATTAGGTCTAAGTCCCTTCTCATCTGTTACTATTAATATAACTGCAATTATAAATCCAATTATTGTTGCTAATAGTGTTGCTATGACTGTCATATATAAAGTTTGCCCCAATGCTTCTAATAAAATAGCTTCTACAAATTCTAAAAATTTAGTTTTCATCTTCTCTTCCTCCTATTATATTTCTTATAAAACTTCCCATTTTATATCTGTTGAATTTAAGTAATTTGTTACTAATTCTTTATTATCTTCGTCAATATTTATAACAAGAGATCCTAATACATCTTCTCTAAATTTCTCAAGTTTCCCCCATACTATTGAAAAATCAATATCTAAACTTCTAGCCATTGAAGTTATTACAGATTCATTTGAAGAATCTTTCGGGAAATATAATTTTATATTAACTCCACTATTTGGTACTACATCTTCTTCTCCTAGTAACTCTTTTAAAGCTCTCGGATGATTTAAGAATAATTCTTCTGTATCTCCACATTCTTGTACTTCTCCACCTTTTAATATCGCAACCTTACTACAAATCTCTTTTACAACTTCCATTTGATGTGTAACAACAACTATAGTTATACCAAGCTTTTGATTTATATCTTTAAGTAATTCAAGTATTGATTTTGTTGTCTTAGGATCTAGTGCTGAAGTTGCTTCATCACAAAGTAGTATTTCTGGTTCTAATGTTAGGGCTCTTGCTATTGCTACCCTTTGCTTTTGACCTCCACTTAATTGTTTTGGTCTATTTTTTGCTTTATCTTCTAAATCAACTAAGTTTAATAATTCATTTACTTTTTTATCTATTTTTGATTTTGAATATCCCCAACATTTTAATGGCAATGCTATATTTTCATAAACAGTTAATCTTTCTAATAATGAGAAATGTTGAAATATCATTCCTAAGTTCTTTCTAAATTCTCTTATCTCTTTTGGATTTAAGTTTTTTACTTCTTTGCCATTAATTAATATGCTTCCCTCATTGTAACTCTCAAGTCCATTGATACATCTTAGTAAAGTTGATTTACCTGCACCACTATGACCAACTAATCCAAAGATTTCTCCTTTATCTATATCTATACTTATATCTTTTAGTACTCGAGTGTTCCCAAAATTTTTATTTACTTCTTTTATACTTATCATATTTTCCCTCCTAATTTAGTAATTTCTACATTAAAAAAGCTCTCGAACCTAAGAAATAATTCTTAGGAACGAGAGCATAAGCTTCGTGTTACCATCCTATTTTATTTGTATTTCACAATACAAACCTCATCAAGTACGCCAAATAAGTTTTGGTTATACTCTATCACTGTAACGGGTGAATCCGTTGTAGCCTAAATCTTATCGATTTCGGTACACCACTCCAAGGCCATTTTCTCTTTAATATCCTTTGCTCCTTCTCACCAAATAGGAACTCTCTGTAAAAGTATTCTCAAAGGTACTTTCCTTTTCTTCGCGTTTATTATTGTCTTTTCTATATTTATATAATATATAGTATTTAATATAATGTCAACTTATTTTCTGAAAATTATTTATTTTTTAATCTTTTCAAAAATTAAACAATATATATATGATCATACTTATCATTATGGTTTATTAATATTTTGAAATAAGTAGAAAGAATATGTTTTACTATGTTATCCTTATATATGATACAGATTTTTTAGGGGAGATGAATAATTTGAAATCAGCAATATTTAAATTTGTAAAAATGATAATAGGCTTTTGTTTTTGTGCAATAGGCATAGTAATGACTATAAACGCTAATTTAGGTCTATCACCTTGGGATGTTTTACACGAGGGTATATATAAAATCACAGGCATTACTATGGGAAATGCAAGTATAATAGTTGGAACTATAGTAGTTGTAGTAAATATCTTGCTAAAAGAAAATTTAGGTTGGGGTACTATAATTAATATGGTTCTTGTTGGAATACTTATGGATGTACTAATGCTAAATCATTTAATACCTATTGCCGATAATTTTATAACTGGAATTATAATGATGCTATTAGGAATGTTTATACTTGGAATTGGTTGCGTACTTTATTTAGGTTCAGGGTTTGGAAGTGGACCTAGAGATGGTATGATGGTGGCAATTCAAAGAAAAACTGGAAAATCACTTACTCTTATAAGAGGTGTTATGGAAGTTTCTGCTCTTATAGTTGGTTATTTCTTAGGTGGTACTGTAGGTATTGGTACAGTTATAAGCGCTTTTGGACTAGGATATTTTATTGAGCTTGCATTTAATATATGTAAGTTTGATAGTGCTTCAGTTCAACATAGGTATATAGTTGATGATATAAATTATTTTAAAAATTTTTTTAGTAATAAAAAAGATGATCAAGAGGTTGTTCTCTAAGAATACAATTAAAAAAGAGCTGTATAAAATAATCTATAGGTTATTTTATACAGCTCTTTTTTATAATTATTACTAACTTAATTCAATATACTATTATGAATTTGAATATATTTTAAACAATAACTATACAATTTGATAGAATAATCCATGGTTTATACAATAGAAATATAGCTTACCGCGTCCAACTTGATTAAGTCTAAATTGCATATCCCACTCTGGATATTGCTTTACAATTTGAACTCTATCACCCTTCACATGAGCTACAAAAGTAATGTAGTGTTCTTTTTTCATTTCATGCTCTGTTGTTATAAAAAGTTCATTTTCTATAGGTTCTACATTAAGTCTATGAGCATCTTCTGCTTTTTTTGCTACTGCTGCTTCCATTTTTTTGCCACAGCATGATATCGATGCCTCTGAAGTTGAAGTTATTAAGTTTCCACACTTGTCACATATATAAAACTTTATATTTTTCATATTACCTCCTGATATTTCATTTAAGTTTATTTCGCCAGATAAAATTCCTTCAATACTTACACCAAATATATCTGATAAGCCTAATAGTAAAGAAACATCAGGGCAACCTAATCCTCTCTCCCATTTGCTTATTGTTTTATCACTTATATTCATTAATTCAGCTACCTGCTTTTGCGTCATATTTTTTTCTTTTCTTAATTCATATATTAATTTGCCAACTTTCTTGCAATCCATTAGCTTCACCTCTTAATATTAATTTAACTTAATATGATAAATCATTCAATAAACTAATCGTAGAGTTTTAAAAATTTATCTTCTTTCGATAATATACAATACCTAAAATATCTGCTAAAGCCCATCCGATTGGAATAGACCACCATATTCCACTTTCAGATAGCCATGTTGATGCAAGTATATACGCTAATACTATCCTAGTTCCTAATGATACTAAGGTTAAAACTATAGATATATTTATTAAACCTACACCTCTAAATAGACCATAGAACATAAATAAAAATCCAATTAAAACATAAAAAATTGATACTACTGATAGATATTCAACTCCTAGAGATATTACTTCTATCTCACTCTTTTTTATAAATATATACATTATATCTTTTGAAAAAACAAATATTAGTGTTGATACAATTACACAAAAAATCATTATAATTTTTGTTGAACTTTTAACTCCTTCTTTTACTCTATTAATTTTTCCTGCTCCTTTATTTTGAGCTACAAATGTCGAAAATGCATTACCAAAGTCTTGTACTGGCATATATGCAATAGAGTCAACCTTCACTCCTGCAGCAAAAGCTGCCATTACAGTGGTACCAAATGTATTTACTAAGCCTTGAACAATTAATATTCCAAAGTTCATAATAGACTGTTGAATCGATGTTAGTACAGAATACTTCACTACATTTTTAAATACATCTTTATTTATCCTTATATCTTGTTTTGATATTTTTATAAAATTTATACTTTTATATACATATATAATACTTAAAACTGCTGATATAGCTTGAGCAATTATAGTAGCAATTGCCACACCTATGACTCCCCAATTAAATTTCAAGACAAATACTATATCTAATACTATATTTATAATTGATGCTACTATTAAAAAATATAGAGGTCTTTTTGAATCTCCTATTGACCTTAGCAAAGCAGTAGCTAAATTATAAATAAATGTGAATAGTAATCCTAATATAATAATTATTAAATATCCTTTTGAATCTTTGATAAGCCTATCTGGCATATTAAATAAATCTAGTATCAAATCTATACCTAATAAAGATACAATCATTATAAATATTGTAACTCCACCTATAAATATAAATGAAATAACTATAGTTTCCTTAAGGTTTTGCATATCTCTTGATCCATAATATTGTGCAAAAATAATTCCAACTCCCATAGTCAATCCAATTATTATGGACGTTATAAATACAACAATAGAAAAGGATGATCCAACTGATGCCAGAGCATCTGCTCCTACAAACTTCCCAACTACTATACTATCTACCAAGTTATATACTTGTTGAAATATATTGCCTAATATCATTGGAAATGCAAATTTTAATATTAATTTATTTGGATTCCCTTCAGTCATATCAATCATATACTTATCCCCCTATAAACCACCTTCATATTTTAAATAGTATATGGTATTCTCTTTATTTTCAATAAAGCATAATTGTTATAATTATAAAAAAAGATAGGTTGATACCTATCTTTTTTATAATATATTATTTTATTATCCTCTATACAAGAGTTTTGAATTCATATCCGTTATCTTTAAAGTATTTTATTATAGTTGGTAAAGCTTTTGCAGTTTCTTCTTTTCCGTAAGTGTCGTGCATTAAAAGAACTACCATTTCTTTACCTTGTGCTGTTTTTATTGCATAGTCAGCTAATTCTTGTGCATTCTTTCTCTTACCTTCAGCATCTGCATTTAATGCATTCCAGTCAATTGATACTTTATTATTTTCTTCTAAATAAGTGTCTAATTCATCCATACCTCTCCATGACATATGACCACCTGGACATCTTAATACTCTTGTTGAAAAGTACTTTCCTAAAACATCTTTTATAATCTTATCAGTTTTTGCAAAATCTGCCTTAAATGCTTCTAAGTCTAAATTTCTATTTGGATACAATAACTTATAGTCATGACTATATGAATGATTAGCTATAGCGTGTCCCTCATTAAACTCTTGTTTTATAAGTTCTTTAGCTTTTTCTCCGCCTCTTTCTATATTTTCTCCAGTTAAGAAAAATGTTGCCTTTACATCCTCATCTTTTAGTGTTTTTAATATTTGTGGTGTTACAGTTGTTGAAGTTCCATCATCAAATGTTAAAAATACTATCTTTTTACCATCATTTGAGTAATCATATTTACTAAGCTTATCATATACAAGTTTTGCATCATATGAATACTTTTTACCTTCATGGCTAACTCCTACCATGTATTTTTTCTTTTCTTCTTCAGCTTTCCTTTTTTCTTCTTCTATTCTTTGTTGTTCTGCTTTAATATGTCTTTGCTCATCTACATAAGCCCATGTTTTATTAGCTACTCCCACAATAATTAAACCTATAACTGCTACTAATATAACTTTACTCTTATTAACTTTTCTATTTTTGTAACTCATTTTTCTCTCCTCTTAATTGATATATATATTTTTGTCATTTTCGATCTTAATGAATTATCATTAATCCCCCGCTATATTTAGCAGTTTTATTTCATTAAATTTTCTACTATTTTCTGAGGTATTGCAAATTCAACTAACCCTTCAGATCCTGGTGCTACATCGTATTTATCAAAGCATATAACTAATTGATTTTTATCATTTATATAAAAATCTTGATTTTTTTCTATTTTTTCAAAATTATTATCAACCATTTCATCGTTTAACCAATATGACTCTTCTGGATTCTTTTTCATTCTATCCGTCATTTGTTCTTTTATATTTTTACTTATAACATTTACATAATCTGTACCTTCAAACATTCCTTCTAATGTTAAAACTGTTTGATTCTTCTTATCTATATTATAAAATTTTCTAGTTGTATTTGATGATGCTTGAGCTGAGTAATTATATACTACTATTGATAAAATATCATCAGTATCTGTTATTACCTCATACCATGATTTTGCGTATTCTTTCCCTTCAAGCCCTTCTGATTTTAATTTGTTAATCTCTTTTATATATTCATCATATTGTTTTTTGCCTTCTTCTTCAAATTCTTTATTCAATTTAAATTCCAAGTTTTTGTCCTTTAAACCTTCTATTTTTGGTACATCTATAGAAATATCAAATCCATTTTCATCTATTCTGTAATTTCTAAAGTTTATGATCTTTATCATACTCCCTAAAACAGGTATACTTTCTAATGTATCTGCAAAAGTAGGATTTAAATTAACTGCTCCCACCACTATACCTATAGAAGCTGCAACTACAGACCATTTTGCTGCTGTACTTTTTTTATTTTTTCTTACATTGCTATTAATAGCATCATTTACAACGCTATCCAATCTGCTCGGTATTTCTATATTTTTATAATTATCTTTTAAATTATCTAAGTTTTCATTTTTATTCAATATTTTCACTCCCTTTATTCAGAAATGCTTATTTTTAATTTAGCCAATGCATTGTACAATCTGGTTTTTATCGTATTTTCATTTTCACCCAATATTTGAGCTATATCTCCTATTTTCATGTCTTCAAAATATCTAAGTACAATTATAGTTCTATATTTTTCTGGTAGTTGATCTAATGCTCTTTGCAAATCTATGTCTTCATATTTATCGTATCCCATTAAATCATCTACTTCTAAATCATCACTAGATATTACATATTTTTTATTTTTTCTTATATTGTCAATTGCACAATTTGCAACTATTCTATATATCCAAGGTTTTATACTATCTGTATCTTTGAGAGTGTTTATATTAGTTAATGATTTGCATATAGCATCATGTACTATATCTAATGCGTCATCTTCATTGTGAACATATGTATAAGCAAATCTATACAACGCTTCTTTATTATCAACTATATATTGTTTTATCTTTTTTTCTTTTTTTCTTTCTACTAAGCTTAGTAATTTCATCCTTTATCCACCTCTCATATATAAGACGTTCTATACGGTATTAAAAGTTTTATTTTTTATTAAATTTTATTATTTATATTTATTCACTATATTATTATATACAACGAGATAAAAAAAAAATGTGCCAAGTGTTATACACCGGCACATTTTATTATGTCTACTTATACCAAGCTCCAATTAAGTCATCTAAATAATAATCTAACATAAATATTGCAGTAGATATTTCTTCTTTTGTAGCATCAATATTTATTAATACTTTTTCTAGATCTGATTTAGCATATTGGAAATTATCCCATCTAATTTCTGCATGCTTTTCACCCACAATGTCTTCTTTAGTTATATCTTTTACTTCGTCTAACTTTTCTTGTATTGATACTTTATCAGTATCTAACTCTAATGAGTTTAAAACTTGTTTAAATTCCTCTATATAGATCTTTATTTCTTCTATAGTTAATGATTTGCTCTCCAAAGCTTCTTCAACTTTAATTTTAGAAGATTCTAATACTTCTATTGAATCTTTAGTATAAATATATACCTTTAATTCATTAGCTTTTTCTAGTAGGTTTTCTAATTCTTTATATTCATTTAATGCTACTATATTATCTAATGCATCATTTAATTCTTTAGTAATCTCATCTATTAATTCTTGCGTTGCTTCAGTAGAGTTAACTATTTCTTTAGCTTTATCCAAAGCAATTTCTAGAACTTCTATAGACTTACTTGTATAGTCTTCTTTGTTTATTTTTTCAGCTTTTCCAACTAGTATATTTAATTCTTCAAAGTTTAACTTAGAGGCTCTTGCAAAATGTAATTTTGTATTCCCCCAAGTAGCATGATCCGAACCTATTCCATTTCCACCATCTTTTACTACTAATTTTAACTCTTTTGCACTGTCTATATTTACTTCAACATATCTTTGTTCATCTCTAGAGTTCATAATTCCACTATCAAATTTCTCTTCTCCATCAACATAAACTTCAAATTGAACACTTCCTACAGTTCCATACATAGCTCTATCTACACCTACATATGCACTAAAGAACTCATAGTCCTTATCAGTTAAATCATAAACTATTGTAGAGTTTGCATGAGCTCCTATACCTTTTTCATAAGTAGCTATACTACCATCTTCTTTAGTTAATCTTAATTGATTTCCACTTGCAGATATATCTTTTTTTGTACTTCCATGACTTTGAGTAGCAGATTTCCAATCATAATCACTTAGATACTTAAAGTCATCCATATCAACAACTGCAATACTTCTAACTTTCTCAACTTTATTTTTATCTGAGTCAGTTATCGAGTAAGTTATTTGATACTTTCCTGCTCTATTAAAGTTAACTTTATCTTGGCCTGTTACTAAAACATTCGATGTTATATCGCCATCTTCCGCATCAGTAGCAGAGTATTTACCTATTAAATCATTTATTGATTCCCCTACTTTAAGTGCTATATCTTTTTCTATTTTAAGCTCTGGTTTAGAGTTTGTTTTGTAAAGCTTAGGATTTGCCCAAGAAGCAAAGTCTCCAAGCCCTCCATCATCTGCATCATTTGCAACTAATTTAAGTTCTTTTACTCCTTTAACATCTAAGTTTATAAACTCTGCTTTACTATCTTTTCTCATAACATCTGATGTATACACTTCTTTTCCATCTGCAAATACTTTAAATATTATACTTGTTCTATTGTCATTATAATTTTTATCTGTACCTACATAAGTTATAAAATGGCTATAATCTCCATGTAAGTTATAAACTATCTCAGCATTAGTCGCAGCTCCTATTCCTTTATCAAACTCTTTTACAGTTCCATCAACATTAAGTTTTATCTTATTAGTTGTATTTACTGCAGAATCTTTGTTTACAGATTTCCATCCTGACACTGCTGACTTCCAAGTTAAATCACTTATATTATCTTCTTTACTATAAACAACAATTGTTCTAGTTTTAGAAACAGTGTTATTATCACTATCTTTTACTGTATAAGTTACAGTATATTCTCCTGTTTTATTTATATTAAATCCATCTTTATTAACTACAACATTAGAAGTTATATCACCATCTTCTTGATCATTGGCACTTACACCGCTCATTAAGTCATACTCACTATTTAATTTCACATAAATATTATCTTCAACACTTAATGTTGGTACCTTTGCTTTAATTAATTCTTCAGCTCTTGATAAATCGGCTTCAAATAAATCATATGCAGGATGATTTTTAACTTCACTTCTTAATTCTTCTACTTTTTCTAAAGTATCATATTTTTCAGTTACATTAGCCTTAGTATTATCCGTAAATAAATCATTTTTTATTTTATTTGATAAAGCATCTTCTTTATAGAATGATACTTCACTTAAACTTGCCCATCCTTGGTTAGCTTCTACAAATTTAAACTTCACTCTTCTTGCACTAGTTTTAGCTATTTCAAATTCTACAACATCATTTGTTCTAACATTATACTCACCAACACCTGCGAGTATAAAGTCATCTCCCTCTGCTTCATTTGAAATATATATTTCAAATTTATTTGCAAATCCTTTACCTCCTGCATCTCTTCTTGATGCATAAGCTATCTTATTTATTTCTTTAATTTCACCTAAATCAAATATAACTTCATTTTTAAATGACTCACTATTTGGCTTATTTGTTTCCCAGTGTGTATTTAGTGTTCCATCAATAGCTCTTCCTATAACACTTGATCCATAGTTACCAGCATTGTTACTTACTGAAACTACAGGTATTTTAAATTCTTCATTATATTTATCTAAATTATTAAATGAACCATATTTAGATTTTTCTACTTCATATTCTTCATATATTGTTATGTAGGCTTTCTTTTCAACAGAGTTGTCATCACTATCAATTATCTTATAAACAACCTCAAACCTTCCTACTTTTCCTTCTTCAAAGTTATTTGATATTATTTCTACTTTAGAAGTTAGGTCACCATCTTCTACATCTGTTGCTTTAACTCCTTCATTAAAGTCTAATGACTCCCCTACCTTATAAGTTTTATCTGAAACTGTTAAATTTGGTTTAGCATTATTTGTAGTTAACTTTGGATTAGCTATAACTCCATGATCTGAAGTATTTCCATTTCCTCCATCAGTTATTTCAATAACTAATTCATCTACACCTTTTACCGGTACACTTATATACATCATATTATCTGCATGTTTTAATACCTGTGTAGTCGCTAAATTTTTACCATCACCTATAACATTAAATGTTATACTAGATTTATCTTGAGCAGTAATGCCTCCATCAACTCCAAATAAGGCTTCAAAATTATCATAATCCTTATCTGATAGATCATATACTATTTTTCCATTTGCATGTATTCCAAATCCCTTTTCAAATACTTTTATTTCGTCATTTAATCTACCTTTTATATTGGTATTTCTTCTTGGAGTCCCGTACTGAGTCTGAACAGATTTCCATTGACTATCTGATAAATAATCATAATCACTTACTACATTTACATTTATAGATTTCTTAGTAGTTATATTGTTATCCTCTACTATATATTCTATCTTATAGCTACCTTTTTCGTTTATATTTACATTTCCATTTATTTTTATCTTAGAGCTTATGTCTTCTCCATTGTAATTTAATGCTTTTGCTAAAGACATTAGGTCGAACTCTTCTCCAAGTTTTATACTTATTTCTTCTTGTTGTATAGTTATACTAGGCTTTAATGAGTTTATACTTACCTTATTTCCTTCGTTTAGCTTTTTATCATAAGGTACAACTACATACTCTATATTTTCACCTATAGTTGAACTTTTATCAATAAAGCTATCATTTGATGTGAATCCAATTAGTTCATTATTTTTAAATATTTCATAACCTAATACATCATTTTTAGATTCTTCATTTACTTCAAATGTTAATTTAATATTTTCACCTTGATTAGATTTATTAACTACTAAATCAACATCTTCATTAAATCCTTCACCTTCATACTCTATATAGCTATAATTAGAGTACCAAATCTTCTTATCTGGTTTTGGATACTCACTTACTAATTCTTTTGTTTCGTCAGAGACAAAGAATCCATGTCTTTCAAAGTGCTCAGTTAAATCTAATTCTAAAGCTATACTTGAATATTTAGCTAATTGATTCAACTTATCATAAGCAGCATTATCCGAATCTAAAACAACATTATTTTCTCTATATAAACTATTTAGTTTCCCCCAGTATCCTGGGTATAACATTTCTAATTGCCAGAAAACTGCTAACTTTTCAAAGTATCCACCTTCAAAATATTGATTATTATTCGTTGCTATTACATTTACATAAGTATGACTTTCAAATGGGATTCTTTTATTTAATCTATTATAGTAATAAGATGACTGTTGAGGTAACATGTTATTTGTTACTTCTCCTATTGTTCTTACACCTATATCCATTTTATGTCCTATTTCGTGGTCAACTCCCCAACCACCAACACTTGTTAACATTACACTCATTACATCTCTTTGAACCCCTATGTGTCCACCTGCTGCATACATATATCCAAACGGTTGAGCTAATCTTATATTTTCTCTAGTATATTTTATATCATTTTTCTCATTTCTTCCGTCCATACCTTGATATTTAAATAGCATGTCCATATGATCATTATACATTTTTATTGTATCTGATGGCTTATTTCCTTTTGTTACATATGCATCATAAGCTCCAGTTACAGTTCCTGTAAATACTATATGATTAGATGCAAACTCGAAAGTATCTATAACTTTTCTATCTAATACATTTGGATTTTCTTTAATGTCTTCATCTATTCTGCGCTTATAATCTTTGATAAACTCTACTAACTCTTCATCATTAGTATTTTCATCTAAGAATGGAAACTGTTCACATCCGCTTGCAAATCTTATTACCGGTGCTTTTCCTTGTTGCTCTTCTGTATATGGATTTACTATATAAACTGGCCCTCCAGGTGTTACATCGTGTCTATACCATCCACCTCCTTGACCTATTGCTGGAACAGTTATTACATTCTTTCCTGGATGTAAACTTACAGTTCTTCCCCAGCTAGCAAAACTACCTTCTTGTTGTGAGAAGAATAATTGAGGAAGTGGTTGGTTAGGATCTGCATCCACATATACTACTAATTCTTCTCCAGCTCTTGCTACTATTCCCGTTGGCTGATTATTATTTCCAAAACCAAACTTTAAATTGTTGTTTGCATGAGCATTTCTATCTCCATGTTGTTCTGCAACTACAGTTTTTATACTTTTTAAATCATTATTTAAAATATCCTTAGCCATTTGTATTTCATTTTCATACATAATGCTTAATGGATGATTTTTAACTTCATTTGCTAATTCATTTAATTTGTCTATAGTATTAAATTCTTCAGATACAGTATCCATTAACCCACTTGTAAATAATCTTTTCATTTTTTCTGATATAGAATCTTCTTTATATAATCTCATATCTGAAATTGATGCCCAATCATTGTGTGCATTATCAAATACAAATTTAACCCTCTTAGCTTTAGTCGCATCAAACTGTATTTCTAACATGTCATTAGTTACTGTATATGAACCTTCAGAAATTTTTTGGAAGTTATCCCCTGAAATAACTGGAGATACATATATACTAAAGTTCTTTGCAAATCCCTTACCACCATTTCTAGATTTATATGTTAAACGATTTATTATTTCTGCTTCATCTAAAGTCAATATAACCTCATTTTTAAATGAATTATTATTTGGTTTTCCTGTTTCCCAATGCGTATTTACATCTTCGTCAATTGCATATTTTATTGAAGAAGAAGCATATTGTCCTCCATTATTACTTATTGAAATATTTTTCACCCTATATGTATCATCATACTGATTTATATATTCTGTATAGAAAGGTGAAAACTTAGATACATTCGATGTACCTAATTGAACTTTTCCAAAATCTATTAATTCTTTCGCTATTTCTAATTTTTCCATATACTCATCTTTAAACGGATGATTTTTCGCTTCTTCAATTAAAGCTTCTATTGCACTTGAAGTGGAAAACTCTGGATTAACTTCGTTAAGATTTTCATCTATATATAATCTATCTATCTTCTCGTTTAACTCATCTGGCCTATATAAACCAAATTCTGATGCTAATGCCCAATTTTCATATCCTTTTTTAAATACAAACTTGACTCTTCTTAACTCTGTTGGTTTAAACTTTATCTGTAAAGTATCTTTTGTTATACTTGATTTTCCAGATGTTATTTTCTCAAAATTATCTCCTTTAGATGTTTTTGATGCATATATATCAAATTCTTGTGCAAATCCTCTAGAATTTAAGCTTGTATACATAACTCTATCTATTGTTGTTAATTCATCTAAAGCTATAATTACTTCATTTGTATGAGTAGAACTATTTGTTTTTCCTGAATGCCAGTTAGTATTTACATCACCATCCATAGCCCTAGCTACTACATTAGATCCATAGTGCCCACCATTAGTAGTTATACTACTTACTTTATCTAGTGATACTTTGAATAATTCATCATATTTAGGCAATCTCTCATCATTAAATGATTTGAATTTAGATACTTTTGATTCAGTGTATTCCATAGGATCATTCTCTAAAATTATTCTAGCATTGTTTATATCTTCTTCTATCTCACTATATAGTGGATGGTTACTTGCTTCTCTTTCAAATTTATCTAATTGCTCTAATGAATTAAAGTCGCTACTTAATTCATTTTTAGATTCATTTGTAAATATTTTATTCATTTTATCAATTATATTATCTTCTCTATAGAACCAAAACTCTGATGCGCTTGCCCAGTTTTGATTAGCTTCCTTAAATACAAACTTTATTTTCTTTGCCGTGATAGTTTCAAATTTAAATTCAAGCATATTACCTGTTGCAGTGTGACTTCCGACTGTCATAAGTTTAAAATCTTCATCTTCTCCTGTCTCAGATGCATAAATTTCAAACTCATTCGGAAAACCTTTGCCCCTAGCTCCATCTTGTCTTGTAGCATACGCAATTCTATCAATAGATTCTAACTTATTAAATTCTACTACTACTTCATTCTTAAATGATGCAGTATTTTGTTTTCCAGTTTCCCAATGTGTTGATAAATTTCCATCTATAGCTTTTGCTATATAGCTAGATGAATATTGACCGCCATTATTAGATATTGATTTTATTTCATCTTTGGCAACTCTATATATTGAATTATATCCTTCAAAGTTGCTAAAACTGCTTAAATTAAATGATGAAATCTCTGCTTGATTTACTACATTTTCTTCTATAGCTTTTACTTTTTCTTTTATTATTTCATCAGCAAATACATTTATCGCTGGTGAAATATTTGTAGCTATCAATGATGCTACTAGCATAGATGCCATTTTTTTCCTCATTATTTTTCTCCCTCATTTTTTTATAATTTTGTAAGTATAAATTTCCTATTATTTCTATACTTGCATAACTAAGGGTTTACTACCAAGCCTAAGAGTATAAGATTTGCTTTACTGTAAATAGTATCGTTTAAAATAAAAAACTACCCTGTAAAGGGTAGCTGCCATTTAAATTAAACATCATAATAAACTCATAGAAAATAAGCATAGCTTATAATCCTAAATTTAATTTATGAAAACAAAGAATAACTGTTCTTCGGCAACTGGCTGGCATAGTTATAGTTAACCTTAGCCCCTTTAGCTTTGCGTCTCTAGATTTCTCTAGATTTGCCATATTTATTTTTAATACAATTATATTATACATAATTTGACAATATTTAGAAGCATTATTTTGAAATTTTCCATAATTTTTTTACAATTTGTTATTTTTAGACTATTATATCATATTGTTAAATTACTATATTTCCATATATGATATTCTCTAAATCCTCTTCATTTATTATAAGAATCTCTTGGCCTCTGCCTTTGTAACACATTGCAGTTCTTAACTTATTACTCATTTGCTCTGGGCTTAAGTTTTCTATATTAGGAGTATTTGTTATAACTATATTTGTTTTTTTAGTTACAGAACTTCTAGTTATTCCCCCTAAGTTGTTTATTAATCTAGTTGCCTCTATTCTACTCATAGAGTTAAGTGGCCCTGTAAATACTACAACTTTATCCTTAAAAAATTCTGTTGTTGATAAGGATAAAGAACTTTCATCTTCTCCATAATAAGTATCATTTCTATTTGAAACTACACCTGAATATACTTTGCTACATGGAGAGTATTCTCTATTATTTAAATATCCAAGTTTAAACCCAACTAAATTGGCTATCTCATTTATATTATTTATTTTTAATTCTTCTACTATATTAATTAAGATATTAGCACAAGCAGTAGCATCTTCACCTGCATGATGGTGCTTAAACTTATATCCTAAATGCTTATTAACAGTATTTAATTTATAATTATTCAAGTATCTATAAAAAAGTTTAGACGCTACCAATGTGCAGCAATAATCAAGCTTTGGGTAATCTATACCGTATAAATCTAAAGTCTTTCTTAGCACAGAAAAATCAAAGGCTGCATTATGAGCTATTACTAATTTGTTTTCTAGGTAAGGCTTTATTTCTGGCCACACTTCATCAAATTCTTTTTCGTTTATAACGTCTGCTTCTCTTATTCCATGTATAGAAATATTTATAGGGTCAAATCTAAATGGATATGGTTTTATTAACCAATACCTTTTTTCTATTATTTTATTATCTTCAACTACTGTGATACCAAGAGCACACACAGAATCTCTATGCGAATTGGCTGTTTCAAAATCTATAGCAACAAAATCCATAATTCCTCCGTTATTTAAGTACTTTAATCTATTATATAATCCTATAAATATATCATAAATATAATTTTTTATACAAGTTATTAGATTCAAATATGATAATAAAATATAACCTAGGGTATAATAATTTAATAAATAAGCAATAAATTAATTTTCATGTAAAATCTATAAAATATAAATAAGGAGACAAAATGACTGATAAAAAAGAAAGTATGAAAATTGGATGGAACTTTGATAACAGCTTTAGTCGTTTACCAAGATTATTTTTTAGAAAGATAGACTTAAACCCTGTATCATCACCTCAATTAGTTATTCTTAATTATCCTTTAGCAAAGTCTCTAGGATTAAATGCTGATGCTCTTAAAAGTAATGATGGTATATCAATTCTTTCTGGCAATAAAACTATAGAAGATGGTGCTTTTATTGCTCAAGCTTATGCCGGTCATCAATTTGGTAATTTTACTATATTAGGTGATGGTAGAGCATTATTAATAGGTGAACAAATAACTCCTTTGGGTGAAAGATTTGATATTCAACTTAAAGGTTCAGGAAGAACACCATATTCTCGTGGCGGTGATGGAAGAGCTGCTCTTGGCCCTATGCTTCGTGAATATATAATAAGTGAATCTATGTATGCTCTTGGTATTCCAACTACACGCAGTTTAGCTGTTGTTAAAACTGGTGAGCCTGTAATTAGAAGAACTTTAGAGCAAGGTGCGATATTAACTCGTGTTGCATCTAGCCACGTTAGATTCGGAACTTTCCAATATGTATCTCAATATGGTAATCTTGATGAACTTAAAGAATTGGCTGATTATTGCATAAAAAGACATTACCCACATGTAAAAGATGATGAGAATAAATATATTAATTTCCTTAATGAAGTAATAAAAGCCCATGCTAGTCTTGTTGCTAAATGGCAATCAGTTGGATTTATACATGGTGTTATGAATACTGACAATATGACTATTAGCGGCGAGACTATTGATTATGGACCTTGTGCTTTTATGGATAATTATAATTCTAATACTGCATTTAGTTCTATTGATGTTAATGGACGTTATGCTTATAAAAATCAACCAATTATGGCTGAATGGAATCTATGTAGATTCGCTGAAGCTTTATTACCATTATTACATGAAAATAGAGATGAAGCTATAAAAATAGGTCAAAATGCTATTTCTAATTTTTATGATATTTATTATTCTAATTGGATAGCAATAATGAGATCAAAACTTGGAATATTTGATAAAGAATCTCAAGATAAAGCTATTATTGAGGATTTGCTTAATATGATGGAAAAGTATAATGAAGATTTTACTAATACATTCCTTGCGCTAACTTTTAATAAGAATTTAGATAATGATATGTTCAAAAGTACAGAGTTTGATAATTGGTATAAAGTTTGGCAAGAAAGACTAAGTAGACAATCACAGTCAAAAGAATCTATAGAACAATTGATGAAAAATTCTAATCCAGCAGTAATTCCAAGAAATCATAGAGTTGAAGAAGCCCTTAAAGCAGCTAATGAGGGTGATTACAATACTATGATGAATCTTCTTGATGCTATTTCAAGACCTTATGATCATTCTGATGATCAAGAGAAATACTCAGAATTACCTAAGCCTTCAAGCTGCCCTTATAAAACTTACTGTGGAACTTAGTATAAAAAAAGATGATGGAAGTATTTATTCCATCATCTTTTTTATTACCCCAATACCTCGCTTTTACAAACTTCATTTGCCTTTTCTAATCCGTATTCTAAATCTGCTATTAAATCATCTACATCTTCTATTCCTACAGATACTCTTATCATATCTGGTAATACTCCTGCTAATTTTTGTTCTTCTTCATTTAACTGAGCATGAGTTGTACTTGCTGGATGTATTACTAACGATTTTGCATCAGCTACATTAGCTAAATGTGAGAAAATCTTTAAAGATTCTATAAATATCTTACCAGCTTCTACTCCCCCTTTAATTCCAAATGTAAATATAGATCCTGCTCCTTTAGGGCAATATTTCTTAGCTAAATCATGATATTTATTATTTTCAAGACCAGGATAATTTACCCATGCTACTTGAGGGTGTTTACTTAAGTACTCTGTTATTTTTTTAGTATTATATACATGTCTTTCAACTCTTAATGATAAAGTTTCAAGTCCTTGTAGTAGTAAAAATGAGTTAAATGGACTTATGCACGCCCCTGTATCTCTTAAAAGTTGTGCTCTTAATTTAGTTATATATGCTGCTCTACCAGCATCCTTTGTATATCTCATTCCATGATAACTTTCATCTAGCTCTACTAATACATTAAATTTTCCACTACCTTCCCAGTCAAAGTTGCCTGAGTCTACTACAACTCCTCCTATAGACGTACCATGACCTCCTATAAATTTTGTAGCTGAATGTACAACTATATCAGCACCAAACTCAAATGGTCTAACTAAGTATGGAGTTCCAAAAGTATTATCAACTATTAATGGGATATTGTGTTCATGGGCAATATTTGCTATCGCTTCTATATCTGCAATGTTTATTACTGGATTTCCAATAGTTTCAATATATAAAGCTTTTGTATTTTCATTTATAGCACTTCTAAAGTTCTCTGGATTATCACAGTCTACAAATGTAGTTTTAATCCCTAATCTTGGAAGAGTCGTTGCAAATAAATTAAATGTTCCCCCATATAAAGTACTCGCTGCTACTATTTCATCTCCTGTTTGTAAAATATTAAGAATAGCATATGTTATTGCAGCAGAACCAGAGGCTACTGCCACTGCACCTACTCCACCTTCAAGAAGTGCCATTCTTTGTTCAAATACATCTGAAGTTGGATTCATTATTCTTGTATAAATATTTCCTTCTTCTTTTAATGAAAATAAATTAGCACCATGTTCTACACTGTCAAATACATACGAAGTTGTTTGATATATTGGTACAGCTCTCGACCCCGTTGTTGGATCTGGACTTTGACCTCCATGAACTTGTATTGTATCAAAACCTAGTTTTGTATTTTCCATATTTTCATCCCCCTTTAAATATTATAAATAAAGCCCTCTTTAATAAAAGAGGGCTTAGTTTATATAAAGCATACTCTCTTATCTTTCTTATGGCCATTCCATAAGTAGGATTTAGCACCATGTATAGAATACTGGTTGCTGGGCTTCAAAGGGCCTATCCCTCCACCGCTCTTAATAAGATTTCAAAACTTTTATTTATTTTTATTAATTACATTGTATTTTAGTTTATGTTAATACACAAGAAGCTTATTTATTTTATTTATAAAAAATATATTATATGTACATATCATAATAATATACTTTCTATACTATTATCTTTTCATAATAATGTACTGGCTATATTCTTATTTTTGGTTTTTGTGATTGTGATATATCATCCAAATAACTTATATCATCAATATTATATGGCGTATTTTGATAAACACAGTAATTCAGCCAATTTCCAAAAACCACATTTGCACTTTCTCTCCAAGTTACTAACGGATTTGAGTTAATATCATCATTATTAAAATAATGTTTAGGAATTTCAATTTCTAACCCTTTATTTAAATCCCTGAAATATTCATCCTTTAAAGTATCCCTATCATACTCTAAGTGTCCTGTAATAAATATCTGTCTTCTATTTTTATTTGCTACAATAAATACTCCAGCTTCTTTGGACTCTGATAATATTTCTAAATCCTTTACTTTTTCTACATCCTCTCTTTTTATTTCTGTATGTCTTGAATGTGGTGCATAAAATTCATCATTTAATCCTCTAGTTAAATTATCATTTGCATAGTTATTCCAGTGTTTATATACTCCAAATAGTTTTTTATCTAAGATATACTTTTCAATATCATAGTGGTGATAAAGAGCTGCCTGTGCCCCCCAACAAATATGAATTGTAGAGAATACATTAGATTTAGTCCAATCCATTATATCTTTTAGTTCTTCCCAGTACTCAACTTCTTCGAAATCTAAATGTTCAACTGGTGCACCTGTTATAATTAGGCCATCAAATTTTTGATTTTTAACGTCATCTATACATCTATAAAACTTTTCTAAATGCTCTATTGGAGTGTGAGTACCTATATAGCTTTTTGTCTGAAGTAATGTTATTTCTACTTGAAGCGGTGTATTTGATAAATATCTTAAAAGTTGATTTTCAGCTTGGATCTTAATAGGCATAAGATTTAAAATTGCTATTTTTAATGCTCTGATGTCTTGTGTATCCGCTCTTTCCGTGTTCATAACAAATATATTCTCACTTGATAGTACATCAAATGCAGGTAATTCTTTTGGTATTTTTATAGGCATACCAATCCCCCCTTTTATATCTATTTTCCCCATATGCCACTGTAAAATTAATTATAGCATAATAATAATACAATTGAGTTGAGTTTAATTTCTAGTAATTTATTTTCGAATAATAGATTTATCTAGGTTAATAGTTACACATAATATTATTATCTGTAATAAGTTAGGTAAAATAAAAAAGCTGTGATTTCAGCAATCACAGCTTTTTTATATAATTAACTAGCTATTTTTTTAACTTCTTCTTTACGTCTTTTTCCAAACTCAGCTACTGCTGTGTAAAGAACGTCAGTTGATGAGTTAAGAGCAGTTTCACAAGAATCTTGTATAACCCCCACTATAAATCCTACTCCAACTACTTGCATTGCTATGTCATTTGGTATACCAAATAAACTACAAGCAAGTGGTACTAATAATAATGATCCTCCTGCAACTCCTGAAGCCCCACATGCACTAACAGCTGAAAGTACACTTAGTATTATTGCAGTTCCTATATCAACTTTTACCCCTAATGTATGAGCTGCAGCAAGTGCTAAAACAGATATTGTTATAGCTGCTCCACCCATGTTTATTGTTGCTCCAAGTGGTATTGAAACTGAATACGTATCTTTATTTAATCCTAAATCTTTACATAATCCCATATTTACTGGTATATTCGCAGCAGAACTACGAGTGAAGAATGCAGTAAGACCACTTTCTCTTAAACATCTAAATACTAATGGATATGGATTTTTACGTATTGCTATGAAAGTTATTATTGGATTCACTACTAAAGCAACGAATGCCATACATCCAACTAATAATACTATTAATTTACCATAACTGAATAATGATTCTATACCTGCTGTAGCTATAGTATCAAATACTAATCCCATTATACCGAATGGAGCTAAGTTGATTATCCATCTAACTACTTGAGATACAGCGTCTGAAATATTTACGATAACTTGCTTTGTAGTATCGCTAGCATTCTTAAGTGCCATACCTAATATTAAAGCCCAAGTTAATATTCCTATGTAGTTTGCACTAGAAAGAGCATTTACTGGATTATCCACTACATTCATTAATAACGTTTTCAGAACCTCTCCAACTCCACCTGGTGGTGTTACACCTTCTGCTCCTGCAACTAATGTTAATTTAATTGGGAATAGGAAACTTCCAACAACAGCAACTATACCTGCTATTAATGTACCTAAAAGATATAACATGATTATTGACTTCATGTTTGTTTTTTGCCCCTCTTTATGCTGACATATAGCCGACATAACTAAGAAGAATACTAAGATTGGAGCCACTGCTTTTAATGCTCCTACGAATAATGATCCTAATAATGCAATTGGTGATACAACATCAGGAATTGTTAATGCTAAAATTATACCTACTGTAAGACCGATTATGATTCTTTTTACTAAACTTATATTATTCCATTTGTTTACTAATGTGTTCATCTTATTCTCCTCATTATTGTTTTGTTATATTATTAACTATACACATATTACCATTATACGACAAAATTTGCAATGGAAAACGTTTTATTTTTCTATTTTTTTATATTTTAATTATTGTTTTGATTAATATATCTAGTGTTTGCAACATATTCATTATTTTATTTTTTAAAAAACTTTTTTCATTTTTTATTATTTTTTTAATAAAATAGTAATATTTTATTTATATTTTAATATACATATATATAATCTGCTTAATTTATAAAAATTAATTTTATATAAATTAAGTAGATATTCTTGAGAATATCTTAAAATAATATAATTCTTAAATAAGTATAAAAATTTAAAGATAAAACTATCAATAATTAAAAATATAACCTTATTCAATATATAAAATATACTAAAGGGGGATAAATAAATGAATGATTATATATTAGCTCAACTTGAATATATAGTTAGAGTCCTTGTTGCTGGTTTTTGTGGAGCTATGATTGGATATGAAAGAAAAAATAAATTAAAAGAAGCTGGAATTAGAACACATTTTATAGTTGCTCTTACATCAGCACTTATAATAATTATTTCTAAGTATGGTTTTTATGATATTTTAGGTACTCCAGGTATAGGGCTTGATCCTGCTCGTGTTGCTGCACAAGTTGTTAGTGGTGTTGGTTTTTTAGGAGCAGGTTTAATATTTGTTAGAAATCAATCAATAAGTGGCCTTACTACAGCTGCGGGTATGTGGGCTACATCTGGTATTGGCCTTGCAATAGGTTGTGGATTATACTTACTTGGTATTGTTTCGAGTATTATTATACTTATTGCCCAATTTTTACTTCATAGAAGTAGATGGTGGATAAAGCTTCCTATAGCTGAACAGCTTCGTATTAAAATTCGCAATACCTCTGATTCTGTAACTTCTATTGAAGATACACTTAAAAATGATAAAATTGATATTATAAATATGAAAGTAAATAATCTTGATGGATTTTTTCTCGAAGTAATTATATATGCCAAACTACCTAAAGGTTATAATAAATCAAACCTAATAAAACTATTTAATGATAATCCTCTTGTAAAAACCTTAGAGATATAATAAAAAGTAAGTCTTTATAAAATATAAGGGCTTACTTTTATTATATAATTAATTATTTTTAACTCTTTCGCCTAATATTACTAATTATAAATTTACTTTCAGGCAAAGTAGGAATTTTTGCCATACTATAGCTTAAATTCTGATTTGGAACATCATACTCAATTTTATTAACAAGAAAATCTAGGCTAGCTTTCATGATTTCAATAGTTATTCCTTCACCTGGGCACCTGTGTCCTTTTGCAGGATTACTTCCACCTTGAGGTATAAAATCAAATAAATTATCATTACGTTCTCTAAAGCGCTCAGGACAAAATTTATCTGGATTATTCCATATTCTCGGATCATGGTTAATTCCATAAACATCAAGTAGTACAAGCATTCCTTCTTTAAATTCACATTCATTCCATATAAAATCCTTTTTAACCCTTGCACCTAAAAGAGGTGTAAATGGATAGTAGCGTCTAACTTCTTGTACGAACATTTTTAGCTTATCTTTATCTCCTGATAGGAGCTTATCTTTAGACTGTGGATACTCATGTAGTGCTAATGCTTCAAAGACAATAAATGTTGAAATAGCGACAACAGGACGTAGTACGTTAATAAGTTCAATCCCAGCCATATGGCTATCTAACTGATTTTTATCAATATCT
Organism: Romboutsia faecis; assembly: GCF_014323405.1. Taxonomy (GTDB): domain Bacteria; phylum Bacillota; class Clostridia; order Peptostreptococcales; family Peptostreptococcaceae; genus Romboutsia_E; species Romboutsia_E faecis. The sequence continues at coordinate 264,941 of NZ_JACRWE010000004.1, read as the reverse complement.
CTATAAAAAGTCATAGCATAAAGTGCTGAATCTTCTTCAACCTTAATATTTCCAGATCGTACATCTTCTATAATTCCTTTAATCCACTCCTCTGTTCTAATTCTAGCTCTTCTTCCCTTCCAGTGTTTAGGCCCCACTGCTCCGAAAGAATCCACCATTAAACTAAAATCTTCGGCTCTCTCTTTTACTTCAGATTCTTTTAGAGGAACTCCAGCCCACTGACATACTACTCTGCATAAGATTTCATTTACTTCATCAAAAAGAATAATTTGTTCTTTATTTTCCCATACCTTGATAGAATCAAGTAATTTATCCATCATAAGTTTAGCAAGTTGATTTTGATATGATGGAGTCATCAATGACATAAATAAATTCTTCCTATGTATATGAGCCTCACCATCCATTGATTGAATAGCACCAACACCAAATAATGTTTTTTGTACTCGTTTTGGAGTAGCATCCTTTCGATAAAATAATTCTGGATTATAAAAAATTTTGGCAGACTCTTCTCCAGTCATACAAATTACTTTTTGGCCAAGTAAGTGAGTCTCAAATATATCAGACTGATATTTATCAACTCTATTTCTAATAAAAAGATATCCCTCCTTCAACAGATCTATAGTATTATCCAAACTTTTATCATGTGGAACCTGCTTCTTAGTTGACATATAATTTCATTATCCTTTCTATATAAATTAGAAATATGTTCTATTACTTTAATTAGTATCTCAGATTTTATTTTTATTTATTACTAGTGCTAAAATAATATTCAATTGATATAAGATTAACTTTTGCCTATTTTCCATATAGAGTTTTTCAAATAAAAAAGGTATCTTAAAATAATTTTTAAGATACCTTTTTATTAAATTAAGTTATAGAACTATTTATCATTTAAATATTGCTATAATTTATCATCAATGTCACGAATATCATTAATTTTTTCTATTATCATGCTTATATGATAGTTATACACTGGGCTTATATCTTCTTTTACTTCTACATCACTAGCTAACTCATAATATAAGTCTTTTGATTTAATAAAATTTTCTTGATTTAAGTAACACTTATCTTTCATATGTCCTAAAACTTGAAGATGCATATATATTTGTTTACATGTCTTTATTATCCTATTTATTTCTTTATCATCAACTTCATCATTTCTATATTCTAACTCATCTAAAAAGTTTTTGTATAACCCTTCTAGTTTTGTAATTTCATTTTGTAAAGATGAGATATCTATATCTACACCCATTTCTATTTCTTTTTTTAATAATTTTATAGATGTGTTTTCTATTATTTTAATTTCATTGTGTATTCTACCTAGGTAGTCAGGTCTATAAATAAGGTAATTTACACCTATTCCTATTAAAACCCCTATAGAAGTATCTATTATTCTATGTACAGAGTAATAAACAGGATCAGCTGTACCTATGCCTAAATGTATTGCACAATATACTACACAAGCTATTGTTATGGATTTATTTATTTTTATTAAATTACAAATATATATGGTTGTAATTATACCTAAACAAGATAATATTGGATTTCCTGGATCTATAAGGGCAAACAAGAATCCTACTAATCCACCTATAAATGTACCTTTCAGCCTATTTATACCTACTGTAAAAGAACCTTTAACCGTAGTCTGCATACATACAACACAAGCTATTGCTGCATAAAATGTTTTATCAACTAAATTAAAATTCAGATATCCCAACAAAACACATAGCATTACCCCTATTCCTGTTTTTATTGTTCTCATTCCAGGTTTATATAACTTCAAATTTCTCCCCCCCTATCATTTATAACTATAGCACAATCTAAATTAGCTTGCTTATTATATAATTTCTTTTTAATTAAAAAGGACTGAAGAATTTCTTCAGTCCCATAATTTCTTGAGTTATATATTTTTTGAAGTATCTCTATTATATAGATACTATTCTAAATACTATTCCGAAAGCTAACATTATTAAACTTATTGCAAATAACCATCCAAAACAGAATTTTATATGATCTTTTAACTCTACATCAGCAAGCCCTGTAGCTAAGAATGTAGCTGGTACTAATGGACTTATTAATAGGGCAACATTTTTTCCAAGTATCATAGTTAAAGCAACATTCATTGCTGTTATTCCATATGTTTGAGCAACTTCTATAACTAATGGCAGTAATCCATAGAAATATGCATCAGTTCCTAAGAACATACCTATTGGAAGAGCAACTACTCCCATTATTAAATGTATAAATGGTGCTAAGAAACTTGGTATTAAGCTTAATAATGTTTTAGCCATTGCATCTAACATTCCACTTTCTCCAAGTACACCTACAAATACACCTGATGCTAACATTGTTGCTGAAATTAATAATGCCGCTGGAGCATGAGCTTTTATACGAGATTCTTGATCTTTTTTATTTGGGTAGTTAACTATTATCGCTATAGATAATGCAGCCATAAATACGATGTATGCAGGCATTATATCTGCAACAAGTACGCCTATTACACATCCAGTTAATAAGATATTAAACCAAGAAAGCTTAGGTCTTTTAAGACTTAATTCATCTGCTGTCATAGTAGCTGCTAACTCAGCTGTTGCTAAATTATTTTCATTAGATAATTTACTAGAATCAAATCCTGCACCACGTTTCTTTTCGATGCTACCAAGTATTACAGCTAGTCCTACAGTTGTAAATACTCCTACGATTTGTATTGGTATTAATACTTTCCATAATTCATTGGCTTCAATTCCTAAAACTACAGCTGTTCTTGCTGTCGGACCTCCCCAAGGTAATAAGTTCATTACACCCATAGCAGCTGCCACTATTAGTAGTAATACTTGAGGTCTTATATTAAGCTTCTTATATAAAGGTAACATAGCTGGTATAGTAACTAAAACTGTTGTAGCAGTTGCACCATCTAAATGACCTATTATTCCTATTATTGCAGTTACAACCGTAATTGCAACTACACTATTTCCTGCTTTTTTAACCAATTTATCTATTAATATATCAAACATTCCTGCATCATTCATTATTCCAAAATAAGTTATTGAGAAAATAAATAAAACTGCATTTGAAGTTGTTTTTTCTAATCCTGCTGCTGCGAATTCCCCTATTTCTACAGGTGAAAATCCACCTAAAAGTCCTGCTAATATTGGTAAACTTATAAATAATACAATTGGACTTGACTTTCCTTTTAATAATAAGTAAATCATTGACAATAGCATTACATATCCTATGATTGATAACATATTTTCCTCCCCAAACTATGTATTTTCATATTTACTATAAATATTTTTAATTTTAAGATATCGTTTTCCTAATTAGAAAATTAATTATATAAAAATGTATAAATCTTAATTAGCCTTTTAAAATCTCATCTTAAATTCTTTTTTAATTTGAAAGATTTTAATATATACCCTATACACTATGACATAGGGTATATATTAGAAATTAAGTATACATATTGTTGGCTATTTTCTTTTGTTTCTATTATGATTTATTAAGCAACCAGCTTTAACTATAGACTTTTCATCTGAAGTCATGTTTGCTATATGTAGATTAAATGCTTTTACTTCTTTACCTATTATGTACGCTGGTATTTTATCCATATTTCCATCTAGCATATTTTTTATATTTGGAACATATATATAATCTCCAACTTCAAACTCAGGCATTTCATCTAGCAAGAATGGTATCATACCCCAGTTCATTAAGTTTGAACGATAACGCTTAGTTGCATATTCTCTAGCGATATTCGCTATACCCCCTAATACCCTTTGACAACTTGCAGCTTGCTCTCTTGCTGAGCCATCACCAGGTTTTACTGCATATACAACACTTCCTAAACCAGTTTCAAGTGGGTTTACTTCATTAGAGCCTTCTATTGTTCTTATTTTATTGAAAACTTCAAATAAATTAACATCGATAGTTGTAGGGTCTATACCTTCAACCCTAGCTTTTTCTAATTTATTAACTACTTTCGCTCTTGATACATATTCAGGATCTCTTCTTGATAATGTAAACTCTGCAAGACCTAATGGATTTGAACGATAAGAAGAAGTTTCTCCTGAAGGTATTAGTTCATCTGTTGTAGTTACTTCATCTGTTATTAGTGATGCAACTTGCATTAATATGTTGTCTGTTAATTCACTCATTTTAGGCCAATCTTTTATATTTGGTCCATATTTTAATTCATTTTCTTTAAATACTTTATATCCGTTATATACTCTATTGTCATATGAAGTACTATCGAATTTTATTTCTGGACAGTTGTATTCAACATCTAGTGATGTTGCAGGTGTTATGAATCCTCCATTAGCTGCTGTAGCTGCTATACTTCTAGCATCCATAAGTGCAACTGAAGATATTTGTCCATTTCCAGGCTTTGATCCCTCTCTATTTGGGAAGTTTCTTGTTGTATGCCTTATACTTAAAGCCCCATTTGCTGGTGTATCACCTGCACCAAAACACGGTCCACAGAAAGCAGTTCTTATAGTTGCACCAGCTGCCATAAATTCAGATATAGCTCCATTTTTAACTAATTCCATCATTACTGGTTGAGATGATGGATATACTGATAATGAGAATTCATCATTTCCACAGCTTTTGCCTTTTATAATAGATGCTGCATCCATTATGCTACTATAAGTACCTCCAGCACATCCAGCTATTATACCTTGTTCAACTTTTAATTTTCCATCAACAATTTTATCTGTTAATTTAAATTCTATATTGGGGTTATCTATTATTTTAGCTCCCTCTACTTCTATTTCGCGTAAAATTTCTTCTAAGTTTTCATTTAGTGTTTCTATTTCATAAACATTACTTGGATGGAATGGTAGAGCTATCATTGGCTTTACTTCACTTAAATCTACATAAACCATACCGTCATAATATGCTACTTTTGCAGGATTTAACTCTTTGTAATCATCTTCTCTTCTATGAGCAGTTAAGTATGACTTAGTATCTTCATCAGTTCTCCATATAGATGTTAAACACGTTGTTTCAGTTGTCATTACATCTATACCATTTCTATAATCTGTTGAAAGATTTGATACACCAGGTCCTACAAATTCCATTACTTTATTCTTAACGTATCCACATTTAAATACTTTCCCGATTATAGCAAGTGCTATATCTTGTGGTCCAACTCCAGGATTAGGTTTTCCTATCAAATAAATACCAACTACGTCTGGATAATCTACATCGTAAGTATCACATAGTAACTGTTTAACTAACTCTCCTCCACCTTCTCCAATTGCCATCGTTCCAAGAGCTCCATAACGAGTGTGGCTGTCTGAACCTAATATCATTTTTCCACATCCGGCCATCATTTCTCTCATGTATTGATGAATTACACCTATATGTGGTGGCACATATATTCCGCCATATTTTTTAGCTGCAGATAATCCAAACATATGGTCATCTTCGTTTATTGTTCCACCCACTGCACATAAAGTATTATGGCAGTTAGTTAATACATAAGGTATCGGAAACTTTTCCAGTCCACTCGCTTTTGCAGTTTGTATTATTCCTACATATGTAATATCATGCGATGCCATTGCATCAAATTTTATTTTAAGCTTATCCATATTATCTGAAGTATTATGAGCCTCTAATATTGAGTAAGCTATTGTTCCTTTTTTGGCATCTTCTTTAGTTGGTGCAAATTCTACCATAGAAGAAAGTTTTTCTGTCTCAGTATCAGGTACTATTTCTTTTCCATCTACTAGGTATACACCACTGTTATATAGTTTTACACTATCATATGTCTTTACCATATTCTGTACTCCTCCATATTCTGTAAACTAGTTCATTTGTTAATTCTTTGTCTATAATTGTATTTTATAATACCCTTAAATTATAAACAAATACTTAATCCCTAATAGCACCTATAGGAAATACCTATACCTTTAATACTGTTCTCATATCATATAGTGTGCTATCATATTTCTATAAAATTCACCAAACTTAAGGAGATGTTATGACACATAAAGAATTGTTATATGTAAAGACAATTGCCGAAGAAAAAAGTATTTCTAAAGCTGCTAAGAAACTTTATATCTCTCAACCGTCTTTAAGCCAGGCTATCCAACGTATAGAATCATCTTTAGGAACGGTACTATTTAAGCGTACTAGCTCTGGTTTATTGCTAACATTTGCAGGAGAAAAGTATTGTAAAATGGCAGGTCAAGTTTTAAAAATGTATGAAGACTTTAAACTAGAAGTTAGTGATATTAATGATATGAGAACAGGTAAGATAAATCTTGGAATAACTACTCACTTATCTGTATACGTATTACCTTTAGTAATTCCTAAGTTTAAAGAGATTTGTCCTTTTATTGATATTTATGTAATTGAAAAAAACTCAACTGAACTTGAAAAATCATTACTTTCAGGAGAAATAGATTTTGCTATTATGCATGAACCTAAATCAAAGAAAAATGTTGCTATTGATTATGAGTCATTAGTAAATGATCCTTTTTTATTAGCTATGAGCAAGGATCATCCTCTAGCTAAACATGGTAAAAAAGTTTCAAATCAAGAGTATCCATATATTGATCTAGAGTTATTCAGAAATTCAGATTTTGTAATGCTTAATAAAGAACAAAGAATTAGACATATTTCTGATAATATTCTTAGTTTGGCTAATATACATCCTAATATAGTATTAACAGTTAAGAACTTTGAAGCTGCTAAACGTCTTGCTTCTCAAGGATTAGGGATTACTTTTATTCCCCTACAATATTCAAAGCTTGCTTCTCAGGAATTTCCACCTACTTATTTTATGCTAGATAAAAAGTATGAGGCTAGTTGGATTATGTGTATAGCTACTTTAAAAAATTCTTTTCTATCTAAAGCTGATAATATATTTTTAGAGATTGTTCGCGATAAATTTAGTAGTGTATAATTAACTTGATTATCCAAATGCTATATTCTGAATTATGTCGATTATTTTCTTCTGTGTTTTTCATGCTTTACATCGATTATTATAAATAAGACTAAGAAATATTTAGATATATAGATAAAAATATTAATATATTAGTAATTAAAGTATATAAAAAACAGCTATACCTTAGATTATTCCAATAGTTCTAGCTGTTTTTATTGCTTGTTTATTACATAATTACTTTATATTAATATTATTCTTCTGTATTATCATCTTTATTTATATCTGAATCTAAATTTTCTTTTTTATTCTTCTTTCTTATCACAGCTAATATACCTACAACAACTGCTATAACTAGTACTATTGCTATTCCTATATTTATTATATTTGGAGCTTTCATAGTGGCACTTATACTACCCATATTTGATAAATTATAGTCCCAATTATAAACGTACTTGTCATTTTCTTCAGTTACACTTGTTGCGTTGCTCTCTTCTAGCTCTATAGGAGTCTTTATATGTATACCTATATTAGCTGAACCACCTATAAGTGCTAACATACTTTTTTCTTCAACAGATAATTCACCTAACATGGCCTCTTTTAAGTTTAAATTCACTTTATATGTATTTGTAAATAACCCTTTTTCTTCAGTTAAATTTACATATTCGTCATAATCAAAGTTACTATCTAAGCTATCAGTAGCATCTTCATTAAGTTCTGATAAATTTTCTTTTTTTGTTGTTAATTTATATCCGTATCTACCTTCTTCTTCTATTATCTCAACTTTTTCATACTCTTTTTCTAAGGCTGCTATTTCTTCCTGAGTTAGTTTGTTCATCATTTCATCTAGTGCAACCATTTCAATTATCATTCTTCCTGTTCCATCTTTATCTAAGTCTAACGTTATGTCTGCATCAATACATCCTACTAGCATTAACATAAATGTCATCATTATTGAAAGCATAATTCCTTTTTTCATTTTTATATTAGTCCTCCCCCAAATTTAAAGCCTAAAAGTAGCTTTGGTATAAGCATTTTGCTTATGTTTCCATACTTTACTATAATACATCATTTTATTTGTCGAATATTGTAATAACCTGTGTTTTACATTAATATTTTGTATTTTATAAAAAAAGTGACCATAGATAGATCACTTTAAAACAAAAATTTCTTATATTGTTGTTTCTCATTACTTAATATTTCAAAATTCTTATTAAGAATTTTAGAATCTAGTCCTATATTACGGACTTCTTTATTTATAAATCCATTTTATCTAGTTAGTTAAGATACTCTTCCATATACTTTTCTCAAAGTGTATATGGTGCGTTAGACTTATATATTACTTCAAGTGTTATCTGAGTTTTATCTGCAACCTTTATCTAAAAATATTCAAACTTTACTATACTTACAATCTTCCCACTGTATTCATATTCTCCCATAAGAAGTTTTAAAAATATCTTAACTGTGTGTATCATATTGAAAACTTAAATTATTTATATTAATTTTTGCCATAATTATAACTATCTCCTATTTTATAAGGAAACTTAGGCATGAAAAATTAATAATATAATTTTTCTTTATTTATATAGCATAGGTATATTTTTTCATCAGTTTCTATAGATAATGATTCATCGTTTATAATGATTTCATTTATACTTGCATCTTCAACCTCGCATACTGTATATTTTTCCGAATTTCCAAAGCTTAGATATGCCTTGTCTATTTTAGGTTCATATCTAAATTTTACATTTGCATTGATTATTTTGATATCTTTTGTGTCTGTTTTATGTTTTATTATGATATCTGTATATCCATTTTTGTTTATTATGTGCCTTATTTTATATGTTAATTTATTATTCATAATTTTACCTCTGTTCTTAATATTTATTTTATGTATTTAATATAACAAAGATAATTTTCTCTCTCAACTAGGCACTTTTTTGTAACTATTCTCCCTATTTTATTATAATATCTGCTATTATCTATTGATTTATGATTATATCCATAGGTTTTATAAAAAAATCAAATAAATTTATTCATATTATAAGCTACTTTATTTGGATATATATAAAAAGCACATCAACAAATAATCAATGTGCTTTTTATAGATTTTAATAACTGATATTATTAAATAAACTTTATATTCTTTTTGTTTTCATCATAACTGATTATAGTTCCATCATAACTTTTATTACTAACAACTGCTTTAGATATTTTATCAACTAAAATCATTATATATTCCTCTTTACGACAATATAAACATAATCCTTCACTTCTTAAAACATAAGAGATAGGATATACTTCAAATTTTTCACCATTTATTTCTAATTCTATAAAGGATTTATTATCTAGAGATTTATCAATCTCTTTGCATATTTCATTTCTTATATCAAACTTATTTTCATATAAATCTACTATAAATCGTTCTTTAAGATTATTTAAAATTTTGGAACATCTTTCATTATCTACAGATTTAAATTTATCAATTAAAAAAGATTTACTTATATTCTTACTTATACTTTCACCTATATATAATGTAAGTATGAGAGATTCATAATCACTATATCTAAGTACGTGCTTTGCTAATACATAATTTTTATCAATCTCTACACCTCCATTTACACCTCTATATGTGATTATAGGTATTCCTAATATTGATAATTTATCCAAATCTCTTTGTATAGTTTTCGTTGATACATTGAAAATCTTAGATAATTCTTTGATTGTAACTTTAGAATTACTTCTTAATAGATAAAATATAATATCTAATAATCTCATTAATACATCCTTATAAGATACTGACTATAATAAATTTATAGTTTTACTTGTTATTTTTTAACCACATTATAGCACTGTATGCATGCATAGCTGACCCCGTTGGTAATATGTCTTCATTAAATACTACCATTTCATTATGCATTGGTTTCCCAAATAAAGAATTTTCTTCTTTTGTTCCTGCTCCTAACATAACGTATACACTTGGTACTTCATATGAATAAGATGCGAAATCTTCTGAACCCATTCCTCCAGATTCAAATAATACAACTGATTGTTCTCCTACTAAATCTTTCATGTAATCAGTAACTTCATGAGCTAAATTATTATCATTTGTTAATGGTGGCACTGAAGATAACTCTATTAACTCAGCTTCTCCTCTAAACATTTTAGCAGTAGATGTAACTATATCATTCATTCTATTGAATATTAATTCTCCTACTTCTTTGTTTAGACTTCTTATAGTACCTTCCATAACAACTTCTCCTGGTATTATGTTTGGTGCATCTCCTCCTGAGAATTTACCTATTGTCACAACGGCAGATTGAGTAGCTGATATTTCTCTACTTATTATTTCTTGTAAAGATAAATATATATGAGCTGCTATATTTATTGGATCAACTCCAAGTTCAGGCATAGCTCCATGACAACTAACTCCTTTTACAACAATTCTAAATCTATTACATCCTGCTATACTAGTTCCAAGTCCACATAGTATTACATTTGAAGGTGTTCCAGAGTGTACATGCATTGCCATAGCTGCATCAACTTTTGGATTTTCAAGTACTCCTGCTTTTATCATTTTCTTAGCACCTGTAAATCCTTCTTCATCTGGTTGGAATACTAACTTAACAGTACCTTCTATTTGATCTTGGTTTTGTTTTAATAATTTTGCTGCTCCTAAAAGCATTGCTGTATGCATATCATGACCACATGAATGCATAGCCCCATTAGTTGATTTAAATTCACATGCAGTGGCTTCAGCCATTGGTAATGCATCCATATCTGCTCTTAGTAAAAAGGTTTTTCCTGGTTTATTGCCTTCAATTGTTGCAACTATACCACTTTCACATATTTCCTTAGGATCATATCCAAACTCTCTTAACTTGTCCATTACATAAGCTTTTGTTTTAGGTAATTCAGCTCCAACCTCTGGATTACTATGAATATGTCTTCTATAAGATATAATATCATCTTTTATTGACTTAGCTTGTTCCATAAAATTGTTCATAACTCTACCTCATTTTTTCTAGATTTAGTTTATTTTTTGCATATTTAATATATTAATTCATTTAATTTAATATATTAATTCATTTAATAATATTATTTTAAATTTTTTAACTTACAGTCTTATAATAATCCTACTTAAAATAATCACTATATTTCATAATTTTTATATTTCTCATCCATGTTCCTATAAGCTATATTTTAGATAATAATAAACAATATGGACATATATAGTCCACATTTCTTAATTTTTTATTTTTTCTTTGATTAAATTTTTTATTAAAAATTATTGACTTTTATATTTATTTGATAATATAATTTAGAGCGTAATCCTACAATCAACATATTTCACTTCAAAATTTTATATTTTAAAATTTCCATAATAAAAAAAACTTAACACATAACCAAAGGTCTATATTTTTCTTATTCCTATATGTTATAAAAATTAAACTCAAATAATCAGGAGAAGAAAATGAATTCAATCTTACTACAATTAGAACATATAGTCGCGTCAATCTCAGATTTTGTATGGCCAGTATTTTTACCTTTTATTTTATTGGTAGGGGCTTTTACATCTATGAGAACTTTATTCATAATAAAAAATCAAACTACTGAAAAAAGTAAGCTAGACATAAAAAATATAGTAGGACCAGCATCAATATCTTTAGGCGCTATGATTGGAATGGGTTCTATAATAGGTGTTCTTGGTGCTTTATCTAAGTATTCAGCATCTGGAGAAGTAAATGTAGAGTCTATAGCAATATGGGCTTTAATAGGTTCTTGTGTCATGGTTCCTGTATCATATGCTGAAACTTTAAATTCAAAAATAATGAATAAAACACCTAAAGAATATATAGGAGAATTAATATCACCTAAATTAGGATTTATATATGCAATTTGCTTTGTTGCCTTATCTGCATTTGGGTATAGTGGATTCCAATTTAGTGGTATAAACTCAGTAGCTGCAATAACTTCAAGCAATTTAGGTTTTGAACTTAGTCAAATACAAAGATATCTATTTATAGTACTGCCTTTAATAGGTATTATAGCTACTTTAGTTTTAGCTAAAAAACATGAAGTATTTATGAATGCTATGACTTATATGATTGGAACTGCTGTGTTAGCATATTTTACATTCTTTATAATATTTGTTATAAAGACATCTCATTACATTCCAACTTATGTTGGTAATATATTCGAAGGTATGCTAAATCCAGTCAATGGAGTATCTGGTATGATTTTAGGCTTTGTTTTAGGAATGCAAAAAATCATATTAGCTGCTGAAACTGGTCTAGGAGCTTTAGCTATGGCTGCCCAAGAAGCGGATACAAAACCAAGAGAAGCCGCTTTAATATCACTAATACCTACATTAGTAACAGTATTTGTAGCTATTATAATTACTTCTTATATGGCATCTTATGGTTTAAACGAAGCTCATACTATAAGCTTCGCTAATAGTAATGAAGTTCAAAGATTAAGTCAATTATTTGATACTGCTAGATATGTGACAGGAGGATTTGGTGCATTTGTATTAAGTATGTTTACAGTATTATCTGCTCTAACAACAATATTAGGAGCTTACTATTATATGAATAAATTATTTAAAAATAATAGTATAAATAAAAATATAGCTATCTATTTAACATTAATAACAATATCAGGGACTTTAGCAGTTTTTGGTGCTAACGTTGTATTTGAAGCTGTTGATTTATTATTATTCGTTCTTTGTGGACTAAATGTTACGGCTTTAGCTATATTCACAATAAAAAAATGGAACTCTTATAAATTTTATTCTATTCTTACTAGTCATAAAAAATCTGCTTAATTTTAAATTCATTATTAATCTTACATTTAGATTTCAAATTAAGCTATTTTAAATTATATTTTGGGAAATTTATTTATTTAAAGATGATAAGGATATTACTTATAGTCATATACTATTTGTAATATCCTTATCTATGTTAGTAATTATCTATTTTAGCATATTTTTTATATCATCAACTATTAAATCTTCTCTTAAATGATAACGTTTATATAACTCATTTATATCTATCTTATCTGTAAACTCCTTAGTTGCTCCATAGTTTAAAACTATCATGTTCTTATCACTATAGAATCTTGATATTTTTTCACCAAATCCTCCATCAAGTAATCCATCCTCTAAAGTTATTACAATTCTATGATTTCCTACTAATTCGTTTAGCATATCTTCATCTATTCCAGTTATAAATATTGGATTTATTAATGTCGCATCTATGTTTAATTCTTCTTTTAATTTAGCTTGTACTTTTTCTCCAAGTTGGAAGAATGCTCCAAGTCCTATTATTGCAACTTCACTACCTTTGCTTACCTTTTTATATTTATTTAAGTCTGAGAAGTCAGCTTCAACATTCTCACCAGTTGATGTAACTTCATTACTTGGTACTCTTACTACAACTGGATGTTGATTTTGTTCTAATCCCCAATCCATCATTGCAATATATTCTTCTTTATTAGTTGGAGCAAGGTATACTATATTAGGAATATTAGCTATTAAAGGTATATCAAATATTCCAAGGTGAGTTATATCCCCTCCACTTATTCCATTTCCATGAACAAGTATTAAAGCAGAATTATTATTTATTGCTAAATCTTGAGATAATTGATCATATGTTCTTTGAATAAATGAACTAAAGAATGATGCTACAGGCTTACCTCCTTGAGATGCTATACCTGATGCTAAAGCTATTGCATGTTCTTCAGCTATACCCACATCCATAAACTGATTTTTAAATTTATTTCTAAAGTTTTTAAATCCTACTGGAACCGGAGTACCCGCTGTTATTCCAACTATTCTATTATCTTTACTCGCTTTTTCACATAAGAAATCATCTGTTATTTGTGTATAATCTTCTCCTTCATAACTAAATAGAGGTTCTTTAGTTTCTAAATCAAATGGCATAATCCAATGAAATGCTTCTTTATTAACCTCAGCATCTTCATATCCTCTACCCTTTATAGTATGCATATGAATAACTACCGGCTTATCTGTGTCCTTAACTTTTGTAAATACATCTATTAAAGAATCTAAATCATGACCATCTTTGATATAGTGATATTCAAACCCAAATGATTTAAAGAAGTTATCTTCTGATTTCCCTTCAGTTTCACGAAGTTTAGCAAGATTTTGATATAATCCACCATAATTTTCTGCAATAGACATTTCATTATCATTTACAAGTACTATAAAATTATTTCCAGATGCTGAAGCATTGTTAAGACCTTCAAAAGCTTCTCCACCACTTAGTGATCCATCTCCTATTACAGCTATTATATTTTCCTTAGATCCTTTTATATCTCTTGCTTTCGCTAGACCACAGGCTAAACTTATTGAAGTTGAGGTATGACCAACTCTAAAGAAATCATGTTCACTTTCTAATTGTGAAGTATATCCTGTTATACTATTATATTGTTTTGGATCTATAAATCCATGTTTTCTTCCTGTTAATATTTTATGTGGGTATGACTGGTGAGAAACATCATATACTATTTTATCTACTGGTGAATTAAATACATAATGTAGAGCTATCGTAGCCTCAATCATTCCTAAATTAGGACCAAAATGTCCTCCAGTATGACTAACTTTATTTATTATTACTTCTCTTAATTCACCAGCAAGTTCATATAATTCACTTTTATTAAGTTTCTTTAAATCTCTAGGTGAATCAATTTTATTTAAAATATCTAATTTCATATTTATTCCTCCTTAGTGTCTAAACTTAATTTTGTTATAATCTTATTTCCTTATTTGATAGTGTATACCTTGGAGTTAAGTCTAAGGCAATACTTTTTTAAATTTTTTTATATTTTACTTTTTATTATTTAAATAATAAAAATCATAGCACTCTATTTTTACATATCTTCCTACTGTATGGATTAATCCAATTTACTCATAATATCTTAATTTATCTGATGTTATATCATATTTTTTACTAACTTCTTTAATTTTCACGACTTATCCCTACTTTAATATTTATTTTAACCCTTGAAATTAACTCTAATACAATACTTCTTTAAGCAATAATCATAACTGTTTTTATATTATTAGTGATATATAATATAATTAGACAATTATATTTATTGTTAAAAAGGGGGATTGTTTATATGAGCATATTCATATTATCATGTGGAGTATTTGAACCAGAATTAAATAAAATATTAATAGAGATTAAAGAAGAAAAAATATTTGATGAAGATATAGATGTTAAGTATCTTCCATTTGGATTACACTCAAACTTAGATAAATTAAAATCTGAAATAGTTACCAACTTAGATAAAGTTAAAGAAAGTAAAATCATATTATTATATGGAAACAAGTGCCATTATAAATTCTATGATTTTTTAAAAAATTATGATAATGTTATTACATTTGATGATGCTAATTGCATGGAATTAATAATTAAGGATAGTAAAAATAAAAAAAGTATTATAGATGATAAGAATCTATACATAACACCTGGATGGGTTCTTAAGTTTGATGAATTGAATAATTTTATAAATGCTGTTGATATGTATGATATTAGGCAGCAATATGGTCAATATGAAAACATTATAATTGGAGACACAAAAGTTTGTAATATTACTGATGATATGATTTTCAATTTATTTGAAAAAATTCAAGTTCCTATAGATGTTGAAGATGTTGATATCAATAATTTTAAAAATAAAATTATCAATGCTTTAAAAAAAGCTTTGTAAATTTTTAAAAATAAAGTTAATAGAATCTATTTTAATAAGGAGTGTAGATAAATTTGTTTTATATAAATTTATCTACACTCCTCTACAGCTCTTTTGTACATATATTCAATATTTATATATTTATGGTAATTATATTGGTATATATCCGGTAGTTCCATTTTAATTTTCTATAAACTACTTCTATCTAAATTGTAATAAGTACTCTAATTATATAGATAATCTTCTAGTACCTAATTTTAGTTCTTTAGATTTAACTAGATTTTATACATAAAGGTAACTACAATTAACTTGTCAATATTTTATAATAATGGGGGAATTTATATGCTTATTGAAAAAGAAAATCTTGTAAACGAAGCAAAGAAAAGTAAGAAGTTACCGAATTTTATTTGGGCTATAGTACTTGCAATAATATTTATGAATGGAGGTTCAATCATTGGTGCTATTGGTGTAATTCCTTTATATCAAATATTAAGTAATTTTAGTATTTTTCAAACCAATGTAAATTTACTATTTTTACTAATAACTTTAATATCCTTTGCTTTTATTTCTTTACTAGTATTTATCAGAGTAAAATTCATAGAAAAAAGAAATTTTTCTTCTATTGGATTTAGTAAAACTAATTGGTGTAAGAAGTATAGTTTTGGTTTTTTTATAGGTCTAGTTATGATGTGTGTGGTAGTTTTAATTTTATTTATCTTCGGATTTGTAAGTGTTGAAAGTAGCCCTAATCAACCAATCGGCATATCTGCATTAGGTGGAGTTTTAATAATTTTAATAGGATGGATTATTCAAGGCGGTACTGAAGAAATTGTAACTAGAGGATGGTTAATGAATATTCTAGGTGCTAGATATAATATTGGTATTGGGTTATTTATATCATCTACTTTGTTTGGGTTGTTACATTTAACTAATCCTAATGTAAGTTTTATTGCTATAATAAACATCATATTAGTTGGTCTTTTTTATGGACTTTATGTTATAAAAACTAATGATTTATGGGCCGTTTGTGGTATGCACAGTGCTTGGAACTTTGCTCAAGGTAACTTATTTGGATTTGAAGTTAGCGGTATTGATGTTCAAGTTTCAACTTTAATAGATTTAAATTTAACTGGAAATAACTTGATTTCTGGTGGTATTTTTGGTCCTGAAGCTGGCGTTGCGGCTACTGTTGTATTACTTTTTTCTATTGGTGTTTTAATCTATTTAGATAAAAAAGAATACTTTAATACAAGTGCTAATAATTTATAAATTTATTATTATTTTAATTTGAAAGCAGTGCTGATTAATCAGTACTGCTTTCATTAATTTCTATCTTATTTATATAAAGTATTTCTCTAATATATAAATAATTATACTACTCTATATTAAAACTTTCTTAGCACATAAATAGATGTTTTTAAATCTATATACTCAAAATAATGTTCTTTTATATATTTTACAGATTTAAATTCAGTTTCTGAAATTTATAAATCATATCAATAACTATGAGTATGCCCTTTACTACGGTCATCATATAGTCTTCGTTCTCATTATATTAATATTATTCATAACTTGTATTTAAGTATTTCATTTTAATGGCTATAAACTTTAATAAATAGTTTATTATCCAAAATGTAGAAATATAATAACATACAAAAAGACTTGTGTTCGTTTTATTATAAATAATTACACTTTCTAATATTAATAAAATACAATTGAATATACAAAATAATAATTGTAAATTATAATAATCATCTTTTAAAACATTTATCTTTTCACTACGTATAGTATAGATGATACTTTTCTTTTTACACGATATTATACTATATACAAAAAAAATCAATGATATACTGATATAAATTATAAACACTACATCTCCCATACGAATTCCTCCCTTTTGTTTAATTCATATTATAAAATGATTGTATAATTGTTTTTATTATATCATTCTTGTAATCCATTTATCACTAATTACATAAACTGTGGCATTCTTAATTTAAAATCCTTTATCTTAGTGTAATAGATTTATTTGCATATAAAAAAGATACCGCCTTTAAACAGTATCTTCTTATATTTTATAACTGAACTTTATATTATATTTAAATTTTATATTGTATCATTATATAAGTAGTAAATATACTATTTTCATGTTTCCTATTAATATATCCATTGTGTTTTTTTATTACACTATCTATTTGAGTCAATCCAATTCCATTCATAGGACTATGCTTTGTAGTTAAAAATCTTCCATTTACTTCATTTACATATCCATTGGTGCTATTACTTATCTTAATTATTAATCTATTATTTTCTGAAATCATCTTTAAATCTATATATTTATATTTATCAATAAGATCACATGCTTCTATTGAATTATCTAATAGGTTTCCTAATATAATACATATATCCAAATTAGAAATTTTTATTTCTGAACTTAAATCTATATCTAGGTTTATTCTTATACCTTTTTCTTTTACAATTTTCATCTTACTTGACAGTATAGAGTTTACAGCTATATTATCTGTATATATATTTCCATCTAGCTTATTAATATTAGAATTTATCTCCTTTATATACGAAATAGCATCTTCACTCGCTCCTACTTCTAATAAACCTACAACCATATTTATATGATTTCTAAGATCGTGTTTCCAACCTATAATTTCTTTATACATATCAATAATTTCTTCATCATGTATTTTACGCTTTAAGTTCATTTCTAGTATAAATTTAGCTTCTGATTCTTTATATAGCATATTTAAAGTATATACTGAGAATATTTCTATAATACAAAATATAAATACAATAATTATAGTATACATACCTATACTAATTTCATTTAAAACTAGATATCTCTCTATTAAAAATAATAATATATGATTGCAAATTAAAATAATTACTCGTACATATAATGTTTTATCTTCTATATATCTTAGAAAATCTATATTATTAAAAAAAGTTAATACAAGTAAATATTGAACCAATTTATTTAATATTGTAGCTATATATATTTTATAACCAACAGAAGTCATCATTTCACCTAATGTTAAATTGAATAATGCTGATAATAATGTATTGACTGTAAAATATCCTGTTGACATAATAACAATGTAAAATACCGAAAAAAAAACCTTCTCACATGTTCTTCCTCTTCTAAATAGAAGAGGGTACATCAATACTAAAATATTATAACTTAAAATAAAAATAAGTATTTTATTAACGTCTACCTCATAAATCATTTTTAT
The DNA here is from genome assembly GCF_014323405.1 of Romboutsia faecis. Lineage (GTDB taxonomy): Bacteria > Bacillota > Clostridia > Peptostreptococcales > Peptostreptococcaceae > Romboutsia_E > Romboutsia_E faecis. The sequence continues at coordinate 246,089 of NZ_JACRWE010000004.1, read as the reverse complement.
CATTCTAGTTGATGATATTGAAGTATAAAATATAATGGTAACTATACTACATACTTTACTATATTTATCATTTTTAGGTGGCATAAGTTTATTAAAAATGTAGATTAATATAAATGAACTTATAAAGTCATTTATCCTTTCAACTGAACACAAATTTATCATAAATATTACTTAAACCTTATTCACAAATATAATTTATAAAACTATCATTTATTTCTTCATACTTACCTTTACTTATAGGTATTTCAATTCCATTCTCTAATAATACACTATTCTTTAGTATTGATTTCACATACTTTACATTTACTATATAAGACCTATGGCATCTCACAAAATATTTACTAGGTAAAATTTTTTCTATTTCACTTATTTTTTTTCTTAATGTTATTTTTTCTGAATTTGTATGAATATCTATATATGGAGAAAACATTATACAATAATGTATTTCATTATAATCTAATTTAATAATTTTTTTGGTGTCTCTATAATAATTTTTGATGATTCATCTTTATTGTTTATTCTATCCATAGTTTTATCTAAGCAAAAATATAAATCCAATTTATCTATAGGCTTTATTAGATACTGCAATGCCCCCACTCTATATCCATGTAGCGCATATTTAAAAAATCCTGTAACAAAAACAATATCAACAACTTTATTTCTTTCTCTAATTATATTAGATAATTCAATTCCTGACATTTTATCCAACTCTACATCTAAAAAGATTATGTCATACTGATCATAATCTGACCACTGAAATAGGAATGACTCTGCATTTATAAAATTATCAATCGATATATTAACTTTTTTTTCTTTAGCCCAGTTTTTAATTTGAGTATTAAGCAAATCAAGCTGTAAAGTTTGATCCTCACATGCTGCTATATTCATTGATATAATTACCTCCTATATCTTAGATAATATATAATATCTCTGGTTCTGTATTAATTTTATTTTGATCATATCTAATCTTAATAGTTTCAGTTTTCCTCATTTTATGTCTTATTGTTATATGTATTGCATAATAAGTGTTGTATGTCTATAGATATAATAGAATTTAATTATAATTTATTTAACTCTTATCTATATTTTAATCATAAATTTACATTTTAACTTTAACATATATATTCGAAAAATACATAGAATGGTCCTAAATTGTAATATTTTGTGTCTAAGTTTCTACTCATAAGTTATAAACATTAATAGCTATTTATTTTAGTTATACATTTTCATTAAATATTATATAATGTATATCGATATTTTTATATAAATATTTATAATAATCTAAATAAACATACAATAAGATAATAAAATATTTATTTTTCTTTAGTAACGCTTTGAGAAATATTTTAAGTTTATTAATTTAGATAAAAAAGCACATTGATAATTTTACCAATGTGCTTTTTTATTCTTAGAAGTAAATTTAAAACTTTAAAATACTTAAACTTTAAATTAATGTATTCCTATCAAAATTATACTTCTAGTATTTTTATTTATTTATTTTATCTATAACATATGTCTCTAAATCTTCTTTAGGTATTCCTAAAACAATTGAAAATTCATCTTCTAGCAATCCTTTAGCTATTTTCATGAATTTCTCATCTACTTGATTAAGCTTTTTTTTATTTTTTATTAAATTATTCTTTTTCTCATTAAGGCTTACTAGTTCAGTTAATAAGTCTATACACTCGTAGTTTTTTAATAATTTCTTATAGCGGTCTTGTAATACTTTTATATTATTTGTATCGCATTTATTTTTTTCTATTGTCGGAATATCTTCAATTAATTTTTGAATTTCCTCATATTTTAAAACTGATCTTATAAAGATATTATTATCTATAGGTACAAACACCTTTCCATTTTCATGCATTGGCTTTAATATATAGTAAGTCTTATTTTTATTAATTTCAGAAATATTAAGTTGCGTTATATTCTCTACTTCGCATACACCTTCACTACCATAAACAACAAACTCTCCAATTTTGTACATACTTCACATCTCCCATCTTTATTTTATTATTCAAAAAATAGAAATTTACTAAGATTGATGGACTTAAATTCCTCAAGTTGTACTCCTCACTATGCTAGGAATAATCTGTGTATTAGCAAGGTATCCTTCAGTATTGAACTATTTTTCATATTAAATATATCTATATCAAAAAGCTTTATATATAAAAAAAGATCCTTTTTAGGATCTTTCCGAAACAATATATATTATTATAATATAGTTATGTTTTCTGCTTGAGGACCTCTAGCACCTTTAACTATATTAAAGCTTACTTTTTGACCTTCTTCTAATGTCTTGTATCCAGTAGTTTGTATTGCTGAATAATGTGCGAAAACATCATCTCCACCTTCTACTGATATAAATCCAAAACCTTTTTCACTGTTAAACCATTTTACTATTCCGTTATTCATATAACTTCTCCTATCAAAGCCTATATAAAGACTTTTCATTCATTTTGTATCGCTACAATATTTATTATAACACATACTTTAACAAATAGATACCTTTATTATTTTATTACCAACGTGTATCTTCTATTTCACTTATTTTTTATTAGTGTTATTTTTCCTGAACTTGTATAAATATCTATATAAGTAAAAAACATTATGCAATAATGTATTTCTTTATATTTTAATTTAATAATTTTTTTGGGTGTATCTATAATTAGTGTAGATACTTCACACTTATCACTAATTTTATCTAGTACTTATATAAACATAAATATAAGTCTGATTTTTATAGGCTTTATTAGATATTGTAATTCGCCAACTCTATATCCATGTAGTGCATATTAAAAAAAACTGTTACAAACACAATTTCAACGTCTTTATTCTTTTCTCTAATTATATTAGATAATTCTACTCCTGATATTTTAGTCATCATTATATCTAAAAATATGCCATCATACTTATCGTAATGTGACCATTGAAATAAAAATGATTCTGCAGTTTCAAAATTATCAATAGAATATCACTAAAAGTAATTTTCTAAGTAATAATAAAAGAGATATTGGCATTTAATCCAATATCTCTTTAAAAAATTATGATATATATTTAATTCTATTTTATTTTTACTTTCTCAACTTATTTTAAGTTTTTCCTTTTTATAAATAATCCACCGGCTGCTATAGTAAATATACTAACATATCCTAGTATAGAACTATCTCCAGTTTTAGGATTATTACTTTCATTTGTAGATATAACTTTTTCTTTTACAAATATTATTCTTGTAAAAGTAGAAACATTTCCATCTTTATCTTCTACTGTATAAGTTAATTTATACTCTCCAACTTTTGATGTATTTACACTTCCTGATACTTTTATAGATGCTGTTAAGTCTCCATCTTCTTTATCATATGCTGATATCCCAGACAATGGATCAAACTTATCTCCAACTGTTATAGTATCTATTGAGCTTGTAACCTTTATTACTGGTTTTTCACCCTTAATAACTTCTGGTTTTCCTGTTTTTTCAGATACTGTTATATCTATTGTGATTGAGTTTTCCTCACCTTGAGAATCTTTTACAGTATACTTTAATGTATATTTACCTGATTTTGTTGTGTCTACCTTTCCTGATACCTTTATAGAATCTGTTAAGTCTCCATCTTCTTCATCAAATGCAGTTACTCCATCTAATGGATTAAATGTATCACCTACAGTTATATTAGTATTTAGTCCTTCTATAAATATAATTGGTTTACTATTTACTGGCTTTTCAGTTCCTTTATCAGCTAACTTTTCTAATCTATCATTTATTTCATTAGCATTATCTAAAGATTTACTTACCTTTATACTTATGTAGGTATCTTCTGTAGATTTAAATAATCTAAATATCCTACCTTTATTTGATACCTTTATCTTGTAAATAGTAAAGTCATCATCTTGATTAATAGAAATAAGTTCATAATCTAATGATTCTAAATTATCTAAGAATTTATCTAACTTATCTACAGTTACATCCTTAACTTCAAACTCTATCGGAGACTCCTCAATACCTAATCCCGAAACTGGGGTTAATACATCAGTATCTACTACATCTTTTACATATGATGGCACTTCACTATCTTCTTCAAAGATTGATACATTAATAGTTATTGTATCAGATAAATCACTTCCATCAGTAGTTAATGCAGTTAAAGTTACTTGACCCTTAGATTTCGCAGTTATTCTTGCTTCATTTCTAACAATTCTTAACTCAGCTATTGATGAATCACTTATTTTCCAGTCTATCTCCTTTAAATCTGCATTTTCATCAACAGATGCAGTTATAGTTTTTGAACCACCTATATAAACCTTATTATCACTCTTGTTATTTATTGCTATATTCTTCGCTAAAACAATATCAGATTTAACTGTTACAGTTATTTCCTTAGTTGTTGTTGCTCCTTTACTGTCAGCTACTTGATACTTAACTGTATACGTTCCTGCCGTATATGTATCTACGTCATTCGCCACGACTTTTATACGATGTGTTAAATCTCCTTCTTCTTCATCATTTGCGGTTACACCTTCTAATGGATTAAACTTATCTCCTACTTTTATAGTTTTATCACTTGCTATGATTGTTGGTATTCTATTTATTATACCTGATTTTGGATTTACAGTCACCTTACTTTGTGCTCTAGCAACCTTTCCTTTGCTATCAGTTGCACTATATGAAACCTTATATTCTCCAGCAATATTTGTATTTACGTTACTATCAACCTTTAATTCTATATTCTTATCTTCATCAGTTACAGTTACTCCATTCATTGGATCAAATTTATCTCCAACAGATATAGTATGATCTTTAACACCTAATATAACCGGAGCTTGGTTTGCTACTACTGTTAATGTTATTTGCTTTGTAGCCTTATTACCATAAATGTCAGTAGCCGTATATGTTAACACATAGTCAGTATTTTGTTCTGGGTCTAAGTCAAGATCCTTGTCTACTTTAACGTCAACATCAACATTTCTTCCTTTTTTATCTACTGCTTTGACACCTTCAAGTGGTTTGAATATACTTCCTCCAGATATAGTAATATCAGTTAACTGTTCTTCATTCATAGTAATAGTTGGAGGCTTAGTTACGTTGTCTAAAGCTACATTTACTTGAATTTTTAAAGGTTCTGACTTTATAGTATTCTCCTTAACTGCTGTAATTTCTAATTCATATATACCTGGTGTATTTTCAGTAAACTCTGTTATTACTTTATTATCCTTTTTAACTTCTAGAGTTAAATTTTCAACACCATCTTCATGTTGCATCTCTAAACCTATTTTTTCTTTTAGTATTTTAGGTGTCAACTCCAGTTTTTCACCTTCAACTATATTTATATATCTTTCTTCTGAAGTTATTATTGGTGCTGTATTTATAGTTATATCTTTATTTTCATGCGTTACAACTAAATCATTGTATTCTTTATTTGTATTACTTACATATTTATATTCTTTTTCATTATTTGGAACTACTTTATATGATTGAGTGCTATCTGATAATCCCTTAATATCTAGTTCAAATACCTCTAACTTATTTTCAGTCTTAGGTAATGAATTCTCAGAAGTTATCAAAACATCTATAGTATTTTTTACTTCATTATAAGTGTAATCTGTTAGTATACTATTACTTGTAGTTAAATATTCATCATTTTTTAACCTTTTTTCAACTTCTTTTTTAACTAGATCCTTTATACTATTTTCTCCGTCCTTTAACGTTGCTCCATCTAGTTTTATACTAAATTGAATAGCTTTAGGTATATCTTGTATATTGTCTATTGCAACTTTTACTGTATCACTATCAACTCTTTCAACATCTAACTTTAATTGATGTTCTGCGCTAGTAGCTTTTTCATTCGTCAGTTTAGGAACTGCGCAAGCAATAGCCGCTGTCGATGTTAATACCAATGTTGATGCTATTGCAGCTTTTACTGATGGTTTTAATTTTGTCATTAGCTCATCCCTTTCTATTTGTTAAGGACTACCTCAAAAGAGATAGCCCCTTTTTATTTATTATCTATTTTCCGAAGCCTTTTTTATTGTTTCATTATTTATTTCTATAACTTTATCATAAGAAGATTTTAATGCTCTTGATTTACTATTATTTAAATCTATTTGTGGTAAATCATTTAAATCATTTGGTAAATCTACTAAGAAAGTATCACTTACTAATCTTTGTCCAACTGGAGCATTATTTGAATCTAATTTGTTATATCTATATAGCTCACCTTTAATTTGCTTTCCTTCTACGTTACCCTCTTCAGCTTGTTGATCCGGAGTTATCCAATATAGCCAGTTACCCTCTGCAACTTCACCTAACTCTGAATTTTCTGGTAAGTTGGCTAATAAAAGTACCCCAGCGTTACGTGCAAAGTTTTCATCTTCTTCATTTAATACTAAAGGTATGTTAAATGCTGGATCTCCTTTATACTCTCCAGTTACTATTATAGAACCTTCTGGTATAATTTTACCTTCAGCATATTTATAATCTGACTTTAATCTACCTACTCCATTTTTATAAACTTGGTCATTGTTATCTATTCCTATTTCTATATTGTCACCTTGAGGACCTAATATATCAAGTTCTGCTATAGATATAGTTGAGGCACCTTTAGCTACTAACTTAACGTACTTCGCATCATATGACCATAATTGACTATTATCACTATTTCCATTTTCATTGAAGTAAATTGTATTTTCTTTATTAGTATCAAATTTACCTGAGTGAGCTTTTGTCCATGTACTTCCGTTCTCACTTACATAAACTTCATAATTACTTATTGGAGAATAAGTAATTTCTTTATTTTTACTGAATAAACTCTTTAATGAGAACTTCTTCTTAGCTGTAGTTCCTGGAGTATACTTAAGTCCAACTACAGGCTTACTTCTATCCATTTCAATTGTTACATATGGATCTCCGCCCATTGTTTGTCCGCTATTATTAGTAGTCTTCGATGCATTATATACAGTAGATTTATCATTATCTTTTATCTTATTAATTGATCCATTTTCAACTTGACCATGTCCTGTATTTTCATCAGCAACATCTTCCACACTTCTTGTGTTAGTATCAAACTTCCAATCAGATTTAGCTATACTTCCATCATGACTTACTTTTACAGTACCGATTTCTGTTACTTCCGTTACATTTAAATCATAATCATAAGCTCTAACTTTGTATCCGAATGTTCTATTATTTACTGCATCTATAACATCTGTATAAGTAGTTACGTCACCATCAGCATTTCTTTCAACAAACCCAGATACAACTTCCTTAGTTCCACTTGAAGTAGATTCTTTTCTTATAATTTCATATCCAAGAATCTTATTAGAATCCTTATTTACACTTAATTCTAATGGTACTTCCTTTTGGTTTAGATAAGTCTTTTCAGTTATTTCATTTCCATTTTTATCAGTTCCAAATGAAGCATTTACTTTAGTATTCTTTGCCATTACTAAAGAACTCAGATTATTACTATTCGTAGCTTCAAGCCTCTTTCTTCTAGCATTATCATTTAAATAGTAAATTGCCTTATCTTCTTTTGGATAGTTTTGCTTGTCTAAGTATTCATTTGTCTTAGGACTAGCTACTATCCCCCACTTTTCAAAGAACTCTCTTAAATCTTTACCCACTGCATCTGATGATCTCATTACAAATGTTTGAGCTACGTTATCATGACCCGCTTCATTTTCAGCTATTCCCTTTTCTCTAGTAACTCTGTATAACTTAGCATAGAATGTATCATTAGTTAAGTCACCATCAGTATTTATATCTAACATCTTATAAGTATTATCTTGATCATAAGCTAAGTGTAACTGCCAGAACATACCAAGCTTAACAAGTCCTGAACTTGCAAGTCCTACACTTCCTGATGTTACCTTATCATATACTTGGTCATATGCTCCTTCTAATCTTGATGCATCTTCATCATCAAATGTTTGAGTTATAAGTGCTAATATGTTATTTGTAACTTCTACATAAGTTAAGCCTTTTGCATCATGAACATGTCCTATTTCGTGGTTTATACCCCATCCAAATAGAGATGCTTCATCTTTGTTAACTAAGTTTCCGTTAGCATCAAACTTAAATGGTACTCCTTTCATCATATCTGCTACTGAACCATATCCTATACCAACATGATGACTTCCTGCATACATAAATGCTCCTGTAAACATTCTTTGATATTTGATATTTATACGGTTTCTAGGCGCTCTATTATCATTGAAGAATTGTTGCTCACTCTTTCCATTAAGTTCTGTTAAAGCAGTATTAGTTATTTTACCATCTCCATCAAAGTCAACTGGTGATTCAAGTAAACCTTGTTGTACATAAGACACCTTCATTAATTGCTCCCAAGCAAGTAATGTATCATATACTCTATTTACTTGTTCCTCTTCAGTAGATAATCCATCTGTTATCCCTTTAAGTACTTTATCTGCTGCAAGAGAAAGTGTTATTCTATCTCCTTCTATTTCTGTACTATTCAATATAGAAGTTTCAGGATCATATGTATATATATTATTTACTTTATCTCCAGTCTTTGGATACCTGTCTGGTAAAGTACTCACATATGACTTTAATTCTCTTATATAAGTCCTTATAGCATCTTTTGCTTCCGATTCTTTAGATGCATCATCTATAATATTATTTAAATTTAAGTGAGGTATTTCAGTTCCACCACTTACACGAACTTGTACTTTTTGATTATCACTGTAATTGCTAGCAAAACTTAGGTATAAGTTACCGCCTTTTTCATAATCCATCTTAAATGCTGATTCTGGTATAGTTATCTCATTCTTACCTACACTTAACTGCTGACTATACCCTTGTACAGCTGTTCCACTTTCAGCATAGTGTTGAGTTATATTAAGATTAAACTTAGTATTTTTATTTGAAGATCCTATGTATATATTAACTTTATCCCCTGGCTTTACAGCTACACCTAGAGCCTGATAATTATTTGATTGACCTATTGTATTCTTTGTATTTCTTATCTCAGAATCAAGATTTATTATCTTATCATTTAATTTAGCATCATCTAATAAGTCTTGTGCTCTTTGTAAATCATCTAATATTTGAGTTTGATTCGGGTGATACTCCATACTTACTGAATCCATAGTTTTAGCTCTTTTTACAAGCTCATCTATCTTTTCTTGAGTTACATCTTCATTTAGCTCTAACATTAAGTCATCTTTAAATAACGCATCTACCTCTTCCTCTAAGCTGTCATAATGATAGAATTTCATTTCAGACATACTTACATATTTTCCACCATATACATCTGCCTTTAAAGCAACAGTTTTTGCTGTAACTGGTTCACTTAATTTAACTTGTACATAGCTAACTCCATTTTCAGATCTTATATGATTCACATTTTTAGAGTTTACTATTTTTATTCTTTCTCCTTTATCATTGTAAACGTCTAATCTAGCTTGATGAGGTAAAGTATGCATATTTGGATTCTCTAATTTTACAGCGAATCTTATAGTGTCAAATTTATATTCTTTATCAAAAGTTACTCTTGGCATTTCTCTGTCATAACTTACTCCACCACACCAGTCTTTTCTAATAAATGCTGTACTATAGTCATTATCAAACATTTCTACGCCTGTTCCAACGTAAATTGAATCATTTGACTTAAGTTCAACTTTCTCTATATGATTAGTAAGTTCTCCATTTTCATTAGGAGTATTTATAAGCTTATAATTAGGCACCTCTGGTGGAATCAACTTAGATGTAGATCCTACATAAGTTTGAGATAAACCTCCTGTACCATGATGGTTAGTAGCAGTCATTTTTATTTCATAAGTAGCTTGATCTTCTAATCCTGTTATATTATAAGTTGTTGCTCTTATTAATTCATCTTTATCCTGCTTTTCTTCTGGCTTTAAATTTGCAACACCATCAGGTATATTATTTTCTGTGTTAGAATCTTCGTACTTAGGCTCATTAGGGTCATTTGCCTTTATCCAAGCACCTGTTCCAACTTTTCTGTAGTATAAATCGTAATCTTTAGCTTTTTTATGGCTCTTCCAGCTAACGTTAAGTCCTTTATATTGTCCTTCAATCTTTATACCTTCAGGTCCTTCTGGCGCAGTTTCTGGTATAACTTGAAGTTCTACTATAGAGTCAGATCCAAACTTATTTCCACCTTCTCCATTAGCACTTTTCTCTAATATACCAGTATTAGAGTTCCATGCTTGTGGCTGATAGTTAGTATCTACGTTATCAGGTATTCCATCTTTATCATTTGAGGTAGTTTCTAAGTTAGTAATTCCAACTGTATTTTCATTATAATCTTCTTGTTCATCCTTATATCCGCTCTTCCAATCTCCTGAAAGTGATTGTATACTAACTCTATACGTTGAGTATCCATTTACGCCTTCTATTTTTAATGTATTTTCACTTGTTTTATATGTTTTTGTAGATTTAACAATCCCTTTTTCATCTAGCTCTTGAACCTTTAGTTCATATCCAGTTACATTAGTTTCATGATTCCATCCTAATGTCATTGCTTCATTTCCAACGGCCGTTGAGCTTGTGAAGTTATTTATAACTGGTATATTCATTTTAGGTTTTGGTATCTCTTTGTAAACATTATTCAAGAACTCAACCTTAGATATTTCTGCTAAATTCTTATTACCTCTACTTCCAGTAACATTTATAGTTATCTCACTTACTGCAACCTGCTTACCTAAGTCGATAACTATTTCGTCTTGAGAATCATCGTTTGTAGTTCTTACATTTGATTGCTTCAAGTTTTTCTCATTAAAATCAACTACTAAATCAGTGCCATTTTCTCCTGCATTTGGAATAACTACATTACCATTACTTGGAGCACTTTGACTTGGAGCACTTTGACTTGGAGCACTTATAACTATCTGTTCTGTAGTCTTAGCTTGTCTAGTTGTACCGCTTAAATTTAATTTTATTGATAGAGGATTTTCTTTACTTACAGGTGCCTCTGATGCAGTCTTTAAAGTAATACTAGATCCATTGTCCTTTAGTACATCCTTTATATCTGTACCCTCATCTAGCTTTGTTGTTTCAGATAATTCTACCTCAACATTTTCAGGGTTTATAATAGGGTCTGTATCTAAAATCTCAACATCTTTGACTTCTTTATCAATATTTTGATGAATGTATGTTAAATCTGTTATGTCAATCTTTCCATCTCTATTTAAATCAAACCTTTTATCGCTTCCTTTAGCTACTAAATTTGCCATTCCTTTTATTTTACTTTTTAATTCATCGTAATCTGAGTATGTTACTAAATTATCTTCAGTTACATTTCCAGCTAAAAACACACCTGGATAATATTCTTTTATATCATCTGATGTGTCTTCTGTTCCTTTATCATCTAAAATTATTTTATTATCACTTGTTCCAATTAAGATTCTCTTAGAATAATTAGTTATATCTATATCTTCTATAACTGCTGTTTCATATCCATCTCCAGATACTTCAATTGAATATGAACCTAACTCTAAATCTTCAAATGTTAAGTGATAGAATGATAAATTATCATCACCAGGTTTTAAATTTTCTCTTTTACTATTTAGTGCTTCTAAAGTATATGATATCCCTGATTCTGTAGCATTTTTCTTTTGATCAGATCCAAGTTTAATAGTTTCAGTTTTTCCATTGTTATGTCTTATTGTTACAGATATATTTGTAGTATCAGTTATTGTATATTTTATAGGCATACTGAAATTTAAATCTAATTCTAATTTTCCTTTTGGATTGTAATTATCTTTGTCAGTATTTACTTTATCTGTAGTCTCTTCTTCTATAGAGTTATCCTCTTTTAATTCTCCATCTACATATGTTTCTATTTCTTCAGTTCGATCTTTATCAATATCAATTATATCTACATCTTGTGATATACTTTCATTATTAATATCAACATCATTAATATTTGTTGCATTTTCTGCAAATGTAATCCCCTGCATTTGACCTACAATCAAACTTGCAGCTAACACACTTGATATTTTTTTCTTCATATACTCAATCCTCCTTTATTAATTTGTAATTTATTTAAATTCTATTTATATTCCTAGGTAAAATTTCCCATTATATTTTAATATATATACCCCCAAAAAATATAAATTAGTCGCTAATTGTAAAATTTTGTATCTTAATACCTATTTATAAGTAAGTATAAATAATTATTTATCTTTGCTTATTACTTTTATTAAATCTTATATACAATATATATCGATATGTTTATATAAATCCTTATAATAATCTACATAAAAATTTATAATATAATAAAAAAACACATCGATAAAATTATCAATGTGTTTTTATTATTATATTACCAACGTGTATCTTCTAATCCACAGAATGAATCAACAGGATCTACTCCTTTAAATTCAGAACGACCTAGTAATTTTTCTATTAATGCATCTAATGTATGCTCATTTTTATCATAGCAGTTTATATAGGTTTTAACTTGTGGTACATCTGCTAAATGGAATGGTGAACATAAAGAAACAAATATAGTAGGTAATTCATATACATACCAAGGTATATCTGGCGTTCCTTTGCTCATTTTCCATTCTAATCTTTGAGTAGTTCCACCTGCATTATTTATACTTGCTAACTGTATTACTAAATCATAATTATCAGTTAAATCAGTTATAGGAGATTTAGCTGAATATGCATTCATCATTATTCTTCCAGCTTCTTCTTTACTAACCTTTTTAACTTTATCTATTGGTGATTCATATATAGTTACTTCAAATCCTTCAGCTTCTAATTTTTCTTTAACATACTCTGTAAATGTCTTTTTATTTCCAGACCCTACAAACATTGCCATTATTGGGTTAGATATTTCTTGTTCTATAAGTAATATTCTTTTATTTTTTTCAACTGAAATTGGAAGCATTGATTTATCAACGTTTTTAACTAATGTAATACTTTCATCAGATATTTCTTTAGCTATGTTTTTGAATTCTTCACTACCTATAACACTTAAACCTTCTTTAAAAGGAACTATATCTTTTTTATCTTTTTTATGAAGTCCTAAATATGCCTTTGTTCCAAGTATTCTTCTTATAGCATCATTTAATCTTTCATCTGTTATTATTCCATTTTTATATCCATCCATCATATATTTGAAATCTTCATCTGGATCATTGAAGAACAAGAATAAGTCACAACCAGCAGCTATTGATGCTGGAACCATATCACTTCTTTTCATTCTAGATGTTAACCCAGCCATATGAGAAGCATCAGTTATAACTAATCCATTAAATCCTAGTTGTCCTTTTAATAAATCTGTTAATACAGCTTTACTTAAAGTAGCTGGCGGTATTTCACCATTCTTTAAGTCTTTATTATATTTTCTTTCGTAAGAAGGTAACATTATATGCCCTACCATTATAGAATGTATACCAGCATCTATCATCCCACTGTATACTTTTCCAAATGTATTATCCCACTCTTCACAAGATAATGAGTTACTACTGTTTGATAAATGTTGATCTCTTTCATCTACACCATCACCTGGGAAGTGTTTCATAGCACATATCGCATTACTTTCCATGAAACCTTTCATATATGCCTTACTCATTTCTAAAACTAAGTCAGCATCTTGACCAAATGTACGAGTTTGTATAACAGGATTTCTCCAGTTCATCATAATATCTACAACAGGTGCAAAAGTCCAATTACAGCCTATGGCAGCACATTCTATACCAGATACACGCCCCATTTCATAAGCATATTTAGCATCTCTTGTTGCGCCTATTTTTATAGGTGCTCCAATTTCTGTACCACCCATAAAAGCTCCGTTACCGCCAGTTTCAGCATTAGCAGCTATTAATAGAGGTATTTTTGAGTTTTCTTGTAATATTCTATTTTGATTTAAAACTTGTTCTGCAGTTCCTGGATTATATCTTACTGCTCCAAATTTATATTGCTCTAATACGTTTTTTAAATAGTCTTCTTCTATTGAAGATCCCATATTTACAAAAAGTTGACCTATTTTTTCTTCCAATGTCATAGATTTTATAGTTTCTTCAACCCACGATATACCTTCTTCATCTAAATAGTACGGTTTTGCTTTTAAATTTACCATCTTATTCTACCTCAACTTTCTTTTATTCTATTATTTAAAATATTTTTATCCACGTGATTTAGCTAACTTAGCTACGTTTTCTTGAACTACCTTTTTAGTTAGAGGATAAGTGAACATAAGTAATAACGCTGCAAGTATGTAACAAACTGCAGGGAATAATGTACTTAATGAATAAATTCCTATCTTTACACTTTCAACTTGAGTAGCTGCTAGTGAATTGTATCCTATTAGTGTTAGTGCATACCCTGTAACAGCACCTGCTACCGCTTGTCCTAATTTTCTAGTGAAAGAATATACTCCATATATAGTTGCATCATTTCTTTCTCCAGTTTTTAATTCATTGTAGTCTATTATATCTGTTATAAATGCCCATGATAGCATACTAAATATACATGTTCCTAATGTTGCTGCAGCATATATAGCTATGAATGTATAAGCATTTTTTATCTTCATAAAATACGCAGTTAAGAATATTACTCCTGCTATCATTAAACCTATTGTAGACACTTCTTTTTTACCAAATTTATCTGCTAATTTAGCGGCTAGTGTTCCTACTAATAGATATATTGGTAGTGATACCATACTTATCGTAGATAATGCATTTACATTGTTAAAGTAATCTATACATAAATAAGTATTTATTGTTTGTCCCATAAGTGTACTAAATATTAATACTGTTGATATTGCTACCATAGAAAGCATAGCTTTATTTGTTGCTAATGACTTAAATGTATCTATTAAAGAAAGAGATTGCTGATTTTCTTTAACGTCTGGCTTAATACGCTCAGTCGTTAATGCAAAACATAACATATAACATATAAATGCAGCTATAGAGAATACACCTACTACTAATGTAAATCTTTGTGGATCTATTATTTGATTTCCAGCAGCATCTGCACTATATATTAACTGAGGTGTTAAGGCTCCTATTATTATCCCTGCAAATGATGCTCCAAGAGTTCTCCATGTAGAAAGAGATGCTCTTTCTTTTGTATCTCCTGTCATAACAGATGACATAGAACCATATGGAATATTTATTGCTGTATAGAATATTGACCCCCATAATATGTATGTAGCAAACATCACTCCAATTTTAACCATCATGGAAGCGTTTGCTAGGCTGTGTTGATACATTAAGAAGTTCATAAGTGTAACCGGACCAGCTACTCTTCTTATCCATGAACGGAACTTACCATGTTTTGTTGATTTACTTTTATCTATGACACGACCTATAGCTATATCTGTAAAAGCATCAACGCATCTTGCTACTAAGAAACATGTACCAACCAATGCAGCGCTTACACCTAATACTTTTGTATAAAATATCATGAAGTACATATTTGCAAAAATAAACATAAAGTCATTACCAAAATCACCAAAAAGATATCCTAATTTATCTTTTATTCCAAATGGCTTTTCTTGCTTTTGTGCATAATTTAAATTTTTTGCTTCACTTAAATTCATTTCTTGCCTCCCCTAAATATGAAATCCTTATTACTCCATCTAAAAACGTTATCATTTCATATTTTAATAATTTATTATTTTCTTATTTCTTATTTCCAATTGATTATATACTAGTATTCTAAAGTTATGTTATAATAAATTTCACATATATTTGTGTAATTTTTGTGTATCTTGTTAAAAAATTATTTTTTATACGGACGGTGAAAAATGCTTATAACAAAGTTTACTTACGATGATATTTACAACTTAATTAATTCTGTTTTAGATAGTTCATTTAATATTAGTGCTACCAAAATACGTGATGTTTTTGATTTTACTAATTATCTTGATATTGAATTTAGGAGAATAATTTGGCCAGATTATAACTATGAAAATAATTATAATTTAGATGATCTTTCTCAAATGAAGAAAGGAGCTTTATGTATAGTACAAAGTGCTATGGAATTTACAACAATAATATTTTCTTTTCCAAAAGAAATATCAAATGATATATTAGTTATTGGTCCATTCTTAGAAATTGAACCTAATGATGAATACATAGTTAACTTATTAAATAAAAATCATTTACCTGAAACATTAAGGAAAACTTTTTCAGTATATTATAATTCGCTTCCTATTGCAGATTCTATAAAAGTAATTTTAACTTTGCATTCACTTTTAGGAGCATTTATATCGAATTATGATCCTTCAAATTTGTACTATGTAGATTTTTCTAAGAATAAACCTAAAGTAACCAGTTATGATTATGATGATGATTCAAAATTTTATATACAATATCATAAAAAATATAAATCTTGCCTAGATGATATATTTAAATATATCCGATTTGGAAAAGATGCTACTCAAATATTAAGCGATTACCTTGAATTAACTGGCATATTAAAAGATAAATCCATAGAAAAAATAAAAAGTAATTTATATATTTTAAATACACAGTTTGAATCTGAGCTGCTAAAGGAGCCTATATCTCCAGCTCAAGTAAGGCAACTATCTCTAAAAAATCAATTAGAAATAGAAACTGAATCAAATAGAGTTCGATTAATAAAAATGCCTTATAAAGTATTAAAAAGGTATAGCATCTTAGTTTCAAATTATAACCTAAAGGAATACTCATATACAGTGCGTGCTGCTATAGAATATATTAACTTTAATTTGCAAAGTAGCTTATCTTTATCAACTATATCAAATGCTATTGAAAAAAATGCTTCATTTTTATCTAGCCAGTTTAAAAAGGAAACGGGTAATACTATAACAAGATATATCCAAGAAAAGCGAATTGAGGAATCAATCCGTATGCTAACTTATACTGATATGACTATACAAGAAATTTCCCATTTGGTTGGTATTGATGATTTAAGTTGGTTTTCAAAGTTATTTAAAAGTTTTACTAATATGTCACCTACTAAGTATCGGGCTGATATGCATAAATCTAAAAAAGATGCTAACTAATATTAAGCTAGCATCTTTTTCTAAATATATTAATCAAATAAATAGTGCGCTATCAAAGTAACAAATCAATTCTTTTGCCAATAAATTGTATCCATTACTAAGTGAGTATTATCTCTAATTATACTATCTCCATTAATATCCGTCATCTTCTTCATTAACTTGCTATTATTAATAGCCCATTCAAATACATTTTTTCCTTTTTAGTTGTTCTTATTATATTATTATTCCTTCAAAATGGTCTATTTCATGCTGGATGATCTGTGCAGTAAATCCTGTAAATATTTGTTTATGCTTGTTAAAATTTTTATCTAAGTATTCTACCTCTATGGTTTCATATCTTATTGTTTTTCTAAAACCAATTAAAGATAAACAACTTTCTTCTGCCTCATATGGATTCTCTTTTTTTAGTATAATTGGATTTACCATAGGAACTATCATATTACCTGCAACAAATACAAGTATACGTTTTTTTACTCCTATCATATTAGCTGCCATACCTACACAATAATCTAAATTTTCCTTTAATGTATCTATTAAATTATTAATAACTTCTACGTCTTCTTTTGTCGCTAACTCTGATTTTTGCTTTAAAAATGATATATCCTTTACAATTGTCTTTATCATATGTATTCCAACCTTTCTGATTCCTTTTAACTTCATCATAATTTATATTCTTAAATTCAGCTAAAAAATTTACAATATTACTATTATAATTATTACCATGGTAAAAGAAAGTTCTCTTATATAGTCTTTTCCATTATATATTCACTATGTCCAGAGTCTTCATTTATTTGCTCTTTTATAATTTCAAACCCTCTATTAATATAAAATTCTACTGATTTTTTATTTTCTTTATATACTGCTAAATTTAACTTTTTATATTCATCTATAGCATAATTTATTAAATATTTCCCAATTCCATTACCTTGATAATCTATATCCACAAATAATGCTCCTATAAATTCATTATTTATAATACTTATAAAACCTTTTATATCATCCTTATCTTCATATACAAAAGTCTCCGACATAGGTATGTATACATCCCTTACATCATTATAGCTGTTTTCCCAATACTCTTTAGTTATAAAATTATGTGCTTTTATAGTGCTTTTTAACCATATATTCATTATCTTATCTATATCTTTGTTCTCTAGATCTCTTATCATATAAACTAATTCCTCCTCAATATCTTATGTATTTAATATTATCATTTAAGATTAATTGATACTAGGTACATATATAATTCTATATTATCCTTACACTAAAAAATGCCCTAAGCAATTGTATTAATCACACTAAGGCACTTAATTTTATATTTATTATAGCTTCTAATACTATGTTCTGTTAAAATGAGTTATCTTTATAAAATGATATCTATGAATTTATTTTAATAATTTCTAATCCTTTTCTGCTTCATAACAACTAAAGTTACTGCTAATATTGCCAAAGTAAATCCAAATACTATTAATATACTCATAATTATTGGAGTTAGATTCTCTTTACTATAATTAACTAGAATTGATATTTCATTATTAGCCTTTACATACCAATACGTAGGATTAAACCTTGCTATAGTAATAACAGTATCCCCTAAATAAGCTTGAGGCACAAACACTCCACTTATAAAACAACACCCAAGTGATACAACATTTGCAGCCGCCGACATTGCATTTTTACTATTAACTAAATTTCCGATTAATAGACTTATACTTAATACTGCCATTGAAAATACAAATGAATTTAAAAGAAATAACAACCCATTTACACTAAACATATAATTTTTATACATTATAAAACTAGCAGATATCATAACAAGCCATACAACTATAGCAAATGTTATATTTGCTAATATCATTTGAAAACTCATACATCTTAAAGTTAATGTTGAAGATAAATTTCTCATTTTTAAATCTTTTTTGTTAAATGTTATCGTTACTGCTGATACTCCTAGAATTAATATTGCGAACATTGAGTATGCTAGATAATTAAAATAATTCTTGCAATTGGTATTGATTATATTTCCATTAGGGTAAGTACTTACCTCTACTTTTGTACTATAAGAAAAATGCAATATTGATTTTTGTTTCTTTAAAATCTGTATCCTCAGGACTAGATTCAGGTGAATCTATCTTGAAAAAAGATCCCAATGCGAAAATATTGTTTTTGACTACTTTTTCTGATAATGAATATATAGTAAAAGCCTTAAAAATAGGAACTAAGGGATATATTATAAAACAAAATTTTGAATGTATAGTACCTTCTTTAAGGGCTGTATATACTGATCAAAATGTATTTGGTGATGATATAATTTCTAAACTACCATTACTTATCAATAGTTCTAATAAGAAAGACTTTTCTGATTTTGGTATTACGCAAAAAGAGTTAGAGATTATTACTCTTGTAGCTGAAGGCCTTAGTAATAAGGAGATTTCTAGTAACTTATTTTTAAGTGAGGGTACTGTTAGAAATTCTATTACTAACATTCTACAGAAGTTAGATCTTAGAGATAGGACTCAGTTGGCTATATTTTATTATAAAAATAAATAAGAGGTCTTGTAATGATATATATATCATTACAAGACCTTTTTTTATGTACTATCGCATATTATCTAATGTTCTTAAGGACCATTTTTTACCTAGATAGTTCTCATATGATAATAGGTTATTATTATATAAAATGTTTACTAAGCTATTTTTTCTTTTATATTTCTATTTCCTCTAATCTCGTCAGCTGTAACTATTTTATAGTTTTTAAACATTGCATATCCTATAAGCCCTGCAATTGCTGATACTATAGCACATGCTATAGCAGCTATTATAACTTTTATTGGTGGATTATACGCAAATGATACAGCAAGACCTGCTATAGCAGTCGCAGTTCCAGGTGAATTATTTACTAATCCCATTAATGCTACTATAACTCCAGACATAGCTCCACCTATAAAGTTAGTAACATATATTGGCACTGGATTTGCAGATATAATGTCTGCTTGTGTTAAAGGCTCTATTGCAACCGCTATGTTATCTTCTCTTGAACCAAACTTCATTTTTACAAAGAATACATAGTTCATAAAAGTAGATCCAAATACTGATAAAGCACCTATTGCCATTGGAACACCACTTAATCCTATCATAGCTGTTAAAGCCATTGAGGAAAGAGGTGCTGTAGCTACAACTGTTATTAATCCACCTAGTACAATCCCCATGATTATTGGTGATGCACTAGAAGCAGATGTTAAAACTGAACCTATAGTTCCTAATGTTCCATTAACTATTGGACTTGTTACATCTCCTATTAAATATGCTAATGGTGCTGCTACAACTATTATAACTATTAAATCTAAACCAGCAGGTATTTTCTTTTCTAAATACTTAACTATAAATGATATTAAATAACCAGCTATAAATCCTGGAAGTATTTTAAATTCTAGACATGTTAAACCGATTAATACAGAATACACTGGTGAAACGCCCAATGACATAGGCACTAAAATTCCTGCAGCTACTCCACCTAAAGAACCGCTTGCCGTACCTACTCTAGCAAATAAATCTAAGTTTAATATTTCTCCAAAGAATGATAAGTTTAAGGCTTCAACCAAAAAACTTGCAACGGCAGCATTTGCAAGACCGCTCATTGCTTTACTACCTTGTGGTGCTTTGTAACTAAATAAAGTAAATAAAACTAATACTAATAGTAGTAAGCCTGTCCCCATTAAAATTTCTTTCATTAAAAAATCCTCCTAAATATCGTTAATACTTTTATATAATAACGACAAAAAAAGACATATATAGTCTATATTAAATTTTTTTTAGAAAATTTTTTAATAATTTTTATATCAATCTATTTAAGATGCAATATTTCATATTTAACATTTACTTCAAAATTAATTGTTAAAATTTATAATATATATTTATTTTAAAACTTTTATGAAATAAAATACCTAGTAAAGTACCCCCGTCGTAAAAATTGACAGAGGTACTTTGATATTATGCTAATATTATTTATACTTATAAATACTACTTCGTACTCATAATTTCTGATTTTATATTTTGTGTTTTCAAATCCACAGTTAACCTATAGTCAACACTTGAGTTATAATCAACTCCAGAGTTCTTCATACTTTTATAATACCCAACATTTATATCCATTTCATTATCATATATACTAAAATTCAAATATGGCTCATATCCATTTCTGACTTCTTCCATATTAACTTTACTTTCTACTATATCTAATATATTATCTATATCTAGTTTTTCTGGATTATAGTTAAAATTAATCTCTTTATCTAGATAAGGATTCATTGTACTATAAGTACTTTGTATTCTATTATCTTCTAAACTTACGTTATACTCTATTTGTCTTTTCGATAAACCTTTTACCTTCAAATATGATATATCTAAATTTGGTTGTATATTTATGCCGCTATATATATTATTAGAATATCCTGATATTCTATAAAGTTTATACTTATCACCATATTTTTCTTTTATTATTTTATTAGTTTCATCAATAGCTTCTTTTATTGTTGTTATATCCTTGTTAAAAAGAATTTCTTTTCCATCATATCCATTACTATTTGCTTCATATGTAGAAATAGAAACAAAAACTACTATTAATAATATCCATATAATAGGATCATAAGGTTTGTACCATTTTTCACTTTTTACTATATTACTACTCATTAACTAGCTCCTTACATATTATGAATAATATCTATTAAATCTTCAAAGTTAGCCATTCCATTTATAATTATTTGACCATCAGATTTTATTTTTATTTCAAGTCTGTTCTTATATTTATCTAGATTATTTTCTAGGTGTTTGTATTTATCACTCAAATACATATACCTTTGATTTGAAGAACCTACCCATGGTCTACTTATATCATGTAATTCTTTTTTATAGGGTCCATCTATTAATAAATCTGTATATTTTAAAAGTTTATTAATATGTTCATTGTTTTTTAATACTAAATCTTCGTATCGATATCCTGTAAATGTAATAACAGATAGACCTGATTCTTGTACTTTTTTAGCTATGGATGATAGTTCATTTGATTGTAAAAATGGCTCTCCACCTAAAAATGTAACACCTTCTAATCCTTCTGTATTTAGTATTTTGTTAATCAATTCATCTACATCTACTTCATATCCCCCATTTAAATCCCATGAATGACTAGATGCACATCCACTACATTTCATTAAGCATCCTTGCACCCATATACATGCTCGTTTTCCCGGTCCTTCTGCATATGTTTCTTGTAAAAATCTAAATATCCTTATTTTCATTAGAAATCAATAGCCCTTCCACCTCTAGATGCAATTATATCCGAACTTTCTTCTGTGAAATTATTGTATTCTTTTCTATCACTTCTTGGTGTTGCTGCTACAGCTCTTGTAGATGCCCAAGTACGTATGCCTATTATTTGTTCTGCTTGTGTAACCGATAGTGGTACTGTACTATGTATTGCTTTTTCTAAATCATCACAAGTTAATCCTCTACTTTCATAAAAAGCTTCAAATAATCCACTAACTACAATATGCTCTATTTCTGCACCTACAAATCCTTCTGTTAACTGAGCTAAGTTATTTAATAATTCATCATCTACATGTATTGATGATTTTACTTTTTCATCTTTTAATCTTTTATTTAGATGTAGTTTAAATATCTCTATTCTTTCTCTTTTTGTAGGTAAATCTACAAAGAATATTTCATCAAAACGCCCTTTTCTAAGCAACTCTGATGGTAGCTTATGTATATTATTTGCAGTTGCTACTACAAATACAGGTTTGTTTTTTTCTTGCATCCATGTTAAAAAAGTACCTAGGATACGTGTTGAGGTACCGCTATCTCCATTATTATTATCTCCAAATCCCTTTTCTATTTCATCTATCCATAATATAGATGGTGATACTGCTTCAGCTGTTTTTATAGCTTTACGCATATTTTCTTCACTACTTCCAACTAGTCCACTATAGATTTTTCCCATATCTAATCTTAATAATGGTAGCTTCCATATAGCACTTATTGCTTTTGCTATTAAACTTTTTCCACAACCTGGTACCCCTGTAATAAGTACTCCTTTAGGATTTGGTAAACAATATGTAGATGCAGATTGCATCCAAGAATTATTTCTTTTTATTATCCATCTTTTTAAGTTCTCTAACCCTCCTACATCATCCATATCTAAATCATGCTTTATAAACTCTAGTATTTCTGATTTTCGTATTATCTGTCTTTTTTCTTCTAATACTAATTCAATATCTCTTTTATCTATACTACTATTAGTAACCATAGCCCTTGCAAAAGCATTCTCAGCTTCTTGATATGTAAGTCCCAAAGATGCTCTTGCTAACATTTCTCTTTCCTCTGGTAAAAGGTCTACTGTTAATCTTCCGCTTGTCTTATTTACCTCTATCATGTCTATTAATAGTTTTTCTAGTTCTTTTGCACTTGGAAGTTCAAATTCCATTACTGTTACATCTTTTTGTAAATCATTTGGTAAAACTAATCTAGGTGATATGAATATAATGTTTTTTGGCTTTATTGATTGCTTTAATGAGTATACTAAATCTCTAAGCTTTCTTACTATTTCTAAATCACATGGCCTATTACCATCTCCTAAAAATACATGAAAATCCTTTAGTACAAATATTGATGCTTCTTCATATTTCTCTATAAATTCTAATGCCTTCATAGGGTTTTTAGTATCTTTTAATACCTGGCTTCCATCTTTGATTATTCCATTTGTAAGTGTCCATGATAATACATTTCTTTTAGTTTTTATTAAATTTTCATCTTGTGCTACTAGACTTATAGTATCTAATACTCTATCTTCTTCCCATGATGAAATATATATATATGGAAATCTAGCTCTAAGCATATTGCCTAAATCTTTTTTAAAATTCATAAATTATTTCCCTTTCTATAAATCTATTACTCTACCTTTTTCTGTCTTATTTTCTTTCATACTTATTTCTCTTACTACCACTAAAGGACGAATTTTTTCTATTATATGTGGCTTTAATCCAATACTTATCCCAAATTCCTCCACTGAACTAAAACTTCCTATCGCTTCACGTTGCTTTATTGCTTTTTTGGCCACGATTGAATTTATAAATGGTATTTTTTCTAATTCCTCTTCCGTACAATAATTTATATCTACTAAACCATTGCTTTCTTTACCTAAGTCCAACTTTACTATTTTATTTTCTTCAACTACATTATCTTGTTGCATTATTTTTGTTGTAGTTTCTTCTTTTGATTCTTCTTCTATTTTTATTTTTACTATTTCTTTCTTATCTTCATTAGTTTTCTTATTAGTCTCTAAACTACTCGACATATTCATTTTTTTAGATTTTAACTCTAATCTTCTAGCAATGTACTTATTTTTTATTGAAAATGCATGAATAATTCCTACCAACCATGCTATTATCACTATGTTTTGGTTCAAGAATGAAAATACATTTGATGCATAATACATCAAGGCACAGTATACAAGCTTTCTATCCTTTGATGAAAATCCTGCATATGTAAAAGCTGCAAAAGCATAGCCTGGAATAAGGGTAATATAAATCCACCAAGTTAAAGCTAGCTTATTTACCTTCATATTATTAGTAGTCATTATTCTTCACCTCTTGCACAGCAATTTCATGAATAGTAGTATTATTATAAAATTCATCTGTATACTCAGAGTCAATAGTCTCAGCTTCAAGCAATTCTTCAAGTATGCTTATATATTGGCAACACTCATTTCCTTTAAATCCTTCAACTTTTGCTTTTATCTTGCCATCTGGACATATTTTTACTATTAAATTTTTACTCATACGACCCTCCTATACTATGAAGTTAAGCACTATAGAGTTATCATCTTCAATAACCTCATTTTCTAGTGTGTAACCTCTTTCCTCTGCTTTTTGTTTTAATGTATTATATATCTCAGCTTGAAGTACTGATGTATATTGGTTGTATATATCTGATGATATATTTTGAACTTGATCTTGCGAATAACCTGAGCTGAATAATATATCTATTTGACTATTACTATTTCTGATAAATTCTATATCACCATCAGTATATTTCATTATATATTTATCATTTATTTTCTGTAGATCATATCCTAATTCTGATATACATCTTACTAATAAATCCATTCTTTTTATAGGTGTTTCTACTTGATAGCATCTATTATTTTGTACAATATTATTTACATCTTCATATTTTATTATTTCGTTCTCTGGTAAATCTGATAGTGCTCCACCTATTGCTATAGCTAGTGGTACTAGTACTAGTGATACACTCATTTTGTTCCTCCCTCATTTTGTTGACATGTTCTGTATTTATTTTAACATATTTCTTAATTTTTTCTTTATTTTTACTTATATTTAGTAGTCTCAATATTCATGGTAAATATTACTTTTTATTTTATATTAATAAAGTTATTAATAATTGACCTTTATGACACATTACATCTATTTTGCTATATATTATATATAATTAAATTTTACTATTTTTTATAGTATTATAATTTTAATGCCATAATTCTATGTATCCATTGCAATTACTTATTCCTACTATATGACGCTAGCTATTTTTTTGATGCCATATTTTACATTTTAGTGCCATTATGCCATAATTTTTTATTATCCAATCTAAAAAATATGGCACCATAGTTTCTATATGGCACCTATATGACAAAAGAATGCCTATCATACTAACCTAGCATGATAGGCATCTCAACACTTTAATCTAAATCTTCTACATATTCATTTTCATCAACTATATCTTTAAATAATAGCTTTTCATATCTATCATATATATGATTAAGTGTTATTCTTAATCACAATGTGTCAATAGTCCATCCCCACTGACTATATGTAAGATATAAATTTTTATTAGATATTTTCTAATATAAACTTAGAATACTGATTTTTTAATTTACCTGTATATTTTCTACCAACAGGTAAAATTGTTCCATCTCTACATATTACATTCTTACTATTAATGGATGCTACTTTTGTTATATTAACTATATATGACCTATGTATACGAATAAATTCACTTTTATCTAAACCATTCTCTAAATTATCCATAGTAGAATAAAATACCTCTTCAGTTTTATCTGAACAATGCATTGTAACTACTCTATTATTTATTTCAAAAAATACAATATCTTCACACTTTATAGTTTTTTTACTATGACCTACTTTATATAAAAACATACTTTTTTTATACTTATTAGATAAAGTTACAGCCTTCATTAAAATACTTTCTATTACCCTATCATCAATTTCACTTTTTATTAAATAATGTGGAGGCATAACATCTAAAGCTTCAAAAACATGAGATTTAACAGATGTTATAAATATAATTTGAGCATTTGATCCATATTCTCTCATTTTCTTTGATACATCTATACCTGTCATATCGTCCATTAACACATCTATAAATAAAATATCAACACTATGTATATGATCTTCTAAATCAAATAACATACTTTTACCACTTAAGTATGTTTTTATATTTACATTTAAATTATTGTTCATTGCTATTTCATGAATTTTTTTGCTAATATATTTTAAAAATACTTCATTATCATCGCATATAATAACTTTTAACATTATGTCTCCTCTTTAATATTTGATTATATAAATAATTAGATTTAAATCTATACATCATATAAAACAAACATAATTTCGAAATAATCTAAATTATGATTAATATCTATATATCCATTATATTTTTCTATAGATTTTTTTACATTTGCTATCCCAAATCCATGTTTATCTTTATCTTGTTTTGTAGTTTTATAATCTTTATTTATTAAATTTTTGGGGTTTATAGAATTCTTTATTTTACATATAAGCATATTCTCTTTTGAGCTCAAGTTGATTTTAATATATCGTTTATTATCTAATTTAGCACAGGCTTCTATTGCATTATCTAGTATATTTACGAATATTATACAGCAATCAATAGGGTCTATTTTTATGCCCTTTGAAATAATTATTTCATTTAAGAAGTCTATATTTAAACTCTTTGATTTTTGTATTTTTTCAGTCAGTATTGCATCTAGTATTGGATTACCTGTATCTAATATTAAATTTTCTTCTCCTATAAGCTTCTCTGCCATCTTACCAGAATACTCTTCCGCTAAATCGAATTTATCACTTTTTATCAGTCTATTAACCAACATCCAGTGATTAGTCATATCATGTCTATATCTCTTCAACATCATATTTTTTTCCTCTATAAAAGAATAATGTCTCAATTGATAATTTAATTGCCATTCTAAATAACGACCTCTATTTTTCTCTTCATTAAGCTTTGAAAATACTTTATACATCTCTATAGTTATTAATATTTCAATTATTATAGTACCTATATTTATAAAGCTAACTTTTACAAGATTTCCTTTTATATTATAAAAAAAATAATCAAGTGTTAAGCATATAAAAATTATAATCAGTATCTCTAATAACTTTCTTAACCTTAAATTATACTTGGATTGGTATGCTATAGATATTATAGATATAAGAAATGTTGTAAAGAATATAACTAAAAATAACCATTGTCCCTCATAGAATGTAATTCCCCCTAGTAACTGGCCTATCATTAATAATGTTATTAAATATATATGTAATTTGTATAATGTAAGAATTAAATTCCTAGGTTTTAAATCATACTCCAGCAATAAATATTTATACAAAAATATTGGAAATGAGAATAATACTATAAACTGTATATAATAATTTAATATATAATTATTATATATAAATACATAAAATTGTGATTCCGCTGATATCCAAATTGATATACATAGTATTATTAACATTAGGTATACATGGTTAGACTTTATCCCTCCACTTTTTACTTTAATATCTATATACATTACAAATATAGCTAATATTAATAGTGATATTGATACTATTTGATCCACGATAGTCTCTGAAAAAAGTTCTGCTACTAATTGATCTTTTGTTCCAAGTTTAATTTTTGATAAATAACCTGAGGTCCTCAGATATGATGATTTAAAATCAATCCTTATAGTTTTACCTAAACTATCTTTAGGTATCTCAACTATTTTCCATATAGCTCCTCCAGTTTTACCATGGTTTACAGATCTCATAGAATCAAAACTGTATATAAGTTTATCATCTATATATATTTTAAATGACTGCTGAGAAGATCCAACTCTTATATGTGGAGAACGTATATCTTTTTTAGGTAAAGTATTCTCTATCGATATAATATTCTCTTTTTTATTTTTAAATGTGGAATATGGCAAGTTAATAATTTCTTGTATATTACTTCCTTCTATTGACATTTTCCATGCGTTAGAAAAATTATAAGTTTCACTAAAATCATATATATCTTCTTTAAATGAAGAAGACTGATAAACAAAAATTCCTAATAAAATAAATAAAACAACATATATAATTTTATATGATTTGCTTGTATTGACCATTTATATCTCCTAATATTAAATTTTTTCTTTATACATTTATTCAAATAATCTTAGTAGTTAAATTATTATAAATCATTATACATTTTTTTTCAAATAACTATAAATTTATTATATTTTTAATCAGTTTAAGCACGTAAATTAATTTTATTTTAAATAATATTATAATATTTATTTAATTATCAAAGAAATAAAATAAAGTCTATAAAAGTAGTATTGTTTACACTTTATAGACTTTATTTCGATGTATTTAATTTTACAATTATGTGCTATTTATTTGGATTTATATATAAATCTATTGCTGATATAAGTGCTAACCCTAAATATATCGATACACCATAATCTCCTGTTTTAGAATTACTTAGCTCTTCTAGCTTAGATAGAATTCCTCCATATGAATATTTATTAAAAATTTCATCTATTTACCATAACTAATGATAAATTTATTTTTCCCATTTTTTTTAGCTTCATAAAGTACTTTATCTGTTATTTCATAATTTTTTTCATAATCTTTTGTTATATCAAATTTATTAATACCTACACTTACAGATAATTTAGGGTCTAGACTTAACTTATTTATTTCTTTAAATATCTTTTTAAATACTTCCTCCGGGCAAACTTGATTATAATTTATAAGACCTGCAAATTCATCTCCACCGATTCTAAAGAATACACTATTATTTTGAGATTTAAGTATCCTCCCTAGTATATTTAAATACTTATCACCCATAACATGACCGTATTTATTATTTAAGTTTCTCAAATCATCTAAGTCTATCAGCGCCATATAATATTCACTTTCTTTGTTTAAGTATATTTCATTTATAATATCTTTAAACTTGTTTCTATTATATATACCAGTTAAATTATCTATTTCTGATTTTTTTATAGCCTCTATTTCATCAGTAATATCTCTAGCTATGCATAAAATGCCACCATCAATATTCTCTTTTGATACTCTAAACTTTCTTTCTGCCATAACCTCTATTCCATAATAATATCCTTTTTCTAAAGCTTCCTTATCTCCAATAAAACATTGTTCATATAAATTTGGATCTAGTAAGTTTTCATTTACTAAATCAATATCTTTTTTGCCTATTATATATTCTTTTTCTTTATTAAGAAAATCTTCAAATGTTTTATTTATGTATAAATATCTTAATTTTTCATCTTTAAAAAACATAATATCCTTTGACTTATCAGCTAGTCTTGATAGAAAGTTCATTTGAAGATTTTTTATATTTAAATTAAACAACTCAATTACTATATACTGTTCTTCACATAAAGATATTTTCATAGATAAATTTATGTCAATTTGATTCTTTTTTACCTCAACATTATTTATTACCTCTGTATCTTTCGTTTTAATCACACGATCAATAGTCCTATTAATAATACAGCTTTTGCATCTAGTTATATTCTGACAATTAACCTTTTCTATAACAGTACGTTCACAATTTAAATAATCTCCTAATAATTGATTTAAATCGTTTCCTAAAAAATCTTTAGCCGCCTTATTTGCATGCAATACTTTTTTATATTTGTTAAGTATAATTATACCATTTTCTTGATTATCTAAAATTTTAATCATTATGTCGATATCCATTTATATACTCCTTTATAATTAACCCTTGATTTATACAATTGGATAAATACTAACAAGATTCAATTTCATTAAATATTGTTTTTTGCTTAGATAGTATTATTTTATCAATAGCTTGACTTAATAAAATTACTTCTTCAGTATTTCCATTTTCCAGATATAACTCCCCTAATATCCTCTTCATAATAATTAAATCGCTATCTTTTATTTTAATCATTACTATCTCTCCTTCATAAAATATTTACTTTTGTAAATATTTTTGATTGCATTCCACTTATTTTAATAATAATGTATATTTTCGATAAAAATATACATTATTCGTAAACAACATAATTTTATAGGTAAACGACATAAAAACATAAAAAATCGTATCCAAATTAAATCTGAATACAATTTTTTATGTTTTTATAGTTTGTTTTTGTGTATTATTTATTATTTACTTACACTATAATTATTTTGATAAATATCTAAATAAAATACTTATACTTAATACGTTATCATTTAAACTAACTTCATAAACTTCTCCATCAATCTTATCAAGTAATACCTTCACAATAAATAGACCTAAGCCACTTCCACTTCGGTTTCTAGATTTATCTACAGTATAAAATCTATCAAATAGATACTTTAACTCACCTTGAGTTAAATCAGAAACACTATTTCTAATATTAAAAATAACATGATCATTATGTTCTTTAAGTTCAATAGATATATAGCCTGTTGAGTACTTTATTGCATTAGATAATAAGTTTTGAATAATCCTTGAACAAACTACCTCTTCACCTTTTACTTCTATCGATTTAGAAGAAAGCCTATTATCAATTTCTATTTCTTTATGTTTAATCAAGGCATAATTAGAAATAATAGTCTCCATAATTATTTCTGTTATATCAACAGCTCTTATATCTATCTGATAACTATCATTATCAACAATAGAAAGTTCATAAAAATTATTTAGTAAATTATTTAGTTCTTCTGATTTTTTAGAAATAATACCAATATATAGATCTCTTTCTTCTTCAGTGCAATTTTCAAGAAGTGTAATATATCCTCTAACAGCTGTAAGTGGTGTTCTTAAATCATGCGAAATATTTGAAATAGATTGTTTTAACTTTTCTTCTCGGTTTTTTATATTTGTCTCTAGTTGTTTTTGTTCTTGAAAAATAATATTAATAGATTCAGCTATTTCTTCTACATCTTTATCATTTAATACTATATTTATCCGTTCCTTCTGATTAAGTTGAATCTTAATTTTTCTTAGTTGTTTTTTTATAGATATTAAACGGATTACGATATATGTAAATCCTATAATTAATAAAATTGTTATCATAATCCATCCTTTCATATTAAATATCTTGTTTATTAAAATAATAATTGCAAATTAAATATAAAATACCCGTACCTAATACAAAGCTTATTGCAAATATAAGTGGAATAATCCCTAAAGAATAGTCTTTATTTGCGACATAATAAGTAATAGTGTCCCAAGGTAACTGAGTTAGCGATAATATCAGTCCTATAATTCCTCCACACAGGGCAATTGATACACTTGAATTTTTTACAAGTATACAAATAAAAAATGAAATTGAAGAAATACATATATTGAAGAATATACCAACTACCATATATACAATTAGAAAATATAACTCACTACTATTGAATACTTGCCCCCATCCGTAAAGTAAACCATACGTACTTCCTGTAAATACATAGTTTGCAAGTAAAATAATCACACAACCAATCAAATAACACAAATACTTACTTAAAAAAACTTTATTTCTCGTATGCCCTGATGTTAATGTGTGATTAATAGTTTTTGATACTAAATCTTTTCCTACATATGTAACTGCAAACAAACTACACGCTATTATACCAAATGTCTCCCTACTTGGATGTATTAATGCAGCTCTAGCACCACCTTCTCCTGAACCGTAGTAAGTATTTATAATAGCTAATATCAATAGTCCTATCAAACATATCATAAGTTCTTTACTATATTTTAATTTATACATTTCTGCTTTTAAAATATTATACATTAGCCACACCTCCAATTGTTTTTGTAAAATATGACTCTAAGCTATCTCCTTTAATACTAATCTCTTCTACTGATACTTTATTTAATATTAAAGTTGAAGTAATTTTTGAACATTTATCAAGGTTGCTATATATTTTTATAATATTGTTGTTACAAACAATAAAATCATTTATCCCTAGTTTTGTCTCTAAAATAGTAGATGCAATTTTGCTATCTGAAACATTTAGATATATATGTTTTTTACATCTTTCATCTAATTCCTTGGACGATATCTCCTCTATTAACTTTCCTTTGTGCATAATTCCATAACATGTTGATAACTTATATAGTTCACTAAGGATATGACTGGATAAAACTATAGTAATACCTTTTTCTAAGTTTAATCTTATCAACAATTGCCTTAATTCTAAGATCCCTGTAGGATCTAGTCCATTTAAAGGTTCATCTAAAATTAATAATTCTGGTTCATCTAACAATGCCATAGCTAATGCTAATCTTTGTTTCATCCCTAGAGAAAAGTTTTTTACCTTCTTTTTATCATTAATATCTAGGTTTACAAACTTTAATACCCTATTAATATCGTATGTCCCTGGTACTCCTTTTTGCATACGTATCACTTCTAGATTTTGTCTTGCTGTCATGTCCATGTAAAGTGCTGGATTTTCAATTGTATATCCAATTTTTTTTTGTAATTTACATAATTTATTTTTATCAGCTGTTCCAAATAGCTTTACATTTCCTTCTGTTTGATTTGTTAATTGAGCAATTATTTTTATTAATGTAGTCTTACCTGCTCCATTCTCCCCTATAAGGCCATAAATATCACCTCTTTTGATATTGATATTTACGTTATTAAGTACTATATTATCTTTATATTTTTTTGATAAGTGTACTGTTTGACAAATTATCTCTGACATATTTATCATCTCCTCTGCCTTATATGATATATTTTAAAATATAAGAATTTCTAAACTAAATTCTAAAGAAGTTCTAAAATAATCACTTTAACTTATATCCCATTCCCCAAACAGTTTCGATTAGCTCACTATCAATCTTCCTTCTTATATTACTTATATGAGTATTTATCGTGTCATCATCATATGCATATGAGTCTTTCCACACTGTTTCGTATATATTTTTCTTAGAAAATACTTTGTTTGGATGCTTTATAAATAAATATAAAATTTCAAACTCCTTAGATGTAATCTTTACAAGCTTATCATCAACAAAAATTTCTTTTAAGTCATAGTTTAGTGTTATATTTTTATGTTTATAAAGTGTTTGCTTGCTTATAAGTTTTGAATAACGTCTTAAATTTGTTTCGATTCTGGCTAGAAGTTCTGATAAATCAAATGGTTTGACTATATAATCATCAACTCCTATTCTAAATAAATCAACTTTAAACTGTATACTTTCTTTTGCCGACACTACTATTATTGGAATATCTGAAAATTCCCTCACTTCTCTTAAAACCTCATCACCACTTTTATATGGTAACATGACATCTAATATAATTAAGTCAGGCTTCTTTTCTATTACATACTTAATGCCTGTTATTCCATCTTTAGCTATGTGAGTTTCATATCCATTTTTAATAAGATAATCTGCAATCATATTAGATATTTCATTATCATCCTCTATAATTAAAATTTGATTCTTCATGTACTCTCCCCTATACAAGATAAGTATTTTTTATAAATTTATTAATATTATCATTTTAGTATAATACAAAGCTATTATATCATATTCAATTAATTATTTTGTAAACGTATATACACTATATGGATGCTTTTACATCTTAGTCATACAATAACTCTTAAGATTTAATGGTAATCAAATTCTTTACTAATAAAATAGTGGTTATGGATTTTATAAAAAAGACAAAGTTTACTTTATAATGACTTGTGGAGGAGATACAGCAAAATCCATAAACTATATTCAAAAGTTATGTGAATATAAAGAATTTCAACTAAAAGGTATGGCTTGTATTTGTGGTTGCCCTACTAAGGCTATTGAGTATAAAAATAATACCTTTTTAGGATTTACTCACCTTTTCTTTCATCATTTTCATCAATATGTTGTATCCCAATAAGTATAAGATTTATTAAATCAGCTAGTGATTTCCATTGTGATTTTCTTAATCAAGATAATAATACAAATAAATTCAGCTACCCAGTATTTCATACTTTGATAAACCTTACCTTTATCACTATGGTCTAGTTCTAGACCTATTTTTACGTATATTGTTATAAGATTTTTTTATTAATCTTGAATTCCTATCATACTGAAACCACTTCTCTACAAAACTAAATTGTAGTTTAATTTTTGTTATAAATATTTTATTAAAATATCCTAATTTGAAGAGTTTATACATGTTTATAAATATTATAAACTCCTTATTTTAGTACTAATTGGAATTAATTGACATGCTAAAACAAAAAATGTAAAATCATATTTGATTTAGAAAATTTAAAGGGGTATTTGTATATTTATGAATAAATATAAAATAATAACATTTATAACACTACTTTTAATATCTATCAGTATACCAACACTAGCTAATGCATCTGAACTTATATTTTATAATCTGACAACATCAAATGGATTATCACAAGCTTCAATAACTTCTATATATCAAGATAGTTCAGATTATATTTGGATTGGTACTAAAAATGGACTAAATAGATATAACGGATTTGAATTTGAGATTTATAATAAAGGTTTTAGTAAAAAACGAAATATTATTGATAACCAAATTACATGCTTAACTGAAGATTTAAATAATAATTTATGGGTAGGAACACATGATGGTTTAAGTAAGATTAATTTGAAAACTGATGAAATAACTAACTATACTGTAACTAATAGTTCATTATCATCAAATAAGATTATGGATATCAAAGTTAATAATAAAGGTAATATTATAATTGCTACATCAAATGGATTAAATCTCTATGATTATACTAATAATAATTTTATATCTTTAATTCAACAAGATTTTAAACCTTCATCTTCAAAAATATTATCTATAGAATTTTATAGTGATAATGAAATTTATATGGTATCACAAAGTTATTTTTTTAAATATAATATTGAAAATGGCGAATATAGCATTATTAATAATAAAATTATTAATTCCTTAATAGAAAATACTACTTTTACAACCTTATCACTATATGAAGATACTATATGCTTAGGAACTATATCTGATGGTGTGTATATATATAATATTAAAACTGGAGAAATAGATCAGGA
Organism: Romboutsia faecis; assembly: GCF_014323405.1. Taxonomy (GTDB): domain Bacteria; phylum Bacillota; class Clostridia; order Peptostreptococcales; family Peptostreptococcaceae; genus Romboutsia_E; species Romboutsia_E faecis. Next base: position 210,744 of record NZ_JACRWE010000004.1, on the reverse strand, counting down.
GTATAAATTACATACTAATGATAATAGTGATCATTCTTATACTGTTCAATCTATTTATAGTGATGAGACAGGAATTTATGTTGCTTCAACTAACGGATTATACGTATATGAAAAAAACGGATCACAAAAACATTTTACAAATAATTTATATGATGATTACTCATTAATTGATAATAGAACTTCTTTTATTATGAAAGATTCTAGCGGACTTTTATGGATAGGGACATTTTCTGGAATAAGTACAGTTGATTATGATTTAGGAATAAGTTATTATAATAGTTTTATTAAAGACAAAAATATAAAAAATAATATTGTATTTGGTACATATGAAGATTCTGATGAAAGACTATGGCTTGGAGTTTATGAAAGTGGAATTAGCATATGGGATAGAAAAAACAATACTATTACACAACTAAATACTAAAACTGATAACAAATTAAATTCAGATATTATCTGGGATATAAAAGGTAATGAAAAATATATTTTTGCTACATCCTCAGTTGGATTAAATATTATTAATAGAGAAACTTTAGAAATACAAAATTTATTGGATAACAAATTTTGTCATACATTATACCTGGATGGAGATTACCTATGGGTAGGGAGTATAGGTGGTTTTGATATTATTAATTTGAATGACTTTAGCATAAAAAGTATTAATGAATTGCTTACTGAAAATAATATAACTATTAGCCTAGGTGGAGCTATTTTTAAAGATTCACAAGGTATTTATTGGCTTGGAGGGGCAAGTAAAGAAGGATTGATACAATTTAATCCTGAGAATAATTCTTTAAATATCTTCAAATATAATGAGTTTGAAAATAGTATTTCTGATAATACTATTTTATCAATAGCTGAAGATTCTAGAGGGAATTTATGGTTTGGTACTGAGAGTGCTCTAAATAAGTATAATAGGTTAACTGGAGAGTTCAAATCATATTCTATTGAAGATGAACTTTCTAATAATACTATCTATAGTATTATTCCTCTGAATGATAAAATATGGATAAGTACAAATTTGGGAATAAACTGCTTAGAGTTTAAAAATGATCAATTAATAAATGTAAGAAAATATTTAAGTAATGTAGAGTTTTCGTCAAACTCATTTTTTGAAACTAAAAACGGAGAATATATTTTTGGATCTATTGATGGTCTATACATTTTAAATCCTGTTCTTATAGAGAATAATATATCTTCACCTAAGATACACTTCAATTCAGTCTCTGTAAATGGAGAAGATGTAAATGACTTAAATAATATTTCCATGAACTATAAAGAAAATTTTATCACCATAAATTTATTTACTAATATTTATAACAATATGGAAAACGTATACTTTTATTATCGTATAAATAATAATAAATGGAAATTAATGAGTAATAATGAAGTTACACTCTCAAATTTAGCTGATAAAAAATACACTATAGATTTTGTAGCTAAAAACTTTAATGGAAATAAAAGTGAAATTGAAAGTATTTCTTTTTATGTAAATCCTCCATTTTGGAGAGGTAAATTTTCCAAGTTTATATATTTTTCACTATTTTTTATAATACTGATATATATTTCTTTAAAAATAGCACATTTAAAAAATGCTATTACACTAAAAAATAAACAATTAGCAAAAGAAATGGAAGAAAAAAATGAACTTCTTCAGAAAAATATTGAATTAGAAAAGCGTAAAAATAATTACTTAATCAATATGTCACATGAACTTAGAACTCCATTAAATGTTATAGGAGCAACTCAACAACTAATAGTTAATCTTAATAAATCAGGTAATATTTCTTCAAAAGAGCTATCAAGATATATGAAGATAAATGATAATAATCTAAAAAGACTTCTAAATATTATTAATGACTTAATCGATTCTACTAAAATGAATGAAGGTATTTATAGTCTACTTATAGAAGAAAAAGATATTATTTATGTGATTGAAGAGGCTGCTTTATCATTAAAAAGCTTAGCCGAAGAAAAAGAAATAGACCTTATTGTCGACACAAATACGGAAGATTGCATTATGAAGTTTGATCAAGATGCTATTGAAAGGTGTATTATAAATATTGTTGGTAATGCTATAAAGTTTACAGATTCTTGCGGTCAAATACTTGTTAATATAATTGATTCTCATAATATATTAACTATAGAAATAATTGATAATGGTAGTGGAATACCACCAGAAAAAATAACTAGTATATTTGATCGTTTTAGTCAAGTTGTAAATTCAAAAAGAGAGTTTTCAAAAGGCAGTGGTCTAGGACTTGCTATTACAAAAGGATTAATTGAGCTTCATGGCGGAGATATTACTGTTACAAGTGAATTAGGGGAAGGATCAACCTTTACAATAACATTACCTAAAAATGCAAATAAAACTCAATAAAACCTCTTATACTAAAAAGATTCACTATAAAAAAGAGGGGGCTCAGTATTTTTACAGCCCCCTTATATAAAAATTTATTTAATTCTAACTAAGTTAATTAATATACCACTTAACTCATCGTCTTCAAACGCGACATGAACTCCATAAATTCCTGCTTCTAAACTAGAAACATCTAAACTAACTTCTTTATTACCATTCACAACTTCTTCATTTAACACATTACCAGCTTTATCTACTAATACAACTTTTGTAGCTACATTCTTTCCTGCTCTGTTGTAAGCTTCTGTGTTAACTTTAACAGTTCCATCAACTACACTTAGTTCTCCAACTTGTACAAATTGATTTTTAAAATTAACTTTCTCTAAATTCTTTAACTTAGCTAATGGTCTAAGATCATTAACCTCATTGTATTCTGATTCTATACTTACTAAATTCTTAGCATATTGTAATCCTTCTAAGTTAGTAACTCCACTTAAATTTAATTCAGTTAAACTTCTCATATCACCAACAGTAAATCCTTCAGACTTCCCTAAAACATTAGATAAAGATTTAGCTAAATACTTGTCTGGTATTTTTACAACTTTATCTAAGTTTATTTCCATTAATGATTTAAATGATTCTTGTAATTCTACAGTTACATTATCTATAGTATCTTGACTAGCATTGTTATCTTCTAAAACTTGCTCTGCTTTAGCTAAAACTATTTGCATTGCATTAAAAGATTCTTCTGTATAGTCATTTTCATTTAATTTTTTGGCATCATTCACTAAATTATTTAATTCAGTTTTGTCTATTCTTGATTCATTTACAAAGTGCAATTTAGTATCACCAAAAGTTGCATGATCAGAACCATTTCCGTTACCACCATCTTTAACGACTAATTTTAATTCTTTAGCATCTGCTAAATTTATTTCTATATATTTTTGCTTATCTTTAGCTCTCATTATTCCACTATCGTAAGCTAACTCACCATCAACATATATTTCAAACTGTACTTGACCTACACTATTGTACATTGCTCTATCTACACCAATATAAGTACTGAATATATCTGCATTTTTATCAGTTAAGTCATATATAACTGTACTTGTTGAATGCATTCCAAAACCTTTTTCATACTTAATAGGTTCATTATTTTCACCTGTAAGTGTTAACTTTCCACCATTTATAGCTACATCCTTTTTAGCTTGTGTATAGTTATTAGATTGAGACTTCCAGTTATAATCACTTAAGTAAGTGAAATCTTCCATGTTAACTACTTTTATATTTCTTGTAGCAGTAGTCGTGTTTCCACTCTTATCCGTAACTGTATAAGTTATTGGATATGTTCCAACTCTGTTAGTATTAACTTTATCTTGTCCGCTTATATTAATATCTTTAGTTAAATCTCCATCTTCTGCGTCGTAAGCTTCAACCTTACCGATTACTGATTCCAATTCTTCACCAACTTTTACTGATATAGATTTATCTATTTTTAATGTTGGTTTACCGTTGTTAGTAGCTAACTTAGGTTCAACTATTATACCATGGTCAGATGTAATTCCGTTACCACCGTTATTAACTTCTATTTTAATTTCATCTACACCTCTTACAGGAACTTTAATATATTTTAAATTATCTGCATGTTTCATTACAGATGTAGTTGCTAAAGTTTGACCATCTCCAGTTACTTTGAAAGCTATACTTGAATTATTTTGTTCAGGTATACTCATGTCTACACCGACTCTCATTTCTAGATAATCATAATCGTGATCTCCTAAGTTATACGTTATAACTCCATTTGCGTGTGTAGCTAAACCTTTATTAAATGTCTTAGGCTCACCTAAATGTCTACCTTTTATGCTTTCGTTACGTCTAGCATTTTGATATCCACTAGTAGCATCTGTCCACTCAAGGTCTGATAAGAATGTGTAATCACTTACTACTTCAACTTTTAAAGTTTTGTCTGCAAATAAATCATTGTTGTCTTTAACTTTATAAGTTACCATATATTTACCTTGTTTAGTATTATCAACGTTATGTTCTACTTCTATGTTTTCTATAACATTACCTTCATAATCAGTAGCTTTAACGTAATCTAAAGGATTAAACTCTTCATTTAATTTTACTGTTACTCCTCCAGTAGTTTCTATAATAGGTTGCCAAGAGTTTACACTTATCTTCTTAGCAGTATTTAAATCGTTACTGAAAGGCACTACTTCATAAATATGGTTATCTTCTAAATCAACCTCTTTGTCTATGTAAGTTCCCCTATCTGTAAAACCTATTAATTTTCCATCTCTGTATATTTCATATCCTAAAAGACTGTTATCATTTTCTTTATCTATATCCATAGTTAAAGTTACATTATCTTTATTTATCTTAGGAGTTACTGTTACGTTTAAATTATCATTGAAAGCTTCACCATCTTTTAAGTATTTGTTATCATTTAAATACCATAACTTTTGAGTTGGCTCAGGGTATTGTTTCATATGTTTTTCAGTCTCTTCTGCCACCCTAAATCCATGTCTAGCAAAGTGTTCTGTTAAATCCATTTTAAGTACATTAGATGCTGCGATGGCCCATGCTTCATGCTTGTTATCCCAATCTCCTCCACCTAACTTATTCTCTCTAAACTCTTGTTGTAATCTAGGCCAAAATGTTTGATCATATAGCTGTAATTGCCATAATGGTGCTATATGTTGTAAGTTACTATAATCATTATCAGGATACCACTTATTTTGAGAATAATCTTCCTTAGTTACTTTAGGGAATATATTCTTTTGATATTGATTTTGTTGTATAAACCTACTTTCCTTACCTTCTATCATTTCAAAGTGTAACGGTAACATGTTGTTTGTAACTTCAACTATACTCATACTATTTGTATCCATGTTATGTCCAAGCTCGTGCATTAATCCCCAACCTGTTTGGTAATTTAATACTAAACCTTGTTCAGCTTGGTTATAACCTGTTATACCATTTCCAGCATTCATGAATCCACCATTATCTAACCATTTTAACATAGTTACATATCTATAGTTATAATCTGAGTTTACTTCACTAGAGTTATCAAATCCCCAGAAATCCATAGATTCTTTTAAAATAGCATCAATTTTCTTTGCATTTTCACTTGGTGTTATGTCATTCTTACTGTACCAATCTAGCGCATAAGTAGCCCTAACATTTATTAAGTTCTTTTCACTAAATATCTCAAATACATCAGGAAGTTGCTTATCCTTCTTTAGTTTTTCTGTATATTCTTCTAAGTCTTTAAATATCTCTTCGTCTGTGTCTTCACCTAACACGAAACATGGATACTCAAATGCACCTTCTATTTTTACCTTAGGTTCTCTTATTTGCTCCTCAGGAGTATAAGGATTTGTTGTATATAATACACCTGATTGAGAAGTTCCAGGTCTTAATTGGTCAGGATTAGTTTCAGGTATTGTTATTACGTTCTTCCCATTAGTTAAAGCTATGTTGTGGTTTCCGTTATGTTGAGAGTCCATTTGCTTGTACACTAATCGAGGTAATGGTGTTCCTGGTTCTGCATCTACGTAAACAGTTATTTGTTGTCCTGACTTAACTGCTAACCCTGTCGGTTGCCAATCCTGGAAATTCCACATTTGTCTCTTTTGAGATTCTTTTATAGAGTCTCCTCTAGATTCTAATTCGTATATATAATTATTCGCTTGTTCAGGATTGCTAATTATATACTTGGCTCTTTCTATATATTCCATTAATTCTCTTTCAAGAGGGTGTTTCTTAACTTCTTGCTCTAAAGCTTCTATTTCTTGTATTGTGTTGTAATCATCTGTTAATTCATTCATTAAATCATTAGTAAACATACTTTCCACTTGATTTGCTATAGAGTCTTGTTTTAAGAATACTAACTCATTTAAAGTGGCCCAGTTTTGATCGCCTTTAGTTACTTTTATTTTTAATCTTTGGAACTTAGTTGGCTGAAACTTCGCCTCAACTAAACCAGTAGTTTTATCTGCTTTTGCAGTAGATACTAATTTAAAGTTATCTCCTTTAGTTGTAGCAGACACATAAATTTCAAATTCTTGTAAGAAACCTTTTCTATCAGATTCTCTAGCTCCATAAGCTAATCTATCTATAGTTACCGGATTTATGAACTCTACAGTAACTTCATTTTTGAAACTTTCTGTATTAGATGTATTAGTCTCCCAATATGTATCTAACTTGCCATCTATTGCATTATCTATTTTCATAGTAGACCATTGTCCAGCGTTGTTAGATATTTTCTTTATATTATCTCTATTTATAGCATATTGCTCCATGTATTCTTGGTTGTTATAATGGTTAAACTTTTTAGTTTTACTTACAGTTGCTTCAACTTGCCCTTGTTCAACCAAAGCCTTAGCATTTTCTATATCTTCTTTAAAGTCAGAATAAAATGGATGTTCTTTAACTTCATCTTCTAATTTATTTAAAGCTTCCATATTAGCAAATTCTTCACTTACAGTATTCATATTTTCATCAGTGAATAAGTTATCCATTTTATCTATAGTTGAATCTTGTTTATATAAACCAAACTCATAAGCTAGTGCAAAATTTTCATAAGCTTTAGTATATACAAATTTAACTCTTCTAGCTTCTGTTGGATTAAACTTTATAGAAACTGAATCATTTGTTCTGCTTGCTCTACCACTTGTAACCTTTTCGAAAGTATCACCTTCTAGAGTTTTTGATACATATATGTCAAATTCTTCTGCGAACCCTCTGGCTCTAGGCGAAGTATATACTACCTTATCTATAGTTTCTAATTTATCTAACGTCATTATAACTTCGTTAGTGTGGTTTTCGCTGTTTGTTTTATTTGAATGCCAAGCAGTTGTAACGTCACCATCTATTGCTCTTGCTATTACTTCATTAGAATAGTGACTTCCATTAGTAGTTATGTTTACTATATGCTTATTATCTATTTTATAAGCTTTATCATACTCTACTAACTCTGGTGAACCAAATGCTTTAAATTTAGATACTCTTGCATCCACATATGTAGCTTTCTTATTTTCAAGTATTAATCTAGCGTCATTTATACCTTCTTTATATAAATTATATAAAGGATGTTGTTCTAATTCTTTAGAAAACTTCTCTAATTTATCTATAGAATTAAACTCACTACTTACTTCATTTTTCTTATCATTTGTAAATAATGTAGCGTATTTTTCACTTAATTCATCTTGCTTGTATAATCTCATTTCTGAAGCAAAAGCTCTGCCAGTGTTACACTCATTAAATACTAATTTAACTCTCTTAGCTTTGGTAGGAGTGAACTTAAATTCAACCATATCACTTGTTACCTCAGCTTCTCCAGTTGCTATTGTTTGGAATGTTTCTCCTTTAGATGTTTCTGAAACATGTATTTCAAACATAGTAGGGAATCCTTTATTGTTTGAACTTCTAGCTTTATAAGCTAATCTATCTATAGTTTGTGCTTCATCTAAAGTTAAGGTTATTTCATTTGTGAAATCTACACTGTTGCTTTTGCTAGTTTCCCAATGTGTATTAGGGTCACCATCAAACATATATTCATATTTAGTTCCTGGATATATTCCACCATTAGCTTCTACTTTTGTTATCTTATTTGTTGGTATCATAAATTTTTCGTTGTAGGCATCTTGATATTCTGTACCATATGCAGTTAATTTAGATACTTTCGCTAAAGTACTTTCTAATTTTTCACCTTCTAATATAGTTATAGCATTATCTATATCTTCTTTGAAATTTGTATAGAACGGATGATCTTTAGCTTCTTTTTCTAAAGCTTTAAGAGCTTCTAAATTATCAAACTCAGGGTTAACTTCATTCATGTTATCGTCTGTAAAAAGTGTTTCCATTTTATCTAAAGTTTTATCTTCTTTATAGAACCAAAACTCAGAGGCACTTGCCCAACCATTATGAGCATCAGAGAATATGAACTTAACTTTCTTAGCTTCTACTGTATCGAATTTAAATTCAACCATATCTCCAGTCACTTTAGTGCTTGCAACTTCACCTACTAACGTATATTCTGCCTCATTAGAATCTGCTACTAGTATTTGTGCTACCTTAGGATAACCTTTAGGTCTTGCACTATCTTGTCTAGTAGCATAAGCTAATCTGTTTATTTTTTCAACATTTTCAAATTCAAATTCTACTTCATTTTTAAAGCCTTCTTTATTTTCTCTTCCTGTTTCCCAGTGAGTTTCTAGTCTGCCATCTATAGCGTTAGTGATAATACTTTGATTATACTTACCACCATTGTTAGTTATAGATTTTACATTTACCCTATAATCTTCATTATATCTAGCGAAGTTTTCATAATTCTTTATTTTGAAAGTCTCCACCGTCATATTTTTGCTTACTTCTTTTTCTATGCTTGTTGCTTTATTTCTTACAACCTCATCTGCAAACACATTCATTGCAGGCATAGTATTCGTAGCTATTATAGACATAGCCACTATCGCTGATATTTTCTTTTTCATTTCTCCCTCCTGATTAATTCCCCTCAGAAGTACATTAATTTTGCATATTTTAAACTGTAATAAAAAAAGTTGCTCAAAAAGAGCAACTTAAAATATACTTTAATAATTTAATATTTTTCATATAAGTATATACAATAATATTAACTATAAAGCTTTAGACAAAAAGTATAATGTACTCTTTGGCAACTGGCTGACATAGTTTTAAAACCTTAGTCCCTATAGCTTTGCGTCCCTACGTTTCCATAGGTTTGCCTATTAAATTTTGCCTAAATTTTATCATATTATACGCTATATGTCAAATTTTTCCTATTATTAATTTATAATACATTTATTGTTTCGTATTCTTCTTCATTAAGTTGATTATCTCTAAATATACATCTAAAAATAAACCTCACCACTTATCAACAAGCTCCACTGTTATTCCATTAAATAATATTGCCACTATAAATGACATCATTGGGCACATTAAAACCACTGTTGAACATATCATTACTGTAGTAATTACATACGGCTTTTCTTCTCTTGGATCTATTATACTGAAAGCTATTTTTTCTGAAAGTGGTCCTGCTATTAGTATCTCTAGAATAATTGCAAATATAAATTCTATTGGTATTATCTTTAGAGACATTAAGAATATTTGATTAGACATACCTCCCATTTCTATTGCAAGGTTATAAAATACAAATAAAGGTACTGTAATCATTACAGTTAAAAGTGCAAATAATAGTTTTTGTGATTTTGTTGTTGGCATAAAAAGTCATCCTTTCTTTTCATAAAATTTTATTTTGAATTTTTGACAATAAAAAAAGACACATATCAGCATCCAAACATAATTACGATTATGTTTAATATATCTTCCATTGATCTATGCCAATTCCCCCTTAAAATTTAATGGTAATCAAATTCTTTATCAATAAATATAAAAAATATTACTGTGATATAATTTGTTTAATTAGTAAATTTTGTATTCATTATAATACAACATATCCATAAATCACTTTATTAAAGCAGAAGGATTTAGGTTTAAAATAAAAATAGTTAGGGAGAAATAATTATGATTTTATATTTTAGCGGTACTGGCAATAGCCGATATGTAGCTCGTAAAATTGCACAAGGATTAGATGATGAACTAATATCACTAAATCAACTTATAAAAAAAGAAAAAACAGATGAATTAATATCAACAAATAAACCATTCATATTCGTATGTCCTACTTATGCATGGAGATTACCAATAGTTGTTACGGATTTTATTAAAAACACAAAATTTTTAGGAAGTAAGGAAGTTTACTTTGTAATGACTTGTGGAGGAGATACAGCAAAAGCCATAAATTATATTAAAAAGCTATGTAAATATAAGAAGTGGCAACTAAAAGGTATGGCAGAAATTAAAATGCCAGAAAATTATATAGCTTTATTTTCTGCACCAGATAAAGAAACCTCAAGACAAATTATTAAAGAAGCAGATAAACAAATATATAAAATTATTTCTGATATAAATGCTGAAAATGAATTTGAAACTATTTCCCCTAGTGGATTAGGTGGTACAATTAAAAGTGGTATAACAAATACAGCTTTTTATAAAATATTTGTTCATGCCAAAGGATTTCATTATACCGATAAATGCATTGGCTGTGGAAAATGTATAGAGCTATGTCCTCTAAATAATATTAATTTAAAAAATCAAAATCCAGTTTGGGGAAATAAATGTACTCATTGTATGGCATGTATTTGCGGTTGCCCTACTAAGGCTATTGAGTATAAAAATAATACTCAAAATAAAGAAAGGTACTATTTAAAATAATATCTTTTTATCATTTAAACCATTATAAAAACCAGTAAAATTAAATTTACTGGTTTTTTGCTAAATCACTTTAATTTACTCACCTTTTCTTACATCATTTTCACCGATATGTTGTATTCCAACAAATATAAGGTTTATTAGTTCTGTTAGTGATTTCCATTGTGATTTTTTTGAATCAAGATAATAATAGTTTTTAGTTCCCTCTCTACGTACATTAACAATTTCTGCTTCTTTTAATATTTTAAGATGATGAGATACAGCAGGACGAGAAAGATGTGTTTTTTCTGTAATCTCTCCCACTCGTATGCCATTAAAATCACTCTCTAAAAGGGTAATTAAAATCAACTGTCTAGTTTCATCACCCATAGCAGAAATAGCTTTACGACATCCTTTAAATTTAGATGTTATTTCTTGTATTCTTTCCTGACATTCTTTTTCCATAAAATCCTCCATCACTTATAAATATCTAACATTTGCTGTCTCTTTTTGTACAGTACGTCTATATTTAACATTTGGATATCCAATTACTAAAGTTGTAACAACATTCTCACCATGTTTTAAATTTAAAAGCTTTCGTAGATTTGGCGAATTATTTGCTACATCTGTATAATATCCACTAAATAAAACTCCTAGACCATAAGATTCTGCCATAAGAGCCATATTTGATGCTGCAAGTGAACCACTAATCTTATCTTTTGTAAGCACCATTATTGCAATAGGTGCATTCTTGAAAAAGAAGTTATCATCAATTATTACTTCCTTTGAATATTTAACAGCAATATTTGCAATAGGTTTTATTTTTCTAAAAAATTTCACTGCTGCTTCCTCATACACTCTTTTTTTATTATCTAAAACAATATATGAAACATCTTGTGAATTTTTAGCACTAGGTGTATATCTACCTGCTTCAATAATTTGTTTTACAATTTCTGGTGAAACTTCTTTCTCTTTAAAATTACGTATAGTTCTTCTTGATTTAATTGCCATTAATAATGTATCTGAATCTAAATTAGGTTTTTCTGTAAGTTCTATTGGTGCTTCATCAAATCCTGTAAGTGTAATAGCATTTACTGGGCAAATTGCTGCACAGTGACCGCACATTAAGCAGTCTTGTTTTTTTATTACTGATTTTTTATTTTCTATAACTATATTATTTACTGGACAGTCCTTTTTACAAAGTCCACATCCAATGCAAGTATCTTTATTAACTTTAATTGTATGTTGGTATTTCATATGAATTCATCTGCCTTTCGTTTATTAGTTTAATCTATTATACAATGCAGATATTTTTTATGTTTATTGGTAAAGAATTTGATTACCATTAAATTTTTACGTACTATATTATCAACTTCATTCAGTAACTTAATCACATAACTTTTTATTTTTTTTTACTATAATAAGAAACATCAACCTCAACCAAAACTTATAACTAAAAAGGAGAAATTAATATGAGCTTTTTTTCAGAACTTTTCAAAGGTAGTAAACATAAAGATATCGATGGTGTAGAGCTAAACACACTTTTAAAGAATAATAAAAAAACATTAATATTAGACGTTAGGACATCAGGTGAATACAGTAATTTCCATATTCCAAAATCTAAAAATATACCTGTACATGAATTAAAATCTAAATTAGACACTTTAAATTTATATAAGGATTCTAATATAGTTGTTTATTGTGCATCAGGGGCTAGAAGTAATTCTGCTGCAAAAACATTATCTAGAAATGGATTTAATAATGTTTATAACTTAAAAGGCGGAGTATCTAGCTATATCTCAAAGAAAAAATAAAATAATATTTAAGGAGTTCATCATGAGTAATCAAAAATGGTTAAAAGGAGCAATTGTATTAGGTTTATCATTTTTTATATCAGTATTATTAATTAAACCAATAGGAGTATCTACTCAATTTTCAGTTCTATCAGGTATAGTTCATAGCACTATGGACCAAAGCGTAATAAAGGAAGATAGTGAAAGGGAGACTGGATATAAAAGTACGAATGCGTATTATGATAAATCAGATGGTAAATTAGCTAAATCTATAAAAAATCCCATTAATTATGATTTTATATTTGTACTAGCAATACCATTAGGAAGTTTTATAGGTCATGCAACTAGGAATAAAAAAGAAGATGAATTATATTCAGAGGATGTTTGTAAAATCGATAATAATAAAGGTTTTATACAAAAATACTTACCTAGTTTTATAGGTGGATTTTTACTATTATATGGAGCTAGATTAGCCGATGGATGTACTAGCGGTCATATGATGAGTGGTATGATGCAATCAAGTGTTAGTGGATATGTATTTGCAGGTGTTGTATTTGCAGTTGCTATACCAACTGCTATTTTAGTTAAAAAATTCAAATATTAATAAAAAATTAGGAGAAAATAATATGAAAATATTACTTGCAATAGTGCTCGGAGCATTCTTCGGATATGCTTTATATAAAGTTGGGGCTACAAGCCCTAAAAAATTATTATCTATGTTAAGATTAGAAGATTTACATTTAGCTAAAGTTATATTATTTGCTATAGGCTTTTCAAGTGTACTTCTCTATTTAGCAAACTTAATAGGAATATTTAACTTAGATCATTTAAGTATTAAAACTATGAATACCGGTGTTATACTTGGAGGAATTATATTTGGGCTAGGATTTGGAAGCGTTGGTACTTGTCCTGGTACTTGTGTTGGTGCAGTATCATCAGATAACATAAAAAAAGCAATTGTCACTATTTTAGGTGGACTCATTGGAGCATTTGTATTTTCAATGTCATATGCTACTCTAAAATCAATTGGCTTAATTTCAAGTTTAGATATGGGTAAATTAACACTATTTAATTTATCACCAGAGTTCCCATCATTATTCAATTTAGGATTTACAGGGTTACTTATAACTGGAGTCTTATTTATGGGTGGTTCTTTACTACTTCCAAGCTCTATAATAAAAAAATAATTAATTAGGATGTGATTACATGAGTTATATAGATATAAAATTATTTCTCAAGGATAATCTACCATTTTTCAATGATCTATCCAAAAGTGAGTTAAAAGGTCTAGTTTCAGCAAGTTCTGTTCAAAAATATAATACAGGTGAACTAGTTCATTCTAAAAATTCAGCCTGTACTGGAATTGTATTAGTTTTAAATGGTCAACTTAGAAGCTTTATGTCTTCAAATTCAGGTAAAGAAATTACACTTTTTAGATTGTTTGAACGTGATATTTGTATGTTATCATCCTCTTGTGTATATCAAGACCTTACTTATGACATCAATCTAGAAGCCGAAAAAGATTCTTCTGTTATTATAATTGATAGTAAATTTTTTAAAGAAATTTCTAGTAACAACCTTAGCATACAAAACTTCTTTCTTACTTTAACTCAAGATAAGTTGTCTGAAATTATGTGGGTTCTTGAGCAAGTTGTATTTTTTAGCTTAGATAGTAGAGTAGCTAGTTTTTTAATAGACCAATACTATCTATATAATTCTATAAACATTAATATAACTCATGATACTATAGCTAATAACTTAGGCTCTGCTAGAGAAGTTATAAGTAGAATTCTTAAGAGGTTTGAAAAGGATAAAATAGTAGAACTTTCAAGAGGAAGTATCAAAATAATTGATATCAAAAAATTAAAATTGCTATCATCATAATTCTGCCAAATTATCTTTAATAACAGTAGATATAAATTTAATTTTGATACTAAAACTTTGTTTTGTATATATTTAGATTTTATAAAATATGCTCCCTTAATAGCAACAGTACTTATTTTTTACTGTCTACTAGAAAGGGAGCATGTCTAAAAATGTATATTTTTTATTTTGTATATCCTATAGATTTTTTAGGATATTTATTTACACATCTACCACATTGTATGCCGTCATAATGAGTTAAAGCATCTTTCTTTATATTCATGTACATCTATTCCCATTGGACAGAAATTACACCAAGTTATTTCATTGTAAAATGGAGCTAATGCTAGTCCTATAACAGTTGTTATATAATTTTATATTGTATTAAAAATTAAATGCTCCAAATTTCCCTAAATTATAGTCTTCATAAGCTTTGATTATTTCTTGCTCAGTATTCATCACAAATGGTCCATGAGCTATAACTGGTTCATTTAATGGCTCTCCACTTAAAACAATTGCTAAAGAGTTTTCGCTAATTGATTCTAATATAATATCTCCTTCTACATTATCAAATAATATAAAATCATTTTCTTTATATACAGAACCATCATTTATTTTAATCTCTCCGCTAATTATCAACATTCCTGTATTGAAATCACTTGGTTCATTTAGTGATAATCTTGCATTGTTTTTCATGTCTACATTGTATATATTTATTTTAGAAAAAGTATCAGCAGGCCCTTTTACTCCTTTTACCTCTCCTGCGATAACTCTTATTTCGCCTCCATTGTTATTCAATTGGTAAGTAGCTATGTCTTCTTTAGTAATGGTTTGATACTTTGGATTTGTCATCTTATACTTACTTGGTAGATTGACCCAAAGTTGTATCATATGAAGCGTTCCACCATTTTTTGAAAATTCTTCTTCATGATATTCTTTATGAAGAACCCCACTTCCTGCTGTCATCCACTGTACATCACCAGATCCTATAACGCCATGATTTCCATTGTTATCATGATGCTCAACCTTTCCATCATAAGCAACTGTCACTGTTTCAAATCCTCTGTGTGGATGCGCTCCTACACCTCGTCTTATCTTCGAAGGCTCAAAATAATGTGGTTTATTATAATCTAATAAAATAAATGGTGAAAAACGCTCTAATAAGTTTTTGCCTGATGGAAAATACTGACTAACTTTAAATCCATCTCCTACAAAATGTGGCTCCGATCCTCTAAATACTGACTCTATACTTCTTAACTTATTCATGGTGTACCTCCTTTTAATCTTATCTATTCATATTTTTTATAACTTCATATCTATATATCACTAATTAGTGATATTTTATCAAAAAAATTTTATTTTTATTTGAATTTCTTTAATATATCTTTTAATACTACTTTTTCTTCATCAGTTAATATATTAAAGATATTATTTATATTTTTTATATGCTCTGGTAATATTTCTTCTATAACCTTTATTCCTTTCTCTGTTATAGATATTATAGTAGATCTTTTATCTAGTGGGTCTGAAATCTTTCTTATAAATCCATCCTTTTCTAAATTTTTTACTACTACTGTTATATTTCCTGATGTAGTTAATATTTTTTCCATTATTTCGCCTATTCTTAAGTCCCCTTTATTGTACAGAACTTCAAGAACTCCAAACTGCGAAATCGTTAATCCACTTTCTTTTATAGTTTTATACTCTAAGCTATGAATTTTATGTTCTGCCCTAGTAAAAGCTATTAACGTGGATAAATTAAGTTTGCTATCGTTAATTAATGTTTTTATATTTTCCATAAATCTATATTATCACTAATTAGTGATAATATCAACATATAATTTAAAAAATCTAAAAGCAGAAATTTAAATGTAATTATACTCCCTCTTGAATAAATAAAAGGTATTGATTACAAAATCAATACCTTTTCGTGGATTTCAATGGTGGAGACGAATCACAGAAATAATATCCACTATTAAATCTTTATATCATCAAAATCTACATACCTCGAGGCATATCAAAAAAGAATCAGCCTACTTTGACGGTATTATCTATACAGTAATTTAATTCTTATGCTATACCCATATATATGAGTATATTTAATTCTATTTTTACTATAATATTAAAGATAGAGATATCAATACAAAGGATATAACGATAGTATACACACTGTTCTTAACTTTACTTGATATCAAAAGTATAATCCCCATAACCAGAAGACTAAAAATTAGTAATCCTATAAAAAACATAATCATTACTGTTGCTATCGAAAGTTTAGAACCCCAAAATCCTATCCCAAATAAACTAATTGCCTTGACTCCTAAACTACTCATTTCATAGAATTTTGATATATGAATAAATCGTCCTACTACAGTTACTATCATAAATAATATTGCCAATATACTGCTAATGGCTATTTTTGTATAAGTAATCTTCTTCATCCCTAACAATGTAGGCTTTAAAATTTTATTCTGTGAATTACTATATTCCATAGGTAACACTGATGATAGTGTAAAAACAATTGCAACAAAATATAATATCATCACAATCCTAGCAGTGTTATCTTTGGCTTGAAATAATATTTTATATCCTGAATCATATATAAATTCACTTTCTGGATATTCTTTTATAAACTCATATTTATCCCAAATGGTCTCAAATATGGAGTAATTACTTAATACTCTCTCATATTCTTGTTTTAAGTTCATAGCTTGCAGCTTGGTTATTTCCATGTTATTATATTTTTCATCTATCTCGTTACACATAGTTATTGCTTGTTCATATTTTTTCTTTTCATTTTTTAAATACTCTTCTTTATCCTTCGTTAGAGGTCCTTCTAACTTATCCATATATTGTTTATAAGTTAATTCCCCGCTTGATATGTAATATCTATGATTTGTGTAAATATAATCTGTTCCTATAAGAAATAATAATAGAATCACTATCCCTTTTTTCATTATTAAAATTTTATAAGCTTCATATCTAAATAAACTTGTATGAACATTGAATTCTTTACCTTTTAATTTAATTGATTTAACTGATAGCTTTCTCATTTTTAAATATGATATTACTATTAATATATTTAGCACAATTAGTGAAGTTATAACAAATACTATCCATACACGAGAATAGTTTATTGGTACATTAAATATATTTAGATTTAAATAGGCTCCAAAAACCTTATTCATATCTAACAATCCTACTAAGTTAAAGTACTTAAAAAACGCCCATTTAGTAGTTGGGTATATTAATTTCCACATTCCATAACTTACTGCGGACATAAAGCCTAAAGCTAAATATGGTGTAAGTATATAATTCGACCATATTGATATTAATAATAAAGTACTTGCTATTATAGAAACTATAACTGCTTTGCCTAATATGTATATTATTAAATACATCCCAATTGATACTTCTAGTGTTGATGTTGAAAATGGAGCAAGACATTGAATTAATTGGGATAAATCCGGTATTGGCAACTGTGAAAAATAATACACAAAATTAGACCCATAAAACAGTGAGGTGATAAGTATACAAGAAATTTGAAGTGATAACAGTTTACAAATTCCAGTACACAATCTACCGTTTATGTTTACACGAATTACAGAAAATAAATTCTTTTCCTTTTCATAAAATACAAGTATATATATAACAATGCAAAGTATTAGGATAATGAATATATCTGTAATATAAGAATTTGTTGCTAATAAAATACCTTTTGAATTTTCATATGAAGGCATTATTTCATTCATTTGCTTATAATCATTTGCTGTTTTGATTATATTTCTATCTGAATACTCATTCCCTGAACTTGATTGAAATATTGAAACATTAGACAATATTGAAGATTGTTCTTGTATATTGTCTAAAAACGTATTATATTTTTTTACCGTCCTAATTTCATTAAGAACCTCCTTTAACAATGATGTTTCTTTCATATAGTTATCTGTATATAAGAATTTACTTTCTTCATTTAGGTTATCTAAATATTTTTCTATGTAATCTATTTTTTCATCATCATTAAAATTCTTTAATTTACTTTCTAATTTTCTATATGAATATAAATCTGGGTTATAGTCATTGCTAGATGTAGAGTACCATAGTGTTCCTAAATTTAATACGAATATACTAGTAATAAAAATAAGAAATTTTTTATTATTCCAGACCTTCATTAATTCATGTCCTAAAATACCTATTAAATTTCTCATTTTATTGACCTCCATCAAACATCTTCATATATACATCTTCTAAATCACCATTTTCTGCATAACGTTTGATTAAATCTTTAGGTGTTCCTTTTTCAATGATATTACCTTTTTTAATCATAATAATTTCTTTAGATATAGACTGGATATCTGATACTACGTGAGTAGCAACTAAAATTATTTTATCACTTGATATTTCAGCTAATAGTTCTCTTATTCTTACTCTTTCTTTTGGGTCTAGTCCTGCTGTTGGCTCATCCATAATAAGTATTTTAGGCGAACCCATAATGGCTTGTGCTATTAAAATACGCTGCTTCATACCTCCTGAATAAGCTCCCATTTTTTTATCTAATTCATTAAATAAATTTACTGCTTTTGATACTCTTTCTATTTCAGACTTTAGACTATCTTTAGATATTCCTTTTAATGTACCCATATATGATAAGAAACGTCTACCTGTAAATTCATCATATAAACCTTGCTGTTGTGGCGCAAATCCAATCTTTTTTAAAAATTCTTTTCCTAGTTTCGCTACATTGTTTCCATTATATAAAATCTCCCCTTCATCCATTGATAAATTATCAGTAATAATATTCATTAGTGTAGATTTACCAGCTCCATTAGGTCCTAGTAATCCATATACACCATCTTCTAATTCAATTGATATATGGTTAAGGGCTACTTTTTCTCCATAAGTTTTGTATATATTTTTAATTTCTAACATACATATTTCCACCTTAATATATCTCATCTATAATCATATTTACTTTTTTAAAGTTATTTTTATTATTAAAATAGTCTTCTTTTGGAATCATTGCATATTCTCTATCTGTTTCAATTGTTTGGTTTATACCAGCCCACTCAACATACTCATCTTTAATCTTACAATTGCTCTCTACAAAGAAATCATTCTCTGATTCGGCTATAATGTTAACTAATCTTCCATTATCCTTATATAAACTTAATTTTGAAATCTCTTTATCTTCTATTCTGATTCTATAATATTCTTTGTTATTCTCTTTCCAATCAGATGTAATCATATATCCATCATAAATTTGTTCAATGTTGCTATTATTAGTTTCTAAGAAGTCTGATTTTTGCTTTGTATCTAAATCAAAGGACATAATTTTATTTCCATTATATTTATAATAAAATACATTTTTTTATGCATTATATATTGATGACTATCACTCATTTCATTTTCAAATAACTTTTCAAATTTCTGAGTATTTATATCATAGCTTACTATAGACTCTTTAGCATTTTTACATGCTTGGGTATACTTTGCCTGGTCCATTTTTTCTTCTACTGTAAGTTCATGATCAAATTCTAGCTTATTTATAATTATCTTATCCTTATAACACCCAAGTATATTCCAGCTACTATCCCACTCTGTAACATCTTGCTTTTCTCCACTTTCATTTGATATTTTGATTAATTTGTATTCATCACCTTTTGTATAACTTGTATTGTCATCAATCTTAGCCTGTGTATTCTTCATACTAATACAGTATATATACTCTCCATCTGTTAATATTTTTTCTCCTAATAATTCTCCAGATTCAAATTCAGATAATAAAATTCTATTAGATCCATCTAAATTCATTCTATATACAGAGGTAGGTTCACTTATAGGTGTTAAACCCTCTTCTCCATAAAATATGCTTGTACTTATTGATCCGTCATTATTATATTCTGAACTTATAAGGTACAAATACTTCCCATCACATATTAATGAATTTTGTCTACCAAAGTACTTCGTTTCTATATATGAAATACACCTATCAGTATTATGATTACATTCTGATTTGTCGCATAAATAAATTTGTTTTTTTGTTTTGTAATCAACATACATTAAATTCTGTACAGTATTTCCTTCTTCATCTTCGCTACTTGAAATTGTGTAGTATCCACTTTCAATACTGCATCCATTTTGCATAGCATCATTTGATAACATTTTTAAACTTTTAATTTTTGCATCCTTTGCTTCACTTTTATTTTCTAATTTATTATTTTGTCCCTTAGAACATCCCCACAAATTAATAGAACATAATATTGTAAATACTAATACAATTAAAACTTTCCTTTTATTCATTTTCTTATCCTTTCTTTTTCTATATTAAAAAAATCCTATGTTAGGTTAACCGAGTTAATCATAACATAGGATTGTATCAATATTGTTTCTATTGTATTTGTGCTAATTTAGGTATTATAGATAAGTATTGTTCAATTTTGTTATTTAAAATATCAGTCTTAATTATTAAAGATGATTTATTAGATTGAATCACATCACTCTCTATAACCCAATCTCCTAGCAAGTCTAAATTTAAGTACGATGAGTAACCTCTTAGAATATCTTCTTTATTATCATTCACTCTAATTTGACCATTACCTATAATTTTGATAGATATAATCTTGTTACTTTCAATATCCCACCATAAACTTATCTGCTGGTCTCTAAAGTTAATTACATACTCTTTTAAATTTTGAACTATCGCCGAATAAATCATTTTTACATAAACGGATTCAACTTTATCTGTAATATAATCATCATTATTAACTAATACTTTCTTTTCCATTAATTCTTTTAGTTGTTCTAAAATTATTTTCTGTTCATCTGACGTTGCTATTACTTGTACTACACTTGCGATTTCTGATTCATCTGTACTATATATTCCATCATAAATATCATAAATTCGTTGAACTAAAGGTATATCCTTAGCTTCACTATCTAAGTTTAAATCCATTTTTTTTAATTCATGAGTTCCTAATAAATATAACTCATCAAATTTTGCAAGAAATGACGGCAGTGAAATGGAAAATATCAAAGTAATAAAAATAATACTTCCAAGATAAATATATAATTTATTCCTCATTCTCTACCTCCAATATTATTGAAATTGTAGTTCCTTTTTTGAGTTCACTTTTAATTTCTAAGTTTGAATTATGTAACTTCGCAATTTTATCACATATTGATAATCCTAGTCCTGTATTTCCTTGATTTTTCGATCTTGACTTGTCAATTATATAAAATGGATTTACTATTTTTTCTATCTGTGAATCTTCTATACCACAACCTCGATCTGTAACAGAAATTATGTATTTATCATTCTTCTTAACTCCATTTATTGAAATATATATATTTTTTTCACTTGCTTTAATTCCATTTTCAACTAGATTTTTTAATAAATCTAGTAATAACTGCCCATCACCTTTTATAAAGCATGTCTCCCACTCATTTATCCAAATTAAATTATTGTTATCTATTAAAGGTTTCATAATTATATTTATTTTCTCTTTTAACCACTCTGTATGTATACTTACAAGTTCAATTGGTATCTCATCTATCTCCATTAGTTTTAAAAGTTTTCTCGATAAAAGTTCCAATCTTTTGCATTCTGAATAAATATAATTAGCTGATTTTTTTTGAAGTTCTTTATCACAATCATCAGTCATCAATAATCTAGAGTATCCCATAATGGATGTCATTGGTGTTTTTAATTCATGTGAAAAATCTGAAATAAACTCTTCTCTATTTTTTATATCATTTTCAAGTCTTAAAATATGATTTTCTATTTCATCTGTCATAATGTCAAAACTTTTACTTAACTCTCCAATTTCATCAGAACTTTTTATATTTGTACGCTCTTTATAGTTTCCATTTGAGATTCTTTTACTTGTTTCATTTAACTTTTTTATTGGATCTATTAATATCTTAGTAAATATAATTACTGTCACAATATATACTAGCATAATCACTATAAACCACTTTATGTAATATTCATTTTGACGCTCTCTTTCTGAAAATATTGACGTAATATCATATACATTTAATAATTTAATGGTTTCATTAGATACTTGGATATCACTTCCCAAATACATATAGACTTTATTATCAATCTTTTTTATGAGAAATGAAGAATTATCTGTCAAATAGTATTGCTCTACTTCTTTATCTATTAAATTCTTATTAATATCAGAATAAGCAAATTCGTTATTCCATATTACTCCACCATGAGTAAATTTCTCTCCATACGATCCCAACTTTTCCATCGACCTAATAATAATATCTTTTGTGAATCTATTATTGTTTTCTAAATGATTTCTAATACTAGATTCTACAGAATATCTATATAAAATATATTGTTTAATATTTTGATCTACTAAGTTATCATAAGAAACTTTAAAATTTTCTCTAATCATAATAGAACCACCGATTGAAAATAATATAGAAATTATGATGGTAGTTCCTAAAATTAATTTTGTTGAAAATTTCATACTTATCCTTTCATAATATAGCCTACGCCATAAACTGTTTTTATTATGTCTTTATCATCTAACTTTTTTCGTAATCTTTGTATATGTAAATCTAATGTACGAGAATCTCCTGTAAACTCTTTTTCCCATACTTTTTCAAATAAGTCTTCTCTATATAATAATGTATTTTTATTTTTAATTAAAGTAGATAATAATTCATATTCTTTTGGCGTTAGAGTTATCTCTTCTCCCATTTTTGTAACCGTTCTAGTTTTTATATTTATTTCTATATCATTAAATACTACACATCCATTTACTTTGCCATACCTTCTTAGCACTGATTCTACTCTAGCCTCTACTTCATCTAGTTCAAATGGTTTTACTATATAGTCATCCGCTCCTATTCTAAGACCTTTTACTTTATCTTTTAAAGCCCCTTTTGCCGTAATAAAAATTGTTGGTATATTTATAGTTTCAATATATCCCATCAATTCATAACCATTGATTTCTGGTAGCATAATATCTAATAGAATCAAGTCATAATTTATATTTTCAATTAAATCTGCTGCCTCTCTTCCATTCAAAACATATTCTGAAGCGTAACCTCTTCTTGTTAAACCTATTTGGAGCAATTCAGCAATTGCAATTTCATCTTCCACAATTAAAATCTTTGTCACTTTATCACCTATATCTTAAATATAATGTTATGTTTTATTATATCATCAAATGTATATAGATTGTATCTAATCAAATTCTGTATTATTCTAGTATAAAAAAAGTGCCTTACGTAATTTTATTCATCACTTCAAGACACTTAGTTTATTATTATCTATTAATTATTTTTGCTCCTATCTGCTTTTACTAATACATAATCGATTAAAATCTACTACACCCATAATATGTGTATAAATTATTATATTCCATAGTATTATTTTCGGTATTATAGTTTAAATCTGGAGTTGTTTGTACTAGTGATAATGGCATTCTAGCCTCTATTCTTTGTTGCGTTTTAAATCTAGTGTATACAACTTCCCTCTAAAATCATCACTTATTGTGGTTCATCTATAAAATGTATTCTCCACTTTATTACACTTATTCATTCTAATCATATAAAAAAGATATTGACTATTTAGCCAATATCTTTTCGTGGATTTAAATGGTGAAGAAAAATCATTACAATCAAATCAACTATTTAAGTCCAAGTTTTTGTCTTTTACTTATTATATGAGCTTCTATAGCTTTTGCAGCTTCAAATGGATCATCTCCTAAAGCTACCTTACCACCTGTTAATCCCTCAACATCTTCTGTAAGGAGTTTTACTAATTTAGGAGCTCCAGTAACAAATGGAGTAGGAGATAAATGTGTATATGCTCCGTATGCTACTGCAAAAACACCATCTATAGTAGCCTTTTGTTCCATCCACTCTGGAGCAGTAACTGCTATAGGAAGATCTGGAATATCAACATCAAGATGATCTGCTAAGGCAGTTACTAGCATTGATATTCTACCTGTATCAGTACAAGTACCAAAGCTTAGTACAGGAGGTATTTTAAGCATATTACATACTTCCTTTAAACCTTCTCCTGCATATTTTTCTATAGCATCTAAGTTACATAGTCCTGCTACCTCAAGAGCATGATTACCACAACCTCCAGCTACTACTAATATATCTCTTTTTATTAATTCTTTTGTTATATTAACTGTATTCCAGTCTTGAGGACCATTTCTAAGTGTTGAACAGTTTGCAAGTGCAACAATACCTTTTATCTTACCTGCTGAAATTACATCAACTAATGGATCAAGTGTATTTCCTAGAGCACCTAAAACAGCTTCTGTTGAAAATCCTGCTATAGCTTTTGTAACGTATTTAGGTACCATAGGTTCGACTTTTCCATGTCTCTTTTTAAAGTTCTCTATTGCTATTTTAATTAAATTATCTGACATTTCATTAGCCTTTTCTGGATAATATGGCATCTTATGCTCTGTACCTGGTACACCTATTATCGTACTTATGCTAACTAAAGCTACTCGATACTTTTCTGCATATTGATCTATAGCTGGAGGTGAACAGTTTTCTTCCATAGCAATTGCATCCACTGTACCTGTAGCAAGAAGTGGCTCTATAGCTAACCAGTTACCCATAAGGCCAACAAATATATCATCAACTTCATATCTTTGTAATAATTCTTGTCCTGTTTCAATAGAACCAACTACTCTAATGCCTTTAGCCCCTGCTGCTATAGCTTCATCTTTATATTCACCTTTTCTAAGTTTTTCTATAGTAAGAGCTCCTATCCAAGGTTGATGCCCATTAAATACTATATTTACGTAGTCTGGGTCCATTATACCTAAATCCACATTAACTTCATGAGGCATAGGAGTCCCAAATAATATATCTTGTACCATTTCAAGACCTATTAAAGCTGTATATATAGTAGATAATCCTAATCTAAGAGCTTTTGTAGCAAGTGATACATAATCTCCATCCACATTTGTTAAACAGCTCGCAATTGAGTTTTGAACTTCATGATCAACACCAGAAGGATAAATATGAAGTTCTTTCCATACTGGTATTCTTTTTTTAGGAGCAAAAGATTTTGTCATTATGCTCTCTTGATCAGGACCTGCTTTCATATCTTTATCAAGTAAATCGGCTAATTGAATAGCAAGTTGATTAATATCTTGATTAGTATCTATTCCTACTTTTTCACACATCCATTTCAGTTTATTTTCATCTTTTATTTTAAATGATGATTTACCTTCACCAGTAGCTCTTAGTGTTCTAAAAGCCTCATAGGCATGATGTGCATATGTAGCAGCTCCCATTATATTTCTCATAAGAAAATTTCTCATAGCCATAGCATCTGGTCCGATACCACAAACCCCTTTGTCAGCTCCTGTTTTTTCATTAATTCTACAAGGTCCATGTGTACATAATTGACAACTTAACCCTTCAAGACAAAACTTGCATCTTATCTTCTCTTGTGGATCCCATCTAGAAAATACGCTTGAAAGACCATCTGTTTGTATCCTCTTTAACATTTCTTCCACAGAATCATGGTAACTTACACGACCTTCTAATTTTTCTTTAATTATTTCACTCATATTTATGTATTAATCTCCTTTTATATTATATATCATTAATATAGTTTGCTTATAACTTGATATTATTCCTATATTTTTATTTTGTTATATAGTATAAAAGTAAAATAAATTTCATTTTAAAATATTAGTTATACAATTATTATATAAAATAAAAAAGTATTACCATAAATTATATGATAATACTTTTCGTGGATTTCAATGGTGGAGACGAGGGGAGTCGAACCCCTGTCCGCAAGTCTTTTCCTCGTTGCATCTACGTGCGTAGCCAACTGTATTCGTATCTCGCCTCACGCATCGCCCAGCGGCAGGCTATGCGATTAGCCAGTCCCAATTAGTCCGCTTTTGGTCGAGACATCCCAAAAGTAGTTCCCTGCATAGATGACGTCCAGGCCTAGCCGGCAGGAGGGCTTAGGCGGGACGAGCAGTCAATTAAGCTGCTAAAGCGTAATTATCGTTTGCGTTTGTTTTAAGTTCCCCAGTTTTTACGTGACCCAGAGTAACACGGCACGCAGCCCCAAGTTCCAAACCCACGTCGAAACCTTTACGCCCCCGTGGTAGTTTAAAGTCTTAGAGACTGTCTTTATTCGCAAACTTCACCATTTCTATATTCAATTGTTATTGCTGATATATTTATAATATAATACTTTTTTACCTCAAAATCAATGTTAGTTAATGGATTTTTAGGTAACAAAGAATTTAATTAACTTAGTTTTCCAATATGCTTTGATATTGCTTCAAAATAGACTTAGTATTTACCAGTCATTTCTCTTTCAATACGTCTTTGAGCATCTTTTTTAGCTAAATCTTGACGTTTATCATATAGCTTCTTACCTTTTGCTAAAGCTAATTCTATCTTAACTTTACCACGAACTAAATACATGCTAAGTGGTATTAAAGAATAACCTTTTATAGTAGTTGCCCCTATAAGCTTTCTTATTTCACTTTTGTGAAGTAATAACTTTCTCACTCTAAGAGGATCAACATTAAATCTATTTCCTTGCTCGTAAGGACTTATATGAACTTGTTTTATAAATACTTCACTATTGTCAACAGATGCAAATCCATCAGTTAAGTTAACCTTCCCTTGTCTTATTGACTTTACTTCTGTTCCTTTAAGCTCTATACCGCATTCATAAGTTTCTTCTATAAAGTACTCATGTCTTGCTTTTCTATTTGTAGCTAATACTTTTTTACCTGACAACAAGTTCACCTTCTTCACAAAAAAATTTCATAATATATATTATATATTATAAGTAAAAATATACCATATTTATTGGTTATAGTCAATATAACTAACCACATTCTAAGTTTATTATTAAAATAACTCACTATAAATATACGTCCTAATAATAAAAAAGATTTCAAATTTTAAATAATAAATTATATCAAAATAAGTTATAATTTATTACCCTTTTTTAATAATATTTATATGTAATAAAATACATACTTAAAGGAGGTGAGAACAAATTGAACACATACATAAACATAGGAATAATAATAAGCATAATACTTGGTTCATTTTTACACTTTGCATATGATATATCAGGTAAAAACAAAATTATAGGCTATTTTACACCAGTAAATGAAAGCGTATGGGAACACATGAAACTATCAGTATTTCCAGTCATACTAACAACATTAGTAATATATCTAATATATCCAAATAATCTAAATAATTTAATACCAGCCCTTGCAATTGCATCATTACTACCATTTATAATAATCCCAATATTATTTTATACATACACACACTTCACAAAAAAAGCAATACTACCAGTAGACATATCAATATTTATAATATCAGTAATAGTAGATTTAAAAATAATCCAAAACCTACTATTATCAGACCAAGTATCCATAAAACTAAGCATACTATCATTTATAATACTAATATTCACACTAAATTCAATATTTAAATACACATACAATCCACCAAAACTAAAAATATTCAAAAGCGGAGGACTAAAATTATACTTAAAAATCTTTTAATCTTACTTCTCCTACTTAAAATAAGTGGCTAAATCAAAGGGGTGTAAGTGATTATGGATATTTTCCTCCCGTTTGCAAAGCGTATTTTGCTTTGCATGGTAGAAAACTCCATAACACTCCACCCCGAAGCTATCGACTACTCCTCATCATCTATTTTCTCAAGTAACTCGAAATCTATTTCTCTAAAGTCAACATTTACTCTATCAACCCTAATTCTAACAGGGTCACCTATTCTAAATGTCTTCTTAGTTCTCTCACCAATTATAGTGTAAGTCATATCATCATAAATATAATAATCATCAGCCATATTAGCAAGTCTTACAAGACCTTCTATAGTATTCTCTAACTCAACGAACATACCAAAGTTAGTTACACTTGATATAGTCCCTTCAAATTCTTGACCTACTTTATCAGCCATATAACAAGCTTTATAATAATCATGAACATCTCTTTCAGCAAGTTCTGCTGCTCTCTCTCTTTCAGAAGATTGAGTAGATGCATATTCTACTATATTACTTAACTGATCTTGTCTTTTTTGATTTATCTTATTATTTAATTGTTCTTTTATAATTCTGTGTATTTGTAAGTCTGGATATCTTCTTATTGGAGAAGTAAAGTGGCAATAGTACTTAGCTGCAAGACCAAAGTGACCTAAACAAGTTGGTTCGTATCTTGCTTGCTTTAATGAACGAAGTAATATTGTACTTATTGCTTCTTCTTCTCTCTTACCTTTTATATTTTCAACTATTGCTTGTAAAGCCTTTGGATGAACATCTTCTAAGTCACCTTTTATTGTATATCCAAATGTAGCTACGAATTTACTTAATTGTTCCATCTTCTCAGCTGATGGAGTTTCATGGACTCTATAAACAAAAGGTAATCCTAACCAGAAGTAGTGTTCTGCTATAGTTTCATTACTTACAAGCATGAACTCTTCTATTATTCTGTTAGATATTCTTCTTTCATAGTGCTTTATATCTGCAACTTCTCCATCTTTATTTAATATTATTTTTGCTTCTGGGAAGTCAAAGTCTATTGATCCTCTTCTATCTCTTCTCTTCATAAGAATTCTAGCTAGTTCTTCTGACATCTTAAATTCATCTACCATATGAGAGAAAGTTTTCTTTAATAATGGATCATCTTTTTCTAATATATCTGATACTTCTGTATAAGTCATTCTAGCTTTTGAATTTATTACACTTTCATATATATCATGTTTTACAACTTCACCTTTATCATTTATCTCCATAAATATTGATAACGTAAGCTTATCTTCAAATGGATTTAATGAGCACATTCCATTAGAAAGTGTCTTAGGTAACATTGGTATTACCTTATCTACTAAGTAAACAGAAGTTGCTCTTTTTAAGGCTTCTTTATCTAATTTACTTTTTTCTCTTACATAATGAGTAACGTCAGCTATATGAACTCCTAGCTTGAAGTTTCCATTAGGTAATTTTTCTATAGAAACAGCATCATCTAAGTCTTTTGCATCTTCTCCATCTATAGTGAAAGTCTTAAGATCTCTTATATCAAATCTTCTTTGAATTTCTTCTTCAGGAATAGGTACTGCAACAAACTCAGCTTCATCTAATACTTTCTTAGGGAATTCTTCAGGTAATCCATGAGCTTTAACTATAGAATCTATTTCTACTCCTCTTTCACCTTTTTGTCCTAATACTTCTATTATTTTACCTTCTGGTTTTCTATCTTCTGCTGGCCATACTGTTATTTCAACTACAACCTTGTCATTTTCCTTTGCACCTGAGAAGAATTTCTTAGGTATATATATGTCTTGATTGAACTTTTTATTATCTGGAACTACGAATCCAAAGTTCTTACTTGGTTGGAATAATCCAACTACTTCTGTAACTTCTCTTTTTACTACCTTTATTATCTTACCTTCTGCTCTTTTATCATCAGTTGCAGGAGTTACTATTTCTGCTATAACTCTGTCATTATGCATAGCTGTATTTACATTATCAGCTGGTATGAATAAATCTTGAGTATATTCTTCATCTGACTCAACAAATCCAAATCCTTTTCTATGAGATACGAATTTACCTACAAATAATCCCATTTGATTTAATGACATTATCTTTCCTTTTTTAGTTCTACCTATATAACCGTCTTCTTCTAACTCATCTAAAAAATTATAAAACATTGGCATTTCTGCTGGATGTATATCAAATATAACAGCTAGTTCCTCTTTTTTCAGAGGGCTGTATGACGGGTCATTTATTAATCCTAATAAACGTTCTTTAAGTCCTGGTACCATGATTGCCTCCTATATTTCTTTTTATATTATTAAATTTATAAAATTCTTATTAGTAAATATATACGATGTATTTTTTAAAACATTATAATTATTCACTATAAATTTCTTTTTTATTTTTAGGAAATTGTAATTTCCCAATTTGTATATATACTTTTATTATTATCAAATTTTAATGTATTTAGTATATTAAGTTTTTAATTTTATTATATATACATATTATTTCTAATATTTGGAATCCACTGTTATTCTAGCACAGTTTTAAATAAAATAAAATCTAATGACTATACTCTCTTATTTTATTACATATTTTGCCACAACCTATATTGATTTTTAAAGTTTTTTTCTCTAAACTGAAATGTATGAACAATCAAAATTGGGAGGCTTAAAATATGGAGAATTTTATTTTATCTTTTAACGTAGTTACACCATTATTTCTTATTATGTCTTTAGGATATTATTTGAAATATATAAAACTTTTAGATAAACAAACATTAAATGTAATGAATAGCGTTTGTTTCAAAATTTTTTTACCAATACTATTATTTTTTAATATTTATCAAAGTGATGTAAAAAGTTCTTTTAATATCAATCTAATTATTTTTTCAGTTAGTTCAATAGTTATCTTATTCATAATTCTATGTTTTCTTATTCCTAAAATAGAAAAGGATAATAAAAAACGAGGAGTAATGATTCAAGGTATATTTAGAAGTAATTTTGTTATATTTGGAATGCCTATAGCAACTTCAATATATGGCGAAGGAAATATTGGTACAACAGCATTGCTAATTGCTGTCATAGTTCCGTTATTTAATCTTTTATCAGTAATTTCTTTAGAATTGTTTAGAGATGGGGAAATAAATTTTAAAAAAATCCTAAAGGGAATAATCACAAACCCACTAATCATAGCATCAGCTGTAGGAATTTTATTTGTAACCCTTAACATAACTCTACCAACATTTGTAGAAAAATCAATAAGTGACATAGCAAAAATAGCTACCCCACTATCACTAATACTACTAGGTGGGTCATTCTCATTTAGTCACATAAAAGAATACTTAAAACACACAGTAATAATAGTATTAAACAAACTAATTTTCGTACCTCTTATATTTATTCCAATCTCAATAAAACTAGGATTCAGAGGTATAGAACTGCTAACAATACTACTAATATTTGCAGCACCAGTAGCAGTATCAACTTTCCAAATGTCAAAACAAATGGATGGAGACAGCATCTTAGCAGAACAATCAATAGTCTTCACTTGCTTATTCTGCATCCCAACAGTATTTCTATGGATACTAGCTCTAAAGCAACTATCATTAATTTAGATCTCTTTTCTATTCCCACAATACAAAAGGAGCTACTTTAAATGGTTTGTTGAATACCCTAGAGCCTAAGATTTATATATAATTTGCACTGACATTTGCAGCATACTTTGCTGCATGGAAGGCAAATTATATATAAACCCGCTCGCCCGTATTTAACTCCACATAAAATAACTCCTTTTTAAAAATTAAATTTAATTTTTAAAATGTTATTTATAAATAGTATTAGGTAATGGCCATTTACCCACTACTATTTATTTATAACAGCTAATGCTAATGCATTTAAGAAGAATAATACTGCTGCTATCTTTGTAACTCTACCAAGGAAAGCTTCCTTACCTTTTGGCTTGAAATAACTTTGGCTTCCTTCTCCACCATATTGTGTAGGAACAGCACTTTTACTATCTTGAGGCATTATAGCAAGTATTAATATAATCCCTAATACAACTTGTAATCCCATTAAAACGTTGCCTAACATATGTTATCCTCCTATCATTTCTGATAAAAAATTCATTCATTTTTAGTCTATCATAATAGACTTCTTAATACAAGCATTCACATCCAATAACTATGTTTCATAAGTTCTTTAACCATACCACTATAAATCTTTTCATATTAACATTGTTCCCATTAATTCATATAAACTTCATAGCTCTTTCACTAAATGTTCTCTTTTATTTCATACAAACTTCATGTCTTGTAATTAAAATACAGATAGTAATTTATATTTCATGGAAAAGGAGTAATAACTTATGAACTTTTTTAAAAGAGCAATATTAAGCATAAAAAGTAGGCTGTCAAAAACACTACTACTATTTACAGTTATAACCACAATATGTCTACTAGTATTGTCTGGTATATCAATTCAAACTGCTAGCAAAGCTGCTGGAGTTCTAGCAAGACAACAACTTGGAGCTGAGGTAACATTAAAAGTTGACACTCAGAAAATGAGAGAAAGTATGATTAAATCAAAAGAATCTTCACCTTCTGGTACTCCAAATGGTGAGCCTCCAAGCGTTGAAAGAATGAAACCTACTATGACACCTATTTCAACTGAATACATAGATGAATTATTAAAATCAGAATATATAGAAGGATACTTGGCTCAATCAAGTACAAGCTTATTAGCTAGCAACTTCACTGCTGTTGGAAGTTCTGATAATGAAGACTCTACAACTGAAGAATCTAATTCTAAAGTACCTCAATTTGGGCAAGGCGGTAAAATAGGTAATATTGGAGATGTTACATTAACTGGTGTTTCTAATTTAGAACAAACATCATCTTTTAAAAAAAATAACATTTCTATGGTTGAAGGTGAAGCTATAACTGATAAAACGACTTCTAATGTTGCTATTATAGAAGAAGCTCTAGCTTCTGAGAATGATTTAAGCGTAGGAGATACAATAACTGTAGGTTCTACATCTGATGAAGATACTACATATGATTTAAAAATAATTGGTATCTATACTTCTAATGAAGATTTTACTGAACAAGCTATGATGAATACAGCTGTTAGCCCATACAACAATATCTATACTAATTTAGAAACAATTTCTAATATAAAAGGTTCTGATTATGAAAATGCTGTTGATAGTGCTATATTTTACCTAAATGACCCAACTAATGTTGATTCATTTATAGCTGATGCCAAAGAAAACTCTTCTATAGACTTTGATACTTTTACATTGGATGCAAACGATGCAGCTTATGAGCAAATGTTAGGTCCTATCGAAAATATAAGCTCATTCTCTAAAATAGCAGTATATGTTATATCAATAGCTGGTGGTTTAATTTTAACTTTAATAATAATGTTATCAATTAGAGATAGAAACCAAGAAATAGGTATACTTCTTTCTCTTGGCGAAAAGAAGCCTAAAATAATTGCTCAATTTGCAGTAGAAATCCTATTAATACTAGTTTTATCCTTAGGAGCATCTTCATTATTAGGAAACTCAACTAGTAATATAGTTGCAAACCAACTTTTATCTTCTGAAATTTCATCTTCTGAAAATAGTAATGAAGTAAACGCTGCAGAAATGCCTGGTGGAGATAGAGGTTCAAATAAGGGATTCGGAGGAATGTTCTCAAAACCTAATTCTGATGTGGATGTAATAGATGAGCTTGATGTTTCTGTTTCAAGTAATGATTTCTTTAAAATGGCTGTATTAGGAACTACTATCTCATTAATAGCAACTTGCGTACCAGCAGTTACAGTAATGAGACTTAACCCAAAAAATATCTTAAGTAAACATAGTTAGGAGGATTATATGAATACAATACTAGAATTTAAAAATATAACTTATTCTTACAATAACAATTCTGTTATCTTAGATAAAGTCAATGCAACATTTAAACAAGGTAAATTTTATACAATAATAGGTCCCTCTGGTTCTGGTAAGACAACATTCTTATCATTAGCTGCTGGGCTTGATAAAGCTAATTCTGGATCAATTTTATTTGATAATAGAAATATAAATAGTATAGGTTTATCTAACTATAGAAATAAGTATATCTCTATAATATTCCAAAGTTATAATCTTTTAACATATATGAGTGCCTTAGATAATATTATTTGTGCTATGGAAATAAAAGATACAAAATGCCCTAATAAAAAAGAAAAAGCTATAGAAATACTTAAACAAGTTGGTTTAACTGAAGAACAAGGAAAGCAAAAAGTTTTAACGTTAAGTGGTGGTCAACAACAAAGAGTTGCCATTGCAAGAGCCTTGGCTACTGAATCAAACTTAATATTAGCTGATGAAGCTACTGGAAACTTAGATGAAAATACTTCAAATGAGATAATATCAATCTTTGAGAAATTAGTAAAGGAGCATAATAAAACTGTAATACTAGTAACTCACAATAATGAAATTGCTAAAAAATCCGATATAACTTATCTGGTTAAAAATAAACAATTACTTCAAACGCAAGTCTGCTAATAAAAAATCACTAGCTTAGTAAATTACTACCAAGCTAGTGATTTTATTATGATACTTTACTTGTATTTTCTTTTGTCTTTTTTAATCTTGGTATTCCAAATATTATTGAACCAATACCACATACTAACATTAACATTGGATAATGCAAGTATTTTATTATCTCAACAGCAGACACTCCAACTATTCCAGCTGCTGTAACAAGTTGTGCCCCATAAGGTATCATTCCTTGCCAACAAGCTGAGAATATATCAAGTATACTTGCAGTTTTTCTTGGATCTATATCGTATTGCTCCGCTATATCTTTAGCTAAAGGTCCCGCAGTTACTATTGCTATAGTATTGTTTGCAGTACATAAATCTACAACACTTACTAATGCAGCTATTCCAAACTCTGCACCTTTTTTACTATTTATTCTACTAGTTATAAAGTTAAGTAAGAAATCTATTCCTCCATTGTGCTTCATTAAGCCAACAACTCCACCAACTATTAAGACTAATATACATAATTCCTGCATACCTGCCATACCACCAGATACAGCTTGAATTAGTCCAGATAAATCAAGAGAACCTGTAGTCATTCCTACAACTCCAGCAAATAATATTCCTCCTCCAAGTAAAACAAAAACATTAACTCCACATAAAGCTCCTACTAAGACCGCTATATACGGAACAACTTTAATAAATTCATAGGAATACGTTTGCCCTGCGGACCCTTTATATCCACTAGTCATTACAGCAAGTAATATTACTGTAAGTATTGCCGCTGGTAAAACTATTAAAAAGTTAACCTTGAACTTATCTTTTAGATCACACCCTTGAGTTCTAGATGCTGCTATTGTAGTATCAGATATCATTGATAAGTTATCACCAAACATAGCACCACCAACTATAGCTCCTGTTACTAAAGCTACTGGTATTCCAGTCTTTTCAGCTATACCAAGTCCTATTGGAGCAAGAGCTGCTATTGTTCCTACTGATGTTCCCATTGATATAGATATAAAACTTCCTATTACAAATAATCCTGCAACTAAAAGGTTTGGAGGTAATACAGATAAACTTAAATTAACAGTTGAATCAACTCCACCCATAGCCTTTGCAACACTACCGAATGCTCCAGCTAATAAGAATATTACTAACATTAGAACTATATTAGGGTCTCCTGCACTCTTACAGAATATATCCATTTTAGTGTCAAACTTTTCATTTCTGTTAAATAATAATGCAACTCCAGATGCTATCATAAAAGCAACCAAAACTGGCATTTGATAAAAATCTCCTGTTATAATACCGCTACCAACAAATAAAACTAAAAATACAACAATAGGTAATAATGCCAATGGATTTCCTTTGGAAACATTTTTGTTCATACTTTTTTCTCCCCTTAATTAATTTTTATAATATTTATATATTATTGATTGAATTTCTCCATCAAAATAGGTCTAGATAATACTTAAAGTATTACCTAAACTTCTATTCTGATGAAACTATTGTCAATATTATAATCTTTTAGTTCTGATAAAATATTCTCGCCTAGCATTCATAATAATGTTGTTAATAGGTTAGATTATATTTCTTCTCCACATCTAGCTAATAGTTCATTCCATCTTCTATCTACTTCAGCTTGGAATTCTTCTATTAAATGCTCATTACCCTTTTTGAATAAATGCTTAAATCTACCTTGCGGCTTTAGAAACTCTTCAATTGGAAGTTTTTTCTTTGGTCTATAATTTAATATCCATTTTCCATCTATAACTTCAAATAGTGGCCAGTAGCAAGTTTCTACTGCTAATTCACATATTTTCATCATATCTTCTGCTGGATATCTCCATCCTCTTGGACATGGTGCCATTACATTTAAGAATGCTGCACCTTCTGTATATATAGCTTTTTCAGATTTAGTGTGTAAATCTTTAAAGTTCTTTATAAATGTTGTTTGAGCGACATATGGAACATCATGTGATGCTATTATAGCTGCTAAATCTTTTCTATTTTGAGGTTTTCCAGGTGATTCACTTCCTACTGGAGTTGTTGTAGTATCTGCATACATCGGTGTTGCAGATGAGCGTTGGATACCTGTGTTCATGTAAGCACCATTATCATAGCATACATATACCATATCGTGGTTTCTTTCCATAGCACCTGATAATGATTGGAATCCTATATCATAAGTTCCACCATCGCCACCAAATGCTATAAATTTATAACTATCATCTATCTTGCCTTTTCTCTTCATTGCTTTATAAGCAGCTTCTACTCCACTTATTGTAGCTGCAGCATTCTCAAAAGCATTGTGTATAAAAGAGTCCTTCCATGCTGTATAAGGATACATAAAAGTAGAAACTTCTAAACATCCTGTTGCACTTCCTATTACTGCGTGATCTTCTTCTTTTAGTCCACGTAGTACGTTTCTTACAGCAATAGTTCCTCCACATCCGGCGCACATTCTATGCCCACCAGCTAATCTTTCTGGCTTATTCATTACATCCTTAAAATTATAACTCATCTTCACACCCCCCTAATCTCTTACTGATAAATAACGATACTCTTCTCCTAGCTCACCACTGTTATCTATTTTTTCAAGTTCGTTAAATACTTCTTCCACGTTCTCAACCCTAACATCTCTACCGCCTAATCCATAAATATAATTTACAACTTTAGGTCCATTGTCTAAACTGTAAAGTGCTCCTTTAACTTCCGCTCCTAGCGGTCCCCCATAAGCATTAAAGCCTTCACATCTATCCATTACAGCTAAAACTTTTACATTTTTTAATGCTTCTCTTATTTCTTCGGCTGGGAAAGGTCTAAATAGTCTAATTTTTAACAATCCAACTTTCTTTCCTTCAGCTCTCATTTTATCTATTGCATCTTTTGCAGTTCCTGCTGCAGAGTTTATTATAACTATTGCATAATCTGCATCATCTAATTTGTATTCTTCAAATAGTCCGTAGCTTCTTCCTGATATTTTTTCAAAGTCTTTTGCAACTTCTAAAGCTACTCTCTTAGCATTTTTCATAGCCTGAGCTTGCTGTCTCTTGTGCTCCATGTAATAAGATGTTACATCATAAGCACCAGTAGACATTGGTCTTTTAGCATTTAGTAGGTAATTTTCTGGAGTGTATTCTCCTACAAAATCTTTTACTAAAGAATCTTCTATTAATTTTATATTTTCAACAGCATGGCTTGTTATAAATCCATCTTGGCAAACCATTACTGGTAATTGTACATCTTTATGTTCCCCTATTCTTACAGCTTGTATAAAGTTATCATAAGCTTCTTGGTTATTTTCAGAATAAATTTGTATCCATCCTGCATCTCTTGCTCCCATACTATCGGAGTGGTCACAGTTTATATTTATTGGACCTGATAAAGCCCTATTTACTAAAGCTAATGTTATTGGAAGTCTGTTAGATGCTGCTATGTATAATTCTTCCCACATAAGTGCTAGACCACAAGATGATGTTGCTGTCATTGTTCTAGCACCTGCTGATTGAGCACCAACAGCTGCACTCATTGCACTATGCTCACTTTCTACTGGAACAAATTCAGTTTGTACTTCACCATTAGCCACATATGATGAGAAATATTGTGGTATTTCTGTTGAAGGAGTTATAGGGAATGCTGGAAATACATCTGGATGTATTTGCTTTATAGCAATTGCTAC
This sequence comes from Romboutsia faecis, assembly GCF_014323405.1. Taxonomy (GTDB): domain Bacteria; phylum Bacillota; class Clostridia; order Peptostreptococcales; family Peptostreptococcaceae; genus Romboutsia_E; species Romboutsia_E faecis. The sequence goes on along the minus strand of NZ_JACRWE010000004.1, from coordinate 172,697 downwards.
TGCCTCATTTCCTGATAATCTCTCCCTTATTCCTGCAGGTTCTACTGCTCTTTCATTTTCCATTACTGCTGTAGTAGACATCTAAACTTCCTCCTTTACCATTTCTATAGCATCGAAAGGACATACTTTTGCACATATTCCACATCCTTTACAGTGCATAAGATCAAACTCTGCTCTTTTCTTGTTTTCTACAGGAATAGAACTATCTGGACATACAGGAACACATAATAAACATTGCTTACATTTATCTTCTATAAATATAGGCTTATCCACTCTCCATTCTCCTGTATTAAATTCTTGTGAAGTTCCTCCAGCATATACGTTTCCTGCTGGTGTTATATCCTTCCAAGATATATTTTCAGTAATAATTTCACTTATTTTCTTATCCATCTATTCTACCTCCTCTAGAGCCAATTTTAAAGCTTCCATATTTCCACCTATAACCTCTGGTTTAGATGCAAATTTGTGTTTGAAAGAAGTCTTCATTTCGTCTAAAAATGTGTCTAAAGGCATAATATTTGCTACTTTTACTATTGATGCAAGCATTGGTGAATTTGGGAAATATTTTCCTAAAGCTTTTTCTGATATTCCTCTTGCGTCTACCGTAAACAATTTACCTTCATATCCTTTAAGGTGTTTTTTGATTTCCTCTTTTGGCTTAGATGTATTTACTATAATTGCTCCATCCTTTTTTAGTCCCTTAGTTACATCTACTGCTTCTAATAAGGTTTCATCAACAACTACTACAAATTGTGGCTCATATATATTTGAGTGAACTCTTATTTCTGAGTCACTTATTCTGTTATAAGCAGTTATTGGTGCCCCCATTCTCTCCGGACCATATTCTGGGAAACCTTGTACATACTTTCCTGTACTAAATGCAACATCTGCTAGTAGTAATGCAGCTGTCTTTGCACCTTGACCTCCCCTTCCATGCCATCTGATCTCTATTGTATTATTCACCATAATACCCCCTTAAATATAATAGCTTTAACGCTTATTTTTATGGTAACACTGCAAATTAGTTTCTGTCAATAAAAGTAAAATAACGTTTTCAATATTCTTATATTATCGTATTTTGAAATATTAATATTATTTAGTAGGACTATATTTAAGATTTCAATTATCAGACAATTAATTTTATCTGATTATGGAAATCTTAATATATCCACTATGATAAATTGCTTATCATAGTGGATCATTAACTTCATAATGAGTTATCACTTAAAATCTGTTTAATATATAAATATCATAACTTAAGTATGAGTTTCTATAATCTATCTAAACCTTGCTTTAGGTCAGCTATTATATCTTCTGCATCTTCAAGCCCTACAGATATTCTTATTAATCCTTCAGATATTCCAGCCTCTGCTCTTTCTTCTGGAGTATATGGAGAATGAGTCATTGATGCAGGATGCTGAATTAATGTTTCACAATCACCTAAGCTAACTGCAAGTGTACATAATTCTAAAGAGTTTAATAATTTCTTACCAGCTTCAAGTCCACCTTTAACCTCAAATGCAATCATTCCACCTGGCATATCCATTTGCTTTTGAGCTAATTCATATTGTGGGAAACTTTCTAATCCTGGATAGTTAACTAACTCTACATTTTCATGAGATTCTAAAAATTTAGCAACTTCCATAGCATTCTTAGTGTGTCTATCCATTCTTATTTGTAAAGTTTTCATACCTCTCATTATTAAATATGCATCGAATGGAGAAAGAACAGCACCAGTCATATCTTTAACACCAAATAATCTTACTTGGTCTATAAACTCTTTTTTACCAACAACAAATCCAGCTATAACATCTCCATGTCCGTTTAAGTATTTAGTAGCAGAGTGAAGGACAACATCAGCTCCAAGTTCTAATGGTCTTTGTATATATGGAGTACAGAAAGTATTATCAACCATAACCATACACCCTTCTACTTCATGTCCTATCTTTGATATAGCTTCTATATCTACTAACTTTAAGTCTGGATTTGCTGGAGTTTCTAAGTAAACAACTTTAGTATTTTCTTTCATAGCTGATCTTACTTCATCTAAATTAGCAGCATCAACAAATGTAACTTCAACCCCATATCTACTTATTCCATGATTTAATAATGCATAAGTACATCCATATAAAGTTTTACTTGCTACTATATGGTCCCCTGCCTTTAATGCAGTCCATAATGCTGAAGTTATAGCTCCCATTCCTGAAGCAGTTGATAAACAAGCTTCTCCTTTTTCAAGTAATGCTATTTTTTCTTCTAATTGCATATTTGTAGGATTTCCTAGTCTTGAATATATAAAACCGTCTTCTTCAAGTGCAAATCTTCTTCCTCCTTGTTCTGCACTATCGAATACGAAAGTTGATGTTTGGAATATAGGTGTAGTTAATGCTCCTGAAACTGGATCTTTTTTATGTCCTCCGTGTATAGCCTGAGTTGCAAATTTTTTATTTTTTAAGTTTTCCATTTTAAGTTCCCCCTATAATTTATCTTAATATAATTTATAATTATTTTTGTTTACGCTATATTATAAAAGCAACTCTCATGCCAAATTTCTAATTAAAGTTTTAAAAAATTATTTTTTATTTTTTATTTCCGAACATATTGAAATAAACCCATTCTTTAAAAACGTTTTCACATAAATATTTTAAGGCTGTTTTAAATTAATTTTATATGTTGTAAAGAAATCTTTACATATTTTCCAAACTCCGTAAATAATTCTTTACATTTGTAAATAATTATTTACACTATTCTTTTATATTATATTTATTAATTTTATTCATAACTGCGGTATGTGAAATTCCAAGTATCTTAGCACTTTCTCTATAACTTTTATTATCATTATATACTTTCATAATTATCTCTTTCTCATACTTCTCCATCTCTTCTTTTAAAGATTTAAAATCCTGCTCTTCTTCAATTAAATCATCTACAATATCCTCATCCTTATATATACAGTCAATAATAATATCTTGTCTAGTTAATACGTCTCCATTACATAAATTCATAGCTCTTTCTACCGCATTTTGTAACTCTCTTACATTCCCAGGCCAATCATAATTCATTAATTCGTCTAAGAAATCCTTTTTGAACCCTCTTATATTAGTTCTAAGTTTCTTATTAAGTTTATTTATAAAAAAGTGAACTAATATAGGTATATCATCTAATCTCTCTTTCAAGCTTGGAATTTTTATTGGAATAACATTTAATCTATAATATAAATCTTCTCTAAACTCTCCATCTTTTATCATCTTCTCAAGGTTTTTATGAGTTGCTGCAATAACCCTTACATCAACACCTTCTTCTTTACTACTACCTATCTTTCTTATTTTTCCTTCTTGTAGTACCCTTAGAAGTTTTGCTTGTAAAAGCATTGATAATTCTCCTATTTCATCTAAAAAAATAGTTCCTTCATTTGCTTCCTTAAAAAGACCTTCCTTTCCATTTTGCATAGCTCCTGTAAAACTGCCCTTCTCATATCCAAATAATTCACTTTCTAGTAAACTGTCTGGTAAAGCTGCACAGTTAATAGCAACAAAACGTTTATCTCTCCTATCACTTAAATCATGTATAGCATTTGCAAAAAGCTCCTTACCAGTACCACTATCTCCTCTTAGTAAGACGGTTGAATTACTTTTTGATATAGATATGGTCATATTCTTTACCTTTTCAATGCTCTTACTATTGCCTATTATATTTTTAAAAGGTCCATCATTATTTTTATTAATTATATTCACAAGCTCTCTAGCTTTGTTTACATCTTTTATTGAGACTACAGCCCCTATTGTTTCATCATTATCATTAGTTATCCTTCTACCAGTAGTTATATAATTACTTTTTATATCATTATGTTTTATGCTAGACTTAATGTTATCATATTCATAACCGTATCTAATTAAATCTACAATTACATCTTCTTCACCAACAATATCCCTTATATCTCTACCTATAACATCTTCTTTTTTATAATTAAACAACTCTTCACAGTAATTATTAAATATATTAATTTCGAAATTTTTATCAATAGAAATTATGCCTTCATCTACGGAATCAATTACAGCCAATAACTTCTGCTCATTCTTTTCATGATCTAGAAGTTCTATTTCTTTTATAAAAATAACATCCTCAATTCCACTAATTTCTTCCTTAAGATTTTTTTTAGTTGCATAATCTATATCATTAATTTTTATACAAACCTTTTCTGTAAAAACCTCCATAGAAACTAAATCTATATCTCTATTATAAATTTTACATAGTATTTCAGTAGTTATACCTAGTCTATCTCTAGTACTTATCTCAAATCTAATCATAAAAATATCTCCCCTATTTTACACCAAGGATTTATCTTGATGTATAATATATTACATTTTCATTATATTTCATTTATTCAACATAAAAAAGTGGCAATTCATTTGTATGAACTGCCACCATTATCATAATATTTATCTTATAAAATTCATAAATGTTTTATTTTCTTGTTCTGGCGCTTCTATAGAATCCTTGCCAAACTCAACAAGTCTCATTAGCCAAGACATATTCTTACCTAATACTCTCATTATTTGCATACCTTCTTCATCATTAAGTGTTTCAGCTGGTTTCGTTCCATATGCAACATTCCAATAATTAGATGTTGGCATCAGCATTTCAGAATAATTAATATAATTATTTAATTGATCAAAAGTTGGTATCCCTCCTGACCTTCTTACTGCAACTACACTTGCACCAACTTTATGTCTAAACATTCCTCCATTAGATGAACCTACATAAAATGCACGATCTAAGAATGACTTCATAGTTCCAGCTATAGCTGAATAATATACTGGCGATCCTAATATTATCCCATCTGCATCTTTCATTTTTTGAATCCATTCATTTACTTCATCTGTTTCTATAACACATCTTTCATTTTTATTTCTTGCACATCCACCACAAGCTAAACATCCACGTACTAATTTATTTCCTACGTGAACAATCTCTACTTCTATCCCATCTTTTTCTAATTCTGTTGCTACAGTTTTTATAGCGTTATAAGTATTCCCTTCTTTTTTAGGACTTCCATTAAATGCGACTACTTTCATGATATTTGCCTCCATATAATATATTTATTTCATGAGACTATTATATGGATACTATAAATACCCTACAAGTACGCACTTTTTAGTTAGGCTACTTACTATTAAGTAAGAATTGCTATAATCTATATGATTTATGTGAAAAATAAATTTAACTTATAGTATAATATAACTTATTTAAAATAAAATTATATAAAAGATGATTAGCAGGTAGGTAAAATTAATGATTCATTATAATGGTAAAGAGTTTATATGTTTATTAGATTTTGCAATGGAATTTATTAGAGGTAAATGGAAATCTATTTTATTATGCCATTTATATGAAGGGCCTAAAAGATTTTTAGAACTTCAGAAATCTATTGAAGGTTTAAGTCAGAAAGTTTTAAATGAAAAACTTAAAGAACTTGAAGGTGAAGGTTTGATAAATAAAATTATATATGCTGAAATCCCACCTAAAGTAGAGTACTTTTTAACTGATAAAGGAAAAGAACTTTATGAAATTATTGCACCTCTTAAAAAGTGGTCTATTAAATACTATCCTGATATAGATGAAAAAGGTGAATAAATAAAAAACCCAGAACATTGAGCATTTTCAGCTTAATGGTCTGGGCATTTTTTATATTAAAATAATACTTTTAAAAATTACTTCTTTAAGTTGTAGAAAGAATTTAATCCACAGTATCTAGCTTGTTCTCCAACCATTTCTTCTATTCTTAATAATTGGTTGTACTTAGCTACTCTATCAGTTCTTGATGGAGCACCAGTTTTTATTTGTCCAGCATTTACAGCTACAGCTAAGTCAGCTATAGTAGTATCTTCTGTTTCTCCAGATCTGTGAGATATAACTGCAGTGTATCCAGCTCTCTTAGCCATTTCTATAGCATCTAAAGTTTCAGTTATTGTACCTATTTGGTTAACTTTAACTAATATAGAGTTAGCAACACCAGCTTCTATTCCTCTTTCTAATCTTTCAGTGTTAGTAACAAATAAGTCATCTCCAACTAATTGTAATTTCTTTCCTAATCTATCAGTTAATAACTTCCATCCATCCCAATCTTCTTCATCTAAACCATCTTCTATAGTTACTATTGGGAAGTTGTTAGCCCAATCTTCATATAAATCAACCATTTCAGCTGCAGTTAATTCTTTTCCTTCTCCAGCTAAAACATATTTTTTAGTTTCTTTGTTGTACATTTCTGTAGCAGCAACATCAAGACCTAACATAACATCTTTTCCTGGCTCATATCCAGCCTTAGATATCGCATCAACTATTAATTCTAAAGCGGCTCTGTTTGAACTTAGGTTTGGAGCAAATCCACCTTCATCACCTACACCACAAGCTAATCCATTATCAGCTAAAACTTTCTTTAAAGAGTGGAATACTTCTGCACCCATTCTTAAAGCTTCTCTGAATGTTGGAGCTCCAACTGGTAATATCATAAATTCTTGAACATCTACATTATTATCAGCATGCTCTCCACCATTTATTATATTCATCATTGGTACTGGTAATTGCTTAGCATTTACTCCACCTATGTATTGGAATAATGGTAATCCTAATTCTTCTGCAGCAGCTCTAGCTACAGCCATAGATACACCAAGTATAGCATTAGCTCCTAATTTACCTTTATTTGGAGTTCCATCTAATTCTATCATAACTGCATCTACTGCTGGTTGATCGAAACAATCCATACCTTCTAATTCTGGAGCTATTATTTCGTTAACGTTTTCAACAGCCTTTTCTACACCTTTTCCTAGGTATCTTCCTTTGTCACCATCTCTTAATTCAACAGCTTCAAAAGCTCCTGTTGATGCTCCTGATGGTACTATTGCTCTACCCATAGTTCCACTTTCTAATATAACCTCAACTTCTACAGTCGGATTTCCCCTTGAATCTAATACTTCTCTTGCTAATACTGCTTCTATAACTGACATTTACCTTACCTCCGAGATTTATATGTAATTAGATAGTAGATTAAAAAAACCTACTATCTATTGTTTGCATCTATTTATAAATTTATAAATTATTTATATCTATATAGTTTCAACCTTTATTAAGTTAGTAGTTCCACTTGTTGCAACTGGTACTCCTGCAGTTATAACTACTAAGTCACCTTCAGCTAAATAGTTCTTTTCTTTACCTGCATTTATTGCGCTAGATATAACTTCATCTGTATTTTTACCATTTTCACATGCTACTGGTAATACGCCCCAAGTTAATGATAATTGTCTCATTACTCTTTCGTTATCAGTTGTAGCTACTATTGGGCATTGTGGTCTAAACTTAGAAACCATTCTTGCTGTATGTCCTGAAGATGTTGCACTTACTATAGCTTTTGCATTTAAATCTATAGCAGTTGTACAAGTTGAGTAGCTTATCGCGTCTGTTACATTAGCATTAGCTAAGCTCTTATTTCTTAAGTTTTTGTTGTAATCTATAGTTTCTTCAGTTCTTTTAGCTATTGTAGCCATAGTTTTAACTGCTTCTACTGGATATTTACCTGCAGCAGTTTCTCCTGAAAGCATTATAGCATCTGTTCCATCATATATAGCATTGGCAACGTCAGTTACTTCTGCTCTTGTTGGTCTAGGATTTCTCATCATAGAATCAAGCATTTGAGTAGCTGTTATAACTGGCTTTCCTGCTTCATTACATTTCTTTATCATTAACTTTTGAACGACAGGTATCTCTTCAGTTGGTATTTCAACTCCTAAGTCACCTCTTGCAACCATTATACCATCAGATACAGCTATTATTTCATCTAAGTTATCTACACCTTCTTGGTTTTCTATCTTAGATATTATTTTTATATCTGTGGCATTATTTTCTTCTAATATTTCTCTTATAGCTAATACATCAGATACTTTTCTTACGAAAGATGCTGCTATAAAATCAATTCCTTGTTCTATACCGAACTCTATATCACTTCTATCTTTTTCAGTTATTGCAGGTAGGTTAACCTTTACCCCCGGTACGTTAACACCCTTGTGATTTTTCACTATTCCTGAATTTTCAACTACACAAACTATGTCGTCTCCGTTAACTTCTTTAACTGTAAGACCTACTAAACCATCATCTATTAATATAGTATTTCCTGGTTCTACATCTTCAGCTAAACCTTTATAACTTACTGTACACATTTCTTTACTTCCCATAACATCTTTCATTGTTATAGTGAAAGTTTGACCTTCTTCTAAAAGAACTTCTGGAGCATCAAATTGTCCTGTTCTTATTTCTGGACCTTTAGTATCTAAAAGTATAGCTGTAGGTTGACCTAATTCTTCTCTTACTTTTTTAACTAAATCCATTCTACCCTTGTGTTCTTCATGAGATCCATGAGAAAAGTTCATTCTGCATACATTTAATCCATTTTCTATAAGCGCTCTAAGAGTTTCTTCTTTTTCACTTGCTGGACCTAAAGTACATACTATTTTAGTTCTTTTTGTGTTGTTTATCATAGTGCTTTCTCCTATACTCCCGAATATATACTGATACACTTGTATACTAGTATCTACTCATCATTGTAATTAATATTTATATTCCATTTCTTATTATACATTTTTTTACAAGACTTTTAAAGATTTATGAAGTTAATTTTTTTAATAATTTTAATATAAATATAATCTAACTTCTAACATTGTATTTATTTTATTAAATCTATAATGTTTGGTTAACAACTTGCATGAAAATAGCGAATTATTAAAATTCGCTATTTTATAATTTTATGGTATTAAGCTTTAACTAAATCTTCGTGTCTAACAACCTCAGCATTAGCTAACTTTTCATAGTATTTTACTAAACTTGAGTGATCTTTTTGTCCTAACCCATCTACTTTTAAAGCTTGCATCATTTCCATAACTGAAGAAGTTAATGGTAATGGAGCTCCAACTTCATGAGCTGTTTCTAATACATTTCCTAAGTCCTTTATATGTAAATCTATTCTGAATCCTGGTTCGAAGTTTCTATCCATAACCATCTTAGATTTAGCATCTAAAACTGTACTTCCAGCAAGTCCTCCTCTTATAGCTTGGTAAACTAATTCTGGGTCAACACCAGCTTTAGTAGCTAATATATAAGCTTCTGACATAGCTGCTATATTTAATGCAACTATAGTTTGGTTAGCTAATTTAGTTATGTTACCAGCTCCTATTTCACCTGTATAAACAACAGATCCAGCCATTGCATCCATTACATTGTAGCAAGCATCGAATACTTCTTTTTCTCCACCAACCATTACAGATATTGTTCCATCTATAGCTTTTGGTTCTCCACCACTTACTGGTGCATCTATCATTTTTATTCCTTTTTTAGCTAATTCTCCATGTATTTCTCTACTTACTAATGGAGCTATTGAACTCATATCTATAACTACTAAACCTTCTTTAGCTCCTTCTATTACACCATTTTCTCCTAAAACAACTTCCTTAACATGTGGAGAATTTGGAAGCATAGTTATAACAGCTTCAACTTGTTCTGCAACTTCTTTTGGAGTAGATGCAGCTTTAGCTCCTAAAGATACTAATTCATCTACTACTTCTTGTTTTCTATCTAATACAACAAGTTCAAAACCTGCTTTTATAAGGTTTTTACTCATTGGTCTACCCATTATTCCTAATCCTATAAATCCTATTCTTTTCATATTCATTTACTCCTTTTATCTATTTTTCGTACTAATTTTTAAATTTATTAAGCTTCTAATAAAGCTTCTCTTTTTATATAACCTAAATCAGTTAGTATTTCTCTCATTTCATCTAATACAGCTTTAGATGCTGTAGTATTTGGTTTTATACTATTTCCAACTTCAAGTCCTATTAAATTACAAGCATCTTTAGTTCCTGCTGGGAATGATACTTTATCAAAAGTATTTCTAAAAGGTGTTAATTTAAATTGAGCTTCACAAGACCCTTCTATGTCCCCTGCCATATATTTGTCGTATATTTCAACAACTAATTCTGGTACTATATTTGCAGTTGATGCTATTGCTCCTACTGCTCCATATGCTAGTGAACCTAATATCATAGTATCTTTTCCTGCCATAACTTTGAAATCTTTATCTCTTGTAGTTCTTATGAACTCAGCAGTTAAAGTCATATTTCCACTAGTATCTTTTATACCTACTATGTTAGGTACATCTGCAAGTCTTTTTACTAAATTAACACTTAATCCATATCCAACTTTACCAGGGTTGTTGTATAAAAGTACTGGTAATTCTGGAGCAGTTTCAGCTATTGCAACTATATGTGCATATAACTCATCTTCAGTTGGTGATATGAACATTGGAGGTAGGATAGATAAACCATCCGCACCTTCTTCTATAGCCATTTTTGCAGTTTCTACACATTCTTTTGTAGTTATTCCAGCTATACCCATGTATACAGGTATTCTCTTAGCTGCAGTTTTTACCATACAAGCTAATGCTCTTCTTTGTTCCTTATAGTCTATTGCAAAGAATTCTCCGTTACTTCCAAAAGCAAGTATTCCATGTACTCCACCATCTATAACGTAATTTACCATTCTTGACATAGCTTCTTCATTTATACAATTATTTTCATCAACAGGAGTAACTATTGGAACAATTATCCCCTTTATTGAACTAGTATCCATTTTAATCCCCCTAAAATTAAGCAAGTACTGCTTGTTCTTCTCTTATTAAACAAGGTTTTTTATTATCAAATTTCCAATCTTTTATTAAGTATTGCATTCCTATACTATCATCTCTTGCTCCTAGGCAATGTTCATTGTATAGTGCATTTGCCTCCATTATTTTTTCCATATCTAACTCTATACCTAGACCAGCTTTTTTAGGAACAGCTATTTTACCACCTTTTATTTCATATGGTTGTTTTGTTAATCTATCTATTCCTTCTTGCCATATCCAGTGAGTATCTATTGCAGTTATTTCTCCTGGAACTGCTGCTGCAACATGAGTAAACATTGCAAGTGATATATCGAAGTGATTATTTGAGTGAGATCCCCAAGTTAATCCCCATTCATTACACATTTGACCAACTCTTACAGAACCTTGCATAGTCCAGAAATGTGGATCAGCAAGTGGTATATCTACTGATTGAACTTGTATAGAATGTTGCATTTGTCTCCAGTCAGTTGCTATCATATTTGTAGCAGTTTTTAAACCTGTAGCTCTTCTAAATTGAGCCATTATTTCTCTTCCTGAATAACCATCTTCAGCTCCACATGGATCTTCTGCATAAGCCAGTACATCTTGTTTTCCTTTACAAACTCTTATAGCATCTTTTAATGACCAACATCCATTTGGATCTATTGTAACTCTAGCATCTGGGAATCTATTTTTTATAGCTGTTATAGCTTCTATTTCTTGATCTGGTGTTAAAACTCCACCTTTTAATTTGAAATCTTTAAATCCATATTTTTCATGAGAAGCTTCTGCTAACTTAACTACTGCTTCTGGAGTTAAAGCTTCTTCAGTTCTAACTCTGTACCATTCACACTCTCCATCTTTTCCATCTAAGTATGGTAAATCAGTTTTATTTCTATCACCTACGTAGAATAAGTATCCTAAAGCTTCAACTTCTTCTCTTTGTTGACCTTCACCTAATAATGCAGCTACTGGTACATCTAAGTGTTGTCCTAATAAGTCAAGTAAAGCAGCTTCTAATGCTGTTACTGCATGAACTGTTATTCTTAAATCGAATGTTTGAAGTCCTCTACCAGCTGCATCTCTATCATTGAATTTATGACGAACTGTATTTAATATATTATTGTAATTACCTATACTTTGGCCTATTACTAATTCTTTAGCATCTTCTAATGTTTTACGTATTCCTTCTCCACCTGGAACTTCCCCAGCTCCTGTGTTTCCATTACTATCTTCTAATATAACTATATTTCTTGTGAAGAATGGTGAATGTGCTCCACTTAAATTAAGTAACATGCTATCATGTCCTGCTACTGGTATTACTTGCATTTTAGTTATTACTGGTGTTTTACTCATCGTAAATTTTCCCCCTAAAAGTTATATTTATTTAATCAAATTAATGGTGTTTGTATATTTTAAATTTAAACTAGCTTAATTTTTTTAATCAAGTTACTGGTGCTGGATTAAACACAGCTAATGCATTATATATTTTATGTTGATCTGCATAAGTTTTTTGTTTATCACTTGCAACATCTAATATTAAATTGAATATTTCCCAACCCACTTCTTCTATTGTTTTATGACCTGTTGCAATTGTTCCTGCATCTACATCTATTAAATCAAACCACTTTTCTTTAAGTGTTGAATTTGTTGATACCTTTATTACTGGAGATACATTCAAGTTATATGTAGTTCCTCTTCCAGTTGTAAATACTTGCATTGTTATTCCTGATGCTAATTGTTGAGTACCACATACGAAGTCACTTGCTGGAGTAGCCGCATATGTCATACCATGTTTTTTTATTCTTTCACCAGGAGATAGTACATCTACTATTCTAGTACTTCCTGATTTTGCTACTGAACCTAAGGCCTTATCAACTACATTTGATAATCCACCTTTTTTATTACCTGGAGACGGATTAGCATCTCTATCAACATCAGCTTGTTCTAAATAATTATCATACCATTTCATTTCAGATACAAGTTTTGAAAGTACTTCTTCATTAACAGTTCTTGGTGCTAATAAATGAACTGCATCTCTTATTTCAGTAACTTCTGAGAATATTACCTTAGCTCCTGCTCTTACTAATAAATCCGCAGCATATCCTACTGCTGGATTTGCTGTAACTCCAGAAAAAGCATCACTTCCTCCACATTGAAGTCCAACTACTAAATCAGATACTGGACATTCTACCCTAGTTCTTTCATTTAGTTTTTTTAGTTTAGTTTCAGCCTTAACCATTATTTCTTCAACCATAGCATTAAATCCATAGCAATCTTGTAGTATAACAAGGTTTTCCCTTTCTAACTCAGGAAATAACATATCTGGTACTAACTTCTCACAACCTAGTGATACTGTTAATATTTCTCCTCCAAAGTTAGCATTTTTAGCAAGATTCTTTATAGTTCTTATTGGAACTTCTGCTCCTTTACCTTTTATAGCTACCCCACATCCATAAAGATGATTTAAAGCAATAATATCATCTACATTTTCATACTTTGGTAGTACTTCTTTTTTCAATCTATCTACAGCAACATTTAGAACCCCTTCTGAACACTGAACTGTAGTTGTAATTCCTAGTATATTTTTTGTTCCAACACTTCCATCAGAGTTTTTATATCCCATGAAGGTATATCCTTCTAATGGTTCTATATTATTACCTATACATTCACTTTCTAATTCATCTAATGAGTATGCTCTTGGTAAGATTACTCTATCTTCTCTTAACCAACTTCCTTTTTGTATATCTTCTGTTGCGTATCCAATTACTTCACCATATCTAATTATAGGTTCATCTTTTTTTATATTATCAAGAGTTACCTTATTAGCTTCTGGTATATCTTGTAGCAATTCTAATCCATCTGAAAAAACAGTCCCTTTACTCAATCCCCCTTGATTAACGATTATGGCAACGTTATCCTTTGGATTTACTTTTATGTATAGAGGTTGTCTTTCATTAGTCATTTTACTCTCCATATAATCCCTCTTTTTCATATATACTAAATTAATATCTGATTTCTTATTTTTTACTTATATTTCTATATTTTTATTATAAAACTTCAGGGTTTTGTAATCATCGTTTCTTTGACCAATCTTTAACATTCTTTTTTAGTCATTTGCACAACCTTAGTTATAAAGTATATAAGCTGTATATAATTCTAATAAATCTAAAAAGTTTTTAGGATTTTTTCCTGTTAATGAATGTATTTTTTCTAACCTATAATTAAGCGTATTTCTATGAATATTAAGATTTTTAGAAATAGTATTTATTTCCCCACTGTTTTCTATATATGATAATATTGTATCTATTAAATCTAACTTATTACCCTCGTTTTTTAAAATTTCTATATGTCTTTTAAGTATTTCATTTCCTTTGCAAGTTGTTAAAGTTGACAAAAAATATAATTCTTCATACCTTAAAACTTTTTCATCCTTATTTAATGCTTTTCCTACCTTTATAGCTAAATCACCTTGTTTGACAGCAGTTGATATAAGTGCTTCTTTTAAACTTACACCTATTTCTACTTCTTCATTATATAAGATATCTATAATTATATTTTGTTTTGATGGTGTATTGACCAATACAACAAAAGTATTCTCAAAGTATTCAATTATAAACTCTTGTTTTTCTAAGAACATCCATAACTTATCTTTTATCTTTACATAATAATTAAAATCCTTATTTTTCATACTTATAACCAATGCAATTCTTGGTACATCTAAATTTATACCTAACTCATTAGATTCCTGTTTTATTCGCTCACTATACTCACCATCTAGTTGAGTTAATTCATATAAGAATTTATCTCTATGCATTTCAAAAGCTTTTTTCTTAGAAAAAATAAAATGCTCATTTACAAGTAATTCAGCTGTTATCCTTACTAATTCACCAAATTGTCTTATATCATCTGGATTCCCTGTAACCCCTATAACACCAATTGTTTCATTTGAAAACATTATAGGTAAATTTATACCAGCCTTCTCTTTATCAGTATCTTTGTGTATTTCTACACTCTTCTTTTCTTCTAAAACTAATAAAGCTCCACTATGTATTTTATTTAATCTACTTCTATCTCCACTTGCAATTATTACACCATCCTGATTCATAATATTTACATTATACGGTATAACTTTCATAACTCTATTAACTATACCTTGAGCTATTTTACTATCTATACTATGCATCCTATGTCCCCCTATTTACCCATAGTAAATAAATACAATTTTGTAGATTTGTACAATTATTTTATTTAATATTGATTTTACTATAATATAAACCATCCGTACACATTTTTATTATTTTTTTAACAATCTATATTATAACGATTTTTCAGGCATAGTACATCTTGTTTATATAAGCTAATATTATTTAAATTTCTAATAATCGTGCAATATTTTCTACTGTGTTTTCTATATTTTTTTTTCCTGTAACTAATGCTTTATCTAATGTCATTACACCTGGCATTATTGATAAAATTGAATTAAAACCTAATCCATATAACTCTTCTGTACCACTTCCAACATTTCCAGCTACTGCGATTACAGGAATATCATATTTTTTAGCTACTTGTGCTACACCATAAGGAGTTTTTCCAAACTTAGTCTGTCCGTCTATACTTCCTTCTCCAGTTAGTACATATGATGCTCCTTGAATTTTTGTATCTAAATTTGAATACTCTATAACAATGTCTATACCTGGTTTAAGCTCTCCATTGCAAAATGTTAATAATGCAAATCCTAAGCCACCTGCTGCTCCTGCACCTTTTTCATTTGCCATATCTTTGCCTAATTGTTCTTTAACTATTTGTGCATAATGACCAAGGTTCTTATCAAGGAGTTTTACTAAATCTGGAGTTGCTCCTTTTTGAGGTCCAAATATTGCAGAGGCTCCTTCTTCTCCTGTAAGTGTATTATTAACATCACATGCAACTTCTACCTTGACTTTATTTATTCTTTCATCAAATTTAGTTAAATCTATTCTATCTAATTTATCCAATGAGCCTCCACCAAAAGATAAGTCATTGCCTTCTTTATCTAAAAGTCTCCCCCCTAAAGCTTGTATCATACCTGCTCCACCATCGTTAGTAGCACTTCCACCTATTCCTATTATTATCTTTTTTACTCCCTTATTTAGAGCTTCCTTTATAACTTCTCCCGTTCCATAAGTAGTTGTAATTAAAGGATTTCTCTTTTCTTTTTCTACATAATGAATACCGCTAGCTTCTGCCATTTCAATTACTGCAGTTTCATTATCTCCTAATATTCCATACCTTGCATTTACAATTTTACCTAAAGGTCCTGTTACAGCAACTTCATATATTTTACCATCTGTCCCATCCACTAGAGATTGAACTGTTCCTTCTCCTCCATCTGCCATAGGAACTTTTACACATTCAGCATTCGGAAATACTTTTTTTATACCTATTTCCATAGCATCTGCTACTTCTTGTGCTGTCAAACTCTCTTTAAATGAGTCTGGTGCTAATACAAATTTCATACCATCCCCCCATAATATTTTTTATTTTATCTTTATATATAATATTTTAAATCATTTTAATATCGTTTTCATCGGCAGTTTACTAATATAATTTAATTTTTATTGTGCTTATGCACAAGAAATCCACATAAAAATAGTAATCCAATACTTTGAATATATATTTGACCTATTCAAAATATCAGATTACTATTTTTTATACTAAATATCTAAAGAACTATTTTATTATTTTATTTTCTCTAATAATTCTCTATATGATTGTATTTTATTCATAACTTCCTTTTTATCTGGTCTAAACTCAAGTCCATTACATAAACCTATTATTTTATTATTTATTAAAGTTTTTACTGATTCTAGTTCTAGGTCTGATAAATTTCTTTCAAATTCATTCATCCTCCGAGACCTCCTCATTATTTTGTATTTTCTGCGTATATCTAATTCAATTTTTATTATTTATTATACTCATATAATACCCATTTTTATACTTTATTATATTAACTAATTATGTAATTAGTTCCTTAATAAATAACCTAAACTTTTTAATATATAAAAATAGCGATAAACTGATATCAGCCTATCGCTATTTTTATATATTAAAAGAACAACATATTTGCTATTATAACTACAGTCAAAGCTGTTAATGAACCAACCATAGATACCCCAAATTTAGCATACATTTGATCTTTCATTTCTTTTAATCCATACATTCCATTAAATACCCAGAACCCACTATCATTAAAATAACTAAATGCTACCCCACCAGCACAAGTTGCCATAGCTGCGATTATTGGATCTAGTCCAACTACTGATAATAATGGTGCTGTTAAAGTTGCAGCTGTAGTTAATGCAACAGTAGCACTTCCTAAAGCTATTCTCATTAATGCTGCTATTATAAATGGTATTAATATAGCTGGTATTGGTAAATTTACAACCAACTCTCCTAATGCAGTTCCTATACCTGAATCTTTAACTATAAATCCTAATGCTCCACCAGCACCAGTGATTAACATTATCATACCTGTTGATTTTATTCCATCTTCCATATAACTCATAACTGTTGACTTATCTTTATCTCTAGCAAGACCATATACTGCTATAAGAACCCCCACTGATAAAGCAACTATTGGTGAACCAATAAAAGTTATTATTTGAGACTCTATACCTGAAAAACTACAAATTGTATTTGTAAATATCATTATTAATGGAACTAATATTGGTAAAACTGACATTAATAATGGTGGTAAATCTTTATTTTTCATTAGTTCTTCTACATTTTCTATTTCCTTTATATATTCTTTCTTAAAATCTTTTTTAGTATATCCATCACCATTATCATTTGGTATTTGGTATACTTTTGTTCCCATCCACTTACAGTAGAATATACAAGCTATAAAAGGTATTATTGTAACAAGTACACCAGAAAGTATCATCATACCAACATCTACCCCTAGTAAACCAGCAACTGTTAAAGGACCTGGTGTTGGCGGTACGAATGTATGTGTAAGTTGAAGACCTATTGCTAATGATAATCCTAAACTTACAGCTGATTTTCCGCTGACCTTAGAAAGCGCCTTCGCTAATGGTGTTAATATAACAAGAGCTGAATCTGCAAATACCGGTATAGAAACTATATATCCTGTAATTCCAAGCGCCCATTCTTCCTTCTTCTTACCTACAAGTTTTATTACTGAAAAAGCTAATTGTTCTGCTGCTCCTGACTTTTCAAGAACTGCACCCATCATTACTCCTAAGCCTATGATGATACCTGTACTGCTTAATGTGTTACCAAATCCTGTTGTTATTGAAGACAGTACTGATGATACGTCCATTCCCCCAATTAAACCTGTTATCATTGCTGCGAAAATTAATGCTAAAAATGTATGTACCTTTGTCTTCATAGATAAGAATATTAAAACTGCAATTCCTATTACTAACCCTAAAATCATTTGTGTACTACTTGCTTGTGGCATGATTTTACTCCTCCCCTATAATTGCTTATTTTTTAACATTTAAAATCATAATTAAACTTCTTTAAAATTTTCCAAATTTCTACACCTTTTATTAGAAAACCTTTTGTTTATATTAATATTATAAACGTTTTCCAAGTGTGTTTTCATCGTTCGTTTGACTGAAAATTAACACTTTTTTTTATGTTTTTGCATATATTTATATGTAATTTTTGTAAAATCTAACATAATTTCTAGCTTAAATAAGCAATCAACCTTTTTAGCACTATAAAATCTCATCTAAATATCTATTATAACATACGAAAAACCTTATCCATTAGTTGGATACGAATTTGAAATGCAAGAATCATATCTCTTCCAAAGTTAACTAAACCATGTAATAATATACTTGGAATAATAGATCCATTATATATTTTTTCATCAATATATCCTAACATCCACCCCGCTAAAGTTGGAATTATAAAGTAGCTAATAAGCAAGCTTACATTTATAGCTATTCCCATCAATAATCCCAATCCTATGTTCATTAATCCGAATAAAATTGACTGCATTAATATCCCATTATTATCTCCAAATTTTGCTATTAATTTTTTCCAATAAACCCTCTAAATAAAATCTCCTCACACAATCCATTTTGAATAAAACAAGTTATAAAACTTGGAATTATGGCTACAGGTACTAAGAAACTTCTTGGATTATTATTTTTATCTAATTTATGCCTTAACTCTACTGCTTTTAAAAATGTTTGCTGATATAAATCCTCTTTGTTCTGAGTAAGTTTTATACAAAATTTATATATAACATTTCCATACTCAGAAATAATATTTTCTATGTCTTCTAACTCCAATCTTATCACTACCTACACTTATTATTGTCATAACTTTATTATCGGTTCATTTTTAATATAAATTATTTTTAAAAACATAAAAAGAGCCAATAATACGTTTATTATTGGCTCTCTTATTATAATTTTAAATTATTATTATTTCTTTAAATTGTAGAAAGAGTTCATTCCACAGTATCTAGCTTGTTCTCCAACCATTTCTTCTATTCTTAATAATTGGTTGTACTTAGCTACTCTATCAGTTCTTGATGGAGCACCAGTTTTTATTTGTCCAGCATTTACAGCTACAGCTAAGTCAGCTATAGTAGTATCTTCTGTTTCTCCAGATCTGTGAGATATAACTGCAGTGTATCCAGCTCTCTTAGCCATTTCTATAGCATCTAAAGTTTCAGTTATTGTACCTATTTGGTTAACTTTAACTAATATAGAGTTAGCAACACCAGCTTCTATTCCTCTTTCTAATCTTTCAGTGTTAGTAACAAATAAGTCATCTCCAACTAATTGTAATTTCTTTCCTAATCTATCAGTTAATAACTTCCATCCATCCCAATCTTCTTCATCTAAACCATCTTCTATAGTTACTATTGGGAAGTTGTTAGCCCAATCTTCATATAAATCAACCATTTCAGCTGCAGTTAATTCTTTTCCTTCTCCAGCTAAAACATATTTTTTAGTTTCTTTGTTGTACATTTCTGTAGCAGCAACGTCAAGACCTAATCTTATATCGTCTCCTGGCTTGTATCCAGCTTTTTCTATAGCTTCAACTATTAATTCTAAAGCTTCTCTGTTTGATCCTAAGTTTGGAGCGAATCCACCTTCATCACCTACACCACAAGCAAGTCCTTTTTCTCCAAGAACTTTCTTTAATGAATGGAATACTTCTGCACCCATTCTTAAACCTTCTCTAAAGCTCTTAGCTCCTACTGGTAATATCATAAATTCTTGAACGTCAACGTTGTTATCAGCATGCTCTCCACCGTTTAATATGTTCATCATTGGTACTGGTAATTGCTTAGCATTTACTCCACCTATGTATTGGAATAATGGTAATCCTAATTCTTCAGCAGATGCTCTAGCAACAGCCATAGATACACCTAATATAGCATTAGCCCCTAATTTACCTTTATTGTGAGTTCCATCTAATTCTATCATAACTGCATCTATTGCAGGTTGATCTGTAGATTCCATTCCTTCTAATTCTGGAGCTATTATTTCATTAACGTTAGCAACAGCCTTTTCTACACCTTTTCCTAAGTATCTTCCTTTGTCACCATCTCTTAATTCAACAGCTTCAAAAGCCCCTGTAGATGCTCCAGATGGAACTATAGCTCTACCTATTACTCCACTTTCTAATGCTACCTCAACTTCTACAGTTGGATTACCTCTTGAGTCTAATACTTCTCTTGCGTATACTGATTCTATAACTGACATATTTATATCTCCCTTCAGATTTTATAATATAATAGTTAACCTCTTATACAATATAATACCCTTTCCCCTTTTTACATTTTAGAATAAATATTATTTGATGGATAAATTTTATATCTAGTTTTGTATTTGGGTAATTTATATAATATATTGTATATCTTGTAAACCTTATTTTATTTATATATTAATAATTATTTTTATTTAAATAATTATTTTTTTATTAATGAATGACCAGTCATTTCTTCTGGCTGTTCTAAATGCATCATATCTAATACAGTTGGTGCTATATCAGATAACCTTCCATCTTCTAGTAATGTAGATGTTTTAAATTCTTCACCTGCAACTATAAATGGTACTGGATTAGTAGAATGAGCTGTTATTGTTTTTCCAGACTCAACATCTTCCATTAATTCTGCATTTCCGTGGTCAGCTGTTATAATTGCGCTTCCACCTTTTTCTATTATTTTATCAACTAATTTTCCTACACAGCTATCAACTGTTTCTACTGCTTTTATAGCAGCTTCTACATTTCCTGTATGTCCAACCATATCAGGATTTGCAAAATTAACAACTATAAAGTCAAATTTATCTTCATCTATTTTAGCTACAACCTTTTCTAATAACTCACCAGCAGACATTTCTGGTTGTAAATCATAAGTTGCAACCTTTGGAGATGGTATTAATAATCTTTCTTCACCTTGGTTTGGTTCTTCAACTCCACCATTGAAGAAGAAAGTAACATGTGCATACTTTTCTGTTTCAGCAGCTCTTAATTGAACTTTTCCATTATTAGCTAGATACTCACCTAAAGTATTGCTTAATGATTGAGGTCCAAATGCTATATGAACATTTTTAATAGTTATATCATATTCAGTTAAGCATACAAAGAAAGTCTTCATACAAGGTCTTTCAAATCCTACAAATTCATCACAAACTAATGCTCTAGTTATTTGTCTAGCTCTGTCTGGTCTAAAGTTAAAGAATACTACAGAATCTCCTTCTTTTATAGTTCCAACAGGATTTTTATCCTTAACTATAACTGTTGGTAAAACGAATTCATCATTTTTACCTTCATTATAAGAGTTTTGAATAGCTTCAGTAGCAGAAGTAGCAGTTTCACCTTTTCCTTCTACCATTGCATCATATGCAAGTTGAACTCTTTCCCATCTCTTATCTCTGTCCATTGCGTAGTATCTACCACTTACAGAAGCAAATTCCCCTACACCTACTTCAGCCATAACTTCTTCAGCTTCTTTTACATATGTAATTGCACTTTGTGGATCAGTATCTCTACCGTCTGTAAATGCATGAACATATACTTTTTTTACACCTTTTTCTTTAGCCATTTTAACTAACGCTTTTAGGTGGTCTATATGTGAATGTACTCCACCATCAGATAATAATCCCATTATGTGAAGTGACTTATCAACTGCATTATCCATAGCTTGGCATAAAACTTCATTAGTAAAGAAGTCGCCATCTTCTATTGCTTTTGTTATTCTAGTTAAGTCTTGATATACTATTCTTCCTGCACCTATATTTGTGTGACCAACTTCTGAATTACCCATTTGTCCATTTGGTAATCCAACATCTAGACCACTCGCATTTATTAATGTGCTTGGATATTCTTTAGATATTCTATCTAAGTTAGGAGTGTTAGCCGCAGCTACAGCATTCCCTTTAGTTTCACTAGTATATCCATAACCATCCATTATGATTAAAGCAACTGGTTTTTTCATATTATTTCACTCCTTAGAAATTTACAAGCTTTACATAGTCGTCAGCAGCTAAACTAGCCCCACCAACTAAAGCCCCATCTATATCACTTTGTGCCATTATTTCAGCAACATTTGATGGTTTAACGCTTCCACCATATTGTATTCTAACATCTTGAGCTAACTCTCCATATAATCCTGCTACTACTTCTCTTATGTAAGATATAACATCATTAGCATCTTCAGCAGTTGCAGTTTTTCCAGTTCCTATAGCCCATATTGGTTCATAAGCTATAACAACCTTAGATATATCTTCTTTAGCTACATTTTTTAATCCCTCTTCAATTTGTATTTTACAATGAGCTTTAGTCTCTCCAGCTTCTCTTTGTTCTAGAGTTTCTCCACAGCAAAGTATTGGATCTATGCCATGTTCTAAAGCTTTTACTACCTTTTTGTTTACTGTTTCATTTGTTTCATTGAAATATTCTCTTCTCTCAGAGTGTCCTATAACCACGTAGTCAATTCCTATTTCCTTTAACATTCCAGGTGAAACTTCACCTGTAAAAGCTCCACTTTCTTCAAAATGCATATTTTGAGCTCCAATTTTTATGTCAGTTCCTTTTGTTGCTTCTTTTAAATCTTTTAAAGCTATGAACGGTGCGCATATTACTGCATCTACATTTTCATTGTTTACTCTTTCTTTAACATCATCAACAAAAGCTAAAGCCTCTGCTATAGTCTTATTCATTTTCCAGTTTCCAGCTATTATAGGTTTTCTCATTTTCAATTCCTCCACACTTTAATCAAGTCATTAGGAAAATTCATTCAAGGATAAATTTTCCTAAGCTTAATTATAACAAAATTTAAGGTAGTTTTATTAAAATAAAACTTCTGTGGTAACATATTTATAGTATCAAAATCGAGTACAATAAATACTCTATTGGTAATTGCAATTTCTTATTTATTATCTAAAGCTACTATTCCTGGTAATTCTTTTCCTTCTAAAAACTCTAATGATGCTCCTCCACCAGTAGAAACGTGAGTCATTTTATCTCCGAATCCTAATTGGTTAACAGCAGCAGCAGAGTCTCCTCCTCCTATTACTGTAGTTGCATCAGTTAAAGCAGCCATTGCTTTAGCTACTGCTAATGTACCTTCTGCAAAGTTAGCAAATTCGAAAACTCCCATTGGTCCATTCCATACTATTGTCCTAGAAGCATTTACTGTGTTTACATATTCTTCTATAGTTTTTGGTCCTATATCTAGACCCATATGTCCTGCTGGTATGTTAGCATCTTCAGTTATAACTGGAGTAACATCAGCAAATTTATCAGCAACAGCATTATCTATTGGTAATAATAATTTAACACCTTTAGCAGCTGCCTTTTCCATCATTTCTTTAGCATATTCTACTTTATCTTCTTCTACTAAAGAAGTTCCTATTTCATATCCTTGAGCTTTTAAGAATGTATAAGCCATTCCTCCACCAATTATTAAGTTATCAACTTTATCTAATAATTGATTTATAACAGCTATCTTATCAGAAACTTTTGCTCCACCTAATATAGCAGTGAAAGGTCTTACAGGATTAGCTACAGCTTCTCCTAAGAACTTTAATTCTTTTTGAATTAAGTATCCACAAGCTCTTTCTTGTAAGAATTCTCCAGCACCTACTGTTGAACAGTGAGCTCTATGAGCAGTACCGAATGCATCATTTACATATACTTCTGCTAAAGAAGCTAATTCTTTAGAGTAGTTTTCTTCATTTTTAGTTTCTTCTTTTCTATATCTAGTATTTTCTAATAATACTACATCACCATTTTGCATTTTAGCTACAGCAGCCTTTGCATTTTCTCCTACTACATTTTCGTCAGCAGCAAATACTACTTCTTGACCTAACATTTCAGATAATCTTTTTGCAACTGGTGCTAAAGATAATTCTGGCTTAGCTTCACCTTTTGGTTTCCCTAGATGAGAGCATAATATAACTTTAGCTCCTTGTTCTATTAGGTATTTTATCGTTGGTAATGCACCATTTAATCTATTTTCATCAGTTATAACTCCATCCTTTAAAGGTACATTGAAGTCACATCTTACTAATACTTTTTTTCCGTTCACATTTATATCTTCTATACTTTTTTTGTTAAGCATTGACATGTTGAGTTCTCCTTTCAAAACCGAATTCTTATAATATATCTTCCCCTTGTTTAAAAAAGTCCGGAGCCCGTAGTATAAAACTACAAACCCGGACTAGTTAAAACTACTTAGCTAAGTTAGCAAAGTATCCTAAAGTTCTTATTAATTGAGAAGTGTAAGACATTTCATTGTCATACCAAGAAACAACTTTAACTAATTGTTCTCCGTTTACTTCCATAACTTTTGTTTGAGTTGCATCGAATAATGATCCGTAGCTTATTCCTATTATATCAGAAGAAACTAATGGTTCTTCAGTGTATCCGAATGATTCATTTGAAGCAGCTTTCATAGCAGCATTTATTTCTTCTACAGTTACGTTCTTATCTAAAGTACAAACTAACTCAGTTATTGAACCAGTTACAACTGGAACTCTTTGAGCAGCTCCATCTAATTTACCTTTTAATTCAGGTATAACTAAACCTATAGCTTTTGCAGCTCCTGTAGTGTTAGGTACTATGTTAGAAGCAGCAGCTCTAGCTCTTCTTAAGTCACCTTTTGCATGAGGACCATCTAAAGTATTTTGGTCATTAGTGTATGCATGTATAGTAGTCATGAATCCTTTTTGTAATCCGAAAGCATCATTTAATGTTTTAGCCATTGGTGCTAAACAGTTAGTAGTACAAGAAGCTCCTGAGATTACAGTTTCAGTTCCATCTAATACATCATTGTTTACATTGTAAACTACAGTTTTTACATCCCCTGTTGCTGGTGCAGATATAACAACTTTCTTAGCTCCAGCTTCTAAGTGAAGACCAGCCTTTTCTTGAGAAGTAAAGAATCCAGTACACTCTAATACTATATCAACATTTAATTCTTTCCATGGTAAGTCTGCAGGATTTCTTTCAGCAGTTACTTTTATTTCTTGTCCGTTAACTACGAAAGCTCCGTCCTTAACTTCTATTTCACCATTGAATCTACCTTGAGCAGTATCATATTTAAATAAGTGTGCTAAAGTTTTAGCATCTGTTAAGTCGTTTATTGCAACAACTTCAAACTTATCAGTTTGCTCCATTAATTTTCTTAATGCAAGTCTTCCTATTCTCCCAAATCCATTTATAGCTACTTTAACCATCGTTCTACCTCCTAAGTGTATGCATATTTATAATATATTTTACTAGCTTGGCTAGTGGTTAACTAAATTGATTCTAGAATTTTGCAAGCACTTTCTTCGTCAGTAACAAGAACTATATTCTTATCCACCTTTGAGATTGCTATGCAAGCTTCTACCTTTGTTGTGCCTCCAAATACGGCAATTGTTTCCCTAACATTATTAACAGTATTTAAGTCTATACCTACAGTATTTAGCTTATATACTATTTCTCCATCTTTATTGAAATAATATCCAAATGCTTCACACACTGCTCCCTTTGATATTATTTCTTCAACTTGATCATCAGATAGCTTTCTTCTTCTTGCCATCTCATCAGCTCTTCCAATGCCAAATACTAATATATCAGTTTTCTCAATATGTTCTAATGTACTTTTAATTTCTGGCTCTTGAATTAAACTATTTTTTGCTTCTTCACTTAATTCATCTGGTATATTAAGTAATTTGTAATGCGAGCTAAGCTTCTTACTTATAATAGAAACTATATTGCTTGTTTGAGTTTCTACAATTTTACCCATACTACCTCTAGCTGGTACTACAGTAACATTATTGTATTTTTTATCTGTTTTAAGAGCTTTTGAAAACTCAAGCATTGTACTTCCTCCAGTTATAGAAACCACATCTTCTGGCTTTAGAACTTGAAGAAAATAATCAGCTCCACATTTTGCTATATCATATAAAATACTTTCATTTTTATCAAAACTTCCAGGTACTAATAATACTTTCTTTACACCCAGTTTTTCTTTTACCTTATCTTGCAGTTTTGAAAGTCCTGTTACATAATTCATAGTATCCTTAAGATCATCTAGAAGCTCTTCACCTTCTAGACTTATTGTCATACCTGAACCTGCAACATTTATAAGACCTTGTTCTTTTAAAAACTCAGTTTCTGATCTTATAATTCTTTCACTTATATCTAATATACTTGATAAGGTTCTCCTTCCTACTGGCTCACTTAAAGATATTTGTCTTAAAATCGAATATCTTCTTTCCATAAGCTCAACAACTTGGGGAATCAATTTTTTCTGAAATTTAATTAGGTCTTTCATGTTATAACTCCTTGTTATAATTTTACCAGGGACGTTAATTGTCCCTACACTCAATTTAAGTCCCACAAGATAATTTAATTTTAAATCATATCTTTATATATTTCAATAGTTTTCAGGATATTTTTTTATATTTTTCCAGTTTATTATTTTTTCCTTTTACTTGAAGATAGTATACCTAACTCTTCTCTATATTTTGCTACAGTTCTTCTAGCAACATTTATACCTTCCTCTTTTAGTAATTTTGCAATTTTATCATCACTAAGTGGCTTGTCCTTTTTTTCTGCCTTTATTTTATCCCTTATCATGTTTTTTATGCTGGCACTAGATATAGCCTCATTATTATCATTTTCTAATGAACTATTAAAGAAATACTTAAACTCATAAGTTCCAAATGGTGTTAACATATATTTGCCATTTACCCCTCTACTAATCGTTGATTCATGGCAACTTAATTCTTCTGCTACTTCTTTCATAGTCATAGGATTTATATATTTAGCTCCTTTATTAAAAAATCCTTCTTGTTTTTTTAATATTATTTCAGCTATCTTTAAAATGGT
Organism: Romboutsia faecis; assembly: GCF_014323405.1. Classification (GTDB taxonomy): domain Bacteria; phylum Bacillota; class Clostridia; order Peptostreptococcales; family Peptostreptococcaceae; genus Romboutsia_E; species Romboutsia_E faecis. Next base: position 145,651 of record NZ_JACRWE010000004.1, on the reverse strand, counting down.
GCTCTTTCTACTGTCTATATTCTTTATTAAGCTTAATGCAGAATTTAGTCTTTCTTTTATAAAATCCTTTGCATCTTTATCTGCCTGAGAATTTTTTAGAACTTCTTTATAGAAATTATTTATTTTTAACTTATAAGAATCTCTTTCATTAAGATATGCAATGAACTCATCTTCTATTTTTTCTACAATTACATCTGGTTGTACATAGATAGATTCCTTACTAGAATTAAAATAACCTTCACATGGTTTTGGGTTTAAATCCTTTATTAACTCAGCGAACCTTTTACATTCTTGTAAAGTTATTTTGTACTTTTTACAGATATCTTTATATTTATTACTTGCAATTAATTTTAAGTCTTGCTTTATTATACTTTCTAATATTTCATCAAATATTCCATGATTATTAATTTGTATTATTAAACATTCTTCTAGATTTCTCGCAGCAACACCACTTGGTTCTAAATTCTGAACCTTATGCATACATTCTTCAAATGTCTCTACATCTATATTTAATGATTCAATTATTTCGTAATCGCTAATATTTAGATATCCATCTTCATCTAAGCTATCTATAATATACTCACATACCATTCTTTCTAAATTATCTAATTTATATAAACTTATTTGAAATTTTAAATCATCATATATATTAGAATTACTTTTAATAATATTCTCTAAGTTAACCTCACTATCGCCATTGAATACGTTTTCAAACCTATTGAAGCTTCTTGAATTTTCCATATCCTTTATATACTGTTCCCAATTTATTTCACTGTTTTTCTCGGCATCTAATAAAGGGTTACTCTCAAGCTCTTTTACAATCTCACTTTCTAACTCCATCCTATTCATATTTAATACTTCTAAAGATTGCCTTAGATTCGCTGTCATTATTAATTTTTGAGATTGTGTTAATTCTATACCATTATTAAAATTCATACCGAACCCCCTATCAACATTTAATTTTATTTCACTAAAACAAACCCTATGCTATAGTATATATTAACATTTATTTTATACTATAGCATAGGGTTTTGAAAATTATGGGTCTTAAAGATTATGGAATTTTATTAGGCTTTATTAATATTTATTATTTTTATAAAACTGCTATTGCTTCTATTTCTATTACTGCATCTTTTGGTAATTTTGCAACTTGAACACAAGACCTAGCTGGTGGATTAGATTTAAAATAAGTTGCATAAACTTCATTTACTGCATTAAAATCATTTAAATCTTTTACAAATACTGTAGTCTTAAATATATTATCCATTGATGTTCCAGCTTCTTCTAATATAGCTTTAATATTATCTAATGAAGCTTTTGTAGCTGATTTAACTTCTTGTACTAACTCTCCTGTTGCTATATCTATTGGAAGCTGTCCAGAAGTATATACTAAATTTCCAACGATTATTCCTTGTGAATATGGTCCTATTGCCCCTGGTGCATTTTTTGTATCAATTACTATTTTACTCATATCGTTCCTCCATAATTTATTTCTTCTTACTATATGGTGTTTTTGCTAATGGAAGTTTTGTCCTAAACTCGTTATCATATACATAATATGCGTTTTGTATTGCTGGCGCTGTTGGTATTGATGTTATTTCTCCTACTCCCTTAGCTCCATAAGCTAAATCTGACTTATTCTTTTCTACAACTATAGCTTTTACTTCTGGTATATCTATAGACTTAAATAATCCTAATGTTCCATATTTAGCTTTAGGAATACAATTTTCTAATGGATAGTCTTCAGTTAATGCATATCCTATAGACATTACAACTCCACCCTCAATTTGACCTTCTAAACTAATTGGATTTACAGCCCTACCTACATCATGAGCAGCTATAAGTTTTTTTAATTTACCATCTTCATTTAATATTGCTACATGAGTTGCATAACCATACGCTACGTGACTTATTGGATTCTCTTTATTACACCCCATCTTATCAGTTACACTAGCGTACTCTCCATAAAATTCTTCACCTTCTAAATCTGCTAATGTTTTTCCAGAATCCAATGCTTCTTTTAACTTTTTAGAAGCTACCTTTGTAGCCTCTCCTGTAAACACTGTTTGTCTTGATGCAGTAGTATTTCCTGAATCTGGTGTTAAAAATGTATCTGGGGCATCATGTACTATAAGATCTGGACTAATCTTTGCTGTTTCACATATCATTTGAGTTGCAACAGTACCCATTCCTTGACCTATACAAGATGCACTTGTTCTTATGTGAACTTTTCCATCTATAATTACTAATCTACATCTACCTATATCTGGTATTCCAACTCCGACACCGCTATTTTTCATAGCACAAGCTATTCCTGCATAAGGATGCTTTTCATATTCTTCCTTAACAGCCTCTAATGTTTCTACTATAGCAGTACCCTCATCTGCAATCTGACCATTTGGTAAAACTTGACCTGGCCTTACTGCATTTTTATATCTAATTTCCCAAGGAGATATTCCTACTTTTTCAGCTAAAAGATTTATATTACATTCTGTTGCAAAACAACTTTGAGTAACTCCAAATCCTCTAAATGCTCCTCCTGGAGGGTTATTGGTATAAACTGCAGTCCCATCAATATCTATATCCTGATAATTATACGGACCAGCTGCATGAGTACACAATCTCTGAAGTACTGGCCCTCCAAGAGATGCATAGGCCCCTGTATCAGATATAATTTTAGCTTTCATACCTGTTAAATATCCATCTTCATCACAGGCCGTAGTTAACTCTAGCTCCACTGCATGTCTTTTAGGATGTATTATTATACTTTCTTTTCTTGTAAGAAGTACTTTTACAAATTTCTTTGTATGATAGGCCAAAAGAGCTGCATGATGTTGAACACTCATATCTTCTTTTCCACCAAATCCTCCACCTACCATTTTATTTATTACTCTTACTTTTTCATAAGGTAGTCCTAACATATCTGCACATTCGTGTTGAGTTGCAAATACACCTTGATCAGATGAGTATATTATTATTCCATCCTCACCATGTGGGCCTGCTACTGCACATTCTGGCTCTAAAAAAGCATGCTCTGTAAATGGTGTAGAATATTTCCTAGTGACAACGTACTTAGAATTCTTTATCTTTTCATCTGCATTGCCTCTAACTAAATGCTCATTTACTAAAACATTTCCTGTTTCATGTATTTTAGGAGCATCTTCCTTTAATGCTTCTTCTGGACACGTAATAGGAGTTAATTCTTCATAATCTATTTTTACAAGTTTTTTAGCTTCTTCAAGGGCCTCCTTAGTTTCAGCTGCAACTAATACTATTGCGTCTCCTAGATATCTAGTTATTTCTCCTTCTGGTATCAAAGTATCCCAGTCCTTTTTTAAGTGACCAACCTTTATAGTTCCTGGTATGTCTTTAGATGTAAGTACTGCTACTACACCAGGATATGCCTTAGCATCTTCTATATCTATTTTTTTTACAAGAGCTCTCGGATACTTTGTTCTTACTGCTGAACCATAAATCATTCCATCTATTCTTATATCATCTACATATTCGGCCATTCCAAGTGCTTTAGATACTGCATCTATTCTTGGAAGATTTTCTCCTATCAATCCCTTACAAGCAACTTTAGGTACATCTATATTTTCTCTAAATATTTTAGCTGCTAGTTCTATAGCTTTAATAATTTTTACATATCCTGTACATCTGCATATGTTACCCTTTAGAGCTTTCTTTATTTCGCTTTCTGTTGGATTATTATTAATATCTAATAAAGCTTTTGCACTTATTACCATACCTGGTATACAGAAACCACACTGTACTGCCCCCTGACTAGAAAAGGCATAGGCATATACATCTCTCTCTCTTTCGCTCATACCTTCTATAGTTATTACATTCTTTCCAATTAGTTTTTGAGTTGTAAGAACACAGGCTTTTTTAGCTTGCCCATCGACAATAACCATACAAGTTCCACATGCACCTTCTGAGCATCCATTCTTTACAGATGTTATATTCATATCTTCTCTAAGAAATTGTAAGAGCTTCTTGTTTTCTGCAGCAATAACTTTCTCATTATTCAATATAAATTCAAACATACAAGTTATCCCCCTTAATTAGATGACCTCTTTAAATATTTTCCTGTTGGAAAATTATCAATAACCTTTCCATTTCTGCTAACTTCTTTTCCTCTTAAATAAACTCTTTCTATTTCACAATTTAGTCTATAATTTTCATAAGGTGTATAATCTACATTTTGAACTTGATCCTCTGCCTTTATTACCTTAGTTTTATTAGGATTTAGCACTACTAAATCTGCATCACTTCCGACCTCTATAGCTCCTTTTTGTGGATAAAGTCCATATATTTTAGCTGGATTAGTAGATAAAAGTTCTACCATTCTGTTGATAGAAATTTTATTTGTGGATACTCCGTATGTGTATAAAAGCCCTACTCTATGTTCTACCCCAGGTGCTCCATTTGGTATTTTGCTAAAATCCTCCATTCCAAGCTCTTTTTGTTTTTTATAATTAAATGAACAATGATCTGTTCCTATTGTATCTATTTGGTTTTGTTCTAGAGCCTTCCACAATATATCATTGTTTTTTACATTTCTAAGTGGAGGTGACATCACATATTTAGCTCCTTCGAATCCTTCTAACTTATATTTATCTTCATTTAAAAGTAAATATTGTGGACAAGTTTCAACTACTACATCTACTCCTCTCTCTTTAGCCTTAAGAACTTCATCTAATGACTCTTTACAACTTAAATGTACTACACAAACTTTTGATTTTGTAATCTCTGCTATTTTCATAAGTCTTGATGTTGCCTCTGCTTCTAGCATTGGAGGTCTTGAAGCTGCATGATATTGTGGAGATATATGATTTTCTTTTAAATTCTTATCCACAAGTTCACAAACAAGATCCCCATTTTCACAATGAAACCCTATTATTGCGCCTATATTTTTTGATTTTTCTAGAGCCTTGTAAATAACGCTATCATCAACTTGAAGTGTACCTTTATAAGCCATATATAATTTAAATGAAGACACCCCTTGTTTTATCATCTCATCCATCTCATCACAGACTGAATCACTCCAGTCTGTGATTGCCATATGGAATCCATAATCACAGTAAGCTTTATTACGTGCCTTATGATGCCACTCTTCTAAACCTGCCTTTAATGACTTACCTTTACTTTGAGTTGCAAAGTCTAATATAGTAGTTGTTCCTCCTGCTATAGCTGCTTTTGTACCTGATATAAAATCATCTGCCGTTATAGTTGTACCTGTATCTAAATCAAAATGGGTATGAGTATCTACTCCTCCTGGAATTATGTAAGATCCACTTACATCAACAATCTCACAATCCTTAGATTCTAGATTTTCTCCTATCTCAACAATTTTTTCACCGTCTACTTTTATATCTGAAAAATAAGTTATCTTATAACTTACTATTTTTCCACCCTTTAATATTAGACTCATATAATCTCCACCTTATTTATAGCTTATTGTTAATGCGCCTTTTGGACATCTTGTTACACATAATCCACACCCAAAACACTTATCTTTATCTATTTCTAAAGTTTCACCAACCTCTATTGCCTCATAAACACAGCTTGCCTTGCACTTCTTACATTTTATACACTTATCTTGGTCTACTTTCGGTACTACAGTGTGAGTTCTAAATTCCCTTTCATCAACTTTCTTATGAGCTAATCCTTTTATCTCATTTACATCTGAATATCCATGTTCATCTAAAAACTCATTTAATTCCTTAGCTATTTTTCCGTATACTCCTGGACCTCTAAGTATTGCTTCTGTACAGACTTGAACTGCGCTTGCTCCTGCCATCATCATTTCTGCAACATCTCTTCCACAAGTAACACCTCCAACTCCTATTATTGGAATATTCACAACTTGAGAAGCTTCATATATACATCTTATTGCTAATGGCCTTATTGGAGCTCCTGATAACCATCCGTATCCTGTTTTACTTCCCATTATTGGGTATCCTGTATTTACATCTATAGCCATGCATGGTCCAAATGAGTTTATCATTACAAGACCATCTGCACCTGCTTCTTCAACAGCCTTAGCTATTGTTTGGATATCTGTGTGTGGACTCATCTTCATAAATACTGGACAATCTAAAGCAGATTTGGCAGCTTTTAATGCATTTACTATTGGAGCTACATCTGTTCCAACATAGTGAGTTGATAATTCAACTGCATCAGCATAAGGCTTTACAAGTGGTGCAACCTTTTCTATATCATCTGCTGTATAACCCATACTTACTATTACTGGAACTCCAGCACTTTTAGCTTTTTGATATTCTTCTTTTATCCATTGCTCTTTTGGTAATTCTGACCATAATTCAGTATTTAAAAATCCACTATTTGTAAGTCCCATACATGGTCTAGGTACATCTGCAGGAAGTACAGATATAGTTTTTGTACATAATCCTCCAGCTCCACCTTTTACTGCTTCTATACATAAATCTCCATCTTTTGCTCCTGGTCCTGCTGCTGTCATTACCGGGTTACTGAATTCCATTCCATATATATTAACTTTTAAATTTGCCATTTTTGCATCCCCCTAAATTATTTATTTAATGCTTTATCTTATTTCACATCTTTATAGTTAAAAATCAGATTTAATACTATTGCACATATACTACCGCTTGTTATCCCACTACTTAAAATTGTTTGAATAACTCCTTGTGGAAAGTTCGCATAAAAATCTGGAACTGCTATGGGAATCATCGCTACTGCTATACTTACACAAAATATAAAACCATTTTTAGTTCCATTAAATTCTACTTGTTTTATACTATTAATCCCTGCTGATATTATCATCCCAAACATTACAAGACCTGCTCCACCTAGCACTGGGTACGGTATTGATGCTATTATAGCTGCAAATTTCGGTATAATACCTAGAATAAGTAATATTATCCCTGCCATTATAGTTATTTTTGTTCCCTTTATACCTATCATATTTGCTATACCTAAGTTCTGAGCGCAAGGTGCTTGAGGGAATGTATTAAATATTCCTGCTATCATACAAGATAATCCATCTGTTCTTAATGCTTTTGTAACCTTCTTTTCAGTTACATCTTCTCCAAATATATCGTGAATTGCAACAGTGTTTCCAGTTGAAGCAATCATCATAATGAACATTACAACTATCATAGATACAATCGCGGGTATATCAAACACAGGTGCTCCAAAGAAGAATGGCTTTGGAATAGATAATATCCCTGCTGAATTGACCATTGTAAAATCAAATTTACCAATACTTATTGATATAATAGTTCCAAGTATTATCCCAATAAGTATTGCCATACTACCTAATGTTTTCCCACCCCATTTATTTAGAGCCACTATTATCAGTAAAACAATAAATGAAAGAATTATATTTTCAACACTTCTATAATCAGGAGCAGTCGTAACACCTCCTGCGCACCATCTAACTGCTATAGGAATTAAATATATCCCCATTAAAGTAATTATTGTTCCTGTAACTATTTTAGGGAAAAATCTTAGTAGCTTGCTAAAAATCGGTGCGATTAAAAAACAGAATAAACCTGCAATTATCGTTGAGGTAAATATTATACTAAGTGCTTTACCTTCTCCAATTGAAGTAGATGCAACTATAACAAGCATAGTAGAAGTAGGATTTGCACTTGCCCCTAGCATAAGGGGCATTCTTACTCCTATAAATTCTTTAAATCCAATACTTTGAATTAATGTTGCTATTCCAGATACAAAAAGTGTCGCACTTATAAGTATCATCATCTCAGTACTTGTAACCTTAGCTTCATTTCCTATCATTATGGGTACTGCTAATATCCCTGCACACATACCAAATACATGCTGTAACCCATAAATAAATGCCTTCGAATTAGTTAAAATATTCTCTGAGTCACTTGCCTTACTAACATTTCTAACTTGGCCCTCACTCATTTCACTTATCTCCAATCAACAGTTAAATTCTATTCCATAATTCTTTAGATACTTCTCTTGATTTTGAAAGTATTTCACTTTCATCAATATTTACTAACACCCTATCCTTCATTACAACTTTCCCATTAATAATGGTTGTATCTACACATCTTCCACTTAAGCCAAATATCATATGTCCACCTAATGTATTCTCATTCATCGGAGTATGAGGTATATAATCAGCAATTATTATATCTGCATATGCACCTTTTCTTATTATCCCTAAATCATTTTTAAAGTAAGCTTTAGTGATTTTTTGATTATTCTCTATTAACATCTTTTGGCTTTCCATAAATCCAAATCTAGGATCACATAAATGATGCTTGTGTATTATATTTGCAACTTTTAAAGATTCAAACATATCACTTGTATATCCATCAGTTCCTAATCCAACAGTAATCCCTCTATCTAATAACTCTATTACTGGAGAACATCCAACTGCATTTCCCATATTTGATTCTGGATTGTGAACTACAAAAGTATTAGTATCTTTAAGCAAACTCATTTCTGCAGAATTTACATGTATACAGTGAACTGCTATTGTTTTATTACCTAGTACATCAAAATCATGTAATCTTTGAACTACTCTTTTTCCGTATTTCTTTAAGTTATATTTTAAGTCATCTATGCCTTCTGCCGTATGAACATGGTACCCAGTATCTAATCCTGCCATTTCCTTAGCACACTTATCTAAAGTTTCATCTGATAGGGTAAATGCTGCATGAAGTCCAAACATACCTTTAAACATATCACTATTATCTTTCATAGCATATTTTATAAATTTAACGTTTTCCTCAATGCCATGATCAGCTATTATTTTTCCGTCTCTATCTGATACTTCATAACAAAGACAAGTTCTAATTCCAAGTTCTCTAGCCACATCATTTATAGTAAATAGACTTCCTTCTATTGAATGTGGGCTTGCATGATGATCAAATACTGTTGTTACACCATTTTTAATACATTCAGTATAAGTTGCATAAGCACTGTACTTTGTATCTTCTAATGTAAGTTTTTTATCCAACCTCCACCATAGATTATCTAATATCTCCATAAAGTTTTCTGATGGTTTGCCTGGTACTGCCATACCTCTAGCAAATGAACTATATATGTGCATATGAGAATTTATAAGTCCTGGCATTATAACCTTTCTTTGAGCATCTAAGTATTCATAATCAGAGTACTTAGCTTTCATTTCTGATGTTGTTCCTAAATCTTCTATTATATTTTCATTAATAACTACGCATCCATCTTCCATAAAAGGATTTAGACTATCGTGAGTTACTAATCTACCATTTCCAACTAATAACATAGATTATTCCCCCTTAAAACTTTACCTGCTTTAATATGCTTATAGTTTCCTTCTTCTATTACGCAGTTTCCATTTATAATTACATAATCTATACCTGTTGGATATTGCATAGAGTTTATAAAATCGTCACATCCACTTACAGTATCCTTATCAAATATTACTACGTCCGCATAATATCCCTCTTTTAGCTCTCCTCGATCCTTTATTCCAAAACTAATTGCTGCCTTTTTAGTCATTTTACTAACAGCTTCTTCAAGCTCTAATACACCTAATTCTCTTACATATCTACCTAATATCTTAGGAAAAGAACCATATGCTCTTGGATGAGGCTTACCTGCTAAAAGTCCATCTGTACATACATTTTGTTCTTCTCTTTTCATAAATCCTATAATATGTTCTTCTAATCCATAAAAATCTACCATTCCGACTGCATTTTCTTCTTCTAATAACAAATCAAATGTGGCATCTAATGGATCGATTCCTCTTATTTCACCTAACTCTAATAAACTTTTCCCTATTGCAAACTCATTTTTTTTATTTTTAACACTAGTTACAAAAATTTGATCTATACCTGCAAACTGTATAAAATTATCCCAGCCTTCAATGCCATTTGCTATATCATCTTTCATTTTTTGCCTTTGCTTCTCATCTTGTAATCTTTCTAATAATTTATCTGTTCCACCAGAATGAGCCCATGGAGGTAAAACAACCCCAAGCATTGTACTTCCTGCTGCGTATGGGTATTGGTCAAAAGAAACATTTATACCTTCTGATTTTGCTTTTTCTAATAATTTAATAACTTCAGGTATGTACTTCCAGTTATCTTTTCCACATACTTTAAAATGTGAGAAGTGAACCTTTACACCTGATTTTTTACCTATTTCTATTATTTCTTCCATAGAACTTATTATAGTATCCGCTTCACTTCTTTGATGTACTACAAACACACCATCATGCTTAGCTACTACCTTGCATATTTCTATCATTTCTTCAGTCAATGAATAAGCACATGGTATATATATAAGTCCTGTAGATAACCCTATTGCTCCTGCCTTTAACTCTCTTTCTGTTATTTCGCACATTTTTTGAATTTCTTCTTTAGTAGCTGGTCTATCTTCAAGTCCCATTGCTTCCATTCTGATATTTCCATGAGGAACTAAGTAAGTTTCATTTAATCCTACTCCATTATCCTCCATCATAGATAGATAATTATCTGTAGTTTCATACTCCCAGTTAATATCATCACTCTCACCATCTAAACCTGCTAGATTCTTTCTCCAAGGAGATATATGATCCTTTGGAAGTGGGGCCATAGAAATTCCATCCTGCCCCAATACTTCCGTTGTTATTCCTTGTCTAATTTTAACTTCATTATATGGATTAACTAGAATCATTAAATCTGAATGGCTATGAGTATCGATGAAACCTGGACAAACTACTCTATCTCTTGCATCTATTATTCTATCTACATCTTCATTTATTTCTGATGATATTTTAGTTATTCTATCATCTTCAATTAATAAATCTCCTTTAAATGCTTTAGTTTTATTTCCATCAACTATAAGTCCATGTTTTATTAAAGTTCTCAAAAAACCATCTCCCAATTATTTTTTATAAACTGATTTTAGTATCTCATAATATCCTTTAGATCCTATTGCTAATTGATCTATTTCTATATACTCATCTATTGTATGAGCTAAATTTTCTCTAGAAGGTCCAAAACCTATAGTTTTTATTCCCGCTTCACCTGCATAGTGACTACCATTTGTACAGAACGAGTACTGAGTTATTTCTGGATTTATTCCTGCTTTTTTTAAACCTTTATATGCAGCTTGAACAAACTCATCATTTTCATCGTATAACCAACCTGGGAAGAATCTCTCTCCTTCTATTACATTTCCTGTATAACACATTTCTTTACCTATAGCGTAAGATACTTTTACATTTAATTCTTTATCTTCTTTCATCATTTCATATATTAATTCTTTTATCGGTGCTATAACATCTTCCTTTGTTTCCCCAACTAATAACCTTCTATCAAAAGTTGCTTTACAATAATCAGGTACTACTGATGCTCCTGGATATGGAGATGATTTTATATCTGTTAAGACTAATATACCTTCTCCTAATACTGGATGAGTTGGTGGTACTAATTCTTGTATTTTCTCTATTATCTTACTCATTTTATAAACTGCATTTATTCCCTTATGAGGATTAGCTGAATGAGCAGGCTTTCCGAAAGTTTCTACTACTATTTCGCCTCTACCTCTTTGACCTATTTTTAAATTTAATTCTGAAGATTCTCCTATTACAACATAATCAGGTTTTACAGCTTCACTAATTTTTCTAGAAGCTATTCCTTCGAATAACTCTTCATGTACAACACCTGCTACGTAAAGTTCTCCTTCAAAATCCTTGTTTGTATCTTTTGCAAAGTATGAAACAGCAGCCATCATTGCACTTAGCTGACCTTTCATATCAGAAGTTCCTCTTCCATATATTTTTCCGTCCTTTATTAACCCTTCAAAAGGTGGTACACTCCATTTACTTTCATCAGGAACTGGAACTGTATCTATATGACCATCGAATAAAATCTTCTTACCTGGTTTATTTCCTTTTATGCATCCTATTATGTTTCCATACTCATCTCTAAACCAGCTATCAAAACCTAATTTTTCAAAATTCTTTTCTATTGCTTTTACTACATTTTCTTCTTTACCTGAATAGCTTGAGTTTCTTACTAAGTCTTGACATAATTCTATTAATTCTTGTTTTCTTATTTCATTTAACATTTATGGATCCCCCTAAAATTTTTTATTTATAATCTAAAATTATCTTATAAGAATCAACTTATACACTTGGACATTCTCCATCCCAAACTATGCTTCTATATTTATCTGGATCTGTATCTCCTTCTGTACTTATTAATAATACTTTTGAATTTTTATCTAATTTTAATGCTTTTCTTAACTCAGATAAACTTTCATCTTGCATTATAGATACTAATGTACCTGTAGTAACTGCTCCAGATTCTCCCGAAATTACTCTTTTATCTCCTACTAATGGATTTCCTAATATTCTCATACCTTTTGCAGAAACCCAATCTGGTGCAGATATAAAAGCTTCAGAGTAGTTCTTTAATATTTCAAACCCAATTGTATTTGGTTCTCCACAAGCAAGACCAGCCATTATAGTTTGCATATCTCCACCTACAAATCTTGGCTTTCCATCTCCTGCTTCTGCAGATTTATAGAAGCAATCAGCTTTATCTGCTTCAACCACTACTGTTATTGGACAATCTTCAAATTTAGCTGCCATATACCCTTGAACAGCTCCTGCTAAAGAACCAACACCTGCTTGAATAAATACATGAGTAGGTCTTTCTACTCCATATTCAGATAATTGCTCCACAGCTTCTTTGGCCATAGTTCCATATCCTTGCATTATCCATGCTGGAATATCTTCATAACCTTCCCAAGCTGTATCTTGAACTACAAGTCCTCCTACTTTTGCTGCATCTTCAGTTGCAAGTCTTACAGCATCATCATAGTTTAACTCAGTTATACTAGCTTTGGCACCTTCAGCTTTTATATTATTTAATCTTATTAGTGATGATCCTTTTGGCATATACACTACAGATTTTTGCTTTAATTTATTTGCAGTCCATGCTACCCCTCTACCATGGTTACCATCTGTTGCAGTAAAGAATGTTATATCCCCTAATTCATTTCTTACTTCATCAGATATTAATTTCTCATATGGAAGTTCCGATATATCTTTTCCTAATTTATCAGCCATATATTTAGCCATTGCAAAAGATCCTCCAAGAACTTTAAATGCATTTAATCCAAATCTATATGATTCATCTTTTAAGTAAACACCTTCTACACCTAACATTTTAGCTAGGTTCTCTAATTTAACTAATGGAGTTCTTTCATACTGAGGAATACTTTCATGAAATCCTTTAACTTTTGATATTTCTTTATCTCTTAAAAACTCTATCCCCTTTTGTTTTTCATTATCATCTGCTTTTGGCAGTGTATTTAATTTCCATTTTATTTGATCCATATTATTTCTCCTTTTGAATTTTTTATAAGTTATACTATTTTATAAAGCAATTCCTGTGCCAAAATTGATTTTTTAAAATAAATAAATTGTATTCCTTGTGATTACACATCTGAGATTACTTCTATGATTTAATATTAAACTTTTACTTTTAAAAAACAAAAAAAATAATTCTCATATTAGGAAATTTTCCCAATATGAGAATTATTTTTGAGAATTTCTTATTTTATTTTTCATCAAGCTTTCTGTATAAAGTGGCTAGACCAATTCCTAGTCTCTTAGCTATTTCCTTTTTACTTTTCGTATCTCTTCCAAATCTATCTAATATCTTATTAATATATAATAATTCTAAATCCTTAAGAGAAAGTATATCCTGTTTTCCATCACTTATAAATTCTTCTATATTATAACTATTATTTTGATTACTTATGTACTCTTCTCTTCTATATGAAGTTATTGTATAATTTTTTTTATTATAATAATTTAATATGTCTATAGGAAGCATATCTTCAACTATTATTCCATCTTCTCCTACTAAATTCATCATATACTCTACTGCGTTTTCTAATTCTCTAATATTTCCCGGCCAATTATAATTATTCAACATTTTAATAACTTTTTCTTCAATCTTTATATCTAAGATACCAAGTTCTATTGAGTATTTATTTATGAAGGATTCCATTATTTCATTAATATCCTCTTTTCTCTCTCTTAATGGTGGCAGATTTATTGGAATTACATTTAGCCTATAATATAAATCTTCTCTATACTTCCCTTCATTGACTAACTTTAAAAGGTCTTTATTGGTTGCAGAAATAACCTTAATATCTAGGTCTATAAGCTTATTAGAACCTACCCTTGCAAATTTCCTCTCCTGTAAAACTCTTAGTAATTTAGCTTGTAAATGAAATGATAAATCTCCTATTTCATCTAAAAATATAACACCTTCATTTGCTAATTCAAATTTTCCTATTTTCCCACTGTTACTTGCTCCACTAAATGCACCTTTTACATAACCAAAAAGTTCACTTTCGAGTAAATTTTCTGGTATTGCTGCACAGTTTATAGCTATAAAAGGATTTTTACTTCTGTTCCCTTGTGCATGTATTGCTCTTGCGATAAGTTCTTTTCCAGTCCCACTCTCTCCAGTAATTAAAACTGTAGAGTTAGATTTAGCTAATTTTTTTATCCTATTTTTTACCTTACACATTGCATCAGAATTTCCTATTATAGAGTCACTTTTATATATGCCCCATCCATTATCAATAAGATTTTCAACATCACTTTTTTCATTGATTACCTTATCAAATATAATAATCTTATCATATTCTTTTATATAAGGATACACTGGTAATATTTTTGCTGTCATAGTGTAAATGTGTTTATTTATTTCTATATTAATGATTTCTTTACTATTAGTAGACTTTTCATAGTTAACTATTTTTAAATCTTCCCCTATTGAACTATTGCTTAAATTCAGTGATATTTGAGCTATATTATTAACATATGATATTTTATTTTGTATATCTAATATAACTACCCCTTTTTCTAAATTATTTATTATTTCATGAAATAATTTAATTTTTTTATCATTATTTTTATTTATTTCAGATTCATCTATTTTCATAGATATTAAATCACAAATATTTTCTATAAATGGAAGATATGAATCTATTTTTTCTGTTATATCTTTCTTTTTTTGAGGATCAGTACTTATTGCTCCTATAACCCCTAGTGTTTGATTTTTGTATTTTATAGGTACTGCTATAATAACTTTGTTTAAACATTTCTCATAATTGTCACAATCTCTACAAATATCATTATTCTGCATATCTAACACAACTAATTCTCTACCAGTTTCAAGAACTTGACTATATATATTCCCCTCCGAAATAACGCTTTCATTAATCTTACTTTTATATACTCCAGTACCATTAAGCCTAATTAATTTATCATCCACTATTTCAATATCTATATTCAATACACTAGATATAATGTGTGTATGTTTATCTAAATAACTTTGAAATGGTTTTAACTTACTATCCATAATCTATCCCCCTGTGACACTATGAATTATATTATAGAATTATTTTCTTATATATTATTTTAAATAATATATAAAAGTAGGTCTACCCCAAAATAAAATGAATAATATCAATAATGTTATTACTTTTATTTTGAGATACACCTATTATTTTAATAACTGATTTATTACATATATCTACATGTTTTCTAATACTTCTATCAGTTCTTCTTCTGTATAATTATATTTTCTGTTACAGAATTGGCATCCAACCTCTGCTTTTTTATCTTCTTCTATAATTTCAGCTAAAGCATTTTTTCCTATAGCAACTAAGGCATTTTTAACCTTTTCTTTTGAACACTCACATTCAAATTTTACTTCGCATGTATCTAATATTTTGGGATTTAAACCATCTAATACTATATTTAATATATCTTCTGGAGTATTACCATCCTTTAACATATTAGTTATAGAAGATAATTTTCCTATATTTTGCTCTAATTTAGCTATATTTTCTTCCTGAGCATCTGGCATTAATTGAACTATAAATCCTCCTGCATGTTCAACTTCATCTGCTCTTGTAAGAACTCCTAATGATACTACTGATGGAGTTTGTTCTGATAATGCAAAATAGTGAGTAAAGTCTTCTGCAATTTCTCCACTAACTAATGGATATGATCCATTATATGGTTCTCTAAGTCCTATATCTTTTATAACTTTAACATGACCTTGCGTTCCTACAGCTCCTGCTACGTTTAATTTTCCATTTGGATAGTTTTCTACTTCTACATTTGAATTTGTTACGTATCCTTTAACATTTCCTTTAGAATCAGATGTAACTAATATCGTCCCTATTGGTCCGCCACCTTTTATTATAACTGTTATCTTATCATTTTCATTTTTCATCATTAACCCCATCATAGATGTAGCTGTTAATGTTCTCCCTAATGCTGCTGTTGCAACCTTAGTTGTTTCATGTAAACTTCTAGCTTCCTCAACTAAATTTCTAGTAGTAGCTACGAATGCTCTTATCTGTCCATCTCCTGCTGTTGCTCTTATTACATAGTCTTTCATTGTATTCCTCCGATAAATCCTAATTATTTTTTACATACAAAGAATATTCTTTCGCTGTCATCTTTAGGACTTTCAAAAGTAAAATCTCCATATGTCTTAATTTTATTAAATCCTACTTTTTTAAGTAAGTTTATTATTTCTTCTTCTTTATAGGCTCTTTGTAAGTGAGTTTCTTCAAATCTGTCAAACCTCTCATCTTCTTCATCTCTTATAAAGAATGCTAATTCCATCTCAACTAAATTATCTTCTCCATCAAAGTAATTTTGCCACATATAAGCTATATCTTCTCTATTTTCACCATACATATTGTTACCTAATATAGTCGATAATTTATAGTATGAACTTATATCGAATATGAATAATCCATCTTCTTTTAGTAACTCATGTGATTTAGCAAATACATTTTCTAAATCTTCGTCATATGTTATGTAATTAAACCCATCGCAAGCACATAATATACAATCTAGATTTGGAATATCGAAATCTAGTTCTGCTATATCTTGCTGAAGTAATACTAACTCTACGCCTTCTTCTTCACCTTTTTCTCTAGCCACACTAAGCATCTCTTCCGATATATCTATTCCAGCTATATCATAATTTTTCTTAGTAAGAGGTATAGTTAAATTACCTGTTCCACAAGCTAGTTCTAATATATTTTTAACCTGAGTTTCTTCATTCTTTATTATATTCTCTATATAGTCAACCCATCCGTCATAGTCAACTTCATTCATAAGTTCATCATAGACAAATGCAAAATCTTTATACTGATTCATCCTCTTTATTTTTGTCCTCCATCATCTTCTTCATTTTCTTTTTTCGTGATGTAAGCATTCCGCCAATTCTACCTGCTTCTTTTGCTGTCAAACCAGACCATCCTCTTTCACTAACCTTATCTATTAAGCCTAGCTCTGATGCTATCTCATATTTCATTATATCATCATTTGTCAATGGTTTTTGCTTTTTAGTAGCTCCTTTTTTAGTTTTTTCACACTTTTCTATTAGTTCTTTTGTTAATTTATTATTATCCATAAAAACACCCCTTCTTTTCTGTATTTTTATCATCTGCGTAAAATTTATACAAAAAATAAGGGGTGTAATTTTTTAATCTATTGAATTTTTGTATTTTAATAATTTTATATATATATCTAAAGCATTTAAAAATATATTTTCATCAAAATTAAATTTTGCATTATGAAGACCATTTATATATCCTTTTTCTTCATTTCTAGAACCAAGCATAAAGAATAATCCTGGGACTTCTTTTTGGTAGTAAGAAAAATCCTCCGATACCATTAGCGGATCTAATCTGATAATCTTATCACTTTCTACTATATTTAAAAATTCATCATATAGTCTTTTATCATTATTTACAGACGGATAAAAATCTCTTATTTCTAGATTTATTTTACAATCATAAACTTGCTCATATCCTAAAATAATTTCTTTTATTCTTTTTTTCATCAGTTCATAAGTTTTTGGGTTAAATGTTCTTATTGTGCCTTCTAATCTTGCATTCTCTGCAATTATATTTCTTACAGTACCTGAAGTCATT
Source organism: Romboutsia faecis (assembly GCF_014323405.1). Classification (GTDB taxonomy): domain Bacteria; phylum Bacillota; class Clostridia; order Peptostreptococcales; family Peptostreptococcaceae; genus Romboutsia_E; species Romboutsia_E faecis. The sequence goes on along the minus strand of NZ_JACRWE010000004.1, from coordinate 127,666 downwards.
TTACCTATGGTTACTACTGCGTTATCTATAGGGCTTATATTTCTAGATACTATAGTCTGTAAACTATTTATAATATTAGATGCTATTACTATAGCATCAATTCCATTTTGAGGCATAGCACCATGAGCACTTTTTGCAACTACGTCTATATCAACTTCTCCTGCTTGTGCTAGAAAATAACCATCTCTAACACCTACATATCCTTCTGGTATCTCTGGATATATATGAAGTCCATATATTTCATCTACATCATAATCTTTTAAAACACCTAATTTAACTAATTCTTCAGCTCCTCCAGGTGCCTCTTCTGCTGGTTGAAATATAAATACAATATTATCATTTAATGAATCCTTAGTATCATTTAAATACTCTATCAGACCTAATAGTATACTCATATGACCATCATGACCACATAAATGTTCAACGCCCTTATCTGTACTTAAAGCATCTATATCTGATCTAAATGCAATAGTTTTTTTAGGATTATGACCTTTTATAACTCCAACTGTTCCAGTCTCCAAATAAACTTTATACTCTATCCCTAATTTATCTAGATAATCTCTTATATACTGAGAAGTTTTATATTCTTTTCTACCAACCTCACCTATATTATGTAGTTCGCATCTATGATTTTTAAGCTGATCAAATAAGTATTCTATATCTCTCATTATTATTTGCCTCCCCTAAGTAAATAAATTATCTTTGTATAAAATATAGTATATTTTATCAATGTTGAAATATTCAAAATATATTATATATTAATTTTTATTGTTAATAAATACAAATATAATTATGTATATTAATAATTAATACTAACAGGAGAAGAAATGCTTTGCTAATCCACCTTTAGCTGTTTCTTTATATTTATCCATCATATCTATCCCGGTTTCTTTCATAGTTTGAATAACTTGATCTAAAGATATAAAATGAGTTCCGTCAGTTAATAGTGCATAGTTGGCAGAATCTAAAGCCCTCTCTGCTCCTATTGCATTTCTTTCTATACAAGGAATTTGAACATATCCATACACAGGGTCACAAGTCATCCCTAAGTGATGTTCTAATGCTATTTCTGCTGCATATTCTATTTGCTCAGTTGTTCCTCCTTTAAGATATGTAATAGCTGCAGCTGCCATTGAACAAGCTGCTCCCACTTCTCCTTGGCATCCAACTTCTGCACCTGAAATAGATGCATTATGTTTAATTATGTTACCTATTAATCCACCGACTAATAGTGCTTCATTTATTTGTCTTTCACTATATCCGCTATGATCTTGCAAACTTAAAAGTACCCCTGGTATAACACCTGCTGACCCACAAGTTGGAGCTGTTACTATTATGTTCCCTGATGCATTTTGTTCTGATACAGCTAATGCATAAGAAAATAACATTGTAGTAAATTTTTCACTTTCTAAATATTTATTATAAAAATCTTTAGCTCTTCTTTTTAATAACAATTTTCCTGGTATCAAATCTGTAGCCTCTAATCCTTCATTTATAGATTTTCTCATGGCTTTTTTGATACTTTCTATATAATCTAATATATCTTCATCTTCATGCTCTAACACATAGTCTAGTAATGTTTTATTATATTCTTTGCACCACTTCATTATTTCATCCATTGTAGTAAGCGGATATGTTTGTCCTTCTTTAGATATTTCTTCATCTTCTTCTTTTATTGTTCCTCCACCTACAGAAAATACCGTATATTCATCAATTACATTTTTATTTTCATCCAACGCTATAAACGTTGCTCCATTTGGATGAAATTCTTTTATTGTTTCTGGTTCCCAAATTATTTCAACTTCTTTTGGTTCCAAAGTCTTTTTGATTATATAGTCTGTTAAGTGTCCTTCACCTGTTGCTGCTAAACTACCATATAATCTAACTTTATAACTATTTGCATTTAAATTTTTATCTTTAAATTTTTTTGCTGCTCTTTGTGGACCCATAGTATGTGAACTTGAAGGTCCACACCCAATTTTAAATAATTCTTTTAGAGTATCCATAAAACTTCCCCCTTTTTATTATAGATAACATTTTCCTCTAACATAATTATAACTTTTTTGTAATATGATTAGGTATATTTATTATGAAAATTTTTAAAATTGTAGTATTTTGAATTTTATTGTTAAATTTTGAATTTTCTAAATTTTTATTGATTTTTTCTATTTTATCTATTAAAATAATACTAAATTTAATAGCCTCTTAACCTAAGGTAGAGGTGCCGTAATTATTAGTATCTAATTGTAACTGGCAAGTGTTGATAATTAGAAAAAGGAATTATGGCCGAAGATGTATCTTGGCAAAGATATTTTCTGGGATTACATAAAATATATGTAATACTGTCACTTATATATTAAGTGTTGGGCTACAAGGTTTACTTTGATATATTTTCTAACGTACAAAGTATTCCTTTGTGCGTTTTTTTATATAGTTTTATAAAATTAATTTATTTTTGTGTTTAAATGGGATTTTAGTAAATATATATTAATTGGGGTGATTAAAATGAAAAAAGTAAATGTGGCAATAGTAGGTGCTACTGGTATGGTTGGTAGAACTTTTTTAAAGGTATTAAAAGAAAGAAAATTTCCAATAGACAATCTTTATTTATTTTCATCTGCTAAATCAGCTGGTAATATAGTTAAATTTGCAGGAAAAGATTATGTAGTTGAAGAATTAACAGAAAACTCTTTTGATAGAGATATCCAAATTGCATTATTTTCAGCAGGTGGAGCTATAAGTGAAAAATTTGCTCCTATTGCAGCTTCTAAAGGTGTTTTAGTTGTAGATAATTCAAGCTATTGGAGAATGGATCCTAAAGTTCCATTAGTAGTTCCTGAGGTTAATCCAGAAGCAGTTAAAGATCATAATGGAATAATTGCAAATCCTAATTGTTCTACTATTCAGGCCGTAGTTCCTTTAAAACCACTTCAAGAAAAATATAAAATAAAAAGAATCGTATACTCTACATACCAAGCTGTTTCTGGTTCTGGTGTTAAAGGAGTAAAAGATTTAGAAAATGGTATAAATGGAGAATCTAACGAATTTTATCCTAAACCTATCGCTTATAACTGTCTTCCTCATATAGACGTGTTTACTGAAAATGGATATACGAAGGAAGAAATGAAAATGGTTAATGAAACTATGAAAATATTTAATGATTACGATATAAAAGTTACTGCTACTACTGTAAGAGTTCCAGTTAAAAACTGCCATAGCGAATCTATAAATGTTGAACTAAAAAAACCATTTGAACTTGATAATGTTATTGAAGAATTAAAAAATACAGATGGAATTATAGTCATTGATAATCCTGAAAAATTAGAGTATCCTACAACAATTGATTCTAATGGCAACGACGAAGTTTTTGTTGGAAGAATAAGAAGAGATTTTAGTATAGATAATGGAATAAATTTCTGGTGTGTAGCTGATAACATTAGAAAAGGTGCAGCTACTAATGCAGTGCAAATAGCTGAACTATTAATAAAATATAATCTAGTATAATTCTTTTATATTAAGGGGGATAAATTTTATGATATTTAAAGGGTCTGCAGTTGCTTTAATAACTCCATTTAATGAAGATAATAAAGTAGATTTTGAAAAATTAGGTGAATTAGTAGAATATCATATTGAAAATAATACGGATGCAATCGTTGCCTGTGGAACTACTGGTGAAGCAAGTACTCTTGATGATGCTGAACATCTTGCTGTTATTAAATATATTGTAGATAAAGTTAATAAAAGAATACCAGTTATAGCCGGTACTGGTGGTAACGATACTCAACATTCTATCTATATGAGTCAAGAGGCCGAAAAGTTTGGAGTAGATGGATTACTTGTCATAACTCCTTATTACAATAAGGGCAATAAGTCTGGAATAAAGAAACATTTTGAGGCTATTGCTGCAAGTGTTAAAACTCCAATAATAATGTATAACGTCCCTGGAAGAACTTGTGTAAATATGTCTCCTGCTTTGGTTGCAGAACTTGCTAAAATAGACAACATAGTTGCTATAAAAGAAGCTAGCGGAGATTTAGCTCAAGTTGCTGAAATCGCGCGATTAGTTCCAGATGATTTCGCCATATATTCAGGTAATGATGACAGTATACTTCCTCTATTATCTCTTGGTGGTAGTGGTGTAATATCAGTTCTTGCTAATATATGCCCTCAAGAAACTCATGACTTAGTTAATAAGTTTTTTGAAGGTGATTTAAAAGGATCTAGAGATTTGCAACTTGGAATGAAGCCTTTAATAGATGCTTTATTTATAGAAGTAAATCCTGTTCCAGTAAAAACTGCTGCTAATCTATTAGGATTTAATGTTGGAGGATTAAGACTACCTCTTGCAGAAATGGATAGTAAAAATGTTGAAGTTTTAAAAAAAGAATTATCTAGTTGGGGATTAGATATATAGGAGGAAACATGCTAAAAGTTATAATAAATGGTTGCAGTGGCAAAATGGGTAGAGTTTTGACAAAATGCATTAATGAATCATCTGACTTTGAACTAATATGTGGAGTAAGTCATCAAAACACAGATGACTTAAACTTAAAAACATACTCTACTATGAATGAAGTAAATGAAAAATCTGATGTAGTAATAGATTTTTCTCATCACTCTACTCTAGATGATGTTTTAGATTATACAATAAAAACTAAAACGCCATTAGTAATCGCTACTACTGGATATAATGATGAAGAATTAGGAAAAATTTACGAAGCATCGAAAATTATACCTATCTTCCACTCTTACAATATGTCTCTGGGTGTAAATGTCTTACTTAGATTAGTAAAAGAATCTGCTAAAGTTTTAAGTGATTTTGATATTGAAGTAATTGAAAAACACCATAATAAAAAAGTAGATGCTCCAAGTGGGACTGCTGTAATGATTGCTAATGCTATAAAGGAGGTTTTACCTTCATTAGAAAATAATTATGGAAGATATGGTCGTGAAGCTAAAAGAAAACAAAATGAAATTGGTATCCATGCTATCAGGGGTGGAACAATTGTTGGTGAGCATGATGTTATCTTTGCAGGTCATGATGAAATTGTTGAGATAAAGCATATAGCTCAATCTAAAGATATTTTTGCAAAAGGTTCTCTTGCTGCGGCTAAATTTATAGTAGCTCAAGAACCTGGATACTATAATATGGATAATATGTTTTAATTAAGACATTATTAAGGGGGGATTTAACTTATGATAAATTTAAATGATGCTTATGAAATTGCTAAATATATAAAAGACTCTGAAAAGCAAACTCCAGTTAAAATATATGTTTGCGGAAAGCTTTTGAGTTTTAAAAAGAATGATAAATTTAAGGTTTTTGGATCTAATGGTTCTTATACTTTAATTGGTGATTACAATGTAATTATGAGTGAACTTGAAACTAGAAAAGGACACATTGAAGATATTTATATAGATTTTGATAGAAGAAATTCTGCTATTCCTTTATATAATTTCTTACATGAAGAAGCTAGAATAGAACCAGGTGCTATTATTAGAGATATGGTTACTCTCGGAAAAAATTCTGTAATAATGATGGGAGCTGTAATTAATATAGGAGCTGTTGTTGGAGATAACTCTATGGTAGATATGAATGCTGTAATTGGGGCTAGAGGTATAATAGGTAAAAATGTTCACCTTGGAGCGTGCTCTGTAATCGCTGGTGTGTTAGAACCTCCGTCTGCAACTCCAGTTATAATAGAAGATGATGTTATGATCGGCGCTAATTCAGTTATTTTAGAAGGTGTAAGAGTTGGTAAAGGTGCAGTTGTTGCTGCTGGTTCTGTAGTTACTAAGGATGTTGATCCTAATACAGTTGTTGCTGGTTCTCCTGCAAGAGTGGTAAAAAAGAAAGATGAGAAAACTGCAAATAAAACAAAAACTCTTCAAGATTTAAGAGATTTAGACTAATAGTCAAAAATCTATATTAAAGCCTAGGTTAGTGGTAGTTTATTTCCACATTAATTACCTAGGCTTTTAATTATTTAATTCATGAAAGTTGCTCCGTCTAGTGATTGTAATATTTGAACATTTGGTATGTTTCCTACTGCATAAAAAGTATATATTCTTCCTGGATTTACTGTTACTTGATTTTGACGCATTAGTCTATTCGTTCTCGATTCTTCCACATTTACGGTATACTCTTTAGCTGGAATTGCTATATATGGTGTAACATCTCTATATTTTACATCTGCAAATAACTCTTGGTTATCTGCAGTTATATTTACTGAAGGCGCATTTGGAGATAGATGAACCACTCTAACCTTAGCATTACTTCCGCTTACTACTTCAGTTTCTTCTACTATAGGCAATAGTTTTACATCTTCCCCCTCTCCTGTTATAGCTATTGTAACCAATTGATTTACACTCACATCTATTCTTTCATTTACTAATGGATTTTCTTGAGTATCCTCTAGATATATTGTAACTGTATAATTTCCTTGTGGTACATATACATATGGGCTAAATTCTGTAAATTCCAATCCTTTATAAAAAGGTATATTATTTATATATATATCTACATCTTCTCCCTCTGGAACTGCATGAAGAAATCTAACAAGTGAATATTCTTTATTCCATTGTCTCATTTTTTTACCCCCTTATTTAGTCTACTACTACTATAATATTGATATTTAGAGGTTTTTGATACAAAAAAAGCCTCTAACATATTAACTAAATATTAAAGTTTAGTTAATTCACTTAGAAGCTATTTTTCCTTACTATATATTGGTATCTCTAATTTCTACTTCCGTTCCTTCTGGCGCTTTTACTTTAAATAATTTTCCACCTTCTACATTATAAATAATCTCTCCATTCTTGACTTTAAAATTATCATATCCAAGGCTTATTATTCGATTGTATTCCTCATCAATATCCTCTACTAAAAAGCACATATGAACTATACCTTCATTTAAAAAACTCCACTTATTCAAAGTATTACCCTTTTTAGGAGTTTGAAGTTCTATCATAAAATCACCGAGCTTAAGCCAAGTATTATAATCCCTACCATGAAACCCCTTAGTCTCCTTAACAACCTCAAACGCTAAAATATCCCTATAAAACCTAAGTGACTCATAATACTTCTCAGTCTGAATACAAACATGATGCATAACTCTTTTACTCATTAAACATACCTCCGTATAAATTTATTCATTAAATATTCTATTTAATTATTAAATCTTTTTTGCTTTTCTTTCCTCTATCATTTATATAAAAAAAGAGGCTATTTCACAGTACGTGCAAGCTAGAGCAGAGGGTGTGAATTATAAATTCACGCCCGAGCTCTGGCAAATACATCCGAAATACCCTCTTTTTATGTTAACTCTATCTATCTTCGTTTGTTACGTTGAATACATATGGTACATTTCTATAATAATCACCAAAGTTTAATCCATATCCAACAACAAATTTATCTTCTATAGTAAATCCGCAGTAATCAGGTACTAAATCAACCTTTCTTCTACTTGGTTTATCTAATAATACACAAGATTTTATACTAGCTGGATTTTTAGAACTTAAATGCTTCATAACAAAGTCCATTGTAAGAGCACTATCAGTTATATCGTCTACTACTAATACATCGTATCCTTCTAAATCTGCTTTTACATCCGATACTACATTAACAGTTCCGCTACTTTCTTCTCCATGACCATAACTAGCAGTTGTCATAAATTCTATTCTAACCGGAACATTTATTTGTCTAACTAAATCCGCACAGAATATAAAACTCCCTTTAAGTAATGATACTACTAATAAGTTTTTACCCTTATAATCTTCTGATATTTGAGAGCCTAGCTCTTTTAATCTTTCATCTATTTGTTCTTTAGAGCATAGAACTTCCCATTTTTTAGTTTCTATATCCATAACGTAACCTCCACTTATAATGATGATAAATCCATTTTATAAGAGATTGGCTTGTTTTGCAAGGAGGATTTAGTTTATTTTATTCATCTCATCCATTACATTTATTATTACTTTATCAGTTACTGACATTCCTTTATCGCTTATCTTACCTAGGTTTTGTATACTTTGTTCTACCTTTGACCCAACTATTCCATTCATTGGTGGTACGTAGCATTCTTGTTTAGCTATTATAGCACTTTGAACTGCTGCTGATGCTGCTGATGCTAACTTTAAGGCACAACCGGCTTTTGCTCCATCACAAATCATTCCACTTAAATTTGCTACCATATTTTCTATGGCACCTTCTATTTGTCTTATATCTCCACTCATTAGCCAAGATATACCTGCTGTTGCTCCAGTTGATGCTGCTACTCCACAACCACAAACTGCTGATAGTCTTCCTGTAAAGTTTTTAACATAAGCTGTAACTAAATGAGATACTGCTAAAGATTTAGCTAATCTCTCTTCGCTTTGAGGGAATTTTCTATTATAAGCTACTATTGGAAGTATTGCTGTTAATCCATGATTACCACTACCATTAGAACTCATAACTGGCATCTTTATTCCAGCCATTCTAGCATCTGATGCAGCTGCAGTTATCATCATAGCCTGATTCATTAAGTCATCTCCTAAAAGGCCTTCTTCCATAGATTTTTTCATCCCATAGCCTACACCTATCCCTACTTTTTGGTTTAATCCATACTCAGCTATCTCTTCATTCATAGATATACCATCTAATAAAAATTTAATATCTTCAAAATTAAGCTTTTCAATATTTTCAACCAATTCTTTTATAGTTATACTATCCATTATATTTTCTTCTTTTACTAGCGTTTTTGTAGTAGTACTTACTTCTTCATTACTTAATAATACCTCACCATCTTTTTCTAAATAAACAAAGTTATCATGTTTACTTCTTATAGCTACTTTTGAGTTATGATTTTTGCCTTTTAATGTAACTTCTATATAAACCTTTTCGTTTGTATCTAATGGTGATATATCTATAGGATTATTATCCATATAATTTTCAGCATCTTTTACTTGATTTTCATCTAAAGTTTCTAATACTTGAAGACCATTTTCTGAATGGCCACCTAGTAACCCCATTGCTGCAGCTATCTTCAATCCTAATCTTTCAGTTCCTGGTATTCCTACACACATACCATTTTTATAAACATTTGGGCTTAATAGTATCTTATTAGAAACTACATCTTCCCCTAGTAATTCTTTTGCTTTTGCACAAGCTAATGCTACTGCAACTGGCTCTGTACATCCTAGTGCCGGTTTAACTTCTTCTATTAATATATTTATTAAATTATTTCTTATATCTCTCATAATATTAACCTCCAAAAAAATTATTTTTAATATTTAATTCTATTTTATAATCTAGCAATTTTCATGCCAAGTTTTATTTTAAAATAATATATTTTATTTTTTAGTATTTTACTTATGTTCACATGTATATATTTGATTAATTTTTTTGTAGGTATTATTTTTTCATTATATAAAATCTCAATATAATAAAAAATAGTCTCAAAATGAGATTTAGTTTCATTTTGAGACTATGTTATATTTTTCTAACTTTCTGTATAAAGTAGCTCTAGATATACCTAAGGCCTTAGCTACCAATTCTTTATCCTTTTTAAAATTTTTAAATTTATTTAAAGCTCTTATAATTTCCTGTTTTTCTAAGTCTTCTAATGTTCTTATTTCTCTATTATCATCTATTAATTCATTAATATTTGTACTTTTTATTTTTTGAGGAATAGAATCTAAAGTTATTACTGAAGAAGATGACATATTAATACTATATTCTATGATATTTTGAAGTTCTCTTATATTACCTGGCCATCTATAATCCATCATAACCTTCAAAACATCTTTATCTACATGATCTACATTTTTTCCAAGTTTATTTGAGTATTCCTTTATAGTGTAATCTATTAATAATGGTATATCTTCTCTTCTTTCTTTTAAACTTGGTAAATGTATTGGTATAACATTTAATCTATAGTATAAATCTTCTCTAAAAATACCCTTCGAAACCATATCTTCTAAATCTTTATTCGTAGCTGAAATGATTCTTACATCAATTGAAATATTTGATTTTCCACCTATTTTATCAAGCTCTCTTTCTTGTAAAACTCTAAGTAATTTCGCTTGTAGATGTAAGCTCATATCACCAATTTCATCTAAAAAAATTGTTCCCTTGTGAGCTAATTCAAACTTTCCTAATTTTCCACCTTTTTTAGCTCCTGTAAAAGCACCTTCCTCATAACCAAATAATTCACTCTCTAAAAGATTATCTGGTATAGCTGCACAGTTTACAGCTATAAAAGGATTATCTGCTCTATCACTATGATTATGAATTGCTCTTGCAAATAACTCTTTTCCTGTACCACTCTCACCTGTTATTAGGACTGTAGAACTCGACTTAGATGCTATGTATGATTCATTTTTAATAGCTTTTATTATATTACTTTCTCCTATAATATTATCTAATACTATTTTATAATCTTTATTAATTCTATTATAGTTTTTTATAGCTTCTCTTTTATCTATAAAATCAATTACATACCCTTTTAGCTTATCTTTGACTGAGATTTTATTAATATTATAAATCCCTTTTATCTCATATCCATCTTTTCTGTAAAAAAACATACCTGATTTATATCTTTTAAAATCTTTATTTAATGGCTCATTTATAAAACTTAAAACCTTAACTACACTTTTACCTTCTACTTCACTATCATTTAAATTGAATATTTCTTTGAACTTAGAATTATACTTATCTATTTTTCCATTTGTCTCTACAGATACTATAGCCCTATCCATGCTATCTATAAGAGTTTCAAGCTTTTTCTTTTCTAATTCTAACTCCTCAGTATTAATTTGAGCTTTTAATTTATTTGAAATTAAATCTGCCATCTTTCCTAAAAAATTTAAAAGTCCATCTCTATTTTCTCTTATTATTTCTTTTTGACTTTCTGTAAAGGCAATCAATCCTATAACACCATATGAATATCCATCTAATGTAATTGGACAACAAACCTCTGCATGTTCCTTACAGTAAGTTTTATGGTCACATTCCTTACATATATTACTTGCATGTGGATCATCGATAATTATAGATATTTGCTCTTCTAAAGATTTTTTGAATGCTGAGTAGCCATCTAATCTTTCTCCAATTTTTCGTAAGTATCTACCTGTACCTGCAATTCTAATTAAATTTTCATCTACTATAGTAACATCAATGTTAAGAACAGAGAGTATAGCCTCTGCTATATTTTGAATATCTTCTTTTATATACTCCAAACTATTCATAATTATCATTCCTTATTTTTCTTTAGCTTCATCAATTCTCTTATTTCTCTTAATATCACATATATTTTATTTAAAGTTAATTGAATTGACATAAGTATTACAAATAACATTACTATTACTATTAATGTAAAATTAATATTCATACCTATTATTCTCTCCTATAATAAAAGACCAGGATAACCTAGTCTTTAAATATTTTTATCTACAATTATATTTTAATTCATTTATTTTCTTTTTCCTATATAAATGTATCTTTCGTTCTCTATTTCTTTAAGGGCACCTTCAAAGTTTAATTTTGCAAATATATTAAGTATTTCTTGTGGATAGTTATAATGTACATGCTCTCCAAAAAGTCTATGCTTAAGATATTTTAGTTTCACCTTTAAATTTTTCAAATTACGATCTTCTAGTATAAGTTCTCCCTTACGCTTTAGAACTCGACGTATTTCATTTGATGCTTTCTTGCAATTGCTCGTATGGTTAAAATGATCTAATACTATTACTTTATCAAAAAAACTATCATTAAAAGGCATATATTCTAATGCACCTCTTACAACAGTACAATTTTCATTGTTTATTAAAGATGGACATACATCTTGATAGTTGCTATGCTCTAATATAGTAACATTAACTCCAAGCATCCTAAGCCTTTTACCTAAGTTGCCTATATCTCCAACAAGTAGTATTTTGTCTCCTATATCATATTTAATGGTATCCAAAAAACACGTTACATCATCAGATTCTTCAATTAAGTCTGCATTTGGCTCATAGTCATGATATAATACGCTTTTCACAGTGCTCCCCCTCTTATCTTCCTCTAAAATTTATCATAGAATAGATTATAATAAATCATGAGCAACTATTCAATAGCTAAATATAAGTATTTAAGATTGACTGTTATTTTCAGATAATTTTTTAATTTTTGATATAGATACCTCATATGCTACTTTCTTTACAGTCTCTCCATTTTCTGTCTTTTTCTCATATTCTCTACTTTGTACTCTTCCCCACATTTGTATTCTATCCCCTACTTTTAAAGTCTTTGCAAATTTAGCATTACGTCCCCAAACAATTGATGGTATATAATCTGATTTATTGTAAGGTCTATTTATAGCTACTAATAAATCTGTTATCTCTCTTCCTAGTGGTGTTTTTCTATATATTGGTTCTTTGCATATATATCCATCTAAGAATATGCTATTTGGATCTCTATTTTCATCTTCTATCTGTTTTATTTCTCTAACAAATACAGTTAACACTAATCTATTTCTATTATCTATATTTTTATTATAAGATCTAAGCTGTCCAATTACATTAACCTTATTATTGCTTTTAATATCAATATCTTGTAATAACCTTTCTGATACAGTTAATGGAAGTACATCATAAGACTCACTTAGTCGGTTTATTTTTATTTTTGCATTAAAAAACTTTTCTCCAAAAATCTCATGGCTAAACTCCATATTTTCATCTAGCTCTCCTCTTAGGTATACTACATTAGTATCATCCTTAACATCGATCATTTTTTATCCCCCCATAAAATTGTTAATTCATTTACTTTATCTCAATCTATATAATAAATATATTTATTAAATCAGAAATTTATTACACATTTATATTTCCTTTTAAAAATTAAATCGTATAGTATTATGTCTAAGAATAATCTTCTTTTACCTCCTAAAATATTAGAAAAATATCCTTAGACATAAATTTTTAATCTCTAGTTTTTTGTACTCCAGAGGAATTTATGGTATAACTATCTTTATAAATTAAGTCAGATACCTTTACCATACTATATCCTTTACTTTCTAATTGAGTAATTATTGTATCTAGATATTCTTCTACATTACTTGAGTTAGCATGAAATAATACTATAGATCCAGGTTGAACACTTTTAGAAACTCTTTCGATTATATGTACTGGTCCAATATTCTTCCAATCTTGTGAGTCTACATCCCATTTCACAGCAGTATAGTCTAGAGCTTCGCATACATCCATTACGTCCTCATTTACTTCTCCAAATGGAGGTCTAAACAATTTAACATTTTCACCCGTTATGTTTGAAATTTTTTCTGATGTTATTTCTATTTCATTCATTATATCTTCATCTGATAGCTCTTTCATATTCGGATGAGTATTTGAATGATTTCCAAATTCATGTCCTTTTTCCTTGAGCATTTTAACTAATTCTTTGTTATCATCTACCCAACTTCCAACTAAAAAGAATGTAGCCTTAATATTATGTTTGTCTAGTATTTCTGCTATCTTATTTATATTTTCAGTACCCCAAGCTACATCAAAAGTAATTGCTATTTTTTTCTCATCGGTATCAACCCTATATATCGGCATATCTGCATTATCATTTATAGAGCATATGTACTTTATCCCATAGACTAAGGCAAACACCAATAATAATGCTGTTGCAAAAAAAGTTATACTTAAAAAAAACGCCTTAGCTCTTTTGACTTTTGAATTCATATTACACCTCCTTTTTATAGAGAATCTATATACTTAAAATTTATTTTTTTTTATTTCAAAAAATTACTACAAAGATAAATTTCTTATTTGGGCAATTTAAAGTTAAGAATAAAATAAAAGGTGGTGTAATAATGGCAGATATAAAAAATTCATTAAAAAATATTCAATCAAAAGATAGTTTAAAATCTACTGTACACACTCTTGGACGTAATATTTCTAATACAAACAGAGAAGCTCATAACATATATGAAGGAATAAGAAAAAATAAAAAAATAAAAATGAACCATAAAACATTTAATTAAATATTTCAAATTTACCTTTTTTTCTCAGAATATAATTTTTAAATATGGCAATATTAATAGTAACAACACAAACAAATGTGTTGTAAATGACATCTAAGGAGGAAATTTACTATGTCAAATACTAATAACAGAACAGTCGTTCCTGAAGCTAAAGCAGCTTTAAACCAAATGAAGTTAGAAATAGCTAACGAAATAGGTTTATCTAACTACGAAAACATTGACAAAGGTAACTTAACTGCTAGACAAAATGGTTACGTAGGTGGATATATGACTAAAAAATTAGTTGAAATGGCTGAACAACAAATGGCAGGCAAATAGCTAATAGTAAATTTTATACCTAGGTAAAGTAAGGCTACCAATTATTCGGTAGCCTTTTCTTTTTATTTATATCAATTTAAATATTAATTAAATTCTACTTTTATTTTTATATAATTTGGTTTAATATAATATATAGAAATAGTTTTACGGAGGATGATACTATGTTTGAAAACTCATCTGAAGAGTTAGCTTATCATAAGCTATTAATTTTATATATATTAGATAAAATTAATATGGATTTAACTAATTCTCAAATAACACAAGTTGTTTTAGAAACAGAAATGATGAATTACTTTTCATTACAGCAACTTTTATCTCAACTTATGGAATCTAAGTTTTTAATTACATACAAAGACTCTGATAGGGAATATTATGCTCTTACACAAAAAGGGGTTGAAACTTTAGAATATTTTTTATCTAGAATACCAGAAAATTCTACTAAAAAGGTTGATGAGTACATACTTACTAATAAAGAAAATTTATTAGCTGAAACTCAAGTTAAATCTAGCTTTGTAAAACAAAGCGACAATGAGTTTATAGTCAATTTAAGAGTAATAGAAAATCAATGTAATTTAATAGATTTAAATTTAAATGTTTCTTCTGAAAAACAAGCGCAACTTATTTGTAATAATTGGAAGAATAATGCATCTGATATGTATGCAGAAGTTATAGATTTACTAATAAGCAACAATCACTAAGCCTACATACACACTATGGTTGTAGGCTCTTTTCCAACTTTAATCTCTTTTACTAGTTGATTTGTTATACAACTATAAACCTTAATTGAATTATTTTGAGTATCAGACACAAATAAAAAATTTCCATCCTCAGAAACTTCTAAACCTTGTGGTACACCATCTACCTTTATTTTTCCTAAGTATTTACCAGTATTACTTTCTAGTATTTTTATATTTTTATATCCTAAATCAGCTATATATACTTTTTTATTCTTATAATTAAACCTAATTTCAAGTGGTAATAAGAATTCTTTTAAAATTTCCCTTATTTGCATTTTTTTTAGATCTATTATTACTACGTTACCATCCAACGTAGATATATATATATCTTCATTTTCTTTATTAATTCTAAGATGCCATGCTTTAAAATCGATATCAAGTTTATTTACAATTTTCTTTTTTTCGACATCTACACATACTATTGAATTTATACAAGATACATAAAGTTTATTTGAGCATTTATCAAAATCTAATCCATGAGGTGTATATCCTAAATTTATAACTCCAACAGGTGTCAAAGTTTCTCTATCTAAAATATAAATACTATCTGAATCTTCATTTGCAATATATAGTTCTTCATTGCATAAAACTATCTGACTTAAATTACCTCCAGCTGATACTGTGTCTAATATCTTATTTTCTTTTAAATCTAAAATATAAATTATTCCATCGCTTGAGCTGGGTATATAAATTAAGTTTTTTTCTTTGTCTATACAAAAATGATGTGGATATATACTTTCATCTAAGTTTATTTCAACTTCTGGTTCAAGGGTGTAATAATCTATTATACTTATGCTTTTTTATAGATAATTGGATACATATACCTTCAAAAAATCCCCCCTATCATATTCTATAATCTATATACTACATAACAATATATTATTAATTTTATAGGATTATTCATTGCTTTATATTCCTTATATTGTTATTATTATTTTTGAACTATATATATAAAGGAGACATAATTATGAGATTTTCTTTTAAACCAAGTGGCGTATGCTGTAGAGAAATGGTTTTTGAATTAGACGAAAATAATAAAATTATCGATGTTGATTTTATAGGTGGATGTCCTGGTAATCTAATTGGTATAAAGCAATTAGTCATGGGTGGAGATGCTAATGATGTAGCAAAAAGACTTGAAAATATACCATGCGGTGGTAAAACTACATCTTGCCCTGATCAACTATCTAAGGCTCTTAGAGAAGCTATTAAATAATTACATAAAAGTGGTGTTCTATATCTAAATATTGAACACCATTTTTAATTTATAAATATATTTTAATCATTTAATTTGAATGGAATTACTTTATCTGTTTGTATCTCAACTCTTACAATCTCTCCTTCAGTAAAATTACTATTTGCAACAGATGATTTTAGTTCTAATTCATTTATATCTACATGGTAATAGGTTTTTTCACCTGCATACTTACGTTTTATTATTTTGCCTTTAGTTCCTTCTTCTGTTTCTATTGAATGTAGCTTTATACTTTCTTGAGGAATCATCAATTCTACATTATTCATTCCTTCTATTAATAACTCACAATAACTTAGATCTAAATCTATAAAGTCACTTATAAATTTATTATCTCTTATTTTACCTCTTATGTAATTACGCTCTCCGAATATATTTGCAACACATTTTGTTTTTGGTTTTTCATAAAGGTTTTTCGGTGTATCGAACTGTTTTATCTCTCCATTTAGCATCACAGCTATCTTATCACTCATCATTAAAGCTTCTTCTTTATCATGTGTTACTAAAATTGTTGTTATTTTTAGTTTTTTTTGTAGATTTAGTACAAATTCCCTCATCTCATTTCTTAAATTTATATCTAAGTTAGAAAATGGTTCATCTAAAAGCAGTACTTTGGGGTTTATAGCTAGAGTCCTTGCTATTGCCACTCTTTGCTGTTGACCACCAGACAATTCTGATGGATATTTATTCTCAAATCCACTTAATTTTACTAAATCTATTAACTCTTCTACTTTTATCTTTCTATCTTTTTTATTTACCTTTTTCATTTTTAGACCAAACTCTATATTTTCGAATACATTCATATGCGGAAATAACAGATATTCTTGGAACACTATTGATGCATCCCTTTTTCCTGTAGGTATACTGTTCACACTTTTTTCATCAAATAAAATGTTTCCACCATCTGGTTCTAATATCCCTGCTATTATTTTTAAAGTTGTACTTTTCCCACATCCTGATGGACCTAATAAAGATACTATTTCTCCTTCTTTTATATCTAAGTTTATATTTTTTAGTACCTCTACTTTATCAAAACGTTTAGTCAGATTTATTAATTTAACATGCGACATGTTTATCTCCTTGAAGTTTATCTATAACTTTTACTATATTAAATATGAAGTTTCCTCATTACCTATATAGTATATTTTTATTCTTTTTTCTATTAATATTAATACCATTATACTTACTATTAAAAATACCATGCTATATAACGCTGCAATATTTCTATCTCCACTTTGAATATATGGAAACATTATCATAGGATAAGTTACTATACGACCTCCCCCTATAAGCATCGTTAAAAAATACTGACTAAAAGAAATTATAAAACACATACTACTTGCTCCAATTACTCCTGGTAATATTAATGGCAATGTTATATATCTGAATACATTAAATTTATTTGCTCCTAACAATTCAGCTTGTATCTCCAATTTATTTCCTACCAACTTATATACATCACCTATTATTCTTACAGCATACGGTATACATGGAATTATATTTATTATTACCACACCTAATAAACTGTTGGCTAATCCAAGTTTTATAAATGTAATATGTATCCCCATTGCCACAGATATCATTGGAATTATTATAGGAGATAGTATCAACAATTCAAATATTTTTTTCCCTTTAAATTTATACAATGCTATAGCTTTTGATGCAGGTATGCTAATTATAATAGTTATAAATGTAATAATTAGCGATATCAATATACTATCTATTAATACTTTTAAATTTGAAACATTAAATATATATTCAAACCCTATACTTGAATAATTTTGAGGAAGTAACCCTGGATAAGGCCAACTCTTTGTAAAGCACCATATTCCTAATATAAAAATAGGAATTATAATTGATATCATGCTTACATCTAAAACTAATTTACTTATATTTTTCTTCATATTTTCACCTATAATTTATACTTATACATGTTATTAAATATCTTATTATATATTATTAAGAGAACAAAACTTATTACAGATAATATCGTATTTATAACCATAGCAAAAGATCTCTTACTCAAGTCTGAACTTATATAGTTAACATATGCATATACCGATAGTACTTTTGGTGTGCTTGGTCCAATTAAAAATGGAACCTCATATGATCCGAATGCAAATGAAAACAATATTATAAAAGATGATATTATTGATGGCATTGCTAATGGTAAAACTACATATATAAAACTTTGAATCTTACTTGCCCCTAAATTTAAAGCTACTATCTCTAGTTTTTCACTTACTTTTCTAAGTATATTATAAGCTGTAAGCACAACATAAGGTATTCCTTTCCATAAATATACTAATATTATCCCAATTCCCTTTTTATCTAAAATTAGATTTATAAAATCTGATGAATCGTTTATTATTCCTAGTTTATAAAATATTCTAGATATAATTCCTGTTTGCGAAAATATAAATATAGTCAATATTACTACTATTATATGTGGAATTATTATAGGCAAATTTAATATATATATCCTCAACTTCGAATATTTACTTTGACAAAGTAAATATGCTAATACTACACCTATAAATACTGATATGAACGCAGATATTAATGAAGTTTTCATGCTAAAGAGAAGAGATTTTAAGAAAGTTGCCTCTCCTAAAATCTCTTTATAGTAATCTAAAGTCACATTGTTCATACCTATTTGTGGAAAATAACCTAAGCTTTGTGTTATACAATTACTTATCCCTACTATCATAACTGTTCCTAATAAAATAGCTACAGGAGCAATTAATAAGTATGGCTTTAGGTTTTTATTCACTCTCTAGCACCTCTTCAGTCCATATTTCTTCGATTATAGGAACCATACCCGCGCTTAATTCTGGTACTGAATTTTTTATTGTTATACTATCTGAACTAAACTTTGATCGATCTTTAGCGGGTACCTTATCCATATCTAAAACTGTAGTATCTCCCCAATTTTCAGTGAAAGTTTTTGATGCTTGAGCATCTATACTCATTAAAAAATCTATTAATACCATAGCTCCAGCTTGATTCTGTGAATTAAATGGTATAGTCAAGAAGTGAGTATTACTTATATTACCATTTTTAAATTCTATTATTTCTGTATCCTTACTAAGTTCTCCACTTTCCATTCTTCCTTTTAATGAATTTGGAGAATAAGTCATTGTAAAGTAAACTTCATTATCTGAGTACATATTATCTAACTGAGATGTTGTTGATGGATATGTTTTTCCTTCATTCCATAAGTATGGTTTTATCTCATTTAAATAATCCATTGCTGGCTGTATAGCTTTTCTTACTTCTTCTTTATCTTCTGGTAAATTTGCCACATTCTCATAACCTACTATATCGTATATCACATTTCTTACAAATGCACTACCAGTAAAGTCAGGTAATGCTGGATATGTAAACTTGCCTGGATTAGCCATTATTACTTCTCTTAGAGACTTTGTATCATTTATTATTTGTGATACTTTATCTGAATTAACTGCAATAGTAAATTGAGCTTTTCCCCAAGGAGCTTCTAATCCTTCAACTTCTGTACCAAAATCTACAGTTACATCTTCAGATGCAGTATTTACATAATCATTAAAGTTTGGAAGCTTCCCTACAAATGAACCTAATAATAAATTGCTATCTTTTGCAGTTTTAAAGTTTTCTCCATTTATCCAAACTACATCTATAGAACCTTTTTCATTATTAGCTTGCTTATCTGATAATAATTGGTTTAATATTTCATCTATATTCATACCTACCCTTTTTACTGTTATATCATATTTTTCTTTCATTTGGTCTACTACATATGTATCAAACCACTTGTTCATTACTTCATTACCACCATATCCATAGAAGTTTACAGTAGTTCCTTTTGCTTTTTCTAAAACTTCATCATAATTACTTTCTAACACAGTTACATTATTAGCTATTTCCGCTTTTTTAGAGCATCCTACTAAAGCAACTGATATTGTTAGCATTATACATAGCATACTTAATAATTTCTTCTTCATAACACTTCTCCTAATCTAATATTTTTTTTGCTTCAAAAAATCTTTGTCCTGCTGTAAATAAAACTAATATCGAAAATATATTTGTTATTATTCCTAAATATTGTGGTAATAAAATCATTAGTGAAAACAATATAAATCCTTCACTTCTTTCTGCAACTCCTGCTTGATAGTAAAATGACTTCATACCTTTTTTCTCTGTACATGCTCCAACTGTTAAAAATATAGTCATAGACATTAGTATAGATATTGCAAGTACTAATAAATTAAATCTAACATCTATAAATTTTATTCCAAATACAATTATCATTCCTACTTCAACTATTCTATCTGAAACTATATCTAATAAAGTTCCAAAAGATGATGTTGAATTACTTCCTCTTGCCATTGCTCCGTCTACCGCATCTAAGTACCCAGAAAGCCATAGGACTACAACTGCAATTATCCTCATATCAAAATATAATAATAACGAAGTAGATATTCCTACTAATAGAGCTATTATAGTAACTTGATTAGGCTTTAGTCTTAAATTCAAAAATAATTTTGCTCCCAATTCAATGATCGGATTAATATATTTTCTTGCATGTGTATCTAGCATTATTTCCTCCTCTTTTAATTTATGTCATTTTTAATTTCTCTTGATATAAACTTATTTTTTAAAAATATAGATGCTATAAATAAAAGAATTAATAGGGCTATAGATATATAGAATCTATTACTCCCAACATTAACAGATTGAGCTCCTAAATTAGTAAAGACTAATATTCCTGGTATAGTCCCAAATAATGTTGCTAATAAGAAATCCTTATATTTAACTGATGTAAGTCCTGCTCCATAACTTATTACATCAAATGGAAATAGTGGAATCAATCTTAATAAAAATATTATTATAAATCCTCGATTATTAATCATTGCTTCTACCTTGTCCAATTTTTCTTTGGTAAGTTTTTTCACCATTTCTCTTCCCCAATATCTAGATATATAAAAAGATATAGTTCCTCCAATTAATGCACCTATTGTTGTATATATATATCCTTTAAATAATCCAAATATAAGACCTCCTGCTATTGCTAGAACCGAGTCTGGAAATAAAGTCAGTGGTACTAATGAAAACATTAGAATATATACTAATGCTCCAATCTTATCAAACCCTATTACATAGTTTTTAATATCCTCTACACTCAACTTTAAGCTATATACCTTATAAATAACTACTAATACGATAGATAAAAATAAAATACCTAAAGCTATCTTTAACATTTTTTGATTATCTTTTCTCACAATAAATATCTCCATTAAAATTTATTATTTTTTCCTTTTTGAACCGTTTTATATCTCATTTTCCATTTGTGAATCACAGAAGTTTTGGTTTGAGTAAAGTTTTTCTTGTTTATTACATCATCATTAAAAATTAAATCTAATATATGTAATGAGTTTTTTCCAGCAAACATCATAGATTCACAACAAGATTGACAATAAGATACTACTGTATCACTTTTAGCCTCACTGGCTCTCTTTTTAGTCTGCTTTATTGAAATTGCAGGATTAGTTACCCTTACCATAGCACCTGCTCCACAGCATTCACTTTTTTCTCTATTTTTATCAAACTCTACTACTTTAACACCTAAATCATTTAAAATACTTCTTACATTATTATGTATTTTACTCTCATATCTTATTGGACAAGGATCGTGAAGAGAAAATTCTTTCTCTATATTAACATAGTTATTTTTTAACTTATTAGGTATTTTGAACTCATTAATTACTGTCCATAATGAAGTTACCTTAACATCTTTACTGCTGTTTCTTATCGTATCAAAACAATTGGGACAAGCTACTATTATCTCTTCTATTTTATTTTCTTTGAACATGCTATCTAATTTAGAGTAATAACTTTTAAATTTTGTCTCATCTCCCATAGATAATGTAGGCTTTCCACAACACTCTATTGCTAATGAAATATTATCTATATTAGATTTTAAATAATCATAAGTTTTCATTACTATATCTGGACTATAACTTGAAAGGCTACATCCAGGTAAGAATATTTTTTTAGTATTATCACTTATATAACTCTTTGAAAATATTGGTGAGAAGCTATTTATTTGATGGAACTTAATTGTATTATACCCTAAGCTCTTTAAATCTTTAGAATTACTGCTCATTATATCTTGTCGTAAATTATAAAACATCTCCTTTAAATCTATATCTCTAGGACATCTTGATTCGCAAGCATTACATAACATACAAGAATATGGAATATTTTTATCTACATTTTTATGCTTAATTATCTCATTCATTAATTCTTTTGGAGAAGAACTATACTCTTTCATCATAGGACATATTTCAAAGCATAATTTACAATTTATACAGTCCTTATATTTTTCTCTCACTATTTCTAGGGTTTTATTATTAAGATTTATCTTATTCATATGTAATCACCACCACTTTATAAATGGGATGTCTTAAAATATTAATATTTCTAAACATCCCCTTAAAAATCTATTTCTTATTATTTTTTTCGTTCCAAACCATTTTTATTACATATATAAGTATACTTAGGGCAAATAATGTAAGTAGTCCTGTCATCATTAGCTTAGCTCCACCTGTTAACATTCCACCAACATATGAGTAAACTATAGTTGCTGGTAATTGACCTATACCTGTAGCTATAAAGAATGATATAAAACTCATAGATGTTAGACCTGCTGCATAACTTACTAAATCAAAGGACATAAATGGCAATAATCTTGCTATTAAAATAGTATGTTTGCCGTATTTTTGAAAAAAATCGTCTACACTATTAAGTGCAAATTTACTTGTAAGATTTTCTACTGTATTTCTACCTAAAAATTTAGCTATATAAAAACACAATGCTGCTCCTGCCATAGCACTTGACCATGATAGTATCGCTCCTTTTACCCATCCAAATAATGCTGCATTTGCAAAGGTTATAACAAAAGCTGGTAGTGGTGCTGCTATTGATTGAAGTATCATAAGTAAGAATGATATTATCGGAGCCCACACTCCAAACGATAACACATATTGCTTCAAACCTTCCATATCAAGGGCTACTAAATAAGAAGTCATTTTGTTTATTACACTATTTACTTGAGGAATAAATAAATAAATTATAATTAGTGCTACTAAAATTCCTAAAGTAATCCAAAATGTTTTGTTTAGACTATTTCTTTTGTTTTCTTTTATATTACTGATATTAATCAACCCTCTCTATTATTAAATAAAGGAGATATATAAAATATTTTATTTATATAGCCCCTTTTAATTTAGATTATTTAACTAATTTAAATTCATATTCTTTTACTCCATCTACTGTATTAGAAACATCCTTATATCCACCATTTTCTAATATTTCTGCAACTTGAGCACTCCTTCTTCCTACTGAACAATAAATTAGTATTTCTTTATCTTTATAGTCTTTAAGTTCATCAATTCTTGATTCAACCTCATCTATTGGTATATTTATAGAATTTTCTATATGTCCCTTATTGTAATCTTTAGTATCTCTTACGTCTAATATAACTGTATCTTTATTTTTTCCTACTAATTGCTCAAGTTCACTACCTGTTATATTGTTGTACTTAACTGTTTTATAGTCAAATTCATCCATTCCATCTTCTGCATTATATACCTTAGTAAAACCTTTGTCTGATAACATTTTAGCTGCTTTACCACTTTTGTTCCCTGTATTACATATTAATATTATAGTTTGATCTTTATATCCATCTAAATCATTGATTTTATCTTCAAACTCATCAAATGGTATATTTATAGCATTTGCTAAATGTCCTTTCGCATATGCATCCGAACTCCTAACATCTATAACTAATGTTTTTTCATTTTCTTCAACTAAATTTATAGTTTTAGTTGAGTCTACATCGCTATAAGATTCTTCCACATTATTAGATGAACATCCAACAATACTACTTAATGTTAATACTAATAATACACCTATTGATAAAACTTTTACTTTTTTGTTTGATTTCATTTTTACTCCTCCGATTATTTTATTTACACACAGACCCATTAAGCCATGTTAAATTATATCAAATAACCTTTTTAAGTAAAGTTATATAGAAATATACAATATATTCATGATAGTTATAGATTTAATCTATAGTTAGTAATTAGTTTTTTTTATATAAAATATAAAGGCTACCTTTGAAGTAAATCTTACTCTAAGGTAGCCTTTATATTTTAGAAAGATATCAATTTATTTTTGTATAACTAATTCTTTTTCATTTACTAATGTTCTAACTGTTCCTATCATATATAAAGAACCTGCACTAATTATGACATCATCTTCTTTTGCATTATCTAAAGTATATTTAACTGCATCTTCGATGTTTTCGATTGCTGTTACATCTTCAACATACTTAGATATTTTATTTTTTAATTCTTCACAGCTTATAGCTCTATTATTATCCGGAGTTGTTGTTATTACCTTATTAAATCTAGGCATTAATATTTCTAAAACACTATCTATATCCTTATCTGCTAACATTCCGATTAATATAGTTAATTTCTTATTTGGAAAGTTTTTTTCTAGAGCATTTGCCAAAGATTTTGCTCCATCCTCATTGTGAGCCCCATCTATTATAAACATTGGTTTTTCTTTTATTTTTTCTATTCTCCCTGGCCATTTAGTATTTAAAAGACCCTTTTCTATAGATTCTTTACTGACTTCAACATTTTTATTATCTCTTAAGTATTTAATTACGTTTAATGCTACTATTGAGTTATTTATTTGATGATCACCTATTAGTTTTATTTCTAAGTTATCGAATTTCTCACCCATAACTATACAGTCATATACTTGTGAATAAATATCAGATTTTTTAACTTCTATATCATTAAAGTTTACTTCTATATACTCTGCATTCTTTTCATTACAAACTTCCTTGATAACATCTTCAGCTTCTTTAACTTGCTTATATACTATTGCTGCTCCATTTTCTTTTATTATTCCCGCCTTCTCATAAGCTATTTTCCCTATTGTGTCTCCAAGTACTCCTATATGATCTAAACTTATAGACACTAATACACTTACTAATGGATTTTTTATAACATTTGTTGAATCAAATCTCCCACCTAATCCAACTTCTAATACTACATAATCCATTTTTTGCTCATTGTAATAGTAAAATGCCATAGCTGTTACTATCTCAAATTCTGTAGGAGCAGAATAACCTTCATTAACCATCACTTCTATCTTATCTTTTATTAGAGTTATTATTCTTGCTACATCTTCTTTAGGTATATTTTTTCCATTTACTCTTATCCTTTCTGTAAAAGTCTCTAAGTATGGAGATGTATATAATCCTACTTTATATCCTTCTTCTTTTAATATATTTGCTACAAATGAGCAAACTGATCCTTTTCCATTTGTTCCTGCCACATGAACTACTTTTAAGTTTTCCTGAGGATTACCTAAAAGTTCTAATAATTTTCCTGTACTGTCTAAACCTAATCTAATTCCAAATTTATGTGTATCTGCTATATATTTTAGTGACTCTTGGTAGTTCATTTTTTCTCCCCCTTGTGATAGTTAAATTTTGAATAAATAAATCATTTATATATTTGCTAAAACTTGTTGTTTCTAATTTATATAATCTTGTAATTTCTAAGTTAATTATAGTATATTTCGATGCAAATTATAACTCTTCCTATATATAAAAAATATTACTATAATTTTTATATCATAGTAATGTTTTTTTAGTACGTTTATATTTACAATATTCTTCGAATTCTTCTATAGTGTTGATGTTGCTAAATACTTCATCATATTTTTTGTCAAAATCTATATATTTTGTATTAACTCTATCCAGTAAGTTCCTTATTTTATAATCTGAGTTTTTAATATTTTCTTTTACTATATCTTTTATTCTTGTTTGGTATACCCCCAGTAATGGATGTACTCTTCCATTTATTCTTGGTATTATGCAATCATATTCAAAATCAAAATTATTATATAACTTATATACTATTTCTCTACTTATATTTGGAACATCGCAGGTACACAAAAATAATATTTCACTGTCAATATTATTCATCGCAGTATATATTCCACCGATAGGACCTATTTCATCAATTTCATCTATAATGACTTTATTATTTAAATTTGCTAAGTCTTGATTTTTATTTGCAGATATTACAATATAATCAAAACAATTTAGTTCTTCTATTATATAATCAATAAACCTCTTTTGTCCTATTTTTAAATTATACTTATCTTTATACCCCATCCTACTAGATTTTCCACCAATTAATATTACTACACTTGATTTTTTTAATAACTCTTCTATTGTTATTCCCCTTAGCATAATTTATTCTATACCCTTTCTTTATATTTACAGATATATACTAGTGACATTGCTATTAAGTTTATATTATTAAATCATTATAACAAAGTTTAATGGATAGTTACTATTACCTTTATTTATTATCATATTATTTTATATAATTTTAAAATATTGAAGTTTATTTTCCGATATTATATATTTGCATAAAAACGGAAAATGGTTTTACAAACTCAAAAAAATGTTTTATTATTTTCTCAAAGACATCTTTAATATTAATTATGACTATCTTGGATATAATAAATTTTAAGAGGTGATTTTATATGACTAATGAAAATAATATAGCTTTTAACTTGCCTAAAGACTTGAAAATTCAATTAGATATCTTAGCAACAGAAAATCATATGACAGTAGACAACCTAATAATACACATCCTAAACAACTATGTCGAAAATGAATTCGCTGATCCTGACAATATTATAGAGTAATTAACTTAACTAATTTCTTAATAAAATTAAAAATAATATATTTGGTGAATGTAATTCCCAATTGAAAGTAGTGAATTATGAAATAGCCAGTACATTTGCAGCTTCTTTTCAGTTGCTTGTACTGGCTATTCATATTAATTCCTAAGTGATAAAATTACATCAGCATAAGGTATTATCTATTTCATTTTTAATTCAAGATTCTCAAGTCTTTCTACTACAGACTTCATCATTTCTTCGAATTTTTCTTTCTTAGCTTTTTCTGCATTTATTAGTGCTTCTGGAGCTTTTGCAACGAACCCTTCATTAGAAAGTTTTCCATTAACTCTTTTTATTTCACTTTCTAACTTAGATTTTTCTTTGCTTAATCTTTCAATTTCTTTTGCAAAATCAACTAATTCATCAAGTGGTATGAATATCTTAACACCGTCTATAACAACACTTACAGCATCTTCAGGTATATTAGTTTCATCAGCTACTATTTCAACTTCAGATGCAGATGCTAATGTTACAAAGTAGTCTTTACCAGATTCCATTGCTTCTTTCTTTTCTTCAGTTGGGACTATTATAACTTTAGCTTTCTTTGATGGCGGAACATTCATTTCTGATCTTACATTTCTTATATTTCTTATTCCATCCATTGTTAAATTCATCATTTCTTCTTCTTTAGCCATATTATCAGCTTCAGTGTAATGAGGCCACTGAGCTATGACTATACTTCCTTCTACTGTTGGAAGATGAGTATATATTTCCTCTGTTATAAATGGCATATATGGGTGTAATAGTTTTAATATTTTTTCTAATACGTAAGTTAATGTGTATAAAGCAGTTTGTTTAGCTTCTTTATCTTCACTGTATAATCTTGGTTTAACTATTTCTATATACCAGTCACAGTATTCTGACCAAGCGAAGTCATATATTTTTTGAGCTGCTATACCTAGGTCAAACTTATCCATGTTATCAGAAACCTCTTTAACAACATTGTTTGCTCTTGATATTATCCATTTATCAGCTAAAGTTAAGTTAGCTTCAACAGACTCTCTAGTTACACCTTTCATTATTTCTGTGTCTATATTCATGAATACAAATCTTGACGCATTCCATAATTTATTTGCAAAGTTTCTTGCAGCTTCTACTCTTTCCATGTAGAACCTCATATCATTTCCTGGGGAATTTCCTGTTGCTAACATGAATCTTAGAGCATCAGCACCATATTGGTCGATTACTTCTAATGGATCTATACCATTACCTAAAGACTTACTCATTTTTCTTCCTTGAGAGTCCCTTACAAGTCCATGTATTAATACATGTTCAAATGGTTTTTCATTCATACAGAACATTCCTGCAAATGCCATTCTTACTACCCAGAAGAATATTATATCATATCCAGTTACAAGTACACTTGTTGGATAATAGTAGTTTAATTCTTCTGTATTGTTTGGCCAACCTAATGTTGAGAAAGGCCATAATGCTGAAGAGAACCAAGTATCTAATACATCCTCATCTTGCTTGAAGTTGTTACATCCACACTTACAAGCATCTGGCATAGACTTAGCAACTATTACCTCACCACAATCTTGGCAGTAATAAGCAGGTATTTGATGCCCCCACCATAACTGTCTAGATATACACCAGTCTCTTATATTTTCTAACCATTGTAAGTAAGTTTTATCAAACTTATCTGGAACGAATTTTAATTCTTGTTTCTTAAGTATGTCTATTGCAGGTTTTGCAAGTTCATCCATCTTAACAAACCATTGATCTGATAATCTTGGTTCTATTACTGTATGACATCTATAACAAGATCCTACATTGTGATTATGATCTTTTATAGCTATTAGATATCCAGCTTCATCTAAGTCAGCTATAAGTTGTTTTCTACACTCATATCTATCCATACCTTCGTACTTACCAGCTAATTTGTTCATTGTTCCATCTTCATTCATTACGTTTATTTGCTCTAAGTTATGTCTTTGACCAACTTCATAGTCATTAGGGTCATGAGCTGGAGTCATCTTAACTGCACCAGTACCGAACTCTAAATCAACATAATCATCAGCAACTATTATAAGTTCTCTTCCTATTAATGGAAGTATTGCATGCTTTCCTACTAAGTGCTTGTATCTTTCATCTTCTGGATTTACAGCTATACCAGTATCTCCTAACATTGTTTCTGGTCTAGTTGTAGCTATTTCTAAGAATTCATCGCTACCTGCTATTGGATATTTTATGTGATAGAATTTACCTTCGTATTCTTCATGTTCAACTTCTGCATCAGATAAAGTTGTTTTACAATCTGGACACCAGTTTATTATTCTATTTCCTCTGTATATTTGACCTTTTTCATAAAGTTTCACAAAGAACTCAGTAACAGCTTCGTTACATCCTTCATCCATTGTAAATCTTTCTCTATCCCAGTCACAAGAGTCTCCTAATTGTTTCATTTGGTCTACTATTTTTCTACCAAATTCATTTCTCCAATCCATAGCTCTGTTTAGGAATTCTTCTCTTCCTAATTCATACTTAGTTTTTCCTTCTTGTTCTCTTATTCTTTCAACAACTTTAACTTCTGTTGCTATAGAAGCATGGTCAGTTCCAGGTTGCCATAGAGCTTCGTATCCGTCCATACGCTTCCATCTTATAAGTATATCTTGTAATGTATGGTCAAGAGCATGTCCCATGTGTAATTGCCCAGTTATATTAGGCGGCGGAAGCATTATTGTAAATGGCTTTTTATTTGGATTTGGCTTAGATTTAAAGTATCCTTTTTCTACCCACTCTGAATATAATCTTGATTCAAAGTCTTTAGGATTATACGTTTTTGATAAATTAGTATTTTCCATTGATATTTCCTCCTGCTTATTAATTAGTCTTATTTTTATAATAAAAAAGAGCTTTTAGTCCTCATAATAAGGACGAAAAGCTCGCGTTACCACCTTAATTCTAAGATTTAAATTCAAAATTGTATGGTTTATTGTACTGTTGCAACATTATAAATACAAAAAATTTTCCTCTTAGCTCTCAATAAATTTTAACGATTTTCACCGTCTAAGTCTACTATTAATTCAACCTAGAAACTCCGAAGCTACCTTCTGTAAACCTATACTTAGAAAACCTTTCAGCCTATGAGTTTTCTTCTCTATTAGCAGTATTTACATAATCCTCTTCTTCACTGTATTTTTTTATATTATTGTATTTATTAATTATATCCAATTTCCTTTATTATTGTCAATTATTAATAATAATATAAGTTATTTTAGCTATTCGTATTGCCTATCCAGAAATTTTTTGGAGATATACTTTCTGTTATAGGAAGTATTGTATATCCTCTTTCCTTTAAAATTTTTATAGTATCATTTAATGCATTTACAGTTTGTTCTTTTTCGTGCATTAATATTACTATTTCTTCTCTTTCTCTCCCGTAATATAATATATTACTTACAATTTGGTCCGTTGATGATTTCCAATCTTGGGTATCTAAGGTCCAATCCCATATCAAGTAATCATTTTTAATTAAGCTATCATAATTTTCTTGTGGTGTATATGGTTTGCTTCCATATGGTAGTCTTATTAGCTTCGAATTTTTTCCACATATGTCATATAGCGTTTTATTACAGGTTTCAAATTCCTCTAATGAAGATGTTTCTGTTTTATACAATTCCTTTATATCATGACTTACACCATGAAATCCAACACCATGACCTTCTTTTATCATTCTATTAACTTCTTCTTTGTGCAATATCATATTATTATTTAACATAAAGAATGTTCCTTTTACATTGTTACTATCTAATATATCTAATATTTGGCTTGTATATTTTGAAGGACCATCATCTATTGTTATATATGCTATTTTTTCTGGCTTTGTATCTGATCCTTTACTTGTTTCATTAAATGTGTTTTTTTTAATATCATTTATACTTTTATCAATATTAATATTTTTATTTATTGTCTTGCTACTTTGATTATAAGATACTCCTATACATACTATAATTGCTATTAAAAATATACCTATTAACATCTTTAATACTTTTTTCTTTTCCCCCATTATTATAATCTCCTCTTAATAAAGATTAATTTTAGTTAATTTTCTATATTCCTATTGAAAATTTGTTGGATTTTATCTTGATTTGTGTCCCCTAAATCTTCGATTTTTTTTATACCTATTTCTAGTAAAAATTGTGCAACATTTAGGTTATCAAACGGAGTTTCTAATTTTGATTCTTGTAGGTACTTGTCCATATATTTTTCGCCTTCATCTAGTGGTATTAGTTTTTTAGGACCTCCTATGCATCCACCCTTACAACCCATACCTTCTATAAATGTCACATCAATTTCTTTATTAATTAATTTTTCAAGGCCTTCCATACACTCTTTAGGCCCTTGAAATGCTATGGGATTAAACTTTATATATTCATCAATTTCTTTTAAAACCATTTCTATTGATTTACTAACACCTCCTGATTTTGCATATACTCTCCCACAGTAAGAGGACTCTAATCTGTTGTCTTCCTTTATATGTAGAAAATTTACATTCAGAGCTTTAAATATTTCATCTAATTCTTGGAATGTAAGCACAAAATCTACATCTCCTTTTAAGTCTTCAGATATTGCTTCTTTCTTTTTTGCAATACAAGGACCTATAAAAACAACTTTTGCTTCTGGATTTAAAACTTTAATTATCCTTGCACATGCAATCATAGGCGATACAGAAGAAGATATATTCCCAACAATTTCAGGAAATTTACTTTTTATTAAACTCACCCATACAGGGCAACAACAGCTAGTTATAAAGTAATCCTTATTATTATTTTTCATATGCTCATAGTAATGATACGCCTCTATTATTGTGAGAATATCTGCTGCAAGTGCTACTTCTATCATATCTTTAAAACCAATACTCTTAAGTGCCCCTCTTAATATTCCCGAACTGATATCTTCACCAAATTGTCCAGTAAATGCAGGTGCCAAAATTGCATATACTGGATGTTTCTTATTTTTTAATATATTTATAATTGGAATAAATTCAATTTTATCTGATATAGCACCTAGCTTACATTTAGAAATACATTCTCCACAAGCACTGCATGTATTTTGTTTATTACAATTTATATGCTTGTTCTTAATCAAACATTCATATTTAGTATTATCACAATATTTACATGCATCATCTATAATAGAGATTATCGGCATCTCTACTTTATCTAAATTTATTGATTCATAAATCATGTCTTTTAATCTAATATTTTCAATACTTTCTAATGGATTAAGGCCTAAAATTACTCTTATCAAATTTATGATTGTATCTTCATCTATTTCCTGATTACTTTCACTTTTTACATGTTCTAATATATTTTTAGGAATATCATCTATATTATCCAGATTCTCATTCCATACTAACTTTATTAATTCTCTAAAAATTATTGTTTTATATTTATTTAAAATTTGAGTTTCTAAACAGATAGGTTTCATACAGTACCTCCTTTAGTTGACTTATATATCTAATATTTGTAGAGGTACTGCATTTTATTTATGAGTTGTTATTTGAAATTATTTAAAGAATTCAATTGATCTATTTTTTCTATTATTTTTTCTAAATGAAAATTAAATACGGGGCTTTTTGTATCGTCAATCTCCCAATCAAAATCCTCACCCCTATAGAATTTCTTAAGTACTTTATAGTTTTTCTTATTAAGATATAATTTCTTTTCTAATAGTTCTATAGATTTCATATGAAAATATATTTGCTCACATACTCCGATTGATTCTTCTAGTTGATCTGTATTTATATTATTTTTAGTAAAATCTAATTCATCTAAGAATTTTGAATATACACTTTCTAGTTTATTAAATGCTAAACCATATTTTTCTATATCAAAATGTTCATTGTTTATTATTCTTAATTTTATAAACTCTTTTGATAACTTTTCCATCTTTATAAATTCATTCATTGTATTTTCAAAATAATCTGGCCTTGCAAATAAACAGTTTACTGCTACACCAAAAACTACTCCCATGGATGTATCTATAACTCTATGTATAGCATAATATGCTGGATCTATTGTTCCTATATTACCTAAATGTATAGCTGAAAATGTTACTAAAGATACTACAAGTCCCGGGCTCTTTAAAGCAGTGCATCCATATATAACTGCCATTACACCTAGACCACATAAAATAGGATCTCCAGGCTTAATAAGAACTGTTAAATATCCAATCAATCCACCTAACATAGTTCCTTTTACCCTGCCTAGACCTGCTTTTACAGACCCCTTAACTGTTCCTTGCACTGATATTGCACATGCTACTACTGCAAAAAATAAATTTTCAATAATGTATTGTCCTAAAATACAGCAAAGCATAACTGCTATACCACTTTTTATATTTCTCATGCCCAACTTAAACTTCAATGATAAAACCTCCTGATATAACTATGGTTATTTATATTTTTTACCTATATAGTATAATCCATAAAAAAAAATTATGGTAGCCACTAAACAATATTCCATTTTATTCTACTGTACTTTTTAGTAAAATACTTAATAAACTAAAAGCATGTAACTGTTCTACATGCTTTCGTTTCTAAAATCACTAATTATCAATATTTGTTAATTTATAAAATAGTTCTTTATATCTATTTTCTACTGATGCAAACTCTTCAAATTTAAATACTGGCTTACTTAGTAGGTCCTCTTTTTCTACATCTAATTCTACTCCTGTATAATGAATAAATTCATGATATAGTAAAGTATTATCAACTGAATCTATCATTTTTTGTTCTTCATCAGTTAATTTAGCTTCAAGATACTTTTCATAAATCTCATTTTGTAATGACATTTCTATTTCTAGATATTTATCTAAATATTTCTTTACTGGTCTAGTTATATCTGCAATATATGCTTCACTAGCATCATGTAGCAAACATGCTAAAACAACTTTATTACTATATCCTCTTTGTATCGCTTCTTCGCAACAGAAAATACTATGTTGTGCAACCGAATAAAATTCTGGAAAATGTCCATTTGCTCTACACATAAGTGATAACGCATGAGCAATATCATCTATTAAAATATCATCTTTATTAGGACACAGTGGTAAAAAATTCGCTTTTGAAAATGTAGTCATATAATCTGCCATATTTATTTCTCCTCTGAATTTATACTTTTGCATAAAAATACCAACTAACACATGTAAATTGATAGAGTTATTCCAATAAGGAAAACATATAATCAACTGATACGGAAGTTGGTAGAAACATTCAATCATTCTATGAACTTATATATGTTTTATGCGACTATATTCTAACATAATCTATTTTTATTGTAAATCAAATATAGTTACTATATGATTCCTTGACTAATCATAGCATCTGCTACTTTTAAGAATCCTGCTATATTGGCACCAACAACATAATTTCCTTCTGAACCATACTCTTTAGCAGCCTCCTTAGATGCATTAAATATCTTTACCATTATATTTTGTAATTTCTCATCTACTTCTTCAAATGACCAAGAAAGCCTCATGCTATTTTGAGACATTTCTAATGCTGAAGTAGCAACTCCACCTGCATTAGCAGCTTTTGCAGGTGCAACTAGTATATTATTTTGTAGTAAGTAATTTAAGGCTTCATTAGTACAAGGCATATTTGCACCTTCCCCTACAGCAATTGTACCATTTTCAACTAATAACTTAGCTTCTTCTATACTTATATCATTTTGAGTTGCACAAGGTAAAGCAATATCACACTTTAATGACCAAATTCCTTTTTGTCCCTCAAAATATTTAGCATTAGGTTTTCTCTGTGCATATTCTTTAATTCTTTTTCTTTGTAATTCTTTTATTTCTTTAACTAAATCTATATCTATTCCATCTTCATCAACTATGTATCCATCTGAGTCGCACATAGCAATTACATGTGCACCTAATTGTTCAGCTTTTTGAGCTGCATATATTGCAACATTTCCAGCACCTGATATAACAACTCTTTTTCCACCTAAATTATGGCCATGAGCTTTTAGCATTTCATTAACAAAATATATAAGACCATATCCAGTAGCTTCTGTTCTTACTAATGAACCACCATAATGTAATCCTTTGCCAGTTAATACTCCTGGTTCATTAGCATTTCTTAGTTTCTTATATTGTCCAAATAAAAATCCTATCTCTCTTCCTCCAACACCTATGTCACCAGCTGGTACATCTATATCTGGACCTATATGTCTATATAATTCTGACATAAAACTTTGACAGAATCTCATTATTTCTCTATCAGATTTCCCCTTAGGATCAAAATCTGATCCTCCTTTTCCTCCTCCTATAGGCAGTCCTGTTAATGAATTTTTAAAGATTTGCTCAAATCCTAAAAATTTAACTATACTTGCATTAACTGATGGATGGAATCTTAGTCCTCCTTTATATGGTCCAATTGAACTATTAAATTGTACTCTAAAACCTCTATTTACTTGAACATCTCCTTCATCATCAATCCAAGGAACTCTAAATATTATTTGTCTTTCTGGCTCTACTAGTCTTTCTAATATACTTTCTTTTATATATTCTGGATGCTTAACTAATACTGGCTCTAAAGAATGTAAAACTTCTTCAACAGCTTGATGAAATTCTTCATCTCCTTTATTTCTATGCTTAACATCACTTATTATCTTATTTATACATTGAGTAGCATTAACTTCATTTATTTCCTCTTCCACTGTTTGTCCTAAACCTTCTTTTAATTGTATACTCATTACCTACACCCCTAATTATTTATTTTCTAACCCTTTTATATTGTATACTTTAGATAACTCTTTTCCAATACTTAAAGCTTAATTCCTTAATAATTTTTTTAATTTTCTGTAAAATCCTTTTTACTTTACTTCATTTCTTATTTTAACTTAAATTTTTAATTTTTTATCGTTAACCTAGAATAATTTAGTTAGTTTGATAATAAAAAATATAAGTCTAAATATAAAAATACCAGACATTTGCAACATTTTCTCAGCTGCTTGCCTAGTATTTTTATATTTCAGCCCGAGCTTTCATCATCACACTTACTGAATTTCTATCATTTTTCCATTTGCAACATATATAATTTTTTCACATATGTTTGTTATATGATCTCCGATTCTTTCAAGATATCTTCCTACAAATAAAAGTCTAGTACCTTGATCTACATTATTAGGGTTTTTGCACATTTTGCTTATATAGTGCCCCCTTGATTCTTCATATATTTTGTCTATGATATCATCCCTCATAGCAATATCATAAGCTAACTTTTCATCACACTCAATTAGAGATTTTTTAATATCGCTAAGCATGCTTAAGCATACATTAGACATTTTTAAGATTGAATCTAAATTTACTATATGCTCTTCATTACCTATAGCTAATGTTTCTTCAGCTATATTTTCAGCATAATCTCCTATTCTTTCTAACTCTATAGCTATATTGCTTAAAGCATATATTTCTCTTAAGTCTCTAGCCATTGGTTGCTTTAATACCATTAACTCTATAGTTCTATCTCTTATATATTCTCTTAGTGTATCTATATCTTCATCTAGTTTTATAACTTTTTTCGCACAATCTAAATCCTTAGTTACTAAGCTATTAACCGATAAAGAAACAGCTTCCTCACACTTTTCAACCATTCTAACTGCATATTCTTTAAGAGTATTTATATTAAATTCTAATTTTGTCACAATCATACTCGCTCTCCTTTATAAATTTTTAACCCCTTATTTTATCCAAATCTTCCAGTAATATAGTCCTCTGTACGTTTATCAAATGGATTAGTAAAGATAGTCTTCGTTTCATTGAACTCTACCAATTCCCCATTTAGGAAAAATCCTGTGTCATCAGAAATACGAGCTGCTTGTTGCATATTATGCGTTACAATTATAATTGTATATTGTTTTTTTAAATTTTCAATAAGCTCTTCTACCTTTAATGTAGATATTGGATCTAATGCTGATGTTGGTTCATCCATAAGTATAACTTCAGGTTTCATAGCTATAGCTCTTGCTATACATATACGTTGCTGTTGCCCCCCTGATAATCCTAGCGCTGAAGACTTAAGTCTGTCCTTAACTTCATCCCAAATTGCAGCTCCTTTTAAACTTTCTTCTACTATTTTGTCTAGTTCTTTTTTATCTTTTATCCCATGAGTTCTGGGACCATATGCTACGTTATCATATATACTCATAGGGAATGGATTTGGCTTTTGAAATACCATACCTACCTTAGTTCTTAATTTTATAACATCATCAGATTTATATATATCTTCGCCATCTACTTCTACTAAACCTTTTATTGTTACATTATCTATCAAATCATTCATTCTATTTAGCGTTCTTAGAAATGTTGATTTTCCACATCCAGAAGGTCCTATAAGAGCTGTTACTCTATTAGACTTTATATTCATATTTATACCTTTTAATGCTTTATTGTCTCCGTAAAATAATTCTAAATCTTTTACGTTTAATTTTGTTGAATTAATTATACTCATATCTTCACCTCTTAGACATATTATTTAAATTACCAATTTTAATGAGTTAATATTTAATTTATATAAATTTTAGTAGTTCGCTTTGTTTAATTTCTTTGCTATTGTTTTTGCTATTGTATTTAAAGTTAATACTATAAATATTAATACTATACCTAAAGCTGCAGCTGTTTGAATATCTCCAGACTCCTTAGTTAAAAGATATGCATGAACAGTTAATGTTCTTGCACTATCAAATATCCCCGAAGGCATTTGAGCAACAGTCCCCGCTGTTAAAAATATTGCTGCTGATTCTCCAATAACACGACCTACTGATAATATTATTCCTGATAATATTCCTGGTACTGCACTTGGAAGCACTACTTTATAAAGCGTTTGGAACTTTGTTGATCCAAGAGCTAATGATGCTTCTCTATATGATCTTGGTACAGTTTTTAAAGCTTCTTCTGTAGTTCTAATTATTAAAGGTAATATTATTATTGCAACTGTTAGTGCTCCTGATAAAATGGAGAAACTTAACTTTAATACTGTAACAAAGAAAATACCTCCGAATAACCCATATATTATAGATGGTATTCCTGCTAAACTTTCTGTTGCAAATCTTATTGCTTTTACTAATTTACCTTGTTTTGCATATTCTTGCATATATATTGCTGCTAATATTCCTATTGGTGTTGCTATTGCTATAGAAACGCCTACCATATATACCGTACTAACTATCATAGGTAATATACCACCATCTCCCGAAGATGAATAATCACTTATTAAAAAATGTAAATTAAGCTTTCCAACTCCCTTCGTAAATATATACCCTACTATTATTGCTAGTGTTCCTACTGTAAATATTGCTGATAGATAGATTAAAAACTTTAGTATGTTTTCTTTAAATTTTCTCATCTTAATCTACCCCCTTAGATAATTTATTTAGTATTAGATTTAAAATTAATATGAATGAGAATAATACTACTCCTGTTGCAAATAGCATTTCTTGATGAGTTCCAAATGCATATCCCATTTCAAGAGCTATATTTGTTGTAAGTGGTCTTACACTATCCATTAAAGAACTTGGTATCATAGGTGAATTACCTGCTACTAATATTACTGCCATTGTTTCACCTAATGCTCTACCAATTCCTAATACTACTGCTGCTAGTATTCCTGACTTTGCAGCTGGTAAAACAACTTTAAATATTGTTTCTATTTTTGAAGCACCTAATGCTAATGAACCTTCTTTATACGCTCTAGGCACTGCTCTTATTGCCGTTTCTGATACAGATATTATTGTTGGTAACATCATTATTGATAAAACTATTATTACTGCTAATAAACTCTGACCCTTAGGTAGATTAAATGTATCTTGTATTGCTGGTACTATAAATGCTAAACCAAATATCCCATATAATACTGATGGTATACCTGCTAAAAGTTCTACAGCTGGTGACATTAACTTAGCCACTTTTTTAGGAGCTATTTCTGCTATAAATACTGAAGTTAAAATTCCTACTGGTACTCCTATAATTAACGATCCAACTGTAGCTATTAATGAAGCTATAATCATTGGTAATATTCCAAATTTATCTGATGAAGGTAACCAATCAACTCCTGTTAAAAAAGCTGTAAATGAGTATCCTTTAGATATGAATGGTATTAACCCCTTATAAAATACAAATCCTATTATTAGTAATAAACTTACTACTGCAACTAATGCACTCATAAAAAATATATTCTTTGCTACACTTTCAGCTATATATTTACCTTTATTGTTTCTATTTTTGTATTTTTTCTTTATGCCTACAGCTTGAGATTCAACTGACATAAAACAACCTCCCACTTTTTCACTATTTAAAATAAATTTCTTATGTTTATATTCAAAATGCTTTTCTTTAATTTAATAATATAGTAGAAAAGTTAAATCCAAATTATATCCAGGTTAATTAAAGGTAAAAATATTACATAGTTTTAACGCGTATTTTACATTACATAAAAAAGAGCTATTTTAAGAATCAGCATTTCTTAAAATAGCTCTTTTTTAATTTAGTGGAAATCTATATTATTTTACTCTTATGAACCCTTTTTCTTCTAATATACTTTGTCCTTCATCGCTTAATATGAAGTCAATTAAAGCTTGTGCATTATCAGAGATACCATCTTTATTTACTAATATAAATGGTCTTGCTATTACATATTCATTATTTGCAACAGTTTCATGGTTTATTTCTACTCCATCAACTTTTACAGCATTTACAGCTTCATCAACATATCCAAATGATATGTAACCTATCGCATTTGCATTTCCTTCAACAGTAGATTTTATATTTCCTGAACCATCACTTATTTGAGCATCTTTGATTAACTCTTCTGATTCAAATCCTACCTTTTCTTGGAATCCATCTCTAGTTCCTGAACCGTCTTCTCTTGAAACAACTACTATTGGAGCATCCTCACCACCAACTTCTTTCCAGTTAGTTATCTTTCCTGTATATATATCTTTTACTTGGTCTAAAGTTAAATCGGTAACCTTATTTGCTTTATTAGTTATAACAGCTATACCATCAGTTGCTATTATAGTTTCTTTTAATCCTGAACTTTTTTCCTCATCTTTTAAATCTCTTGAAGACATTCCTATTTCAGATACACCTTCTATAGCATTTTTTATTCCTGCTGAAGAACCTAATTGTTGGACTTCAACTTTAATGCCTGAGTTCTTACCTTCAAAGGCTTCTGCTAATTTTTCCATTGGTGACCCTACTGAAGTAGATCCTGATATTGTTACTTTTGTTTCTTTAGCACTGTTAGCATCAACTTCTGAATTAGATCCACATCCTACAGCTAGTCCTGCAACTAATATTGTACTTGATAATAATGTTAATACTCTTTTCTTAAACATTTCATTACCCCCGATATATTATAATTTGTATTATTGGCTTTTCTTTACACTTCAATAATACAAATCTTTTGTTAACTAAATATTATAAATTAGTTAAATAGAAGTAAATATTGTTAAGACTATGTAAATATACTATAATTTAAATAAAATTCCCACAATTGCACCTATTAATAAGAATACAACAGGGTGTTTTTTCGAATTTCTAGACATAAAGAATACTATTATAAATAAAATCAACGCTTTATAGTCAAACATATTAACTATATTCTTCGTATCTATAAATTTACTTAAGGTTAAAATAGATATATTTATTACTTCAAACCATGCCACCGCTATAAGTCCTGTAACTGCAGGTCTTAAACCATAAAATACAGCTTCAACTTGCTTACTTTCTCTAAACTTATTTAAGAAATGAGCAATTATAATAATTATTATAAAAGAAGGCATTACTAATGCTGTAGTTGCCACAAGCGATCCTATTATTCCTCCTGCATCAAAACCTGCATAGGTTGCCATATTTATGCCTATAGGACCTGGTGTTGATTGAGATATAGCTAGCATATCTGCAAGTGTCGATTCACTAAACCAAGGATAGTTCCTTGCAATATCATATAAGAAAGGTAATGTTGCTAATCCTCCTCCTATTGCAAATAATCCTGTTTTAAAAAATTCATAAAATAATTGTAAATAAATCATTAGTCTTTATTTCTCCTATACTTAATTATTAGTCCTAATATAGCTGCTGAAATAACCATATAAATGGATGAAATTTTTAATAATGCTCCACATATGAATGTTAAGGCAAAAATAACTATCCCTGCTTTATCAATAACAGAATTTTTCCATAGTTTCATAATCGCATTAAGTATAAGTACTGCTACCACTACTCTAATTCCAGAAAATGCATTTTGTACAACTTCATATTTAGAAAAGCTTTGTAAGGATGTTGCTATAATCATAATTATTACAAGAGAAGGAAACACAACTCCCATAGTTGCAAATAATGCACCCATAATCCCCTTAACTTTATATCCTATAAATGTAGCCGTATTTACTGCTATGATTCCTGGTGTTGTTTGTCCAACAGCATAATAGTCTAATAACTCCTCACTTGTAGCCCACTTTCTATTTTCTACTACTTCTTTTTCCAACATAGGTAGCATAGCATAACCTCCTCCAAAGGTTAATCCACCTATTCTACAAAAGGTTTTAAACAAATCAAATAGTTCACTCATAAAATTTATCCCTTTCTTTATGTATAAAATATAAAACAGGGCATATATCAATATTGATACAGCCCTATATCTTTATAATTCTTCTTCTAGTTTATCAACTAATCCACTAAATACACTTAATGCTTGATCTACGGATTCTTTCTTTTCCATATCTACACCGGCAGCTCTTAATTGATTAAGCGGATAGTCTGAACCTCCACTTTTTAAAAATTCTATATATCTTTGGACTGCAGTCTCTCCTTCAGTTAATATCTGTTGACTTAATGCACTTGCAGCAGAGAATCCTGTCGCATACTTATATACATAGAAGTTTGAATAGAAATGTGGTATCCTAGCCCACTCTAATCCAATCTGTTTATCTACATCACAAGATTTTCCATAGTATTTTTCGTTTAAATTATAATATATATCTGTAAACTCTTTTGCTGTTAATGGCTCTTTATTTTCTACTCTTTCATGCGTAAGTTTTTCAAACTCCGCAAACATCGTTTGTCTATACACAGTAGTTCTAAATTGTTCTAAATAATAATTTAATAAATAAATTGTTTCTTCTTTTGATTGTGAATTCTCCAATAAATAATTTATTAATAATAATTCATTTAAAGTAGATGCTACCTCTGCTACGAATATTTTATAACTTGAGTATAAATACTCTTGGCTAGTTCTAGAATAATAACTATGAACTGAGTGACCTAATTCATGTATTAACGTAAATAATGAATTTAAATCATCATGATAGTTCATAAGGATATAAGGATGTGAATCATAGCTACCCCAAGAATACGCTCCACCTTGTTTCCCTTCATTTTCATAAACATCTATCCAACCTTCTTTAAATGCTTTCCTTATTATATCTAAATATTCTTCTCCTAATGGCTTTAAAGCATTTAGTATTATATCTTGAGCCTTTTCATAAGGAATCTTAATATCAAATTTTTCTGTTAACGGTACATATAAGTCATACATATGGATTGTGTCTAATCCAAGAAACTTTTTCTTAAGTTCTACGTATTTATTAAGCGAATCCAAGTTTTCATCAATTGCTAATATAAGATTATTATAAACATCCACACTTACATCATCATTAAATAATGATCCTTCTAATGCAGATTTATGCTTTCTCATTTTAGAATAAAATATTTCTGATTTTATTCCACCATAAAGAGTTGATGCAAATGTATTTTTATATTTATCATATACAGAATATAAAGATTCAAAAGCAGATTTTCTTACTTTTTTACTTTTACTCTTTAAGAATACAGAAAAATTAGAATGAGTTAACTTAACTTTATTTCCATCCTCATCTTCTATCTCAGGAAATTCTAAATCTGCAAAAGATAACATGTCATATACATTTTCAGCTACGCCTGATATATCTGATGCTGCTGCTAATATTTCCTCTTCTTTTTCACTTAATGTATGTGGCTTTTCTCTTAAAATATCCTCAATATATTTTTTATAGAAACTTAATTCCTTCGAATTTAAATATTCATTTAACTTTTCTTCATCTATTGATATTATCTCTGGTACCATATATGATGTTGCCATTGATAACTCTGTTGAAATCATTTCTATTTTAGTTGCCATTGCTTGGTTTTCATTTATTCTTGTATCTTCATGTTGTTTCATGTGAGTATATACATATAAGTTTTGTACTATTCTTGATGCATCTTCAGATGTTTTAAGTGCTTGATATAAATAATCTTTATTGGTAACTAACTTACCTCTATACTCTTTTACTTGTCTTATTAAACCCTCTACCCTTTTAATATCCTTTTCTAAAGCTTCCTTACCACTGTACATTTCATCTATATTCCATTTGTATATAGATTCTATAGAATTTCTATCTTTAACCATATTTATCTCTCCTTTAAATAATTTTTATTATAAAAAATCTATAAACATTACATAATTAATCTTCTTTAATTCACTACTAAATTCACTTAACATTAATCTTCTATCATATATTACGAAAAATCTTATATTCCATATATTATTGCCGCCTGATTCCATATCCATATTTTTTATAATAATTTGAGACTTTGCTAGTTTATTATAAACTTCTGGTAATGCTTCAATATTATTTATAGTTATACTAAGTATAGTTTCTCTATTTTTAAAAAAAATTTTATCAATTCTTTTTAAAATGTATAATGTAGACATGACAAAAATCCACGCAGATACACCTAATATGTACTGACCATATCCTATTGTTATTCCAATACATGCAGTCGCCCATATTCCTGCTGCTGTTGTTAATCCCTTGATCCCATTAGATGTTTTTAAAATAGCACCTGCACCTAAAAAGCCTATTCCCGATAGTACCTGTGCTGGTAATCTTGCCGGGTCTATATTAGCGTAATCATGGTATTGATTAAATAAACTTAGCGCTGTTATAGATGTAATACAAGAACCTACAGATACTAATATATGTGTTCTAAAACCTGCAAATTGGTGTGATTTTTCTCTTTCTAATCCTGTTAATCCACCAATAAATAATGCTAACAATAATTTTATTATAATTTCACTAAATCCTATAATAATCTCCCCCGATCTTTAATAGATCTGTGTATTATAATTAATCTATATCTTTATCTTGAT
The DNA here is from genome assembly GCF_014323405.1 of Romboutsia faecis. Lineage (GTDB taxonomy): Bacteria > Bacillota > Clostridia > Peptostreptococcales > Peptostreptococcaceae > Romboutsia_E > Romboutsia_E faecis. Next base: position 83,344 of record NZ_JACRWE010000004.1, on the reverse strand, counting down.
TTTCATAACTTATAATATTTATATGTTTAGGATAAGCTATTTTAATATTATTTTTCTTAAATACTAATAAAATTTGAAGTTTAGCTTCTTTAAGTGCAGAAAAATATTTATAAGATTTTACTATTCCAGTTATAGTATACTGAACTCCTATTGAACTTTTGTCTATATCTGTTATCCCATATACCTTAAATGACCTAGACATCTCATTAGAATCATATAGGTATTCTTTATACTTATCATTCATTATTTGGCATACTTCCTCTAATGCTGATATTACCTTCATTGGATCTTCTTCGTATGATACTTTAACATGGATAACTGCTCTCATTTTATTTTTGCTATAATTTTTTATGCTAGTTATATTTCCATTAGGTAATGTTATTCTTCTTAAATCCCAATCCCTTATGCTAGTACTCCTTATCCCAATTTCTTCTACAGTTCCTCTAAACTCTTCATTAATGATAACAAAATCGCCTACTTGAATTTGTTTTTCAAATAATATAAAAAAACCATTAAATATATCTTTCAAAATGCTTTGAGATGCAAAACCTGCTATTAGTCCAACTATACTGGCTCCTGTTACTAATGATCCAAACTTGGTAGCATCTACAATCCCAAACTCTCTTAAAATTAGAATAATACATATAACAAACACTATATAATAAGATACAGATGATAAAACACTATATAAGGTATTTTCATACCTTACATCAAATCTTGTAAATTCAAACAATCGACGCAAAAGGAAGTGTATAAGCTTAAGTAGTGTGTATGAAATTATAACTAAAATAATAGTATTTATAATCTTAGTAACAAACATATTCATCATCCTTCATGTTAAATAAAATTCTATCTTAATTATTTAATATTTGCTATTTATTTTTAATTATACTTAACATGTTAACAATAATACTTATAATTTTAGATATAAAAAAACCCACTTTCGTGGGACTATTTACTCAAAAATATATATTTGTTAATTAAAACATCTATTTTTTGACTTGCTTCAATTAATTCTTCTTTAAATATTTCTGGATATTGTATATAAGTATTTATTTCTTGCCTTAATTCTTCTATTTCAGTTTTTAGTGTTTCCAATTCGCTATTAGCCATATTAATCACCACTATTTTAATTTATATTTTTATGTACATTCTATCAAATCCTGATATTCTCTGTCAATGCGTTTTACATAATTTACCAGTTAATGGTATACAATATTTTGCTACTATTCCTACAAAAAGTCCTGTAACTAAAGATGCTGTTAGCATAAACGGAAGGTATCCTATTGCCAAGGTATTTTCAACTATTATACTAGCTACTATTAACTGTCCTATATTATGACCAACCGCACCTATTATACTTACTCCTATTAATGAAAAACCATCAATCTTAGAAATAATATACATCAATAATAAACTTAAGTAAGCACCCCCTATGCTAAATAATAAATAAGATAATGGTCCTGAAAATATAGATGATAGTATAACTCTAATTGTAACTATTATAAATGTATCTTTTATCCCTAATAATATTAAAGAAATTAAAGTTATAATATTAGTTAATCCTAACTTAGCTCCTGGGAATAATATTATCAATGGATTTGGAATATATGTTTCTACTATATATAATATTAAACTATATCCTATCATTAGACTTAAAAATGTAAGTCTTTTTGTTTTCATATCTTTCATCCCCAAATATTATTTTCTTTTCTTTTTAAGTTATACTTTAATTATAATTCAAAAAACACTAAAAAACTCTTTTAATTAACAAAAAAATAATTTATATATATAATTTTAATTATATATATGCGTTATCCACATTTCTTGACTTTTCAAGCCTCAACTGGTACAATTTTAATGATAATGAATTTCATTAGGAGGTATAAATAATGACTGTTTACGATTTAAAAATTGGTCAAAAAGGCCTAATTGATAAAATTAACGGTAACGACAAGTTAGTTAAAAGACTACTTGCTTTAGGTTGTATAGATAATACAGAAATAGAAGTAAAAAAGGTTGCACCATTTGGCGACCCAATAATAATAAGGTTTAGAGGATTTGATTTTGCACTTAGAAAATCTGATGCAAAAAATATTTCACTAAAATAGAAGAGGTGATCATTTATGATTAATGTAGCATTACTCGGTAATCCAAATGTTGGTAAAACCACTATATTCAACTCACTTACAGGTTCGAATCAATATGTTGGAAACTGGCCTGGAGTTACTATCGAAAAGAAAGAGGGATTTTTAGGTAAAGACATAAAAGTAGTTGATTTACCTGGTATATATGCAATGGATACTTTTTCTAATGAAGAAAAAGTGGCCAAATCATATTTAGAAAATGATGATGTAGATATAATAGTTAATGTAGTAGATGCAGCTAACTTAAGTAGAAACTTATATTTAACTACTCAACTTATGCAATTTAATAAACCTATAATAGTTTTATTAAATATGATGGACGTAGCAAAATCCAGGGGTATAGATATAGACACAGAAAAACTTAGCAAAGAACTTAATGTAACTATAATTCCTACAGTTGCAAAAAAGAAAAATAATCTTGATGCTATAGAAAGCACAATAAAGAATACAGTAGGAAAAGAAACTGCTTATAATAATAACTTTGGTGGTGAAGTTGAAACTTATAAAAAGCTAGAAACTATACTTTCTAGATGTAGTAAATCAACTTCAGAACAAAAGAAAAGTATAAGTGATAGAATAGATGATATAGTATTAAATCCAATACTCGCTTATCCTGTGTTTTTAGGTTTATTATTCCTTTTATTCAAATTTACATTTGATTGGGTAGGTGGACCTCTTCAAGAAGGACTAGGAGGACTTATAGAAACTTATGTAATGGCTCCTATGGATACTTTATTGGCTAACTCAAGTGAATGGTTTAGATCTCTTATAATAGATGGTATTTTAGGAGGAATAAGTGGAACATTACCATTCTTCCCTCTTATATTTACTTTATTCTTAGGGATATCTATATTTGAGGATAGCGGATATATGTCTAGAACAGCATTCTTAATGGATAAAGTAATGAGTAAAGTTGGCTTATCAGGTAAGGCCTTTATACCAATGGTAATGGGTCTTGGATGTTCTTCTCCTGCTATAATGGCAACTAGAACATTAGAAAGCGAAAAAGATAGAAAAATAACAGCTTTAATAGCACCTCTTATGACTTGTGGTGCAAAACTTCCAATATATGCCTTATTTGTATCTATATTTTTCCCTGATAATGAGGCTTTAGTTACAACGTCTTTATACTTAATAGGTATATTGGTAGCTATATTAGTTGCTTTAGTTTTAAATAAAACAGTTTATAAGACACAAGTTGAACCATTTATATTAGAGTTGCCTGAATACAAACTTCCTACTATAAATGGATTACTGAAAAATACTTGGAATAAATCAAAAGGATTTTTGATAAGAGTTGTTACTGTAATGTTTGCTATGTCTGTTGTTATATGGGCACTTTCATCATTTAACTTCTCTGGATTTACTGAAAATATAAACGATAGTTTCTTAGCTTCAATAGGTAAAATAATAGCTCCTATATTTGCACCTTTAGGATTTAAAGACTGGAGAATCTCTGTTTCTATACTTACAGGTTTAGGGGCTAAAGAAATAGTTGTTAATACACTGATAGTACTTTTCGGTGACTTAAAAATAGTTTTACCTACAATATTCACAGGAGTTAGTGCTTACTCATTCTTAATATTCTCTGCTCTTTATACACCTTGTATAGCAGCTCTTGCAACTATGAGAAAAGAATATGGAAATAAAATGATGCTTATATCTCTAATATATCAGTTTGCATTAGCTTGGGTTGCTGCTTTTATAGTAAGTATCATAGGAAATGAAGTTATATCTGTTTCAAGTGGATCTTTAGTAGAATTATTAATAGGTGCAGTGATAGTATTATTAGCTATATTTATACTATATAAAATGTTAAGAAAAAAATCTAGTGGTTGTAGTTCTTGTTCTAGTTGTTCATCTTGTCCTTCAAGTTCTAATTGTAACTCAATGGAAGATACACAAATAAAAGAACAATCTGTACAGAAAACAGTTTAAATAAAATTTATTAAGTTAATAATAAAGGTGAAATTGATAATTCAATTTCACCTTTATTCATTTCTATATTTAAAATTTAACATCCAAAGTTACTTCTTTTCCATTTCTATATACAACAATCTTTGTTGTATCTCCTTTTGAATAAGTATATAAAGCTTTTGTTAAATCTGACATACCTGTTAAACTAGTATCCCCTACTTTAACTATTATATCTCCAACCTTTATTCCTGCTGACTTCGCTGCAGTATTATCTAAAATTTCTGCCACATATACACCATTATCTGTACCTAATTTTTGATTTGTTGCAGCTTCATATGTTGATGCATCTATACCTTTTATACCTAAAGTTACTTTTTCAAATTTTCCTGTTTTTATTATAGATTCAACTATAGGTTTTGCTGTATTTATAGGAATAGCAAATCCTAAACCTTCTCCTTGAGAAGCTTTTGCTGTGTTTATACCTATTACTTGACCATTTTGATTTAATAAAGGTCCTCCACTATTACCAGAGTTGATGCTAGCATCAGTTTGAAGAAGACCTGTCATAGTACCTTGTTCTGTTTCTATTGTTCTATCTAATCCACTTATAATACCTTGAGTAACACTTCTTTGTAAATCTAAACCAAGTGGGTTACCTATTGCTATAGATATATCTCCAGTTCTAACATTATCGCTATCTCCAAACTCAGCAGGAGTTAAACCTGTTTTTTCCACTTTTACTATAGCTAAATCTAACTGAGCATCATACCAATAAACTTGACCTTCTGTCGTTGTACCATCATTGAATAATACATTTACCTTATTAGCTTTTCCATCTGATACAACATGTGAGTTAGTTAATATATATCCATTAGCATCTACTACAACACCTGTCCCAACCCCTTCTGATTCTGTAGGTATTGCAAATCTATTATTTGTACTTATTGTGGTAGTCGTTATACCAACTACTGAAGGCATTGCTTTCTCCGTTACTGCATGATATATATTTTGACTTTTACCATTTTCATTTACTACTATTTCAGAACTTGAGTTTGTTGTCCCTGTTCCACTTAATATATTATTTTTTACCACCGCTACTGTTAATAAAGAACTTAAAACTGAACTAATTATAGCTACAATTACTACTAATCCTATGCCTCTTTTACGCGACATAATATCCCTCCTCCATGTTTTTAATTATTAACTTTAGAAATATTCTATTTTTTATTGTTTGCACTTTCTTATTTTTAATACAAATTTATATACCAAATAAAAAAGAAATCATCATAAGAAGTTACTTCTATCTTATGATGATTTCATTATATAATTTCAATCTTAATTAAACCTTAATTATTAAGTCTTTTTTCCAATTCTGCTCTTTCTTTTTCAAATCCTGGTTTTCCTAATAAAGCAAACATGTTTCTTTTGTATGCTTCAACTCCTGGTTGATTAAAAGGATTTACACCTAATAAATACCCACTTACTGCGCAAGCTTTTTCAAAGAAATAAACCAGATATCCAAAGTTATGCTCATCTAGTCTTTCCATGCTTACTAATAAGTTTGGAACTTGTCCATCTGTATGAGCTAATAAAGTTCCTTGGAATGCTTTTTCATTTACAAAATCTATAGTCTTTCCTGCTAAATAATTTAACCCATCTAAATCTATATCTTCTTTTTCTATAGTAACATTTCTCTTTGCATTTTCAACAGTTATAACTGTTTCAAATAATATTCTCTTTCCTTCTTGTATATATTGACCCATAGAATGTAAATCAGTTGAGAAGTCTACTGATGCAGGGAATATGCCTTTATTATCTTTACCTTCACTTTCACCGAATAACTGCTTCCACCATTCACTTACATAGTGTAATTGTGGTTCATAATTTACTAATAGTTCTATATCTTTTCCTTTTCTATGTAAAAGATTTCTTACTACCGCATATTGATAACTTTGATTTTCTTTTAGATCTGTGCTTTTAAACTCTTCACAAGCTTCTTGTGCACCTTTCATCATTGCATCTATATCTAATCCAGATGCAGCTATTGGTAATAATCCTACTGGTGTTAAAACAGAGAATCTTCCACCAACATCATCTGGTATAACAAATGTTTCATACCCTTCTTCATCCGCTAATTGCTTAAGAGCACCTTTTTTAGAATCTGTAGTTGCATATATTCTTTTATTAGCTTCTTCTTTTCCATATTTCTTTTCTAAAAAGTCTTTAAACACCCTAAAGGCTATTGCAGGTTCAGTAGTAGTCCCTGACTTTGATATAACATTTATTGATACGTCTTTATCTTTTATAACATCTAATAAATCCATCATATATGTAGAACTTATATTTTGTCCTACGAAATATATTTCTGGTGCTTTTCTATCTTCTTTACTTAAATTATTTCTAAAAGAATGGCTACACATTTCAATAGCAGCTCTTGCCCCTAAATAAGAACCACCTATCCCAATTACTATTAATACATCTGAATCTGATTTTATTTTTTCAGCCGCATTTTTTATTCTTCCAAACTCTTCTTTGTCATAATCATTAGGTAGTTCTACCCAACCTAAAAAATCATTTCCTAATCCAGTTTTTTCATGAATCATCTTATGTGCTACATCAACATAAGGTTGCATAGACATAATTTCCTCTTCATTGAAAAAATTCAGTGCTTTACTATAGTCAAACTTTACTTTTCCCATAAACTTACCTCTTTCTTTAAAATAGTCTATCAAAATTATATCATAACTCTATACTGATTTTTACTAAAAAAATCCAAATGGAAAGTTAATTTTAGTACTGTTATATATTTTTATCGATGATGAATATTTGCTTTCATTAAAATAAAAATGAAATAAACCTAGAGTACGTAGTAAAAATACAATACTATATACTCATGGCTTATTTCATTTTGTTTTTAAAGAAATTAAAATTTTATTAATTATGTCCTACCTGTTGAGCTATTACCTGTTGAGCAATATTTACTGCATGATCAGAAACTCTTTCTAGGTTAGTTATTATATCTAAATAAATTACTCCACTATCTATACTACATAAATTTTCATTTAATCTTCTCATATGGTTAAGTCTACACGACTTTTCCATTATATCCACTTGTTCTTCCATTTTGATAACTTTACAAGCTAAATCAACATCATTAGTTCTCATAGATTCTAATGCATATGTGTATGTTGAGATAACTTTATTGTACATATCATTTAGTTCATCCTTACCTTGAGTAGAGAATTCAACTTCATAGTTTATTGCTGCCTCTGATAATTCTGCTATATTTTCAGCATGGTCACCTATTCTTTCAACATCATTAACTGTGTTAAATAAAGCATCAACAACTTCTCTTGAATCTTCATTTAAAGGTGCTTTTGATAGTTTTAATAAATAATTTAAAATTGTTTTTTGTAATATGTTAATTTCTTTCTCTATTTTTAAAGATTTATCTATATTATCTTTATTATCATCTAAAATTGATTCCATAGCTAAGTTTAATGATTCTTTAGATTTCTCTCCCATTCTTAGGGCTTCTTTTACTGTATTAGCTAATGCAATCGAAGGTGTTTCTATCATTCTTTCATCTATATATTTAACTATCTTATCATCATCTTCTTCTACATCACTAGACTTATCTGGAACTAATGTAACTGCTAGTTTTATTATAAATTTATTTAATGGTATCATTAATATAACTGATATTATATTAAATAACGTGTGTGTATTAGCTATTTGTCTTGCAACATTCCCTGGATCAGCTGCTGTTACCATCTTTACTATTGGCTTATTTAAGAATATTAAAAATACTACTGTTCCAAGTACATTAAATATCAAATGTATCATGGCAGCTCTTCTTGCATTCTTATTAGCACCTATACTTGATATTAAAGATGTCACACAAGTACCTATATTTTGCCCATATAATATAGGAAGTGCTGAAGCTAAAGGTATTAAACCTTGTGATGATAATGCAACTAACATACCCATTGATGCACTTGAACTTTGAACTATTGCTGTTATACCAAATCCTAATAAAAGACCTAGTAATGGATATGTACCAAATGTTAATAATAAGTCCGTAAATCCTTTATACTCTGCTAAAGGTTGTACTGCTTGTTTCATAAAATCCATACCTGTAAATAATATACCAAAACCTATTAGTATTTCAGCTATATGTTTTACCTTTTGTTTACTACTAAATAAGTAAAGAATTATACCTATTCCTAATGCTACCGGTGCAAGGCCATTTAAATCAAAAGATACTAACTGAGCAGTTATTGTTGTTCCAATGTTAGCACCCATTATGACTCCTGCAGCTTGAGGCAATGTCATTATACCTGCATTTACGAAACCAACTACCATAACTGTTGTAGCGCTAGAACTTTGTATAACTGCTGTAACTAAAGCTCCTACTAAGACACCCATTATGATATTACTTGTAAGTAACTCTATGATCTTCTTCAGTCTAGTTCCTGCTGATTTTTCTAGTGCTTCTCCCATAAGATTCATTCCATATAGGAATAGCCCTAGACCACCCATAAGACTTATTGCTATCTCCACTTTTTTGCTTCCTCCTTAAGGATAATTATAATTGTCTAAAAACTAATGTCCTATTGTATTTTATCAAATAGAATAAGACATTAGTGTTAAATATATGTTAAATATTAAATTTGTATTAAGTTTTTGTTCAATTTTTGTTAAATATTTTATTATACTTATATAATTCTCCTTAACTTTTTACTTATTTGAATATTTACCAATTATTTTTTCAGCGCATTTAATACCATCTACAGCAGCAGTAACTATCCCTCCTGCATAACCTGCACCTTCTCCACAAGGATATAGATTTCTAGTATTTATAGACTCCAATGTTTCATCATCCCTTACTATCCTTATAGGTGCTGAAGATCTTGTTTCCACAGCAGTTAAAACTGCATCGTCCATTGCAAATCCTTTTATTTTTCTATCAAAACCAGATAATGCTTCCTTCATTGTTTCCGTCACAAATTGTGGCAAACATTCTCTTAGATCCACAAAAGTATATCCTGGCTCATAAGAAGGCTTAACACTTCCTATTTTAGTAGATATCCTATCATTTAAAAAATCTCCAACTAACTGAACTGGAGCATTGTAATTTTGACCACCTAATTCATATGCTAACCTTTCATATTTTTCTTGGAAGTACATTCCCGCTAATGGGTGGTCACTTCCAAAGTCACCTGGCACTACATTTACTAAAAATGCACTATTTGCATTTTCTTTATCTCTAGCATGTTCACTCATACCATTAGTGACAACTTGTCCTTCATTTGATGCCGATGCTATGACACTACCACCTGGACACATACAGAAAGTATATGCAGTTCTTCCGTTTGAAGTATGTTCTATTAATCTATAATCTGCTGCACCTAATCTTGGGTGGTTATGGAAATCCTTATACTGAGATTTATTTATTAACTCTTGAGGGTGTTCTATTCTTGCTCCTATTGCGAAAGGTTTTTGAATTATATGAACACCTCTTTCATATAGCATTTCATAAGTATCCCTAGCACTATGCCCTATAGCAAGGACAACTATATTGGTATCTATAACTTCATTGTCATTTATAGTTATAGATTTTATGCCATTATCAACTCTACATATATCAGTTACTTTGGAATCGAATCTAACTTCTCCACCAAGCCTAATTATTTCATTTCGTATATTTTTAACTACCCCTTTTAAAATATCAGTACCAACATGAGGTTTATGAGAATATAATATTTCTTCTGGAGAACCAAAGTTTACAAGTTCCTCTAAAACTTTTCTACATCTAATATCCTTTATTCTTGTTGTTAATTTTCCATCAGAGAAAGTTCCTGCTCCACCTTCTCCAAACTGTACATTAGAATTATTCTTAAACCTTCTTTCTTTCCAGAATAAATCTATATCTTCACTCCTTCTATCTACATCTAAACCTCTTTCTAATAATAAAGGTTTATATCCCCTTTGAGCTAATACTAATGCGGCAAACAACCCTGCCGGCCCACTACCTATAATCACAGGTCTTTTGTCTAGTTTCTCTGTTCCTGATTCTACACCTTCATATTTTAATTCTTTTATCTTTACTACATCTTTTATATGTTTATTTAATATTTTATCTTCATTTTTTACTTGCACGTCTACAGTATAAACAAAATTTATATTTCCTTTTCTAGCATCTATAGATTCTTTATAAATATAATACTTAACTAAATCATTAGACTTAAATTTTAATTTCTTAATGACAAGTTTTTCTATTATAGATGGATCTTCATCTATACTTATTTTTATATTCGATACTCTTAACATATTTTCACCTCTTTAAATTATTCTTACTCAACAGCATAAAAGGGAATGTCTCAAAATTAATTTACTATGTATACTAGCAAAAGACTTATATATAAAATTATTTATCATTTGCGAATACAAATGTTTTTTAATTTATATATAAGCCTAAAACAAGAATACATCAAATCATTTATTTTGAGGCAGCCCCTTTTATAAACATTACATCTATATTATCTTTTTCTAGATTTTCTATCCAAACTTCATCTAATATGAACTCTTTTATATCATCTATAGATATCTCTTCTATAGTTAAATTTTTTACTAAAGCTATAACCTTAAAACTCTTTTTAAATTTATCTATATATATTTCATCTATTCTCTCTATTATTACCTTTAAATCGCATATAAATGAGTTCTCATTTCCTAACTCTATTTTATTATCATACTTAAAAATCTTAAATTCAAATGAATCTTTATATGGAGTTATTTCTTCAATTCCTAATAAATTCATATTATCTAGTCCTTTTTAGTTATAAGACCTCTTATAACTTTCATATTATTAAATACTTTTTCTAGGAAGTTTTCTGCTTCTTCATTATCTAAAAGAGCTATTTCTAAATTATTGCCTTCTTCTATATTTTTTGATGCACAATATTCTTTAGCAACTTCGATTAGTTGATTTTTTGAATCTATTGATAAATCAAACTCTTTATAATCTATTATTATGTATTGCTTTAATTCTTGAGAAGCACCTTGGTTATATCCTATTTCTATATGGTAGATAACTGCATATAAATTTTCTGGAGTTTGCTCTCCATTGTACACAGGTACCGCTGGATTAGATTTTATAAAATTTGTTGACACTGCTATTGCATTTCCTAAACTAAGATTCATATTTATACCTCTTTCTGTGTATTATATAATTCTATTTTATACATTATTTCTATATATTAAAACCTTTTTTTTATAATTTAAATCTAAATTTGTATATAATTTTATATACCCTCCAATTTTTTACATAAACTTTTTCCTAAAACTAAAATTAGAGGAACTATATTAATATAATTCCTCTAATTTTATTATATATAAGTTATTATTAATTAAGCAAATTAAAATATTATTACGCCTTAAGGTCTTTATATCTCTTTCCTAATGTGCTTGGGCTTATTTCATATTTCTTAGCTATTTGAGCCTGAGTTATAGTTTGTCCAGCTTCTTTTTTAACATAGTATTCTACACCAGCTGCCCATCCATTCTCAGCACCTTTTACTTCTCCTTGAGTTTTCTTATACTCATTCCAGAAGTTTATACCATCTTGTAAGAATTCATCTTCTATGTTTTGTTTTAACATAGTTATTACTTTACAATCATCTTCAGAAACTTCTACAGCTTGAGCTTTAGTTGCTTTTTCTTCTCTTTGAGCTTTTAAGTATTCTGCTATACTTGGCTCTAATAATTGTTGTATATACTTGTATAGTATATGAGTATGATGTATTAAGAATGTCTTCATATCTTTATAAATGTCTTCATATTGACTGAATAAAGTTTTTATATCACTTACAATTATATCTTTTATACCGTCTGATATACTTATTGTTATATCTATTAATATATTTGTATCTCCTACAGTAACAACTCTCGCTATCATAGGACTTCCAACTTTAAAGTCTTTTAAAAGATTTATATCTTCCGTACAAATTTCTTTATCATTTAGACAATCTTTTAATATTACTTTTTCATCTTTTATCTCTTTTACTTCATAAACACTTACATAAGATTCGAATAAGCTTCTTAATATATCTCTTTCTGCTATATCTAAGTTATCTCTGTTTTCTTCGAAGAACTCTACAGTCATAACTTTCTTATTTTCCATTATATGATCTTGTATAAAGTACGTATTAAAGAATCTTTCAAATTTAGCATTTATTTCTTCATCTTCCACTATGAAGAATGTTTCCTTTGCTCTTTCATATTCTGCATTGAACTTCTCATTTCTAGAGAATTCATGTAATTTAGCATATAGCTCGTAATATTGCTTTTGTGAAAGCCCAATCTTTCTGCTTGATCTCTCAGATGCAATATCTTTATTTAAACAACATTTTTTATATTTTTTACCACTTCCGCATGGACATAAATCATTTCTACCTAACAAGGTGACTTTCACTCCTTTATTTCTAAATTAAAGTACAATTAATTATTATACCATTATTTTTCAAATCATTCTACAATTCTTTTATATTTTGCAATATATACTATTTGTTAAGTTTTGGAATTGTGTTGTACTTTAATATAATCTTCTACCCTTTTCGTTTATATCCCTTCAATATTTACTATTTATCGTAATACTATTTGTGCTATCTTATGCTATAAACTATTATATTGCACTCTAATTGTCTAAGCTTATTTATTATACGACTTTAATCTTCATAATACAGTCTACATGATCATTTATTTTATCTATATTTTCTTCTTTAATATTCTTTGTATTTTTTACAATTTCTATTTTATTAACACTTTTTTCTAGACCTATCTTCTTTAACGATCCTTCGATCTTGAGTATATCATTGATTCTACCACTTATATGTAATTCTATATTTGTGCATTTATTGTTATATTCATCTATATATGAATCTTTATTTATATAATTTATGGTTACTATATTTTTTATTTCGTTTTCGATTTGCAAAAGTATATCTTTTTCATTATTAGAAAAAGCGATTCTATCTATTTTTATACTCTTTTTTGCACCTAAATTGCTTTGTTCTTCATTTTCTTTATTTGTGTCTATTAACTGTGTTGCATAAATTGCAGTTATTCCTAGGAGAATTAACCCTAAAAATTTTTCTCTATTACTGAATTTTCTTTTCAATTCTTCACTATTCTCCTATATTATATTTTAGATTAAAAGTATACTTATTACCTTGTTTTGATAGACTATTTATAGAAAAATAACTAGCATTTGACTTACTTCTTAATTGTTCTAATATATCCAAATTATTGCATCCACCCTCAATTTCTATACCAGAGTTGTCTACTAATATTCTATTTATATTTTCTTTTCCTAACAAATTAAATGCTACCTTTATATTATCAAAATTTATATATAAACTTTCTACGTCGCTTTCAATAATATCAACATTTTCATGCAAAATATCTTCCTCATTATAAACATTCATATTTTTTTCTTTATTTATAGTTACTTTATAAATTCCACCTATTATAATTAATATAACAAGGATGTATACTATTTTTATATCTTTTCTATTTAAAGTATAAGGCTTAATAAAATTTATAGTTTTATAACTTTTCATAAAAGAACCTCGTTTTGTTATCTATATAATCATACCTATAGCATTTATATATTTTTTTAAATCTTCTCCTAGTTGATTAGATATTATTATAGACCTTTTATTATTTTCTAAATTTAAAGGGGATACATTTAATGAAGAAAAGGAGTTAATTTCATTGTTTATAGATTTATCTTCAATACCATAGTAATAGACTTTATCTATTTTTTCATCTAAGTTATTTATATAATTTAGATATTGTTCATTTTTAGATAATATATATGATTCACATATCTTTTTATCTATAACTTTATTAAATAATATTTCTTCATTTCTATTTTCTATAAATAATGAATTTGATTCTAAATTAGTTATTAAATTTAATTCTATTAATTTTTGTAAAATATCATAGTTTACATTTATTATTTGTGATTTTATTTTAAGATTTTTTGATATGCTTTTACATAGGTCTATTAAGTACTTTGGAAATAATATTACTTGTATCTTCGCCATTTTATTTATTTGATTTATTATTTTATATTCAATTACATAATCATCAACACTTATATGCATATACTGATTTATATTAAACTTTATCAAGCCTAATATATCTGATTTATTACTAATATTTACATTATCAATCATCCTTATTATTACATCTTCGGTTTGTATGTTATAAAGTATTGACTTATATTTTGATGTGAACTTTTTTGTATTATATATTTTAGACTCTATTATTTTAGTTATATTTTCTACATACTTTTCTTTTTCAGTATCATTTATATAGTACTTATTTGTATTTCCTATAATTTCATTGCTAATATTTAGACTTATATCTTCTTGTATATCATCATCTATATAAATATTTTTCATATCCTGCCTTAGAAAAATTACCCTTACATACGATTTAGTTATTTCTATATTGATAATTTTTTTAATAGTACCACTCCTTAATATTAATTTATTATTCTTTGCTTGCTTCTTCAATTATAGGATAATAATTTTTTCCATCTGACAATACTTTTACACTATCACCAGTTATAGTTATGTCGAAATTTTTTCCTGTCGAATTGCACTTTACATTTGATTGTAAATATCCTTTACTTACTAATTCACTAACATTTACTGAATTTCCACTAACTTTTCCATCATTCAGCGCCACAATTGTTGCTGTTGCAATAGTTGATGCAGTTGCATAATCTGCTTTCATTTTGGCATTTTCTTGAACATTATTATATTTCATTAAAGCCATGCTAGATAGTATCCCTAATATAACTACCACTATCACCATTTCTACTAAAGTAAATCCTTTTCTTTTTTTCATTTTTAACTTCTTCAGGTACATCTTTTCTTTCCTCCTAATTTTATAAATTTATATTGTTGAAATTGTATCAAACATAGGCAATAACATTCCTATTATTAAAACCCCTATAACTGCCGCTACCATTATGATTATTACAGGTTCTATAATTTTCATACCTTGTTCTATTTTATTTTCTAACTCTTGCTCATAAAATTTAGTTATTGAACTTAAAGTTTTATCTAAGCTGCCACTTTCTTCACCTATTGTTATCATATTTATAAATAAGCTAGGAAAAGTTTCAACTAAGTTTAGAGATTTACTTATGGTATTTCCATTTTTAATATACTTCTTACATTTTGAAATTTCATTATATAAGATTCCATTATCTATGACTTGAGATGATATTTCTATAGCTTGTGTTATTTCTATACCACTTTTAATTAGTATATAGAATGCTCTAGAAAATTTAGTTGTAATTACTAATTGGGTTATATTTTTTATGAATGGTATTTTTAATTGGATTTTTTCTATATAAAATTTAACGTTACTACTCGTTTTTATTTTGTAAAATAATATAATCAAACTTATGAAACTAATTGATATTATGTACATATAATAATTTCTAATAAATATGGATGTACTTATTAAAAATTTTGTAAATGATGGTGGTTCTACTCCATTATTAATAAATATAATTTGAAAATTTGGAATTATCGAAATGAACATAAATAAAGCTGCTGCCATTGCTAAAATCATTAAAAAAATTGGATAAGTTAATATAGATATCAATTTAGACTTTAACTTATATTCTTTATCATAATAATCATATAAACGGCTCATAACCATATCTAAATTTCCGCTTATTTCTCCTGCTTTAACCATGCTAACGAAAAATAAAGAGAACTTATTTGTTTTCTTAAATGATTCGCTGATAGAATTTCCTTTTTGAATGTTACTAGACACTTCTTCAAGTACACTAACCAACTTTTTATTGAAATTAATCTTTACCATTTCAAATAATTTTGTTATTTCACATCCAGATTCAAGTAATATTTCCATTTCATTGCATAATATTCTAAGATCTTTGTAATTTATTTTTGTACTTTTAAACGAAAATGGTTTAATACTCCTTATAGACGCAATTTTAAATTTATTTTTAATAGCATAATCAATTACATCTTCTTTAGACCCTAACTCTACTTTAAGAACCTTTCTCTCATTATCTTCATTATAAAATATACATTTATATGTATTCACTAAGTATATCTCCTTATATCTGATCACAATTCGAAATCAAATATCCTTCTATTGTTATTACTTTTTCCTCTAATAATTTTTTATAAGTATCTTCAAATGTTATCATTCCATTTTTTATTGCTATATTTTTTATTTCTTCAGATTCTTTCATTTCACTTACTGACGATCTTATTTCATCATTAAATTCTAAAATTTCATATATAGCTGTTCTTCCCGAATATCCTTTGTTACATTTATCACATCCAATTGCTACTTTTGTATTGATTTTATTATCACAATCATCAGTTATTATAATATCATGACTACAATGTGGACAAAGTTTTTTGACTAATCTTTGAGATATAACACCTATAAGAGATGCATTTATTAGATATGTAGGAATCTGCATATCAATTAATCTTGCTATCGATGATATAGAATCATTAGTATGCATTGTGCTTATTACTAAGTGTCCAGTTATCGCTGCTCTAATAGCTATTTTAGCTGTTTCTACATCTCTAATTTCACCTATTATTATAATATCGGGATCTTGTCTCAAAATAGAACGTAATCCTTCTTCAAATGTTAGTCCAATTTTTGAATTTACCTGGATTTGATTTACTCCATCCATTTTATATTCAACTGGATTCTCTATTGTCATTATATTTTTACTAGTATTTTGTAGTTCATTTAAAATAGAATATACAGTGGTAGTTTTACCGCTTCCAGTCGGCCCGGTAACTAATAGAATCCCTGATTTTTTATTAATTATATTATCAATTTTTTCTATTGCATTCTTTGAAAATCCTAATTCAGACTTTGTCTTTAAAAATGAATTTCTATTTAAAATTCTTAGTACAATTTTTTCTCTATATATCGTTGGTATAGTAGATACCCTAATATCAATTAAATTATTTTCAACTTCTATATCTACTCTTCCATCTTGAGGTAATCTTTTTTCTGTTATATCCATATATGCCTTTAATTTAATTACTGTTGATAAAGCAGGATATAATTCAATTGAAAGTCTACTAACCTCTCTTAATTCACCATCAACTCTTATTCTAACTATAAAAAAGTTACTAAATGGTTCTATATGTATATCACTAGCTTTAGACTTTATCGCCTTTGATAATATATCATTAAATAAATTTTTTGCGTATTCTTCATTAGATTTTATATGATGTTTATAACATGCATCCATTTTACTTTTAATTACGTCGCCATTTATCTTTTTTAATTCAACATTCATACCTGTTGCTAATCTTAAATCTTGTATAGCATGAATATCCTCATTTTCTATTCCTACTACTAGTTTATTACCCTCAACTTTTATTGGGAATAAATTGTACTTTCTAGCTAATTTTCCAGGAATAATGTTTAATATTCCATCTTCTTGACTTATATACTATCCCTCCCTTATATATCTTAACTTATTTGGTATTTCAATTTTAGGCATATTTATACTATCTTCAACCTTGTGCTCTACTTTCATAGGATAATTCATTATTATATTATCTATATAATTATTCTCCTTACTTATGTATGAATACAACTTATCCGTATCTCCTATAACTTTAATTTCATAGGGTTGTGCTATTGGGGTAGAGTTTATATTTATATGACTTCCCGCTAGAATAATTGCTGAATATTGATTTATTCTTTGACCATTTATACTTATAAATTCACCTCCATTTATTTTTAATTCATTAACTAAATTTATGAGTATTTTATTATAGTCAATAGTATTTGCAATATTCCCTATATCTTCATTTAGTGAATCTATTGTAATAATTATCCCTTTTCCTTTTATATCTGTATAAGATAATACTTCTTTCATATTTTCCATCTTTTTAATTTCATCTATGTCAGTATATTTTTCTCTTAAGATATTTTTCTCTTTGTCTAAATCTACCTTTTCATTTTGAAGTTTTTTAATAGACTTACTCATCATTTTTATTTCTCTTTTATCTATATCATCCTTGCTTATATTCAGTCCTTTAACTGACTTTAAGTCCTTTATCATACTTCCAATTAGTACACCTAAAATAATACTCGCTAGTATTATCAACACATATTTTTTTTTCATACAACCTAACTCCCTATAAATTATTTTTTATGTCAAAAATAAATTTTATTTCTATCATTACTATATTTTATATCTTATACATTCTATTTTATTTTAACCTTATTAAAATATCCATTAATCTTTTCTTTAATTTTTAATAATAAAAGTAAAATAAGTACTATGTAAAAATAATTAACAAACCACTTATTCTTACATAGTACTTATTTATATATTTTATTTATTCAGTTTCATATTTTAAAATCTTTTGTACTAATTCATCTTTTAACTTATTTATTTCATCAAAATACATATTAGGCACATAGTATGCCTCAACTACGTCATGTTTAGATTTAGCTCTCTTCAAATTAGATATAGCATAGTTTATTAATTCATCAAATATATGCTTATCAAAATTTATATCATCTTCATACTTTAATAATTTGTCTTTATCTAAAAATTCAGTTAGGTCAATAACTTCTCTATCACTATATATATTACTTGTAGTTATACCTATTTTTAAATCATTTATTAATATAGTTTCTATCTTATCTGGTATTAACGGATAATGATAGACTTCAACCTTCATTCCTTTTTCTAATGCTTTCTCATATACTTTTCTTAAAAAAGTAGTCCTTCCACAACCAATTTCTCCATTCAAATAATAAACTCTATCAGCTTCACTTAATAAACTATCAGCATAATCAATATGACCAATTGGTGTTATAGCTGTTCCAAATAGATGTCTTGGTCTTTTATATTCTCCTTTATTTTCTATATCTTTAAAAATATTTTCTATGAAATTTTCAGTAAGTTTGTTTACCTTTCCGAAATTCATACAATCTTTATATTTTTCTTCTATATCATAATATATAGGTTCTGCAGCCTTTAGGAACTTATAACATCTGCTAAAGTAACTGCTTATTTCTTTATTACATTCTATTATTTCTTTTTTATTCTTTTCTAACTCCTCTTCATTCCAATATTCACCTAAGTTTACTATTTCATCTATAGCTCCTGGATTTTTAGGGTCTACAATATGCGGTGCAGTTCCATCTAAAAAAACAACACCTAGTTTTTTTATGACAATTGCATCTAGTGAACTTGGATCTGATGGACAATGATGTAGTTCAACATCATAATTATTTTCTATAAATTCTTTTGCTATCTTTTTCATCATTGATGATTTCCCTACTCCTGGACCACCTTTTAAACAAAAAATTCTATTTACATTTTCAGGTATTATATACTCAAATAATGGTTTTGAACCATTTGATGTATTTCCCCCTGGAAATATTTTTCTAACTTTTCCTGACATATAAATACCCCCTAAGATTTCTACTACTTTAAGATATTACTTTTACACATGTTTTGTTACTATGTAATAATTAACAAACATATATAAAATATATCTTTTTTGAAACCTAGGAGATATTTATTTCTATTTTAATTAAGCTGTTTTATCTTGATCTTTTCTATCGTTCTTTTTATTCTTAACTGTAAGTGAATATACAGGTAAACCTACTAATGTTATTAATATTCCTAGTAAAGCATTCTTTGTTTGACTCATAAGAGTACTTGTTACAATGAATATACCTCCTAGTGTAGCCACTATAGGTATTATAGGATATAAAGGTACCTTGTATGGTCTATCCATGTCTGGTCTAGTTTTTCTAAGCTTCATAACCCCTATAAATAACATTGTATAGAATATCCATATTGTAAACATCGCTAAGTCAGATAATAAGTTAAATTGTCCTGTTAAAGAGTATAACACAGATAATCCAACAACCAACCAAGTTCCATTTATAGGAACTCCATTATTATTTAATCTTGAAAATATATTTGAGAAAGGTATTTTACCTTCACAAGCCATTGTATAAGGTACTCTTCCTCCTGTTAGTATAAATCCATTTAAAGTTCCAAATACTGATATTAGTATTCCTACACTTATGATTTTAGCTCCTACACTTCCAAATAACTTACTTGCAACTAAAGTCGCTGGTGCATTTGACATAGCAAGCTCTGATGCTGGTACTACAAATAAATAAGCTACATTTATTAATAAGTATACTGCCATAACAACAGATATACCCCCTACTATAGCTATCGGTAAATGTTTCGATGGATTTTTCATTTCTCCTGCTAATGCCCCAACAAATATCCACCCATCATATGCAAATAAAGTAGCTAAAAGCACCTGAGATATAGCCGATACCATACTTATTCCCTCTCCTACCATAGGAGTCATAATTTCAGATGTAGAATCACCATTCATAAAACCAAATATTATAATAACCGCTAGCGGAGCTAACTTGCATATAGTTGATACGGTTTGTATTCCTCCACCAAACTTTGCTCCTAATGAGTTAAGTAATGCTAAAAATACTATTACTGATATAGCTATAACTATTACAAAAGTTTTATTTTGTATTCCCAATAAAGAAACAACTTCTTGAGCAAATACGATTCCTAATGCTCCAGCTATTGCTGGTATAAATAACATACCTTGTACCCAACCAGTTAAAAATCCTATTTTCTCTCCATAAATTTCTTCCATGTATACCATCATTCCACCTGGTTTAGTTACACTTGCTGATATTTCAGATGCAGTTAAACCTGCAGCAATCGTCATGATTCCTCCGATTACCCATGCTAATATACCTAATCCTGGTCCTCCATTGGTAGCTGTGTATATAGCCTGTGGTTTAAAAAATACTCCCGAGCCTATCAATATTCCAACTACAGTAGAAAGAGCAGCACTAAGTCCAATAGTTTTTCTTAATGTTTGATTATTATTGCTCATACTCTTCTCCTTATTTATAAATTCATATTATTTACTAAAATTATTTCTATGTTTAGACATTTTACCACATATATAATAAAAGTTAAACAGATTATATATATTTTATTTTAATTTTCTGACATTTTCAATTTAAATATTTTTATTTTCAAAACTTCATGGCATATTTTTAATATTCAATATTAAAATGTTACAAACAATAAAGAAAATTTGTTTCACTTGAGTTCAATCAAAGAGACATTTCAAACATATAAAAAAGGTTAAAACTAGAATTTAGTCTAGCCTTAACCTTTAAAGTTATAATATTATATAATTAATCGATCGTTATTTCATAACCAGCTTGATTATATTGATTTACAATTTCATTCCATACATCTTCTACACCAGTTTTCTTTAGTGAAGATATCGGTATTATTTTTTCATCTTTATCCAACTGTAATTTTTTACGTATTATGCTCATATGTTTTTGATATTGACCTCTAGATATCTTATCTGCTTTTGTCGCTATTACTACACAATTATATCCAAAGTGCTTTATCCATTCATACATCATTACATCATCATTAGTAGGTTCATGTCTAATATCTACAAGTAAAAAGATTGCACAAAGCTCTTCTCTATCTTGTAAATATCTTTCCATTATTGTGCCCCATTTTTCTTTTTCTGATTTTGCAATCTTAGCATATCCATACCCTGGAAGGTCAACAAAGTAAAATTCATTATTTATAAGGAAAAAATTTATAGTTCTAGTCTTACCTGGCGTTTGACTAGTTCTAGCAAAGTTTCTTCTATTTAATAAGGTATTTATAGTAGAAGATTTTCCTACATTTGATCTTCCTACTAATGCTATCTCTGGTATTCCTTCTGTTGGATATTGATTTCTATTTACTGCACTAACAACCATCTCTGAGCTTCTAATTTTCATTATTTGTCACCATTCCTTACTAATGCCTCATCTAATACTTGGTCCATGTTTTCAACAAGAACAAATTCCATCTGTTCTTTTATATTTTCAGGTATTTCATCTAAATCAGCTTCACACTCTTTAGGTAGTAATACCTTTTTAATACCAGCTCTATGGGCAGCTAATAATTTTTCTCTTACTCCCCCTACAGCTAAAACTCTACCTCTAAGAGTTATTTCACCCGTCATCGCAACATCATTTCTAACTGGTATCTTAGTTAAAGCAGATATTACTGCAAGTGCCATAGTTATACCAGCTGATGGTCCATCTTTTGGAGTTGCACCTTCTGGTAAGTGGATATGTATATCTTTCTTTTGATAGAAATCTGGATCTATATCAAATTTATCTGCTATAGATCTAATGTAAGATATAGCTGCTTGCGCAGATTCCTTCATTACATCACCTAATTTACCAGTAAGAACAACTTGTCCTTTACCTGGAAGAACATTAACTTCAACCGTAAGTGTAACTCCTCCTACTGAAGTCCATGCTAATCCTGTAACAAGTCCAACTTCTGGCTTAGTACCTGCAAGATCATATCTATACTTATCTTTTCCTAAGTAATCTTCTAAGTTATTTTGATTTACCTCTACAACTTCTAACTCCGGATTTTCAACATACTTCTTAGCTACTTTTCTGCATACTTTTCCTAAAGTTCTTTCTAGAGTTCTAACTCCAGCTTCCCTAGTATAATAATTTATTACATCTCTTATTGTAGATTCGTCCATTTTTACGAAATCTTCTTTTAAAGCATGTTCTTTTATTTGTTTTGGAAGTAAATATCTTTCTGCTATCTTTAACTTTTCTTCTTCTATATATCCAGATACTTCTATTATTTCCATTCTATCTAATAAAGGCCCTGGTATTGTACTTAAACTATTTGCAGTAGTTACAAATAATATTTTTGATAAATCAAAAGGTATTTCTAAATAGTGATCTACGAAAGTTTTATTTTGCTCTGGATCTAATACTTCTAGCATAGCAGATGCTGGATCACCTTTATAGTCAGATGCCATCTTGTCTATTTCATCTAATAAGAATACTGGATTTTTAGTTTGAGCTTCTTTTAATCCATTTATTATTCTACCTGGTATAGATCCAACATAAGTTCTTCTATGACCTCTTATTTCAGCTTCATCTCTAACTCCACCTAAAGATATTCTTACGAAATTTCTACCTAAAGATTCTGCTATAGATTTTGCGATAGAAGTTTTACCTACACCTGGAGGTCCTACTAAACATATTATAGGTCCTTTCATTGACTTTGACAATTTTCTTATCGCTAAGTACTCTAGTATTCTTTCCTTAACCTTTTCTAGACCATAATGATCTTTATCTAAAATTTCTTTAGCCTTAGCTATATCTAACTTGTCTCTAGTTTCCTTATTCCAAGGTAAAGAGAACACTGTATCTAAATATCCTCTGCTTACAGATAAGTCTGGAGACATCGGAGATATTTTTGAAAACTTATCTATTTCTTTAGCTATTTTTTCTTTTGTCTCCTTTGGAGCTTTTATTTTCTTTAATTTTTCTCTATATTCATCAGCTTCAGAATTTATATCTTCTTCTTCGCCTAATTCCTTTTGTATAGCTCTTAATTGTTCTTTAAGATAATACTCTTTCTGAACCTTATTCATTTGTTTTTTTACTCTTAGAGTTATTTTCTTCTCAATTTTTAATATATCTATCTCTTCTAGTAATATTGTATATACTAGTTCTAATCTTTTCTTAATATCAAATTCTTCTAATACATCTTGTTTCTGATTTGTTTTTAAATATACATTTGAAGCTACTGTATCTATAAATCTATCTACATTCTCTGTTTCAGATAAAGATATTAGTATTTCTGGCGATACTCTATTTCCAATATTTATGTACTCTTCAAATGCATCAAATACGTTTCTTACAAGTGCTTCTACTTCTTTATCATTCTCTGCATTTTCATGATCATAAACAATTTCTTCTATTGTAGCTTTAAAGAATCCTGATTCTTGATTTAATTCCTTTACTCTACCTCTTGATATACCTTCTACTAATACACGAACTGTATCCCCAGGTAACTTTATCATTTGCTTTACTTTACATATAGTTCCAACATGATAAAAATCATCTTCTGTAGGTTCATCTGTCTCAGCTTCTTTCTGAGATGTTAAGAATACTAATTCATCTCCTAGCATTGCATCATCTAATGCTTTTAAAGATATTTCTCTACCTACATCGAAATTTAATATCATATATGGAAAAATTGCTAATCCTCTAAGAGGAATTAACGGTAATTCACGATCTATCTTAGTATAATTCTCTTCCACTGTTATCACTCCTTAAAGTGCTGTATTTTGTTGCTTTTTATATTATATATTTACAAAACCGAATTTTCAATATTAATACTTTTGCTAATGAATATTTTAACTTTATTTTATTATTATGTAATAATATAATATTAATACTATTTGTATGAATATTAATTAAATATCTCCTTATTTAATTATAACACATTAATATACTATATTATTTTACCTAAAAGCTTTAATTTAAAACATTATTTATTTTAAATTAAAAAATCATTTTGGGCAACTTATTTATAAATTTTTCAACTAAATATTTAATCATATAATCATTTCAATTTAAAAAGGAGCTTTAAAAGCTCCTTCTTGCTAATTATGCACTTTCTTCTTGATCTTTAAGTATCATAATAGGATTTGATTTTCCTTCTACTGATTCCTTCGTTACTAATACTTTTTTAATGTCAGTTCTTGATGGAACTTCATACATACTTTCCATCATAACACTTTCAACTATACTTCTTAGACCTCTTGCTCCTGTATTTCTTTCTATAGCTTTTTTAGCTATAGCACGAAGAGCGTCATCTTCAAATTCTAGTTCAACATCATCTAATTCTAGTAATTTCTTATATTGTTTTACAAGAGCATTCTTAGGCTTTTGTAATATACTCATTAAAGCATCTTCATCTAATAAATCAAGTGTTGCTACAACTGGTATTCTTCCTATAAATTCTGGTATTATACCAAACTTTAATAAATCTTCTGGAAGAACCTTAGAGTATACTTTACCTAAGTCTACTTCTTTCTTACTTTCAATCTTAGCTCCAAATCCTAGAGTTTTTTCTGTTCCACGTCTTTGAATTATTTTTTCAATACCATCAAACGCTCCACCTAATATAAATAGTACATTTGTAGTATCTATTTTTAAGAATTCTTGATGTGGATGTTTTCTTCCACCTTGTGGTGGAACATTAGCAACAGTTCCTTCTAATATTTTTAAAAGTGCTTGTTGAACACCTTCTCCACTAACATCTCTAGTTATAGATGGATTTTCAGATTTTCTAGCTATCTTATCTATCTCATCTATATATATAATACCTCTTTCAGCCTTTTCCATATCAAAATCAGCCGCTTGAATAAGCTTTAAAAGTATGTTTTCAACATCTTCACCAACATATCCAGCTTCTGTTAATGATGTAGCATCAGCCATTGCAAATGGTACATTTAAAGTTTTAGCTAAAGTTTGAGCTAATAAAGTTTTCCCTGAACCAGTTGGACCTAGTAAAAGTATATTACTCTTTTGTATTTCTACATCTTTGCTAGTAGCCTTTTTGCTATATATTCTTTTATAATGATTGTAAACAGCAACTGATAAAGCTTTTTTAGCTCTTTCTTGACCTATTACATAATCATTTAATATTTCCATCATTTCTTTTGGCTTTGGTAGAGATGTTGTATCCTCATCAATAGTCTCTTCTATCTCTTCTTGAATAATCTCATCACAAAGTTCAACACATTCATCACAAATGTATACATTTGGACCTGCGATTAATCTTCTTACTTGATCTTGGCTCTTGCCACAGAATGAACATTTTAACTGTCTTTTATCTTCGTATTTAGACATATTAAGCACCTCTTTTCATCTACGGTCTTTTTGCTTTTGTAATTACTTCATCAATTAGACCATACTCTTTAGCTTCATCTGCACTCATAAAGTTATCACGTTCAGTATCCATTTGAACTTTTTCTAATGGCTGACCTGTTCTTTCAGCAAGTATTTTGTTTAATTTATCTTTGATTTTTAGTATCCATTTAGCATGAATCTCTATATCAGTTGCTTGACCTTTTGCCCCACCTAAAGGTTGATGTATCATTATCTCACTATTTGGTAAAGCAAATCTCTTGCCTTCAGCTCCTGCGTTTAATAAGAATGCACCCATTGAAGCTGCTAATCCTATACATATTGTACTTACATCTGGCTTTATGTATTGCATAGTATCATAAATAGCCATACCTGCTGTTACACTTCCGCCTGGTGAATTTATATATAAATGTATATCTTTATCTGGGTCTTCAGCTTCTAAAAATAATAGCTGAGCAACTACAAGCCCTGCTGTAGTATCATTTACTTCATCTCCTAGGAATATTATTCTATCTTTTAATAATCTAGAATATATATCGTATGCTCTTTCTCCTCTTCCTGTCTGTTCTACGACTGTAGGTACTAACGCCATATATTATACCCCCTCTATCTCTTCTATATTCTATATATAATTTACAGTAGCCTAACGGCTACTGTAAAAAATTAAGCTATAAAATTAAGCTATATTTGCATTTTCAACTAAGAAATCTATAGTTTTTCTTATCTTTAATTGACCTTTTATGTCTTCTAAGTCAGCATCTCTTAAAGAAGCTTTTAATTTTTCAACTTCCATGTTATACATAGAAGCCATTTTTTCTAATTCTGCAGTTAATTCTTCTTCAGTAGCATCTATACCTTCAGCTTTAGCTATAGCTTCTAATACTAATGATGACTTAACTAATCTTTCAGCGTCAGCTCTTCTTTCATTTCTTAATTCTTCTATACTTCTACCAGTCATTTCTAATAATTGTTGTAAGTTTAATCCTTGGTATTGTAATTGGTAATTAAGTTCCATTATCATATTGTCTATTTGATGTTCTACCATAGCATTTGGTACTTCAACTTCTGTGTTTTCAGCTACTTTTTCTACTATAGAGTTTCTCATTTCAGCTTCTGCTCTATTTTTAGTTTCTTCTTCTGCTTTTACTCTAACGTCAGCTCTTAACTCAGCTAAAGTGTCAAATTCAGTTGTATCTTTAGCAAACTCATCATCTAAAGCTGGTAATTCTTTAACTTTTACATCATTTATCTTTACATTGAATACAACTGGCTTTCCAGCTAAGTTTTCAGCATGATATTGTTCTGGGAAAGTAACATTAACTTCAACTTCTTCTCCAACTTTTTTACCTACTAATTGGTCTTCAAATCCTGGTATAAAAGAGTTTGAACCTATAACTAAGTTATGATTTTCACCTTTTCCACCTTCGAAAGCAACACCGTTGTCAAATCCTTCGAAGTCTATAACAGCAGTATCTCCACTTTCTATAGCTTTATCTTCAACGCTAACTAATCTAGCATTTTTGTTAACCATTTCTTGAAGTCTTAATTCTACTTCTTCTTCACTTACAGTATTATCAACTTTAGATATTTCTATTCCTTTGTAAGCACCTAATTCAAACTCTGGCTTAACTTCAACTTCAACAACCATAACTAAACCGTTATCTTTGCTTATTTCTTGAACATCTAATGACGGTCTATCTATTGGATCTATATTTAATTGATCTATAGCTTGTGGGTAAACCTCTGGTAATACTATATCTATAGCATCATTGTAGAATACTTCTTTCCCATATTGAGCTTCTATTATTTTTCTTGGAGCTTTCCCTTTTCTAAATCCTTGTATGTTGAATTTACCTTTATTTTTATTGTAAGCTTTAGTAACTGCTGATTCAAATTTATCGTTATCTACAGTTAAATTAAAAGTTACTTTATTGCCTTCTTTTTTTATTAATTCTGCTTTCATTAACTTTTTCCTCCTAAAATGTATGTAATGATTTGTAATTAAATTATACTTATTGTTTAACTCTTTAATTATATCACATAAGTTTTTTTATTTACAAGTATTTACAAGCCTTCCCTTTATTGTGAAGGCTCATTTCCAAATTATATTATTACTTCTTCTAAATTAATTCTATTATCCTGTATATCCATAATAACAAATCTTCTTGAAGACCCTCCTCTAGGCAGAGACATGCTACCTGGATTTAAATATAAAATTCCATCTCTTTCAATACACAAAGGAATATGAGTATGGCCAAAAATAACTATGTCTGCACATATATATTTAGCTTTTTCCTCTATTTCCATTAAACCATAGTTAACCCCGTAGTTATCACCATGGCATACAAAAATAGTTTTTCCTTCTACTTCAAAAGCTAACTCATCTTCTACATCTTCAAAATCACAATTTCCTTTTACAGCTATAATGTCTGTATTTGTCATTTTATGTATATATTTCGAATCTGAAAAATTATCTCCTGCATGTATTATTAAATCACATTCTTTCAAATACGGTATTGATTTATTCATAAAATTTTCCATTCTATGAGTATCACTAACTATACCTATCCTCATTATCTCACTACCCTTTTTGAAAACTCCTTCTTCATTATCTCTAAAGCATTAGCTCTATGACTTATAGCATTCTTTATTGATGATGGAATTTCAGCAAATGTCTTATTATACTTATTAACTATAAATAAGTTGTCATATCCAAAACCATTGCTTCCCTTTTCTTCAAATGCTATAGATCCCTCACAAGTTCCTCTTACTACAAACTCTTTTCCATCAGGGAATACAACTGCTACAGCGGATACAAATCTTGCACTTCTTTTGCTAGCAGGAACGCTCTTCATCATTTTTAATAACTTTTCTCTATTTTCTGCATCAGTAGCATTTTCACCTGCAAATCTTGCTGAGTATACTCCAGGTTTTTTACCTATCGCATCCACTTCTAAACCTGAATCATCAGATATTGCTATCATATTAGTTTTCTTAGCTATCACTCTTGCTTTTATAAGTGCATTGTGCTCAAATGTTTTTCCATCTTCTATAATTTCAATTCCATCTAAGTCTACATCTTTTAAAGAATGTATATTATAATCAAAGTCCTCTAATATAGCTCCGATTTCCTCTAATTTATGAGCATTATTAGTAGCAATTACCACGTCATCACCATACTCCATACCTAATATTTCATCAGCTATTTCTCCAAGAACTTCTCTTTGTTTCTTTATTAATTCTTTATTCCCTTTTTCACCTAATTCTAATAAAGAGTTTAAATCATTTCTAGAGAATGGTCTTTCTTCCCCAGTACCTTGTATTTCTACAAATTCTCCTGTATTAGTCATGATTATATTCATATCTACTTGTGCTGTTGAATCTTCTTCATAGCATAAGTCTATCATATGTTTTTGATCAACTATACCCACACTTATAGCAGATACAAAATTTCTTATTGGCATTTTCTTTATTGCTTTTGATTTATATAGTTTATAGATTGCGTCTACTACCGCTACAAAGGCACCAGTTATCGAAGCAGTTCTAGTCCCTCCATCAGCTTGTATAACATCACAATCTATCCAAATTGTTCTTTCACCTATTTTATCTAAATCTATAACTGATCTTATCGCTCTTCCTATTAATCTTTGTATTTCTTGAGTTCTTCCATCTACTTTACCTCTAGAAGCATCTCTTATTTTTCTTTGTTGTGTAGATCTAGGTAACATAGAATACTCAGCATTTATCCATCCTGTACCTGTATTTCTTAAAAATGGTGGTACCTTATCTTCAACTGAAGCAGTACATATAACCTTAGTTTCTCCCATTTCTATAAGTACAGACCCTTCTGCATATCTAGTATAATTTCTAGTTATCTTTACGTCTCTTATTTGATCATATTTTCTATTATCAATTCTAGTCATTTTTTACCTCTCTTAAATCTATCTTCTTAGTTTTATTTCTAAAAGACAGTACAGTTTCTGTCTAAGATTCTAGCTGAGAATTTTAATACTTTATTTAATAATTCTAGCACTCTTTACATTAATTTACTACACATAATAAAATCGATGAATTGACTTTATTTTTAATGTTACAAATTGTATATTCTTATTCAATTATTATTTTCTAAATTTGTAAGTGTTATACAATTTCAATATTATCAAAGTTAAATTTATCTATGCTGTAATATTCCCTATTATTTTATCATATTCTTAAATTCTTCTTCATCTATTATTGTTATTCCTAGTGTTTCAGCTTTAGTTAACTTGCTTCCAGCTTCTTCTCCAGCTAAAACATAACTTGTTTTTTTAGACACACTTCCCGAAACCTTTCCTCCAAGTGACTGAATTAATGATGATGCTTCATCTCTTTTCATTGTAGGTAATGTTCCTGTTATTACAAATGTCATTCCTTCAAATCTACTATCATCCGATTTTGTTTCAGATGATTTTGAAATTACATTTACACCATATTCTTTTAATTTCGATATTATAGTATGATATTTTTCACTCCTAAAGTACTTTATTATATCATTTACCATTGTATCTCCAAAATCAGGTAAGTTTATTAGTTGATCATAATTTGCATTTGCAACTTCATCCATATCAGCAAAATTTTCAGCTAATACTTTTGCTGATTGCTTACCTACATTTTTTATTCCAAGACCTGTAATTAATTTATCTATGTTATTGTTTTTTGACTCATTTATTGCATTAAGAAGATTATTTACAGACTTTTCTCTACCAATAACATTCTTCTCTAATATTTCATCTTTATAATTTTCTAATTGATATATATCTCCTATATCTTTTATATATCCTTCAGACATAAGAGCCTCTACCTTACTTTTACCAAATCCAACTATATTCATCGCATCCTTTGAAACAAAATAAGATATACTTCTAGTTGCTTGAGCATCACACTCTGAATTTATACATCTAGTATCTGCTCCATTTTCATCTCTAACAGTTGCCTCCCCACATATAGGGCATATATTTGGTATTACATATGGTTTAGAATCAGCAGGTCTTTTTTCAGGAATACTTTTTATAACCTCAGGAATTATATCTCCTGCTTTTTGAACAATTACAGTGTCACCTATTCTTACATCTTTTTCATTTATTACATCTTGATTATGTAAAGTGGCTTTAGATACTGTAGTTCCAGCTAATCTAACAGGTTCTAATATAGCCAATGGAGTCAGTCTCCCAGTACGACCTACTTGTATTATTATATCTTTTACTATAGTTTCTTTTTGTTCTGGTGGATATTTGTATGCAACTGCCCATCTTGGAACTTTACTTGTCATTCCAAGTTTTTTTCTATCCTCTAAATTATCTACTTTTACAACAGCTCCATCTATAGCATATTGTAAATTCCATCTTTCATTTCCTACCTTAGATATATAATCCCATACCTCATCTGCAGTTTCACATACTGTAAAATCTGGGCTTACTTTAAATCCTTGATTTTTAAGCCACTCCAATGTTTCCGAGTGTGAAGTAAATTCCTTACCTTCTGATATTTCAAGGTTAAATACAAATATATCAAGATTTCTATCTCTAACTATTGATGGATCTAATTGTCTCAATGTTCCTGCAGCAAGATTTCTAGGGTTTTGATATTTCTTCCCTCCTATTTCTTCTTGCTTTTTATTAGCTTTTTCAAAAGCTTTATTTGATATGTATACTTCTCCACGTACTTCTAAGTATGGTAACTTAGATGGTATTATCTTTGGTATATTCTTTATTTCAAGTAAATTTTCATATACTGATTCACCAATTACACCATCCCCTCTTGTTATACCCTCTGTAAGTTCTCCATTGTGATATCTTAGTACAACTGAAAGTCCATCTATTTTCTTTTCTACAACAAACTTAGGCTTATTTAGCTCTACTATCATCTTATTTACATATTCATAAACTTCTTCTTTTCCAAATACATCTTGTAAACTTATTACAGGTACATCATGTTCTACTTTTCTTAGCTCTCTTTTTACTGTTCCTCCTACCTTTTTAGTAGGTGAATCCTCCATACTAAATTCTGGGTATTCAGCTTCTAATTTTCTTAGTTCAACTGACAATTTATCATATTCATAATCTGAAATTTCAGGTGAATCTTCATTGTAATATTTATTATTATGATATTCTATCTCTTTTCGTAATTCTTCTATTCTAGATTTAACGTCCATAACTATATCCTCCTAGCTAAGTCAAAATTATTTATTATTAGTATTATATATTTTTCAAACTTTCTAATTAAATTTTACATTTTTTAGTATAACACTAAACTTAACTTTTCTAATAATTTATATTAAAAAGTCCTCTAAATTTTATAGAGGACTTTTTAATATGTTAACTAAACACATAATATTTAAATATATCTATTTAGTTAACATTATTTTATACAATTTTATATACTTTAAACCTATATATAGTATTATATTTATATGATTCTATTATTTATGACTTAACTCTTTACCTAAGGATAATGCTTTTCGTTCTTCAACTAAATTGTATAATAACTTATTTAATGTCCAGTCCAAAGTCGTCTCAGTTACCATAGCTGTAAGCGGTCTATTTATTCTCATTTTCTTTAAACTCTCTAAAAATGAATTTATTTTTACATTAGGTATATTATTAAACACTACAGCTTTGTTTGAAATACCATCTTCACAATCTGAATATATATTATTTTCTAGTGCATCTTTAATTAATGTATTTCCATTACTCTTATCTAAAAAAATACAATCCCTAACTCCAATAAAACCACAAATATTTTTTATTAAAGCCCCTTCTTTCTTGTTAAAATTAACTACCATAACACATGCTCTATTGTGTATATTTTCATTATTAATATCATTTATCTTAGTAAATGTCATATCTATCACTCCTTATATCTATATACTTTAGATATTACCACAATAATAGACTTTTAAAACCTAGTTACTAATTCTATTTTGAGGCAGCTAACCTTCTCTTATTCTTTATAGAAAGGTCTATGTCGTCTTCTTTAACTATTTTAAAAGCTTTCGTAGGACAGACTTTAACGCAGGCAGGGCCATCTTCTACTTCTCTACATAAATCACATTTATTTGCTACCATATATTCTTTAAACAACAATTTATCCTCATGAATTTCATCTAAAGGAGATATATCTATAGCTCCAAATGGACAGGCTATCATACAAGTCTTACACCCTATACATTTAGATTGATTTACTAGTATCGAATTATCCAATCTTTCAATAGCATCATTAGGGCATGCCTTTGCACATGGTGCGTCTTCACAGTGTCTACATTGAATTGGTGCACTAATAGTCTCTGTCTTTATAACCTCTAATTTTGGATTAAAATTTATATCACTATGATTCTTATAAAATAAATCTTCACCATTATGAGCAACTACACAAGCTATCATACATGTTCTACATCCTATACATTTGTCTGGATTAGCTATAACAAAATAATTCATTTATTTAGCCACTTCCTTTCCAACACAATACTCTGTGTGTAACAAATGATGAGATACACTTCCTAATGGTTCTATTAAAAAGTCCTTATAAATTTTTTCTATCTCCGGATTTTCATGAGATTTTCTCAATGGTAAATTTTTATCATGTTTATAAGTTGATTTAATTCTATTTTTATATGCAATATCTCTATATTCTTCTAATAATAACTTTGGTTGACCTCCACCACTAACACATCCAACTGGACATGTCATAACTTCTATAAAATCTAAATCTAACTTTCCAGACTTTAGGTCCTCTAATACTGGTACAATATTTTTAAGGCCAGTTACTACTCCAACTCTTAAATTCAAATCACCTATTTTTATAATGGAAGTTCTAAAACCTTCATTACCTCTTACATCTATTATATCTATGATTGGTATGTTTTCTTTCGTTATAAGTTCATACCCTGTTCTTAGAGCTGCTTCCATGACTCCACCTGTTACACCGAATATTGTTCCTGCACCACTATAAGTACCAAGAGGTGATTCAAATTTTTCTTCATTTAAATTATTAAAATCTATCCCCATATCTTTTATTAAATAAGCTAGCTCTCTTGTAGTTAGAACTGCATCTACATCTCTATATCCACTTGAATCCATCTCTGGTCTATCACACTCATACTTTTTACAAGTACAAGGCATTATAGCTACACTATAAATAGTAGATGCATCTATGTTATTTATTTGAGCTCCATAAGTCTTAAATATTGCTCCTCCCATTTGTTGAGGAGACTTGCAAGAAGATAAATGATCAGTTAACTCAGGATAGTTATTTTCCATAAATTTAACCCATGCTGGACAACAGGAAGTAAACATAGGTAATGTTCCACCCTCTGTAATTCTCTTTATCAACTCAGTTCCTTCTTCCATAATCGTCAAATCAGCTGGAAAATTTGTATCATAAACTCTATCAAAATTAAGTTTCTTTAAAGCTGCTGCCATTTTACCTGGTGTTAAAGTTCCTAATTCAAGACCAAATTCTTCTCCTATTGCTACCCTAACTGCAGGAGCACACTGAACCATCGTAAACTTACTTTTATCTTTTAACGCAGTTTTAACTTTTTCTATTTCACATACGTTATATGCAGCAAATACAGGTTCTTTTATTGTATCTGGTAAATTTCTTTCTTTTCTTTTTTCTTCTACAAATTCAAATCCTTTATCAACTATTGATGCATATGATTTACAAATTTGAACACACTGTCCACACATTATACATTTATCTGAGTTAATTTCCTGAGCTTTTCCATATTCACCTTCAATAGCATATGTCGGACAGACTTTTACACATTCCTGACATCCCGTACATAAATCTTTATCTATGTTTATTATCATAATTCTCTCCTCCTCTCTTATTTATTAGTCATCAATAATCCAAGTACAGCTTTTTTATTTTTATTTCTCTTATCCTCAATAGGTGTAATTAACTTTAAAGCTTTATTAGGACAAGCATCAATACAAGCTATCTTTTCGTCATTTTTGCATAAATCACATTTGTATGCTATCTTATTGCTCTCATCTATTACCCTTTGTTCAACTTCTTTTCCATCTTTATATTGTGGAAGCAAATCTATTGCTCCAAATGGACACGCTAACAGGCAAGTTTTACATCCTATACACTTATCGTTATCAACAATCATCGCACCATCTTCTCTTGATATAGCACTTACTGGACATGTATTTAAACATGGAGCATCTTCACAATGTCTGCACTGTATTGGCATACATAAATTATCTTCTTTTACTAAATATAGCCTCGGAATTACAGGAACTTCTACTGTTCCAACAGTATAACCAACATTGTTTTCTTTATTATGACTTGTAAAGCATGCAACTTCACATGATCTACATCCAGTACATTTACTTGACTCTGCTATTACAAATGAACCTAATTTATTCTTCATATTCCCCCACCTTTCTTCTTTTCTTATCTAATTAGCTTAAACTTTAATCCTATATGAATGTGTATATATACTCATTCTTTTTCCTCTTACAAATCCGATAAGAGTTATATTTGATTTCTTAGCTAATTCTATTGATAAATTCGTTGGTGCTGATTTTGATATAACTATAGGAATTTCAGCTCTAGCAACTTTTGAAAGCATATCAAATGATATCCTCCCACTCACAACAATTGCCTTATTATCTAAAGGTATACTCTTTAATATACAATGCCCAATGGCTTTATCCATAGCATTATGCCTTGCCACATCTTCACAAACAACAATTTCTTTATTATTTTCAAAAATGGCA
Organism: Romboutsia faecis; assembly: GCF_014323405.1. GTDB lineage: Bacteria > Bacillota > Clostridia > Peptostreptococcales > Peptostreptococcaceae > Romboutsia_E > Romboutsia_E faecis. The sequence goes on along the minus strand of NZ_JACRWE010000004.1, from coordinate 47,619 downwards.
ACACTATGAGTACCTCCAGTTTCTTTAAATAATCTTGAATAGTTTAAATTAACTTTCATAATTTCATATATGGTATCTACATATATACTTGTATTACTTTCTATATAATTATATTTTAAGCTATTTAGTTCGTTTAACATAAAATCTTCCATATCATCGTTATCGTATACCTGTTTTATATTTACATTAGAAACTCTATTTTTTTTATCAATTTCAAGACTTATAATATCTTCAATTTTTCTTATATGTCCCTTACTCAATAAAAATCCTATGACTAATTCTTCTAATTTAGATGGGGTACATAAAAATGTATTTATCTCCCTTCCATTCAAAACAAGGGTAAAGGGATATTCTGCTATCACATTATCCTCAGTACAGTTGTAACTAAACTCATCTAACTTTATTATTGGAACTTCAAAGGTTTTTCCATATATACCATCGTTCATATCTACTGTTTCCATATCAGAATATTCCCTTCTTTATTTTTAATTTTAAATATTTTTAGATAACATTTTAGATTTTATTTCTTCATATTCTTGTTTTAATTGTTGTTCTGCCCATTCTTGGTTTTCTATTTTTTCAACTTTAACGGCACAATATTTATACTCCGGTGTTTTTGATATTGGATCTAGATTTGCTATAGTAAGCTCATTACAAGCCCCTACCCACCATTGATATGTCATATAAGTAGCACCTGGATTTACTCTATCTGTAACTAAAGCTCTTGTTAACACACTACCTCTTCTAGAACTAACTCTAATTAGTTCATAATTTTTTATTCCTAACCTTTCTGCATCCAATTCGCTTATTTGAAGATATCCAGGTTCATCCTCAAGCTTAGCTAGTGCTCTACAATTTCCAGTCATAGTTCTTACTGAATAATGACCTACCTCCCTAACTGTACATAAACTAAATGGATACTCTTCATCTTCTAACTCCATTGGAGGTCTCCAATGAGTTGCAAATAAATTACCTTTCCCATTTGGAGTTGAAAACTTACCACCTTTATGAAGATACATAGTTCCCATATCATCTTCAGATTCACTCTTGCAAGGCCATTGTACCCATCCTTGCTTTTCTATCTTTTCATAAGTTGCTCCAGCAAAACTTGGAGTTAAGCTTCTCATTTCATCCCAAATTTCTTTTGTATTATTGTAACTCATAGGATATCCCATGGCTGTTGATATTTCACTAATTATCTGCCAATCAGTTTTTACATCTCCACTCGGCTCAACAGCTTTCCTCATTATCTGGAATCCTCTATCTGCACATGTATAAACACCTTCATGTTCTCCCCATGAAGTTGCAGGTAGTATTACATCTGCATGAAGAGCTGTTTTATTCATAAATATATCTTGAACTACCACAAATTCTAATTCATCTAAAGCTTCTCTTACTTCTGAAGCATCCGGATCACTTTGTACTGGATCTTCACCAAATATATAGTACGCTTTAAGTTTCTTTTCTTCTAATACCAACCTAGGAACTTCAGTTAAACTATATCCATTATTATCAGAAAGCTTAACTCCCCAAGCTTTTTCAAACTTTTTCCTTACTTCTTGATTTGTAACACTTTGATAACCTGGATAAACATTAGGAAGAGCTCCCATATCGCAAGCACCTTGAACATTATTTTGACCTCTAACTGGCCCTATTCCTACATTTGGTCTTCCAAAGTTTCCTGTTAATAATGCTAGAGATGCTAATCCCTTAACTACATCAACTGCTTGACCAAACTGACAAACTCCCATTCCATAAAGAATCATAGAGTCCTTAGCCTTTGCATATTCTCTCATTGCTTTTCTTATAATATCTGCTGGTATACCGGTATATTTCTCTGCATACTCAGGGGTATATTCTTTAACCACTTCCTTATACTCTTCAAATCCTTGTGTATGTTCTTCTACAAAATTCTCATCATATAACTTTTCTTCTATTAAAACATTACCAAAGGCATTAACTAAAATCATATTAGTTCCACCCTTTAAAGCTAAATGCATATCAGATATTCTTGCTGTCTCTGTAACCCTAGGATCTATAGTAATTATTTTTGCACCTTTTTCTTTTGCTCTAACTATTCTTCTTGCAACAATTGGATGAGAATCTGCTCCGTTATACCCAAATATAAATAATAAATTTGTATCTTCTATTTCTGGTATAGAGTTAGACATTGCTCCACTGCCTAATGAGTAAGCCAGACCGGCTACTGATGGTGCATGTCAAACACGAGCACAGTGATCTACATTATTAGTACCAACTGTGGCTCTCATAAATTTTTGCATTATATAATTTGCTTCATTTCCTGGACCTCTTGCTGATCCAGTTCCCATAATAGCATCTGGTCCATATTTTTCTTTTATCTCATTTAATTTAGATGCTGTATATGTTATTGCTTCCTCCCACTCAACTTCTTCTAATTGTCCATTTTTTCTTATCAGCGGTTTTCTTAATCTTGGTGTTAAAATCTTAGGATCATTTAAGAAATCCCAACCATAGTGTCCTTTTAAACATAAATTTCCTTCATTAGTTCTTCCTTTGGCAGGTTCTGCTTTTAAAATCTTATTATCTTTTACTACAAGATACATATGGCATCCTGCACCACAATAAGGACATACGGTTAATACTTTTTTCTCCATATACCTATCACCCCTAAAAAATATTTTATAATTATTGAGAATTACCCATACTAAATAAATACTATGTATCTATTAATTTATTCATATATAATTACATAAACTGAAATTTTAAGATTAAATAATGTATTTTTGATTTATTTCTAGATTTGCATTGAAATGATTATATATATTTTTAATTCCATAATATATTTGGAAACCCTTGTGTTATTTAGAAATTCAATTAATTTTATTAAAAATAAAAATCTTCTCTAATATGTCTATATCATATTAAAGAAGATTCTTCTATCTTATATCTGTCTACTTGAAGCTAAATTTTGTTTAGGTGAACAATTCGATTTTATTCTATGATGAGTAATTATTGTAAATATTCCACTTCCAATTAATATTAAATAGTACATAAATCCTCCATATAAAAATACCGCATATCCCATTAGATATGTTGGGAATACACCTTTAAATATTGTAAAGAATGCTAACTCATTAGCCCCAACATTTCCTGGTGTTGGTATTGGAGATATTGCCATATATAAAAGAACTTGCAATGTCAATATATTTAAATATGTGTGACCTTGTAAATTAAATGCTTTGTATATCCAAAATGAAATACTAAAGTAAAAACTTATTTGTATTACAGTTATAAGAACTGTTGATATCATTAATTTTTTATTTTTCATAAAAAATTGTATCGATTCGCTATAATCATCTATAAAACCTTCAACATTATTACATTTCTTCTCTAAAGATTTGAATAATTTAAATCTACAAATAAAGTTTATACATAATCTAGTATAATGCTTTACTTTACTTGGATTAAGAATTACTAAAAGTGCCATTAATACTGTAAATAAGTTCATAGCTATCCCTAAAACAACAAGAGGAATTATGGCACTCATTTGTGTTCTTATTAATTTAAAGTTGAAAATTATTAATACTGAGCAATACATAGTAACTACAAGTTGATAAAGTATAGATTTATTAGTGATTATCGCTCCAGCTTTACTTAAAGGCATTTTATACTTAGTTAAAATATATATTTGCATTGGTTGACTTCCTGATGCAAAAGGAGTAACTAAATTATAATAAAACCCTATAGTTGCTAGTTTTAATCCTCTAAGCCTAACATTTACTTTGTATATTCCGTCTATTAATATCCTTAATACTAAACCTTCTAACGCTATATTTACTAATATAGCTAAAACTCCGATTGCTAAATATCTCTCATCTACCATATTTAAAACATTGGATAATAAACTTATATCTAATGTTTTAAATACTATACTAGTAGTAATACCTATTAATAAAATTAGAAATCCATATTGTAATAAATTTTTATTTATATTATTTTTCATTTTAATCCCCTGACCTTTTATCCATTAATATCCTTCTTATATTCTTAGTATACAATATAAATCTTAAATTTATCTTACAAATTTTCTTACAATTTCGTTATATTATTTAAATTTTAAATTCTCATTGTTTTATCTATATAAATATTATATGTAACAAATTAAAAACCGATATACATATGCTAATATTTAGTATATATATATCGGTCTATTTTTAAAAATTATTTAATTCTTTCAAGCTTAGCAACACTTTCAACGTGCATTGTATGAGGGAACATATCTACTGGTTGTATCTCTGAACACTTATATCCTCTTTCATCTAAATAAGCTAAATCTCTAGCTAAAGTAGATGGGTTACAAGAAACATATACAACCCTATCTGGTTTCATAGAAACTATAGTATCAAGAACCTTTTCATCGCATCCTTTTCTTGGAGGATCAACAACAACAACATTAGCTCTCTTACCTTCTTTATACATCTTAGGAACTACTTCTTCAGCTTTTCCTACATAGAATTCAACGTTATCTAGATTATTTAAATTAGCATTTATTTTTGCATCTTTAATAGCATCTTCAACTATCTCTATACCATATACTTTTTTAGCTTTTTGAGCTAAGAATAAAGATATTGTTCCTATTCCACAGTATATATCAAATACAGTATCATCTTCCTTTAAATCCGCATATTCTAAAGCCTTATTATATAAAACTTCAGTTTGAATAGGATTAACTTGGAAGAATGATAGTGGAGATATTTCAAATACTAATTCTCCTATATAATCATTTATTTTTCCGTTTCCATAAACAACTATATTTTCTCTACCTAATATAACATTAGTTTTTTCTCTATTGACATTTACAACTAAAGTTTTAAACCCTGGCACATTTTCTTCTAGTACAGATGCTAACTCTTTTAAATACGGTAATTTCTTACCATTAGCAACTAAAACAACCATCACTTCATTTGTTGTAAACCCTACTTTTGTTACTAAATGTCTCAAAACTCCTGTATGAGATTTTTCATCATATACACTAACCTTATATGCATTTATATAAGTTTTAATTATTTTCATGATTTTATCATTTATCTCATGTTGTATTATACATTTATCAGTAGGTATTATATCATGACTTTTCTTTTTATAAAAACCTATTAATGGATTATTATTAACCTTTTGGATTGGGAATTGAGCTTTATTTCTATATCTTACTGGCTCCTCCATTCCTAAAGTGTCATGAATTACTACATTTTCTAATTTTCCGATTCTACTTATAACTTGTTTTACTTCATTTGTTTTTATATCAAGTTGTTTTTGATAGTCTAATTCTTGAATTTGGCATCCTCCACAATCTTTTAGATTGTCACTACATTTTCTTTTTACTCTAAACGGAGATTCTTCTATTATTTCAACTATATCTCCCACTGCATAATTCTTTTTAGATTTATTAATTCTTACCTTAACTTTATCTTTTATTAGTCCGCCATCTACAAACACTGTAAATCCATCGTATTTACCTATTCCAACTCCACCCTGACCTATATCAACTATATCTACTACATACTCTTTATTTTTTGACAACATAGGTTAATCCTCCGTACATATTTTTTAAGAAACTACAAGAATTTATTTTACCAAAAAAACAAGGGCTTATAAAGCCCTTAAATAAATAAATCTTTACTTTTAAATCCTCTGTATAGCTGTATTATTGAAAATAATAACAATAAAACTCCAAATAAAGGTCCTATCCATACCAAATTTTGCGCTAGATTTTGAGATACTCCACTTTCTACTATCGATGCTACTGCTCGAGTATAATCCTTACTTGCACTAATTCCATATCGAATCCATGTTGCAGCCGTCATAAATGCTACAGGCACTACACTCATTGTCATATAAAATCCAGTCATCGATCTTTGTTTCACACCTTTTAAACCTAAGTATATTGGCAAAAAGAATAATACAGGAAGTATAAATCCATAAAACTGTGGCGATAAAGCTAAAAATAATATTGATGAAAATAAGAAACTTGTTATATATTTTCTAAGATAATTATTACGCCCTTCAAAATCAAAAACCGATGCTTTTAAATATCTAATATAGGTTTCTATATTATTTTCTATCTCATTTTTATTATCTATTTTTGAATTTCTTAACTCTTTTACTAACTCTATACCTTTTGAGTTTAACTGATTATATTGTTGCTTTAATTCTTCTGGTACTTCCAGATCCTCATATTTTATATGTACATCCTTTAATGACTTAATAATTTTTTCTTTTTTCTTATCACTTATAGACTTTGCTTTATTTACTTCTTTTAATAATTGGTCTATCGTGCTTAAAACTAATTTAGTATTCATTATATTTTCCCCCTTTGCTCTACTCTATTATATAAAAAACCCTACCTAAATTGTAAGTAGGGTTTTTATTTATCTGAACTTTATCTTATTTTACTTATCTTTCATTATTGTATTCATTGATACACCTATAGTTCCAAATATTATAACCCATATACTTATCATAAATCCCCACGCAGCTCCAGTCATAAAGTTCTCCTCCTTTATAGATTTACTTCTTATGGATATTGGTTTTACTTATTAGTCTGTTTATCATTATACTTATTTGATTCTATTTCTTTTGAATATTTAGTCTTTATAGATTTATACGATTGAATAAATCCTATTAATAAAACACCAAATACTACTACTCTACCTAAATTAACCCAAATGGCAAACTCTGGTATATCTGCTATATAACTTGGTATAACTTTAAAGTTTCCTTGTACCCAATAATCTCTTGTAAAGAATATTAAGAATGTAATTATTGTAACAGGTGTTAAAAATTGATGAAATAATCTAAAAAACCATTTTGGTACTTTCCATAATCCTCCTCTATTCATCTCATCTAACGCTCTATCTTTAATGCACCATCCAATTACTACTATTTCAATTAATCCTAGAACTATTAATATATAGTTACCTATCCAGTTGTCAACTTCCGTAAAGTATACTAAGTTTGCACTCTTAGTTAATATGCTTTCCAGTGCTATCGGTGCTCCAACAATTAAATAACCAATTAATACTAGCCATGCACCTTTCTTTCTATCTATACCAGCATCTTCTTCTAATAATGCCACTAAATAGTTATACATTGCTATAGCCGATGTTATACCAGCAAAGAATAATAATAAGAACCATATGGCTCCAAATATTCCTCCACCAGTCATCGTAGTAAATACATTCGGTAATACCATGAATGCTAAACCTATACTTCCTTTTATACCATCTGGTCCTAAGAAAGCATAAGCTATAGGTATAACAGCTGTACCACCTAATATTACTTCTGCAAATTCATTTAATGATACTGTAGCTACTGATGCAGTTATTATATCTTCATCTGGTTTTAAGTATGAAGCATAATTTTGTATAATCCCCATTCCTAAAGATAATGTAAAGAATATTTGGCCTGCTGCAGCTATTGCTGAACTCCAAGATAGCGCACTAAAGTCTGGATTCCATATAAAATTCAATCCTGCTAACGAACTCCAATCGGGGTCAACAGGAGTTCCAAGTGTTAACGATCTAATTGCTAATATAATACCAAATACATATAGAGTAGGCATCATTATCTTAGCCCATGACTCTATACCTTTTTGTATTCCTCTCATTACTGCATAAGATAAAAAACATAGTGCAATAACCCAGAATATTAGATTCTTTGGATCTTGGATATAATTTGCAAAAAAAGCTCCTGGGTCACTATTATATCCTCCAATTAATGAATTAAATGCAAATCCTAATGACCATCCTATAATATGATTGTAATAAGAGTTAACTAATATAGTAACTCCAAATGCTATCATTCCACATAGTGCCCCTACAATAATTGCTTTTTTAGGTTTCATCGCCTGTTTCGCTTGTAAATACATCATAGGTCCTAATGTTCCGTGTCCATATTTACCACCATAGCGTCCTATACTCCATTCTACTAACATTACAGGTATACCTATTACTATTAGTGCAAAGAAGTATGGTATCATAAACGCGCCTCCACCATTAGAAGCAGCTACATAAGGAAACCTCCAGAAATTTCCTAGACCAACAGCATTGCCTGCCATTGCTAATATAAGACCTATTTTGGAGCCCCAATTCTCTCTATTTTCAGTCATTTATTCCCCCCCTTTTAGTAATACATATGAAAAAAAAATATATATTATGAATAATTTAATTATATATATAATAAAATTCATAGATATATAATTAAATTAATTAACTGAATTTTCAGATAAATAATGTTTTAAAAATAGCCACTATGATTTAGTGGCTTATATATTATAACTTAAGCATATGATAACAGCTTACTATCTAATTTTCAATCTTTTTTTAATATTACATTCTATCATATAATTATATTTTATATAAATAAATTTTTAGCTTTAATCCCTCTATAAATTTGTAGTAATGAAAGCCCTAGTAATATACTTCCTAATAACGGGCCTATCCAAACTAAATTTTTAGCTAAATTTAAAGATACTCCATCATTAACTATCGCTTGTACAAATTCATTATAATTTGATTTAGCATTTATACCATATCTTATCCATGTTACAGCTGTCATAATACCTACTGGTACCACACTCATTGTCATGTAAAATCCTGTAATTGATCTTTGCTTAACACCTTTTAATCCCATATATATCGGTAAGAAGAATAATATAGGAAGAATAAATCCATAAAACTGCGGAGATAGTGCTAAAAATAATATTGATGAAAATAAAAAGCTTGTTATATATTTTTTTAGATATATAGTCTTGCCTTGAAAGTCATATAAAGATGCATTTAGATATCTTATATACACTTCTATACTATGTTCTACTTTATTTTTATCTTGTTTTTTATTATTTCTTAACCCTTGCAACAGTTCTATACCTTTTGAATTTAATTGATTATATTGTTTTTTTAAATTCTCTTCTATATCTATTTTTTCATACTCTGACATTATAATTTTCAATTCTTTTTTATATTTCTTAACTTTATTCTCTTTTATTGTTCTTACCTTATTTATCTCTTCTAATAATTGATTAACTGTACTTAAAATTAAATTTGTCTTCAAAAAAACACCTCCAATGTTGTCCATTCTTAATTGTTAAAAAGGAGTATATTCATAGAGCTTGTCTTAAAAAGGGTTATTCGCCTCATTTTAACACATCTCTTATAATACACCCCTTGATTTATTCTATTGATTTTTTATTATTTTTTTCATTGATATTGCTATAGTTGTAAATATTGTAGTCCATATGCAACCTAAAAATAACCATGCTGAACTAGTCATATATATCATCTCCTTATAAATTCATAGCCTTATTATTTTCTATTTCTTTAGTATATTTACTTTTAATTGATTTATAAGATTGTATAAATCCTATAACAAGAACTATAATTACCACTGCTCTACCCAAGTTAACCCAAGGAATAAACTCCGGTGTTGATGAAACATACGATGGTATTAATTTAAAGTTTCCTTGTATCCAATAATCTCTTGTAAAGAATACTAAGAAAGTTATTATTGTTACTGGAGTTAAGAACTGATGGAATAATCTAAAGAACCATTTTGGTACCTTCCATAACCCACCTTTATTCATTTCTTCAAGTGCACTATCTTTTACACACCATCCAATAACTACTATCTCTATTAATCCTAAGACTATTAATAAATAGTTCCCTATCCAGTTATCAACTTCTGTAAAGTACATTAGATTTGCACTTTTAGTTAGTACTGATTCTAAAGCTATCGGTGCTCCTACTATTAAGTACCCTATAAAAACAATCCAAGCACCTTTTTTTCTATCTATACCGGCATCTTCTTCTAGTAATGCGACTAAGTAGTTGTACATTGCTATAGCTGATGTTATACCAGCAAAGAATAATAATAAGAACCATAAAGCTCCAAATATTCCTCCACCAGTCATAGTACTAAATACATTTGGTAAAGCCATAAATGCCAAGCCTATACTCCCTTTTATACCTTCTGGTCCTAAAAATGCATATGCTATAGGTATAACTGCAGTACCACCTAATACAACTTCTGCAAATTCATTTAATGATACTGTAGCTACTGATGCAGTTATTATATCTTCATCTGGTTTTAGGTATGAAGCATAGTTTTGTATAATCCCCATTCCTAAAGATAATGTAAAGAATATTTGACCTGCTGCAGCTATTGCTGAACTCCAAGATAATTGACTAAAATCTGGATTCCAAACAAAATTTAAACCTTTTAAGGAACTCCAGTCTGGGTTAATCGGTGAACCTAGTGTTAAAGCTCTTATTCCTAATATAATACCAAATACGTAAAGTACAGGCATCATTATCTTTGCCCATGATTCTATACCATCTTGTATACCCTTCATTACTGCAGTTGCTAATATTCCTAATGATATTACCCAAAATACTAACATCTTTGGATCTTGCACATATGCTCCAAAAAATGCGCCTGGATCTGATTTGTATGTACCAAGTAGTGAGTGTATTGCAAATCCTAATGACCAACCTATTATATGATTATAATAAGAATTAACTAATATTGTTACTGCAAATGCTATCATTCCACATAATGAACCTACTATAATTGCCTTTTTAGGAGACATGGCTTGTTTTGCTTGTATATACATCATTGGACCAAGTGTTCCATGCCCATGTTTTCCTCCATAACGACCTATACTCCACTCAACTAACATTATAGGTATTCCTATGACTATTAGTGCAAAGAAGTACGGCACCATAAATGCTCCGCCTCCATTAGAAGCAGCTACATAAGGGAATCTCCAGAAGTTCCCTAGTCCAACAGCATTTCCTGCCATTGCTAATATAAGACCGATTTTTGATCCCCAGTTTTCTCTACTTTCAGTCATTATATATCCCTCCTTTTTTAATTGTTAATATAATAAAAATGTAGATTGTATACATTATATATTTTTAACTTTTTTAAATTTTCTGTAAATTTAAGGTTATAAAATAGCCACTAAGTTTACTAGTAACCTAGTGGCATAAATAACTTAAATACATAATAACATTATTTTCCATAACATTCAAGTATTTTCTGATAATTCACAATTTTTATAAAACCCTTGTTGATCCTCTGTATATAGCACCTCTAGAAGAATCCACAGTTATAACTTCTCCATCTTTAACTGAGTTAAGTATGTTTGAAGCCGATACTACTACAGCTTTATTTAAGTTTAATCCAACTATAGCTGCATGAGATGTCATTCCTCCATCTTCCGTAACTATAGCAGCGGCTTTTTCGATATAAGGATTCATTTCTATATCAGTCATAGTAGTTATTAATATATCTCCTTCATCAAAGTTCACACACTCTTCTCCTGAATTAACTATACGAACTTTACCTTCTACAGTTTTGTTACCTACTCCAATTCCTTGAACTATTTCTTCGCTCATTACATGAACTTTAATCAAGTTAGTTGTACCACTTACTCCAACTGGAACTCCAGCTGTTACTACAACTAATTCTCCATCATTTACATAATTAGCTTTTTTAGCTGAATCTATAGAGTTTTCTATAACTTCATCTGTGTTTGATGCTAATTCAGATTTAACTGGATAAACTCCCCAACTAAGATTTAATTGTCTCATAACCTTCTCATCTGCAGTTGCAGCTACTATTGGAGATTGTGGTCTAAACTTAGATACCATTTTTGCAGTATATCCTGAAGAAGTTGCTGTTACAATAGCTGATGCGTTTAGTGCAACTGCAGTTGAACAAGTCGCATAGCTTATAGCATCTGTAACTGTTTCATTGTTCGAAGAATTTTCTTTTAATAATCTAGCATATTCTAAAGTTTCTTCAGTTCTCTTAGCTATTGTAGCCATTGTTTTTACCGCTTCTACTGGATATTTTCCTGCAGCAGTTTCTCCAGATAACATTATTGCATCTGTTCCATCGTATATTGCATTTGCAACATCCGTTACTTCAGCTCTTGTTGGTCTTGGATTTCTTATCATAGAATCAAGCATTTGAGTAGCAGTTATAACTGGTTTTGCTAGTTCTTTACATTTTTTTATCATCATTTTTTGAACGATAGGCATTTCCTCTGTTGGTATTTCAACGCCTAGGTCACCTCTTGCTACCATTATACCATCAGATACCTTTAATATTTCTTCTAAATTGTCTACACCTTCTTGGTTTTCTATTTTAGATATTATTTGTATATCTGTAGCATTATTATTTTCTAATATTTCTCTTATAGCTAATACATCTGATGCTTTTCTTACGAAAGATGCAGCTATAAAATCTATTCCTTGACTTATACCAAATTCTATATCACTTATATCTTTAGGAGTTATAGCTGGTAGATTTATTTTAACACCAGGAACATTTACCCCTTTATGATTTTTAACTATACCTGAATTTTCAACTAAGCAAACTATGTCATCTTCATTTACTTCTTGTACTCTAAGTCCTACTAAGCCATCATCTATTAATATTACATCCCCTGCTTTAACATCATTAGCAAGACCCTTGTAGCTTACTGTACACATTTCTTTTGTTCCTACAACATCTTTCATTGTTATAGTAAATTGACTACCTTCTTCTAAGAATACTTCTGGATCTGCAAATTGTCCTGTTCTTATTTCAGGGCCCTTAGTATCTAGCAATAATGCTACAGGTTTATTTAATTTTTCCCTAACTTTTTTAGCTGTATCTAATCTTCCTTTATGTTCTTCATGTGAACCGTGAGAGAAGTTGAATCTACAAACATTTAATCCATTCTCAACAAGCTTCGTTAAAACTTCTTCACTATCTGAAGCTGGTCCTAGAGTACAAACTATTTTAGTCCTTTTTACATTTTTTAGCATATATATATTCCTCCTATTTATTATATAGATAGTATTTTTGCCATTTCATAAGTTTCTTTATCAAAAGATCTTGTCATAGAAAGCGCTTCATTTATATCCATATCAATTATTTTATTATCTTTTACTCCTACGACTTTAGCTGATTTTCCATCTAATAGTAATTCTACAGCTCTTACTCCCATTCTACTAGCAAGAATTCTATCAAATACCGATGGACACCCTCCTCTTTGTACATGACCTAAAACTGTTACCCTTAAATCTGCACCTGTTATTTTTATTATTTCTTTACCTAAATCATTTGCATTACCTACTCCTTCAGCTAAAACTATTATACTATGTCTTTTACCTCTTTTTTGAGTAGTTTTTAATCTATTACATATATCTTCAACTTTAAAGTCAACTTCTGGAACTATTATAGTTTCAGCTCCACCAGCAAGACCTGAGTATAAAGCTAAATCACCACAATGTCTTCCCATAACTTCAACAATATTAACTCTTTCATGGGATGAAGATGTGTCTCTTATTTTACTTATAGCATCAGCTACTGTATTCATAGCAGTATCAAATCCAATAGTATAATCTGTATAAGCTAAATCGTTATCAATAGTTCCAGGTATTCCAATTGCTGGGAAACCTAACTCACTTAGTTTTTGAGCTCCGTTAAAAGAACCGTCTCCACCTATTACGACTAAGCAATCAATTTTATACTTTTTAAGTACTTTAACACCTTTTAATCTACCTTCTTGAGTCTTAAATTCTTCACATCTAGAAGACTTTAATATAGTCCCCCCTCTATGTATAATATCACCAACAGAAGACAAGTTCATTTCAACTAAATCTTCTTCTAATAAACCCTTGTATCCTCTGTTAATGCCATACACCTTACATCCATAATATATAGCTGATCTTACTACAGCTCTTATAGCTGCATTCATTCCTGGAGCATCTCCTCCGCTTGTTAAAATCCCTATAGTCTTCATAGTATTTCCTCCTGATTTCTAAATTACAGGGACATTTCAAGTCCCTAGATCGTTTTTTCATCCCATGCCAGGTAAAAAAATTAAAAATCTCTAAAAATATCCATTTTTTGATATTATATCATATCTCAAAACATTTTTTATACTATTCTAAGTATTTATTTTTTTATTTTTTTTGCTTATCTTTTTATCTTTATATTGTCTTTTGGTAGTAAGCTTTCTAACCTATAAATGGTATTGTCATTTATATCTACATAAATTCCATTCCACTTATATAATTGTCTTGTATCTTCTGCATATAAATATACCGATTCTTTACCTTGAGAGTTCGCTAATACTAATTTTATTTCCTCTAGTAAATTATTATTACTAAAGCTATTAACTTTTAAATATAGCCCTGTTTTTGATTCTTTTTTAACTCTATTATTTCCAACGTCTCTGAAATTACGTTCCTCATTTATCTCTTTAAAATCATTAGCTATAATTTTTGCATTCTCTCCTTCTTTTATGCTTAATCTACCTTTTACATATATAATATTATCTTCATTAAGTATACTATTATATTTTTGTAAAAGTTGAGGGAATACTATAATTTCTATAGCACCATATAGATCTTCTAACTCTAAGAATGCCATAATATCATTTCTTCTAGTTGTTTTGATGGTCTTGTTAACTACCATGCCACCCATTATAACTTCCTTTTCGTCTAAACTTATATATGCTTCTTCATCTTCTTTTAATGAATTTAATTTTGCATTATCAATAGAAGTGTTTCTTTCTAATTTCTCTTTATATTGAGACAGAGGATGACCACTTACATACATCCCTAAAACTTCTTTTTCTAAACTAAGCCTTTCTCTTTCTTCATACTCTTTTAATTTCGGCATTGTATATATCTCTTGGAATTGTTCTGTTTCATCACTTCCACCAAATGCATCAAATAAAGATATCTGACCTTGTACATTTTTCTTTCTATCCATAGAAATACTATCTAATAATTGTTCATAACCTGCCATCAAGCTTGCTCTATTCTGACTTATATCATCAAAAGCTCCACATTTAATTAAACTTTCTAATACTCTCTTATTAATATCCTTTGAATCAAGTCTTTTTACTAAATCTACAAAATCTACGAAAGTACCATTAAGTTCTCTTTCATTTATAATATTATTAATTATATTAACACCTACATTTTTTACAGCTGCTAATCCAAATCTTATATTACTTCCTTCAACTGAGAACTTAGAAAAACTTTTATTTATATCTGGCTTTAAAACATCTATTCCTAATGCATTACACTCTCTAATATATTCTACAACTTTATCCGTATTACCCATAATACTAGTTATTAAGGCTGCCATAAATTCTACTGGATAATGAGCTTTTAAATATGCCGTTTCATATGATAAGACACCATATGCAGCTGCATGTGATTTATTAAATGCATACTTTGCAAAATCTATCATATCATCGAAGATTTGGTTTGCTATATCTTCTGGTATCCCATTAGCAATACATCCACTAATCTCAGTATTTCCCTCATCATCTTTTTTACCATATATAAAATATTGTCTTTCCTCTTCCATGACATCCATTTTCTTTTTTCCCATAGCTCTTCTAACTAAGTCACTACGTCCATAACTATATCCACCTAATTCTCTAACAACCTGCATTACTTGTTCCTGATAAACTAAACAACCGTAGGTAACTTCCATTATTGGTCTTAATGATTCATGTATATAAGTTACTTTGTCTGGATTATTTTTATTCTCTATATATGTTGGGATTGAGTCCATTGGACCTGGTCTATATAAAGAAATTCCAGCAACTATATCTTCAAAATTATCTGGTTTCAGTTGCTTCATGAAACTCCTCATACCAGCACTTTCTAATTGGAATACTCCTAAAGTATTACCTGATGATAAAAGCTCATATACTTTAGGATCATCATAATCCATTTTTGAAAAATCAATCTTTCTTCCATAGTTTTTTTCAATTAAGTCTAGAGCATCCCTTATAACCGTAAGAGTTCTTAAACCAAGGAAATCCATCTTTAATAGACCTAATTCTTCTAATGTTGTCATTGTAAACTGTGTAGTTATTGCATCTTGATGCTTATATAATGGCACATATTCGTCAACAGGATTTTTAGATATAACAACACCTGCTGCATGAGTTGAAGCATGTCTTAACATACCTTCTATTTGTTTAGACACATCAATAATTTCTTTAGTTTCTGAGTCATTTTCATATAATTCCCTTAAGTTAGGATTAGTATCTAATGCTTTATCTATAGTCATTCCTAGAGCAAAAGGTATTTCTTTTGCTATTTTATCAACCTTATTATAAGGTATATCTAAAACTCTACCAACATCTCTAATAGCAGCTTTTGCTCCCATAGTTCCAAATGTAATTATTTGCGCAACGTGATCTTCACCATATTTTCTTTTTACATAATCAATAACTTCTTCTCTTCTTTCATAACAGAAGTCTATATCTATATCGGGCATAGATACACGTTCTGGATTAAGGAATCTTTCAAAAAGTAAAGAGTATTTGATTGGGTCTATGTCTGTTATTTTTAATGTATAAGCAACAATAGAACCAGCTGCACTACCACGCCCTGGACCTACCATTATTTTATTTTCTTTTGCATAGTTTATAAAATCCCATGTTATTAAAAAGTATTCTACATACCCCATTTTTTCAATAACACTTAACTCATAATTTAATCTTTCTATTACTTCTTCACTTGGATTATCATATCTTTCCTTTAATCCATTAAAACATAATTCTCTTAGATAACTATCTGTTGTATATCCTTTCGGTACATCATAATTAGGAAGATGTATTGTATTAAAGTCAAACTCTATATTACATCTCTCTGCTATTTTTACAGTATTATCTAATGCATCAATTGCATACGGAAATAGTTCTTCCATTTCTTCTCTTGATTTTAAATAGAACTCATCGCTACCAAATCTCATTCTATTAGGGTCATTTACTGTTTTACCCATTTGAATACACATTAGAACATCGTGTATTTTCGAATCTTCTTTATTTACATAGTGAATATCATTAGTTGCTACTAATGGTATATTCAATTCTTTTGACAATTTTATTATTCCAGCATTTACTTCTTTTTGTTCTGGTAAATTATGATCTTGTATCTCTAAAAAATAATTATCTTCACCAAATATATCTCTATATTCAAGTGTAAGTTTTTTAGCTTTATCATAATTTCTATCCATAAGAGCTTGAGAAACATCTCCTGCTAAACATGCTGATAATGCTATTATTCCTTCACTGTGTTGTCTAAGCTCCTCCATGTCTACTCTTGGTTTATAGTAGAATCCTTCCACATAAGACTTAGATACCATCTTTATTAGATTATTGTATCCAGTCATATTTTCAGCTAATAAAATTAAATGTCCTTGAGACTTATCATAATTTGGATCTTTATCATTTAAGCTACGAGCTGCTGTATAAACCTCACAACCTACTATTGGCTTTATACCTGCCTTTTTAGCTTCCTTATAAAAATCTATAACACCAAACATGCAACCATGATCAGTTATAGCAATAGAATCCATATTAAGTTCTTTACATCTATTTATAAGCTTCTTTAATCTTGAAAATCCATCAAGTAAACTATACTCTGTGTGAACATGAAGATGAACAAATTTATTGCTCATTATATCACCTCCTGCTTATAGATTTAATTTTACCATAAATTCATGTGTTAAAACAAAAAGAGGCTATATAAAATATAACCCCTTACTTATAAGTATTTTCTCTTAATTTATTTGCTATTTCTTCTATCTTTCTAAGCCTATGATTTACCCCAGATTTACCTATAGGTGGATTTAACATTTCCCCTAGTTCCTTTAATGTCATATCCTCATATTCTTCTCTAATTCTTGCTATTTCTTGTAGATTTTCTGGTAAACTACTTATTCCTATAGTTTCCTGTATAAATCTAATGTTCTCCACTTGTCTTACTGCTGCATTTACAGTTTTAGATAAATTGGCTGTTTCACAATTAACTATTCGATTTACATTATTTCTCATTTCTTTTACTATTTTAGTATTTTGTAAGCTTAAAAGAGCATTATGTGCTCCTATTATACTTAATAAATCAGATATTTGCTCACTTTCTTTAAGATATACCACATAATTATTTTTTCTTGATACTATTTTTGAGTTAAAGCCTAAAGAATTTATAAGGTCTTTTAATGAGTTTGCGAAATCTTCATTATTAGTCACAAACTCCATATGGTAATTTTTTTCTGGATCACTAATGGATCCTCCTCCTAAAAATGCACCTCTTAAGAATGATCTTATACATTCATCATTCTTTAAAAGTTCTTTTGGCACCTCATTTAAAGGGTAAAATGCATCCTCCGAAGGCAAAATACCTAAATCTCTTAATAGTTTTTCCGCTCCCATTTCACTTTTAACAACAAGAACATAACTATTATTTCTCTTTAACATTTGATTCTTATTTACACTTATAGTTGTATTTATATCAAAATTTTGCTTTAATAACTTAAATACCTTTCTTGCTATAGAGTTTAACTCAGTTATTACTTTTATATTTAATTTCTTATAGCCTACGATTTGTATACTTCCTGACAACTTTATTATAGCTGATAATTCACTTAAGCTACAATTTCTATTTTCAGGCATTATCCTAGCTAATTCATTCTTTGTTTCAGCTGAAAATGACATCTTATTCACCCATAATCTATAGACTAGCTATTATTCTTAATTCTTTTTTTTATTTCTTGTAACGCTACTTTAATTATTTCTTTTTCATCATCGTATCTAGCTAAGTCAACGACCCTATCTAGATGAATGAATTTAGCATCAATAAATCCTTCTTCTTTTTGCGGTATAGTATCCATACTTCTAGCTTTCATTAAATACCAAAAAACTGTTTTGTGAACTGCTCTATTCTCATCCCAGTTTTCTTTAAACGTATAATGTATTTCTCCCAAATATTTTAATATATCTGCTTTGACACCTGTTTCTTCTAAAACTTCTCTTAGTGCTGCTTCTTGCTTATTTTCCCCTTCTTCTACTTTTCCTTTAGGTAAAACCCAGTCTCCATTAAACTTCCTCAGTAAAAGAACGGCATTTCCAAACAATACTACTCCACCGGCACTAACCTCTTCTCTCATAGATGTTCACTCCTTAAAACTAACATAATAATAAGGATTTCTACACAAATCTTTAAAATCCTTTTTTACTTATCATTGTCATAATTATGACTTAGTGCCAAGTTAACAATTATATCAGCTATATGTTTTGCATCATGTCTGATATAATTCTTTTTAACTTCAACTAAATTATCTTCTATAATTTTTATACCCATATCATCTAATTCTTTATTTTGAAGTTCATCTAATAAAACTTGTTCTGCGCCATCTTTTTTATATTTCTCAAAAACATCTTCAGGCAATATTTCATTATTAACAATTACATAATCTATTAATTCTTTATTGGTATGCTTATTTATAGCATTAACGTGATCTAATACATTGTAATTTCCTGTCTCTCCTGGCTGTGTCATGATATTTGATATATATACTTTTGGTGCATTAGATTTTTTTATAGCTTTAACTACTCCTTTTACTAATAAATTAGGTATTATACTTGTGTATAAACTTCCTGGACCCATGACAATTATATCTGCATTATATATTGATGTAATTACTTCTTCTAAAGGTGTAACATCCATAGGATCCAAAGTTAATTTATCAATATTAGATTTTTGAGATCTAACTTCTACAGGTATTCTAGACTCACCCTTTATTATGTTTCCATTCTTCAACTTAGCTATTAAATTTACATCTTCTAATGTAACAGGAAGAACACGGCCTGTTATAGCAAATACTTCGCTCATTTTATAGACTGCAGTTTCAAAATTACCATAAAGTCCATTCATAGCTGCAATAAATAAATTTCCAAAACTTTGACCTTTTAGATTTCCATCTGTAAACCTATATTGCATAACTTCATTCATAGTAGGCTCTATATTTGCAAGAGCTAGTAAACAGTTTCTTATATCTCCTGGAGGTAACATTCCTAAATCTTCTCTCAAAACACCTGATCCGCCTCCATCATCAGCAACAGTGACTATAGCTGTAATATTTTGAGTATAGTGCTTTAACCCTCTTAGAAATATAGATTGCCCTGTTCCTCCTCCAATAACAACTACCTTAGGTCCTTCTTTTTCGGTATTTTTTGAACCTAAGATTTGGTTCCTATTCTTAGTTATTTTTTTATATAGATATAAAGATATAAATAAGGAAATCCATCCTAAAATACCAATTATAATAAATATGGTTTTCATAAATTCCTCCAAGTTATCTCAACATAGAATCTCTATGTTTTTTAACTACTCTATATCCTTTACTTGATAAATCATCATATATCATATTAGATATAGTAACCGATCTATGTCTTCCACCTGTACATCCTATTCCTATAACTAAGTGATGTTTTCCTTCCTCTATATATTGAGGAACTAAGAAATTAATCATATCTAATAGCTTCTCATAAAATTCTTCACTGATTTTAGAGTCCATTACATATTCTCTAACTTCTTTATCATCGCCTGTTTTAGGTCTCAATTCTTCTACATAATATGGATTCGGTAAAAATCTAACATCAAATACTAAATCACAATCTGCTGGAATTCCATGCTTAAACCCAAAAGATACAACAGATATAGTTAGATTTTGATTATTTTCTCCATCAGAATATATCTTAGATATCTCTTCTTTTAAATCCTTCGGTTTCATATTAGATGTATCTATTATACAGTCAGAAATTTCCTTTAATGGCTCCATTATTTTCCTTTCCATTTTTATGCCTTCAGGAATTTGAGTATTATTAGCCAGAGGGTGGTTTCTTCTAGTCATCTTGTATCTTCTAAGTAAAACATTATCAGAACAATCTAAATACATCATTTCATACTTATAATTTGCATTGCGTAAATAGTTTAAACTTTCATGAAGAGCTTCAAAGAATTTTCTTCCTCTTATGTCTATACCTAATGCAACCTTATCAATACTTGAATTAGGCTGATAGCATAATTCCGCAAACTTTGTTATTAGTGCAGGAGGTAAGTTATCCACACAATAAAATCCCATATCTTCTAATGCTCTCATAGCCTCACTTTTGCCAGATCCAGAAAGACCTGTAACAATTACAAATTTCATCCTAACTCCCCCTCTTACAGTCTTATATTTTCGACTAGTTTTGTATCTATACCTGCTTTTCTTATAGTATCTATCGCTAATTTAAAATTACCTACATTATTTGGTACATGCGCATCTGAACCTATGATCAATTTATTTTCTAAATGTTTTATAGCCTTTAATTGTTCAACATTTAAAAAACCATGACTGCTATTGACCTCTAATCTAGTATCGGTTTCTTTTGCTACTTTTGCAATTTCTTCTATATAAACATCCCCCTTATCTCCAGGGTGAGTAATAACAAATATATCATTATTTCTCATAGCATTAATAATCGCATTTGTATTATGTTCCTTAGCCTTTACACTTCTAATAATATAATTATCGCAGTGATTAAGTAATCCTCTTAGATTATTAGGTGTAGATCCAAAATGATATCCTGCCATGACATAATCTAAGTATGATTTAAACTTATCACTAAGATCAATATTTCCTTTTTCATCTAATACATTACATTCCATTCCTAGAAGAATATCTATTTCACTATATTTTTCATTTAGTTTATCAATTTCTTCTCTCATCTTAGCTATATCTCTTACTTTTACTCCATAAGACATATGCTTATATCCATGGTCTGATATGCCTATAGTTTTGATTCCCTTTGATATAGCCACTTTAACATTCTCCTCTATAGTACCTTTTCCATGACTATAAATTGTATGAGTATGATAATCTGCTAGTATTTGCATTTATTAATCCTCTCCAAGTATTTTGACTTCTTCCTCTAACATTACTCCAAATTTTGCATTTACTGTACTCTTAACTACATACATTAAATCTAAAAGATCTTTAGCTGTTGCATTTCCTAAGTTAACAACAAAGCCACAGTGTTTCTCAGATACTTGTGCTCCTCTTAAAGTAAGACCTCTTAATCCACTATCTTCAATTAATTTACCGGCAAAATACCCTGGTGGTCTTTTAAATGTACTCCCTGCACTTGGTAAACTTAAAGGTTGCTTTGTAACCCTTCTTTGAGTAAAATCAGCCATCTTTTCTTTTATTTCATCATAACTACCTTTTTCTAACTCTATTACAGCAGATAAAACTATATAGTTTTCTCTTGATAGTATGCTTTTTCTATAATCAAACTCCATCTCTTCATTATTAAATTCATGTATGTTTCCATCCATATCCATAAGTCTAACAGATTTAACTATATGCTTCATTTCTCCGCCATAAGCACCTGCATTCATAGCTAATGCCCCACCTAAAGTTCCAGGTATTCCTGAAGCAAACTCAAATCCTCTTAATTCTTCTCTTAAAACAGCCTTTCCTACTATAGAAAGTAACGCTCCTGACTGTATATTAACTAAGTTTCCATCTATTTCGAAGTTGTTAAAATTATCCGATAATTCTATAACAACTCCTCTTATTCCACCATCTTTTATTAAAAGATTTGAACCATTACCTATTATTAAGTAAGGAATGTTTTCCTTTTTAATAAATTTAACTAATTCACTTAACTCTTTCTCTGTATTTGGTTTAACTAATATATCTGCAGGTCCACCTACTCTAAAAGATATATGTTTTTTCATAGGTTCATCAATTTTTATATTATTTTTATCTATTATATTTAATAAACTTTCGTATATATATTGCTTATTCATTATATTTCCTCCTAGTTTATACTATTTATTCATCATTTCTATATTTAACTATATTAATTTTATATATTTAATATAATAATGTATTAAAAAAAAAATAACAATATATATTAAAGAAGTAAAAATAATAAAAAATCCGCTTCACTCATGTCCTCAACTACTTATTAAATTACATAAATAGTCTTTTTTTACATTTTAAAATCTATTGCTATTACTAAAATATATAAGTTATCAACTAAGTTTTATATATTATAGATACGCTATACAAAAAAGCATATCTCAAAATAATTTCTATTTTGAGATATGCTTTTTCTCTATAAGTATCAGTTTTATTTTGTCGCATTACTTACTGATTTATTATTATCTTCTTTGATGTAACAGTGATAATACATAAATGGAACTATCAATGCTCCTCCTACGATATTACCTAAAGTTACAACTATTATACTTACAATAAGATTTTGTATTGCTATATTTCCACCTAATATCATTCCCATTGGTATAAAGAACATATTCGCAACACTATGCTCAAATCCACATAATACAAATAACATAATTGGAAACCAACATGAAAATATCTTAGATATAATATCTTGAGCTGCTGTAGCAAACCATACTGCTAGTACAACAACTATATTGCAAAGTATACCTCTTAAAAAAGCATCCATTAATGGAATACTTGCCTTAGCCTCTCCTATAGCTATAGCCTTTGCAGCTGCATCTCCACCTAGACTATTTGAATAATATATAAGAAGTACTAAAGCCAATGATCCAATGAAGTTAGCACACCATACTAGTCCCCAATTTCTAAACATTTTACCTATAGTTATCTTCTTATCCATAACTGCTAATGACATTAGATTGTTACCTGTAAAAAGCTCTGCCCCACAGATTACAACCAACATAAGTCCAACAGGGAACACCATTGCCCCTAAAAATTTAGCCAAACCTGCATCAAATACTCCAATTGATTGACTAATTATTATATTTGCTAAACCACCTAAACCTATGAAAAAACCTGCGAGAATTCCTAGAATCATACATGACTTTATTGAAAGATTTGCCTTTTTGATACCTGCATTTATAGTTGCTTTAGCTATTTCCCCGGGTGTTAAGAATTTTTTGTCCATAAAATTCCCCCCTTTATTAGCCTTGGTATTTTTTACTACATATTTATTATATCATTCCTTTTCTTTTTATATTAAAGCCACATTCATGTATACAATATTTTTAATCTAACTTAATTGGTATACTTGTTGTCTTTTTCCAAATTAAAACAATAATAATACATTGTTTAATGTATACAAAGATTTTTTTTTATTGTATAATATTAAATGCTGTGTCGATAATGACACTTTATATCGAAATTTATAATTTTTACAATAAAAATTTTAGGAGGAATTATTAATGTCACAAAAAATGATGTTAGCTCCAGCTGAAATAGCTCAATATACTATAGAAGCTGGTGTAAAAAAAGCAACTACACCTACTAAAAAAGTTTTAGCATCTGCATTCCTTGCAGGAGCTTATATAGCTTTTGGTGCTTTAGGTTCAATAGGTGCTGCTTACAACTTATTAGCAAACCCTGCTACTTACGGATTAGGTAAAGCATTAGCAGGACTTATGTTCCCAGCTGGTCTTATATTTGTTTTAATAGCTGGTGCGGATTTATTTACAGGTAATATACTTATAACTTTAGCTGCTTTAAAGAAAAGAGTTACTTGGGGACAAGCTTTCAAAAACTGGGCTTTAGTATGGACTGGTAACTTACTTGGTGGAATATTAGTAGCTTGGTTAGTAAGCTTATCTGGTGTATTTGATTGGAGTAATGGTTTATACGGTGGCGTTGTAGTTAAGAATGCTATTGGTAAACTTGGATTCAGCTGGACTGCTGCAATAGCGTCTGGTATATTATGTAACTGGATAGTATGTGCTACAGTTTGGATGACTTATGGTGCTAAAGATATAACTGGAAAAGTTTTAACTGGTTTCTTCGGTGTATTCTTATTCGTATGTACAGGATTTGAACACTGCGTTGCAAATATGGCTTATTTCTTCGCTGGATTATTTGCTAAATCTAATCCATTATACTTAGAAGCTGCTCATAAAACTGCAGAAGAAGCTGCAAAATTAAATATACCTAGCATGTTTATAAATAACTTAATACCTGTTACTATAGGTAATATATTAGGTGGTGCAATATTTGTTGCTGGTGTATATTATTTCTTATTCGTAAAAGAAGATAAAAATAAAGCTACTGAAAATATAGCTGCTTAATTATAAACAAAAAGAGATTGTTCTACTAAGATAGTTCAATCTCTTTTTGTTTATACTAGTATTGTGATTTATATTTATCCTTTTTAATTATTAATTTATTTTATATAATAGAATAAATCCCAAAATTTAGGAGGTGCTTCATTGTTATCATTTTTAGAGTATTCAGCTTATGAAATTATCGCTACATCTATATATATAATCAACTTCATTGTTATTCTAATTCTTATCTTTAAAGAAAAAAGAAGTATAGAGACAATAGTTGCCTGGACTGCAGTTCTTACTATTCTACCTGCTGGGGGATTTATATTATATATGTTAGTTGGTAGAGGTGTAGCAAAAGACAATATGTTTAAAATAAAAGAACAAGAAGATGAGATTATAAAAGAAAATATATCTAAGACAAAAGATATATTAAAGTATTCATCTATGCATGATAAAAATTTAAAAAATAATATAGATATGATAGATGCTCTTACTAATTCAAATAGCGCTCATTACACTAATAATAATAGTGTTAATATTTATGATCGTTCTAAAGATTTCTTTGACTCTCTTTTACTAGAGCTAAAAAATGCTAAAAGCTATATAAATATACAATTTTATATTTTTAAGGATGATAATATTGGAAATCAAATAATAGATATCCTTATTGAAAAAGCTAAAAGCGGAGTTGAAGTCAGACTCTTATATGATTCAGTTGGTAGTAGACTACTTTCAGATAAAACTTTAATAAAATTAAAAAAGAATGGTGTTAAAACCGGAGCATTCTTCCCTTCTCTACTTAAGATAGTCAACTTCAATTTGAATTATAGAAATCATCGTAAAATTGTTGTAATTGATGGTAATGTTGCATTTGTCGGAGGAAATAATGTAGGTGATGAATATTTAGGCAAAGACCCTAAGTTTGGAGAATGGCGAGACACCCATTTAAGGCTTACTGGTGGATCTGTTATTGATCTTAATACAAGATTTATTTTAGATTGGAGATACACAACTAAGGAAAATCTTGACTTAGCAAAATACTTTAACGACTACCAAACATCTAATATATACTACAATGATTCATCTAGTAATGTTGGAATTCAAATTGTTTCTAGCGGACCGGATATAACTGAATTAGATGAAATTAAATATGGATATATTAAGATGATACAAAAAGCTAGAAAATATATATATATACAAAGTCCGTACCTTATTTTAGATAGGACTTTAATTGATTCATTAAAGATAGCATGTTTATCTGGAGTTGATGTAAGAATAATGATACCATCTAAACCAGACCATCCATTTGTATATTGGGCATCTTGTTCTTATGCGGGTGAGTTGTTAAAATTTGGGGCTAAAATTTATACTTATGGTGACGATGCTTTCTTACATGCAAAAACTATAGTTATTGATGATTCTATTTGTTCCATAGGAACTGCCAATATGGATATTAGAAGTTTTGAACTTAATTTTGAGGTAAATGCTTTTATTTATTCTGAAGATGTTTCTAAGAAGCAAAGGCTAATATTTGAGAAGGATATTACTAAATCTAAATCGATGACTATAGAAATGTACAATTCTAGACCTAGATCTATTAAAATCAAAGAAGCTATTTCTAGACTACTATCTCCTCTGTTATAAAAAAATTATATATATTAATATAAAAATACTCTTAAATACAATTATATTTAATGCATTTAGGAGTATTTTTTATTATAATTAATCATAGATGTACATTGCTATTCTAAATATATGTTATAAATGTTTTCCATATATTTAACTTTCAATATTAACTATTCGATACTTTTATATACTATAATAATAATATAGTTAATAATAACAAGAAATTTATCTTAATTCATCTATGCAATTCATAAAACTCATCAACTTCGTTTATTTTCTTATTCAAATTATATTAAAATTGGGATTTTTTAATTTTAGGTGCTAGTTTATTATTTTTTATATAATAATAACTTTAAATTTAAAAGGGGGATTTTTATGTGCGATTTTGTTTCTCGCAACAAAAACTTGTTTGAAGAGTTAGATAGATTTATAGACTCTCTTCCATCTAAAAAAGGAGCTTTAATTCAAGTTTTACATACTGCTCAAGGAATTTTTGGCTATCTTCCAAAAGAAGTTCAACTCTATATAGCAGACAAACTAGAGGTTTCTCCTGCTAAGGTTTATGGCGTTGTTAGTTTCTATTCTTACTTTACTACAGAGCCTATAGGAGAATATAAAATAAGTGTTTGCCTAGGTACTGTATGTTTTGTTAAGGGTGCAGACAAGATAATAGCTGAATTTGAAAAACAGTTAGGTATTAAAGCTGGTGAAACTACTAAGGACCTTAAGTTTACTCTAGAAGGTTTGAGATGTGTTGGTGCTTGTGGACTTGCTCCAGTCGTTGTTGTAAACGGTAAAGTTTATGGACAAGTAACACCTGATAAAGTTAGTGAAATTTTAGATCATTACAGAGAACTAGAGTTAAGTTGTTAAGGGGGGATAGATAATGAGTAGAATAAATTCATTTGATGAATTAAAGAAAGCAGTTAAAGAGTTTAAACCATCTCTTCAATTAAGAGAAAACTTTACTAAAGATGATTTAGCTAAAAGAGATATACTAGTTTGCGGAGGTACTGGATGTTCATCTTCTGACAGTATGGAAATAATAGAAAATTTAAAATCTGAAATAGAAAAAGCAGGTCTTTCTGATCATGCAGAAGTTCAACTAACAGGTTGCTTTGGATTCTGTGCTAAAGGACCAATAGTTAAAGTTTATCCGGATAACGTTTTCTATGTTCAAGTTAAACCTGAAGATGCAAGAGAAATCGTTCAAGAGCATATACTTAATCACAGAGTCGTTGAAAGATTATTATTTGAAGAGCCTGCTCTAGATCATAAAAAAGTTGAAAGACATGATGAAATGTCATTCTATAAAAAACAATGTCGTGTTGCCCTTAGAAACTGTGGGCACATAAATCCTGAAAATATAAATGAGTACATAGGTAACGATGGTTATGTTGCTCTTGGAAAATGTTTAACTGAGTTAAAACCTGAAGATGTTATTGCTGAAGTAAAAACTTCTGGTTTAAGAGGTAGAGGTGGAGCTGGTTTCCCTACTGGTATCAAGTGGGAATCTACTGCTAATACTGCTCCTGGTAATAAATATGTTGTCTGTAATGCTGATGAAGGTGACCCTGGAGCATTCATGGATAGATCAGTTCTTGAAGGTGATCCTCATAGTGTGTTAGAAGCTATGGCAATATGTGGCTACTCTATTGGCGCGGATACTGGATATATATATATAAGAGCTGAATATCCTCTTGCTATAGAAAGATTAAAAGTTGCAATTGCACAAGCTGAGGAGACTGGTCTTCTTGGTAATAATATAATGGGAACTGGATTTAACTTTAATATAGAATTAAAATATGGTGCTGGTGCATTCGTATGCGGTGAAGGTACTGCTCTAATACATTCAATCGAAGGTAAACGTGGTGAACCTAGAATGAAAACTTATAGTTCATCTAAACGTGGATTATGGGACTCTCCTACTTGCTTAAATAACGTTGAAACTTTCGCTAATATTCCAGCTATAATAAATCAAGGTGCTTCTTGGTTTAATAGCTATGGTACTGAAGATTCTCCTGGTACTAAAGTGTTCGCACTTGGTGGAAAAGTAAATAACGTAGGGCTTGTTGAAGTACCAATGGGAACTACTCTAAGAGAAATAGTTTATGAAATAGGTGGAGGTATTCCTAACGGAAGAGAGTTCAAGGCTGTTCAAACTGGTGGACCATCTGGTGGATGTATATCTGCTAAAAATTTAGATACTCCTATAGATTTTAAATCCTTAAGTTCGATAGGGTCTATGATGGGATCTGGTGGTATGCTTGTTCTTGATGATTCCGACTGTATGGTTAATATATCTAAATTCTTCCTTGAGTTTACAGTTGAAGAATCTTGCGGTAAATGTACTCCTTGTCGTATAGGTAATAAAAGATTACTAGAATTACTTACTAAAATAACTGAAGGTAAAGGAACTGAAGAAGATCTTGTTGACTTAAAGGATTTAGCTACTACTATAAAAACTACTTCTTTATGCGGACTAGGTAAATGTGCTCCTAACCCAGTTTTAAGTACACTTGAATATTTCTATGATGAATATTTGGCTCATGTCAAAGATCATAAATGTCCTGCTGGTAAATGTACAGCTATGTTAGATTATTATATAACAGATGCTTGTAAAGGATGTACTATGTGTGCTAAAGTTTGTCCTGCTGGTTGCATAACTGGTAACAAAAAAGAACAACATGTTATAGATACTTCTAAGTGCTTAAAATGTGGTACTTGCATAGATAAGTGTAAATTTAACGCTATAATCACTAAGTAATTAGTTTAGGGGGGATATCAATGAGTTTAGTTAATTTAACTATAAATGGCAAAGAGGTCTCTGTACCAGCTGGTACTAAAATCCTTGATGCTGCAAAACAAGTAAATATTAATATACCTAATTTATGCCATTTAAAAATGGATGAAATAAATATGGTTAACCAATGTGCATCTTGCCGTGTATGTATGGTTAGTGCTGGAAGAGGTTTAGTTCCTGCTTGTGGTACAAATGTTAAAGAAGGTATGGTTGTTAATACTAATACTCCAGAAGCATTAAAGTTCCGTAAAAACGTTGTTGAATTATTATTATCAGATCATCCACAAGATTGTTTATCTTGTTCTAAAAACGGAAAATGTGAATTACAAGATATAGCTGCAGAATTAGGAATAAGAAAAGTAAGATTCAGAGGTGAGCAAGCTACTGCTCCAACTGATACTTCTTCTAAATCTATAGTTAAAGACCACGATAAGTGTATACTATGTAGAAGATGTGAAACTATGTGTAATGAAGTTCAAACTGTAGGTGTACTTTCTGGTGTTAATCGTGGTTTCAACACAGAGGTTGGTACATTCTTTAATTCTGATTTATGCGATACTGAATGTACATTCTGCGGTCAATGTATAAGTGTGTGTCCAACTGGAGCTTTAATGGAAAAAGACAATACATCTGAAGCTTGGGCTGCTTTATCTCAAAAAGAAAAGCCTGTAATGGTTCAAATAGCTCCTGCTGTAAGAGTTGGTATAAGTGAAGAATTTGGATTAGCTCCTGGTTCTATATCTACTGGTAAATTAGTGTCTGCTTTAAAGGCATTAGGATTTGATTATGTCTTTGATACTAACTTTGCAGCTGATTTAACTATAATGGAAGAAGGAACTGAGTTTATAGGAAGATTACAACAAAATCAAAATCTTCCTATATTAACAAGTTGCTGCCCAGCTTGGGTAAATTTTGTAGAACATGAATACCCTGATTTAATAAATCACTTATCAACTTGTAGATCTCCTCAAGGTATGTTCTCTCCAATAGCTAGGTATTATTTTGCTGATAAGGTATTAAATAAAAAACCTGATGAAGTTATAATTATATCTATAATGCCTTGTGTTGCTAAAAAATACGAAGTAGCAAGAGAAGAATTAGGCCAAGATGGAATAATTGATACAGATTTATCTATAACTGTAAGAGAATTAGCTAGAATGATAAAAGAAGCTGGTTTAGATTTAGCTAACTTAGAAGAATCTGAATTTGATAGCCCTCTTGGATATTCTACTGGTGCTGCTGATATATTTGGTGTTACTGGCGGAGTTTTAGAAGCAGCTCTTCGTACTGCTTATGAAGTAATAACTGATGAAACTCTAGAAGACATTAACTTTACTTCCGTAAGAGGTATGGAGGGAATAAAAGAAGCTAGCATAAATATAAATGGAAAGACTGTAAATGTTGCTGCCGCTAGTAGTTTAGGTAACGCCAGAGTTCTTATGGACGAATTAAGATCTGGTAAATCTAAGTATCATATTATAGAAATCATGGCTTGTCCTGGTGGATGTGTAGCTGGTGGTGGTCAACCATTCCATGGAGGAGATTATGAAAAAGTTAAAGCTAGAGGCGCTGGATTATATGAAATAGATGCACATAAACCTCTTCGTAAATCTCATGAAAACCCAGATATACAAAAATTATATGCCGAGTTCTTAGGTGAACCTAACGGCCATATAGCTCATAAGTACTTACATACTCATTACTTTGATAAAAGTAACGTATATGGTGAAATTCAAACTGAGCCAGAACTTGCTACTGATAGCTCTGCAGAATAACTAATTAAAATAAAAGGTAGTACCTTTAGTCTTAGGTACTACCTTTATATTGTGTTTAACTTAATTATATTTTTATCTCCTAAAGAAAAATCTATAACTTGTATAATTTTTAATATATATAATATTTATTTACTATCTATTAAATCTGATAATTTTTTTGTGAATTCTTGAGCTGCATCATACCCCATTCCTTTTTGCCTAAAGTTCATTGCAGCAACCTCAATAATCATTGCTGTATTTCTACCTGGCTTAACTGGAACAACTAGCTGTTCTACTTTTTCTCCTAGAATTTCTTCATACTCTTTATCTAATCCTAGTCTATCATAATACTTATTTTCATCCCATCCTTCTAAATGTATTACTAAATCTATTTTCTTAGAGGTTTTAACAGCACCTACTCCATATAAGCTTCTTACATCTATTATTCCTATTCCTCTTATCTCTAAAAAATGTCTTAGTAATTCTGGTGATTGACCAACTAAAAAACTATCATCTAATTTTCTTATTTCTACTGCATCATCGGCTACTAATCTATGACCTCTTTGGATAAGCTCCAGAGCAGTTTCTGATTTTCCTATACTACTTTCACCCTTTATTAATACACCTATCCCATATACATCTACTAAAACTCCATGTATAGTCGTATGAGGTGCTAATTTATTGTCTAAATAACTTGATAATGAATTCATAATTCTTGTTGTGTTTCTTCTCGAGCTTAAGATTACTCTATCATATTTCTTGGCTTTTTCTATTACATCTGGTTTAACTTCTAAATTTCTAGAAACGATTAGTGCAGGTATCTCATATGAAAAGAATTTATCTAACACCACTTCTCTTGTATCTGAATCCATATTACTAAAATAGTTATACTCTGCCTTACCTACTATTTGTAATCTTTCATAAGCAAAATACTCAAAATAACCTGCAAACTGTAATCCTGTTCTATTCAAGTCTTGAGAAGCAACATAATATTCCTTTCCTTCTGGCATATATACAATATCTAACTTCAAATCCTTTATAATATCATTTATTGATACCCTATCTAAGTATTCCATTCTATTTTACTATCCCTTCTTAAAAAAATTATAAACACTCTCTGCTGATGCTGTATTCATTCCCTCAACACTTGCCAATTCTTCAACACTGGCTTTTTTTATAGCATCTATATCTTTAAAGTGAGCTAATAAAGCTTTTTTTCTTTTTTCCCCTATACCTTGTATATCATCTAAAACTGACTTTGTCAAAGATTTATTTCTTAAACTTCTATGATAGCTAATAGCGAAATTATGGACTTCTTCTTGTATACTTGCTACAAATCTATACAAATTAGTAGTTTTATCTAATTCTATCTCCTTTTCCTGGGAAATTAAGCCCTTCGTTCTATGTTTATCGTCTTTATACATTCCCCATAGAGGAATTTCTACACCATACTTATCTAAAACCCTCTGAACTGAGCTTACTTGTCCTTTTCCTCCATCTAATAAAATTAAATTTGGTAAATCACCGTATTTTAGTCTTCTTTCTACTATTTCAGCCATAGAATCGTAGTCATTTGGTCCTATTACAGTTTTTATTTTATACCTTCTATATTCTTTCTTATCCTTCTTTCCATTTGTAAATACAACCATTGAACCTATTGAGTCTACCCCTTGAATATTAGAAATATCAAAAGATTCTATTCTCTTTGGAATTTCTTCTAATCCTAATAAATCTTTTAATTGATCCAATGCTCCTAAACTCTTTTCATATTTAAGCTTATTCATATCTGAAAATTTTTCAAGATATTCTATAGCATTCTTCCTAACCATATCTACTAAATTCTTTTTTTCTCCTTTTTGAGGTACTCTTATAGTTACCTTTTGACCTTTTTTAGCCGACAACCATTCTTCTAAAATAAAACTATCTTCTATTTCATCTTCTATAATTAATTCTCTAGGAATGTACTCTTGTTCCATATAGAATTGTTTTACAAAAGATCCTAAAATTGATGCCCTAGAACTGTCCATAACACCAACTAATATAAAATGTTCTCTTCCAACTATCTTACCATTTCTTATAAAGAATACTTGAACACAAGCCTCATCATGAGCTCTTGCCATAGCTATTACATCCTGATTTAGATCTGAAGTGGTAGCATCTATTTTCTGTTTTTGCATCATTTCTTCTAAACTTCTAATTTTATCTCTATATATGGCAGCTTCTTCGAAATTAAACTCCATAGCAGATTTATTCATTTTTTCTTTTAATATTTCTATTAATGTTTCTTCTTTTCCAGATAAAAACATAATTATGTCTTCTACCATCTCATTATATTCTTCTTTGGATACATTACCTGTGCAAGGCCCTACACACTTCTTTATATGCATATTTAAACATGGTCTCATATTGTTTTTTATAGCCTTATCTATATCTATATTGCATGTTCTTATAGGATAAGTATTTCTTATTATTTCTAAGGTATCATTTACTGCAGTTAAATTTGTATATGGTCCAAAATATTTTGCCTTATCTTTTAGTACTCTTCTAACTTTTAATACTCTTGGATAATCTTCATTTATAGTTACCTTTATATATGGATAAGTCTTATCATCTCTTAATAAAACATTATATTTGGGTCTATATTGCTTTATTAAGTTGCATTCAAGTATTAATGCCTCTAGCTCAGAATCAGTTATAATATACTCGAAACTTTTTATATTCTTTACCATTGATTTAACTTTTGAAGAGTGATTTTTCGATGATTGAAAATACTGCCTTACTCTATTCTTTAATGATATAGCCTTTCCAACATAAATTATATTATCAAATTGATCCTTCATTAAATATACTCCAGGCTCAGCTGGAAGCTTTTTTAATTGTTCTTGTATGTCAAACAAATTATTCCCTCCAAAACTAAAATTTATATTAAAATTATACCCTAAAAACCTAAAATATCTCCTTGTAAAAAAATACCCCCTAAACTTACATTACTATTTCTGTAATATTTAAAATAGGAGGTATTATTAAAATACTTTATATTTTATTTTTCTTCTTCAAAGTATCTTTTTAAAAATTTACCTGTATAAGATCCTTCTACTTTAGAAACCTCTTTTGGAGTTCCTTTTGCAATTATAGTTCCACCTTTATCTCCACCTTCTGGACCTAAGTCGATTATATAATCACAAGTTTTTATAACATCTAAGTTATGCTCTATAACAACGATAGTATTTCCTGTATCTGCTAACCTTTGTAATACATCTATAAGCTTATCTACATCAGCCATATGAAGACCAGTAGTAGGTTCATCTAAAATATATAAAGTTTTACCAGTAGGTCTTTTACTTAATTCTGTAGCTAGCTTAATTCTTTGAGCTTCACCACCTGATAATTGAGTTGAAGGTTGACCTAGTTTTATATATGAAAGACCAACATCCATTAAAGTCTCAAGCTTTCTTTTTATATTTGGAATATTTTCAAAAAATGTAAGAGCTTCCTCTACATTCATATCTAATATGTCAGCTATCGTCTTATCTTTGTATTTAACTTGTAAAGTTTCTCTATTATATCTTTCTCCTTTACAAACTTCACAAGGTACGTAAACATCTGGTAAGAAATGCATTTCAATTTTAATTATACCGTCACCCTTACAAGCCTCACATCTTCCACCTTTTACATTAAAACTAAATCTACCCTTTTTATAGCCTCTAGCTTTAGCTTCATTAGTAGCAGCAAATATATCTCTTATTTGATCAAATACACCTGTATAAGTTGCTGGATTTGATCTTGGAGTTCTACCTATTGGGCTTTGATCTATATTTATTACTTTATCTATATTTTCTATACCTTTTATTTCTTTATGTTTACCTGGTCTTTCTCTAAGTCTATTTACCTTAGCAGCAATACCTGTATATAAGATATCATTTATTAATGTACTTTTTCCTGACCCTGAAACTCCAGTAACACATATAAATTTACCCAATGGGAATTTGGCATTTATATTTTTTAAGTTATTTTCACTTGCTCTAACTACCTCTATAAAACTTCCATTTCCTTCTCTAGTTTTTTCAGGAATTACTATCTGTTTCTTTCCACTTAGATACTGACCTGTAATAGAGTTTTCATTTTCTAAAATTTCATCTAAAGTACCTTGAGCTACTATTTCTCCACCATGAACACCTGCTCCTGGACCTATATCCACTATATAATCAGCTTCCTTCATAGTATCTTCATCATGCTCTACTACTATAAGCGTATTTCCTAAATCAGTTAAATGCCTTAAAGTAGCGATAAGTCTATCATTATCTCTTTGATGTAGTCCTATACTTGGTTCATCTAGAACATATAATACACCTACAAGAGCAGAACCTATTTGAGTAGCAAGTCTTATACGTTGTGCTTCTCCTCCCGATAAAGTCCCTGCTTTTCTAGATAGATTTAAATAATCTAGACCAACATCTTTTAAGAAAGATGCTCTTCCCTTTATTTCTTTTAATATTTCATGAGCTATAAATTTTTGTTTTTCTGTAAGCTCTATATTCTCTATATAATCTATAAGTTCATTAATTGATAAATCAGTTACATCCATTATATTCTTATTATCAACTAATACAGATAAAACTTCTTTTCTAAGCCTTGAACCTTTACATTTTGGACAAGGTCTTTCTGCCATAAACTCTTCTATCTTATCTCTAGAATAATCAGAGTTAGTTTCTCTATATCTTCTCTCTAAGTTTACTATAACACCTTCAAATGGAGCTTTATATTCTCTTCTACCTCCAAACTTAGATTCAAATATAAACTCTACCATTACATTATTTTCTCCATAAAGTAATTCTTGAACAAAATCTTCTGGTAAGTCTTTAAATGGTGTATCTAGTGACACATTAAAATGTGCAGCTAAACTTTGTACCATTTTACTATAGTACGTATCATCACTTGTACTTACTGAACCCCAAGCAGCTATTGCACCTTGCTTTATTGATAATTCTTTATTTGGTATAACTAAGTCAGGATCAACTTCTTTACTTTCTCCTAATCCATTACAAACAGTACAAGCACCAAAAGGAGCATTAAATGAGAACATTCTTGGCGATAACTCTTCTATACCTATTCCATGTTCTGGACAAGCAAACTTAGTAGAATAAAGAATTTCTTCTCCATCAATGATTTGAGCAATAACAAGTCCATCTG
Organism: Romboutsia faecis; assembly: GCF_014323405.1. Classification (GTDB taxonomy): domain Bacteria; phylum Bacillota; class Clostridia; order Peptostreptococcales; family Peptostreptococcaceae; genus Romboutsia_E; species Romboutsia_E faecis. The sequence continues at coordinate 11,281 of NZ_JACRWE010000004.1, read as the reverse complement.
ATAATTTAACTGCAGTTTCTATTGAATCTGCTAATCTTGACTCAATTCCGTCTTTTACGATTATTCTATCTACTACAACTTCTATATTATGTTTTTGATTCTTGTTTAAATCAAATTCATCAGTAACTTCATAGTTTTCTCCATCTACCCTTATTCTTACGAAGCCATCTTTTTTAATATTTTCTATGACCTTTTTATGAGTTCCTTTTTGACCTCTAACTACTGGTGATAATATCTGTAACTTTGTTCTTTCTGGAAACTCTAATATTTTATCTACTATTTCTTGAATAGTCATTTGACTTATTTTTTCACCACATACAGGACAATGGACTTCTCCTACTCTAGCAAATAGTAATCTTAAATAATCATATATTTCAGTAACTGTTCCCACTGTAGAACGAGGATTTTTTGATGTTGTTTTTTGATCTATTGATATTGCTGGAGATAGACCTTCTATATATTCTACATTAGGTTTTTCCATTTGTCCTAAAAACTGTCTTGCATATGCAGATAAACTTTCTACATATCTTCTTTGACCTTCAGCATAAATAGTATCAAATGCTAAAGATGATTTTCCCGAACCTGATAACCCTGTGAAAACAATGAATTTATTTCTAGGAAGTTCTAAATTAACATCTTTTAGATTATGTTCTTTTGCGCCTTTAATTACAATTTTGTCTTCCATTAATCTTTTATCCTTTCCTCTAGTTGTTTTATTTTATCTCTAAGCTCTGCTGCTCTTTCAAATTGTAGATTCTGTGCAGCATCCATCATTTCAGCTTGTAGAGTTGCTATATTATTTTTAATTTCCTCTATATCATTAGTATCCTTAATTCCGTATACTACCTCTTCATCTGCTACCTTAGTAGCTTCTATACTATCTCTAACACGTTTTTGTATAGTTTTTGGAACTATACCATGCTCTTTATTGTATAAAGATTGTATTTCTCTTCTTCTCTTAGTTTCTTCTATTGTTGCTTGCATAGATCTAGTTATCTTATCTGCATACATTATAACTTTACCTTCTGAATTTCTTGCAGCACGTCCTACTGTTTGTATTAAAGAAGTTTCAGAACGTAAGAAACCTTCCTTATCTGCATCTAAAATTGCAACTAATGATACTTCTGGTATATCTAAACCTTCTCTTAATAAGTTTATTCCTACTAAAACATCAAACTTACCTAATCTTAAATCTCTTATAATTTCTGTTCTTTCTAAAGTATCTATATCAGAGTGCAAGTACTTAACTTTTATACCAATTTCTTTCAAATAGTTAGTAAGATCTTCACTCATCTTCTTAGTTAATGTAGTAATTAATACTCTCTCACCCTTTTCTATAACAGTATTAATCTCTCCAACTAAATTATCTATTTGGTTTTCTATAGGTCTTACTTCTATAATAGGGTCTAATAATCCAGTAGGTCTTATTATTTGTTCTGCTATGGTTGTAGAATGCTCTATTTCGTAAGGTCCTGGTGTAGCAGTTACAAATAGAATTTGATTTATATTTTCTTCAAATTCATTAAAATTTAAAGGTCTATTATCATAAGCTGATGGTAATCTAAATCCATTGTCTATAAGTGATGTTTTTCTTGATCTATCTCCTCCATACATTCCTCTTACCTGAGGTATCGTAACGTGAGACTCGTCTACTATCATTAAATAATCATCTGGGAAGAAATCCATTAAAGTATATGGCTTTTCCCCTTCTTTCCTGCCTGTTACATGTCTAGAATAGTTTTCAATTCCCTGGCAGAATCCAATTTCCTTTAACATTTCTATATCGTATTTCGTTCTTTGTTCTATTCTTTGAGCTTCTAGTAATTTATCATTTTCTTTAAAATACTTAACTCTTTCTTCAAGCTCTTTTTCTATCCTTATAATTGCTTGTTCAATTCTTTCTGGTGTTGTTACGTAATGAGATGCAGGGAATATAACTACATGGTTTCTAACTCCTGCAATTTTTCCTGTTACATAATCTATCTCAGTAATTCTATCTATTTCATCGCCGAAGAATTCTATTCTAATAGCTTTTTCATCATTACTAGCTGGGAATATCTCTAGAATATCTCCTCTTACTCTAAATGTACCTCTGACAAAGTTAATATCGTTTCTTTCGTATTGAATCTCTATTAAACGTTTTATAATCTCATCCCTATCTTTTTGCATACCTGGTCTTAATGATACCATCAATTCTTTATAATCTTCTGGATCTCCTAAACCATAAATACATGACACAGATGATATTATAATTACATCTCTTCTTTCTAAAATTGATGCAGTAGCGGAATGTCTTAACTTATCTATTTCGTCATTAATACTAGCATCTTTTTCAATATATGTATCACTATGAGCTACATAAGCTTCTGGCTGATAATAATCATAGTAACTTACAAAATATTCAACTGCATTATCTGGAAAGAACTCTTTAAATTCGCTATAAAGCTGTGCTGCTAAAGTTTTATTATGTGCAAGTATCAACGTTGGCTTTTTTACCTCTTGTATAATATTTGCCATTGTAAATGTTTTTCCCGAACCTGTAACTCCTAATAAAGTTGAAAACTTTTCATCATTGTTTATAGCAGTAACAATCGATTTTATTGCTTCTGGTTGATCTCCTGTAGGCTTAAAATCTGAGCTTATTTTAAAATCCACAATATCACTCCTTTCCGAACATTCGTTCCTAATAAGTATAATTATATCATAATATAAACTCTATCCTCAATTTATAGAACATTTTTTACATATTTTACCCAATTTAATTAATTTTAAATCCTACCAAATCATGAGACTAATTTAAAAAACGTCTCTAGATATTTAATTTCATCCAGAAACGCTTTTTTTATTTTTATATTTTAATTTTTAAAAACTATAATAACTTTAAATAAATCTCCATCTGTACTCACTTCAAAACTTCCGCCTTGAAGTTCTACAAAGCTTTTAGCTATTGCAAGTCCAAGACCACTTCCTTCAGTATTCCTAGATTTATCTCCTCTTACAAACCTATCTGTTATATAGTTTACATCATAATCTATTTCCTCAGCTGCTATATTTTTAAAACTTATAGTTACGTTATCTAATCCCTCTAATATATCAATATAAACTCTTGATCCTTTCATTGAGTATTTAGTTATATTTAATATAAGATTTTCAAATACTCTAAAAGTTCGTTGACTATCCAATTTAAGAACTACCTTGTCGCTAGGTAAATTTTTCTTTATTATTAAATCCGATTCATTTATCTTATCACTTAACTCTAATAAAGTTTGTTTCATAAGAGATACTATATCTACATCAATAATATTTAGATTTATATCGCCACTTGTAGCTTTACTTACTTCAAATAAATCTTCTATCAAATCCTTTAGCCTTTGAGATTTCCTATCTAATACTTCTAAATATTCCTCACGATTTCCACAACTTAAGTTTTCATCTTTTAGTAAGTCTATATAAGTTATTATAGAAGTTAATGGTGTTTTTAAATCATGACTTACATTTGATATAAGTTCTGTTTTCATCTTTTGACTCTTCAATTCTTCTCTTACAGCAGTTTTGAATCCTTTTTGTATCTGCGTTATCTCATCTTTTAATGAGTTAAATATACCTAGATCCTCTTTATTATTAATATCTAAATTCCCATTTGCTATTTCATTAGTTAATTTAAGCAAATCATTATAATCATTATTAATCTTTTCATACTTTTTTCTTAAAATTGAAAATATCACTACTGTGTAAATAATCGCCACTATTATACCAAATATCCACATGGTACATATTAATGATATAATCAATAAGTTTATTAAAAGAAGTTTAACTAATTTAGAATTGTTTTTATTAGCTAAATCAAAATCCGTTAATTGGTTCCAACCTTTTTTTATAGCTGTTAAAATCCTTAAAATAAATTTAATTATGATAGAGTTTTCCCTTAAATACAACCTTACCTTTTTTCTCTTTATATGTTTTAATATAAATATTCCGATTGATATTATACTAAACCATATTGCAAAATAAATAATGTTCAATGAGTAAGTAATTAGATTTTTTATCTGATTATTTAATTCTAATTGAACTAAGTTTATTAATTCTCCCTTTATAGAGGTTACCATTATAATTTCAGACGAATTATATATAAATGCTATTGCACAAGATACTATTATTATTAAAATTTCTACTGGTATATTTACTATTACTTTAAATATTTTTATATCTTTTACTTCTTTATATGGAACTAATAATGATACAAATATAATAAATATTATAGCTATATTTATAAATAAATAAGACGCTTGTGAATATGCATAATACTCTTCATTTTGCATAATATAAGATATATGATCAGAAAATATTAAATTGTGTGGCACTGCATATATGTATGTCATATTCTTTATAGGATTAATTTTTGCACCCTCTAGTGAAGAAATTTCAAATTCATAATTGTCTCTTTGTAGTTCATCAAGCTTACCTAATATTTCATTTTTATTTGCATTATAACTATTTGATATACTCATGTTTCCATTTTCATCATAATCTATTATCACATAAAACTCATATATTTTCTTAAATTCACTAATTTTATCTGAGCTAGATTCATCATTTATTAACTCTTCTAATTTTAAATTACTTCTTTCTACAACTACACTATTACTTTTGTTTACGGCATAATATTCCAAGTTTGCTAATCGATCTTTTAAATCATCAGTCCAATTATATATATTTTCATTAAATACTTTTTCATAGTTATTTATTCTATATCGATCATCCTTAACTGATTTTAAATTTAACAAAAGTTGTGATGGGTTTAATACTTCTTCACCATTATTTTTATATGTACTATAATACAATGCATAATTACTTCTATTTATATATTTTAAGAAATGGTGTTCCGACTCAAATACATTGTAACTAAATTTAGTACTATCTTTTTCTATTTTAGGATATGCTGTACAAACTCCTATAGCACTAATTAATATGCTTAATATCAAAATTATTTTTACTATAAATTTATTGTTTTTCAATTTTATATCCAACTCCCCATACTACCTTCAAATACTTCGGATTTTTAGGATTTATTTCTATTTTTTCTCTTATATTTCTAATATGAACCATTATTGTATCTGTATTTACAGCTCTTTCCTTCCATACTTTTTCATATATATCTTCAGCTGAAAATACGATCCCAGGATTTTTTATCATTAACTCTAAAATCTTAAACTCTATAGGAGTAGTTTTTATAATCTTTCCATCAATAGTTACATCTTTTGTACTGCTATCTAATTCAAGACCTCCTACAGTATATAGATTTCTATTTATAATATTATTTTCTTTCATATCTAGAAATTTTTTATATCGTCTTAATTGTGAATTTACTCTAGCCAGTAATTCTAATGGTTTAAATGGCTTACTTACATAGTCATCTGCGCCTATGTTTAATCCTGTTATTTTATCTATTTCTTCTGATTTAGCTGATAACATGATTATTGGAAAATCATAATCTAATCTTACTTTCATAGTAAATGTTATTCCATCCATTTTAGGCATCATTATATCTACTATAGCTAAATGTATATTTTCCTTTTCTAAAATTTCAAGTCCATCTATACCATTATTACCTAAAAACACATTATAGCCTTGATTCAATAAATAAGCCTCTATAGCTTTTGCTATATCTACTTCATCTTCCACAACTAAAATATTATATGAATTCATATTATTACCTCACATTTTTAAAATTTCATGATTATATAATATCATAAATATATCATCTCCTTTTTACATAATTTAGTAAGTTTGTCTGTTATAACTATATAGTAAATAAAAACTCTAAAGATAAAGTTTATATAATTCTAAAGATTTTCTAAAGATAAAAAAATAAAGATCTCTATGGGGGATAGAGATCTTATTAAATGGGGGAGATTGAGTAATTTTTATTTATTAAGTTTTACATATGTATTATATCCTTCCTAAAAAATATTTATACAATTTTTTTAATTTTTTTTATCTTTTTAATAAAGTACAGTATAATTTACTTAAGGAATAATATTCAAAAGGGGGATTTAATAAAGATGCTAATAATAAAAATAGCTTTAATTCTATTTTTAGCTTTTAACATATTTACATACGTTAGAAGAATAATTGCACCAAAGATAACTCAAAAAGAAGAGCATTTAATCAAGATAGAAACTATGTCACTTAAGTTTGTTTCTATAATTGAAATTCTAGCTTCTTCTACAGTTATAATATATTTAATTTTTAATGAATTAAATTTTATGTCATTACTTCGTTTATTCTTATTTATAGCGTGTATAAAAATTACATTAGCATGTTTAATAGCTTTTGTAGTTTATAAAATGAATTATAAACCAGCAAAAAAATAATCTTAACAGGGGGATAATATTTAAAATGATAAAAGTTTTAACTAATACTAGTATTTTTATGAAAGACGGTAAAATCTCTAATTCAGGAGGGAAAATTAATATACCAAAAGGATATTATGCTGTTCCAGGTTTTATAGATACACATATACATGGTTCTCATGGTGCAGATGCTATGGACGGAACTTTCGAATCTTTAGACCATATAGTCAAAACACTAGCTAAGGAAGGCGTAACGTCTTTTTTACCAACTACTATGACTCAAGAGATAAGTAATATAAATAAAGCTTTAAATAATATATCAAGTTATATGAATAATAATAACATAGCTGGACAGCCAGAGATATTAGGTATCCATCTAGAAGGTCCTTTTATAAACTGTCATCATAAGGGTGCTCAACCAGAGAAATTTATACTAGATCCTACAGTTGAATCTTTCAAGATATTTGAGAAAGAAGCTAATAATAATATAAGAAAGGTTACTTATGCTCCAGAGTTAGATAAGAACTTTGAGTTTACTAAATACCTTTCTGAAAATAATATAATTCCATCAGTAGGACATAGTTCTGCTAATTTTGAAGATATAGAAAAAGCTATTTCTTTTGGACTTAGTAGTGTTACTCACTTCCATAATGGGCAAAGTCCTCATCATCACAGAACTCCAGGTGTTGTAACTGCTGGATTTGCTTTTGATGAGTTAAATACTGAAATTATCGTTGATGGTATTCACCTTCACCCTAATACTGTAAAATCAGTGGTTAAAATTAAAGGACCTAATAATGTAACATTAATTACTGATGCTATGGAAGCAAAAGGACTAGAAGATGGAGAGTATAAATTAGGTGGACAAAAAGTTATAAAAATTAAAAATGAAGTTAGATTAGAATCTGGTTCTTTAGCTGGAAGTGTTAATACTATGATAAATAGTGTTAAAAATGTAATAGAATTCTCAGGATGTTCTCTAGATGATGCCATTACTATGGCATGTATTAACCCTGCAAAAGAGTTAGGAATACTTACTAGAAAAGGTAGCTTAGATATAGGTAAAGATGCTGATATAGTTATACTTGATAGCGAATTCAATGTAGTAAAAACTATATGTCGAGGTAAAGTCGCTTTTGAAATATAATATACAGATAAAAATAGAAAAGCAGTGATAATTCAAGATTATCACTGCTTTTCTATTTTTATTAAAAGTTTATTTTATACAAATATACCGAAGTATCCACCAACTAATCCTATTAATACTAATAATCCAATATTTAATAATGGACTTACATTCTTCTTAACTAAACTATACATCATAAATGTTAAGCATAATGGTAATAAGCAAGGCATTATACTATCTAATACTTCTTGAACTACTACACTAGTTTCACCTATTGGTATTTCCAATGCTACGTTAACACCAACATAAGAAGCTATTAAAGCACCTACAACTATTAAACCTAATATTGTAGCAGAACGAGTAAACTGCTTAGCAAACTTAGTCATAGCTTGGATACCATCCATCCCTACTTTGTATGACCAATGCATTAACCAATATCTTAAAGCAAACTGAACTACGTTAAATAGTAGCAAGAATATAATTGGTCCTAAAATACTTCCTTGTAACGCTAAGTTAGCACCTATACCAGCAGCTATTGGAGTTAAAGTAAACCAGAATATAGCATCTCCGATTCCTCCTAAAGGTCCCATTGCTGCAACCCTTAATGCTCTTATTGTTTGTACATCAGTTTTCTTTTGCTCTAATGATAATACTATCCCCATAACAAATGTTACTAAGAATGGATGAGTATTAAAGAACTCTAAGTTGTGAGTCATTGATGTTGATAAATCTTCTTTATTTTTATGGATTTCTTGTAATCCAGGTAGTATACCATATAACCATCCACAAGCTTGCATTCTTTCATAGTTGAATGATGCTTGTAAGAATAATGATCTCCAAACCATTTTATTAAGTATTTTATTACTTAACTTTGGAGCTTCTTGCTTATCTACATAATATTCTTTTGCTTTAGATGCCATCAGTATCAGCCTCCTTTACATGTGGTACATTTCTTGTATTCATTTGGAAATCATACACTGCTACAGCAACTCCTATAAATGCAACTGCAAGCAATGGTAATTGCATATAAGCAACAAATACAAATCCTACAAATAAGAACATTGCTAATTCCTTACTGTACATAACTCTTAATAACATACCAAATCCTAGAGCTGGCATCATCTTACCTGCTGCACCTAATCCTGCGAATACCCAAACTGGTATTGTTTCTGATAATTGTTTACCTATTGCTGAACCTGCTACTAAACCTGCTAAAACTATTACAGCAAATAATACTGCTAATAATCCCATTGTTAAGTAGTTTAATCTTACTATTCCACTTGGATTTGCTTCTTCTGCATATTTTTCTGCTTTAACCATTAATGGAGATACCACTGTAAATAAAGCAGTAACAGCATATTGTCCAAGTAATGCAAATGGTATTGCAAGTGGTAATGCTGCTGCTACATCAAGTTTTAAGCTTATACCAAATACGGTTGCCATTATCCCCCCTATAACAGCATTTGGTGGTTGAGCTCCACCTACTGGCATAGCTCCTATCATCATAAGTTCATATGATGCACCTATCATAAGTCCTGTTTGTAAATCTCCCATGATAGCTCCTATTATAGGACCAATAACTATAGGTCTATAAATAGACTCTAAGAAGTTAAATTGGTCTATAGCTGCTATCATTGTTACAATAAGTATTAGTGCAATTTGACCAAAACTTAAATCCATGATAATTCCCCCTATTCAAATAATTTATTTATATCTTCTGCTGATTCTGATGGAACACGACGTATCTCTAATTCAACACCTAATTCTTTTAATTTTTTAAATGCATCTACGTCACTTTGATCCACACAAACAGCCTTAGATACCTGTTTTTTGCCTTCAGCCATATGCATATTACCTATATTAACTTTTTTTATAGGTACACCACCCTCTACTAATTTTAAAACATCTTGAGGACTTTCACATATTAAAGCTATCATTTGAGAAGGACTTGCTTTATGTATTATATTTATAGTTTTTTCTATAGAGAAATATCTAGTCTGAGCAGCTGCTGGTGCCGCCATATCCATTAAACTTTGTCTAAATTCATCTTTTGAAACTTCATCATTAGCAACTAATAATAAATTCGCACCTACACTTGCAGTCCACATTGTTGCAACTTGACCATGGATTAATCTATTGTCTATTCTTGTTAATACTATATTTGGCATTAAAATATCCCCCTTTTAAACTGTAATTTTATATTAATCTTATTAGAAAATCTTCTAACTGATTAATATAAAAATTAATTTATATATATTTTTTCTTGTATTTATAAATTTTTTAATAATCATACATTTATATCACACATCGTATATATACGACATAATATAATACTAAATTACCCCTTTATTAATTCTAATTTGTTCTAAATATACATCTTTACTACAAATTACCACAAATATGTAAACGTTTTCTACATTATTATACATTTTCATCATTTTGTAGAAATTACCTATATAGAAAATGTATATTCATAAATTTTATTCTATATACCTTCCTCTGCCATTTCTTGAGCTTGATTTTTTTTAGTTAATTTAAATGAATCTATATTAGATTTTCCAATTTTAGCAATTGAATCATTGTCCAATTCTATATCGAACTGTGAATTCATACAAGTTTCTATTATCATAGCCATATTTGTACCATAGAAAACTTCTATTCTATCATCCTCTAATTTTAACTCACAAGCAACTTTAAATGGAGTTCCACCAACTACATCTGTAAAAAAGAAAATCTTATCCTTATCCCTTAACTTTTCTAATTCTAATCTAACCTCTGCTTTAAACTCTTCAGGTGATTTTTCTGATGTAAAATCTCCATATTTAACGAAATCATACTTACCAGCTATAATCTCCAACGTACTATTAAGTCCGGATCCAAAGTTGCCATGTCCTATTATTATTATTCCGTTCATAAACACCTCCTGATATCTACATTAATTTTTGTGAAATATATAAATTTAATTGATGTATATCTAGCAATCTTTACAATGTAATTGTAGCAATATATATTTTAATGTGCAATTTATTTATCATAAAAATATTATTTATTACCTTTTTTTAGTTTCATCAATATAAAATGATAATTATAATATGAATTCTATTTTAAGTTTAAATTTAAAACTATATAAAAAATAAAATGAGCGTATCAAATCAAATTTTATTTAATAAATTTATTTTGAATTACGCTCATTAATTTTCTGTTTTACATTAATTTTCCTCTATTAGTATAATCCTTATGTTCACCACTATAATAATCTAATTCAGCAGTAACCCTTATAGTATGTCTATTTTTATTGTAGTTTATTTTTATGTCTTCAAAATTAGCATCATCTGAATTATTTCTTAAATAATTCCTAACTAAATCTTCTCCTGATTTTAAGTCTACATCTTCATATGTTCCGAAATAAGCTCCATCGCCTATTTCTAATGTTAAATCATACTTCCCATCTTCACGTTTTTTTCTCATTTCTCTCATATTGTCCATAAATTTATCTCCTTTAATAAATAATATGCTTATAATTAAGTTGTCCATATGCAAATTTTTTATTAAAAAAAATAAATATATCTTTATAATTTAAATATAAAGATATATTTATTTTAAGTTTAACTTATGGATAATATTTATACAAATATGTATTTTTATAATAAGCTAAATTATATTTGAACAATAAAAAAAAGATCACGTGGCTACGTCTTACTCTCCCAGGAGGTTGCCCCCCAAGTACCATCAGCGCTAAAGAGCTTAACTTCTGTGTTCGGAATGGGAACAGGTGTATCCTCTTTGCTATAGTAACCACATA
>NZ_JACRWE010000003.1 GCF_014323405.1 Romboutsia faecis | reverse complement strand
TAAGTAAATATAAAGCCTGGGAGATAAAAATAAATAAAAAACTATATAAGAAGTAGATTAAGGGTCTTATAAATAAGGCCTTTTTTATTACAAAAATTTAAGTCACAATTGATACAAATTGCGAACTAAACTAAATAATTATAGGACCTAAAATATAGGTCCTTTTTTAATACAAATTAAGGAGGTTAGTATGGCTGATGACACTTTACAAGAGGTAAGAGAACGGCTTATTAAAATTGAAGTTCTCTTAGAAAATATGAATAAAAATAGTGAATTAAAAAATGAAATTCTAGAAGAAAAAATAAAAGTAGCAAATAATAGAATTTCAGATTTAGAAAATAGTAATACATGGTTATGGAGAGCAATAGCAGGAGCTTTAATAAGTTCAGTTATTGCTTTTTTAATTAAATAAAAATTTTAGGAGGTAGTTTTATGAAAATAAACTGGAAAGTAAGATTTAAAAACCCTTTGTTTGTGGCACAATTAGGCATGAGTATATTAGTTCCTATACTAGCTTATGCAGGACTAACAGTACAAGATTTAACAACATGGAAAGCACTGGGTGATTTATTACTAGGTGCTTTTTCTAATCCATATGTTTTAGGATTAGTAGCTATAAGTGTCTATAATGCAGTATTAGATCCTACGACAAGAGGTCTAAATGATAGTCTAAATGTATTAAATAGGGAGGTAAAATAATATGAGTAAATATTTAGTATTAGGTGATGGTGGACATGCAGAAAAGGTAGCAGGAAAGTGTGCTCCTGATAAATCTTTATATGAATGGAAGTTTAATCAAGAAGTTGATACAAAAATAAAAAAAAGATGTAAGGATCATGGTATAGATTATTATCAAACTAATCCATCACCTGCAGGTAAAGATGAAATGGGATTAAGTAAAAGGGCAGAACTTGCAAATGCACATTGGAAGAAACAAGGGAAACCAAAAGCATTATTTATAAGTTATCATGCTAATGCATATAAGAGTGTATTTAATGATGCGAGGGGAACAGAAACTTATGTAGCTAGTAATGCTAGTACGAACTCTAAGAATGCAGCCAAATTTATAAATGATGAAATATATAGTGCTTTTAAGAAACTAGATAATGGAGCTAAAAATAGAGGAGTTAAGACAGAGGATTTTACTGTAATATACAAGGCTCAAATGCCATCTATATTAGTTGAATATGGATTCTATACAAATAAATCCGATTTAAAAATATTACAAAATAATGTAGATGATCTAGTAGAGGCAACTATGAAAGGTATATGTAAATACTTCAGTATTACATATAAAACACCTAAGAAAGAAAATAATACATCAAAAGAAGAAGTTTTTTACAGAGTTGTAACTAATAGCTATTTAGATAGAAAAAATGCTGAAAAAGAAGTTTCAGAACTAAAGAAACTAGGTGTCAGTGCTTTCTTAGATGCGTTCAAGAAAGATAATAAAACATATTTAAGAGTAGTGGCTGGAAGTTATGCAAATAGAAAAAATGCTGAAACTCAATTAGCATCGCTTAAAAAGAAAGGATATAATCCATTTATTGCAATATATAAAAAATAGAATGTAAATAAAAAAGAGCTAGAGGATTAAATCCCATAGCTCTTTTTGTCATATGCTTAGTAAGAATAATTGAATTGAAACTAGTTAATTTTAATTAGCTTTAAGAAAACTATTAAATCACCTTCATTATCTTCTACATTATATCCATCACTTATATCAGAATATTTGCCAAAAATATCAGTATTAAAGACTACAATTGGTTCTTCTTTATCTAGATTTATAACTTTACTGTTTTCTATAATTAATAAACTTCCAGAATCATTTTCAAAAAAGTTTAACTTTAATTCCTTAGAGTAGGAATCATTAACTAATACTTTAATCTCTTTATTATAATCAGATACATCCACTCCTACTTTTAAACTAATATTTTTACTTTTGTGCTTTATATCCTTATCATATAGACGATACTCTTCTATAAATTTACCATTCTTATATTCTTTTGCATAAATATTAACTTTATATGTACCCTTCTTTAAATTATCAATATTATAAGTCATTCCTAAATTATGATTTTCGCCACTTTTACTTATTGTTATATCATCATCGGATTTAAAAATATTAACTGAAATTATTATAAAAAATAAAGTCGCTAAGCCACAAAATATCAATTTTAAATTTTTCATAAAACACCCCCTCTACTTAAATACTATTTTTACCTATACTACATATATTTTCAATAATTTTGACATAAAAGGTCGATAAAGTTACAAAGCTGGATAAATATTTTGATATATACTAAGTATTATCATATAGAAATAAGAAGTATATAATTTCTATTTATTGGAAATAATTTAAGTATCTTTTTTATATTTTAAAATTTTTTTAATTCATTTAACCACAGGTAGTAGGCTAAGGCTTGCTACCTTATTTTTGTTTAAATATATATCGCAGAAAAAATGACAAAAAAAGACATAGCAAATATGTATAATAATACCGAGGATTAATTATAGAGGGAGAGAAATTATGAAATTAAAACAAAAATTAATGTCATTAGGACTAGTAGTAACACTAGTAGCTAGTTCTTTTTTTACTAGTTCTGCAGCAACTAAGCAAGATATGAAAGTTGAATTTATCAATGTAGGTGCAGGAGATGCTATTTACATTGAAACTCCAGATGGTACTGACATATTAATTGATGCAGGTTCAGCAACTAGTGGTAAAAAAGTAGTTGATTATCTATTAAAACAAGAAAAAAATATGAATTTAGAGTACGTTATATCAACTCATCAAGATGCAGATCATGCAGGCGGACTACAGGAAGTATTTAAAAGAATGAAGGTGAAGAAGTTTTATTATCCTAAAGATACAGCATACACATCTACAAAGACAGGGAAGGCTGTAATGAATCTAGCTAAGAAAGAAAAAGGATGCAAAATATATGATGCTAAAACAGGTACTAAAATAAAATCGGCTGGTGCGACACTAGAATTTGTACATAGCAAAACCAACTATAAAACAGATAATGAAGATAGTGTTATGACATATATAGATTATGGCAATTTAGAGATGCTTTTAACTGGAGATGCAGAAAAAGGCGCAGAGGCAGCTGGTAAAAAGTATAATGTAGATATATTACAAGTACCTCATCATGGTTCAAAGGGTTCATCAAGTACATCTTTTATAAAGAAGTATGATCCAGAGAAAATAATTATTTCTACAGATGGGAAAAAGTATGGCCACCCAGCTAAAGAAGCATTAGATAGATATAAGAAATATGATAAAAATATAGATGTTTACAGAACTGATAGAAATGGAAATATAAAAGTTTATGCAAATGGAAAGAAATGGTGGGTTAAAACAGATAAAAGTTCTTCTCAAAAGATAGGCTCAACGAAACCAGGAGTTACTTCTAGTTCTTCAAGTAGCTCAAAACCATCTACTTCAAAACCAAGTACATCAAAACCATCCATAAGTAATTCAAAGACAGTTTATATAACTAAAACAGGCAAGAAGTATCATTATAAAAAGAATTGCAGAGGATTAAGTAATGCTAATTCTATACAAACAACTACTTTAAGTAAAGCTAAATCACAAGGACTTACTCTTTGTGGGTATGAAGATTAAATAAATAGCTAGGTTGGATTAATTTCCTTCCTAGCTTTGTTTTTATTGCCAAAAATAGTAAATAAATGTACAATAAAAAAGAAACTACTAATATTTAAAAGAGGATAGTAGTTTCTTTTAGAGTATTCTTTAAACTTAAATATAATCTAATTATATAGGATAATACTAAAGAGTACAATAGTAAATAGTAAGGGAGATAGTATTATGGAGGATTTACTGTGCAACTTAACTATAAATAAGATAATAGCACATAAAATTTTTAAAAGGACAACTAGTAATTCAGCAACTCTGCCTATATATAACGATGAAATAATTGAATTAGGTGAACAAGCACTTTTTACATTTAATCAGAGGGTTATTCAGGCTATAGGGAGTGATTCGAACAGTATAGAAATGGATATATATAATAGAGATTCAGGAAGTGTATTCAGTCTTATTAGGGAAATTATTGAGATAGATGAAGAAAAATTTATTCAAAATTCTAAGAATATAGCACTAAATCTATCTAATGCACAAAATACAACAAGAATACCAGGAGGTATTATATTTATATTCAGTGGTACAATAGGTGATAATGAAAATGAATTTGTTGGTGTAATGAAAGCTGAGACTCAAGATGGATTCTCTATTGTAAAAGAAGACGATAGATTCACATTAGATCATATTACTGAGCTATTATTAACACCTCATCAGAAGCTTTATAAAATAGGAATGTTTATTAAAACTGAGAGTCAATACAAGTGTTTTGTATATGATAGCAATTTAGGTAGAGGTGCGAAATCGGATGCTGCTAAATATTTCTATGATAATTTTCTAGGATGTAGACAGTCGATTAATAGTAAGTATTTAACTAAAACATTTTATGTAGAAACTAAGGAATTTATAGACAAAGAATCAAATTTAACCGAAGAGGAAAAATTTACAACTTCATACTGTAAGGCATGAATTTATTAATAGATTAACAGAGGATCTAAAGGTATTACTAGAAGATAGTATAATTTCTTTAAATGAACTAGATGAATATACTAAGGTGACTAAAGAAAATCCTGTTGGTGTTATTTGCGGTACTAAAGAAAATAAAATAGAAGGTATAATAGATAGGATAGATTTATTTAGAGAGAATGATGTAATAGATGCTATGTTTTCTAAAACACCAGAATGTAATATAGATTTTGTAGAAGCTATGGAACAAAAGAAAGTTATATTAATAAGAATGAGAGATTGTGATTTTGAAGATGAAACTTCTAAAGATGTTTTAATGACATTCTTTATGCAGAAGATTTGGTTAGCTACAAAACTGAGAGCAGCAAAGGAAGAAAAAGAAATTAATAAAATACCTCCTAGAGTTACTTTATTAGTAGATGAAATATTCCAGGTACCTACTTGTCAGAAAATATTAGAAAAAACATTTCTTCAAAGTGCTAAGTTTGGACTTAAGTATATGTTTACACTTCATAATCTGGAAGGATTAAGTAAAGAAGCTTTAGCATCATTAAAAGGTGCTAACACAACTTATACCTTAATATCTGGTGTAGATAAAAAAGCATTTGAAGCTTTAGAAGAAGAATTTAGTATTCAGGGTTATTGTTTAGATGATATGCTTAATCTAGAGCAATATACTGCACTACATTTGATTAAAAATAAAAATGGATATGATGCATTAATAACTAAGTTACCACCAGAGTTAAAATTAGAGGTTTCAGAATATGAACAACAAAATATAGCCTAAAAATAGGAGGGATGACACCCTCCTATAATTTTAGGCATATATTTGTAAATGCATATACTTTCCCTATATTGCTATAGGCTAACATAACCGCTACACTTACATTCCAACGAGTTTACTGCGTTACACTCATTTACATGTTCGCTTCGCATATTATAGCATATGCAAATCACCTCGTAAAAAATGCATGTACTATGATAAAAAATAATTTTATAGTATTTACATTTTAAAAATGTATAGTTAAAATAAAAAAGACTAAGAAATGTAATCTTAGTCTTTAATGTTATGAGATGTTGTGGATAAATTTCGAAAACTGACATCAAACTGACATTTTAATAATATAATCTAATGTAAAGATTAAAAATACTAGGATGTATGAAAAACCTAGGACTTGTTCGAGAACCTCCAAGTATAAAAAACTAAGGTATTTATATAGTGGCAGTATATAAGATATACCCTTAGCTACAATTTTTTTATTATAAAAAGTTGTAGGGTTCTCCTTATTAATAATTTTTAAGGAGGCATTTGTCATGCAAAAAAGAAAAGTAATAATTGATTGTGATCCAGGAATAGATGATTCTCTGGCAATTCTTCTAGCTGTAAACTCACCAGAGCTAGAGATACTTGGCATTACTACTTGTAGTGGTAATGTAGAAGCTGAAATGGGAGCAAAAAATGCTCTTAAAACACTTCAAATATGTTCTTCATTAAATATACCTGTATATAAAGGTGAAGAGAAACCTTTAAAAAGAGATCTTGTAACAGCCCAAGATACCCATGGAGAAGATGGAATAGGAGAGAACTTCTATGAAGATGTAACTGAATATAAGATAAAGGAAAATGGAGTAGACTTTATAATAGACACATTAAAGAATAATAAAGATGTATCTATTATAGCACTAGGACCTTTAACTAATATTGCTAAAGCTATTATGAAAGATAAAAAAGTATTTGATAACTTAGATGAGTTCGTATCTATGGGAGGTGCTTTTAGAATACATGGAAACTGCTCTCCAGTTGCAGAATTTAATTATTGGGTAGATCCTCATGCAGCAGATTATGTTTACAAGAATTTGTCAAGGAAAATTCATATGGTAGGACTAGATGTAACTAGAAAAATTGTACTTACGCCAAATATTATTGAGTTTATTAACAGGCTCGATAAAGATATATCTAAATATATTACAGATATAACAAGATTTTATATAGATTTCCACTGGGAGCAAGAGGGAATAATTGGCTGTGTGATAAATGATCCATTAGCTGTAGCTTACTTTATAGATAGAAGTATATGTAGTGGATTTGAATCTTATGTAGAAGTGGTAGAGGATGGTATTGCTATGGGTCAATCGGTGGTAGATGAATTTAATTTTTATAAAAATGATAATAATGCAGTTGTATTGACTGATGTTGATGAAAAGAAATTTATGTATATGTTCCTTAAAAGATTGTTTAAGGGATATGAAGAAATTATAGATTCAGTAAAAGGAGTTATATAAGATGAAAAGTATATCTGTTAAAAATATCTCATTAATAGGCCTTGGAATATCAATAAATGTAGTAGGTGCATTTATAGCCTATACACTAAAATTACCGATATACCTAGATTCTATAGGAACTATATTTATCGCAGCTATATTAGGTCCAAACTATGCGATGATATCTGGTGTTTTAGGTAGCATAGTCAGTGGTATAACTTTTGATGTATATTCTATATATTTTGCTCCGGTACAGATAACAACTGGTCTTCTTTCAGGAATTATGTTTAGAAAGGGATTTTTAGATGGAGTAAAAACTCCATTAGGAACGTTTATATTTGTATTACCAACTTCAATAATCAGTGCAATGATTGCTGCTATAGTATTTGAAGGTGTAACATCTGCAGGTTCATCATACATTGTTCAAGCTTTAGAGGTATTAAGTATAGGTAATTTATTCAGTAATATATTTTTAACTCAAATAATAACAGATTACATGGATAAGTTCTTAGGTGTAGTTTTAGTTAACTTAGGAATAAGTGCTATTCCAAAAAATTTAAAATCATCTTTTATAGCTAGTAAGTAAGGAGATAATATATGGATAGATATAGTATTATAGAAAACAAAAATCAAAGAGAGATTGTTTTACTAAAGGGATTTCCATGTGTATGGGGGAAATGTTCTTTTTGTGATTATATAGATGATAATTCGAAATTAGAAGATGAAATAAATAATATAAATTTTCAAGTTTTAGAGAATATAACGGGAAAATATAAGGTTCTTGAAGTTATAAATTCAGGAAGCTGCTTTGAAATCCCAAAAGATACATTATTGAGAATTAAAGAGATAATAACAGAAAAAAATATAGAAAAATTATTTTTAGAAAGTCATTGGTGTTATAAAAATAAATTACAAGAGATGAGAGATTTTTTCGAAATACCTATAATATTTAAAATTGGGGTAGAGACATTTGATTATGAATTTAGAAATGTTGTCTTAAATAAAAATGCTAGATTTAAAAATGTTGAAGAATTAAAGGAGCATTTTGATTCACCATGTATGCTTGTTGGAATTAAGGGGCAAACAAAAGAAATGATTGATAATGATATGGATATAATTTTAAATAATTTTAACCATGCAACTATTAATATTTTTGTAAATAATACGACGGATATAAAAAGAGATGAAGAACTTGTAGATTGGTTTATTGAAAAATACAAATTTATAGATAAAAATACTGATTTTGAAGTCCTTTATAATAATACAGACTTCGGAGTTGGTGATTAATATATATTAGTAGAAAAAGTATCAGAATAAATTTATTCTGATACTTTTTTATATAAAAATAATAAAATTTGTCAAAAAAACTCGGATTTAATAAAATAAATTTGCCATGATACACTTATTAATGTATTATATTTACTATATATAATTATTTTTAATAAGATTAATTTAATAAGTAGTGTTGATAAAAATAAAGTAAAACAGGAAAACATTTACATAAAGATTGAATATAAAGTTTAAAAGATAAAGGAGTGACATATGAAGGATAGTATGAAAGGAAATGAAAGGCTAGAAAAGTTTTTGAAACTTCAAAATAAAAATGTTTCTTTTGAGAATATATCAAAAGAGATAGGTATTAGTTCAGCTACATTAAGAAGATTTTTAAATAAGATGGGTTATAAGTCTGAAGATGGAAAATATGTTTTAACATCTGAAATAGAAAAAAAAGAAATTGCTAAAACTAATAAAAAATATGATAAAACTTCATCAAATAAAAAGTCAACTAAAAAAGTAACTAAAAAAGAGATGCAAATAGTATTTGAAAACTTAGAAGATAAACCTCAAAAAACAAACAGTTCTAAAAAGAGTAAAGTATCTAAAGCAAAACCTAAAAAAGATAGGAAAATAAATATTACTCAAGAGGATTTAGATAAAATATGTGAGGTATACGATTGGTATTTAGAAGTAAAAGACTATAAATCAATGAAACCTAGAAAAAGATATAATAAAAAAGATGTAATTATCGAGGATAAAGAATTAAAGGATGTAAAGGGAACAAGTATAAAGGTAGATAAAAATACATGGGAAGAATTTGAAAGGTTGTGTAGCAACTCGGAGTTTAGTAAACAACAAATATTAACACAAGCCTTGAAAGACTTTATGAAAGAATATAAACATTTATTATAGTAAATATTTTTTATTATAAAATATTATAATTAAAATAGATGCAAGGTATGAGGTGCATAATATATGAAAAATATAATAAAAGTATCAGTACTAATAATGATGATATTAATAATAATAGGATTAGTAGGATGTAGAGGAAGTAAAGTAGAAAATAATGGTGAAGTACTTTTAAATGGCTCGTTAGTAAAAAAATATGAAGCTAAAGCTTTACAAATTAATGAATTTGATGAGTATACTAGGGATTTTAGTGGAGTTGTTGTAAATAGAGTAGAAAACATAGCAAAGTTTGATGTATCAAATATTTGGATAGTATACAATGAATTAGATAAAGAAGGTAAGATTATATCTGAATCAAAAATGTTTTTAGATATGACTTTAACTCCAGGAGATATTTTTAATGCTAGCTTTAAACTGAAGGAATTAGGAGAAAATATAAGTATTACTTCTTATGAATATATGACATCAGAAGAAAATGTTACTGTTAATTTAAAAGATGGTAGTGTATACTCAGTAAATATTGAAGATAGAGAAGAAGATAGTAGCCCTTATGAAGTTTTGGCTTTTTCAGATGCAAAAAAGGTTGATGATGCAGATGACGGAGATACTTATATTGTAAAGGTAAAAAATAATTCTTCTAAAAGCTTAGGAAACATAACTTTAAAAATAGGAGAAATTAATTCAAGAAAAGAATATATAGGTGTAAATCATGAATCTTCATACTCAGCCTTAAAACCATTACAAGAAGCTGAAATCACAATAAAAGTATCAAAGCATACAGAGAAAATAAAATTAATAGGATATGTTTATGACGATATAGATGCAAAATCAAATATTGATATTGATTTAATATCTCATAAGGCTCAAATTAATAAATACTAAGGTATTTATATTAAAATAGTATAAAATTGATGTTTATCACTAATAATAAGTTATATCTTAATAAGGGGGTATAAATATGAATGATGATAAACGCAATAAAAATGAATTAGATTTTGAACAATTGAATTCACTACTAGCCAATCCGGATTTTGCTAGTTGGTATTACGAAAAAATGTCAGATAAAACCAACGAGGATGTAAGCATAAGTGATTTTGTAGATATACTAACAAATTATTCAAATAATCAATTACAATAAGAATAAAATAATAAGATGGCATGATTAATGTAACTCTATAGTATATTAAATCATGTCTTTTTATTTTTTTGTATTAAAATATAAGAAATAAAGAGTTATAATGTATTTTAAGAAGAGATAATTGGAGGATAATATGAAGATATTAGTAGTTGAAGACAATAAAAAGCTCTTAGAAGGTATAGTAAAAGAAATCAGTAGTCACTTTCAATGTGAAAGTTGTGAAGATGGAGAAGAGGCCTTGTATTTGATAAAACAAGATATATATGATCTAGTAGTATTAGATTTAATGCTCCCAAATCTAAATGGATTAGATATATTAAAAAAAATGAGAGATAATTATATAGATACACCAGTAATAATTTTAACTGCAAAAGAGTCATTAGATGATAAGGTTGGAGCATTTTCAATAGGTGCAAATGATTATTTAACAAAACCATTTTATATGGAAGAACTAATAGCTAGGATATACGCAATATTAAGAACTAATGGAAAAATAAATGATAAAAATAGTTTAGATTTTAAAGACTTACACTTAGATCTTAGTAAAAGAAGAGTATTCATAAATGGAGATGAAATAAATCTTCAAAACAAACAATTTGGTTTATTAGAATATTTCTTATTAAATAAAGGTACAATTTTATTAAAGGAACAGATATATGATAGAATATGGGGGGTAGAATCAGATGCTACTATTGAGATTGTAGAGGTTTATGTAAGTAACTTGAGGAAAAAATTAGGTAAATATGGATATGATAAGTACATAAAAACTAAGCGTAAGGTAGGATATATGTTTGATGATAAATAAAAATGTATTTACTGATACAAAACAAAGATTAATAAAAATAAATTTATTTGTTGTCGGGGGATTCTTACTGATTTTTTCTATTTTTATATTCTTTTATTTTAAAGAACTTACATATACTAATATAGATAGTAAAATAGAAGAAGAATTAGAATCAATAAGTGTACAATTTAATAGAAGTTCAATGTTCAATCCTATTATTCTTGAAGATCCAAGAAATATGGTTTATGTATATGAAAATGGAAAAATAAGATATTATACTGAAAATAGGTATTTTGAAAATATATATCCTGAAATAAATAATTCTAAAAAGGATACTTTCTTTACATGGTCAGATAATGGTTACGCATTTAGAGTTCTTAATTTAAATATTGGAAAATACACTATTGAGATAATAAGAAATATTGATTCAGAACTTAGCTCATTAAAGCAACTTGTTTTTTCGCTGATTATAGGAATACTAATATCATTAATAGTAGCTTATTTTATTGCTATATACCTTACAAAGAAAGCATTAGTCCCTATAGAAACAGCATGGAATAATCAAGCTAGTTTTATACAGGATGCCTCACATGAACTTAGAACTCCAATTTCTATAATATCATCTAAATTAGAAGGGATGTTAAAGAATCCTGAAAATACAATAAACGATGAAGTAGAAACAGTGGCAGATGCTATGAGAGAAACAAGAAGAATGAAAAAGATGATAAACGATCTTTTATCACTTACCAAAGAAGATTATATATCTAAAATGAATTTCGAAAACATAGATATAGAGAATATAGTATGTGAAATATATAAAGATTATGAAGAAATAGCAGAGATGCAAGATAAAGAATTTATTTTTAAAAGTGAATTAGAGAATAAAATAATAGTTACGGATAAAAATAAATTAAGACAATTAATTCTAATTTTTATAGATAATGCTTTTAAATATACTAATGAGTATGATGGTATATTTATAAATCTTAAGGAAGAAGATAATAATATAAAATTGTCTATAAAGGATACAGGTATAGGTATTAAGGAAGATGAAATAAAGTATGTTTTTGATAGATTCTTTAGAAGTGACGCTGTAAGAAGTAAATATATAGATGGTTCAGGAATTGGACTCTCAATAGCTAAAATGCTTAGTATTAATTTAAAATATGATATTAATGTTGATTCTAAAATTGGAGAATATACAGTATTTGAAATAAAAATACCTAAGACTAAAAAGGCAAATTAAAAAAATTTGATTTGTTGGATAATTCATGGGTATAATTATATTAACAAATATTAGAAATTTTTATAAAATATAATAACTATATTAAGAAAATATCATAATATAATTATAGAGAAGAACTAGGAGGAAATTAATATGGCTAAAATAATAAAAACATCAGAATTTAGAAGTGAAGTAGAAGAAAAACAAGGAGTAGTTGTAGTAGACTTTTTCGCAACTTGGTGTGGTCCTTGTAAGATGTTAGCACCAGTATTTGAAGCATTAGGAACAGAAATGGATGGTAAGGCTAAGTTCTTGAAATTAGATGTAGATCAAAGTTTAGAAATAGCTCAACAATTTAGTGTATCAACAGTACCAACGATGATAATATTTAAAGATGGTAAGGTAGTAGACAAAATGATAGGATTTATACCTAAGGAACAAATAAAAGCTAAGGTTGAATCTTACTTATAAAAATGATAGGTGATATTATGAGATATGATATAGCAATAGTAGGTAGTGGACCTGCGGGATTATCAGCTGCTATAAATGCAAAAATAAGAAATAAGAATATTATATTATTTGGAAATGAAAATTTAAGCAATAAGCTTACTAAAGCACCTTCGATAGATAACTATTTAGGGTTTTATGATATAAGTGGAGTAGAGTTAAAAGATAAATTTTTAGAACATGTAAAAAATTTAGATATTGATATATGTGAAAAAAGAATAAATAACATCTACTCAATGGGTGATTATTTTGCATTAATGTCTGGCGACTCGATGTATGAAGCAACAACAGTTATACTTGCAACTGGAGTTGAATATGGCAAGCCTATTAAAGGAGAAGAAGAATTTCTAGGAAAAGGAGTTGGGTATTGCGCAACTTGCGATGCTCCTTTATATAGAGATAAAAAAGTAGCTATAATAGGATATAATAAGGAGTCAGAAGAAGAAGCTAATTTCTTAAGTGAAATTGCATCTAAAACTTATTTTATACCAATGTATAAAAATGAATCATTAATGAGAGGTAATCATGAATTAGATACTTCTATAGAAGTTATAAATGATAGACCTATACAGATACAAGGAGAGACTCTTGTAAATAAGGTATCTTTTAAAGAGAAAGATATTGATGTAGATGGAGTATTTGTAATAAAAGATAGTGCTTCATTAAAATCTCTTGTACCAGGTCTTGAAACTGATGGACCTCATGTAATAGTAGATATAAACATGAAGACTAATATAGATGGATGCTTTGCTTGTGGTGATTGTGCAGGAAAGCCATACTCATATATTAAATCAGCAGGTCAAGGTCAAATCGCTGCATTAAATGCAGTATCTTATTTAGATAAGTTAAAGATGGAAGCAAGAAAAAAGGAAAAATTAGAGCAAAGATAAGTTTAAATAATTAATTTATTTAAGAAGATATAAAGATAAATTTTGAAAAAATTTACTTTATATCTTTTTTTATTTATTTTTTTAGGTATTTTAAATAAGACTTGATAAAATTAATTAAGATTATTATAATTTAATTAAGTAAACACTTAATTACAAGAGGTGATACATGGAAAATATAAGTAAAGTATTTAAGGCCTTAAGTGATGAAACTAGGCTTAAGATATTGGTATTGTCATCTAAAAGAAATATATGCCAAAAAGGGATGTCTAAGTTTTTAGGAATATCAGATTCAGCTGTCTCTCAACATATAAAAGTACTTAAAGAAGCTGGAATACTTAAAGGTACTAAAGAAGGTTACTTTGTATTTTATAGTGTTGATAAAGAAGCTTTTAATCAATGTGTATCATTTATTAATTTTATTAAAGGAAATCCAATAGATATTTTTATTGAAGATGATGATTTAAATTCTATAAATAATATTGGATGTAAAAGCAATTGTAAATCAATAAACAAGTGTTGTAAAAAGGGAGGATTTTAAAATGAAAATTTGTATACCAGTAGAGGTAAATAAAGGATTAGAAAGTAAACCTTATGGACATTTTGGATCAGCACCATTATTTGTAATTTGTAATTTAGAAAATCAAGAAGTAACTGAAATAAATAACCAGGATTTACATCATGAGCATGGAAAATGTCAACCACTAAAGGCATTGCAAGGTAATGTTGTTGATGCAGTTATAGTAGGAGGAATAGGTCAAGGCGCTATAATGAAATTAAATTCTATGGGTGTTAAAGTATATAAATCACAAGGTGATACAATAAAAGAAAATATTGAGCTATATAAAGAAAATAAGCTTGAAGAATTCCCATCAAATCACACTTGCTCGCATGACGGTTGCGGCCATCACTAAGAAGGATAAAAGAATATGATATAAATAATGAGAGCCTAATGTTATAATTGCCACAAATATAACATTAGGCTCTCATTTTCTATGTAGGTATTAAATATCAATACTATTTAATAATTCTTTTAAATTTAACAGCTCTTCTCTCGTAAATGTAATACCTTTACCCATTTTTTGATGAGTTTCATCCCAATCTCTTATATCATATTTAGCTTCTCTGTTATTCCAACTAACTAAATTGAGTTCTTTATTCCATCCTTTAGATGATTGAGAAATTACACCTATTTCTTTTTCTATATCATATTTAATTCCAGCCATAAAATAATCTTCCTTTCTTTTTAAATAATTACTATTATACCATATACAATAAGTATTTATCCTAAAGCGACAAAAATCGTTCCTAAAGCTATTAGCATAACCCCTACAATTCCTTTTATTGAAATTTGTTCTTTGAAAATTAAGATTGATACAACTACTGTTATAACAACTGATAATTTATCTATAGGTGCTACTTGCCACGTTTTTCCTGTTTTTAAAGCTATATTTAAAAATAACCATGAAAGTGCTCCTGAAATTCCTGCAAAAACTAAATAAACAAAATCTTTTTTATATTCAAATAATTGATTGATATTATTTAAATCTCCTTTAAAGAAAGATACAGAAATTAAAAATAGGGCCATAATTATAGAGCGTACTGCTGTTGCTAATGAAGGTGATAAATTATTAATACCTATCTTTGTAAATATTGTTACGAAGCTTGCGCTTACTGCTGCTAATAAAGCGTATAATAACCATGAGTTCATATAAAAATCCTCTCTATATATATATTAATATAAATATTATAACATAAAAAATGTAGGAATTTAAACGAGTTTGAAAATCTTTATCAATTATAGAATATTTCTACAAATTAAATAAGTAGTAAAAAATTCATGAATCTTAAGAAGAGCTAAAGAGGAAAATGATTTGTATATGGGGAATTTGCAATTTATAAAAATGAATTTGCATTTTATCTATTGTATTTTATAAAAAAATAACATATAATAAGTATAAATGAATAAAGAAATCAATAAATTGCATTTTTATAGAAAATTTAATTTATTTAGATAACAAGAAAATTAATACGAAAAATAAATAATAAATAGGGGGAATTAATAATGGAATTATTAAACAAATTAGTATTACAAGTTAATGACTTTATTTGGACTTACATACTAATAGCAATGCTTATTGTTTTAGGAATTTACTTTACAGTAAAGACAAACTTTGTACAATTTAGGTTTTTCAAAGAGATGTTTAAACTTTTAGGAGATGGAGCTTCCAAAAATGCAAAAAAAGAAGGAAAAATATCTTCTTTCCAAGCATTTTGTATTAGTACAGCATCTAGAGTAGGTACAGGTAACATAGCTGGTATAGCTATTGCTGTTGTTGCTGGTGGACCTGGGGCGATATTCTGGATGTGGCTTATAGCGTTAATAGGTTCGGCATCAGGATTTGTAGAAAGTACGTTAGCTCAAATTTATAAAGTAAAAGATGGAAATTCATATAGAGGTGGACCTGCTTATTATATGGAGCAAGGTCTAAATAAAAAGTGGATGGGAGTTATGTTCTCAGTTCTTATAACTATTTGTTTTGCATTTGTATTTAATGCAGTTCAAGCAAATACCATAACAGCTGCATTTAATAATGCTTTTGGAATTAATAGATTTGGTTTAGGTCTAGTAATAGCTGCAGTAACTGCAATAGTAATATTTGGTGGATCTCACAGAATAGCAAAAGTATCTGAAGTTATTGTTCCAATTCTTGCAGTCTTATATATATTAGTTTCTTTATTTGTAGTAGTAACTAATATAACAGAGTTACCTAATATAATAAAATTAATATTTACGAATGCTCTTGATTTTAGAAGTATGTCGATGGGTACAATGGGTGGAATAATACTTGTTGGTGTAAAAAGAGGTTTATTCTCAAATGAAGCAGGTATGGGGAGTGCTCCTAATGCTGCTGCAACAGCAGAAGTATCACATCCAGTTAAGCAAGGTTTAATACAAGCTCTTGGAGTTTTTGTTGACACTTTAATAATATGTTCTTGTACAGCATTTGTAGTGCTTTTATACCCAGGGTATGCAACAAGTTCAGCTGAAGGTATAGGATTAACACAAGAAGCTTTAGCTTATCATATAGGTCCAATAGGAAATATATTTATAGCAGTTTGTATATTATTATTTGCATTCAGCTCAATAGTTGGTAACTACTACTATGGTCAGTCAAATGTTGAGTTTATGAATAATAGTAAATCTACAATGACAATATTTAGAGTAGCAGTTGTTGGATTTGTTTTATTTGGATCTGTAGCTCAAATAGAAATAGTTTGGAATTTGGCAGATGTGTTTATGGGATTAATGGCAATAATAAACTTAATAGCAATAGCATTTTTAGGAAAATATGCTTTTAGAGTATTAAAAGATTATGAAGAACAAAGAAAAGCAGGTATAGAAGATCCTATATTTGACTCTTCAAAAATAGAAGGTCTTGAAAATGTAACTGAATGGAAACGTGATAAAGATGAAGTAACTGCTTAAGACATAATAAGCGTGTATCAAATTAATTTGATGCACGCCTTTTTATTTTTCAAAGCTTTCTAGATATTTACAAAAACTTCTAAAATCTTCTATGGTTTTTATTTCGCTTAAGTTTCTTAGATCTATTATAATATTGCTACTTTTATGAATCATGAACTCCATGTCATATAGTTCACATTTAAAGAAGCCTTCCTTATAGCTATACTTTAAAGGTTCATATTTTTCAAAGTTATTTTCGAAATATTTTATTTTTGCATAACAAAGCTTGTAGATATGAAATAAGAGACTTAATGTAGAGTGTTTAATAGCAAATTTATGAGTGAAGTATTTAACTTTATAATATTTTTTATGATTAAATTCCCAAATTAACTCATCATTAAGAGATAGAGAATATTTTTTTAGAAGTTTCTGTTTATCAATACTTAGATCTTCTATATAGTTATAGTACATTGCCATACCTCCATAATTTATTACTATAATAAAAATATACAAACTATTGCTTATAAATATATTTAATTTACTTTACTATAGAAAATTGCTATATGATGAGATTATATATAAATTAAAACTATATATGAATAAATGTATTTATCATAAAAAAATAAGTTTATTAAAGAATGTTAATAAATTTAAATAAGTTTATGATAATATAAAATAATAATATGCTTGAATAAAATATAAATAAATAGATTATAATTAAAGCAAACATAAGTTCGGTTACTAGGAGGAAAAAATGAGTTTAAAACCTTTAGATATATTAACTAAGTATTATGGATATACGAATTTTAGGAGAGGCCAAGAAGATATAATAAACTCTATTATAAATAGAAATGATGTTCTTGCTATTATGCCAACAGGTGGAGGTAAATCTATCTGCTATCAAGTTCCAGCTTTATTATTAGATGGAATTACATTAGTTATTTCACCCCTAATATCTTTAATGAAGGATCAGGTAGATGCTTTAAAAACTATGGGAATTAATGCAACATATATTAATAGTTCTCTAAGTAGTAGTGAATTTAATGAGATTCTAGAAAATATTAAAAATAATGAATATAAAATTATTTATGTAGCTCCAGAGAGATTAGATAGCTATGAATTTATCAATCTTATAAAAGATAAAAATGTAAGCCAAATAGCTGTAGATGAGGCTCATTGTGTATCTCAATGGGGGCATGATTTTAGGATAAGTTATACTAAGATTTATTCATTTATAGAAAAATTATTAAATAGACCAGTAGTAACTGCATTTACAGCAACGGCATCTCAAGAGGTAAGGAAAGATATTATTGCTAGTTTAAGATTATTAAATCCAGATATTTATATAACTGGATTTAATAGAGAAAATTTATATATAAACATAGTGAAGTCATCTAGTAAAAATAAATATATTATTGATTACTTAGAAAATCATAAAAAAGAAAATGGAATTATTTATGCAGCTACAAGGAAAGATGTAGAAAAAATATATGAAGGATTATATAAAAGAGGATATTCAGTATCAAAATATCATGCTGGTTTATCACAAGAAGAAAGAAAAATAAATCAAGAAGATTTTATCAATGATAAAGTTAATATAATTGTTGCTACTAATGCCTTTGGTATGGGTATCGATAAACCTAATATTAGGTGGGTAATACATTATAATATGCCTCAAAGTATAGAAAATTATTATCAAGAAATAGGTAGAGCAGGAAGAGATAATCAAAAAAGTGAATGTATTCTTTTATTCTCTCCAGGAGATATTCATATACAGCAGTATTTAATCGACATAAGTATAGATAACAATAAGAGGAAGTTATTCCAGCATGAAAAACTTCAGCAAATGAAAGACTTGATTTATAGCAATGATTGTTATAGAAAAAGTATATTATCTTATTTTGGTGAAACTCTTTTAGAGGAGTGTAATAATTGTAGCAATTGTTTAACTGAAGGAGAGATAATAGATAAAACTTTAGATGCTCAGAAAGTTATATCATGTATATATAGAATGAAAAAGAGTTATGGAGTGAATATTATTGTAGATGTACTTATAGGATCTAAGAATAAAAAACTATTAGACTTTGGATTTGATGAACTTTCTACCTATGGAATAATGAAGGAGTATTCAAATGAAAATTTAAAAATATTTATAAATACACTAGTTTCTCATGGTTACTTAGAATTAGTAAAAAATATAGGATATAATGGAACTTACCCAACCGTGAAGTTAAATGATTTATCTATGAAAGTATTAAAAGGTGAAGTGGAGGTTAAATTTAAAGAAACTATAATAAGTAAATCTTTAAATACAAATGATGAATTATATGAAAGATTAAAATCATTAAGATATGAGATTGCATCTGAAGAAAAAATAGCTCCTTACATGGTATTCGGTGATAGTGTGTTAAAAACAATGGCATCTATTTATGCAACTAATAAAGAAGATATGCTTAGTATATCAGGTGTTGGAGAAATTAAATATGAAAAGTACTCAAATAAATTTATTAAAGTAATAGAACAATATATATTAGAAAAAGATATAAAAAAAGAAGAAAAAATAAATCGAGATAAAAATGCTAAAGATGAAGAGTTTTTATTTGTCAAAACTGATATAAATCTATATAAAAAGCTAAAAGAATTAAGAGATAGATATGCTAAAGAAGAGGAAGTAACTTCATATAGAATATTAGGTAATAATACCCTAAAAGAAATAAGTGGTAGATATCCTAGAACTACAGAACAGCTAAATGATATTTCAGGAATTGGACCTGTTAAGATTGAAAAATATGGTCAAGAAATATTACGTTTAGTTGAAGATCATATAATAGAAAATAATATGAACGTTAATTGGAATGAAAAAGAAAAGTTAAAAGTTGTTATAGACGGAGAGAGCAGAAAGAATAATGAAATAGCTTTAGACTTATTAAATCAAGGAAAAGATATTAATTTTGTAGGTGAAGAACTTGAAACTTCTATATCAACAATTTTAGGATATGTATATGATTATATAAAAGAAAATCAAGAAATCAAATTTAAATTAAACTTAAAAGCATTTTATAATGATGAAGAAGCTGACCTTATTATAAATGCTTGTAATGCATTTGGAGAAGAAAAAATAAGCATAATTAAGAAAAATTTACCTAATTATATTAGATATGAGAGTATTAGGGCTGTAATACTCGAAAAATATTTAGAAGCTTTAGAAAATAAAAAGGAAATTTGTAAGTTAATATAGAAATAATATATTGTATTCATCTTTTAAAATAAAGAATAAATTACTACAATGGATATAGATGTATTAACTTATAGTAATATTGCTTGGGTAATTAAATTAGAATTTACTTCATATATATTTTTTAGGTATAAAGTAATAATATATTTATATAAAGTCCAAAAATATTAAATGTTAATGAGAAAATACTTATAATAGAACTATATAGAAGTTTTTATTTCCTAGGAATTAATTTAAGGTAGTATTTATACTATAGTTTAAGATATTTTAACTTCTAGGATATATATAATACATTCAAATTTGCTTATTGAGTTATTGAGTAAGAAATTTGAATGTATTTTTATGCCATTAAAATCAGAAAAAATCTTAGGGATAATCTACAATAAATTAATAATAATTTTAATAATTATTGCACAGGAAATATAAAAATAATAAAAATACAGTTTAGAATTTTATTTTTATTTTAATAAATTTGTTATAAAATAATAGGATTTAGATAAATAAAAATGAGATTATATGTACTTTGTATACGAAATACCATAGAATTCTTATTCTATAAATTGAAATAAAATATAAGATATAATTTACAAAACTAAATATATATAAAAATACACCTTAAATTTCTGATATAAAGGTGTATTTTTATTTTATCTATGATCTATTATGTTTAAACCTACTTTTATAGATGTTATATTACATTGATAATATAACACTTATGTGAAATTACTATGAAATTTTAGTGTAGTAAGTTACTTTAAGTATAAAAAGGTGGTAGAATAATAAAACAAGAATAGATTAAATTAGGAGTGTAAATTATGGGACTGCTAGAATTTGATTTTATAGAAGAATCAATAGACAAGTTAAAATCTATGAGTTCAACATTAGAGCTAATAGGAGATGAGTTAGAAGAATACTTCGAAGTGATTTTAGATTATAAAGAAGAAGAGTATATAAATGTAACATCAAGAGTGAAATCAGAGTGTAGCTTAAGAGAAAAAATAATAAGAAATAGATATTTAAAAAAATATAATGAGGCTAGCAATCTTATACATAATCTCACAGATTTAATAGGAGTAAGAATTGAGTGTAGATTTATTGAAGATGAAAATAAAATATATAGAGTATTAAGACGATACTTTAATAAGACTGATGATAAAGTTTATTATTATAATAAAGAAAATCCAAATATAAAATTAAAGCTTAGCGAAAAACAACCTAAAAAACAAAAAAATGGATTTGAGATATATAGAATAGACGGTAAATTTAATTATTTAGATAGACAAATTAAATTTGAACTTCAGATAAAATCACTAGTAAATATTTTTTGGAGTGAAATTGAACACAAGGTTATTTATAAAAATAACACATACTTATTAGGTGATAGCTTTTTAAAAGATATGATGTTATCTATTAAGAATAATCTTACAATGATAGATAACCAATTAGTGAATGTATATAAAAATTTTAATACAGGGAGTTTTGAACATTCAGTAGGAAAGAAAAAAGAGTTAGAGAAATTATTAGCAAAGATGGCACATGATACTTTTTCAATGAAGATGAAAGAAAGTATAGGATTTATCGTTGACTTTAAAAAACCTTGTGAAACAATTTTAAATTACTCTTTTAATAAAAATGAAGAAGATGTTGATGATAGCATATTTGGAGACTTAATGATTAATGGATTATCAAGGATAAATGAAATATCTAAAAAAGAAATTGACTTTAATCAGCCAATTTTATTTGATAAAAAGCCAGTATTAAAAGATGATTTTTGCAAAAAACTAGGAAAGTATATAATGAACAAATTAAATGATGAATTTGCATGGAACTTATTCTTTAGAATTTTGTTTGAGATTGAACCTCATAATAATAAAGAAGATTTTGAAAATTTTATATCTTTTATAAAAATGAAAGTTATTTCTAAAGATAGTCAAGAACAAATATTATCTACGTTTAAAGATGAGGGGAATATAATAATTAATGATATATATATGACTATATGTAAAATAATTATTGAGGTTGATACAGTAGAAACTATGTATGATTATAATTTAGAAAAAATTAATTATACAATTTGTGAAATTACAAGTAGTATTTGTAGAGATATAGAAGACTACGAGGGCTATTTAGAAGTTAAGGAAGATACATTAAATAATATAGATAATAGGATAAGTAAAATATTTAATTAAATATTTTACTTATTTTGATCTTTGAAGCTGAATAAAAATATAATATAATTGATTTAATAGTATTAGGTTAGTTATATATTTATAAAAGTATTTTAAAATATTATTTTAAATAAACTAAAGGATGTGAGTAGAGATGTTAATAGTAACGACAGATGCGATACCAGGTAAAAATATAATAGAAGTGATAGGATATGTTGCTTCGGGGACTGTACGTAGTAAGAATTTAGGTAAGGACATAGGAGCGGGATTAAAGTCACTAGCAGGTGGAGAATTACATTCTTATACAGAAATGCAAAATGAATCTAGACAAATAGCGATAGGTAGATTGGTAGAACAAGCAGAAGCTCTTAATGCTAATGCTATAGTTGGGTTAAGACTAATGTCTTCAAGTATTATGAATAGTGCATCTGAAATGGTGGCTTATGGTACTGCAGTAAAAATTGAGGAGTAAGAATGATAAATATGATTATTTTATTATATGGAGGATTTTTACTTTTCTTACTTGTTTTTGGGATAATCAAAATTATAGAGAGAATAAAAGAAAAACCAAAAGATGATAAAGACTTAGATAAATATAAAAAATATTAACATAGAAGTGTGTATTTCGAATTATTTTTGAAATACACACTTTTAATTTATTAGAATATAACATTATTAGGTTTAAGACAAATATATTATAAAATTATATACTTAATATATGTTATTTTATATAAAAAAAGATTGATATATTGTATAATATTCTTTATCAGAGTATTTAAAGCAGGAGGTTGAAATGAATAATATTATATTAGTTAGAGGAGCTGGAGATTTAGCTTCTGCAGTAATACATAAATTACATATGTGTGGATTTAAAGTTGTAGCATTAGAAATTGAAAAACCTCTAGCTATAAGAAGGCAAGTTGCATTTTGTGAAGCAGTATATGAAGGGGAAGTAGAAATCGAGGGGGTTTCATGCAAATTATGTAATAGTATTTCTCAAGTTAAAGAGACTTTAAAAATAAATAAAGTTGCCTTGTATATTGATCCGAAAGGAGAATCGATAAAAGAGATAAATCCGAAAGTTGTGGTTGATTGTATATTAGCAAAGAAAAATATTGGGACTAATAGGGATATGGCAGATTTAACTATTGGACTAGGTCCAGGTTTTTGTGCAGGAGAAGATGTGGATATAGTAATTGAAACTATGAGAGGTCATAATTTAGGAAGAGTGATAAGAATGGGTAAACCGAAAGAAAATACCGGAATACCGGGAGAAATAAACGGTGTATCTAAAGACAGGGTAGTCTACTCTCAAGTAAATGGAATAATTAGTATATTATGTGATATTGGAGATATAGTGAAAAAAAATCAAGTTTTAGCTTATATAGAAGACAATAGTGGAAATAAACATGAGGTTTTGGCAAGTATAGATGGATTGTTAAGAGGGATTATTAGAGATGGGGCATATGTTAAAAGTAATCTAAAAATTCTAGATATAGATCCAAGATTAGATCAAGTGAAAAATGCATTTACAATATCAGATAAAGGAAGAAATATAGCGGGTGGAGTATTAGAGGCTATTTTATCAAGTAAAATACTACCTAAATATTAGGAGGGATAAATATGCATGAAGCAATATTATCAAAGATAAATGAAGAAATAAAAAATGGAAATAAAGTTGCATTTGCAATGATTACAGAAGTAGAAGGATCAAGCCCAGGTAAGCAGGGTTCAACTTTAGCATACCTTTCTGATGGAAGTATAATAGGAACTGTAGGGGGAGGAATCTTAGAATATGAGATAATAAACAAATGTAAAGAGTGTTTAAAAAATGGAGACGATATGAATTTTGAACATAATCTAACAAAAAACTCAGAAGATACACCAATGCAGTGTGGCGGAAATGTAAGAGGTTATATAAAAGTATTCAAACCTAAACCGAGATTATTAATAGTTGGTGGAGGTCATGTGGGATATAGTTTATATAATATATCAAATACTTTAGATTTTAATATTATAATTATTGATGATAGAGAAGAATTTGCAAATAAAGATAGATTTAAAAATGCCAAGGAAGTATACAGTGGTAATATAGAAAATATCTTGAAAAATATAAATATTGATGAAAATACATATGTAGTAATAGCTACAAGAGGTTATGAAAAAGATTTAGAAGCATTAAGATGTATTATCAATAAAAATGCTGGCTATATAGGGATGATCGGTAGCCTTAAAAAATGGACGACTCTAAAATCAGCATTGATTAATGAAGGAGTAAGTGAAGAATTATTAAATTCTGTATATGCTCCTGTAGGTCTAAATATATCTTCAAACGAAGTAAATGAAATTGCCTTTGGAATAATGGCAGAAATTTTATTAGTAAAAAATAAAGGATGTTTATCTCATAGAAAAGACAAAAATTTGAGATTTTATAAATAATATTAAATAAATTTAAAGGAATATGACGGATTATATAAAATAGTTAATTATAAAAAAGATTAATCAGAGGTGATTTTATGTTTAAAGTTGCAATTATAACACTTAGTGATAAAGGTTATGAAGGATTAAGAGAAGATATCACAGGAAAAAAACTTAAAGAATATGTTGAAAGTAATGGACATTATAAAGTTGTACATTATGCGTTGATAAAAGATGACAAAGAAATGTTAGTAAATGAACTTATAGATATATGTGATAACAACAAAGCTGATTTAGTATTAACTAATGGTGGAACGGGATTCTCAAAAAGAGATGTTACACCGGAAGGTACTAAAGAAGCTATAGAAAGAGAAATACCAGGAATAAGTGAATATATGAGAATGAAATCTTCAGAAATAACTAAAAAAGCTATACTAAGCAGAGGTATAAGTGGAATAAGAAAAAGTACAATAATAATTAATTTACCTGGTAGCCCTAAAGGTGCAGTTGAAAATTTAAGTTTTATATTTGATGTATTAGAGCATGGTATAGAAATACTTAAGGGTGATGCAAGTGAGTGTGCTACACCTTTAAAAAATAATTAGATAGCAAAGAGGGAAGTAAATGATAGATAAATATGGAAGAAATATAAATTATCTTAGAATTTCACTTACAGATAGGTGCAATTTAAGATGTATTTATTGTATGCCATCAGATATTGAATTTAGAGATGAATATATAAATGATACTTTAAGCACAGGAGATTATAAATTTATAATAAAGTCAATGGCAAACTCTGGGATAACCAAATTAAGATTTACTGGAGGAGAACCTACCCTACATCCAGGTTTAAATGATCTTATTTGGTTTGCTAAAAATGAGTGTAATATAAATGATATAGCAATAACTACTAATGGACTTAATTTGGCGAAAATAGCATCAACTTTAAAAGCAAATGGATTAAACAAAGTTAATATAAGTATTGATTCATTAAAAGTGTATAAATACAAATCTGTTACCAGAGGTGGAGATTTGACTAAAGTATTAAACGGTATAAATGAATGCCTAAAGGAAGGGATCAAAGTTAAGATAAATTGTGTAGCAATAAAAGGATTCAATGATGATGAGATTTTAGATTTTATAGAATTAATAAGATATAATCCTATTGATGTTAGGTTTATTGAACTTATGCCTATTGGAGAAGGACAAAAAATATATGAAAATGGATATATAAATGTTCATGAAATGATTGAATCTATTGATGGATTATACCCTGTACCATCAGAAGAAGATTCTCCAGCTAAATACTATAAGTTCAAAGGTGCAAAAGGAAGAATCGGAGTCATAACACCTCTTAGTTGTAGTTTTTGTAAAAACTGCAATAGGATAAGAGTTACCTCTAACGGTAAAATAAAATTATGTCTTCATTCTAAAGAAGAAATAGATATAAGAAATTATATTAATAAGCCATTAATATTTAGAGAAGTTTTAAAAGATATAATTTTAGGAAAGCCAGAAAAACATAATTTAGTAGAAAGACAAAGTAGTGAGACGACTAGAAAAATGTATGAGATAGGAGGTTAATAATGTTAACTCATATTAACGAAAAAGGCTATGCAAAAATGGTAGATATAAGCGAAAAGGAGAATACTACAAGAGTAGCAGTAGCAACAGCTACTATATCTATGACGAATGAAGCATTAGAAAAAATAAAAAGTGGACAAATAAAAAAGGGAGATGTATTATCAGTTGCTCAGATAGCGGGAATTATGGGGGCAAAAAATACATCAAATAATATACCTATGTGTCATCAAATCAACTTAGTTGGTTGTGATTTAGACTTTGAAATAGATGAAGGGACTTCCTCTATAATAATATATGCTACTTGTAAAAGTTTAGGCAAAACGGGTGTAGAAATGGAAGCATTAAATGCTTGCTCAATAGCAGCCTTAACAATTTATGATATGTGTAAAGCAGTAGATAAGAGAATGGTGATAAGTAACATTCATTTAATAGAAAAAACAGGTGGAAAATCAGGAGATTTTAAATATTAATTGTTTTGGAGAGTGAGTAAATGGCAAAGATAGTATCAATAAATATAAGTACTAAAAAGGGTGTCATAAAAGAACCAATAAGTAAAGCAGAGTTAAAAATTAATCATGGTATAGTTGGTGATGCTCATGCAGGAAATTGGCATCGTCAAATAAGTATGTTAGCTGAAGAAAGTATTCAAAAGATGAAAGATAAAGGTTTTGATCACTTAAAATTTGGAGACTTTGCAGAAAATATAACTACAGAAGGGATAGAAGTTCATACTTTACCTGTAGGAACAAAACTAAAAATAGGTGAATGTGAAGTAGAAGTAACTCAGATCGGAAAAAAGTGTCATAATGGATGTGCGATAAAGCAAACAACAGGCGACTGTGTAATGCCAAGAGAAGGAATCTTCGTAAAAGTACTAAAAGAAGGAACAATACAATCAAACGATATAATTGAGGTTTTATAAGTACATATTCGAAATTAAGAAAACAAAAAGAGCTAGATAAGGGCCAATTCTCAAATACCCCGGCTCGGTGTGAAATATAAATTTGCTAACATTTGCAGCATTTTTTCAGCTGCATGTAAGCAAATTTATATTCACACCGAGCCGTGATTTTAGAATAGCTCTATCAAGCTCTTTATCTATATTAATGAGATAATCCCATCGATGTACTTAATATAAAGTTTAACATAAATAAGAATGTTAAAACATACATTGCAGGTGAAACTTTCTTACCTTGATTAGAAGCTATCTTTAAAATAGTATAAATTATAAATCCTGCAGCTATACCATTTACTATATTATAAGTAAGTGGTATTACAGTAATTATAATAGCTATAGATATAGTATCTATTATATCTCCTTTTTCTAAATCAAAGAAAGTTTGAATCATTAATATGCCTATAAATATAAGAACAGCACTTATAACACTATTCGGTATAAGTTTTAGTACTGGTATTAAAAATAATGACATTAAAAATAATATTCCAGAAGTTAAAGCTGCTATTCTTCCTTTTCCTCCAGCACTTATACCAGAGAAGTTTTCAGCGGCAATTATAGTTGGACTAGTACCAAATAAACCTGCTATCATGTTAGAAACACCAGCTAAAGTAAAGTTTCTTTGGAAGTCATTTTCTTTATTTAATGCGCCTAACATTCCATATAAAATGCCCATATTTTCAAATACTATTACTACAGTTATAGATAATACTGCCATAAAGAATGGTATTGTAAATATATTTTCAAAAGATAAACTTAAGAAAACATTTTTAAAATCACCTATATTGAAAGCTGTAAAATCTAAATCACTAATAGAAGTTATTTTCATGGCCATAGATAATAATGTTCCAATAAGAATACTAATAAGTATTCCGCCATTAACTTTTCTCAAGTCTAAAACTAAAATAATAAGTAAAGTTATTAATGTTAAAATAGTTTCCTTATTAGCTAAGTTACCTAAACCTACTAAGGTATTTTCATTGCTTACAACGAGACCACTTTTTTGAAGTCCAATAAATAAAATTAAAAATCCTACTCCTACAGTTATAGCATGTTTTAAATTATTTGGAATTGACTTCATAAGTATAGGAGTTATTTTTGTACTTGCAATAATGGTAAATATTATACCACTAACAAATACTGCACCTAATGCAGATTGCCAGCTAAGTCCCATTGAGTTTACAATTGTATAAGTAAATAGTGAATTAATACCCATTCCAGGTACTATTATAAATGGTGAGTTTGCAACAAATCCCATTAAAAATGTTGATATTGCGCAAGTAAAAATTGTGGCTATCATAGCTGCATCTGGGCTGATACCAGCATCTGATAGTATGAGTGCATTAGTCATTATAATATAAGCACTTGATATAAATGTGGTTATACCTGCTAATACCTCCGTTTTAAAATTGTTTGTTTGAAGTGTTACTGTTTGTTGATTCATTCCTCTTTCCTTTTTATTTTGTATCCCTCGCCCTCCCACATATAAATATGCTAATACATATTAACATTAAAATTTTTAATTGTCTATAAAATTTTATTCTTTTCAAAATCTTATATAGTAAATAATAATTTGTTTTTGTATAATTATAAGAATGAAAGATAGGTGATAAATATGAAGATTGATAAAATAAAAAGTATGTTAGAGTTTTATACGGATAGAGTTAGATATAATAGTGGATTCACAGCATATAAAAGAAATTTAGTTAAAGATAGCTATGCAAAAGAAGAAAATAATGTATTTACTTTTTATGGAACTGTTATTGATGAGTATACGAGGCAAAATTATACAAGCTTAATAATGATAAATAGTGAAAGTAGAGATATATTAAATTGTAGCTGTGATTGTAAGGATTTTATAGCTAAGGATAATCAACCGAAAATATGTTCTCATATAGTTGCAACTGTACTTAAGGGCATAGATGATTTAGATAAAGAAGAGTCTATTGAGAATGAATATTATGAAAATATAATTGATCCTAGTTTAACTTTAAATATATCTCAATCTAGAGGTGGATATTTAGGATTGGAGTTAGATATAGAAGGTATAGATAAGAATGAGTATAGAAGAATATTTAATTCTTATAAAGAAAAGAAAAAACTTCATAGATTATCTTCAGGTGGATATTTAGATTTAAAAAATGAAGATTTAATAACTGCATTTAAATTAATTGATAGTTTAGGGGTATATATTGATTTTGATAATATGAAAATACCTAATAATAAATCTTTATACCTTGAAAGTTTTATAGAAAAAGAAAATTTAGATTTTATAGATGGTAGAAAATATGTTAGTAATATTACTAAAAAATATAAAAAAGTATCAAAGGCAACTTATGAAATCCCAGAAAATTTAAATGCAAAATTGAGAGATTATCAAATAGAAGGTTTTAATTATTTCAAATCATTAGCAGATTATGAGTTTGGTGGTATATTAGCAGATGAAATGGGATTAGGTAAAATATTACAATCTATAGCGTTTCTATTGTCAGAAGAAAACAAGAAAAGTATAGTTATTGCTCCTACAGCATTAATTCATAACTGGAAGAGTGAGTTTAATAAATTTGCCCCAAGCTTAAAGGTTGCATTATGTCATGGTAATAAAATTGAAAGGGAAAATATATTAAAGAACTATAGTGATTATGATGTGATTTTAACTACTTACTCGACTTATAGAAATGATTTAGAGAAATATGAAAATATTAGATTTGATTACTGTATTATAGATGAAGCTCAGAATATAAAAAATCCAGATTCTACAATTGCTAAAGTGATTAAGGATATCAATGCAAAAACTAAGTTTGCACTAACAGGTACTCCTATAGAAAATAATTTATTAGAACTTTGGTCTATATTTGATTTTATTATGCCTGGATATTTATACAATAAAGAAAGATTTAAAAATATATTTGTTAACAACGATAAAAATATTGAAGAACTTAAAAAAATGATAAAGCCATTTATTTTAAGAAGAACTAAAAAAGAAGTTATAAGAGAATTGCCTGATAAAATAGAACATAAATATTATATTGAGTTAGAAAAGGAACATAAAAGAGCATATTTAGGTTTTGTTAAATTAATAAGGAATAAACTAAAGGAAGCTAACCAAGATAAAATAACTATTTTTTCTTACTTAACAAAATTAAGACAGCTAGCCTTAGCACCAGATATTATGGTTAAAAATTATTTTGGAAAGAACTCCAAGATAGATATTTTATTAGATATTATCAACGATAATAAGGAAAGAAAAATACTTATATTTCCACAATTTACAAAGGTATTAGGTTTAATTGGAGATAGATTGAAAGAAAATAATATACCATATAGTTATTTAGATGGAAAAACAGATGCAAAAAATAGATTAAGTTTAGTTAATGAATTTAATGAATCAGAAGACACAAAGATATTCTTAATCTCATTAAAAGCGGGAGGAACTGGACTTAATTTAACGAGTGCATCTATGGTAATACATTTTGATCCATGGTGGAATCCATCTATGGAAAATCAAGCAAGCGATAGAGCTCATAGGATTGGGCAAAAAAATGTAGTAGATGTGCTAAAGCTTATAGCTAAAGATACAGTAGAAGAAAAAGTTATCGGTATGCAAGAAAGTAAAAAAGATTTAATAGATAGTATAATAGATAAAAATTTAGAGGATAGTAGTGTTCTTAAAAGTTTAACAGAGGATAATTTGATAGATTTATTTATATAACTCTGATAATATCTTAAATAGATGAATATTTATAATGTAGGGAAGTATGGGAAAAATACAGGGAGTAATATTTGATATGGATGGAGTTTTAGTTGATACTGAAAGAATATCATTTGAATTCTGGGTTAAGTCATTTGAAAAATATGGATATAAGTATTCTATGGATATTCATTTATCTATAATCGGAAGAAATGACCAAAGTATTAGAAACATACTTAGGGAAACATTTGGAACAGATTTTCCGTTAGAGGAAATTTGTAATTATAAATCTGAAAGTATGATTAACTATTTATTAGAAGAGGGAACACCACTTAAGATAGGGGTATTTGAATTATTAGAATTTCTAAGAGAATGTAACTATAAAATAGCTGTAGCTACTTCTACTCATAGAGAAAGAGCTATTCAAAGGTTGGAAAGTGTGGGAATTAAAGGAAAGTTTGATGGGATTGTATGTGGAGATGAAATAGATCACTCTAAACCAGATCCAGAGATATTTATAAAAGCAGCTGAAAGGTTAGGTTTACAACCTAAAGAATGTATAGTTATCGAAGACTCACCAGCTGGAGTGGAAGCAGGGTATAAAGGTGGAATGAAGGTTATTAATGTTCCTGATATGAAAATGCCTGATGAGAAAATGAAAAAGCAAGCATCACTTATATGTAATAATTTATTAGAAGTTAAGAAATATTTAGAAACTAAAGCTTGCTCTTTAGGTTAAATGAAAAGCTAATATTATTTATTTTATAAAGTTAAGTCAGTCTCAATAAAAAAGATCAAGTTATATACTTGATTTTTTTATTGAGACTAATAACTATAACAAAAACTAAAAATTATATATTTATATAATAAAACATATGATAAAAAAATGAATTTATTATATAATAGAATAATGAAATATATTGTAAGAAAATACAGTAAAATAATATATAATAATTAATATTA
Organism: Romboutsia faecis; assembly: GCF_014323405.1. Classification (GTDB taxonomy): domain Bacteria; phylum Bacillota; class Clostridia; order Peptostreptococcales; family Peptostreptococcaceae; genus Romboutsia_E; species Romboutsia_E faecis. The sequence goes on along the minus strand of NZ_JACRWE010000003.1, from coordinate 538,488 downwards.
TACTGGATGGGAGGCGCTGTTCTATGAACAAAGCAGATAAAATATTTAAAGAAACAATGATAAAAATACTTGAAGAAGGTACTAAAGATGAAGGTCCTAGACCATATTATCCATCAGATAATGCACCTGCTCATAGTACATTTATAACACATCAAGTACATACTTATGATATTAGTAAAGGTGAATTACCTATAATAACTCTTAGACCTATTGCTATAAAAAACGCTATTAAAGAAATACTTTGGATATACCAAGACCAAACTAGTAGTTTAGATATATTAAAAAATAAATATAACATACACTGGTGGGATGAATGGGAAAGTAAAGATAGACCAGGAACAATTGGACAAAGATATGGAGCAACAGTAAAAAAACATAACTTAATGAACAATCTTTTAGATGAAATAAAAAAGAACCCTTATGGTAGAAGGCACATAATGAATTTATGGCAAGAAGAAGATTTTAAAGAAACTGATGGATTAAAGCCTTGTGCATATGAAACAATATGGACTGTTAGAGGTGACTACTTAGATATGTCGTTAACTCAAAGAAGTTCAGACTTCATAGTAGCTGGTCACATTAATGGTATGCAATATGTTGCATTGCTAATGATGGTAGCAAGACATTGTGGATTAAAGCCAGGTAAGTTTACTCATTATATAATAAATCTTCATTTATATGATAGACATGAAGATAATGCAAAATTAATGATAGAAAGAGAATCTATTGACTGTGAACCAAAACTTATATTAAATCCAGAGAAAACGGACTTCTATTCATTTACAATAGATGACTTCGAATTAGTTGGATATGAGAGTGTAAAACCACAGTTAAAGTTTGAATTAGCTATATAATATTAATTATAAAATAAATCATCAAGAGAGGTCGACATGATAAAGATTATAGTTGCAGTAGATAAAAAAGGTGCAATAGGAAGAGATAATGAACTTTTATATCACATAAAAGATGATTTGAAAAATTTTAAAAATTTAACATCAGGAAATGTGGTAGTTATGGGAAGAAATACATGGGAATCATTACCTATTAAGCCTCTTCCAAATAGAGAAAATATAGTGCTAACAACTAGTAAAAAAGAATTAAATGGAGCAAAAGTATTAAATAGTCTTGATAAATTAGAAAACTATTTAAAAGAAACAGAAAAAGATATATATATTATGGGAGGAGCTTCAATTTACAATCAAGTTATGGAAAGTAAATTAGTTGATGAAGCCCATGTAACTTTTGTAGAGGATATAGTAAAAGATGCTGACACATTTATATCAATAGAAAAACTTAAAGAATTGTTGCCAAAAGAAAGATATGTTACTACTTTTGAGCAAGAGGGTTTAAAAGCTAATTATATGATTCTTTCTAAATAAAGGTTATATTTTATACTTAGAAATTATAGCTTGCTGAAATATAGGAGTTTCCTATTTTAGGCAAGCTTTTTTTATGAAGATATTTATTGCAGTATATATAGTATTAATATAAGTTCTTTATTTGAATTTTTTTAATTAAAATCAAAAAAAAAGCTTTGACATTCAAAGGTTTCGTAGTTAAAATATTAAGATATAAAGTGAATGGTTTAGAAAAAATATCTACATATGGTTATGGAAATATACTTGTTAGATATTAATAATTTTTTATGAGGAGTATGGGGAATGTTTGAAAGGAAATATAAAATTTTATGACTAAGAAGAAGATTAAAAAAATGCTAAAATATATTGTGGCTGTAATTATTATTTTAGGAATTGGAATTTTTGGATACATTGGAAATTATCTTTATAATTTAGCCCTTGACCCGAATACTTCAAAAAGCATGATATTTAAAGAAGAAGATGAAGATGAAACAAGTGAAGAGATAAATAAAGCAGCTGAAAAGTGGCTATTAGAAGAGTCTAATTATAAAGATGAGTATATTACATCATTTGATAAATTAAAATTACATGCTTACAAAGTAAACAATAAGGCTAATAGTAATAAATGGGTCATTGCAGTTCATGGATATACTAGTGAAGGTATAAATATGAGTAATGTAGCAAAAGAATATTATAATATGGGTTATAATGTATTAATTCCAGACCTAAGAGCTCATGGTAAGAGTGAAGGAGACTATATAGGAATGGGATGGGACGATAGAAAAGATATAATATCATGGATAGATTTTATAAAGAATGAAGATCCAGATGCAGAGATAGTATTACACGGAGTTTCTATGGGAGCGGCGACTGTTATGATGACATCTGGAGAGGAGCTACCATATAATGTAAAATCAATAGTAGCTGACTGTGGATATACTTCAGTTTGGGATGAATTTTCTTACCAATTAAAAGAGTTATTTAATTTAGATGCATTTCCTTTTATGAATGTATCTAGTATAGTAACTAAAATTCGTGCTGGGTATTGGCTAGGAGAAGCTTCGGCGATAGAACAAGTATCAAAATCTAAAACTCCTATACTATTTATACACGGAGATGAAGATGATTTTGTACCGTATTATATGATGGATGAACTATACGATAGCACTAAATCAGAAAAGGAAAAATTAGTTGTTAAAGGTGCAGGACATGCTAAGTCATCTACTGTTAATCCAGAACTTTATTGGTCAACAATAGAAACATTTATAAATAAATATGTAGATTAAATTTACAAAGTTAAATAAATGTGTTATTATTTTTACTATAAAGTTAATAGGCGATGGAGTTCGCCATTAAATGCGAAAGCTAATGACTCCTACTCTCTATATGAGGGTAGGAGTCTATTTTTTTGTAAATTAGGAGGAGTGTATATGGTTTTATTATTTAGTTTATTACTTATTGGTATTATAGCAAACTACAGTGGAGCTTTAGCAGAGAAAATTAAATTACCAGGGCTTATTGGTATGATGATAATGGGAATGTTAATAGGACCTTCATTTTTTAATCTAGTACCTCAAGTTACTTTGGATATATCTTCAACATTAAAGGATATAGCTTTAGTAACAGTATTATTTATAGGAGGGCTTGGGATTAGTGTTTCTCAAATAAAAGATATAGGAAGGCCAGCAATTTTATTAAGTATTATACCTGCTACTTTAGAAGGATTTACAGTAGCATTTTTGGCAATGATATTTTTAGATTTCACATTTATACAAGGTGCTATTTTAGGTTTTATAATTGCTGCAGTTAGTCCAGCTGTACTTATTCCATCTATGGTATCTTTAATCAATAGGAAGATTGGACAGGATAAAGCTATACCGCAAATGTTACTGGTGGGTGCAAGTGCAGATGATACTATAGCAATAACAATGTTTACAACTTTTTTAGGTATCTATATGCAAAGTAATAATGGTGAAAGTATATCTATAACAAGTCAGATTATAAGTATACCATTTACAATTATCCTTAGTATAATCGTTGGAGCTATAATATTTAAAATTACTAAGAGATGTATTGAAAATGCAGAAAATAAATATATAAAGGTATCAATAGCTTTTCTTATATGTTTAGGAATGAGATTTATTGAGAAGTATTTACATTTAGAAATTTTTAATTCTTTACTAACTGTTATGGTTTATGGATTTTTAATAAGGAATTATACTATAAATAGTTCTAAGATGATTTTAGATAATATGAACTCAATATGGAAGATAGGGAAGTTATATTTATTTACTTTTGTAGGGATGGCAATTAATCCTGTATTAGTAGGCGAATACTTATTTATTGGTATAGTAATACTTACATGCTCTTTATTTATTAGATCAATAGGTGTATTATTAGCTTTAGTAGGTACTAATTTAAATACAAAAGAACGATTATTTTGTGTTGTTGCATATCTTCCAAAAGCAACAGTTCAATCTGCAAAAGCTGCAATACCTTTACAAATGGGGGTTGTAGGTGGTGAAATAATGCAGGCAATTGCTATATTAAGTGTTCTAATTACAGCACCAATAGGAGCTATAGGAATAAAGTTAACTAGTGATAAGCTTTTATCAACTAAAGAATATACATCTGAAGAGAGGCTATCTTATAATACTTAGTTGAGAGAAACCCTGTACAATAAAAATAAATTTCTATAGTATAATAAATATAAGTATTAATGATATAATGTATTTTATATGAAGTAGTTTTGAACTATTTTTATAAAATATAAATAATCTTTAATTAAAAACTATAGAAATGGATGATAATAATGAGTAAAAAAATGAAGATAGAAAAACCTAAGATTTCTAGTAAATTAATAGAGTCTACAGATATAATAGAGAAGATACTAGATTATGAAACAGTAGAAGACACATTAGTAGAGAATACAAAAATACAAGAAATCAATAATATAAGTATTAAGCTTAATGGATGTATATTTAGAAATGTAGTTTTTGAGAATTGTGATTTTAGAAAAATTGACATGGTTGATGTAATTTTTGAAAACTGTGATTTATCAAATATAGATTTTTCAGATAGTGGCATTTATAGAGTTGAATTTAAAAATTGTAAACTAATAGGAAGTATTTTTAATGATTGTATTTTAAAAAGTGTTTTATTTGAAGATTGTGCAGGAAGATATTCAAATTTTGCATTTTCTAAATTTAAAGGTGTAAGTTTTATTAATTCAGATTTTAACTCTTCTGTCTTTCAAGAAGTGGAAAATGGAATGCTTTTACTAGATTCAACAAACTTAGTAAAATCAGTGTTTACAGGAACATCTTTAGATAAGGTGGACTTTACAAATTGTGATATAGATGGAATAGAATTAAGACTAAAAGACGTATATGGTGGGATTTTCTCAGCAGGTCAGGCTTTAGATTTAACAAAATTAATGGGAATTTTAATAAAGTAAAGAATAAGTTATCTCTTGAATAATCTTGAGATAACTTATTTTTTTGTTGACAAAAGTAATAAATAGAACTAAAATAGTTTGCATAGGAACTAAATAGTACGCATGCAAACTATAATATATAATTAGGAGGACAAAATTATGAGCAATATAAGTAAAGATATATTAAAAGTAAGTAAGCAGACTTTATTACTAATAGCAGGACTTGTTTGGTTATTTGCAGGATTTAGAGTGTTTACTTTAGGAAAGGATGATGTGAGCAATAATAAGGGAAATATAATTTTAGTTTTAGGAATTGCATTAGTAATATTTTATTTATTCTTTAATTTCATTTTTAGAAAAATGCTAAAAAAACATACTAAAAGAATTGTAAATCATGAATTAGAAATGAGATGTTTATTTGCTTTCTTTGATAAAAAAAGTTATTTTATCATGGGATTTATGATGTTCTTTGGTATAGGTATAAGAAACTTAGGCATATTTAATCCAATATACTTAGGAAGCTTTTACCTAGGATTAGGAGCTGCCTTATTTACATCGGGTGTATTTTTCTTAATAAATTGGATGAATTATGAAAATACTAAATTAAAATATATTAATCAATAAAGGGGAAATTTTATGAAGTACGACTCATTTGAAGTTGCTATGCTTATTAAAGAAATATATGCAAGTACAATAGAAATAGTTAATGATAATTTAAAGGGAAGTAATCTTACTCACCAACAAACAATGGTTATAAAATTAATAGCACACAAAGGTAGAATTACTATATCAGAATTATGCAAAGAGATGTCACTGGCAAAGGGGACTATGTCTGGTATAGTTAGTAGGTTAGAAGCTGCTGACTATGTTAAGAAAATCAAGGTTGAAAGTGATAAACGAAATACTTATATAGAGTTTTCTAATAAAGGAATAGAATACGCTAAAAATTTCAAACAGGAAATAAATAAAAGTTTTGATAAGATATTTGAGAATTTCACTGATGAAGAAGTAAAAGAAACTAAAGAAAATTTAATTAAATTAAGAAATAAGTTAAAAGGAGAGAAAAAAAATGGATAGTACTTTAATATTTGCAATAGTAACAATAACATTAGCATTAGTATTTTATACAATTGGTGTATTTGGCGAAAGACGAGCTAAAAGTCTAAATAAAAATCATGTTGTCATATTTTGGTTAGGTTTATTATGTGATACAACAGGAACTCTTACAATGGGCAAAATTGCTAAATCTGGTGTAGAGGTTATGAATGTAGCAACACAAACTTTGCATGGATTAACAGGATTTTTAGCAATTATATTGATGCTATTTCATGCAGTATGGGCAACATGGGTATTATATAAAAATGATGAAAAGAAAAAAGAGACATTCCATAAGTTTAGTATAATTGTTTGGATTATATGGTTAGTTCCATATATTATTGGGATGATGATAGGCATGGGTAAATAATTTAATAGATAGAGTATTTTTACTATGTTTACCACTGCAGATTTAAATTATAGAATTCAAAAAAAAGCATAATATAATAATACTAACATTTAAAGGAGAGAACAATATGAGTAGGTCCAAAAATAGTATTATGTACATGCTAATAATATTACTTCTAATATCTGTTGCTTTTAACATATCTTTTTCTAAAAATTTAAAAGATGTATTTACTTATGAATCTCAATGTTTGATGAATGTAGGAGATTACAACAGTAATTTAAGCGATATAGCAGATGGAAAAAAAGACAATGATTTTAAAAATAAAGTAATTTATAAAGTAAAAGAAGATTGGGATAACCTGAGAGGCTTTTTATTAAACTGTAGAAATTATTCTTTAAATACAAACCTTTTAAGAAAGCATCTCAGTACAATAGATGGATCTATGATAAATATATCAGAAAATCTTGGAGATCTTTTAATAAAGGATGTAAATGATTTTACAAATGAAGATAAGGATTTTATAAATAAATATATAAGTTTAAGTAAGAGTATACAAGAAAATGGAAGCGAATTAAGAAGAAAAATTAATTTTATTGTTCCTGTATATACAAAATTTAGAGTTAAGGATAATTTAAATACAATAGTAAATACAATTATTAAATCAAAATTTTAGATTAAATAAAAGCTAGGTAAGATTCCTGTAGATTTGGAATTTTACCTAGCTTTTTTATTAAAACATTTTTATATCTTTAATGATTTTACATACTTGACGTTACTTAAAGAATGTGACAAAGGTATTGCTAAAACGATACTTACAGTCCCCTGAATTATATTAGAGGGTATAGACCTAGCTGCGACAATAAAACTTCCTTCTAAAATTGAACCAGCAATAAAGTAACCAAACACCATAAATACCATGCCTATTAGAACACCTGATGTGTTTTTTAAAATTGTATTACTTTTTGTTAGAATTAAACCAACAATATAACCCTCACATCCTTTTATTACTAACGTAAATAGCGCCCAATGAGTATATCCACTAAGTAAGTCCGCAAGAGCAGAACCTATTCCCCCAGCTAACATACCTGATATTGGACCAAATAAAATAGAGGATATAAATATAACTGAATCACCTATATTAACATATCCATTTGTACCAGGAATTGGAATTTGTATAGCCATTGTAGCAATACAAACTAAAGCAATCATAAGTCCATTTAAAACAACCTTTTTAGTTTGATTATTCATAAAACCCCTCCTTATTATAAGCGAATTAATAATTTAATTATATGTAATAATATTATATAAAACAATATATATTGTACTGATACAATTTATTAATTTAGTAAGTAGAAACTTATTTTTAAAAATATAAATAAATAATTAAAGGTTTACCAAAAAATAGGGTATAACTATAATATAAATATAGGAAAATATATATACAAACAAAAGTAGGAGGTAAAAATGGAATATAAAATAGGCAAAATATATAATGGTTTTATTTTAAAAGATGAAGAATATATAAAAGAAGTTAATTCTAATGCTAGAATTTTTGAACATGAAAAAACAGGAGCAAGACTTTTACATATGGAAAATGACGATGATAATAAAGTATTTTCCATAGGATTTAAAACACCACCAAGTGATAGTACAGGTGTAATGCACATATTAGAACATAGTGTTTTATGTGGTTCAAGAAAGTTCCCTACTAAAGAGCCTTTTGTTGAATTGGTAAAGGGATCTTTAAATACATTTTTAAATGCTATGACATATCCAGATAAAACTATATATCCAGTAGCAAGTCAAAATGAGAAAGACTTTTTTAATTTAATGGATGTATACTTAGATGCAGTATTTTATCCCAATATATATAATACTAAAGAAATACTTATGCAAGAAGGTTGGCATTATGATCTTGAAGATAAGAATGAAGATTTGACATATAAGGGTGTAGTATATAATGAGATGAAGGGGGCATTTTCTTCTCCAGAGGGAATACTTTTAAGAAGAATACAACAGACTCTATTCCCAGATAATACTTATTATAATGAATCCGGTGGAGATCCTCATGATATACCTAATTTAACATATGAACAATTTATAGGAACTCATAAAAAATACTATCATCCATCAAATAGTTATATATTCTTATATGGAGATGGAGACTTAGATAAAGAACTTGCGTTTATAAATGATAACTACTTATCTAATTTTGATAAAATTGAAGTAGATGCAGATATTAAAGTGCAAGAGCCTTATAGTGAAATGAAAGAGATAAGTTATTCATATTCTATTTCAAATGAAGATGAAGAAAGTGAAAAAACTTTCTTAGCTTTAAACTTTGTAACCGGAAGATCTACTGAGGACGAAGTATATACGGATTTAAATATTCTTGAGTATTTATTGTTAGAAACAGAAGGAGCTCCACTTAAAAAGGCATTAATAGATGCACAAGTAGGAAAAGATGTATTCGGTAGTTTTGATAATGGTATACTTCAACCAGTATTTAGTATAATAGTAAAAAACAGTGAAGTAGATAAAAAAGAAGAATTTAAGACAATAGTATTTGATACTTTAAATGATCTTGTAAAGAATGGAATAGATAAGAAGTTAATAGAAGGTTGTATAAATACATTTGAGTTTAAGCTAAGAGAAGGGGATACAGGAAGTTATCCAAAGGGTCTTATTTATTATATGAATGCTATGGATAGCTGGTTATATGGTGGAGATCCACTTATGCATATAAGATATGAAAAAGCTATAGAAAATGTTAAAAAGGCTCTTACAAGCAATTATTTTGAAAAGCTTATAGAAAAGTATATTTTAAACAACACACATTCTTCACTACTTATTTTAAAGCCGGAGAAAGGTCTAGCTGAAAAAGATGAATTAGAATTAAAAGAAAAACTTAAATCTTATAAAGAAAGTTTAAGTGATAAAGAATTAGATAAAATTGTAGATGAAACTAAAAATCTAGTATTACGTCAAAGTACTCCTGATTCACAAGAAGTATTAGAGACAATACCAATGTTATCCATAGATGATATAGGAAAAGATGTAGAAAATTTAAAAATTGAAGAAGTTAAGTATGATGATATAGAATTACTTCATTATAATGTGTTCACAAGTAATATTTCTTACTTAAACTTTATGTTTTATGGAAGATGTATAAAGGAAGAAGATATACCATATTTTAGCTTAATAGGAAACTTGTTAGGAAAAGTAGATACAAAAAATTATGACTACAAAGAATTATCTAATGAAATACTTATAAATACTGGAGATTTATTCTTTAAGAATCAAGTTTATTCAAATGACAAGGATATAACTAAATTTTATCCATTTATAGAATCTCATATAAAGGTTATGAACGATAAGGTTGGAAAATCACTGGATTTACTTTCAGAAATAATAGAGAACTCATTATTTGAAGACAGTAAGAGAATAAGAGAGATAATAAGAGAGTTAATTTCAAGAATTGAAATGAACTTAATGCAATCTGGACATCAAGTTGCAAATAGTAGACTTAGTTCTTATTTCTCACCAGTTGCTTCTTACTTACAAAAAATATCTGGATATGATTATTATGAGTTCTTAAAAAATATAGAAAAAAATTATGACTCAGAATTTGAAAATATAAAATCAAAGTTATATGAAATTCAAAAAATAGTATTTAATAAGAATAATTTAACGATAGCTATTACTGGTGAAGAAAAAGAGTTAGAATTATTAAAAGAAAATATAAATAAAGTAACAAATGTATTATGTAATAACAAATTAGATAATTATGAGTATAAATTTACTAAAGAACAAAAAAATGAAGGATTAATGACTCCTGCAAATGTTCAATATGTAGCTAAAGGTTATAACTATAGAGAATTAGGTTATGATTATAGTGGTAGTATGTTAGTATTAAAAACAATACTAGGATATGATTATTTATGGAATAACGTAAGAGTAAAAGGTGGGGCTTATGGTGCAATGAGTAATATAAGTAGAGAAGGTAGTCTTATATTTGTATCATATAGAGATCCAAATTTATTAAATACACTTAACGCTTATGATGGGGCTTCTAGTTACCTAGAAAAATTTGATATATCAGATAGAGAAATGACTAAATATATAATAGGAACTATAAGTAATTTAGAGAGTCCGCTTATGCCTTATTATAAAGGTATAAAAGCCGTTTCTATGTATATAAGAAATATAACTAAGGAAGATAGAGAAAAAGAAAGAGCTGAGGTATTAAATACAAAGGTAGAAGATATTAAAGGATATTCAGAAATAGTAAGAAAGATTATGAGTCAAGATTACTTAACTGTAGTTGGAAATGAAAAAGATATTAAAGAAAATAAAGATATATTTAACAATCTAATAAATGTATTAAAATAATTGTAAATTAATTAGTATATATTTTTTTTATTTTTAAAATAATTGTCTACTTTTGGAGTTGAATTTCATAATTATATAGTAATAAATATATTATTATGGAGGTTTGAATATGGGAAGAAAGAAAAAGTCAACTTCAACTAAGGGCTCAAATAAAAAAGGTAATAATACAAAAACTAATTCAAATAAAGATTTAATTCAAGATGTGAAAAAAAAATTAATAGACAAATTAATATCTAAATTATAAAGTTCTAAAATGAAACTAGCTTAAATGATAAGGAATTATCTTTTGAGCTAGTTTTTTTCATACTTTTTAAGAAGGTAGATACCTTAGTGAAATAATCTTCGAGGTAAAATATATGAGTAGAAAAATATTGAATGGATAAAATTTAAATTAAAGCCATGATTTAATTGATTTTTGGAATAAAGTGTTTTAATATACCCTTATAGGGTATAAAGATCATAAAGATATGAAAGGAGAAACATATGGATTCTAATAAAATAAATGAAACATACAAGATAACCGGAATGACCTGTGCAGCTTGTGCAAAGGCAGTAGAGAGAGTAGTAAAAAAGTTAGATGGAGTAGAAGAACAAAATGTAAATATAGCCACAGAAAAACTAAATATATCTTATGATAATTCAAAGGTTAAATTTGATGACATAAAAAGTGCAATTGAAAAAGCTGGATATGGGGTTGAAGTTGAAGAAGACAATAAAGTCATTGAACTTAAAATAGAAGGAATGACTTGTGCAGCTTGTGCAAAAGCTGTCGAAAGAGTAGGCAAGAAACTTGAGGGAGTGGAATCTATTAGCGTCAATATAGCAACTGATAAAGCCAATATAATATATAATCCAGCTAAAGTAAAATTATCTCAGATAAAAGCTGCAATTGAAAAATCAGGATATAAACCTATAGAAGAGCAAAAAAAGATAAATGTTGATGAAGATAAGTTAAAAAAAGAGAAAGAAATGAAAACTTTATTTACGAAATTTATCATAGCAACTGTATTTGCAATACCTTTATTCTATATAGCAATGGGGCCAATGATACCAAAACCTTTTGGGCCATGGGCATTACCTGAAATATTAAATCCAATGACAAATACAATAAACTATGCACTTATACAATTACTATTAGTAATACCTGTAATGGGAGCAGGATATAAATTTTATGTACATGGATTCAAATCTTTATTTTCTAAAAGTCCCAATATGGATACTTTAGTAGCTATAGGTACAAGTGCAGCATTTTTATATAGTGTATACACAACTATTCAAATAGCTAATGGTAGTATCACAGGTATGCATCATCACCAATTATACTATGAAAGTGCAGGTATAATAATTGCACTTATATTACTAGGAAAATACTTTGAATCAAGATCAAAAGGAAAAACTTCAGAGGCAATTAAAAAGCTTATGGGACTTCAACCCAAAACAGCAATTTTAATAATTAATGGAAGTGAAGTTGAAACCCCAATAGATGAAGTTATGGTGGGAGATATTATTTTAGTTAAGCCAGGAGAAAAGATACCTGTAGATGGTATAGTAATAGAAGGAAATACATCTGTTGATGAATCTATGCTTACAGGAGAAAGTATCCCTGTAGAAAAAACTGTAGGATCAAAGGTTACTGGAGCAAGTATAAATAAAAATGGTAGTATTAAGTTTAAAGCAGAAAAAGTAGGCAGTAATACAGCACTTGCCCAAATTGTTAAGTTAGTAGAAGATGCTCAAGGAACAAAAGCGCCTATTGCAAAGCTTGCAGATACTGTATCAGGATATTTTGTTCCTATTGTAATGACTATAGCAGTAGTTTCAGCTTTATTATGGTGGATATTTGGAGGAAAGGATATTGTTTTCGTACTTACTATATTTATATCAATTTTAGTTATTGCTTGTCCTTGTGCACTTGGCCTTGCAACACCTACAGCTATAATGGTAGGAACAGGTAAAGGTGCTGAAAATGGAATACTTATAAAAAGTGGAGAAGCATTAGAATTATCACATAAAATAAACACAATAATATTTGATAAGACTGGAACAATAACAGAAGGTAAGCCTAAAGTTACAGATATAATAACAAGTGAAGGTATCGAAGAAAGATATTTATTAGAAATAGCAGCTAGCGCAGAAAAAAAATCTGAACATCCTCTAGGTGAAGCTATAGTCAGATGTGGTATAGAAAAAGAAATTGACTTTAAAAATTTAGAAAATTTTAAAGCTATTCCAGGTTATGGTATAGAAGTTATAATTAATAATAAAAATATATTATTAGGTAATAGAAAACTTATGAATGAAAGAAATATAAGTTTACTAAACTTAGAAGATAAATCTGATGAATTAGCAAGAGAAGGCAAAACACCTATGTATATTGCAATAGATAATAATATAGGTGGAATTATAGCAGTAGCAGATGTTGTAAAAGAAAGTAGCAAAAGGGCTATAGAAATATTACATCAAATGGGTATAAAGGTAGCAATGGTTACTGGTGATAACAAGAAAACTGCTAATGCAATAGCATCACAAGTTGGAATAGATATAGTTCTTGCAGAAGTATTACCAGAAGATAAATCTCAAGAAGTAGAAAAACTGCAGAAAAAAGGTAACTTTGTTGCAATGGTTGGAGATGGAATTAATGATGCTCCAGCGTTGGCTAAGGCAGATATAGGAATTGCTATAGGAAGTGGTACAGATGTAGCTATGGAATCTGCAGATATAGTTTTAATGAGAAGTGACCTAATGGATGTACCTAATGCGATAAAATTAAGTAATGCGACAATTAAAAATATTAAACAAAATTTATTTTGGGCATTTGGATATAATACAATAGGAATACCAGTAGCTGCTGGACTTTTATATATATTTGGAGGGCCTCTTTTAAATCCAATGATAGCAGCCGCAGCAATGAGCTTAAGCTCTGTATCAGTAGTGACAAATGCACTTAGACTTAAGAATTTTAAGTTAAACTAATATAATTCATTAAACACGTTATGAGAAGAATTTTACCATAACGTGTTTTTTATTACTGTAATTTATTCAAATAAAATTTCATGTAAAATTCATATAGATAGTGTAGAATATATGTATATAATTATACTAGGAGGTGCTAGAATGAGTAAATCCATATTAGTTGTTGAAGATGATGCAAATATTCAAGAACTTATAGTTGAGTTTTTAAGAGCTGAAGATTATACTGTAGATTATGCAAGTGATGGTCTAGAGGGCATACAGCTTTTTAAGAAAAATGACTATGATTTAATAATTTTAGATATAATGATGCCTAATTTAGATGGATACTCTGCATGTAAAATGATAAGAAAGACATCCAGTGTACCTATAATATTTTTAACAGCACTAAACCAAGAAAATGATGAAGTTAAAGGATTTGAATTAGAATGTGATGATTATATAACAAAGCCTTTTTCTTTTAACTTACTAATAAAAAGAGTTGAAGCGGTACTAAGAAGAAGCAATACTACATCAGAAAGTAATGATTATTTAAGCTTTGGGAAATTAAGATTAGATTTAAATACATATACTGTAAATGTAGATGGAAATATAGTTGAACTAACGCTAAAGGAATTCAATATTTTAAAAAGTTTGATTGAGAAATATCCTCAAGTTATAACAAGAGAAAGCCTTTTGGATAGTATATGGGGCTATGATTATTATGGAGACACTAGAATAGTAGATGCGCATATTAAAAACATAAGGAAAAAAATAGAATTGCCATATATAAAAACTGTTAAAGGGATTGGTTATACGCTTGAAAAAGATATTGAATAAATGGGAGAATATAAGTATAAAGTATAAGTTATTTTGTATAACAAGCGGATTACTTATAGCCTTAGCTTTAATAATATATCTAATATTATATTATTTACTGCCATCATACTATCATAAATATAAAATAGAATCTTTACATGAAGAGGTAAGTTCATTAATACAAGAAGCTGCTTACCATGATACTAAAGATTTGGAAAATAATCTTTATGATATAGCAAAAAAACAAAATTTAGCAATTTTATTAAGTGATACAAGTGGAAGAGTTGTATATGGAAAGAATGAGATTTTTTTATTTAAATTTGATAAATATCAGTCAAAAAATATTTTGAAATTAGGTAAAATAGCTAAGGAGTATACTATGTCAACGCATGTATCTACTAATGATAAAAATACTCCATATAGACTTGATATAATGATGCCACTTCAACCTATAGATGAAGCTAGTCAGGTTATTAGAAAGATTATGCCGTATATATTATTAGTGGCAGTTTTTGTAGGTATGATTGGAGCATTTATATATTCATCAACTGTTACAAGGCCATTAATCAAAATAATCGAAAGTGAAAGAGAACAAGAACAAAAGAGAAGAGATTTCATAGCGACAATATCTCATGAATTAAAAACACCAATAACTATAATAAGCGGTCAGATAGAAGGTATGATTTACAATATAGGAAAATACAAGGATAGAGATACATATCTTAGAAAATCATATGAAAGTACTCAAGAATTAAAAGAACTAGTCAATGAGATGATAGAGGTTTCTAAGAGTGAGACATTAAAACAAGATTTATATTTAACAAATATAAACTTAAGTAACCTTATAGA
This sequence comes from Romboutsia faecis, assembly GCF_014323405.1. Lineage (GTDB taxonomy): Bacteria > Bacillota > Clostridia > Peptostreptococcales > Peptostreptococcaceae > Romboutsia_E > Romboutsia_E faecis. The sequence continues at coordinate 523,241 of NZ_JACRWE010000003.1, read as the reverse complement.
TAACCTTGTTAAAAGACAAATATTTCTAATTGAAGACAAAAATCTAAAAACAGTTTTAAATATAGATTCAAATATAGCTATAATTGCTGATGAAGAAAAAATAACAAGGGCAATTAATAATATTATTAATAATGCAATAAAGTACTCTCCGGAAGGAGAAACTGTAATAATAAGACTTTATAAAAGGAAAAATGGAAGAGGTATAAAAACTTATTTAGAAGTTGAAAACTCAGGTATAACAATAGAAAAAAAATATCTAGAAGAGGTATTTAATCCATTCTTTAGGATAGAGAAATCACGCTCTAGAAAGACTGGAGGAAGTGGGCTTGGGTTATATATAGTAAGCACAATTTTAAAGAGCCACGGATTCGAATATAGCATAAGAAATAAAATAAACTCGGTTGTATTTACTATAAAATTCTAAATAAATTATTAAATTACAATAACATTTACAAAACTCTATAAAGTATTAAATTCAAGTAGTATTCATAATAATTACACATTAAATTCATATAAGTGTTATATTATTATAAATAAGAAGACTAACTTAAAACCATAATACCCAACTATGGCTATAATACTCCCTCACATCCTCCGTTAGGATATAGTCATAGTGAAAAAATCCTGTATGTTAAAACTTACAGGATTTTTTCTTTTTTGGCATTTTATTAACTATATAGTCTATTAAATACCCCATGGCAATAACACCTACAAAATCTATCAACAATCTATATAAGGTAAATTTATATCCTAGTGAGCTAATTTCAAATAACAAAGTTGAAATTTTAATTACACACCAAGAATTCATGAAAATTATTATATTAGAAAACTTAACTCCTTTATTTATTAGAACTGCAGTAAAAGGAAAGGCAGCATACATAGGTCCAGCGGCAAATGCAGCTAAAGCAATTGATAAAATTATACCTAGAATGCTTGAATCTTCACCCATATACTTCATCATTGATTCTCTAGAAACCCATTCATCTATAAGCCCTAATAAAAGCATGATAGGAGGAAGTACAGCTAACATTTGTAAAAAACTACTTTTTGCATTATTAAAGACATTAATACCTAAGTTATTATTAAAAATTAATATAATTATTAAAATAATAGAAAGTAATAAGAAAAATTTATATCTATTTAATATAAATTTCAATTTAGTCACCCTAAAATCACCCCCATGAAGAAAGCAACTATAAATGAAAATAAAAAGGCTATGAAATTTCTATAAAAAGCGGCTTTTTTACCAATATACTGAGACTCAAGCGTAAATGTCATAACACCAACTAGGGTAAGAGTTGATACTAATGCTGCAACTTGAGCGTATCCAGCACCACTTTTAAGCAGGCTATCTGCTGTAGAAAAGGCTACAAAGGTAGGCATAAGGACAATAGAGCCTACTGTAGAAGACAAAAATACTCCTAAAAATCCTGACTCAGAGCCTATAAGTTTTGAAATTGTATCTGTATCTAGAATTGATAAAACTATTCCTACTATAATAATAATAGCCAAAAATTGAGGCATTATATTTTCAAATGACTTAAAGGCTTTTTTTAGAGCAACTTTTGTTTTTGATTTGTCTTTTATAAATGAAATTACAAATAAGACTATTGCAAGACTATAAAGAATATAAGATGTCATAAAAAAGAACCTCCTAATTAATCTAATACTTTAATGTATGAAAATTTAAATACATTAGTGAAGCAAATAATTTTATACTTTTTGGAAAAAATAATAAAAACAATACTAGAGGAGGCTTTTGTATGGATAAAATGCAAAGAGAAATGAAGAATATGAAAAATGATATGAAAGAAGGCGCACAAAAAGTAGGTCATGTAATGAAGCATACAGCGGAAGATTTAAAAGATGATGTTATGGGTGCTATGGCATCTATGGAAATGAAAAAAGATGAAATGATGGAAAAGTATGAAGAAAAGAAATTTTCAAGAGAATTAAAAAAACAAATGGAAAAAGAATCTAAAAATAACATGAAACATTAAATAAATAGGCCTATCTTATAGATAGGCCTTTTATATTAAATAGAATAAATTTTTAATTATTCCTTTATATTTAATTAGATAAGAGTTATTATAAAAGTTGCAAGATTTTATTATAAATATTTTTATATAAAATAGTTAGTATAAAATATGATATAATACTATATAAAATATTACCAAATAGGATATATATAATATAAGTTTTGTATAATTTTATTTGGGTAAATTAATAAAATCGAACCTAATTATGTAAAAAGAAAAAATTAATATATAAAGGAGACAAAATGAGAAAGGTAGAATTATTAGCACCTGCAGGTGATTTAGAGAGATTAAAGATAGCATTTACTTATGGAGCGGATGCAGTATATATAGGCGGAGAAATATTTGGAATGAGATCTGCTGCAAAAAACTTTAGCAAAGAGGATATGATAGAAGGTGTAAACTTTGCTCATGAAAGAGGAAAACAAGTTTTTGTTACTATAAATATAATTCCAAGAAATGATGATTTATTACAATTAAAAGACTACTTATTAGAGCTACAAGAGATCGGTGTTGATGCAGTTATAGTAAGTGATCCAGGTGTATTTACTTATGTGAAAGAAACAATTCCAAATATGGAAATACACATAAGTACTCAAGCCAGCACTACAAATGCTGCTTCTGCAGCTTTTTGGTATAATCAGGGAGCTAAGAGAGTTGTTACTGCAAGAGAATTATCATTTGAAGAGATAAAAGAGTTAAGAGAAAATACGCCAGCTGATATGGATATAGAAACTTTTGTTCATGGTGCAATGTGTATGTCTTACTCAGGTAAATGTGTTATAAGTAATCATACTACAGGTAGAGATGCAAATAAAGGTTCATGTGCACAATCGTGTAGATGGAAGTACACATTAATGGAAGAAGTAGGTCCAGGGGAATATAAGCAAGTACTAGATGATATAGATCCAGAGTTCTTCTTTAACTCTAAAGATTTATGCATGATACAATATATACCCGAAATATTTGATAGTGGTATAACAAGTTTAAAAATAGAAGGAAGAATGAAAACAGCTTACTATGTCGCGACTACTGTTAGGGCATACAGAATGGCGCTTGATGAATATTATAAAGATCCAGAAAATTGGACGTTTAATCCTATGTGGTTAGAAGAACTTAAAAAAGGTAGCCATAGAGACTATAGCACTGGTTTCTTCTTTGATAGACCAGACTCAAATTCTCATAACTATAAGTCAGCTTCGTATATAAGAAACTATGATTTTATAGGATTGGTAAAAGGTCATGAATATGAAACAGGACTTGTAATAGTAGAACAAAGAAATAAGATGTATGTAGGAGATAAGATAGAAGTTATAGGTCCATTTAAAGAAACTATGCATGCAACAATATTAGAAATGTATAATGAAGATGGTGATCCAATAGAATCAGCTCCACATGCAAGACAAACTGTAAAAATGAAATTAGATATCGATGTAGAAAAAGACTATATGTTAAGAAAGCCAATTACAGTTTTAAATATATAATAATAGATTAAATTAAGAAGTCTTAGGAAATCTAAGGCTTCTTTGACATGTAAAATGCATAGGTATATTATTATATTATATCTATAGTTAGAAAGGAGTTAAAAAATGAGCTTAGGAAGAAATGATGAATGCTGGTGTGGTAGTAATCAAAAATATAAAAAATGTCATATGAAATTTGATGAGAAGCTAGATGAGTTAAAAAGAAAAGGCAATAAAGTGCCTTCTAGAGATCTTATCAAAAATAAGGAACAAATAGAAAAAATAAAAGAGAGTGCAAAAATAAACAATGAAATATTAGATCTAGTTGCTGAAAATATAAAAGAAGGTATGACTACTGAAGATATAGATAAAATAGTTTATGAATATACTATATCTAAAGGCGCAATACCAGCTCCTTTAGGGTTCTCAGGATTTCCAAAAAGTGTTTGTACTTCTATAAATGATGAAGTATGCCATGGTATACCAAGTGAAGATAGAGTATTACAAAGTGGAGATATAGTAAATGTAGATGTATCTACAATTTATAATGGATACTATTCTGATGCATCTAGAATGTTTATGATAGGTGAAGTTAGCGATAGAGCTAAAAAATTAGTAGAAGTAACTAAAGAGTGTATGATAAAAGGTATAGAAGCTGTAAAACCTTGGGGTAACTTAGGAGATATAGGATCAGCTATACAAAAACATGCAAAAGAAAATGGATATAGCGTAGTAAGGGAATTTGGTGGCCACGGTATAGGGCTTGATTTTCACGAAGAGCCTTTTGTGTTTCACTATGGAAAAGAAGGAGAAGGAATGGTATTAGCTCCAGGTATGATGTTTACTATTGAGCCGATGATTAATGAAGGTAAGAGTGACATATATATAGATGCTGATAATGGATGGACAGCTTGTACAGAAGATGGTTCTTTATCTGCACAATGGGAAAATATGATATTAGTAACTGAAGATGGAATAGAAATATTAGCTTATTAGTGTTGTGAATATTTAAAGAGAGTGATTGACACTCTCTTTAAATATTGCACTCTATATTAATATCTAATATTAAGAGCAAATTAAAATTCTAGGTTTAGGCTTAGAAGTCTTTCTTTGAGTTCGTTTATTGTTTGAATTTCTTCTTCTATGGAGTTTGCTTCGAAGGTTACCGAGAATCTTAAAAAGCCTCCACATTCATCCCATGGTACTGTTGAGATGTATGCATTTTTTAATATATAATAACTCGCTTCTTCTGCATTTTCAAAGGTTAATTTATTTTTTACCCCTTTTGGAATGGCAGTATAACAGTAAAACCCTCCTTTTGGTTTTTTTGCATCAAAACCAACTTCATTTAGTGCATCCACTAGTAGTTTAAATCTTCTATCATATCTTTTTATATTTTCATCTATTAATTCTTTATGATTTAGTGCATATATGCCTGCTTTTTGTATAGCTCTAAATTGTCCAGAATCACCATAACTTTTAACTGTAGAAAATAATTTTATAGATTTTTCTGATCCAAGTAAAAATGCAAGTCTCCAACCTGTCATATTAAAGGCTTTAGACAAAGAATGTAGTTCTATTGAATATTCCATATTTTTATCAACAGTAAATATGCTTAATGGTTTATTTCCATCAAAAACTAAAGGCCCATAAGCAACATCAGACACGATTAAAATATTGTTTTTCTTGGCAAATTCAATTACTCTTTCATAAAACTCTATTGTGGCTACTTGCCCTGTAGGATTGTTTGGATAGTTTAAATATAGCAGTTTAGCTCTTTTTAAAATGTATTTTGGTATAGAGTCTAATTCTGGATAGAAGTTATTATCTTCACATAATTTTAAGTTATATACTTCACCGCCAAGGAACCTAGTATGGTTAGCTATTATTGGATAACCAGGTACTGTCATTAAAGTGACATCACCAGGATTAATAAAACAAGTTGGTATCATAGCTAGTATAGATTTAGATCCGATACCATGAACAATATTATTGGGGTTTATATTATCTAAATTATATACATCATTTAGATAAGAGCAAGCTGCGATTTTGAAATCTAATATTCCGTTATCAGCATAAAATCGATTTTCTTCTTTATTAGCTTCAATGCTAAGTATATTTACTATAGACTTATCAGCCATTTTATCAGGCTCTCCTACACCCATATCTATTATTTTTATGTTAGGGTTTTTGGCTTTCAAATCATCTCTTATCATTTTTAGTTTTTCAAATTTAAATACTCTACTTTCGTTAAAAAATTTGTTGCCTCCAAGTCGATTTGAAACTATGTTGTCAATAAAATCCATTTCTTACCTCCAAAACTTATTGAAATACTATATAATATTTTAAAAGAATATAAATTGGAACTAAAAAGCAAATATAATTAAATGTATTTAATAATACCAAATTATTTAATGTATTATCTTCAATGGAGATTTGTAATAAATATAATATTAAAAAGGATATGCAAGAAGCATATCCTTTTTAATATTATATTTGATAATTTAATTATTTACTTCTGCTATCGAAGAATTTACCGTACTTTATTACTTTTGGTTTTATATCAATATTAAATTCTCTTTTATATCTTTTTATATCAGCAAGTTCACCTTTAGTAACTATAGAAATAGCATTACCATTCCTATTACCTCTTGCAGTTCTACCAGCCCTATGAATATATTCATTTTTACTACCAGGGAAGTCTAGGTTAAATACGTGGCTAGTATCAACAATATCTAATCCTCTTGCAGATAAATCGGATGATACTAAGATTGTAGCTTTTCCTAATCTAAAGGCATTAATAGAATTTCTTCTATCTTCTTTTGACATATCTCCGAAAATGCCAACAGATTTATATCCATGATAATTTAATTTAGATGCTATAACTTCAATACTTTTTTCGTTATTGACGAATACTATTGCTCTTTTTGGAGTAGTAGCGGCTAAAGCTTTTCTAAGTAAATCAAATTTTTCTCTTCGTTCACCTAATAAGTACATGTGTCTTATTTTAGGATTTATAGTAACTTCCCTTGTCGCATTTATAACCAAAGGTTCTTTCATCATTTCTTTGCATAAATCAATAGTTTCAGCAGTTAATGAAGCAGAGAATCCTAGTAATTGTCTATCTCTTAACGTTGATTTTACTATATCTTTAACATAAGATATGTTATTTCCACTTAGTAAGCTGTCAACCTCATCTAATATAATAGTTTTAATAGTATGAGCTTTTAACTTTTTTTGTTTTATTAAATCTAAAACTCTACCACAAGAACCTACTGCTATATGTGGTTTTACATTTTTTATATTTTTTATTTGCTTTTGAATATTAACCTCACCGAATATTGGAAGGGAAGTAACCTCTATTCCTGAATTCTTAGACAATAATTCGATTTGATTATGTATTTGAACAACTAGCTCATGAGTAGGCGCTAAAACTAATACTTGTGTTTCTCTTTTTGTTGTATCAACCTTCTCAAACATAGGAAGTAAATATGCTAATGTTTTACCGCTTCCAGTTTGAGAGTTTGCAAGAATATCTTTGTTATTAAGTATATTTTCAAAAACAAGAGATTGTACCTCAGTAGGAGATGTAATTTCTTGCTTTTTAAGTCCATTTATTAAATTACTATTTAATTTTAACTCTTCAAATGTCTTCATATATAACTCCTTTTATTTTTAATATCTAAATTAGTATATTTTATTATACACTTAATGTAAAAAAAATTATAGGTAATAATATAAAATTTTAACTTAATATTGTTAGAAAAATGACAAAAACTAGCAAAGTTATTGTAATGAGGGGCAAAATGTAGTAAAACTAATATATGTTTAGTATCAAAAAATAAATAATAAGCATAATAATAGTGATTATAGTTTTAATATGGATTATTTTGGGAATAAAATAATCAAGAGTATTGGAGGTTGATTTTATGAAGAAGAACAAAGTTGTTATAGTAGGAACGGGTATGGTAGGTATGAGCTACGCATACTCTATGGTAAATCAAGGTGCATGTGAGGAACTAGTTTTAATAGATATAAATAAAGAACGTGCTAGAGGTGAAGCAATAGACTTAAATCATGGTCTTAGTTTTGCACCAAGAAAGATGAATATATATGCAGGTGATTATAGTGATTGCAAGGATGCGTATATAATTTGTATAACAGCTGGTGCTATACAAATAGAAGGAGAAACTAGACTAGACTTACTTCATAAGAATAGTAAAATTATGAGATCAATAATTGATGAAATAAAGAAATCAGGATTTGATGGTATATTATTAATAGCTACCAATCCAGTTGATATTATGACTTATGTAGCTCAAAAACTATCAGGTTTTGATAAATCTAAAGTTATAGGATCAGGTACGACATTAGATTCAGCAAGACTTAGATATACTTTAGGCGAAAAATTAGATGTAAATCCTAAGGACATAAATGCGTATGTAATGGGAGAACATGGTGACTCTCAATTTGTTGCATGGAGCTATGCATTATGCGGTGTTCAACCAATTTATCAAATTGCATCAAGAAAAGACAGTAAGTTAACATTTGATGAGTTAGAGAAAATAGAAGACACAGTTAGAAATATAGCCTATGAGATAATAAAGTGCAAGAATTCAACATACTATGGTATAGGAATGGCACTAACTAGAATAACGAAAGCAATACTTGAAAATGAAAATAGTATTCTAACTGTTTCTTCATACCTAAATGGTGAATACGGACATGAAGATGTTTATATTGCTGTTCCAAGTATAGTAAATCAAGATGGTGTTAGAGAAGTTATTCATTTAGCTTTAGATACAACAGAGAAAAAGAAATTAGATGATTCGATAAAAATAATGAAAGAAAACATAGAGAAATTAGATTTAAATTAAGGGACTTTTAGAGAGTTTTAATAGTAGCGTGGGCTTGATAAATAATTCTATTACTTGTAGCTATAAAAATGCCTCAAGTATAGTAGAATTATTCTATCAAGCCTTTGCTTTTGATTCAAAACTATCCTAAAAGTCCCTTATTTAATATTTAAATTTTAAAGAGGTAAAAATAATAAAAAATATTGCACTTATTGTTCGTTTGTTATATATTATATATAACAAATATAAAATATATAATGGTGGAGGGTAATATGTTAAGTATAAAAAATCTTTCAAAATCTTATAAGAATAATGGCAAGGCAATTGATAATATAAGTTTTGAAATTAAAGAAGGAGATATATTTGGATTTATTGGCCACAACGGTGCTGGTAAAACTACGACTATAAAGTGTATAGTAGGAATCCATGATTTTGAAGAAGGTGAGATTTTAGTTAATTCTAAAAGTATTAAGAAAAAACCTATAGAGTGTAAAAAGGATATGGCTTATATTCCTGATAATCCAGATTTATATGATTCTTTAACTGCAATACAGTATCTTAACTTTATAGCAAATATTTTTAATGTTAATAAAAAAGAAAGAGAAGATTTAATACATTACTATGCAGATAGATTTGAAATAAAGGATAGCTTAGGAGATATGATAAGTTCTTATTCTCATGGAATGAAGCAAAAATTAGCTATAATATCTGCGTTAATTCATAGTCCTAAAATTTTAATTTTAGATGAACCTTTTGTAGGACTTGATCCAAAGGCTGCATTTACCTTAAAGGAAATTATGAATGAGTTTTGTTCAAAAGGTGGAGCTATATTCTTTTCAACTCATGTACTTGATGTAGCTGAAAAAATTTGTAATAAGATAGCAATAATAAAAGGTGGAAAGCTTATAACTACAGGAAATACTGATGATGTAAAAGGTAATAAAAGTCTTGAAAGTCTATTTATGGAGTTGATTGAAAATGAGTAATTTAGGATTATTAATAAATACTAATATAATAAACGAATTTGGTTTAAATAAAGTAAAAAATTTAAACTCGAAAGAAAGAAATAAGATACTAACAATTATAGCTGGTTCCATAGTTCTTATAGGATACTTGATATATGGTATTTTTAAATTATGCTTAGATGTAAGTGATTTATTAATTCTATATAATCAAATGGATTTATTACTTCTAATAGGTTTTGTAGGAGCTGTATTATTTAGCTTATTTACTACACTATATAAATCTTCATCATATCTATTTGAAGCTAAGGATTTTGAAATGTTAATAAGTCTTCCATTAAAGGAATCAACAATACTAATAAGTAAAATATTTATGTTGTTAATATCTAATTACTTATTTACAGCACCAATTATATTAATTCCAGCAATAGTGTACTTAATGAAAGTTAATGTAAGTATATTTTTCTATATCAATTTAATATTAATGTTCTTATGTACACCATTAATTCCTATGATAATATCATCAATTATTTCATTCTTTTTAGGAAATATATCATCAAAGCTTAAATATAAGAATGCAATATTAATAATAGGAAGTATAATATTACTTGTAGCGTATATGTTACTTGTTACTCAAATGGAGGAGATAGGAAAATCAATACTGGTAAATAGTACTTCAATAAATGAAGCTGTAAAGAAAGTATACTTTTTATCTTATTACTTTATAGATGGTTTAACAAATAATAATTTTTTATCAGTTATTAAATTTATTGGATTATCATTAGGGTTATTTCTAATATTTGTAAATTTATTTTCAAAACAATTTAAACTTATAAATTCTAGAATGAATGAAAGTTATAAGACTAAAAAATACGAAGCTACAGAATTAAAAACTTATAATATAATTGAAGCCTTACTACAAAAAGAAATTAAGAGATATTTTTCTTCTTATATATACGTACTAAATTCATCTATAGGAATGGTTTTACTAAGTATATTTTCTATAAGTTTAGTGATACTTGGAGCAGACAAGGCATCAGATTTACTTCAATTGAATCTAGATTTTACTTTTATAAAAATTCAATTGTTAGGTATTATATTATTTTGTATAATAACAAGTTGCACTACTTATTGTTCGATATCTATAGAAGGCAAAAATTTATGGATAATAAAATCATTGCCTATAAAAGAAATAGATATATTTAAAGGTAAAATAGGTTTAAATTTACTTATCACAATACCTATAAGTATAATTTGCTTTATTTTAATAAGTTTAAGAATGAAATTTGACTTTAATTTTACACTTACAGGAAGTTTAGTAATAATCTCAATGGAACTATTAGTGGCAATATTAGGATTATTTTTGAATCTATTATATCCTAATTTTGATTGGAAGAATGAAATAGCAGTAGTAAAAAGAAGCTTTTCTATGATTGCAGTAATGCTAATTTCTGTTTTATATATTGCTGCTTATGCATTTATATATTTTAAATTTAGTGTACTAAATTTAAACATATTCTTAAGTATAGCAGTTATTATAACGTTAGTAATAACTTTAATATTATGGAATTTAATAAAAACTAAAGGTATAGAAATCTTTAAAAAACTTTAAATTAAAATAAACAAGGTGATAATTATATTATTATTTACCTTGTTTTATTTTTTATACAAAATTATATTTTTATGATTAAAAAAATTCAAAATATATAACAATAAATAATAGGATTATTAAAAATAATTTATAAAAAATAGAAAAAACTTATAGTTGTAAAAGAAAATAATATGGACAATTTATAGTTATAAGCAAATATTATGAAAGGAAGATATTAATGGACAATAAAAATAACAATGAAAGAGAAGAATTAGATAACAATGAAACAATAAAAAAACTTCTAAAAGAACATGACAATAAAATGGAAATAGCAAAGGAGATCTCAACTAATAAAAAGGTTGCAGAAGTTTTAGGAGATAGGTTAGCAAGAAAAAGACGCTTTCCTCCTTGCTAGATAAAAATTATGTAGAGGAGTGATACACATGAGTAATGATAGCAGATTTAGTAATGGACATTATAGCAATGCACTTGAGTATACCAAAGATGTACTTCGTGCTAGTTCCTCTATCAATGATATTGTAATAAATGCAAATATTCAAGAAGAAACAAAAGAAGAAATGGAAGAAAGAATTAAAGAAAATAGATATTAGAGATTAGAAAATAGGTGTATCGAGAGATTCACCTATTTTTATATAACAAGGGGTTAAAAATGATCTAAGTTATTTATATATGTAATTCAAATTACTAAACTTTAAATGTTTTAAAAATACCTCGTTTAACTCGTTTAATCAGTAGATGGAGTCTCTGTCAATATAGAGTATTTCGTCTATATTTGTATATCAGGAAAATGGGATTTTTATAATTATATTGAACTAAAAAAAGATAAAACTATTTAAAATATGAAAAATGCCGAATGATTTTCGTGTAAATATAAAAAAAATACGGAAAAATATAGAAAAATATTTTTTTATATGATAATATAAAAAAAGTAAATGTAAAATCTAAGATTATAAATATGTAGGGGGATGTAAAATGAAGCAAGGATCAGTTTATGAATTAGAAGGAAGGGTTGCACTAAGCAAAGCAATTCCTCTTGGCATACAGCATGTATTAGCAATGTTTTTAGGTAATATATCACCATTAATAATAATTAGTGGAATGTTACAAATGCCAATAGAAACCAAAACAATGTTAATACAGAACTCAATGTTTATAGCAGGTATAGCAACATTAATTCAATTATATCCAGTATTTAAAGTAGGAGCAGGATTGCCTATAGTAATGGGGACAAGTTCAGGTTTTATTGGAACTGCGAAGGCAATAGGTGCTCAATATGGATATGGTTCAATACTTGGTGCTGCGTTAGTAGGTTCAATCATAGAAATGTTTTTAGGATTTTTTATAAAGCCACTTAAAAAATTATTCCCACCGATTGTTACAAGTCTAGTAGTTGTATCTATAGGATTATCATTATTACCAGTAGGTATTAAATACTTTGGTGGTGGAGCAGGAGCAAGTGATTTTGGTAGTTGGCAACATTTATTATTAGGAACAACAGTAATAATATCTATTTTAATATTAAAACAATTTAAAGGATTTTTAGGTGAATCATCAATTTTAATAGGAATCATAATAGGATATATATTATCTATAACATTAGGAATGGTTGATTTTACACAAGTTAAGGAAGCAGCATGGATAAGCTTACCAAAACCTTTTGCTGTAGGTTTAGAATTTAATATAGAAGCAATAATAGCAATGACAATAATGTTTATAGCTACAACAGTTGAAACAATAGGAGATATATCAGCAATAGCAAATGGAGGGCTTGATAGAGAAGCTACAGATAGTGAATTATCAGGTGGTGTAGTTGCAGATGGTGTAGCAAGTTTTATAGGTTCTATATTTGGTATATTACCAAATACTTCTTTTAGCCAAAACGTAGGGCTTGTTGCTGTTACAAAAGTAGTAAATAAGTTTGTTATAATGACAGGTGCAATATTCTTAATACTGTGTGGGTTTTGTCCAAAATTAAGTGCAGTATTTTCTGTAATGCCACAATCTGTATTAGGTGGGGCAGCAGTAATAATGTTTGCAATGATTTTTGTTAGTGGACTGCAATCATTAGCAAGAGAAAGAATAGATGGAAGAAATGGACTAATTATAGCACTAGCGATAGGAATAGGTGTTGGAATAGGGAATGTACCTGAGGTATTAGATCAAATGCCAACTTGGGTTTCTAATATATTTGCACAAAATGGGATAATAATGACTTTTGTTATAGCTACAATTTTAAATTTAATATTACCAAAAGATATAGAAGAAGTAAAAGTAAGTGAAAAAAATATAAAGGTTTGTTAATTACATAAAGGGACAAAGCTGAATTTGAATAAAGGAATAAAAGAATTCTTGTATTTAAATTCAGCTTTTTTGTTGGGAATTTTTATTATATTATTATTGATATGTTAAATTTAAATTAAAAAATATATCAAAAATAAAACTATTTAATATAATAATTAGAAAATATAATTAAAGGAGATGCTATTATGGAATCGTCAATACATGCTATAGCTTGTAACAACTTATTAATTATTTTTGCAGTAGTTGCTATGACTGGTATTATTTGCAGTAAAATAAGTGAAATGATAAGAGTACCAGATGTAGTATTATTTTTACTTGCAGGAATATTCATTGGGCCATCAGTTTTTAAATTTATTGATATAAGCCAGTATCAAGTTGAAAATCAGCTAATACTTACATTTGGATCAGCCTTTATTTTGTATTTAGGTGGAAAGGAAATAAGTTTAAAGGTTTTAAAAAATGTAAGAATATCAGTATTTTTATTATCTAGTTTAGGTGTTTTGATTTCGGCATTTGTTATGCAAAAAATTATAGGATTAACATTTAATACTAGTGCAATTACAGCCCTACTTATTGGTTCTATTATAGCATCGACAGACCCAGCAACTTTAGTTCCTATTTTCAATAGTATAAGGATAGATAAAAAAGTAAAACAAACTGTAATAAGTGAATCTGCATTCAATGATGCAACAGGAGCTATTTTAACATCTGCTGTTTTAGCAATTATCTTATCAGGAAAATTTTCATTACAAGAAAACTTATATGAATTAATGATTATGGTGGTCGTAGGTGTACTAGTTGGTGTAATTACAGGTATTTTATTGTTAGCATTAGTGAATGATAAGCCCTATGGAGTATTTAAGGATTATACTCCAATAGTGTCTATCTTATCAGTAATAATAGCATATGAACTGTCTACTAAGCTTGGTGGCAGTGGTTATATGTCTTGTTTTATTGTTGGAATAATTACTGGTAATAAAAAGAACTTTAAATTATGGTTAAGTCAAAAATGTTATGATGCTGATTGTCATGTAGTAGAAACATTAGGTACTATTTGTAGAATGTCTATATTTATTATTCTTGGGACACAAGTAGATTTGAGTATATTAGGAAAATACTTAGTACCATCTATAATATGTGTATTAGGATTAGTATTTATAGCTAGACCAATAGCTGTTTTCGTATGCACTATTTTTGATAAAAAAGCAAAATGGAATAAAAGAGAAATACTTTTTATGATGTGGGTAAGAGAAACAGGTGTAATACCTGCAGCTCTTTGTGGTATTATAACTGCTATGAAGATTCCAGGCCATGAAATTATTTCTTCAGTGGTATTTATGACTATATTATTAACTCTAATAGTTCAAGGTAGTAGCACAAAACTAGTAGCGAAAAAATTAGGATTATTAGAGTCTGAAGAAATTAAAGAAAAAGAAGAAGTATAAAAATATCGAGGGTATATCTAAATTTATATAAGGTATACCCTTGATATTTATTCATATAAATACGTACATATATATATTATTAATAAAAAATATAATGTTTAATACGAATTTTACTGTCATATAAAAAAGAAATATGGTATAATTTAGAATGATTAAAAGAAATATCATATAATTAGGGAGGAAAAGTATGTTTACAGTTATGGATATAGTTCAACCGACTACAGTTGAAGAAGCATACTCAATATTGACTAAAAGAAAAAATAATCAAGTTATCGGTGGAAGTGCTTGGTTAAGGATGGGAAGTAAAAGAATAGGCACAGCTGTTGAATTATCACAGCTAAACTTAGACTATATAAAAGAAGAGGAAGAATATATAGAAATAGGTGCTATGACTACATTCAGAAGCTTAGAAACTAGTGAAGTTATAGAAAGTAACTTTGGTAGCATAATAAAAGATTCTGTGAAAGACATAATAGGAGTTCAATTTAGAAATGTAGTAACTGTTGGAGGAACTATCTTCTCTAAATTTGGTTTTTCTGATTTAATAGTAGCTCTACTTGCATTAGGTACAGAAGTAGAGTTAGTAAATGCAGGAAGAATAAAACTTTGTGATTTTTTAAATAAAGAATATGAAAAAGATTTACTAACTAAAATTTATATAAAGAAAAACGATGTAAAAGCTACATATAAAAGCTTAAGAAATGCTCAAAGTGATTATGCATTACTTAATGTATCTGTATCAAAATATGATAATAAATTAGAAATTTACGTAGGAGCAAGACCACAAATAGCTACTCTTGCAGTAAAAGCTAGTGAATTTTTATCAAATAATGAACTAAGTGATGAAAATATAGAAAAAGCATCTCAAATAGTTAGTGAAGAATTAGCATTTGGAACTAATATGAGAGCATCTAAGGAATATAGAACCTTAATGAGTAAGGTACTTGTTAAGAGAGCATTAATGGAGGTTAAGTAATGTTAGTAGAATTAAAGATTAATGGTAAAAAACATAAAATTGATATAGAGCCAGATGAATTTTTAGTAGATACACTTAGAAAAGTTGGAAATTTAAGTGTAAAAAGAGGTTGTGATACAGGTTGTTGTGGACTTTGTTCAATATGGATAGATAAAAAGCCAACTTTATCATGTGCTACGTTGACAGTTAGAGCTTTAAATAAAGAAATAACTACAATAGAAGGATTAGAAAAAGAATCTGATGAATTTGCTAGAATATTAATAGCAGAAGGAGCTGAGCAGTGTGGATTCTGTTCACCAGGATTTATAATAACTGTACTTGCTATGAAAAATGAGCTGGAAAATCCAAGCGAAGAAGAAATAAAACATTACTTAACAGGTAACCTATGTAGATGTACAGGATATATGGGGCAATTAAGAGCAATAAAGACTTATATGGGGGTAAAATAATATGAGTTTCGTAGGAAGAAGTATACCGAAAACTGATGGTATGGCAATAGCAACAGGTAAGCCTGTATATACTGATGACTTATCTTCAAAGGACGCATTGATAGTTAAAATATTAAGAAGCCCATATGCAAATGCAATAATAAAAAATATAGATACTTCGAAAGCTATGTTAGTACCTGGAGTAGAGTGCGTACTTACATACAAAGATGTTCCTAATAAAAGATTTACACTAGCTGGACAATCTTATCCAGAACCATCTCCATATGATAGATTAATATTAGAAAATAGAGTAAGATACGTAGGAGATGAAGTTGCTATAGTTGCAGCAGTTGATGAAAAAACAGCAATTAAAGCAATGAAAATGATAAAGGTTGAATATGAAGTATTAGATGCAGTTATAGATTTTGAAACTGCAATAGATAATAAGGTAATAGTTCATGAAGAAGAGATACATACTAACTTTGATATAGGCATGCAAAGAGAAAGAAACATAGTTTCTACTCATAACTATACAAAGGGAGACATAGAAAAAACTTTATCTGAATGTGATATTGTTCTTGAAGAAACTTACTATACTCAAGCGCAAGCACAAGCTATGATGGAAACATATAGAGCTTATAACTATCTAGATCATATGGGACGATTAGTAGTGATTTCTTCTACTCAAATACCTTTTCACGTAAGAAGACATTTAAGTAGAGCATTAAATATACCATCAAGTAAAATAAGAGTTATAAAGCCTAGAATAGGTGGAGGTTTTGGAGGTAAGCAAACTGCTTGCGTTGAAATATTCTCAGCTCTTGTAACATTAAAAACAGGAAAGCCAGCAAAATTAATATACAGTAGAAAAGAAACATTCAATTGTTCTAATAGTAGACATGCTATGAAGATGAAAGTTAGAATGGGTGCTACTAAGGATGGGGTAATAAAAGTTATAGATATAAATGCACTGTCTGATACAGGAGCATACGGAGAACATGCATCAACTACATTTGGATTAGTTGGAGAAAAGAGTATGCCAATATACAATAAATTAGAGGCAGCTAGATTTACAGGTAATGTAGTATATACTAATAAAATGCCAGCAGGTGCATTTAGAGGTTATGGAGCTACTCAAGGGTGTTTTGCTGTTGAATCTACTATAAATAAGTTGGCAGTTAAGTTAAACATAGATCCTGTAGAATTAAGACTTAAAAATATTGTAAAAGAAGGAGAAACTACTTTTGCATATGATAAATCTATAAATAGTGCTAACTTAGAAGAATGTATAAAAAAAGGTAAAGAAATGATAAAGTGGGATGAAAAATATCCATCAAAAGACCTTGGAAACGGAAAAGTAAGAAGTATTGGTATGGCTCTTACTATGCAAGGATCTGGAATAGCCAATATAGATACATCTTCAGTTGAAATAAGATTAAATGATGATGGAAACTATACATTATTCGTTGGTTCTACAGATATGGGGACAGGTAGCGATACAATACTTGCTCAAATGGCATGTGATATACTTGAAACTACTATGGATAAAATAACTGTTGTATCAGCTGATACCGATATAGTTCCTTATGATCCAGGTTCTTATGCATCAAGTACAACATATGTAACTGGAATGGCCGTAGTCAAGGCTTGTCAACAATTAAGAGAAAAGATAATAGAAGTTGGAGCAGATAGACTTCAAGTAGCTAAAGAACTTGCTGAGTTTGATGGCAAGAAAGTATTCTGTGATGATAAATCTATATCTATATTTGATTTAGCAGTAGACTTTACTGTCGGTCCAAATAAAGTTCAATTAAATGGATTTGCATCTCATGGAAGCCCAGTTTCTCCACCACCTTATATAGCTGGTTTTGTTGAAACTGAAATAGATAAAGAAACTGGTAAGCTTGAAATTATAGATTATGTTGCAGTAGTAGACTGTGGCACAGTAATAAATAGAGGTCTTGCTACTATACAAACAGAAGGTGGTATAGTTCAAGGGATGGGACTTGCTTTATTTGAAGAAGTTAGATACCTTGAGAACGGTCAAATGGACAGTAATTCATTTATGCAGTATAAAATACCTGCTAGGAGTGATATTGGCAGAGTGAGAGTTGATTTTGTTGAGACTTATGAGCCAACTGGACCATTTGGTGCTAAGAGTATAGGTGAGGTTGTTATAAATACTCCTGCTCCTGCTATCCAAGATGCTATATATAATGGTGTTGGGGTTAGGATAAATAGTCTTCCTATGACACCTGAAAAAATATTTATGGAAATGAATAAATAGATAGATTTGATAATGATTTAAAAAATATTAATAATATAAAAAGGTATTTAGGTTAAACTAAATACCTTTTTATATTATTAATATAGATATTTACCTGTGAATGGTAAAAGTCAGTCTAATGTATATTCTAAATACTTATTAGTACTTTTAGCTATAATTATCTTAAAAGTTTTTAAATTACAGAACTCATTCATAACTTGTTTACATATGATATAACTGCTATGGCTGTGAATTTTTTATGACCTTCAAGTATTGACTTAAAAAATCCGCCTTTTCCACACAGTTTATTAGTGTATACGCTGCACTTACGTTGAAATTTGAATATAGTGTATAGCAAAACTCTTGAGCTATATTATTATAAGTAAGCTTTCAAATTAAAGTTAAGGACAAATGTCCAAAAGTATAAAAATATAAAAGTACAAAAGATTGAATAAGGTGAATTTATAAATTAAAATTCTTTTTATATCTAGAAGGGGTTATCCCCATATATTTTTTAAAAAGTCTTGCAAAATAGCTAGTGTCATTTAACCCAACGCTCTCAGCAACATTTTGAATTTGCATATCTGTTTCTCTAATTAGTTTAGAAGCTTCATCAATTCTAGTTTTATTAATAAATTCAATAGCAGAAATTCCCATTTCTTTTTTAAATAGACAATACAAATAATTTGATGTTATACCGAAATGATTAGATATACCGGAAACAGTTAATTCACTAGAGTAATTATAATTAATATAAGCAATTATTTTTCTTAGTAAAGGATTAATATAATTTAAACTATATTTGGTTACTAGATTACAATAATCTTTGATCATTTTTAAGGCCATATTTTTATTTAAATTTTTATTAGAGGATATAATTAAATTATATCTTCTAAAAACTGAATCTAAGTATGTGGGATGAACTCCACTTGATTCTACTGATTTTTTTAGCATAGAATTAAGCATAAAAAAACCGCTACTACTATAAAAATAACTGTCTAATTTAAAATTAACTTCTGCATCTAAAATTAAGTTTTTAAAGGTAATACATGCACTAGAAAAATTACCCGCGGATACATAATTTAAAAATTCATTTTCCATTTTATACTGATTTTCTATCGAGCTAAATGATATATTATCTAAATTTATATTAAAATCGAAGTTATTTTCTGATAAATTATTTTTTTGTATAAAGATAAATGGAAATGGTCCATTAGTATTAAAATATTTTTCTAGAAATAAATTAATTAAAGAAATTAGTTTAAGGTTTTCAACGATAGGAACTGTATTATAATACTTAACTATCTCTTCTACCAAAGAATAATCAAAATTTAATAAAGAAGTTACTTCTAAAATCTCATCTTTTGAGACAACTTTATTAATGAATGGGCCTATTACCAGATTCTTATTAAAATTTTCATCTAAACAAATTATCATAAAATATGTACTAAAAGGTCCTTCGATAAAATAAGAAACCTTTTTAACGCATATATTTGTATATTTATTTGCAAATTTTTTCAAATTAACATTTGAAATTAATTTGAAAAAAGGATTGTTTTTAAGCACTCTAACAATTTCTTCTTCACCTGAAGTCATATATATTGATATACCTAAAGATATTGATATACTTTGTGCCCAAAAACTAATATCGTTATCTGTCATATAATATCACATCCTTAAAAAATATTCATTATTTGTACGATTATATCATTATTTGTTATATAAGTAAATGTTTTCAGTCTGTTATAATTAGTTCAAGAAAGTTAAAAAAATGACTTTTTAAAATAGAAATATTTAGGGAGAGTAAAAATGACTAAATACAAGGTTGATTTAAAAGCAAAGCCATATAATCTTGATGATGAATCAATAGAGTGGGTAAAAGATACTATAGCAAATATGACTATAGAAGAAAAAATAGGGCAACTATTCGTAAACATGGGAGCAAGCCGTGAAGAAGAATATCTGAAAAGTATGTTAGATAATTATCATATAGGAGCTGTTCGTTATAATCCAGCTAAAGCTTCAGAAGTATATGATCAAAATAAAATATTACAAGAAAATAGTAAGATACCTCTATTAATAGCTGCTAATACTGAACAAGGTGGTAATGGAGCTTGTACAGATGGTACATATGTAGGACACCAAGTTAAAATAGGTGCTACAAATGATCCAAAGTATGCATATGAATTAGGGCGTATTTCAGGAATTGAAGCATCTGCTATAGGATGTAACTGGAGTTTTGCACCAATAGTTGATATAAATAGAAACTGGAGAAATCCTATAATATCAAATCGTTGCTATTCATCAGATGCAGATAAAGTATTAGAATTCTCATTAGAATACATGAGAGGAATAATGGAGCATGGTATCATGCCAGCTGCAAAGCATTTCCCAGGAGACGGTGTAGATGAAAGAGATCAACATTTATCATATGCTCCGAACTGGTATTCAGTAGAGGAGTGGGATAATTCATTTGGAAAGGTTTACGGAGGATTAATAGATGCAGGTCTTCCATCAATAATGGCAGGGCATATAGCATTACCAGAATATGTACGTCACTTTAATCCCGATGCAACTTCAGAAGAATTAACTATGCCAGCTACATTAAGTAAGTACATATTAGTTGACTTATTAAGAGATAAATTAAACTTCAATGGGGTAGTAGTAACTGATGCTTCTCACATGGTTGCTATGACTTCAGCAATGAAGCGTAGTGAGATGTTACCTACTGCAATTGCAGCAGGTTCTGATTTATTCTTATTCTTTAACGATCCAGATGAAGACTTTGAGTGGATGATGGAAGGATATAAAAAAGGAATAATAACAGATGAAAGATTAGAAGAAGCTTTAACTAGGATATTAGGTCTAAAAGCTAAGCTTGGACTTCATAATAAGGCTAAGAATGAAATATTACCTCCAAAAGAAGAAGCTATGGCTAAAATCGGATTAGAAGAAAATAAAATACCTGCTGTAGAAATAGCTGATAAAGCTATAACTTTAGTTAAAAATAAAGAAGATATATTCCCAATATCTTTAGAAAAACATAAGCGTATATTACTTGTACAACCTAAAGGACATGAAGGTGGATTCGCTAAACTTATGTCTATGATGGGTGGTAACCGTAAAAGTATGATAGAAGTGTTTAAAGAATTATTAGAAGCTGAAGGGTTCTCTGTTGAAATATATGAATCTCCAATGGATAAGATTATGAAATTACCACCAGAAGAGATGATAAAAGCTGCTATGAATGTATATGCAAGTAAGCGTCCTATATCAACTCTAACTGATAACTATGATTTAATAATAAACTTAGCTAAAGTTGGAGGAAATACAGATCAACGTATACAATGGCCAGTAAGTAAGGGAACTCCAGATATACCATTCTATGTACATGAGGTACCAACTATATTTGTTTCAGTTCAATGTCCATTCCATTTAGCTGATGTACCTCAAGTAAAGACTTACATAAATGCTTATGATGATAATGACTTTACACTAAAAGCTTTAGTTGATAAAATGGTAGGAAAATCAGAATTTAAAGGTATAGATCCAGTAAATTCATTCTGTGAATTAGCTGATACTAGACGTTAATTATAGTATATAGAATTAAATAGAATAATATTAGTGATAATTCAAAGTAAGATGCCTATCTAAAATAATTTTTATTATTTTGGGTAGGCATCTCTTTTCATTATTAGATACGTTTACTAAAATTATTATTTATTTTAATAATGATAAAGTTAAGAATTTATATTAATTAGCTTAGAGTAAAATAGTGATAAATAAAGAAACAGTTTCATAAGATATTATAAAAAGTAAATTTCGAGGTGAAGTATGAGAATATATAAAAGGCAACAAAATTCATATAAATATACTATAGCTAATACTAATCTAAGGGAAGAAAAATCAACTTCTTCAAATGTTATAATGGTAATACCTGAAGGAGGGAAGGTTCAGGTTATTGATGCTGAAGAAGATTGGTATGAAGTAATGTATAATGGTCAGCAGGGATATGTATATAGCGATTACTTATCAAAAACGAAATATACATGGACAGATGTTACTTTAAGATCTTATCCATCTGCGGAGTCTAATCCAGTAACAGTAATTTCTCCAAAATCTATAGTACAAGTGTTAGCTGTAAATGGAGACTGGAGTCATGTTATGTATGATAATCAAGAAGGATATATATTTAGTTATTTTCTTTCTGATGATGGAAACCCACCAGAAGGATATGATTTTGAATATTTTTATACAGATATGACAAGATTTGTAAATGATAATCAAATTAAAAGTCCGACTTTAAACTTAATTACAACAGATTTAGAAAATAAACTTACTTATATATTTGAAAAAAATAATGATGGTTTATGGAAATTACTATATAAATGGTCATGTACAGTAGGAAAGCCAAGCACACCAACAATTAAGGGAACTTTTTATGTGAATGGAAGAAAGCCTTACTTTGGCTCTGATACTTATAGGGTAAAATATGCTACTAGAATTAGAGGTAGCTACTACTATCATTCGATTTTATTTAATGCATCTGGAACAGAGATAATTGATGACAGACTTGGAATGGCTTTAAGTCATGGGTGTATTCGATTAGCTGTAGAAAATGCTCAATGGATTTATGATAATATATTAGATAAAACTACAATAATAATAAATTAGCATCTGTAAAATCGTGGGTAACTCTAGACTTATTTGGTTGAGATCTTATTTCATCAATGGCTAAGCATCAAAAAGACTAGGTGAAGCTCAAGTACAATTTAGTAAAATATCTAAATTTATTAGATAATTTTATAAAATTAGATAAAGAAGATTATACAAGAAAGTAGAATACCGTGTACTTTTAATAAATATAAATATTAAAAAATACTAATAAAAATAAAAAAATCGGAGTAAAAATATTACATTTAATTAAAATATAGGTATGTAAAGAAGTAATTATAAAATAATGTTTGGATATTATGCTAATTATAAAATGAAAATTTAAATAATGATTCGACAAAAAGAAACAATAAATTAAAATATATAATAATAATTCATATTTTATTATATTAAAGATATTGACAATTAAAGAAAATAATAGTATGATTTTTAAAGAAAAAAATATTGATACTTTAATTTAGTCCAGAGAGGCTATGAAGAGATTTACATATTTTAATATAAAATTGTGTAAGTATCCTTTTATCCTCTACAGATAGAAGGATTTTTTTATAGGTAAAAAATATATAAAATATGTAAGCATAGGAGTGTCAGTAAAGATATTTTGCTAAAGACAACGGAGGAATGACAATGAAATTAAAAAAGATGGCAGCGATAGCTATGACAGCTATATTATCAACATCGTTATTAGTAGGATGTTCAAGTAATTCTGAGGAAGATGGTAAAATAAAAATAGCAATGATAACAGATGTTGCTGGTGTAAATGACCAATCTTTCAACCAAAGTGCATGGGAAGGATTACAAAGAGCTGAAAAAGAGCTTGGAGTTGAAGTTAGATACTTAGAATCTAATCAAGATGCAGATTATATGCAAAATGTAGAGACATTAGTAGATCAAGATACTGATTTAATAATAGGAGTAGGTCAGAAATTAGCTCCAACAATAGAAGAAGCAGCTAAATCATACCCAGACCAAAAATTTGCGTTAGTTGATGAAACTTATGAAGAAATACCATCAAATGTAAAGTCAATACAATTTAATGCAGAACAATCAGGATACTTAGTAGGATTAATAGCTGGTAAAATGACAAAAACAGATAATGTTGGATTTATAGGCGGAATGCAAATTGGAGTTATAGATACTTTTAAATATGGATTCATGGCAGGAGTAAAGGCTGCTAATCCAGATGCAGAAATACAAGCTCAATATGCAAACTCATTTACAGACCAAGCTAAAGGTAAGGCTATAGCTACACAAATGTATAAGAATAATGCAGATATAGTATTTATATGTGGTGGAGATGTTGGAACTGGTGCTATAGAAGCAGCTAAAGAACTTGGAAAATATGCTATAGGTGTAGATAGAGACCAAAGTGACTTAGCTCCAGAAAATGTATTAACTTCAGCAATAAAAAGAGTTGATGTAGGTGTATATGAAGCTGTAAAGGCTTTATCAGAAGGAAACTTTGATGGTGGAACTACTACAGTATACGGATTAAATGAAGATGCAGTAGGTATACCAGATACTACTTCGAACTTAGTATCACAAGAAATATTAGATTATGTTAATGAGCAAATGGAAAAATTCAAAAGTGGTGAATTAACTGCTCCAAAAACAGAAGAAGAATATAATGCACTTGTAAAATAGATTTAAAAAATATATAAATAAGATTAAATAATACTTTTAAAGCACTTTGATAAAATCAAAGTGCTTTTTTATTAAAAAAATTAAATAAAAAATAAAGAATATTGTAAAAAATTCAGAAAATTGATAAAATATATAAAAGACTTTATATGGGGGGATTTAAAACGTGGTTTCAAAGGATAGATTAAAAGATATATTCATAAATATGGTGAAGGTAGATAGCCCACCTGAAAAAGAATATGAAATGGCAAAATGGCTAGTATCATATTTAAAAGAAAGAGATATAGATGTAAAAATTGATAAAGCTGGAGAAAAATTTGGTGGAAATAGCGGAAATGTAATTGCTTATATAAAAGGAAGTCTAGATTTAGAGCCGATTTGCTTACAAGCACATATGGATCAAGTTCATCCTTGTTTAGGTGTGAATCCAATAGTAGATGGTAATATTATAAAATCTGATGGAACTACTACACTAGGTGCAGATGACAAAGCTGGAATAGCTTCTATATTAGAAGCATTAGAGTACGTAATGGAAACTAACACTCCTCATAGGGATATATACTTAATGTTTAGTGTGTGTGAAGAAATAGGTATGTATGGGTGTAAAAACTTAGATTGTGATGATTTACCTGTAAAAAATGTAGTGATAATAGATTCAGTCGGGAAACCAGGTACAATTGCTTATAAAGCACCGTCAAAAGAACATATAGATATTACATTCTATGGGAAAAAAGCGCATGCAGGCATAGAACCTGAAAAAGGAATAAATGCAATTGTAGTTGCAAGCAACGCAATATCAAATATGAATATAGGAAGAATTGATAGTGAAACAACTTCTAATATTGGAGAAATAAAAGGGGGTGGAGCTACTAATATAGTAACTGATAGTGTAAGTTTTAGTGTTGAGATAAGAGCCCATTCAATGGATAAGTTGGAAGAAGAAATAGAAAAAATGAGGATTTGTTGTGAAGAAGCAGCTAAAAAATTCAACACTACATATAAATTTAAAAATAAAAACTCGTATCCATCCTTTGAACTTTTAAAAGAAAGTTATATTTATAAGTTAACAGAGAAAAGTATGAAATTATCAGGAATTATTCCGAATCCAATGGTGATAGGTGGAGGAAGTGATGCTAATATACTTGCTGAAAAAGGATATGATTGTGCAATTATTAGTATGGGGGTATATAATCCACACGCATTAAATGAATACTTAAATTTAGACGAGTTATATATAACAACAAATGCAATAGTAAATATGATGACATTAGACATTTAATAATTAAGGGGAGAAAAGTTATGGAGAACACAAGAGTAGAGAAAGTAAGCTTTTTTGATAGAATGCTAAATGGGATAGAAAGGGTTGGTAATAAATTACCAGATCCAGTTACAATATTTTTAGGTTTATGTGTAGTTATAATGATATTGTCTGCAGTTGTAGCATCTAATGGTGTGTCAGTAGTTCATCCAGGAACAGGAGAAACTATAAAAGTAGTGAACCTTATGACAGTAGAGCAAATTCAAATTTTACTAGGAAGTATAGTTAGTAATTTCCAAGGATTTGCACCATTAGGACTTGTACTTGTTACTATGATAGGGGCAGGTGTATGTGATAAAACAGGACTTATGACATCAACAATAAAAGCGTCTGTAAGCAAGATACCAAAATCAAGAGTAACAGTAGTAGTTATGACTATAGGTATGTTAGCTAATCTAGCATCAGATGCAGGGACTATCTTATTTCCTCCACTTGCAGCATTAGTTTATTTAGGAGTAGGTAGACATCCACTTATAGGGTTATTTTCAGGATATGCATCAGTTTGCTTAGGGTTTGCAGCAAATATAATGATAAGTGTAAATGATATATTAGCAGCAAGTTTTACAGTACCGGCAGCTCAAATGTTAGATGCAAACTTTGAAGCTAATGCAACAATGAACTTAATATTTATGATAGCTTCAACATTTATATTAATAGCTCTTGCTACGTGGGTAACTGAAAAAATAATAGCACCTAGATTTGGTAAATACGAAGGTGAAGTTCAAATAGATGTAGATGGAAGCCTTACAGATAAAGAGAAAAAAGGTCTTAAATCTGCTGGGATAGCAATCCTTATATATATAGTAATAATAGTGGCGTTAAGTACAATTGGTGAAAGGCCATTCTTAGCAGATCCAGAGACTGGGGATTTATTATCAAAAAACGCTCCCTTAATGTCAGGGATGGTTCCGATAATAGCTTTAGCGTTTTTTATACCTGGAGTTGTATATGGTAAAGTAACAGGAAAGATAAAAAGGGATAAAGATGTTGTAGGGTTAATGGCCGACTCTATGAGAGATATGGGAGGATATATAATACTTGCATTTGCAGCGTCACAATTTCTACAATTATTTACTAATAGTAATTTAGGTATAATATTAGCAGTTAAAGGTGGAGAATTTTTAGAAAGTGCAGGAATAAAAGGTCCATTATTACTAATAGGATTTATATTACTGTCTTGTTTTATAAATTTATTTATAGGAAGTGCATCTGCTAAGTGGGCAATACTTGCACCAATATTTGTACCTATGTTTATGATAGTAGGATATAACCCAGCACTTACTCAAATGGCTTATCGTATAGGAGACTGTATAACTAATCCTTTAAGTCCATTATTCCCATACTTACCAATAATATTAGCATTTACTAAAAAGTATGATGAAGAAGCTGGAATAGGAACTATAATAGCAAATATGATTCCATTCTCAGTAGCATTTTTAATAGTATGGACCATATTCTTAATAGTGTTTATGATATTTAACTTGCCATTAGGACCAGGAATATATCCTTCTTACAGCTTATAATATAGTAATCAAAATATAAATTTAAAAATAAGAAGGCATGGGTTGAAATAATCTCATGCCTTTAAATTAATAATAATTAAAATGGGGGGAATTGAATAATGTTATTAATAAAAAATGGGAAAATACTAACTATGGTAGAAGAAGCTATTGAAAATGGATGTATTTTAATAAATAAAGGTAAGATTATAGAAGTAGATAAAGATATAAAAGAAACTAATGAAATGAAAGTAATAGATGTAAATGGAGCATGGGTTATGCCGGGTCTTATAGATGCACATTGTCATGTAGGATTATCTCTTGGAGGTGTAGGTTGGGAAGGAGATGATGTAAATGAACGTATCAATTCAGTAACTCCATATGCAAGAGGGATTGACAGTGTAAATATCTTAGATAAAGGATTTGAAGATGCCATTGAAGGTGGGGTAACGTCATTAATGACAGGTCCAGGAAGTGCAAATGTATGTGGTGGGCAATCTGTATTTATGAAGACTAAAGGGAAATCATTAGATGATATGATAGTAAAAAATCCAGCGGCAATGAAGGTGGCATTTGGAGAAAATACTAAAAATGTATATTCTCAAAGAACTACATCACCTTCAACAAGAATGGGTACAGCATCTATATTAAGAGAGACTTTATTTGAGGCTAATAAGTATAAAGTTAGAAAAGATAGAGCATTAAAAAATAATGAAAATTTTGAAATAGATTTTAAAAAAGAACCATGGATAGACGTTTTAGATAAAAGAATACCCTTAAAAGCTCATGCACATAGGGCTGATGATATATTAACAGCTATTAGAATAGCTAAAGAATTTGATTTGAATATGACATTGGACCATTGCACAGAAGGGCATTTAATCGCAGAACATGTTAAAGATAGTGAATTCGATATAATTTTAGGTCCAAGTCTTGGAAGTGTAACAAAGCCAGAAGTACAAAATAAAACTTTTGCTACAGCAGGAATATTAAATAAAGCTGGATGTAGGGTTGCAATAATGACAGATCATCCAGTAGTACCTATACAATATCTTGCTTTATCGGCAGGGCTAGCTGCTAAAGCGGGCCTTGGAATAGAAGAGGGGTTAAAAGCAATTACAATAAATCCTGCTAAAATATGTAATGTAGATGATAGAGTAGGTAGTTTAGAAGTTGGAAAAGATGCAGATATAGCAATATTCTCTGGAAATCCAATGGAAACTTTTACAGAAACTTTATATACAATTATAGATGGAAATATTGTTTATACAAAAGATGAATTAAAGTAATAGATTATAGAATGAGTTATCTTAGATGCTAATAAGATAACTTTTTTATATACAAAATGAATATAGGCTATATATTTGATAAAATAGATTTCAGATACATATATAAATAAAATATGTTGACACTAATAATATTGTAATATATAATTATTTTACAAATTAATTTAATTCAATTAAATTTATAAAAATTGATAATTAAAGAGGTTCATATGGATAAATACAATAAATTAAAATTAGATAATCAATTATGTTTTTCATTATATGCTTTATCAAGGGAGGTAATAAAATTATATAAGCCACTACTTGATAAGTATAATTTGACATATACACAATATATAGCTATGTTAGTAATGTGGGAAAAAGAAAAAATTATTTTTAAAGAATTAGGAAAAAGATTACACCTTGATTCTGGAACTCTTACCCCAGTTGTTAAAAAATTAGAGTCGATGGAATTAGTAAGTAAATATAGAAATAAAGAAGATGATAGAGTAGTCACTGTAGAACTTACAGAAAAAGGTAGATTATTAAAAGAAGATATAATAGAAGTACCAGAAAATATGCATTCAATATGTTTAGAGGATGGAGTAGATTTGAATTCTTTAAAATCTCAATTAGATACTCTATTAAAAATGTTTAATTAATAATGCGAAAATATATTTACTATGGAGTTAAATTCATATACGAGTTTAACTCTAAAATACAACATAATTGGTTGGATTAAATTAAATTTATATAAATTAGAATAGGAGAAGGTGCTAAATGAAATTTTATGATTTTCAAGCAAGAAAGATGAATGGGCAAGAAATTAGTATGCATGAATATGAAGGAAAAGTTGTACTAGTAGTAAATACTGCTAGTAAATGTGGACTAACACCTCAATTTAAAGAGTTACAAGAAATATATGAAGAATATAAATCTAATGGTTTTGAAATATTAGGGTTTCCTTGCAATCAGTTTGCAAAACAAGATTCAGGAAGTAATGAAGAAATACATGAGTTTTGCCAATTAAACTATGGAGTAAGTTTTAATATGTTTGAAAAAATAAATGTAAATGGAAAGGATGCTCATCCACTTTATAAGTATTTAAAAAATGAAGCTAAAGGTTTACTAAGTAAAGAAATAAAATGGAATTTTACTAAATTCTTAATAGATACAAATGGAAATGTAATTAAAAGATATGCACCTACAGTATCACCACTTAAAATAAAAAATGATATTGAAGAATTATTAAATAAAATTATTTATATTTAAAATCTGTATTATATACAATCAAAAAAGAAATTTATCAATAAAATATTAACTTAATAATTTAAGGCTATGTTTTAAATCAGTGTTGAAAATGATACAATAAGAGTAAATGCACAATTGTTATATATTGTGAATTAATTAGTATAAATTAAATTTATACTTTCTTTAAGTTGAAGTTATCTAATTAATAAGATAATATAATTAATAACATAAAACAAATTATATATGGAGATAACAACATGTTTACAATAATGGTAGTAGATGATAATGAACAATTACAAAATGAAATAGGAAATTTACTAATAGCAAACGGATACTCAATCTTAAAACCAAAAGATTTTAATAAAATATCACAAATAGTAAAAGAAAGTAGTCCAGACTTAATTTTATTAGATATAAATTTACCTAATGATGATGGATTTAAGATATGTACAGAGATACGAAGTTTTTCAAATATACCAATAATATTTATAACAAGTAGAAATACAAATATTGATGAACTTATGTCAATCACATTAGGTGGGGATGATTTTATTACAAAACCATATAATACTCAAATACTTTTGGCTAGAATAAATGCTCTTCTTAAAAGAGCTTATCCAAATAACTCTAATATGGATGTAATCGAATATAATGGATTAACGCTAAATATTTTATCTAGCACAATTGAGCATGATCAAAAGAATATAGAGCTTACAAAGAATGAATTAAAGATACTTTATTATCTATTAATAAATAAAGGTAAAATTGTATCCAGAGTAGATATTATGGAGTATTTATGGGATAGTTCCATGTTTGTAAATGATAACACACTTACAGTTAATATAACTAGAATAAGAAATAAAATTGAAGAGATTGGTTTGAAAGATTTTATAAAAACTAAAAGAGGACAAGGTTATATTATATGAGTTTAAAAGATTATTTGAAAAGTAGAGTAGCTATAATATTTTTAAATATTATAGCTTTAATAACGTTATCAGTTTTTCTTTTGAGTGTGGGAAATAAATTTAAAGTTATAATAACTATAGCAATTACATGGATTATTTTTTTATTTGTATATTTTATGTTTGCGTATAGAAAGAGGAGAGCTTATTTTGAAATCATAGAAAAAAGTGTAGCAAGTATTGATAAAAAGTTCTTAATAAGTGAAGTGTTAAAAGAGCCGCCTTTTGTTGAAGCTAAACCTTACTATTATCTATTAAAAAAATCAAGTAAATCAATGAGAGAAGAAATTAACAAAGAAAAATTTAGGCTTAAATATTATAAAGAGTATATAGAACAATGGATTCATGAAGTAAAGACACCCATATCACTTATAAAATTAATTGAAGAAAACAACAGAACAGCGAAATCATCAGAAGTACTTATTCAGTTAGAAGAAATAGATAGATATGTGGAACAAGCTTTGTTTTATGCAAGAAGTGAAGATGTAGACAAAGATTACCTTATAAAAGAAATAAGTTTGCAAAGTTGTGTACATAGTGTCATTACAAGAAATAAGCAAGGATTTATTTTAAATAATATAGATCTTGAAATAAATGATATAGATAAACAGGTATTCTCAGATAGTAAATGGCTTGAATTTATTTTAAATCAGATAATAGTAAATGCTATAAAATATAGACAAAATGAGTGTCCAAAAATTAAGATAGATGCAATTGATATAAAAAATGGTACTAGATTAATTATTGAGGATAACGGAATAGGTATACCAAGCAATGAAATAGATAGAGTATTTGAAAAAGGATTTACAGGAAATATTGGACGAATAAATAGTAAATCTACAGGCATGGGACTATATTTATGCAACAAACTATGTGATAAATTAGGATTATTAATAGACATAGAATCTAAAATAAATAATTATACAAAGGTAATAATAACTTTTCCAAAGGGAAGCTTTTGTAAGTTTTAATTCAGTTAATGTTACGATATTGTCACCTAAAAGTAAGATTAAATCGAATCAAGGAAGTTACTTAGAAGTTAAAATATTATCGAGGTGATAAATATGAAAGAAATATTAAAAATAAATAAAGTAGAAAAATATTATGGTAATAAAGGGAATATAGTTAAGGCCATAGATGATGTAAGCTTTGATGTGAAAAAAAGTGAATTTGTGGGGATAATGGGACCTTCAGGTTCGGGGAAAACAACATTATTAAATATGATAGCAACTATTGATGATGTGAGTTCAGGTAATATTTATTTAGATGGAAAAGATTTAACAGAGATAAATCTCAAGAATATAGCAAAGTTTAGAAGAGAAAATTTAGGATTTATATTCCAGGACTTCAACTTATTAGATACGTTAACTATACATGAAAATATTGCATTGGCACTTACAATTAACAAGACTAAAAAAAGTGAAATAGATGGCAAAGTGTTGGCAGTGGCAAAGGAACTGGGAATAGAGGAGTTACTAGGTAAGTATCCTTATGAAGTATCAGGTGGTCAAAAGCAAAGGACTGCCTGTGCAAGGGCATTGGTAACAAATCCAAAACTAATATTAGCTGATGAACCAACAGGAGCACTTGATTCTAAATCAGCACAAATGTTAATAGAGATGATGGCAAATTTAAATAAAGATTTGGGAGCAACTATTCTGATGGTAACTCATGATTCTTTTACAGCTAGTTATTGTAATAGGATATTATTTATCAAGGATGGAAAGATATTTACAGAGTTAGTGAGAGGTGAAAATACACGTAGACAATTTTTTAATAAAATATTAGATGTGGTAGCATTATTAGGTGGTGATGTTAGAGATGTACGCTAAGTTAGCTAAAAGTAATGCGAAGAAATCCATAAAAGATTATTTAATTTATTTTATAACTATAACAATATGTGTAAGTTTGTTTTATGCAATAACATCACTTTCCAGCTCTAGTTACGAATTTATAACAGAGGAATCTTATAATTTTAGAACTTTACAACTAATATTAAAGTACTCTACTTATGTAATTACAGCAATATTAATTTTACTTATAGCATATGTGAACAAATATATGATAAGACGACGTCAAAGAGAGTTTGCAACATACATACTACTTGGATCAGAACAAAAGAGTATTGCGTTCATGTTTTTTATTGAAACACTTGTAATTGGGACATTGGCAATAATAGCAGGAATCTTTGTGGGAACCTTGTTTTCACAAGTTATCACAGTGTTGGTTTTAGTAAGTGTAAATCAAGAAGTAGTATTTACCTTAAGGTTATATATGGATACAGTGGCCATTACATTTATATTCTTTATATCTATGTTTTGTATAATAGGTTTGTATAATATTTCCGTATTAAATAAAATAAAACTAATAGATATGTTAAATGCAAGTAAACAAGTAGAGTTCCAGTTTAGAAGAAGTGGAAAAGTATACGGTGTAATATTTGCATTATCAATATTATTATATATGGTATGTGGATACTGTACTTTTGAATTAATAAATGCAGAAATTGATTATAGCATAAAATCGCTGACGTATATAGGTGTATCACTAGTAAGTTTTATTATAGGTACTTTTGCACTATTTTACTCTATTTCCTATATTTTAATATATTTAAAGGACAAATGTATTAACTTTAAGTATGAAGGAACAAATTTATTTCTAATAGGGAGTATTGTATCTAAAATAAAGACAGCACCAATATTAATGGCAACAATATCAATGACTTTTTTAGGGGCTATGATAAGTTTTATTATGACACTTGCAATGGCACAGTGGTCATTGGGATATCTAGATATGAGAGTTCCTTATGATATTGATATAAGAAATGACTATAGTTACAACTTTGATATGGAAGATATACCAAAGTTAGATTATGGTGAGGTTGTGCAATATTTGAATGATGAAGGTTATGGTGTAAAAAGTTATTGCCAAGTTGAAAAATATTTTATAGATAAAGATGAGTTTTATACTGGGGATAGGAATAGTTCACCTATGTTAGCAATAAGCTTAAGTGATTTTAACAAATTAAGGACCATGTTAGGTTATGAAAAAATAAATCTTAAAGAAAATGAGTTTACAACACAATGGCATAGTGTGGCTAATGATACTGATATAAGCAATTTCTTAGCAAAGAATAAACATTTAAATGTTAATGGAAAAATTTTTAACATTACTAAAGATTCACATTACAAAGAATCAATCGGGGAAGGAATATATGATTTTTATTCTTATAATATTATTATTTTGCCAGATAAGGTGTGTAAGGATCTTACTCTAGCAGAAACTAATTTTTTGGCTAATCTAAATAATGAAATGAGCTATGAAGATGCAGCGAATTTTGAATATGAATATATTGAAAAATGGTTTAAAGAAAATAACAGGGAATTAATTGAAAAATATAGCAAAGAATTCGATATAACGTCTAGTATTATAGATGGAAGAGTAAAATCATCTGAAACAAATGATATTTTAAATATGACTTTGGCAATGAGAATTCTTGGGGTATATTTATGCATAGTTCTACTTACCATAAGTTTTACAGTGCTTGCCCTTGGACAACTTGCGGATTCTATTGAACATAAGGATAGATTTAACGTTCTTAGAAAGTTAGGCGTTGAGGAAAAGTATATAAATAAGATAGTATTAAAGCAAATATCAATATATTTTGTAGTACCTGTAGCTATTGCACTGGTAGGTGTAGGAATCTTCATATATAACTATTATCTAATGTATCAAGAGGTAATCACTACTTTTATTGGTGGTAAATTATTCATTTTGAGTATTGTTACAGGGATTATTTTAACGATTTGTGTTTATGTGTGCTACTTTGTTGGAACGTATTATACTTTTAAGAGAAATATAAAAGAATTTATATGATTTAATATAATCAAATAATACAATAATAATGTGACAATAATAAAGTAATTTATGGTAAATAAGATAATCATTCACAATTTTAATATAATGCGAATCAAAAAGTAGGAGTTTATACCCTTACTTTTTAGTTTCTAAAATAAGTTATAAAATCAACATTAGTCTAAAACATAGCCTAATTTAAAAAACTCACAAAGGCGTGTGTTTCCTATTAGAGGAATCGCACGCCTATTTATATTTTAAGGTGGTATTTTATGTATTAATCAATATCAACTATATGGCACTTTTAGGTGATGTTATTGTATCCTTTATGCAAGCCGGATTTGCAAGAGCAAAAAATGCATTAAACATAATTATGAAAAAACTAATGAATTTTGCCATTGGAAGTGTTATATTTTGGTTTATTGGATTTAGAATTATATTTGCAGAACTCCATTTATTAGTAAGAGGTGTTGATCTACTTACTCAAGGTTCATATACTGAAATCTTACAATCAGTCGCTCCAAAAGAAGTTTTTTATATTACCTAAGATATAGCTATGGGTAGATTAAGGTAAATTATCTATGATAGATCTATTATTTTTATATAGTTGACAAGTGAACTAATTTAACATACAATAATTAACAAGTAAACTAATTTGAAGAGGTGTTACCATGGAGAATTATACCCTAAGTATGGCTCAAATAGCTAAGGAGATAAAAGATAAAAATCGAAGAATAGTATCTTCATATAAGCTTTCCCCAAATGAAATTGACGTTTTAGTATTTTTAGATATACAAAGTGAACATGATACTGCAAGTGACATTGTAGAATTTTTAGGAATATCAAAATCACTTGTATGTAGGTCTGTCGACTCATTAATAAAAAGGGGTTATATTGAATCTGTTAAAGATGAAAATGATAGAAGAATAACACGTTTGAAACTACTTGAAGAAGCTATGCCCATTGTAAGAACATTAAAAGATGGGCGTGAAAAAATTATCAAAAGGCTTACAGAAGGAATAAGTGAAGAAGAATTAAAAATATTTAATAGTGTATTAGAAAAAATGAAAAGTAATTTTATGAAAGAAGGAGAGGAATAATTATGGCATATTCATTATTAATATATACTATAGCAGGATTAGGAGCTGGTATATCAACAGGGCTTGCAGGTCTATCAGCAGCTGCAATTATTACACCTATGCTTACAACGATTTTAGGATTTAATGCATATGAAGCTATAGGTATAGCTTTAGCTAGTGATGTTTTAGCATCAGCAGTCTCTGCTTATACTTATTACAAAAATAAAAATATAGATATAAGAAATGGTTTAGTTATGCTTGTAACTACTTTAATTTTTACTGCAATTGGTAGTTTTTTAGCCTCACTTGTACCTCAAAAAGCTCTAGGTGATTTTTCTGTATATATGACATTATTATTAGGAATAAAGTTTATAGTAAAACCCGTTATAAAAACAGAAGAAAATACAGAAGTGATTGAAAGCGATGAGTTATCTATAGCATCTGATGTGTTAACTTCAGCAAAAAACATAAAAACTCAAAAGTATATAAAATCAGCAGTTGCAGGATGTGTAGTAGGATTCATATGTGGATTTATAGGTGCTGGTGGTGGAATGATGATGCTAATAATTTTAACTAGCGTACTTGGGTATAGTTTAAAAACAGCAGTAGGAACAAGCGTATTTATTATGTCATTTACTGCATTTACAGGAGCTACTAGTCACATGGTTATTGGAGGATTAGGCGATATAGTTGCACTTATAACTTGTGTGGTAACTACTTTATTAGGAGCTTGGGTAGCATCGAAGTTTGCAAATAAAGCTACTCAAGAAAAACTTAATCGTGTAACAGGTGGAGTTTTAGTAATACTAGGAGCATTAATGTTAAGTATAAAATTCTTTGGATAAAAAAGTACCTAAAAGAAAATTATTATTTTTCTTTTAGGTACTTTTTTATATTTTTATAAATTAATTTACTTAAAATATGGGTACTAATAAAATAATACAATTGATATTAAATATAGGAGATTTTAAATATGAATAAAAAACATAAAATATTAAAGGAATATGAAAATTACTTAAAAAAAATAGAATATAATACTGAAAAGATATTTAATGAAATAAAATCATTAGAAGATATTAATAAATTTCAAAATACTGCTAAATATGAATTAGAAAAGTTACAAAACTTAAGCACAAATTATAAACTCTATGATAGGGACTATGAAGATTATATGATAGCTATGGGTAAATATTCAATAGGACTTACAATGATAAATGATTTTATATTAGATAATGATAAATATATAGCTATAGATGTATTTATGAAGATTCATACTGAATTTGAAGACTTACAATTCAGAAATATAATGAAGGATGCTTATGTGTGGAAATAAAAATATTATAAGTTGTAACCATTTAGATATGGATAATACTGTAAATGTATTATATAATAATCTAAATCGGAGGAGAATTTATGAATATATTTTTAGATTATATAATTTTTATATTAATATTATTGTTTGCTCATATGCTAAGTATTAATACACAAAATATAAGCTCTAAGCAGTATTTTTACGGTGTATATATAAAGCAGATTAATATAGACGAAAATATAGAAAAGGAAATAGATAAGGATTTTAAACTGAAGTTAAATATTTCACTATTAATTGTTATTATAATATATATAATATTTAATTTAATATTCAAGTTGAATATAGGTCTTAACATAATGGTTAGTACAACTATATATTTGGCTTTATATTATATATTTTTAAAAAATGAATATAAAAAAGTTAAGAATATCAAGAATAATTACTTAGTTATAAATGAAGAAAATGTTAAAACGGAAAGAAAAGAAAGAAAATTTTTAAAAGAAGATAATGAGCTAAGAAAAATAAAATTAAAGATAATAAAAAAATTCAAAATACTATTTGGTATATGTATAGTGTTATCGATTTTATCTTTTTTATACGTACTAGTAAATTATAATAGTATGCCAGAAACTATTATTACTCACTGGGGATCAGGAGGAAGGCCAGATGGTTTTGCTAAAAAAAATATAATAGATGTATTTTATACTAACTTTATAGATATATGTATGGTTATCTTACTTGCAGTAATGGGGGTAGGTAGTGTATCAAGTAATACATATATAGATAATAAAAACTTAGAAATAAATAGAAAGAAAGCTATTAAATATTTAAATGGGATTGGATATTCATTTTTTATAATGACTTTGACCATTCAATCTGTTACTACAACAATACCTATTTTTATGGTTAAAGAAAAGAACATACCATTACAACTTACTTTATTTGTATGTATAGCGCCTATATTTATATCAGTAGCTTTAATTTATTTCTATATAATGTTAGGAAGTTTAAAACCAAAGGATAAATCTTTATATGCAGCTGAAAATGATGATGAAAAATGGATTTATGGATTTATATACTACAATGAAGAAGATCCTTGTCTTATGGTAGAAAAAAGATTAGGAGCAGGATGGAGTATGAATATGGCGCATCCATTAGGTAAGGTAATGACATTTATACTATTGTTGACTTTAGCTGGGACTATGATAATATGTTTTATATAAGTTAGCCATATTTGGTTAGCTTTTATTTTTTATTTTGATATAATGAATTTAGGGGGACTTATAGTGCGAAAAGCAAGGAATTTAGTGGTATTTACAATTATATTTCTTATGTTTACATCAATATCTTTTGCTAGAGCAGGAGGAGGTGGAGGTGGATCTGGAGGTGGATCTGGAGGAGGTTCAGGCAGCCATGGTTCAGGTTCTAGATCAGAAAATGTAAATCCTATCTCTGGAGCTATAACAATGATAGTTATGACAACTTCGATGATAATTATACAAAGAACAAATAATATACTTTGCAATGTTAGAGTTATAAGAAAACAAAAGGAATGCAATCGGGTTTTAAAAGAGTTATGTGTAAATGACTTTAATTATGAATTGGATAAAATAAATAAAGATATAGAATCTACTTTTTATATAATGCAAAAGGCTTGGACAGAGATGAATCAAGATATAGCTATAGGATATTCTACTGATAAGCTTTACAATAATCATAAAACTAAACTTGAGTGGATGAAAGTAAGAAATGAAAGAAATGTATTGAAAAAAGTAAAACTATTATCTATTAGAGTTTTTGGGATAGAAATTGATAAAGTAGAAAATAGAAAAGTTATATGGGTAGCTATAAAAGGATCTATGATAGATTATATAGAGAAAGATACAAAAATTATTGAAGGTAATAAAAATATTTCTGCACCATTTATAGAATATTGGAAGTTTAATAATGTGAATGACAGATGGATACTAGATGAAATAAAGCAAAGTGGAAATATTTCAGAATTAGAAGAGATTGGTATAATAGAGGTTTAGTTATATTTAATAAATATCAAAATAAATACTTTATAAATTATAGTTAGTTATGTTATTATATTAGAACATAAAACTTAAGGAGATAACAACTATGGAATGTAGGCCAAATTGTGGCGCATGTTGTATAGCTCCATCTATTACATCTCCTATTCCAAATATGGAAAATGGAAAACCTGCAGGACAAAGATGTGTTCAATTAGATGACAACAACATGTGTAGAATATTTAAAAATCCTAAACGACCGAAAGTATGTGGTGAATTAAAGCCATGTGAAGATATGTGCAAGAATAATAGAGAAGAAGCTTTAAAATATTTAATTGAACTTGAGGAAGCAACAAGTCCTAAAAAATAAAGAAAATAAACCCTGCTAAAATATGTAGGGTTTATTTATTATTAAAATAGTATATTTACTATAAAAACTTACCTCTAAATCCTCCACCTCTAACTTCATTAACATCATTAATACAAACCAAGGATTTGTTATCAATGGAATATACTAAATCCTTAAATTTAGCTATTTCACTAGTTTTTACAATGCAATAGAGAAGTTTCTTTTTATGATGAGTATATGCTCCTTCAGCAGATAAATAAGTAACACCTCTTCCTAATTTAGTCATTATTGAATCTGCAATTTGTGCATCATAATCAGTAACAACAATTATTGATTTCTGACTATTGAAAGAATCTTTTACCACATCCATTGTATGTGAAGCAATATACATTGCAACTAGAGTGTATAATGCTAATTTAAATCCAAAGAAAAATCCACCAACAGCAACAATAAATAAATTTATAGCTAAAAAGGTATTTTTCATCTCTATATTGAATTCTTTTTTTAAGCTAGCAGCTATTATATCTAATCCTCCACAACATGCTCTAGACTTGAATATAATACCCATACCACAACCGTTTAATAACCCACCATATATACATTGAATTATATTGTCATTAAGGTATATGTATCTATATAAATTTTGAGTTACACCTAATGCGAAAGAAAATATAAACATATTAATGAAGCTAATAATTAAAAAATCTTTGTCCAAATATTTTATTCCTATTATAAATATAGGAATATTGATTAAAAAGGTACTTATACCTTGATTTAATCCAAAAAGCTGATATAAAATTACACTTATTCCTGCAACGCCACCACTTAGAAGCTTAGAGGGAGTTAAAAATGCATTGATACCTATAGAGCATAAAAATATGCCAAATATCATTAGCATATATCGAAATATACAATTATCATTTATAAGTACGTTTTTACCTTTTATTCTCATTAATATTCTCCTTTAACAATAAAGTTATAGTATATACTATTAGGATTAAATACGTTATATGAATTATAAATAAATTAAAGTAGTATATTGACATTGATTCTATAGAAGTATATTAGTAAAAAATAAGAGATAATGATTATTTCCTTAAATTGAACTATGATTAAGGTATAAAGAGGAGGGTTATTGATGTATTTGTTAAGAGATAAATGCAAGAATTTTCTTAATGGAAAGAAACGTAGATACTTAATCTTACCCATATATATTTTATATGTTGTTGTTTTTGTTTTAATATTAGGAGTATGTACAGAGAACTTATGGGATGAATTAATTAAATGGGCTCATAAGAATAGTTAATTAAGAAAACTAATATATAAATATAATGATGGATGATATAGTGTATATAATAAGCCATAAATTAGTTTTTTAAGTGATTTAGTGAATTTTGTTGAAATTTTATGATATAATTATTAATCATAATGAAATGGAGACTAAATTTATGGCTACTTATATATGTTCAGATATACATGGAGAATATAATAAGTATATTGAAATGTTATCAAAAATAGAATTTAATGAAAATGATAATCTTTATATAATTGGAGATGTTATAGATAGAAAAGAAGGCGGACTTGAAATTGTAGATCATATTAGACAATATAATAATATACACCTAATAAAAGGAAACCATGAACGTAGATTGGTAGATTTTTATAAAGGTATGTATGATGAATTTCCTATACAAAAAAATCCTTGGTTTAAAGCAGATGGACTTATAACGTATAATAAATTACAAGAAAAAGATGATAAATATATAGAAGAATTGGTGGAGTATCTAGATAAATTACCTACTGTAGTTAATTTAGGTAAATATATTTTAGTCCATGGTGGATTTTATAATTCGGATAGAGACTATACATTAGAAGAAGCACTCAATAATACGTCTGAAGATAAAAGATTATGGAATAGAGAATTCTTTCTTTCTGATATCAAAGTAAAAGATTATACAGTTGTTTTAGGGCATACTCCAACATATACTTTAGGACATGACAAAATAATGCACAAACCAGGAAAGATTCTTATTGATTGTGGATGTTGTTATGGGAAATATTTAGCTTGTCTTAAACTTGATGAGATGAAAGAGTTTTATATTTAATGGGATATATAATTATAATTGATTAAACCTGGGTATTATCCCAGGTTTTTAATTTATTAATATATAGTAATTATATTAAATATCTTCTATAATAGAAGTGTTTGGCTTTTGTATAAATTTGTTTATAAAAATACCTACAATCAATAAGATAGGAAATATGCTAGCAGATATAATTCCAATTTTAATATTATCATTAAAAATACTAGAAACTCTACCAACAACTGTAGGTCCTATAGAACAACCAACATCTCCTGCTAGTGCTAAAAAAGCAAACATAGCTGTTGAACCGCCTTTTATTTTTGAAGAAGATATACTGAAAGTTCCAGGCCAAAGTATACCAACTGATAATCCACATAAGCTGCATCCGATAAGACTTAATATTGGCCAAGGAGATAAAGAGATAATAAGATAACTTAGAAAGCAAAGAACTCCACTATATATCATTGATTTTTCAAGATCAATTTTTTCACCAAATTTACTATAGACAATTCGAGATAATCCCATCATTACAGCAAAAAGCATTGGTCCAGCTAAATCACCGATTGACTTACTAACACCAAGACCTTTTTCAGCAAATGTTGAAGCCCATTGGCTAATAGATTGCTCACTTGCACCAGCGCATATCATTAAGATTACCATAATCCAAAATATTTTTTGAGACAAAAGTTCTTTTATTGTTAATCCATTTTCATCTTCTTCGACTAAATTTGCAATAGGGACCTTCATAAAGAAAAATGTATTAGCTAATGGTACGATAGACCAAATAATTGCAAGTACTTTCCAATTTGAAATTCCAAATACTGCAAAAAATACAGTTGATAATAATACTACGCCTACATGTCCCCAACAGTAGAAAGAATGCAAAAGGCTCATAGCGGTTTCCTTGTTATCTGTAGGACAAGCTTCTACAATTGGACTTATAAGTACTTCAATTAATCCACCGCCAACAGCATAAATCATAACAGAAAGTATTAGTCCTATAAAAGGATCATTAAAAAGTTCTGGTAATACAGTTAATGATATAAGACCTGAAGCTGAGCAGATATGAGCAATAACAACTGAAGTCCTATAACCAATTTTATCAATAAATCCAGCTGATAAAAAATCAATCACTAATTGAAATCCAAAATTGAAAGTAACTAAAAAAGTAATCTTTGAAATTGGAATATTGTAAGATGACTGAAAGGTTAAAAATAATAAAGGTATAAAGTTATTTATTATTGCTTGTACGATATAACCGGTAAAAGATGCATACATAGTATGCTTGTAATTTAATTTCATAATACCCCCCATATGTTTTAGTAAAATATTATACCAATTACCCCCAAGTAGTATTATATATTACTATGTGGTAATTGTGAATTATTATATGAAATTCATATAAATGATCCAGTTTTGTTAACTTATTGACTGATTTTGTATTTTGAATTGAGAATGTATAAAAATTTTATATTATTAAGGAGTAAGTTTAAATGAAAATGAATTAATTGTATATTTAAAATTAAATAAAATAGATTTATTATATATTGTTGAAATAAAATTAATTTATTATTACAATTATTGTGTTAAGGAGGAGTACAACTGGAATATGTTGGATATATAGTAATGATTATTTTTGAAAATATAGTTATTTCGTTATCAATTATAGTTGCATTAGGATTTACTATGATATCAATATTTAAGAAAACTTTAATGTGAAATAGCATTATTTAATAATATACTAATTTGAAAGATACAGTGTATCATAGAAAATTTCAAGTTGAAATTTAGGGGGGATTACATGGTTTGTCCATATTGTAATAAAAATATGGAATCTGGTATTATACATGGAGATAGATACTCTATTAAATGGATACCACAAGGAAAAGATAAGGGTATATTTTTATCACCATTTATTAAAGGGATTAGGCTTTCTGATAAGTCTAGTTCTAATAGTGTAGGGGCTTATTTTTGTAATAGATGTGACAAGATAGTTATAGATTTACAAGAAGATAATATTTAATAAATAATATATAAAAATAGAGCATAGGGGGCTCTATTTTTTATATTATTTTTAAAGTTTTATAAATTTAAGAAATAGTATCTCTAGTTTTTTTTGATTCATAAAGTCTAGAATCAACTAGATTCAAAGCTTCAGTAAGGGTTATATTTTCATTGGAAAGATTGGCAATGCCATAGCTACATGTAATATGAATTTCATTATCTTGATAGATAAAAGAAGTATTTTTTAATATCCTTTTAAAGGAATAGATTTTATCATAAGTATCTTTTTCTGAAATATTTTCAATAACACATATAAACTCGTCACCACCATACCTACAAGCCCATCCACCTATTTTATTTATATATGAATTTATTAAATTCGCAAACTCTTTAATTATATAATCGCCACATAGATGGCCGTAAGTATCATTAATTAGCTTAAATTTATCAATATCTAAAATTATTATGCTAACAGAATAATCTGGTAAGGACAAATGATTAAGGGCAACAGGTAAGTTTTCATTTAAATATCTAAGATTATATATACTTGTTAACTCATCTGTCACGACTAGCATATTTAATTTATTTATTTCATACTTTAATTCTTCTATAGTTTTATCTTTGTAATTAGAGAATAATGTATCATTTGTGACATCTTTTATAAGCTCAAGGATATAAGTTTTATTATTTATATTTAATGGAGCAGCTATTATCATATATAGTTTATCATTTAAACTTTCTAATTTAGAAAATGAACTATTTTCATTCAAAGCTCTCATTGAAATACAGTTAGGGCATGACGCACCACTTTTCCAAAAGTCAAAACACTTATGAGAGCCAAATGCTTTAAGTGTACTTTCAAGTTCTA
This sequence comes from Romboutsia faecis, assembly GCF_014323405.1. Classification (GTDB taxonomy): domain Bacteria; phylum Bacillota; class Clostridia; order Peptostreptococcales; family Peptostreptococcaceae; genus Romboutsia_E; species Romboutsia_E faecis. The sequence continues at coordinate 478,720 of NZ_JACRWE010000003.1, read as the reverse complement.
TAACTTTTTTTTCTTGAGGATCGACAATGCGTTGAATCATAAATATATTATCTAATATTTTTATATTATTCTTTGGTAAATTCAAAAATAGCTCACATCCTTTCTCAATTTTTTATTAGATTATTAGATAAGAAGTATTATTTTTATATATTGGAAAATATATCATCTTATTATACTAAAAAAATAAGATAATTATAATAAGTTTATAAAAATTAAAAGAATTGAAATCTAAGTTAGAGTTTGATTTGTATTTTAAACTTAAATATATTCTAAGTATCTTTCATAAAATGTATAAACAATATATAAGTAGTAAAGGTATGAGAGTAATATAAAAGCAAAAACTATTGATAAGCTAGTAGAGATCTATGTAGGTTGTAAAATAGATAAATAATGTATAGGAAATATTAAATTAAAATAATGAAAATTAGTTAATAATCATATACAGCCTTTTTATACAAATAAAAGCTAAAGCAAGTGAATAGAATAAGTTATATGAAAGGTGGGATAGGATGCAAGAAAGAAAGTTAGCATATAAAGATTATATAACGAAAATAAAATCAAAACACCCAAATAATACTAAAGAACAAATGAAATATGCAGAACAAATAATGCCAGGAAATATATATGCAAAATATATTATAAGTTTATTAAGAGAAGCGACTATAGAATCCAATGAAGAAGGAACATTAGAACCAATAACATTTACACCGATACAAATAGAATGTCTACTAAGAGCAATTAATTACATGGTTGATAATCTTAACAATAGTTCACAAGACAACAACTATAACTATATCAAAACAAATCTAAGACCTTTTTTTAATGCACTATATAATGAAGTACAAGAGAAGTTATAAAATAAAGGTAGATAGTTTAAAAACTATCTACCTTTATTAATATGTAATTATGAAATATTACACTTATCTGATTTTTGAAATTTATTTTTATTATGTTTCTTTTCAAAAAAGCTATTTACATAAATCGCAATACTAGTAGAACATATTGATATTATAGCCGATGTAAGTATAGACATCTTAGCAATATTAATAAGAGCTGCATCTCGAATAAAAGCAATCTCTGAGACAAATATAGACATAGTAAAACCGACACCAGCTAGTAAAGAAACTAAAAAAACAGAGTTCCAAGGTATATAAGACGGTTTTTCAGTAATTCCAAATAAACAAGATACATATGAAAATAGCATAATTCCTAATGGTTTACCTATACATAAACCTAGAATAATACCTAAAGATAATGACGTAGCACTAGAAAAATCTAAATTATAGTTAAGTGATACACCAGTATTAGAAAAAGCGAATAATGGAATGATAATCAAACTATTTAAGGGAACCAAAAAACGTTGGAGCCTTTCTAATACGCTTAAATTATATAATCTAGGCTTAGAGGGGATTGCAAGTGTTAAAAGGATACCACTAATAGTAGAGTGTACACCACTTAAATGAATAAAATACCACAAGCAAACACCACCAATAAGATAATATGTAATACTGTCTACTTTAAAAACTGCGTTAGCTAAACATAATACTATCAAGAATAACAAAGCTATAGAAAGATATAATAGATTAATATCTAGAGAATAAATTATACCAATTGCAGCAATAGAGATTAAGTCATCTACGACAGCTAATGATAATAAAAATATCTTTAGAGAAGGGTTTAGTTTATTTCTAAATAATAAAAATAAACCAACAGCAAAAGCTATATCAGTAGATATTGGGATACAAATTCCATTTAAAAAAGGAGTATTTTTATTAAATAGAAAAAATATAATTGCAGGTACAACTACTCCTCCTAAAGAAGCTATAACTGGAAAGGATGCTTTTTTTAAACTTGAAAGATTTCCATATAGTATCTCATGCTTAATTTCAAGTCCAGCCACCAAAAAAAATATTGCCATTAAAAAATCATTTATAAACATATGTAAAGAAAAATTAGGAGTAATATATATCTTATTAAAAATATATTTATAAACACTTCTATAAGGGCTGTTGTATGTAACTAATGCTAATACAGTTGCACATATAAGTAGTACACTGGTAAGTACTTCTAAATGAATTGGTTTTCTATAAGTTCTTAATAAACGCAAAAAATCACCTGCTAACTTTTAAAAATATACTTAATGAAATTTATGATTATAGAGGTGTAATTATGAGGAATTTACAAATAATTAAAATATAGAAAAATATTATTTAAAGAGGTGAAAGAATGAGAAAACGCAAAGTGAAAGAGCCGTATGTTGCTATAACTAAAGCATTTACAGAAAGTAAATCCTTAGAGAAGGCTTTAGATATGCTTCCAATAGATAAGGTAATTGAGAAAGGTGATACAGTAATTATAACTCCTAATTGGGTCAATGATAAGGGGCCAAGAACAGGTGCAGTGGTAGGGCCAAAGACTTTAAAAACTTTAATAGAATATGTGAAATCAAAAGAGGTAGCTAAAATATATATAGCAACAGGTTCAGGTGGCGGTAAAACTTCAGATATAATGACTAAGGTAGGATATGACAAAGTTATAGATGAGGAAAATGTAGAATTTGTTGATTTAAACTATGGACCATATGTTAATTTACAACTAGATCATCATATAATAAAATCAACTCCAATAAATAAGATAATAGATGAAGCAGATGTGATTATATCTTTTACCCAACTTAAAAATCATGAAGAAGCAACTGTAACTGCAAGTATAAAAAATATAGCAATGGGATGGCCACCAGCAGAAGTTCATGGATATCCTAAGAAAAATACAGGCATACATGAAGATTTACATGGGTTTATAAGAGCGTTTGCTAATAAAGTCCCTATAGATTTATCAATAGTAAGTTGTGATAAAGCGATGGTAGGTACAGGCCCTTCGAGTGGAAAAAGCGTAGATACACCAGGCCTTATAATCGCAAGTACAGATCCAGTGGCGGCAGATGCAGTTGGAGCTAGGTTATTAGGATTTTTACCACAAGCTGTAGCTTATTTATATGGATTATACAATGATAAAGTAGGCGAGGCTAGAGTTGAGAAAATGGATATAAAGGGTTTAGATATACAAGAAGCTGAAAAAATATTCAGTAAAGCAGCTTATGATGATAAAAATGTTGTATTGGATAAGGATAAGATAAAAGACATGCATGGGGAATGATTAAAATTATAAATATATAAAATAGCCTATTGCTTAATTATATAAAACAAAGACTTATGATAGTTATTTATTAATATCATAAGTCTTTTTATCTTTTAGTTCTTTTTTTCTTTCTTATCTTCTTACGAATTTTCCTATATTTAGGTTTAGGAATATTTTTAGATATACCTCTATCAAAAATGTCTTCAACAGCTATATTAGTATCTGATTCAAGATTATTTTCTTCACCCTCCTCAAATTGAGATTTACAAAATATACGTGTTTCAGAAGCTAAAGAAACTTGTTCTCCAAGTACAATTAAAAAAGATCCTAATAAACCTAAAACTTCATCATCCTCAATTTCTTGTGAAATAATAGCAGTATAAATAGCTGCCAAAAAGTTGAATTGATTAGCTAGATTGTTGCAATAGTTGCTTATATCGCATGGGTTACAATGTGTATTTGAATTATTTTTTTCGGGCATATTACCTCCATAAGAGTACAAAGATACTAATTTATAATATGAAATATAACTAATAAAAATAACTATATTGAGTTTATTCAAGATTTATTATATAATAGGATATAAAACTATAAGACAGTTCGTAAACCTCCTGTCTCTAAATAAAACTACGGTAACCTGCATTTTAATGAATGTTCTAAATTTGTGCATAACCGTAGATTATCTACGGTTTTTTTATTGTATAAAATAAATAAGCAAATGAAATTCTAATTATACAAGTAAACAATAGGAGGAAACATATGACAAAAAAGACTAGATCAATAGTAATGACTGCAATAGTTGCTGCTTTATATGCAACATTAACGTTAGGTTTGCCATTAATAAGTTATGGGCCAATACAATTTAGATTATCAGAGGTAATGACACTATTGCCTTTATTTAGCAGAAAATATATAGTAGGACTTACACTAGGATGTTTCTTGGCTAATTTATTAGGGCCTTACGGAGTACCAGATATAATATTTGGAACATTAGCAACTTTCATAAGTGTATACTTAGTTTATATAACAGGAAAGTATATAAAAGATAAGACAGGATATATATATATTGCATCTTTATGGCCAGTAATTGTGAATGCTATAATAGTAGCAGTACAATTAAACGTATTCTTCGAAATGCCATTATTTATTACAATGTTAGAAGTAGGATTTGGACAATTTATGGTAATAACTATAATAGGTGTGCCTTTATTTAAAGCTGTTAATAATAAATATGGAAAATATTTAAATAATATGTTTTAATTTAATAATAAGGTAATTTTAAAACGAGAACCATAAGGAGAAGTACAATGGAAAACATAAGTAAAAATGCAAAGATAATAGGAATAGGTAACGAAGGAATAAGTAACCTAGAATCTATATATAATGTAGTTAAAGAAAATATGGATACTGAAAAAATAAACATCAACCAAGATGTAGACAAAGAATATGTTAGACAATTATTAGATGGAGTAGATATATTATTATTAACTTACTCAACAGAAGATAAGAGAGCGGTAGACATAGTAAAAGCAATATCATTTATGGCAGGAGAAAGAAGAGTATTAAGTATAGGTTTAAACTCTTCAGAAAAAGAACATAAAGAAGAGTTAGGATTAAATCAAGAATTCTTAATAAATGAAGAGAACTGTAATGAAATAATGAATATAATAAATCTTATGATAGAAGCTGTATCTGACTTCTGTATGATAAGTATAGATCTAACTGACTTAAAAGAGCTTTTTGCAAGTGAAGGTGGGATAAAATACTCATTCAATAAATTTGACATAAGTAAAAGTGAGGGAGACATAGCAGAAGAACTTATAAGTAATATAAAAGAAGTAGGAACTGATTTTATAGAAAAGAAAGGAATACTACTTGTAGAAATGGATAACAGTGAAAGTACAATAGTATTCTTAAACAACGTTTTAACAGAAATACAAGAAAAATCTCCTTCTACTTATGAGATAATATTCTCATTATATATGAGAGAAAGCAGTAAAAATGAAGTTAAATTTGGATTAGTATATAACTAAATTTAATTATATAAAATTAATATTAAATATAAAAAAGATATACAGAGACACTCTAGTATATCTTTTTTTATGTTATTATATAGTTAAGTAGTATGAGGTGATATAATGCTTTTAATGGAAATGTTAGAATCAAATGATAAGATTATAACAGTAGTAGGTGCAGGTGGAAAGACAAGTTTTATAAATTATTTTGCTAAGTATTATAGAAATAAGTGTAAGGTGCTTTTAACTACAACTACGAAAATATATTTATTGAATGAAAATACTTATGATAATCTACTTATGACTGAATATGATAAAGAATTACCTACAATTAATTCTTGTGGAGTGACTGTAGCAGGAAAGTATATAAACCATGAAAATAAAATAATTGGATTAGACTTTTATGAAATAAATGAGATAGAAGATAATTTTGAACTTATTCTTATAGAAGGAGATGGTTCAAAGAAAAAAAAGCTAAAAGGATGGAGGGATTATGAACCAGTAGTATACCCTAAAACAAATAAAGTTATAGGTATTGTGGATATAACATCTTATGGAATGGATATTAAGGATGAGAATATACATAACTTAAAGGAATTTTTAAAAATAACTGATATACATGAAGATAAAGTTAACCTTCTTCATTTAAAGAGTATGATATTACATAAAGATGGACTTTTTAAAAATGCTACGAATAATAAAATCCTTTTTATTAATAAAGTAGAAGATGAAAACTATGAAAGTATTGCTAAAGAACTAATTAAACTTATAAAATATGAAAACCCTAATATTAGTATATTTTATGGAAGTATAAAGAAGAATTTTTGTGTAAAATGTTTATAAAGGTAGGATGATATATGGTTAATGCAATAATAATGGCATCGGGTTTATCAAAGAGAATGGGTGAGAATAAATTACTATTAAAATATAAAGAAATACCTGTAGTAGAGCATGTGATAAGAGAAGTAAGTAAATGTAAGTTTAATGAAGTAATACTGGTTAGCCAATATGATGAGGTTCTTAAAATAGGTGAAAAATATGGATTTAAACTAATCAAAAATAATAACGCAGAGATAGGACAAAGTGAATCCATAAAATTAGGATTAAAAAGTAGTACAAAATGTGATGGTTTTATGTTTTTTGTAGGTGACCAACCTAAAGTCAGTAGAAAGTATATAAATAAGCTAATAGATAGATTTGAAAAAAATAAAGATAATATAGTAATACCGAAACACGAAAATAGATGTGGTAATCCAGTGATATTTCCTTATGATAAGAAAAATGATCTATTATTATTAAATGGTGATGAAAAGGGTAAAAAGGTAATAAATAATAGTAATCAAGTTATGTATGTGGATGTAAATGAAGAAATGTTATTTGATATAGATACTAAAGAAGATTATGAAAAGGTAAAAGGAGAGTAAGAGTATGAAACAAATAAAAACAGTAGATGCAGTAGGTCAGGTATTATGCCATGATATTACTCAAATATTGCCAGGTCAATTTAAAGGAAGAAAGTTTAAAAAAGGGCATGTTGTAAAAGAAGAAGATATACCTGTTTTATTATCTTTAGGGAAAGATAATTTATATGTATGGGAAGCTGTAGAAGGTATGATTCATGAAAATGATGGTGCTATATTTTTAAAGGATATAGCAGCAGGAGAAAATTTAGAGTTTAGTGAAATAAAAGAAGGTAAAATAGATTTTATAGCAGGTATAGATGGTTTATTAAAAATAGATGTAGATACTTTATTAAAGTTAAATTCTATAGATGATATAATGATGGCAACTCTTCATAATAACTTTGAAGTTAAAAAAGGAACTAAGGTAGCAGGAACAAGGGTAATACCTTTGTTAATTGGAGAAGAAAAACTAGAAGAAGCTAAAAAAGTAGTTGGAGAAAATAAGATTGTGAGTGTTCTCCCTTTTAAACCCAAGAAAGTAGGCATAGTAACAACAGGTAATGAAATTTATCACAAAAGAATAGTTGATAAATTTGGACCAGTGATAGAAGGTAAAGTAGGGAAATATAATTGTGAAATAATTGGACAAATTATATGTCCAGATGATAAAGAAGTAATAAAAGAAGCAATACAAAAGTTTATTAATAAAGGTGCAGAGCTTATATGTTGTACAGGCGGAATGAGTGTAGACCCAGATGATGTTACACCTACTGCAATAAAGGAATGTGGTGCAGAACTTGTTACTTATGGTTCACCAATACTTCCAGGGGCGATGTTTTTACTTGCTTACTACAATGAAGTACCTATAATGGGAATACCAGGATGTGCAATGTATAACAAGACTACTGTATTTGATGTAATATTACCTAGATTATTAGTAAATGAGAGATTAAATAAAGCTGATATAGCAGCTTATGGTCATGGTGGACTTTGTATGCAATGTGATACTTGTACTTATCCTGCATGTAATTTTGCAAAGATATAACTATAGCAAAAATATAATACTCTAATGAAAATTCTGTATGAATATGTTGATATACATATAAATCATACAGAATTTTTTTATTTTTAATAATTTTTAATAATTTATACATAACTTATTAATTTTTTACTAATATAATTTATTTTATCAACATTGAAATATAACAGGGGGTGTAAAATGAAAAAATTATCAGAGCAAATATTAAAACATAAGTTCATAGTGCTTATAGTTTTTTTCTTACTAACACTATTTAGCATATTTGCAATGCAAATGGTTAAGGTTAATTTTGATATGGTAGAGTATTTACCAGAAGATTCTAAATCTACAATATCACTTAAAATTATGGAGGAGCAATTTGATAAAAGTCCACCAAATTTAAGGATAATGCTAGAAGACGTCAGTGTAGCAAAGGCTTTAGAATATAAAAAGCTTATATCACAAGTAGATGGAGTAGAAGAAGTAACTTGGATGGATGATTATGTTAATGTAGAGCAACCGTTAGACATGATAGATAAAAGCATTTTAGAAACTTCATATAAAGATAGAAATGCATTAATAGAAGTTGTTGTTGAGGATGAGGAAGGGCTAATTGCAACAATTGCTCAGTTAAAGACGCTTGTAGGAGAAGATGGCGTTGTATCTGGAGACGCAGCGACTCTTTCATTTGCTCAATCTTCAACAAATGAAGAAATTTCTAAGATTATGGCATTCTTAATTCCTATAATAATATTTATTCTTATGATAAGTACTAGCTCATGGTTTGAGCCATTTTTATTCTTATTTACAGTTGGAATCTCTATTTTAATAAATAGAGGAACTAATGTATTTTTAGGAGAGGTTTCCTTTATAACAGAAGCAACAGCTTCTATTTTGCAGTTAGCTGTATCTATAGATTATGCTGTATTTTTGCTTCATAGGTTTGCAGATTTTAGAAATGAAGGCATGAATGTAAAAGAAGCTATGTTAAATGCGATGACCAGATCATTTTCATCTATATTGGCAAGTGGAGCAACAACAGTACTTGGTTTCTTAGCACTTACACTAATGAGATTTAAGATAGGTCCAGACCTTGGAATTGTACTTGCAAAAGGTATAGTGTTTAGTCTTTTATCAGTATTGCTACTGTTACCAGTTTTAACAATTTATACTTATAAAATAATTGACAAAACTCAGCATAGATCATTTATGCCTTCTTTTAAAAACTTAGGAAATTTATCTATGAAGATTGGTCCAATAGTAGTGGCTTTAATAATACTTATTGTAGCTCCTTGCTACATAGCTCAAGGTAAAAGTAATTTTACTTATGGAGCATCATCAATGGCAAGTGGAGAAGAAACTGAAATAGGTAGAGATACAATCAAAACTAATAATATATTTGGAAAATCTAATTCACTAGTTTTTTTACTACCAAGAGATAAGACAGCTCTAGAAAAAGAATTTGGTGAGGAAGTTTCTAATATTGATAGTGTATCAAATATAATGTCTTATTCTATGACTGTAGGCAATGAAATACCAAAAGGTTTTGTTCCAGAAGATCAATTATCTGCTTTAGTCAGTGAGGATTATAGTAGAATGATAATAACACTTAATGCAGAAGAAGAAAGTAAAGAGGCATTTAAAGCAGTAGAGGATATAAGAAGTTTAGGTGAAAAATATTTTGGAGAAGACTGCTATTTAGCGGGTGGTAGTGCAAGTGCTTATGATATAAAAGAAACTGTAACCAATGATAATAAGGTAACAACTATAGCTGCAATTATTGCAATAGGTATAGTGATACTTATTACTTATAAATCATTATCGGTACCATTATTACTTTTAATTGCAATTGAATCGGCAATATGGATAAATTTATCAGTTTCATATTTTTCAAATTCAGAGATCGCATATATAGGATATATGGTTATAAGTGCAGTTCAGCTAGGTGCAACAGTTGATTATGCAATATTATTTGCTAATGAGTATTTAAGTAATAGAAAACAATATGATAAGCATATTTCAATAAAAAATACTATAAGTCATGCGACAGGAAGTATATTAACATCAGCAAGTATTCTTTCAATATCAGGTTTTGCTTTAGGTAATATATCAACTAATACAGTTATTGTTCAACTTGGAACATTACTTGGTAGAGGAACTGTAATTTCAGCAATTTCAGTATTATTCTTTTTACCAACAATATTAATTATGTTTGATAAAGTGATTGAAAAGACTACATATAAATCAGAATTTTATAAGGGGGAAGTTCACTATGAATTCGCACATGAAAAATAGTAACTATAATAATACAAAGAAGGCGACAGCATTTGTCATTACAGCAACAGTTTTAATGAGTAATATTTTACCAGTATTTGCAGATGGAAATACTCCTAAAGAAGAAGTTGTATATGCCAAATTAAATGAAGATGGTAAGATTAACAATATTTATGTAGTTAATGGATTTGATTCAAATAAAGACATAGTAGACTATGGAAACTACTCGAATGTATTAAATCTTTCAACTGATGATAAATTAAACTATATAAGTGGAGTATTGAATGCTAAAGCTCCAAATATAGATGGAAAGTTTTATTATCAAGGGGAACTAGAATCTGATGAGCTACCTTGGAATATAAGTTTAAAGTATTATCTTGATGGGAAACTAATAACTTCAGAGGAATTAGCTGGTAAAAGTGGTAAATTAGAAATAAAATTAGATATAACACAAAATAAAAATATTAACGCTGTGTTTTATGATAACTATGCTTTACAAATAGCTTTAACTTTAAATGGAGATAGTTGCAAAAATGTAGTGTCAGAAGATGCTACTATAGCAAATGTCGGATCTACAAAATCTATAAATTATATAAAACTACCAGGTACTGATGCAAATTATACATTAACGGCAGATGTTACAGACTTTGAAATGGATGCAATATCTATAAATGGTATGAATATGGCAATTAGTGTAGATGTAGATGCATCAGAAATGACTGGAGATTTAAATACATTAGTTGAAGCTATAGAATCTGTAAATGATGGTACTGGAACTTTAAAAGATGGATTAGATAAATATACTATTGGGGTAAATTCACTTCATAATGGGACTTCAGAATTAAAAAATGGAGTAAGCCAATATAAAACAGGAGTAACTTCATTAGATAGTGGTATAGAAAGTTTATCATCAGGCATAGGTGAATACAAAACTGGAGTAAAAGCTATTTATAAGAATAGTAATGACTTACTTTTAGGGCTAGAAGAGGTTAATAGCGGTATGAAGTCTTTTGAAGGTGGATTATCACAAGTTAAAGAAGGTTCAAATGCATTTAACCAAGGTTTATCAGAATTATCTAAAGGGTCTATAGGATATAAGCAAGCCTTAGAATCAAATATAAATTCAGTTAAGAGCTCTATTGATAAAATTAAGTCAAATTTAACAGGAGAACAGTTAGAAGCATTACAAATAGAATTAGTCAAACTAGAAAAAGGAGCTGAAGGGATACTAGATGGATATAATCTTATAGATTCTGGAATAAAAAGTACAACATCAAGATATGATGAATTAAATAGCGGAATAAACAATTTGTATACTAATATATCTCCTTTAAAAAGTGGAATTAATGGAATATATAATGGTATGGGTAAATTTAATACAGGTGTAGGGCAACTTGTTCAAGGTATAGATGGTATTGACTCAGGTGCAAAAGAATTAAAAGGTGGAAGTAGCCAACTAGTGACTGGAATAAAATCAATAGATACGGGTGTTACAGGTCTAAATGATGGAAGTATTCAACTTGTAAGTGGTATTAGTGAAATCAATAAAGGTGCTTCAAAATTAAGTTCAGGAACAAATGAGCTTAATTCACAAACTAACTCTATGCCAGAAGAGATAGACAAACAAATTAATGAAATAATGGAAAAATACTCAGGAAAAGATTTTAAGCCAGCTTCATTTGTAAGTGAAGAAAACACGAATATTGAATCTGTACAATTTGCTATGAGAACAGATGGAGTATATAAATTAGAAGATGAAGTTAAAGAAGTAGAAGATGTAAAAGAAGAAAAACCAAGTATATGGGAGTTATTCTTAGCTCTTTTTAATAAATAAAATATATATGGAAATATGTAACAATAAATAATATAATGATTAGGTAAAAGGGCATGATGTAGAGCTTATAGCTTTATAACACGCCCTTATTTTAAATAAAGGAGAATTAAGATGTCAAAAATTTTAGTAGTAGATGATGATAAAGAGATTGCATCACTTATAGGGGATTCTCTTTGTGATGAAGGTTTTGATGTATTGTTAGCCTACGATGGAGAAAGGGCTATAAAATTAGTAGATAATAAAGAAGAATTATCGATGATTATACTAGATATAATGATGCCAAAAGTAGATGGATTAGCGGTTTGTAAGACCATAAGAGAAAAAATAAATTGTCCTATATTATTTGTAACAGCTAAAAGTAGAACATTAGATACACTTTTAGGGTTAGAAATGGGAGCCGATGATTATATAACTAAGCCATTTGTAGTAGAAGAATTAGTAGCTAGAGTAAAAGCTCACTTAAGAAGAGAAAAAAGAAAACAGATAGCACCAATTAACATAATTAGTATTGGCGAAATTGAAGTGCATAAAGATAGTTATGAAGTATATATAAACAAAAATTTAGTAGAATTCTCAACTAGAGAATTTCAACTGCTTCTATATTTATGTGAAAATGCAGGCAAAGTACTATCTCGTGAACAAATATTTGATTCTGTGTGGGGTAGCGAATTTGGAGATATTGGAACAGTGGCAGTTCATATAAAAAGTTTACGAAATAAGATTGATAAAGAAAATAAGTATATAAAAACTGTATGGGGAGTGGGTTATAAATTAGTTAGACCTACAAGTGGATAATATGAAGATTAAAAATAAATTAGCATTAGCTATTATAAGTGCATTTATACTAAATAATATTTTACTTTTAGGATACTATGAGTTGTTTTTATCCAAAAAGTTATCTAATGAACTCGATAATAGACAAAATAACTTAGATAATATAGTAGAATATATAGATATAAAGTCTGAGGATAAATCAAGTATAAATGAAATAAAGGAAATTATATATAATATTGATGAAATAAAAGACGAAGGACAGTATTTTCTTGAAATAAAGGATTCAAAAGGGCATGTACTATTAGAAAAGGGACAAAAAAATAAGGGTAGTTTAAATATGACATCATCAGAGATAATTAGCATTAATGGTGAGAATTATTTGCTTAGAGTTATTCAAGTAATCCCAATAAATGATGTAGAAATAGTACCTATATATATATCAATTGTAAAGGCTGAAATAGTAATACTAGGAGGTATTTTAATTGCTTTAATGACAATTATTTATATAAAATTAGTAAATCCAATATTAAATCTTATAAAAGATATTGAAAATTATAAATATGGTATAAAGCCTGTAAAGTGTCATAGGTGCGATGAAATTGGATGGTTGAAAAATAACTTTGTAGAACTTACAGAGCAATTAGATGAAGAAAAAGAAAATCAAAATAGAATAATAGCCTCAATATCACATGATATAAAAACTCCGCTTACTTCAATAATGGGATATGCTGAAAGAATGAAAAATAAATCATTACCTGAAGAAAGACAAAAGAAATATATTGATATAATGTATTCAAAATCACAAGATATTAAGGGATTAATTGATGAATTTGATGATTATTTAAGTTATAACTTAGAAAGTAGTAGCAAAAAAGAAAAAATAAGAATTAAAAAACTAGTCAATTTAATTAATGAAGAATATGAAGATGAATTAAATCAATTAAATATAGATTTTTATATAGAATCTGATTGTGATGAAGATTTTATTGACATAGACTTATCAAAGATTAGAAGAGTATTTGGTAATATAATAGGTAATAGTATAAAAAATATGAATTCGGTTAAAAAAGAAATTATAGTTACTTTTGAAGACTTTGATGAAAATATTGTAGTTTCTATAAGTGATAGTGGAAAAGGGGTTAATAAAGAAGAACTAGATAAAATTTTTGAAGCTCTTTATACATCAGATAAAAGTAGAAAAGTTGCTGGACTTGGCTTATCAATATGTAAAAGTGCTATTGAAGGGCATGGTGGTAAGATTTGGGCTGAAAATAATAATATTGGAGGCCTTACAATAAAGTTCACATTAATGAAGATATAATATGCAAATATAAATTTATTATTTTATAAAATCATTTATATAATATGGAGATAAAAATATAAAATAATGTTAAAACATAGGTTCGATTTAGTTGACTAAAACTAATATTTATTATATTATAAATAATGTTGTGTATTATAAAGAAAATATAGACAAGAAAGGAATTAAGCGAATGTTACAAGTTACTAATGTAGGACTTAGATTTGGTGATAAAGAGTTATTCAAAGATGTTAACTTAAAGTTCACTAAAGGAAACTGCTACGGGATAATAGGTGCTAATGGTGCAGGAAAATCAACTTTCCTTAAAATATTAGCTGGAGATATAGAGCCAAACACAGGAAGTGTTTCAATAACTGAAAAGGAAAGAATGTCAGTTCTTAGACAGGACCACTTCAAATATGAAGAAGATACAGTTTTAAATGTTGTTATAATGGGACATGAAAGACTGTACTCTATAATGCAAGAAAAAGATGCATTATATATGAAAGAAGACTTCTCTGAAGAAGATGGTATAAAAGCTGCAGAACTTGAAGGAGAATTTGCAGAACTTGACGGATGGGATGCAGAAACAAATGCAGAAAGACTATTAATGGGTCTAGGAATAGACAAGAGCTTACACTATAAGCAAATGAAGGAATTAACTGGTGGAGAAAAGGTTAAAGTATTACTTGCACAAGCATTATTTGGTAAACCTGAAATACTAGTAATGGATGAACCTACTAACCACTTAGACTTCCAATCAATAAACTGGTTAAACAACTTCATAATGGATTTAGAAGATTCTATAGTTATAGTTGTATCACATGATAGACACTTCCTTAACCAAATATGTACAAATATAGTTGACGTTGACTTTGGTAAGATACAAATGTACGTGGGTAACTATGACTTCTGGTATGAGTCAAGCCAATTAGCATTACAACTTGCTAAAGACCAAAATAAAAAAGCTGAAGAAAAAATAGCTCAATTAAAAGAGTTCATTGCTAGATTTAGCTCAAATGCTTCTAAAGCAAAACAAGCAACAGCTAGAAAGAAACAATTAGATAAAATAGAAATAGAAGAGATACAACCATCAAGAAGAAGATATCCATACGTTGGATTCACTCCTGAAAGAGAAATAGGAAATGAAGTATTAGAAGTTGAAGGATTAACTAAAACTATAGATGGTGTTAAAGTTTTAGATAACGTATCATTCAGATTAGATAGAGATGATAAAGTAGCCTTCATGGGTGACGAAATAGCTGTAACTACATTATTTAATATAATAATGGGAGAAGATACTGCCGATAGTGGTACTTTTAAATGGGGAGTAACTACATCACAAGCATATCTTCCTAAAAATCATAATCAATACTTCGATGGAGTAAGCTACTCTTTAGTTGATTGGTTAAGACAATACTCTGAAGAAAAGAGTGAAAGTTTCATAAGAGGATTCTTAGGTAGAATGTTATTCTCTGGAGAAGAAGCTTTAAAAGAAGCTCAAGTTTTATCTGGAGGAGAAAAAGTTAGATGTATGTTATCTAAGTTAATGTTATCTAACTCTAACGTTTTAGTATTAGATGACCCAACTAACCACTTAGACTTAGAAAGTATAACTTCTGTAAACAAAGGGCTTGAAAAGTTCCCTGGAGTTTTAATATTCAACTCTCATGACCACGAGATGATACAAACTCTTGCTAACAGAATAATAGAGATAACTCCTGGTGGAATAATGGATAGAAAGACTACTCTTGATGAATATCTTGAAAATAAAGACATCCAGAATAAATTAAAAGAAATGTATGCTGTTAATGCATAATTGATAAATTAAAGCTTAATAAGAAAAGTTTTGAAATACCTTTTATATTCGATAAGATGAAGAACATCTATGTTCTATTTTTTTCAAATATAGAAGGTATTTTTTCATTATTATATAAATCTTAAACCATTTATAAATATAATTCGTTAGACTTTCTAGCAAATTTTAAATGCGATAATAAGGAGTTGAAAGTCACATTCTATAAATACATCAATAATTAGCAAGAATAAATAAAGAGACGTTATCTCAAGTAGTACATAGATATATTACTTAAGATAACATCTTTTGGATTTAATCTAAAATGCGCATTCTATGAGATTTATATTTCTATATTCTACAGCCATTGGTATGAATCTAATTCTACCAGATTCGCAAGCTATTCTAAATCCTTGAATACTCCTTCTATCAGCTCTATCTACTATCATAAAGAAGTTAGAAGGGTTAAAACCTCTCCTCATTTCTATTCTAACTATAGCCATCCTTCTACAATTATTTATAGTAAATTGCCCACCACCAGGTGATATAAAAGGAGCAGGAGATTGCCAGCCACCAGGTGATATAAAAGGAGCAGGAGATTGCCCGCCACCAGGTGATGTAAAAGGAGCAGGAGATTGCCCACCACCAGGTGATGTAAAAGGAGCAGGAGATTGCCCGCCACCAGGTGATGTAAAAGGATTAGAAGACTGTCCACCATCAGGTGATGTAGAAGTAGGGTTATTATCTAATTCTGGATTGTTATAACCACTACTGTCATTAGATTCATTAGAATTTTCGGAATTCTCTAAAGGCATAGAAGGTGCAAATAAGTTAGCAACCTCTACGTATTCATTTGTAATATCCTTATTAGGATAAGCATTTTGTAATTCTCTTAGATATACAGCCATAAACTTATAATAATTGTCCCAATATTCTTGCCAATAATTTCTTTCCATTGCTGATTCCCCTTTTTATGATATAAATGTTGTTCTTTATATCATATGTGGAAATTAAGGAATAGTTCTTATTTTTTTATTAATTTAGTTATTAATTTTCATATCTATTGGGTATATTTTGAAGTAAAATAGGAATTAAGTTCCAAGGAAGGCTAGGATTACTACTTTGGCTCAAACATTCAACCCTTAATATCATACGAGCATCTAAAATAAAGAACTCAGGATTTTGATTACCTCTTATTCTAAAACTCTAATAGCATTATTTCTCTCATCTATACTAGTAACTAAGAAAGGATAACTCCTACGTTGCGTGCATTGTCCTCCTTGCAATTGTGTACATTCTGTTACCATAATAAATCCTCTACAACCTTCTATAATATCAAATATTGGAAGCACTGATGACGGTGTATTATCACCTACATACTCAATTCTAAGTATTTTACTATATCTTAAAATTATATTCTCAAATGGTTGATTATTCCTAAGAATTTGTCCTTCTATAATACCGCAAGATCTATTAACCCTACCTCAGTTCTAGAGTTTATACATTCGTTATTTAAAGTAAGAGAGCAAAATGTTATTCTAAGTCTTCTGATATTATATTTATCTATGGCATCATAAACATCTCTAGTATCTGTTGTTTTAAGTGTCTGCCTATTAGTTTTATAATACATAAAAAATCATCCTGTTAATTATAAAAAATGTCTTTGTATTTAGTCTATGGGTAAATGGAGGTAATGTGATAGTAAACTGAATTTGAAGGTTACGTATTAGTTATATTAATAAATAACGCCTTACCTATTAAGCTATCATAATCACATTAATTAAAATAGATATTGGATCGAAGTGCTCTAGTATCTCTTTTATTTATTTTATTAAAAATTAGTAATTAAAGTAATAAGGATTAAAGTATTAATAATTACAAAACTATATGATATAATATGAAATATTATGTCGAAATAATACTAATAAAATAATTATAATAATATTATTATGATTATTTTTAAATAGCATAAATAGATAAAGGAGGAATAATGGATAATCAGAAAAAGAATAAATTGAAAAAGGAGCTGCTAATATTGGCAACAGTTCTATCATCAATAATATATCTAACGTGGAGAATATTTTTTACTATTCCATTTGAGTATGGAATCTTATCAACAATATTAGGAGTATTATTGCTAATTGTTGAAGTTATAGGTATGTTTGAAGCAATAGTTCATTATCAACAGATGTCTAATATAGTCTACCCTGAAAAGCCTATTGTTGAAGATGAAAAATTTCCTCATGTAGATGTATTTATAGCAACATACAATGAACCAGTTGATTTAATATATAAAACTATAAATGGTTGTATAAATATGGATTACCCAGAGAAGTCTAAGGTTCATGTGTATTTATGCGATGATTTAAATAGATCAGAAATGAAATCTTTAGCGGACTCAATGGGAATTAATTATGTAACAAGAGAAGAAAATACTTATGCAAAAGCAGGAAACTTAAATAATGCTATGAAATATTCTTCATCTCCAATTATATTAACATTGGATGCAGATATGATTCCTAAACATGATTTTTTAATTTCATGTGTACCTTATTTTATGGGAGAAGAAAAAATAGGTTTTATACAAACACCTCAAAGTTTCTACAACCCAGATTTATTTCAATACAATTTATTTTCAGAGAATAGAATACCTAACGAACAGGACTATTTTTATAGAGATGTTCAAGTTAGTAAGAATAAAACTAATTCAGTTATTTATGGTGGTACTAATACTTTAATTTCCAGAGAAGCATTAGAAGAAATTGGCGGATTTTTTACAGGAGTTATAACTGAAGATTTTGCAACTGGGATACAGATACAAAGCAAAGGTTATAAATGCTATGCATTAGACGAAATTTATGCATCTGGCTTATCTCCATCTGATTTAAAAAGTTTAATTAAACAACGTAAAAGATGGGCCAGAGGGTGTATTCAAACTGGTAGAAAAGTAAATATATTGTTTAAAAAAGGTTTGAATCTAAAACAAAAAATTAGTTATATATCTTCGATATCATATTGGTACTCAGGTCTAAAAAGATTTATGTATATTATATCTCCAATAATGTTCTCTACATTTGGAATCATGGTTGTTAAATGTAGCTTTATTGAAGTTCTTATATTTTGGTTACCAATGTATTTATTTAGTGACTTATCTTTAAAATATTTATCCAATAATATAAGAAGTACAAAGTGGACAAATATATATGAAACAATATTATTTATGGCATTAATTCCAAGTGTAGTATTAGAAACATTTGGTTTATCTGAAAAGAAATTCGAAGTAACTAAAAAAAATAAAGATAAGGACAATGATAAGTTATATAACTTTATTCAAGCTATACCGCATATGATTTTATCTATCTTAACTACAATTGGAATCGGAAATTGTGTAATGGCGACATTTGAACAAAATACGGTTACTTATGTTGTAATTTTATTCTGGTTATGCACTAATTTATATAACTTACTTATGTCGATATTCTTTATGTTAGGTAGAAAGGCATATAGAAATTATGAAAGAATACATGTAGAAACAAGCTGTACAATTTCCTATGATAATAAAACAATAAATTGTGTAACTAACGATATATCAGAAGGAGGAATGGCTACTATATTAGATTTACCTGTATACATTCCACAAGATAAATTAGTTACTATCAATATATATACCGATGTATATAGGACTGAATTCAAAGCTAAAGTTGTTCATGTTGATAATATAAAAGATAAATGGAAATATGCATTTACATTAAAAGAAATAAAAGAAAATGATAAAAGAAACTTATATCATATTTTATATGATAGAGAGCCAATTATGCCTAAAAACTTAGATGATAATTTAAGTAGCTTTGATGACATTAGAATAAATTTATTAAAAAGATATAAAAAAGGAACATCATTCAATAGAAGATTAGCTCGTATAGATGTTGATAAGAAACTAAAATCACTAGAACAAGGTCATATAAAATTATTAAATTATAACTATGAGTATGCAGCTATACAAGCATTACATTCAATTTCTTTACCAGAAAATATAACAGTACAAGTAAATGATGACATCTATTTAAAATGTGTAGAAGGTAAAGAAATTGATTATGGAAAGACAAATAAAAAAAATGATACAAATCGCAATTGTATAAAGCTTTACAGAGTTGAAAACTATAACCAATTAGTAAAGAATGAAGAGTTCATTTCAATTGTATACTCATGGAATAATTACTTTAATACTGATAGGGCAAAGCAGCTCATTAATATTGATATGCAAACTAATAGTGTAAAGCACAGTCTTGAGTTTGATGAAATGAACTATATATAGATTTTTATAAAAATGGTGCAAATAGAAAGGAAATATTAAAGTGAACAAGACGCTTAAGAAATACATCATAATACTACTCTCTTTATTATTTTTCTTTGGAAATTATATTAAAATACATGCTGAAAATAATAATTCACAAGTATTAAATAAAATAAACTCTAAGAGTAAAATTGAGATAGTTGGTGATAATTTAGTCCAGATTCCAGTTGTTGGAGAAAGCATTGCGAAGTACAAATTAAAATACGAAGATTTAAACTTAGAAAAGATAAATTCTAAAATTAATTTTGAGATTAATCCCAAAGTACAGGATGTAACAATAAATAAAGATGGCATACTTACAGTAAATACTGGTGCAAATCCAGGGTTGATAACTATAGAATCAAATATAGGTGATAGATGGTCTGGTAAGATAGAAATACAACTAGTAAAATCTTGGATTTATGAGTACGAAAAAAAAGAAAATGTAAAGATTAGACTAGCGAATGCGACTGATGTAAAAGAGATAATTAGCAATAATGAAGAAAAAGCAATAAATACAATAATAATTATATTAAGAATATTGTTATTATTGACTTTTATAGTAATTATTTACTATATAATAACACGTAAGAAGAGATATATTGAAAATCTTACTAACAATATAAAAAAGGAAAACGAGGTATAGTAATGATTTTTTCAAGCGTAACATTTTTATTTTATTTTTTACCAGTCACATTAATCTTATATTATGGCTTATTTTTTTCGAAGTGTTTAAAAAATGGAATTTTATTAATATTAAGTTTAATATTTTATGCTTGGGGTGAACCAAAATTTGTAGTATTAATGATATTATCAATTGTAGTAAATTATTTTCTAGCTTTAATTATAGATGTTTATAGAGATAAAAAAAGTATAGCCAAATTCTTTTTAGTTATAACATGTATATATAACTTAGGGATGCTTTTTATATTTAAATATTTGACTTTTGTTATTAGAAATATTAATCAATACCAAAATAATCCTATTATTATTCCAAACATTGTGCTACCTATAGGAATATCATTTTTTACATTTCAGGCACTATCATATGTTATTGATGTATATAGAAAAAGTGGAGTTGTACAAAAAAATCCTTTTTATGTAGGATTATACATTTCATTTTTTCCACAGCTTGTTGCTGGTCCTATAGTTAAATACAGTACTATAGCTGAGCAAATTAAAAATAGAAAAGAAACATGGGAAAAGTTTTCGGTAGGTACTTGTAGATTTATAACTGGGCTAGGCAAAAAAGTTTTAATATCAAATAGCATGGCAATAGTTGCTGATAGAGTATTTGGTATGAGCGAAATATCACCAATAGCAGCATCTTTAGCTTGGCTTGGCTCTATAGCTTATACGTTACAAATATTCTATGACTTTAGTGGATATTCAGACATGGCTATAGGAATGGGGTTAATGTTTGGGTTTAAATTCGAAGAGAACTTTAATTATCCGTATATATCAAAATCTATATCAGAGTTCTGGAGAAGATGGCATATATCTTTAGGATCGTGGTTTAAAGAATATGTTTATTTCCCTCTTGGGGGATCTAGAGTTCAAAACAAAGATAAGATGATTCGCAATCTTTTAGTTGTTTGGTTGTTAACTGGTATATGGCATGGAGCAGAGTGGACATTTATAGTATGGGGACTGTTAAACTTTGTATTTATAGCTTTTGAAAAAATAATATCTTTTGAAAAAATAGATAAAATAGATGTTTTTAAACATATATACACTTTATTTTTAGTTAATCTAGGATGGGTAATATTTAGATCTGCAAACTTATATGAAGCAGGTAAATATATTTCATATATGTTTGCTTTGAGTCATAATGGATTCTTTAGTGATTATACATTGATGTTTATAAAAGAATATGCTGTATTCTTTGTGCTTGGTATAGTGTTCTCAACACCTATTGCAAAACATGCAAATAAATTAATTGTAGAAAAAACTAAGGGTGTTAAAGTGTTAGAATATGCTTACCCAATTGCAATAATGATATTATTTATTATAGTTACATCTTACCTTGTAAAAGGTAGTTATAATCCATTTATATACTTTAACTTCTAAATAGGGAAAGGTAATTGACATAATGAAAAGATTATTTATTAAAAAAGGAATAACTGCTTTAATATTTATTATATTTTTGATGTTTTTCTCATATCAAAATATAAAAATATCTTCTGGGCCATTAGTAAGTACACTTAAAGAATTTGATTATAGTAATCTTAATTTTGAAACTATAAAAGATCTTATTAATAAAATAGATTCTGTCATTAATGAAAATGTGTATAAAAAGAATGAATATATTGGTTTATATGGATTAACGCAAAATCTTATGGGTAAGAATGAAGAATCAAATTTTGAAGTAGTTAAAGATACTAATGGCTCACTTCACTATACTTATTTTGCTGAAGGACCTAATCCTGTAAATGAGATAGTAAATGAAATGAATACTCTTAAGATAAATATTAAAAATAAAGAAACAAAATTAATATACTTAATGCCTCCGGATAAATACATCAAAGGGTACACGGAATTTCCAAAAGGTATACCATATAACTTTGCAAATGAAACCGCAGATAATTTTATAAAAGGTATTAAGGATAAAGGAATAGATACTATAGATTTCAGAGATGGATTACTTGATAATGGAATACCGAAAGAAGATCTATTTTTTAAAACGGATCATCACTGGAAAATAGAAACATCTTTTTGGGCATATACAAAACTAGTTGATGAGTTAAATTATAAATACAATTTAAACTTAGATGAAGATGGTTTTTATAGAAATAAGGATAATTATAATTTTATAAAATATAAAAATAGCTATGCAGGGTCAATGGCAAGAAAGGCTAGTATATACTACAGTGGAGTTGATGATTTCACATTGATATATCCTAAATTTGATACTAACTTTGAATTTATGTCTCAAACAAAAGATAGAATAGTAAATTTACAAGGTAGATTTGAAGATTCATTAGTTTCGACAATGCCTTTTAATAGTCAAAAGAGTCCTTATGATTTAGAAAAAGATATGTACTCTTCATATCTTACAGGAAATCAAGGGTTCACACATATAAAAAATAAAAATAATCCAAAAGGAATAAAAGTGTTACTTATAAAAGATTCATTTTCATTACCTTTAGCTGCGTTTTTATCAAATGTGTGTTCAGATGTTTATTTAGTAGATCCAAGATATTATGATGATGATATTACTGATTTGACAAATAAATTAAATACTGACTTTGTATTTGTAACATTTTCACCACCAGATTTAACAAGAGAATTTTTTAATTTTAAGAATTAAAGAAAGGTAATGGTCTACACCATTATCTTTTTTTAGAAATATAATATATAATAATTGTAAAAAATAATTTAATAGTGTATAATAAATAAAAGATAATGTATAACATTTATATTCCAATATTAAAAATGTATAATTACAAATACTAACTTATCTGTTTTGAGTGTTGTTATTTTAAAACATGAAAGAAAAATGGTGATCTTATTAGATCACTATTTTTTTTGAAAAATACGAATTATAATAAGGAAATAATCCTAATTATTTTAGTTAACACGATATAAACCAACAAAATAATACAAAATACTACAAAAAATATGAGAAAAATATTGAATTATATCCAGAAACTGATATAATAAGAAAGTAAAAATGATAATAAGCACAAAATAATAAAATAAGTTTGGAAGAGAGGTGGATTATGGATAATTTACTTTTAGATTCACTAAAAAAAGAAATGATAGATTTAAGTGAAGAAATATTTAAAAATCCAGAACTTGGATTTAAGGAGTTTGAAACAAATAAGTTAATATGTGAGAAACTTGAAAAGTATAACATTAATTACATTAATGATATAGCAATAACAGGGATAAAGGCCACAATTGATTCTAAAAAAGAAGGTCCTCATATAGCTTTATTATGTGAATTAGACTCTGTACCAAGTACTGAACATAAGTACTTAGGGAAAAAAGACAACTGTGCTCACTCATGTGGTCACTATGCACAAGTTGGAATGATGTTAGGGACATTTTTAGCACTAAAAGAATCTAATATTATTGAAGAACTTGGTGGAAAGATATCATTTATAGCAACTCCAGCAGAGGAATACTGTGATTTTGAATACCGAGAAAATTTAGTGAAAGAAAATAAAATTTCATATATATCAGGAAAGCAAGAAATGATTAAACTTAATACATTTAATGATATAGATTTAATTTTATCAGCTCACGCAATGCCACCAGGAACAGGTCATTTTGCAGAGGTTAATTCAAGTTTAAATGGATTTTTAGGTAAAAAGATTACATTTAGAGGTATATCTGCACATGCTGGACTTAATCCTTCAGATGGTGTAAATGCTTTAAATGCAGCTAACGTCGCTTTAAGTGCAATAGCGTACCTGAGAGAAACATTTAAAGAAGATGATGCAATAAGAGTTCACTATGTTATAAGTGATGGTGGAGCAAGTGTTAATAGTGTTCCAGATAAAGTTGCAATAGATATGTATATAAGAGCTAAAACTTTAGATGCGATAATGGATGTTAATAAGAAAGTAGATAGAGCATTTAGAGGTGGAGCATTGTCTATTGGAGCAGAAGTTGAAATTACTAATACAGGTGGATACTTACCTTTAACACAAGATGAAAATCTTACAAAAGCAGTAAAAGATAACATGCTTAAATTTATGAATGAAGACAAGATACTATCAGATTGCCATTCATTTGCAAGTGGAGATATAGGTGATTTATCTTATTTACTTCCAACAGTTCAAATAGGTGTTTCAGGTTTTGCAGGAAGAGTTCATGGAAATGACTTCAGAACAGAGGATACTAATATAGCA
Organism: Romboutsia faecis; assembly: GCF_014323405.1. Classification (GTDB taxonomy): domain Bacteria; phylum Bacillota; class Clostridia; order Peptostreptococcales; family Peptostreptococcaceae; genus Romboutsia_E; species Romboutsia_E faecis. The sequence continues at coordinate 453,977 of NZ_JACRWE010000003.1, read as the reverse complement.
TATGATTTACCAATTAATTATTTTACAGAAACTATAAAAGATTTACTAAAAGATAATGGTAAACGTACAAAAGAGATATTATCAAATTATAAGCAAAGACTTACATTTGATCAATATATAAAATTATTAAATGATACAAATAAAACTGATTTGTATAAGGCGGAGGTTTAAGAAATGTTTAAGAAAAAAATATTATCAACACTTTTAGCTGTAGGACTTAGTGCTACTTTCTTAGTTGGATGCGGTTCAGAGGAAAAGGATGCTGCTTCTAATGGAGAAAAAGTAAATGTTAAATTATTAGTAACAGGAGCTTTAGGAGATAAAGGGTTCAATGATTCAGCAAATGCTGGTATGAAGAAAATAGAAGAACAGTTTGGTGATAAAGTTAATGTTGATGTTGTAGAAATGGGATTTGACCAAACTAAATTTGAACCATCATTAGTAGATGCATCAGAATCAGATGCTGACATAATAATAACTGGTGGTTGGGATATGAAGGAACATGTTGAAACTACAGCAGAAAATTATAAAGATAAAAAGTATATAGTTTATGACACAGATGTTAACTATGACGAGTATGACTTAGATAATGTTTACTCAATGACATATAAGCAAAATGAAGCAGGATTCTTAGCAGGAGCTTTAGCAGCTGCAGTTACAACTAGCGATATGGAACTTGCTAATGAAGAAAAGGTAATAGGATTCGTTGGAGCTAGAGATACATCAGCTGTTATAAATGATTCTTTAGTTGGATACATTGAAGGTGCTAAGTTTATAGATAAAGATGTTAAAGTTGAAGTAGCATATATAGGTTCATTTACAGATACAGCAAAAGCTAAAGAAATAACATTAGCTCAATACTCAAATGGAGCAGATATAGTATTCACAGCAGCTGGACCAGCTTCAGCAGGATCAGTAGAAGCTGCTAAAGATGCAAAAAGATATGTAATAGGTGTAGATAGTGACCAAGCTTTAGCTTATGAAGGAAAAGAAGAGCAGAAATATATAATATCTTCAGCTCTTAAAAATATAGACAACTCATTAGTTGATGCAATGGATGCGTACTTAAATAACTCATTAGAATTCAACACTCATAGTGTATTAGGAATAAAAGAAAATGCAGTAGGGCTTGCTGAAAATGATATATATACTTCAACAGTAAGTGAAGCTATAAGAACAAAAGTAAGTGAAATTGCAAACCAATTAAAAGATGGAAAAGTGGAAGTTAGTAGTGCTTTAGGTATGAAAGAAGCAGATTTAAAAGAAATAATAAAAAATGCTAAGTAATTAGATTAGGATCGGGGTGTGTTAAATGAAGAAAGAAATATTAAAAGTAAGTAATTTAACAAAAGTCTACCCTGGTGGTGTAGTTGCAAACTATAATGTAAATATTGCTATAAATGAAGGTGAAGTTCATGCACTTATAGGTGAAAATGGTGCAGGAAAATCTACTTTAATGAAAATGCTATTTGGAATGATACCGCAGACTAGTGGTGATATATTTGTAAATGGAGAGCAAGTACATTTCTCATCTTCAAAACAAGCTCTAGAAAAAGGTATAGGAATGGTGCATCAGCATTTTATGCTGGTGCCTTCTTTGACTGTAGCGGAAAATTTAATATTAGGTCATGAAACAACAAAATCAGGATTTATAAATATTGAAGAAGCTATAGCGCAAACAGAAGAAATCTCAAAAAAATATAACTTAAAAGTTGACGCAAGAGCTAAGGTAAAAGACATTTCAATAGCAATGAAACAAAAATTAGAAATATTAAAAGCTTTATATAGAGGAGCTAAGATATTAATACTAGATGAACCAACAGCAGTACTTACACCACAGGAGATAGAAGAATTATTTAAACAGTTAAAGTTATTAAAAGAACAAGGATATACAATTATATTTATATCTCATAAACTTCACGAAATAAAAGAACTTTGTGATAGATTAACAGTTTTAAGAGATGGACAAACAATGGGTACTTACACAGTTAGTGAATTATCAGAACAAGAGATATCTAGACTTATGGTTGGTCGTGATGTAGATTTAAACATAGAAAAAACTCAAAGAGACTTTAAGGATGTAGTTTTAAGCGTTGATAACTTAACTGTTAAAAACTCATTCAAAAATGTAGTGGTAAATGATGTAAGCTTTACAGTTCGTGAAGGTCAAATACTTGGTATAGCTGGTATAGAGGGTAATGGACAATCAGAACTTGTAAATGCGATAATAGGTACAACTCCAATAGTAAATGGTAAAATCGCTTTAGGTAAGAATGATATAACTAAAGAATCTATATTAAAAAGACAAGAACTAGGAATATCTCATGTTTCTGAAGATAGATTACATTTTGGTAGTGCACCAAATCTTTCAATTGAAGACAATGCAATATCTAAGATATATGCTTCAAAGGAATTAAATAAAAAAGGATTACTAGACTTAACAAAAGTAAAGGAATTTACAACTAAATTAGTAAAAGAATTTATAGTAAAGCATGATAATACTAAACAATCTATAAAAGATTTATCTGGTGGTAATATACAAAAGGTAATAGTTGGACGTGAGTTTTTATATGATCCAAATCTTTTAATAGTTAATCAACCAACTCGTGGAATAGATGTTGGGGCAATAGAATTCATAAGACATAAAATACTTGATATGAGAGAAGCTAAAAAAGCAATATTACTTATATCATCAGATTTAGGAGAAGTATTATCTTTAAGTGATAGTATAATAGTTATGCATGAAGGTAAAATAGTAGCGTATATGGATGATGCTAAAAATGTTACAGAAGAAGAATTAGGTCTTTACATGCTAGGCGTTAAGCGTGATAGTGATGAGGTAATCGGAGGTGCTTATTATGCGTAAAGACAGTAAATTTAATGTCTTAAAATATTTTGATTTATTAAGATTATTTGTTGCAGTAGGTATAGCACTTGTTATAACAACAGCAATAATATTCATGTGCAGTGAAAATCCAACTAAAGCTTTAGCAACGTTACTTACAGGACCAATAAGTTCGAAAAGATACTTATTTAATGTACTTGAGATGATGGTACCGCTTATGTTTACTGGTTTATCATTAAGTTTAGTTTTCAAATCAGGAAACTTCTCAATGATAACAGACGCTTCATTTTATATGGGGGCTGTAGTAGCATCTTTCATTGCAATAATGATACCACTTCCAAGTGGGATTCATCCAATGGTAGCAATAGTTATAGCTGGATTTATTGGCGGAATTATAGGAAGCATACCTGCATGGTGTAAGGTTAAATACAAAGCAAATGAACTAGTTACATCTTTAATGCTTAACTATGTGTTCTTCTATACTGGATTATATATAGTTAATAAATTCTTAGCAGATAGACAAGCAAGTAACTTTGCCTCACTTAAGTTCCTAAAAACATCAGCTTTATCAAATATAGTTGATGGGACAAGACTTCACACAGGATTTATAATAGCAATAGTAGTTTGTATACTACTTTATATATTCTTAACACGTACTAAGTGGGGATATGAAATAAGAATAGTTGGTTCTAACCCAGAGTTTGCTAGATATTCAGGTATAAATACAAAGAAGGTAATATTATATACTTCATTTATATCAGGATTCGTAGCAGCAATAGGGGGAGCTATAGAAAAGTTAGGTATGTATAGACGCTTCCAATGGGCAACTGCTCCAACATATGCTTGGGATGGGGTTATAATATCTATACTATCATCTAACAATCCAATATTTGTGCCAATAGCGGCATTTTTCTTATCTTATCTACGTGTTGGTGCAGATATAATGGCTAGACAAACAGATGTACAAAATGAAATAGTTGCACTTATACAAGGTGTAATAATACTTTTAGTTACAGCTGAAAGATTCTTATACTTTATAAAACAAAGAAAAGAAAGTCAGTTAGCCTTAGCAAACAACGAAAACAAAGGGGGCGATAAGTAATGGAAGCTCTATTTGCAATATTATTAAAAGAAGATTTTTGGTTTGCTGTTATAAGATCTACAACGCCAATACTTTTAACAACATTAGGTGCTATGATAGCATCTCGTGCTGGAGCTAGAAATATAGCACTAGAAGGTACAATGCTAACAGCGGCATTCGTTGGAGTTGCAGCAAGTCACTTTACACAAAATGCTTTTTTAGGTTTAATATGTTCAGTGATTTCAGGTATAATATTAAGTAATATAATTGCTTATTTTGCACTTAAATTAAAATCTAATATAATTATATCTGGTATATCACTTAATTTAATGGCATCAGGTATGACTATATTTGGATTATATTTATTAACAGGAGATAAAGGAGCTTCTACTTCTTTAAATTCTTTAGCATTACCAAATATTAATATACCAATAATAGAAAATATACCTGTAATTGGAAAGATAATATCAGGTCACAATATACTAACTTATGTAGCATTAGTACTAGTACTGCTTGTATATATAATGTTTAAATATACACAATTAGGGCTTAGAATAAAGGCTGTCGGAGAAAGTCCAGAAGCTGCTGAGTCTGTAGGAATAAGTGTTAATAAAGTAAAATATATAGCACTAACTATGAGTGGAGCATTAGCTGCACTTGGTGGAGCATTCTTATCAATGGGATATGTTACATTATTCTCTGCGGGTATGACATCAGGTAGAGGATATATAGCACTTGCTACTCAGTCCATGGCAGGAGCTAATCCAGTAGTAGGGCTTTTAACTTCAAGTTTATTTGGGTTTGCTGAGAGTATGAGTAATTACTTACAAGGAATAAACCTTCCGATAGAGTTTATTCAAATGCTTCCATACTTAGCTATAGTTGTTATATATGTTGTTTATTGTGCTAATAAAACAAATCAAGAAAATAAAGCATAATATATAAACACAGAGTTCATTATGGACTGTCTCTTAATACTAATTTAGAGGCAGTCCATTTTTATTAGTTCATATAATTTGTTTTTTCTTCCTTGTCGTCATTTAAATAGTCGTTTAGGCTGTAGTAATAATCTACACCATCTTTAAATCTTTCCTCTGATGCATTTGAAGATATTATAATATTAGTTTGATATTCATCTAAAAATCGTCCTAATCTATTATTTGTGTTAAATAAACTATAATTATTATCCATTTTTTTCACTCCATTACTTAAAAAATATAAATCTATCTATTATTTTACTCACTAAAGTAAATAATATTTATGAGTAAGGTTAGAAAAGATATAATGGTATGTAATTTCAAGAATAAAAAAGTATGATAGACAGATAATATTTAAAGAAACATTATTTAAAGAAGGAGAAATTTTAAATGGCAAATTACAATGGCGTTGTTAAATGGTTTGATAATGAGAAAGGTTACGGGTTTATAAAAACTATTGATGGAGAAGATATTTTTGTACATCATTCTAATATAAAAGAAGTAGGTCATAATAAAGATTTACATGAAGGAGAAGAAGTGAACTTTGATGTAGTTCAAGCTGAAAGAGGTCCATCAGCTATAAATGTTCAAAAAATGTAAAAATAAAATAATTATTGAAAATACCTTTTAGAAAAATAAAAGGTATTTTTTATATAATAAAAATCAAGACTTTCCAACTAAATTTAGTGTAAAACTATATTTAGTTAATGAATTAAAAGATGTCATTATATAATTAAGTAAAATCGTTGAAGTAGAGTATTGCTAATTTAATATTTATAACATATTATAAACTTTGTATAAGTAGTAAAAGAAATAAATTAGAAGGATGGTCATAATTTGAAGGAAAATATTAAAGTTTTAGATTTAGATATAAAAAAATGTGAAGAGTCACTAAAATTAAATAATCTATTAGAAATGGTAATAATTATTGAGGAGATGATTGATAAATATAAAAATCAAATAAACTTCTTAACTTCACTAGAGAAGAATAATGTATGGTCATACAAGAAAAAAGATTTAGAGGATTTGAATGAATATTTAAATGAGCATAAAAATAAGCTAACTAATGAATATAAAATATCTGCTCTTAAAGAAGTTTTTGATGATGCTATGAGTGAAATAGAATCAAATACTTCTTTATCTATAGATAAAAAGCTTGAAGTTACCGACATAATAAACAGTATAAAAGATATAAGTTTTAATAGTAAATCTGTAGAAGAAAAATGGGAAGAAATTAGATCATATATTAATTATATTAGTAAAGAAGAATTTATTATAGCTAATAATCTTCTTAACTTAGTCAGTTTTGTATTAAAAACTGATTTATAAGTGCATACTTAAGTAAAAAATTGAAAAATAAAAGAAAGAGCATACCTCGATAAAAATTATATACTGGAGTATGCTCTTATTTTTTAATTTGTATTACTACTTAAATTATAAAGTTCTGCTAATTTTTCAAAAGCAGGAAGTGAATTTATAACAGTATCATATGATACACAATAAGAAATTCTAAAATGACCTGGACATCCAAAGGAAGAGCCAGGGACTAAAAGTAAATTGAATTTTTTTGCATCCTCACAGAATTTTTTATCATCTTCAATTGGAGTTCTAGGGAATAAGTAAAAAGTTCCTTTGGGCTTTACACATGTAAAACCTAAATCAGTTATATGATTATATAAAACATCAAAGTTTCTTTTATAAATATCAATATCAACCTCAGCATCTAAGCATCTAGCAATTACTCTTTGGAAAAGAGAAGGAGCATTAACAAAACCTAGAATTCTATTTGCTATATTAAGTGAAGATATTATATTATCAAAGTCATTCATATCATTATTTACTACCACATATCCAATACGTTCTCCAGGAAGAGATAAGGATTTGCTATATGAATAACCTATAAAAGAGTTTTTGTAGTATTTTAAGATGCAAGGAACTATAGCACTGTTGTAAGTAATTTCCCTATATGGCTCATCTGATATTAAGTAAATATTAGAATTAAACTCTTTTTGTTTTTCTTCAAGTAAATTTCCTAAGTTTTCTAAGAAAGTAGATGAGTATATTACTCCAGTTGGATTATTAGGTGTGTTTATTATTAAAGCTTTAGTTTTAGGTGTTATTGCTATACTCAAAGTATTTAAATCTGGTTCAAAGTTATCTATATTTGTAGGTACAACTACTAATTTACCATCAAAGTTATTTACATAATTACCGTATTCCCCAAAATATGGAGCAAATGTTATAACCTCATCATCAGGATTTAATAATGTCTTTAAAATTATATTTAATCCTCCAGCAGCCCCACAAGTCATAATTATATTTTCAAAACCTAAACTAAGGCTTTCCTTTTTATTTAAATATGATGCAATAGATTCTCTTACATCTTCATATCCAGAGTTATTCATATATCCGTGAACTAAATTTGCAGATTCAGAATTCAATATTTCATTTATAATCTCTTTGATTTTCTCTGGAGGTTCTACATTTGGATTACCTATACTAAAGTCGTAGACATTTTCAGATCCATGAATTTGAGCTAGTTTTTTGCCTTCTTCAAACATTGCTCTTATGACAGAGTTTCCTTTAAGAAGAGTTTCCATTTTATTTGATATCATTGTAATAACACCCCTTATAAATTAATTAAGTATATTTTAGCATATTTTAATAAACTATTTGTCAAAATAATCAGCATATTTTTAAAAATTGCAATTAATTAAAATAATTAAATATATTAAAAAATATAATATATAAAATATAAATTGTATATCACTATTATAAAGATATGATTTATTTCATTAAACTATATCTTAATTTAAATAAAATCAATTATAATAATATAAAGTTAAAGTGGAGGTAAGAATATGAATTTAGGACTAATTGGATTTGGAGAAGTGGGGAAATCTTTTGTTAAATTATTAAAAATTAGAGAAGAATTATTAGATGGAATAAAGTTAAATTACATAATAAAGAGTAACGGTGGAATATATAATCCTGAGGGATTGGATATAAAATCAATAATAAATCATATTGATAAGAATATTAAACTAGAAGAACATCCTAACTGGAAAAACATAAATATTGATAACATAATAGAAAATAAAGATATTGACTGTTTAATAGAGTTAACAAGTACAAACATAAAAGATGGAGAACCTGGATATACTCATATAAAAAAGGCTCTTACAAATAAAATACATGTTGTTACAGGGAATAAGGGTCCGATAATTCATTATTATAAGGAGTTAAAATCTATAGCAGATAACAATAATAGAAGTCTTAAAGTTGGGTGTACAACTGGAGGAGCATTACCCTCTGTAGATGTTGGAAATAGTTGTTTCAAAGGCTCAAAGATTATAGAAATACAAGGAGTGTTAAATGGTACAAGCAATTATATTATCGAAGAAATGACTAATAGTAAAATTACATATATAGAAGCATTGGAAAAAGCACAGAGTTTAAAAATAGCAGAAGCAAATCCATATTTAGACGTAAGTGGATATGATACAGCTGCAAAAATGCTAATTATATCTAAAGTAGTTATGGATTTAGACATTAAAGACATATATGTAGAAGGAATAGAAAATATAGGTCTTTATGAAATAGAAAATGCAGAAAAGGATAATAAGAAGATAAAACTTATTGGAAAAATATCATCAGATAATAAAAATTTTATAATTGAAGTTAAACCACAATTAATAGACAAATATCATCCACTATACTCAATCGATGGAAAAAATAAAGGGGTTTATTATAAAACTGATATATTAGGAGATTTAACTATTATTGGAGGGGCTTCTTCACCATTAAATGCAGCTTCATCAATTTTAAGGGATTTGATTAGTATTTGCTAATATATTAAATATTTTAATTATAATAAAAATAAAAAAATACGTTGACAATATACTGCATATTGTATACAATATTCTTGTAAGAAAAAAAGAAGTAACGGAGATGATTAAAAATGAAAAAAATAGAAAGAATAATATCTACATTAAAGGGTATATCAAAATACATACTAGTAAATGAAAGAATAAATAGTCAAAGATGTGTTGCACAAAATGTAAACACGACTAAAACTATAATAGAGCATAACTAAGCTTATAATCCTGATGATTTATATATATATATTCCAAAAAAAGGTTGAACTAAATATAGTTCAACTTTTTTTTATTATAAAAAATGGAAAATGGTAGCATAATGTGAAGAGTAGAGTAGTTTTTATTAAATTATTTTATAAACCTATTTATGCTACAATAGGTAATATATAAAAAAATAAAGGGTGATTAGATGTCGCATATAAATGTTAAAAAGGCTTATAAAAGTTTGGAAGAGAGATTAAATAGGTTTCCTCAGGGTGCACCTCCATCAGATACTTTGTATCAGATATTATCAATATTATTTACTGAGAAGGAGGCAGAACTTGTTGCTCAATTGCCAATAAAGGCATTTAGAGTAAAGACAGCTGCTAAAATATGGAGCGTAAGCGAAAGTGATGCCCTAAAAGTATTAGATAAACTAGCTAGTAAAGCAATATTATTAGATTTAGAAGATGATAAGGGGAAACAATACATATTACCTCCACCGATGGCAGGATTTATTGAGTTCGCTTTAATGAGAACTAGAAATGATATAGACCAAAAACTTTTAGCAGAACTATATTATCAATATTTAAATGTAGAGGAAGATTTTATAAAAGACTTATTTTATTCTGCTGAGACGAAGTTAGGTAGAGTTTATGTACAAGAAGAAGTTTTAACCAATGAAAATGAAGTAACAATATTAGATTATGAAAGAGCTAGTCATATTATCGAAGAAGCTAAGCATATTGCTGTAGGAATGTGTTACTGCAGGCACAAGATGCAACATGTTGGAAAAGCATGTGATGCTCCAATGGATATATGTATGACTTTTAATGGAACAGCAAATTCTTTAATAAAAAACAACTATGCAAGAAGAATTGATGCTTCAGAATGTAAAGAATTGCTACATCAAGCATATGAACATAATTTAGTTCAATGTGGTGAAAATGTAAGACAAGGTGTAAACTTCATTTGTAATTGTTGTGGATGTTGTTGCGAAGCTTTATTAGCTGCTAAAAAATTTGGTAATTTGCATCCTGTAGCAACTACAAGTTTTATTCCAAGTATAAATGATAAGACTTGTGTCAAATGCGAAAAATGTATAAAAGCATGCCCAATCGGAGCTATTAGTAAGATGAAAAATAAAGATGAAATAATCATTAAAGTTGATGAAGATAGATGTTTAGGATGTGGAGTTTGTGTTAGAAACTGTAGTAAAAGAAGTATTACATTATTAAGAAGAAAGGAAAAAATAATTACTCCTGCCAATTCAGTACATAGAGTAGTTCTTATGGCTATAGAAAAAGGACAGCTACAAGAACTGATATTTGATAATAAAGCTTTAAGTAGCCATAGAGCTATGGCAGCTATACTTTCTGCAATATTAAAATTACCTCCAGCTAAAAAGATGCTAGCAAGTCAACAGATGAAATCTATTTATTTGGATAAAATACTAAGTATGAATCAAAAGTAAATGTTAAAAATAAGCAATTATGTTAAAATAATAGAGTATGATATTTATAGATAGTAATAAAATTTACTGGAGGTTGAGTATGGATAATAATGTTAAATGGGTTAATGAAAAAAAAATAGAAAGAACTATGAAAGCTCTAGAAAAAAATAACATGTGTGCTTATTTAGTAAATAACGAAGAAGAACTTTTAAATCAAATAGAAGAACTTATAAATGAAGGTGACTTAGTAGCATGTGGGGGTTCAATGACTTTATTTGAAACTAACGTAATAGATTATCTTAGAAATGGAAAGTATAATTTTTTAGATAGATATCAAGCCAATCTTTCTGCTGATGATATGAAAGAAATATATAGAAAGTCTTTTTATGCAGATGCTTATTTTGCAAGCACAAATGCTGTTACGGAAAATGGTGAACTATATAATGTAGATGGTAATGGCAATCGAGTAGCAGCAATGCTTTATGGACCAGACAAAGTTATATTAATTGTTGGTGTTAATAAAATTGTTAAGGATGTTGACGAAGCTATAAGCAGAAATAAAGAAATATGTGCTCCTGCAAATACAAAAAGATTAAGTTGTAAGACACCATGTGCATCAACAGGACAATGTATGGATTGTTCAAGTCCAGGAAGAATCTGTTGTGAGTATACATTAATAAAAAGACAAAGAACAGCTGGAAGAATGCATGTAATATTTTTAAATGAAAACTTTGGATATTAATATGCAGTAAGGAGGAATAATGAAAAAGGTAAAGCTAGTATATAATCCTAATTCTGGGGAAAGATCTATTGTCAATAAATTAGATTTTATAATAGAAATTTATCAAAGTTATGGATATATATTAATTCCATATAGGCTAAATAAACAAAATCCCATTGAAGATGCATTTATAGATATAGATGATAGCTATGAACATGTATTGATTTCAGGTGGAGATGGTACGGTGGATATGGTTTTAAATGTTATGAAAGAATTAGAGATTAATAAGCCTATTGGTATATTACCAACAGGAACAGCTAATGATTTTGCTAATGCCTTAAGTTTACCTTTTAATGTTAAAGAATCCATAGTAAATATAATTAATTCTAAGCCAAAAAAAATTGACATTGGAAAAGTTAATAATAAATTTTTTATAAATGTGGCTAGTGCAGGAATGTTTACAGATGTATCTCAAAAGATAAACACGGAATTTAAAAATTCTATGGGGAAAGTTTCATATTATATAAAGGGAATAGAAGAGGCATTGCATTTGAGACAGTTTAATATAAAGGTACATTCGGATGAGGTTATATACATTGGAGATATGTATCTAATGCTTGTATTCAATGGAAAAACTGCAGGAAATATTAATTTAGCATATAAGTCTGAATTAGATGATGGTTATTTGGATGTTATAATATTTAAAGCAACACCACTTCCAAAATCAATTCCTGTTCTTATAAGTACCTTAAAAGGAGAACATTTAGACCACTATAATGAAGAAGATTTATTGTACTTTAAAACTAAGAAAGTTATAATAGAGTGCAATGATGACTTAATTACAGATATTGATGGTGAAAAAGGTCCAGATTTTCCATTAGAAATAGAATGCATTAAAGATGGAATAGAAATATTAGGATGTAATTAAATAAAAAATCGGAAATAAACATTTTAGTCTATTTCCGATTTTTTATTATTTTCCAGGTTTAAAAGAACTCTTTAGTGGAACTATTCTATTAAATACTAACTTATCATCAGTAGTGTATTTTGTATCTACACTATAGAAACCATTTCTAACGAATTGGAATTTATCTAATGGTTTAGCATCTTTTAATTGAGTTGTCTCAGCGAATCCTTGTAATATTTCTATTGAAGATTCATTTATTTGATCTAAGAAGTGCTTTCCTTCATTTTCTGGAGCATCATCTAATATTAATGGTTCAAATAATCTAAACTCACATGGCTTACAGTTATTAGCATCTACCCAATGTATAGTTGCTTTAACCTTACGACCTGTAAATCCTGATCCACTTTTAGTTTCTGGATCATATGTACAATGTACTTCTACAACGTTTCCATTTTCATCTTTTATTACATCAGTACACTTAACAAAGTAAGCACCTTTTAAACGAACTTCGTTTCCTGGGAATAATCTGAAGTATTTCTTTATTGGTTCTTCCATGAAATCTTCTTGTTCTATATATAATTCTCTAGAGAATGAAACTTGTCTAGTTCCTTTAGTTTCATCTTTAGCATTGTTTTCTATATCTAACATCTCAGTTTGACCTTCTGGATAGTTAGTTATAACTAATTTTAATGGTTTTAGGACACCCATTACAAGTGGAGCCTTAGGTTGTAAGTCTTCTCTTAAGAAGTGGTCTAATAATTGACTATCTACTTTAGAGTCAGCTCTAGCTACACCTATTTCAGAACAGAAATTACGTATTGATTCCGGCGTATATCCTCTTCTTCTAACACCTGATATAGTAGGCATACGAGGGTCATCCCATCCATCAACTATACCTTCATCAACAAGTTGCTTTAACTTTCTTTTACTCATAACAGTGTTAGTTAAGTTAAGTCTAGCAAACTCTATTTGTCTCGGAATATTTTCCATTTCACATTCTCTCACAAACCAATCGTAAATTGGTCTTTGATCTTCAAATTCAAGGGTACATATTGAATGTGTTATACCTTCAATAGCATCTTCAAGTGGATGAGCAAAGCAGTACATTGGATATATACACCACTTGTTTCCTGTATTATGATGAGAAGCATGCGCTATTCTATATATTATTGGATCTCTAAAGTTTATGTTAGGAGAAGACATATCTATTTTAGCTCTTAAAACTTTTTCTCCATCTTTAAACTCTCCATTTTTCATTCTTTCGAATAAATTTAAGTTTTCTTCTACAGTTCTGTTTCTGTATGGACTATCTTTACCTGGCTCAGTTAAAGTTCCACGGTATTCTCTCATTTCTTCTGGACTTAAATCACAAACATAAGCTTTACCTTTTTTTATTAAAAGTAACGCTCTATTGTACATTTCATCGAAGTAATCAGATGCAAAGAATAAGTTATTCCAATCAAATCCTAGCCACTGAACATCTTCTTTTATAGAGTTTACGTATTCAACATCTTCTTTAACTGGATTTGTATCATCAAATCTTAAGTTAACTTTTCCGTTGAATTCCTTTGCAAGCCCAAAGTTTAGGCATATACTTTTTGCATGACCTATATGTAAATACCCGTTTGGTTCTGGTGGAAAACGAGTTATTATGCTGTCATGTTTACCTGTCTCTAAATCATTTATAATTATATTTCTTATAAAGTTAGATGAATTAGTTTCATTTGACATAATTTGTACCTCTCAATTTCAAATAGTTTCTATATAGTAAAAATGATACTATAATTCCATATTATTAATTTTAATGCAATATAGCAAAAAAATAAAGATATAAATAACAAATAAAGATTAAATAATTAAATTTACGACATTATTTCATTATGTAATTTCATTAGATATTATATTTAAGAGTATTGAACAAAATTAAAAATTTTATGTTAGTATTATAATTTTTTTTATTGTAAATTATAATTCTATAAATATAAATTTATTATAGTTTAAAAATAAACTTATCAGAGCTTTAATTAAATATATTTTTATATATTGGTAATTAATAGTATCAATTTTAGGTTGAGGAAGGAGAGATTATTATAAAAGGTACAAAAACATTAATAATGATAGTGGTTATAATTACGATACTTCTAGGTGGTGCTTATTTTATGCTTTTACCATCTGAAAAAGTAACTTTAGATACTAATAATAAAATAATCACCATAGAGGATTTATTAAAAGATAACTTTATAGAGTCTTTTGAAATTTTAAATAATCCTATCAGGTTAAAAGGAATATTAGAAATATCACAAGAAGAATTTAGAGATATTTTATATACTGTAATAACAAAGTATAATATAGAGGAATTTAAGCGTAATGAAACAACATTACATGATGATTTTATAAAAATAAAGGCTCCATATAGGATTTTAAACTTTATAGATACTCAATATGAAGTTAATATTTATCCAAGCATAATTGGTAATAATTTACACCTTAAATTAAAAGATGTAAAAATAGGTAAACTAAAACTTCCTAATAGCATAGTTAGTGCTGTACTTAAATCAAATATGAACACATTACCTTTTGAAATAGAAAAAAATGAAATAATAGTTGGTAGCTCTTATATAGAACCTTTAAAAATAGAAACTATAGAAGTTATTAAAGATAAAGTTATTTTAAATATATTTGTGACAGCTACAGATATTATTGAATTTATTGGAGAGTATAATACAAAGTAAATTGACATTAAAGTAGGTGATACTAGTGGAGCAGATTTTATATTCAGTTGCTCAATATAAGATACTATCGGCTTTTATTGCATTTTTTTTAACAGCAATAGAAAGTTTTATACCGATTTTACCTTTAGTTGGTATAGTATTGGCAAATTCAATGATATTTGGAATGTGGCTTGGATTTTTTATATCATGGGCAGGATCATGTATTGCTTCAATTTTACTTTATTATTGTGCTAGAAAAATATCTAAATTAAAAATATTTGACAAATATAGAAATAGACAAAAAAATGAAAAATTGACAGAATTTATTAAAAAACAGGGGTTTAGCATGATTTTTATAACTTATGTTTGTCCTTTTATTTCAGACTTTCTTATTACTATTGTAAGTGGATTAGTTAAATTTGATATGAAAACTTTTGTAAGTGGAATGGTATGTGGAAAATTTGTTATGTTTTTATTTATAAGTTATGTAGGTGAAGATATTGAAGGCTTTTTTAGAAATCCATTAAAGATAATTTTATTTACGATGTTTATTTTAATATCATGGATTATTGGTAAAAACATAAATAATAAAGTGCATAAAGAAGATAATTTATAGATTTAATTCTTACATTTACGTAATAAATTTGAATTCTTATGATAGATGTGCTATTATATAAAAAGTTATAATTAAATTAACTTAGGGGGAAGAAATGAAGAAGATATATATAATAACAACCTATACAGGAACAGTATTATCTTATTTAATAAGAAAAATCAGTAAAACCCCGTATGCACATGTATCAATAGCATTGAACGAAGAATTGAATCCTATGTATTCTTTTGGAAGACTAAATCCTAAAACTCCTATTTTTGCAGGGTTTGTTGAGGAAAAAATAGATGAAGGTTTATACGCAATTAGAAAAAATACTATGTGTAGGGTGTACTCACTAGATGTTACAGACTTACAATATAATAATATATATAATAATATAATGTTCGTTAGTGAAAACAGAAAAAAGTATGATTATGATGTAATGGCTTTAATTTATTTAACATTAAATAGACCTAGACAAGCTGAATATAAATATGTTTGTTCTCACTTTGTAGCAGACATGCTTATGAAAGGTGAAGTTGGTTTATTTGATGAACCATCTTGTAGTATAAGGCCGGACTTTTTCTATGATAATGAAAATTTAACATTAGAATATGAGGGACTTTTGTCTCAGTACGGAAAAGAGGCAAAAAATTATGTTCCTTATATATCAAAAATATAATACTATTAAGAGAAATACTCCTTTTAATTAAGGGGTATTTATTTTTTGTAAGATTATGGATATAATGGTAGTAACGATTATTTTGAAAGGAGTATTTATGAAAAGATATATAAAATCCTACGGGATAGCACTTATATTAGTAGCAATATATGCATTTATAAAGCTACCAGTGCTAAGACTTGATTTTACCTCTGGCTTCTCAACAATTATTGTATTTTTTATTATAGCCGGAGTACTAGACATGATGTTTGATAAGGGAGAGAGAACTTCAAAAATTGCAAAAAACAACTTTTTTATAGCTATAGTATTAATATTAATTGTAGCAGCAATACCTTTTGTAACATCTTCTCCAATATTCCATGCTAAATCATATAGAAGCCTTATTGGAAATGTTGAAGAAAGTAATTTTGATAAGGATGTAAGTCCAGTAAGTGTAAAGGATATTCGTATAGTAGATGAAGAAATGGCTATGAAGCTAGGAGACAAAAAATTAGGAGAGATACCTGCAGTAGGTAGTATATCTAAATTAGGCAAATTTCATATACAAAATGTAAATGGTGAACTATACTGGGTAGCACCATTAGTACATAGAGATTTTATTAAATGGATAACAAATTTAGATGGAACTAATGGATATGTTATGGTTTCAGCAAGTAATCCACAAGATGTTAGATTAGTTCAAGAATTAGATGGAAAACCTATAAAGATAGTATATCAACCAGATGCATACTTCCTTCAAGATCTACATAGACATATGTACGTAAATGGAATTGTAAATGCGGGTATGACCGAGTTTTCACTAGAAGTAAATGATGAGGGTAGACCATATTGGGTTACAAGTCTATATGAACATAAAGTTGGATTCAGTGGTTCTGATGCAATAGGAGTAGCCGTTGTTGATGCACAAACTGGAGAGGTTAGTAGATATTCTATAGAAGATGCCCCAGGATGGATAGATAGAATTCAGCCAGAACAGTTTGTAGTAGATCAAATTAACGATTGGGGACTTTATGTAAAAGGATTTTTAAACTCTGTAATTTCTGAAGAAGGAGTTTTAGTTGCTACTGAAGGAACTTCTTTAGTATATGGAGATGATGGGAAATCATATTGGTATACCGGAATAACTTCTTCTGGTGGAGATGAATCTACTATCGGATTTATGCTAGTAGATACTCGTACAAAAGAAGCTAAATTATATAAACAACCAGGAGCAACAGAAACAGCAGCTATGAAATCTGCTGAGGGTAAGGTTCAAGAGAAGAATTATCAGGCTACTTTCCCTGTTATGTATAATATATTAGGAACACCAACATATGTTTCTGCATTAAAAGATAAAGCTGGTCTTGTTAAGATGGTTGCATTTGTGTCAGTAGAAGACTTTGCTATATTAGGTTTAGGAGAAACAAAAGATGAAGCTTTAATAAATTATAGAGAAGCTCTTTCTAGTGATGGAAATAATATAAGTATAGAAAATGATACAACAAAAAAAGATATAGAAGGAGTAGTGAAAAGAATTAGCCCTGATGTTAAAAGTGGAAATACTAATTACTATTTAACTATAGATTCTGATAATAATAAGATATTTGTAGCAACTTCTAAGGTATCTACAGAGTTACCTTTAACTGTAGTTGGTGATAAGGTAAAGATAGCTTATCAAGAAGGTAAATCAGGTGTAGTAGATATAATTGAATTTGATAATTTAAATTTAGGTGCTACTTCACAGAAAAATAAATCAGATAATTCTTTATCAATAGAGGAATCAAAAACAGAGAATACTGAATCGGAAAATATACAAGAACAATAAAGAGTTATATACTCTTAATAAAAAGCATAAAACATATTTTTATATGTTTTATGCTTTTTTTATTATAGTAAGGTTATATTTTATTGTCATATCAAACAATATTAAAAAAAATCTTAAAAGATGGAAATTTTACCTTATATACTTAATATAATATTAGTACAACTTGGTAAATTAATGACTCAAGGGAGACTGGCGTATGATGGGGATAGAAAAAGAAATATTACTTTTAATTAGTAGAGTTAGATGTATGACAGAAACACAGGTTGGAAAAGTTTTCTCACCTAAAAAAAGATATGGTAGAAAACCATTTAAAAAAACACTAAGAAAGATGTGTAATGAATATACATTAAGAAAATACCCATGCAATATTAACTATAGCGGATATAGAGATAATTCCTACGTATATTATCTAAATGGAAGTAAACAGTATAAGGGAAAGGATTTAGTTAAAATTGTTATTGGATCAGAACTAGCTATTAGAATCAATATGGGTGGGTATGAAGTAAAGAGATTTTATAGAAATTCTAAAGTTGGTAATGAAACTTTTGATATATTTATTGAGTATATAGATCGATACAATGAATTACATCAACTTCTAGTAGATATAGATATAGATGGAAATATAGAAAAATCTAAATATACAAATTTAGAGTATAAAATTAATGACTCAACTATTCCGTTCTTTGAATTACCAAAAGTACTTATAGTTACATCTAAAGATACACGCGATTTAAGTATAAATAGTTTAAATGCTAATGTAAGTTTTATTGATCCAACTTTAAATAAATTATTCAGGTATATATAGACCTATTTTAAGTAAATATGCATTTTATCATTTTATATAAATAATAATAAATAACGTGTAAATAATATTTTATATAAAAATAAATAAAAACTATATAAGAAATAGATTAATAGTTGAAATATTAAAAATAGTGTGATAAAACTATATTAAATAGAATAACCAATAAAAACCAAATTAAATGTACCTAGGGTAGAGGTGCTGTATTTAATAGTAATTCATTGGAACTGGCAGGTGTTGATAATGAATGAAAGGAAATATAGCCGAAGAAAAATTATTGGCAGATAATTTTTCTGGACTTGTACAGAATATGTGCAAGACTGTCGCTTATTAAAATAAGTGGTGAGCTACAAGGTTACTTTGTGTAAAAAATTACGTCCAAAGTATACCTTTGGGCGTTTTTATTTTAGCCATAAGGTATAAGGGGGATTATATGAATAACATTATTGTTCAAAAATATGGTGGTAGTTCTGTAGGTAGTATTGAAAAAATAAAGGAAATTGCAAAAAATATAATTGAAAGAAAAAAAGTAGATAATAAAATAGTAGTAGTAGTTTCTGCAATGGGAGATACGACAGATGATTATATAAAGCTTGCAAACGATATAACTGATAGACCAGATAAAAGAGAGTTAGATGTTTTAATGTCAACTGGTGAAATTATATCTGCATCACTTTTAGCTATGAGTTTGTCTTCTCTTGGATGTGAATCAATTAGTTACAATGCATATCAGCTTGATATACATACAAGCGGTGATCATGGAAAATCTCAAATTGATGACATAGATATATCTAAGATTAAAGAAAGTTTAGACAAAGGAAAGGTAGTTATAGTGACTGGTTTTCAAGGTTTAAATGATGAAGGAGATGTGACAACCCTAGGTAGGGGTGGTTCAGATACATCTGCAGTTGCATTAGCTGTTAAATTAAATGCCAAGTGTGAAATTTATACAGATGTAGATGGTATATATTTTACAGACCCTAGAAAGTATAAAGGTGCTAAAAAGCTTAATGAAATTGAATATGAAGAAATGTTAGAACTTGCAAGTTTAGGTGCTCAGATAATGCATTCAAGAAGTATAGAGTTAGCTCAAAAGTACAATATAGAAGTATATGTAGGGCTTTCGTGTGGAAAATTAAATGGTACGTATATAAGGAGTGGAGAAAATATGAGATTAGAAGAAAGAGTTATAACTGGTCTTGCAACTAGCAATGACGTAGTTATTTTAACTATAAAGGATTTAAACTTAAATAAAGTTTCAAGTTTATTTGAATGCATTGCAAGTAAAAATATAAGTGTAGATATGATAAGTCAAACAGCTCCAATTGATGATATAGTAAATGTTTCATTTACTATATCAAAAGAAGATTTAAATGAATGTAACCAATTAGTTCAAAGATATGCAGATGATAAGGATATAGTAATAGATAATAAAGTGACAAAAGTATCTTTAGTTGGTTTAGGTATGAAAAATACAGCAGGAGTGGCATCAAAGGTTTTTAAAATATTTAAAGACAATAATATTAAGGTTAAACTTATAACTACATCTGAGATAAGAATATCATGTGCAATAAATTCTTCAGATGAAGAAGTAGCAATAAATGAAGTGGCTAAAGTATTTAACATATAAAATTTAGGAGGGTACTATGAAACTACATGGGAATATGTCTATTAAGAATAATACATTATACATCGGGGGAGTTAGTTGTGTAGACTTAGCAAATAAATACTCAACACCACTTTATATATTTGATGAAAATTTAATAAGAGAAAATTGTAGAGAGTATAGAAAATATTTTAAAGTCGATGAAAATAGTAATAAAGTTGCATATGCAGGAAAGGCATTTTTAACTTTATATATGTGTAACCTTATTAAAGAGGAAAATTTATGTCTAGATGTAGTTTCAGGAGGAGAACTATATACTGCACATAAGGCAAATTTTCCAATGGAGAATATATTATTTCATGGAAATAATAAAACAATTGATGAAATAAAAATGGGAATTAAGTTGGGTGTCGGAAGATTTGTAGTAGATAATTTTTATGAACTTGATATAATAGAAGAAATTTGCAAAGAAAACAATAAAATACAAGAAATTTATTTTAGGATAACTCCAGGAATTGAAGCTCATACACATGATTATATAAAGACAGGTCAAATAGACTCTAAATTTGGATTTGCATTAATAAATGGAGATTTATATGAAGCTATAGAAAAATTATCTAAGTATAAACATATAAAGTTAGTTGGACTTCATGCTCATATAGGCTCTCAAATATTTGATATACAGCCATTTATAGATGAAGTTGATATAATGATAGATTTAATAAAAGAAATTAAAGAAAAATACAATATAGATTTAAAAGAAATAGACTTAGGTGGAGGTATAGGTGTATATTACACTAAAGAAGATAAGCCAAAAACTATAAAAGAATTTTGTGAAGCTATAATAAATAGAACAGAAGTTAAATGTAAGGAAATAGGTATAAAAGTACCAACACTTATAATAGAGCCAGGAAGGTCAATTTCAGCCAATGCAGGTAGTACATTATATACTATAGGATCTATAAAAGATATTAAAAATGTAAGGACATATGTAAGTGTAGATGGGGGTATGACTGATAACATAAGACCTTCATTATATAAAGCTGGATATGAATGCAGTATTGTTAATAAAATGAAATATGAAAAAGTAAATAATGTTACAGTTGCTGGTAAATGTTGTGAAAGTGGTGACATATTAATAACTCATGCTAATATAATGGATATAGAAAGTGGAGATATCTTAATTACGACTTCTACAGGGGCATATGGTTATTCCATGGCTTCAAACTATAATAAAATACCTAAACCAGCAGTTGTGATGGTATCTAACGGAAAAGCTAACCTCGTATGCAAAAGACAAACATACGATGAACTTTTAGAGTTAGAATTAATATAAATTTTTATTTATTTTATAAAAGAATAAAAGCAGGTGCTATTAAAAAAATTAAAATAGCACCTGCTTTTTTATTAAGAATTAATATTTTCCTATAATATATTAAGTAAAATATCATAACATAAAATTAAGTAAAAAACATCATGAAATATTAAAAATACCATAAAAATAACAAATATATATAATTTTTTACAATATTCTTCTAACTTATGTCCAAAACTTATACAATTGTGGTAAAATTAACTAGAGGTAATAAGGAGGGATTCAATGAAGAAGAAAATAGTACTAATCATAACTTTATTATCAATATTTATGATAGGGTGTACATCTAAAACAGAAGAAAGTAATTTAGTAGAAGAAGGAAAGATTGCACTAGAGGCTCATAAGTACTCAGATGCAATGAAATTATTATCTAATGCTTTAGACGAAAATAGTTCTGATGAACATGCAAGATCGATGTATATGCAAGCAATGAGAATGATAAATGTAGATAGTTATAAATCTAAAACAAATTATAAAAAAGCTATTGAAGAACTTGAGGCTATTGAAAAAATAAAAAATGGTTCACAACTAATAAAAAGTGAAGCATCTAATGAGTTAAAAGAAATTAAAAAGTTATATGAAAGTCAAAAAGAAGCTGAAAGAAAAAGAAAAGAAGATGCTAAAACTGCAGCTAGCAAAGATGCATATAAAGCAAGTCAGCAATTAGTAAAATATGAAGAGTCATTAAGAGAAGAAGAAGAAAAGAAAAAGCAAGAGGAAGAAGAACAATTGAATAATAAAAATACTGAAAATAACGAAAATACAAATGAAGGTACTAGCGAAATTCAGGGAAATACAAATCAAAATTCAATTATAGAAGAAGCACCTTTGGTACAATAAAAATCTCATTTATATTTGTTTTTATAACCATAAACAAGTTAGTTATAAATTTGAATATTTTAAAAAATTTTATAACAAATAAAAAAGTTGCCTTAATTAGAAGGCAACTTTTTTATTATTTTGAGTCATTTATATAAAGTCTTTTTTCTACGTATTTATCTATTGAAGCTTTAATTACTGCGGCTACGGGAACAGATAAAAATACTCCTATTAAACCAAATAAATTAGAGCCGATTAAAACAGCAGATATAATCCAAAGAGGACTAAGACCAACTGAATCACCCATTACCTTAGGTCCGATGAAGTTTCCATCTACTTGCTGAAGTATTAATATGAAAATAGCAACCCAAAAAGCTTTAACAGGGCTATATACTAAAGTCATAAGTATTGGTGGTACGGCACCAATGAATGGTCCAAAGTAAGGTATTATATTTGTTAAGAAAACTATAAATGATAAGAATAATGTATTATCTATTTTTATTATAAATTGGAATCCTACAAATGCAATTGCCCCAATTATAAGAGAATCTATAATCTTACCTATTATATAATTATAAAATATATCATGAGACATTTTAAAGAATTCTACAGTCTCGTCAGCTTTAGTTCTACTAACTGTAGAATAAAGTATTTTCTTACAACCTAAGCCTATTTTTTCTTTATCGAATATCATATATATCGAAAGTATTAAGCCCATTATTATGTCAAATAATAAAGAAGTTATACTTGATATATGTACTAAAAGATTAGAAGAGAATGTTGTAAGTATGTTAACTACTCTTGTTAATATGCTATTTAAGTTTTCCTGTAAATGAGGAGCAATGCTATTGAAGAATTCAGCCTTTGTCATATACTTACTTAAGAAAGTGTTAATCATATCAATATATGTAGGAATTTCTTGTATTAATTTATTTAGAGTATCTACTATTGATGGAATAAGTAACTTAAAACCTAAGAATATAAGTATAAAAACGATTATATAAGATATAAGTATATTCAATAATCTGCGTAGATTAAATTTCTTCTCAAAAAACATTACTAAAGGATTTATTAGTAGTGCGATTAAAATTCCTATAAGAAAAGGGCTGAAAAAGTTAGCAAAACCACCTATTCCTGAAATAAATTGCATAGGGTTATTAATGAATTTATAAAGCAAAATAGCTACTAAAGCCAAAAATATATAATGCTTTATGTCTTCTTTTGAAATCATATTACCTCCTAAGTTTTTAAATATTTTAAAATTAGTATATAATATAATTAATATAATTTAAAGGCATATTATAGTTAAATATTAAAAGTTAAGAAATTTGTAATAAATGCTTTGATTTTAATAATGAGGTATTATATTATAGAAAAGAAATGAGAAAATATAGTATCTAATTAAATAATTAATAAGGAAAGGTTAAGTTATGAGAATAAATAAATATATAGCTTCTTGTGGTGTTGCATCAAGAAGAAAAGCTGAAGAGATAATATTAGATAGAAGAGTAAAAGTTAATGGTGAAATAGTTACAGAGTTATCATTTAACATAGATGAAAATAAAGATGTAGTTGAAATAGATGAAAAATTAATAAGTTTAAGTGAAAACTATGTTTATATAGTCTTAAATAAACCAGAAGGCTACATAACAACTGTAAAAGATCAATTTGATAGACCTAGTGTATTAGATTTAGTTACAGATATAAAAGAAAGAGTTTATCCAATTGGTAGACTTGATTATGAAACAAGTGGTCTTTTAATACTTACTAATGATGGAGATTTAACATATAAACTAACTCATCCAAAACATGAAGTAGATAAAACATATGTAGCATTAGTAAAAGGTCATCCTACATACGAAGAACTTAAAAACTTTAGAGATGGTTTAGAAATAGAAGATTATAAAACTGCTCCAGCTAAAATAAGAGTAGTAGATGTAAATGAAGAAAAAAATTATTCTAAATGCGAAATTAAAATACATGAAGGAAGAAATAGACAAGTTAGGAAAATGTGTAAAGCTATTAATCATCCTGTACTAAGACTTAGAAGAGTTGCAATGGGAGATATTAAACTAAGAGGTCTTAAAATAGGTGAATATAGACATTTGACAAAAGAAGAAGTAGAATACTTAAAAGGTATAAAATAGAGGTGCAATAAATGATTAAAGCTAAATATTTAACAAAAATTACAGAAATAAATAAGTTATTTATAGAAGACGTAATAAATGAAGGTGACATAGCAATCGATGCTACGATGGGAAATGGGTATGATACTAAATATCTAGCTGAAAAAGTTGGTGAAAATGGATTTGTGTATAGTTTTGATATACAAGAAGAAGCATTAAAATCAACGAAAAAAAGATTAGAAAAAGAAGGTTTATTAGATAGAGTTAGTCTTATACTAGATGGTCATGAAAATATAGATAATTATGTTAAAGATGGAGTTTCAGTAGTATTATTCAACTTAGGTTATTTACCAAGGGCTGATCATAATGTAATAACAAAACCTGATACTACGATTAAGGCAATAAAGTCATCTTTAAAACTTTTAAAGCCTCATGGTATTATTAGTATTGCTATATATACAGGTCATGAAGGTGGAATGGAAGAAAAAAATGAAGTTTATGAATTTGTACAAAACTTAGATCAAAATGAATTTAATGTTCTAGAAAGTAAATTTGTAAATCAAATCAATAATCCTCCACAATTAATATTGATCGAAAAGAAAAAAGAGTATTAATATACAAAATTGTGCATAAACAAAAAAGTTTCATTCACTCTTTAAAAAATATACATAAAAGTGATATAATGATTTTAGATAATTCTAGGAGTGTAAAAGAACAGTATTCGTTCTGCTAAAAGGAGAAATTTATGGACAATAAAGAAAAATTAGAAATGAAAGATGGAAAACATCTTATTTCAAATATACAAGCTCAATATGCAAGATTAAGTAAAGGACAAAAAATCATTGCTCAATATATATTAAAAAATTATGATAAGGTCGCATTTATGACGGCATGTAAGCTAGGTGAGGCTGTAGGTGTTAGTGAATCAACTGTAGTAAGGTTCGCAAATGCTTTAGGCTACTCAGGGTATCCTAAGCTACAAGAAGCACTACAAGAACTTATAAAAAATAAATTAACTACAGTTCAAAGAGTTGAGATGGCCCATGATCAGTATTCTGATGATTCAACTATACTTAATAAAGTTTTAAAAAGTGATATAGACAATATAAGAGATACTTTAGATGCTATAGATGAAAATGCATTTAAAGGTGCTGCTGATAAAATACTAAAAGCGAGAAAAATATATATCTTAGGGATGAGAAGTTCATTCACTATAGCTCAATATTTAGGATTTTATCTTGATATAATACTTGATAATGTTCACATAATAAGAATGGACATGGGAGATGCATTCGAACAAGTTGTAAGAGTAAATGAAGATGATGTACTAATCACAATTAGTTTCCCAAGATATTCTAGAAAGTCTTATCAAGTAGCAAAATATGCAAAAAGTAAAGGAGCACATATAATATCTATAACAGATAGTATGTTTGCACCGGTAGCTTCTATTTCAGATAATACTTTATTAGTTAAAAGTAATATGGCTTCTTTCGTTGACTCTTTAGTACCAGCATTAAGTGTAGCTAATGCACTTGTAATATCTGTTGGAATGAAGGAAAAAGAAGATATTAAAGAATACTTTGATGATTTAGAAACTATATGGAAAGAATACTCGGTATATGAGTAAGATTTGTGGATTATTAGAAATGGGATTTGATTATACATAAATATTCCCAATAATCACAAAGTTATACTAGATAATTTTTAGCAAAAAATAATACTTATATTTAAACTGACACTGACTTGTTACTGGCAAATATTATAATTATCAGTATAGTTACTGTCAGTTTTTTATAGTAAATTAAATAAATTTTTAAAATTCGCGTCAATAATTGATATATTAACACGAATTCAATCAAAATATCCTAAATTTATATTAATATTATACATGCTTAATATAAATTAAGGAGGGGATATTTTGAAATTAAAAACAATGTTTGATTTTAAGGAGACAATACTAGGGTTATATTTCAAGGTCAATGATATAGATACAAATGAAATAAAAATAATAGATATAATTGACTTAAGAGGGAGATCTGAACTAATATCATATTTTATAAATGATAAATACTACATATTCATATTAAACGATTATGATATAGCATTAGGAATTATTTATAATTATGAAATATATTCAAATTTTATAGAATATTTAATAAGTGAATCTAGTAGTCTTGATTTTTATGACGTTAGGCAACAATTTTACGAATATAATGGAATCTATAGTCAGAGTTTATTAGAAATGAAGAAAGTTACTATAAGATATTATTACAATTTTGAACTAAATGAAAAAAAATTAGCTTGCTTAAAGGCTAAATAAAATAATGTTATATAGTTAATAAAATAAATTATGATCAAAATAACTAAGCTTTAGCTTAGTTATCTTTGATTAATATAGAAAATATTTAAAAATACAATAGTAGTAGGAATTTTAAAAAAGTCTATAAAGCGGGAAATTAATGAAGTAAGATTATTAATTATAATGGCAATTGATACAGACTTAATACTAGATTATGAAGAACTATTTTCTGATATATATAAGAGTTGATTCTATCGCAAAGGTAATAAATATATGTGAAAATCAAAGTTTTGATAAGTTTAGAAATATGTTTAATTAAAAAAGGATAAACTAAATAATAAATTTGAATAAATTTCTCTTTTGACTAAGAGAAATTTTTTAACTTTCAGGGAAATGGTTTCAAAATATTATATAAATATAAGAAAAAAGAGGTGAAAACATGATATATACAGTGACACTTAATCCAGCAATTGATTATTTAATAAATTTAGATAACTTAGAAATTGGGAGTATAAATAGAGTAGAAGATGAAAAAGTTTATGCAGGGGGAAAGGGAATAAATGTCTCTAATATGCTAAAACAATTAGGATATGAAAATACCGCACTAGGATTTATAAGTGGATTTACAGGAGAGTTTATTGTCAATACTTTAGTGGAAAAAGGAATAAATAATAAATTTATAAAATTAAAAAACGGATTTACAAGGATAAATGTAAAGGTTAAAGGAAAAGAAGAAACCGAGATAAATGGCAAAGGACCAGTAATTACTAATGATGAACTTAATGAACTTTATAAAATATTAGATAACTTAAATAGTGATGATATCTTAGTTTTAGCTGGAAGCATACCATCAACACTTGATGATAAATTATATGAAAACATAATGGATAGAATAAAAAATAAAGGAGTAAAGGTTGTAGTTGATGCAACTAAAAACTTATTATTAAATGTACTAAAATATAAACCATTTTTAATTAAACCAAATAACCATGAATTAGAAGAAATATTTAATGTAAAACTAAATAGTAACGAAGAAATAATAAAGTATTCTAAGAAGCTAAAAGAAATGGGTGCCTTAAATGTTTTAGTATCTATGGGGAAAGATGGAGCATTACTTTTAACAGAAAATGATGAAGTATATGTAAGTAATGTAGCTAAAGGCATCGTAAAAAATTCAGTAGGTGCAGGAGATTCTATGGTAGCGGGGTTCATCGCAGGGTACTTAGATACAAATAGTTACTTAGAAGGTTTAAAATTAGGGGCAGCATCAGGAGGAGCTACTGCATTCTCATACGATATTGCAACTAAAGAATTTATTGATGAGATCAAAGAGCAAATTATAGTATGCAAAATGTAAAGGAGGTAAAATATGAGAATTACAGACTTAATAGATAAAAAGTCTATTAACTTAAATTTAAAATCTAAAAATAAATTAGATGTAATTGATGAATTAGTAGAACTAATGTATGGTAGTGGAAATTTAAAAAATAAAGAAGAATATAAGAAAGCAATTTTAGCTCGTGAAGAGTTGAGTACAACGGGTATAGGAGAAGGAATAGCAATTCCACATGCTAAAACTACTGCCGTAAAAAAAGCATCATTATCAATTGGTATAAGTAAAGATGGTATAGATTATGAGGCCTTTGATGGTAGTTTAGCAAATTTATTTTTTATGATTGCAGCACCAGATGGTGCTAATAATACACATCTAGAAGTATTAGCAAGACTTTCTACAATACTTATGGATGAAGAGTTTAGAGCAAAATTGATTAATGCTAATTCAAAGGATGAATTCTTAGATTTGATAAATCAAAAAGAGATTGAAAAGTTTCCAGAAGAATATGAAAAAGAAGAAATAAAACTAGAAAATGATGCAGTAGAAATAAAAGAAGAAATTCAAGAAGAAATAGAGTTGAAATATCCTAAGGTTCTTGCAGTAACAGCTTGTCCAACAGGTATAGCACACACATTTATGGCTGCAGAAAGTTTAAATAAAACTGCAAATCAAAAAGGGGTTTCGATAAAAGTAGAAACTAATGGCTCTTCAGGAGCTAAAAATATATTAACTAACGAGGAAATAGAACATGCTAACTGTATAATAATTGCAGCTGATAAAAATGTTGATATGGCAAGGTTTAATGGTAAGAAAGTTATAATAACAAAGGTTGCAAATGGAATACACAAAGCAGATGAACTTATAGATAAAGCTGTAAAAGGAGAAGCTCCTATATATCATAGTTCAAGTTATACTAAAAACTCAAATGAAGATTTAATTGAAGAAGAAGGTGCACTTAGAAAGATTTATAAAAATCTAATGAACGGTGTTTCAAATATGCTGCCATTTGTTGTAGCAGGAGGTATTCTTATAGCACTATCTTTCTTATTTGATAACTACGAAATAGACCCAGCTAATTTTGGTAAAAACACACCAATAGCAGCATATTTAAATATGATAGGTGGATACGCATTTGATTTTATGTTACCAGTTCTTGCGGGATATATTGCTTTTTCTATTGCCGATAGACCTGCATTAGTAGTTGGATTTGTAGGTGGAATAATAGCCAAAGAAGGCGGAGCAGGATTCCTAGGAGCTTTAATAGCTGGGTTCTTAGCTGGTTATTTAGTAATTGGACTTAAGAAATTGTTTAGCTCTTTACCACAAGCTTTAGAAGGTATAAAACCAATACTTCTGTTTCCTTTATTAGGAACATTTATAATATCATTATTAATGACATTTATAGTAATGCCACCAGTAGTCGCTTTAAATAATGGAATGACTAATTTCTTAATGGGTCTAGGGGGAAGTTCTAGGTTACTATTAGGAATAGTTGTAGGAGCTATGATGGCAGTTGATATGGGAGGACCAGTAAATAAAGCTGCATACGTGTTTGGTATTGCTGCACTAGAAGCAGGTCAATTTGAAGTAATGGCAGCAGTAATGGCAGGTGGTATGGTTCCTCCTCTTGCAATAGCTTTAGCAACTACATTCTTTAAAAATAGATTTACAGAAGAAGAAAGAAAATCTGGTATTGTTAATTATGTTATGGGATTATCTTTTATAACTGAAGGAGCTATACCATTTGCAGCAGCAGATCCAATACATGTAATACCAGCATGTGTTGTAGGCTCTGGAATTGCAGGAGCATTAAGTATGTTATTCGGTTCAGCTTTAAGAGCTCCTCATGGAGGAATATTTGTAATTCCGGTCATATCAAATCCAATAGGATACTTAATAGCAATATGTGTAGGTTCAGTAGTGGGTATGATATTATTATCAATACTAAAAAAACCAATTGATAAATAAATTATTTAGGCTGAGGTATAATTATACTTCAGCTTTTATTTTTTTATATTGAAGAAATTTAAGAAAAATTTAAAAGTAATGAAATTTATAATTTTTATATAAAAGGCATAAGATACTTTATAGAATATTAAATTCTTTTGTTTGGAGGAATCAATATGAAGATAACAATATTCCTAGGTGCAGGAGCTTCAGCAGCAGAAAATTTACCAATTCAAAATGAATTATTTAGTGAGTACTTTAAGGATCTTAAGCCTAGTGATTTTGATAAAGAAATGAATAAAGAGCTACACCGATTTTTTAAACAGATGTTTAATATAGATTTGAAAGAGGATAAGATAGATGAAATTAATTTTCCAACTTTTGAGGAAGTTTTAGGAATTTTAGACTTAGCCGAACACAGAAGAGAGTTTTTTAAAAATTTTGCTCTTGAAATGGTTAATAAAAAAAGTGATAGCATAAGATTTGTGAGACAGTATCTGATATTATTAATGGCTTATTCAGTTAATAAAAAAAATACAAATAAATATCACAAGATGTTATTAGAGAATTTATTAAAAGAAGATATACTTTTAGATACTACATTCATAAGTGCTAATTATGATATTAATATAGATAATACTATAGCTAGTCTATACGATGAAGAAAAGTTACCTGTTATGCTTGATTATGGTATAGATTTTACAAATTTCTATGAAGGTAATAATTGGGTGAAGGCTAAGGAGCCGATGATTCAACTCCTTAAGATACATGGGTCTTTAAATTGGATGTATTGTCCATTTTGTAGTAGCTTAACTTTAACTCCTTATGAGGGTGGAGTAATGAGAATATTAGAAGATATAGAAGGGGCAAAGTGCCTTAGATGCGGAGAACTCACTGTCCCAATTATAGTACCTCCAACTTATTTTAAAGATATGTCTAATGTATTTTTGAGTAGTGTTTGGAATGAAACTGAAAAGGTATTAAGAGAAAGTGATATATTAATTTTTTGCGGATACTCATTTCCTGAGGCTGATATACATATAAAATATATAATAAAAAGAGTTCAAACTAATAGAAAAAAACCACCATTAAAAATAATGGTCTTTAATAATCACGAAGGAAAAAAAGATTTCTCACTAAGAAGAGAAGAAAGTAGGTATAAAAGATTTTTAGGAGATGATGTTTTATTTACTGATAAATCTTTTCAAGACTTTGCGAAAGAACCAGGAAAGTATATAAGATTATTAGCCAAAGGTGAAAAGGTGAATTGTGAAAATTCAGAAGAAGGTATAAAATAATAAATAATATATTTATAAAAAACAAAATTACTTAGGGGGAAATCAAATGCTTGGTACAATTGTAAATACTGGAGCGATAATAGGCGGCTGTTTAGTTGGTCTTTTAATAAAAGGAGGAATACCAGAAAAGTTAAGTAATACAGTAATGAATGGTATAGCACTTTGTGTTATATGCATAGGAATATCAGGTTCTATTGAAGGTGAAAATACTTTAATAACAATAATATCTATGGCACTGGGATCAGTAATAGGGGAATTAATTGACTTAGATAAGTGGTTAAATAGATTAGGAGAATTTTTAGAAAGTAAATTTTCAAAAAATAAGATAAAGGAAAACAGCGATATAATGACAAGTACAATATCAATTTCTCAGGGATTTGTATCTGCAAGTTTATTGTTTTGTGTAGGGGCTATGGCAGTAGTAGGTTCATTAGAAAGTGGTTTAAAGGGTGTTCATGAGATATTATTTGCTAAATCTATATTAGATGGAATTTCATCAATCATTTTTACAGCTTCTATGGGAATAGGTGTATTTTTTTCTGGGATATCAGTATTTATTTATCAGGGTGTTATTACAATAGGAGCATCATTTTTATCAGGTATACTAAGTGATAGTGTTGTAAATGAAATGACTACAGTTGGGAGTTTACTAATAATGGCACTAGGCTTTAATATGATCAAAGTATCTAACATAAAAGTAGCAAATTTACTACCAGCTATGATAATCCCTGTATTTTTTGGTATTTTCGGCATGATTTAAAAAAACTTTAGACAAATTCCACATTTAGAAGGAATAGTAGTATTATTGATCAAATTAATTATATATTAGTTAATAAAATACATATTTCATTTGATGAAATTAAAAAGGAGGTTAAATAATATGATTACATTTGATATAAATGGGGCTATTGTGGAGTTCGATGACAGTATGGATAACTATAACAGCATAAGAAAGAAATTCCAAACTTATGCTTTTAATATATCTAATCAATTTGAAGAAGATTGTTTGAATAATGCGCATACAATAAAGCAAATTTCAGATCAGGCTTTGACAATTGGAGAGGGACTGATTGACAGCATTATTAAAAAGGGTGTTGAAACTATTGTTACTTATAGAGTGATAACAATAGACTTTAATATATTTAAGGAACAATACTGTAAAAAGTACTTAGATTACGCAAGACTGTTTAACAATCTTATGAAGGAGCATACAAATTCAAACAATAGAGGTCGAAAAAATAGTAATGTCACAAAGTTTTATGAAATAAAACCTATAATAAAAAAATTAGCTGAATATATTTATAATGACTGCTTTAATATACATTATGCAATTATAGATGCCCTATTAGATAACAATGTAGGCAATGTACATTGTTATATTGACAATAAGTCTATAAGACAAGCAAATGCATTATTTAACAATTATAAAGACGGTTTTATTGGAAAAGCAGATGAATGTAAAGTAGTAAGACAAATAATATCTTTAAACCCATATAGGCAAGATATATATGAATTTTTTATAAAAGAAGATGGAGATTTTTCAGGAGAAATTGAAAGGTTAACAGATTATTTAGGTTATGATATAAAGGAATATAAAGCTACTCTAATGGATATATATATAAAACAGTTAATTGAAAGCGACTGTGTGATAGATATTGAAGGATCAAAAGAAAAAGTAAAAAAATATGCAAAATATATAGGTTGCAAAGATGACTCAATCTATATTACCAGAATTGATGCAATATATACATTTGAAAATGCTTAGTAGTTGTAACTAATATAATAGAATAAAGCTTCTATATAATTTTAGAAGCTTTATTCTATATAGTCATAGTCATCAAAATCATAAAAATAATCAACTGTATTTTTTTTATTATAAAAAGATAAATCATAGTAATAGTTATCATAATCTATATCTTGATCTAAATATAGATTATCATTATAATCATCATAGTTTACATTATCTTCAAAAGAACTATAATTTAAAGATGAATTGCTTATAAATGTGTCAGGATTTAACCTATGAGTATTTTTATAGTGCTTTCTAAACAAATTAAATTTTTTAGTCATAGAATACACCTCTTATAATATTTATCATCAAATCAATTATATGATTCAAATATATATTTGACAATTTATAAAATAAAAAACATGTAAAATTATACCACTATGTATAAAAAAGTATTACACTCAAGATATGAAAATGATTTCTAAAATGCACATCAATAATTTGATTGTATCATACCAAAATAATTATTAATTTATATTCTTTAGGAGGATTAAAAAATGAATAATGTAGGGTATTTAACTGAGTCAGGTAAATATTTTACTCAAGAAGAAGTTATTTCAGAAGCTAGAAGATGTTTGTTATGTGATGATGAATATTGTAGTAAAAACTGTCCAATAGATGTGAATCCCAAAGATATTATACAATTAGTAGCCAATGAGAAGATAGAAGAAGCCGTTAAAATTATAAGAGAGAAAAATCCTTTAGCAGCTATATGTGCAAGAGTTTGTCCTTATGAAACTTATTGTATTGGAGGATGTAAAAATACTGAGCTAAAAGATCCAATAATGATACCATATATAGAAAAGTTTTTAACAGAGTATGAGAGAGATAGTAATTGGAAAAATGAAAAAAGTGAAATAAATGCTAATCTTATAGGTAGAAAAGTAGCTATAATAGGCTCAGGTCCTTCTGGTTTGACAGCTGCAGCATTTTTATCAATAAAAGGACATAGTGTAACTGTTTTTGAGGCAAGAGAACAATTAGGAGGATGGCTAAGCTATGGTATACCTCCCCATAGATTACCTAAGTATGCTATAAATCAAGATTTAAGATATATAGAAAGCTTAGGTGTAAAGTTTAAAACTAATTGCACTGTAGGTAAAGATATAACTTTAGACGAACTAAGAAAAGATGGATATGATGCATTTTTAATTTCAAGTGGCCTAAATAAGGGAAGAATATTAAATATTAAAGGATCACAATATAAGGGGGTAATGAGTGCTGTTGGTTTCTTAGCAGATGCAAAATCTCATGATGGACATATAAACATAGGTAAAAGTGCTGTAATAATTGGGGGTGGAGATGTTGCAATGGACTGTGGTACTACAGCAAAATTTATTGGATATGATAAGGTTAGAGTAGTTGTTAGATGCAGTTTAGAAGAAATGACTGCTAGTTCAAAAGAGTATAATTACCTTAAATTTGTAAATGTTCCTGTTTTTGATCATTTTGACTCAGTTGAAATATTAGGTAATGAAGATAATGAGGTAAAAGCTATTAAATTTAAAGGTACTGATGATAATTCAGATTTAACAATAGATGCGGACACAATTATATTCGCAGTTGGCCAGATGTCGGAGGGGATTGAAAATATTGCACCAGTAGAAGTAGATAAAAAAGGGATAGTTATAACAAATAACTTTAAAACAAGTATAGATGATATATTTGCAACAGGAGACATTATACAGGGACAAAAAACTGCATGTTATGCGACTTCATTAGGAAAAGAAGTGGCAAAAGAAATAAATAAGTACTTAAATAATTTATAAATCTTAAATGATAGTTTTATTGAATATTGATTATTATGATGATATTTATTTTTATAAAAAAATAGGGCAATGTTTTGATACTTCAAAACATTGCCTTGTTTAAATTATATTATACTCTTATAATTATAAATTTTTATTTAGTATTATTTACTGCATTTTCAGCAAACTCTGTAGTAACTATAGAAGAATAAGGAGGTCTTTGATCTAATTGATCTGCAGTCTCCATAACCTTCATTAAATTATTTAAACTTTCTTCAGATAGAACTGGCTCGGAACACCAAGCATCGATTTCTCTATATTTTTGAGCAACTATAATTAAATCATCGATAGAGTTATCTTCAAAGAAAGGTTGCATTGCTTTTGCAACATCTTCATCAGATGCAGTTTGAATCCACTGTTGAGCTTTATAAAGTGCATTCGTAAATCTTTGAACTAGATCTTTATTTTGTTCCATATAAGATTTAGTAGCTGAGTAAGCTGTAAAAGGTATTTCTCCAGAGTCAGCACCTATGGATGCAACAACATATCCAGAGCCATCTTTTTCAAGCTGGCTAGCAGTAGGCTCAAATGCTGTTGTATAATCAGCTTCACCAGCAGCAAAGGCACCAGCCATTACTCCAAATTGTACATCAGTACGTACATTAACATCTGCAGATGGATCATCTTCTCCTATACTAAGACCATGTTGTTTAAGTACATATTCAAGTGTCATTAATGGAACTCCACCCTTTCTTCCGCCAAGTATCTCTGTACCTTTTAAATCTTCATAAGAGAAATTATCATTTTTTTCTCTAGATACTAAGAAGCTACCATCTCTTTGAGTAAGTTGAGCAAAGTTTATTGCATAATCGTCGCTACCTTGATTATAAACGTAGATAGAAGCTTCAGGCCCCATAAGTCCAATATCTGCTTCTCCAGAAATTAAAGCTGCCATAGTTTTATCTGCACCTTGAGTATTAATAAGGTCTACCTCAATACCTTCATCCTCAAAAAAACCTTGAGAAATCGCAGCATATTGTGGAGCATAGAAAACAGAATGAGTAACTTCGGCTATAGTAACTTTATCTAATTCAGTTTTTTCTGTTGTAGTTTTATTTGTGTTATTTTGACTACATCCAGTAAGACAAACAACACCGAGAGCCAAAGAACTAGCAACTGATACAAGTTTTTTAAACATATAATATCCTCCCTATAAAAAAT
Source organism: Romboutsia faecis (assembly GCF_014323405.1). Classification (GTDB taxonomy): domain Bacteria; phylum Bacillota; class Clostridia; order Peptostreptococcales; family Peptostreptococcaceae; genus Romboutsia_E; species Romboutsia_E faecis. The sequence continues at coordinate 417,759 of NZ_JACRWE010000003.1, read as the reverse complement.
ATCACATGTTATATAGTATTACTTATAGCTAGTACTTGTTCTTAAATTATATAACAAATAAATTTGTATTTTTTAGTAGTATAACTTCATATTATATAGATTATCAATTATAACTAGAGAAGAAGGATAGATTAAATAAATATTGAATAATAAATATATTAATGATGGGAGTGATATTGATGTCTACTTATAATAATAATAACTATCTATATGAATTTGATGTAAGAGCAAACTATTATAAATTAGAGGAAATAAACGCTGTTTTTAGAAATTTATTAAATATAAAAAGAAGGTATACAGATAAGAAAATAATAGATGCTACTTTTATAATTATGAATCCGAAGGATGATAAGTTTACTAATAAAGAGAATCATCAAAGAATGCCTGCATATAGAGTAGAAGAGATGATTAATAAAAGTATACCAATAATATATAAGGATGCTAAAGTAAATAAAGATGAATTATATATTATGAAAATCATGGATGATATGAAATGGGATAATGTAAATATATTAAGTTTATCAGATCTATGTTCTATTGATAATTCAGAGCATAAGTTTAAGGAATCATTAGTTAAAGAGATATATAAAGAATATGAAGATATAAATTCCATATTTAGCAGGTATAGAAAAGATGCAGATTTATTGATTGAAAAAAATAGACCAATAATATGTATATGGGGAAGCAAATGTAGAAGTTTATCTTTGTTAGCTGAGAATTATTTTGTCAAAAATAATATAAATATAATAAGAATGAAAAATAAGAAAGGTAGATATTATAACTTAAAACAGAGTTATTATAAAAAAATTAGAAGTTCTTTGATAGAAAGTGTATAGTTAGAAAACATATAGCCTATCAAATAATGAAATGTAAAGTGCAGGAGTTATTGACTTACTTATAATATATTCAAGAATTTTTTCTAAGAAAATATGGATACTATTTATAAATATATATTTTAAGTCATCTAGGAGGTAGCGATGTTAAGTAGAGTTGAGATTAAAAGTAAATCAAAAATTCAATTAAATAATAATTGGAAGATTCCAGTTTTATTATCAGCAATATTGATGATTATAAGTATGTTCATAGAAAGACGAGTTGCCTATAATGGAAATAGTTTCTTTACTATATTATTACATTTAGTTGTATCTATATTAAGTATAAATTTATCAATGATTTATATAAATATAGCAAAGAGTAAGGGAAAAGATGAAATTACTTTTAAGGATGCAAGTGTTTCTTTAGAACAATATTTAAAGTGTGCAATATATTCAATTTTAATATGGGCTATTACTTTTGCTATAACTAGTTTATTTTTAATTTTAAGTAGTTTTTTAATGTGGATTTCTCCTTTACTATTTATAATTTTATTTATATGTTCTTTTTTTATAGGTGGAATAATATCTTTATATGCTACATTTGCAATAACTGCTATTTTAGATAAAGGTTGTTCATCTTCTGAGGCAATTAGTATAAGCTTTAATTTAGTAAAATATTCATTTTGGAAAGTTGTGTTATTTGCTCTAAGTTTTATTGGATGGATGATATTAAGTTGTCTTACTTTAGGAATAGCCGGAGTTTGGGTACTACCATACATAGGCGTTTCTTTTGCAAATTATTATTTTGAACTTTGTGATGAAAAATTAAGATAGGGTATCATTTTACTGATACCCTATTTTTAATTAAAAGATTTTATTATCTTCTTTTTTTTCTATATATTTTTTCAATTATATTTACAAACTCATACATTACCCAAGAACAGATTGCAAGAATGAATACACCCATCATAACTAAGTCTAACTTGAATACTTGGCTACCATAGACTATTAAGTATCCAAGCCCGTATCTAGATACTAATAACTCACCGACGATAACTCCAACCCAAGCCATACCGATATTAATCTTGGTTAAATTAATTAAGTTACCTATATTGGCAGGTAATATTAGCTTAAATAAAATTTGAAGTTTGGAAGCACCAAAACTTTGAAACATTTTAACTTGTTCTTTGTCAACATTTATAAAATAATTATAAGCAGATAAAATTGTAACAACTATTGAAATTGCAACGGCAGTAACAACAATACCTTTTATACCTGCACCAACCCATACTATTATAATAGGAGCAAGAGCAGTTTTAGGTAATGCATTTAAAACTACAAGGAATGGATCTAAAATTCTAGATAGTCTTTCAGACCACCAAAGTGCAACTGCAATCAATATTCCAAGAGCAGTACCAATTACAAGACCTAATAATGTTTCATAAACTGATACAATAACATGGGTTAGCAATTGTCCGCTTTCTACATATTGAATAAATAATTTATAAATAGCACTAGGTTTGCTAAATAAGAAGGTATTTATTACTCCTTGATTAGCAAGTACTTCCCAAAGTGCTATAAAGCCAACTAATAAAACTATTTGACATATAAGTATTTTAATTTTTTCTTTTTTTAGACCTTTTAAATACTCAGCATATCCAACAGATGATTTACTAATTCTCATATGTGTCCAGCTCCTTCCATAATATGTCAAAATAGTCTTGAAAAGCAGGAACTTTACGGCTTTTTATTGGAGTTCTTTCTCCATCCATTTCTAAGTTTATATCATGTATGCCTTTTATAGTTGCAGGTCTTTTAGAAAGTATTGCAACTTGGTCTGACATACTAATTGCTTCTGATATATCGTGAGTAACTAATATAGCAGATTTATGTTCATTTCTAATAATTTTATATACATCATCACTGACTAAAAGTCTAGTTTGATAATCAAGAGCTGAGAATGGTTCGTCTAAAAGTAATATTGAAGGATTAACTGATAAAGTACGAATCAAAGCAACCCTTTGTCTCATACCACCAGATAATTCGTTAGGATACATATTTCTAAATTCCCATAAGCCATAAGTTTTTAAAAGATTTTCAATTCCAGTTATAGCTTCAGGTGTTTTTTTATTTTGTATTTCAAGTCCAATAGTTATATTATCCATTATATTTCGCCATTCTAATAAATGGTCCTTTTGAAACATATAACCTATAGTTCCTTTTATATTTACTTCTCCTGATGTTGGTTTTAAAAGTTTAGTCAAAATGTTTAAAATAGTAGACTTACCACTTCCAGATGGTCCAAGGAGTGTTAGTATTTCACCTTCTTTTAGTGTAAAGCTGATATTTTTTAGTACTTCTACTTCTCCTTCTTTACCATAAAAGTTTTTGTTGAGGTCTTTTACTTCTACTATTGTTTGCATGATTTCACCCCCTGATAATTAGCTCGTATAATTTATTGTATTAAAATAGGGGGGAATTTGTACCTATATGGAGATTATATTATTTTTTTATAATTAGAATAGTATGTAGATTTTTATAAAGAGTATCAATAATGGGGCTTATAGGCATGGGGAACAATGCGATGGTAGATGCAACAGCATCTGTAGCGTTAGAAGAATATTATAGTAATATATAGTTAGTTGACAAGAATAGTAGATGGAATACTCCTACTCTGAATTACAAGGTTATGGTATGGTTTTGTTTGACATTTAGATATTATAAGCCTCACATAGAGTGTAAATTTTAGATAAAAATAAATATTGAGGTGATGTAATGACAAAATTTCCAAATAACATCAAAGAAAGTAAATTAATATATATTAGAGAATATAATATATGGATTATTTTCTTCATACCATTTGGAGGAGCTTTTGTAAGTTATTTATATTATAAATATGGAAATGATTCATTAAAAGGAAAGGATTTGATAATACAGAGGATAAATGAAGGAGAAGGACATATTCCATTTATGATGGCTTCATTAGTGTTTTTCGGAGTATTTATAACTCATTTATTTGAAGATTCGGCAGGAAGAGAGGGGACTGGAGTACAAATAGGAGCAAGTATTTCTGCAAAACTAGGTAAGATATTAAAATTAAATGCAGAAGATAGAACAATAATAATTATTAGTGGTGTAAGCAGTGGTTTTGGAGTAGTATTTGGAACTCATATTGCTGGAACAATATTTGGATTAGAGTAAATATTTATTAATAGATGATGGAGAAAATGCAGAAAAGGTAGCAGGTAAATCTGATCTAGATAAATTGTAGGTAAAGACGAAATAGTAAAAATATGAAGTCTTTAGATAAAAATACAAAAGACAGAAAAGTTAAACTGAAGATTTTACAGTTATATATAAATCTCAAATGCCATCTATATTAATTAAAGTTTATATTAAATGAATTTTCTCTTTTCAAAACGAAAATATAGTTACATCTTTTGTATTCTATTTCACATCTATTTTAACTAAACTTCAAATTTTGTTTAAGGCTAAACTTTTTTACATATATTTTGCATATTTTCTAAAAAATTCGATAAAATAAAAGTTCTTTTTAGTTAGCTTAAAATGAAGTAAAAATTATTACAGTACACTAAATATTGTATAAGTTTTTTAGCAAAAATAGTATATTGTAATTTACCTGATAAATTTTTTTATTTGATGTATAATTGGATTTTAGGAAATAATATACAAATATTATATAATATGGTAATATATACATATATTAAACTTTTTATGGAGAATTATCACGAATGTTGAGAAAAAAATTAGATCATTTTGTGGAAGAAATATGCAAATATAATAACTTTACACAGGATAAAACTGAAGAGATACAGTACGTCATGAGACTTATGATGTACGAGGTACTTAAAATTATAACTATAATAATTATGTTTTCTATACTTGGATATTCAAAAGAGGTAGTTTTAATTATTTTTACTATGATATGTGTAAAACCGTTTACAGGAGGGTACCATGAGACATCACAAAAAAGGTGTTTAATTGCTACTACAATGCTATGTTGTTTAACTATATTAATGGCGAAAAATAGCAATTTAAATCTTGTGAGTACAATATTGATAAGCATTATAAATATATTCTGTATATATCATCAAGCACCTATAGTAAATAAATGTATGCCTATAACAAAGCTGAGTTTAATAAAGAAGAATAATAGAATAGCATTAATTAATTATATAATTTTATCTATGATTTCTATATTTATAATTAAATATAGAGTTTATAGCAATATAATAATATGGACATTAACAATTAATGTTTGTTTAATGTTCAATTCAAAAAAACATGGGGAGGTACAATAATGAAAAAGTTAATGGGGAGTTTAATGGCTATGATTTCACTACTTATAATAAGCAGTGAAGCAGCATCTGTAGTAGCAATAGGTGTAGAGGATATGCCTAAATCATTAAAAGAAAAAAGATAGTTAATAATGAATTTTTTTATTGACTTATTAAATACTGTTATACAAGTTTCTATAATGACTTACTTGCCATATTATTTTTTAATTGCTAATAAAGATATAGATGATAAAGATGGAAAAAAGAGTTTAGTCATAAGTAGTATAAGTATATTTGTAACATCTGTTTTAGCTACAAATATATTTAAAAACAGTAATATGACTTCTACTTCAATAACAATAATGAGTCTAATAATAATGTATATAATTTATATGAATGTATACAAAAAAGCGTTAGTAGCTTATTCAATAGCATATTTATTAGTACAAATTGTAGCTATTTTAGTTACGAGTATATCTTGGCCTATAATAAGCAATATAATTTATGATGTAGAATTATCTAGATTATTAGGAATATATATTCCAGCTATGATTTTAGAGTTACTTGTTATAAAAAGTAAAGATAGTGTAAAGGTAGTATATGATAACCTTACTAAAAGTAAGACATCACTTGGAATTGTTTTTATACTGGTTATATCGATGGATTTTATAGCAAGTATTTCTATGATGTTAAATGGATGGGCTAATGTAGCTTTAACTAATGTATTGATACTAATGATTGTTATATTTATAATAGGTATTTCAGTTTATATGAATAACATGGATAAAAAATACGAAGAAATTAATAGATTGAATGATTTATTAATTGATAAAAATAATGAACTGAAAAAAATAAAGCATGACTATGGTTCTCAAATATCATATATTAATGGTTTATATGTAATGAAACAATATGATAGATTGGGAGGCATGTTAAAAAATATAATAAATGGAAATGCTAAAGTATCACCTTGTATAAAATATATTACTAATAGAGATTCTATTATATCTAGTGTAGTTGAGTCATTAGATTTAAAAGATATACATGTAGTTGTAGACGAGGAGTTTGATTCTAGTTTAATAGATATTAGTGAATATGAACTACATAAAATAGTATCAAATATTTTAAGTAATGCAATTACAGCGCTAGAAGGTCATGGATTAATAATTATAAAAACATACAAGATATTTAACAGTGTTTATATAAGCATTAAAAATAATGGACCAAAGATAGATCCAGATATACTAGAAAGTATATTTGAAACAGGTTTTACTACAAAGACTAATGAAGATGAAAGTCATGGATATGGTTTACATATAGTTAAGGAAATTGTAGAAAATAATAATGGAAAAATAAATGTAAGTAGTAATGAGGAATATACTGACTTTAAAGTAATATTTTTTAATCAAAATTAAAATATGACTTTGGAGTCGAGGGGGGTTATTAATTCTATTGAATATTTCAGTAAATACTGTATAGAATTAATATAAAAATATTAATGCTACATATGCACTTAATAAAAAAGCATGGTATTGTATAATATCATGCTTTTTTATTAAATAAACACTGAGGTTTTAAACTGTATAACAAAGTAGTAAATTGTGAGATGAAAAGCTAATTTTAGATTAGTTTATACTGTTTTATCTCTTTAAAAATTTTATTATAAGTATGCATATTAATACAAATCAAAATCTAAAAATAGAATGAGATACACCTAAAAGCTTTGCGGCTTCGATTCTAGTATAACCATTATCATTAATCCATGACCTTAAATTATTTATAAAAGTTTCATGATTCCATAAAAAATTGCTATATCCATTTTTGCATAAATAATTTATATCAAAATACATTCCTAATATATTTAAGATATCTATAGAAGGATAGTACATGTTTACTTCATATGAACTAATTACACTAGGAGTAACATTGCATATAGATGCTAGTTCTTTAATAGAAAGATCCTTAGAGCATCTGATATATCGTGAGTAACTAATATAGAAGATTTATGTTCATTTCTAATAATTTTATGTACATCATTACTGACTAAAAGTCTAGTGTGATAATCAAGATCGGAGAATGATTCTTCTAAAAGTAATATTGAAGGATTAACTGATAAAGTACGAATTAAAGCAACCCTTTGTCTCATACCACCAGATAATTCGTTAGGATACTTTCGATATTCTAATAAATGGTCCATTTGAAACATATAACCTATAGTTCCTTTTATATTTACTTCTCCTTCTTTACCATAAAAATTTTTGTTAAGGTCTTTTACTTTTACTATTATTTACATGATTTTCCCCCGAATAATTAGCTCGTATAATTTATTGTATTAAAATAGGGGGAATTTGTACCTATATGGGGATTATATGCATGGGAACAATGCGATAGTAGATGTAACAGCATCTATAGCGGTAGAAGAATACTATAGTAATATATAGTTAGTTTACAAGAATAGTAGATGGAATACTCCTATTCTGAATTACAAGTATATAGGTATATCTTTTGTTTTATACTTATATATTATAAGCCTTACATAGAGTGTAAATTTTAGATAATAATAAATATTGAGGTGATGTAATGACAAAATTTCTAAATAACATCAAAGAAAGTAAATTAATTTTAAAGAACTTTATAAAATGGTTCTTATTAGCATTTTTATCAGGTGTTTTAGTAGGTATTGCTATCTCAATATTTTTGAAGAGTCTTCAATTAGCAACATATATTAGAGAAGATAATACATGGATTATTTTCTTCCTACCCTTTGGAGGCGCTTTTGTAAGTTATTTATATTATAAATATGGAAATGATTCATTAAAAGGAAATAATTTGATAATACAGAGAATAAATGAGGGAGAAGGATATATTCCATTTAGGATGGCTTCATTAGTGTTTTTCGGAACATTTATAACTCATTTATTTGGAGGTTCGGCAGGAAGAGAGGGGACTGGAGTACAAATAGGAGCAAGTATTTCTGCAAAACTAGGTAAGATATTAAAATTAAATTCAGAAGATAGAACAATAATAATTATTAGTGGTGTAAGCAGTGGTTTTGGAGTAGTATTTGGAACGCCTATTGCTGGAACAATATTTGGATTAGAGGTTAGTACAGTCGGGAGAATGAGGTATGAGGCAATTATTCCATGTCTTATGGCTAGTTATATAGGAAACAATATATCTTCTTTGTTTAAAGTTCAACATACTCATTATCATATGGAAGAAGTAGTGGCAAATAATCCTATTATATTTTATAAAGTAATATTTTGTGCGATATTATTTGGATTTATTAGCAAGATATTTTCAGAGGTAACGCATTATCTTAAAGAGTATCTGACGCAAAAAATTCCAAAGCCCTATATAAAGTCTTTCATTGGAGGTATAATAATTGTTATTTTAATTTTAATAATAAATGATAGATCTTACTTAGGCTTAAGTTTAGACTTATTAAGAAATTCATTTACCAAAACAGTAATTAAATATTCTTTTATTATAAAACTGATTCTTACATCAATTACTTTATCGACAGGTTTTCAAGGTGGAGAGGTTACACCGTTATTCGTAATAGGTGCTACTTTTGGGAATCTCTTATCTCTTATCGTAAATCTACCAATATCATTTTTAGCAGCATTAGGAATGATAGGTGTATTTTGTGGAGGTACGAAAACACCAATAGCATCATTTGTTATGGCACTAGAGCTATTTGGAGGATATAATATAAGGTATATATTCTTGGTATGCGCAATAAGTTATGTATTTTCAGGTAAAAGTAGTATATATACTTCTCAGGAAAATAATATTTAAGTAATCTTATCTTCTTTAAAATTAATATGAACATAAACTATAACAATAACATATTATACACTAACAGTACTTACAGCACATAAGGCAACTAGAAAAATAAGGTGCACTGAGGAATAGGTGTAAGGTGATGACGAAAGAAACAGTAATTATAAAAGAAAAAATTAATTATTTAATAAAAGTTCTAAGATATATAAGACATAAAAAGATATGTTATGTTTATAGTAAAATTTATAAATATAAAAAAATCTTTTAAATATATAAATACTTATATATACTATTAAATTAAAAACTGTAGGTAGATTCAAAACTAAATTTACCTACAGTTCTTTTATGGGATACAATTAAAATTTACTATTTTAAGATAGTCTAACTATCCAATCTGATGGAAATCCCATATAATCAAGTGGATTAAAGTCTTTACAAGAGAAGGTATATTTATTTATACAATTATCTAAATTATCAATAAATAAATTCCAAGTATTATCACTTTCAATAAAATATTTGTCTTCAAAAAGAAGCTTAGTAACTAATAGAATAGAAAATAAACTTCCTCTTTGATTTTTATATTCTTTATATTTATTTATCCTAGGAAGAGAAATTTCATTCTTAAAAGTATTTTTCCAGTCAAATAATTTACCATTATGAGCACAGATATTTCTCATATCACATATACTTTTTAACCATCCATCAACGTATAACCAACTTTTAGTAACATCTCTGTTATTATAGTTATCCATAATTATCTTTTTCTTTAAGCCGTTTTGTAAATTACCATACATTTTAGAAATTTCTCCAAATGTTAATAGTTCACAAATTAGATATATGTGAAGTTTTGTGTTACATGTATATTTAGTATTATCATTTATATGGCTGGATATATCTTCACTTATTCTTTTTCTATTAACATGATAGATAAGATCTTTATAATGTTTTTCATTTTTAAAGTTACTAATATCTAAATATTCTTTACCAGAACTGATGTCATATATGCAGTTAGATATGAAAACTTTGAACTTCATTTCTACACATGTACATAAATTGATAATTAAACTACGAAGTTCATGATCAAATTGATAAAGTGAGTAGATATCCATAATATTAAAAGAATCATTAAAATATATTTTTTTTTCATGTAGTTTAGTATCAAAATAATAAGTATATATATCTGTTTTATAAAATCCAATTCTATATAATATTTGTTCTTCAAAATATAGATTATAAACCATCATACCATCCTTAACTAACTCATCTATCTTAGATTTTATATTAGCTAAAGTATTATTTGTAGATAGCAATTTAAATTCCTCCAATAATTAGATAGTAATACAAAAATTTATTATATTATATAATATTAAAATTATTATAATGAGTTACAGAAGGCAAATTGAAAATTTAAATATAATATCAACCAACTTTAACTATAAATTACATAAATGATGTTTAAAAGGAATTCGAATATAAATATATTATAAATCTTAAATATGTAAATACTTTAAATAAAGAGTATTTTTATAATCAGGAGGTTTAAGATGACAGTTAATGAAAAACTATATTTCAATGGAGATATAATAACATTAGAAGATGATCTATATGTAGAAGCAGTCCTAGTTAAAGATGGAAAAATATCTAAGATAGGTAAAAAGGATGATTTACTTCAGTGTGCATGTAAAGATGTTGAATTTATAGATTTACAAGGGAAAACTTTAATTCCTTCTTTTATAGATGCACACAGTCACTTTTTTGGTTATGCAAATTCAACATTACAAGTTAATTTAGATGAAGCTATAAATTTTCAAGAAATAGGTGATAAAATAACAAATTTCATACAAAAAAATAATATCGAAGAAGGCGTTTGGATATCATGTAACAACTTTGATTATAATGCCTTAGAAGAAAAAACCTACCCTAAAATAGATTTTTTAGATAAAATAGCACCTAAAAATCCGCTTGTAGTATCAAATAAGTCAGGCCATAATGGATTATTTAATTCATTAGCTTTTAAAGAGTTAGGAATAGATGTTAACACTCCAGATCCAGAAGGTGGGAAATTTTTCAAAGAAAATGGACAATTAACTGGATACGCAGAAGAAAATGCTTATATAGAATATGTACAAAAAGTACCAATGGCATCAACAGAAGATATAATAAAAGCTATTGGTAAAGCTCAAGATGCCTATGCATCTTACGGTATAACTACTGTTCAAGAAGGTATGGTAGTTTCACTTTTATCAGACTTTTTATTATATATAGCTAATTCAAATATTTTAAAAATAGACTATGTAGGATATGCAGATATAAGAGAAAGTGAATCTATACTTGGTAAATTAGGTGATTATAAAAAGCAATATAAAAATCACTTTAAACTAGGTGGATATAAAACATTCTTAGATGGTTCTCCACAAGGTCGTACTGCATGGATGAGAACTCCATACGAAGGGGAACCAGATTATTATGCATATGGAACTCAAAAAGATGAAGAATTAAAAAGTAAATTAGAACAAGCCTTAAAAGAAGATATGCAAATATTAGTTCACTGTAATGGTGATAGAGCTTGTCAACAATATATAGATATGTATAGAATTGCTAAAGAAGAAACTGCTTCAACTAATGATATTAGACCTGTAATAATTCATGCTCAATTATTAGGAGAAGACCAATTGGATGAAGTAAAAGAATTAAATATGATTCCATCTTTCTTTGTTGCTCATGTTTATCACTGGGGTGATATACACATTAAGAATTTTGGAATGCAAAGAGCAAGTAAAATAAGTTTACTTAAATCTGCAGAAGATAAAGGTATAACTTTCACATTACATCAAGATGCTCCAGTTATAGAACCTAATATGCTAGAAACTATATGGGTTGCTGTAACAAGAACAACTAAAAATGGTGTTTCTCTAGGAGAAGAAGAAAGAATAGAACCATTAGAAGCATTAAAAGCTGTAACTAAAAATGCTGCGTATCAATATTTTGAAGAAGATACAAAAGGTACTATAAGAGAAGGTAAATTAGCAGACTTAACTATATTAGATAAAAATCCATTAAAAGTTGATTATGAAGCTATAAAGGATATTCAAGTTATTGAAACAATAAAAGAAGGAGAAACTATTTTTAAAAGATAATAAAGATAATTAAGATTATACATTAAACGATATTAAATATAAATAAAGGAACTAGATTTTATCTTAAGTCTAGTTCTTTTTAGCATTCGATGATGCGCAGTTACTTTGTATTATAAGAATTACTTGACCTGAAGCTAACTCGAAGTATTAATATTAATCAAACCTGCAGTTATTATCGGGATGTTTAAACAATACTAAGTTTATGCCTTTTTATAGTAGATCACAGAAAAAGAAGGCTTTAGAAAATATAAAATTATTAGGAATAGAAAACTTAAAGAATAGTTGTTTTAGAGAGTTATCTGGTGGTCAAAAGCAAAGAGTTATGCTTGCAAGAGCTCTTTGTGCAACTAAAAAAATATTAGTTCTTGATGAACCTGTTACAGGGCTGGATCCAATTGTATCCAGTGAGTTTCACAAAATAGTGAAAGAAATTAATAAGGTTAAAAATATAGCCATTCTTATGGTAACTCATGATATAAAAAATATAGTTTAAGATGCTAATAAAGTTCTACACCTAAATAAAAAAACAATATTTATAGGCAGTTCTAAGAATTATCAAAATAGTGAAGTTGGAAGAAGATTCTTAGGAGGTGTAGGCAATGATTAATACGTTAGTTCAAATATTTTCTTATCCATTTATGGTGAAGGCTTTAATAGTAGGAGTATTAGTATCTTTATGTGCGGCATTACTTGTAGTTAGTTTAGTTTTGAAAAGATATTCTATGATAGGTTATGGATTGTCAAATGTAGGTTTTGGTGCACTTGCAATAGCTAATGCTTTAAATTTAGCGCCGCTTATGGTATCTACCCCAGTTGTTCTAATAGCAGCATTTTTACTTTTAAGGCTAAGTGAAAATAGTAAGATAAAAGGAGATTCAGCCATTGGTATAATATCTACTAGCTCTCTTGCCGTAGGTGTTATTGTAATTGCTATGACAACAGGGATGAATACAGACGTATGCAACTATATGTTCGGTAGTATTCTTGCAATGAATAATAGTGATGTTGCTATTAGTATCATTCTTTCAATTATTGTGTTAGTATTATGCATAGCATTTTATAATAAAAGTAACTTTTGATGAAACTTTTGCAAAAGCTACAGGTATAAATGTAAGCTTATATAATATGATAATAGCATTATTGACAGCTATAACTATAGTTTTAGGTATGAGAATTATGGGGGCATTACTTATATCTAGTTTGATAATATTCCCAGCATTAACATCTATGAGAGTGTGTAAGACTTTTAAAGCTGTTATTATAAGTTCAACAATAATATCTTCACTTTGTTTCTTTTTAGGGATTGTAATATCTTATATATATATGCAACACTTACAGGTGCAAGTGTAGTAGCTGTAAATATTTTAATGTTTATAGTTTATTCGATGGTTGGATTTATAAGGGGGAATAAATAATATGAAAAAATTAATGGTACCAGTAATATTGACAATGTTTATATTAAGTGGATGTTCATCAAGTGATAGAATACTTGAAATAAATGATAAAATGTTTTTAAGTCAAGTATCTGACATATATACTAATTACAAGGATTATGAGGGCAAAAAAGTAAAGATAGAAGGAATATATAATTACTTTGAGTATGATGAAGAAACGAATCATATTGTATATAGAAATGGACCTGGATGCTGTGGAGATGATGGTATAGTAGGATTATTCTTTAACTATGATGGTGAACATCCTTTATATAATGATTGGATAGAAGTAGTAGGAACCTTAGAAATTGGAGAGGTAAATGGACTTGAAGATATAATAATAAATGTAGAAAGTTTAACAGTTAATGATGAAAGAGGATTAGAAACTGTATCTCAATAAATAAAAAAGCATATATCTTATATATAATAGGGTATATGCTTTTTTATTATGTAAATTTACTAATAAGTATATGATGATATTATTTAAATAACTTAATATTATTCACTAGATGACTATTATAAATAAATTGCATATAATTAATTAAATATGTGCATCAAAAACATTAAATAGGAGGGGAGAGGGTGAACAAAAAATTAATAGTGCTTATTATAGTATTTATATTAGCCATAATATACATTGTTAATTTTAAATGGAAAGATGAAGGGAAGATAATTTACAAGCAAGAATATGTAAACAAAGAAATCTTAATAAATAATATTTACAGATTTATACCAAATGAAAGTTACAGTGTAGTTTATGAAGGCACTGATTTAGCTCCTGAAATAATTGCTATTGAAGGTGATGGAGAAATGTATCAGACCATAGGTGTAAATGGTAAAGGACTTTATAGAGATGTATTTAAAGTAGTAGACAATAACCTAATGTTAATCTACAAAGAAGATTTACATGATAAAAATATAGATGAAGCATTAGAACAAAATTTAAAGGATGAGATTTCATATAATAAAAATGAAAGTGAACTTATATTACAATCCCCAATAGAAGTAGGTCAAAAATGGGATAACACAGAGATAGTAGAAGTTGGAATGGATTTAAAACTTGATGATATTTTATTAGAAGGTATTTATATAAAAACAGTAAGTAACACCTTAGTTGATAATGAAAGTATCACAACAGAGATATATTACTCTGAAGGTCTTGGTGTAGTAAAATATAGAGTTTTAATTAATGAAGAAGCTATTTCTTATTATCAATTAAAAAGTTTTAAGAAGAACTAAATAAATTAAAAAAGCTATGGATTATAAAGGGGATATTAATTTATTTTATTATTCATAGCTTTTTATAAAATTAATTAAAACAGCTATAATTTAGCTTATTTATATTATTTATAATCTTAACTATCTCTCTAGGTGATTCTTTTAAATCATTTTCTAACCAAACTTGTATAATTGCCAAAACACCACCAACAGAGTACCTTATTAAATAATCAAAATATGATTTATCAAACTCACTTGAGTTATCAAATAAAGGTTCAAGATTGGCCTTACTAGCAATATACAAGATTCTATCAATTATTCTACCATCTCTTTGTTTACAAAGTAAAACCCTGCATAAGTCCTTATTTTCTGCAATTAATTCAAGGACTTTATTAAGTAAAGAGTCAGTATAATCTTTAGTTGGAGTTTCCACTAGGTACACAAGAATTTGATTAAAAAGTTCATCTTCTATAGATTGAAGAAGGTCAAAGGCATCTTTGTAATATGAATAAAAAGTTCCTCTGTTAATATCTGCTTTATTACATATATTAGTTACAGTAATTTGATGTATATCATTAACTTGAAGTAGTTCTATTAAACTTTCTTTTATTACTTTTTTAGTATATAAAGTTCTGCGATTTCCTTTAATCCCTGACATTTTGTTTCTCCTTTAATATTTTATATAAAAAGTCAATTCTAAATATAACGTTATTAAATGAACAAAATTTATAAAAATGTATGATTAATAACATTATAATTTCATGTGTATATTGTCTATAAATTTATAACTATTTATACTATATTATAGTATTAAATATACAATGTGTCTATTTAATAAAACGTATGTATTTAATAAAGAATATAGGGAGGTAGAGTATGGCGTATATTGAAGTTATAGATACATATAAGAGGTATAAAATCGGTGAAAATATAGTTGTAGCAAATAACGGTATTAATTTTTCTATAGAAAAGGGTGAGTTTGTTGTAATATTAGGACCAAGTGGAGCAGGTAAATCAACTGTTCTTAATATACTTGGTGGAATGGATAGTTGTGATGAAGGTAAGATAATAATTGATAAAACTGATATATCAAGATTTAGTAATAAGCAACTTACAAAATATAGAAGACATGATGTAGGATTTGTATTTCAATTTTATAATCTAGTACAAAATTTAACAGCAAAAGAAAATGTTGAGCTGGCTACACAAATATCGAAAAACTCTTTAGATGTGGATGAAACTCTTGAATTAGTCGGGCTATCTAATAGAAAAGATAATTTCCCATCTCAATTATCAGGTGGAGAACAACAAAGAGTTTCTATTGCAAGGGCAATTGCGAAGAATCCTAAATTATTACTCTGTGACGAACCTACAGGTGCTCTTGATTATAAAACAGGTAAACAGGTATTAAAAACGTTACAAGATACTTGTAGAAATACAGGGACAACAGTTATACTTATAACTCATAACTCTGCAATTGCTCCTATGGCTGATAGAATTATTAAAATTAATGATGCTAAAGTTAGAAGTATTGAAGTAAACAAAAATCCACTTCCAATTGAAGAAATTGAGTGGTAGGGGTGAATTTTGAGTAAGAATAAAGCATATGAAAAATCAATAATTAGAGAAATATTAACATCTAAATCTAGATTTGCCTCAATATTAGTAATTATTCTTTTAGGAGTTGCTTTTTATTCTGGTATCAAATCATCAGGTCCTAATATGGATGAAGCCATAAATAAGCTTTATAATAATCAAAATCTTATGGATAGTAGAATAGTATCAAGTTTAGGATTAAGTGATGAAGATTTAGAATTACTAGAAGATAATGATAGGATATTGGATTTTTATCCAACCCATAGTATCGATGTGAATCTTACAAATATAAATAGTGTAGTAAAATTCATTGAATATGATAATAAAAACAAGATAAATGATTTCATTATTGTAGAAGGAGGGCTACCTGAAAATAGTGCTGAAATAGCATTAGATGAGAAAGTATTGAAATTAAATAAAAATATAAATATAGGGGATAGTTATGTAATTGAATCTGATGAAGATACAATGAAGTCCTTTAATAAGAAAACATTTAAAATTGTAGGATTTGTAAAAAGTCCTATATATATTGAAAAAGAGTCAAGAGGTACGACTTCAGTAGGTAAAGGAACTATTGATTATTTTGCAGTATTGAATAAAAGAGATATATCAATGGATGTTTATACAGAGATATATGTAAGATTTAAAAATGTCCAAAACCTTAAAGGTTACAGTAAAGAATATAAAGAAAAGATGGAAGAAAATAATAATTATCTAAAAACTTTATACTCCAATAGAGGAGTCGAAAGAGTTGAAGAGATAAAAGCTAAGGCTCAAGAAGAGTTAAATAAAGCATATTTAGAGATAGAAGAAAATGAAACAAAGCTTTTAGATGCAGAAAAAGAAATAAAAGATGCAAAAGAAAAGCTTCAAGAAGGTAAAATTCAGTATGAAGAGGGCTTAAAAGAATATGAAGAAAGTATTAAAGATGGTGAATTAAAACTTTTAGAAGGTAAAAATAAGTTAGAAAATGCACAAGCAGAACTTGATAAACAGAAAAAGAGTATATTAGAGGGTAAAAAACAGCTTGATGAAGCTAAAAAATTATTATATGAAGCTAAAGAAGCACTTTTAAATCAGGGTATAGATATTAACCGAGATACAAGTAAATTAAAATCTAATATAGAAAATCTTAATATACTAGTTACTACTTATAATTTTCTTTCAAAAGATATAAAAGATATTATTAGCAACATAAGTGATAAAGAAGAAATTCCATTGGAAAAGATAGTTTCTTGGAAATCCATTATATTAAATAAAAGTTTAGGTTTAAGCCATTTAAGCGAGCTAATTAGTGAATTAGAAAAATCTCCAAGTAAAAAGGATCTTGCTCTTACTATATCTAAAGAAATAGAAATAGCAAGTAATACTGTAAAAGGTAATATATCTAATTTAGAAATGTTAATAAGTGAAATAGCAAAGTATAAACAAGGTGAAGCACAGTATGATGAACAATTAAAAATAATTAACTCTTGTGAAGAAAAAATTAATGAAGCTCAAAATCAATTATACAATGCGAAACTTGAAATTACCAAAGGTGAGAAAGAACTTGAAAGTGGTAAGATTCAGGGAAAAAAAGAGCTTTATAAAGCTAAATCAGAGTTGATTTCTGCAGAGAAGAGTATAAAAAGTGGAGAAGTAGAAATAAATAAAAATAAAGAGAATTTATTGGAGGCTAAAAAAGAATTAAAAGAAAATCAATATGATATTAATAATATGGAAGATAGTAAATACTATTTCTTTGATAGAAATGATAATATAGGCTATTCTGGTCTTAAAGACTCTATAGATAGTTTAGATAGTATAGCGTCAGTTTTACCAGTATTTTTCTTTTTAATAGCTGTATTAATTTGCCTAACAACAATGACTAGAATGGTTGAAGAAAATAGAGGAGAAATTGGTACATTTAAAGCTTTAGGATATAATGACTTTGAAATATCTAAAAAGTTTATGATATATGCATCTTTAGCTAGTATTTTAGGCAGCATAATAGGGATATTAGTAGGATTTAACGTACTTCCTAATGTAATAAACGAAGCTTATACAAGTTTATATAGCCTACCAAAATTAGATATATATTATTATCCATCTTATATAATTCAATCTATATTAATATCACTATTATGTACAGTTGGAGCTTCATTATTTGTATTAAGAGTGGAGTTAAAAAGTAATCCAGCTAGTCTTATGAGGACAAAAGCTCCTAAGTTAGGCAAAAAGATATTATTAGAGAGAATTCCATTTATATGGAAAAGGCTAAACTTTAATCAAAAAGTTACATTTAGAAATATTTTCAGATATAAACAACGTATGATAATGACTGTATTCGGTATTGCTGGATGTATGGCACTTCTTGTTACAGGATTTGGTCTTAAAGATTCAAATAATGGTGCTTTAGAAATGCAATTCAATAAGATATGGAAGTATGATTCTATGGTGATTTTTGATGGAGATTCAGATTTAAATAATAAAGAATATAACAAAACATTAAATGAAATAAAAGGATATAAAAGTAACTTAAGAATTCATCAAGAATCAGTATCATTTAGTAAAGAAAATATGAATAAGCAAACTGCTACTTTATATGTAGCAGAAAATACTAATAAGATGAATGACTATATTCTTTTAAATGATAGAAAAACTGGCGAAGTATATAATATATCAGATAATGGTGTTATTATAAATGAACAATTAGCTAATCATTTAGGAGTCTCAGAAGGGGATAAGATAAAGATGAAGGATGAAGATAACAATATATATGATATTGTAGTTGATAATATATGTGAAAATTACTTCATGCACTTTATCTATATGTCACCATCCTACTATGAAAAGATATTTAACAAAGCACCAAAATATAATTCACAATTTTTAAATTTTGATTATGATAAAGCGAATAATGAAAATATATCTGAAAAACTTATGGCAAATGATAATGTTATAAATATTACTTCTATGTCGGATATGAAAAAATCAAGTGAAGAGTCTAGTGCAAATTTAGATATGATCATGCTTGTCATAATTATATCTTCAGGATGTCTTGCTTTTGTAGTTTTATATAATTTAAATAATATAAATGTTTCAGAGCGCATTAGAGAATTATCAACTATAAAAGTATTAGGATTCTATGATAATGAAGTTACTATGTATATTTTAAGAGAAAATATATTATTAACGTTATTAGGTATATTTGTAGGTGGATTTTTAGGAAAAGTACTACATTCATTTGTACTTAAAACATCAGAAATTGATACTATGATGTTCTATCTAGAAATATCAAAATATAGTTATATGTTCTCTGCTATAATAACTATGATCTTCTCTATGATTGTTATGTTTATGATGCATATGAAATTAAGAAAAGTTGATATGATTGACGCATTAAAATCAAATGAATAATATATTAAAACATAATTATTCTTTTGTAATAAAATTATAATAAAAAAAGGTGAAATCAAATAGATTTCACCTTTTTTTATTATAATTAAATAAATATTATGACAACATCAAAAGAACACACTCAAATATAAGTTGTTTTTGTAGTTTGACATGATATGGTAAAAAAATATATAATATAGTTAACAAAGTAAACTATATTATATATAATAAAAGTAAGAGAATGAAAAAATGGAGATGAAATATGCAAGATACAAATTGGATATATATGATGGAAAAAATGCAAGAGATACATTTATTTAGCAGAACAATGATACATAGAGCTACAAAAGAATATGAAATATCAGCTCAACATCTAGAATTATTATCGCAACTTTTAATACACGAAGATGGAATGACGCCAATGAATCTTAGCAAAATTATGGGGGTAAATAAAACAATTATCAGTAGAATAATAGATTCTTTGAATAAAGGTGGGTATTTAATTAAAGTTCAAGATATTAAAGATAAAAGAAGTTACTCAGTAAAAATTACAGATTTAGGGAAACAATTGATGGATAAGGTATATAAAAACTATCTAGGTCCAATTTATGAATTACGTAGAAGAGTAGGCGATATAGAATTTTTCGAATTAATGACTTATATAGAAAATGCAAATAAAAAAATGAATGAAGATTTGGAGGAGATATTCTAATGACTTTTTATCAAGCAATGCAAGTTGGTGCAAATGTAATGAAACCTTTGATTAAAGACACTAAAGACAAAAAGTTAAGACAAAAATATATTACAGCCTTTATTTTTAAAAATATATTATGTCTTATATTTTGTATTCTCGTTGTGAGTAGTTTTGGTAAATTATTTGGAAACGAAAATAGTATAGTTGGCGTTGTAACTATTTTAGGCGTATTGACTTTTAGATTTTCCAATATAGATTTTGATGTTAAACAATCAGCATTCACTTTATTTGGTGTGTTTTGTATTTTTATGGTTGGCCCTTATACAGCAAATCTAGTAGGACCGATATCAAGAAGTATTATTAATTTTATTTTTATAATGACAATACTTATATTGACTTGCCACAACGAAGTGCTTTCTAATCAATCTATACTTATACTATCATATTTGATTTTATATGGGTATGAAACAAATGATATGAATGTGTTAATAAATCGTGTAATAGCATTAGCACTAGGAGGTATTATTGTAGCAAGTATTTTTTATATTAAACAAAGAAACGTAAAATTTGAAAACAAATTTTCTGATATTATTAGAGACGTAAATTTAAGCAATGATAGAACTAAGTGGCAATTAAAACTTGCTGTTGGTATTTGTTCATCTATGCTGATAGGAGATTTATTACATTTTCCTAAAACGATGTGGATAGGAATTGCATGTATGTCAATAATTCAGCCAAATAAAGAATTAGTAGAATTCCGTTTTAAAAATAGGATTTTATTTACTATTTTAGGATGTTTACTCTATTTTATTATCTATTCTTTTATCCCAGATGGATTTAAAAGTTTGCTAGGTATGCTTGGAGGAATAATGGTGGGGTTCTCAGCTACTTATCAATGGCAAGTTATATTTAATTCATTTGGTGGATTAACATCAGCGGTACCAGCTTTAGGATTAGAAGGTGCTTTAATTACTCGTTTACTTAATGGGTGTTTTGGTTCTATATACAGTAGAGTTTATGATAGAATATTTGATATAATTCATGAAAAAATTATATCTAGAAATCAAATCGAACAAGTTACTACAAATGGAGAGATTTAATAGCTTATAATATTTAAAGTTTATATTAGAAAAACACCTTTAAGTAGTTGAATCTTAAAGGTGTTTTTAGTTAAACAAAACTTATTAATTAATTTTATGTAAAATATTAAATAAATGTAAAGAGTAAAATAAAGATAAATGTAAATAAATGGAAAATATTATCAGATAATGTAACTTTTTTGTAACTTTTTTATAAAATCTATTTACATTGTTGAATTTTTCATATAAAGTTACATATATGGTATATATTATCAATATACCAATTTTTTATCATAATAAATAAAAAATGGGAGAAATTGAGTAATGAATAAGAAAGTAATAATGTCATTAGGTTTAAGTGCGGCTGCCTTATCTCTAAGCACTATAGATGCAAGTGCAGCGCAAACTGCAACAGTAACTACAGATGTATTGAATGTAAGAAGCGGTGCAGGAACAAATTATTCTATAATGTCAAAAGTATACAAAGGTGATGCTCTTGAAGTAGTAGGAAGTTCAAATGGATGGTATAATGTAAAGTTATCAAATGGAAAAATAGGATGGGTAAGTGGAGATTATTTAAGTATAAGTGGTTCTTCTACTAACACAGAAAGTAAAAAAGGAACAGTAACTACAGATACATTAAATGTAAGAAGTGGAGCAGGAACAAGCTATTCTGTAATATCAAAAGTACACAAGGGTGATACTGTAAATATAGTAGGAAGTTCAAATGGATGGTATAAAATAGAATTATCAAATGGAAAAACAGGATGGGTAAGTGCAGACTATGTAAGTGTAGGAAGTTCATCAAATAATTCTAATAATACAGCAACAGAAAATAAAAAAGGAACAGTAACTACAGATACATTAAATGTAAGAAGTGGAGCAGGAACAAGCTATTCTGTAATATCAAAAGTACACAAGGGTGATACTGTAAATATAGTAGGAAGTTCAAATGGATGGTATAAAATAGAATTATCAAATGGAAAAACAGGATGGGTAAGTGCAGACTATGTAAGTGTAGGAAGTTCATCAAACAATTCTAATAGTTCAAGCTCTACAACTACAAATAAAGCTCAAGCTATTGTTGATTTAGCGACTAAGCAAATTGGAAAGCCATATGTTTGGGGAGCTGAAGGTCCAAGCTCTTTTGATTGTTCAGGGCTTACATATTATGTATTTAAAAATGCTGTAGGTATATCATTACCAAGAACATCTACTGAACAATCGAAAACTGGTACAACAGTAAGTAAATCTAATTTACAACCAGGAGATTTAATATTCTCCAGTACAAATGGAACTGGAAATGTAAGCCATGTTGGTATTTATATAGGAAATAATGAAATGATTCACGCCCCTAAGCCTGGAGATGTAGTTAAGAAAACTAAAATAAATAACTCTTATTGGGATAATGCTTATTTATGGTCTAAGAGATATATATAATAAAAAAAGAGAATTAGAGTAATCTAATTCTCTTTTTTATTATATGCATAAATGCTTATTATAATTTAAGTCAATTAACTTATTATAAGCTACCCATACTTTATAAGGTATTTCTTGTTCAATTTGAAATCCATTTTTGGCATATAAAAAAATTCTTTGTAAATCTCCTACCATAATACTTATAAATTCATCCTTAGAGATTTCGCCATTAGAATAAAAATTACAATATTCTTCATAAGTAAATTTTGGTGAAGTTACAATAAAACTTATCTCAGGCCATTGTTTTTTCAGAGTGGCGAAGGTTCTTCTTTCTCTATAAGGTTTATCAACAACTATAAAGGATGTAGGACAAAGGTCCATATTCTTTAATAATTCTTTAGTTTTACTAATATTTTCACCCGTGTTACTAGCCTTATTTTCAATAATAATTTTATCTTTAGGTACACCCATATTTATTGCAATTTGTGCAAATTTATCAGCTTCTGTTATATTCCATAAGTTTTTAGTGACCCTACCATAACCACCAGTAAAAATAATCGTATTGGCATATCCATCTAAGAGAAGTTGGGCGCATCTTTTCGCAACGTGTAAGTCATGGCTGCCAAATCCTAATATAATATCAGATTTTTTTACATCTTCATTTAGTTTATGATAATCCCAAAGGATTTTTCCGTAGTAATCAATATTCATAGTATATCCTTATTAAAACTCAACCAGAACTCTAGCCGGTTGAGCATCAATACCTTCAACTTTTATTGGCAAACAATACACTTTAAAGTCTTTAGTAGGTATATTTTTAAAATTACATAGATTTTCTATTCCATAGATTTTATTTTTAGCTAAATAATCATCTATAACACCATGGTTTCTTTTAAGCCCTAATCCTAATGTGTCTATGCCAATCATATTAACTTTTTTATTTACTAAATACTCCATTACTTCTATAGATATCTCAGGATGATTTGCATACTTTTCCTCGTCATCTAAGTACTTATCCCAATTTGTTTGAAAGAATACATAAATATTTTCTTTAACTAAAGATAAATCTAAATCATTTAAATTGATTGGTCTATCTGTAATATTAGATACATCAAATTTAATTCCTTCTCCTATTAACCTTTCATTTTCTATTACTATATCTTTTCCCATCACATCTATATGAGTCCCCATGTTATGTATATCGCAAGAAAAATGTGTAGTTGTATATTCACGACCACTTCTAGAATAACGATTTACGCTATTAACTTCTAAAGGCTTAGAGCCAGCCCTATACTCTTTTCCAATTTTAGTTATTTGTGTTATATCTACTATCATCTAATATATGCCTTTCTAATTATTATTGATTTTATGTTATATAATATCATTATTTACATATTAAAAATAGGATAAAATAATAATTTTTTAGGATATTTTTAGAGGCAATAATTTATAAAATTTATACAAGAGTGTATTAATAAAAAGTGAATATGATAAACCAATTAACAAAATATGATCTTTGAGAACATATAATGTAGGAAGAAGATAATAGGGGGAGTGGAGTTAGGATGAAGTTATTAATAAAAAAAGATAAAATAGAAAAGTATTCTGAAAGTCAGATGCATGAATATTATTACATAGAGGGATTACCTAAGAACATCGAGTGTAAATTTAAAGTTATTTATGGGTATAACTATAGAAATTTTAATATATCTCCTAATGAATATTATCAAACTTTTGTAGATATAGATAATGATAGTCTATTTATATCATTGTGGTATGATAATTTCTATATAAATTGCTATAGACAAGAATACTTTGAAGAGATTATAAAAGTTATAATAGAGTATATTAAAGAAAAGTTTATCGATTATAATATATATTTTTATGATATGCCTAATGATTTAGAAAGAAAAATAATAGAGAAATATACACAACCGATACATATAGGGAAATATAAAGCTATTATTTACTTACTAAATAAATAATTTTAAATAATAAAAAAGAGTAATAAATTTAGATGAACTTCTTAATTTACTACTCTTTTTTAGATATATAATTTTACAAACTAGGAAGAATATATAGTATGAAAGTAGTTTATGATAGGAGGTAATAATGAATAAACTAAAAAATCAATTTATACTATCAACATATATAATGATATTTCTTTTATTTATAATAAAACCAATGTTAATTCCTAATATAATAAGTAAAATATTAACAGCTTTTAAACCATTTATAATAGGTGGAGTAATAGCGTTTTTAGTTAATATACCTATGAGAATAATAGAAGAGAAATTAATTAGACCTTTATTAAAGAAAAATAAGAAACTTGAAAGTTTATCTAGAATAATCGCTTTAACATGTACACTAATAATAGTATCTATTATTATAACCGTGTTTATAAACTATGTAGCTCCGCAGCTTATTAATAGTGTAACTACTTTAGCTAATAGCATACCAGAATACGTAACTTTAGTACAAAATTTTGTAATAGAAAGAATGGATAAACTAAACATACAAAATGAAATCAAAATAGATGTACCTTTAATGATACAAAAATCAATATCTTATATTGGTAACTTAATGAATACGTTCATATCGAATTTATTTAATTTTACACTAGGTATTACAAATTTCTTTATTAATTTTTTCTTAGGAATAATAATTGCTGTTTATATGTTACTTAGTAAGGAAAAACTATCAATGCAATTTAAAAAAGTTGTATATGCTTTATTTAATGAAAAGATATATGAAAGAATAATATATGTTTTGAGTTTAACTCATCAAAAATTTTCTAGGTTTATATTAGGTCAATCAACAGATGGGTTAATACTTGGGACAACATTTTTTATAGTTTTTACATTAGTAAAAATACCATACGCTCTTCTTATAAGCATATTAATACCTATACTTAATTTTATACCTATATTTGGGACTTATTTAGGTATATTAATATCAGCATTTATTATACTTATGGTAAAACCTTCAGCAGTTATCTTATTTTTAATATTAATTTTTACAATACAACAATTAGATGGAAAGTTTGTATATCCAATAGTAGTTGGAAATTCATTGGGGCTTCCTTCTTTATGGATATTACTTGCGATTATTGTTGGCGGAAATCTTTTTGGAATTATTGGTATGGTAGTAGGAATGCCTCTTGTTAGTGTTATTTACGAGTTATTTGGAGAATATATTAATAAAAAAATACAAGGTAAAATACCTAAAAAATAGAATGTATTTTACAACTAAAATAGATATAATATATATATTTTTAATTTATTGTATAAAGGCCTATTTTGATTAAGTATTGAAGTAGGTCTTTTACTATAAAAATAATAAATTTACTTATATTAAAAATACCAGAAAGAGTTAAATATTATTGAAAACACTGGGTAAATATATTATATTATAAAATATAGTGATAAATATTTGAAAAATATGTAAAAAATTATAAAGAGGTAAGAGAGTGATAAGAAATAGGAAGTCAAAATTGGTAATAGTGACAATAATATCATGTATTCTAATAAGCATTTCTTCAATGACCATTAAAGTATCAGCAAGTGAATTAAGTGATGCAAAATATGAAAAATTATCTATAGATGAAGGGCTTTCAAATGAGAATGTAACAACAATTTTTCAAGATAGTAAAGGTTATATGTGGATAGGAACGTCAGACGGTCTTAATAGATATGACGGAGAATATATAAAAATATACAACTGTGATATTAATTATGAAAATAGTCTAAGTTCAACTTATATAACTGCTTTATCAGAAGATGATTATGGGAATATATGGATTGGAACTGACCGTGGCTTAAATATTTTAAATAAAGATACAGGTCAGGTAATAAGACTAAACGATATAGAATCAGATAATCATAATTTGGGTGGATTAGAAATAACATCTTTATTATATAGTGAACATGAAGATAACATAATGTGGGTTGGAACTGAAAATGGATTAATGAAAATAGATGTTAAAAAATCGAAACTTAAAGCCTTTTATCATGAAAAAGGTAATGAAAATTCATTAACTAATTCATCTATAACATGTTTGGAGGAAAATGAGCAAGGATCAATATGGGTTGGAACAAGGTATGGTATAAATGTAATACATAACGATTTGATCATTGATAAAGATAACTTAAAAATATATGATGATAAACAATATATATATAATATAGAAATAGATAATTTAGGCTATGCTTGGCTTTCTAGCAAGAGAGGAATACTTGTGTATCAGATGTATGAGTCATCAGATATAGTATGGATTATTGATAAAGGTGGAATAAAGGAATATTCTAAAAAAGAAAAAGATATAATAAATTCTTATGATAGCAAAATTAAAAACTATATTGATAATAATAACTTTATCTTTAATGATAGTAAAAATAATATATGGATATCTAGTAGTAGTGGAATAGTAAGATATACTCATGATACAAACGATTTTGAATTATTATCCAGAGACATAAATAAAAAAGATACATTAAGTAGTAACTCTATATCATGTTTTTATGAAGATCGTAATGGGACAATGTGGATAGGTACTGATAAAGGTGTAAACATATTAAATAATAATAATCAATTTAAGTCTACTAATGTAAATGAAAATGTATACATTAGCGATAAAAATATAGTTTCTATTTTGGAACATGACAAATTTTTGTGGATAGCTACTAAATCTAATGGAGTATATATATAACAAAAATGGTGAATTAGAAAAACATTTATATGAAATTAGTGATACTTTAAGTTTAAATGATAAATATATAAAAGGTTTATTTAAAGCTGATAATAGGTATATAGTTATTAGTACTAATAAGGATATAATAGTATTCGATTCAATAAATTTTATAGTCCATAAAGAGATAATTAAGGATGGATATTCATCTGAACTAAATTACTTGTATGATGATGGAGAAGATATTTGGCTAGCATCTTGTAATGATTTTTATAGTTTTAATAAGAATTCTAAAGAAATAATATATTATAGTAATCATTTAAAAGAACTTGATATAAATCCTGGTCGTGTAACATACATTTTGCAGGATAAAAATAATAAAAATATTATTTGGCTAGGTGGAATTGATATAGGAATAGTTAAATATCATAAGAAAAATGGTGTAATAAATCAATATAAAAGTGATTATTTAAATAAAGACTCTTTGATCAATAATTATATAAATAGTATGATATTTGATAATTCAGGAAACTTATGGGTAGGAACTAATATTGGTTTAAGTAAATTTAACATAAAATCGGAAAGTTTTAGTTCATATACTACTGCAGATGGTTTAAGTAATAATTTTATAAATTCAATAATAATAGATAATAGTGGAAATATTTGGATAAGCACTAATAAAGGATTAAATAAATTTGATATAGAAAAACAAGAATTTATATACTTTGCTAAAATGGACGGCTTAAATGGCTATCAATTTAATTTAAATGCTAGCTTATTATGTAAGAATGGATATATTTTTTTTGGTAGTACAAATGGACTAATTTATTTTAAACCAGAAGATATAGTCAATCCTACAAAATACAAAGAAAAAGTCGTTATTGGGGATATATATATTAGAAAAGAAAAGGTAGCTTATGATGGAAAAGAATTAGTTTTAGAATACAATAATAATGATTTAATAATAGATTATTTTTTACCTAATTATCAAAATCTAAATTATGTGACCTATGATTATATGATCGAAGGAATTGACTCAGAGTGGAAACATATAGGCAGTAGGAATTTTTTAGATATAAAATCTTTAGAATCAGGAAAATATACTTTAAAGTTAAGAGCTAGAGACGGACATGGTAATTTAACTGATGAAACAACTATGAATATTAAAGTCAAACCACCAATTTGGAAGACACCAATAGCGTACATAATATATACTATTATAATAGTTCTAGTAACGTATTATATAATTAATTATGTAAAAATATTACAGAATTTAGTAGATCAAAAAACAATTAAGTTAAATAAGCAACTAGAAGAAAATAAAAAATTAAGTGAAGAAATAATAGACAAAGAGAAAATTAAAAATAATTACTTTGTAAATTTATCTCATGAACTTAGGACGCCTATAAATATCATAGTATCTACAGTGCAGTTGATAAATACCTTTACTAAAGATAAGGTTCTTTCACAAGAAAAAAACAATGAATATATGAGTATAATAAGTAAAAGTTGCGATAATTTATTAAAAATAATTGGTGATATTATAGATAGCTCTAAGATAGAAACAGGAGAATATAAAATTAATAAGGAAGATAATGATATAGTATATTTAGTTGAAGAAACTGCACTTAATATGAGTAAGTTTATAGAAAAAAAAGGAATATCTTTATTAATTGATCCAGATATGGAAGAAAAGATTATTTCTTGTGATTCTACTGAAATAGAACGATGTATAATAAATTTATTAGGTAATGCAGTTAAATTTACTCCTGAAGGTGGAGAAATAAGAGTATATATAAAAGAAATTAAAAAATATATAGAAATAAGTGTTGAAGACACTGGTATAGGAATATCAGAGGAAGATCAAGATTTTATATTTAAAAGGTTTTCCCAAGTTGAAGGCACAGGTGCTACTAGAGCGAGTAGTAGTGGAATAGGTCTAACTCTTGTTAAGAGTATAGCAGAACTTCATGGAGGGTATGTAAGACTTGAAAGTGAACTTAATAAGGGTAGTATATTTACAATAGGTCTTCCTAATATAGTTGAAGGTTTCATTTATAATGAATAGGAAAATAAGCTAAATGAAGTAATTTCATTTAGCTTATTTTTGTTTTAAGTAGATTAAACGTAATTGATTAGTTAAATATGTTATAATTATATATTTAATGTAAATAGTGTTATAATTATATATTTAATGTAAATAGTGTTATATATTAGAATTTATAAAAGAAAATTTGAGGTGAACTATTATGGGAACATATACAAAAGAAGAATTATTAGAGGCTCTACAAGTAGTATCTTCAACTATAAGTAATTGCGAAAAAATACATCCAAAATTTGACAGTGGCACATCACAGCATACACTCTTAAAAAATAGGATAAAGGCGTTGTATATTTCAAAATACTTAATAATAGGTGAAAATATTAAAGCTAAATATACAAAAGAAGAGTTAGTAGATGCTTTAAGACCTATAGACTCAATCATCAGTAAAAGTGAAAAAGCACAGCTGAAATTTGTGGAGAGTACTTCGCATTACACACGTTTAAAAAAGATAATAAAATCAATGTATATTTCAAAATTGTTGATAGCTGATGAAATTAGTAAAAGAGATTAGTTTATACTTCTTACATTTTACTTGCAAAAGAAAATATTGAATAAAAGCAACATTCCTTTAATTTGATTTTTAAAATATAAAAAACTTGTTGACTTGGAGTTAACTTAAAGTACTATTATTAAAATGAAGTTATAAAGTGTATTGGGGGAATGAAAATGAGTAAAAAAGTACTAGTGCTATCAGGGAGTCCTAGAAAAAATGGGAACTCAGATATATTATGTGATGAGTTTATAAAAGGAGCAAAAGAGTCAAAACATGATATAGAAAAAATTTTCTTAGGAGATAAAAATATAAACTACTGCATAGGTTGCTATGCTTGTAATAGAAACAATGGTGTTTGTGTTCACAAAGATGATATGGAACAAATTCTAAATAAAATGATAAATACAGATGTAATAGTAATTGCAACACCAGTTTATTTTTATACAATGGATGCACAAGTTAAGACTTTAATAGATAGAACTGTGGCAAGATACATGGAAATTAAAGATAAAGATTTTTATTTTATTGCTACAGCAGCAGTAAATAACAAAGCAATGTTAGAGAAAACTTTTGATGGATTTATAGGTTTTTTAGATTGTTTACCAGGTGCAAAAGAAAAAGGAAGAATATATGGAACTAGTGCTTGGGAAAAAGGCTAAGTAAAATATACTAAAGCTATGAAAGAAGCTTATGATATGGGAAAATCTATTTAGATAATAAATTACTTTTAGATAATTAGCATGATTAAAAATTATGCTAATTATTTTTTCTATTAGAAAAAATTGTTGACTTGGAGCTAGCTCTAAGTAGTATTATTAAGTTATGAGAGTTTAACAAAAAATAGCAATAAGAGGATTTATTTGGAGGAGGGGTTATAATGGGATTAAAAAAGCTAGGATTTGGATTTATGCGTTTACCACTTTTAGATGTAAATGATCAGAGTAAAATTGATTTTGAACAATTAAATAAAATGGTAGATATATTTTTAGATAGAGGTTTTACTTACTTTGATACAGCTTACATGTATCACAATTTTACAAGTGAAATAGCATTAAGAGAATCTTTAGTTAAGCGTCATAAAAGGGATACTTATACTGTAGCAACAAAGTTACCAACAATGTTTTTAAAGAAAGAAGAGGATTTAGAAAGACTTTTCAATGAACAATTAGAAAAGACTGGTCTTGAATATTTTGATTATTATCTTCTTCATAACTTAGGCGTTTCACATTATGAAATTGCTAAAAAATTCAATGCTTTTGAATTTATACAAAGTAAAAAAGACGAAGGAAAAGTAAAACAAATCGGTTTTTCATATCATGATAATGCAGAATTGTTAGATGAAATACTTGCTACACATCCAGAAGTTGATTTTGTCCAATTGCAAATTAACTATATTGATTGGGATAATGAGAGTATACAATCTAGAAAATGCTATGAAGTAGCTACAAAACACAATAAACCAGTTATAGTTATGGAGCCGGTTAAAGGTGGAACTCTTGCTAATGTACCAAAAGAAGCTGAAGGGTTATTTAAAGAATATAATAAAGATATGTCAATACCATCTTGGGCAATTAGATTTGCAGCAAGTCATGATAATGTAATGATGGTACTTAGTGGTATGTCTTCAATGGAACAATTATTAGATAATACATCATATATGAAAGACTTTAGCCCTTTAAATAAAGAAGAACAAAATATTATTAATGAAGTAGTTGAAATTATAAATAAATCGATTGTAGTTCCATGTACAGCTTGTCAATATTGTGTTGAAGGATGCCCAAAAAACATTGCAATACCAGATTATTTTGCATTATATAATGCGGAAAAGCAAACAACAAGTGAAGGATTTTCAACTCAAGGAGTATATTATGGAAACCTTACCCAAAGTTATGGTAAGGCATCTGATTGTATTGAATGTAAAAAATGTGAAAAAAGCTGTCCACAGCATATAGACATTACTAAACATTTAAAAGATGTAGCAAAAACATTTGAATTACAAAAATAATTAAAGTTATTATATCATTTTTAAATGAAATAACAATATAAGTAATAACTAAATATGAAATAAGATATTTAGCTTTGTGACTATTCAACAAAGGGAGATGAATTTAATGACAATAACGGAAGTAAGTAAAAGATATGAACTTACTGCTGATACAATAAGATATTACGAAAGAATAGGATTGATTCCACGTGTAAATAGAAATAAAAGTGGTATTAGAGATTTTACAGAAGATGACTGTAGATGGGTTGAATTTATAAAATGTATGAGAGGTGCGGGCTTATCTATAGAGATACTAACAGAATATGTAAATCTATTTCAAGAAGGAAGTTCTACCATTAAAGCTAGAAAAGAACTTCTTATAGAACAAAGAAATCAGCTAGCTGATAGAATTAGAGAAATGCAAGAGACTTTAGATAGATTAGATAAAAAAATCGATGGATATGAAGAAATATTTTTAACAAAGGAAGAAGATTTAAAAAGATAATTTGAAATAAATAAGAAACGAATATTGTTAAGGACTGTACTAGATTTGTAAAAATCAAATTTAGCTACAGTCCTTAATTTTTATAAAATGATATTTCTATAATTTATAACAAATATAATTAGTTTCATAGCTTATTTCAATCTGCTATATATTATGATAAATTTAAATTAGAAATAATTTTAAAAAAGTTGTAACAAAATAGATTTTTAAATCACTAATATTGTGAAAGGAGATTTATGTTACTAAAAAAAATATACGAAGAATATAAACAAGATGTATTTAAATATCTTGTAAGCTTAACACATGATACCTCTCTTTCAGAAGATTTAGTGTCTGAAACTTTTTTAGGTGCTTTAAAGTCATTACATAAATTTAAGGGAGAGTCGAGTATTAAAACGTGGCTTTTCTCTATTGCAAGAAATAAGTGGTATGAGTATTTGCGTAAAGAAAAATATAATATATCCATAGATGACTTAGCTTATAATTATATTTTAAGTGAATCAGATTTAGATGATGTTCTTATAAAAAGAGAACTTTATAATAAAATAATTAATTTACTTAAAAGTGAACCACCTAGAACAGAAGATATTATTCTTATGAGGATAAAAGGGTACTCCTATTTTGAAATAGGAAAAAAGCATGATATATCAGAAAGCTCTGCGAGAGTAATAGATTATCGTACTAAAAAGAAGATAAAAGAAATCTTAGTAAAGGAGGGGATAGTATATGAATAAAATCTCATGTGATATTTGTAAAGATTTAATTCCTTTAGTTAAAGATAATGTTGCAAGTGAAGATAGTTATAATTTAGTAAAAAAACATATTGATGAGTGTAATAAGTGCAAAGATTTATTTGATGAAAATATAGAAGTAAATCAAAATATGAATGATGAAAAAGTAATTTCTAAGATTAAAAGTCAGTTAATACTTATAGCTCTTATACTTGTTATTTTGGGATCAGTAATAGGGTTAGGACTTTCAGAAAGTGAAGGAATGTTTTATAATATTTTGATTATGCCTATTATTGGAATTTTAGCTTATTCTGCTCTTAGAAAAAAATCTTATATTGTTTTATTAAGTATGTTTGCATTTATATATTTATATCATCTTATTAAGTATATGATTGATGGAATTTTTGATAAATCACAATTAGTATCATCACTAATGGCACCTTTGTTATGGACTATTTTATATAGTGGACTATGTGCTATTGGTATGTTAATTGCATTTTTGCTTTATATAGCATTTAAAAAGGAGAACAAATAATATGAAGAAATCTATTAAAGTTTTAACAGGATCAATTGCCTTTTTATTAATAGTAGGGATACTTTACTTTGCTAATGGTTTTTTAGGTAATCCTATATCTAAGATGATGGCTAATAATACATCAACAAAATACATAGAAAAAAATTATCCTAATATGGAATTAGAAATATCAAATGCTTATTATAGTTTTAAATCAGGAGACTATTATGTTCAAGTGAAATCTCCAGTTAGTAAAGATACAAACTTCTCGCTTACAATATCTCCTTTTGGAAAATTAATATATGATTCTTATGAATACGATGTAGTTAGTAAATACAATACTTTACATAGGATAGATTACAGTTATAATACTAAAATAAAATCAGTTTTTGAGAGTAAAAATTTTCCGTATAAAAGTGACATTTACTTTGGTGAAATTAGAGACAAGAGTTTAAATGAAGAGGATGAATATTTTTATCCTGATTATGGATTAGATGTAGAAAAATTAGAACTTGATAAGGATTATGATATTAATTCAATAGGAAAAAAAGCAGGTCATATTGTATTTTACACACAAGATGAAGAAGTAAGTATAAAAAAAGCTAGCGAAATATTACTTAATATAAAAGATATTTTAGATAAAGAAAATATATCTTTCTATGCCATAGATTTTACTTTAGAAAAGCCTAGAGATGATGGGATTCCAGATGAAGGTGATATATCCATTTCTGTAGAACAATTTTTATATAGTGATATTTATATGGAAAATATTGAAAAACGTATCATAAAAGCTAGAGAAGATTTAAAAAAATATTATGAGATAGAGGATTCAAAAAAGTTAGAAGGATTAAAAAATCAATAATTTAATATATAAATGAAAACAGGAGTAATATTCTTCTATTTTTTATTAAACAAATAATGCTAAGATAGTATTTATTAATACTAGTTAAATAATAATTGGAATATATACATAGTATTTACAATACTGTAATATTATTTAAGTAAAATTTATAATATAATATTACGTAACAAATAAGCAGGAGGGAGTTTATATGTGGATAAGAAGTGAATTAAAAGAAAAAGGTAAAATAAACTTTAAAAGGTTTTATTGGAAATCTGTCTTAGTATGTTTTATAACTTTACTATTAGGTGGAGGTATAAATAGTAGCGTAGGTAATAATACTTATAACTCAACTATAAATAATAATTATGGTTATGAAGAAAATTACGATGATGAATATTTTGATGAATACTACGATGAAGGATTTATTAGTAATATATTTGAAGGTACAGAGTCATTTTTTTCTGATAGTTTCTTCTTTATGTTTACAGGAATTGCAATAGTCTTTGCTATTCTAGGATTTATTATTAAATTATTAATTGTCTACCCGATAGAAATAGGTAAGAATAATTTTTTTATGGGAATAAGAGAAGGTGAAAAAACTTTAGATAGTCTAATATTTATTTATAAGAGTGGTAATCTTAAAGGCACAATAATAACTATGTTTATAAAAGGATTATTCCAATTTTTATGGTCATTGTTACTTGTTATACCAGGGATAATAAAATCTTACGAATATAGAATGATACCATATATATTAAGTGAAAATCCAGGGATAAGTAGACAAAGAGCCTTTGAAATAAGTAAGCTGATGATGAACGGTAATAAGTGGGATACATTTGTACTAGATTTATCTTTCATAGGATGGGAATTTTTATCTGCACTGACATTTGGTATACTTGGAATATTTTATGTTAATCCGTATGTTCAAGGGACAAATGCAGAGCTATATGCTTATCTTAGAGAAGATGCTTTAAATAAAGGATATGCTAATAGTGATGAATTACTTGGATTTTAAATAATAAAATCTTTCTAGGAAACTAGGAAGATTTTTTATTTATTAAAAAAATCTAATAATACTTACTAAAAAGTGCGTACTTTTAAAATAAAAAATTAAGTAATATACTTTAACTAAGATTAATAGATATTTTTATTAAGGGTATATTTAGGCATTATAAGTTAGTGATAAAAAATCTTATGATCTATAGCTTTAAAAGATAAATTTTAATAAATAAGGGAGAAAAGTTATGAAAGTTTTATTAGTTAATGGAAGTCCAGATAGAAAAGGATGTACTTTTACTGCATTAGAAGAAATAGCAAAAACTTTAGAAGAAAATGGAGTAGAAACTGAAATATTTCAAGTTGGAAATAAACCAATAGCTGGATGTATAGGATGTGGTTCCTGTAGAAAAACTGGGGAATGTTTTATTAAAGACATAGTTAATGAGTTTGTAGAAAAAGCAAAAGCTGCAGATGGATTTATATTTGGCTCACCAGTACATTATGCAGCTGCATCAGGTGCAATAACATCATTTTTAGATAGAGTATTTTATAGTGCAGGAAGATATATGCAGTTTAAGCCAGCCTCAGTTATATGTAGCGCAAGACGTGCTGGTACAACAGCTACTTTAGATCAATTAACTAAGTATCTAACGATTTCAAATATGCCAGTTGTAAGTTCGCAATATTGGAATA
The DNA here is from genome assembly GCF_014323405.1 of Romboutsia faecis. Lineage (GTDB taxonomy): Bacteria > Bacillota > Clostridia > Peptostreptococcales > Peptostreptococcaceae > Romboutsia_E > Romboutsia_E faecis. Next base: position 381,352 of record NZ_JACRWE010000003.1, on the reverse strand, counting down.
TGGTACATGGTAATAGTCCAAAAGAAGTAAAGCAAGATTTAGAAGGAATGCAAACAATGAGAGTCTTAGGTAGAAATATGGCTTGGTTAATTAAGTGTATAGAGTTAGGGAAAAATAATAATGTTAATAGGCCTGAGTTAGAAGATAGAGAGATGACTAACTTTATTAATTAAATTATATTTAAAGATAGAGGATATAAGTTTTGACTACTTATATCCTTTTTTATGAGATATTATAATAGATATTAAAATTTTTACATATTAAGTGGAAATTACTGTAAATTTGTTGTAATAGTGAAAAAATTATATTATATTAATTATAAATAAATTTTATATTTTAAGGTTATAACGGGGAACAAAGTATGAAAAATAAATTAGCAATAATAATTGGGGTAATATGCTTTCTAATAATTATCTCAGCTCCTACCAGAGTTTTAGCAAGTGAAGTAAGTAAAATAAATTTTGAAAAATTATCAGTTGATGAAGATCTTTCAAATGAGAATGTAACATCAATATTTCAAGATAGAAAAGGATATATATGGATAGGTACCTTTGATGGTCTAAATAGGTATGATGGTGAAAATATAAAAGTATATAACTGTGATATTAATAATGAAAATACTTTAAGCTCTACGTATATAACGGCATTAGAAGAAGATGACTGTGGTAATATGTGGATAGGAACTGATCATGGTTTAGATATTTTGAACAAGGATACAGATAAGGTTATTAGATTAAGATATATGGAACATGATAAATATAGGTTAGGGGAATTAAGAATAACATCTTTATTGAATAGCAATTACGAAGATAATATTATGTGGGTTGGAACAGAAAATGGATTAATGAAGATAAACATAAAAAGTTTAGAAGTTAAAGCTTTTTATCATGACGAAGATGATATAAATTCATTAACTAATTCATCTATAACATGTTTAGAAGAATATAAAGATGGGTCAATATGGGTTGGAACAAAGTACGGGGTAAATGTTATAAGGAAAGATTTAAGTATAAATCAGGACACACTTCATATATATGATGAAAAATCCTACATATATAATATAGAAATAGATGATTTAAATAAAGTGTGGATTTCTACTAAAGGTGGAATTCTTATATATGATATCAATAAATTATCAGATATTGTATGGATCATTGATAATGAGGGGGTAAAACAATATAGCATAAAAGAAAAGCGGATTGAAATGTTTGCTGCAAATAAAAAGCCAAATAATATAGATAATAATAATTTTGTATTAAGTGATAGTCAAAATAACATTTGGATATCAAGTAGCAATGGTATTATAAAATATTCACAAGATACACTTAATTATGAAATATTTAATAAAGATATGAATTCAGAATATAAACTCACAAGTAATTCTATATCATGTTTTTATGAAGATCGTAATGGTACAATATGGATAGGTACTGATAAAGGTGTATGTATATTAAATTATAATAAGCAATTTAATTATAGTGATAAAGACAAAAATATAGTATCCATATTAGAAGATGATAAATATTTATGGGTAGCTACTAAATTTGATGGAATTTATATATATGATAAAAGTGGGAAATATGTTGATCGTTTGTACAATATTAATGATGAATTAAGTTTAAGCAATAAATATATAAAAAACTTATTTAAAATAGGTGATAGATTTATAGTTATTGTTACAAATAAGGAGACAATTTCATTTGATACAGAAAATTTTTCATATCAACAGCATATACTTAAAGATGGATATTCAAATGAGTTAAATTATATATATGATGATGGAGAATTTATTTGGGTATCAGCGACAAATGGTTTTTATAGTCAAAAAATTTATACAGAAGAAAGAACTTACTATAATAATAATCTAAATAAATTTAATATAACCCCATATCATATATCATACATACTACCAGATAAAAATGATGATAATATTATCTGGTTAGGTGGAGTTAATATAGGATTAGTTAAATTTCACAAGGAAAATGGAGTAATTAAGCGATATAAACATGATTTTTCAAGTGAAAATTCATTGATTAATAATTATATAAATTGTATGATATTTGATGATTTAGGGAATTTATGGATAGGAACAAATATAGGTCTAAGTAAATTAGATATAAAAACAGAAAAATTTACTTCATATACTACAGCTGAAGGTTTAAGTAATAACTTTATAAACTCTATATTAATAGATGATAGTGATAATCTTTGGATAAGTACTAATAATGGATTAAATAAATTTAATATAGAAACAGAAAAAATTGTTAAGTTCTCAAAAATGGATGGTTTACAAGGATATCAATTTAATTTAAATTCTAGTTTTAAGCAAAAAAATGGAATTATGATATTTGGTAGTACGAATGGAATAACATATTTCAATCCAGATGAAATCGTTAAGTCTAAAGCAGTTGATGAGAAAGTCGTTATTGGTGATATATATATAGGAGATAATAAAGTTACTTATGATGGTAATGAACTGGTTTTAAGATATGATGATAAAAATTTATACATAGATTATTTTTTACCAAATTACCAAAACTTAAATTATATAACTTATGAGTATATGATTGAAGGAATTGACTCTGAGTGGAAATTTCTAGATTACAGAAATTATTTAGATATTGAGAGTTTAGAATCAGCTAAGTACACTTTAAAATTAAGAGCAAGAGATGGACATGGTAATTTAACAGATGAAACAATTATGAATATCAGGGTTAAACAACCGATTTGGAAGACTCCATTAGCGTACTTAATTTATATCATTATTGGACTTGCACTAATTTGTTATATAATAAATTATGTAAAAATATTACAGCATTTAGTAGATCAAAAGACAATTAATTTAAACAAGCAATTACAAGAAAATAAGAGGTTAAGTGAAGAGATAATAGATAAAGAGAAATTCAAAAATAATTATTTTGTTAATTTATCTCATGAACTTAGGACTCCTATAAATATCATAGTATCTACGGTACAGTTGATAAATGCTTTTACTAAAGATAAGGTTATGACACAAGAAAAAACTCATGAATATATGAATATGATAATTAAAAGCTGTGATAATTTATTAAAAATAATAGGTGATATTATAGATAGTTCTAAGATAGAAACGGGAGAATATAAAATTTATAAAAAAAATAATGACATAGTATATTTAGCTGAAGAAACTGCACTTAATATGAGTAAGTTTATAGAGAAAAAAGGAATATCTTTAGTAATTGATCCATATATGGAAGAAAAAATTATATCTTGTGATGCTACAGAAATAGAAAGATGTATAATTAATTTATTAGGTAATGCAGTTAAATTTACTCCTGAAGGTGGAGAAATTAGATTATATATTAAAGAAGTAGAAGATTATATAGAAATTAGTGTAGAAGATACTGGAATAGGAATATCAAAAGAAGATCAAGATTTTATATTTAAACGATTCTCTCAAGTCGAAGGAACAGGTGCTACAAAGGCGAGTAGTAGTGGAATTGGATTAACTCTTGTTAAACATATAGTAGAGCTCCATGGGGGATACATCAGACTTGAAAGTGAACTTAACAAAGGTAGTAAATTTACAATAGGTATTCCTGACGTATTAGAATGTACTGAGGATAATAATTAGAAAAATAAGCTAGATGAAGTAATTTCATTTAGCTTATTTTATTTTTATTAGTTAAATATTATAATATAGATTAAGTAAATACATTATAAATGGAATTAATATATGGATTAGTTTTAATAAGAAAATTTTATATAAAAATAAATAATTGGGTGATTCAAAGTATCAGAATCTTCCATAGAAAGGAGATTATATGAAAGACAAAAAGCGACGTAAAATAACTATTGTTTTGTTTACATTATATTTTTTAATTTTAGTATGGATTCTTTTATTTAAAATGGGTACTCCATTTGATGTAAATTATAGTAGCAGGAGTATAAATTTAATTCCTTTTTCTGCTTCTGTTATTGTAAATGGAAAAATATATATTAAAGAAATTATCAACAACATACTTGTATTCGTACCTGTGGGTATCTATACATGTATGTTAAATCCAAAACTTCCTTTTGTTAAAAAAATTGCACCAGCATTTTTTATAAGTTTAGCAATTGAAATTTTTCAGTTTATTTTATCTATAGGTGTTACAGATATAACAGATCTCTTGGGTAATACTTTAGGTGGAATAATAGGTATTGTAATATTTTATTTACTTGCTAAACTATTTAAAAATAAAACGATTGAAGTATTTAATATACTAGCTTTTATTGCTACAGTAGTCTTAGTAGGTCTTTTATCAATAATAATATTAGTAAATTAAATAAAAAGCTTTATTAGATATTAAAAGTAAGGTAGATAAAGGTACAAATGTAATAATTACTTTTAGTAATACTTTAAATTAATGTTTATATGAAATAATAATAAAAGTGGACAAACTAGGTTGTCCACTTTTATTATTATTTTGTAATATATAAAATCATTAAATTTAAATTTTAATTATATCATAAGTTGAAATTAATTATATGTAAATATATTAACCCTTAAGTCCTTTGGATTGACGTTCCATGTCTTCAATTACAATATCATATATTTCTCCTAATGAAGCACAGTATTCTAATACTCTCCAAGGTTCATTGGTATGGTAATGAATTTTAATGAGTTCTGAATCACCAACAGCAAGTAAGCAATCACCTTTAAAGTTATTGGCAAAAAATTCATTTATTATATCTTCGTTAAGATCAACTCCATCAATGAGTAACTGTGTGTCATATTTATATTCCAACATATCTTTATCACCCTTTCTTATTTATATATCATTATTATAACATATATAATATTAAATAAATTTATAAAAAGGATGTAAAATATGCAATTAAAGGATGGTCAGTTGACATCCTTTATCATATTAATTATATCATTATCTTAAATAAAGAAAATAATTTGTTAGAATTATTTAGTAGTAAGTTATTACTTACATATCTTTACGATCTCTATTAGCATGTAGAAATCTAACCATAATAGAATTACTTTTGCCGGTACATGTATTAATGATAATGCAGCAAAATCAGATATATTACAATAACTTTCGTGCTATGAGAATATAAAATTTCAATATTTATTTATATTTTACAATCTTTTTAACCTTTTATTTTCTTAATATATATACTTTATATAAAGTTTCTTTAATTCTATAATTTAAAAATGAATTTAATGTAATTATTCTGAGTTTGGGAAATAAGATACAAAAGTGTATAGTATAATCAAAGTTTAATTAATCACAATAAGATAAGTCAGGGTAAAATATATAAAAAAATAACATCTTATATTTAAATGCTTTTATGTACTGTTATATGGATTTCAATGATTATTGTAATAAAACAAAAATAAATATAAAATTTATGAGGATAATTAATTGGAATTCTCTTGAATTGATAATAATTTTATTTTAGCAGATCTCTGTGTACAATCTTACTAGAATTTTATTTAGATATTACCAGGGAAATCACCTTATGAATTTGCATTTTATCATATTAATTATTATTTTTCTCATCATTTGCTAAAATAATGCTTAATTCAGCTATTAGATAAATCCGTAGAAGGAAAAGGGAATATAAAGATTAAGTGATTTAAATAGATATAAACTAATTGAAAAAATAGAGTAGAGATAAATAATATAAACAATTTAAAAATTAAAAATAAATAAATTCCTAGTAGAAATAAAAACATAAAAACTAAAAATATCAAATCGAATTATATTTTATCTTTTGGAAATAATAAAATAGATATTTATTAAGATTGAGGAGGTAAATAGAATGCAAAGAGGGAATTTAAAATGTAATGCAACTGACTGTGCACATAATCAAGATTATGAGTGTAAGGCAGGTTCTATACATGTAAGTGGACTTGGCGCAGTATCTACTGAAGGGACTACTTGTACAAGTTTTGTAGATAGAGATAGTAGCAGTTATGTAGATAGAATGGCTGAAAATTCTGAAGAGAAAGAACAATTTTTTAATAGTTTTAATAGCAATTTTGTAAATGGTGTAGGTGATTCAACTACACAGCCATGCGATATAAAATGTGAAGCTCATAATTGTATATATAATGACAATAAAGAATGTCATGCAGATTGTGTTCAAATAGATGCATACAATGCATGTTGCGATTCATTTGATTATGGAGAACATATTTAATACTGTAAAAAAATACGCTTCATAAAATATTGGTAGAAGCGTATTTGAATATATATCTAATTTAATAAGTAGAAATAATTCCTAATTAAAAAACAAATAGTTCTAAAATTAATATATCACAAGCTAAAATACATAATAAAAAATAGCTACATATAAGAAATATTAATACTTATATATAGTTATTTTTTATTATGTGTTTTTATAATGTCAGATAATATATACATAATCTACATAATATTTTTATAGTTCAATAAGTAATATCACAATTAATTAATGTTGTTACACATTTTAAGACATTTATAACAAGAATAGAAAAGTGGTAAAATGCAATAATAGTAAAAATCTTAAGAGCTAATGGGAGAGATTTATACAAAATAGATATATATAACTGACGTAAATTAATAGGTGTATGTGCTGGGGTTGCTGAGTTTTTTTGATTTAATTCAGAAACAATTAGAATAGTATTTACCTTTAAGATATATCTTCCAGACAATATATATATGAGCTTCTAGTCCTGGGTATAGTGGTTTAAAGAATATTTTATGGGAAGAGAAAATATTGTATATATAAATGTAGCAAATAAATCGAAGAACTAGGCCTTGGTACTAGAAATTATGAGATCGTAAGTATTGATTAATAATTAATAATATAGCTTTTTATTATTAACCATATACATTATTAAAATATAAAATAGCTCTAAGTAAATATTATATTAATATAATCTATTTAGATCTATTTTCAGTTTACAAAATACTAAGTTTATTATGAATTATAATAGAATAAACATAAAAAAGACTGTATCAATAACAGTCTTTTTTATGTGAAAATATATTAATTAGTCATAAATAGAGGTTAGTTTAGCTGATTTAGTATAAAAACTTTTAAAATGGTTCGATAATATGTACTATATTATTTAGATTTATTATCACAAGAAGATTTATATAGACAATCAATAATTCTATTAATAAATAATTGATCCTCTTCTGATAATGAATTTATTTTATAAATTAAATTATCAATAGACTTTGTATTATCAAACATATCTCCTTTTCCATATCTTAACCAATCAGGATTTATGTTAAATTCTCTAATTATATTTAATATAGTTCTTTCTGGTATATTTCTGAACTTATTTTCATAGGAGGAAATTTGGCTAACTGATAGATGTATTTTCTCTCCAAATTTTTTTTGAGAAAGACCTAAATTTTTTCTGATTAATTTTAACCTTTCGTTCATTACGCAACACCTCCATTCTTATAGTATATAATCTAGAATATTATTACTCAATGTAAAATTAAAAAAAAAAAAATTAAAATCATTTTAAAATAAGAAAAATATGGGGAAAAATGGAAAAAAATCGCATTGTGTATTGTAAATTACACAATGAGGATGTAAAATGTATAAAAGGCAGGAGGTAATATTATGGATTCGGAAATAAATATAGCAGATAAAATAGAGGTTATAAAAAAAAGATTACCAAAGGAATATGAAGTTATTGAATATTTAGTCGATATTTTAGAAAGATATAATTCTGAAGAAGAGTAAAAACTAGATATATTCTAAATCATCTATTGGATTAAAAGACACTATTTTACAAGAATATATAAACTATAAATACTTATAAGAGAGAGAATATTTTTAGTAGAGGAGTGCAATTAAATGGAGAATGTTTTTAAACATAGTGTACTAAAACTAACCTTAGACAATATAGGGGAATGTATTTTTTATGAAGATAGGAATGGAAGAATGCTATATTGTAATAAAAGCTACATTGAAAATTTTATGAATACAGGAGAAGAATACAAAGAGTATAATGCTATAAAAAGTAAAGAAGTGATTGAAAATAGTAAAGCACTGAAATACAGTCAAAAAATAATTAACACTAATGGTGAAATTAAATATTTTGAAGTTACTAAAATTCCAATAACTGATGATGGACAAAATGTAAATGCAATTTTAAATATAATGAAAGATAAATCATATAAGTATGAGCTTGAGAAACTAAGAAATGGATTTTTCTCTAATATTAAACATGAGTTTAGAACACCACTTAATATGATATTTAGTTCAATACAACTGTTAGATTATAAATGTAAGATATGTAAGATTGGAAACTGTAAGGATTGCTTTATAAATAATTTACAACTTATAAATACTAATAGTCTAAGGATATTAAAATTATCTAATAACTTTATTGATTTAACAAATATTCAATCTGGATGTATGGACTTTAATCCTAGAAATCATGATATTGTTAGTTTTGTAGAATCTATATGTGATAGCATAAACAATTATAAAAAATTCAAGGATATAAGTTTGATATTTGATACAAACTTAGAAGAACATATACTTAGATTTGATACGGATAAGATTGAAAGAGTAATATTAAATTTAATTTCAAACGCTATAAAATTTAATATACCTAAGGGATACGTATATGTAAGTTTAAAAATAGAAGATAAGTATACTAAAATATCTATAAGAGATACAGGTATTGGAATTTGTAATAGTAAAATAAATACTATATTTGAAAGTTTCTCTAATGTAGAAAATAGATTTACGAAAGTATCTGAAGGAAGTGGTGTTGGTTTAGCCTTAAGTAAGGCTTTAGTAGAAATACATAATGGAAATATTAGTGTAGAAAGTAAAGTTGGAGAGGGTAGTGAGTTCATAATAAGCCTGCCGAATATAATAAATGAGAGTGAAGAAATAGATATAACTTATTATAAGGTTGATATGAATAGCTTAGAAAGAATAAAAATAGAATTATCTGATATATATGAGCAGTAAATGTGATAAAAGAAATAGTAATAAAGTTATTATAACATGGTTTTGTTTAGTTTATTAATCAAATGGGGGGTGACATATGTATAAAAAAGAGTTTAAACTTTGCTCAAATAATAATGAAAGTAAACTTTACGAAGAAGTCAAGAATGGTATAAAGCGAAGAGAATTTAAATTTGTATATCAACCAAAATATAATATAAAAAATGGGAAGCTTATAGGGGCTGAAGCTTTAATACGATGGCATAAAAGTAATGCTGTAATTATATATCCTGATAGTTTCGTAGAGAAGCTAGAGGATAATAATTTAATATATTTAATTGATTATTATACAATAGAAGAATGTCTAAGAAAAATATATTATTGGAACAATATATATAAAGATAATTTAGTTCCTATATCAATAAATTTATCTAAAAGTACATTAATGAGAGTGGATTTTATAGATACTTTAGAAGCATTGATAGGAATTTATAATATAGATTTAAAGTATTTGGAATTTGAAATAACAGAAAGAGAATATGTAGATTATAGTATAGATAATATTAATAATAAGATTGATAAAGTTAGATCTATGGGTATAAAAGTATCACTAGATGATTTCGGAACAGGAAATTTAAATTTATCATTTTCTATGAATATAGATATAGATACTATAAAGATTGATAGATCCCTTATAAATAAGATAGGACAGAATAAAAAGATTGATTATTTATTGAGATTTATGATAGATTTAGCAAATAAAAATAATATTAACCTAGTAGCAGAAGGTATAGAGACAGAAGAACAGATAAAGTTTCTTATTAATACTGGATATGAACTTGGGCAAGGATATTATTTTTCAAAACCTATAAATGTCGATGTATTTGAGAAAAAGTATCTTTTACATAAAAATGATTAAGTATTAAGCCTTGTATACTTGTATGAATGTAATATTTTTAGAATATAAGCTATGGTATAACACTATAGCTTTACTTATGTAAACAATAATATACTTATTATTAATGAATTATTAAAAACGTATTGGTATAGAAATCAATACGTTTTTATCTTAATAGTAAAGATAATAAACATAATTATGAATCATAACAAGATAATATAATGACGTAGATATTAAGAATATTTAACTATTTCCTTATAAAATCCTTATAAACATTTCATATACTTTCATCAAACGATAAATAAGAAAGGAAGTTTTTCATGAAATATATAATAGAAACTAAAAACTTAAACAAAAAATATAAGACACAAGAAGTGAATAAAGATATATCTTTATTAGTTCAGGAAAAATCTATATACGGATTATTAGGACCTAATGGAGCAGGAAAATCAACTTTACTAAAAATGCTATCAGGAATGATTAATCCTACATCAGGAGAAATACTATACAAAGGAAAAATATGGTCAAGAAATGATCTATTAGAAATAGGTGCCCTTATAGAAGAACCACCGATATATGAAAATTTAACAGCAAGAGAAAATCTAAAAGTACGTACTCTATTATATGATTTACCAGAATCACGAATTGATGAAGTTTTAGAAATGGTTCAACTTACAAACACAGGAAAGAAAAAGGCAGGAAAATTTTCAATGGGAATGAAGCAAAGATTAGGAATAGCTATAGCCTTATTAAATAATCCTAAGCTTTTAATACTTGATGAACCTACAAATGGACTAGATCCAATAGGCATAGGAGAATTAAGAGAACTAATAAAATTATTCCCACAAAAAGGAATAACAGTAATATTGTCTAGCCATATTTTATCTGAAGTTGAGAAAATTGCAGATCATATAGGAATAATAGCAAATGGTAAGCTATGGTATCAAGAGGAAATTCAAAAAGATATAGATTTAGAAAAATTATTTTTAGAAATAGTAAGAAAGGTAGGTAATAGTAATGATTAATATGATAAAATCAGAACATTTAAAACTAAAGAAGAGTTTTCAAAAAATGTTAATATGGTTAGCTCCTACTATTACATTACTATTAGCATCTATATTAATTGGAGGTAACTATATACAATCAGGGGGATATAATTGGTGGTATATATTGATATTACCAGGGATTCTTACTTTAATAACTTCATTTGTAATAAATAATGATAACAATAGGAAATATCATGGATTATTTAGTGTTGTAATAGATAAAGATAAAATTTGGTATAGTAAAATAATTCTTTGTACTATTTATTTAGCTTTAACTTGCTTAGTATTCTTTTTAGAAGTAACTTTAATGGGATATTTATTTAAATCAACAATCTCTATAAAAAATAGTTTCTTAGCATCTATAATATTATTTATAACTTTTTCATGGCAAATACCACTATTCATGTATATATCTATGAGGTTTAAAACTGGTACTGCTATGATAATTAGTATGATATGTAACTGTGGAATAGGGATAATTTGTGCAGTTAAATCAACTTGGTGGATTCCATTTGCAATTCCATCAAGATTAATGTGTCATGTTATCGGAGTTTTACCTAATGGTTTATCTGTAGAAAATAGAAGGTATATTTTTGATATTAAAATTATTTTAATAGGATTAATAGTAACAGTAATGTTGTATATACTAATATCTTACTTAAGTGCAAGATGGTTCAAAGAGGAGGAGATATAGGTATGTGGAGATTAATAAATTGTCTGAAGGCAGATTTTTATAAATTTTATCATTCTAATATAATTAAGGTGCATTTAATAATTCCTATTTCAACGGTCATTACATTCTTAGCTTATTATGTAATTTCTTCCTGGGATGAATTGCAAAAATTTATAGCGTATATCCAACTTATTTCAATTTCATTTCCTTTTATAATATCAATTATAGTTAATATGGTATATGAGCAAGAGCAAGAAGCTGGATTTCAATATTTTTTAGGAATAGCAAATAAAAAGTATATTGCTCATTTTAGTAAATTTATTACAATATTTATATTAGGTTTAATATCAACATTAATAGCAATATTAGGATTTGGAATTATATTTTACTTAATTGAAAATAACTTAACAGATATAGAACTTTACTTTAGACAGTCATTTATAATGTTTGGAAGTAACATAATTATATATATGATACAATATTTAGCGGTATTTTATTTTGGTAAAGGCGCATCAATAGGATTAGGAATAGTAGGAAGTCTTATTTCAGCACTTATGCTAACAGGTATAGGAGATGGAATATGGCCAATAGTACCTTGGGTGTATTCAGTAAGATTATGTTCTTATTTTATAATGTATAATTCTAGTACTTTGATGGAAAATCAATCTATAATACACTCTATGATAATGATGATAATATATATGGTTACACTTTTAGTTTTACAATTAATATTTATAAACTATTGGGAAGGTAGGAGAGAAAATTATTAAGTAAGGAGTACTTATGGAAGATATAAATATTTTAGTTATTGATGATGAAATAGAAATATTGAATTTAATAAAAAATGTATTGAAAAAACAAGATTATAAAGTTACTATAAAGAACAATGCAATTGATATAAATAAAGATGAACTAATTAAATTTGATCTAATATTACTGGATGTAATGATGCCAATGATAGATGGATTTACTTTATGTAAATCAATTAGAAATGAAGTTGATTGTCCAATAATCTTTTTAACAGCGAAAACAATGGAAGAAGATATTTTAGAAGGGTTATCAATAGGCGCAGATGATTATATAAAAAAGCCTTTTAGCATTTTAGAATTAAGAGCTAGAGTAGAAGCACACCTAAGAAGAGAACATAGAGAAAAGCAACAAATTTTATCTACTAATGGATTGAAGTTTAATTTAAAATCAAAGGAATTATATTTCTATGAGAAGAAGATAGCACTTACGAAAGGTGAATATAAAATTTGTGAGTATTTAGCAAAGCATAAAGGACAGGTTTTCACATTAGAACAAATTTTTATTGAAGTATATGGATTTGATAAAGAAAGCGATAATAGTTGTATTAGAGAACATATAAAAAATATACGTGCTAAGATTAACAAATATATAGAAAATCCAATTGAAACAGTATGGGGGATTGGATACAAATGGATATGAAAAGAGGAAGAAGTTTATACACAATTTTCTTGAAATATTTAATTATTTTCTGTGTCTTAAGCATTATACTAATATTTTCATTGATAATTACTGTTAATACTGCTATTAATTTTAACATAATAAAACCAGCTAACTATGTACAAAATCAAGTGGAAAACTTGAAAATAGAAGTTGAAAGAGGTTCACAACTTGATGAAGACAAAATACCTTATCCTAGCAAATATGCTTTCTTTAACAATGAAAATGAAATAGTAAAAACAAATCTTGATGAAGAAGAGTTAAAAGAAGTTAATAAGTATTTAGATGGAGAGAGGGGTAATAGTAAATTTTTTTATACGAAGATACCTTTTAATAGTGGGATTTGTATAATTAGATATGATATTAAAGCTCATTTTACTTCAAAATTTTGGAATGACTTAATACCTTATCCAGAGATACTATTAATAAGTATTTTTTTGATTGGATTTATATTAACAGCATGTATAATTGCAATAAAGTTTGAAAAGAAATTAAAAAAAGAGTTATACCCTTTGAAAGCATCAACTGAAAAAATAATGAATCAAGATTTAGATTTTGAAGTAATACCAAGTGATGTGAAAGAGTTTAACGAAGTATTAACATCTATATCAAATATGAAAACAGCACTTAAGAAATCACTAAAAGAACAGTGGCATATAGAGCAAGAAAAGGAAAATCAAATAAGTGCACTAGCTCACGATATAAAAACGCCAATAACAATTATAAAAGGAAATGCAGAACTATTAAATGAAAGTGATTTATGTGAAGAAGATAAAGAATTCGCTAAATATATTATTAATAATGCTGATAAAATTGAAAAATATATATCAACGCTAATAGATATATCTAAGTCAGGTATGGGGGAGTGTAAACTAAATGAAAATATTAATACCGATATTATTATAGATGAGTTAAAAGGTGAACTTAACATGATATGCTCATTGAAAGATATAAAAATAATAACTAGTCTAAACTACAAATCTAAATTTTTTGTATCAAATAAAGATCTTTTAAAGAGAGCTATTATTAATATAATGTTAAATGCAGTTGATTATTCACCTGAAAAAAGTGAAATAGAATTTATAGTTAATGAGAATGAGGAGATGTTAGAATTTACTATAAGGGACTCTGGTAAAGGATTCACTGAGAACGGATTAAGAAATGCTACGAATCAATTTTTCATGGAAGCAAGTGAAAGAAAAGTTGGAAAGCATTATGGTATGGGACTATACATTGCAGAATCTGTAGCTAGAATGCATGGTGGTTTTGTAGTTATAAAAAATAGAGAATATAAAACTGGAGCAGAGGTTTCGTTAGCTATTAATATTAAATCATAGAGATTGAATAACATCTGATGGTTAAATTGAAAAAGTTTGACATAAAACTATTATATGTTGTAAAATTAGTTTGACATAAAACTATTTTAAAGCATTAGTTTGAAAAATATTAAATGTGTAAATATGATAAATAATCTTATATCTTAAGGACATTTAAAAGGAGAATAGAAATGAACGTTTTAGACGCAATACATGCTCGTAAAAGTGTAAGAAGATTCAAAGATGAAGTAGTACCTAAAGAGGACATATTAGAAATGTTAGAAGCTGCAACTGCAGCACCTTCACCAAAGCATCAACAAAATTGGAATTTTGTTGTAGTTACTAATCGTGAAATAATAAATAAAATGGCTGAGATAGTAACCAAAAGTCATGAAAATTTAGGTGAAATAGCGAAAACTGAAAAAGATAAAAAGATACATATGAGTGTAATAAATTATTATACTTGTTTTAAAAATGCACCAGTAGTAATAATGGTATATGGATCAGAATATAAAATGATAGAGTATAAGATATTGAAGGAAAATAATGCATCTAAAGAAGTTTTAGACATGTTAGTATCTCCTCAATCAGCAGCTCAAGGAATAGGTGCTGCAGTTGAAAACTTCTTATTAGCAGCAACAGAAAAAGGATATGGAACTTGTTATATGACAGGACCTACTCATGCTAAATTAGAAATAGAAAAGTTAATTGGACTTGATAAACCTGGATTTGAATTAATGTCTATGATATCCTTAGGAGTTGCAGAAGATAATACTTCTCCTAAGCCATCTCGTAAACCTCTTGAAGAAGTAGTAACATTTATAGATTAGTAAAATATAGAGTAAATAAAAAATGTCCCATTTAGTGAGGCATTTTTTATTTATACTTTTCATTTTCATTCTTAAAGTTAGAACTAAGTTTTTTAAGTAATCTTAAAAATTCTTCTTTGTCATCTTCTGTGAAGTCTCTATATGCAATTATATATTTTAATATTTTGCAAAATATATTAAAGAAATGTATAAGATGGTAAATGAAATCTATATAAGTTAAAGTCGCTTAGAGGGATAAGGAACATTAATGGAAGATTTAGAAGATTATCTAAAGTAAACCATATTATATAAAAGGAAGAAGTGGAACTAACTGACTATGAGATAATATTCAATAGAGGAAAAGTTTTAGGGATGGATAGTTTATTAGATAATTGATAAACACCAAGGGATGCTTTTGAGTTACTTAAAAAATGCTCAAAAGGAATGCTATGTGATATAACTGGTATTATCTATGAATTACCTTAAGGTGAAAATAGAAATGGCCTAAAGATGCATATGTTTGTATTCATCCGAAGTTAGCAGATGAATTAGAATAAATGAAGATGAAAGGATAGCTTTGGAGTCTATAAATGATTTGAGAGCTAATTTTGATGTAATAATTTAATATATTACTTAGAATATTTGTATTTAAATGGCTTTTCAGTAAGCATATTAAAAATTTATTACTTGATAATAAGAGATCTATAGAGTTCAACTCTACGGAGCATTTATTGTTTAGTAGTCTAAAATGATATAAATTATAGGTATAGTAACAAAACATATTTGTAAATGCATTTGTAGAATATTAACCTGAATAGAGGACTAATAATAGATAGGAGATTAATTATGGATAGACAAAGAAAAAAAGAATTATTACAACAATACAAAGAAATGAAACCAGAGATGGGTGTATATATGTTTAAGTCTAAAAAAACAAATATAGTTTATTTAGGTTGTGACAAAAATATAAAAGCAACTATAAATGGCGATAGATTCAAATTAAATTTCAATAATCATAAATGTAAAAAATTGCAAAAGGATTGGAATGAAAATAAAGAAGAAAACTTTGAAATAAGAACAGTAGAAGTATTACCTTATGACAAAGACGAAAGTAAGGTTGATTATAGTGAAGATTTAAGAATATTAAGAGAAATGTGTAAGGATAAGTTTACAGAAGAAAATGTGGAGGAAATATAAAGATGTAGATGGATATAGAGTTCCTAGCTCAGATATAGAAAAAATAGACATTGGTGTTAAGAAGAGTGCATATAACGAAAATTTAGATAAAGATATAATTATTTTAGCTAATGAGCCTAATAATCAAGGTGAATTATTAGTTGAAAGATGTAGAGTACTTTCAGAAATACTAGAAGAATTAGGATATTAAAAAATTGTCTAGTTTTAATTATTCTTTAAATAAAGAAAACTAAAATTATCAATTATGAAAAGTTGTAATCATATATAAATAAAATAGGTTTATAAATGAATAATAACCCTATCATAGTATCCTAATAACTATGATAGGGTTATTTTAACATCTATTCAAAATTAAATATAAATAATTCTTCAATAGGAGTATTTAATTCCTTAGAAATCCTAACAGCTAACTCAAGAGAAGGATTATATTTTGCATTTTCTAATCGAGCTATTGTTTCTCTTCTAACATTAACCTTATTAGCCAATTCCTCTTGAGTTAATTCATTAAATTGACGATACTTTTTTAAATTACTAATAAACTTAGCCATAATTTTTAATTACCCATATCAAATTTATAAGTTAAAAATGCCCATAAATTCATTGATATTGCAAAAGAAAGTGCAATTATTAATACTTGTAATCTATAAAGTATTAGTATATCTACTGTATATAGTCTAATTAATACGCTTGCGACAACTACAAGAACAAATCCCGTATAAAAAGCTATGGAACCTGCTCGTTGTTTATTATAAATCAATCTCTCATCTTCACAATCTCCAAGCTTATTCCACCAAATATAAGAAAGATATCCAAAGAAACCAAAAGATAGAAGACTTAGTGGATCTCCGTTTAATTCCTTAAAACCTAAAAATCCAAAAAGTGCGAATAAAATTGAGCACTTATTTAACCCATTCATAAATAAATCTCCCCCCGTTAATGTGATATATTTATATCTACTTAATACATATATATCACATTGAGTATTGTATTATGACTAAAGTAAAAAAATTAATTTCTTTGCTACTTTATTAAACTCTGTATATTTATGTACAATATAATTTGCTATCCTATTCAAATCTAAAATTTTATTATAAAATAAACAAGTATTTAAATTGAAAGGAATGATATTTTATGGAATTTATGCCAACCAAAACAATAATATCATCTAGTTATAAAGAAAATCAACATTGGTTTGGAATAAACTACAATATGAATATATACAAAGGTTGTTGCCATGGATGCATATACTGTGACTCTAGAAGCAACTGCTATCAAATAATAGAATTTGATAGAGTAAGAATTAAAGAAAATTCAACAGATATAATAAAAAAAGACCTAAAATCAAAAAGAAATAAAGGTGTAGTGGGAACAGGGGCTATGAGTGATCCATATAATCCCTTTGAAAAGAAATATAAGTTGACTAGAGAAGCATTAAAGTTAATTAATGAAAATAGATTTGGGATTTCTATTGCAACCAAAAGTGATTTAATCACTAGAGATATAGACATACTAAAAAAAATACAAAGTCATTCACCTACTTTAATAAAAATGACAATAACTACATACGATGATGAACTATGTAAAAAAATTGAAAGAAATGTATGTCCAACATCTGATAGATTAAAGGCAATAAAACAGCTATCAGACAATGGAATATATGTAGGTGTTTTATTAATACCAGTTTTACCTTTTATAAATGATAATGAAGAAAATATAAGAAATATTATAAAATCAGCTTATGAATATGGAGCCAAATTTGTATTTTCTTATGGATTAGGTGTTACCCTAAGACAAAATCAAAGAGAATATTATTTTGAACAATTAAGAAGAATATTCCCAAACCAAGAGTTAGATAAAAAATATATTGAAACTTATGGTGAGTCTTATGAAAATAGATCTAGAAACTATGATCATTTGCTTAAGGTTTTTAAAGAAGAGTGTGAAAAGTATAATCTTTTGTATAATATGAAAGATATTATATATGATTATAAAAGAGTATATGAAAAAACTCAAATTAGTTGGTTTTAAAAGAATAAGAAAAAGAATATAAGGTTGTAGTGTTATTCTAGGGGGAGTAGAATAGGTTAATTTAGAACTTAAATTATATTTATAAATATTTTTATATTGACATTTTTATTGTAATAATTTACAGTATAGAAACTACATAAAATAGACAAAAGGAGATTGCAACTAATGGATAAAGAACAAGTTGTGTGCCGTTGTACTAATGTAACAATTGGTGATTTAGTAAGAGAAATAGAAAATGGAGCTAAAGTATTTGAGGATGTTCAAAATACTATTAAGGTAGGTACAAGATGCAAAAGATGTACTATGAATGTAAGAGATATATTTTCTAAATTAATTGAATTATAATATAGTATTTTTACATACTGATTAAAAGGTGCTAGATAATATCTAGCACCTTTTAATTTGAATTGTTGAATTTATTTTTATAAATTATGGAAATAAATGTAAAAATGTAACAAAAAATATCGAATATAAATATAATAATATGAAACATATTTTATATGGAGGTTGAGTGTATGGAGCAAAATTGGATTATAGCTATTATTATAATTATACTTGTTCCACTTTTATATAAATGGCTAGTACAAAGAAAACAAGCGATTAATAGTGTATTACAAAGAACTGATGAGGAAAAAATTAAAGATATTAATGATGCATTAAATTTATATGGTTTTGCATATGATCCAACTAATGATATTATATGCTCACATATGTATCCTTGGCAAAGAGAAGTAGGATATTGTAGGTTTTATGATGAAGTAGCTCCTTCTTTGAATATGATTATTGATAGTGAACCTATTTATTTTGAATATGATAAAAGAAGATGGCTTATTGAGTTTTGGAAAGGACAATATGGTATGACTACTGGTGGTGAAATTGGTATATATGTAACCAATAAGGATGATATCAATATACCAGGTATTTACTCCGGACCGTTTTTTGAAGCTGTAACAGATGAAGAATTATTAAATATGAGATTTGAGCTTAAAATAAATAAAAAAGAACTATTCCAAAGAAAAGAACGTCATTGGTGGTTAACAGGCTTTGATGTAGGTGTATTTTCATCACCTAGCCATTTATCAATGGAAACTAGGATAATTTTTCCTAATGTATGTATGAGAGATGCATTTTTAAATGGATTAAAAAAATTAGGTTATACAGACAATGAATTTAAGGTGGTTAGTCATATGGTTTATTTGAACTTTGATGCTCCTAAGTCAGAACAACCACGTAATCATTATAAATTGGTAATACCTTTTATTCAATTGATGAACAAATTTTACTGTAAGTTTTATAATTTAATTACTAGAGATTTTATAAGAACAATAGATAAAATTGACTTTTTACGATTATACTATCCGGCTTTATTTAAAATAGTAGCAGGTAATAGTAGAAAGAAAAAATTACAAAATGCTTATAAAGAAATTTCATCTTATTTGAATAGGAATGAGATGGTAGATAATGAACACATATAAACGTTTATCAGAAGTTTATGAAAAGTCTAAGGTCATCCCTTATGATTATAATTCAAAAATTGTCATAATGAGTGATTGCCACAGGGGAAGTGGTAATTCAGGAGATAATTTTTTAAATAATCAATATATCTTTTTAGCTGCGCTGAATAGTTACTATAAAATGGGATTCACATATATTGAATTGGGTGATGGAGATGAGCTTTGGGAAAATAGATGTATGGAACAAATTATTGAAGTTCATAGGAGCACATTCGAATTATTATCTAAATTTTATAAATCTAACAGAATGTATATGATTTATGGAAATCATGATATGCAAAAAAGTGATACAAGATTTTTAGAGTGTCATTATAAGGAATATTACTGCACAATAAGAAGAACTGTTTATTCATTATTTACTTCTATGAAGGGATATGAAGGATTAATTCTAGAAAATAATGATAATAAAAAAAATAGAATCCTCCTTGTACATGGCCATCAAGGTGATTTAATTAATGATAGATTATGGAAGCTAGGGAGATTTTTAGTTCGTTATATTTGGAGAACTCTTGAAATATGGGGAGTTAATGATCCTACTAGAGCTGCTAAAAATTATAGAAAGAAGAATAAAATAGAGCGACAACTGATGAGATGGTCTAAAGAGAAAAACATAATGTTAATTGCAGGTCATACTCATAGACCTAGTTTTGCACAAGTAAATAAAGACATGTACTTTAATTCTGGAAGCTGTATACATCCCACAGCGATTACAGCAATAGAGATTGAAAATAGTTGCATTAGTTTAGTAAAATGGAGTGTTATGATAAGAGAGGATAGTAGCATGTATGTAGGAAAAGAAGTATTGCAAGGACCTACAAATTTAGAAGATTATTTCGTGAATACTCATAGTTAAAATAGTCTTGTTTAAGATAATGCTGGGGATATTTATTAATGAATATATGTAATAAATAATATATTAAAAGTAGTTAGTAAGGATAAAGCTTATTAACTACTTTTAAAGTTAATTAAGGTTATGGTTTAAATATAAATTAATTATAATAACTATTATGTTAGGCATTAGAATTTAAAATATTAATTTATCTTATGGCTCATGATTTTTGAATTATATGGAAGAAAGATGATTTGCTTTTTTATGTTTTTATCCTAGTTTTTAATTTCTTTATTCAAGAAATAAGGAATAATAGTTTTAATAATGACAATAGCAGATAAACTAAGTATATAAAATACGTTTAAAATCCAAAAGAATTATCCCTATCTAATCACTTCTTATATTTAGTATTATAGACAAGATCATAATTATAAAAAATATTATTAGAGTAGTTAAATACTTGTTTATGAATAAAATCAAGAAAATGTAGAATGAGATAAAAATATAAGTTTTAACTACAGATTAATGGATTATTTTCTAAAAATACAGATTTCCATACAAATAAATTATATAAATATGGTAAAATATGCAATAAATGGAATGAATTAATTCGTTATATAATTGGGCCAAAGGGGAATAAAATGTTATCCATATACAATAAAATTAGGGACTATATAATAGTATTAAATTACAAAGGTGAAATAATATTTTGTAATGAAAGTTTTTTAAATCGATTAAATTATAAACAAGGTGAAATATTTAACACAAGTATTTCAAATATAATAACAAATGAAGATAAAAAATCAGTAGAACGATTAGAAGATGAAAATAAAACATTAGAATTTTATTCTAAATCAAATGAATTAGTCAGAATAAACACAAATATAAGTATAGAAAATTTTAATAACGAGAAAAGTATTTTTATTATAGGTAAAGAAGTATATCAAAAAACATACACAATGGAAATGCTAGAAGATCTTTTAGATAATATAAATGTTTGTACATTTATTGCAGATGCTTATGGGAAGTATTTATATGTAAATAAGCCCTTTACTAATATATTAAATAAAAAAAGAGAAGATATTATTGGAACTTATAATAGCGATTATTGGGAAGAAAATATATATAAAGTATTTGATGAAAATAATAAAGAAGTATTTAAAAATAAGAGTCCAAAGATTTTTCATGAAGAGATATTATCAGGAGAAAATAGCTATTGGTATGAAAGTTATAAATCACCAATATTTGATGAAAATGAAAAACCTAAGTATATTGTATCAACAACTAAAAATTACAGTTTATCTAAAATAGTGTCAGAAGAATTATATAAAAATTATAATATAGCAACTCTTGAACGTGATAGTAATGGAAGTTGTAATGACTTAAAAAATATATTAACTAATATTGGAGAAAATATAATTAATTATACAAATGCAGATGGTCTTTCTATAATGCTGTACGATATAGATAAAGAAGGTTTAGTACCATTTATAAAATTAAAAGATGCAAATAAATACTTAGAAAATGTAGAATTTACTCGGGTAAAACTAAATGAATTAAAATCGGATAAATATAGAGTATATATTAATCGTATACTTCCGAGAAAAAAGTTTGACAATACATTAAATCCAGATTATAAATGTGTAGATGAACTTGATTATTCTGGAAACTATATTATTAAACTAGATGAAGAAATTATTGGATTTATTACTTTAAGCTATAGAAATGGAAATGGACCAAAGTTCAATAGTGATGAATATATGAAGTATATATCTAATCGAATAGCAATGATAATTAAGAATGTAAGACTTAAATATGAAGTGTCAGTTGAAAATAAAATGCGTGAATATACAGAAAAAGAATTAGAAAGGTATTTAGATATTTCAGTTGATTTAGTAGCAATAGCAGGAAGAGATGGATATTTAAAGAGAGTAAGTTCTAGCTGGTATGACGTTTTAGGATGGACAGAAGAAGAGTTATTGTCAATGCCATGCACAGATATTATCCATCCTGAAGATTTAGCAAGCTTCAAGGGCAAAAAGATACTAGATGATATAGAAGGCATTGTGATTACAAATATTATAAGATTTAGGCATAAGAACGGACAATATATTTATCTTGAATGGAATAGTAAATATATTGGAGAACAAGAAGCATATATAACATCAGCAAAAGATATTACTAGAAGATTAGAAATAGAAAAAGAAAAAATAACTTTAGAAGAAGCTGTTAAATCAGAAATAGTAAAAAATGAATTTTTTTCAAATATATCTCATGAATTTAGAACTCCAATAAACATTATATTAGGTACTATGCAAGTGATTAATAAAAATATAGAAAATAATAATATAAAATTAGATTCATTAAAAAAATATACAAATTACATAAAGCAAAATTCATATAGATTATTAAGGTTAGTAAATAACCTAATAGATATAAATAAAATGGATATAGGAATGTACGAACTTAGATGTTCTAATAATAATATTGTAAATATCATTGAAGATATAACGACATCAGTAGCTGAATATACAAAGGATAATAATATAAATCTGGTTTTTGATACAGATAATGAAGAAGTAATTACTTGTTGTGACCCAGATAAAATAGAAAGAATAATGTTAAATCTTTTATCTAATGCAATAAAATATACACAGGAGAATGGTTTTATTAGCGTTAATATTAACTCTACAGTAGATGAAGTAGTAGTTTCTGTAAAAGATAGTGGTATAGGTATACCAATAGATAAATTAGATATGATATTTGATAGATTTGGGCAAGTAGATGAGTCACTTAATAGAAAATGTGAGGGTAGTGGTATAGGGCTATCTTTAGTTAAGAATCTAGTAGAACTGCATGGTGGGAAGGTGAGTGTAAAGAGCAAAGTAAATGAAGGTTCAGAATTTATATTCAGCTTGCCTATTAATTTAAATGAAGAAAGTAATAATAAATATGACATCGATAGAAAAAGTAAGCATGTGGAAAGATGTGATATAGAATTTTCAGACATATATAATCTATAATAAGTTACAAATAAAGAATAAGTTAGATGAAGAAATAAAAACTTCTCTAGCTTATTTTTTATTTGTCAGAAGATTGTAAGAAGTTTACTTTAAAATATAAAACATAACAAATACAATTATATGAGGTGGAAAATGGGTATTTTAAAAACAGAAAATTTAGTAAAAATATATGGTCAAGAGCCAAATATAGTAAAAGCATTAGATAATATTAGTATAGAAATAAATCAAGGTGAATTTATAGCAATTGTAGGTACATCAGGTAGTGGAAAATCAACACTACTAAACATGCTTGGAGGATTAGATAATCCAACTAGTGGAGAAACAATAATATCTAACAAAAGAATAAGTAAATTAAATGATGAAGAACTTACAATTTTTAGGAGAAGAAACATAGGATTTATATTCCAAAACTATAATCTAGTACCAATATTAAATGTATATGAAAATATAGTATTACCAATAGAGCTAGACGGAGGGAAAATAGATACAGATTATGTAAATAAAATAATTGATATATTAGGGTTAAGCAAAAAACTAAGTAGTATGCCTAATAATCTTTCTGGAGGTCAACAACAAAGAGTGGCAATAGCAAGGGCATTAGCAACAAAACCTGCAATTATTTTAGCTGATGAGCCAACAGGAAACCTTGACAGTAAAACTAGTATGGATGTAATTGGATTATTAAAAGTAACTAGCAAACAGTTTAACCAAACTATGGTTATGATTACTCATAATGAAGAGATTGCTCAACTTGCAGATAGAATTATAAGAATAGAAGATGGCAAGGTTGTAGTAAGAGGTGATAAGTAATGAAGTTTGAAAATAATAATAAAGAAATAATAAAAAGAATTACTAATCGTACTTTAAAAACAAATAAAATAAGAAATACCTTTGCTATTATGGCCATAGTTTTGACTACATTTATGATTTCATCTGTGTTTAGTATAGGAATTAGTTTTGCTAAAAATTATAAAACGATGAACATAAGGTTACAAGGTACTACAGCAAATGTAGTCTTATCAAATCCAACAGATAATCAAATAGAAAAAATAAAGTCATTAGACTTATCTGATAGTATTGGATATGAAATAAATGCAGGGAAGGTATCACTTGATAGTTTAAATGAAAACAGAACAAAGATATCAATAAAATATTTAAGTAAAGAAAATTTTGAAAAACAAGTAAAACCGAGTATTAGCGATATAAAAGGAAATTATCCGACAAAAGAAAATGAAATTATGGCATCTAAAAAAGCCTTAGAGTTTTTAGGAGAAAGTGAGGCTAAAATAGGAGATAAAATAAAAGTCCCATGTAATATAAATGGAAAAATTATAAATAAGGAATTTATATTAAGTGGTTATTATACTAATTATGCTTTAGTTCAAGATAGCGGATATTTATTTGTTTCTGAAAAGTTTGTAAATGCAAATAGTTTATCATTAGAAGATAATGGATTACTTTACTTAAGTTTAAAGCCTAAAGATAAATCTACTGCACCTGATATACTAGAAAAAGAAGTTTCTCTAAATAAAAATCAAGAGTTTTCATTTAGCTATGGTATATCAAATGATTTATCAGATACAGTTTTATCAACTATGGCTATAATAGTAATAATATCTTTATTTATAGTACTTAGTGGGTATCTTCTTATTTATAATATTTTATATATAGCAGTAAATAAGGATATTACCTTTTATGGAATGCTTAAAACAATAGGTACATCACCAAAGCAAATTAAAAAAATAGTAAAAGGGCAAGCTTTAAAACTTTCTCTTATAGGTATTCCTTTAGGATTACTTTTAGGCGCAATAGTATCTTTTTTAATTGTGCCTTTAGCTATGGGAACTTTATTTGCAGGAACTGAAGCTAGTGCAATGCCAAGGGACGTTTCATTTAATCCAATTATTTTTATAGGTGCAGGAATATTCTCACTAGTAACAGTAATGATAAGTTGTAAAAAGCCAGCTAAAATAGCAGGAAATATTTCACCAATAGAGGCACTACGTTATAGTGGCAGTACACTTAAAAATCAAAAGAAAAATAGAAGAACAACAAAAGGTTCAAAGCTATATAAAATGGCTTGGTACAATGTGTTTAGAGAAAAGAAAAGAGCTATAATAGTGTTTTTATCATTATTTATGGGAATTATAACATTTTTAAGTGTTAATACCTTCTTAAATAGCATTAGTGTAGAAAACTATATAGATAGATACGTTAAAAATGATTTTCTTATACAAAGTGTAGAAGGAAATGATGATAAGATAGATAGCGATTTTATAAATAAGATAAAAGATATGAAGGGTGTCAATAGTATAAGCTTATCAAAATCAAGTAACCTGCAATTAGATATGAGCAAAGATGTTTTATTACCCGCGCTAGAAAATATTTATGAAAGATTTGGAAATACAAAAGAAGATCTTAATGAATATTTAAATGCAGTAAGTGAGGATCCAAGTTTATTACAAGCATCAGTTATAGGAATAGACGATAATCTTATAGAAAGGCTTAATGAAGAATTAGAAGATAAAATAGACGTAGAAGAATTTAAAAAAGGAAATGTTGCCATAGCAGATTCCTGGTATTATCCAGAGAATTACAAAAGTATAAAAGGAGACGTAACAATAAGAAATTCTAAGGATAATAAGTCTAAAACTTTTAATATGAACGTAGTTGGAGATACTAGTGAATTATTACCTCCAGGACTAGATGCACCATTAGGTATACCAACTATTTATATAAGTAATTCAGCATTGGAAAAACTAGATAATGATGCTGTAAACTATATATTAAATATAAATGTAAATAAGAAATATGAAAGTAAAATAAACAAAGATTTAAAAGCTTTAAGCAAGGCTCGTGGGTTATGGTTCGAGTCAAAATCTGAAAAAACAGAAGAGTTTAATAAATCTCAAATGGTAATGAATATATTAGGTGGAGGAATTGCAGTTATTTTAATCTTAATTGGTATATTAAACTTTATCAATGTTATGATAACAGGTGTCAATATAAGGTTAAAAGAGTTTGCAATTATGGAAAGTATAGGTATGACTAAAAAGCAAATTAAAATGATGTTAACTTATGAAGGATTATATTATGCTTTAATTACTACAGGTTTTATACTTACTTTAGGTATAGGAATTATATATGGCATTGGAGAGCTTTCGAAGAATATTGCAGACTATGCAGCATTTGTGTTCCCTACTACTGCATTAGTAGTTTTAATAATTGTAATCTTAACAGTATGCTTAATTACTCCTGCTATTGTATTTAAGGTATCAACAAAGAAAAGTGTAACTGAAAGACTTAGAGAAATAGAAAATTAAATTTATGTGGTAGGTTAGTTATAACCTACCATTTTTGCTATAATTTGTTATAATGAGAGGGGGAGATGATAATATGAATTCAATTTTAATTGTAGAAGATGATAAAATACTTAATCGTGGTGTTTCATTTGCACTAAAAAGAGAAGGGTATGATGTTATATCAGCATACTCTAAAATAGAAGGAAAAGAGATAATATTAAATAATGAGAATAAAATAGATTTTTTACTTCTAGATATTAACTTGTCAGATGGAAGTGGACTAGAACTTTGTAAAGAAATTAGGGAGAAAGTAAATTTTCCAATTGTTTTTTTTACAGCAAACGATACAGAAGAAGATATGGTCAAAGGCTTTGAAACTGGATGTGATGATTATATATCAAAACCTTTTTCAGTAGAAGTTTTAAAACATAAAATTAATGCCATGATAAGAATGCAAAAAGGTGTTAGCCATAATGTTTTTGAATATAAAGATTTAAAAATAGATTTTGAAAAAATTGAAGTAAAATTAAATGATAAAGATGTTAACTTAACAGCAACTGAATATAAGATATTAGAATTACTAGCAAAGAATAAAGGAAAAGTTATGACAAAAGAAATGATATTAGATAAAATATGGGATTATAAAGGTAACTATGTTGATGATAATACATTAAGTGTAAATATAAGACGTCTTAGAAAAAAGATAGAAAGAGATCCTAAAAATTGTAAATATATAATAACTGTATTTGGCATTGGATACGTCTTTGGAGAATAGCTTGTGAAAAAGAATTTTAGTAAATTAAATATGACTTATAAGCTTATATTTATAGCTGTAACAATAGGATTTAATATATGGGTGGGTTTGATTTTGAAAAAAATTAATATATCATTAGGTCTACTTATCTTCTCATTATTTATAATTAGTATGATATTTATTCAAGAAAGATTATATAAAAGTTATATGGAAGATATATTCATAGATTTATCAGATATGTTAGGAACTATTATAGATATGAAAAATGAAGTAGTATTTTCTACTATGGATGATACAATCTTCTCTAAACTACAATATCAAACAATAAAGCTTGCTAATATACTAACAGAGAAAAATAAAAGAATTGAAAATGATAGAAATGAAATAAAATCTTTAATTTCAGATATTGCTCATTAGCTAAAAACGCCTATTACAAATTTAAAAATGTACGGAGAGTTTTTACAAGATGAAAGTTTAAGTAATGAAGAACGTAAGGAATTCAATGAGATTATAATGATGTCTCTAGATAGACTTAGTTTTTTGGTGGAAAGTATGATAAAAATGTCTAGACTGGAGAGTGGAGTAATAAATTTAAGACCACAGCTAGATGACTTAAATGGCACCGTACTATTTGCTATAAGTCAAGTACAGAAAAAAGCAAGAAATAAGAATATACATATTAAGTTAGAAAATATAGATAAGGTTGATACTATTCATGATATAAATTGGACTGCAGAAGCTATTTTCAACATACTTGAAAATTCAGTAAAGTATACTCCAGAAAATGGGAATATTGAGGTTGTAGTTAGAAGTTATGAAATGTTTGTGAGGATAGATATTGAAGATGATGGAATAGGTATTGATGAAGAGGAAATACCAAAATTATTTAGTAGATTTTATCGTGGCAAAAATGTTGGTGATGTAGAGGGTATAGGTATTGGATTGTATTTGACTAGAGAGATAGTATCTAAGCAAGGTGGATATATTAAGATTAACCATAAGAAAGTTGGATCAAGTTTCTCTATATTTTTACCAATTAATAAAATAGAGTATAAGTAAAATAGAGTATAAGTGATGATAAGCAAAATTAGATAATCTATTTTATATATTAAACTTTAATATCCAATTGAGAATAATGGGATATATTAAATTAGGGAGTATGAAATGAGCATAAAAAATAAAATTTTAAATACTGTTTTGGTCATATTAGGGGTGACATCATTATTTACAGAAAATAAAATAATAGCATCCTTATCGACAATAGGGATGGCTATAGTTATTATAATAGAGAATATAACAGATTACCTTACTAGGATGATACTAATAAAAAAAATAAAGCATAAAAATATGAATTGTATTAAAGTTAAAGAAAATAATAAAGTAACGATTTTAGTTTTATTACTTTTAATTTTAAGTATGTTAATATCATTAAAATCTTTATTAAATATATATCCAATAGAAAATTATAGTATTGTAGATATAATAAATTATATAAATAACTTTGATTACTCCTATAGAATGCTTATATTTACTTGTATAATTTTATTTATTGTTTCAATTTTAATGATTGTTCAAGCAATATTTAGTACAAGTTTAGTAACAGATGATAAGGTTATTTTTTATGATGGTTTAATTATTGATATTAATAAGATTGAAGAAATAAAGTATAAAGAACCTTTATTTATTAAAAATAAAAAAATAATAAGAATTGGTAAGGGTTTTATAGATAGAAATATAATAATAAAAATAGAAGATTTTGATAAAATTAAGAGTTTATTAGAAAGCAAAATAGCTTTTTAATTGTAAATAGAAGATCTAAATAATTTTATATATTACTTTAAATTCAATAGAGATTCTATTGAATTTTTTATTTGTAACATTATTATTTAGATATTGAGAGATTTTATTATGAAGTCAAACGAATTAAAGAATGCATAATTTGTAGTTTATTAATAGTAGTTTTAATTATTAGTGGAATAATTTACTGTTGATAGCCAAGAGGTTATCCAAGCATACTGGTGTAGAGTACATGCTATTGATAAAAAATTAAAACTGAGTACATATTTAATACGTTATAATAAAGTATATTGACAGATATAAACATAATAGTTATTATAGTTTAGTACAAAACAAATTTACATATGGAGGTATTTCCATGATTAATAAGCTTAAACTAGGTCTTGATATAAGTAAAATTGACCATATAATCTCAAGGAAGATGGATTCTGCCGTAATTAGTTCAATTGATGACAATTTAACTGTATCACAGGCTTATGTAATAGACTTTATTTTTAATCAATGCAATAAAAAAGAAATATTCCAAAAAGACTTAGAGAAAGAATTTGACTTGAAACGTTCATCTATTAGCTTAATGTTGAATAATATGGAAAAGAGTAACTTAATAAAAAGAGTTCCAGTAACAGAGGATGCTCGTTTAAAGAAAATTATTTTAACTGAAAAGTCTATTAAACTTAATGAAAAAATTTCTGAGGCAATTGACTCAATTGAGAATAAACTATCAGAAAATATAACTCTAGAAGAAATAGAAATATTCCAAAGAGTTCTTTCTAAAATAAGAAATAATCTAGAATGACCGTTTGAAGTTTTAAAACGGTTATATTTATAAAAATATTGTTTTGTGCAAAACATAAATAAGAGTAGGAGATTGAAATATGTCAAAAGTATCAAACTTTACAGAGGGTAAGATATTTTCACCTTTATTAAAATTTACTATACCAATATTACTTACACTATTTTTACAAACTATGTATGGTGCAATTGATTTACTTATAGTAGGCCAATTTGGCGGTGCAGCAGACGTATCTGCAGTTTCAACAGGAAGTCAGGTAATGACAACGATTACTGTTATGATTACGGGTCTAGTTATGGGTATTACTATATTAATAGGTCAAAAACTTGGTGAAGGTAAATCTAAGGAAGCAGGATATGTTGTAGGAAGTGGTATTTCAATATTTATAGTTATATCGGTAATTATTACTATATTAGTAGTTAGCTTTGCATCACCTATATCAACTTTTATGCATGCTCCAAAAGAAGCGTTTGATAATACTGTAGCATATATAAAAATTTGTTCTTCAGGTGCTGTTTTCATAGTTTCTTATAATATTATAGGAGGAGTATTTAGAGGATTAGGTGATTCCAAAACTCCACTTATTACAGTAGGAATAGCATGTGTTATAAATATAATAGGAGACTTAATATTTGTTGGATTATTCAAAATGGCCGCTATGGGTGCAGCACTGGCTACAATAATGGCTCAAGCTATTAGTGTAATATTATCTCTAGGTATTATTAAAAAGCGTGGGCTTCCATTTGAATTTTCTAGAAAAAGTATAAAATTTCATAAAGGCATAACTTCAAAAATAATTAAATACGGTGCACCAATTTCTTTACAAGATGGACTTGTACATTTATCTTTCCTTGCAATTATGATTATAGGTAACTCAATAGGAGTAATTCCTTCAGCAGGAATTGGAGTCGCGGAAAAACTTGTTGGATTTATAATGCTTATACCATCATCTTTCTCTCAAGCAGTATCTGCATTTGTAGCACAAAACTATGGAGCTAAAAAATATGATAGAACTAGAAAAGTACTTCTTTATGCTATTTCAACTTCATTATGTTGTGGTGTTGTAATGTTCTATGTAACGTTTTTCCATGGAGATTTACTATCAGGGATGTTTTCAAAAGATAGAGAAGTAGTCTTAGCATCTTGGGAATATATGAAGGCATACGGAATAGATTGCCTACTTACTGCAATAATGTTCTGTATGGTAGGTTACTTCAATGGTTGTGGAAAAACGACTTTTGTAATGATACAAGGAATAATAGGTGCATTTTGTATAAGAATACCAGTATCATATCTTATGAGTAAAATATTACCAGTATCATTGTTTAAAGTAGGTCTTGCAACTCCTATGTCTACATTTGTACAAATTATACTATGTGTAACATATTTTATAATATTATCAAAGAAATTATCAAAAGAGGAGACGCCAATATATTATACGCCTCAATTACAAGAAATGTAAGATAATACGTTTAATTTAAAACAGATTTTAAAGTAAATTAACTGTTTAATTAAATAAAAAAGTAGAGTGTAAATATTATTACACTCTACTTTTTTATTTTAGGAAAATCACAAAAAATATATTAAGTTAAATTTTAAGTCATGGTTATATTAAAACCTTAGAAAAACTCCTAGTAGGAAATATAATAAAAATAAAAAAATATAAGAGCAAAAAATGACAGCTACGGATTTCATATTGAAGGTTGTATATAACCAAGTTAGATAATAAAATAGCTAAATGTATAGTATTAAGAAAAATTGATCAAGATAACTGCAAAATAAAAAGGTTAATTATTGGCATTATTAAGGATGCTAATATAATAGGATATAAGTATATGCTATTATCTATTTTACCTTTTCTAAAAAGTGATATACTACTATGCTTGCTTAATTCACAAGTTAATACAATATAGTTATAAAAAATATAGAATAATTAGGCATTAATATTTAATGTAATTATTATGTTTAAATTTGCTGAAAAAGTATATATATATAATAGGAAAAAGATAATAGATAGGGGAGGTACACAATGGATGAATCAAGACTTATAGAAATAATAAAAAGAAATCCTTCTATTATAAAAACAATAAGTAATCCAACAGATGAAATGAAAATATTAGCTATTAAAGAAGATGGACTAGTGCTTAGATATATAAATAATCCTACAATAGAAATGCAAAATTTAGCTATAGAAAATAATCCAAGAGCAATCAAGTTCATAGATAAACCAACTGAAGAAATGATGATAAAAGTAGTAAGTGAAGGATGGAGTATATTAGATTATATAAAAAATCCAACTGAGAATGTAATTAAATTAGCCATAAATCAAGCTGGATGGGCTATACAATATGCGAAAAATCCTAGTGAAGAATTACAATTATTAGCAGTCAGAAAAAACTATGACTCAATAAAACACATTAAAGAGCCTTATGAAAGTGTCCAAGAAGAAGCAGTAAAAATAAGCTATGATGCATTAAGATATATAAAATCACCAAGTTTTAATTCACAAATAATAGCTATTAAAAATAATGAGGCTGCTATTAGTTTCATAAATAATTTAGATAAAGAAAAAATACTAGAGTTTATAAAAGTAAATATCTTAGTTATAAAATATATAGAACGTGAAGTATCAAATATAATTACAAAAGATGAGTTAGAAGAATTATTAAAAGAGGTGATATCAAAAGAAGATATATCTGAAAAATATATAAGAGATTTTTTAAATTGTAGTACGATAGATAAAGAGAGTAATATTTTTAAAATAGATAAAATTATGTTTATTTATAAATATGGAAGCAAAAAAGCTAAGAGAATATCAGTAGATGAAAAACTTAAGATGATTTAGGAGAGATAACGATGAATTTTATAGAGACATTAAGAAGCGTCGACTTAGTATTATCTACTAAAGAAGTACCTTTAGTAGTTGGTGAGAGTGGAATCGGAAAAACAGCTTTAGCTAAAACACTTGCTAAGGAAAATAATTGGAGTTTAATAGTTATAGATGGTAACTTACTTAAAGAAGGTGAAATAGGAGGACTTCCAACTATAGAATCTTATTTAACTACTAACTCTAATGGAGATAAAATAGAAAAGAAAGCAACAGTATATGCTGTTCATAATAAGTTAAGGGAAATTGATAAAGAAATATCTAAAGGAAATAGTGTTCTTTTATTTATAGATGAGATAAATCGCTGTGAACATACAGTACAACAAGAGCTTATGAACTTAATATTAAATAGAGAAATAAATGGATATAAATTACATGATGATGTGAAAATATTAGCAGCAATGAACCCATCAAGTAAATATGGTTCAGATTTTGATTATCAAGTTGTAGATATGGATGCTGCACAAGAAAATAGATTTGTTTGGTTAAATATGGAGCCAGACTATACACAATGGTTAAGCTGGGCTATAGATGCTGGAATTGAACAAAAGGTTATAGAATTTATATCTACATTCCCTGAATATTTACATAAGGTGAATGAAGATGATGTAAGAGCTACACCTAGAAGTTATGAAAGAGTGTCTAAAACTTATAAAGAATATAAGAATAAGATGGATATAATTCCAAGAACAGTATTTTTAAATGTTATAAAAGGTAATGTAGGTAAGGTTATTGCAGAGGAGTTTATAAGTTTTATTGAATCAAATCACAGTCCATTAATATCTTTTGAAGATGTATTCTCAGGAGATATTTTAAATGAAAGTGTTATAGAAAAAGTAAATAACGAAACTCATACAAGACTTTATTTATCTGCAATGAATATACTAAAAAAATTAGAAGCAAATATAAATGATGAGAATTATGATAGTAGTTTTTATATAAATAGATTTGTAAAGTTCTTAAAAACATATCCAATAGATTTAATGGTAGGCATTATGAAGGATATGAAAAATACTTATGCTAAAGTGTATAATGTAGCTATTGAAAATGAAGAATTTGTAGAAGCTTACTTTGAGTCTTATAGTTCAATAAGGGGCTAATTTATGAAAAATAATTTTAACAAACAAGTAGAAGAACTTTTTATAAATGCAAATGAAATTATTAATACTGCTACTATGATAAAGGCAAATAAAAATAGTGAAAAGTTTGAAATAGATATACCAAAAGATTATAAAAGTAAATTTTTTAAACTTATAGATAAAGTTAATTTAAGTTTAATGGAAGATAATGATAACTTTTATGGATACTTCTTATTTCAAATGTCAAGAGATATAAGATTTGATATAAGTAGTCCAACTGCTGTAAATTTTAAAGGTGCTAAATATGTTATATACTTTAATCCGTTAATTTTCTTACAACTCAATAGAAAACAAATGGAAACTAGCATCAAACATGAAATCCTTCATATAATATCACAACATTTATTAAGATCAAAAGATTTGAATAGTAGATACAGTACGTTAGCTATTAACATGGCAATGGATATAGTAGTAAATAAATATTTAGATAATCTTCCACCATATGCTACTACCTTAGAGTGGGTAAATGTTAATTACTCTTTAAAACTTGAGCCTTATGAAACTTTTGAATACTATGTTGATAAAATTCAAACAGAGTTAGATTTACAAGAAGAAGATGAAGATGGAGAAGAAAATGATGCTAATAATAATGAAAGCATAACAGCTGATTATGATCCAGAGAAAACTCATGATATTTGGGAAGATTCAGATGAAATTGATGAAAAAACACTAAAAGAGTTTACAGAAAAATTTGTTAATCAATCAAATAAAGGTAAGAATCCATCATATTTAAATGAGTTAATAGAATTAATTAAAAATAACAAAGGAGAACTTCCTTGGAATTTATATCTAAAAAAGTTAATGGGAACTGTTGAAAGTAATAAAAAGAAGACGATAACAAGAAGAAATAGGAGACAACCGCATAGATTAGATTTAAGAGGAGAACTAAGAAGCCATAAAGCCGAAGTTGTTGTTGCAATCGATATAAGTGGAAGCATTAGTGATGAGGAATTTAAGCAAGCTATTAAAGAAGTATTAAGCATTGTAAAAAATTATAATCATGAAATTACTATTGTAGAATGTGATAATGAAATAAGGCGAGCATATAAAGTTAAATCTATAAAAGATGTTAAAGATAGAATTAATATACGTGGAGGAACTAAGTTTAGTCCAGTATTTGAGTATGCTAATAATAAAAATATTAACTTATTAGTATACTTTACAGACGGAGAAGGGGAAAGTAGATTAAGCGTAATCCCTAGAGGATATAAGGTTTTATGGGTTATTTCAGGAAGAGGAGATAAACTATCAGTAAAAGAATCTTATGGGTCAATTAGAAAACTAAGCAAGGTTAAAATAAAAGAAGATAGATTTGATATGAGTGATGTTAGAACCGATGGATATTCAATGAATAACCAAGCACCAATGATATAAAATAATTTATATAAAAAATAGAATTTCTAGAAATACTTTTAGAAATTCTATTTTTTATTAATCAACTTTTATATGAAGTTTAAAATAATAGTTGCAAAGGCAACTAAAAAGCTATATAATACATTGTGTGCAAAAGTAAAATGATATTAGTATGGTTGTATATCAGCTAGTTAGTATTTTAAAATTGTATATATAAAAACTAAATAGGGGGAATTTATGAATAAGAATCAAGAAATATTAGGAACAGAGCCTGTAGGCAAACTTCTACTTAAATACTCGTTTCCAGCAATTATAGGAATGGTTGTAAATGGATTATATAATGTAGTAGATAGAATCTTTATTGGAAATATACCAGGAGTTGGTCCACTAGCAATTACAGGATTAGGTGTTACATTACCCATAATGACTATAATATTAGCATTTGGTATGCTTATAGGTATAGGTACTACTACAAATATATCTATAAAACTTGGTCAAGGTAAAAAAGATGAAGCTGAAAAGCTTGTCGGAAATGCTATTGTTTTAGCAATCATAGTAGGATTATTAATAACAATGGTAGGATTAATATTTGCTGATCAAATATTACAACTATTTGGCGCAAGTGTAGATAGTTTATATTATGCAAAATCATATATAAATATAATATTATTAGGAAGTGTATTTAACTTAATAGCATTTGCTTTCAACCATATTATAAGAGGAGATGGAAATCCAAAGCTTTCAGCAACAATCATGGTTGTTGGATGTGTTACAAATATAATATTAGATGCAGTATTTATATTTGGATTTAATATGGGAATACAAGGTGCAGCAATCGCCACTATAACATCTCAATTTATAACAGCTATGTGGGGATTATCGTATTTCTTAAAAGGAAAGGCAAATTTAAAGTTTAGAAAAGATAGCTTAAAGTTAGACAAATCTTTAGTTATTACTATATTTTCAATAGGTGCAGCACCTTTTGCTATGCAATTAGCAGCAAGCTGTGTTCAGATAATATGTAATAATGCACTTAAAACTTATGGTGGAGATTTAGCAATAGGAGCTATGGCCACTATAAACTCAATAATAACAATAGTAGGTATGCCAATAATAGGTATAAGTCAAGGTGCACAGCCTATAATCGGATTTAATTATGGATGCAAGAAATATGATAGAGTTGAGAAAACTTTAAAACTAGCAGCAACAGCAGCTACTTTAGGTTTAACTCTAGGATGGCTAGTTGTTCAATTTACACCAGAGCCAATAGTAAAAATGTTTAATAGCGACGCTCAGTTAGTGAGTATTTCAGTAGATGGAATTAGAAAATACTTATTTATGATGCCATTAATAGGATTATCAATGATAGGTTCTAATTACATTCAGTCTATTGGTAATGCAAAGCAAGCAATGTTTTTAGGTTTGCTAAGACAAGTAATTTTATTAGTACCAATGATGCTTGTTTTACCAAGATTCTTTGGTTTAAATGGTGTATGGTTTGCTCAACCAATAGCAGATACTATTTCTTTCATAGTTACATTCATTTTAATTAGTAAAGAAATTAAGTCTCATAGAGAAAAATCAATAGAAATAGCAGTATAAATAATATTAAAATTGTAAAAGGTAGATATTCAAAGAAATTATAAAGCTTTGAATATCTACCTTTTTGTTATTTAATGTAACTTAAGAAAACTTAAGATTTACTTATAAATTATTTAAGATTTATCAAATAGAATAAACTCATAACAAAAAACTTAAATAATTAAAAACCAAGGAGAATAAAAATGAAAAATGTATTAATAATATTTGGCGGAAAATCAAATGAATATGGAGTATCTTTAAAATCTGCATCTGCAGTTATAGATAATATAGATAAAGAAAAATACAACCTTATGATGATAGGGATAACTGAAGAAGGAAAATGGTTAAGATTCAATGGAACAACAGATGAAATAAGAAACAATACATGGTTTAATCATAAAGACTGTAAAGAAGCATTTATATCACCATGCAGAAGCCATAAAGGATTTATAGAAATAAATAATTATGAAACAAAAATAGTAAAAGTAGATGTAGTATTCCCTATATTACACGGTAAGTTTGGAGAAGATGGAACACTTCAAGGGTTACTAGAATTATCAGGAATACCATTTATAGGATGTAAGACTTTATCATCAGCAATTTGTATGGACAAGGCAATAGCTCATAACATAGTAAGAGAAGCTGGAATAAGGGTAGCAAAATCATTAACGATATTTGAAGAAGATGATAGTGTAATAGAAAAAATAAAAGAAAAAAACATGAATACTCCATTATATATTAAACCTGCAAAATCAGGTTCTTCAATAGGTATAACAAGAATATCAAATTTATGTGAATTAAATGAAGCTATAAAAAAGGCATTTATACATGACAATAAGGTTGTAATAGAAGAAGCGGTAAATGGTTTTGAAGTTGGATGTGCAGTTTTAGGTCAAAATAATCTTATAGTTGGTGGAGTTGACGAAATTGAATTATCAAGAGGATTCTTTGATTTTAATGAAAAGTATACTTTAGAAACATCACAAATCCATGCACCGGCGAGAATTAGTGATATTAAAGCTGAAGAAGTAAGGAAAACCGCTATTAAAATATATAAATTACTATCTTGTGAAGGAATGGCAAGAGTAGATATGTTTATTGATGTAAACGGAGATATATTCTTTAATGAAGTAAATACAATACCAGGATTTACTGGAAGTAGTAGGTATCCTAAAATGATGGACTTAATAGGACTTAGCTATACGAAACTAATAGATAAATTAATTGAAGTTACTTTAATAAATGAATTAGTCGAAACTCCATCAATATAGGAAGTCTGATTATGAGTATGTTAATAGAAGAATATATCACATTAAAATTGACAGAAGAAGATTTACATTCGGGTGACTTAATATTAGTTAATCAGGATAATGAATTTAAACAAATGGGAGTAAATTTACTCCCTGTTGATAGCTTATATTTTGAAATTTACGGTGGACAACCAATATATATTAGTCAAGAAATTAATAAGCCGTTATTAAAATTAATTGATGCGATAAATGCAAAAAAGAAGTTTGTAGCAGTTAGTGGTTATAGAAGTGAAGAAGAACAAAAAGAAATATATAATAATTCAATATTAGAAAATGGAATAGAGTTCACACAAAAATATATTGCAAGGCCAAGAGAAAGTGAACATCAAACTGGATTAGCAATTGATCTTGGTGAAGTAGTAGAAAATGTGGATTTTATCTGTCCATCTTTTCCTCACGATGGGATATGTAAGAATTTTAAAGATTTAGCCGAAGAATATGGCTTCATAATGAGATACAAAAAAGATAAAGAAAGTATAACAAAAATATCAGAAGAAAAATGGCATTTTAGGTATGTGGGTATACCTCATGCAAAGTTGATTAATAAATATAATTATTGTTTAGAAGAATATATAGATTTTTTAAGAAAATTTGAATACAATACTAATCATTTAAAAATAGAAGAAGATAACTTAAGAATAGAGATATTTTATATTGAAATGAAAGATAAGATAATAGAAATAAACTTATCTAAGAATAAAAAATATCATGTATCTGGTAATAATATTGATGGTTTTATAATCACTTTATTTGAAGATATGGGGATGAATAGCTATGCATTATGAAAAAGTGAATGAGAAAGTAAGATTTGGTCAAATAGACTTATTTAAGTTTATAGCAGCATTACTTGTAATTACAATTCATACAGATCCATTAATTACTTATAGTGATTTTGCAAACTTTATATTAACTAGAATAATTTCAAGGTTAGCAGTGCCATTCTTTTTTATATCATCTGGATACTTATTTTCAATAAAACTAAGTGATGATAAAGTAAAAAATAACAAACTTTTACTTAATTATATAAAAAAAATTTTCAAATTATATCTGTTTTCAATAGTTATTTATATTCCTATTAATTTATATAATGGGTACTTCAAGGATAATAACAGTATAATAAGCTTCTTAAAAGACTTCATATTTAATGGAACTATGTATCATCTTTGGTATCTTCCTGCATTAATATTAGGTATGATTATAGTTTATTTACTAATAAGTAATTTAGGATTAAATAAGACGTTAATTATTTCTATAGCTTTATATATTATAGGTTTATTTGGAGACAGTTATTATGGAATATCTAATGATATAGATTTCTTAAAATATATATACGATAAATTATTTTTGATATTTAAGTATACTAGAAATGGGTTATTCTTTGCTCCAATATATATTACTTTAGGTTATCAATTATTATGTTTATATAACAAAGATAAAGTAGATCAATTATTAAAAAGAGATTTAGAGATATTTATAATTTTCTTTTTACTATT
This sequence comes from Romboutsia faecis, assembly GCF_014323405.1. GTDB lineage: Bacteria > Bacillota > Clostridia > Peptostreptococcales > Peptostreptococcaceae > Romboutsia_E > Romboutsia_E faecis. Next base: position 341,197 of record NZ_JACRWE010000003.1, on the reverse strand, counting down.
TGCTATAGAATCAACAGTATTAAAAATATGTAACTTACCTAAACATGACAGTATGACGTTGTTTCTAGTTCCATCTGTATATTTCTTATTTAGAATATGCTTACAATTGAAAAATATACAAATTAAAAGCTTAAGACAACTAAGCTTATATGTTTATATACTACATCCTATGATGATAGTAGTAGCAAGAGTAATTGGGAAAATTACCAAAACTAGTAATTTTATAATAGATAATAGTTTAATTAATTACCTTATTGTTACCTTACTATCGATTATCATATCGACATTATTGATTAATATCAAACCAAGAAAAATATAAAAGAAATTATACAAGGAGATTGAAATGAATAGTACAGAAAATATAAACTACGAAGATTTAAGAGCATATAGAGAAATCAATCTTTCAAATTTAAAACATAACTTACTTCAAATAGAATCATTACTAAATAATAACTGTAAGGTAATGGCTGTAGTAAAAGCCGATGCATATGGTCATGGTGCAGTAGAAGTATCAAAATACCTTCAAAGTTTAGGAATAATGCATTTTGCGGTAGCTTGTATAGATGAAGCTATTGAACTTAGAAAAGCCGGTATAGTAGGTGAAATTTTGGTTCTTGGATACACTCCTACTTCACGTAAAAAAGACTTAATCTACTATAATATTTCTCAAACTATAGTTGATATAAACTATGCAAAAGAACTATGTGAAAATGAAGGTATATTAGATGTTCATATTAAATTAGATACTGGAATGAATAGATTAGGTACAAAAATTGAAGACATAGAAGAACTTATTGAAATTTATAAAAATGAAAAGCTTAATATAAAAGGTACATTTAGTCATTTATCTAGAGCAGATAGTCTATTAGAAGAAGATGTAAACTTTACAAATAGTCAAATTGACAAGTTTTATAAGATAATAGATATATTAGAAAAAAGTAATATAGATGTAGGTAAGATACATCTTCAAAGTAGTTATGGTATTACAAATTACAAGAACTTAAAATGTGATTTAGTTAGACCAGGAATAATACTATATGGTGTTTCAAGTATTCCTTATGATAAAACACTTGATGAATTATCTCTTAAGCCAGTACTTTCTTTAAAAACAAAAATTGCATCAGTAAAAGTTATACATGAATCTGAAACTGTAGGATATGGTAATAACTTTACATCAAATAGAGATATGAAAATTGCAGTAGCTACTATTGGTTATGCAGATGGGTATCCAAGAGGACTATCAAGATATGATTTTAAAGTATTGATTAATGGACATGTTGCCAAAATTATAGGGAATATATGTATGGATCAAATGATATTAGATGTTAGTAATATAGAAAATTTAAAAATTGGTGATACTGTTACTTTAATAGGAGAAGATAAAGGGGGATATATTTCAATAGATGCAATAAGTGAAGTAACTAATACTATCAACAATGAAACGTTAACAGCAATTGGAAAAAGAGTTTCAAAGATATACATTAAGTAGAAAATAATGTATATTATAAGGTGTATACTTAGGCTTATCTAAGTATACACCTTTCTTAATATTATGATATTTAATAAAAATATATATAAACTTAAGAAAACTTAACATTTATTTATAAATTACTTAAGGTCTATTTCTTAAAATTAAGTCAAGAACTTAATAAGGAGACGATAGACATGAAACTTAAAAATATATTAATATCAACAACATTGTCATTAGGAATAACTTTACCAATTGGTAGATTAAGTAAATTAGACATAGATAATTACAGTTATATATTAGAGGACGAAGATATTACTAATAATGATTTAGAAGAATGCGAAGGAGCATTATTACTAGTAAATAAATATAATCCTTTAAATGATAGTTATGAACCATTAGATTTAAAAAAGCCCAATATTCCTTTTATTAATAATTCAATAGAAGAAGAAAAGCAAATGAGAGAAGTTGCATCAAATGCAATAGAGGAATTATTTAGAAAAGCAAAAGATGATGGTATAAATTTCTTAGCTACTTCTGCCTATAGATCTTATAATACACAAAATGATATCTACTTAAGTAGATTAGAAGCAAAAGGAAAAGAGTATGCAGATAAATATGTTGCTTTACCAGGTAAAAGTGAACATCAAACTGGTTTATCAATAGATGTAACAAATGAAAGAAGAAATTTCACTAAAAAGTGTAAAGAAGCTAAATGGCTAGCAAGTAATTCATATAAATTTGGATTCATATTAAGATACCCTAAAGGAAAAGAAAATATTACAGGTATATCCTATGAACCATGGCATATAAGATATGTTGGAAAAAAAGCAGCTAAAGAAATTTTTCAAAATAGAATAACTTTAGAAGAATATTTAAAGAATAAACAATATGACTTAGTAAGGAGAGAGATAAATTGAAAAATACAATACTTGTAGTAGATGACGAAGCTGAAATAAGGAACTTATTAGGAATATATTTATCAAATGAAGGTTATGAAGTAATAAAAGCAAGTAATGGTGAAGAGGCTATTGAAATTGTTAACAGCAAAGATATTAAATTAATTGTGCTAGACGTGATGATGCCTAAGATGGATGGTATAGAAACTTGCAAGAGAATAAGAGAAAAAATGAATATACCTATACTAATGCTTAGTGCAAAATCAGAAGATATGGATAAAATACAAGGTATTATGACTGGTGCAGATGACTATATAACAAAGCCATTTAATCCATTAGAACTTACAGTTAGAGTAAAAGCACTTTTAAGAAGAGCATATTACTTCAATCATAGAGAAGAGAATAGTAGAGATAATATAATAACAATAGAATCATTAAAAATAGATAAAAGTAAACATATAGTAACTGTTGATGATGGTGAAATACAATTAACATCAAGAGAATTTGATATTCTATACTTATTAGCTAGCAATAGAGGAAGAGTATTTAGCACAGAGGAAATATTCTCAAAAGTATGGAAAGAACAATACTATCAATCTAATAATACTGTTATGGTTCATATGAGTAGAATAAGAGATAAAATAGAAAAACATATGAAAGGTAGTAAGGTAATTCATACAGTATGGGGGGTAGGATATAAAATTGAAAAATAAGGAAAAAAATAAATATGTACTTAAAGTGTATAAGTATATATTTTCACAAATTATATATATGGGATTGAGTGCATTAATTGCATTATTTATTTTGCTTATGTTATACACTATCGCAAGAGATTTTCAATATACACCAATTCTTAGAGAGGCAATACACTTATTTTTATTTATAAAAAATAACTATTTTGGTGATTTACTATATATAATTATGGGATTCTTATTAACATTAGCTATATATCTTATGATTACCTTAAAAACTTCAAAAAATATAGCATCATTAATGCAAAGTGTAGAAATAATGGCAAGTGGAGATTTAGACCAAAGGATTGATGTAGATTCAAATGATGATGTAGGAAATATGGCAAGAAATATAAACCACATAATTGAACAATTAGAAAATAAAACAATAGAAGAAAGAAAAGCTCAACAAACAAAAACAGATTTAATAACTAATGTATCTCATGATTTAAGAACTCCATTAACATCTATAATAGGATATCTTAATTTAATAGAAGAAGATAAATATAAAGATGAAGTACAACTTAGATATTATACAAATATAGCTTATGAGAAATCTAAGGATTTAAATATACTTATAAATGATCTATTTGAACTAACTAAACTTCAAAATAATTCATTACCACTCAATAAAATTAATATCAACTTAGTAGAATTAGTATCTCAAGTAATATCATATTTAGATTATCAGTTAAATGAATCAAATATGGAAATAAGAGCTAATTTTTCTGAAGATAAACTAATAGTAAATGCAGATCCAGATAAACTTGTAAGAGTATTAGAAAACTTAATTAACAATGCAATGAAATATGGTAATGATGGAAAATACATTGATATTGTTACTAGAAAAGAAGATAATAGAGCAGTAGTGGAAGTAATCAACTATGGAGATCCAATACCACAATCAGATATCCCCTTTATATTTGATCGATTCTATAGGGTTGAAAAATCAAGAAATAGAAATGATGGTGGTTCTGGTTTAGGACTTGCTATTACAAAAAATTTAATAGAAGCTCATAGAGGACGAATTATAGTCAAAAGTGATAACAATAGAACTTTGTTTAAAGTTATTTTACCAGTGGATTAAACCATTATAAAAATTTGTTGAATAATTATAAAAAAGCCTTAGGTTAACAAGCCTAAGACTTTTTTATTGCAAATAGATTACTATCTATATGGTTTGTGTATGATAAATAATTAAGATAAAGAATGTAAAAATAATAAATTTGAAAAATAAATAATACTTGTATACTTGTATAATTAAATAAAGTATGATAAATTTATTATAGATACTAAATGACACTAAATATAGGGGTGATATATATGGTAAATTTAAGAATACAGCCTTATAATCTTGATGATGAAGGCGTAAAATGGGTACAAGATACTATTGCAAATATGACAATAGAAGAAAAAATAGGACAATTATTTATAAACATGGGTGCTAGCCGTGATGAAGAATACTTAAAAGGTGTGTTAGATAACTATCACATAGCTGGTGTTCGTTACAATCCTGGTACAGCAGAAGAAGTATATGAACAAAATAGAATATTACAAGAAAACAGTAAAATACCTTTATTAATAGCAGCTAATACTGAATCAGGTGGTAATGGTGCTTGTGTAGATGGTACATATATAGGAAATGAAGTTAAAATAGCAGCTACAAATGATAAGAGATATGCTTATGAAATGGGGAGAGTATCTGGTGTAGAAGCATCTGCTATAGGATGTAACTGGAGTTTTGCTCCAATAGTTGATATAAACAGAAACTGGAGAAATCCAATAATATCAACTCGTACTTGGTCTGAAGATGTAGATCAAACTTTAGAATTATCATTAGAGTACATGAGAGGAATAATGGAAAGCGGTATTGCTCCTGCGGCAAAGCATTTCCCAGGGGATGGAATAGATGAAAGGGACCAACATTTATCATTTGCTCCAAACCACTTATCAGTAGAAGAGTGGGATGAAACATTTGGTAAGGTTTACGGTGGATTATTTGAAGCTGGTCTTCCATCAATAATGGCAGGACATATATCTTTACCAAGTTATGTTCGTCACTTTAATCCAGATGCAACAGTACAAGAGCAAATATTACCTGCCACTTTAAATAAATATATACTAACAGATTTATTACGTGGAAAAATGAATTTCAATGGTTTAGTTGTAACTGATGCTTCTCACATGGTTGCAATGACTTCTGCTATGAAGCGTAGTGAAATGTTACCAACTGCAATAGCTGCAGGTAGTGATTTATTCTTATTCTTCAATGATCCAGATGAAGATTTCGCTTGGATGTTAGAAGGATACAAGAATGGAATAATAACTGATGAAAGATTAGAAGAGGCTTTAACTAGAATATTAGGAACAAAGGCTGCTTTAGGTCTTCACAAAAAAGCTAAAACAGAAATATTACAACCAAAAGAAGAAGCTATGGCCAAAATAGGTTTACCAGAAAACGTAGCAATAGCTGCTGAAGTTGCTGATAAAGCTATAACTCTAGTTAAAAACAATGAAGATATATTCCCAATATCTGTTGAAAAGCATAAAAGAGTTTTACTTGTTGATGTAAAAGGAACTGAAGGTGGATTTGGTGCATTAATAGGTGCTCAAGGACCTAAGCCAACTGAAATATTAAAAGCTCAATTAGAAGAAGGAGGATTCGAAGTTAGCATATGGGAATCACCAATTGAAAAAATAATGAGTCTTCCAGCTGAAGAAAGAAGAAAAGCTATAGGAAGTATATATGCTGCTAAGAGACCTATATCTGATTTAACTGATAACTATGACTTAATAATAAATGTTGCTGTTGTTAATCCAAATACAGATCAACGTATACAATGGCCAGCAAGTAAAGGTACTCCAGATATACCATTCTATGTAAATGAAGTACCAACTATATTTATATCAGTGCAGTGTCCATTCCACTTAGCTGATGTACCTCAAGTTAAAACTTACATCAATACTTATGACAATAAAGACATAACTTTAAAAGCATTAGTTGAAAAGATGTTAGGACGTTCTGAATTCAAAGGTGTAAGTCCAGTTGATGCTTATTGTGGACTACTAGATACAAGATATTAATAGCTAGTTATTTAATATTAAAATAGAATCTATATTGAGTATACTTATTATAGTATATCTCTATAGATTCTATTTTTTATTGAATTTATTTTATCAAAATATATTTATATATTAAATTATTACAAACTATATTATCAGATACAAATAATAAACCTCTATACATATGTAATATGATAGAGGTTTATTATTGTTTATATTATTCAGAAATAAAAGTCTCACAAGTAGCGTTGTTCATGTTTATTAGCACGCTAGGAGCAGTACAAGTAGAGTTAATATTATAATTACATTTTTTAGCTTTACAGTTGATGTCACTAGAAGTAGTAAAATAATTACTATTAATATTTGTAAGATTACTATTATCTTCAGGTGTGAAGGTAGAGCATTTAGTATCTGATGTACTGTTTGCTTCAGATCCTATTACTTTTATACTACCTGCATAACATGTACCTGAGTTATTATAAGCACAATTATGTGCATTGCAATTTAAAGTCATATGTAATTACCTCCATTAATTAATCTACATTTATTATTGGTAAAAAAAACTAAATTTATTACAATTTATTTCGTTTTTAATATTTTTACTATAAAATACTATATATAGATTAATATATATGTATATAAATTTATTAGGAGGGTGTTATGAATATATTACAAAATGAAAATTTGATAATTGAATCTATGAATTCTGGGGCAGAGCTTACTAGAATATATTCAAAAAAAAATAAAAAAGATATATTATGGTGTGGAGATGATAAATATTGGGGTAGACGTTCTCCTATACTATTTCCTATAGTTGGAAAGCTAAAAGATAATAAAACTATTATTGAAGGTAATACATATATAATGAATCAGCATGGATTTGCTAGGGATATGGATTTTGAAGTATTAGAAATTACTGATAATTCAGTATCTTATATACTTATTTCAAATGGTAAAACAAAAGCTTATTACCCATATTCATTTAATTTGATTGTTAGATATATATTAACAAAGTCTAGTGTAGTTATAGAATGGGAAGTAGAAAATATAGATAATAAAGATATATATTTTTCAATAGGAGCACATCCTGCGTTTAATATTCCTATGAATGATAATAAGTCTATACATAATTATAGCCTTAAATTTAAATACAGAGATAAGGTAGGTAATATAAGCCTTAATGGTCCTTATCATGATCAAACTAAAAATGTCGATAGTCTTGATATTATTGATTTAAAACCTAGTTTATTCAGTAATGACGCATTAATTTATACAAATATAGATGAGATTACTATATTAGAAAATAAAGAAAATGAAATTTTAAAAGTTGAACTTAAGGACTTCCCATTAGTGGGTATATGGAGTCCATATTACGAAGATGATAGTATAGCACCATTTATATGTATTGAACCTTGGTATGGATTAGCAGACAATATAAACTCTGACTATCAATATTCAAATAAAGCATATATTAATAAATTAAAAATAAATGAAAAATTTAAAACATCATATAAAATATCAGTATTATAAGTTATTAATTTATAAAATATGCATATGTAAAAAACTACTGGACATCATATCCAGTAGTTTTTTATTATCTCTTTATATCAATTACATTTTGGATAAGAGCCTTACATCTTCCGCAAGCACCACCTGCTTTAGTTTCTTCAGTAACCTTTTCTACAGTATCAGCACCGTTGTTTACAGCATTAACTACAGATTCAAGGGAAACATTGAAGCATCCACAGACAGATGCTAATATCTTTTCTATTTCACCAGCACATCTACCACAACCAGTAGCAGCACCAGTCATATCCTTTATCTCATCTAAAGTACGAGCTCCTTGTATCATAGCTTTTCTTATATCAATATAAGAAACATTTTTACAATGACATATTATTCTATCTCCAGCCATTTCTAATTCTCCTTATGTTTAAATATTTTTATGTAAATAATATTTTACCTTAATATGTATACCCAATCAATAAGGATTGAAACAAAATTTGGAAATAATAAATTATAGCTAGTATTATTTATATCAAAAACTTAATATTTCATTAAAGATTTTAATAGCATATGCATCTGTCATAGATGATACATAATCAATTATTAGCTGATAGTAATTATCTATATTATTTAGTTGATATATCTTAATATTATCATATTTAGAACCTCTAATATTTTCTTTATAATTTATACTATACTTAATAAGCCATTTTGAAAAACTATCACAAAGAGTAGGGTAAATATCCAACCATTCATTTAATTTATTTAAGGTATTTTCGCCTTCATAAATTGATTCTAATGTATTTAATATTGTATTTAAAACGAGTTCTACATATTTTTGAAAATTATTTAGTCGACTATGAAAATATATATTTTTATAGCAAAAAGCTTTTATATTATCCATAAACTCAGAATAATCGGGAGATAACATAATTCCATTTTCAACACTACTATTTTCACATAAATTAGTAACAAGATTATGAACTATAACTGTATTATTTATTTTATCAAAATCGGGAATATTGAACTTTTTTGTTATATTGTTTAGTTCGATAATTTGGGTTTTATTTAAAATTTTCAATGCAAGTGCATCTTCTATATCTCTACCTAAATATGATATTTTATCAGAAATCTTAACAACGCAACCTTCCCAAGTATATGGAGAAACCTCACCTGGCTTTAAAATTAAATTTAAATCAATATTTTCTTTTCTTGGAAATAATGGTTTAGATTTTACCTCCCCACAGTGACAAATAATACCGTCTCTTACAGCATAAGTTAAATTTAAATTAACTTCTTTGTCTGTTTGCGTTGGAAGGGTTTCAATATAATCTGCAAACCTTAGACTATTTTTTTCATGCCAAAATTTATACCCTAATTTATTTTTAGTAAAATTACTTAAAACCCTTTCACCATCATGCCCAAAAGGAGGATGTCCTATATCATGACCTATAGATATTGCCATAGTAAGTTCTGTATTTAAGCCAAGATACTTTGCAATAGAATAACTAACAGAAGAAACATGATTTACGTGTTCAATCCTAGTACATATATGATCATTTTTAGTAGCAAAGAATACTTGAGTTTTATGTTTTAATCTTCTATAAGCATTAGAGTGAAGTATCCTATTATAATCTCTATTAAACTCACTTCTTATATCATTAGAACGCTTATATATATCACCGTTTCTAATAATACACCTTTTATATTTATCATTATCTTCACATATTGATACATCTTCAAATTTTCTACTATCCATATAAACTCCCCTATAAAAAATAATAAAGTATTAATAAAATTATAGCAGTATTGATATAGTAGTAGTTTAAAATTTAAGCAAATAATATATTAAAATTTATATTTTATATTGAATCATTATTATATAGTACATAGTGGAATTAATGAGCCTAAATCTAGCAAATTTTCATTACTAAGTGATACGATTTTCTTGTTTTTCTTATTTACAAATTCTAGTATTTTATTATAGTCAGGATGTTTTTTTATATCACCAAAGAATGATAATGTATCTTTAGATATTAATCCACTACATCCACCTATAAATCCATAATCTAAATCAAATAGATCTATATATCCTTTTTCTATTAATAAACTATCAATACCATATTTAATTACTTCTTTATGTATTCCTTCATCAGAAGTTATAAGTGAATTTTCATCTACAATACATATAGAACATTTACTGTATCCTTGTTTTACATTTATTTTCTTTATATTAAACCTATCTAAATATTCTAGGATTATATTATCAGTATATTTAAAATTATGTATAGCATAATTTCCTAATATAGCAACATTATATTGAATATTATTAGGGTATTTGTTAGATATAGTTGAATTACCTTTGATAACATTAAAATTATAATTACTCAATATGTCATTATAATAACTGTATACATTAGGCGCTACCACTATGTTATTATCATTTAGCTTACAAACGCTAATGTCAGGATGATATTTAATAGCGTTATAAGTTCCATCACAATAAGGAGTTTTTATTATATTAATATTATAGTTCCTTAATTTATTTTCCATATCTATAGTAATTCTTTTATCAACAATAGCTAAAGATAGCTTTTCTTTTGTTATAAAAGATTCTTTCACATATTTCATATTTTCTCTCCTTAAGTATATTTTGATATATAGTATTATAATAAATCTATAAAAGTAAAACTACTAATTGTTAAAAATTTATGTTATATTATAATTTCCTACAGACATTAATAAGTATTACATAAAGGGAGGAATTTGAAATGGATCCAATAAGGGTTAAACCAGATGAATTTAAATTAAACAATTTTATAAATTACTATAATGATAACTATGAAGAGTTACTTGAAGAGTATCCTAATAATATAAGTAGAGTTTGCTTAGTAGATAAAGATTATATGGATGTGGTAACATTTGATGAAGACTACGAAGATATAGAAGATGCTCAAGGTTATATAGATTTACTTCTAAATGAAGAATATGCCCTACATTTTGTTATTGGTAAAACAACTGAAAATCAAGAAACAGTTGAATTTATAAATGGAAAAACACAAAGCTTAAGAAATTATATAGATGATGCATATGAAGAGTCATCTGTTAAAGATATAGGTGATCTTAATTTAGATTTAGATCACTTAATAGGTCTTTTATTTAATTTTGAAGAAGAAGATATAGTTATATCAGTTGTAAACTTTGAACATGGTGGAGAAATGTCTACACCAAGAATAGTCGAAGTTGACGATTGTGGTGATTTAGAAGAAAGTATAAGTAAATTTATATCAAGATTTATGGAATAATAAATTTTAACAAACTATGCAAATATATGTAAATCCTTAAATCCTATGTTAAAACCCTAGGGGTATAGTGTATAATACTATCAAAAGGTAACAAAATTGTAATTTGACAAAATAAGTTTTGTTAGCATAGGAGGGACATTATGAATAGAAAGTTATTAATGACAGCAGCAACATTAACTTTAATGCTTATGCCTTGTTTAAATACAAAATCATACGCAGCAGAAAATACATCAATTAATATAGAAAAAACAGCACAAGGATATGTAAACGCAAATACTGTAAACTTTAGGTCAGAAGGAAGTTTAGATGCTAAAGTTTACTATACTTTAGATAAAAATGAAGACATACAAATTGTATCAAAAGAGTCTGACTGGACTAAAGTAATTCACAATAATAAGACAGGATATGTATATTCTAAATATATAAGCGAAAAGAGTAACCAAGTGTCTAATATTGATTATAAAACTATGAATGTAACTGCCACCGCTTATGCAGGTGATACAATAACATCAACTGGAACTACACCAAAATGGGGAACTATAGCAGTAGACCCAAGTGTTATACCGTATGGAACAAAAGTATATATACCCGAATTTGATAAGATATTTATAGCGGAAGATACAGGAAGTGCTATAAAAGGAAATAAAATAGATATATTCATGGATACAGAAGAACACTGTAACACATGGGGTGTTAAGAAAATAGACATATATGTTTTATCGTAGAACTTAATATAATATATAAAAATATGTATAAAAAATGGTGAAATCTAATAGGTTTCACCGTTTTTTATACATATTTTTATATATTATAAATACTCATTTGGAAAAATTATTAAATTTAATATAATATTACATCTTTATCACATTTTTTACAACTTATCACTAGAAGATAAAAACATTAATACGTTATGTTTATCATCACTATTTTTATATTTAATCTCTAATCTATATGAAATTAATCCTACAAATAAAATATACAAAGTATTAGTTATTAGAATAGAAGAAAAATCAAAACCTAATAACATACTCTTATATATTCTACATACATATGAAAATAGATAACTTAATAGTAAAAACTCTACAGCTAAAATAACATCTTTTATGCTATTATTAATTAAATCTTTTATTAAATTATAATCTTTATATAGTTCATCTTGAAGTTCTGTATTATTTTTGATTATAAATACATCTAATCTGTGCTTTATGAAAACGAATGAATATTTTGTCATCCGTATTAAATAAAATATTGTCGTTAAGGTTAGTCTTAGATTTATGTAAAAAGCAACATATTTTAAACTAGAATATGTAAACAATAATTTAATAATCATTACATCGAAAATTAAAAAAAATAAACTTCTTATAATAATCCCTTTTTCGTTAAACCTAGGTGAATATATAAATTGTAATCTCTTATTATTCATATATTTATCTCCTATTTTATTTTATATATAGATTATAGGGAGTTTTATTAACTTTCTCAAGGATTTTAACATGCAATACCTTAATATATTTTTAGGCATTGCATGTTAAAATTAATTCTTAGAATTATAGTTGTTTAATAAGGCTTTTTCGGCCATTTCAACTAAACTTTTAGTCATATTACCTCCAACTTGCTCACCAGCAAGTACATTTTTTGCTACACCTTCTAAAGTATTTTGAGGCGCTTTACTTTCTATTTTATCAGTAACTTGATTATAATCATATCCAAGTTCATTAGCTATTTCCATTTTCATCATATTAAGAGCTAGCTTAGCATTAGAATTTACATTCTTATTTTCCATAGTAATTCTCCTTCATCAAATTAATTTACTTATAGCTTATACATATTACTAAAAAATATTAAGCATAATAAGTAAAAAATTAGTTTCCTTTGAGTAATAGGATGGAAAAGTACTTTTATAGTAAAATACCTAGCCTTGTGCTCTAAATAATTAATTTGTAAAAAGGAGAAATTATTATGTTTAGTACACAATTAGTAGAATGGATCGGATATTTAGCATCCATATTAATAGTCATATCATTAATGATGACAAATATATTAAGATTAAGAATAATTAACACAATAGGATGTGTAACATTTGTAGTATATGGACTTTTAGTAGGAGCTTATCCTGTAGCATTATCAAATTTTGCAATTATACTAATTAATATGTATAACTTATATAAACTTAAAAACCAAGGTTAATATTAATTATACCTAATAAATACATACCGCTAATAGTTGGTATTATAGTTAATATAGTAATAAATAATACTGTGTCTGATAAAATAGTTTTAGGAGTCTTATTTAGTGATTTAAGTAGTACGGGAATATATGAGATGTTTAAATATATAATTAATCATTTTTCTTTTTATTTTATGTATAATAAAGCTAACTCTAATGTTATAATTATATATATTTGAAATATTTGGGGGAAAAACACATGAAAGAATTGCTAGAAGTTAACCCTATAATTGGGGCAATAAAAAATGATAAATGTATTCAAAAAGTAATAGATTCTGACTGTGAGGTAGTATTTTTATTGAATGGGGATATTATGACTCTTAAAGAAAAAGTAGACTTATTACATAAATACGATAAAAAAGTATTTGTTCATATAGATATGATAACCGGAATCTCATCTAATCCTATTATTATAGATTATCTAAAAAAGGAATCAAATATTGATGGTATTATTACTACTAAAACTAATATTGTAAAAAGAGCAGTAGAACTTAAATTGAATGTTATACAAAGATTTTTCTTTATTGATTCTATGTCATTAGAAAATGCTATAGATAGTTTAAGAAAAGTAAAACCTCAAGCCATAGAGATTATGCCAGGTGTACTACCTAAGGTAATAAAAAGAATAAATAAGGAATTTAGCAATTTGCCAATAATATGTGGTGGACTTATAGATGAAAAAGACGAAATAATAAAAGTTTTATCTTCAGGAGCTATGGCAGTATCCACTAGTAAGTTCGAAATTTGGTAAAATCATATTTTGATAAACAAGAAAGCTTGTTATATATATAACGAGCTTTCTTGTTGACTAGGAAAATGTTTTCTGATACGATTTAGATAAGTTAATATTAAGGCGTGAGAAGAGAGAGCCATAGTTTATATACTATGAGCTTTTATTTTTTGAAAGCTGTAGTTATTAATAATATTATTACATTGTAGTTTATTTAATCCAAAGTATATTTAATGCCATCAAATGTTTTCATATTATTAAGTTAGACCTATATATTTAAATATATAAGTAATTTAATGTGTAAATTAAAATTTTTAATAAAATGGAGGAATATGGTATGAGTAAAAAATACATAATGGCGTTAGACCAAGGTACTACAAGTTCAAGAGCAATATTATTTGACAAAGAAGGTAATATAATTGCTACTTCACAAAAAGAGTTCACGCAAATATATCCTAAGCCAGGTTGGGTAGAACACAACGCTATGGAAATATGGGGAAGTCAAAGTGGAGTAATGAGAGAAGTACTAGAAACTAATTCTATATCTCCAAATGAAATAGCAGCTATAGGTATAACTAATCAAAGAGAAACAACTATAGTATGGGATAAAAATACTGGAAAACCAATATATAACGCAATAGTATGGCAATGCAGGAGAACTTCAGAGATATGTGATGAAATAGAAGCAAATGGATATAAAGATATGATAAAAGACAAAACAGGTCTTATCTTAGATGCTTATTTCTCAGGAACTAAAATAAAATGGATATTAGATAATGTTGAAGGAGCAAGGGAAAAAGCTGAAAATGGTGAATTATTATTTGGAACAGTTGATACTTGGTTAATATGGAACTTAACTCGTGGTAAAGTACATGTAACTGATTACTCTAATGCTTCTAGAACAATGCTTTATAATATAAAAGAATTAAAATGGGATGATGAGATATTAGAATTATTAAATATACCTAAATCTATGTTACCAGAAGTAAAACCTTCAAGTTGTATTTATGGTAATACAGATGAACAAATGCTTGCAGGTGCACAAATACCAATAGCTGGTTGTGCAGGAGATCAACAATCTGCATTATTCGGGCAAACATGCTTTGAAGAAGGTAGTGCAAAGAATACTTATGGAACAGGATGTTTCATGTTAATGAATACTGGAGAAAAACCAGTTGAGTCTAAAAATGGACTATTAACTACAATAGCTTGGGGAGTTGATGGAAAAGTAGAATACGCTTTAGAAGGAAGTATATTCGTAGGTGGAGCTGTAATACAATGGTTAAGAGATGAATTAAAAATATTATATAATGCTAAGCAAAGTGAGTTCTATGCAACAAGTGTTGAAGATACAAATGGTGTTTATGTTGTTCCTGCATTTACAGGGCTTGGAGCACCTCATTGGAATATGTATGCAAGAGGATGCGTAATGGGACTTACTCGTGGAGCTAATAGAGAACATTTAGTTCGTGCTTCACTTGAATCTATAGCATATCAAGTTAAAGATGTCCTTCATGCTATGGAAGAAGATTCTGGATTAAAACTTGCAGGCCTAAAAGTTGATGGTGGAGCTAGTGCAAATAACTTCTTAATGCAGTTCCAATCTGATATATTAGATACTAATATAAATAGACCTAAGGTTGTTGAAACTACAGCTCTAGGTGCTGCATACCTAGCAGGTTTAGCTGTTGGATTCTATAGTAGTAAAGATGATATTAAGAATTCTTGGATAATAGATAAGGAATTTACACCATATATGGAAGAATCTAAAAGATCTAAATTATATAAAGGATGGAAAAAAGCAGTTCAAAGATCTCTTGACTGGGCAAAAGAAGATGAAGAATTAGAAACAGCAGAGTGTTAATATTTAAAC
Organism: Romboutsia faecis; assembly: GCF_014323405.1. Classification (GTDB taxonomy): domain Bacteria; phylum Bacillota; class Clostridia; order Peptostreptococcales; family Peptostreptococcaceae; genus Romboutsia_E; species Romboutsia_E faecis. The sequence goes on along the minus strand of NZ_JACRWE010000003.1, from coordinate 325,396 downwards.
TTAGTAAATATTAGTGATAATGTAAATATAATTGTGTATAATTAAAATATAAAAGAAAACGTTTAAGTCACTTGATTTATTTCAATGTATAAACGTTAAATACTTGGCTAGAGAAAAGAGAGCCTTCTATACATTGTATAGGAGGCTTTTTGTTTTGTAGCTTGGCCAATATAAGGAGTGAAGTATATGTATGATATAGCTATTATAGGTGCAGGTATTGTTGGAAGTGCTATAGCAAGAGAGCTATCTAAATATAAATTAAATATAGTTGTACTTGAAAAAGGAGTAGAGGTTTGTCAAGGTACAACAAAATCAAACAGCGCTATAGTTCATGGTGGATATGATGCAAAAGAAGGTAGCCTAAAAGCAAAACTGAATGTTAGAGGTAATGAGTTATATCCAAAGTTATGTGAAGAATTAAGTGTTGATTTTAAACAGATTGGTTCATTAGTATTAGCATTTAGTGAAAAAGAACATCAACATATTGAATCCCTATATAAAAGAGGGATAAACAATAATTGTAAAGGATTAAAGATTTTAAGTAAGGAAGAAACTATAGCTTTGGAGCCAAATGTAAATGATAATGTAGTAAGCTCACTTCTTTGTGAAAGTGCAGGAATAGTTTGTCCATTTAATCTAAATGTTGCTCTTATGGAAAATGCTATTACAAATGGAGTAAATCTAAGTTTACAATCAGAAGTTATAGATATAGAAAAAGAAGATGACTACTTTAATATAAAAATATTAAATAAAGATAATATAAAAGCAAAATATGTAATAAATGCAGCAGGTGTTTATTCAGATAAAATAAATAATATGGTCGGTGGAGATGAGTATCATATTATAACTAGAAAAGGTGAATATAAGATTCTTGATAAATCAGAAGGTAAAATAGCAAATCACGTAATATTTCAATGCCCAACAGAAAAAGGAAAAGGTGTCCTTGTATCTAAAACAGTTCATGGTAATTTAATAATTGGTCCTAACGCTAATGAAGTAGAAGATAGGGAAGATAAGTCAACCACTAAAGAAGGTATAAACGAAATAGTTGAGAAATCAAAGAGAAGTATAAAAGATATAAACTTTAGAAAAACAATAACATCATTTGCAGGTCTAAGAGCAACTCCAAATACAGGAGATTTTTGTATATTTGCTTCAAAAATAGCTAAAAACTTTATAAATGTAGGTGGTATTGAATCACCTGGTCTTGTTTCATCTCCAGCTATAGCAGAATATGTAGTCCAAATATTAAAAGAAGAAGGATTAGATTTAATTGCCAATAAATATTTCAACCCTATAAGAAAAAAGGAAAAACCTTTCTCACATATGACTAAAGAAGAAAAATCAGAATTAATAAAAAAAGATGATAGATATAAAAAAATAATATGTAGATGCGAAAATGTAACAGAAGGAGAAATTATAGATGCAATCAATAGACCTTGTGGTGCAAGGACTGTTGATGGTGTAAAAAGAAGAGTCAGACCTGGTATGGGAAGATGTCAGGGAGGGTTTTGTGGACCTAGAGTAATAGAAATTTTATCAAGAGAATTAAATATACCAATAGAGGATATATTAAAAGATTATGAAAATTCTAAGGTAGTTGTTGGTAAAGTAAAAGAGATGAGGGGTGACACAGTTGAAATATAATGTTGTGGTTATAGGTGGTGGTCCTGCTGGTTTAGGAGCTGCAGTAGAAGCAAAGAGAAATGGAGCAAAATCTGTTCTTATAATTGAAAGAGATAGAGAACTTGGTGGAATACTTAATCAATGTATTCACAATGGTTTTGGTCTACATGAATTTAAAGAAGAATTAACAGGTCCAGAGTATGCTGGAAGATTTATAAAAATGGCGAAGGAAGAAAACATAGACTATCTGTTAAATACTATGGTTCTTAATATAACTGAAAATAAAACTATTGAAGCTTTAGGTGAAGAAGGTCTTTTAGATATAGAAGCTGACTCTATAGTTTTAGCTATGGGTTGTAGAGAAAGAACAAGGGGTGCTATAGATATCGCTGGTTATAGACCTGCTGGAGTATATACAGCAGGAGCAGCACAAAGACTTTGTAATATGGAAGGATATATGGTAGGTAAGGAAGTTGTAATATTTGGTTCGGGTGATATTGGTCTTATTATGGCACGACGTATGACTTTAGAAGGTGCTAAAGTAAAAGCAGTTATAGAACGTAAACCTCATTCAAGTGGACTTAATAGAAATATAGTCCAATGCTTAAATGATTATAATATTCCTTTAAAACTTACAACAACGATATCTTATATACATGGGAAAGAAAGAGTTAGCGGAGTTACAATTAACCAAGTAGATAAAAATAAAAATCCTATAAAAGGAACTGAAGAATTTATAAAATGTGATACAGTACTACTATCAGTAGGTCTTATACCTGAAAATGAACTTAGTGTAGATGCTGGAGTAAAGTTAGATAGAAAAACTAGTGGACCTATAGTAAATAATACTATGGAAACAAATATAGATGGAATCTTTGCTTGTGGTAATGTTGTTCATGTTCATGATTTAGTAGATTTTGTAACTAAAGAAAGTAAGATTGCTGGAAAAAATGCTGCTTTATATTCTTTAAACAACTTAAATACTAATGAAACTGTTAAAACTACACCTGGTGAAGGTATTGGATATATTGTGCCGCAAAATATAGATACAGAATATAATGATGATATTAATTTATTTATGAGAGTAAAAAGTGTATGTAAAGATAAAAAGATAGTTATAAGAGATGGCGATAAGATCATACTTGAAAAGAAAAGAAAGCATATGATTCCTTCAGAAATGGAAAGTATCAATATAAATAAAGAATTATTAAAACAAATTACAGGAAATATTTCTGTTAGTGTTGAGGAGGCTTAATATGACTGAATTAATATGTATAGTTTGTCCTGTAGGATGTCACTTAACAATAAACGAGAATGAAGAAGGTTTTAAAGTTGAGGGTAATACTTGTAAAAGAGGAGAAAAATATGCTATAGAAGAAATGACGAATCCAAAAAGAGTAATTACATCAACAGTTAAGCTTCAAAATTCATATTTACATCTTCTACCAGTTAAAACCGAAGATACAATACCAAAAGATATGATTTTTGAAATAATGGAGGAGTTAGATAAGATTGAAGTAAGTGCACCAATAAACGTAGGTGATATTATAGTAGAGAATATACTAGATACTGGTGTAAATGTAATAAGTACAAAAAATATAGAAGCTTGTTAAAATAAAAAGGAAGTAGCTATCTAATTATTTAGATAGCTACTTCCTTTTTATTAATTATAATTACTAATATTATTTACAAACATTTAATTAAATAACTTTCATTTATTTAATTTCCAATGAGTATAATAATTATATAGATTGCTATTCATTTAATATTGGGGGGAGGATTATGAACGAAGTTTACAATATTGGTGTAGATGTAGGCTCAACTACAGTAAAAGTAGTTGTCTTAAAAAATGATGAAGTTATATATAAAGAATATACAAGACATTATTCGGATGTGAAAAAATCAGTAGGAAATGTACTAAGAAATATCTATAAGAATTTAGGTAATATTAAAACTAGCATATTAATGACAGGTTCTGGAGGAATTGATATTTCAAATGATATAAATGTAAAATTTGTTCAAGAAGTAATAGCTAGTACTAAAGCTATTGAAACTTATAATCCTAATGTAGATGTTGTAATAGAATTAGGAGGAGAAGATGCTAAGATTACTTACTTAACTGGAGGAATAGATCAAAGGATGAATGGTATCTGTGCAGGGGGTACAGGAGCATTTATAGATCAAATGGCATCTTTACTGAAAACAAATGCTAATGGATTAAATGAACTAGCTAAAAATTATAATGTTATATACCCAATAGCATCAAGATGTGGTGTTTTTGCAAAAACAGATATTCAGCCACTTATAAATGATGGTGCTAGTAAGTGTGATGTAGCAATGAGTATTTTCAATGCAGTAGTGGTTCAAACTGTTAGTGTTTTATCTTGTGGAAGAGAAATTAAAGGAAAAGTTGCTTTCTTGGGAGGGCCTTTGTATTTTTTATCAGAACTAAGAAAAGCATTTATAATGAATTTAAAATTAAAAGAAGATGATATTATCTTTCCTCAAGATGCTCAGTTGTATGTTGCAATAGGAGCAGCAATACTATCCCAAGAAGAAAATACAATAGACTTAAGTAATCTAATAAATAAATTAGAAAAAAATAATAGCAATTTCAATACTAATCAAAAAGAGTTAGAGCCCTTATTTAATAATGAACAAGATTACAAAGATTTTATATATAGTCATGATAATAAAGTTAGTTATAAAGATATTACAACACATAAGGGAAGATGCTTTTTAGGTATAGATGCTGGTTCAACAACTACTAAGGCAACTTTAATTGATGAAGGGTCTAATATACTTTATTCATATTATGGTAGTAATGAAGGTAAGCCTTTAGAAGCTGCTATTTATATTTTAAAAGATATATACTCAAAACTACCTAAGGAAAGTAAAATAGTCTACTCAACTGTTACTGGATATGGAGAAGGGCTAATTCAAAAAGCTTTAAGTATTGATAAAGGAGAGATAGAAACAATTGCACATTATAAAGCAGCAAAGTATTTCGATCCTAATGTTGACTTTATATTAGACATTGGAGGACAAGATATGAAATGCTTAAAAATTAAAAATGGTGTAATTGATAGCATTATTTTAAATGAAGCTTGTTCTGCTGGATGTGGTTCTTTTTTAGAAACATTTGCACATTCACTTTCGATGACTATAGAAGAATTCTCACAAAAAGGTATATATTCTAAAGCTCCAATTGATTTAGGCTCTAAATGCACAGTTTTTATGAACTCCAAAGTTAAGCAAGCACAAAAAGAAGGTGCAAATATATCAGATATATCTGCAGGTCTATCTTATTCGGTAATAAAGAATGCTCTTTTTAAGGTTATAAAATTACATAACATTTCTGATATAGGAGAAAACATAGTGGTTCAAGGAGGGACTTTTTATAATAATTTAGTTCTTAGGGCATTTGAGAAACTTATTAACCATAAGGTTACTAGACCAAGTATTTGTGGGATTATGGGCGCTTATGGAGCTGCTTTAATCTCAAAAGAAGAATACAGAGAAGGGTATAAAAGTACTTTAGTAAACGAAAATGAAATTAAAAATATTAACTATACTTCAAGTGTACATAGATGTAAAGGTTGCTCTAATAAGTGTTTATTAACAATTAATGAATTTAATAATAATGAAAAATATATTTCTGGAAATAGATGTGAAACTGGAGAGCTACTTTATAATAATAAAAAAAGTAAAAGTAAAGAAGAATTAAATATATTTAAATATAAATATAATAAATTATTCAAATATAAACCTTTAAATATAGAAAATGCACCTAGGGGTGAAATAGGAATACCAAGAGTATTAAATATGTATGAAGATTATCCGTTTTGGTTCACATTTTTTACAGAACTTGGTTTCAAAGTTAGTATTTCAAATAGATCATCAAAGAAAATATATGAAAAAGGTATTAGTTCTATAGCTTCTGATACTGTTTGCTACCCAGCTAAACTTGTTCATGGTCATATAGAAAATTTAATAGAAAAGAATATTAAAAATATTTTTTATCCATCAGTAGTTTACGAGGTAGAAGAAGATAAAAACAGTGATAATCATTTTAATTGCCCCGTCGTGATTTCATACTCTGAAGTCATAAAAAATAATATGGAGAATTTAAAACGTAAAAATATAAATTTTATAAATCCATTTATTACCATTAACAATAAATCAAAGTTAAAAAAGGTTTTATATAAAGAATTTCAAAAATATTTTAATATAAAAAAAGATGAAATAGATAAAGCTGTAGATATTGCAACAAAAGAACAAGAAAGCTTTAAGCTAGATATTAGAAATGAAGGAGAAAGAGCATTAAAGCATATTAAAGAAAATAACTTAAAAGGAATTGTTTTATGTGGAAGACCATATCATTTAGATCCAGAAATAAATCATGGAATACCAGAGTTGATAAATTCTTTAGATATGGCAGTTTTGACAGAAGATTCTATATGTCATTTATCAAATCTAAAAAGACCTCTAAGAGTTGTTGACCAATGGGTATATCACTCTAGACTATACAAAGCCGCAGATGTAGTAAAAAATACAAATTATTTAGAATTAGTTCAATTAAATTCCTTTGGCTGTGGATTAGATGCTGTAACAGTTGATCAAGTACAAGAAATATTACAGGAAAAAGGAAAGATTTATACAGTAGTGAAAATAGATGAAGGAAATAATTTAGGTGCTGTTAAAATAAGACTACGTTCCTTAAAAGCGGCTATAAAAGAAAGAGAATTAAATAATATTAGAGTGGAAGATATAGAAGAAAAGAGAATTGAATATAAAAGAAGTCCAAAAGACCCATTAAAAAATACTATTTTAGTACCACAAATGTCCCCTATTCATTTTGAATTATTTGAAGAAGCTATTAATTTAAGTGATATAAACCTAAAAGTAATAAAAGACTTAAGTAAAGATGTTATAGATGAAGGATTAAAATATGTAAATAATGATGCTTGTTTTCCAGCTATTATAACAATAGGTCAATTAATAAAAGCTTTAAAATCAGGAGAATATGATTTAAATACAACCTCTGTTGCTATAACTCAAACTGGTGGAGGATGTAGAGCTACTAATTATATAGGATTTTTGAGAAAAGCAATAAAAGATGCAGGTTTTGAAAATGTGCCTGTGATTTCTCTAAATGTAAATGGACTTGATGGACTTAACATTACTAAAAAGATATCGCTTAAGCTTATTAATAGACTTTTTATGTCATGTATCTATGGTGACTTATTAATGAGAGTTCTTTATAAAGTAAGGCCTTATGAAAAGACTAAGGGGAGTGCAAATGAATTATATAGAAAATGGATGGATAATTGCAAAGATTCTTTAAAAGAATGCAACGTATCTAAATTTAAATATAATGTAAAAAAAATAATATATGATTTTGATAATTTAGAAATCTTAGATGTATCAAAGCCAAAAGTAGGTTTAGTTGGAGAAATATTAGTTAAGTTTCATCCTATAGCAAATAATAATTTAGTTGATATTATAGAAAATGAAGGTGCAGAAGCAGTAGTTCCAGATTTAACGAACTTCTTTCTTACATGTGCATATAATACAATTTTTAAAAATAAATATCTTGAAGGATCTTTTAGAAATAAATTTACTGGTATGTTTTTTATAAAAATAATAGATATGTATCAAAGCGTATATAAAAAAGAACTTGATAATAGTAATAGATTTACATCTCCAAAACATATTAAAGTTATGGCAGAAAACACTTCATCAGTAGTATCATTAGGAAACCAAACTGGAGAAGGCTGGTTGCTCACAGGTGAAATGATTGAATTAATACATGAAGGAATAAATAATATAATATGTATGCAACCATTTGGATGCTTACCAAATCATATTATTGGTAAAGGAAGTATCAAGGAGTTAAAAAGAATTCATAGCAATGTAAATATAATACCTATAGATTATGATCCATCAGCAAGTGAAGTTAATCAACTTAATCGTATTAAGCTAATGTTATCAAAGGCTTTTAAAACAATGGAAAATTCTAATAAGAATTCTGATGATGACATTAATATGCCTATTAATAAACCTAGAAAATACACTATTGATTTAGAAAATTTAAAAGTAAAAAACTAAAATAGTAATTAAAAAGCAGTATTCAATATATATGAACACTGCTTTTTAATTACTATTTTTCCATATAAATAAATTCAGTAATTTTTTTATCATTATCGTATCTCTCATTAAGTATTTTAATTAAAAATTCATCAGATTTAAAAGAGAATGTTTCTTCGAAAGACTTAAATTCAGATATAATATCCTCTTTTACTTCAGAAATATCATTAGTTACTTTAGTTACATTTTTAATTTCGACTTTTTCATTAAAGATTGGATTATATTTCAATTCGAATTTGTAAATTGATCTGCATTTAGAACATATAGCAATTACTTGAGAGGATAAACCTATAAGTTTACCATTTTCAGCATTTTCAATTGAACTAGAATGAGAATACAAAACCCTATATTTTTTAGAATTATCACATGTACATATTAACTCTTCTAATTCAGAGTTAAATATATATCTTGGAGTATATATCATAATTTTACCTCCTTTAAATAATTCATATTATTAATATAATTGTAGCACTGCATAAGATTAATTTCATCTAATGATTTAAAATAAAATTAACATAAATATAGGAATAAAATAATATATTTTAAATAGGAAATGGCACTTCTTACTACATAGAACAAATGTTCTTTGTGATAAGAAGTGCCATTTTAATAATAAAAGCTAGTAGATTATCTACTAGCATTTGTTTCAATAATAACTTTTTCTTTCTTTTTTCTAAAAGCAAGTTTTAGTAAAATAGGAGCAATTATAGTAGTTACAACAACGACAATTACTACAGGTCCAAGCATCGCTGTAGAAATTAACCCTAATGCCGCACCTTTACTAGCAACTATTAGAGCAACTTCACCTCTTGATACCATGCCTACTCCTATTTGATATGATTCTCTAGCTGAAAATTTACATAATCTTGCACCTATACCTGCACCTATTATCTTTGTTAAAACAGCTATTACTGTAAGTAATGCTGCAAAAATAACAATATTAAAATCCATTACTGGCAAAACTATTTTAAGTCCTATACTAGCAAAGAATACAGGTGATAATAATGCATAAGATACAATATTTAATCTATTAGAAATAAATTCTTTTCTATCTATATTAGATAAGACTAAACCTGCTATAAATGCACCTGTTATATCAGCTACATTGAATACCTCTTCAGATATATATGATAATAATAGACAGAATACAAATGAAGCGATTATAAATCTTCTTCTGTCTCGATTTTCATAATTTGACCATGCATTAAATATTTTATAAGATAAAACTCCTACGATTATAGCAAATATAAAGAATCCTGCTATCTTCATTAATACAAATCCAACCTTAACTGAAGTGTCTGTAAGGCTAGATATAACAGTTAATGCTATAATACCTAATATATCATCTATTATAGCTGCTCCTAATATTGCTGTACCAGCAGAAGTATTAAGTTTTCCCATTTCTTTTAATGTTTCTACTGTTATACTGACAGATGTAGCAGTTAATATAATACCTATAAATATGTTTTGTAAAAATACAGTCCCACTTGTACCTTCTGATAACTCTGGTATAGCATAAAAGTGAGCTATTGCGAACCCTCCTATTAAAGGAATAATTACTCCTAATAAAGCAATTATAAAAGATGCTTTACCAGTTTTTTTAAGTTCTTCTAAATCAGACTCCAAACCTGCATTGAACATCAATACAATTACACCAAGTTCTGATAACTGAATAATAAAATCAGTTTCGCTTAAAATATTAAGCATTGCTGGACCTAGAATTAATCCAGCTAATAATGCACCTACAACTTGTGGCATTTGAAATTTTCTTGTTATTAGACCTAAAACCTTTGTACTTAGTAGTATTAATGCTAAGTCTAATAAAAACTTATAAGATAACATTTTAACTCATCCCCTTTTTCCCCAACAGATATATATGATATAGGATACAAATATGTACTTTAATAGTTAGTCTAGTCTCATATGTTGACTTTGTCAACTTGTTTTTTATATATATTAATTAAACCATTCTAGAAGCATAAAATTTATTTAGATTTGTATAATATTTAATAATAAAAATCCTATCTACTTCAATATATTATTTTAATAATAAAATGTTAAAAGTCTTATAGTTTTGTTATAATAACATATATAATTTAAAATGATAAAACTAATAAGGAGTATATATGAATAAAAAAACAGTATTGATAACAGGAGCCTCTAGAGGTATTGGTAGAGCAATTGCTAAATTATTTGCTGAAAATAACTATAATGTTGTAATCAATTATAATAAATCAGAAAATGAAGCAAAAGAATTACAAAATTATTTAACTAATAAAGGATACTCTGCAAGAATTTTTAAAGCTGATGTGTCTAATGTAAATGAAGTTAATTCTTTAGTTAACTATACTATAGGACAATTTGAAAAAATTGATGTATTAATAAATAATGCAGGAATTAGTAAAACAAATTTATTTACAGATATAAGTTATGATGAATGGAACGAAATAATGAATGTAAATTTAAATGGAGTTTTTTATACAACAAAAAAAGCACTGCAATATATGCTTCCTGAAATGAGCGGAAAAATTATAAACATATCATCCATATGGGGAATGGTAGGAGGTTCTTTTGAAGTTCACTATTCAGCTTCTAAAGCAGCTATAATCGGCATGACAAAAGCTTTAGCGAAAGAATTAGGTCCATCTAATATAAATGTTAATTGTATAGCTCCTGGAGTAATAAAAACTGATATGTTAAATAATGTAAGTGATGATACATTAGATATACTAAAAGAAGAAACTCCACTTATGAAGCTAGGCTCACCAGAAGATATAGCTAAATGTGCGTTATTTTTAGCTAGTGAGGGAGGAGACTTCTTAACGGGACAAGTAATAAGTCCAAATGGTGGTTTTGTAATATAAATATTTGTATTTAAAAAGCTAGATGAGATATTAAATATTCCATCTAGCTTTTTATTAATCATTTCTATCTTCAATTCTCCTACCTTCAGGATATGGATTATTACTATTTACAACTCTAAAACCTACAATATTTGTAGTCTCACTATCTGTACTTTCTTCTATATCTAATGCATCTTTAATTTGGTGAAATTGGTCATCGTATTTATCTAAGATAAGCTCTTCAGTTTTTGTATTTATATTTTTATTTTTCATTTTTACCTCCTTAACTATATAAAAATAATATATAAATTAGGTTTATACTTTAATGAAATATATATTCAAAAAAATAAAACTTTGTTTGGTATAATTTATTATACTCTGGTTAATATATTACTAGTAGTTGATAACTACTTTCTATACTTACTATATAAAAGCTAGATTTATCTATCCTTTTAATAGCATTCTTTGGAGGTATAGAGTTTATGCTTAGGTAACTGTATATATGAAAAAATATACTATTAGCTATAATAAAAAGTATTTTGATTTACCTAACTTAATACTTGTGCTTAGCTTTGTTATCTTATACCAAAGAAAAGATAAATGCTAAATACACAAATTATAGTTAATAAAGCATAGGGAAAAAGAGTAGCCTATAAGTTATTCTTTTGTAAAAAGCATTAGATTTGAAAGTTAATTCAATCTAATGCTTTTTATTTTATGTAAGTGTATTATAATAAATTATGTAAGTTAAATTTAATATATAATAAATACTTATTAAGTTATTTTAATTTATTTTGGTAAATACTATAATAAAGTATCTATTACCTTTTGTACATAATTGAATTTGGAGGGATTTTAAATGGATGTAGAAAAAATGACGGTTAGAGTTCAAAAAAGTTTAAATGAAGCTTTTAATGAAGCAGTAAAACATCATAATCAACAGGTTGACACAATACATTTATTTTCTGCTTTAGTTAACCAAGAGGATGGGCTTATACCAAATATATTAGAAAAATTAAGTATATCAGTTGAATCACTAAAACATACTATAGATGCTGAATTAAATAAACTACCACAAATATATGGAGAAGGTGTAAGCTCTCAAGGAGTAACAGCTTCTAGACGTATTAATGAGGTATTACTTAAAGCTGAAAGTATATCTAAAGAATTTAATGATTCTTATATAAGTGTAGAGCATGTTATGCTTGCTATTTTGGATATGGAAACTAATTCTGTTGTTGGAAGAATATTAAAACAATATAATATAAATAAAAATGACTTCCTTAATGTATTATCACAAGTAAGAGGAAATCAAAGAGTTGAAACTCAAGACCCAGAAGGAACATATGAAGCTTTATCTAGATACGGAACAAATTTAGTTGATTTGGCTAAAAAACATAAGTTAGATCCAGTAATAGGTAGAGATGAAGAAATAAGAAGAGTTATAAGAATATTATCTAGAAGAACAAAAAATAATCCTGTTTTAATAGGAGAACCAGGTGTTGGTAAAACTGCTATAGTAGAAGGTTTAGCAGAAAGAATAGTTAGAGGAGATGTCCCAGAAGGATTAAAAGATAAAGTTATAATATCTTTAGATATGGGTGCATTAATAGCAGGAGCTAAATACAGGGGAGAATTTGAAGAAAGGCTAAAGGCTGTATTAAAAGAAGTTCAAGGTTCTGATGGGAAAATTATATTGTTTATAGATGAAATACACACTATTGTAGGTGCGGGTAAAACTGAAGGTTCTATGGATGCAGGTAACTTAATAAAACCAATGCTTGCTCGTGGTGAGTTAAATTGTATAGGAGCAACTACATTTGATGAATATAGACAGTATATAGAAAAAGATAAAGCTTTAGAAAGACGTTTCCAACCAGTAATTGCTGATGAGCCAACTGTTTCTGATACAGTATCCATCTTAAGAGGATTAAAAGAAAGATTTGAAATACATCATGGAGTAAGAATTCATGATAGTGCTATAGTTGCTGCTGCTAAACTATCTGATAGATATATTCAAGATAGATACCTACCAGATAAAGCAATCGACTTAATAGATGAAGCAGGAGCTATGATACGTAGTGAAATAGATTCTGTTCCAACTGATTTAGATATAGTAAGAAGAAAACTATTTACTTTAGAAACAGAAAGAGAAGCTTTATTAAAAGAAAATGATGATAAGAGTAAGCAAAGGCTTGAAAAAATAACTAAGGAAATAGCAGAGTTAAAATCAAAAAATGATGAAATGACAGCTAAATATGAAAAGGAAAAAGGTCAAATCCTTGAAATAAGAAACTTAAAGACTCAATTAGATGAAGCTAAGGGTAATGTTGAAAAATACGAAAGAGAATATGATTTTAACAAAGCAGCTGAAGTTAAATATGGTGTAATACCAAAATTAGAAGAACAAATCAAAGAGCGAGAAGAAAATATGCAAAAAAGCTATGAAAATGCTTTATTAAAAGAAGAAGTAACAGAAAATGAAATTTCTGAAATTGTGGCTAAATGGACAGGAATACCAGTAACTAAGCTTATGGAAGGTGAAAGAGAAAAGCTTCTTAAACTTGAAGATGACCTTCATAATAGAGTAATAGGTCAAGATGAAGCAGTAATTGCTGTAGCTAATGCTGTTATACGCGCAAGAGCAGGATTAAAAGATGAGAAAAAGCCTATAGGTTCATTTATATTCCTTGGACCTACAGGTGTAGGTAAGACTGAACTTGCTAAAACTCTTGCTAACAATTTATTCGATAGTGAAGATAATATTATTAGAATTGATATGTCTGAATATATGGAAAAACATGCTGTATCTAGACTTATCGGACCTCCTCCGGGTTATGTAGGCTATGAAGAAGGTGGGCAATTAACAGAAGCAGTAAGAAGAGCTCCATATTCAGTAATTTTATTTGATGAGATTGAAAAAGCTCATGAAGATGTATTTAACTTATTTTTACAAATATTAGATGATGGTAGACTTACAGATAATAAAGGTAAAACTGTAGACTTTAAGAACACTCTAATAATAATGACATCAAATATAGGTAGTAAGTATCTTCTAGAAGCTAAGAATGGTCATATAAGCGAACAAACAAAGGACCTTGTAATGAATGAAATGAAGCGTAGATTTAAGCCGGAATTTTTAAACAGGGTTGATGATATTATAATGTTTAAACCTCTTGCTCAAAATGAAATCAAGAGAATAATTGATATATTTATGAGTGATTTAAAAAGAAGATTACACGAAAAGAATATATCTGTTGAAGTTACTGATGCAGCAAAAGATATCATGGCAAAAGAAGGATACGATCCAGTTTATGGAGCAAGACCTCTAAAGAGATATATAGGAAATACTTTAGAGACTATGATTGCAAGAATGATAATAGCTGGCACTATATACAATGGGTGCACTATAGTAGTAGATGGTAAAGAAGACAACATAGATATTAAAGTAAAATAGAATATTCATTTATATTAAAAATATCTTAAGACTCATAGTTTTCATAACTTCATATTTAAAAATGAAATTTCTAACTAATCTTTTAAAAATATAAATCATACTAAAAAGAGCAATACTTATATTTTAAATTAAGTATTGCTCTTTTATTATGATTAAATAGGTTTGAATCCTTCTCCTAAAGCTTCAAATATATCAGTTATTATAATAAATGCATTTTCATCTATACTCTTAACTAATTTCTTTAAAGTAACAACTTCCTTTTTAGATACTACAACTAATAAAACATTCTTTTCTTTATTAGTATAAAAACCTTCACCTTTTAATATCGTAGCACCTCTTTCTAGTTCATCAGTAATCGATTGACCTATCTCTTCATACTTATCAGAAATTATTGTAAAGGAACTAGATGTATTTATACCTTCAACCATAATATCACTAACCTTTACAATTATATATAATGATATTGCAGAATAAAGTGCTATTTCAATATTTCTACTTACTATACCTGAAAATATAACAACAACTGCATCAGCACATCCCATTAACATTGGAACACTGAGATTAGGCATAAATTTATTAGCTAATAGTCCTATTAGATCAGTGCCTCCTGTACTACCATTTATTCTAAATATTAAACCAAGAGAAATCCCCATTATTATTGCACCTGAAATAGCAGATAATAAAACGTCATCTGTTATATGAATATTAGAAAAGTTTTCTGTAATTTTTAATGATGTTGTAAGGAATATTATACCTAGGACTGTTTTTAAGGAGTCCTTCTTACTTAATATCCTATATGCGAATAAAAATAGTGGAATATCTACACTTATATTTATTAACCAAATTGGTATGCCTGTTAAAGTACTTACTAATATAGATACACCAGTTAATCCACCTGGTGCTATATCATGAGGGTCGAAAAACATATTTATTGATATTGACATTAGGAAACAACCTATTAAAAGTACAAATATATCTGTAAATTTAAGTTTTGAATTCTTCATGTTATTGCACCTCCTATATAGATTTTTAAATATATTAACAATTTATACACTTCTATTATATTGACCTAATCTCCTTTAATATGTATATATAAGTAAATAATAAAATTATATAACATTAACTTAACCAATATATAAACTCATATACACCATATATTGCTTAAAAAATATCATTATTAAACAATATATGATATAATAAAAATTTGGTAATAGCTAAAAATAAAAAGAGAATAATTTAGGAGGATATTATGGCAAATACATTTTACATAGTAAGACATGGTGAAACTGATTGGAATATTCTTGGAAAGACTCAAGGACATGGTAACTCTAACCTTACAGAAAAAGGAATAGAGCAAGCTACAACATTGGCTAATAGTATGAGTAAATATCCAATAGATTATATATATTCTAGTGATTTAGGAAGAGCGATTGAAACTGCAAATATACTAGCAGATAAATTAAACTTAGATGTTAATAAGACTAATGCTTTAAGAGAAATGGGATTTGGTGTTTGGGAAGGCTTATTAATGGATGAAATTAAAGAGAACTATAGTGATATGTATAGTACTTGGAGAAATACACCTCATTTATTTAGTGTTCCTGGTGGAGAAACTCTTTCTATAATACAAGATAGAGTTGATGAATTTATAAAAGAAATAAATGAAAAATATGATAACAAACATATATTACTAGTTAGTCACTCAGTAACAGTAAGAGTTATACTTTTATCATGTTTAGGTTCTGGACTTGAGAATATATACAGAATAAAACAAGATAATACAGCACTTAATATTGTTGAGTTTAAAGATTATGGACCAGTGGTAATAAAAATGAATGATACTAGCCATTTTAAAACTAACTATACTGTAAATAAATCAGCATTAGAATAAGGAGAGTATTTATGTCAAAGGTTATAGTGATTGGTGGTGGCCCATCTGGTATGATGGCTGCTTTAACAGCCTCAAAAAATCATGAAGTAATATTAATAGAAAGAAACAATGAGTTAGGTAAAAAACTTAAGTTAACTGGTGGTGGAAGATGTAATATCACTAATAATAGAGATATAGATGAATTCTTTGATAAAGTAGTTAATAATAAGAAATTTTTATACAGTAGCTTTTATACATTTACAAATTCAGACTTATTAAATTATTTTAGCAGTAAAAACTTAGAATACAAAGTTGAGGAGTCTAATGACCATAAGGTTTATACGAAAAGTGATAAGGCAACTGAAGTAATAGATATACTAAAAGGTGATTTGATTCAAAATAATGTAAAGATAATGTATAATACAAAAGTAATCGATCTCATAGTCAACAATGATACCGTATCAGGTGTTATTACTGAAAATAATAAAAATATATATGCAGATAAAGTAATAATATCTACTGGTGGTAAAAGTTACGAAAGTACGGGTTCTGATGGATTAATGTATGATATACTTCAAAAGCATAATCATACGCTAAATAAATTATATCCTGCTCTTAGCCCACTAACTATAGAAGAAAGCTGGATAAAAAAATTACAAGGTATTGCTCTTCAAAAAGTAGAGATATCTTGCAAAATCAAAAAGAAAAAAATCTCTAAAATAGGAGATATGTTATTTGCTCACTTTGGAATAACAGGACCAGTTGTCTTAATAATGTCATCATATATAAATAAACTACTAGAAAACGATAAAGTGACTTTAACAATAGATTGTTTACCAAATGTTAGTATAGATGATTTATCTAAGGCACTAAGAGAAAATCCAAATAAAAATGTCTTAAATAACTTAAAAGGCCTATTACCTCAAAACTTTTTAAAAGGTATATTTGATGTTTTAGATTTAAGTGATAAAAAAACAAATGAATTATCTAAAAAAGATGAAAATAGAATAATTGAATATCTAAAAAATATGCAGCTTACATGTAATGGTAGTTTAGGTATTAAAGCTTCAATGGTAACTAGTGGAGGAATATCTGTTAAAGAAATTAATTCTTCAACTATGGAATCTAAAATAATAAAAAATTTATATCTTACAGGAGAAGTGATTGATATAGATGCTGAAACAGGAGGATATAATCTTCAAATAGCATTTTCAACAGGTTATCTTGCAGGATTAAGTGTATAGGTGGTAAATATGAGAGTTTTAGCAATTAGAGGTGCGACAACAGTATCTTATAATAAAAAAGAAGATATATTAAATGAGACAACTACACTTATAAATAAAATAATTATTAATAATAATTTGGAATCAGATGATATAATAAGTATGTGCTTTACTATGACAAAGGATTTAGATGCAGTGTACCCAGCGGTTGCTGTAAGAGAAAATTTAGGACTTGTTGATATACCTTTATTAAACTTTGAGGAAAAGTATATAGTTGGAAGTTTAGAAAAGTGTATAAGAGTAATGATGTACATAAATAGCGACAAGAATAAAAGTGATATAAAGCATGTTTATTTAAATAAGGCTGAAATACTCAGACCAGATTTATCAAAATAATAATTGTCAGAATAGGAGAAACAAAATGAATAACTTAGTAATAGCAGTAGATGGACCAGCAGGAGCTGGTAAAAGTACAATAGCTAAAATAATAGCTAAAAGATTGAATATAAATTATATAGATACAGGAGCAATGTATAGAGCTATAACTTATAAATGCTTAAAGAACAATATAGATATAAATAATGAAGAAGAAGTAGTAAGGATTGCTCAAAATACTGATATTGATTTTAGAGATAATAATCTTTACTTAGATAAAGAAATCGTAAATGAAGAAATAAGAACAATAGAAGTCAGTAACAATGTATCTAACGTTGCTAAGATAAAGGACGTTAGATACTTAATGGTAGATGTTCAAAGGGAAATAGGAGAAAGAAACTCTGTTATATTAGATGGTAGAGATATAGGTTCATATGTATTCCCTAATGCAGATTACAAATTCTATCTTATAGCTACACCTGAAGAAAGAGGAATAAGACGTTTCAAAGAACTTACAGAAAAAGGATATGATACATCTTTAGAAGAAATAATAAAAGACATAATAAAAAGAGATGAAATAGATTCAAACAGAGAGTTTGCTCCATTAGTAAAAGCAGAAGATGCTATAGAAATAGATACTACTGGAAAATCAATAGATGAAGTTGTTGATTACGTATTATCTAAAATAAATCTGTAATATTAAAGGGGATATAGAATGAATTTTTATAAATTTGTAATAAAAGTATTTAAAGTATTTTCTAAGATATTCTTTAAATACAGGGTTATTGGATCTGAAAATATACCAGATGAAGGAAATCTTGTAATAGCAGCTAATCATAAATCAAACTTAGACCCTATATTCATTGCAGCAGCAATTGAAAATAGAGAAGTTGCCGCTGTTGCTAAAAAAGAGTTATTTAAAATTAAACCATTAGCATATATATTAGAGAAATTAAATGTTATACCTATAAACAGAGAAAATCCAGATATATCTACTATAAAAAATATTTTAAAGAGTATAAAAAATGGGTATGTATTAGGTATCTTTCCTGAAGGAACAAGAATTAAAGAACCAGGATTTGGTGAAGCTAAGGCTGGTTTATCAATGTTCGCGATAAAAGGGAAAGCAATGGTAGTTCCTATATCTATAATATCTAATTACAAATTATTTAATAGGGTTACTATATATATAGATAAACCTATATCATTTGAAGAGTATTATAGAGAAAGACTTAATACAAAAGATTACGAAAGATTATCTCAAAATGTTCTAGAGGTAATAAAAGAGAACTATTATATAAATTCAAAATAGGGAGATATCATATGAAAGTTAAAATAGCTAATAATGCTGGTTTTTGCTTTGGTGTAAAAAGAGCTATGAATATGGCTTGGCATGAACTTGAAGAAAGAGAGAATGGAATATATGCTTTAGGACCACTAATTCATAATAAACAAGCTGTTTCAAAATATGAAGATAGAGGGCTTAAAACTGTTAATGAGTTAAATGATATTCCATCAAATGAAAGTGTAATAATAAGATCTCATGGAGTAGGTGAAGACATCTATATTCAATCAAAAAATAAAGGTATAAATGTTATAGATACAACTTGTCCATTTGTTAAAAAGATTCATAGCATTGCTAAAGAATATAGTGCAAAGGGCTATAAAATTATAGTAATAGGTGATAAAGATCATCCTGAAGTTATAGGTATAAATGGATGGTGTAATGAAGATGCAATTATAATTAAAACTCTTGATGAAATTGATCAATTAAATTTAGATGCTAATGAAAAATATTGTTTAGTATCACAAACTACTATTAATTTAGATTTATACAATTCTATAGTAGAAAAACTATCTGAAAGACTAAATGATATTGTTTTTAAAAATACAATCTGTTCAGCTACAAAAGAAAGACAATTTTCTGCTAAAGAGCTATCAAAAGAAGTGGATTGTATGATAGTAATAGGCGGTAAACACAGTTCAAATACACAAAAGCTAGTAAATATATGTAGAGGCATAGTTCCTACATTTGCAGTAGAAACAAAAGATGAGTTAGATATTAATGAATTAAAGAAGTTTAATATAATAGGAGTAACAGCAGGTGCATCTACTCCAGATTGGATAATTACCGAAGTTATAAACTTTATAGAATCTATATAGAAAAAGAGAAGCTAACACTTCTCTTTTTTGTACCCTTGATAAATTATAATAAGATAAGCAATGTATAGTGCAATATTTTAATCTAAAAGTATAAAAATATAGAAAAGTCATATATTAAATTAATAGAGGATAATTTTAAAAAGGTGATAAAATGAACATATTAGATTTAACTATAGATAAGCTATATAATAATACAAAGAGTGATTTTTTTCATAAAAGTAATTACTATCTTATATTATGTACACCAGAAGAGTTAAAAGAACTTAAAGATCCTTTAGAAATTGATGAAACTACTTTTGGAGAGTGTTTAGAATTCGATGATAGTATGAAATTAGATGTATTTGATAAATATGACTTTATAAGTTTAAATACATACAAGCTAGAAAATAAAAATCTTTATCTAGAAGAAATTAATATGTATCTTGCAGATCGTTTTATTCTTGTAGTTGTAAATAACGATAATTTTTTATATAAGTATATAAATGATGTAATTGAAAATAAGCATACATTAAGCAAAACTCCTATAGTATCATTGTATAAAATTAATTACCTTATCTTTAAAAAGATAATGTTGAATGGATTTGAAAATTTAGAGCTTGTAGAAGATATTATATTAGAGATGGAAGATAATATTATGAATGGAGTATACGATAATAATATATCAGATATTAATCATGTAAGAAGTTTAACTAGGACTATAGTAAAAAATACTCGACCTTTATTATATATAGGTGATAGAATCTTAAAGGAAAATATAAGATATATGAAAGCTTCAGATATAAAAAAACATAATATTGAAAATCTACAAGGGATAGATTTTGGAATAGATAAATTATATAGCTTTGCTATATCTACGAGAGAACTGGCAGATAAACTTTTAGATATATATTCTTCCCAAGTAACAGAAGAAACAAACTCTTTAATAACAAAGCTTACTATATTAACTGGTATTGCGTCTCCATTAACAATTATAACAGGTATTTATGGCATGAACTTTAAGTACATGCCTGAACTTAATTATCACTATGCATATCCAATTACAATTTTTTTTATGATTTTGATTATAGTTATAAGTTTACTGATTTTTAAAATTAAGAAAATACTATAAGTTTACATAATATTATATATGTAAACTTATAGTATTGATAATTAATTACTAATATTAATAAATATCATATGTAATTTATTTTTATTAATATTAATTGAGTTTATTATAAAAAATAGTTAGAATTTTTATCAAAATAAGCAAAATTGCTTAAATATCTATTTATTTACATTCTAAGTAAATTAATATCTGTAAATGATTAATCACTTACTGATGTTAATACAAATGCCTTAAAATCGATTTTAAAAGGTCGTTTTTCGCACTCATTTAAATTTGTTTACATTATTAATATTATGTTAACCTAACTTGAATAAACTTTCCGAAATCTTATTTGAAGCTTCTTTATCCATTTCTTTAAGAACATGAGAGTAAATATTTAATGTTGTATTAATATTCGAATGACCAACTCTTTCAGAAATTACCTTTATAGGAACTTTTGAATTTATAAGTAATGTTACATGTGAATGTCTTAGGTCATGAAATCTTATATGCTCTAAATTGTGCTTTTCTAAAAATCGGGAAAACTTTCTACTTAATACATCTTGTGCAATTGGATTTCCATTTTTATCGAAAAATATAAAGTTGTTATCTTTTCTTATAATGCCTTTTAGTTTTGATTCTAAACATTTGCGCTTGTGATCCTTTAACATGTTTATAATTTCAGTTGGAGCAGAGATAGTTCGAATAGAGGTATCTGTCTTAGGACTTTTAAGTATTACTTTACCATTAGAACGTACTGTTATTTTATCTATTGTTATAAGATTCTCATTAAAATCTATATTATCCCAAGTAAGACCTAGTATCTCGGATATTCTTAACCCTAAACCACTTGCTAGTGTAATAGGAAGTTCTAGCGATGTATCCTTGCTAATATTTAGAAGTTTAACCATATTTTCTTGGTTGTATATCTTATTTTTGAACTTTCTAGACTTAGGAATTTCAATATATTCTATAACATTTTCTCTTATTAACCTTAATCTATAAGCTCTTTTTAACGCTAAATTTAAAATGTTTATATGTATTTTAATTGTCTGTGGAGTTAATATTCCAACTAAATCATCTACATAGTTTTGTATATGTATAGGCCTTAAATCTTCTAATTTTATGTCTCCTAAGATAGGTATAATATATTTATTGCATATCCTGATATAACTATTATATGTAGTTATAGATAAGTTTTCTTTGTATTTTTCTAAGAAATCTAAAAGGTGTTTCTTTAAAGTGATAGCGCTTGGTGTTAGTAAATCATCCTTATATATTGTATCCTTTAACTCTGTTAACTTTTTATTTGCATCTCTTTTCTTTTCAAAAGAACCCATATTTTTCTGTTTTTTCTTGCCAGTTTCCGGATCTTTATATTCTAAATAAACTATATAATTCTTGCTTCTTTTTCTTATAAAAACAAAACTCATGTTGATTCTCCTTCTAATTAATATGTATATAAATGTATAAATATAAAATAAATTATCTAATTTTATAACTTAATTTTACCACAAATATAAAACAAAAAACAGATAAAAATTCTGACATAAAACTGACATAGAGTTGTTTTTGATTCTTAAAGTTATTGAAAATAGTCATTTTTTAAAAAATGGCATAAAAGTATATATTTTATGTTTTATGAACAGTTATATAACTAAAATCATAGTCTATATATATAATTAATATATAATAAAGGAGGTTAAGTATGTCTAATTTGACTTTTCCTCAAATGAAAATTATAGAAACAAAAAGGTGTATATTAAGACCAGTTACTATAGAAGATGCAAATGATATGTATGAGTATTATAGACAAGAGATAGTTGTAAAATATCTTCCTATGAACAAACACACATCAATATCAGATACAAAAAGATTTATTAAATCATTTTTTTTAGTCAATTATAGAAAAGGCTATATTGGTCAATTCGCAATTGTATATAAAGAAAATAATAAAACAATAGGTAACATAGGATTCAATAATATACCTATCAATTCCATTGAGGGTGAGATCGGAGTTTGTATAAACCCAAAATACTGGGGAACTAAGTTAATACCAGAGCTAACAACAGAAATACTTAAATTCGGATTTGAAGATTTACATTTAAAAAGAATATTTCTTGAAACCTACGAAGATAACGAGCACTCAAGAAGTTATCTAGACTCTTTAGGTTTTAACTGCCTAGGTAAATTTAAGAGAAAATTCCATTCAACTGGGTCAAAACCAATAACATGTTATAAATATGAAATATTAAGTAAAAATTACTTTAAAAATAAAAAAATATAAAGGAATGATTAATTTGGCAAAAGGTAAAGACGATAATTGGATAAATAAACACTTAAGGTTATCAATAGCCATGTCATGTAACAAATCAGAAGAAGAAATAACCAAACAATTCTTAGGCTCATTAAAAGAATTAAATTTATCAGATAAAAATATTAAACATTTAGATGGCTTGGAATTTGCAAAGAATTTAACTAACTTATTACTTAACAATAATAAAATAAAAGATACAAGCAAGCTATCTTACTTAAGAAGATTAACCAACTTAGAATTAAGTAATAATAGAATAGAAGATTTATCTTTCTTAACTAAATTAACCCAATTAAAAAGTATAAATTTAGATTTTAATAATTTATATACTATCCCTAATTTATCTGACTTAAAAGAATTAGCAGTAATAAACATTTCTAATAATAGTATTAATGATTTTTCCTTTGTTAGTACATTAACTAATAACGATGTTAAAATCATCGCATGTGACCAAATTGTATTGCAAAAACCTGTATTTGTTAATTATGGAGAAGATCATGTATTAGAACCTGTTATGTTATGGGATGAAGATAATTTGATTCATTATTATAATATACAAGTCACAGGTGATTACGAGGAATTACAGACAGACGAAAGACCATCAATATTATATTCTATTTCGAAAATTATACTTAGGAACATACGTTCTAATTGCATAATAAAAGCAGATTTCTACCATGAGGTCCCTTTTTTTAAGTCTGGACTATTAAGCGGAGTACTTATACAGCCATTAATAGTAAAGATTAGTAACTCTTCTTTTAATTTTGATAAAGATAGTTCTAACTTATACTCAATCTGTGGGAAAGTTGTGCTTAATAATACTGATATATTAAGTGATAAGATAATTACATTAATAGATTCAAATGGTAATAAATATCATAGTGTTACAGATAAAGATGGCACTTATAAATTTCATTCTTTAAAAGAGGATAGATATACACTTCTTTTCCCTTTTTTAAGTGAATACGATTATATAACACCAAGTCTATATGTTATAAATTTAAAAGATAAAAAGAAAATTAATATAGACGCTTTTGTATCTTCAAAATAATGTATTTGTAAATAAAGTGAATTATATTGAATTGTAATAATTAACACAATTAAAAAATTTTACTAAAATGTTTGATTATATACTCATATTGGGTATATAATATATATATTCTAAAGAAAAAAGAAAGGATCTGATTAAATGAAAGTAACTTTACCACAAACAGCAATTGATACTTTAAACAAGATAATAAGCGAAAATAATGATAAACCATCAAGCATAAGAATATACTTTGCAGGATTTGGTTGTAGCGGAC
This sequence comes from Romboutsia faecis, assembly GCF_014323405.1. Taxonomy (GTDB): domain Bacteria; phylum Bacillota; class Clostridia; order Peptostreptococcales; family Peptostreptococcaceae; genus Romboutsia_E; species Romboutsia_E faecis. The sequence continues at coordinate 300,987 of NZ_JACRWE010000003.1, read as the reverse complement.
CTTCTTTCGGTCTTGCTTTAGATGAGCAAAATTCATCTGACGTAACATTCGATACTGATGGGCTACACTTTATAATGGATCAAGCTGAATTCGCTCAATACGGAGATGTTACAATAGAAGATACTGGATATGGATTCAGAATCATTGTCGAAAACATGCCTGAAGGTGGAGGCGGTTGTGGCGGAGGATGCTCTGGCTGCGATTGTTAATTCTAATATAGAGTATTAGCTTAGCTAGTACTCTATATTTTTTATTCTTAAATAAACAACTAAGGAGATCAATTATGAGAAGAAGAAGAAAAAAAGGATCTGATGAAAAATTACTAAGTTTCACAGATTATGTAATAAAAGATGATGTAGATAGCTTAAAAGGAAAATGGAATACAAAATTCGAAAACAACAACCCTATACATGTAGAATTTGGTACAGGTAGAGGTAAATTTATAACAACTCATGCTAAAAATAATCCAGATATAAACTATATCGCTATGGAAATAAAAGAAGAAGTATTACTAAAAGCTGTAGAAAAAGCACATGAAGCTAATTTAAATAACATTCTTTTTGTATGGGGTAATGTAAATAATATATTAGATTACTTTGAAGAAAAGGAAATAAGTAGGGTATATGTTAACTTCTGTGATCCATGGCCTAAAAAAAGGTGGGCTAAAAGAAGATTAACTCATAGTAGTTTCTTAGGAAAATACAATACTATACTAAAGGATGATGGAGAGTTACATTTTAAGACAGATAATAAAGATTTATTTGAATTTAGTTTAAATGAAATAGCAGCTAGTGACTGGTTATTAAAAAATATCTCTTTAGATTTAGCTAAAAATACAGAAATAGAAAATATTACTACAGAATACGAAGATAAATTCATGTCACAAGGTTTACAAATATATAGATGTGAAGCTAAAAAACGTAAATAAGCATAAGTTAATTTATTAATTATAATACCTTAAAAAAACGAATTAAATATATTATAAGATGTATTTTATATCTATAAAAAAAGAGAGATGAGGAAATTAAACAAAATAACCTTATTTCTCTTTCTTTATTTAAAAAATATTACTTTTCCTTCTCGTACTATATACTCCAAATAACACTACCAAACAATATAATATATATAATATTATTTTAATTTCTTGCATTGTTATTGAAGTATTGTCCAATTCATTACTTTCAGGCAGTACTACTAAAATAGCAGATATTCCAATAAGTAGAGGATTTATAACGATTTGCTTATCTGTTCTTAAAATCATTATTTTTCCTATCCAAATAATTGTCAAAATAAAAAAACTAACTTTTAATATAAACTCTATTGTATCTAACATATATAAACTCCCTTTTGCAAGATGTTTCACTTCACTATATTCTAATATTATGTCCATAAAAAATGTAATAAAATAAGAATATATTTAAAGTATTTAAATTATAATACTTTTTACAAAAAATAGAAATAGGAAAATGTAAATAATCTAATCTTATAATATGATATATTTATCAATTATAAATCATATTATTTTATATATATTACTTACAAGAAGGGGGAGAATAAGATGGAATCGCGTTTTTTAGACTGGTATAGCCAAGCACTCGGGTCTGTTTTAGGTGTTTTAGCTTGTTTATTTGCATACGTAAATGGTTATATGTTTGTATTTGGAAATATAGGTAATAATTTTGATGCATTAAGTATAGGTGGAGTTATTTCTAGTTATCTACTGTTTCCTTTATGTTTAATTACTTTATTTTTTAGCATTGCAAAATCATTTATATTAGAAAAGCATATAAATAATTTAGCTATAGATAATTTAAATAAAATTATTTTATTAGCTACATCAATCATAGGTATAATAGGGATTGGGGTTTATTTTATAATACCAGCATTGCTAATATTATTTGATATCTATAGAGATTTCATAAAAGAAAGAAGGAATACTCAAAAATTAAATCTGGATAATGAAAATGAAGAGACAGAATATACATATTCTACTAAGGAATTTCCAGTAGATTCTCTTATAGAATGTACAGACTCTATAAACTTTATTGACCTAGAGGGAGATTATGAATTAGAAAAAGAAATTAAAACATTAGAAACTAAAAAGTTAATGGCAATAGAACTTCTTGAGAAGAAATCAGATTTACAATTTATAAAAGAACTTACAGGCTTTACAGATAAGGAAATACAAGAATTAAAGAACTCTATACAAAAATAAAATAAAGGGTTTTTCAGTTCAATATTGAAGTAATATGTTAAATAAGAATGGTTTAGTACTTTATATAATTAACCAATCAAAGAGGGGGATATTGAAATGGAAGTGTTAAAAGTTTCATCAAAATCTAATCCTAATTCTGTAGCAGGAGCTTTAGCAGGGGTACTAAGAGAGAAGGGAAGTGCAGAGATTCAAGCTATCGGAGCAGGTGCATTGAATCAAGCTATTAAATCAGTAGCCATTGCACGTGGTTTTGTAGCTCCAAGCGGTATGGACTTAGTTTGCATACCAGCTTTTACAGACATCGAAATAGACGGAGAACAAAAAACTGCTATAAAATTAATAATTGAACCTAGATAACTTTTACAAGTTTGATATTTTATATAAAAGAGGGATTAAAGATCCCTCTTATTTTTTATGCATTATAACATTATAACTAAATAATCATGTATATAAAATAAGTTTCTGGATAATATAAATAAGAATTAAAATTAACAATTAAAGCATTTAGGAGGATTATATGCAATTAAGACGTGCAATGGAAATAGTTAACGGAGAAAACAATAACATAAATAGCAAAATTTTTTATAAAGAAAATCAAGTAAGTCTTATAAGTGTAGACAATAATATCGGAACAGCTTATGTTGAATCTCTTGATGGTAATTATAAATATGAAGTAGACTTAGAACAACTAAATGAAATTACATATTAATAAAGATACTCTATTAAAGAAGCTTAAAATAAGCCTGTAATTAGCCTTATAAACCATTTTATTAACTTTTCAATAGTTTTGTATCATTATTTACAATAAAATGATTTAAGGGCTTTTTTTCTTTTAAACCTTAAAAGTCATTAATTTGTAGATGGTAATTTTGCTAGGAGAAGCTTATTTGAAGCTTTTTAGGTGAATATTTAGCAAGGGACCTCTATCATTTATAACTTTTTGAAGTGAAGGAGTAGGAGTAACATTTTAAGTAATTTATATTCTAATAGGTCGTTAATTATCAATATTATATTTTAGTCTATGTTAACTAAAGAAATTACGTATAATTGTAATCCTAGTATGTATAGTTATTTAAGTTTCAATTTAAAGATTAAATATACAATAAATTCATTATATTATCATAATTGGATTATAAATATTAGAAATACATTAAAATGATTAAATGTATAAAATATTATATATTTGTATAATTATTATATATTATTCTGTATGAATCCATATAATATATATTATATGGATTCATACAGAATAAAAATATTTATGCTTTATATCAATTATTATATGGAGATTGCTAGACAATATATAGGTTTAAGGAGAAGAGCTAAATTTGTAATATATAACTAATCTCTAAATGTATATTTAGGGAATAGTTAGTATGATAATGAATTCTAACTACACTTTTTGCTTATATTCTGATCATTTACACACTGATTCGTTAAATAAAAAAATTATTAACTTTACTCTTTTTGTTCCTATAAAATAAAACATTTATTTTTTATACCAGTTTAGTTTTTGTATCTAATTTTGTATCTAATTATGTATACAATATATTTATATTTTTCTACATTTTTTTTGCAATGATTTAAACATATCATCAGTTTAATAAACTTATTAAGCATTTCATGCACTTTCTATATTTAATTTAATTTGGTTAACTAATTTTTACTAATTATTAATTTATTTCTTTCATTACTCCTAACCCCTGTTATTATTTACTTAATACCATTGACCATATAAATACTCATTTAGCTTCATTTAACTTCTTTAACCAATTCACAATGAAATATTCATAAATTTACTTTATAGATCTTCAAGTATTAGGTTTTTCTTTTCATTAAATAATGCTTGAATTCAATTTAGCTAAATCTATATGAAATGATTCAGATTTTTTTAACACAAATAAAATGCTAGATTTATGATCTTTATTCTAAACAAGAACAAATGTTCTTATATGTGAAAATGATCACTTTTCGAATATTTATCAAAATAAAAGGTTTAATTAAGCTAAAAAATCTGTATAAAATCTAGTTTTATTTTAATTACCATCATTAACTTTCTACATTGAAAGAAAAAAAATAATGTGATATTTTATATTATTATATAAGTAATAATATAAAATTACTTTAAATTAACTAGGAGGATTTACTTTGAATAATGATAAGGTATTAAAAATTAACAATAAATCAAATAAACCCGATAATATCGTACTAAGAGATAATGATATTATGGAAAGATGTATTAAAATAGAAAATAAGCTACCTAAATTTATGAAAGACTACTTTATTTATCTAAAAGGCTCTGTAGCCGTTTCTACGCGTTATGCTTACCTTGAAGATATAAACTTCTTTTGTAATTATTTAGTAGAATCACAAGAGCTTACAAAAGCTGAAATTAGTAAAGATATTACGTTGAATGAATTTAACAACATTAAGGCAAGAGATGTTAATTTATTCCTTGGTGATTACTGTAGTAGATATTATAAGCACACAGAAAAGAATACGTTAATCTTTGAAAATAACAATAGGGCTTTAGCTAGAAAAAAATCATCTCTGTCTACTCTATTTAAATTTCTATATAGAAATGAGCAACTTGATAATAACATTACTGATGGTTTTAACCCTATTAAGCTTCCTAAGCCTCAACCAGACGCTATAAAAAGGCTTGATATTGATGAGGTTGCTAAAATGTTAGATGCTGTAGAAAGTGGTGAAGGTCTTACTGAAAAAGAAAAAGTCTATTGGAAAAAAACTAAGCTTCGTGATAAAGCTATTTTAGCTTTGTTTGTTACATATGGTCTAAGACTTAATGAACTAAGGGAACTTAACATATCTTCTTTTAATTTCTCTAGAGGTGAATTTAAGATCTTTAGAAAACGTGGTAAAGAAGTTCTTATGCCTATAAACCATACTTGTGAAATTGTTGTAAAAGATTATATCTTTAATGAAAGACCTGAAAGTGAAGTTCTACCAGATGAAGTCAAAGATGCTCTTTTCTTATCTCTTCAAAGAAAAAGACTTACTTCTAAAGCAATTAGAGAACTTGTAAAAAAATACACTTCTATTTCAATGGAAACTACACGAAATAATGGGTATAGCCCTCATAAATTAAGAGCCACTGCTGCTACATCTTTAATTCAAACTGGTTTTTCTATTTATGATGTACAAAACTTATTAGATCATGATAATGTAACAACTACACAACTATATGCTGCACATAAGAAAAATGTTAAACGTGATATTGTAAATAACTTTGAGTGGGTTGATAATGACGATAATCTCGAAGAAATAAAAGAAATTGATAAAGAAATTAATAATAATATCTAGATAAAGTCCTATTTACAACATATTTTATAAACCTAGAACAAATGTTTGTGAAATAAAGCTTATTATGTTAAAATATAAGTATAATTAATTAAATAGACTATCTTATGTTATTAAACTGCAATATAAATAAATTTAAATTAGAAATGAGTTGATTTTATGTATTTGGATTTAAGTGATAAACAAGTATTAGTTCTAGAGTTTATAAAAGAGCAACTAATGGCAAAAGGTTATCCACCTTCTGTTAGAGAAATATGTACTGCTGTAAATATAAAATCTACATCTACTGTTCATGGGTATTTAAATAAATTAGAAAAATTAGGATATATAAGAAGAGATCCTACTAAGCCAAGAGCTATAGAAGTACTAGATGGGAATAGTAATTCAAATGTATCTGGATTAAACCAAGAAATTATCAACTTACCTTTAGTTGGCCAAATTACAGCTGGTGAACCTATACTAGCTCAAGAAAACATTGAAGAGTACATACCACTACCTTCTAACCTAATAAAAGGTTCTGATAATTTCGTATTAAAGGTTAAAGGTGATAGTATGGTTAACGCTGGGATACTAAATAACGACTACATAATAGTAGATAAAAAGAACACAGCTTCTAACTCTCAAATTGTAATAGCTTTAATTAATGGTGAGACTTCTACTGTAAAAAGATTTTATAAAGAAAGTAATTTTGTAAGACTTCAACCTGAAAATGATTTTATGGAACCAATAGTTTTAGAAGCTAATTCTGTTGAGATAATTGGAGTTGTTACAGGTGTATTTAGAACTATAAGCTAATAAAAAAGATATGAGCATATTCATATCTTTTTTTATTTGTATCAAATTAAGCTAATTCTAAAGCTATTTCCATCATTTTAGTAAAAGCAACTTGTCTTTCATGTGAAGTAGTCTCTTCCCCTGTTAATGGGCAATCAGATATAGTAAGTATAGTTAATGCATTTACACCTGCTCTTGAAGCATTCATGTATAAAGCGGCTGCTTCCATTTCTACACAAAGTACACCCATCTTTTGCCATTGACGTAAAGGCTCTAATCCTTGATCATTGTAGAATACATCAGAAGATAATATATTACCTACTGTAACTTTAGTTCCTTGTTCATTTGCTACGTTTACAGCTTTTTGTAATAATTCATAACTTGCTACTGGAGCAAATGTCCCAGGTAAATTATATTGATCAGCATAGTTTGAGTTTGTACAAGCTCCCATACCTATAACCACATCATGTATTTTTAAATTTTCATTAATTGCACCTGCTGAACCTACCCTTATTAAGTTTTTAACTCCATAAAAATGTATTAATTCATAAGAATATATTCCTATTGATGGTATACCCATACCACTTCCTTGAACTGATATTCTTTTTCCTTTATAAGTTCCTGTATAACCAAACATCCCTCTTACTGTGTTATATTGGATAACATCTTCTAAAAAAGTCTCTGCTATAAATTTAGCTCTTAGAGGATCTCCTGGTAATAAAACTGTTTCTGCTATATCTCCAACTTTTGCATTATTATGCGGAGTTGGTACTGGTGATTTACTCATTATTTATGCCTCCTTGATTATGTAACTAATAAAATTATTAAATACAAATAATACCACTTTTGGAATATTATTTTATATTGCTTGATATAGTATACTATAAGATTTTAAATTAGTATATATTAAAAAAGGATAATATCAATTATAAGCCTTGTACGGAGGTGAAAAATTGCCTAAGAATTGTCAACGAATTTCTATTATGATACTTATCCCTATGTTAATCTTCACATTTATAGTCACCGTAAAATCAAATTCTTATACAAATAATCCAGAAGAAATTATATATGAATACTATAAATATAAAAATGATAAAGATATATGCTCTATATCAAAGCTTCTTTATAATAAACAAGGAATAACTAAGATTGAGAATTATCTATATTCACTTGATGAAATTAATATTCTAAGTGTTAAAGAAGAAAAGGACCCAGATATTATCAATCTATATTTAAACCTAAATACTTATATTGAAGATAAATCAGAAGTTATGGCTTATAAAGTTAGATATAGCGCTATTTATAATTCTGAAGAACATAAAGATGGTGAGCATGAGTCACTTATTTTCTTAGTGAAAGATAAAAATAGTCCAGAATGGCTTTTAGACCCTTATGATAATAATTAAAAACAAAGTAGCCATATTAGGCTACTTTGTTAATTAAGATAATATAATACTCTACCTATATTTACATATATGTGCTTTTATCTGTGTAAATACAACTAAGATAACTATATCTATAAATTATTATAGGGAAGTATTTCAAGTTTTTTATTATCTTAATAAATACTATGAAAATTATAATGAAAAGTTACATTTTTTTATAAAGAACATACGTTCTTTTGATATTTTTGTCACTTTATTATAAAAAGGAGTATTTTGCAAAATGATATTAATATTGATTTTATCAGTATTTTCCCTATTTTCTTTATTATATTTTACATATAATCCAATAAAAAACTATAGGGTATATTCAAAGACAATTACAAGTTTGTTATTCTTATGTTTTTGTCTATATTCACGTTTACATACTAAGGGGGACTTTAGTTATTTTATTTTAATATTAATAGGGATTATTTTCGCTGTATTTGGTGATATATTTTTATCTATTAAATCAAAATCACATAAGAAATCATCTATAATATTTTTATTGGGTTTAATTAGCTTCTCTATTACTCATATATTCTATACAAGTGCTTTTTCATATTTAAATCCAATACAATTAAAAGAATTAGTCTTAGCACTGTTATTTTCTCTTATTATAATGCTATATCTTAAAGCATATAAAAGGTTAGAATTTAATAAATTATTCATACCTTCTTTTATATATTGTACTTTAATAAGTATAATGTACTGTAAATCATTAGCTCTATTGATTGATTACAAAAACAATAAAGGTATAGTATTCCTAGTAATCGGTACTACTCTATTTATATTTTCTGACTTTGTATTATCATTTATTATTTTTGATAATAATCATAATAAAGTTTTACCAGCTATAAATCTAATAACTTACTATATAGGACAGTTCTTAATTGCTTCTACCGTTATGTTTTTATAAAAAAAGAATGGGCATTTTACCCATTCTTTTTTATCTAAAATCATGCAAATTATTATCTATTGTTAAATTCTTAAGTAAGCTAGGTAAAGGAAGCTTTTTACTTTCAATTCCTTTTCCAAACTCTTCAAAGCTTTTTATTACACCATTGCCATAAGTATTTATTATTCCATCTTCTAATTCACTTAAATGATTGTATATATATTCAATTACATCATCTTTGCTTTTTAATTCATTTATTTCAGAACCTCTCAATACATGCTTAAATATTTCAAAACCTTCTCCTCTAGATGTCCATATAAATATCCTAAATGTAATTAATGTTTTTTCTAAAAATAAACCTGAGCTTATTGAATTCATATGATTGATATCTTCATATAAATGCTGATTAAAATCTATAAATCCACTTGGTAATAAGTCATATGTCCTATTTTCATCAATTTCTATATTATTGTTTGCTGCATTTGTATGAAAATCTTCATATCCACTTGATTTATAAAGTACATTTGAAAAATTAGTATCTTGAATAAAGATTTTATCTTTTGTAATTAATTTATCTTGCATAACTACCTCGCTTATTCATATAAAATATATAATCTATTTTAACATAATATATGAATAATTAAAATAGAGTTAAGATACCTCTTCTACACATTCTACCACTCCTTTACTAATAGTTATTAACTTATCCGCAACTTCATTAGCAAACCCTATATCATGAGTTATAATTAAAATAGTTATTCCTTGTGATTTTAGTTTCTTCATTACATTAACTATGCTTTTTATAGTATCTTTATCTAAGGCCGAAGTAGGCTCATCAAAACATAGTACTTTAGGCATTAAAGCACATGCTCTAGCTATTGCAACTCTTTGTTGTTGCCCTCCAGATAGTTCATATGGATAGAAATCTTCTTTATCTTTTAGATCAACAATATCGAGTAGCTCTCGAGATCTTTCTAAAGCCTCTTTTTTAGTTTCTTTAAATACATTAACTGGAGCTTCTATAATATTTTCTATAACTGATAAATGTGGAAACAAATTAAAATTTTGAAACACCATTCCAATCTTACCTTTAAGAGTTAGTATATCTTTACTATTGTTATTTATTTTATCATCAATTATTATCTTTCCATTATCAAACTCCTCTAATCCATTAATACATCTGAGTAACGTTGTTTTACCTGCTCCTGATTTTCCAAGTAATACTCCAATTTCTCCTTTTTCTATCTTAAAAGAAATATCTTTTAAGACATGATTTTGTTTAAATGATTTATTTAAGTTTTTTATTTCTAACATTATTATCTCCTCTCTTTCTTATCTATAATATGAGTATTTTTTCTCTAATAATTTAAACCCTTGCGTTATAAAAATCACTAAAGCTAAATATATAAAACCGACCTCTAATAATGGTAATAAGCTCACTTCTCTTATAGATTGAATTTGAGCTAATCTTAAAATATCATTAAGCCCAAGAATATAAACTAATGAAGTATCCTTAATCAAGGTTATTACTTCATTTGACATAGGTGCTAATATTATTTTAGTAACTTGAGGCAGTATAATTCTTTTATACATAGTAACTTTATCAAAACCTAATACAACTGCAGCTTCTCGTTGACCTTTATCTATTGATTCTATACCACCTCTAAAAATTTCTGCAAAGTATGCTGCATAATTAAGTAAAAATGCAATTATGCATGATGTAAATCTGTCAAATACTATTCCTAATAATGGTAATCCATAAAATATCACAATAAGTTGTAAAAGTAACGGAGTACCCCTCATAACTAAAATATATAGTTGTGCTATAAGTTTTATTAATTTATATTTAGATTTCCTTAAAATGGCTACTATTAGCCCTAGTGGCAGTGACACTAACAAAGTTATTATGAATATTGATATAACAATTCCTAGTCCTTTAATCATTTTTTTCTCCCTTATAGTATTTATTATTATTTAAACCATTTGCTATATATCTCATCAAAAGTACCATCATTTTTCATTTCATTTAAAGTACTATTGATTTTATCTTTAAGTTCTGTATTTTCTTTTTTTGTTGCAACTATAAATACTTCTTTACCAAAATCTTCATCTAATATCTTGTATATATCATCTTTCTTTTGAGCTATATAATATCTAGCTAATACTTCATCTGCAACTAAAGCGTCTATTCTTCCTATTTCTAAATCTCTAAAAGCCTTATCAAATGTATCATATAAAACTGGTTCTTTATTTTTTAAGTCCTCTACAAATTCAGTATCTTTTAATACAGCTTCCATACCAGAAGAATCTGTCTGTGTACCTATTGATTTTCCTAGCAAATCTGATTTATATTTTATATTTGATTTTTTAAGAGTAACTATTATTTGTTTATTATCTAAATAAGAATCAGTATAAGCAACCTTTTCTTTTCTTTCTTCAGTTAATGTATATCCATTCCATATAACATCAATATTACCTGAGTTCAGCTCTGCTTCTTTCATTGACCAGTCAATAGATTGAAATTTTATATTCATATTCATTCTTTTAGATGCTTCTGTAGCTAAGTCCACATCAAATCCTACTGTATTACCTTTTTCATCTAAGTATCCCATAGGTACAAAGGTGTTATCGTATCCTATAATTAATTCGTTTTTATTACTAGTATCATTGTTTATATTAGAACATCCTAATAATCCAACAACAGTTAATAAAGATATTGCTATTATAGTTAATTTTTTTAATTTATTTATTTTCATATTTTTATCTCCTTTTTATTTTTTAGAATATTTCGAATTTTTAATTTGCATAAGTTCCATAATTTAACTTAAAATATAAACTTGGGCCCTAAATTTATATTAAAATTAAAAAACTCCCGTCTATAGCTATAGCTATAGGACGGGAGTTAACTCACGTGGTTCCACCTATTTTTATTAATGTCTCACAACATTAACCTTATCAAGTACTGTAAACTTATTACTAATACTCTAGCACGATAACGGGTGCAAGGAATCCGGTACAGCCTACTATAGTTTCGGTGCACTGCTCAAAGATGTGTTCAATATAAACTCTATATTTCCTCTCACCAACCGGAAACTCTCTGCAATAGATATTTAAATCTACTATTTCTTATCATCGCATTATTTTTAATTTATTATGATTAAATGTTATATTATTATTCTTATGATGTCAACAACTTTTTGTTACTTTTTTAATCTAAAGAAACCTAAAAGAAATATTATAGGGAATAATTCTAATCTACCAGCAAGCATATCAAAAATTAAGGTTAACTTGGAGAGGTCTGATAAGGAGGAAAAATTACCAACGGGTCCTACTACTCCTAATCCTGGTCCTACATTACTCAAACAAGTTACTACTGATGTAAATATACTGATTAAATTTAATGAATCAAAAGATAAAATAATAACTGAAAAAATTAAAATCATTAAATAAATAAAGAAGTATGCTTGTATTGAATCAACAATTTTTCTATCAATATACTCATTATCTACCTTTATAGAATAAACAGATCTTGGTGAGAAGATTTGCTTAGTATTTTTTAAGGCGGCTTTAAATAATACTAATATCCTATAAACCTTAATTCCTCCTCCTGTAGAGCCTGCACAAGCTCCAATTAGCATCAATATCACAAGAAGGATTTTAGATAAATTAGGCCATAAAGAATAATCAGAACTTATAAATCCAGTCGTAGTTATTATTGAACTTACTTGGAAAAATGCATCTCTAAATGCTCGGCCTATATCCATGTATGAAGGAAGTATATTTAGTGTTATTATAATTACAAAAAAAGTTATTATACCCAAGTAACATTTGAGTTCTTCGCTTTTTAAAGCTTCTTTTATACTTCCTAAATAAATCAGATAAAACAAATTAAAGTTTATACCAAATATAATCATAAAAAATCCTATAACATACTCAAAATACTTATTATTATAAGCTGCTATACTAGCATTAGTTATAGAAAATCCACCTGTTCCGGCTGTGCCAAATGTTATAACCACGCTATCAAATAATGGCATTTTACCTAATAGTAAAAAACCTACCTGGAATAAACTTAAAGCTATGTATATAAAACATAAAATTCTAGCATTCATATTTACCTTAGATACAAATTTGACCATTACAGGTCCAGGAACTTCAGCTCTCATTAAGTAAATATTTTGTCCCTTTGATCTAGGTAAGAATGCTAGTAAGAAAACTAATATTCCTATTCCACCAATCCAGTGTGTAAAACTTCTCCAAAATAACATCCCATAACTTAAAGCTTCTACATCTTTTAGTACAGTTGAACCCGTAGTCGTAAATCCCGATACGGTTTCAAAAAGTGCATCAATAAACCTAGGTATTTCTCCACTCAAATAAAACGGTAATGCTCCAAGAACTGATATAATTACCCATGATAATGAAACAATTAAAAATCCTTCTTTAGCATAAATTTTATTTCCCTTGCCAGGTATTAATGATAAGAATAATCCAATACCTAAAGATATTAAAATAGATTTAATAAAGTAAATCTGAGTATTTTCGTTATAATATATAGATATAACTAAAGGTAAAATAAGTAGTGCAGACTCAAGTAATATAATTTTACCTGTCGTTTTTAACACTACCTTTAAGTTCATAATCTATCCCCCCTAACATAAAATGTCATCTAAATGTTTTAAAAACCTATTCTTAGTCGCTATTATTGGATTATCATTAATTTTTATATAATCATTACCACTTGGAACTATTAAATTTCCATTTCTAAGAATTGCAATAATTGTTACATCTGATTTTATTTTTAGTCTATTTATAGGAACTCCTAAGACTTTATCTCTTTTAGAAGCTTTAAACTCTAAAAAATTAACTTTCTCATCTAATATATCATCACTTGGATATTCATTTAAATTAAGGCTATTCTCCTGATTAATATATTGTTCAACTTCATTTGATATTACATCTATAGGTGAAATAAAGGTATTTAAACTACTAAATTCTAATAAATTTATTATTGATGTGTTATTTACTTTAGTTATTACTTTTTCTACATTACAATGAGATGCAAATAAAGATATTATTGTATTTTCTTCATCACTGTCAGTCATAGATATAAAAGCATCAGTACTATTAATACCTTCTTCTATTAATACATCTTGAATTGTACCATCTTTATTTATTATTTTTGCTTTAGAAACTAGTTGAGCTAATCTTTTGCAAACATATAAATCTTTTTCTATTATTTTTACTTTTATACCTATACTACTTAGCTGATTTGCCAAGTACACACTTGTATTACTTCCACCAACTATTATTATAGATTTCATACTATTTTCTATTATTCCTATATTATTAAAAAAGCTATTTAACTCATCATTTCTTCCAACAACACAAATTGTATCTTTTTCATTTAATATATCTTCTTTACTAGGGATAAAAACATTATTCTCTCTAAATAGTGCATAGACAAGTATATTGGATTTATATTTCTTATTAATGTCTGAAATACGATTATTAATTAATTTGTTACCTTTTTTTAGCACTAACTCACTAATAGTAAGAGATTCTTTTCCTAAAGGCTTAATCTTTAACCAGTTAGGATATCTTAACATTTTTAAAATTTCATCTGCAACTAATTTATCTGTATTTATAACCAAATCTAAATTAAAATTATTTTTCATAAATTCTATTTGTGGTGAATAATCTATATTATTCACTTTGGCAATTACTTTCTTGGCTCCAATTTGTTTTGCTATCATACATGAAATTAAATTGGTTTCATCTGATGACGTAACAGCAATTGTTAAGCTAGATTCATCTACTCCTGCTTTTATTTGTGTTTCATATACAGCTCCATTACCCCATATAGCTTTTACATCATAATTATCTACTATTTTATTAACCTTTGAGTAATTACTATCTATCATAACTATATCATGTCCTTTTTTTGATAGTATGTCTGCTAAAGACTTACCAATATTACCATTCCCTATTATAACTATATTCATATTTTACCTCCACCATAATAAGCTCCATCAAAATGAACAAAGTATTATTGCTATATACATTAAAGTAAATAGTTATTTTATTTAAGCTTATGATGTATGGTAAGCATTTATTCTGTTTATTTCCATATTTCTTGCTTAATAAAAATATTCATACCTCATAGAGTTTGTAATTGATTTTTTAATTATTATAATCTACACTTTAATTATCAACAGGTGGAATTTGACAATAAGTGTAATAATAACTTATAACTTTGGAGGAAATTATTATGAAAAAATTAGTTGTTAAAGATAGGTCATTATGTCAATCTTGCCTAACATGTGAAATAGCTTGTTCTGAAGCATTTTACAAAAACTATTCTGATGGAACTTCTTGTATAAAAATAGGTAATAAAAAAGATGATTCATTAGATGTAAAAGTCTGTAACCAATGTGGTATCTGTGCTAAAAAATGCCCCGAAGGAGCAATTAAAGAAAATGCTAAAGGTGTATATATAATAAACAAAAAATTATGTACTGGATGCATGACATGTGTAGACGTCTGTCCAAAGGGTATTATAGCAAAAGTTGAAGAAAAACCTGTTCCAAGTAAATGTATTGCATGTGGAATATGTGTTGATGCATGTCCAATGGGAATTATAGAAATTAAAGAAGCTTAGTAATCATATAAAGTAAAAAGGTCAATGTTAAAATCATTGACCTTTTATTATAGATATTTTTACATAATATTTAATTGAATCTTATTGTAAATATTATACAAATAGTTACAATATTATAATTATGTAAACTGAATTATAATATTGTAACTTATTTTAGTATAACAATAAAGCAAATAAAATAAATTTATTCACTTTATTATATTATTACTTACATACTATATTTATATTGAATGTTTCATTAACTTCTGAAATTTCCATAACTCTATCTTTATAATCTTGTGCAAATCTAGATTTTTTTAATTTATCAATAATACTATAGTCCCCCCAACAATGCATAGGAAATGCCACTTTAGTGTTAGTATTTTTCATAAATGTATCAAATCCTAAATAATATTGTTCACCTTGTCTAGGATCAAGAGGTACAAATGCTAAATCAAAATTATTATACTTAATTTTATCTATTTCCTTTTTATATATTAATTCAGCTTCTTTATTTTCCTTTATTGAGTTTTCACCCTCCCAATGCCACCAGTTTAAATCACCTGCATGGTAAATACTTAATCCTTCTACATTAACTATAAATGCAACACCAATATCTGTGGATTTTAATGTTTGTATCTGTAAATCGTTTATATTTAGCTTTTCATCTTCCTTAACAAATATTATTTTATCAGACTCCTTTATCTGTATATCGTCTGATAGAATATATAAAATATTATCATATTCTTTTTCTAATTTTAAAACTTTTGGACTAAAATGATCATGGTGTCCGTGACTAGAAAATACATATATTTTTTTATTTTTACTAAATTTAGGTATCTCTCCTTTAAAATAATCAAATAATAAAACACATGTATCTAACTCTACTGCAAAACTACTATGATTAATATATGTTATCTTCAATAAGAACACTCCTTTATTAATAAATCTGTACTATAATATAATAACATAAATTTAATATGCTTTTACACCTTCAAGTACATATTTACAAAGTTCATCTGTAAATTCATCAGTTGTTGCATTTCCTCCTAAATCTATGGTTAATACCCTGCCTTCTATAAATACTTTTTCTAATGCCCTCTCTATTTTTTTAGCTGCATCATACTCTCCTAAATATCTAAGCATCATTATTGCTGATTGTATTAATGCTGTTGGGTTTGCTTTATTCATACCTGCAATGTCAGGAGCACTTCCATGAACCGCCTCAAATATAGCGTAGTCTTTTCCTATATTAGCTCCTGGTATTATACCAAGACCACCAACAAGCCCTGCACATAAATCAGATAATATGTCACCGTATAAGTTAGGCATAACTAATACATCATATTTTTCTGGATTAAGTACTAAATTCATAGCTGCTGCATCTACAATTAAGTCATTATAATTTATTTTATTCTTTTCAGATATATCTCTAAATACTTTTAAAAACAATCCATCTGTTAACTTCATTATATTTGCTTTATGAACACCTGTAAGCTTTTTTCTATTGTTTTCTTTAACATAATCACATGCAAACTCAACGATTCTTTCACAGGCACCTTTTGTTATTATTTTTATACTTTCGGCACCATAATCTCCTACTTTATGTTCTATTCCAGCATATAAGTCCTCAGTATTTTCTCTTACTATTACTAAGTCTACATTTTCGTATCTTGATTTTATCCCTTTGAATGTTTTAATTGGTCTTAAATTAACATATAAATCTAAAGCTTGTCTAAGTGTCACATTAACACTTTTAAATCCTTTACCTACTGGTGTTGTTATTGGTCCTTTTATTGCTATTTTATTTTTCTTAATAGATTCTATAACATGGTCTGGTAATGGTGTATTATATTCTTCAATTACATTTAGACCAGCATTTACTATTTCCCAATTAATATCTATGCCTGTAGCTTCTACTACCCTAACCATTGATTTAGATACTTCTGGTCCTATTCCATCCCCTGGTATTAATGTTACATTATACATTTGTACCCCTCCAATTTTATATACGTTCTATTGCTTGATCCACTTGGTTCTTAGTGTAATTTAATTTTCCACCAGCTTTTATAATTTCTATTTCTTTTTGTGATAATTCAATTTTAACTTTAAATGTATTCCCTTTAGTAATATTTGTTATTTCTAATACCCCATTATATAAATTTTCATTTAAATTTCTTAATTCTAATTCATCTAATAAATCAACTTCGTCGTAATCTTTTTCGTTTAAAAATTTCATAGGTATTATTCCACTATTTATAAGATTTGCTTTATGAATTCTAGCAAAACTTTTAGCTATAACACCTTTAATACCTAAGTAAAGTGGAGCTAAAGCAGCATGTTCTCTACTTGATCCTTGACCATAGTTTTCTCCACCTATTATAAATCCACCATTATTTTCTTTAGCTCTTTTAGGGAATTCTGTATCTACTGTATTAAAGCAGAATTCTGATAAGTACGGTATATTACTTCTAAATGGTAATAACTTAGCGTTAGATGGCATTATATGATCAGTTGTAATATTATCTTCAGTTTTTAAAACTATTTTACCACTAATAGTATTTTCTAGTTTAGTATTAATTGGAAAAGGCTTAATATTAGGGCCTCTTACAACTTTTACTAAATCACTTTCTTCTGAAGGTTTTATAATCATACTATCGTCTATTAAAAACTTATCTATTTCTAAATTATTAAATTCTATCTTATAATCTCTAGGATCAGTAAGTACTCCTTCTATTGCACTTACTGCAGCTACTTCAGGACTCACTAAATATATTTGTGCTGATAAAGTTCCACTTCTACCATAAAAATTTCTGTTAAAAGTTCTAAGAGATACTGAATTTGTGCCTGGAGATTGCCCCATACCTATACATGGTCCGCATGAGTTTTCTAATATTCTTGCTCCTGAGTTTATAATATCTGCTAAGGCTCCATTTCTAGCTAGCATTTCCATTACCTGTCTTGAACCAGGGGCAATAACTAAACTTACATCTTTATGAACCTTTCTATTTTTTAGTATCTGAGCAACTTTCATTAAATCTTCATATGATGAGTTAGTGCAGCTTCCTATTGCAACTTGATCCACTTTTATCTTCCCTATTTCATTAACTTTTTTCACATTATCAGGTGAATGTGGAATAGCTGCTAAAGGTTCTAGCTTACTTAAATCTATAGTTATTTCTTCATCGTATTCACAATTTTCATCTGCCTTTAATTCAATCCATTCATTCTCTCTATTTTGTGCTTTAAAAAATTCATAAGTTCTTTCATCACTTTGGAATATAGAAGTTGTTGCTCCAAGTTCAGCACCCATATTTGTTATAGTAGCCCTTTGTGGTACAGATAGATACTTTAGGCCTTCTCCAGAGTATTCAAATACAGTACCTACTCCACCTTTTACTGTAAGTTTTCTTAACAACTCTAATATAATATCCTTTGAAGCTACCATATAATTTAACTTACCTATTAAATTAACTTTACAAACCTTAGGTACATTTATATAATAAGCTCCTCCTGCCATAGCTAAAGCAACATCAAGTCCCCCAGCTCCAATTGATAACATGCCTACTGCTCCAGCAGTTGGTGTATGACTATCTGATCCTAAAAGAGTATCTCCAGGAGTTGAAAATCTTTCTAGAAATACTTGATGACATATTCCATTTCCTGGCCTTGAAAAGTATACACCATGCTTATCAGCAACTGTCTGAATATACTTATGATCATCTGCATTTTCAAAACCTTGTTGTAACATATTATGATCTATAAAGGCTACACTTTTTTTAGTTTTAACTTTATCTATATTCATTGCTTCAAGTTGAAGATAAGCCATTGTTCCAGTTGAGTCTTGAGTTAATGTTTGATCTATTTTTATTCCAATAAATTCATCTTTTTTTAATTTTCCATCTACGATATGTTTTTTTAGTATCTTATAAGTTAAATTATCTCCCATTGGTATCTCCCCCTATATTAATTATATATTTAGCCTATATTTCTATATTTTTTTATATCATTGTAAAGTTGAACTAATTCTTTATCAAATAATATTCTTTTTGCTCTAATAGATAATGCTCTTACAGCTTTTAACATCATGTTTGCTTCATCTTCAGTCAAATTAATATTATATTCCATAAATTTATTGATTATAGCAGCTTTTCCAGAATGTTTTCCTATTACAATTTGTCTTTCAAGACCTACTTCTTTTGGATCAAAAGCTTCATAGTTTTTAGGATTTTTTAATGCTCCATCTGCATGTATTCCTGATTCATGCTTAAACATATTGCTTCCAACTATTGCTTTCCAAGAAGGTAATTCCCTACCAGCTGCCTTTGATACGTATTCAGATAAATCTTTAAATTTTGTTGTATCAATATTAACTTCGTAATTATATACATACTTAAGTGCCATTAATACTTCTTCTAATGCTGCATTTCCAGCTCTTTCTCCTAAGCCATTTACAGTTACTCCTATATAATTAGCACCACCTAAAACACCAGCTATAGCATTTGCTGTTGCTAATCCAAAATCATTATGTGTATGCATTTCTATATCAAACTTTGTTCTATTATAAAGTTTCATTATAGTATCTTTTATAGAAAATGGTTCCATCACTCCAACTGTATCACAATATCTGAATCTATCTGCACCAGCTTCTTTAGCAGCATCTATAAAAGTAGTTAAAAATTCTAAATCAGCTCTTGAAGCATCTTCTCCATTTACAGATACATACAACCCATTTTTCTTGGCAAACTCTACTGATTTTACCATATTTTCTATTACCCATTCTCTTGATGTTTTAAGTTTATGTTGAATGTGTATATCAGATACTGATATAGAAATTGCAACTGCATCAACACCACAGTCTATTGAATTTTCAATATCAGATATTACCGCCCTATTCCAAGCCATTATACTTGGCTTTAAATTCCTTTTACATATGGATTTAATTACTTCCTTTTCATCTCCACCCATAGCCGGGATACCTACTTCTAATTGATTTATTCCAAGGTCACTTAGCATTTCTGCTATTGCAATTTTTTCATGATTTGCAAATACAACACCAGCAGTTTGTTCTCCATCCCTTAAAGTAGTATCTACTATACTTATTCCTTTTGAATTAGATTTATCAACTACACACATACTAAATACCTCCTACATTTATTATATTGGTTTAAATTAATTATTTATATATATTAATCAAAGTATTTTGCAAATTTTTATATATATATTTCATTTTTAGTTAGATTTAAGATTAGTATTTCAATCTTGTAATATATTGTATTACTCTTTTTTCAATATTGCATCTATTTTTTATGTTTTTTACAAAATAATTAAAAATGAAAGTTATATAAAAAATATTTCATTTTATATTTTATAATATTATTCTTTTTTAATTTATACTTTCTTTTATAAAAAAGATATTTACATAAAAAAGTGTCAACAAGACATTTCAACTTTAGTGCTTTGTATTATAAATAAAAAATAGGAATATTATTATAAAATATAATAATATTCCTATTTTTTTATACAACTATAAACTATCTCAACTATATAATATTACTCTAAATCACTTAAATCATATTTATTTAATTTTTTCTTAAGTTTATTACCTTGAATCTCATCTAAAATATGATTTTTTACCAGATCATCTACTCTAGATACACTCAAGGCTTTTCTTTCTATTTCATATCGGCTTTCTTGTTTTTTTGATTGTTTTATAGAATCCTTTAGATAATTTTTTACAGATTTCATTTCTTCGTTACTTAAATCATTAGCTTTAACCATTTCAGTTAAAGATGCTTCCCATATAAACTTTGCTCTTTTTATTCTATGTTCCTCTAAAGAATATTTATAGTCCATAATTGGCTCCATTGCAAAAGTAAAACTGTTATTATAACTTGCAAAAATTGTAATAGCCATAATAAGTAAAATAATTTTTAAAACCTTTATCATAAGTTTTCTCCTATCTTATTTCTTATAAGCTATTATTTGTAATATTTTACTTATTATTCATATACTCAGACTCAAGAGGTAATACCTTATTTTTAGATTTTTCAGCCCAATAATTAGCTAGTATGGCACTGAATATGGTTTGCCATGTACCTGCTATTGCCGCTGGTAAAGCTGCAAGAATACTATAATGATTTATTGCTAAAGTTGTTGCTAGGCCTGTATTTTGCATACCTACCTCTAATGAAACAACTCTTCTTTTTTCTTCGTCCATTCCGAATTTTTTAGCCAATATATAACCAAGTAAATGACCAAAAACATTGTGTATTAAAACAGCAACAAATAATAATAAACCAGTTGTTTTTATATTATCTACACTTGTACTTATAACTCCAGCTACTAAGCACATTAAAGCTATACTTGATAACATAGGAATACATTTTCCACTTATTTCACTAACAATTGGTAAATATTTATTACATAAAACACCTGCAATTATAGGTATTAAAACAACTTTTATTATTGATAAGAACATTGCAGATAATGATACTTCTATATAACTTCCAGCTAATATTAATGTCAAAATTGGTGTTGCTATAGGAGCTATTAGAGTAGATACTGTAGTTAAACTTACTGAAAGAGCAACATCGCCTTTTGCTATAAAACTCATCATATTTGATGATACCCCTCCTGGGCAACTACCAACTAATATTAGTCCAATTGATACTTCTTGTGGTAAATTTAATAATTTACAAACAGCATATGCAACAAGAGGCATTATTGTAAATTGTCCTATCGCTCCAATGAAAACATCTTTTGGTCTTTCTAAGACTAACTTGAATTGCTCTATACTAATAGTTACACCAACTCCGAACATCATAATTTGTAGTATTGTATTCATATTAGGTGTAACCCAAGTGAATGTAGAAGGAATTACAAATGAATATATTGCAATACCTACTATTAATATAGTCATGTATTTTGACATTAACTTTCCTATCTTTTCTATATTATTTATTAATTTCATGATAAATCCCCCTTAAATTAGTAATTTCATTTTTTTTAATTTTATTAATTTCTTTATTCTAAAGTCTCCGAAATCAGATTCCATTTACATCCCCCCTAACAATAAAAAAAGAGCTCTAATGAGCTCTTTTAATTTACTATACTAAAGTTTATAGCTATTTTATGAAATGGTATTATTAAAACATCACTTATACAAAATATAGCTACATATATATAGATATTATTCTCATTAGGAAAATTTCTTTATTTTTACACAACAATCTTCTAGCGCTAAAGTAAAAGCCCCAGTTAAAGAAACTAAAAAATCGTTGTGAAAAATTCATTCCTAATTTATTCATAATATCCTCCTTTGAATATTTTACCTATACGCATATTGTATTCATTCATATTATAAAAATCAATTTTAAAAATTAAATATTTTATAAAACTTTTATAATAATTAATTATATTTTATAAATATATAAATATTTTTTATCATATTAATTTTATTATTTAATATTCTATTATATTATCCTCATTTCTATTATCAGTATCCTTATTAAGTTCTTTATTTGCCCAATAATTAGCCAATATAGCACTAAATATTGTTTGTAGTGGACCAGAAAGTGCTGCTGCTACAGAAACAACAGGTGTAAAATGATCAAAAGCTAAAGTAGTTGCTAAGCCAGAATTTTGCATACCTACTTCCAAAGATATAACTCTTTTTTTATTTTCATTCATTTTACATCTTCCTGCAATAATGTATCCAAGTAGAAAACCTATTCCATGATGTATTATAACTGCTAAAAACATTATAATTCCTGATGTTTTTATACTTTCTACACTTCCACTTATACTTCCAGATACAAGCATCATAAGTAAAATACTAGATAATAAAGGCAATAACTTATTCATAAATTCATTAATTTTAGGAAATAGTTTGCTACATAATGTTGCCAATAAAATAGGAATAATTATTGTTTTGATTATTGAAATAAACATTGATATGATTGATATTTCTATATAGCTTTTAGCTAATATTAACGTAATAACTGGTGTTAGTATTGGTGCTAATATTGTAGACATTGTTGTTAAGCTTACAGAAAGTGCTACATCCCCTTTTGCTAAAAAGCTCATTACATTAGATGATACCCCTCCTGGACAAGTTCCAACTAATATAAGACCTAGTGATAACTCTGGTGATAAATTAAATATTTTAGATATAATAAATGCTACTAGTGGCATTATAGTAAACTGGCAAAATGCTCCGATAAATACATCTCTTGGTCTTTCTAAAACTAGCTTAAATTGATCTCTTTTTATTGTCATTCCAACCCCAAACATCATTATGCTTAAAATTCTTCCCATATTTGGAGTTACCCACTGAAAAGTAGAAGGTATAAAAAAGCAATAAACAGCTACAAGTATTACTAATATAGTTAAATTCTTAGATACTATTTTTCCAATTTTTTCAATAAAATTCATTTTAAAATCCCCCTTAAGTTTTAAACTTTCTTTTTTTAATTAATTCCCATATATACAAATAGTGATAGTCAACTTCCATAAACTCCTCTCCCTTCAAATATAAATAATTTCTAATAAATTTACATTTAGAACACATTTTGTTCAAATAAAAATAGAGCTCTTATGAGCTCCATTTATATACACTATTTAACCTTATTTTATATGATAATATAAATAAGATTAATATAAATTAGTATTATTCACCCAATAAGATAAGGATTATATATTTTCGCAATATAAATTACTAGTATTAAAATTTAATAACAAATACTAGATAGCGTAATAGCGATAATATATTTTAACTAATCCCTTTCTTAAATTCTTCATAATACCCTCCATATTGTAAATTTATTAACTTAAGTATAGTACTACATTTTATATTTTTCAATATATTTTGAATTTTTTAAAAATATATTGAAAAATATATAGTGAAGAATATTACAAAGGAATTATAATACCAGTATTCTAATATTATTTTAATAACTTGAAAACTATAAAAATGATAGATAATAAATAATATAAAAGAGGCTTACTAATATTAGTAAGCCTCTTTTATATTATTTATTATTTATTATTTAGTTGCATTTTTCATAGATTGGATAGCTTTTAAAGTTCCCATCTTAGAATGATCAAATGTAAGTCCACCCTGGAAGTATACATTATATGGTGGTCTTATTGGTGCATCTGCACTTAATTCAATAGAAGAACCTTGTATAAATGCTCCTGCAGCCATAATAACATCACTATCATATCCAGGCATCGCCCATGGCTCTGGTCTAACATATGAATCAACTGGTGCAGCTTCTTGTACACCTTGACAGAAGCTTATAACTTCTTCAGCATTGTTAAGTCTAACAACTTGTATAATATCACTCCTTAAATCATCATATTTAGGAAGAACATCATATCCTAGCTTTTCAAATGCTCTTGCACAGAATATTGCTCCCATTACAGCTTGAGATGTAACATAAGGCGCCATAAAGAATCCTTGAAGTACAGTTCTTGTTGTTCCAAATGTTAGTCCGCATTCTTTACCTATTCCTGGAGTAGTCAATCTATAAGATATCATTTCAACTAATTCTTTTTTACCAGCAATGTAACCTCCAGTTAAAGCAAGTCCTCCACCTGGATTCTTTATTAATGAACCAGCCATAATATCAGCACCAACTTCAATTGGCTCTTTTGTATCTAAAAATTCACCATAACAGTTATCAACCATTACTATTATGTCTTTATTAACTGATTTAACAGTTTCTACAGCTTCTTTTATATCTTCTATTGTTAATGATTTTCTCCAAGCATATCCTTTAGATCTTTGTATCATTACAAGCTTAGTTCGATCATTTATTTTTCTTTTTATACCATCTAAATCTATGTTACCATCTTCTAAAAAATCTACTTGATCATATGTAACACCAAACTCTTTTAAGCATCCCTTTTCTTCTCTTATACCTATCACACCTTGCAATGTATCATAAGGTGCACCTGTTACGGATAATATTTCATCTCCAGGACGAACAAGACCTTGTACGCAAAGACTTAACGCATGAGTCCCATTAACAATAATAGGTCTAACTAATGCATCTTCAGCACCAAATACATTTGCATATATTTCTTCAACCTTTTCTCTTCCTATATCATTGTATCCATAACCCGTAGTCCAATTAAAGTGATTATCACTTAGACGAGCTTCTTGCATAGCTTTTAATACTTTATACTGATTGTATTCTCTTATTTTTTTTATCTTCTCAAATTGAGGTTCTATGTCTTTCATTACTTCTTCTGATAATTCAAAAGTTTCGTTATCTAATCCATAAAAACCTTTTAAAAGTTCTTTTGTTTCATTAAGCATTTTTTTCACCTGTCTTTTGTATATATTTAACATTAGAATTCTATCATATCCTGTATTTTCACGCAAGTTTATAGTTTTTTACATAGATTCTATTAGTTATTTTTATTATTTCAACTTATAAATATATGTATAAGTTTTTAATATTTAATTTTGGGTATATTAGATATATAAATTAAATTTCATAAAAGGAGTAATTATAATGTTCAGTATTATCGGACTAATCTTATCTTTATCACTAATAATATACTTAGCTTATAAAGGATATTCAACAATAATAACTGCTCCAATAGTAGCCTTATTAACAGTTTTAATTATTGGTGGAGATTCAAGTAGACACCTAATGTTTACATATACAGAAACATATATGAATGGATTTTCCAGCTTTGTAAAAAACTATTTTCCAATATTTCTAACAGGAGCTATCTTTGCTAGATTAATGGAAGAAGTCGGCTATGCTAAGTCCATAGCTTATTTCATAACTAAAAAATTAGGAAATGATAAAACTATTTTAGCAGTTGTATTAGCAGGTGCATTGCTTACTTATGGCGGTGTATCATTATTTACAGTTGCTTTTGTGCTTTATCCTATAGCAAATGTATTGTTTAAAGAGTCTAATATTCCTAAAAGACTTATACCAGGAACTATTGCATTAGGTGCATTTACATTTACTATGACCGCCTTACCTGGTACACCAGAAATTCAAAATGTAATTCCAATGAGATACTTTAAAACAGATACTTTTTCAGCTCCTCTTATTGGAATAACTGCTAGCTTACTTATGCTAATTCTTGGTATTACTTGGCTTACATATAGAGTAAAGCAAGCAAATTTAAACAATGAAGGTTATGGTACACTTAATTCTGATGAAGGATTTGATAATAACTTAAATATACCAAATATATTTATATCAGTTATGCCTATTATAATAATTTTTATTAGTAATTTATTTTTCTCTAAAATTTTTTATAAGCATTTAGTAGATGGTTCATATTTAAATAAGTATAATCTAACATTAGATTCTATTTCAGGAACTTGGAGTGTTATTATATCTATCTTTATTTCTATATTAATCATATTACTAGTTAACATGAATAAGTTAAAAAATTTAAATAAAGTACTAAATGAAGGTATAAGCAATTCTTTTTTACCTTTACTAAGCTCAAGTGCAATAGTAGGTTATGGAAGCGTAATTAAATCTCTTCCTATTTTTATAACTCTACAAAGTTTAATACTTAATATATCATCTAATCCAATAATTTCTGAAGCTCTTTCAGTTAATATTATCTGCGGCATTACAGCATCAGCATCTGGTGGTCTTACAATAACCTTAGATGCTTTAGCTCCAACATTTATTACGATGAGTCAAAGTTTAAATATATCACCAGAAGTAATGCATAGAATTGCATCATTGGCATCTGGTGGATTAGATACACTACCTCATAACGGTGCCGTAATTACTACACTTGCAATTTGCGGTTTAACTCATAAAGATGCATATAAAGATATATTTGTTACTTCAGTACTTATACCTATTTTTGTAACTGCATTAATAGTTATAATAACATCATTTATATATATTACTTGATTTTATTAAATAATTTTATAGATTCTTAACAAAAAATGGATATAAGTAATTGTTAAATTACTTATATCCATTTTATATTGAGTTATATTATTTACTTATCTATTATTTGTATTTTGTTGTTGGTTATTTTGTAAATTTATGTACTTAGCCGGAACTATAGTTGACACAGCATGTTTATAAATCATATTTTGTTGTCTATTATCCCCTTCTAATAGAATTATGTAGCTATCAAAACCTTTTACGTGTCCTTTTACTTGAACTCCATTCATTAAGTATATTGTTACAGGTATTCTTTCTTTTCTAGCATTATTTAGAAATAAGTCCTGTAAGTTTAAAACTGTATTTTTCATTGCCTAATACCCTCCCGAGATAAATTAAATTTAAAATTAATGTATATATTTAATATTTTATACTATATCTTATACCTCTATTATATTTTATACAAGTTTAATCTTATTTTCAATATAAGTTAATACATCTTTTTCAAGTATATTAAAATCATTATATTCATCCAAATTAAACCATTTTGCAGATTCATATCTTTTGAACCAAGTTATTTGCCTTTTTGCATATCTTCTAGAATCTCTTTTTATTACTTCAATAGCTTCATCATAAGTGTATTCTCCATCTAAGTACTTTATAATCTCTTTATATCCAATTCCTTGCATAGAGATTAAATCCTTAGAGTATCCCATATTAAGTAAATTCTTTACTTCATCAATTAATCCTTTTTCAAGCATAATATCTACTCTTTTATTTATTCTTTCATATAAATGCTCTCTTTCTCTATTTAATACAATTATAATTGGCTCATACTTATCATTAAATTTTAAGTCTTTTGAAAAATCATTCATTTTTTCACCACTAAGGCACACTTCTAAAGCTCTAATAACTCTTTTAGTGTTGTTTTTATGTATTCTATTTGCAGATTCTTCATCTAATGATCTTAACTTTTCATGCATATAATCAATTCCATGCTCTTCAAGCTCTAATCTAAGAGATTCTCTAATCTCATTATTTGCATTAGATTTTGCAAAATCCATGTTATATATTAATGAATTTAGATATAATCCTGTTCCTCCAGTGACTAATGGTAACTTATTTTTTGCTACTATTTCATCTATATATTTATCTGCTCTTAGCTGGAACTCTGAAACCGAGAACTTAAAATCTGGTTTTACTTCATCTATCATATAGTGATGTACACCATCCATTTCTTCTTTAGTTACCTTAGCACTTCCTACATCCATATACTCATATATTTGCATAGAATCTGCAGAAATTATTTCTGCAGACAAGTTTTTTGCAATTTTTATTGATAAGTCTGTTTTACCAACCGCTGTTGGACCTGTAAGTATTATCAGTGGTATCTTCTTCATACTATCCTTCCTTAATTACATAATTCTTTTAAACATTTTTTCTATTTCTTTTTTCGAAATTTCAACTACTATTGGTCTACCATGTGGACAAGTAAAAGGATTTTCACATTTATTTAACTGGCTTATCAAGTTATCTATTTCAAGTTTATGAATTTTATCATTAGCTTTAATAGCTGCTCTACACGCCATAGATGCAAATTTTTCTCCTTTTAATTCATAGTTGTTTTTTATTTCATCTATATTATCTATTATTTGTAATATAAACTTCTCAGACTCTGGTATTCCAAATGTTGTTGGTACACATCTTATCATAATATGATTATTACCAAATATCTCTATCTCAAAACCAAAGTTCATAAATAAGTCTAAATTCTTTTCTACTTGTAACATATCAACAGTTGATAGTTCTAATACAATAGGGTCAAGTAACATCTGCATACTTATATCATGTTTATAAAATTTACTCATGTACTCTTCATATAAAATTCTTTCATGAGCAACATGCTGATCTAGTAAATACATTGACTCACCTTTTTGTAATACTATATAAGTATTAAATACCACACCTAATACAGTATAACCATCTAATGATAATTTATCCTCGTCTTCCTTAAAAAAACCTTCTTGTATACTTTCTTTTGTTGAAGAATCATTTAAATAATCACTGTCAAAATTAGAGTTTATATCATTTTTCATTTTATCATTCAAAGTATTATCATATAAACTATTCGATTCTTTTAAACCATAGCTTTCGTCTAAATTATCTAGTTTATCAAGTTCTTCTAAGTCTTCAATTGAAAATGATTTATTCATATCTAGGTTTCCATCTATAATATACTCATTTTCATTATTAGTTTTAGTTAGTTTGATACTTTCATCACCCTTAGATAAGTTAAATGATTTATTCTCATTAAAAAAAGTAGTTTCTCTATTAAGAATAGATTTTTCTAAGCTTTTAGTTAAATTATTATCTTCTTTTAATATTGAGTCTATCTTTTCTAATTCTTTTATATTGTGATTTACTTCACTTTTTGGATTAAGTACATCATTGACAGATTTAAAGCTATCTATAGGCTTATTGTCTAGAGCTTGTACTACTTCTATTGGTTTAGAACTTTCACTAACCTTATTTGCATATTCCTTTACTTTAATAGTAGGATTACTTGTTCTGTCATAAGTTTCATATTTTCCTAATAAATTTGAACTTAAAAGTTTTCTTCTTAAATAATCTCTTAATTGAATGTATAGATCTTTTTCATCTTCAAATTTAACTTCTAACTTAGTAGGATGTATATTTACATCTATTTTTGCTGGATTTATACTTATATTTAAAAAGCATACAGCATGCTTTCCTATTGGTATTATAGATTTATACGCTTCATTTATAGCATCTAATATAACTTTACTTTTTACAAACCTTTTATTTATATAAGTATGTTGTAAGTTTTTATTAGACCTATATACATTATTATTTCCTATATATCCACTCATTCTAAAATATTCACATTCAAAATCTACTTCAATTAAATTCTCTGTAATATCCTTGCCATAAATACTTCTAACTACATTAATTAACTTTCCATCACCAGGTGTGTTAAGCATTTGTTTTCCATTGTTAATATACTTAAATTGAACAGCTGGATTGCCTATTGCAAGTTTATTAATTAAATCACTTATATTTATTGTTTCTGCATGAGTAGATTTTAAGAACTTTTGTCTTACAGGTGTATTAAAGAATATATCTTTTATAATAATTGTAGTACCATTAGTAGTACCAACAGGTTCTTTTGAAATAATTTTGCCGCCTTCAACAAAAACCTTAGTTCCTACTACTTCTTCTTTTGCCTTTGTTATCATCTCCAACTTAGATACAGCTGCAATTGATGCTAAAGCTTCTCCTCTAAATCCTAAGGAATACAAATCATATAAATCATCTATTTCCTTTATTTTACTAGTCGCATGTCTTAAAAAGGATTTATCAACTTCACTTGATAAAATACCAGAACCATTGTCTGTTACCCTTATTGATTTTTTTCCACCATCTACAATATCAACTATAACTTTTGTCGATTTTGCATCTACACAGTTTTCAACTAACTCTTTAACTACAGAAGATGGTCTTTCGACCACCTCTCCTGCAGCAATTTTATTTATTGTTAAATCATCTAGTATATTTATTCTATTTGACATAATCCACCTCCAAGAGGTTATTTTTTATCTTTTGCTTTTTTTTGAAGGTTAAATAAAGCATTCATTGCATCAAGTGGCGTCATACTTAATATATCTAATTTAAGTATATCTTCAACTAAGTCATTACTATTGATACCATCAAATGATATTTGAGTTATTGCACTTTCTTTAACTACACTTGACTCTAAGTTTTCACTTAGTTCTTTATATTCTTTATTTAACTTATCATAATCATTTTTTACGTTTTTATAGTTTTTATCTAATTGGTTATTTTCAAGTTTTAATTTTTCTACTTCTTTTTCCAAATTGCTTACTTTTTCTATATTAACTTTATTATTAATATTCATATTTACTAAAGAAGTTAAGTCTACTTGAACATTATCTATTGAATCATCTGAATTAATGTTGTCTTTTTTTATAGCAACACTATTGTTAATATGATTCTTTTCTAAATCTTTTAGTATTTCCTTAGATCTATTTATTACTTCTTCTGGAAGCTTAGCTAATTGAGCAACATATATTCCATAACTTTTATCTGCACCCTGTGGTATTATCTTTCTTAAAAATACAATGCCTTCATTATCTTCTTTAACTGCAATTGAATAGTTTTTAACTTCATCAAACTCATTCTCTAAATCAGTTAATTCATGATAATGAGTAGCAAATAAAGTTTTACATTTAATATTATTTTGAATATATTCTACTATTGACCATGCTAAACTTATACCATCATAAGTACTTGTACCTCTACCTATCTCATCTAATATTACCAAACTCTTATCAGTAGCATTTTTTAGTATATGAGAAACTTCACTCATTTCTACCATGAATGTAGACTGTCCTTGAGACAAATCATCACTTGCTCCAACTCTTGTAAATATTCTGTCGCATATAGGAATATTAGCATATTCAGCAGGTACAAATGAACCGATATGTGCCATTAGTGTAATTATTGCAGTTTGTCTCATATATGTAGACTTACCTGCCATATTAGGTCCAGTAATAATATTTATTATATTTTCTCCACTATTTAAATAGGTATCATTAGGTACAAAGTTTTCTTCACCTACTATATTTTCTATAACAGGATGGCGGCCATTCTTTATATCTAATTTATTATTATCATTTATAATAGGCTTTACATAGTTATTCATATATGCAACTATTGCAAAGGATACAAATACATCTATATTCGCTATTGTTTTAGCAACTTTTTGTATTCTATCTATATTTTTATAAATAGTTTCTCTAATATTTACGAATATCTCATATTCCAAAGTTTTTATTTTTTCCTCAGCATGAAGTATTTTATCTTCTATTTCTTTTAATTCCGAAGTTATAAATCTTTCAGCATTACTTAATGTTTGCTTTCTTATATATCCGTCATCTATATTAGCAGTATTTAAATTAGCTTTAGTTATTTCAATAAAGTATCCAAATACCTTATTAAATCCTATTTTTAAAGATTTAACACCTGTTTTTTCTCTTTCACGATTTTCTATTTCTTTTATCATGAAAGCTCCATTTTTAGAAATATCTCTAAGTTCTTTTAATTCATCATTAAACTCAGATTTTATTATATTTCCATCCTTTATGGTTACACTTGGATCTTCTTTTATAGATTCATCAATTAAATTGTAAATATCGTTTAAGTCATCCATTTCTTCAATATACTTTTTAAGAATATTAGCATTTGAAGAATTTATTATATTATTTAAATCTGGTAACTTTTCAATAGAATTTTTTAAATGAATCATTTCCTTAGGAGTTACTTTTTCAAAAGCTATTTTTCCACATATTCTTTCTATATCATATACATTCTTAAGAATTTCATTTAAATCTTCTCTTAGCATAAAATCATCTTTAATTTCTTCAATTACATTAAGACGATTTTCTATTTTCTTCTTGTTTACTAATGGCTCTTCTACATATTTTCTAAGAAGTCTACCTCCCATTGCAGTAGAAGTTTTATCAAGTACGTGAAGAAGTGAACCTTTTTTCTTACTACCTCTTATTGTTTGGGTAAGTTCTAAGTTGCTTCTTGTGAACATATCTAGTACCATATACTCACTTGAGTTGTATATATTAATTGTGTTAATATTTGATGTAATTTGCTTTTGAGTATTATAAATATAATTTAAAAGTATACATAAACTAGTTTTTATTAAATTATTTTCATCAAATCTTAACTTACTTAAATATTCATTACTAAAGTATTCATTTAATATTTCAGTACTCAAATAAGATTCATTAAAGTTTTCATTTATATAAATATTTCCTATAGTTGCTATATTTCTTAACTCATCAACGAAGCTTAAATCATTAATTATTATTTCTGTTGGATGAATTTTAGCAATTTCTTCAATTACTTTATCTTTAGATAAATATGTTGCATTAGTTTCTCCTGTACTTATATCTACATAAGTAAGCCCTATACTATCATCTTTCTTATATAAAGAAAGTAAATAGTTATTCTTTTTATTTTCTAGTAAACTACCTTCAAGTACCGTACCTGGTGTTACTACTCTTATAACATCTCTTTTAACTATTCCTTTAACTGTTGCTGGGTCTTCAAGTTGCTCTCCTATAGCAACCTTATATCCATTTTCTACTAATTTTGATATATATGAATTTGCAGAATGGAAAGGTATACCACACATTGGGGCTCTTTCTTCTAATCCGCAAGATTTTCCTGTTAATGCTATTTCTAATGTCTTTGAAGCAACAATAGCATCTTCAAAAAACATTTCATAGAAATCTCCAAGCCTGAAAAACAGTATACAATCAGGATACTTGTCTTTACAATCAAAATACTGTTTCATCATAGGAGTTAATTTACTTCTGTCTATTTGCATATTTCGACCTCCTTACTTTCTAAATAATTATTATACCATAATGGATAACTATTATTAAGGTATACCCAAATTTATATTAAATAATTTTATTAAATTTATTATAAAGTAATTAAATTATTATTAACATAAAAACCCAATTAATCAGATTTTTTTAATCTACTTAATTGGGTTTTTATAATATATATTTTTAGATTATTTTATCTTTTTTAATAAGTTGTCTATAGACATTAATCTATCTAAGTAGTACCATTTACATTCAGTACCCAAAAGATTGGCATAGCTTTTTTTAGAATTATAATCAGAAGATTTTTTGGTAAAGAATCTAAACTCTTTTTTTCCTGATTTATTTTTTATAGTTTCATACTTAAGTTCATTTATAAATTTATGATCTAAGTATCCAAATATTTGAACTTTTTCAATATCATATAAATCTTTAACTAAGTGCCTTTTTACACTATCTTTTTTATCTTCCATTTCTAAGTTAAGATGAATACCTATATAATAATCATTACTATTTTTTTTATCTTCAAATTCTTTCTTATCTATAATTAATCTAGTGTGTATTTCCTTTGCTATTGCAGTTTTAATTCCTATTTTGTATTTTGATAGTACAGATTTATCTATATTATTGTGTATTAGGAAGTTAACAACTCCACATTCAGCTATTTTTTCTATAAATATTCTTTGCATTCCAATCTTTTTTTGAGTATCTATGTCTTTTATATCATTAGGTACTAATTTCATATAATCATCAGACTTTTCTAAACTTTCTTTTGCAAATTCTATACACTCTTGAATTTGTCTTGGTGTTATATTAACTGATTTTGTAATTAGTTTATCAAACTTTTGTTTTATCGGTATATTTTTTACAAATACTTCGTACTTATTATTTGGTGCTATATAATTCATATCTATATCTCCTTAGATTACTGTTTTGCAATTATTTGTATTTATCTATTATACATGCAAAATAATATAAAAGCTAATAAAACTATATTTAGAAAATCTAAATTATATAATTTTAGTACCATTTAATTCATATTAGTTTAACTTTAATTATAACTATAGCTATAATTTTCAAGTACATGTTTTTTTATAGCTTCAATAACTCCATTCTCATCGTTAGTTTTAGCTATAAATCTAGCCCTTTCTTTGACTTCTTTTTCTGCATTTTCCATTGCATGGCTAAAATATGCAAAATCCATCATTTCTATATCATTCATATGATCACCAAATACCATCGTTTCCTCAAATTTAATATTATATAAATCTTGAAGTATTTTAATTCCCTGGCCTTTATGTCCACCAACTTTACATATATCAAAACAAGTTGATCCTGAAGGAGTTATCATAAATCTATCTTCAAAAGGTTTTAAGTCATTTAAACTTCTATTAATCATTTTTTGCTTTCCAAAAGTACTTATTTTAATTATATTAGAATTTATTCTAGTAATATCTTTTACAAATTTTACTTTTAAACCAAATTTAAGCCCAGCTATAAGAGGAAATAAACTCTCTGAATATACCCCGTCTTTAGTACAATATATAGTAAAGTGTTTTGCATTTTTTCTTATTGTTGGAAGTATGCAATTTAGTTCTTCTTTTTCAATATAATTTTCAAATAAAACTTTATCTTTATAAACTATGAAATTACCATTATTTGAAGCAAAAATAATGTCTTCCTTAATATCCTTAAATGCATGTTTTAGCGATATTAAATCTCTTCCACTGATAGCTGCAAATATAATCTCTTTTTCTTTTAATGTATTCAAAATCTTATTGAATTCTGGATTAATATTTTTATTTGAATCTAATAGTGTTCCGTCCATATCAGTTGCTATTAATTTTATCATGTAAAAACTCCCCCCATCTTAATTTCATAACTTAAGTTTATCATATATTAAGGCATTAGTAGTATAAGTAAATAAGCAAAAATTAATAAGGACACTCATTTACAGAGTGACCTTGTTAAATAATTATTATATCAGTACTCCTACACCGAGAGTAACAATTGCTAATACTGCAATAATTATAACTAATGGTAATACAAATTTCAACCATTTATCATATGTTACATTTACCATAGCAAGTGATGCCAGTATCAGCCCTGTAGGAGTAATAAAACTCATTATACCTTGACCAAACTGATAAGCGCTAACTATAATATCCCTGTTTATTCCAACAACATCTGCTAGAGGAGCCATTATAGGCATAGATAAAACAGCAAGACCTGATGATGATGAAATAAAGAATCCTAAAATTATATATACAAAGAATATAAATGTCGAGAAAATTACACCATTCATATTGGAAACAGCTCCACTTAAGCTATTTAATATAGTATCACTTATCATACCATTTTCCATTATTATAGTTACACCACGAGCAAGACCTATTATTATAGCCACACCTAATAGATCTGATGCACCAGCCATAAATTCTCCAACAAATTCTTTTTCACTTAGTTTTGCAAAAAATATCATAATAAATGTTACAAATATAAATAAAGCTGTCATTTCTTCAAACCACCAGCCAAGTTCTTTCACACCATATACCATAACAACAAATGCTAAAGCAAATATTATTAATATAGTCTTTCGAGCAGTTGTAAATTCTGGCAAAGCTTCTGAATTATGATTAGATAAAAACTGTGCTTCTAGTTCATCCTTTTGATCATATATATAAGAGCTTAATGGATCTTTTTTTACTTTTTCAGCGTATTTAATTGTATATATAATACAAATTACAACACCTGCAAGTAGCATAAATATTCTAAGAGGCATACCGTTAGTAAAATCAATTCCAGCCGTATTCGAAGCTATTACAGTTGAAAATGGATTCACTGTAGATGCCATGGTTCCAATAGAAGAACCTAAATATATTGCTGCTATAGCAACAAGAGCATCATATCCTGCAGCTATAAAAATCGGGACTACTATAGGATAAAACGCTATTGTCTCTTCAGCTAGTCCAAAAGTTGTACCACCTAAAGCTACAAGTATCGTTATTATTACTATTAATAAGGCTTCTTTTCCTTTTGCTGCCGTTGATAGTGCGTTTATTCCAGCAGTAAAGGCTCCAGTTTTATTAATAATCCCTATAAGACCACCAATTACAAGTACAAACGCGATAATATCAATAGAGTCATATAAACCTTGTACAGGAGCCTTTAAGAAAGTTCCTATTGCTCCAAATATTGAACTTTTAGGTCTTAAAAGTTGCTCGTATGTTCCTGGAATACCTACTGGCTTACTTATGGATCCATCTGTAAATCTAGTTAAATTTATGTTTACTCCTAATTCATCTAATGTATTTTGTGTAGCTTCAAACTCAACTATGTCACCTATTGGATCTTCAACAATAAAAACATTATTAACTGAATCGTATTGCAACTTAGCATATTTTCCAGCTGGAATTATATATGTGAGTCCTAATACAATCAACATAACAATTAATATAACTGTATATGCAGTTGGAAATGTAAATTTTTTTTTCATATGTCAATTCTACCTTTCTTAATGATATTAAAAATATTATCTGCAAAATTTATTTTCTATATCCTTAATTTACATAAAAAAAGAGTATCCCAAAAGGAATACTCTTTTTTTATTTGTTATTTTATAACGATTTCCTAATGGATATCACACATGTAGCAATAATAACTGTCCATGATATCCCCATAAAAAACCATGCAACCGCAGTCACTACTTCATCTCCTTTAATAATATAAACTCTTTGTGATTAATGGATATTTCTATCTTTTGTTATAATAAAATATTCCTAATTATATTAAATGATGTCTATTATCAGTAAATTAATTAAAATATGTAAATATATCTTAATTAATTTACTGATAATTCTTTAATTTTATAGTATAATAGTACTTATCTTAGTAAATAGTTAAATATTAAAATTTAAAGTTTCCTTATCAATGGAGGAAATTATATGAAACCATTAGTTATTGGAAATTTAATCGCAAAAGCTCCTATTATTCAAGGAGGTATGGGTATAGGTATATCCCGTTCATCTTTAGCTTCAGCAGTAAGTAACTCTGGTGGTATAGGAGTTATCTCTGGAGTAAATATAGGGTATGATGAAGATGATTTTGAAAAGAATTCGTTAGAAGCTAACTTAAGAGCTTTAAAAAAGCATATATCTATTGCAAAAGAAAAAACAAGTAATGGTATAATAGGTGTAAATCTCATGGTTGCAATGAACTTCTATGAAGAACATGTAAAAACAGCTATTAAATCTGGTTGTGATATTATTATATCCGGTGCTGGATTACCATTAAAATTACCTAATTTAGTAAAGAATAGTAATACTAAAATTGCACCAATAGTATCTTCATCTAAAGGTGCGAATATCTTGCTTAAAATGTGGGATAAAAAAGATAATACAACAGCTGATCTAATAATTGTAGAAGGTCCCAAAGCCGGTGGGCATTTAGGATTTAGCAATGATGAGTTAGAAAATATAAATTCTATTAATTACGATGATGAGTTTATAAAAATACTTCAAATAGCAAAGATTTATGGAGAAAAATATAATAAAGAAATTCCTGTTATAGCAGCTGGTGGTATATCTTCAAGTTCTGATGTAAAGAAATACATAGATATGGGCGCAAGTGGTGTTCAAGTGGGAACTAAATTTGTCACAACTTATGAGTGTGATGCAGATGAAAACTTTAAGAATGCATATATAAATGCAAAAAAAGAAGACATAAAAATAGTAAAAAGTCCTGTTGGTCTTCCAGGAAGAGCAATAAAAAATAAGTTTATTGAACATATTTCATATTCAAAACCTAAAATAACAAAGTGCTACAATTGTCTAGTACCATGTAATCCTAAAGATACACCTTATTGTATTTCACAGGCATTAATAAATGCTGTAAAAGGAAACCTGGATGATGCTTTACTATTCTGTGGTGCAGATGCATATAAAATAAATAAAATAAAGTCAGTTAAAGAAGTTATTGAAGAGTTAACTTGTGAAATATAAATAATTTTAATTCATAAGTTTATAAGAATAAAAAAAGTTGCTTTGATCTATATTAAAGCAACTTTTTTATTCTTAAGAATTAGTTTTTTATGAGAATTTATATTTTGTATTTTAGTTTATTAATTCCTACTAGGTTTTTATAATCTTATATAATGTAAAAAAAGCCTCCTACTGGAAGCTTTCATATTTTTTCTCGAAGAATCTGCTCGCTTTACCTAGGGCTCTAGTTAAAACATCTAAATCTTCACCATGGAAG
Source organism: Romboutsia faecis (assembly GCF_014323405.1). GTDB lineage: Bacteria > Bacillota > Clostridia > Peptostreptococcales > Peptostreptococcaceae > Romboutsia_E > Romboutsia_E faecis. The sequence goes on along the minus strand of NZ_JACRWE010000003.1, from coordinate 262,125 downwards.
TTTTCAAGAATAGTATCAATCATCTCCTTATGAAATACACTATGAATATCAAAAACATTTTTTCCTTTTTCAGTAAGACTTACTATTACTACTCTTCGATCTTCTTCTATTCTTTTTCTTTCAACATAACCCTTTTTTATAAGTCTATTTATTGCTGTAGTCAATGTGCCTACAGTTATTCTTAAATCATGAGCTATCTCACCCATAGTTCTATTACCTTCTGTTCCTATAGCATCTATAGTATGAATTTCTGTAATAGATAGGTCAGTAAACTCTGTACTTCTTAAAGCTTTTTCTTCAATATGTAGGATATCATTAAATAATTGTACCAATAATGTATTTAGTACCTCTTCAGTTGAATTTTTCATAGTATTAGGTCTCCATATTTTTATTTTAACTGTAATATTATAATAAATTTTTCGAATAAATTCAATTGGTACCAAGCTTTAATTTATAGTAAACTGAATTATAATCTGAGTTTTAATAGAAATTTCCCATTCCTCTAAACTTATTATACCTATTTTCTAATAAATAATTTATGTCTTGATTTATTAATTCTTCAAGATCTTTAATAATAAATGATTTTATATTGTTAGCAGACTCTATAGGATTGTTATGTGCTCCATTTTCTGGTTCTTTAATAATATCATCTATTATGTTAAAACTCTTTAAATCATCTGCAGATATTTTCATAGCTAATGCAGCTTCTTTTGACCTACTTACATCTTTCCATAGTATTGATGCAAATCCTTCTGGCGATAAAATAGAATAAACCGAATTTTCCATCATATATATTTTATCTCCTACTGCTAGTGCTAAAGCTCCACCACTTCCACCTTCGCCAATAATTATTGAAATAATTGGTGTTTTTAGATTACTCATTTCAAATAAATTTTGTGCTATTGCCTGTCCTTGACCTCTTTCTTCTGCTCCAATACCACAAAATGCCCCTGGAGTATCTACTAAGCATACTATAGGTCTTTTAAATTTTTCAGCTTGTTTCATAAGTCTAAGAGCTTTTCTATACCCTTCTGGATGAACCATTCCAAAGTTTGAATCTATATTTTCCTTTGTATTAGTTCCTTTATTAATACCAATTACAGTTATATTAAAATTATCTACCCTCGCTATACCAGCAACTATTGCTTTATCATCCCTAAATGATCTATCTCCGTGAAGTTCTACAAAATCATCAAATATATTTTCTATATAATATCTAGCATTAGGTCTGTCTTTATGTCTTGCTATATTAACTTTTTCCCATATTATATTTACATCATTTTGCATATTCTATCACCTCATGTAAGCTAAGTATCTTTGATAAATATTCTTTTAAGTCTTTTCTTTTTACTATAGAATCAATAAGACCTTTTTCTAATGCAAATTCAGCACTTTGAAAATCTTCTGGTAACTTTTCATTAATAGTATTTTCTATAACTCTTCTACCTGCAAATCCAATAACAGAATTAGGTTCACTAATAATAATATCTCCTAACATTGCAAAACTTGCTGTTACACCTCCAGTTGTTGGATTAGTAATAACACTTATATATAAAAGACCTTCTTTATTATGTTTTGCAATTGCTGCTGATGTTTTTGCCATTTGCATTAATGAAAATATCCCTTCTTGCATTCTAGCTCCACCTGAAGCTGTAAATATAATTAATGGTAATTTATTTTCTGTAGCATATTCTATAATTCTAGTTATTTTCTCACCTACTGCAGATCCCATGCTTCCCATCATGAAATTGCTATCCATAATAGCTGTTGCAACTTTATTTGAATTTATACTTCCTACTCCTGTTATAACAGCTTCATTTAATTTAGATTTCTCTTTATTTATTTTTAACTTGTCTTCATATCCAGCAAAATCAAGTGGATTTTCAGATACAATTTCTTCAAATAAATACGTAAAGCTATTTTCATCAAATATCTGTTTTATTCTTTCTTTTGCAGAGATTTTAAAATGAAAACCACAGTTAATACAAACATTATAGTTTCTCTGTAGATCTTCTGTATAAATAATATTTTTACATTTATTACAGTTTATCCATTTTCCATCTGGTATATTAGGAATAGATTTATTATCTAAATATACCCTATTAACTGTAACATACTCTCTTTTTCTAAATAAATTTTTAAGCATTATTATTCACCAACTTCTCTTCTATAAATGATGTGTTATAATCTCCATTTATAAAATCCTTATGCTCTAATATTTCATATTGAAAATCTATATTAGTAGTAACTCCCCCTATGGCAAATTCAGCTAATGCTCTTTTCATTTTTATAATAGCATTTTCTCTATTATCTCCATAGGTGATAAGTTTCCCAATCATTGAATCATAATACGGTGGTATTTCATATCCACAAAATATTGCACTATCAACTCTAACACCCAAACCTGATGGTACATATAGTTCACTTATAACCCCAGGACATGGTCTAAAATTATTCTTAGGATCTTCAGCATTAATTCTGCATTCAATTGCATGACCAGATATATTTATATCTTCTTGGGTAAATTCAAGTTTTATACCTGATGCTATCTTTAACTGCTCTTTAACAATATCTATATTTGTAATCATTTCTGTTATAGGATGCTCAACTTGAATTCTTGTGTTCATTTCCATAAAATAAAACTCACCATTTTTATCTACTAAAAATTCAATTGTCCCTGCATTCTTATAGTTTACTGCCTTAGCTGCCCTTATAGCAACTTTACCCATTTCATTTCTTAATTTATCATCTAAAAATGATGATGGAGCTTCTTCTAAAACCTTTTGATTATTTCTTTGAAGAGAACACTCTCTTTCACCAAGATGAACAATGTTTCCAAATTCATCTGCTAATATTTGAAATTCAATATGTCTAGGTTTTTCTATATACTTTTCAATATAAACTTTATCTTCACCAAAACAAGATTTTGATTCTAGTTTAGCAGCCTCATAATTATATTTAAACTCACTAGTATCTCTTACAATTCTAATACCCTTACCACCACCTCCAGCAGCGGCTTTTATCATAACTGGGAATCCTATATTATTTGCAATTTCTAAAGCATCAGTATAAGAATTTATTTCTCCTTCATAACCTGGAACAACAGGTATATTTGATTTTTTCATTATTTCTCTAGCTCTTGCCTTATCTCCCATTAATTCTATAACTTCATAATCTGGTCCGATAAATTTTATATTACACTCTTTACACATTTTAGCAAACTTAGGATTTTCTGATAAAAAACCAAACCCAGGATGTATACCTTCACATTGTGTTAAAACACAAGCGCTTAGGATATTGGCCATATTTAAATAACTATCCTTACTAGAAGGCCCTCCAACACAAATAGCTTCGTCTGCCATTTGTGTATGAAGAGCATATCTATCCGCTTCTGAGTAAATTGCAACAGTATTTATACCAAGTTCTCTACAAGCTCTAATTATTCTTACTGCAATTTCACCTCTATTTGCTATAAGTAATTTCTTTAACATAATACCACCTACCCAATAGCGAACATTATTTCACCTTCGCAAACTATTTGATTATCTACAGTAGCCTTTCCTTTCCCTACTCCAATGCTACCTCTTAATTTTATAATCTCTATTTCTAATTCTAATTTATCACCTGGCATTACTTGCTTTTTCCATCTAACTTTATCTGCTCCAACTAAAAATCCAATTTTACCTTTAAAGTCTTCCATAGAAAGTATGCATATTGCTCCCATTTGAGCTAATGCTTCAAGAATTAATACTCCTGGCATTACTGGATACTCGGGAAAATGACCATTAAAAAAGTTTTCATTTATTGTGACATTTTTATATCCCTTTGCACTTTTACCTTCTATTACTTCTTCTACTCTATCTATCATTAAGAAAGGATACCTATGTGGTAATATTTCTTTTATCTCTTTAACAGTTAACATTTATATTCTCCTTACTTTGAATAATGGTTCACCATATTCTACCATTTCCCCATTTTTACCTAAAACACTTATTACTTCACAATCAAATTCTGCACTTATTTCATTCATAAGTTTCATTGCTTCAACTATGCATACAACTTCACCTTCTGATATTTTTTGTCCTACTTTAACAAATGGATCTGCATCTGGTGATGTTGCTTCATAATAAGTACCTACTATTGGAGACTTAATATAATCACAGTCAATTTCTATATTATCATCCATACTATTATTTATAGGTGAGTTTATATTAGTTGTATTTATATTATTTAAATTTGAATCTTGCAACTCTAATTTATCTAAGCTTTCTGTAACTGCTAATTTATTTAAACTATTAATATCTATAGTATCGTTATTTGGATTTATATAGTTTCTTGTTATAGATTTATCCATTTTTATATAATTATTTTCATTTTTAATTTCAAAATAAGATAAATCTGAACTATTAATAAGTCCTATTAATTCTTTAATTTCATTAAAATCCATGACAACCTCCAATTATTCCCACTTTTTAAATAAAAGTGATGCATTATGACCACCAAATCCTAAAGAGTTATTAATTGCGTACTTTAATTCAGACTTACGACCAGTATTAGGTACATAATCTAAATCTAACTCTTCATCACTTTCTTTGTATCCTATAGTAGGAGGAATATAACCTTCCTCTAAAGCCTTAATACATACTATTGATTCTACAGCTCCTGCTGCACCCAATAAATGTCCAGTCATAGATTTAGTTGATGATATAGGTATATTTTTAGCACTTTCTTTAAATACTTTTTTTATTGCTCTAGTTTCAAATAAATCATTGTAGGGTGTAGATGTTCCATGAGCATTAATGTATGAAACTTGACTATAGTCAATATTACCTTCATTTATTGCATCAATCATTGCTCTTGAAGCACTTTCCCCTTTAGGATCTGGAGATGTTATATGATACGCATCACATGTAGATCCATAACCTACTATCTCACATAATATATTTGCATTTCTCTTTAACGCATGATCTAAACTTTCCATAACTAATATACCTGCACCTTCGCCCATAACAAATCCGCTTCTTTCTTTGTCAAATGGTATTGACGCTCTATTTGGGTCATTATTAGAGTTTAAAGCCCTCATATTTGCAAATCCTGCTATAGCTATAGGTGTAATTGAAGATTCGCATCCTCCACTAATCATTACATCTGCATATCCATGTTTTATATATCTAAATGCATCTCCTATATTATTTGTTCCTGTTGCACAAGCAGTAACAGCTGATGTGCATGTAGCTTTAGCTTCATATTTTATTGCTATATTTGCAGCTGCAGCATTAATTATTGTCATTGGTATGTACATTGGAGATATTCTTTTTGGCCCTTTATTGTATAAAGTAGTAAATTCATTTTCATGTGTATGAAAACCACCTATACCAGAACCTACCATTACTCCAAATTTATTTTTATCTAATTCATCTATATTAAGACCTGCATTATTTACAGCTTCTTCACTTGCAATAAGTGCATATTGTGTAAATTTATCAAGGCGCCTGCTTTCTTTTTTATCTAAATAATCTTCTATCTTTAAATCTTTAACTTCTCCTGCTATTTTTACATCTAAGTTTTCTGTATCTATCGTTTTTATAAAATCGATTCCTAACTTTCCAGCTTTACTATTTGACCAAAATTCATCAACGTTATTACCTATAGGAGTTACTGCACCTATACCTGTTATTACTACTCTTCTACTCATAATTACCTCCTACATTGCCATTCCGCCATCAACATGAATTACTTGGCCTGTTATATAATTTGATTTATCACTCCCTAAGAATACTGCTAAATTAGCTATATCTTCAACATTTCCTAGTCTCTTTAAAGGAACTTGTGATATTATATTTTTCTTTTGATCATCACTTAATACCTTAGTCATATCAGTGTCTATAAAACCTGGTGCTATTGCATTTACATTTATATTTTTACTTCCTATTTCACGAGCTAAAGATTTTGTCATTCCTATTAAACCAGCTTTAGAAGCTGAGTAATTTACTTGACCTGCATTACCTATAACTCCTACAACAGAGGACATATTTATTATTTTACCTTCTTTTTGTTTTACCATTATTGGAGAAATTGCTCTTAAGCAATTAAAAGCTCCTTTTAAATTTACTTCTATTACGTTATCGAAATCTTCTTCTTTCATTCTAATAATTAGTGTATCTTTTGTTATTCCAGCATTATTAACTAGTATATCTATTTTTCCAAAAGTATTTTTAGCTTCTTTTATTAACTTTTCAGCTTCATCGAATTTACTAATATCTGCTTTGATTATCAAAGTATTAGATCCTAATTTATCAAGCTCATTTTTTAATTCTAGAGCTTCTGATTCACTGTTTCTATAATTTAAAACTATATTCGCACCTTCTTTTGCAAATTTTAGCGCTATAGATCTTCCTATTCCTCTAGAAGCCCCAGTTATTATTGCACATTTTCCCTTTAACATTGATTTACCTCCTAATTACTATTTAGGTATTTATTTTATATACTAGCAACTCTAGCCTTTAAGCTTTCTACAGTTTCATTTAATGATTTTATATCTTCCACATTGTATACAAAAACATCCTTGTTTATTTTTTTTACAAATCCACTTAATGTTTTACCTGGACCAACTTCAATAAATGTATCTACACCTTTGTCAATTAGATCCCTTATACTCTTTTCAAATAAAACAGAAGACATTATTTGTTTTCTTAATAACTCGTATACATCATCATCTTTTTCATATGGCTTACCTTTTACATTTGAATAAACAACTTTATCAAAGTTATTTATATTTACTTTTTTTAATTCATTATAAAATTCATAACTTGCTTTTTCATACATAGAACTATGAAAAGGCCCACTTACTTTAAGTGGTACAACCATACCTTTTAATTCTTTTGCTATTTTTATACTTGCTTTTATAGCTTTAGGCTCTCCAGAAATAACTACTTGACCTGGGCAGTTATAATTGGCTCCTTCTACAAGGCCAAATTCATTTGACCTTTTTATTAATTCTTTTACTTTATCGTCACTTAATTTTAATACGGCGGCCATTGTGCCTTCGTCTGGACTTACTGCAGAGTCCATTATTTGTGCTCTTTTTTTTATTAATTTTATTCCATCTTCAAAAGATAATGCTCTTGCATGTACTAATGCTCCATATTCCCCTAAAGATAATCCTAATGAATAATCAGCATCCACTCCATTTATTTCTAAGGCTTTTAAGCATGCTAATGATGTTAATAAAATAGCGGGTTGACTATTCTTAGTTTTTGTAAGCTCATCTTGCTCACCATTAAATATTAAATCTGTTATTGGCGTATTTAGTATTTCTTGACCTTTATCGAATATCTCTTTACATTCACAAATATTATCATATAATTCTTTTCCCATGCTTATATACTGTGAACCTTGACCTGGAAAAAGAAAAGCTGTCTTTTTACTCATTATATCCTCCTAAGAGTTTCTTCGAACTCATAAACCAGTTCATTTATTATTTCTTTACAACTTTGTTTTTCTTTGACAAGACCTGCAATCTGCCCTGCCATTACACTTCCATTTTCAACATCTCCATCTATAACTGCTTTTCTTAAAGCTCCTTTTCCTAAGGCTTCAATTTCACTACTATCTGCATTAGATTTTTCTAGTTTTACATATTCTCTAGTTAATTTATTTCTTAAGACTCTTACTGGATGTGAAGTTGATGTTCCTGTTATCTCTGAGTCTATATCTCTTGCACTAAGTACTTTCTCTTTATAATTATCATGGACATTACATTCATCAGACACTAAAAATCTAGTTCCCATTTGTACTCCACAAGCGCCTAACATAAATGATGCTGCTATACCTCTTCCATCACCTATCCCCCCTGCCGCTATAACAGGAATACTAACTGCATCTACAACTTGCGGTACTAAACTCATAGTTGTCAATTGTCCTATATGTCCCCCTGCTTCCATCCCTTCTACAATAACAGCATCTGCACCGAACTTTTCCATTCGTTTTGCTATTGCTACAGAAGGGACAACAGGTATTACTTTTATATTATTTTTTTTCCAATCTTCCATATACTTTCCGGGGCTACCTGCACCAGTTGTAACTACAGATACTTTTTCTTCACATACCATCTTAGCAATTTCATCTACATTTTTAGCCATTAGCATTATATTTACACCAAAAGGTTTATTTGTAAGTGACTTAGCTTTTTTTATTTGAGATCTAACATCTTCTGTCTCACCTACGCCACTTATTATTCCAAGACCTCCCGCTTCACTTACGCCTACTGCTAAGTCTGCATCTGAAATCCATGCCATTCCTCCCTGTATAATTGGATATTTAATATTAAGTATATCTGTTATCCTTGAATTTATCATAAATCCTCCTGTAACTTACTCTTATTATGAATTTACTTTTTCATTAGTCTTTTCTTCTATGTAATTAACAACATCTTGTATACTCTTCATATTTTCTGGTGATTCTATTTCAATTCCAAATTGTTCTTCTATTTCTATCACTAATTGGAATGTATCTAAAGAATCTATTCCTAAAGATTCAAATGTACTTTCTAGTTTTATTTCATCTCTTTCTATTGATAAGTTTTCTTCTATTATTCCTTGTAATTTTTCAAATATCATTTTATTTTCCTCCAAATTTTCTTTTATATTTTATTTTGTATTCTACTTATTTTTGTAGTCATGTTTAATTCATCTTAGTTTTTAAATCTTAGTATCTTAGTTAATTATTAAATTTAAATTCCTTAAATTAATTTATTTTTATTTTGACCAGTTTATAAGAGTTGCACCATAAGTGAGACCTGCTCCAAATCCAACTAATATAATTTTCTGACCTTTTTTTAATATTTTTTTCTCATTCATCTCACATAACGCAAGTGGGATTGATGCTGCAGATGTATTTCCATATTCTTCAATGTTTATGTAAAATTTATCTATTGATACTTTTAACTTTTTAGCAGCATAATCAATTATTCTAATATTCGCTTGATGAGGTATTATATAATCAATATCATCTAAGCTTAAATTATTATCATCTAATATTTTATTTATAGAATTTACAATTGTAGAAGTTGCAAACTTAAATACTTCATTTCCATTCATTTTTAGCTTTGAATTTCTTATTGTTTTATTTTCTACAAAAGGACTATCTATGTTATTTCCTTCTATTGTTATACACTGCCATTTATCTCCTTCAGATTTAGAAAAAGAACTTACAATTCCTTTTTCATCACTTTTAGATAAAATAGCTGCTCCTGCACCATCTCCAAATAATACACAAGTTGATCTATCATCCCAATCAACTGATTTAGATAAATTTTCTGATCCTATAACAAGTGCATGTTTATAGTCATTACAAATCATAAGAGATTTTGCAACTTCTAAACCATAAATAAACCCTGTACATGCAGCACTTATATCAAAAGCTACTGCATTTTTTGCACCTATTAAATTTTGTACTATGCAAGCTGTAGATGGAGTAAACATATCTGGTGTACATGTAGCTAATACAATTAAATCTACATCTAGTGGAGATAAATTAGCATCTTGTATGGCTTTGATACTAGCTTTTGAAGCCATATAAGAAGTGTCTTCTCCTTCTGATATGTATCTACTTTTTATTCCTGTCCTTGAATATATCCACTCATCGTCTGTATCAACAAACTCACTTAGTTGAGCATTGGTGACTATTTTAGAAGGTATATAATTTCCAACACCTCCTATTATTACCTCTTTCATATTCTTACTCCTTGTATTTTGATATTTATATATTTTGATTTTCAAAATATATATCAAAAAAATTTACTTCCGATTAACATATTGATTATCGTTAATTATCAGTAATTATTTCGATAATCAAAATATATTATATTCAAAGGTAATTGTCAACTCTTTTCAGCAAAATAATTTTTTTATTATATTTAATATATTTTTTATTAACTTAATTTTATTATATAAATTTGTGTATCTTTTAATGATAAACAGCTTGAATTCAATATTTTTATCATTTGACATAAACATATTAATCAAGTCTTATAATTTTATAAATAAAAAACTCTCTAAGTTAAATAAACTTAGAGAGTTTTTTTATTTATTTTTCTCTTCTTCTTCTGTTATTTACAAACACACCTGCCATAGCAGCTACACTTAGTCCTACGTAACCTAAAAGATTAGCATCTCCTGTTTGAGGATTTGATGGTCTGTTGCTATTTACATTGTTACCATTTTGGCTTCCATTTTGATCTTCGTTATCACTTTCATCATTTCCGTTATTTCCATCTTGATCTTCGTTGTCACTTTCACCATTTCCGTTATTTCCATCTTGGTCTTCGTTATCACTTTCACCATTTCCGTTATTTCCGTCTTGGTCTTCGTTGTCATTACCACCATTATCTGGTTTATTATTTTCTAATTCTTCTCTTATTTCTTCTACTAACTTATTTAATTCTTCTATAGTAGCATCTTTCACTTCTAAAATAGCTATAAGAGATCTATTTTTAGCTTTTGGATCATATATCTTAACTATAGACTTATCCCCTTCTTCTGAAATTTCTACAGTATATCCAAAAGTTATTACACTAGTAAGTATATCTTTTATATATTCACTCTCAACTTTAACTTTTATAACTCCGTCTATCATTGTACCTGCTAATATTCTACCTTGTTTAGTATAACTAACAGTTCCTAAAGTTTTTATAAAGTTTGCAACTGATTCTTCTAATGAAGAATACTCATTTAATGTAGGCAGATCTCCGAAACAAGGATAATCATCTCCACCAGCAGCCATAAAGTCATTTGTAGCTACGGTATATGTTTTATTCATATCTAAATCTTTGCCATTTATAGTTAAAGATATTATCCTATCTCCAACTGCTCTGCTTGGATCTACAACAAACTTTATTCCAGCAACATGAGGGAATCCTCCTAAAGATTCTCCATAAGCCCTAACACCGAATTCAAGAACTTCTTTTATTTGAGCTCCAGTAAGCTGTTTAGTAACTATAAAATTACCAAATGGAAGAACACTTACAACATCACCTTTTGTTATATCTCCTTTAGCTATACTAGCACGGATTCCGCCTCCATTTGTTATAGCAAGATCTGCATCAGTTTCATTTAACATAGCATCAGTTATTAAATTTCCTAAGTTTGTTTCTCCATATCTTACACTATTTCTATCTCCATCAAGATCTATAGCATTATTTCCTATAACTTCAGATAATACTTCTTCTTGTGTTGAATTTATTTCTTCTATTTTTGAAGCAACTTTTTCATCAGGAGTTATAGATAAAGTTTCTTCTTTTGTTATAAGACTTGCAGTAGCATTTACTACTTCATTTTTGTCATTTAATTCTAACTCAACTTTACCAAGGTTTGATAAGTATTCACCTGTACTTACTAATAAAGTATCTTTAACTTTTTCTCCATTTTTAAATGTAGTATGACTATGCCCATCTACATATACATCTATTCCATCTACAGCATTTATAACATCATAAGCCGTAGGCTCACTACTTTCATCAGTTCCTATATGAGATAATGCAACTATTACATCTGCACCATTATCTTCTAATTCTTTTACTTGTTCCTTAGCTGCTTTTACTGGATTCGTAAAGTCTATACCTTTAACATTATTAGGATTTGTTTTAAAAGCAGTTTCTTCTGTTGCTATACCAAAGAAACCAACTTTTACAGTTTTCCCATTAACTTCCATTTCCTTTATGTTATTAGATTCAAATATAGATTTTCCATCCTTTTTAACATTAGAAGCTAATAATCTTAGTCTGTTTTCACCATTTTTTAAAGTTACGCTATTTTTAAATAATTCCATTAGTCTACCATAACCATAGTTAAAATCATGATTCCCAGGAACCATATATTCATATCCTGCTTCATTTAATAAATCAACAGCATCTTTACCTTTACTTAAAGTAACAAATGGTAAACCATGTATAGTATCTCCTGCATCAACTAATATAGAATTTTCTGTATTGTTCTTTATTGCTGCAACTGTATCTATACCTATTACTTTATCATCTGCTTTTAATCTACCATGTGTATCATTTGTGTGTAATATAGTTATTTTATTAGATTTTTCTTTTTCACCTGATAAATCATAGTAGTATTTGTATAATCTATCACCAGCTGATTGTTTATTTGTATATATAGAAGGATAGCTTGATAAATAGTTTACTCCATTTTCATGAGAAGTAAAGTATACCTTAGCATCAGTATCTATAGTTTTAAACTTCCAGTTGTTGTCAATGCTTGGCTCTAATCTTCCAGCATCTTCTATATATTTCTTTAATACATCTCTACTTTCATCAGTTGTAGTATATACACTTACTTGTCTACCATTCCATGGGAAACTATCTCCGCCAGCTCTATAGTTATTTGTAGCTATTAAGAACTCTTGATCTAAATCTATAGGTTGTCCATTGTAAGTTAAGTTGTATATTCTTGATGAATCTGGATTTATTACTTTTCCAGTTTTATCATATTTAGGTTTTTGAGTTACATCTATTTCGTATTCTATTCCATCTATTACATCAAAGTTGAATGTAGGGAAATCTCTGTTTATTAAATTTTGCTCTTCATTTGAATTTACATCTATTGTATTGAACATATTAGCTGAGAATTCTAACCATTCTTTAACATCAGAACCATTTAATTTTATAACTGCCATTGTATTATCATACTTATATAAGTTAGATAAATCTCTTATAGCAAGTCCTCCAGCTTTTATATCAACGTAGTTATCTGCACTACTTCCAGCCTTAAATGGAGCTGCTGCTGATAATATTGGAAGATCAGCATAAGGAGTTAAGCTTGGATCATTATTCTTTATAAGTTCTTCAACATAAGCTTTTTGAGCATCGGATACTATTTGTATAGATGGATCATCTGCTACTAATGTAAAGAAACTATTTAGATCTTTTGTAACCTCTCCTGATTTTTCATTTACATATTTGTCAGTAGCTTCATGGTATTCTTTAACAACCGCTTCAGTTTCTATATCATTAGCTTTATTAGCTACACTGATGTTATTTACCTTAGAATTACTATCATTTATTGTATATGTATCATTACCATTTTCATCTTCAGTTACTTCTATTTTAAGATCTACAACCCCTACTTCTTTACCATTATTAAGCGGTTGAACGTATTGAGTTATATCTCCATTTTCTTTTTCAACTTCATATTTAGCACTTCTATGTACATGTCCACCAACAACTACATCTACATCTTCTAACATAGATATAGCATAACCTGCATTTTCTGCACCTGTTGCATCTGTAGTTTCTTCACCATACCCTGTATGTCCAAGTACTACAACTATATCAGCACCACTATTTTTCATTTCTTTAGCATATTTTTCTACACTTTTAACCATATCATCTACAGTTACTTTTCCATCTAGTATAACTTTATCCCAATTTAGTATTTGCTGTGGAACAACACCAGTTATACCTATCTTTAATTCTCTTTCTTCTCCATTTGAGTCTACTACTGTTTCAGTTAATATCTTATATGGATCAAATACTAAATCTCCACTTTTAGCATCCTTAAGGTTTGCACAAACCATTCCCATGCTAGTGTTTGCTTTTACTATTTGCTTTATATAATCCATACCATAGTTAACTTCATGGTTACCTATAGTAGTCATATCAAAACCTAATGATTCTAGAGCTTTATAAACAGGGTATTTTTCTCCTGGTGCAACTGGTTGCTTTACTGCATATAAGTTAGCTAACGGTGTACCTTGTATTGTATCTCCATTATCTACTAATATTACATTATCCACTTCTTTTTTTGATGATTTATTTGCTTTTTCTTTTTCTTCTTTTATAACCGTAGCTGCCTTAACTAAACCTGAATTCTTTGTTGTTGATCCAGTATAGTAATCATAGTTCATTAAGTTTGCATGTAAATCACTTATAGCCATTACTTTAAAATCTATAGTTGTTTTATCATTTTTATCTTGACTATTTTTATCAGACTCAATGTTTTTTACATTTTCACTAGATTCTTCTTTTTCTTTAGTTTCATCATTAGATTCTTCTTTAGCTTCTTCTATAGCATCTAAAGCATCTTTTGCCTCATATTGGTCTGCATAATCTTCATCAGAATCAGTAATTTCTTCTGGTGTTTCTCCTTCAGATATTTCTTTATTTTCCGAATTTTCAACTTGTTCTGCTGTCTTTAAATTCTCAAGAGCAAAAATTGGTTCTACGTTTTGACCTATTAATGCTGCTGCAATAGCGATTGCCGCTATCCTTTGTCCATTTCTTTTTACCATTGTAAATTCTCCCTCAATATTGTTTTACTTTTTATTTACACGCTTTACTTTTTTAAAATTTCAAATAAAATAATTCGTGTTTTTAAATTAAAAAAATTATATCATATTTTTTACAATATAGTATACTATTTTCTTCATCTTTTTACATTTTTTACTTTATTTTTATAAATATAGATGTGTTTACGTTTTCAAATTTGTTTTTAAAAATTATTTTATAATAATAAAATATAATATGATCATTTTTTTATAATTATGTTATACTATTTACCCAAAAATAAATATAAAAGACATATTTAAATACACTCAATCGTTAGGATTTTGTATATTAAAAATAAAAAAGATGATTCGTAGATTTAATCTACAAATCATCTTTTACAACTTAATAATATTTTCTATTATTCAGCAACTGAAGTATACATAAAGTATTTATATCCAAGTGGTGAAGAATAGAATCCTTCTAACTTATCTGAAACTAACATTAAGTCAGTGTAATAATAAAGTGGTATTACTGGCATTTCTTCACCTAATATTTTTTCTGCTTCATGCATTTTTGTATATCTTTCTTTATTATCAGTTGATGTTTTTATTTCGCTTATTAATTTATCATAGTCTGTATTTGACCATTGAGCATCATTATTTCCGCCACCTGTTATCCACATATCTAAGAATGATATTGGATCATTATAATCAGCTAACCATCCATGACGAGCTACTTGATAATCTCCTTTCTTTCTTGTATCTATAAATACATTCCAGTCTTGATTAGATATAGTTGCATTTATACCAAGATTTTCTTTCCACATATTTTGTACAGCTTCCATTATTGGTTCGTGTCCTTGGTTACACATTAACTCTATAGTTGGAAGTCCTTTACCATTTTCGTATCCAGCTTCTTTAAGAAGTTCTTTTGCTTTTTTTATATTTGCTTCATAATCTTTTGAATCTGCACTATACCAAGCTTCAGCGTTACTATGGAATTCTGTGCTTCCATCTTCGTCACTTAAACCTGTAGGAACAAAAGTATCTGCTGGTATTTGACCACCTTGAGCTACTTTTTCAACTAAGTATTCTCTGTCTATTGCAAGAGCAAGAGCTTGTCTAACCTTTACATTATCTAAACCTTTTTCTTTAACATTTAAGCATAAGAAATAAGTTCCTAATTGACTTTTTATTTCTAATCCATTCTCTTTCATAGCTTCTATTTCATCATTTGGTAAATCATCTCCAAATAATATTTCTCCATTTTTAAATGCAGATAATATAGTATTTTGATCTTCCATAAGTTCGAAGTTAATTGTATCTGGTCCTAATTTTTCTAAATCATAATAATTTTCATTTTTAGCATATACCATTTTAGCTTGATGATTCCATTCTTTTAAAACATATGGACCATTTCCTATATATGTTTGTGGGTCAGTTGACCAAGTGTCAGGATTAGCTTCTACTATATCTTGTCTTACAGGATATGTAGCTGGGAATGCACATATTTCTAAGAAATATGTAGTAGGTGTTGATAAAGTTATTTCTAATGTTTTTTCATCAAGTGCTTTTATACCTAACTCGCTAGGATCTTTTTTACCTTTCATTATATCATTTGCATTTTCAACCATATCTATCATATAGTTGTAATCTGCTGCTGTTTCTGGATTTACTAATCTTTGCCAAGAATATACGAAATCACTTGCTTTTACAGCTTCTCCATCTGACCATTTTGCATCATCACGAAGTGTAAAAGTATATACTTTTTTATCTTCACTTACTTCGTATTTTGCTGCTTGACCTTCAACTACTTTGCTATTAGAATCTAATTTCATAAGACCCTCAAAAGCATGGTTTATTAATGTAGAACCATCTGAAGCAGTATTCTTTGCTGGATCTATTGATTCAGGCTCTGGTCCAACGCATACATTAAGTTCGAATCCATTTGCAGAACCTCCTGTTGAATTGCCACCTGAACTACTACATCCAGATAGTACTGTTGATAGTGCTAAAGTTGAAGCTAATATAACTGCAACTTTTTTCTTAAATTTTAGCATTTTCATACTATTATCCTCCCCCTAATTATTATCTATATAATACCTTTGGTAATATATACCTTATTTTTGTATTTTATCTAAGTTATGACATGCAACGAAATGTCCGTTATCATATTCTTTTAATGTAGGTGCTACTTTACTACATTCACTTGTAGCATATGGACATCTAGTTCTAAATGTACATCCACTAGGTGGATTTAATGGACTTGGTATATCTCCCTCTAGAACTATACGCTTTCTAGATCTACTCATCTTTGGATCTGCTATTGGAATTGCAGAAAGTAATGTCTGTGTATATGGATGCATCGGATTTTTATATAATTCTTTGCTTGTTGTTAACTCAACTAAATGACCTAAATACATTACACCTATTCTATTACTTATATGCTTAACAACTGATAAATCATGCGCAATAAATAAATAAGTAAATCCTCTTTCGGCTTGTAGATCTTCTAGCATATTTACAACTTGAGCTTGTATAGAAACATCTAAAGCAGAAATAGGCTCATCACAAACAATAAATTCTGGTTCTACAGCTAATGCTCTTGCGATTCCGATTCTTTGTCTTTGTCCCCCTGAGAACTCATGTGCAAAACGATTTGCATGTTCTTTATTTAAGCCAACAGTTTCAAGCAAATTATATATCTTTTCTTGTCTTTCTTGCTTATTCTTATATAGTTTATGGATATCTAGCGGCTCACCAATAATATCACCAATCGTCATCCTTGGATCTAAAGATGCATATGGATCTTGAAATATTATTTGCATCTTTCTTCTATATGAAAGCATATCTACTTTAGTTATATCTTCACCCTTATATATAATCTTTCCTTCAGTAGGTTCATGAAGTCTTAATATAGTTCTACCTAAAGTCGTCTTGCCACATCCACTTTCACCAACTAAACCTAAAGTTTCCCCTTTTTTTATATGTAATGAAACATCATCAACTGCTTTTACATAATTAGTTTTTAAGAATCCCTCTTTAACTGGGAAGTACTTTTTTAATCCTACTATTTCAATTAAATTGTCATTTTTCTTTTCATTTATCATAGTGCCTTTACCTCCCTTTCAAATTCTTCTTTTACTAACAACCAGCAGCTAGATTCATGACCTTTTTCAACAGAATAAACTGGTGGAACTTTTTCCATACATATATTCATACAATAATCACATCTTGGTGCAAAAGCACACCCTTTTGGCGGATTTATTAAATCTACTGGATTACCTTCAATAGGTATTAATCTTTCATGCTCATCAGCATTTATCTTAGGTATAGATTTTAAAAGACCTAATGTATATGGATGTTTAGGATTATAGAATATATCATCAATACTTCCTCTTTCTATAATATTTCCTGCATACATGACTGCTACTTTATCACATATTTCTGATATAACACCTAAATCATGTGTAATAAAAATTATAGACATATTTATTTTTTCTTTTAGTTCTTTTAATAACTCTATTATTTGAGCTTGTATTGTAACGTCTAAAGCTGTTGTTGGTTCATCTGCTATTAGTAATTTTGGATTACAGGCAAGTGCCATAGCAATCATAACACGTTGTCTCATACCTCCAGAAAATTCATGAGGGTATTGCTTTAATCTTTTTTCAGGTTGGTTAATTCCAACTAATTCAAACAATTCTATGATTCTTTTTTCTCTTTCTTTCTTATCTAAATTTGTATGTTTTTTTAAACTCTCATCAATTTGACTTCCAACAGTAAAAACTGGATTTAAAGATGTCATAGGGTCTTGGAATATCATCCCTACTTCTTTCCCTCTTAATTTAAGCATCTCAGCTTCAGATAATTTAGTAATATCTTTATCTTCAAAATTAATACTACCGTTAAGTATTTTCCCCGGCTCAGGTATAATCCCCATTAAAGCATATGATGATACTGATTTACCACTTCCTGATTCACCGACGATCCCCATAGCCTCACCGTATTTTAAATCATATGAAACTTTGCGAACTGCTTTTACTTCTCCTGCATGAGTAAAAAAAGATACCTCTAAATCATTTACTTTTAATAATGTATCATCCTTAATAACTCCCATAATTTTGTCCCCCTATCTCTTTAATCTTGGATCAAGTGCATCTCTTAATCCATCCCCAAATAAGTTAAATGCAAGTATAATAATACTTATAGCAACTGCTGGGAACATTAATCTGTATGGATATGATGATATTCCAGATAATGCATCTGATGCTAAGGAACCTAAGCTTGCTAGTGGTTTACTTACACCAATTCCTAAGAAGCTTAAAAAGGCTTCTGTAAATATCGCTGAGGGTATTTGTAACATTGTAGTTACGACTAATTGACCAACACAGTTTGGAAGTAAGTGTTTATATATTAATCGTTTATTATTTGCACCTAATGCACGTGCTGCACTAATATATTCCATCTCTTTTAATTGTAAAACTTGCCCTCTTACAATCCTCGCCATACCAACCCAATATAAAAGTCCATAAACTATAAACATAGCTATAATACCCGGTCCTAGAGTCTGAAGAACTCCAAATGCTTTTCCAGAATCAAAGGCTTTTGTTAATGGTTCATGTAGTACTATTCTAAGTAATATAATAACTAACATATCAGGTAATGAATAAATTATTTCAACTATCCTCATCATTACTGTATCTATTTTACCACCTGCAAGCCCAGATATAGCTCCATAAATAGATCCTATAACTAAAACTATAACTGCAGAGCCTATACCAATTAATAATGATATTCTTGCTCCAACCATAGTTCTTACTAATAAATCTCTACCTAACTTGTCAGTTCCAAATGGATGTTCCATGCAAGGGAATAGATTTTCATGTCCCCTAATTTGTTGATCATATGTATATGGACTTAAGAAAGGTCCTATAAATGCAAAACCTATAATTAATATAATTGCTACTAATGCAATCATTGCAATTTTATTTTCTTTTAATCTTCTCCATGCGTCTTTCCAGTAGCTTGTATTTTCCCCCATAGTTATTAAACTTTGTTGTACTTCTTTTGTAACTGGTTTGAAGTCATCTGGAGATAAATCAACTTCACAGTTAAATTTCTTACTATTATCTAAAATCATAAAAGTTGTCCCCCCTTATTCATCTAACTTAATTCTTGGATCTACCAGTTTATATAAGATGTCACAAACTAAGTTCATTAATATAATAAATGATGCTAAGAAAACAGTTGTTCCCATTATAAGGTTATAATCCCTTGCATCTATTGCTTTAATAAAATATCTTCCAAGCCCTGGAATATTGAATACTTTTTCTACAACAAAACCACCAGTTAATGTAAATGCTACTAATGGTCCTAAATACGTTATTACTGGAATAAGTGAGTTTTTTAAAGCATGTTTAAATGTAACTATAAACTCTGACATTCCTTTTGCCCTTGCTGTTCTAATATAATCTTGGCCTAATGAATCTAACATGCTTGATCTCATTAGTCTTGTTATGTAACACATAGGATAAAATCCTAATGTAAATACAGGTAATATATAGCTAGATGGATTGCTTAAACCATAAGTAGGTAATAAATTTAATTCAATTGCAAATATTAACATGGATGCTGTTGCTATTACAAATGACGGAACAGCAATACCTAATGTTGATACAACACGGATTACACTGTCCTCCCATTTACCTCTTTTCAAAGCTGATAGGCATCCTAATGGTATTCCTACTAATAGTGCAAAGCCAATTGCCATTGCACCAATTCTTGCTGATATAGGGAAAGAATCTGCGATTATTTTTGTGACTGGTACATTTTTTTGAAGTTTATAACTTACACCTAAATCTCCTTGTAATAATTGTTGTAAGTATATTTTGTATTGTACTAATACCGGCTTATCCAGTCCGTACTTCTCATTTAAAGCTTGTTGCGCTATTTCATTTGTTTTCTCTGAAGCAAATGGACTTCCTGGTACTAGTTTCATTAAAAAGAATGTAATTGTAGCAGCAACAAATATTGTAAATATTGCCATCATAATACGTTTAAAAACATATTTTGCCGTGTCCATACGTAAATCCCCCTTTTACTAATATCTAATTTAACTTTATAAAACTCTTTTACTCTCCCTACACCCATGCATTAAACTTTAGAATTTAAATTTTCTAAATTTTTAGAAATATGAAAATTCATTTAAGTTATTTACATTTTAGTGTACATTATGTTAAAAGTCAATAACTCTAAATTCTTATTATTTTTTAACTTTTTATATTAATTCTATGCTTATTCATTAAAATTATTAAGTATTTAGTAATTTATAAGTATAAGTTTAATCAAAAAACTGTTTTTAAGTTTATTTATAAAAGTTGAATATTTATTCTAAATTTTTTATATAATGCAACTAATATAGAAATAAATACTATTTTGTAATTTTACCATGCAATTTTTATAAACTTTTTACTCATTTCTTGGAATATTTCCATATAATTTCTTATAAAAAAAGCCACAAAGGAATATTAAAGATCTAATCTTTGATAATTACCTTTATGGCTTTATGATTTTATTTTAATTAAATAGTAGCACTATAAATATTTAAAAGTCAATAATTATATAAATTTATAGTAGACTTAATATCTCATTTTTTAATTTAATAACTTGCTCCATTTTTTTATCATTATTATCAGTCTTGTTAACAATAAACTCCTTTTTCACACTAGCTGGCTTTTGAGAAATAACATATATTCTATTAGATAACATTATCGCCTCATCTATATCATGAGTTATAAGAATAATAGTTGAATTAACCCTACCTTTTACTTCTAGTAACCATCTTTGCATTGATAGTTTTGTTATAGAATCTAATGCACCAAAAGGTTCATCTAAAAGCATAATATCGTCAGAATTAATATAAGTCCTTAAAAAGTTTGCTCTTTGCTTCATACCACCTGATAATTCATTTGGATATTTATTTTCGTATCCACTTAGGCCAAATACTTTAAAATAAGGATTTACTATTTCCTTTGCTTCTTTTTTGCTTTTTTTATTAAGTATTAATGGTAGTGCCACATTATCTATAATTGTCTTATATGGTAGTAATAAATCTTTTTGATACATATAGCTTATCTTGCCATTAACATTAATATCTCCACTGTCAGTACCAGTTAGATTACATATTAAGTTAAATATTGTACTTTTTCCACATCCACTCGGACCTAAAATTGATACAAATTCACCTTCATATACATCCATACTTATGTTATCTAATATTTTTGTTCCATCATAGCTCTTGCTAACATTATTTATACTGATTTTTTTATTTTTATTCTGGTAAGAATTCATTTGTATAAGCATCTTTTGCTTCCATATCCTTATCTATCAAATTATATTCCCTTAAGAATTCTGTATAATTATCCCATACCTTATCTTTCATTTCTCCCCATTTAGTTGCATCATCTTTATATTTAGTTGCTAAATACTCTTGGCTCTTAATAGCTAAATCCTCTTCTATTTCAGGAGCATATTTAACAAGTATTTTAGCAGACTCTGTTGGGTTCTCTATTGCATACTCATATCCCTTTGTCGTTGCTTTTAAGAATTTCTTCACTAAGTCTGGATTTTGGCTAATAAGTTTTTCATTTGATATTATAAGTGGAGTATAGTAATCTAATCTCTCATCTAAATCTTTAATTGGCATAAAGTTTAAGTCTATACCTTTTCTAGTAGCTTCAACACCATCCCATCCTTCAAATATCCAGGCAAAGTCAACATTCTTACTAGTAGCTGTAAAGAAATCATCTGTTCCTATATCTACTATTTTTAATTTACTTATATCTGCATTATTTTTTTCCATAACAGCCTTAAATATAGCTTCTTCTGATGGAGACCCCCATCCACCATAAGTTTTTCCTTCAAAATCCTTAACTGTATTAATATTCCTATCGACTGGTGAAGCAAATCCAGATGTATTATGTTGTATTATTGTTGCTACAGCCTTTATAGGAAGTGGGTCTTTGCTTGTCTTAGCATAAGTTACTTCTTCTTGATAACTTATGCCAAAGTCTGCCTTACCTGTTGCAACTAAAGTTGCTGCACCTCCATCAGAAGGTTGTACTATATCTACATCTAACCCTTCATCTTTATAATATCCATTTTCTAATGCTACATATAATCCAGTATGGTTAGTATTTGGTGTCCAGTCTAGAACCATAGTAACTTTTTCTAGCTGATCTTTATTTGAACTAGATTCAGCATTCTTAGTTGAACATCCTACTAAACTTCCTAAAGTTAAAGTTCCTATTAGGGATAAAATCCCCATTTTTTTTAATCTCATAATATCCTCCCTAATTCTTATGTCTTAATACAATCTTTTTTATTACTTGAATTATTCCCACAAATATTAAACTACTAACTACAACAATTAATGTTGATGCAAATACTTTATCTAAAGCATATGCACTTTTTGATCTAACCATATAAACTCCAAGCCCTTGGCTTCCTCCTAACCACTCAGCAACTGTGGCTGCCATTACAGCATAAGTAGATGATATCTTAAGACCAGAAAACAATTTATCCATTGACATAGGAAATTTAAGATGGATAAACGTATTTAGTTTACTTGCATTCATAGTTTTAAACAAATTTAAATAATCTATATCTAAATTTTCCATACCATCAACAAAATTTATTAATATTGGGAAGAAACAAGTTAATGTTACCATTAATACTTTTGGTAATGTACCAAAACCAAACCAAATAATTAATAAAGGTGCTATTGTTATTGTAGGTATTGTTTGGGTAACAAGCATTATAGGATAAAAGCACTTTTTAAAAATAGGTATAAAGTCCATCATTATCCCCATTATTAATGCTATTATAATGGATAATATAAATCCTAATAAAGCTTCATTTAATGTAATTACAGTATGTAAGTATAAACTTTCATAGTCTGTAAAAAATACCCCTACAATATCAATAGGTGATGGCAATATATACTGCGGAACATTAAATCCTTCAACCACAAGTTGCCAGATAATTAATATTATTAAAAACGTTATTATAGGATATAAGCTATTTTTTATTTTATCTATGATTCTTAAGTTTCTCATCTATTGTTATGCCCCCAGATTTTTCGTCTATTCTAGCAACAGTTATGACTCTTTCACATCCAAGGTTAAAAGGTATTCTATGTATTTTCTTTAATAAATCAAATACTTCATCAAATTCTCCTTCTATTGTTGTACTCATTGCTGCAACTTCATATTTTAGACCACTTTTGGCTATTTCTTCTATGCAAGCATCAACTACTTTATACATTTCATCTTCTCCTGCATAAGGCCTTAAAGGCATTACTGCTACATCTGCTATTACCATGATTCTACCTCCTAATTTTTTTGCATAATAAAAGTCTTACCTAATATAGGTAAGACTATAAATTAACTAACTAAATAATTAATTTTAATTACTATCTCCCTACGCTGGCATTATCCAAACAGGTTAAAGGGTCGAGATCTACATCTCCTCTCAGCCATTAGGCTCCCCTGATATATATTTTGTAATTTAATTATACTACACTTGTTTATTTTTTACAATTTTTTATACATAATCTATCTTATATTAAAAATTTCTTGAAAATATTTAAAGTGTTTTATACATTTTAGTATATACCCTTAATTTCTCAATCGAATCTTTTTATTTTTCAATATCTTACAAATATATCAATTAAAATATTTTTATTTATCAGTTATTTTTATTTATTAATAGTATAATATATGTATATATATTCTTTTTTACACTACAGCATGGAGGATAAAATGTTAAAAAGTATAAGAAATAAATTTGAAAATTATAAACCTTATATAAATGGATTTGAAAATATGAAAAGATATTCTATATTAGTTCCTATTGTTAAAATAGAAGATTCTTACTATATACTATTTGAAGTAAGATCAAAAAATCTAAGAACTCAACCAAGTGAAATATCATTCCCTGGAGGTAGGATAGAAAATGGAGAAAGCCCTCTGGATGCTGCCATTAGAGAAACATGTGAAGAATTAGGTACCAATAAATATAACATTGAGATAATATCTCAACTTGATTTGCTTATTACTCATATGAATCTAATAATCCACCCTTATGTAGGCATATTAAACAATATAGATAATTTAGATATAAATAAAGATGAGGTTGATCATACATTCTTAGTTCCTATTATTCATTTAATAGAAAATAAACCAACATATTATAAAAATAAATTAGAAGTTGTACCAGATGATAAATTTCCATATGATATTATACCAAATAAAGAAGACTATAAATTCCAAGAAAGTAGCTATCCTGTACTATTTTATGAGTATGAAGATTACGTTATATGGGGACTTACTGCACGAATTCTTGAAAACTTCTTAAAAGTTCTAACAGAATAATTTATTAATAATAAAAATCCCACTATATAATAGTTTTTCTATTATATAGTGGGATTTTTGAATAGTTGGTCATAGGATTTATATTTAAATTTGAACTGCCTTCTCTTCTAATCTTTCATATAAGTCTATAAACTCCTCTGATAATTGTTGAAAGTTCATTGCATTCATAAGATGGTCTTGAGCGTGTACTAGTATAACACTCATTTCAGTTTTATTTCCTTGGGCTTCATTTTGAATCAATTCAGTTTGATATCTATGAGCTTTTTGTATTGCTTCCTTGGATTCTTTTATTAAATTTCTTGCTTTTTCAATATTTCCTTTTTTAGATTCACTAATAGCTTCAAATGCTAATCCTTTAGCATCACCAGCATATCCAATAATACCAAAAGATATCTCTATAATTTTATCTTCCATTTTTATCCCCCTAAATGTCTTTATAATTTGAAATTATAATATTATTTTCTTCTAATGCCTTCTTAATTTTACCAGATGTTAATATTTTATATTCTTTAGTTCTATCTATTGCATATGAAGTTGAATTTAAAATGAAATCATCTAAAAAAGCCGGATGACACATCATATCAACTACATCATATCTTTGTATTTCTTTTAATATTTTTATAAAGTAATCCTCACTTACATTTTCCTTATAAAAACTATCTATAAGCTTAACTGTCTTTTTATACTCCATACTGTATTCAAATCCGCCCCTGATTGGCAAAGTATATTTATCTAGTATCTTTTCTATAACAGGTTTTAATCCTGTTAATGTATGAACATGATGATGACTATCTAAATGACATATTTCTATACCAAAATCAATTACTCTTTCAATTTGAGCACAAAATTCGTTGTATATCTCATCTAAATCCATACTTTTAAGAATGTCATTAGTAATACCTCTATAAAAGTTACCATTATCGTCAACTATAGTATTTAAATTAGTTAATAGTGGTTTACCACAACTAAGAGTAAGATGTACTCCACAGCTTAACGTTTTATGTTCTTTAAGTAGTGATATAGCATGTTCAACTCCAGGCATGTTTGCCATCATTGTTGTAGAGCTTACTATACCATTTTTATGAGCTGAAATTATTCCATAGTTTACAGCTTCACAATATCCAAAATCATCTGCATTTATTATAAGCTTTGTCATAACATTACCTACCTTTTAAATTGTGGAAGATACTCTTTGTGTGCTTCAAGCATTTCATCCAATATTACTTTTGCTAAATCGTCAGATGGTATAAGAGGATTTATACATAAAGATAAAAGTGCACTATTATAATCTCCATAAACTGCAGCCTTTGCAGCTAAAAGTTCAAAAGATTTTATTTGGCTTACTAATCCATGAACTGATTCTGGTAAATACCCAATTGATAATGGCTTAGGTCCAGTTTTTGTTATTACGCTACTGACTTCTACAGCTTGATCGTCCCTAAAATCTCTTATGGAACCATTATTTAATGTGTTTACAACTTGTATATCTTTCTTATCATTATATATAGAACTAATTAAATTACATGCCGCATCACTATAATACGCACCTCCTCTTTTTTCTAATTGAGGTGGTTTTATATCTAATTTTTCATCTTTATATAAATCAAACAATTGACCTTCTAGTTCTTTAACTACTTCTGCTCTAGATTTTCCTTCTTTGTATTCTTGTAATTCATCTTGTAACATTTCTTTAGTTTTATAATAATATCTATGATATGGACAAGGTATTGCACCTAACGATTTTATAAAATCTGAATTAAAATCTATAGATTTAATATTTTGCATTGATATATCAGATTGTACAAATTTATCAATAGCTTCTTTTGTAATATCTTCTCCATCTAAAGAAACATTCAATCCATAAACCATATGATTAAGACCAGCAAAGTCCATGCTAATTCTATCTGAATCTACTTCAAATAGCTTAGCTACATTATTTTTCAAATGTATTGGTACATTGCATAATCCTATATATTTTTTGAATTTTGTATATCTAAACACAGCTTCTGTAATAATCCCTGTAGGATTTGTAAAATTAATAACCCATGCATTTGGACATAATTCCTCTACATCTTTTAATATATCAAATATTACCGGTATAGTGCGAAGGGCTTTAAATAGCCCCCCTGCACCATTAGTTTCTTGACCTATTACACCATGAGATAAAGGAATTCTTTCATCTTTTATTCTTGCATCTAAAAGGCCTACTCTTAACTGTGTAGTTACAAAGTCTGCTCCTCTTAGAGCTTCTTTTCTATCTAAAGTAAGATATATTTTCATATCTATACCAGCTTTTTTAACCATTCTTTTAGCTAAATTACCTACTATTTCAAGCTTTTCTTTTCCAGCTTCTATATCTACAAGCCATAACTCTGAAACAGGTAATTCTTTATGTCTTTTTATAAATCCTTCAACTAATTCAGGAGTATAACTAGATCCCCCTCCAATTGTAACTATTTTTAATCCTTTTCCCATCTCATATACCGTCCTTATTATTTACTATATCTTAATTAGCAGATTTTTCTGCTTTTTTCGCTTCCATCTTTTCTGACATTACTACGAATGGTAAGTATATAACAACAGATATAATTAAGTTGATTGCTGCTAATATTCCTCCACTCAAGCTTCCTGTAGCCATTAGTCCTCCTAATATTGGTGGAGTTACCCATGGTATCTTCGGCATAATAACTGGTGCAACCATACCAAAGTCTATTGCTAAATAAGCTATTGCTGTACATATTACTGGAGAAATTATAAATGGTATCATAAATATTGGGTTCATAACTATAGGTAAACCAAATATTAATGGTTCACTTATATTAAATAATGCTGGTGGTCCACCTAAAGCTATCATTTCTTTACGTCTTCTACCTGCTATTATTAATGCTATTACTAATCCTAATAACATTCCTGAACCACCTAAGTAAACAAAAGCGTCAAAGAATGCCCCTGCCATAACATTAAATCCTTCAGTTGCTCCTTGTTCTATTAAAGCAGCATTTTCTCCACCTAATTTCATTAACATTGTTTCAGTAAATGGTAATGCTATGTTTGCACCATGAAGTCCAAATATCCATAAGAAATGAACAAAGAATGCTATTAACATTGCTCCACCTAAACTATCTGCTACATTTGATAATGGTGTTCCTAAATAAGTATTTAATAAATCTGTTAAGTATTTCCCATCAAATATTTTATTTATAAATATCGCTGCAAAAGTAAATATTGTTATTGTTAATACTCCTGGTATTAATTTAGCAAATGATCTTGCTACTTCTGGAGGTACACCATCTGGCATTTTAATTGTCATTTGCTTTATTCTAGATAATCTAACAAATATTTCTGTAGATAGTAATCCTATAATAATAGCTGTAAATAATGCATCAGTACCTGTATATGCTTTTGGTAAAGCTCCCCATCCAGTTACTGCTTCAGTAGCACCTTCTGGCAAGAAGGAAAACGATTGTGGAGCTAATATAAAAAATATACTTAAAGCAATAAGACCTGCTTGTAATCCATTCTCATCATATGATTTAGCTAAGAAATAAGCAACTCCAACAACCAAGAATAATGACATCATACATATAGCAGTCCATCATACATTTCCACCAAATACAGTCCAATTTTCACCAAAAACACTTGCCATAAAATTTTGATAGGCTTTAATTGGTAAGTTATTTATTAATGTACCAATTGCTCCTATCATAGTTATCGGTATCATCGCAACAAAGGCATCTCTTACTGCAACAAGGTGTCTTTGAGCACCTATCTTTCCAGCAATCTCCATAAATTTATCCATTTTTTCTCCCCCATAATATTAATATATTAATTTTTATTTATTATTATATAATTCCAAAGCTCTATCTAACACTGCTTTACCATTACATCTTCCATAATCCATCATATTAATAACCTCTACTGGAACATTGAAAGGTTTTGCCATTTCACTAGCCTTATTTAGAACATATCTAACTTGAGGTCCTAAAAGTAACACATCACATTTTTCTATTTCATTTTTTAGATTTACTTCTGATATTGCCCAAATCTCTGCCTCAATATCGTTTTCCTTAGCTGCAGCCTCCATTTTTGTTACTAGCAAACTTGTTGACATACCTGCTGAGCAAGCTAACATTATCTTTACCATTTTAATTTCCCCCTTTTAGTATTTAAAACTAGATATTTACCCTTATTATGTATAATTTTGGATAATAAAGAATATATGTATACATTCTTGTTAAATGTATATACATTTACTTCTTAATAATATTATAGTTTAAATGTATATACATTTGCAACAATAGTTTTCAAATTTTTCAATTTTTCTTTTAAAAATTTATAATTATTCTGATACTGCGTTTAATGTTAAAGTATATCCATGATGGTAAGTATGCGAATATTCAAACACATCACCGTTTTGAAGTCTGCATACTTGATTTATATATAAAATAGGTTCTACTTGACTAAGTTCTAGTTTTTGCATTATCTCTTCATCAGAAATAATAGCTTGTACCTCTCTTTCCGACACTGCTATTTTATATCCACATATATCTTCAACAAAACTATATAATGATTTTTTACAGTAATTTTCATTTAAGTTAGGAAATAGCTTAACAGGCATATACGTAATCATATAAGACACTCTTTCGTTATCAGCTAATCTAACTCTTTTCACTTCCCATACATTTTCATTTTCTTCTATATTTAAATTGCTAGCTAAGACTTCATCTGCTTGAACTATATTTAATTCTAGTAATATATTTGATACTTCATATCCTTTTCTATTCATCTCTTTAGTAAAACCACTTATAGCTGAAATATTATCATATATTCTACTACCTATTACTATACTTCCTATACCTCTTTGCCTACTTATATATCCATCTTTTACTAGGTTATTTAAAGCTGATCTTACTGTCATACGAGTAACGTTAAACTCTTCACTTAACTGTTTTTCTGATGGTATTAAATCTCCTTTTTTCAACTTTTCTGAGTTTATTAAGTCTTTTACATAATTTTCTATTACTTTGTAGATAGGTTCCTTCATTGTTAGCACTCCTTTATATTAAAAATTAAATGTATACTTTCATAAATAAAATGTATATACATTTAACGTAAACTATTTTCACTTATTTAGCAACTATATTTTTAAATAAATTAAAAAGAAGTATAAATAAACTATATTTAAGTTTAGTTATACTTCTTTTATTAATTAATCATATCCGTTATATAATATTTAACATTTATATCTCTTTACCAATTAATGAGAAACCAGTTGCAGATGTTATTTCTACATTAATTAATTTTCCAATTAAATCTTCACTCTTTGCATCAAAATTTACTAATTTATTTTGTCTAGTTCTTCCCATAAATCTATTATCATCAGTTTTGCTTTTTCCTTCAACTAATACTTCAACAGTTTTACCTATATAGCTTTGATTTATTTCTCCAACTATTTCATTTACCTTACTTAATACTCTATTAAATCTTTCATGTTTAATATCTTCAGGTATTTGATTTTCCATTTCTGCAGCTGGAGTTCCTTTTCTCTTAGAATATATAAATGTAAATGCAGAATCGTATCTTACTTTTTCTACCACATCTATAGTATCTAATAAATCTTCTTCTGTTTCACCTGGGAATCCTATCATTAAGTCTGTTGAAAATGCTATATCTGGAACTTCTTTCTTAGCTTTTTCAATTATCTCTAAGTATTGTTCTTTAGTGTAATGTCTATTCATCACTTTTAGTAATGAAGAACTTCCGCATTGTACCGGTAAGTGTAAGAATTCACATACCTTATCACAATCTCTTATTGCATAAATTACTTCATCAGATATATCTTTTGGATGAGAAGTCATAAATCTTATTCTCTCTATTCCTTCTATCTTATTTACTTCACGTAAAAGCTCTGCAAATGTCATAGGATTTTCTAATGTTTTTCCATAAGAATCAACATTTTGCCCTAATAAAGTAACTTCTTTTGTTCCATTTGCAACTAACTCTTTTATTTCATTTAATATATCTTCTGGTGTTCTACTTCTTTCTCTACCTCTAGTGTATGGAACTATACAATATGTACAGAAATTATTACATCCATACATAATATTTACGAAAGCTTTTAATTCAAACTTTCTATTACTCTTAAGACCTTCTACTACTTCTCCATCTACATCCCATACGTCAACTAATATCTTTTCAGATTCTATTGATTTAGTTAATAACTCTGGGAACTTATATAAATTATGAGTTCCAAAAACTAAGTCTACGTGCTTGTATTTAGATTTTATTTCTTTAACTACATGTGGTTGTTGCATCATACATCCACATACAGCAATTTTTAAATCAGGATTTTTTCTTTTAGCTAGTTTTAAATGTCCTAAATTACCAAATACTTTAAGTTCAGCATTTTCTCTTACTGCACATGTATTATATATTATTAAATCACATTCATCTACCATCATACCTTGCTCATATCCCATACTATCTAGCATAGCACAAAGTTTTTCTGAGTCATGCTCATTCATTTGACATCCAAAAGTTTGAATTATATATTTAGGCTTTACTTGGTGTATAGCGTAGTATCTAGAATTTTGCTCTGCTATTGCTTCTATAAATCTATCTTGTTCCTCTATTTTTTCCATAGGAACTTGTACTTGTTTTCTCTTTGACAAAGTTGATTCCTCCTATAATTATTTCTATTTTACTAAACATAGAAATAATTATATCAAATTAAAATAAATTTTAAAAGATATTAGTTACATAATATACCTATATAATACTTTATTAAGTATATTTTTGCTGAATTCTTATTAAAAAAATTGGAAACACTATTTAAATAATACCTTTATAGAAATAAAAGGAGAATAAATATGTTAGTAGTTTTAATTAGAAGTATTATATTATATATAGCTGTATTAATCTCACTAAGAGTTATGGGAAAAGGTGAAATAGCAGAAATGAACTCTTATGATTTAGTTATTACATTACTAATAGCAGATGTAGTTTCTATGCCTATGGAAAATAATAATATACCTATGATTAATGGAATAGCTAGTTTAACTGGTTTAGTTTTAATGCAAACAATTATATCTTATCTTTCTTTAAAAAGCAGAAAATTTAATTCTTTTTTATGCGGTAAGCCTTCTATTTTAATTAATAAAGGAAAGATAGATCAAAAGGAATTAAAAAAAGAAAGAATAAGTATAGATGAACTCTTAGAACAACTTAGAATTCAAGGTTTTTTTAATTTAAAAGAAGTACAGTATGCAATCTTAGAAACTGACGGAAATTTAAGTGTAGTTCCTTCTGAAAGTCACAGCGATTCTCCTTCAGTTACCTTTAAACATTTACCTATCTCTTTAATTATTGATGGTAGAGTAATACATAGAAGTTTAAAATCAATTGATAAAAATGAAGATTGGTTATTAGAAATTATAAAATCTAATCAAATTAACAATTTTAAGGATGTACTTATTTGTATCTTAGATGAATGCGATGAAATATTTATTCAAAAGAAGAAAATTTGACAATATGAGGTGATTAACTTATGAAGTCTGTAATTGGTGTAATAGTATGGACTATTTTATTTACATTATTAGGAATATATATAAATGATGAAGTCTATGAATTTACAGATAAGTATACATCTAATATAAATGTAATTGAACAGCATATTGAAGATGATAATTGGAGTGAAGCTTCTAAAGAACTTGACTCTTATTCAAAGAATTATTATAAGGAAAAAGAAATGTGGTATAAAATATTAGATCATACTTATTTTGATGATATATGTTTATACATTAATATATTAGATAAATCAATTCTTACAGAAAATAAAACGCAATCTTTCATTGAAATAGAAAAAATAAAAATGACTTTTGATAATATTCTTGAAAGTGGAAAGTTTGATATTAATCATATATTCTAACCTTTTAATAAAAAAATAGCTAAGGATTTAAATTTAATCCGTAGCTATTTTTTATATATTTTATTTTGCTTATTCTACTATTTCACTAATTATATTTTTATTTTGCTTCATAGCATTTATTTTTAAAGGCAATGTAAATAAATTTATAAATCCTTCAGCATCCTTATGATCATAAAACTCACTGTTTCCAAAAGAAGATATTCCTTGATTATAAAGTGGTGAATCTGCAAATATCCCAGCAGGTTTAATATTTCCTTTATAAAGCTTTAATTTTACACTTCCATTTACATTTTCCTGAGTAGTATCTATAAAGGCATCAATCGCTTCTCTTAATTTGCTATGCCATAATCCATTATATATAAGTTCTCCATATTTATAAGAAACAACTTGTTTGTAATGTAATGTTTCTTTATCCAATGTAGCACTTTCTAATATATTGTGTGCTTCATATAAAATAGTTCCTCCTGGTGTTTCATATACCCCTCTAGACTTCATTCCTACAAGTCTATTTTCTAATATATCCACTACTCCTATTCCATGCTTAGAACCTAATTTATCTAAAGTATAAATTAAGTCAACTGGATCTAACTCTTTTTTATTTACTTTCTTTGGGATACCTTGTTCAAAATATATTTCTACATACTCAGCTACATCACATCCATCTTCAGGAGCTACTATTTTTTTATAAATATCTTTACTATGCTCATTTTCTAAGTCTTCAATATTGCCACCCTCTGTTGATACATGCCATAAATTATCATCTACTGAGTATATTTTTTCTTTAGTTGCTATAACAGGAATATTATGTTTTTCTGCATAATCTAATGCGTCTTCTCTTGATTTTATATCCCATATTCTCCATGGAGCAATAACCTTTATTGTTGGGTCTAATGCTGCTATAGTTGATTCAAATCTTACTTGATCATTTCCTTTTCCGGTACATCCATGACAAATATATTTTGCGCCTTCCATTTGAGCTATCTCAACTAATTTTTTTGCTATTATTGGTCTAGCTAAAGAAGTTCCTAATAAGTACTTTCCTTCGTACTTAGCTTCAGCTTTTATTGCTTGATATATTGTTGTTGTAACAAATTCTTCTCTTAAATCTTCTACATAAGCTTTACTTGCTCCACTTTTAATTGCTTTTTCATGTATTCCATCCATTTTATCATCTTGACCAACATTCCCACAAACTGCAATTACGTCTATATCATAGTTTTCTTTTAACCAAGGAATTATTATTGATGTATCTAATCCTCCTGAATATGCTAATACCACTTTTTCTTTCATATCTTTTTCCCCCTATACATGTTTTTTCTAAAAATTAAAAGCCTCTTAGTCAAAAGACTAAGAGGCGAAATTTCGCGGTACCACTCTTATTGATAATTTACTTATTAATAATTAGTAACTTTATTTTTAAATATAAAAAACGCCTCTTGGAAAACCAAGAGACGAATTAATATCCGCGTTACCACTCTAATTAATAAGATAAACTTACCCACTCTTTCTCTTAAGGCGAGACATACCGACTATTTTACTTTTTTCAAATAACCTTCTCCAAAGCTCTCTTCACTTAAATCTTTTTATTAGGCTTCCACCATCCCTAACTCTCTATAAAATCCATTTAAGCTACTTTCTTTTTCATAGAATTTAATATATTTTATTAATTATCTTTTATGAAATAATAATAATTTATCATTAATAATATGTCAATTCTATAAATAGTTTTATATATTAATATTTAACTTTATATAAAAATAATCCTTTTGATGGTGCAGTATCCGAGGCTTCTGCTCTATTTTTAACTTCTAACATAGCTTTTATATCCTCTGGAGTTTTTTTTCTAAGACCTACATCAACTAACGCTCCTGCAATTATTCTTACCATGTTATATAAGAATCCATTACCTTCAATATAAATTTCTATTAAGTTTTTATTTTCTTGTATTTCTATTGAGTAAATTTCTCTTACATTGCTTTTCTTTTTTGATTTAGAAGAAGCAAAACTTGTAAAGTCATGCTCTCCTATTAAATATTTACTTCCTTCTCTCATAAGGTCTATATCAAGTTTCTTTTCAACATGATAAGAGTATTTCCTATTAAAAGTATTGTGGAATTTATTATTATCTATTCTATATAAGTAAACCTTAGATTTTGCATTATATCTAGAATGGAATCTTTCTCCAACATCTTCGATACTTCTAATAACAATATCTTCAGGTAAATACTCATATAAGTATTTTTGTATTTTTTCTATAGAATCAGTACTCTTTGTTTTAAAGTTTACAACTTGCCCATAAGCATGTACTCCCATATCAGTTCTACCAGACCCTATTATTTCTATATCTTCATTTGTCATTTTAGAAAGAACAGCTTCAATCTTACCTTGTATTGTCATATCATTATCTTTAAGCCTTTGGAATCCTTTGTATCTAGATCCATCATATTCTACTGTCATTTTTATATTTCTCATTTTTATCCTCTTTCTTTAATTTATAAAAACTAGATAGATTCAAGTATTTTATTTTTTAAAGTAAATGTAATAGTAGTTCCAATGTCTTTTTCGCTTTCTATTTTCATTTTACCACCATGAAGTTTCACTATCTCGTTACTAATAGCAAGTCCTAAACCACTACCTGATTTATTAATATCTTCTTGAAAAAATTTATCTAATACTTTTTCTAAATTTTCTTTTTTAATTCCTGAACCAGTATCCTTAACTTTAATAGTTGTAAACTCTTCATTTTGAGACACTATAACATCTATTTCTCCTTCAGGTGGAGTGAATTTAATTGCATTTTGTATTAGGTTAATTAATACTTGTCTTAGCCTATTTTTATCACCTTGAATCGCATTTAAATCCGTAACTTCAAATTTTGATGATAATTTTATATTATTTTCAATGGCTTTTACTTTTAGTTGATTAACAACTCCTTTTGCTAAAGCTTCTACATCCACTATGTCCACTTGAAGTCTTATTCTATCCGAAGATAGTCTAGAAAAATCTAATAATTCTTCAACTAATTTAATTAACCTTTCAGTCTCGTCTTGTATAATTCCAAGACCTAAATCTAGTTCGTCTCTAGTTATATTTTCATATCCTAAAGTTTCACTCCAACCTTTTATTGAAGTTAATGGAGTTCTTAATTCGTGAGATATAGAAGAGATAAACTCTTCTTTTAATCTTCGAGTTTTATCTATTTCAGTAGCCATATGCTCAAATGTTTGAGCCAGATCACCGATTTCATCATTTCTTATTTTATTATTCTTTAGTTTAATATTGTAATTTCCATGAGCTAATTCATTAGCGAATTCTTTTAATTCTCTAAGTGGCTGTATTAATGTTTCTGCAAATCTTAAACTTATAGATATTGTTATTAATAAAATAAATACACCAGCAAGTATAAGGCCAAGTACTAACTTAAAAATAGTTTTGTCTATAGCATTTAAAGTAACTGTATATCTTACAACACCTTCTATTACGTTATTAACTTTTAATGGAACAGATATACTCATTAAATGTTCATTAGTATCTGTAATCCTATATGTATATGGTGTTAAATTACTTGAATCACGTAGTGCATTATCTATATCTTCAGAATCAATCTTTTCATTAGTCCTAAACCCATATTGGTCTATAATTAGGTTTTTATCTTTATCTATTATCTGCACAGCATATTTTGAATTAGTTCTCAATTTTTCCTTTTCAATAATATTATTAACCTTAGTTTCAAAACTAGAAGACTCATTACCTATACTTGTGTATGTATCTTTAGTAAATGCAGCATGACTAGTTAAAGATTGTTTTACAGAATCATAGTAATAGTTTTGAATATAAAACATAAATAACCCTTCAAACAAGGCAATTGTTATGATAATTATTGTAAAATAATATTTAATTATCCTTCTTCTTAACCCTTCAAAATGTAACACTACTAGTCTTCCTTTCTAAAACTATATCCATACCCCCATACTGTTTGTATATATTTAGGTTTAGATGGATCATCTTCTATTTTGTTTCTTATCCTTCTTATATTTACGTCAACAATTTTAAAGTCATATAAATAATTACTTCCCCAAACCTCTTTTAATATTTGATCTCTACTTAATGATTGGCTACCATTTGTCATTAAGTATTTTACAATTGAAAATTCAGTTGGAGTAAGCTCAATTTCTTCATTATTTTTAAATAATTTCCTCTTATCAATATCAAGGACAAATGGATGTGATACTATTTCATTTGTTTTAGATTTAGTTTCATCTTTTTTAACTCTTCTAAGTAAAGCCGATACCCTCACTAGCAATTCTTTTATACTAAATGGCTTTACCATATAGTCGTCAGCTCCAGAGATAAAACCTTCTATCTTATCTTCTTCTTGTGATTTAGCAGTAAGCATTATAACTCCTACTTGATCAAAATTTTGTCTTATAAACTTACATATTTCTATACCACTCATATCAGGTAACATAACATCTAAAAGTGCTATTGATATGTCATCTTCTTTAGATAATTTTTCTATAGCTTCACTTCCTGATCCTGCTTCAATAACTTCGTAACCTTCTCTTTTCAGATTTATACTAACAAAACTTCTTATTCCTATTTCATCTTCTAATACTAATATTTTTTCCTTCATAAATATCCTCCCATATATTATTCATATATTAAAGAAAAATAATCCTTTAATGCTTCTTTTGTAATATCTAGTTTCTCTAATTCCTCTGTATCATCAATAGTTAATGAGAAATTATACTTCTCTGTTTCTTTAAGAAGAATCGATGTTTGATTTACTAAGTTAATATTTTTATTTTCATCAACAATATTTCTACTTGATGCAGTTATTGTAAATAAAAGTTTTGATTTATCTCCTGTAGCATCGTTGTAGTAGAATTTAAACAGAACATTATCAAGGTTTTGCTCTTGTTCTATATAAATTTTGTTTGCTAAATTATTTGGTATAAGGAATTTATAATTATATTCGTAATTATAATAAATTTGAATCGTGAATAATAACCCAGAATTCTCATCAGTTTTACCATTCCATCTATACCAACTAATATTTGCAGATGATTTTGATGTATAAGTATTTTCATTTAGACTTCCATTTAATATAGGAATATCTATTACTTTATCTTTATTAACATCCTCTATAGGAATATAGTAAGATTTCATAAGATTTTTATCATCATCTTTGAACGCTTTTTTAATAGACCCATTTTCAAGGTAAATCATTTGTGTAAAATAACTACTATCTTTAATAATAGGAATATCAAGGACTACTCCTCTTATTGTTGATCCTTTTACTTGACTTGATATATTTCCAAATGTTATATATAAATCACTTATATTTTTCACATTTTTAAATTTCACATAATCAACTAATTTAATTCCATTATCAAAATTAAGTATACTTACATACATTTCGCTATTTTTATAATCATAGTTCACCATTAGTATATCTAAGATATTATCATCATTAATGTAACCAATCTTAATCTTCATATCACTTAAGTATTCTCTATTTTTAATCCATGTAGGTTCTGAATTATATACTTCTTTTATTTCTCCATCTATATATTTATATAAATATAATCTAGTTTTACTCTTGCCTTTAATAGCTAAGACAATTTCTTTATTTCCATCATTATCTAAATCATAGAAGTTAGCATAATCTATAGATTCTCCTACTTTTAAAATATCTGCTATCTCTTCATAAGTGCCATCATATTTCTGACTCAAAATCATAAACCCAACTTCATTTTCATTAGTGTTAAGATTTTTCTTTTTTTCAAAAGCAACTACTTCATTTATATCATCGTTATTTAAATCTACTTTGTTTATTTCTCCTACATCTTGAGAATTAGAAGGGAGAGCTAATGATGCAGGTTTAACTAACATCTTATTTATACTATCGTATAGTGCTTTATTTTCTTCATTGTAAATTGGCTTTTTATCTATTAAACTTTCTGGCGATTCACTGCTTGAGACACAACCAGTCATAAAGAGCATAAGTATCCCCAATAAAGCAGTGCTTTTAAATAACTTCATTCAGCTCCTCCTAATCTGAAACTTTCTTACAGTAATTCCTAAAATTTTCTATTCTATCACATTCTTCTTTAATTTTAGCTTCATTTAATCCACCTCTTCCAAGTCTATCACATTTTGATAAAAGTGCAACTTCCTCATAATCGCACTCTTTCAACATATTTGATGGATCAAAGAAAGGTAAGTTTTTATCAAAAAATAATGGTTGCATATGATATCTTACTAATTTACTTACTTTTGTTTTAAATTTTTCATCTTTACCTAATTTATCAAGTATATCATATGCTATTTTTTCTCCTTCAACATCATGGTTATAAGATGTCAATCTTCCTTTTCTTAATCTTGTTGTTGTTAATTTACCCATATCATGCAAAAGTGCTGCCCACATAAATGCTTCTTTATCTTTAGAGAGTTCTTTATTTTTAGCTGCTTCATCAACAACTAATAAAACATGATTTAAAACATTTCCTTCTGGATGATACTTTTTGTTCTGATCTATTAGTGATAATTTCTTTATTAAATTAAAGGGATCTTCTTCTAATTTTCCTTCTTTTATTAAAGCTAATATTTCTTTTGATGGATTTTTACTTTCAAGTAAAATTTCATTAATTTTATAATAATTGTCTTTTGTTGTCATATAATTCACCCTTTCCTTATATTATCATAAAATTTACTTTATGTATTCTTTTAAATAAAAAAATAAAAGCTTAGCATTTTAACTAAGCTCTTATTTCTATTTTAACACTATATAAATCATTTATTTATTTTAACCAAAATAAATTTATAAGCATTAATAAAATCTTCTATTTTTTAGGAAAATTTTCTTTAGACCATACTATATTTTCAACTTTTCTGCCATCAGTTTTTACTTCTTCAACTACTTCAATTTCTTGTGCTTTATCTAAATTGTCTCCATCTACTCCTCTAAAACTTCCTAAATCATTTTCTTCTCCTATTGGTTCTAATATATCTTCATTTTCTTCTATTATATTTTGTTTAACTTCTAAGGAATCTTCATTGTTTGGTTTATATGATTTTTTTATTCTTCTTTTATGACTGTGATTATTTGCATGTGATTTTTTATGAGTCTTAGTGTTTTTGTTTTCTTTTTCACTATTATCTACTTTGTGTTCAACTTTATCTTCAACTATATTATCTAATTCGTTGTCTATTGATTCATTTTTAGGATGAGCTTTTTTTGTATTTTTATGATGAGTTTTTTTAGGGCTATTTTCTTTTGAATCAGTTTGTTTACTGCTAGTTTTTTTGTTTAAAGATGATTTTTTATTTTTAGATCCTTTAGTATTTTCTATTGAGTTGTCTGTATCATCTTCTTTTTTACTTTTACTTTTTTTCATAGGTTTCTTTTTATTACCTAATCCTAAATTAAACGGACTATTTTTCTTTGCATTAGGCTTAGCTTCTTCTAAACCAAATTCTTCTTTTTTATCATCTGGAACTAAGTCATTTAATATTACCTCATTAAAATCCTCTTCGTAATTAGATTTGTTATCTACATTTTTATCAGCTTGGTTAGAGTGTTTTTTTCTACTACTTCTTTTATGATTATTATTTTTCATTCTAAGCAATTAATACACCCCCTTGAAATACTCTTTATAACATTTATATTCTTACAAGGGGGAAATTATTTTTATTATTTTTAATTAATCATTTTTTCTTGGTGGTCTTGGTCCTGGATATTGATATAAGTTAGTTTTTAACATACCATTATATAACTTTCTTTTTCTTTCAGCATCTTTACCAAACTCTCTTTCAAAATCTTCAAAAGATGTTATTAAGTAGTAAGACCAATTCTTAAGTTTTCTAAAAGTGTATCCAAGTTCTTTGTAAAGCATTTTTACACTATCAGCATCTTCTAATCTTTCTCCATAAGGTGGATTTGTAATAATGAATCCATATTCTTCATCACTTCTAAAATCTACTGCATTGGCTACATTGAATTCTATATAATCTTCTACTCCTGCAAGTTCTGCATTTTCACGTGCTATATTTATAGCTTCTTCATCTATATCATAACCATATATCTTAAATTGTGTATTTTCATCAATTTTATCATAAGCTTCTTTTCTTATATCCCACCATATTTTTTTATCCATAGTTCTCCACTTTTCAGAGATAAACTCACGGTTAAGACCTGGCGCCATATTTATTCCCATCATAGCTGCTTCTATTAATAAAGTACCAGAACCACACATAGGATCTACTAAAGTTCTGCCTGGTCTCCATGGAGTAAGATACATTATAGCGGCTGCCAAAGTTTCTCTTATTGGAGCTTTATTAGCCTTTTCTCTATACCCTCTTTTATGAAGTGCATCTCCTGTTGTATCTATAGATAATACTACCTTATCTTTATGGATAAATACATAGATAGGATATTTTTCTTTATCTTCTTTTAATAATCCATCTTCTAAGTAGCTTTTCTTTAAACTTTCAACTATAGCTTTTTTTACTATTGATTGTATATGTGGTGTTGAGTGTAGCTTTGACTTTATTGATGAAGCCTTTGCTATTGGAAACTGTGCTCCATAAGGTATATATTTTGCCCAGTTTATTCTTTTCGTACCTTCAAATAATTCATCGAAAGTTTTAGCTTCAAATTCAGCTATTTTTAAGTGAACTCTCTCAGCACATCTTAGCCACATATTAGCTCTTGCTATACCATATTCATCAGTTTTATATGTAACTCTTCCATTTTCTGTTTTAATTATTTCAAATCCTAAATCTTTTATTTCTCTCGCAAGCATTTTTTCTACTCCGAAGAAACAAGGTGACATTAATGTATACGTCTTCATTTTTTCCTCCTAATTGTTTATGTGAGATTAGTACTGCCCATCTTATAACCGCCCATATCTAAAGTCACATATTTAAATCCAAATTCTTTAAGTTTATTATTTGTTTTGTCTAGTAAATCATTAGTAAAAAACTTATGTATTTCATCTTTTCCAACTTCAATTCTAGCAATATCTTCATGAAGCCTTACTCTAAATTGATTAAATCCTAACTCTACTAAGTATTCTTCACTTTTTTCTATCATTCTAAGCTTTTCATTTGTAATTTTTGTTCCACAAGGTATTCTTGTTGCAAGACATGCAAATGCAGGCTTATTAAATGTTTTAAGATTCATTTCTTTAGATAAAGCTCTTATATCATTTTTTGTAAAACCACACTCCTTAAGTGGACTCACTACATTTAATTCTTCTATAGCCTTAAGACCTGGTCTATAATCACCAAGATCATCTAAGTTAGTTCCATCAACTACATATTTAATATTATTTTCTTTAGCTATTTCTTTTACTTTAGAAAATACTACTTTCTTGCAGTAATAACATCTTTTAGGCCCATTTTCTATAAATTCTTTAACATCAAAATCATCTATATCAACTACAATATGCTTAGTATTAAATGTTTTTGCATACTCTATAGCTTCTTCAATTTCTCTTTTTGAATGCATCATTGCATGTAAAGTTACTGCGACTACATTTTCTCCTAATGTCTCACTAGCAACCTTTAGTAAAAAATTACTGTCAACTCCTCCAGAATAAGCAACTGCTACACTACCTAATTCTCTAAGCATATTTTTTAATTTAACTAATTTTTCACTAAGTTCCATAATATCCCCCCACCTTCATAGTAAACTTATTATATAAAATATAACTACATAAATCAAACTAATTTATTATAAAAGTAAAGTTTTTAGATAAAATATCGTTATTTTGTTTGATACTAATAATTAAATGGTATAAGTAAGTTTATAATTTGATATATTCTAAATTTTATTGTAGTATATGATTATTAAAAGGGGGATCAGGCAATGAAAATACACCATAGAATACTAAATAATTTAATTAAAAATAATAACGGGATGAAATTAATACTTAGAGATGACTCTAGTACATTAGACATTTACATAAGTAATAACCTAGTTTTAACTTTAAAATTAGAAAATGGAGATATTGAAAGTAATAGTGAGTTTATTTACAATTCAATAATAAACTTAGAAAATGTTAATATGTATATTCCAAAAATTTATATAAAAGAAGATTAATACATAATAAGAAATATTAAAAATAAAATATATAAACAACAAAAAGTTGAACTAATATATAGTTCAACTTTTTTACTAATAGTTAATAGTTACAATACCTGTTTATTTTTATATATATTTTGAGAAATAATATATGATATAGTTAGAACAATTATGCTCAATACTAAAAATATAGTTTCAATTCCAATTTCATTAATTTTAGATAAGAAAATCATAGCATCTTTTTCTTCGACCATTGCACTTATTAATGATGCTGGGGCCATGACTATAGATAATCCTACAACAGTTATAAATACTCTTCCTTTAACAATACCAAATTTTAATATCGAAGGTATAAGCACTGAAACTAAAACAATTGATGAAGCTATACCTATAATTAGCATTGTCTTAAAGTCTATTATATCATATGACTTACTTGAGAAACTTAGCACGAGTCTATATGTGATAGTAAATATTAATATAGATATAATTATACTTGTTAGTCCAAAAATATATCTAGATGTAATATACTCTTTCTTTTTAACTGGCAATGTTGAAATTAAATAATCTATTCCATAACTTTCTTCATATGCTATAACTTGATAGGTCATTTGATATACTATAATTCCAATAAGCATATTTAAAAATATAGGATTTATAACAGACCCAGCTATAAATAGAGTTATCGATATTAATAATATACTTTTTACTGCATTCAAATTTGAATAACTCATTTTTACTAAATTTATAATATTTTTCAATTTTATTTCCCCCTTGTATAGAAAGTTAATATATCTTCAAGATTTGGTTTATCATAAACTACCTCTTCACCAAATATTTCATAAGCTTCTTTTTTATTTCTTACTAATCCCTCAAATCCAAAGCTATTTTCAGATACTGATATGAAAATTTCTTTAGTTTCATTATTTAACAGCTCTTTTTTGCCTCTCACTATACTGTGTTCTTCTAATATAGAGTACTTATCACCTTCTAGTATTATTTTTCCTTTGTATATAAAAACTAAATAGTCTCCAACTTTATCTAAATCTGAAGTTATATGTGTAGAGTAAAATACACTTGCATTATCAACTTCAATTCTCTCTTGTAATATTTCTAAAAATTCATTTCTCACTAATGGATCTAAATTTGCAGTAGGTTCATCCATAATAATTACTTTAGGGTGATGAGAAAGTACAATTGCTAGTTCAAATTGTTTTTTCTGACCTTTAGATAATTCCTTATATGTTTTCTTTTCATCTAATTTAAATTTATTGATATACTTTTTGTATAATTCTTCGTCCCAGTTTTTATAAAATCTAGATATATTCTTTTTTATTATAGATATCTTAGCATCATGTAAGTATCCACTGTAGTCCCCAACGTAACCTATCTGTTCTTTAATAGACAGATCACATTCTTTATATTCTTTTCCTAAT
This sequence comes from Romboutsia faecis, assembly GCF_014323405.1. GTDB lineage: Bacteria > Bacillota > Clostridia > Peptostreptococcales > Peptostreptococcaceae > Romboutsia_E > Romboutsia_E faecis. The sequence continues at coordinate 217,968 of NZ_JACRWE010000003.1, read as the reverse complement.
ATTTTAATAGTCCCATTATCCTTTTTAAGCATATTCATTATTAGCTTTATAGTTGTTGTTTTTCCTGAACCATTAGGACCTATAAATCCGGTTACATAACCTTCTTTTATATCTAACTCTTTTATATTTAAAGAAAAGTCTTTAAAATCTTTACTAAGATTTTTAATTTTGATTGCACTCATATTATACCTCCTCATATAAACTCTTAAATATCTCTAAACCTTCTTCTAATGTCATACCAACAGATTTTGCCTGCCTTATAATCTCCTCTAGTTTACTTTCTACTTCGTACATTGCTACTTCTTTTAGCCTTTCTTTGTTTTGACTAGCTACAAAGCTCCCTTTTCCAGTTACGGTTTCAAGATATCCATCTTTCTCTAAGTCTTCATATGCTCTTTTAATTGTAATAATACTTACCTTTAATTCCTTTGCTAAGGACCTTATAGAAGGTAGCCCATCGCCGGCTTTCAGTTGACCATTTAATATTTGTGCTTTTATTTGACTTTGTATCTGTTCATATAATGGCACTGATGATGAATTACTTATATTAATATTCAAATTTAATCTCCTTTCTTAAATTGTATATAGGTGTATATACCTGTATCTATATCATATATACAATCATATACACCTATATACAGTTTTGCAACCATAAAAATATTTTTTTGATTATATATAAAAAAATAACATTCATTTACTACTAAAAACCTAATAATAAAAGATGGATTATATCTTTTTAATTTAATAAAAAAGTGTGTATCAAATATATATTGATACACACCTAATTACTTTTAATCTCTTTTATTTTTAATCATATCTATTACTATATATGCTACTACTACCACCGTAATAATAATTACTATATTTGTAATCCATGAACTAATATGTCCACCATATCCAATGGTTCTAAATGGATTAAAGTATCCTCCGAAGAATCCTCCTCCTGAACTTGAACCGCCACTATAACTTCCACCACCTGAACCATACTCCTTATAACTACCAGATCCCTGTGAATTATTACTTTCACCTGAACTATTATTAGGCTTAGTTGTAAAACTACCTGAATCAGGTCTTATAGTACTAGAATTACCATTAGAGCCACTTCCACTATTCGGACTAGTAGAAAAGCTGCCTGAATCAGGCTTTATTGTTGTTGAGTTATTTTTTTTATTGCTACTACCCCCAGAATTAAAACTTCCAGAGCTAGGAAGTTTGCTGCTATTTGATTTATAGCTTTTAGGCCTTGAACTTTTGCTGCTAGAACGTGATGATGAGCTAATCGTGTAAGTTTTTATACTGTTTAGTTCATCTGCATAACTAACTACCTCACTTAATGCAAAACTAATTGAAACAAATAATAAGGTAAATATAGTTAAGAAACTTATAAGCTTCTTTTTATTATTTCTCATCTTATACCCTTAACCCCATTTCTATAAACTTATTATTTATTCTTATTAACTCATATTGCGTATCATCTGTAATAACAGAATCATATCTTTCTTCACCTTTAAATTTAGAGTATTTTAAAATATGTTGATTATCATAATCTTTACTATCAATTAAATAAACATATCTTGAATAATTTCCATCTTTGTCTTTTTCTATTAAATAAGCTTTTACATCAAAAATAATTTCTTTATTACCGTTATATAAAGTTACTTTATCATTGCAATTTGTAAGTAATGAGTCTGTTTTATTGCAATCAAGTACATATTCTTTTTCTCTGCAGTTAAAACATTGATCCATAGGACACTTACTTACGCAATTTCTACACTTACATAAACTACATTTATCCAGCTTCTCTAAATTTATTACTTTATCTTTACTTAAATAATTATCTATTTTAGAATTTAAATTCATATCTTTATTAAGTAATTTGGCAAATAATCCTTTTTTTACTTTACTATCTCTTTCTAATTTATCTAAAAAACTCATGTAGTCTTTTAAAGTATCCACCTTAGTTATAAAGCTTCTTTTCTTTAACTCATCTTCATCTAACATCTGCTTTAAATCATCAGATGCAAATACTAAATCTGTGTAGACTTTATTATATTTATTTTTTTCTTCTTCAATTCTTGTGCTCATCTAAGGCCCCCTCAAAACAACTTATTCTAATTAAAGGTAGACAGTATTTAACCATCTACCTTCACTTATTATTTATTAATATTCAATATTTATTATATTGTATTGAAATTTATTTTTCCATTTCTTTTTTTATTCTTTCTAACTCGTCACTTACTTTTGAATCAACAGCTGGTGAACTACTTATATATTCATCTAACATAGCATCTTCATCCTTAGGTTTTAAATCCTCTAATGCTTTTCCATAACTTTCTTTTTGTGAAACTTTCTTTTCTAGTTCATCTAGGTTTATTCCGTGATCATCATTAAGTCCTGCTAAAGTTTCATTTATTTCATTACTTATTTCAGCAACATCAAGTCTAGTAGCTAACTCTTGTTTTTTAGATTTCATTTTAGATATTTCTATCTCTAATTCTTGTATTCTATTTTTAATTAACTGAATTTTTTCATCTTGCTCTTTTATTCTAGCGTCCGTTTGAGATATTTTCTCTTCTATTTCAATTTTTTGCTTAACAAAACTTTGAGCTTTTTCAGTATCTTCTTTTAATATAGCTGCTTTTGTAGCTTCTTCATACTTACTAGCTTTTTCTATTAATTCTACTTTATCTTTTCTTATATTATCTACTGTTGCAATAAAGTTTGCACATTGTTTTTTAGCATCTATTAATAATTTTTCTTTCTTTCCTATAGACAATTCTAATAGTTCAATTGGATCTTCGTGTTTTTCTAGTGCCTTATTTGCTTTTGCACTTACTACGTTTTTTAATCTTTTAAAGAAACTCATTGTAATCTCTCCATTTCATTTTTAAAATTAGCTTCCAAAATATTGTAATATCTATATACTACATAAATATATACTACCATAAATAATTTTAATTTAGAATAGTTTAATAGTTACTATTTTGTTTCTATATATAATATATAACTTTAAATTTGTATATATTAATATTATATTATTTATATGAAATTATAGGAGGTTATACATTTGAGATACGTTATAGTTAGTATAGTTAAAAATAAAGCTGGTGAATTTAATAATAATTTAAGAAAAGATATTTTTGAAAAATTCAAGGCTAAATCATCAAAATTACCTGCCCACTTTACAATCAAATCTCCTTTTGAATCAGAAGATATAAGCGATTTAGAAAATGTTTTAAGTAAATTTGTAGCCAATCACTCAAGTGAACCTTATAAAATTAAAGGATATAGTAGGTTTGATAATAGAGTGATTTTTATGAATGTAATTATGAGCCAAGGTGGAAAAAGAATGCACGATGAGCTTATTGATTCTTTAAATAAAATACCTTATATAAATTTTGATTCTAAAGATGGTAAAAATAAAATTTTTCATGTAACTATAAGTAGTAAAAAGATACAAAATATATTTCCTATATTATGGGACTATGTAAATCAATTCCCTTGTGATTTCGATTGTATTTTTGATAATATTTGTATATATAAATGGGAAAATAATACTTGGATTTTACATAATGAATATATTTTATAATACTTAATAGTTTGTTAATATTCTAAATGAATTGTTTGTTTATTATTTTATATATTAAGTTTCGTTTAGAATATTAATTTGTTTTAAATATTATTATTCCTACTAGGAATAATAATATTTTTATAAAACTGATAACTAGTTATTTTTCCATTTAATTATTAAGAAATAACTAATTATCAGCTATTTATATTTTTCATCTACTCCAAAATTCTTTACATAGTCCTTTTACATCCTCACTATTTCTTACTTTTGAATTCGTATAATACCATTCATAAGGAAATAAACTTTTATATCTATTCTGAGAATATCTACTGTCTAAAATTAGTATAACACCTCTATCTTCATCTGTTCTTATACATCTACCTACAGCTTGAAGAACCTTTATCATCCCTGGATATACATAAGCATAGTCAAATCCTTTATTATCTTTGTTATAATACTCTTTAATAACATCTCTATCTACACCTATCTGTGGCATTCCTACACCTATTACTATTACACCAATGAGCTTGTCCTTAGTTAAATCTATTCCTTCAGAAAAATGTCCACCAAGTACACAAAAGCCAACATGAGTTTCTTTATTGTTTTCATCAAACATTGATAAGAAATATTCCTTAGCTTCTTCACTCATATTACTTTCTTGAATGGATACCTTTATTCTAGGATATTTTTCTTTCATTTTCTCATATATTAGTTCCATATATTTATAAGAAGGGAAAAATACCATGTAATTTCCAATCTTACCCTCAGTACATGCCGATATATAATTACATATTTCCTCACTAGTTTCACTTCTTTTTGAATATGTTGTTGATATATTATCTCCAATCATTATAAGCCTATTATTATTGTCAAAAGGACTTTTTAGATTAATAACAAAATCTTCTTTCTCTGACCCATACATGTCCATAAAGTATTCCATTGGTATAATAGTTGCAGAAAAAATTATTGTTGATTTCGATTTTTTCATCTTTTCTTGTATGACCTTAGAAGGATTTACACAATACATCTTAATAGTTATTCCAGAAAATCCTTGAGTATATATAGTAGTGTAATTCTCATCATAAATATCTTCTATTGAAATATACCTACGACATTCAAAGTAAAGATCAAGAAGTTCTTTATTATCCTCTATACTTCTAGATAAATATTCATCAGTATATTTTATAAATAATTTTAGAATTTCGCTTAATTCTAATGGTAATTTATCATCTACTAAATAAGTTTCATTTAATTTATTTAGGCTTTCATATTTTGCATTAAAAACTTTCTCTATTTCTTTAATTATTGATGTTAGTGTCTTATCTTTATTACTTATAAGCTTTCTGATTTGCATAAATTTTTCTTGGCTAAGTGTAGCTGAGTACATCTCTCTTGCTCTGTCAACTAAATTGTGAGCTTCATCAATAAGAAAAGTAAAGTCTGTCTTACTTACTTCAAAGAATCTTTTTAAATATACCCTAGGATCAAATACATAGTTGTAGTCACATATTATTACATCACTAAACATTGTTAAGTCTAAAGACAATTCAAATGGACATAAGTTATATTCTTCACTTATTTGATCAATATTGTATCTATTATAATCATCATACTTTAATATAATATCTTTTAAAGCTTTATTTATTCTATCATAATATCCTTTTGCATAAGGACAGTAGTCCGGATTGCAGTTAACTTCATCCATCTTGCACATCTTTTCTTTTGCTGTTATAGTAACTGATTTTATAGACAAATTTTGTTTTCTCATAAAACTTATACTATCTTGTGCTACTTCTCTAGTTATTGTTTTTGCTGTTAAATAAAATATTTTCGAAGTATGTTCTTCACCCATAGCTTTAATAGCTGGGAATAATGTAGAAATTGTTTTTCCCGTTCCTGTTGGTGCTTGTGCAAAGCATTTTTTACTATCCGTTATACTTTTGTAAACTCTTACTGCAAACTCTCTTTGACCTGGCCTGTAATTACTATGAGGAAATTTAAGATTCTTAATAGATGAATTTCTTTTATCAATCCAATCACTTTCTATATTTGCCCAACTTTTATATTCATATAATAAATCAAAGAAGAAACCTTCTAGCTCTTTTAGTAGATATTTTTTTCTAAATATTCTTGTATTCTTACTTTCAATATTATAATAAGTTATTTGTATATCAATATTTTCTAATTTATTTTGTATTGAATATATATATCCATAACATATACCTTGAGCCCAGTGAAGTGGATTTGTATCTTCATCTATTAATAATAATTCCTTTGTTGTAGTCTTTATTTCATCTATAATAATATTTTCATTTTCAATTAATATACCATCTATTCTACCTTCCACAATAAAAGTTAAGCCATCATAATCAAATTCATGTTTAATAGGTACTTCAGCACTATAGTTGCTACCATATGATTTTTGTACTATTTGGTGACCTTTTATTCCTTCAATGGCTTTAACCGATCCTACGTACCTATTATCTATGTTCCCTTGTCTTAAAATAAATTCTATTAAATTTCTTATAGATATTTTTATTTTCTTTTTCATATTATAAGTTTTCTTTTTCTAAATTTAGTAAAAATTCTTTTACTTCTAATCCACCTGCATATCCTACAAGTTTATTATTGCTACCTATTACACGATGACAAGGAATAATAATAGGTATAGGATTTGTATTATTTGCCATTCCAACAGCTCTACATGCTTTCGGATTATTAATACTAATTGCAACTTCCTTGTATGAACTTGTATGACCATAAGGTATGTTTTTAAGGCTATTCCAAACATTTTTTTTAAACTCAGTTCCTATAAGTTTTAATGGTAAATTAAAATCTTTTCTGTTTCCATTTAAATATTGATTTAATTGACTACTTGCTTCTTTTATAATTTCACTTTCAAATATCTCATAATCTTCTTTTTTTATTTTTCCATTTTCAAAATATATTTTAATTATATAACCATCATCTTCTGCTATTCCAATTTTTCCAATTTTTGTATCATAAAAATATAAGTATTTCATTCACTAGATCTCCTTGTATAAAACTTTACTTAAAGTTCTGTTTATCATAATTAACATTATATACAATTATACTAAAAAATACATAAAATCCGATTATATTGATCTACTGTACTGGTGAATCATTTCAAATTTAGTAATTGTAACAATAAAAAAGAGTATCATTACGATACTCTTTTTCTTATTATACACTAACTGATTCGTTTACAGCTTGGTTTGAAGTTATAACTTGTGTAGCTATATTTACAGAGTGATCAGATACTCTTTCTAAATTACTTATTATATCTAAGTATATAACACCTGAATCTATACTACATACACCTTCATTTAATCTATTCATATGACTTCTACGATAAGATACTTCCATAGCGTCAACTTGTTCTTCCATTTTTATAACTTTACAAGCTAAGTTTACATCAGCTTTTTCTAAGGCTTCTAATGCACATGTATAAGTCTCTACAACTTTATTGAACATTTCTATTAATTCATCTTTACCTTTATCAGACATATTTAAGTCATTGTTTATCATACTTTCAGCTAATTCAGCTATATTCTCAGCATGATCACCAACTCTTTCTATATCATTAATAGTATTGAATAATTTATCTATTCCTTCTATGCAATCATGATTTAAAGATGTTTTAGATAATTTTAATAAATAGTCTAATATTGTTTTTTGTAATTCATTTATTTTAGCTTCTTCTTCGAAAACATATTTTACTTTTGCTTCAGATTTTTCTAATAATCCATTCATAGCATTTTCTAAAGACGACTTAGCCTTATTACCCATTCTTAAAGTTTCTTTAGATGTATTAGATAAAGCTATTGATGGAGTTGTTATCATTCTTTCATCAATGAATCTAACAACTTTAGCATCTTCCGCTTCATCTTCTCCCTCTGGAACTAACTTCATAGTAAGTTTTACTATAAGTTTAGAGAATGGAAGTAATAATATTACGTTTATTATATTAAATAATGTATGTGAATTAGCAATTTGTCTACTTACGTCATTTGGGTCTAAATGAGTAACTAACATTGTTATTGGTTTTGTAAGTATAAACATGAACACTAATGTTCCTATTATATTAAATACTAAGTGCATAGTTGCTGCTCTTCTTGCATTTTTACTTGCACCAATACTTGATATTAAAGAAGTTACACAAGTACCTATATTTTCACCATAAAGTATTGGTAATGCTGATGATAAAGGTATTAATCCTTGTGATGCAAGTGCTAGTAACATACCCATTGAAGCACTTGAACTTTGAACTATTGCTGTTATACCAAATCCTAATAATATACCTAATATTGGTTGATGTCCAAATGCAACTAATGCATCTGTGAATCCTTTATATTCTGCCAAAGGCTTAACAGCTGCCTTCATAAAGTCCATACCTGTAAATAATATACCAAATCCTATAAGAATCTCTGCTATATGCTTTGTCTTTGAATTTTTAGCAAATAAGTAAAGTACTATACCTATTCCTAATGCCATTGGTGCCATACCTACTAAATCAAGTGATACGATTTGTGCTGTTATAGTTGTACCTATATTAGCACCCATTATTACACCTATTGCTTGAGGTAATGTCATTATACCTGCATTAACAAATCCTACAACCATAACTGTAGTTGCTGAACTACTTTGTATTATTGCTGTAACTAGTGCTCCTACTATAACACCCATTATTACATTACTAGTTAAAAGTTCTATAATTCTTTTTAGTTTTGCTCCTGCTGATTTTTGAAGACCGTCTCCCATAAGGTTCATACCGTATAAGAAAAGACCAAGTCCTCCCATTAAATTAATTATGATTTCCACTACTTTTTCCTCCTAAAAATCAATTGCTACAATCACTTTTGTATGTATTTTTTATTTGCTGATTAATACACTTTTATTTTATCAAGAAATTTAACATTTGTTGTTAAGACAATGTTAAGTTATTTTACATTTCGTTAACTTAAAGTTAAACAAAAGTTAAATCTATGTTAAAAGAGAGGAAATCAAGTAATAATCAAGTTATTAATGTTAATTTATTATATTTATTTTAAATATATTGTTAAATCCTTTAGTTGCTTTGTTATGAACATTCCAATTCCTATACTACTTTCTATATGCATTATTTTTTGTATTGAACTATCAAATAGAACTGTAGCGTTTGCAGATATTTCATCATCTCCTTCCCATATTACCACACATATAGGAACTCTTGGAAATATATTAAATACCGCACTAACATCACCAAATTTGTACTCAGCTCCACCTAGACCTAATGCTATTATCAAAAATATATCACTGCTATATCCAAATTCCTTAATTAATGGCTCTATAGAACTTTTGTAAAATGCGGGGTAATATAAATTCCCTCCATTTGGGATTTCTTTCAAACTAACCCACTTATTTTCTATCTTTGTATCATCATCTGAAAAACCTAAATAATTTAGAAGTGTTATAGCTAAAGATATGTCCATATCTTCTAAAGTTTCTGTGTTATAAATTTTCTCGCTATCACAGTCTAATATATAATGATCTCCAAGTATATCTATTTCAAAGATATTCACATCTTCTCTATATTTTACATCTCTTATTTTTGAAACACGATTGAAGTTTCTGTCTTTTAACACTTTCCATCCTTGATTATATGCAATACGATAATTATTCACTTAATCATCTCCTAAAAAAGCTAGTAAATCAAAGTAGATTACTAGCTCTTGTATAAATATTTTAAACTACTTCATTTCAAAGAAATGCATGTACTTTTTAATATTCTATTCAATATAAATTAGTTGTGTGCTTATTTTTTACTTTATAACCAATTCCCACTTCCATTACGTCTTATAATAAAACGTGTAATATCCATTATTTCTTCTTTAGACATCGCCTTAAATAAAAATACATAATTCCCCATAGCCGCTGACAAAACTTCTGGAACTTCTACTTGTAGAACGATTTTACTTCCATATTCATTTTGTATATCTTCTAAGGAATGTGTATAATTTATACCATCCCTTCTGCTTGCATATCCAACCAAGCACTTTCTATTTATATCAACAAAGACTTTATCATAAATTAATACATCAGCCCACATACTATAAGTATCTACGTCATATGCATAGTTTATCATATCTGGTATATATGCTCCTGGTGCTCTCATATTCACTTCTAGACCTACTAAATCTCCTTTTTTACCTAAACCATCCTTATCTTTGTCCAGTCTAAAAAATTCAAAGTGAAAAAATCTGCTTCTTGTATCAAAAGCTTTTACTACTTCTTTTCCTATCCACTCAATGTCCATTCCTGATAAATCTTGTGAATAAAAAGCTGTATCACTTTCTTCATTTACTGTATCCATTATAGAATGTAACATAACATGACTAGAAGAAATTAATACATTCTTATTGGAATCTGTTATTCCATCAAATGTTTCAACATGTCCGTCAATATACTCTTCTATTATATAATTAATATTGTTATCTTTTGTAGAGAAGAAAAATGCCAATTCATCATCATTTCTAAGCTTATATGTATTAGATGCACCAACTCCATTATCTGGTTTAACTACTACAGGATACCCAACTTTATTAGCAAAACTTATTGCAGAATGATAATCATTAATAAAATCATATCTAGCAACAGGTATTCCACATGATTTATATACTTCTTTCATAAGTGACTTATATTTCATATGAGCCATATTTTCAATCTTTGTTCCTGTGTTTACATCAAACTTACTTCTAAGTGCTGCTTCTGTCTCTAACCAGTACTCATTTTGTGATTCTATCCAGTCAATCCTGCCATATTTATTAGAAAAGAATTCACAAGCTTGGCTTACTTCATTAAAATCTTCTAAGCTATTTACTCTATAATATTCAGTTAAAGAATTAATTGTTTCTGAGGATAAGCAGTCATAACTAGCATCTCCTATCCCTAAAACATTTACACCTCTTTCCTTTAATCTCTTACAAAACTCATAAAAGTACAATGGAAAATGAGGAGATATAAAAATAACATTCATAAAAAATCCCCCTTAAACTATCTTTCTTATAAAATATGAAAATTGAACTTTCCACCAGTCCCAATCATGATTAACATCATATCCCCATATGTCTATCATAGCTGGTATATCCTTATATTCTAATAGCTCCTTAATCCTATAAATACTTCTTAGCATTTCACCTTCCCATGCACCTTGGCCACAACAAATTATTATTTTATTCTTTCTATACATTTCTACATATGGATGGTCATAATTCATACCTTCGATATATTTTATTGGTGCATTTTTATAAACTAATTCATCGCAATAATCACCAAAGAATATATCTGAATCAAAATAACCACTTAATGAAATTGTTCCTCTAAATATATCCGGTCTCCTAAACATAAAATTAACAGCATGTGCTCCCCCCATAGAACATCCCATCGTTATTATACCATCTGAAGGAATACCTTTATTACTCTCATAATTTATTTGTAATATTCTAGGTACTAATTCATTTACAACATAGTTAAACCACTGTTCATGTCTTAATATACGTTTATGGCAGTCTTCCCCTTCAGCTGACCAAGTTTGGGAGTCTATACTATCGCAGCAAAATAACTGTATCTTCCCACTTTCTATTAAGTCATGGACATTATCTAGCATATTAAATCCTTCAAAATCGTAATATCTACCATTTTGAGCTGGGAAAACTAAAATTGGTTTACCAGAATGCCCGTATACATTAAATTCCATGTCTCTATTCAAGCTATGACTAAACTCCTTAAAATACTCTTTCTTCATACCCTACCCCCTGTTTAATTAAAATACAAAGTGCAATATACTTATATTTATATATAGTATCATAATGTTTGTATTCTTACAGACTATTTTCTTAATTTTTAAATATTTTTTTACTCCTTGATTGATTTTATTTAAGGTATTAAAATTATATAATAATATAAACTTTATTTAAAACTTGAAAGGAAAGTACATGGAAGATATTAATTTTGAAAATTTATTAAATATAAATACTTTTGGAGAAGAAAACTGGAAAGATAAGTTTAGTCACTATCATCCTTATCAGGCAACATCTTATTCAGCCCTTAATACTTTATTTGAAAATTATAAGGTAAATGAAGATGATTATATAGTTGATTTTGGGTGTGGTAAAGGTAGGCTTATCTTTTATATAAATTACTACTTTAATGCGAGCTGCTTAGGAATTGAAATGAATAATGACTTTTATAAAACTTGCTTAGATAATAAATCTTCATATTTAATTAAAAATAAGAAGCTTAAAGATAAGATTAAATTTGAAAATACATTTGCTGAGAATTATAAAATTAGCTTAAATGATAATAAATTTTACTTCTTTAATCCTTTTTCTCTGCAAATTTTTATTAAGGTTATAGATAATATACTAGATTCATTGGAAGTAAACATGAGACCTGTAGAACTTATTTTATATTATCCATCTAGTGATTATATTTATTACTTAGAAAATAATACACCTTTTGTTATTAAAAATGAAATAATTTTAGATGATTTATATGATAAAGACAACAATGAAAGATTTTTAGTATATAAACTTTCTTATTGCTAAAATATAAAATAGGAGCATCTACAATGTATTAACATTGTATGATACTCCTATCTTTGTGCTTTAATTTATTGAAATAATATTATAATTAATATAATAATTACTTGCTTAACTCTTCGAATAACTCTTCTTGAGATTGCTTTATAGTAAGTAATCCATCAACTTTTACAACAGCTTCTTTTTTATAGGCTCTACATTGTCCTATACAACCTCTTTGAACCTTTTCTTTTCCTACTACTTCTTCTAATTTATCCATATCCACATTTGAGCAATATGGACAAGCTCTAACTAAATTTATCATGTCTAGATCCTCCTAAGTAATTGTTCTTATCCAGTTAATACCCTAAATTGGAGTCATTAAACATAATTTAGTATTTTTAAACAGCTTCTAATTTAAGTTCTTCATTGCTAATTCTTCTTATCCATTTTTTCCCTGATAGCCTTTTAATACACCACAATGATTTTATTATTTCATCTATTTTAAGCGCTATAAATACTATCCCAGGTGGCAAGTTAAAAACAATACCAGCAACATATCCTAAAGGTATAGATGCTGCCCATAAAAATAATACATCCGCAATCATTAAAAACTTTGTATCCCCACCTGCACGTAATACACCTTTTGTAAGTATTCCTGAAGTAAATGAAAATACTGCTATAAATGCTGTTGAATTAAGTAAAGCATAAGCAATTTGTTTTGTTGAATCACTTACATTATAAAAATCTACTATTACATTTTTTGATAGTAGTATTATTATAGCTGAAACTATACCTAATATTAAGGATAAAACTAAAAAGGTTATTCCTCTTTCCTGTGCTTTTTCTATATTTCCTTCTCCAATTGTATTACCAATTATCACCGAACTTGCACTTGATACTCCTTGCAAAAATATCATTGTAAACTGATTGACTATATTTGATATACTATTACCAGCTACCATCTCAGAACCCATTCTTCCCATAATTACTGATAACATATTCATTCCTAAAACTAATATAATATCACTAACTAAAACTGGAAAACCTATTTTTATGTATTTTTTTAATATTACTTGATCAGTTGAAAAAAGATATTTTAATTTAAATTGTATTTTTTTATCTGATTTTAGTAAGTGGTATACTATAATTGTAAATTCTATAATTCTCGCTACTAAAGTTCCAATAGCAGCACCTTGTATACCTAATTCTGGTGCACCAAATTTACCAAATATAAGCATATAATTTAATATAATATTTACTAAAAAAGAACACCCAGAAGCAATTAAACCTACATTAACAGTACCTATCGTTCTCAGAACTATAGTAGATGTAGCTACTATACCTTGCATTATAAACGATAAAGATATTATTTTTAAGTACATAGCTCCTTGTTTTATAACATCTGCTTCTGTTGTGTAAACACCCATTATTTTTTCCGGCATAATTTGCGCAGCTAACATTAATAGTACAGCAAAAATTAAACTAAACCTTAAAAGTATTGATAATGTTTTATTTATGGAATCGGTATCTTTTTGACCCCAAAATTGACCTGTTAATACTCCAGAGCCTCCACCTAATCCATAATTAATAATTAAGAAAATTAAACAAAATTGATTAGCTAATGATGAAGCTGATAAAATTACTTCTCCAAGAGATCCTAACATCATTGTATCTGTCATATTAACACTAAATGTAATTAGACCTTGCAACGAAATTGGAACGCCTATTTGAAGAATTTTTTTATAAAAGTTTTTGTCTTTAACTATAAGTTGCATTTCTTCCTCCCCTTTATTGTAAACGTATTCATATTTATTTTATACTAGTATACTACTATTAACAATATTATTTATATAATAATATTATATAGTATACTAATACTCTTTCTTATTTATATTTTTTTATTTCATTGTAATACTCTTTTGGCGTAATGCCAAATTCCTTTTTAAAAGCACGGAATAAGTTATTATAACTTCCTATTCCACAAATCTGTGCCACATCAATTATTGTATTTCCTTCTTCAATAAGCTTTTTACATAAATCTAATTTTGCTTTTACTATATAACGATGTAATGTTATTCCTGTAGCTTTCTTGAATTCTCTTGATATGTGAAATTTACTAACATAAAATTCTTTTTCAAGATTATCTAAAGAAATTTCTTCTGTAATATGATTGTTAATATAGGAGAAAATGTCGTCAATTAAAAATGGTTTACTTTTTTTAATTTTTTGTTTTGGTTCAGCGTAAATACATGATCTTAATATCAGAACTAAAACTATTGATAGCATACTTTTTATATATAAGTTATTAGCAAATTCAGAACTGTCTTCTTTTAAGCAAACAAGCTTTTTTAATATATTTTTTATTAACATAGTAGTTTCTGTGCTTGCATCTACTACTGCACATTCAAAAGGCACAGTATTAAAGCTTCTGTTTAGATCTACTTCTTCATCTGATAGTTTATTTAATAATTCTGTTGTAATTGCTAGTTCATATATTATAAGAGATTGCTTAGACTTTAATTCTATGTCTATATCATTGTTAGGACTTATCAAAATAATATTATCAGTGCTACATATTTGAGAGCTTTTCTTTTGTTTAACATAGCAATCTCCGGAAAATATAAACAATATTTTATAGTATTTGCTAGATTTAATTCTTTTAATTTTTATATTTTTAAAGTTAACTTCTCGTACAAAATAATCTTTTTTGTCAATCATTAATACTCCCCCTTTTATTAATTGTTAGCTAATATGTCAATTTTCGTTAATATTATATCAATATATGAATATAATTTTATTTTACAATATGCGATAATGAAAATACAAATAAATATAACAAGTATTGTTAGATTTATTTATTATCAATAATAGGGGGTAGTTTATGCAAAACTTTTCAATGAAAGATAAGATCGGTTATACCCTTGGGGATTTAGGGTGTTGCTGCACAGAACAATTTAGAGCTATGTTTTTAACAGTATTTTATACATTAGTTCTAAAGGTTAATCCTATTCATGTCGGTACAATAATGTTAATAACAAAATTTTGGGATGCTATTAATGACCCTATAATTGGTGCCATTATAGATTCTCGTAAAGCAAAACCTGGTAAAAAATTTATACCTTGGATTCGTACATTTTCAATACCATGTGCAATATTAATGTGTATTGGATTTTTAAATGTTTCTAATTTAAATTATGGTTTAAAGTTAGCTTATATTTTAATTACTTATGTTCTATATGAAGCTATGTATACTTGTGTAAATGTTCCATTTGGGTCATTATCAAGTGTTATGACAGATGATACTAATCATCGTACAGATTTATCAAGATACAGAAGTTTAGGTGGAACAATTTTTATGACTGTAATAGTTATAATTGGACCACTATTTTTATATAAAGATAATGCACCTGTTCCTTCAAACTTTTTACTATTAGCTATTATTTGCGCTTGTGTAAGCGTTTTCTGTTTACAAATCACATCTATCTGGTGCAAAGAACGTGTTGAATTACCTCACGTAGAAAAAGAAAAGTTTAATTACTTTGAAGTATTAAAAAATATTTCTAAAAATAAAGCTTTATTAGGAGTTATAATTGCTAGCTTAGTTGGAATGATATCAGCTAGTGTTGTTAATGGCTTAAATACTTACTTATTTAAAGATTATTTTGGCAATGTAAAGATCATGGCTGTATCAGGAATGTTGAGTACTGTTTATTCAATAATTACATTTGTTGGTACTAAGTTTGTTGCTAATAAATTTGGTAAAAAAGAATGGTGTATGTATGGTGCTGGTTTTGCCGCAATAATATATGGAGTTTTATTCTTATTCCCAATAGATAATCCTATACTATTTATAATAATCAATGGCGTTTGTTATATAGGTGCTTCTGGATTCCAAATACTAATTTGGGCTATGGTAAATGATTCAATAGATTATCAAGAGTTACAAACTGGAACTCGTAATGAAAGTATAATCTATTCTACATATTCATTTTTTAGAAAGCTTGCTTCTGCTTTAAGCGCAAGTTTAAGTAGTTTTATACTTGCATTTATAGGATATAACGTACATGCTTCTACTCAAACTACAGAAGTTGTTTCAAATCTTTGGAAAGCGTATACAGGCATTTATTCAATCGGATATTTAATAGCAATATTAGCATTATTCTTTATATATCCTTTGAGTAAGAAAAAAACTCAAGAGATGTTAGAAGAATTATCAATTAAAAGAAATAATATAAAAAATATTTAAAATATAGCAAGTATTAGGAGAGCAATAATGATTAAATTGGTAGAAATGAAAAATCGAAAAAATAAAATATTAAGAGGTGTGCTTACTCTTCCTGATAATATAGAAAATCCTTTTATAGTATTAAATCTACATGGATTTGGAGGAAGTATGTCAGGATATAAATATGCACATACTCATTTATCAAGAGTTCTATATTCTAATGGTTTTGGTTGTGCTAGATTTGACTTTTATGGTTGTGGTGAAAGTGATGGAGAGTTTGAAGAAATGACTTTTACAGGGCTAATAGAAGACACTATTGATATTTACAACTGGCTAATTGATTCTAAAATAACAGATTCTGATAAAATCATTTTATCTGGTCATAGTATGGGTGGTTATGTAGCTTCATGTGCTGCTCCGAAATTACAACCTATTGGCCTAATTCTTATGTGCCCGGGAGCTGGAATGTGGTATGGATGCAAAGAACGTGCTGATGAATTAAAGAATAAATCTATTCAATATGCTAATATGGAAGGTTTAAAATTTAATATTGATTTTAATTATGATTTATACAACTATGAACCATTCTCTAGTTCTATGGGCTATAACAAAGATGTATTAATTATAAGAGGTACTGAAGATAAATTAGTTGATAATCGTACTTGTCAAACTTATTTGAGTTGTTATAACAATGATAAAGCAATCTATATAGAAATTGAGGGCGGAGATCATAATTTTGCAAATATAAAAGCTAAAAGTGAATGTGAGAATGCAATTATTGATTTTTGCAAATTAATTAATAACAAATAAACTTAGGGGGAATTTATATGAAGCTTTTAGAAAAAATTAATATAGGAAATATTACATTAAAAAACAGAGTTATGTTTCCTCCATTAACTACTGGTTATGAAGGTAGAGATGGTAGTATAACTAATCAAAGTATTGAATTTTATGAAAGATTAGCAAAAGGTGGTGTATCATACATAGTAATAGGTGATGTTTCTCCAATTAATGGCTTTTCTCCTACACCAAAACTATACGACGATAGCCAAATTGATGGTTTTAAAAAATTATGTGATTCAATACATAAACATGGAGCTAAGGTGTCTGTTCAGATATTTCATCCTGAGTATGACTGTGATGCTATAAATAAGATGGTTGCTAGTGGTGATATGAAGGCTGTCAGAGAAAAACTACATCATGATATGAAACACTTCGTAAATGAGGTTAGCGAAGAAGGTTTAAAAGATATTATCAATAAAATGTGTGATTGTGCAATTCGTGCTCAAAAAGCTGGTGTTGATATTATTCAAATCCATGGAGATAGATTAGTAGGTTCATTATGCAGTACTATATTAAATAAAAGAAATGATAAATTTGGTGGAACTTTAGAAAATAGAACAAGATTTGCCCTACAACTTGTAAAATCATTAAAAGAAGCAGTTCCAAATATGCCTATTGACTATAAGTTCTCAGTTGTTACACCTGAAAGAGGTAAAGGTGGAATAAATTTAGATGAGGCACCTATCTTTGCTAAATGGCTAGAAGAAGCTGGTGTTGATATGCTTCATGTAGCTCAAGCTAACCATACTGGTAATATGGCAGATACTATTCCTCCAATGGGTGTACAGCCTTACGGATTCTTTGTTGATATTGCTGCTCAAATAAAAAAATCAGTAAGTATTCCAGTTAGTACAGTGGGTCGAATATTTAATCCTAAAATGGCTGAAAGTATTTTAGAGTCTAATAAAGCAGATATAATTGGACTTGGCAGAATTTTACTTGCAGATCCTGATTGGGTTAATAAAGTAAAAGATAATAAATTAGATGATATACGTGAATGTATATGTTGCAATAAGGGATGTACTGACAATATTCAAAATCGTAAGTTTTTAAGTTGTGTACTAAATGCTGAAAATGGATATGAAGGAACTAGAAAAATCACTGAGGCTGAAACTAAGAAAAAAGTTGTAGTAATAGGTGGAGGACCTGCAGGACTTGAAGCTGCACGTGTAGCAAGTTTAAAAGGTCATAGCGTTACTTTATTTGATGAAAATACATCTTTAGGAGGTCAACTAAATTTAGCTTGTATTCCTCCTAGAAAAAATGAGATACGTAGAGCAATTAGATTTTTAACACATTCTGTAATCTCTCAAAATGTAGAATTAAAGCTTGGAAAAAAAGTAACTCAAGAAGATATATTAACTTTAAATCCAGATGTTGTATTAGTTGCAGTAGGAGCAAGTAATGTTATACCAAGTATAGATGGCTATGATAAGCAAATGGTATGTGATTCATGGAAAATCTTAAGTGGTGAACAACAAGTATTTGGTAATATCGCTGTTATTGGTGGAGGTATGGTAGGTTGTGAAGTTGCTGAGTACTTATGTCTTCAAGAAGGAAATAAAGTTTCTATAATTGAAATGGATGACAGTATAGCTAAGGGCGAAAGTAATACTATACTTCCAACTTTAATGGAAAATTTCAATAAAAATAATGTTAAAATCTATACTAATCATAAAGTTAATAAAATAAATAGCGAATATATAATTTGTGAAAATGATAATAATGAAATTGAAATACCTTGTGATTACGTAGTTATGGCAGTTGGAGCTAGACCTAATAGTTTTGATGTTGATAAACTACTAGAAAATAATATTAAAGTTGTTAAAATCGGTGATTGTAAAGATAAAGCATCTGATATTGAAAATGCAATTAAAACTGCTTATGATGCTGCTAACGAAATATAATTTCAATATATAATATAAAAGAATCTCCCCATGAATTTAAGGAGATTCTTTTATATTATATTTACTTTTCTATTTGTAAGCCTTTTATTGATTCCTTTATATCACCTATACTCTTACCTATACTTGAGTCTATAGCAGCTACAAAAGCACCTTCTACTAAACTAACTTTGCAAATTTCTACTTTTTTACTAATAGACTCATCTAACATATCTATAGCTAATTCAGCATTCATAAGTGCACTTCCAATATCAAAGAATAGTAAAACACCATCATCACTATAAACTTCTTCAATCGCACTCATAATTTTCATAGGATCTGTACCTATTCTACCATCGTCAGTTCCACCTGCAGCACATATCTTAACACCTACAGCCATTTGACTTATAAGATCTTTTAAACCTTCTACAAGTTTATTGCTATGAGATACTAATACTATTCCAACCATAATTATTCCCCTTTTATATATTCATATATTGTTTTTAGTATTAAGTAACTAGAAGTTGCACCTGCATCTTGATGACCTAAACTTCTATCTCCAAGATAGCTTGATCTTCCTTTAGTAGCCTTTATTTCTTTTGTTTTCTCTACCCCTTCATATGCTGCTTTTTGTGCATTATCTAAACAATCAATGATAGATAAACCTTTTTCTTTTGACTCAATTAAAGAATTTAAAGCAGGCTCTATTGAATCAATCATAGTCTTTTCTCCAGCTACAGCCTTTCCCCTCATTTTTATTCCATCTAATGAGGCTTTTAGAACATTTATAAAATCATCTAAATCCATTTCACTTTTATTGTTAAGTACTGGTGCAGCTTTCATAAATGCTGTTCCATATAATGGGCCTGATGCTCCACCCACTGTTGAAACTAAAGTCATACCTATTTTTTTAAATGTATTTCCTAAATTTTCACCATTGTCATCAACTAACTTTTCTCTTACAGCCTCAAAACCTTTACTCATATTAAGACCATGATCTCCATCACCTATTGCTGCATCTAGTTCCGTTAAATATAATTTATTTTCACTAATTACATCAGCTATTTTATTAATTATATTAATTACCTCTAATCCTTTTATACTCATGAATAATTATTCCCCCCTTAAAATGAACTACTATAATATCTTAAGTCCTAGTGTATCTGCTTTAGCATCAAGTAATTCTTTTAACTCATCATCAAGTTTTAATATACTTACTGAGTATCCAGCCATTTCAAGAGATGTCATATATTCCCCAACAAATGTATTGTATATTTTTATACCTTTATTAGTTAATATTTCATTAACTGTTTTATTTGCAATGTAAAGTTCCATAAGAGGCGTTGATCCTAGCCCATTTACCATTACAGCAACTTCTTCATCTTCAGCTATTTCTACGTCTGCTAATATTTTATCTATTAAATGAGTAGTTATATCATTAGCACTTGATATTTCTTCTTTATGAGTTCCTGGCTCTCCATGTATACCCATTCCTATTTCTATTTCATTTTCTTCCAATGTAAAGTTTGGTTTTCCTGCTGCTGGAACTATACAAGGACTTAGTGCCATTCCCATACTTCTAACATTTTTGATTACTTTATTAGCTACTTCTTTTACTTGCTTTAGTGTTGCTCCTTGTGTTGCTTTTGCACCTGCTATTTTATGTACAAATACAGTACCTGCAATCCCTCTTCTACCTGCTGTATATAAACTATTTTCAACAGCAACATCGTCATTTACAACTACATAATCAACTTCTATACCATCCATTTCTGCCATTTCTTTTGCCATTTCAAAGTTCATAACATCTCCAGTGTAATTTTTAATTATTAATAATACACCATTTCCACTGTTTACCTCTTTTATAGCTTCATACACTTGATCTGGAGTAGGAGATGTAAATACTTCGCCACAAACTGCAGCATCAAGCATTCCATATCCAACAAACCCACCATGTGATGGTTCATGTCCACTTCCTCCACCACTTACTAGCCCAACTTTACCTTCTACTGGAGCATCTTTTCTTACTAAAATATTCCCATTATCACTTTTTCTTACATAATTAGGATGTGCTAATACTATTCCTTGAATCATATCAGATACTACATTACTTGGATCATTGATTATTTTTTTCATTTTAATTAATCCCCCTAAATAACATTTTCCTTAATAATATTATAGCACTAAAATTTTTATTATATTGTATTTAAAGCCATGTTTCTTTCATAAATATTGTTACCCTTGCTGTATATAAAACACCATTTAAACTTATACTATCTCCACTATTAGGAATGTTTTTGTATAAATTTTATTTATTATGTTAATAAATATATGTTAGTAAATTATTAACATATAAATAATATCGTTTTTCAATTATAAAATTTAATTTTTAAAATAAAAGAAATAAATCTCTTTTAATTATATATTTGGTCATTGTAAAAATTTTTAGTAATTATGTTTAGTACGATACTCTTTATATATTTCAGACAATAATAAATAAAACAATAGGAAATATGAATAACATCCTCCTTATTTTAATTTACATTTTAAAAAGTGTATGTTATACTAAGAAAGTTATTTTCATATGAAAGGAAGGAAAAATAATATGTCATTAAAACATAAAATCATAAATATCGCAGTTATAGCCCACGTTGATGCTGGAAAATCAACATTAGTTGATGCTTTCTTATCTCAATCTGGGGTATTCAGAGAAAACGAAGTAGTAAAAGATTGTGTAATGGATAGTAATGACCTTGAAGCAGAAAGAGGTATAACAATATATTCTAAGAACTGTTCTATAAACTACAAAGATTACAAAATAAATATAGTAGATACACCAGGACATAGTGACTTCTCTTCTGAAGTTGAACGTGTTATAAAAACTGTTGATACAGTTATATTACTAGTAGATGCTAGTGAAGGGCCAATGCCTCAAACTAGATTCGTTTTACAAAAATCATTAGAAGCAGGACTTAGACCTATACTTTTCATCAATAAAATAGATAAGCAAGATCAAAGAGCTGAAGAAGTTGTTGATGAAGTATTCGACTTATTCGTTGACTTAAATGCTAATGATGAACAATGTGAGTTCCCAATAATATACGGTATAGCTAAGCAAGGTATAGCTAAAAAAGAATTAGATGATGAAAGTACTGACCTTTCTCCTTTATTTGAAACTATAACTGAGCATGTTGAAGCTTACCCAGACTTTGATAATGAGCCTTTACAACTTCAAGTATCAGCTCTTGCATACGATGATTACGTAGGTAGACTTGGTATAGGTAGAGTTTACAAAGGTACTGTTAAAAATGGTGAACAAGTTTCTATATGTAAAGCAGACGGAAGTGTTGCTAGAGGTAGAATAACTAAACTTACTGCTTATGAAGGATTAAACCAAATAGAAAAATCTGAAGCATATTCAGGTGATATAGTAGTTGTTGCTGGTATATCTGATATATCTATAGGTGAAACTATATGTAACTTAGATAATCCATTACCAATGGAAATGATACACATAGAAGAGCCAACTCTATCAATGAACTTCTTAGTAAATGATTCTCCATTCTGTGGTAAGAGTGGTAAGTTCGTTACTACAAGACATATAAAAGATAGATTAGATAAAGAGTTAGAAGTTAACGTTGGTCTTAAAGTTGAGCCAATGGATACTACTGATGGATACAGAGTATCTGGACGTGGAGAGCTTCACTTATCTATACTTCTTGAAAACATGAGACGTGAAGGTTACGAAATAGGTGTTTCTAAGCCAGAAGTTTTAATGCATAAAGAAGATGGAAAATTATTAGAACCAATGGAAAGAGTTATAGTTAACTGTCCAGAAGTTTACTCAGGAACTGTAATAAACAAATTAAACCTTAGAAAAGGTCTTATGGAATCTATGTCTATAGAAGGAGATTACGTTAAAATAGAATTTATCGCTCCTACTCGTGGATTATTAGGTTACAGAAGTGAATTTATAAATGATACTCGTGGTGAAGGTACTTTAGTTCGTTCATTCGAAAGATATGAAGAACATAAAGGTGAAATACCTGGAAGAAGTAATGGAGTTTTAATAGCTCAAGGACCAGGAACAACTATGGGATATGCACTTAATGCTTTAAGTGAAAGAGCTCAAATGTTCGTAGATCCAGGTGTTGATGTATACGAAGGTATGATAATAGGTATGAACTCAAGAAAAGACGATATGGTTGTTAACCCATGTAAAAACAAGAAGTTAACTAACGTTCGTGCTTCTGGTTCAGATGATGCTATAAAATTACAACCAGCTAGAATATTTACTCTTGAAGAAGCTTTAGAATTTATAGATGATGATGAGTTAGTTGAAATAACTCCTGATGCTATAAGATTAAGAAAAAGATTCTTAAACGAAAATGAGAGATTAAGATACAATAAATCTAGACAAAGTAAATAATATAATAAGATAATATTATCTTATTGTTAAAAGTACTGACTAAAAGCTTAATAATGCTTTGATTGTCAGTACTTTTTTATTAAAAAATAACAAAAAACAGCGAACTTATATTAGTCCACTGTTTATACACCTATCTAAGATAGTTAATATTATTATATTTTTAAGTTGACTATGTCACCTATTGAATAATGTCAATTATTTAATATCATCTAATAAATTATTTTCTGATACATATGATAAGAATGTAAGTCCATACATAACAATCACTAAGACTGCGCTAATTAGTAAAATCATCCTTTATTCCTCCTTTTGTTGTTATTATACCCAATCTATATGAATTAATTGTGAATTTCATTTGAAAATTTTATATAAATTAAATATTAAATTTCTTATTACTTTCTATTATATTCACATTATAATTCATTTTCTTATTTAATAATAGTTTTAATTTTGTAACTTTTTGGAAAAATATTATCATTTATATAATTATTCAAAATCATAAAATTTTATTTTTACTTCTTGCTTCCTTGACACAGTATTTTATTTCTTTTAATATCATATTAAATAATTAGATTTTCATATAATATTTAAGTAACTCTCTTCCATAATTTAGGTCGAGAGTTTTTTAGTATAATTTACATTTAGGGGGATGTAACATGTATTATTTAAGTACGAGAGGAAATAAAGAGAAAGTAACTGCTTCTCAAGCTATAATTAATGGTTTATCTGCTGATGGCGGGCTTTATGTACCATCTAAATTTCCTGATTTAAGAGAAGAAATAAAGAACTTATATACACTAGATTATTGCAATCTTGCATTTTATATACTTAATAAATTTTTAGTAGATTTTAGTGAAGATGAGTTAAAATCATGTATAAACATGGCTTATGATAATAAGTTTGACTCTACGGAAATAACGCCTTTAAAAAAAATTAATAATAACTATTTTTTAGAATTATATCATGGACCAACTTTAGCTTTTAAAGATATTGCTCTCACTCTTTTACCCCACCTTTTAAATACTTCAATTAAGAAAAATAATATAGATAAAAATATATTAATACTTACTGCTACTTCAGGGGATACAGGTAAGGCTGCTTTAGAAGGATTTAAAAATATTGATAGTATAAAAATAGCAGTCTTTTTTCCGGAATATGGAGTCAGTCCAATTCAAAAGTTGCAAATGAAAACTCAAGATGGAAGTAATGTTTTTGTGGCAGGAATTAAAGGTAATTTTGATGATGCTCAATCATCTGTAAAAGAAATTTTTTCTGATAATGATTACAATAAAATACTAAACAAAAAAGGCTTTATGTTATCTTCTGCTAATTCGATTAATATAGGTAGATTATTACCTCAAATAGTTTATTATTTTTACTCTTATTTTAACTTAGTTAATAATAAAGAAATTACTTTATTTGATAAAGTTAATTTTGTAGTTCCTACTGGAAATTTTGGTGATATTCTTGCTGGATACTATGCTAAAGAAATGGGATTACCAATTAATAAATTAATTTGTGCATCTAATGAAAACAATGTACTATATGATTTCTTTAAAACTGGTGAGTATAATATAAATCGAGATTTAAAACTTACAACTTCTCCATCTATGGATATATTAATTTCTAGTAACTTAGAACGTTTACTATTTGAAATATCTAATAGAGACTGTGATATTATTAATAAACTTATGTATGATTTAAATAACAAAGGGTATTATAAAATTTCTAATAATATGAAAGATAATCTAGATACTTTTATTGGGTACTATGCTACTGATGATAATGTAGCAGAAACTATTAATCATGTATTTAAAAAATACAATTATCTTATAGATACTCATACTGCTGTTGCTTATTATTGCTTAGAGAAATATAAAAACAAAACTCAAGATAGAAGTAAATCAATAATATTAAGTACAGCAAGTCCATATAAATTTTCAAAAGATGTGCTAGTATCCTTAGGATATATCTCTGATAATTTAGATGACTTTGAAATAATAAATAAGTTATCTTTAATAACTAACACTAATGTACCTAGTCCTATTAGCTCTCTTAAAAATAAAAGTATTTTTCATGAAAATTTATATGAATCTTTTGAACTAAAATCAGCACTAAAAAATTATTTAGGAATTTAGGTGATAATTATGTTAGAAATAATAGTGCCTGCAACAACAGCAAATATAGGACCAGGTTTTGATACTCTAGGATTAGCCTTGAATCTATATAATAAATTCTATATAACAGAAATTGAAAATGGTCTAGAAATTACTGGCTGTGATGATGATTATAAAAACGAAAATAACTTAATTTATACTTCCATGCAGTATTTTTATAATAAAGTAAAGCCTGATAAAATACCCACTGGTGTAAAGATTGATATATGTACTAACATACCTTTAGGCCGTGGTCTTGGCAGCAGCGCAACTTGTATAATTGCTGGTGTTATTGCTGCGAATATATTGTCAGATTCTAATTTAAGTAAAAAGGAAATACTTAATATAGCAACAGAAATAGAAGGTCACCCTGATAATATAGCCCCAGCTTTATTTGGTAATATGATAGTTTCACTTTATGAAAATAATGAAGTTTATTATAATGTTTTAGATATACCTGATGAACTTATTTTTTGTGCTATTATACCTGATTTTGAACTATCTACTTCATTAGCACGTAGCGTATTGCCTAGTGAAATACCTCATAAAGATGGAGTTTACAATATAAGTAGGGTATCTTTGCTTATATCATCTTTAATAAATAAAAATTTTGATCTTATAAAAATAGCTTGCCATGATAAGTTGCATCAAATTTATAGATCGCCTTTAATAGAAAATTATAATGATATAGTAAGTAAATTATATAATTTAGAAAGCATAGGAGTCTTTCTAAGCGGTTCAGGTCCTACTATTATGTCTATTGTACTAAATGATAATTATACCTTCTCTGATAGTATAAAATCATTTCTACTAACACTTAATAATACCTGGGAAATCAAAATACTTAAATGTGATAAGCAAGGCACAAAAGTAAATATAATATAAATAATAAAAAGGCTTCATTCTATTTTTAAATATAATGAGCCTTTTATATTTACGTCTTATTCTTTATGTTATGTAACTTTTTTAATTATATATATAAACTTCTTTCTCATCATAAAATACTTTATAACCTTGTAGTTTTTTATTTCTAACATTTATTTAATTACCTTTATATAAAAAATCTATTGAAAGTATTGTTTAAAAATGCTAAATTAAATAATGGAATAATAATTTTTCAGTAAAAAAACTAAATGGAGAGTGATGAAAAATGGACCATAGTCCCTGGCGGGCTGTTTATTCATCATGATATATTATGTAGATAGATACTAATTCATCTTTTATTTTATATAAATTAGTTATTTAATACATAATATTAAATGATGAGATTTATATAAAACTGAATAAAGGATGTGTTGCCATGATAAGATACTATAAAACTATTGACTCAAAATTAGAGAAACTTAATTCCTTTGAAAGTGGATGTTGGATAAATCTTGTTGAACCAAATCAAAGTGAAATTCATGAGATTTCTGAGTTATTAAATTTAGATGTTGATAGTATAAATGCGGCTCTTGATGAGGAAGAACGTTCAAGAATAGAAGTTGAAGATAATCATACTCTTATTCTTATAGATATACCAGTAGATGAAAGTGATGCTTCTGCATCTCATTATAGCACTATACCCTTAGGTATAATTATGCTTGATGATGCTATTCTTACAGTATGTACTGCTCAAACTAAAATCTTAAACGATTTTATAGTAGGTCATATAAAAGATTTTTATACTTTCATGAAAACTCGTTTTCTACTTCAAATTCTATATAAAAATGCAACTTATTATTTATTATACCTAAGAAGAATAAATAAAATGACTAGTATAATAGAACGTGAAATATATAACTCTATGCAAAATAAAGAGCTTATTCAATTACTAGAACTAGAAAAGTCTCTAGTATACTTTTCTACGTCTTTAAAAGCTATTGAACTTGTTCTAAATAAAATGGTTAGAACACCTAGCATTAAACGTTATGAAGAAGATGAGGACTTATTAGAAGATGTTATTGTAGAAAATAGACAGGCTCTTGAAATGGCTACAATATATGGAGACATACTTAGTAGAATTATGGATGCCTTCAGTGCTATCATTAGTAATAACCAAAATACTGTTATGCAATTTTTAACTGTAGTTACACTTATAATGGCTATACCTACTATTGTATCTGGATTTTTCGGTATGAATGTACCTGGCATACCGTTTGAAAATAATCCAAATGGATTTTGGATTACTATGCTTATTACTTGCATAATTTGTTTAATAATAACTTTCTTTATGTCAAGAAAGAAATTACTGTAATATTTAGCTAATTTTAAGCATACAAATTAAATATAACTAAAATTTCTAATTTTGTTGCAATTTGTTATTATATTTAATATAATAAAGTAAATAATAAATTTACCCTGAAGGGGAGTAGCTTACACTTTGTGGTAATCAATCGTCAGTTCGGTGCTATGCACTCGGTTGATTAACAAGTATTATAACTTGAAAGCAAGACCTTCAAAACAAATATATATGTATTTGTTTTGAAGGTCTTTTTTAATTATAAGTAAATTATAATTTATTTGGTTTGTAAATAAATTGCAATTTACTATCCGATGACCTTTAGTAACTGGTATGTATTTATGCCGTTGGCGACATGAGCAAAGCGAATTTTTATTATAAAAATATATTGGAGGTTTTATTATGAATATTATTATAC
Organism: Romboutsia faecis; assembly: GCF_014323405.1. Classification (GTDB taxonomy): domain Bacteria; phylum Bacillota; class Clostridia; order Peptostreptococcales; family Peptostreptococcaceae; genus Romboutsia_E; species Romboutsia_E faecis. The sequence continues at coordinate 189,640 of NZ_JACRWE010000003.1, read as the reverse complement.
TTTTACTGGGATTTGTATTATTAGTAAAAGGTGCAGATATCTTCGTTGAAGGTTCTTCTACTATCGCTAAAATACTAAAAATTCCCCCATTAATAATCGGTCTTACAATAGTTGCATTTGGAACAAGTGCTCCAGAAGCTGCTGTAAGTATTACAGCTGCACTCAATGGTCAAAATGGCATGGCAATGGGAAATGTTGTAGGTTCTAATATATTTAACTTGCTAATGGTTGTAGGTATATCAGGATTTATTAAAACTTTATATGTAGACAAAGCAATTATTTCTAAAGAATTTCCATTTTTACTATTATCATCCATACTCTTATTTGTACTGACTTTTGATGTTTCTTTACAAGGAACTGCAACTAATATATTAAGTCGCGGTGATGGTTTAGTTTTACTTATGTTTTTTGCAATATTTATGTATTCACTACTTAAGGCAGCTTTAAATTCCATGAATAATCCTTCACTTGAAGAGACTTCAATATCATTCGATAGTGTGTCTATAGATTATAATGATGATACATTAGTTAAAGAAAAGACTAATTCCAAAGTACTTATAAAAAATATTTTAGCTTCTATTATAGGAATCATACTTATTATATTAGGTGGAAATATGGTAGTATCAAGTGCTTCTACTATAGCATCTGACTTTGGTGTTAGTGACCAACTAATAGGTCTTACTATAGTATCTATTGGTACTTCACTTCCTGAATTTGTTACTTCTATAATAGCAGCAATAAAAGGTGAATCTTCTATAGCATTAGGAAATGTAATTGGTTCTAATATGTTTAACATTTTATTCGTGCTTGGAGCTTCTGCTACAATTTCTCCAATGTCTATAGATCCAATGCTATTTGTTGATGCTTTGTTTATGATAATAGTAACTCTTATAACATACTTATTTGCTATACAAAAAAGAGACATAAATAAAATAGAAAGTGCTGTACTTGTTATCCTATATATAGGATACATGGCTTACCTTCTAATATCAGCTTAATAATATTAAAAAGGTGTATGTTTAAACATACACCTTTTTAATATTATATTTATCTACTTTTCTATTATCATTTCTTTATTTATACCTTCAAATATATCTTCTATATTTTCACTTAAGTTTAATATATAATTTGGAACATACTCCTCTTCTTCTTCATCAGAAATTATCTTTTCTTCGCTAAATTCTGCAACCATTACTTCATCAACATCTAAATCTAATTTTGGTATTTTTTCTATTATTTCAGCACTGTCTAAATAATCTTCTTTTGATAGATTTTCATATGTTTCTAATGATTTCTTATAATAAAGCCCTGCTAGCATATACTCACACTTTTTATTACCAAATTTAACGCCTTCATTATAGTATTTCTCAGCTTCAGCATATGAATTTAGTTTAAAACTTAATTGCCCTAGATTAAATATAGATTCTACACATCCATTATTTCTTGCTTTTTCATACCAAAACTTAGCATTAACATAGTCATTGTAATATGTATGGTATATAACTCCTACCATATGCTGAGAGTATGTATTATTTTCATTTGCTGTAGTATCAAACATCTTTTTAGCATCTTCATAAAGCTTTTCTTCAAAATAAAGTCTTCCAAGATGAATCCTTGAATTTAAATGATTTTTTTCAACTGCTATGCTAAAATATTTTTTAGCTTCTTCTTTATTTCCTTGTTCTTCAAAGATACATCCTAATTTATATGCTGAAAATATATCATCATTCTCACAAGCTTTCTTATACCAAATAATTGCCTCTTCTACACGATCTATTTCCTCATAAATCTTACCTAATTTTACTTGACATGAAATTGAATCTGAATTTCTTAAATAGTATGATATAGCTCTTTCAATATCATTTGTCTTATAATATAGATCACCTATATTTTCAATAGCAACTTTACAACCATCAGCTATTGCTTCTTCAAAGTAGCTAATTGCTTTTGTATAATTCTCTTCTTCAAAATATAAACCTGCTAAGTTATTCTTTGCTTCTATTAGATGATCATTCGATGCCATTTCGTAGTAAATTTTTGCACTATCAATTTCATTTTCTCTATTATATAAATTAGCTAAGCTAAATTTAGCTAAAGTAAAGTTACCTTCTATTGCTTTTTCATAATACTCTATAGCATCATCTCTTTTATTTTCTTTATCGTATATTTTAGCTAATCTATATTGTGATTTAGTATCATCTTTGTCAGCACCCTTTTTGTAATATTTTTTAGCTTCATCATAATCTTTTTCTATTTCCATTATTAGTCCTAAATTATAACATCCTTTAATATGCGAAACTTTATATAATTGCTTATATAATGCTATTGACTCTTTTATATCTTCATTTTGACTTAATACAGCTAAATTATATTTACATTCATTATCTTGAAGAACTGAGCCTTTTTTATAATATTCTTTGGCTTCATCTACTCTGTTTAATAATGTATATAAAAGGGCTAGGTTAAAGCACGCAGTGCCTAAATTATTATCAGCAGCTTCCTTTAACCATTTTTCACTTCGTTGATAATCTTTTAAATAAAAATGAGCAACACCTAAATTATTTTGTGCTAGTAAATTTCCTAAAAGAGCTATCTTTTCATACCAATATAAAGCATACTCATACCCATCTATATCATAATACATATTTCCTAAATCAAAAGCTGCTTCTTCATAACCATTCTTATAAGACATCTTTAACCATTTCTCAGCTTCATGGTACTGCTTTCGTTTTTTATAAATATAACCTAAGGTATATTGAGACTTTACATGACCTTCCTCAGAAGCTTCTTTATATGCCTCTATTGCCTTATCTAACTTTCCTATTTTTTCATAAAAAGCTCCCTTAGTATACCCTAGCTTTGGATCGTTAGGTATATCTTTTATCTTTCCTATAGAAAACTTTGTATTTATCATAACTTACTCCCTACTATATCTTTTTAATAACCTTATTATATAATACATAACTAATTATTCTGTACTCTTTTACAAATTTGTAAGAATTTTGTAATAATCTGCCTAAAATTATTAATTACTTTTTAACTTTAAATATATTCTATGTAATATAATCTAAATATATTATCTTTAAAATACAAAATAAGAAATGCTCCAAAAATATTTTTGGAGCATTCCTGTAAAATCAAATATACTCAGGTGCTATCATATGTATTATTATATACTTTATTATTTTTAATATTATCTATTATTTAGATATTTTGGCCATTTTTTACTTTTATTCAGAAAATAAGAACTGCACTTGTTCATTAACATTATTTACATTTGACTTTGTTCCATTATATGTAACGTACTCTATATTAGATCCATCAGTAATATTTGTTTCAATATAATTGTCTACTTTATTGTACCTAATTGAATTTAAAATTAATTCTTGGCTATCATTTGTTTTTCTAAAGTTTAAAGTAACATAATCTCCAGCATATTCGTCTTTTAATATAACCTTTTTTATATCAACATCTTCAGTTATATCATATTGATATCCAAAAGTATCTACAACAGAATTAAAATCTTTAAAACTTTCGTACCCTATACTATATGCATATACTTTATATACCTTCTCAAATAAGTCTGTTGTAGATACATCTTTTTCTTCATTAGTTAATGCACCTATATAATTAATGACTTGTTCTTTTTTTTCACTATCAAGACTTGCGAATATTTTATTTTCTTCAATTTCACTTTTTAAGTCTTCTAATTTATTATTAGCATCATTTAATTCAGATTTAATCTTTTCATTAACTTTTTTAAGCTCATTATATTCTGATTTTTTAATACCACCTATTGGTACTAATATACCTACTATTAATCCAATTATTAATCCTATAGTTCCAACTGATAATAACATCTCAATTCTCTTTTTTATTACTCTATCTCTATTTACAACCTTCTTTTTATTTATAGGTTTCTTATTTGTTGTTTTTAAAGGTTTATTAGCCCTTTCCACTCCTAGTTGTCCTCCTACTTATATATTACTTCTTTATAATTATACTAAAAATAAACTATTTTTTGTGATATTTTCTGAAAAAAGTTGCTCTTTATCCTTATTTGATTATTTATTTAAAGGTAATATCACAAAATACTTTAATTTATTCACTAATTACTTTAGTTAACAATAGTTACAAATACACTTAATTGTTGGATTTTAATTTCTATATGTTATATAATACTCATATAGTAGTTTTAAGTATTGTGATAACTACTTAATTGATTGGAGGAAATTTTATGGATATTAACTTTATGGATATTAATTTATTGCTTAGATTATGTTTTTTAATTGTAGTTATAGGAATCACAGTAAAAGCGATAAAATTAGTATCAGGAATTGCATTTAAAATTGCTTCTGTCGTTTTAATTCTGCTACTTCTATATAAAATGTTGATATAGATAAAAAGAGTTTCCTTAAACCGAGGAAACTCTTTTTTATTCAAATCTAAACAAGTATATAAATAATTTAGTTTCTATCATCTATTTCTTGGAAAAATTTTATCATCTCATCTTCCATATTACTATGATGATTTTTCACAATATATAGAAGAAGTTCATCTTCTGTTAATTCTTTTAAAATCTCATAGCTATACTCACTATGATTATAATAGCATTGAATTTTAGCAGACTTTCTAAACTTTCTTAAATTACTTTTAGTTAATTTATTAAGAATTACAATTATTGACTTATCTATTACATTTATTTTTTTTCTAATTTTTCCTATATCATGAAGTAGAGCCGATTTAACTAATATATTTTTATTGATTCTAATATCATTATTATCAGTTAATTCATGATTAATTATATACTCTATTTCTCTTGCAATTCTAACACTGTGTTTTTGTTCCGATTTTAATAATTTTCTAAACAAATCAAATTCAATATCATTTAAAATACTCTTAACATACTTGTAATCTTCTTCACTCATAAAATCTGTTACATTAGTATAAAATTGCTTTACTCTTTTTGATATCATTTTTCTCTCCTGCTAATTTATCCTAAATAAAATTAAAATAGGCGTATCACAATATTTGTATCATATAAATATTTGAGATAGCCTATATAATATTTAACTTCTTTTTATTTTACTCTTCAAACTATTTAAAATCAAGTTTACTTCATCTACTTTTAGTACTATAATGCTTGTAGCATATACTATAGCTCCTACTCCAATTGCTACAGCTAAGGTTATAATTTCTTTCATAGTACCAGTACCTAATAAATATGATACTTTTCTATATATTATTGTTGTAATTACAGCCATTAGTAATGCAGATATTATTGCTTTAATAAAAACTAAAAGTATTGACTTTCCACCAAATGGACCAATTTTTATTCTCAAACTTGTAAATAGCATTGTTACAGTTACTAAGGCAGCTGTACTTGTAGCAAGTGCAAGTCCTGCTAATTGCATATTAGTAAACTTAACAAATAATATATTTAATGTTATATTTAAGCCCATAGCAATAGCTCCATTAATCATAGGTGTTCTAGTATCCTGTAATGAATAAAATACTTTACCTAATATATCTCTAAGTCCAAATCCTATCATTCCTATTGAATAAAATACAAGGGCTACTGAAGTCATATAAGTTGCTCTAGCATCAAATTCACCTCTTTGGAATAATATCTTAACTATTGGTGTTGATAGTATTATAGCTCCTACAGATATGGGTATAACTAATAAAATAACAATATTTATTGCTTTTACTATAGATTGATTAAATTTTACTTTGTTATTTTCTGTTGATAGTTTTGATAACATTGGATATACAACTGAAGATATCGACACTATAAACATTCCCATAACAAATTGATTTAGTTTATTAGCATAATTCAAAGCTGATATGCTTCCTTCAACTAAAGTAGATGCTATTGTTCTATCTACAATTGTATTTATTTGATTAACCGCTACTCCTATAAGTACAGGTGCAACAAGCCACAACATTTTCTTTAAATATTCATCTTTTAAATTTATATACGGTTTATATATAAATCCTTTTTTCATTGCAAAAGGAAGTTGAAATAAAAATTGCCCTAATAATCCTATTAGCGCACCCCATGGTAATATATATGGTGAAGTTTTAACACTTAAGAGTATTGATATTATTATACATGTATTATAAGGTACGGGCATAAGTCCTGGTATTATAAAATTTTCTTTTACTTGAAGATAAGCCATCATTATATAACTTATACCTAAAAAAGGTATACCAAGAATCATTGCTCTTGTAAAATATACTGCTTTTTCCATAGTTTCACCTTTAAAACCTAATGCAAATAATTTTACAACCTGTGGTGTGAATATTGCTCCTATTATAGAAATTACTATACATATAAGAACAACTACGTTAAAAATATTGTTTGTATATTTAATTGAGGCTTTTTCACCTTGGCTTGAGTTTACTTCACAGTAAAGTGGTATAAATGCTGTCCCTAGCGAAGTACCAATAGCTGTAAATATTACTGCTGGTATATTCATTGCAACTAAAAATGCATCACTAGTTGACGATGCTCCATATGCTGAGGCTAAAGTTAACTCTCTACCAAAACCTAAAATTTTCGCTATTAAAGTTGCTGCCATAAGACCTAAGGCAGCTTTTGCTACTTTTGACATCAATTCTATCTCCTATTCTTAGTATCTTTACTTGCTTTTTTTATTTGATTAGATTGCAAATGCATAATTAAATTTTGATTGGTATTATCCAATTCTTCTTGGTTGTTATATAAATCTCCTATAAATGCATTTCCAAGAATATCATATTCTAATTTTTCTATATTTTCATTTTTTAGTTTATTTTCATTTTTGTTTTTCATATGTCATATCTCCTTATTATTTTAAGTATTTACTAATATATAGAAATATAATCAAATATATCTCCTTTAGCATCATACTTTTAAATCTTATATATTTATTAATATTATTCATCATATTTACAATGCTTATTCTTTAAGGTATATGATTGATAATCATACCTTACTTTATCGTGAAATACCATTAAAATAGTAATTATTATAATATTTTATATTGCAATTATTTTGAGTGTCAAATTTTTTTATTTACTTAATAATATAACCATGTTAATATATACTAGTAAATATTAACACATACACTTACGGAGGTTTAGACATGATAAAAATAATATGCGATAGTATATCGGATTTGCCAATAGAGATAATAGAAAAATATGACATTGAAATAGTTCCATTAACAGTTATTTTTAATGGAAATGAATACTTAGATGGAGAAAATCTAACAAATAAAGAATTTTATAAAATGCTTAGAGAAACAAACTCAATGCCAAAAACATCTCAAGCTACTTATGCTCAATTTAAATCTATTTTTGAAAAATATGATGATAAAGAAATATTATATATAGCAGGTTCATCTTCTGCTTCAGGAACTTATCAAAGTTCTATAATTGCTAAAAATGATGGTCATGATAATGTAACTGTTTTTGATACTCAAAACCTTTCAATAGGAAGTGCTTTATTCGTTATAAAAGCTTGTGAAATGGTTGAATATGGTTATTCAATAAAAGAAATAATTACTAAGCTAGAACAACTAAAAAGCAGCGAAGAAGTAGTATTCTCTGTAGATAATTTAGAATACTTAAAAATGGGAGGTAGAATTTCTTCTACTAAAGCAATTTTAGGAAATTTATTATCAATAAAACCAATACTAGAAGTAAAAGATGGTCTAGTAGCTCAAAAATCTCAAGTTAGAGGGAAAAAGCAAATATATTCTACTTTGGTAAATTCATTAGTTAATAAATATGGAAATGACTTAAGTAACAGAACTATAATAATTGGTGCTGGTGACAATGAAGATGATTTTAATTTACTAAAAGAAGCATTACTAAAAGAAGCTACTGTTAAAGAATTGTACTTTGTTAACATAGGATGTGTTGTATGTTCTCATTCAGGGCCTGGAATAGTAGGTATATCCTGTATGTAATATAGTTATATATTATGTTAAAATTCAATTATTATAAAAATTGTTTGGATAACATTGTAAATCAATTACTCAATATTTCGGAATAGTTAATTCTTTAAATGGAAAATCTAATATAGATAAATATATTTAAAAGGAGATTAACTATGGAAGATATGCATAAGAACTTACTAGATGGAACTTTAGAACAATATAATGATGCTGCTGTTCCTAAAATACCAGTTTTTTCAGGTAACGATATGACTTCTGAGGTTTACTATTTTAAACCAAATCAAGTTTTAAAAATGCACAGACACCCAAACGGTGAACAAATTTTCGTATTTGTAAAAGGATCTGGAACTATGATAGTTGCTGATAAAGAGCATCATGTAAAAGAAGGTGCTATGATATTAGTAAAAGCTGGTGAATGGCACGAAATTACAAATGGAAATGAAAATATGGTTGCTGTACAAATAACTAAGGTAGGAGCAGGTGCAGAATTTAAAGATGCTTAATACTTATTTTCAATAATTATAATAATGACGATGGTTTATAGTACCATCGTCATTATTATATATTTATAGTTTAATTCTCTTAAGTTTAAACTTACTTATTATTTATTGCTTTTATTATTAAAAAATGAGGATTTTTTAAAAGATAATTATAATTATTTAAGTCTTTTTCTTTAAAACTTTCCTCTGGAGTTGGTTCAACTAAACATTCTAAGTTAAAGTATTTTGTAGTAGTATTTATTATTTCCTGTAAAGGTCTATGAAAAAATTGAACATCTACTACTACGCCACTCTTTTCCCATTTTTCTTTGTATAGCTTTGTTATAAAATAATTTTCATCTTCAAAATCTTTTATATCCATACAAGGATGATGAACTGAAAATAATAATACTCCATTAGGTTTTAATATTCTTTTAAATTCACTAAATGTCTTTTTTAAATCTTCTATATAATGTAATGTAAGTGAACTAACAATAATATCAAATTTGTTTTCTTTAAAAGGTAATTCATTATTTAAATCCAAGTTAAGTACATCCGCTTTATTACAAGTTCTTTCTTTTGTAATCTTAATCATTGTTTCACTGACATCTATAGCAGTAACTTTAGCTCCCATTGAAATAAACTTCTCTGTATACCATCCTCCAGCACATCCCGCATCAAGTATTTCTTTTTTGTATATAGATTTATCTAATAACTTAATCATAGCTGGTCTTTCATAGTCTGAATTAAAAGGGCTACTTTCTTCATATTCTTTTTTATATGAATTAGATAATTCATCATATGTCTTATCTATATTTTTAATCAATTTCATACCTCCTTAGTCAAGGTGTTAAAAGTTTATTTTTTTCTTCCTCATCCCTACATTAAGTACTAGTCCAACACTAGCCATAGACGATACAAGGGAACTTGCTCCATAACTAATAAAAGGTAGAGTAACCCCTGTAACAGGTATTAATGCCATTGTCATTCCTATATTTTGTATTATTTGATATGTAAACATACTTGTCACACCAGTTATAATTAATGTACCATAAAAATCTTTAGCTTTCTTTGCTAGGTATAACATTCTTAACAAAAATATTATAAATAATAGGATAATTCCCATCATACCTATAGCACCTAATTCTTCTCCTATAACTGCAAATATAAAATCACTATCAGATACCGGTAAAAATCCACTATGGTTTTGTGTTCCTTGGTAAATTCCTTTTCCTAGTAACCCTCCTGAACCTATTGCTATCATAGATTGCACAACTTGATAGTTACCTTCATAACTTAGGTCATCAGGATGAAGAAATGCTTCTATCCTTACTTTTTGATGAGGAGCCATACACAAATAAATTAATGGCAATAGAATTACTATGATTATTGATATATTTTTTATTATTTTAGTATTAAGCCCCGCTACAAATAACATTCCCATCATTATGCACCCAAATACTATTGTTCCACCTAAATCTGGCTGTATTAGCATAAGTACTAATATTGGCATTGCTTTTAACACTACAGGTACTATTTCTTTTATAGTATTTAGTTTTCCTCTATACTTTTCCACTATTTTAGCATAACTTATAATAAAAGTAAGTTTAACTAATTCTGAAGTCTGTAGATATAATGGTCCTATTTTTATCCAACGTCTTGCACCTTCTTGTACTTTCCCAAGTCCTGGTACCCATACCATCAAAAGTAATACTATACTTGCTAAATAAAAATATTTATAGTTTTTACCCATTTGGGAGTAATTTATTCTAAGAATAGATATTATTAAAATAATGCCTAGAACAAAAGCTAAGAGTTGTTTTTTTATTTCTTTATAATTTCCTGTACTATTTGCATGAGTTGCAGTTGTTAATATTAAAATTCCAAAAGCAAATATAAAAATCGTAGTTAATATCAATTTCCAGTCCAATTGTTTTATAAGTTTTAATTGAATTTTTTTCATACGTATCCTCTTTCATATATGTCTCAAAATAAGTACTGAAATTCAATTTAATTATTTCAGTACTTTAATTCTTATATTTTAACTTATAAATATGTAGAACTTATGGAAATAACTTATAAAAAAATAGACTATCGTGAGATAGTCTAAAAGTAGGGATATTTTAGTAATTTATTTTTTATGTTTTAAATAAATATTTATGTCGAATTCCAATGTCTTATTTATTATTATTTTGTCATTTCTTGCTGATTTAATATTAGTATATTTCATTTTTAGGTTGATGTCTATAATATAATTTTTTTTTTATATATAATTTATACTGTAAGTATTAATGCGATTACTTTAATACTTTATTCATATTGTTATAACTTTGAAAAGATCTTATTATCATAAATAAATCAATTTGATAAATATATTTTTTATACTAAAGATAGGTTTATAATTCCTGCTTTGTTTATATAATATAAAAGAAACTTATCAATTTTGGATAACAATTAATAGTTTTTGAAAGGAGTTTTGTATATGAAAAGATTTTCATTATTTATAGTTATAAATGCTATTTCTTTATTTATTGTATCTAATATAATGGATAGCATGTATATAGGTTCATTAAAGGCATTATTAATATTAACATTAATATTTGGCTTACTTAACACGTTTGTTAAACCTATTATACAGTTTTTTTCACTGCCTATTACTTTTTTAAGTTTAGGACTATTCTCTTTAGTAATTAATGGTATTGTTCTAAAACTTGCATTTTCCATTGTTAGTGATGTACATTTATACGGGCTTTTTAATGCTATAATTGCATCAATTCTTTTATCCATTGCTAATACAATTTTCTATAATATCTTTGATGAGTAAAATTATAATATCAATAAATTAGTTTATAAAAAATGGCTTCTATATAAATAAAAGCCATTTTTTATTTTATTATTTTTTATTATGATTTTCTTGATAGCAATTTTCTGAATACGCTTCTGGACTTTTCTTAAGTGTTGATGTCCATTGATTGTTTCTTTCATCTTTTTCTTTTAATTCAGCTTTACTCGTCCATGAAATATTTGAACCTGCCCATTGATTACTACATTCACATTTTTCTTTTTTATCCATTATGTCACTCCTTATATTTTTATAAAGTATTTTAATTTATTATTTGTAAATCATTTTTTAAAATACTTGAAAATAAATCTAACTAAAAAAGCATTGGCAATTACCAATGCTTTTAAATAATATGTACTTTTTATTTTCTAAAAATCTTTTTATTATTTTATACTTTTTAAATCAATATAAGCCTCAATTTGAGGAATATAAAGCATATTTTCTTTTAAATGTGTATTCCCAAACTCTTTAAGTTCCATACCTTCTTTATCTTTTGTTATTTTATATCTAATTACTTCACTGTCTTCGCTTATAGTGCAGTGAAAATACATACCTTCATACTGTTTAAATCTAAAATTAAAATTATCTCTAGTTAACTTTATGCTAATATCTTTCATATCTTACCTTCCTTTAAATATTGTTTTAATTATTATAACTCAATATTTTGTTAATATAAAGATTTAGTGTATAATATTATATTTATTTTAAGAATATTATCTTATAATATATTTATAAATAAACTTAGGAGATTCAATTATGAGAAAAAATAAAATAATAATTTTTATGCTTTTTCCTCTATCACTTTTACTGAATTTTTTAGCTTCAAAGTTTCCTTATTTTATTGAAACTTACTATACTCAAGGAATTAATAAGATTACAGTTCAATTATTAAGTAAAATTAGTAGTATATTCCCATTTTCTATTTACGAATTTGCTATATATTCAGTAATTATAATTTCAATATATTACATAATATACTCTTTATATTTACTTTTTAAAAATAAATATAAGTTTAAAATTCATATAGTAAACTCTATAATAAATATTTTATCTATATTTTCAATTACTTATTCTTTGTTTATAATTTTATGGGGATTGAATTATAATAAATTACCCTTAGAAACTATCTTAATAGATAAATATAATAAAGAAAATAATAAGTCTATTACAAAAGTAGAATATAATAATGAAGACTTAATAGAGCTTTACAAGTACTTGGTAGATAAAACTAATGAAACAAGAAAGTTAGTTTTAGAGGATAATAATAATATAATGAAACTAAACTCTGATTATAAAGACGTTATAAAAAGAGCCCATACAGGCTTTGATAACATTTCTAATATTATGCCAAACTTAGATGGGTACTATGGAAATGCTAAATACATACTTTCTTCAAGATTAATGTGTTATACAGGAATAACCGGAATTTATTTTCCATTTACTGGAGAAGCTAATATAAATAAAGCAACACCAGATTTTTCAATACCATCTACTACTTTACATGAAATGGCACATCAGCGTGGTTATGCAAGTGAGGATGAGGCGAATTTTATAGCTTATTTAGCATCAATTAATCATTCTGATGTAGATTTTATTTATTCTGGATATAGACTTGCTTTATCTCACACATCTAATGCTTTAAGAAATGTTGATTTTGAATCATATAAAGAATTATCACGTAATTTATCTGATGATGTAATTAATGATATAAAATCTAATAATAAATTTTGGTCAAAATATGAAGGTGAAATAAATGATTTATCTGATAGTTTTAATAACTCTTATCTAAAAGCAAATGGAGTTAAGGAAGGAACAGAAAGTTATGGTAAAATGGTTAATTTACTATTAACATACTATACTCTTAATAAATAGTTGTAATATAATAGGGATAGAAAATAAAATTTCCATCCCTATTATTAAATATTATTTCAATTGAAATTAAGTGAATTTATTTTCTTTTTTAGTAAATCAACTTCTCTATATAAATATTTTTCTTCTTCTTTTATTTCCTGTATCCTTTCTTTTATCTCACATCTATAAGATTCAATATATATTTTATCATCAATATTACAATCTATATTAAACGGGTATAGGTTTTCCATAGATTTTATTTCCTCATTTAATTGATGTATATTTTCAACTAATTCTTCTCTACTATATTTCTTCGTAGGAATATGCTCTTCGTTAAGTAAATTAGATAGTACTTTTAATAAATTTAAATTATTATATATGTAAGCTAGTTCAGTTTTTTCCCATAGTTTTTGTTTATTTGAATCAAGATGATTAAATGTTGGACTTATTCTTAAAATCATTTTTTTGTATAATTTTCTAATTTCATTCTTATAATTCTCATCTTTCTCATAATCAATTATATATTCTTTTGCTGTTTTAAGTAAATCATCAATAGCCATGATTTGATTTTTTAATGTAACTGTCTCTCTACGTATCAAATTATTTAAAATCTCTTCATTTAATCTTCTATCTAATTTTATACTAGATTTTATCATATTATTTTCTATCTTTAATTTCTTGACATTAATCTTTGACATTAATTCAATCTTCATTAAATCATAAGACATACATATATGTTTAGCATCTAAGTATATCTGTTTTTTAAGCATTAAATCATCTCTTTTAACAATAGTATCTAAATACTCATTTAGCAATTCTTTATCTTCGCAACCTTTGAAACTATCAATATTATTTGCAGATTCCCCCATCTAAATGCCTCCCAAAACATCTTTATAATATAAATACACCATCATTTTCTATTTTTCCTCTTTTCTAATACTTGTTATTTACAAAATATAAAAAACATAGTTTACATATTGTCCCAATTTTAAATTTTTATCATATAAATATAATACGTAGGTATACTACAAAAATAATTAACATGGAGTGTATATTATGTATAAAGACTGTCAAAATAAAAAAGATTCATGCAAATGTACTTGTTTTAATGAATCTTCATGTCAGGAGTTAAAGTCTAATAAAAGCTGTAAAAATAAAAAAGTATACTGTTCAGGAAAAATGGAATCCTCTGTATGCCCTTTATTTGTAATTCCTGTAGACTGTGGAGATTATCAAATATTTAATATTTTACGTTGTTCAATAGGGAAAGTTGTTGGTCTAAAGCTAGATAGCAGTGATTGTATATTAAGATTAAAAATTTGCCAAGTTAATCAATGTGCTGTTATGGGTAGAACTTGCTCTGGTAAAGGTCCAATATATATTAAATTAAGTTCTATACAATATGTAGATATAGGAAAAGAAGTTTATATAAATCCATTATGTAATATTGCTTCTTCTGGAGTTGGTCCTCAAGGTGCTACTGGTCCTATGGGACCTATGGGTCCAATGGGCCCTCAAGGTGCTACTGGTCCTATGGGACCTATGGGTCCAATGGGCCCTCAAGGTGCTACTGGTCCTATGGGACCTATGGGTCCAATGGGTCCTCAAGGTGCTACTGGCCCTATGGGTTCAATGGGTCCTCAGGGTGCTACTGGTCCTATGGGTCCAATGGGCCCTCAAGGTGCTACTGGCTCTATGGGTCCTCAGGGTGCTACTGGTCCTATGGGTCCAATGGGTTCTCAAGGTGCTACTGGTGCTACTGGCCCTATGGGTCCAATGGGTTCTCAAGGTGCTACTGGCCCTATGGGTGCTACCGGTGCTACTGGTGCTACTGGAATTGGTATAACAGGTGCTACTGGTCCTATGGGACCTATGGGTCCTATTGGTCCTACTGCAGTAGCTCCAGAAAAATATGTTCCTAAGAAAATCCCTTATAAAAAGTAATTTAAAATGATAAAAGTAAGGTAGTGATAAACTACCTTATTTTTATCATTTTTTAACTTCAAAATTTCTTGTTTTTAGTTTATCTTTTATTTCACTAAACTAACCCCAAGATTTTTTGCTTTTATATTTCTTTTGCAAACACTATTTTATAATATAAAAAGGTGTCAATTGATAACTTAATAACTTTAACTTAACTTATTTATCCAAATTTTAGATTCTTTATATATATCATTAGAACTAAGTATAGCTGAAACTATAGCATATCCATCACTATCTATTTCACTTAACTTATCTAAAGTATTTAAATTAACTCCCCCAATAAGTACCATTGGTAAACCTACTTTTTTAATTTGCTTTGCTTCATCAATAGAAACTAGTTTTGCATCAACTTTTGTAAATGTTGAAAACATAGCACCTACTCCAATATAGTCTGCTCCATCTTCCTTTGCTTTATATGCTTCGTCTGAATTACTTACTGATACACCAAGTATTTTATCCCTTCCTATTAACTTTCTTACATACTTTGTATCAATATCACTTTGTCCTACATGAACACCATCTGCATCAGAAAGAATAGCAATATCAACTCTATCATTTATGATAAAATTAACATTATGCCTTTTTGTTATTTCTCTTAATTTTATTGCTTTTTCTAAAAATTCTTTTCCTGATGCATCCTTTTCTCTTAGCTGTACAGTTGTCACTCCACCTAGTATGGCTTTTTCTATGCAATCATAAAAATCTCGTTCTTTAAGAATATGTGAATCAGTTACTAGGTATAATTTCAAAGACTGTCTTAAAGCATCTTTATTTATCATAATAGCTAACTCCTTTATATTATCTTTAGATTACTAACTTATAAAATTAACTTTTGCATGTTTATTAAGTGTCCCAACATCTAAAGTATAAATATTATCCATTAATTTCACCTTAAAGCTACCTAATGACATGTCCTCTTTATCAGACAATTCTCCACAAAGGGACATGGCTAATGTACCCATTGTAGCTGCTTGTAATTTATTTTCTGTACATGCCATAAAGCTTCCTATAAGGCTAGCTGTCATACAACCTGTTCCAGTAATTCCTTTTAATTTTTGTGTACCATTATTAACTTTATATGTACTTTTCCCATCAGTTATTATATCTACTTTTCCTGTTGCAACAACTATGCTTTCTAATTTTTGTGCAACTCTCTTTACTATATCAGTAGCATCACTTCCATCATCAAAAGAGTCTACACCTTTTCCTTTTACGTTAAATCCACCTATGAATTTTATTTCAGAAATATTTCCTTTTACTACATCAAACTTCACTTCATTTAGAAGTCTATTTGTAAGTTCCATTCTTGCTTTAGTAGCAAAAACTCCTACCGGATCTAAAATTACAGGCTTATTATATTTATTCGCTGACTTTCCTGCTTTTATAAATAATTCTATATATTCTGAATTCATAGTGCCTATATTAATAACTACTGAACTAGCTGCACTCACAATATCATCTACTTCTTCATAAGAAAAGCTCATAAGTGGGCTAGCCCCTATTGCTAATGTTATATTTGCACAATCATTTATTGTTACATTATTAGTATAATGAGCCACTAAAGGATTTTTTTCTTTTACTGTATTTATTAAATTAAACATAATATTCCCCCAAAGTATTTTTAATTAGTAATTACTCATAATTCATATGTTTTAAATTTACTCAATTCTATCTTCAAATTCATAAAAATGATTAACTGGCCCTACTCCCTTGCCTATATCAAAACTATGTGTTATTGCTTCAGTTATGTATTTTTTACTTAATTTGACAGATTCAAATATATCATATCCTAGTGCTAAATGTGAAGTTATCGCAGATGATAATGTACACCCTGTTCCATGTGTATTTTTTCTATTAAACCTATTCTCTTTATAAATTTCAAATGTGTCTTTTCCTATAAGCACATCTATAGCATCTCCCTCTAAATGCCCACCTTTCATTAGTACATATTTTGGTCCTAAGTTTAGTATCTTTTCTCCAACATTTTTCATATCTTCTAAATTATTTATTTTTTGTCCACTTATTTCTTCAGCTTCAGGTATATTAGGTGTAACTACATAAGCAATTGGAATTAAGTGTTTTATTAAACTATCTTTTGCTTCTTTTTTTAGAAGACAGTATCCACTCTTTGATATCATTACTGGATCTAACACAATAAACTTTGGATTATATTTTTTCAAAGTGCTAACAATCTCTAGTATTATTTCTGGATTTGAGACCATACCTATCTTTAATGCTTTTGGATAAATGTCATTAAATACAGCTTCTATCTGTTTTCTAATAATTTTTCCGCTTAAGTCTTCAACATCTAAAACTCCCTGTGTATTTTGTGCTGTTATGGCTGTTATTACACTCATACCATAAGTTCCAATAGCGCTAAAAGTTTTTAAATCTGCTTGTATCCCAGCTCCACCAGATGAATCTGAGCCTGCAATTGTAAGCGTTGGTACTTTATAATTTCTCATATGTCCTCCTTATAGATTGTAAATTTACAAGGTAAGAAAGGTACATCCCCTTTAAAAAAATTAAGTAAATAATTATCTTTACTTAAATATCGCTAAGTAATTTTTATATAGCATAATATATTAATACATAAAAAATGCTATACCCATATAGGTATAGCATTATATTACTCTATAAATATAAAAATATATATTTTATAAAAGGTTGTGCTTTCCTACGCTGGCATTATCCAGATCAGGTATAAGGGTCGGTTTTATCCTCTCAGCCAAATGGCTCCCCTAGCTAATTCTAGTATTTAATTTTTACAAGTTAATTATAGTATATTATTTTTTGTTGTCAAGTTAATATTTATATTCCTACTCGGTAGTGTTTTTTATTTTCTAATTCATCTAATAGTAACTCTGGAGTTTCTATTATCAAAAGCTTCTTTTTTCTGCTTAGTTTTTTAATGTATGATTCTAATTTCATAGCATTACTTCTTGTATTACTAATAAAATACACTTCTAATTTTTCAAATCCTTTTGCTCTTGTATATTTGGAATTTATTCCTTTTTTATGTTCTTCAATTCTTCTTTTTATATCGCTAGTATAGCCTGTATATAAAGAATTATCTTTGCATCGTATTATATATGTAAAATACATTTTTCCCCTCTCATCTTAAGTAATATATAAAACTAATATACTATAGTATTTTTTTTAATACAATAATTAATATTTTATAAAGATAAAAAGACATACCTAAATAGATATGTCTTTTTATCTTTATAAGTTGGAATTATTCAACTTCTATAGCATCAACTGGACAGCTTTCTTCTGCTTCTTTTGCTGAATCTTCTACATCTTCTGGAACTGGATCAGCTATAACATGAGATTTTCCATCATCTTTCATTTCAAAAACTTCAGGGCATACTGATGGACATACTCCACATCCTATACAAGTTTCTTGATCTACTTTTGCTTTCATAAACAATTCCTCCTTTATATTGAATAATACTTTACGTATTTTGTATGAACTCTCAATTCATATCTGTTTTTATTATTTCCTCAAACAAAAAAAATACCCAAAAATTTTAGGTATTTTTATTCTTGTAAATTTTAAATACAGTAATCTAAGGTAATTCCACTTTCAGACTCATTTGGTAATATAATTCTAGCAGGTATTCCTACTGCTGTAGCATTACTTGGCACGTCTTGCAGTACAACTGCATTAGATCCAATTTTAACATTATCACCTATATTTATAGGTCCTAGAACTTTTGCACCTGATCCTATAATTACATTATTACCTATAGTCGGATGCCTTTTCCATTGCTTTTCATTACCAGTAGCTCCAAGTGTTACACCTTGATAAATTGTAACTCTATTTCCTATTATAGTCGCCTCTCCTATAACAACGCCCATACCGTGATCAATTAAAATACCTTCACCTATTCTAGCACCTGGATGTATTTCTATTCCTGTAAAAAATCTGGATAGCTGCGATATAAATCTAGCTAAAAAAAAATATTCTTTTCTATATAAAAAATGAGATATTCTATACATAATTAAAGCATGTATAGATGGATATAGTAAAAAAACTTCTAGCTTATTTCTAGCAGCTGGATCATTATTCATAATATAATCTATATCTTTTTTTATATGATAAAACACTTATCTCATCCTTTCATTATTTTCTTAAAAAATACCCATAGACATATACTTATTTATTCCATCTGGAGCAACAGTAACTATTTTTTTATTCTTATATAGTTTTGATAGTTCAATAGCTGCAAAAATATTTGCTCCAGCAGATATTCCTACTAATAAACCTTCCATCTGTCCCAATTGTCTGACCATATCAAATGCATCTTCATCAGATATAGTTATTATTTCATCACAAACTTCTTCATCATAGTTTTTAGGAATAAAGTTTGCTCCTATACCTTGTATTTTATGTCCACCTGCTTTTCCTTCACTTATTAAAGGTGAACTTTTTGGCTCTATACCTATTATTTTCACATTAGGATTTTTTTCTTTTAAATACTTTCCTGTACCCGAAAGAGTTCCTCCTGTACCTATTCCACAAGTAAAAATATCTATATCTGGTAAGTCATTATAAATTTCTACACCTGTATGTTCATAATGACCTCTTTTGTTATCTTCATTTTCAAATTGCCCTAATGATTTATAATTTAAATTTAATTTTAAAAGCTCATTTGCCTTTTCTACTGCTCCATTCATCCCCTTTGAACCTTGAGTTAATATTAGTTCTGCACCATAAGCCTGAACTAACTCTCTTCTTTCAATGCTCATAGTTTCTGGCATTATGATAATTACTTTATATCCTTTTAGTCTACCAATCATTGCTAATGCAATGCCAGTGTTTCCACTAGTCGCTTCTACTAATACATCACCCTTTTTTAACTCATTTCTTCTCTCTGCCCCATCTATCATTGCATACACTGCTCTATCTTTTATGCTTCCAGCTGGATTGTTTAACTCTAGCTTTACATACACATTAGGGTATCCTAATCTATTTAACCTAATCATAGGCGTATTTCCTATTAAACTTAACGCATCTTCATATATCATAATATATCCCCCCATATATTTACTATCAAAATGATAATCATATTTTCATTATATTATTATCATTTTGATAGTGCAACAAATTTTAAAATAATATTTTCTTATTTCCTAAATTAATTTTATTGTATTTATTAAATAATTTTTATTAGCAACATAGTTCTTTTTATAATTTATATTATCTATAGATATATTTTCTTAAAAGACTTGCTGGTGAAGTATTTCTAATTTATTAATTTGAATTATAAAAAAGGTGTGTAATATATAGTATTCATAATTCTATATATTACACACCTTTTATTTTTATTACACTTCAAAACTACTAACAAGTTCTACTATTGGAGTAACTGATTTCTTATTTGTAAAATCCATTGGAGAATAAAAATCTCTTAAGAATTTCTTATCTCCTTCTTCTAACTCATTATAGCTTTTATTTTCTAAGGATTTCTTTAAGCCCTTCATCATGATTTTATCTATAATAGTTAAGTTTTTATAATCAAAGGCTCCTTTAAGGTAAAATAATCTTATATTATTTAGAACTTCTTCATTAAAATTATCATCAGCTATTTTTTCTATTGTTTTATTATTGCATTTTGATAATCCTACTGTGAAAATTATAATATTTTTATCCTTTATTTTGTCATAATTCTTTGTTATAAAATTTAAGCCTTTTATTTTACCTGCATGTAAAGATGATCCATAAATTATAGTTTCATAATCTTGTAAATTGCTATTTATAACATCTGAAAGCTCGTATAAATCTGCATCTAATTTTATTGCTATCCATCCTGCATATTTCTTAGTGCTTCCATACTTAGATTTATAAATTACAGCTACCTTATTCTTTGTATCCAAGGCATACCCCTCCTAGTTATTTATATATATATAAATAATAATTAGGACAAATTTGTGGAATATTCCTTTTAATTATTCAAATAACTTTTCTCCAATTTCTGCGAACATTTGTAGTATTAGGAATGCTTTTATATCAATTTCTTCATTTTCAGATAATATTCTTCTTGCATCGCCTTGTGATATTAATAGTGGTTCTATATCTTCATCTTCTTCTAAGAATTCCTTGCTTAACTCACCACTACAAGTACAATACACAAATGCAACTGATTCGTCTGTCATTCCAGGAGATAAGTAAATCTTATTTTTACTTTTTACTTTATTTATTTTTACTATATCAAGACCTGTTTCTTCTTTTAGCTCTCTTTGTACTGCCTTTTCCATTCCTTCTTTATTATCTACTAAACCTGCTGGTAATTCATATATGTAATTGTTTATTGGCACTCTAAATTGTTTTATTAAAATAAGTTTCTTATATTCTTTGTGAAATGCGGCTATAACTACTGCATCAATATCCCCTTCTTTATTATTTAAGTATATCTCGCTTAATTCTTCTTTATTTTTTCTTGATGCAACTGTCCATGTTCTATCATCGCCTAATTTATTTTTATAACTAACTTCGTAAAGACCTACAAACTTAGTTTCTACTAATGGTTTTATTTCTTTTATTTTTGTATTTTTCATACCCTTTTCATCCCTTCTATATTTATTTGTATTTTTACTTAAAATTCCACTCAGAATAAAATTCTTCTATGAAACTTTCCATATACTTATGTCTTTTTTTAGCTATCTCTTTGCCAGTATCAGTATTCATTAAGTCTTTTAATTTAAAAAGTTTTTCATAAAAATGATTTATAGTATGATTATCTTTATTCTTAACTTCATCTAAAGACTTAAAATCCATAGGTTTTATGCTAGGATCGTACATACTTCTATTTTTACTTCCACCGTATGCAAAAGCTCTTGCTATTCCTATAGCTCCTAATGCATCTAATCTGTCTGCATCTTGAACCACCATGCCCTCAATAGTGTTTTGAGTAGAGTTTACTACTCCTCCCTTATAAGACATGGTTTTTATAATATTTAAAATTTTATTAGAATCTTCTTCACTTACTTCTACAGATTTAATAAATTCTTCTGTTACTGTTGTATTATATACATCAGAAAATTTCCAATCATCAATGTCATGTAAAAGAGCTGTCATCTCAACAATAAACATGTCTGCACTTTCTTTTTGAGCTAGGTATCTTGCTATATTGCAAACTCTCTCAACATGAAACCAATCATGTCCACTTCCTTCTTTGTACATTTTATCTTTAACAAAATATCTAGTTTTCTCAAGTATTAATGCTTTGTCCATAATGTAAATTTCTCCTAAATTTAGTCTCTATTAATTCTGTAGTTTTACAAATCAACATAAATATAATTAATATCTTTGTTATTTTCTATATAATTATAAATTATATTTATAAAATCAATGCTCGACTTATCTATTATTTCTTTAGTTTTTTTCTTTTCTCTTAAAATTCTATTTCTTATATCTAAAGTAAGTTCTTCTTTAATATCGTCGTTTATTTTGTTTAAATCTACTTTTTTACTATACAAAATTTTACCATATCCAATAAGATATATTTTAACTATACTTTCATTTAATTTAATCCAGCCTATTAATAATTTATTATCTTCAGCCTTAGTTATTATTTGTTGTTTTCTAAAAAGACTATTCATTAAATCCATATTTTTCTTTATTCTTTGAGCTTCTTCAAAATTTAAACATTGAATTGCATCGTTCATTTGTTTTGTTAGTATATTTAAAATTTCATCATTTTCCCCATTTAGTGTATCTATTATATTTTCTAATATATCCTTATATAAATCCTTATTTTCTATACTTCTGCATGGACCTATACATTTATTCAAATCATATCTTATACACTTTGTAAACTTTTGGCAATTAGGCAGCTTGTATACTTCAATAAATATATTTTTTATTTCCTCTAACTTTCTTTCCATAGTGTATGGTCCAAAATAAATATAATCATCATTTTCTATATGATTTACAATATAAATGCCTTTTTGTGAATTTATTTTTATATAACAATAGTTTTCATATTTCTTCATTAACGTATTGTACATAGGTTTTATTTCTTGTATTTTTTCACATTCTAAAATAAGTGCATCTAGCTCTGTATCTGTTGTTGTTATAGTTATATCTGAAATATTTTTAACCATTCGCTTTATTTTTCTAGAATGATTATTAGAGTTTATAAAATAACTTTTTATCCTATCTCTTAAACTTTTAGATTTTCCAACATAAATAACATTACTTTTATCATCTCTCATCATATATATTCCAGGGCTTTGAGGGAAATCCTTAATTTTTTCTTTTATGTCCATACTTACTCCTTTGATGAAAAATTTACAGCTTATTTATTTCATTATACCTCATTCTGTATGCAAAAATTGCTGTTTCACTAAGCTTTTCTATTAAATTTCCATTTACACAAAGTCCTACAACTGCACCAATCCCAGGCATTAATTGAAAAAACTTAGCTAAATCTAAATAATCTCTATATTCTTGTTGGAACTTTTTCCAATCAAAATCATTTATATCACTTGGAAGTGTATTTGTATATTCGCCCCAATTTTCCATTTGCTCAAATACTGTCTTTCTATGTTCTTTGGATGAAAATGCAATTTCCATTATATTTAATATATATATTCTTTCTTTATAGTCTCTAACGTCGTATCCGTATATAGCTGAAATATCATATAGTAACTTTACTTTAATACCAAGTAATAATGGAAAATCTGCTAATCCTATAAGGAATCCCCCTGCTCCAGTACCTGCACCTTCTATCATTGCAGTTTTTTTATATATTTTTGTTTTTTCTTTAACTAGGTTTTCTCTTTCTTCTAAGGTTAAATCTGTGTATGGCTTCTTAGTAATATATTTATAGCCAAATAATACTGCTTTTACCATGCTTTTTATTGCTACTGTCATTATTTCATGGTATTTTTGAGGAAGTAAGTCATTGAATTTACCTTGGGCTTTGTTAGTTCCTCTTTCTATTATTGATGGCTTTTTTCTCATCTTTTTCTTCCACTTTATTAGTTCTTGTTTTGCATTGCTTTCGTAATCATTCATTTTTTCTCTCCTATATATATATTATACATTAAAAACCCTACGTCTGGTTTTTATACGTAGGGTTTTATTGTTTATTTTCCTTATTTATTAATAATATTTCTTACTTGAACCTCACTTATTCCAAACTTTCTTGAAATAGACTTGTAATCTCCGTTAAATTCTTTTTTAATTATCTTATTTCTATATGTTTTAATAAGGCTACTTTCATTAGGAATGTATAAGTTGCTTCCTCCAGCAAGCTTTACTAAGTCTTTAAAAGCATCTATGCCTATTGTTTCAACTATATCCATAACTCCTTTTGGTAGATCTTCTTTAGTCATTTGTTCTAACATAAAATCCCTCCCATCTTAATTAAATTATAACACTTTAACAAAGTTTATATATTATTTTAAGTTATTGATTATGGGAATTTATATATCTGTGATATAATGAGCTATTTAGTTGTATGAGATATAGATATACATAAATCGTAATTTATATTTCTCTTACTGGATGACCCTCAATGTATCCGCGGTATCCCTGAGGTTCCATCTGAAAACTCGGTAATTCATTTGTTGCCCACTCATAACCGTATAAACTAGGATTATATTTAATTACAGCTTTTGATATATTCTCGATTGCTATATCATAATTTTCATTTTCAAAAGACTCTCCTTGAAATACCATCATTTTGCAAGGTGGTAATGTAATAATCTCTAAACCTTCTGGTATAATTCCATCATAATCTATTGGCACCTCTACACCTTGAACATACTCTGAAGTTCCTTCAGTTCTAAATTTTTCAGGTAGCCAAACTCCTATAGGCTCATTTAATGCTTCTTTAATACTACATAATAGACCCCAAATTTCACATCCAACTTCATTGGCATATTCAAAATAGTCTTTAGCATTTATTCCTCTTTTTAAAATAAACTTTCTTTTTGGAAACTCCATAACTTGTACAAAGTAATTCTCTGATACTTTATCATTATTATTTTTTTCTATTTTTTTATTTAACATATATTGCTCCTTTATAGGGTAAGGGTTATATAAGTAAATTGGAGGTTTATCTTTTTTATATTTTTGTGGTGTTATTCCAAACTCCTTTTTAAAAGCTCTAGTAAAACCCTCATGTGAGTCAAATACAAAATCAAGTGCAACATCAACTACTCTTTTATCATTATCTCTTAACTCCAAAGCTGATTTTGTAAGACGCATTAGTCTAATATATTCAAATGGACCTTTGCCTATATACTCTTTGAACAATTTTGCACTATGCCATGGAGAATAATTTGAACATTGTGCTAACTCATATAATGTTA
Source organism: Romboutsia faecis (assembly GCF_014323405.1). Taxonomy (GTDB): domain Bacteria; phylum Bacillota; class Clostridia; order Peptostreptococcales; family Peptostreptococcaceae; genus Romboutsia_E; species Romboutsia_E faecis. The sequence goes on along the minus strand of NZ_JACRWE010000003.1, from coordinate 164,210 downwards.
TATTTTTATTTAAATTATTTTCTATATAATCTTGCATTTTTTGTACTGCATTAATTTTTTCAAATTCTTTCAACCATCACACCTCCATCTATGTAAATCTAAATACTTACTATTTAAATAAAGCTCTTATTTAGTATTTTTGTTACTTTATTATGACATGTTAATGTTAGCTTATGCATTGCCCTTGTACATGCAATATATAGTAAATTTCTATCATAATCTGTTTCATAATTATTAGAATCAACCATAGGTATTATTATTTCATCAAACTCTAATCCTTTTGACATATGAATAGTAGAAATTGTTATTCCTTCTTTAAACTCTAAACTATCAATATCTAATAAATTCACTTCATATTTTTTTCTTAATTTATCATAAATTTGTTTTACGTGTTTTCTTGTCTTACATATTATTCCTATAGTAGAATAATCAGATTTATTAAAATTATCTATTATATTTTCTATTTGTTTTAATTCTGTTTCTAAATTGCTACATTCAATAATATTAGGTAATTCTCCGTGCCTTTCAATTGGTTCTATATCTTGTTTTAGTATTTGCTCTGCAAATTTAATTATTTCATAAGTGGATCTATAACTTTTATTTAATTTTACAACTTCACTATTGTCAAATATATTTAATAATAATTTTAATGAATTAGAATTATAAGGATTTACACATTGTCCAAAATCACCTAGTATTGTCTTTTTACATTTATAAAGTTTTTTTATTACCATATATTGAATTGGAGTATAATCCTGCATTTCATCAATAACCACATGCTTAATATCATCCATACCCTCTATTCCTTCTATGAATATTTTTAAGTATATATATGGAAATACATCACAATTTTCTAATTGATTATTGCACTTAAACTTGAATAAACTCTCTCTATCTATGTATTTAAAAAACTCTTTATATAAACCTAGAGTATTATTGTACTTAAACATAGATATTAATTTCTTTCTTATTTCGCCTTTACTAGGAATTTTCTCACTTATTTTTTCACTCTTTATTTTTTCAATAATATCATCAGCTATTTTATCAAATCTTTCAAAAATTGGTCGTTTTTTATAAGCATTATATCTACTTCTTATAAACTCTTTATTAATACAAATATCATTGTATATGTAATCAACAGCATTAAAATAATTAGTATCAATATAACTAATATACTCATCTAATAATAAAACAAATTCTAATGAAGACTTAAAACTAATTCTTTCAATTTTATCTTTATCAGGATTGTCTAATAATTCACTCACTTGCTCTGCAAATCTTTCAAAATCTAAACTCTTATCTAATTGTTCCTTGGCTATATCCTCAAAGTCTAATTGTATAATAGGCTCCTCTCCAAGTTCAGGTAATACATTTGAAATGTAATCAGAAAATACCTTATTAGGAGATATTACAACTACATTTTCAGCTGATAAGTATTCCCTATACTTATATAGAAAATATGCTACTCTATGTAATGCAATAGATGTTTTTCCCGATCCAGCTACCCCTTGAATTACCAATATATCTGTCTTCTCATTTCTAATGATTTTATTTTGCTCTTTTTGAATAGTTGATACTATATTTTTCATTCTCTGATCTGATGTATTTGAAAGCTCTCTTTGAAGTATTTCATCTCCAATACTAAGAGCACTTTCGATAACATAATCCATTTTACTTTTAGTTATTTTAAACTGTCTTTTTAATGTAATATCACCTTCTACTTTTCCTAAAGGTGCATCATAGCTTGCATATCCAAGTTCAAAATCATAATACATACTTGATATTGGTGCTCTCCAGTCATATATTAGCATATCTCCAAAACTATCTATAAATGCACTTCTTCCAATATATACTTTTTCTACTTCATCTTCTCCATCATATTTAAAATCAATTCTTGCAAAATATGGAGTATCTATTAGACTTTCGATTTTTATTTTTTGTTTTAATATAAGGTCTCCTGAATTCACAATTTGAGATATAGATTTTTCATTTGAAAAGATCTCCATAGTATCCATATCTCTTCTATTTTGATAAAGATACTTTTTAGATTCTTTAAACTCAGCCTCATATAGTTTAACTTTGTTATCCAGTTCTTTTAAATAATTATTTAATTTTTCTATAGTTATATTTAGATGTATATTTTCTTCTGGAAACTTTATGGACATTTAGCACCTCCTGCTTAATTCTACATTATTTTAAACTTATATTTATTTAATCTGTTTCTGTGTAGAACTATATTTTATACTCATTCAAGGTCATTTTCTTGACTTTTTTTGCTATGATTAAAGCATATACTAAAAAAGAACCTCTTGATTGAGGTTCTAACTTAATACTTCTTTAGTTTATTACCTGATATTTTAAATCCTATATTCTTAAATGAACAATTATTATATTAATTTATTCATCTTTTATATACTAAAAAATTTATTCTATACTTATATTAAATACATTAGCAATATCGAATGCTAATTTTAATAACGTATTAACTCTCTTCAATAAAATCACCATAATTTTCAATATAGAATTCTACACTCCCACAACTTGGGCATACACATGCTTTTAGACTATCTATAGATTTATTAAACAATCCTTTATGCTTTTTTGTTACCCTAATTTCTATTCCCATATATCCTATAATATTACAATCATTTATCATCTCTGTTTTGCATTTATTACATCTCACTTTAATAAACTCCCCCTTATAATTTGCCAGTACAACAGTTTATTAATATAAACTTAGTAACCAAATAAATTTAACCACTTATTTGACAATTTTGTCTAAATATTTATGTATATTAAAAATATCATTACTTCGCATTATATAACAATTGCTATACAAGTAGTTATAATATAATTATATTATAACTGCTTGTATATATATAGACTCTTTTAATCCTAAAAAAGAACTTCCTTACTGAGATTCTAAATTAATACTTTCTATAGCTTATCGTCAATCCATTCTTAAAATAAATATATAAATTTACGCAACTCATTATAATATCTATATATTAATGAATCCTATCTTCTATTCAATATATACGAATTTATACCATACTGATTAAAATAATCTACCAGTAAACTACCATTTATAAGAGATATATTGTTATCAGCTGCAAATTTCTCACACTGAGTACTAAAATTACTTGTTGATATAAATATGCCTTTCATAGCATCAGAATTTCTAAGTACAGACTCAAATTCTCTAAGCTTTGGTATATCTATATTATTCTTATACCTTTTAACCTGACCTATAACCTTACCTCCCATTATAGGGTCATTATTATTTAGTATACAATCTATACCACCATCATTAGTTCTATTTGTTCCCATTACATCGTACCCCATATTACTAAACAATGTGATTACTAAATCTTCAAGTGTAAATGGATCTACCTCAAGTAAATTTATACCTTCGTTATTTATAACAGATTTATTTAAATAATCAGATTTGCATATAGGGAAAATTTCTTTTAAACGTAAGTTAGAATTTATATCTATTCTTCCCTGCATAGTCTCCTTAAAACATTTAAGTTTATCTATTCTATTCATATCAATTTTATTAAATACAGCTTTATCTACCATTGCAGATACTATATATGGACTTATATCTTGACCTGTAGCTAAATCTACATCTTTTATATATCCAGTAAATACAATCGTATCTATATTATTATCTATATCTTTCTTAAATAAATTATCCATACTATTGAGTACTATAGACAATACAACTTGATTGTAAATACTGTTTCTTTCTTTTTCATTCATAGGTATAGATTTAATCTCATCTTTTGTTTTTTTATATTCGTATCTTTTTATATCCGGAATTATCTTTATATCTGGTAGCAAATAATCCACTACCAATTTTTTAGAATCCTTGCAATATCCAATATTTATACATTTTCTAAATTCAATAGGATAATCTATTTGATTTAGTATCTCTTCTTTATAATTACTTATAATTGTTGCGTCTCTATTTTTGTATAGCTCTTTTTTAATATTTATAGCTTCATTTATTTTTAGTTGATGAGATTGAGTCAATGATTTAATCTCATTTAATCTTTTAGCTTCATTTTTTTCGTATAAATCATATTCTTTTTGGTATTTATCTTTTGTTTCTTTTACATATAAATCATATTTTTGTCTTGGACTTTTTAATATTTTCTCTATTATATTAGCTTTTCTAATATTTATTTCATCTGGTTTTTTATATGGCACTAATAAATTTTTTGGTAAATTCAATTCTTCTAAATCTCTCTTTATAAATTCTTCTATTGATATTTCTCTGCAGTTGCTGTTTATTATGTTATTTAATTTATTTATATAAATATCTATATTATTTGTTAGTGTTTTAGCTTCTTCATATCTATTGTTTATGTATTCTTCTTTTTGTTCTTTTGTTAGTTGTTTTGTAAAGTTTCCTGCTCCCTTTTTTGCCATAATTTATGCTCCTTGTACTAGTTATATATTACATTATTTGCATAAATTTCATTTTTTATAAATTAAAAACCCTACGTCTGATTTTAATACGTAGAGTTTTATAATTCTTCTTTTTCAATTTTAGTGACTTCTTTTTAAGACATCTATTTGTTATTAATTTTAAATTAGTTCGTAGTACATTAAGATTTTGTATTTTTATTTATACTTTTTTTCAATAAATACATTTACTAATCCCATACAAAATACTAAAATTCCCACTAACATAAATGAATATATAAATCCATTTAGTAAAGTAATATACTCACCGGATAAATTTTGATTAGCATAGATTGTATTAACTAAAAAATATCCTATAGGTGAACTAATAAGTAGTATTATAATTCCAGATAGAAAATATTTAATTTGTTTTTTCATATAATCCCCCTTCTTTTGTTTAATTAAATCATAGTATATAACAATTATTTAATTTATCTTATTAACTTAATTCCTAAATATCCAAATAAAATTAAGATAAAAATAAATATAATTTACTTTACTTGGTTTTAATATACTTATGTAATCTATGAGGCATAAGGTCAAATAAAAGTAATATAGGCAACACTATAATCATATATAAGATACTTTTTAATGTAGAATTGCTTAAAGTAACCTCCGAAAAAATAATCATAGATACAAAAGTAACTAAACCATAATAAATGCCTCTATAAAAGTTAAAATTATCTCTATATACAGACTTACATTTAGGACAAGTTAAAGATCCCCTTAAGTTAAAAGTCATTTTTAACCTATCAGAAAATGCAAATTTATAATCACACTCCATACAATTTTTCATTAAATTAACTCCCAATATTTTTATTTTATGTTTACTTTAATTTCATTTACTTTAGACTCTAAGTCTTCTAAGTATTGATATAATTCATTTAATTGTTTATATACTACTGTATTCATCTGATTATCTTCATATATGACTGTAGCATGTCCATTGTTTATGAAACTTTTTAACTCATATTCTGAATCTAATATTTTTGGATTATCATTTATTTTTTTATATAATTATCTATACTTTCAAGCTTTTTATTTACTTTCTTTAATAAAGATGTTTTTATTATGTTAATAACTATACTACCATTTAAATATTCTCCTGATTCAATGTATCCTCTAGATTTCTCTATATCCATAAGAATTTTTTCACAATCATTATATAAATTCTCCATTATAACTCTCCTATCTTAAATTTATTAATACACCAACTATGCCTTCTCCTGTATAAATCATATAATCTAATTTATTGTATAAACCCCTTGTATCTGTAATGCATTATGGTGTTTCATAATAGCATAACTTTAAATATGCTTATATTACTTTTTCAAATTATTAATATATTAGTATGTATTGTTATCTTACTAATTGATTTTACTTTTTTCAATAAATTTTTCAAAATAGGACATTAAGCATGCAAAACTGGACATATTTAATTTAAAACACAAAGCCTGATATATATAACAATAAATCTATATACTAAAAAAGAACCTCTTAATTAAGGTTCTAATACATAAAATATTGCTTATATTACAATACCATTCAGATACTTGTAAAGTAATCAAAGAACGATTAGCTTATACTTAATAATATAAAAATAAGGTAGTAAGCCTTAGCCTACCACCTGTGGTTAAATGAATAATGAAAAAATTTATATATACTTAATTTATTTCCAATAAATAAGATTTTATACTACTTGTTCTAAGGCTTGAACATACTTTAAATTATAAATCCCTATAGTATCAACAATAACACCCTCAGATAGATCATCTATGGCTATTTCTTTTAACATAAAAATACGTTTACTACCTCTTTTATAACTAATGATAAGTTTTAACAGTATAAATAAATATAATTTTTCACAATATAATAAAAAAGGTGAAACTACATGAATATTAAACAATCAAATAAAAAAATACCTATGAAATCATTCCCTCCTTGGGAAAGACCTTTATTTTTAATAATAATGACCTTTGTTGGAGGATATATGAATGCATATACCTACATAACAAGAAATAAAATTTTAGCTAATATGCATACTGCTAATATGTCTAAATTAGGAATTAACATTGCACTTGGAGAATTTAGATATGCACTACACTTTTTTGCTCAAATTATATCTTGTATGCTCGGAGTTGTTTTTAGTAATTGGATAAGGCATATAGTTACTAAGAATAAATACAACAAAGATTGGAGAATAGTTGCTTTATTATTAGAATCCATTGGATTATTTTGTATTGGTTTAATTCCTTTATCTACTCCAGATTATTTAGTTACAAATTTAGTTTCTTTTTTTATGGGATATCAACTATACTTATTTAGAAAATGCCTTGATATTTCACATAATACAACTATCTGTACTGGAAATATTAGAACTGTTGGAGAGTTATTATTTGATGCATTAGAAAAAAGAAGTTTAGATTCTATAAAAAAACTACTAATATTTGTATTTCTTACATTTTCATTTGCACTTGGTACTATTCCAGGAACTTTAATCTCTTTATCTATAAGTACTAAAGCTGTTTGGGTTTGTAGTTTTATCTTATTAGGACAAGCACTTTGGATGAATAAATATAATCTTAAATATGAAAAATAAATATCAAAAAAGATGCTGGTAATTATACCAACATCTTTTTTATATATTAAAGTGACTTAATAAGCGCTTCTAATTCTTGCGATAAAATTTTGGCACGTTCAAAATCAGTATCCATTAAAGCTAATGCTATTTGTGTTTCAACTGATTTTTTCTTTTGTTCAATTTCTAAATAGTCTTTATCAAAATGTTTAGCATAAATCATTTTTCTGAATTTTTTCATGCTAACTTTTCTAATTGTCTTATCTTCTATCATTAAAACATAGTCCATACAGTTAACTATAAAATGATAATCATGAGAAATCATTAAAATTGCACCATTATAATTTTGTATGGCTTTTTCTAGTGCTATTTGTGAGTAAGTATCTAAATGACTTGTTGGTTCATCAAGAAGCAACATATTTGCCTTACTAGCTGAAACTTTAGCCAATTGTAGTATATTCTTTTCTCCACCAGATAAAGATTCTATCTTTTGTTCAATACGATCTTCTCCAAATCCATAATTTGAAAGATATCTTCTAATCTCTCTATAAGTTTCAAACCCAGCATCGTAAAACTCTTGAAGTATAGTATTAGACTCATTTAGTATTTCATCTTGCATCTGAGATAAATAAGCAACTTCAATATCATTATTTATTTTGATACAATCATTATTATTTTTAAATATTTCTCTTAATAAAGTTGTTTTTCCAACACCATTTATACCAATAAGAGCTACTTTATCAGTAGATTTAATCTCAAAGTTAACATTTTCTAAAAGTACTTCATCAAATGCTACACTAAAGTCTTCAACTTTTAAGGCAATAGTTTCTTCTATTTCATTATTATTAGCTAAATTGATATTAGGTTGTTTAATATCTACAAACGGAGCTTTTATTCTACGAGCTTCCAATCTTTCTTGTATTTTAACTCTAGCTTTTAGAGCTCTACCATTAGATGCTTCTGCATTATAAGTTGCTCTCTCTCTTAACTTTTCTATTCGTATCTCATTTCTTGCTATCTCTTCATCATCAGCAATAGCTAGTTCTTGTAATTCAATTTTAGTTTGAAGTAATGAGAAATTATAATCAATATATCTTCCATCAAATTCTTGAATCTCCATGTTTTCAAGATGTATAATTTTATTAAAACAATGATTAAGTAAATATCTATTGTGCGTAATAACTAACATTGTTTTTTTATGAGAATTAATTAGATTTTTAAGAGAATTAAGGTTCTCAAAATCTAAAAATACATCTGGTTCATCCATAATCATTAAATCTGGATTATTAAGCATTTCCTTAATTACTTGAATCAGTTTAAATTCTCCACCACTAAGTTCAGATATCATTCTATCTTTATGCTTATTTAAGTTTGCAAGATTTAATTTTTTATTAATATTACTTTCAAAATCATCCCCATCAATTGCATCAAATGCGTCTAAAGCTTCTTGATACTTTTCTAGTAAAGTCTCAATATCCGAAGATGTTTCCATTTGTGTACAAATATTTGCTATTTCATTTTGTAATTTAATGAATTCTTCAGCTATATATTCGAAAACTGTAATTTCTTTTGTTTTGTCTAATTGTGAAAACTGGCTTACATATCCAATTTTGCAATTTGGATCTATTTCTAACTTACCATCGAACATATATCTTTCTGGATCCATAATTATATCTATAAGTGTACTTTTCCCATTACCGCTGGCTCCTATAAAAGCAGCGTGTTGACCTTCTTCTAATGTAAATGAAACCTTATTATACAGGTCTTTTTGTGGAAATGAGTAGGACAAGTTATCAACATTTATCATATTATTACCTCTCTTTATCATTAAAAAAGAGCCTATAGAAATAAGCTCTTCAATATATACAATCGCAAATTTGCAATTGATTATATATAGTAACGACATTCTTTTTTAGATTTACTGTTGATAGGATAACACTTTTTACGACAAATTTCAATTGATTTATTTTCTAAATAAAATTTTACTCTATCTAATTCATGATCTACTGCTATTTCTAAACTTTTTCTATTCTTATATCTAGCTAATTCCTTATTTTCCTCTAATTCCATTATCTTATTATATTTATTTAATCTCTTATTATTTTCACTAGCATATCTATTGACAATGCTTTTTTGTTTATTTTTATATTTTTCATGATCAACTAAATATTCTTCACAAAGCTACAGTTATTAAATGTAATACTTATAAATATAATTATTCAACTATCCTAGTTACTTCAATATCCTCAGCAATAAAGATGTCTCCCTTTTTAATTCCTTTCAAAAGTACAGTATCTTTAACTTCTATATCTTCTTTTGTACATGCTTTTCTTTCAACAATATCCCCATTGGGTTTTGATAAATTCAAAATAAATTTAGCATCATCACTAAACTCCACATTTATCAAATTAGCATTATCATCTTTTCCTACTACAGCAACTGAGCTACCATCTTCAAACTCTTGAACAGTTATTAAATTTATAACTATCCCCTTATTATTTATTCCTTCAACATCTCCATGTATTTCTTTTTTTTCATTAGCTTCAATTGTCATAACTTCACCTGAGGTATCAATCTTTTTAGATAATTCTATTGTATCTACAACATCCTTATTATCTTCATCATACCATATTTTTAAAATAGAATATGATTCATACTTTGCAAACTCCTCTTTACTTAATTCTTTATAATTAATGGAAGACTCCTTTTTTGATTCCTCTATTTCTGTATAATAGAATTTGGTTTCATCATTTATTTCTACACTTACCTTTTCTAAAAACTCTATATCACTTGAGTTTTCAGCTACAATACCTTTATACATATGTATTTTTTCATCCTTCATATTTAAATAGGTACCAATTATATCAGGATCTCTTTGTGGTATATTTTCTTGTCCTATAGTTGTAACTTCTTGGATAGTTAATCCCAGTAAATTTCCAAATTGCTCTCTTGCAATTATAAATGCAGCCATACATGAGATAGCGCTTAATACTATGGTTACTTGATTTAACTTTTTCTCATCACTAATAAGTTTTTTTATACCTATGTACACTAAATAACCACTTATTCCACCTAAGGTATTTAATATTAAATCATCAATATCTAAGCTTCCTAAGTATCCAAAGTATTGGCTAACTTCAAAGAACATACTTAAAGCTAAAGCTGCTATAGTTACATTTTTTAAGCTTCTAAATTTTTTAGAAAACAAAGCTAATAAATATCCTAAAGGCATAAATATGCATATATTTCCAAATATATTAGAAAAAGCCCATAGTAAACTATTATTTTTTACCCCAATATTCAAAAAATCTAATATTGTTTTAAATGGCATTAGATTGGCACTTCTAAAAGTCATTCTTATATCACCTTTTATAATATTTGCTAAGGGTTCATATTTAAATAATACTATTTTAAATAGAACTATTAAGTATATTATAAAAATTGTATATAATATATATCTTCCTTTATTATTTTTATTTTCCATAAATAAACCATGCTCCCTTTTATACTATATTTCCTTACTATTTATCTGCTTTTACAAAAGATTTATTTATTGAAAAAGCTTCACTATCTCCTACAAGAATAGTAGGAGAGTTATCTTCATTTCTTACAATTCTTACTTGCTTTTTTTCTTCTTCTGTCAGTCTAGTCGTAATATTATTTACAAACTCGTCTTCTATTGATTTAAAGTCTGTTGATACTACACTTTCACTAGCATATGCTGTATTTTGATTAGTCATTGTATTAATTGAAAATATTGAAATCACTGCTATCATGACTATAAATATAGATATACTAGTTCCTTTTTTATATCTACTATAATCTAATATTCCTTCTACTCTACTTTTAATTAGATTTATCTCATAATTATTAAATTGAGATGAGCAAAATGTACCTTTAAGTGTATTTTTATATCTTAACGAACTTACCAATACTAAAGCATAATTTTTTGCTTCCTCTACACTGAATTTCTCAACTACTTTCTCATCACAAGAAAGCTCACATTGCTCTTTAAAGTATTTATTTAGTATTTTTACTAATGGGTTAAACCAGTGAATAGCACTAGCAATTATTAATAATAATTTTAATAAATTATCTTTTCTTTTAAAATGAATCAGCTCATGTCTAAGTATCCACTTTAGCTCTTCCTGGTTATAATCTTTATTAGGTATTATTATTTTATTGTTTATAAAACCTATTAAAGCTGGAGATGAAAGCCCATTTACCTTAAATATATCGATATTTCTTTTAACCTTTAAATTTTTCTTTTCTTTTTCTAAAATCTTAATTATATTCTCATCCTCAACTTTATATTTTATATTTTTCATTTTTTTATAAAACATAATTTGCTTATATATACTGTTTGTAATTACGCATACTGTACCTATTATCCAAATGTAGAATATTAGATTGAAAAAATCGTCTATGTTACCGTTATTTTCAGATATGTAAGCTATGCTTCTTAAAGTATTATTTCTTTTATTTAAAACTTCAAAAGGTAAATATACTTCTATACTAGATATAAAAATCATTCTTAAGGTTATTAAAACACAAATCATATAATTTAGTTTAAAAGTATATTTACTTAAAATTTTGTTCTTTAGTAAAGCAATCAATATAATTGGTATACTTATATATATACTTGTTTTAAATACATCCATCATTATATATCTCACACTATCACCTACTTTTTATCCACTCTTCTAAAGCTTTAATGTCCTCCTCTGAAATGTCCTTAGAATCATCTAGTGCTGATACTATACTAGATAAGGAATTATTGTGCATAAAACTAAAGAATTCCTTAGTTTCAAACTTTAGATACTCTTCACCATCAACTAATGTAGAATAAAAAGTTTGTCTTCCTTCTTTTTCCGATTTTAAAAACTCTTTTTCAACTAATCTTATAAGGGTTTTTGATGTAGTTCCCTTTGACCAATCATAGTTATCACTCATAAACTTTGTAATATCTACTGATGCTACTCTTGTCTTTTTTTGCTCCCATATAAATTTCATAACTTGAAGTTCTGTCCTAGGAATCTTTTTCAATTTTAACACCTTCCTTTTTTACGGCATTTGCCTACTTTGTAATTTAAGTATATTACGGCATTTGTCTACTGTCAATTATAAATTAGTATTTTCACAAATAATTCATATTTAGAATAAAAAAGCACTACATCCTATAAAGAGTAGTGCTCATTTCTTAATATAAGTTATTCTAATTTTAAATTAATAATATTCCTAACCTGAACCTCACTAATACCAAACTTTCTAGAAATAGATCTATAATCTCCCTTAAACTCTTTTCTAATCATCTTATTCCTATAAGACTTAACTAGACTACTCTCATTAGGAATATATAAATTACTACCACCAACAAGCCTCACCAAATCTTTAAAAGCATCAATACCTATAGTATCAACAATATCCATAACTCCCTCAGGTAGATCATCTCTAGTCATTTCTTCTAACATAAAATACCTCCCCCTATCATCTTAAATAAATTGTAGCACTTAAACATTTTTTCTAAAATTCTTTAAAATACCTATTTTAAGTAAATTTGATAAACTAACAAAAAGTATAGGAGGTAAAATATATGAAATGGTACTTAGACTTTGGACATGGAGGAAAAGACCCAGGAGCACTAGGACAAAATAAAACTAAAGAAAGTGATACAGTTCTGAAAATAGGGCTTCAAGTAAAAAATACCCTAGAAAAATCTAATGAAAAAGTAATAACAACACGTCAAAATGATACCTACTACTCACTAGACTATAGAAGCACAAAAGCAAACAAAGAAAACTGCGACTACTTTATAAGCATTCATATGAACTCATCAACAAACAAAACTGCAAAAGGATGCGAAGTGTGGGTATACGATAAAAGCAGCAAACTATACAACCTGGCTAATAAATTATCTACTAATATATCAAGTAAAATAAATACACCTAATCGTGGAGTGAAAATATCAAAAGAATTTTCCGTACTTAGAAAAACTATAATGCCTGCTCTGCTAATAGAAATAGACTTTATATCAAACATCACAGTTGAAAACAACCTAACATCATCTAGATATATAAAAGACATAGCAGATACAATATCATCTACTTTACTATCATTTGTAAATAAATCAATAAGTAGTGATAATGTTTTTTATAGAGTTTGTATAGGAGCTTTCAATGATAAAAACAATGCTATAAAACTACAGAGTGAAGCAATCGCTAAAGGATTCAACGATACCTATATAGTAGTAAAGTAAAATTTTATTATATACTAGATAATTATATTATTAATAATAAAAATAAAGTATAAATAGGTTTCCTTGAAAATAAAAAAACTGTTCATAAAAAGGTCAATTCATTTTTATGAACAGTTTTTATTGAATTATCAATTCTTTTACATATTTAATTATTATATGATTCGTATTATTATTTTAATTTCATATGAAGTATAGGGAATGGGTTCCCTTGCTCATCAAACTCAGATCTTTTAAAAACTTCAAATCCCATATGTTTATAAAATCCTACCGCTTGTGGATTTTGCTCATTTACATCTACATAATTTACATGTAGTGCTTCCATTACATATTCTACAAGTCTTTTTCCAACTCCATTTCCTCTACTATCATTACTTACAAATAACATTTCAATTTTAAAATCATGTATTCCTATAAAAGCTTTTATAATACCATTATTGTCTCTTACACATAAAAGATTACTAACATATTTAGCACCTTCTTTGACCTGAGGTTTTATTGATATTATATCTTCTTCACTTAAAAAGTTATGAGTTGCTCTTACTGCTGACTCCCATGTATCTAGTATTTCTTCCATATCTTTATCGTTAATAATATTTAAATTTTCAATTTTTATCATCTTAATAACTCCTCCTAAGTAAGTATTTCCATTAATATTATATTTTAAAAATGATTTAAAAAGTTTACTAAGAACATTTCTGTACTAACTATAAACAATTAAATTTATTTATTTTTATACGTATATAATATTCTCCTAATACTACTTTCAGATAAAAAGTAATCTTTTGCCAATTGTTTAATAGATGTTCCTTGTGAGAACTTAATATATATTTCAAAGTTTCTAGAGTTAAGTTCAGCTTTTATTCCACTAACCTCACCCCAAGATTTTTTGCTGTTATCTTTTTTTGGAATGTATATATAATCACCATCGATATATTTTTGAACTAAATCTAAAACATCTTTAGGCAATATATTTTGTGCTTTTTTATATTTCATAGATACTTCTCCTATTATTATTAGAGCAAATATTTAATCAAAAACTGCACAAAACATTTATTTTATCGCTCCTTACAAACTATGCTTTGATATCATTGCAGTTTTTGCTTGGAGCTAAATTAATTAATCTAATTTTGCAAAACATTATAACACCAACTTTCTTGTTTAATTAAATAATTATATCATAATTTAAATTCTAAGACGAATTGTCCATTAAAACAGATGTTTTCGTAAACACTTTTATGAACAGTTTTTATCGCTTTTTTATTTTTTCAATAATAAAGTATAATCTTCATCATCATTATCAATTTCAAAAATAGATTTATCTTTACTTATTTTAGAATTTTTAATAGGTTCAAAATCAAAATCTGAACGATTTATTTCTATGTATGTAATAATTTTTTTAGAATTTACAAATGCAATTATATTAATTCCATCATTATATTCCATATTAAGTTTACTATTATATCCCTTAACACCATCTTTTTTTAATATTTCTTTACTATCTGTATACGGTGTAAATAAATAAATTTCATCCCATTCAAAGTTAGTAACTTTAGAAAAATCTATTTTTTTAGAACTCTGAACTACTTTAATTACCTCATTCTTTAATTCAATATCTTCTTTAATTTTGTGTGAATTATAATACTCCCACCATATGTATCCAATTAATATTGTTACAGCTAATACTAAAATCATAACTATACTCTTCTTTTTCATATGTCTTATCTCCCTATGAATTAATAATTTCTAATGATTTTAACCTTTACTATATTATATACTTAATTCAAATCTTTTTCTAAAGTACTTTAATATAGTCTAAAAAATAAACCTTCTATACTTATATCAAGAAAGTAATAAATAAACTACTTTCAAAACAAACTTTATAAGGAGGTAATTCATATGGCTGTTTCAGAAATTAAAAATCCATCAAGTTTAAAAATAAAACTAAACTTAGGTTTGGTAGATGGAAAAGCAAAGACAAGAAGTAAATCTTATTCTTATTTAAAACATGATGCAGATCTTCAAGATGTATATGATGTTGGACAATCTTTAATGGGACTTCAAAAACATGATGTAACTGACATCATAAAAATAGACAACACAACGCTTAATGCATAGTCTATTGTTTTTAATTTAAGAAAGGGGGAATTTTAAATGGAAACTTCTATGAATTTAATAATGACATTTTTAAATCAAAGTAATTCAAGAATGTCTTTAACTGTACAAGACCCTAGAGAAGATATAACTGAAGCTGAAATAAAAGAAGCTATGGAATTGGTTGTATCTAAAAACATATTCTCACCAAATGGATTAGATTTAGTATCTGCAGTAGATGCAAAAGTTATTGTTACAGAAACAACTCCATTTGACTTAGTTATCGGATAAAATAACATATAACTAATAAAGACTATGCTTCAAAACTTATCTTTTAAGCATAGTCTTTTTAAATATCATTGAAAGGTTGTGTTTATGATGGATTCTGAAATTCAAACTCTGATAGCTTCTGTTGGATTTCCTATAGCTCTTAGCATGTATTTACTTGTTAGGATAGAAAGTAAGCTTCAGGCTCTATCTGATAGTATTAATGAATTATCTAAAAATATAATAAGTATAAAATAGGAGGGTGCTAAATGCCCCCTTATTTCATATCCTATTTTAGTTCTTCCGACCCCAAGTGCCATATTATTTCTTACCTCAATTATATATGTTAATTCTTATATCTTTATTAAAAGTTATATGTAAATTTGTTTTATAATATATAAATAATAAAAAAACAATGAATACAATTAAATAAACTGGTTAAAATAATAACTGTAACGGATAGGTGAATAATTTCTAACAAATCCGAAATATATGGGAATATGGCTCAGTAGGTAGAGCAATTGACTGTTAATCAATGGGTCACAGGTTCGAGCCCTGTTATTCCCGCCAGTTTAAAACTCTTAGTTTAGACTAAGAGTTTTTTTCATTTGGTATGTTTTAATAACAATTGTGAACTTTAATTAGCATCCTCAAGTGAAACATAAAAAGAATTCTGTCCTTCTCTCCTCTAATTCTCTCAATTAACACACTATCAACTTTCATCAATATATTTTCAAAATATAAAAACTATAATAAAAGGTTTAAAAAATAATGAACTATACTTTAAATTAATAAAACTATTTTGTAATTGGAAAATAATTGGATATTGTGTATAATATAATCAATTTCGCATTTGTTATATAATGTGAAATAGTGATACATTTGATACAGTATAGAATAAAAGGGAATTTTTGGGGGTACATAAGTATATGATAAAAGCAGTAATATTTGATTTAGATGGTTTATTAATCGATAGTGAAATAATCTCATATAAAATCTATAAAGAGATATTGCACCAATTTGGGCATGATTTTTCTATTGAAGAATATGCCCAAAACTTTAGTGGAAAAACAGAAGTCAAGAATGTTACAAATTTAATAGATACATATAGTTTACCATGGACTATTGAGATAGGATTAAACAATGTGTCGAAAATCGAAAGTAAATTCATTGCTCAAGGAGTTGCTCTAAAAACTGGAGCCAAAGAATTATTAGCATATTTAAAAGATAAGTGTTTTAAAATCGCAATTGCTTCTTCAAGTACAGAAGATAGGGCATTAACTATATTAAAACAACACAATATCATTGAATACTTTGATGAGTTTGTATTTGCTCATGAAGTAAAAAAAGGAAAGCCTAACCCAGATATTTTTCTAAAAGCATGTGACAAACTCTCAGAAAAGCCAGAAGAATGCTTAATTTTAGAAGATAGTGAAGCAGGAATACAATCAGCATATTCAGCAAATATTCCTGTAATATGTATTCCTGATATGAAAGTGCCAAATCAGTACTATTTGAATATGACAAAAGCAGTATTACATTCATTGGAAGAAGTTATTAATCATTTGTAAAAATATAGTAAAAAATGGATAAATTTCAATTTATTGAGTAGATTTAATGAATAGTATTAATATATTACGAACTAAATATATCAAATTATATAAATAGCCACACTTTAGTCTTAAATATATTGGAGATACTAAAGTGTGGCTATTTTTGTTCTATAATTATCACAAAGTAAGCTAACACAGCCTAAGTGTAAAATAAAAAATGCCTAAAAATCTCTACTACAGAAATTTCTAGGCATTCTTATCATACATTAAAATCTATTTTTATTAAAATTAGATGGTACCCAAGGACATTTCTCTTCTACTTCCTTGTTATACTCCTCAAGTTTTCTCATTTGCTCTACAACATGAGTTAAGTTCATTCTTTCTACCATTTGTTCAATAAGCTCTGCACCTTCATTAGCTAATCTATTTCTAGTTTCTTCATCTGGTACAGCAGTTGTACTCATATGATCTCCTTTTTCTTTGAAATAATATCCTATAGAGCCACTTTGATATGCCATTCCAAATATATCATCAAACTCTTTACAAGATTGTGGATTTGTATGTTCATATTTTGTTGTAAGTGGAACATCATCAAGTCTATTCATAATTTTATAAGCACCAACACTAATAGCATGGAAACTATTCATAGACTTAAATAAGTCTTGAGCATTTTTCATTACATGCATTGTCATATCCATATATAATATAGGAACTCCTGTTTCATCCATAAAATCTCTTATCATTGGACTACATGTCATGTGAGCTGGTCCATGGAAACTTATGTAAATTTGACGTTTAAATCCTAATCTTAATAAGTTTCTTGCTATTGCTCCAAGATAATCTATTCCTTCTCTAACACTTACTTGAACTGTTCCTCTTCCACTTGCAGTAGCTCCTGCATAAAAATATGGAAGACCAGTTAATACTAAACCATCACAAGCCTCCGCCATTTTTACTGCATAAGCTTCACTAATAGTAGTTTCACAATCTAGTGGAAATCCTCCATGAAGTTCCACAGTTCCAACTGGAACTATAATAATATCATTTCTTGATAGATACTCTTCAACTTCATCATTAAGCATCTTTGGTAATATTCTTGTACGCATTTTTATCCCCCTATTTATAAGTTAAATAATTTAACTGCATTTTTATTACAAATATTCTCATAAGTTTCTTTATCTAAAGAACCTTCTTCATATTTTTCATCAAGCCACTTTCCAAGTGGAAATTCCATTTCATTATTAACCATATCAGTTCCAAATAATAATCTATCACTGAATTTTTCTAAAAAGTCTAATCCAAATTCTTCATCACGCATAATAGCACAACCACCACTATTTGCAGACAAATCACCATATAAATTAGGATATTTTTCAAATAAATATGGTAGTCTACCTCCTAAAGTAACTTTACCACTTCCCCATTTCATTCTTTCTTCTAAAGAGTTACCAGCATCTTTACTTATCTCATGCCAGAATGGTTGACTATGACCAATAAATTTTAACTTTGGGTACTTATTTAAAGCTTCTTCTAACATAAAAAGACCGCTATCATCTACAATACCATATTGATATCCTTCTTTTGGACTCATATGAAATAAAATAGGTAAATCTAATTTTTCTGCAGCTTCAAATACTTTTTGTATAAAGGTATCATTTAATTTACGATTAATCATAAATTCTCCAATACCCACTGCACCTTGTTCTTTGTATAAACTTAATCTTTCATATATATTATCTTCATCATTATAATCCAAATTACACATCCAAACATATTTATCTTTAAATACTTCACAAATTTGTCTACATTCATCATTATAACCAATTGGCATCATCGAATTATTGCTTTCTCCAGCTGACATTAAAATCCCTTTTTCAATATTTAATTTATCTAAGTGAGGTATCATATTTTCTGCACTTGAAATAAACATACTATCAGTTTTAGGATATTGATTTAAAGTTAAATGAAGGTGGATATCTATTTTTTTCATATTTTATAAATTCCCCACTTCTTTAATATTTTGCTCTCTTTTTTCTTTTAATGCATCATACATCTCTTCTGTTTTACTTTTATTAAGATTGAATATAAGTCCAATTCCTATTATTTGTAATACACAAGTTATAACTGGAAGTAATGTTACAAGAGTATATATCCCATTTACAGCCTCTGCAGTTTGTACTACACCGCTTCCTGATACATATCCAATAGCACCTAATCCAAATGATACAAATGCAGAAGCAATAGTTGAGCCTATTTTTCTACTAAATGTATATAAAGAGTACATTGAACCATCACTACGTTCATTAAATTTCCATTCACTATAATCAAGACAGTCTGTAACTAATGCCCAAATTAACATAGTAAATGCAGTTTGACCAATCATAGCTATTAAGTATAAAGCTGAGTATACATATACATTCTTTATCTCAACCACAAATGGTATAACACTAAATACAGTACTAAATAAAATTCCTGCCATTAAAGTTGCCTTTTTACCATACTTTTCAACAAGCTTTGGAACAAGCGGGAAACAAATTAACATAATTGGTACTGATGCAAAACTAAGTAAAGTCATTATAGAAGTATTTTGATAATACTCTTTAAATATATAACTTCTTATTTGGCTAGAACCAGTTATATAAAGCATACTACCAATAGTCGCTATCATAACTCCTATTAATGGTCTATTTTTTACAACTGCTTTTAAAACATTTCCATAATTAAACTTCTCATTATTTTCTTTCTTTTCAACACGAACACGTTCTTCTGTATTTTTTAATAAAAGAGAATAACTAATAATACTTAAAATACCAAATATAATTCCTAATAACGTAAACCTCTCTGGGATAATATTGCTATTTGCATCAAAACATATAACTGGTACAAAAGATAAAGCCCCTATACCAACAAGTGTACCACCTATACTTCTTGCTCTTGATAATTTACTTCTATCAATTGGATCTGTACTAACAACGTTTGCCATAGCTCCAAAAGGCATTGAAGTTCCTGTATAACTCATTCCATATAATACATATACAAATGCTACCCAAGCATGTAATGCAACTCCAGTAAATGGAACATTAGTAAAACATAATACTCCTGATAATGCTAGTGGCACCATAAATATTTTAATCCATGGTTTAAACTTATCTCCTGATTTTCCAATCATCCATCTATCTGGAAAAGATCCCATAATTGGGTCATTGATAGCGTCCCATAATCTAGCTGCTAAGAATAATGTCCCCATCCATGCACTACTAATTCCTAATACATACGTACAGAATATTAAAAAGTATGCATCTACAAATAAATTTACAAAACTCCCTGCCATGTCTCCAAATACATACCCAATTTCATCCTTTTTTCCAAAAGGACGTACACTTTTGTTTACCATATATATCTTCCCCCTAAATAATTTAATGATTTTGTAAAACGTTTACAAAATTATGATAACTTATTTGATTTGCAATTTAAATTGCATAAATTACAAAAAACATTGCAAATATTACATAAAATTATTATCATTATTAATAATTAGTGATTTAAATTTTATTAATTTGACAGGAGAAATTATATATGAAACTTTCTGAAATTGAAGAGCTAATAAAGTTAAACAAAATAAATATAATATATGATATTAAAACTATTAATGAAATAGTAAATCAAAAAAGAACAGATTTTTTAGGCATACTTACAGATGATGGAAGCTACATTGGATATAAAGATATAGAAATGAATAGTTCATTTATTGATGCACATGATATGATTGATTCTGAAAAAGATACTGTAACTTTACATAACCATGGATTTTATGAAATAATCTTTTGTAAATCAGGAAATATTCAATATTTAATAGAAGACAAACGATACAATATTCAAAAGGGAAATATAATCATTATTCCACCTGGAGCTTCTCATCGTCCACTGCTACGTGAAGCATCAAAAGAAACTTATCATCGTACAGTAATATGGATTAATTCAAATTTTTATAATCAGTGTAGTAAAATGCTTAAATTAACTGAAAAAGTTGAACATGATCCCATTTCAAATGGTCACTATGTTCTTCAAACATCTGGCACACTTTACTTACAAGTAGAACAAATAATCGAACTTTTACTTAAAGAAAAAACTCATCCAAATCCATCTAGTGAGTTTTACTGCTATAGCTTATTTGTTCAGTTATACTGTTTATTTTATAGAGCTCATTGCTACAATAATGTATCTTATTCTAAACCCGAAAAAACTATATTGCTAGATGAGATATTACACTATATATCAAGTAATTTATCACAAAAAATAACTATTAAATCTATTGCTGATCACTTTCATATAAGTGAATCTAGTGTTAATCAATTATTTAAAAAGAATTTTGATACTAGTGTATATAAGTTAATAACACAAAAAAGACTTACAACATCTAAAAAACTAATTATGGAGAATGTGCCTTTAAAAGAAATTCCACATCAATGTGGTTTTTCAGATTACTCTGTATTCTATAAAGCATTTATTAAAGAATATAAAATATCACCGAAAGAATTTAAAAATTATAATATATAAAAAATGACCTATTAATAGGTCACCTTAGATGAAATCTAACAGTTGTCAGTTTTTTCTAAACTCTTCGAAGTGATTTTCTAGTATTTAATTTATAATTTTATCAATTTTGTATTTCCTCTCCATATTAATATTATACGTGAATTTTCCACAGTTTTAAAAGTATTCTAATCTCCTTGTAATTAAAAATACTGGAATGAATTTTTCATTCCAGTATAAAGTCCAACAATAGGTCCTCAGTACATCATATATGTCTTTTTTAATAAAACTATACTAGTAATTTCATTACTATCTTAGTATAATTTAATCTTTGTTTTATATGTGATACCGGCTTATGTCCATCGTGAGGAAATGCTATATAAAACATCCCCTTTGATATAAGTATATTATGGCTTTTATCTCCATCAAGTCTTTCCACGTCTTTTACAGAATCATATATATTTACAGTCTTAAGTTCAGAAATATCAGCCCAAGCAATTTCTTCACTACCTTCTACTACAATTTGAATATCTACATACTTACGATGTGCTTCAAATGTACCTTCGTCCATAGGTTTAGTATCTCCTTTTTGAATCATGAAATATCCACCTTCAAAAGTATACTTTCCTTCTTCTAAAATCTTTATTTCCTTTATAGCTTTTATACCTGCTTCTAAATTATTCACCATTGGCTTATAAAACAAGATATTATCTATTTTATCTACTATCATGTATTTATCTACTTTCTATTATTTAGTTTCTCCAGATGTTGGATTGTATAGCCCAACAGTTTCTCTCTTAGCTCCCATTACATCAGCTTCTGAAAATCTCATATATTTTACACCTATTCTATTTTTATAAGCAAAGGCTAAATGTAAGTCTCCATCTTTACCTTGCATTAAGTAAGGATATTCATATTGTTTATTATTAGTAGTATTTTCATCTCCTATAAACCCTTCACCACGTTCCATAAGACGAATCATTGGCCATGTTTTTCCACCATCTTCTGATAATGCTACTGCTACTGGACATCTAAGACCTGGCCATGCTGCAATTCCTTGTGTTGGAACTGGCGTACATGTTGGATTATATGCTATTGCAATACGTCCGCTTTCTAATTTTAGTGCACTTATACTTGAATTGTTATTTGGTAAAACTGTTGGTACTGGCTCTGACCAAGTATCTCCAAAGTCAAAAGATTCACTTATATAAACATTATCTGCAAATCTACTTCTCATTAATGCTATAAGATGTCCATTTTCAAGTTCTACAATATTTGCATGAACACGACCATTACTATTAGGCATCTCTACAGTTTTCCAAGTCTTTCCTTCATCATCTGAAATTTGGAATACAGTAGGATCTCCTGTTAATCCTAATTTAGAATCTGTGCATACCCAGTTTCCAAATATCCATCTTCCATTTTCTAATACTTGTATTGGCTGTCTACAAAAGCTTCCTTCTCTAGAGAAAAGTGCTTCTGCTTTTGACCATGTATATCCATTATCAAAACTTTTTTGACAACGTATTATAGAAGTAAACTGCATATTGTCCTTACCTTCCATACGATCCATTTGTGCTGTATATACTAACCATATAGCTTTATCTGGTCCAATAAATAATGATGGATTTTGCTCACTACGTTCAGAATCATTAGATACCTTTATTGGTTCTTCCCAAGATGTACTCCCACTATTTAATCTTGCACAAACTATACTTATATCCTTACTTCCTTCAAATGATCCTGCAAACCATGCACATAACATATCTCCATTTTCAAGTTCTAATAAAGCTGGTGCATGTGCTGTATTATATACACCTGGCGGTATCATAGCTTCTACTGTACCCATATCATCATTTATATACAGCTCTCCGTCTGGTGTTAATCCTTGTAAATGTTTTAGCTTCATAATTTTATCTCCCCTTGTTTTTATTAGTTAATTTATTTTAATACCCATGTTGATAATTGAGGTAAAAACATGTAAATTCCTATAATTGCTGTCATTAATCCCCAAATAGGTAATACTTTTTTGGCTATTTTAAATGGCTCAACTCCTGAAATCGGTGCCATTATATAAAGACTTACTCCAAATGGTGGTGTTAAAGAACCTATAGCTACTATACCAGCCATTCCTGCTCCGTATACCATTGGATCTATTCCAAATGATGCTGCTATTGGAGCAACTATTGGAACAATTATTGCAATTGGATTCATAAACATCATTCCAATAGACATTATAACTATACTAGCAAATATAAATGCATTTGGAGAAGATAATACACTTGTTATTCCATTTCCTATTATTTCTCCTCCTTGGAATATATCCATTAATTTGCCAAATGCAACTGCAAATGCAAGCATCATAGCAACAGATGCAACACTTTTTACAGATCCTACAAAAGCACCCCAAAGACCTTTTAAATCTAATGATTTATAGATAACTAATGATACAAAACATGCATAAACAACTGATACTGCTGCTGCTTCAACTACTGATAAAGTTTCTGTAAATATACCACCTAATATTATTACTGGTGATAAAACAGCCCATATACTTTTACTAAATACATCTTTAAATCCTCTAGCTTTAAGTTTCTTATAAGATTCTTGTATTTTTACTTGATCTCCTGTATCTTTTCTACAGTGAATTAGTGTAAGTATTATTAATGCTGCTGCACATGTAAGACCTATAACAGCTCCTACTCTAAACATTTGACCTTCATCAGTTCCTGCCATTGCACAGTATTGGAGAATAGCTGAACTTGGAGGTATAAGCTGTCCAAGTGAACCCGCTGCTGCAAGCATAGCAGCAAAGAATGCTGTGTTATAACCAAAATCAATTAAAATTGGAAGAACCATTGCTCCAACTGCTGCAACAACAGCCATACCAGAACCAGATATCATTCCATAGAATATAGCAGTCAATACTGCAACTATTGGTATGCAAGATTTAAATTTACCTAAGAAATACTGGAAAATTTCAAATATCTTTTCTGTTAGCTTACCTTCTGACATTATATTCCCAGATACAACGAATAAGGCTATTGCTACATATGTTGACTTTCCAGCTGCACCAAGTAGCCAAGATACTATATCTTGCATCCCATAAAGTGATCCACCAGTAGCAAGTGCAGGTAGTATAAATGCTGCTGAATATGCTAATACCATAGAGAAACCTAATAGTATTAATGTAGAAAAAAATGAACCAAAGATTAATGAAATCATTATATATTCCCCCTTAATTTATAACTATTCTGCAACTAGTTCTTCAACTGGTTGTATACTATTTTTACTCTTAGTTTCTATTATTATATTTTGTATATTACGTATAAGATTAAGCCCAAATCCAAATATAGGTGCAGTATATATAATCCAAAGTGGAATACCTGTAACCCCTACTTCTCCACCTGATTTTGTCGCAATTACAACTAATACAGAACCATATAAGAATAGTATAGATACTACTGAATCCACTATGTATTGTATTATTTTTAAATAATTTTGTATTTTTTTACTATATCTCATAGTTAATACATCAACTATTATATTTTCACCCTTTTTAGTACAATAACTAGCACATAAGAAGCATACAAAAGTGTAAGCAAATACAGCTAATTCTTCAGGAAGTCCCCCTAGAGAAGGTACTAATAATCTACAAACTACATTTAAAGTTTCCATAACAACCATTATAATAATTCCAACTGCAATAACGTTTTCTTCAAATTTATAAAAAAAACTATTCTCTTTCATGATTTATCTCCTCTTCCACTTTATTAATTTATATTAACATAACTCTTCCCATTAAAGTAGATATAGCTAAAACTTATATCTACCTTAATTAAGAAGAAGGATGAACAAAATCAAATCAAAACTTATTGTATATTTCTTATACTAATTACATACTTCAACGACTTTTTTATTCTGAGCCATAGGTATCGCATATTCAATAGCATTTATAAGGCTTAGTTCATTAGCTATTCCTTTTCCAGCTTGATCAAATGCAGTTCCGTGATCAACAGATGTACGAATTATAGGTAATCCTAAAGTAATATTTACACCTGCAACTGCATCCCATTTTTGCTCCTCATGATTATATACAAATCCAACAACTTTAAGCGGAATATGACCTTGGTCATGGTACATAGTTACTACAATATCATACCATCCACCTTTTGCCTTTGAAAATACTGTATCAGGAGGAACTGGTCCTTCAACAATAATACCTTCTTCACTAGCTATATTGATTGCAGGTATAATTTCATCAATTTCTTCTCTACCAAACATTCCATTTTCTCCACTATGTGGATTTAATCCAGCTACTCCAATCTTAGGCTCTTTTATTCCAAGTTCTTTACAAGCTTGATTTGCAATTCTTATAACTTCTAATACTCTATCTTTTTTGACTCTATCACAAGCTTCTCTTAAAGATACATGTGTTGATACATGAACAACTCTAAGATTTTCATGAGCAAGCATCATCGTGTACTTTTCAGTATTTGTAAACTCAGCATAAATTTCTGTATGACCAGAATAATGATAACCTGCAAGATTTATAGCCTCTTTATTAATAGCGTTAGTTACTGTTGCATCTATTTTATTTTCCATAGCTAATTCAATTACTTTTTTTACATATTGGAATGCAGCATTACCAGACATAATTGATACTTCTCCACGTTTTAATTCATTTATATCTACTAGCTTCATATCATAAACATCTATAGTACCTGGCGTAAATAAAGCTTCATCAACACTATTTATTCCATGTATTTTTATATCATTTTCTCTTCCTACTATCTTTACGGCCTCTTCCATTACAGATACATCTCCAACTACAATTGGTTGACATTTATCGTAAATAGTTTTATCAGCTAAAGTTTTTACTGTTATCTCAGGTCCAATACTAGCTGGATCACCCATTGTTATACCAATAATCATTTTTTTATCCATCTTAAGCTCTCCTTACAGTTTCTAACTATTTCATTCCCTTATTTTTATTTTCTTCTAAAACTGTTTTTAATTCTTCAATTCCTGCTTGTGGTATATAATTAAATGGTGCACGGCATTTTCCAACTGGATGTCCTAACATATCTACTGCTGCTTTTACAATTGTATTTGGATTTCCATGTTTGAAGCATCCTCTAAATGATCTTATGCTATCTTGTGCTTGTCTTGCTTTTTCAATATTTCCAGCTTTAAAGTTTTCATAAATTGATACCATTACTTCTGGATATACATTTGCACAACCTGCTATTCCTCCAGAGCCTCCAGCCATTAAGTTCCATAATATAAGTGAGTCATTTCCTGATAAAACAACGAAGTCTTCTCTATCTCTTGTAACTTCTATATATTGAAGCATATTATCAAAGTTTCCTGAACTATCTTTTACTCCAACTATATTTTTTATTTTACTTAATCTTTTTACTGTTGCTGGAGAAATAGCATTTCCAGTTCTTGCTGGTATGTTATATAAAACTATTGGCATATCTACAGCTTCTGCTACTGCTTTAAAATGTTGATATAATTCTTCTTGAGATGCTGCTGCAAAAGAAGGTGTTATTATAGATAAAACATCTGCACCTAACTCTTGTGCTTTTTTAGATAAACGAATAGTATCTTTTGTACTTATACATCCTGTTCCTGCATAAACTGGAACTCTTTTATTTGTCTCTTCTATTACTATAGCAAGAACTCTTTCTTTTTCTTCTTCGCTTAATATGTATGCTTCACCATTAGTACCGAATGGAAATATACCATGAGCTCCTGCTTCAATTTGACGGTTTACTTGGTTTCTTAATTCTTGTTCATTTATACTTTCATCTTCATTCATTGGTGTTACTATTGGTGGTATTATACCTCTTAATTCTAAGTTTCTCATTTTTATGTCCCCCTTACATTATTTCTAAATATAATGCTCTTGCATCTTCTTTAGTTACTTCTCTCATATTATTTACTAAAAGACGTTGTACGTTCATCCCTGATTCAACTAGAACATCTAAGTCTTTATTATCTACTCCATACTCTTTTAAACTTGTTGGTATTTCTAATTTTTCAACTATATTACCTAATTTTTCTATCATCCATGCTGATTTAGCTTCCTCAGTAGTTTCTCTACCATTTTTAACAACTCTATCATAAGCTTTAGCTAATAATGGTCTACAAACTGGTTCATTAAACTTCATAACCGGAACTAGCATCATTGCATTTGAAACACCATGAGGTATATGATATTTTCCTCCAAGTGGATATGATAATGCATGTACTGCAGTTGTTCCTGATGCTGTTATAGCAACTCCTGCATAAAATGCTGCAAGCATCATATTATTTTTAGCTTCCATTGCATCTGGATTTAAGCATGCTTTTTCTATATTATTAATTATTAATTCAAGTGATTCTAATGCAAACATATCACTAAAAGGTGTAGCTTTCTTTGACGTAAAACATTCTATAGCATGAGCTAGAGCATCAACGCCTGTTGCAGCTGCTATTTTAAATGGTAAATTCTTTATCATTATTGCATCCAATATTACATAATCAGGTATCATTGCTTCATTAACAATTCCAACCTTTAATTCTTTTTCTGGTACCGCAACTATACTATTTGGAGTAGCTTCTGAACCAGTACCTGCTGTTGTTGGTATCATTAATGTTTTTATTGATTTTACACCTATTTGAGGATTATCAAGTAAGTCTCTTACTCCATAATCATCAGTTATTGCTATAGATGCAAGTTTTGCTATATCCATTACACTTCCTCCACCTACTGCAATTATAAAATCAGCATTAGAAGTTTTAAATTCGTCTATTACCTTTTGTGCTTCATCACAAGTAGGTTCAGCTGGTAGTTCATTAAATATAACTACTTCTACTCCTTCTAACTGATTTATTACATTATCTAAAAGTCCAGCACCTTGTATTCCTTTATCAGTAAATAATGCTATTTTCTTTGAATTTTTAACTATTGTTTTAATATTTTCTAATGAATTCTCCCCACTATATATTGCTTGTGGTATTTTTAAACTATATTTTATCATCCTACATTTATCTCCTTACTTTTCAATAAATCAATAAGTGTTTTGATTAAGTTTTCTTCCCCAAAACCACCAGATTTAGATATTACATGATATATTTTTTCACCATATTCCATTTGTGTAAGAACACAGCCTTTTGTTAATTCACATATTGGAGTCAATTCATTTACCCCAACTTTTTCCATAAACCCTAATAATGTGTCTCCACCTGTTACAAGGAATGTAGCATTTACATTCTTATCTATAATTTTCTTTAATAAATAACCCATTGTCTGAGATATATTTACACGAATTTCTTCTACTGATACTCCATTTAAGTTGGCATACTCAAAAGTTTCATTATCACTATCTTTATCATTGCTATCTAAAATGCAACAATCACTCTCTTGAATGCTATACTTTATTTTTTTCAACTTATTTAAACCTTCTTCAGTTTCCCAATATTTTTCTTTGATTTTTTGCTCAGGGCTTAAATGAATTCTTTTAAACCCATACTTTTCTCCATAATCTAATTGTCTTTTAGTAATAGGATTTACACTTCCACATACTACTAGTAATTTTTCACTAAGTTTAACTTTACTTTGTATATTCCCTGATAAGCCTAGTATTCTAGGTAGCACTTCTGCAAATCCTGCACATCCAGCCATTATATTACACATATTGTCTTTTAATATTTGACTTCCAATATTTTGTAAATCTTCTTCTGATTGTGCATCATATATTAAAATTCCTTTGCTTTTTTTTGCTAATACTTTATTAGCTACTGGTATTTCTATTGTCTCAATACTACTTTGATCTTTAATAATCTCTTTTACTGAACTATACTTTACTGGTTCAAACGGATCCTGTCCAAAAACGCTTTTATCTACTGGGATATTATCAATATAATGAACACCATTTTTAGTTATTCTATTCATTTTAGGAAAAGCAGGTATAAATGGTAGTGACTTTTCATTTGACGCTTTAAGCATTGCACTTAGCTCACTTCCGATATTTCCACGTAAAGCTGAATCAGTTTTTTTGTATAAAAATTTAATATTTTCTTCTTTTGATTTCTTTACTATATCATAAATAATTTTATATGCCTTTTCTTTAGAAAGATGTCTTGTTTCGGCATCTATAACTAATACATCTGTATCATTATCTTCGTCATCAATTAACTTTTCACAAGGATTGTAAACAAGTACCCTTGTTTTAATTCCTTCAGAAGCAAATTGTACACCAGTATCTAGTGCTCCAGTAAAGTCATCTGCGATAATTAGTAACTTTATCATATCCTCCTCCTATTAATGTTTAATTAAAACGTTTTTCTGAAGAACTTATATCTAAAGTTTACCTTTAGTAATTACTTGTTTCAACATCACTTAAATATAAATGTGTTTAAATTTGAAACAATTTACATTTTTGTATAAATTATCTATAATTATTTTATATACTGTTTCAAATTTAAACATATAGAAAGGTGAGTTACTATGAATAAAAGAAAAATCAATATACTTGGTATTGCTCCATATAGCGGTATGGAAAATATAATGTCAAAACTTGCTGAAGGTAGAAATGATTTAAACTTGACAACATTTGTAGGAGATATAAGTTCTGGTACTGATACTTTATCTGAGCATCTAATGGAAAATTATGATGTTGTTATATCAAGAGGTGGTACAGCTGAGTTATTAAAAAACCTTACTAAAACACCTGTTATTGAGATATCAATATCCGTTTACGATATACTACGAACTATTAAACTTGCAGAAAACTATGCTCAAAATTATGCAATCGTAGGATTCTCTTCAATAACATCTACTGCACATACTTTATGTGACTTACTACAGTATAAAGTTGATATTATAACTATAGATAGGACTGAGGAAATTTCAAATATTTTAAGTATACTAAAAAGCAAAAACTGTAATGTTATTATCTGCGACACTATTACGAGCATAATTGCAAAAGATATGGGACTTAATCCAATTCTTATAACATCTGGCCCTGAAAGTATTCAATCTGCATTTGACCAAGCAATAAAAGTTTATAATGATTATGCTTCTCTTGAGGAAAAAAATTATGTTTTAACAAAAACATTAGAAATGCAAACTGCCAATACTATAATCCTTGATGATAATAAATCTGTTTATTTTTCTAACTGTGTATTAGATAATAACAAATCTATAATAAACTATTTAAAAAGTATATTACCAGATTCACAAAGTGGTTCTTTTGAAAAATCTTTTCATCTAATTGAAAATACTTTATATTCTATATCTCTTAATAAAATAAGATTAGATAAGCAAAATTTATTTATTTTTTCCATTGAGCCTAATCCAGTCTTAAATAGAAGCAGTAAGCATGGTATACGATTTACAGACTGTAATGAAACGAAAGATAAATATTATAATAGTTTTTATAATCTTACACTAGCATCATTATCAATGAATACACAAATTGAACAAATTAATCTTACATCTTTACCTGTTATTATACTTGGAGAAAAAGGCACTGGAAAGGATATGGTTGCTTCGAAGCTATATTTTGAAAGTAGTGCTAATAAAAATCCATTTATTATAATTAATTGTGAGTTGCTAAATGATAAATCTTGGGATTTCTTAATACATAATTATAATTCTCCATTTTGTGATAATCGCAATACTATTTTTATAAGTAATATACAAGCATTATCACAACTACAACGAAAACAATTACTTACTCTTATTATTGATACAAATTTACATAAGCGTAATCGTATTATACTTTCTTGTTCTCAGACATTAAAAAATAATGATTGTGATCCAGCACGTGATTTTATTGAGTACTTATCATGTATAACACTATATCTACCACCACTACGTGATTTAAAAGAAGATTTGCTTTCATCATCTAGTTTGTATCTTAATGCTTTAAATTTAAATTTATCTAAACAAGTTATTGGGTTTGAGCCAGATGCTATACCTCTTTTAAGTTCTTATTATTGGCCACAAAACTTTATTCAGTTAAAAAGAGTTTTAATGGAACTTGTTATGTTAACAAATACACCATATATAAGTACTGAGTCTGTAGAAAGTATTTTAGCTAAGGAATCTCAACAATTTCCAGTACAAAATTCTAATCAACCTTCAATAAACTTTAATTATGATAAACCTTTAAGTGATATAATTCAAGATGTTGTTCATGTTGTTTTATCTCAGTGTAATCAAAACCAAAGTCAGGCTGCAAAAAAACTTGGTATAAGTCGTACGACTCTTTGGAGATATTTGAAATAATAAAGAAGGCAGGTTTTAATACCCGCCTTCTTTATTTTTCAAATCTTTTTCTTTATAGTACTTCTATAAATCTTCGTAACTTTTTAATACACGATTTTCTAAATTTTCTTCATAGATATCCTTGTGTAAAAATCCCAATAGCACAAAGACCGCTAGCCCACAACATAGGAGCTGCTATATAATAAAAAGCAAATTGAAGTAACTAAGAATCTGTTAAAATTCTCTGATTATTCTTATTCTGATATTAGCACATATCTTTCTTCTAGCTCATAAATTTATTATATTAAAATTTATTTAGCAATAGCTTTTTCTTCACTAACTTCTTTTATTCTATCATCTTTTTTACTAAATGAAAGTATTGAAATTGTAACAATTATAAATAATGCACCTACTAATTGTATAAAGCTAAAACTTACATTAAAAAATATCATAGAAAGAATAGATGCTGATAAAGGCTCTACACAAGTGAACATACTCGTCTCAGAAGGATCTATATATTTCAAACTTTCTAAATAACAGTAATATGCTATTAATGTTCCAAAGAATACTACAAGAGCAATAGCTAAAATTGATTTAACTGAGAAGTTTCCGTTACAGTTAAATGGAGGATAAATAAAGCTAAAAGCTATACCTCCAATTAACATCCCCCATCCAACTACACATAATGAACCATATTTTTTTAATAATTCTGCTGGTTGTAATGTATATATAGCACATGTAATTGCAGATAAAACTCCCCAAAATACTGCTTCTTTAGATATGGCTAAAGTACTTATATTTCCTTTTGTAATAATTAAGAAAACTCCTAATATAGCCATTAAAATACAAGATATTTGCTTTAATGATGGCATTTTTTTATTACAAAAAGCTAAATAAATTATAATTATAACTGGTGATAAGTATTGAAGTATAGTTGCTGTTGCTGCATTACCATGAAGTATAGCCGCAAAATAAGTATATTGAACACCTAACATTCCGATTAAAGCAAATACTAAAATTTTAATAATATTTTCTTTTTTATTCCATATTAAATATACATTTTTATCACCTTTAAATAAAGAATATATTAACATAATTGCTCCAGCAATTATCATTCTCACAACAACAAGCCACTCTGGTGTGAAATTTTCACTTTCGAATAAGTATTGAGCCGCTACTCCTGAAACACCCCAAAGAAATGTTCCAATTACAACTAATAATATGCCTTTAAGTCTTGATGAATTTTTCATAAAATCATTTCCTTTCTGTCTATAAATTAATTTTAAGCATAATATAATTATATTGACTAAAAATCATTATTAATATAATAATATAACTAATAAATATAATTATATTAACATAATTTAAAATTGAAATTGTTATTTAAGGAGGATACTATGAAAGTTTACGATATAATTGTTGATGAAAATAAAAAAGAAATGATTCAATATGGACTCCCTGAGTTTTTATTTGTTATAGAGCCAATACAAATTAATAAATATATTTTAGGTTTTATTGATTGGCATTGGCATAAAGAACTTCAATTTTGTATTGTTACAAGTGGTATTGTTGATTTTCACATTAAAGGTGAAACTGTAACTCTATCAAAAGGAGATGGAATATTTATAAATACTGAACAACTACACAAGGTAAAAAATCACATAGATTCTGACGGTTCTTATCTTTGTTTTAATTTCAATCCAGATCTTATTTATGGTTTTGCAGGAAATATAATAAATCTAAAATATATAATGCCTTATTTAGGTAATCCTGCAATAACATATTGTACTTTAAAAAAAGATATTAATTGGCAATCTGATATTCTAGAAAAACTTCTTAAAATTCAAATAGAATATACTAATCAAAATATTGGATTTGAATTGCAAATACTTACATTACTACTAAGTGTATGGGTGGATATGCTTAAGAATTACTTTATATCATTTTCTAGTGATAATATAATTCATAATACATCTCGCATAAAAGATGTTATAAATTATATTCACGGTCATTATATGGAAAAAATAAATTTAAAAGATATATGTGATGAAATTAATTTATCAAAGGGTGCTTGTTGTAGAGAATTTAAAAAATATATGAATTGCTCTATTTTTGAATATATTACTAATTATAGATTAGTTATGAGTGAAAAATTATTAATTACAACTAATGAATCTATCACTGACATAGCTTATAAGTGTGGATTTGGAAGTACGAGTTATTTTATTGAAAAGTTTAAACTACAAGCTGGGATGTCTCCCCTTACTTATAGAAAGGAAAATCAATCAAAAAAGTAGGTGCATTGTGCTCATATGCCCTACTTTTTTGATTGATAATGTATCATTTATTGTTTCTTTATATAGTGAACCTATTTTATTTTATATTGTTATTTCACTGTCATTACAAATAAAAGGATAGTTTGGGTCTACTTCTTGAAAATTAGTTTCTTGATATTTTAATATCTTTCATAAATTTAACCATAGTATCTTTTATAACCTAAAAACTAAAAATAAATGTAATATAAACTTATAATATAGGTGATGTTATAAATAATAATTAAAACATTTAAAGGAGTAAAGTTATGAATAAAAACGAAGTAATTGATATATTAAATTTTAGACATGCATGTAAAGAATTTGACCCTAATAAAAAGATAAGCTCTGAAAATTTAGAAGTTATAATTGAGGGTGGTAGATTAGCACCTAGTTCTATAGGTATAGAACCTTGGCACTTTTTAGTCATTGAAAATCAAGAATTAAAAGATGAATTAAGCAAGGTATGCTTTGGTGGCAAGACACAAATACCTACTTGTAGCCACTTTATAATATACTTAACTAGAACTCCAAAAGAAATAAGGTCTGATTCGGAATATATAAATTATCTATTAAAAGATGTTCAACATCTTCCTGATGATTATGCTTCAAATATGAGAAACTTTATGAAAAGTGCAGAAGATATGATAGGTGATGATGAAAATATGCAAAGCTATGCTAATGAACAAACATATATTGCTTTATCAAGTATGATGTTAAGTGCAGCTATGCTAAATATAGATTCATGTACTATTGGAGGCATTGATAGAGATGCTGTTGAAAAAATACTTATAGATAGAAATCTTTTGGATAAAGAAAAATTTAGAGTAACTGTAGGTTGTACATTTGGATATAGAGTTCATGATTCTAAACCAAAATTAAGACAACCTTTAAATGAGGTTTTTACTTTAGTAAAATAATCAATAAAAATGGCAGGATATATTCCTGCCTTTTTGTTGATTTATATAATATATATTTTCTATAAATTCCAATTAAATAGTTGTTCTTTATTTTCCTTAATCCAATCAAGAAGAAACTTACGAAAAGATTGCTCTTCTTTTGTAAGTAAGGCATAATTATTTTCAACCCAAAACATATTTCTAACTTGATTATCATCTTTAAAAGGTTTTATTACTATTTTTTCACTATTATTAGAAAAAGCAATATAATCTAAAGTAATTCCAATAGCTAGATTACGTTCTGCCATATTTATAATTAAAGAATCATTTGTTGTCTCAAGCATAATCTGTGGATTAATGTTTCTTTGAAATAATCTTTTCACATTTGAACTATAACAAGAATATGCACAGCCCTTACCAGCTATAGGTTGCTTATCTAAATCAAATTGAGAAATATATTCTTTCTTAGATAAAGGATTATCTTTATTAATAACTAAACAATTTTTATTGCTATATAAATAAGAAAATCTAAAAATTTCACTATTTAATGGTGTAGTTATAATTGCTGTATCTATATATCTTTTTTCTAATTTTTCTATAATGTCTTTTTCTGTTGTTTCAACAATATTTAATAAAATATCTGGAAAATCAATTTGATAAGCTGTGGCATATTAAATGTGTAAGTTACAAAAATATAAGAATAAGTGAGGTATATATATGAAATTAAAACAAATAAGAAACGCTACTATGATAATAACATATGCAAATAAGAAATTTTTAATAGACCCAATGCTAGGAGAAAAAGGAATATATCCACCTTTCCCTGGAACTCATAATCAACATTTAAATAATCCAATTGTAGAGTTACCAGTTTCTATTGAGGAAATTCTTGATGTAGATGCTGTTATTGTAACACATATACACTTAGACAACTTTGACCCAGCTGCAATGGAAATTATCCCAAAAGATATGAAGATATTTGCTCAAGATGAAGCAAATCAAATGGAAGAAGCTGGATTTAATAATGTAGAAGTTTTAAAAGAAGAAGGAAGTTTACTTGGTGATATAAAATTAATAAAAACTCCTGCTAAACATTACTCTGATGATTCAATACCATAATTATTCCGTCAATTAAATACTGCTGGTGAAGCATGTGGTGTTGTATTTAATCATACAAATGAAAAAACATTATATGTTATGGGAGATACTGTTTGGTATGATGAATTAAAAGATGTATTTAATAAATATAATCCAGAAGTTGTTACAGTAAATGCTGGTAATGCTCAATTTGTAGCAACTCATATGGAAGGTGTAAATCACTTAATGGTATCTAGATAAGATTTAAGATTAAATCATAATAAAAAATATTAATAAAA
Source organism: Romboutsia faecis (assembly GCF_014323405.1). GTDB lineage: Bacteria > Bacillota > Clostridia > Peptostreptococcales > Peptostreptococcaceae > Romboutsia_E > Romboutsia_E faecis. The sequence goes on along the minus strand of NZ_JACRWE010000003.1, from coordinate 127,608 downwards.
TTAAATACAATGGTTATAATAATATATGTAAGGGGTAAGTAAAGAATTTCTTCCCTATCATAAATACATGGGAATATGGCTCAGTTGGTAGAGCAATTGACTGTTAATCAATGGGTCACAGGTTCGAGCCCTGTTATTCCCGCCAATAAAAAACTCTTAGCTTAGACTAAGAGTTTTTTTATTGATTTATATTATAATTCCTTCAAAGTTATACACTTAATGTTGAATTATTTGTTTCAAAATTCACATCAAAATACTCTACTTGAAGATAGCTTTCTATATTAATTCATAAAAAACTGCAGGCAGATTTATATTAAATCTACCTACAGCTATACTTTTTTGATATCTTTTAAGTATATTTTTTGCTCATTGCCTCACACCTATTCCGCAGTACACCTTTTTGTTGGTTGCCTTATGCGTTGTAAGTACTATTAGTATATAGTATGTTTTTACCAGTTATTATGTTCATATTAGTTAAATATAGTGACCAATATTTTTAATGTACTATTTTTAAAAATAATATCTTAATTAAATGATTTATCTGTATCATATAAATTTCTTATTGTCTGTGCAAAAGTATCTTTATTAAAATTGATGTTTTAAGTTTTTATTACGTTCAAAAACATATAAAACTATTAGATAAAGTGCAATTGCTAATATAGTTGCCATGATGTCAAAAATATCAAATGGACTATTTAAGAACATATCATGTACTACTTCAGATAAAACAGCCATTAGAAAAATTATTCCCGATACTTTAATAGATATTTTAAATGTAAAATCTTTCTTTATTTTCTCATAAATAATTTCTACCATCCATATAAAGAACCAAGCCGCACTTATATTAGGCATAACTCCTAATTTGAAATTGATTATATCAATATTAACTAAATATGTTTCTCTTAGTAAAATAGTGATTGCCCAAGAAATTATTCCAATAATTCCAAATACTGATGTTACAGTGTATTTTTTCATAATTCCCCCCTTCTTATTCTTTATTATACTTTATTAAGTTTTAAGATTCTATATTACTAATAGTTCCTCCTCTTAATATTAATTGCTTAATTTTGCCTCTTAGGTCATAGTGCTAAGGCCTCTTTGTGTATCAGTTACTATCTATTATGAATAAAGTACCTTATATTGAAGAAAATAAATCTAAATACTATGTAGGAGCATTAATTATGGCATATGTATATAGATTTTTAGACTACAGAACTAAGGATATTATTTATGTAGGTAAAACTAAGAGACCACTTGAAACTAGAATGAATGAACACTTTCATAACGGAGGGCACCTTCCTAGCAAGTGCTATAGTTCAGTAGGTAGAATAGAGTATATAACTTGTAAAACTGAAGCTGATGCAATTTTAGTAGAAAACTATTTTATTAATAAGTATAAACCAAGGTACAATACACAGGATAAGGTCCAGAGTCCTTTGACAGTTAGTATTAATGTTAAAGATAATTGGAAGTTGTTTAAAGTCTTGAAAAAAGGGGTTACTTTTACTCCGCCTAAGACTCCTAGTGTCGCTGTGTTTTTATTTTGGGGATTTATGGCTTATTTCTTTTTATTAGGAGTTGCCTGGTATATAAAAGAATTCTAATAGTACTAGTGAGTTATCTAAAATATAATAAGTATGAAGCAAGGAGATTCTAAATTCATCCTCCTTATTTCATACTTATTAATAAAAATTCCCTATTTTAAATGTTGTAGATATACTCCTTGGAATGATCCTTATACTCCATATGACAAAGTTCATGGACTACAATTTAATACTCTAAATAGTCTTTTAGCTTATTAAATTCTACGATATATTTTTCTTTAACTAATTTAACTATATTAACTGCTGTTTCTTCATCATACATGTAAGATGTTCTATTTCTATCTAACATCATTTCTATCCATATATCACCATCACTTATTAACTTATGCTTAAATGCACATCTTATCGTACTTCTTGGAGCTAATGCTTCATCTAATATCCCTTGGTCCTCTAAGTATAGTTTCATTATTTTCCAAGCTTGCTCAAAGGTAAATTCAAATCTTTGTATTATTCCATCTATTATAATATCGTCAGTGATATCTTTATTTAAAAGCCTTTTTAATTCTTTTTTAAAGTCTTCTTTTCTTTCATCTAATTTTTTAGCCATTATATATTACTATTCCTTCGTTCATTATGTTTTCAATCAATTTTTCTTTAGTTAGTTCATTGAAGTTTAATATATCAAAGCTCAGAGGTGTATTTATCTTATCTATATCCATAGCTACTTTGGTTTGTATTAAGTGAGTTATTTGTTCACCAAATAAACACAAATCTACATCCGAATTATACTTATTATCTTGTCTAGCTCTTGAACCAAATAAAATTACTTTTTCTATTTCTCTATATTTTTTAAATAAATTTCCTAATTTGTACTTTCCACAATTTGTTCTAGAACTTCACTATATGATCATATCTGCTGTCAACACATCAAAAAAGCTTTCTCTTCATATGTAAATCTAATTCCATCATCGGTATGATTATTCATCCATTCAACAGCTTAACGATGTTCCTCTCTAGCATGTTTTACCACTATAAAATGCAGGTATTGAGGCTTGCTTTTTTAAATTAAGCTATTTTAATAAGGTTTCTATATTGACAGTTTTAAAATAAAGTTATAATATCAATAGGATTATAGTTTTTTTATATTTTGATAATCGTAAAATTAAAATAAAGGATGATAAAAAATGACAGAACAAAATTTAAACTTGATTGATGAAGTTAAAAGAAGAAGAACCTTTGCAATCATTTCCCATCCCGATGCAGGAAAAACTACATTAACTGAAAAGTTTCTATTATATGGTGGTGCCATTCGTGAAGCAGGATCAGTTAAATCAAGAAGATCTCAAAAACATGCAGTATCTGACTGGATGGAAATTGAAAAACAAAGAGGTATATCTGTTGCATCAAGTGTTCTTCAATTTGAATATAATAACTTTTGCATAAATATTCTTGATACTCCAGGGCATCAAGATTTCAGTGAGGACACTTATAGAACTCTTATGGCAGCAGACTGTGCAGTAATGGTTATTGACTCTGCTAAAGGTGTAGAGGATCAGACAAAGAAATTATTCCAAGTTTGTAAAATGAGAGGAATACCAATTTTCACTTTCATAAATAAAATGGACCGTCAAGGAAGGGATCCATTTGAACTACTTGAAGATATTGAAAATGTTCTAGGAATTCGCTCTTGTCCAGTAAACTGGCCAATTGGTTCTGGTAAAGAGTTCAAAGGTGTATTTAACCGTCATAAAAATCAAGTTGAACTATTTGATGATGGTAACCATGGACAATCTATTGCTAAATCTATAACTGGAAATATATCTGATGAAAAGTTTAATACTTTATTAGGTGATGCTCTTCATGAAAAGCTACTAGAAGATATTGAACTTTTAGATATTGCTGGAGATAATTTTGATTTAGACAGAGTATTAAATGGTGAATTGACACCTGTATTCTTCGGAAGTGCCCTTACTAACTTTGGTGTAGAACCATTTTTAGAATCGTTCCTAGAAATAACACCACCGCCAAATCCTCGTAGCAGTAATTTAGGTGATATTGACCCTAATTCTAATAACTTCTCAGGATTTATATTTAAGATTCAAGCTAACATGGATAAAAATCATAGAGATAGAATTGCATTCCTTAGAATTTGCTCTGGTAAATTTGAAAAAGGTATGACAGTAACTCATGTACAAAGAAATAAAAAGGTTAAACTTTCACAACCTCAACAGTTTGTAGCACAAGACCGTGTTATTATAGATTCAGCTTATCCTGGTGATATTATAGGGATACACGATCCAGGTATATTTAATATTGGTGATACGTTAAGTGAAAAGCAGTCAAATTTACAATACACTGGTATCCCACAATTTGCTCCTGAGTATTTTGCAAGAGTTTCTACAAAAAATGCTCTTAAGAGAAAGCAGTTTGTAAAGGGTCTTACACAGTTATCAGAAGAAGGTGCTATACAGGTATTCAAACAACCTAATTCTGGTATGGAAGAACTTATTATAGGTGTAGTTGGAGTTCTTCAATTTGAAGTTTTAGAATATCGTCTAAAACAAGAATATGGTGTTGAGATGATAATGAATTCACTACCTTATCGCTATGTACGTTGGATTGAAAATGATCTTTCTAAATATGGTAGGCTTTCAATGCCAATGGAGACATTATTAGTTGAAGATAAAAATAACAATCCAGTATTGTTATTACAAAATGAATGGTCTATTAGACATTTTATTGAAAGAAACGAAGGTTTAGTTTTAAGAGAAACTTCTTTATAAAAAAATATATATAAGTTTTGTAAATTAAAAGCTAGTCAATTTAATTGGCTAGCTTTTAATTTATTGGTATATCGCTCAAGCAAAGCTACATTTCTGCTACACTCCATTACATCTTCTATAGCCTTTTCACTTTTGTTTGGTGGATAGTCATACTTTTTAAGTAACTTCTTTATATGCATTCTCATCTTAGCTTGTGCCTGCTTTCTTTCATGCCATGCTGGACATATATTTTCTTTAACTGTCTTAGTTAAATCCTTTGCTATCTTTATCAGTATATCATCTTCCATTGCACATCATGCGCTAATTTATCTACAGCGTGAAGTACAACAACCTATATAAGGAAGATTAAATAACAATACCATGGTATTACACTGCTTTAAAACTTATTTTTTAAGCATAGTCCTTTTGCTTATAAATTTATATCGAAAGGTTATGTTTATGACGAATTCATAAATTCAAACTTTAATAGCTTCTATTGGCTTTCCTATAGCTCTTAGCATGTATTTACTTATTAGGGCTTTAGGCTCTATCTTATAGTATTTATAAATTATCTAAAAATATAATAAGTATATAGTGAATAGAGGATAAATCCATCTATTTATTATATATTTACTTATCTAATATTTGAATCCAAAGAACCTATTTTCATTATTCTTCTCTCTATTTAAATTAGCTATTACTTTATTATTATCTAAAATCCATTCTATATCACTCTCATTAAATTCATCCGTATTTGCTGTTATAATATACTGTCCTCTTCCTTTATCTAATAAAAGCTCATCTACATATCTTATTAATCTTCCTTTTGCGTACTTATCATCCGGTTTGCAATAAGAACCATCATGAATTAAATAATTTAATATATAGTTATTATTTATCCTATTTATTAATAGTGTTAAATCAAAAATATTAATTTTCATATAATTTCTTCCGTGAGATCCTTCAGAATCAATTGTGCAGTCAACCTTAATTCTACCTGTAGGTTTATTTAAAGATACATTTTGTTCTAACTCATACTCCAATAATCCTTTTTCTCCATATGTTACTTCTACTAATTTATCAAAAGTATTGCTTAATCTGGCTATGTTTACCTTATATGATTCAAGTAATTCCGATTGTTTCTCAGCTAACTCTATTATTTCTTTTTTTATGCCATTAATAACTTTATTAATTTCAGACTTTTGATTATAATATGATATCTTAAGATTGACCTCTGCCAAGCTCAGATTTTTATCATTTAACTCTTCTAATATACTATTTATATCTTCGACTATATTTCCTTGCTGTAGTAACTTAGAGCTACTATCTACTATATCTTGATAGTGTTTCTTGCTAATGATAAGATTTTTTATTTCTTTGTCAATTTCTTTAGCTTTATTATCAAAATATTCTCCTCTATTATCTACCATAAAATTATAAAATTCAGATACTTCTTCGTAGTTTCTCTTAACTTTATCTGGAAAATATCCTAAAATACTTTCATAAAATTTATCAACTTCCTCTAATTTTTTTATTTCCTCAAGCTTTAACTTTAAATTATCAGTATTCTTTTTATATTGCTTCTTTACTTTTTCTAGTTTATATATGTTTCTCTCTATTATATTTAATTCATTTTTTGCATTTCTATATTTATCCATATCTATTTCTATTTTTGAATTTATATCTACATTATTAACAATATTCTTTAGCTTATCAACTTCTTCTGTAATCTTCTTTTTTAATAATTTTAACTCATTTATATCGCCAGACATATTATTGATAAGTAATTTCTTTTTATTAAGTTCTCTATTTTTCTCTTTTAGAGGCAATACTTCTTTTTCTAAATTTTCCGGCAACATTGATAGAAAAGATATCGCTCTATGAGTATCTATAGGCTTTCGATTACTCATAAATATAGAGTTAAATCCTTCTTTTTCATCTCTTATTATATATTCTCTTATTTGAGAAAAAGTAGGAAATAAATTTGTTCGTTCTATATCGATATAGTTACATTCTTGCACAACTAACTTATAATTTTCTTCTTCTTCTTCTCTCCACAAATTAATATCTATACTCAAATTATCACTTTCAAGTATATATCCATTCTCTGGATTAATTATTCTACGTCCTAAAAATATATTTTTCTCATTTATCTGTGCCTTTAATATGATAAAAATATCTTTCTCTCTTAATTCTATACTATTTGTAAAGTTAGACGGCATGGATGTTCCTAATATTGTTCTTATACATTCTATAAATGTAGTTTTTCCAGCTCCATTCGATTCTGTAACCTCTTCTTTTACTCCTAAAATTACACTCAGACCAGATTTATTAAAACTATACTCCTTAATTTTTTTATTATTTGATAGGGAGTATACATATAAAGTATCTAAAATCATAACTCATACCTCTTTATATACTTATTTGTTAGTTCAATTTTTCCTATTGAGTATAAGAAAGTTAAACATAACAACAAGACTCTTTCTACATTTAAATTTAAAGTTATATTATTCAATCTTGTATATTCAGTAAATAGTTCATCTATATGCATTTCTTTATCTAAAATATTATATAGTATCATAGATGAGTAAGGTATATTTTCTTCTATTGTTTGATACTTAGATATTGTAAAATAATCCATATATATCACTCCTTTACATCATCATATATATCACATTCATTTATTAACCAGAAAACCAACGTTTTTATATATAATTTTAATTTAATTTCTGGATATTTTATTTTAGTTTTATATCTATTATATATATTTCTAACTATTGCCTCTAATATTTCTCCACCTGTTGCATATTTATCTAGAGTATTATTGTATTCTTCATATATCACACTTGGAATCATTATTTTCTTATCAAATCCTAAGCATGTTGAGTCATTCATTATTTCGTCTATAATAGAAAAATACTGACTGCACGAATTAAACTGTTTCTTTACAGTTGAGTTACATTTCATATTTGAAAATTTTTTTTCTATATCTTCTTTAATAAAACTATCCTCTTTACTTTTTATACCATCTATATTCTCATGGAATTCAATAATGAAGTCTTTAAATTCATCTTCTTCTATATATATTTCTTCATCATTACACTCTTTTTTTTTTAATTCAAACCTTGCTATACCATTTTTTACATTTCTTCCTAATCCCTTTGTTTCTATAGACCAAACCTCATCAATATCATCCCAGCTATAATATTCTATACTGCAATTATTTTCGTATGCTTCACCTACTATAAAAGTTGCTTTTGCATATCCATCTATAACACCAGCTCCTGACATAACTGTATAAAACTCTCTATCATTATTATTATCAATAGAATACGAAGGAAGATGAGAATGTCCACATAAGTAAATATCTACACCTTCATCTACTAAATTATTCATTACTTTCTTTCTTTCATCTGCAAGTAAGCAATCTATATTATGATGACCTATTGCTATATTAAGTTTATCATTACTTAATTTTCCATTTAAAGTTTTAAATAGTTTATTCAAGAATATACTTATTTTTCCTTCTTCATTATCTCCACCACATAGTAAACTTGTATTTAAGTTAATTATATTAAAACAATCTCTCTCCTCAATAAAATGTAAATCTATTTCATTATATGTACGATTAGTTAACCTATTATAGAAAATCCAAAACTTTTTCTGACTATGAATTAAATCATTGTACGTATCCTCATCTAAGTTATCTATTTCATACAATGGATTATTTGCATTTACTATTGAATCTATTAGTCTACTTTTTTTCTTTGAACGATCTAAGTCATGATTCCCCGGAACAATAAATAAATTCTCTTTACTTACCCCACTTTTCTTTATTATATTATTAATAAAATCTTCAGTGTCTTTATTATACGTACTCCCTCTATAAGCAATATCTCCTGTTATTGCTATAAAATTAAACGTTCCATTTTCTTGTACATATTTTTCTATATACTTAACTAATCCAGATCTCATTTTACTCGTAGAGTAATTATCGAATGAATAATGTATATCCGATATATGTAACCACCTTAATTTTCTGTCCATTTTACTCCTCATCTCTTTAATTTATATACATAATTTATAATATACATATATTATATATTATTTTACATATTTTTCCTATTGTACTATAAGATAATGAGTAAATTTATCAGGTTACAGTATATTATCCATACACCCTATAATTCAACTTCTTACCCCTAATCTCAACACACCTCTCCTTACACATCTCAACCAACCTACTACCAACCCCCTCATCAATATCCAAAATCCCCTCAACCCCCTTTTCACAACTAACAATAACAGGCAAACCATTAAAATATCTATAATTAACAATCTCAAACATAACATTAACATCACTACCAGTAATACTCCCCTTAAACAAATCATCAACCAACAGCACCCTACAATTCTTATACCTATTCATCTCCCTATGATAATAAGCCTGATCCATAATATTTTGCTTAATCCTAACAACACTATCCCTATACCCCATGTACAAAACACCGACCCCCCTATCCATAAGAGTATTAGCAATAGCCAAAGACAAGTGGGTCTTACCACACCCAACTTGTCCCATAAACATAATAGAATTATTCCTACTTTTCTCTATCCTCTCAAAATCCCTAACATACCCCCTGGCAACCTTATAAGCTTCCATAACTTGAACATCATTAAGATAATTAAAATTATCAAAAGTCTTATTCCTAAACTCACTACTTATACCACTTCTCTTAAGTATCTCCTCAGCTTCACGCAAAGCCCTACACTCACAAGGAATTGCCACTCCATCATCTATAATAAAAGTCATATCCCTACACTTATCACACCTATACTCACTATCACTCTTTAAAACTTTCAAGCTCTCTTTTAAATTCTCTGACTTCTTCATCTGTTGGTTTTCTATAAAGTCCTTCATCCTCATTTTCAAAGACTTTGGCATATTTAGATTTTGTATGCTCATTTTTATATCTTCCATAACTATCTCCCCTATTCTTAAAAGCAACTTCATAAGCTTTCAAATCACTTAAACACTTAATGTTATTATCATTCCACTGCTTTAAAATCCCGTTAATATATCCCTTATTACACTTACCTTTATCAGTAGCAATTTCTATAGCTCTTTTAAAAAGTTCATAATCAATACTCTCACAAACTTCAAATAGCCACTCTCCAACAATAGGATTTATAAGTCCAACATTTTGTTCATATAAAACTTTAAACTTTTTTATATCACCTACATACTCACTACTTACATCGTCACAAGATTCACTTTGACTATTCAAATTTAAACTAGCATCTTTTTCTTTATATTTTTCTTTTTCTTCTTCTTTTTGTTTTTCTTTTTCTTTTTCCCCATAGTGTTTCTTAAAGCTTGACTCATCTTCAGCTACGGGTATAGATAGACTATCTATACTATACCCATGCTTATTACATTCATTTAAAAACAGCTCTACAAGAAAACTACTTTTAATATTACCTATCTCTTTTTCTATACACTTTTTTACTTTAGGACTATTAGCCTTATTATGCTTTATCCAATTTTTTAAAAATATCTCTTTAGTTTCATCACAATAAACTATCTTTTTATATCCTTCAAATCTATCAATAAGCTTCTCTACTGTTTCTCTGTTATATCCAGTTTCCGTTTCTATAATTCTTTTTGGAAGTTCATAAATTCCACTTTGACTTGTTTTTGAATTTGTCATTAAATAAATGTAAAAATACTTTTCTTCAGGTGTTAAATCAAGAACAAACCCATCTTGCCAGTAATCTATATGAATATGCCTATAAATAGCCATACAAGTCCCCCCTTAATTTAATTCACTACAATCAATACTTTCATCTTCCCTATCTACTAGTAACATATCACTATCAACTCTACCCTTTACACTTTCATCAAATATAATAGCTTTTTGCATTTCAATACTAAGTGGTGCATATTTAAGAAGCTTTTTAATTACAGTTTTTTTAGCCATAGAGTCAAACTCTTTTTCCCATACTCCATTTTCAAAGCTTTTAGAGTATTTCTTCCCATGTTCTAAAACTTCATCATAAGTCATAAAAACAAAATTATATCCACTTGGCTCTAGGTGATAAACTGCATAATAACCAATTACATTTCCTCTATTTCCTTTTAAAAGTGGCTTATGAATTAGCTTTTGTACTAGTCCATAATCTATATCAAATTCATCATTTTCTCTTACTTCATGTGCATATAATGTCTTTAGCTTACCACTTCTATTAGCAAGTTCTAAAAGTCCTTTATATCCTATTTGAAACTGTACTTTATTTATTCCTTTAACCTCGTATGGTATTAGATATGCAAGGCCTAGTGCAGTGTTTGGTTCAAGACCAAGTTGTGCACTTTGCATCATAGCTGCAATAAAAGTCCTAGGGTCACATTTTTGAAGTTTTGGGTTTGAATTAAATGCAGTTAAAGCTACTTTTTCAAATCTTTCACTACTTAAATTAGTAGGAAGTGCTGATGTGATTTCCTCATTCATTTTTATCATTAGTTGCTTCATAGCGTAAGCTTTACTTACAGTTACAGAATTCCCCTTAGTTTCATTAGTTTTTAAAGCTTTCTTTAAATTACTCATTATATATCTCCCTTTTAATTTTATTGAATTTTCAAACATATTAATTTATAATTACACTTTATATAATAATTTCAGAATTACTTAAAATTTAAATCCTAAAAACTCTTGAAATAGTAGTTTTCATGTATTTCTCTACTATTTCTGGGTGTTCTTTTTTTAATCTCTTAGTATCTACAGTATTTCTAACTTGCTTTTTCCAAGTTATTTTTCTATCTCCTAAATAAGCAACTTCATAATCTTTCATTTGCATCTGTAAATACTGCTCTATTGCTTTTCTCTCACTATCTAAATCTTTTACAAGCTCACGTACATCATCATATCTTTTTAATAAATCTTCTTTTTCAAATAATATAACCTCTTCCTCTATGCTATCTTTATATAGTCCTTGAAGAACACTTGAATAGTCATCACTTCCATCAGGTATTGGCAGTTCTTCTCCTAATATACACTTGTCCCAAAACATCTTTTCTAAATTCATTATTTCATTTATAAGCACTTCTTCTCTATCTAACTTATGAATTACAAGTTCTTCATTACCAATAAGAGCTGCTATATAACAATGGGTTGCTCCAGTTACTGCCATATAGTGATAACACTGTACTTGAATATAAATTGGAACTTCCTTTTGCCATAACTTCTTTGAATAGCTATTTGTTACCTTACATTCTAAAAATGCTTTTTCACCTACAACTGCTCTATCTATATTTGCAAGTGCAAAGGGGTATTTATCATTTTTAAGTATTCCATTTACATTTCTAACTTTTTTACCTGTTTTTAAGGTAAACTCATTAGCTACAAAATCTTCTAACTTATTACCAAGATCCATTTTATAGTTTATCTCTTCATCTATTACTAAATCATTTTTTATGTTCATATAAACGCTCATTGAACTTTTATAAGGATTAAGCCCTAAAACACTAGCAGCATCACTTCCGCCTATACCTTCTTTTCTTTTCTTTAACCATTTTTCTTTTGACATACTTTTAGTATCACAAATTATATTAGCATCTAAATACTTTCTCATTTATTACTCCCCTTATCTAATTTGTAATATTTATTTTCCTATAAAATTATAGACTGCTCTTTACGCAACTTTTTAAAAGTCAAACTTATCTATAAAGTATAATTGCCCCTTGCCAGTAATAAGAGTTGTAGTAGATATAACTTCTCCATCCATTGTCATTACTAGCTTTTCATCAACCTTAAAAAGACCTTGATTTATATAAGCTTGTTTTGGCATATTCTTTTCTTTTCCACCAGCTATAAGGTAACCGTTTTCCCTAAGCCATTTAAATAACCTATTTCGGCCTGTTTTTTTATCATCATTATTTAAAATTTTAGCAAATTGACCTATAGTTATTGCATCTTTTGATGCTGCTATACCTTTTCCAAAATCCGTATACGGTTTATCTATAGCTATAACTTCTTCTAATTTTTCTGCTTTTTCAAGGGCTAATACTTTTTCTTCTTTTTCCTTTTTTAGCTTAGTTGCTAAACGGATTATAAAATCTGGATCTTCTAAAGTTTTACTTATTACATCATCATTCATATATGTTCCATGATTCCTAATACTTGGTATTACTTCATCAACTACCCATCTTTCAAATCTTTTTGCACTTTGTAATTTAGACCTCATAATAAGTCTATACATATTGCCTTCATCTATAAATTTTTTATTAACATATTGAACTATGTCACTATTATCACTTCTTTTACCTGTAACTACCCCTACGTCGGAAAAAATTACCCCCTCATTCGTGCAATGTCTAATAATTGCATCTCTAGGATTTGAATATCCAAGTATCATCGCAACTTGTATGCCTTCTATATATTCCTTGTTATCTTTAACAATTACACTTAGTTCTCCAAATTCATTACTTCTGAAGATTTTTAATGAATTCATCTTATACGCCCCCTCTTTTTATTACCTTTTGGTAACTTCATTTGCAAAAATATATCATTAACTTCTTCTAAAGTAAGCTCTAAAGTTTCACTTACCCTTACAACTTCTTCTAGAGAAAATCTATTTTTTCCATTTTCCTTTAAATTGTAACTTTTAGTATTTATGCCTATTACATTAGCTATTTGTTCTTGAGTAAATCCATTTAAAACCCTTTTTGATTTTAAAAGTCTATGTTCCATTTTATTTCCCCCTAATGCCTATTATGTATTTCTAATGCTTTATTTTATTACCTCTTTTACAATTACATAGTATTACTATTTTTCACCTATGTCAATTACCACTTTTACAATTTATTTTTAACTTAGGTAATGATTTTTATGTTTTTATTACCTTACTATACAATTTTATTTCCTTTTTGGTAATATTGTGTTACCATTTAGTTACAAAATTAAATAAAAAAATTTTTTTAATATCTTTTACATAGAAAATTACCTTTTTAAACACTATTATTTTCTATTTTAAATAAATTTTAATCGAATAAAATTAAAGGAGTGTTTTTATTGGAAACTATAGGATACAGAATTTCTAAAGCTAGACGTCTTATGAATATTAATCAAAAAGAACTAGCCACAAAGGCAAATATCACAGAAGGAAGTTTATCGAGATATGAAAATGATATAAGAGAGCCAAAAGCTGCTGCTCTAACACAACTTGCAGAGGCTTTAAATGTATCTACAGATTATCTATTAGGTCTTACTGATGATATTGAAGTTCAAAATAATAGCTTAGCTGATAAATCAGATGAAGAGTTTGAACAAATATATGAATCAACTAAACAAAAGTTTGAATCTGGCAATATAATGTTTGATGGGGAGCCAGCTTCAAAAGAAGCTATAGATAGTATGCTACAAGCAATGAGAATGGGTATGCTTTTAGCTTTAGAAGAACAAAAGAAAAATAGAAACAAAAACAGATAAATATACATTATAAAAGGGGAGATTTATATTGTGCAGAGGTACAAGAATAAGGGAAATAGTTAGGAGATTAAAAATACTTTATAAGAATGAAACACCGCTTGATATTATACATCATAGAAATATAGTATTATGCTATATAGATGAAAACTGTATATCAAATGGTGCTTATTTAAAAAATGAAAATACTCAATTCATTTTTATAAATACAAAGCTATGTGATTATGAGGCAAGAATGACCTATGCACATGAACTTGGACATTCAATTCTACATCCTAATGTAGATACATTTGAGTTAAAAAAGACTGATCCTCTTTTATTAACAAAATATGAAAAAGAAGCTCAAATATTTGCAGCAGAGTTTTTATTAGATGATGATATATTAGAAAGATATCATGGTCAAAGTATATTTAATGTAGCAAGAGAAGAATACGTTTCATTAGAGTTAGTAAAACTTAAATTAATAAATTTATATAAATCTAATAACTTACATGAATTTAATAATTTAGAGGAATCTAATTTTGATGAGTATTATGCAATTTAACAACTAAATATTTTATAAATGATCTAACTAATCTATATTAAAAATATTAATAACTTATTTGGTATATAAATATTTTTAATATATTACTTTTATAAAATCAGTATAATAATTATCACCATTACTTTGACTTAATGAATGTAATGGTGATATTACATTTAAAATATAATATCCATCTTCTAGTTCTTCATAATCATCTATATAATAACTTCCTATAAGTTCATTGAATTCTTGATAAGTTACTTTTTTCTTTTTTAATAAGTAATTAACTCTTTCTAATTCTTCATTCATATAATCACATCCTTAAGAGTATTATGTATATTTTTTCTGAAATTTATTAATATTGATAAATTTTTATAGCTAAAGAATTTTATAAATGATACTATAAAAATAGAATTTACATATTAGGAGGTAAACTATGATTACTATGACTATTGAAGAACTATTTGAAGTTGGAACTAACTTTGAAACATCTGTTGGAGAAGGAACTAAAAGTGAAAGAGCTAGAATACCTAAAAACTACTCTAGAATAAACTTACCTGAGGAAGTAGTTTCTGCTATAGAAGGATTTGATAAAGAAATTAATTTTTTAGTATCTGGTGAGATATGGTGCCCAGATTATCAGTTAAATATTACTGTCTTAAAAAAATTCACTGAACTTAATCCTAACTTCAATATTTCAGTAATTTCTATGTCTAGAGGTAAAAAGTTCTTAGCCCCTATTTTAGGTGTTACTGAATTAAAATGGCCTACTGTTGCTGTATTAGATAAGGATTTCAATATTTTAGGTACTTTTAATGAAAGACCAAAAACAGTTCGTGCTGTAGAAAATTTTGATGATATAAAATTAGATTACTACAAAGGTAAATATTTATTAGATTCTGCTTTAGATTTCTTAGAAATAATGAATAAGGCAAAATAATAAATATAATATACTTACTCTAGAAAGATAAAACTGTACATAAAAATGTAATTTTAATTTCATGTACAGTTTTAATTATCTTATCAAATTTAAATCTACCCATTTTTTCATTATATAATTTAATATCAATCTATCAGTTTTGTATATTAATAGTTATATAAAATAAAAAAAGACACGTAATGTGTCTTTTTCACGAACATATATATATTATAATATAGTTACGTTTTCTGCTTGAGGACCTCTAGCACCTTTAACTATATTAAAGTTTACTTGTTGACCTTCTTCTAATGACTTAAACCCATCAGTTTGTATAGCTGAAAAATGTACAAATACATCATCTCCACCTTCTACTGATATGAAACCAAATCCTTTTTCATTGTTAAACCATTTTACTATTCCATTATTCATTAAAAAATACTCCTATAAACCTATTACTAGGTTTTTCTTAATTTATTTGTGTATCGCTACAAATATTATTATAGCACATATTAAAAATAATATACAGTATTTTTTATATTTTTAATATTTTATTCGTAATATATTAATATTGTTCATCAAAATATAATCCATGACTATATTGAGTTTCCACGTTCTGGCCATGGTTTACAATTATATTAAGCTTTTTAACCACATCTTAGTATCTTCATCTGCAAATGTTGCATCTACACTGTTTAAATATATTCTTTTATAATCCTCTTCACTCATATTAAAGTTATCCTTAACTAAACTTATTTCATTTGTAAGATCTACATCTGAAACAGTTCTATTATCTGTATTTAAAGTAACACTTAAATCATCTTTATAAAAATTAAAGAATGGATAATCACTAATTTTATCAATGGCTTTAGTATGAAGATTGCTAGTAGGACACATTTCAAGAGTTACATTTGTTCTTTTAACTAAGTCGTAAGCTTCTTTCATATCTTTTATATTTATTCCATGACCGATTCTTTCAGCTCCCAATAAATTTATTGCATCTATTACATTTTTTCCACTTGCTGCTTCACCTGCATGGATTGTAACTCTATATCCATAGCTTCTAGCTGACTCTATTGCTTTTTTATACTTAGTAGCAAACCCCTCTACTTCTGGACCACATAAATCAATTGCAACTACACCTTTTCCTAAAAATTCTTTCCCCTCTTTTACAACTAATTCAGCATCTTCTACACTCATATTTCTCATGCATCCAAGTATTAAATTTGCTTTTATTTCATACTTTTCACATGCTTGATTCATCCCCTTTAAAACACTTTGTATTACTTCTTTTATACTTAATCCCTTTTTCATATGAAGCATTGGTGCAAATCTAATTTCAATATATTTAACATTTTCATTAGCTGCATCTTCTACTAATTCAAATGTTACTCTCTTAATACTTTCTTTTGTTTGCATTACTTTATTAGCTAAATCAAATTTCTTTAAATATTCATCTAAAGATGTACAATCTATTGGTACTTGTACAAGTTTTTTTATATCATTTATATTATAAGATGGTAATTCTAAGTTTTCTTTTCTTGCAATATCTAATATTGTTTCTGCTCTAACACTTCCATCTAAGTGACAATGTAATTCTATTTTTGGTAACTTTCTCATAATAAACTCTCCCTCTTAATTATATTTATTTCACTATATTATTTGTAATTATTTAAGCATTTATATAAAAATTTGTATAAAAAAAATTCCTAACTACAAAGAAAACCTATTGTGTAAATAAGTACATAAGTTTTCTTCGTAATCAGAAATTATCGGTTTCTGGTAGAGACCCCTAAACCATATCATTAGGGTTATACGATTAAATTTATATTTTTATAAATTTTATATTTTTTCTTAATCAATGTCAATATGTTTTTAATATTTTTTCATTTTTATGTAAATCTATTTATTTTGTAAATAAAATCAATAATTTCAATATAATATTATATAAATTAATTTTAGGAGTGTGATATTTTGAATGATTTATCTGTTAATATTATAAATCCTGTAACGGCTACTTACCCTACCTTATTTAGACGATATACATTGATACCCGACTCACAAAATAGAGGTAAAGGTACCCTATTTATTGCCCCAGAGTATTATTTAAATGATACAGAACCAGTATTAAGAGATGAACTATGTGGTCAGTGGGTATTTGTAGATGATAATAGTTATGTATTAACTTTATTTGTTAATGTCGGAAGTGATGAATTTGAAGTTGCTAAAGGCAGATATAATAACTTCTTAGAACTTTTACCTGATTATGTTGATTCATTAATTAATGCAGATAAAGAATTTTTTGATGCTAACCCTCATTTAATACCTTCACATGTTAGTATGAGATTTATATCTTCTCACGGTCAATTTAATAAAACAGTTTATTTTTGTAAAGTGAAAGATTATTTATTAGCTTAAGATATTAAAAAGATGCTACATTAAAAATAAATGTAGTATCTTTTTAATATTTCTTATATTTAATTAATATATATTTAGTACAAGTATTATATAAAAGGAGGATATAATTTGTTTAATATAGACCTTAATTCAACATATACTTTGATTCTCACAATTATGCTTTTTTTATTTGGAAGTATATTAAAAAATAAACTTAAATTTCTAAATAATTTTTGTATCCCTTCCCCTGTAATTGGCGGTTTATTATTTTGTATTTTAACCTTAATCCTAAACTCCTTTGGTATTTTATCTATTAGTATGGATACAAGTCTTATGCCTTACTTTATGTCTTTTTTCTTTACAGTTATTGGGCTTGGTGTTAGTCTTTCATTAGTAAAAAAAGGAGGAAAGCTTTTAATCAAATACTGGCTCTTATGTGGACTGCTTGCTTACTGTCAAAATGGCTTAACTGTAGTTCTTTCAAAGATTTGTAACATTCACCCATTGCTTGGTTTAATGTGCGGAACAATTTCAATGGAAGGCGGACATGGATGCGCTGCTGCTTTTGGTGCAACTATAGAAAGTTTAGGTATAAAAGATGCTTCTAGTGTTGGTATTGCAGCTGCAACATTAGGTCTTATTTTAGGTGGTATACTTGGAGGACCTGTTGCTAAATATTTAATTGAAAAATATAAGTTGAAACCTTCTAATAAAACTAATACATATTCACCTCTTAAAAACACAACTGTCGGCGTAACTAATACATATTATGGTTTAACACCTTTTATGTTTTTTGAGCAATTTTTATTAGTACTACTTTGTATGACCCTAGGCGAATTTATAACAACTTTATTTTATAATATTACAAATATAATTTTACCTAGTATTGTTGGTTCTATGTTTATTGCTGTTATTTTTAGAAATGTAAATGATAAAACAAATATTATAAATATAGATTTAAAACTGCTTGATTTTTTAAGCGAACTATCTTTAGGTATGTTTTTAACTATGGCTTTAATGAGTGTTGACTTACTAAAATTATCTAGCTTATTTGGTCCTATAGTTTTTATAATTATTTGCCAGGTTATATTTATGATTCTGTATGCTACAATAATTTGCTTTAGGATATTAGGTAAAGATTTTGATGCTGCTATTATTATAAGTGGTATGATTGGTCATGGTCTTGGTGCAACTCCTAATGCTATTGCAAATATGACATCAGTTAGCCAAAAATATGGACATTCGGATAAAGCGTTCTTAGTAGTACCTTTAGTTGGTGCTTTTTTATTAGATTTATTTACCATGCCTAGTATAATATTTTTTATTAACTTATTAAGCTAATTAAAGAATAAAATTACTTATTTTAGATTAAATTTTGTCATTTTTAGCATAATATTAATAAATATTAAATTAGGAGGTTGTTTATGGAAAGTAATTTAAACTGTCAAGCATACAATTGCGCTTATAACAAAAATAATTATTGTTATGCTTCTCATATAAAAGTAGAAGGATATGAAGCTACTATAACTCCTGAAACTTACTGTGATAGCTTTAAAAATAAATCATCATTTAGTTTTTCAAATTTTTCAAGTGAGACAAATTTAACTAATACTCAAAATATATCTTGTAGCGCTAAAAATTGTACTTATAATGTTAACGGTGCATGTAACGCTAAACATGTTGATATAAACTTTGAAAATGCGACTTGCGAAACTTTTAGACTTTCTCACTAAAATATTAACAGCATGAATTAAAATCTAATAATATATTTTAATTCATGCTATTTTTTATACTGAATCTTTATAAATCCTATTTGCGTAAACCCTTTCAATAAAGCTCATATATAATTCTCTTTCTTCTTCATTAAAGTCACAAGTTACTGAATAGAACCAGTCCTTAAATATAGATTTGATATCATCAACTGTTTCTTCACCTTTTCCAGTTAAATATAAGCTATATGATCTGCTATTATTTTTATCCTGTATCTTTTCTACAAGCTTTAAGTCTACTAGCTTCTTTATAGTTCTTGTAACCATTGCTTTATCAACATTTAATGCAACTGCAATGTCTTGTAAATTTATACCTTCAATCTTTTTTATTATTATTAGATACCTTAAGCTAACTAAAGTGATATCATGTTTTTTTAAAACACTCTCTGAATATCTTCTAAAATCTTTATTTATAATCCATATTTGTCTACTTAATAGATTTAATTCCAATCTCATTCACCTCTACAAAATTATTTAACATCTTATTATATATTATTTGTCATACTAAATTCAAATAATATTTTATTATTTATTAAGTTTTATTTATTTATGTCATATTTTTTAATTTTATAGTGGTTATTTTTGTTAAATTTATTTAAAATTGTATAAAGATTTTTTAATTGATAAAAATAAAAATATAAATGAGGAGGTTATTTTATGAACTTTAATAATGAAAATAATATAATGAATAATAAATCAATTGATTCTAATGCTAGAAAGGCTTTAGAACAATATAAATTAGAAATATCTAGTGAATTAAACAATTTCTCAAGTGATGAATTTCCTTATGTAGGAGGTATAGCTACTAGAAAATTAGTAGAAATGGGTGAAAGAGCTCTTATAAATGAGTACAACAATAAGCAAAATTAAATTGTAATTAATTATGCTATACTAAAAAATGTCTTTACGTATCTTTATAATTCTCTCTTTGCTAAATAATGTTATGATATAATATTTCATAGACATACATTATTAGGTAAAGGGAGATATATTATGAAATACGAAGTTCTTTTTTTTGACGCAGATGAAACATTATTTGATTTTAAAAAATCTGAAGATGTTGCTTTAGATAGATTAATGGAATCTATTGATACTAATTTAGACAAAGATTTTTGCATTGATGTTTATAAAAGAATTAATAAAAATATTTGGAAAGAATTTGAACAAAAATTAATTTCATCAGATGATTTAAAAGTAGAAAGATTTAAACGTTTTTCAGATGAAATAAATTTATTATGTAATCCTCAAGATTTAAGTGATATGTATACTAGCTATTTAGCTGAAGGATCTTTTATTTACGAAGAAACTGAAGAATTACTATCATATCTTCATGGAAAATATAAAATAGTAATAATAACAAATGGATTAGTTTCAGTGCAAAATAAAAGAATAAAAGAGTCTATTATTAAAGATTATTTTGACGATGTTATTATTTCTGATGAAATAAAAATAGCTAAACCTGATTCTAAAATTTTTGATTATGCTTTAAATAGCATAAATCATTCTAATAAAAATTCTGTCTTAATGATAGGTGATAGTTTATCATCTGATATTAAAGGTGGATTAAATGCTGGAATTGATACTTGTTGGTTTAATTCTTCTAAAAAAGAAAATCAATCTGACATTATTCCAAAGTATGAAATAAATAGCCTATTAGACTTAAAAAATATATTATAATTAAAATATTATAAAAAAATCCATCAAGTATATAATCTTCTTGATGGATTTCTTTAAATTTATATTAAAATTACGATATAAATTAATAATTTTTTAATAATCATACGCTCTAATAAGTAAGCTTAACATACCATATATTGGTATTTTTGTAGTATATAAATCACAGAGTTAGCTAATCAAATATAACAAATCTATATTCCTCTACGACTTTTAAATTATTCTATACATTTCCAATTTCGTCCCTTATCATTAGAACTATAAATTAAACTACTATTTCCATTATAGTCTCCATCAGCACCTTGTTCTATATTCACATAAAGCTTTCCATCTTTCTCATAAGGAATGCCTGGATAATCAAAAGGCATTATAGAAGTACCATTATCTAGAGTAACTGATTTTTCTTCAAACTCTACCTTGCTAAAAGACTTTCCTCCATCTTCTGTTCTGTATAACTCACCTTCACATCCGCCATTTCTAGAAACACCTATAAATCCTATATTTTCATCAATAAAATATATTCCATAAGCTTCTCCAACTGCTCCATCAAATGGATTCTCATTTATAGCAAACCAATTGTTACCATTATCTTTAGTTTTATAAAGTGAATAGAAAAAGCTTCCTGCTGCTTTATCCTCTACATTCAACTTATATCTAATTCCATCATATAAATAAAACTCATCTTTAGTACTTGAGCTTCCTTCTATAACATTCCACTCCTGTTGAATTTCATTTGATAAATCTTCTTCATCAGTATCTAAATACTCAAACCAATATGAATCAGTTAATAAATTATACCTAACTGGAGTTATTTCTTCTTTTTCTGGTACATATATAGAAACAGGATATCCTACTAATTTATCTCCAAATAAATTTAGTGGTATTTCTTCTCCTTTTTTATTAATTAAAACAATTCCATTTCTGTAACTTTCCCAATTTACTTTACCTTTGTATAATAGAGCAAATTCATTTTCATTCCAATTACTAACTGTATCTTTTATAGAAATTAATTCAACCGTTTCAAATAACGGATCTAGTAACTTATCATTGCTATAATCAGAATTTACTACCCCATTTAATATAAGCTTTATATCTTTTGATTTATTTTTGTCATAGTATATTAAATATGTTTTTTCTTTTCCATTTTTATCTTTTCCATAAATAAAAGTTTCAAAGTATGTAATTGTGCCACCTTTTTCAAACTTAATACTAAAGTCATTTGATATATAAAGCTTTCCAGGCAATTTGTATTTTTTATTTATATCTTCAAAAATACCTTTTACTCCATATTTATAAATATTATCTTTATTGAAATCTACATTTTTTTCACTTTTAACTCTTTTAATAACCCATGCAAGTTTACCACCGTAATTAGTTGCACTTTTATATATTTTTACTCCGTAAAATAAAGTCATTGTAAAAATAATTATAAGCGAAATACATTTCCAGCTTTTAGAATTTAATAATTTTAATTTACGTTCTTTATTTCTATTAATTCTTATTATATAAAAAATAGCCATAAATATGAGGAATACTAAGCATATTATAAATATGTAAATGTTATTATTGTATCTCCCATACATACATAAATCAGTTAGTTCATAGCATAAAATCCAATATAGTATCAAAATTATCGGACTAGTCACAAACTCCATAGTTATTCTTTTTAATTTTTCTTTCAAACTTATTTCTCCCTATAAAAAATTATTTTATTCTATTTTTATACTAAAATATTTTAATCTTTTAAATAAATCTTTGTTCCTAATAAGATTTATTTAAAAGATTATTAAGGTTCAAAATTATTAACAATTAGGAAACTTGATTATATTATAGATAAAACCAAATTACTTTCCTTTAATAAAGCAAATCCATTTGATTTTAAACATATTTTATCTTCTAACTTTATATTTATTTTCTTAAATAAATCATATACTTCTCTATTTTTCAGATAATTTGGAAGTTCACATTCTATTTCTTTTGAAGAATTATTTATTATAACTGTCACTTTTCCTTTTTTAAATACTAATAATCCACTATCTTTATCATTTATTACCCATTCATTCTTTACTATCTTAAAGTCATCATTCTCTTTTCTTATTTGTATAATATCTTTTATAAATTCTAGTATATCTTTATTTTGTTTATCCTCATCCCATACCATACACTCTCTTTGACCTTCACACTCTGGTGTTTGCAAACCTTCCATACCTACTTCATCCCCATAGTAAATACACGGACAACCACTTTGAGTAAACATAAATAAATATGCTAATTTAAGCTTATCTATATTCCCTCCTGCAAAGGTAAGCATTCTAGTTGTATCATGACTTCCTACTAAATTAAATGTTACTTCATTTACTTGTCTTGGGTAACTAATATTTACATTGTTTATTAAGTATTTAAATTCTTCTGCATTCATTTGACCTATACAGAAGAAATCTCTTATTGAATTTGTTAAAGGATAGTTCATGACTGAGTCAAATTGATCTCCCATAAGCCAAGGTAAGCTGTTATGCCATATCTCACCTAAAATATAAACATCTTGTTTTTCTTTTTTTACTTCTTCTCTAAACTTTCTCCAAAATCTATGGTCTACCTCATTTGATACATCTAATCTCCAGCCATCAATATCAAATTCCCTTACCCAGTACTTTCCTACTTCTATTAAATAATCAACAACATCTGGATTTTCCGTATTTAATTTTGGCATTTCTGCAACACATCCAAATGTTTCATAAGGTATGTTCTTCTTATTCAAATATTTTAAAGGAGTATCAATTCTACTCATATCTTTTATATAAAACCAATCTTTGTATTTAGAGTTATCTTTATTTTTTATAACATCCTGCCACATATGAGAATAATAACCTATATGATTAAATACAGCATCTAGCATTATTTTCATACCACGACTGTGTAATTCATCTACAAGTTTTTTTAAAGTTTCTTTATCTCCTAAGTATGGGTCTATCTCCATATAGTCAATTGTATCGTATCTATGGTTTGTATTCCCCTTACTTATTGGGCATAAATAAATTCCTGTTACTCCTAAATCCTCTAAATAATCTAAGTGGTCTATTATCCCTTGTAAATCACCACCTGTATAATTATAATGAGTAGGCTTTGATCCCCAAGGCTCTACGTTTATAGGGTCTATATTAGGATTCCCATTAGCAAATCTATCTGGAAATATTTGATACCAAATACTATCTTTAACCCATTTTGGCGGACTTGGTATATCTATTTTATTTAAGTATGGATATCCAAAAAAATTCTCAATATTACTAAGTTCTTTAAAGTTTTCATCTTTACTTAAATCAAATATTTTCTTTTCTGTATATAATAATTTTTCATCTTCTTTTTCTACTACAAAACAATATCTAGATCTATTATTTTCAGGTTTACACTCTGCAATCCAATAATCAAATAATTCAGTCTCAACTTCCTTTTTCATTGGAATATACTTTCCACCACTCCAATTTTGACCTGTAGAATTAAGGTTACCTGCAGCGACTATTTCTTCCCACATATATGGATCCCCAATTCTTAAAGTTGCTTTTTCAATATCTCCCTTTTTACTTCTTAAACGTATATGTAAAACTTCTTCATCATATCCATATGCATAATTACTTTTAGGTATATGTAATAATGCTTCTTTTAAAATACTCATTCTTTACCCCCCATTTAAAACTATATATTATAAATACTAATTATTTCATTTTACCATGTCAATAAAAATCAATTTCAATAGATTTATGTTAATCTTTATTTATTATTGTTTATTTTAATATTATATGATTTTATTTAAATATTAAGGGTATTATTGTATTATAATAGTATACTAAATACATAATTATATATTTTCGGAGGTAGTAAAATGTCAAACTGTAATTCTTGTCCTTCAAAAGGAAATTGCAATACAAATGCTAATAGTTGTGGTGTAGTAAATCACCCTTATAATAAAATTAAAAAAGTTATCGGTGTAATGAGTGGTAAAGGTGGAGTTGGTAAGTCAACTGTAACTACATTACTTGCCAAAAAGCTAAATAGTCTTGGATATAATGTTGGTATATTAGACTCTGATATTACTGGGCCAAGTATACCTAGGCTTATGGGATTAAAAGATGAAAGAGCTATGTCTAATGGTAATGATATCTATCCTGTTGCTAATGAAGATAATATAAAAACAATGTCTATAAATTATATGGTAGATACAGAATCTCAGCCTGTAGTTTGGAAAGGTCCAATGATAACTAATGCTGTTAAACAATTCTATAGCAATGTATTATGGGGAGAATTAGATTATTTATTAATAGATATGCCTCCAGGTACTGGAGATGTAGCTATGACTGTAATGCAGTCTTTACCTATAAATGGAGTTATAATGGTTTCTGTTCCTCAAGATATGATTTCTATGATAGTAGCAAAAGCTATAAACATGGCAAAAATGCTTAATGTTAATGTTTTAGGTGTTATTGAGAATATGAGCTATATTGAGTGTCCTGATTGTAATAAAAAAATAAAATTATTTGACGGTGAAGAAAGTGATGTATTCTTTAAAGAAAACAACATAGATCTTCTAGGAGAGCTTCCTATGACTAAGGAAATAATAAATATAACTCATAATGGAGTAAAAGAAATAAGTGATGATTTAGATTCAATACTATCTAATATAGTAAGTAAATTATAATAAAAAAGGAGATGTATCAAAATGATTTTAAAATCATTAAGATTTACATCTCCTTTTTATATAAATATATTAATACTTCTCAAAATTTAATAATCTTTATGCAAAGAACTTAAGTAATATCCCTGCTGCAACAGCAGAACCTATAACTCCAGCTACGTTTGGACTCATAGCATGCATTAATAAGAAGTTTGAAGGATTTTCTTCTTGCCCAACTTTTTGAACAACTCTTGATGCCATTGGTACTGCTGAAACTCCAGCTGCACCTATCATTGGGTTTACTTTTCCTTTAGTTAATTTACACATTAACTTTCCACCTAAAACTCCTGTTGCTGTACCTACTGAGAATGCAGCAAGTCCCATTGCTATTATACCTAAAGTTTGAGCACTTAATAATGTATCTGCATTAGTCGTTGCTCCAACTGATAACCCTAGTAATATAGTTACTATGTACATTAAAGAACTTTGAGCAGTTTCTACTAATTTAGGAACTAATCCTGATTCTTTTATTAAGTTACCAAACATTAACATACCTACAAGTGGTGCTGCTGTTGGTAATAATCCTATAACTATTATCATAACTACTATTGGGAATATTATCTTTTCTTTTTTAGTAACAACCCTAGTTTGCTCCATCTTTATAGATCTTTCTTCCTTAGTAGTTAAAGCCTTTATTATTGGTGGTTGTATAACTGGTACTAGTGCCATATAAGAATATGCAGCTAGTGCTATTGTACCTAATAATTCTGGAGCTAATGCACCAGTTAATTGTATTGCTGTTGGTCCATCTGCTCCACCTATTATACCTATAGATGCCGCTTGTGGTCCTGTAAATCCTAAAAGTATTGCTCCTAAGAATGCGAAGAATACACCAAATTGTGCAGCTCCTCCTAGTAACATTGTCTTTGGATTTGCTATCATTGGACCAAAGTCCGTTCCTGCTCCTATACATAGGAATATAAGTGGTGGGTAAATACCAAGCTTGACCCCTTGATATAGATAGTAGAATAATCCACCTTTTTCACCATCGTGTGCTGCCTGCATTAAATCAACACCTGGCATATTTGCAAGTAACATACCAGTTGCTATTGGTATAAGTAAATATGGTTCATAACCTTTGCTAATAGCTAAGTATAAGAAAAAGCATGCTAAAGCTATGACTATTATTTGTTTAATGTTCATCTGTGCGAACCCTGATTCCATTACGAAATCCATTAACATTTGACCCATGTCATCTTCCTCCTCAAGCTTTAAAATACTATGCTATTTTTAATATTACATCTCCAAGATTTACGTTTTGTCCTTTTTCAACATGTATAGCTGAAACTTGACCATCAACTGGAGCTACTATTTCATTTTCCATTTTCATAGCTTCAAGTATAGCAACTACATCACCTTTTTTAACTGCTTGTCCTTCTTTAACTAATATATTAAACATGCTTCCTGGCATTGGAGCTGTTATTTCTTCACCTGCTCCATTTGAAACTGGTGCAGCCTTTGGAGCTGCTGGTGCTGCAGTTTGAACTGGCTTTTGTCCTGGTTGTACTTCTTCTACTTCAACTTGATATACTTTTCCATTTAATGTTATGTTATAAGTTTTTATACTCATTTTAATCTCCCTTTCAATAAAAAATCATATTATTTAATATTAATTAATAATTATTTTAATTATTTTATTCTTGTTATTTTTCTTATGTGAAGATTTGGATTTGGTTTTCCATTTCCAGCCATAATTGATGCAACTAAACAAGCTACTAATCTTTCTTCTTCATCATTATCATCTACCACTGTATTTGTATTAACAGGCTTAACTTCTTCTTTTTTCTTTTCTTTAAATAAAACTTTAAATGAACTTAATACTACAGCTATTAAAGCTAAAGTTAAAAGAACTATTGTCATACTTGATATTGTGATAGATATAGCTTCCATAAATGTTATATTCATATTTACCACCTATTCTCTACATAGTTACTGTTATATATTGTATCGCGTTATCATCAACTTCTTCTGTCGTAGCACATTCATTATACTTAGCTTCTAAAAACTTTGGTGCTACTTGTGGGAATAAAGCATACGCTAATACATCCTCATCAGTTTTAGCTAAATCTCCAGCTTCCTTTTTCATAGCCTCAAATTCAGGTGCTATTAAATCAGCAGGTCTAACAGTTATAACTTCGTCGTTACCGATTATTTTCTTTTTAATTTCCTCATCTATTTGTGCAGGAGCCTTTCCATATAGTCCCTTAACATAATCTTTTATTTCTTTTGGAACTAACTTATATCTTTCTCCAGTTAAAACATTAAATAATGCTTGTGTTCCAACCATTTGACTTAAAGGTGTTACAAGTGGTGGATATCCTAAGTCTTTTCTAACTCTAGGTACTTCATTTAAAACATCTTCGTACTTATCTTCAGCATTTTGCTGTTTCATTTGAGATAATAAGTTAGATAACATCCCTCCTGGAACTTGGTATTTTAAAGTTTGAGGATCTGTTAATAAAACTTTAGCATCAAGTATACCTTCTGCCATATATTTATCTCTTATTGGTTTGAAGTATTCTGCAACTTCAAGTAAAGCCTCCATATTTAATTCTGGATTTCTTTCCATTTCACCAAATGCTATTGCTAAAGATTCAGTTGGAGGTTGGCTCGTTCCACCTGATAATGGAGATATTGCTGTATCTATTATATCTATTCCTGCTTCAACAGCTTTCATATATAACATTTCAGCTATACCACCTGTACAGTGAGTATGTAACTCTAAAGGTAAGTCAGTTGCTTCTTTTAATTTTTTTATTAAATCATATGCATTATATGGCGTAAGTACCCCTGCCATATCTTTTATACATATAGAATCCGCACCCATATTTTCCATAGTCTTTACTAATTCAACATAGTACTCTGTAGTGTGTACTGGACTTGTTGTATAAGATATTGCACATTGGCAATGTCCATTATATTTTTTTATTGCCTTCATTGATGCTTCTAAGTTTCTTACATCATTTAATGCATCAAATACTCTTATAATATCGATTCCATTTTTTATAGATAATTCTATAAACTTTTCTACTGTATCATCAGCATAGTTTCTGTAACCTAAAAGATTTTGACCTCTAAGTAACATTTGTAGCTTTGTATTTTTTGCATGCTTTCTTATAAGTCTTAATCTCTCCCATGGGTCTTCATTTAAGAATCTTATACAAGAGTCAAATGTTGCTCCACCCCAAACTTCCATTGAGTGATATCCTACTTTATCCATTGTTTCTAAAATAGGTATCATTTCTTCAGTTTTTAACCTTGTTGCCATTAAAGATTGATGCCCGTCTCTTAATGCAGTTTCAGTTATTTTCAACTTACTCATCTTATGTCACACTCCTATCTATAATTTATTTACGTAACATTTTTATCACACTAAAAAAATAGTCGATTCTTGTTATTCTCTACTCTATTTATTATATAATCTTACTTATTGTATACCAAGTTTTTTTAGTGTTCTTTTTAGAGTTGTTTGGTATACAATGTCAAACTATAATTCCACCTTTTACAAATAATTTTGCTCATTCTCTATTTATTTTTATAGTTGAGTTTTATATATATTTAAAAGATATCCACTAGTTTATTCCTTGTTTTTGTATCAAATTTATTATTTATAATTATAATTCTAATCTTTTTGCTTTAAATTAAAGTTTTGATATTAATATATAATTAAAATTGTATACAATTTATTTATTTAGTATTTCAATTTAAAAATTCGTATACAAATTTTATCATTTTTTTGTCGTAATCTGTTGGTATTTTATTGTTTTTAGTGTAAAATTTATATATGACATAACCTTAAAATGGAAGGAAGATAAAAATGAAAAATTGGATGGATGAGTTTGTTAAAAACACTGATTTGTCTCAAAATAGACCTATTAGGGAAGTAGTATATGAAAGCTTAAGAAAAACATTAATCGAAGGTAAAATACCTTTAGGTGAAAGAATTATCGAAAAAGAATACTCTGAGAGATTGAATATAAGTAGAACTCCAGTTAGAGAAGCTCTAAAGCAGTTAGAGTTAGAAGGTCTAGTAGAATACATTCATAGATCAGGTGTCGTTGTAAATACTATTACTAAAGAAGATGTTATCGAAGTATATAGAATTAGACAATCACTAGAATTATTAGTTATCACTACAGCTATGGATAATATTACTGAAGAAGAAGTTGATGAAATCAATCAATTATTAGACTATACAGAAAAAGTAAATTCTGAAGGAAAGATTAATGAAGTTATAAAATTATTTGGGGAATTTAATTCAATAATATATAAAGCTAGTAAAATGAAAAGGCTTCCTCTTATGATATCTAATTTAAATAGCTATTTACAAAGATTTAGAAATATATCAATCGAGGATAATAGCCGTAGGGAAAAGGCTTTAGTTGAACATAGATATATACTTCAAGCTATCGTATCAAAAGATAAGGATTTAGCCGAAAGAACTATAAAAAAACATTTAGAAGATTCATTAGAAATTGTTGTAAGTCAATTTAATATCTAGGCTATTATATCTTAACTATATTTTTTACAATATTATCTATCATAGCCA
This sequence comes from Romboutsia faecis, assembly GCF_014323405.1. Classification (GTDB taxonomy): domain Bacteria; phylum Bacillota; class Clostridia; order Peptostreptococcales; family Peptostreptococcaceae; genus Romboutsia_E; species Romboutsia_E faecis. The sequence continues at coordinate 97,266 of NZ_JACRWE010000003.1, read as the reverse complement.
ATATATAAAAAGCAATATCTTAATTTTAGTTAAGACATTGCTTTTTTAAGTTATAAAGAAAAATACTAATAGCAAGTAAATCTGCACAGCCACCAGGGCTAATATTTTTTCTTATATATTCTTTTTCTAATTCGATAATTCTATTTTTTCCTTCATTTGTATATACTCCACCTATTTCTAAAAGTTCCTTTGCATCATTTTGAACTTTTTTTAGAGTTTCTATATCATGTCTATAAACAACAGTACTATCTTCAACTATAGACATTAATTCTATTAATATTTGTGTATATAACTCATTTTCTCCTAATTTAGAATCACTATATTTATCAAGTATATTATAAAATAAAAATGATAGTCCATCTTTTACTTGACCTCTAATACCTGTAAATCCATACTCTAAATATAATTTTTCTCCATGTGTAAGATTATTTTTTTTATCTATATCTTTAAAATCATCTAGTATATTACTAACCATTTCTCTTATAGTATTTGGGATTTTATCAAGTTTTTCCCCATTATAATTAACCTTAGCTACTGCAGCTATTGTAATTCCCATTAGAAATATCATACCCTTATGAGTATTAATATTTTTTGTTGCTTTAAACATTTCATCTTCACATACTATTCCAACTTTTCTTATCGCATCAAATACTAAATATGATTTATTATATGTGTATCCTAATTTATACATTTCTTTTAGATAAGGTGTTATTGCCATTGCACTATCTAAAAAAGTATAATAATTCATATCTTTATGTGAACCTTGACTAACTGGAGATACTAGTCCAAATGAAGGAAATGTTGATACCTCACTTATCATTGCTTTTAAAGCTTGTTGTGAAGTATTATAAGCTAGAATATCTCTTTTTTTTTCATGTTCTTTATATTTTGAATATGTATCTTCAAAGTATTTTTTTATGTCATCTACACTATGATTTTGTGCTCTTGAGCATATTCTAGCTTCCATATCACATATAAAACATTTTCTAGGTGCTTTGTAAAGATGAGATCTTGAAATTCCAATGCTCTTATTACACTTCATAGTATATACATCTATATCTACGCATCTTCCTAATATATGGTTTTCTTCTATATCAATCATTAACTTTTTTACAGTTACAAAATCTTTATCAAATGAAAAATGGCAAATTACACCTTCTTTATTTTTATATTTTTCATAATAAACTATATACTTTTTAAAATAAGTTAATATCTCATTATAAATAATATTAACTATATCATCAGTAATATAGTTTGATTTTTCAATTCCAGGATAATTAATTTTAAGTGTAACTAGTGTGTTGTCACTATATTCTCTTAATAATTTTTCTTGATGTTTAACTCTTTTTTCTCTATCAAATAAAAACGCATCTATTAAATTCATAATTAATTTGGTAAATTAAGCTTTTAGCTTACTTATTACCAGTTCACCTTCCTCACTAAGTAAAAAATCATATGTTGTCTTAGGCACTAACTCTTTAACTTTATCAAATTTTATTTCACTTAATAATTTTCTTACTCTAGAAGCACTTATTGCATCTTCATTAACTTCTTTTCTTTCTATAAGCTCTACTTGAACATTATACTTTGGCATTATCTCTTGTATTGTTTCATTATACATATTAGTCACTTCACAATGAGGTTCTGTACCTACGTATCTTTTTACTATATTAAATTTAGGAACAAAATATTTTCCAAATATATTACAATCTAATTTTGTGTATTCCTTCAATGCATCATCATTTTTCTTTAAAAAGTAATTTGGAAATGTAGCTGATGATATTACATATTCTCCAGCTGGTATCACCGTAACATTGTCTAAGTCTTTAGTTCCTTCTTTTATTAATTTAAACCTTGATTCAAATGGAAATACTGACTTATCTTCTTCAACTACAAATATTATAACATTATTATTTTCTCTTGATGCTTTTTCAATAATATATTTATGACCTAAAGTAAATGGATTGCAGTTCATAACTATAGATGCATATTTTGCATTATCGTCTATATTATAGTCTTTTTTTAATTTATCTAATGAGCTATTAATATTTTTATTACCTGATTCTAATAAACTAACCTTATCTGTTGTAAAAATATTTTTATAAGCTAGACCTTCAAATAAATATTGATTTTCTGGTTTTGTAAAAATAAAACTATGATACCTTCTTTCTAAAAATAGTTTTTCAGTAACCTTAGATATAAGACTATTCGATAAACCTAATCCTTGATAATTTTCATCTATTGCAAAGCACTTTAAAATATTTTCTTTTTTAGAACATGTTGCTATTATTTCATCGTTTTCTTTAATAACTACTGTATAATCCACATCTTCATATCTTAAATCAAATTTTTTAAGAAATTTACTAACTTCATTTGTTTCATATTTTGATTTTAGGCTTATACTTTCTACATTATAATACATTTTATCCTCCAGTCTATATTATATAACTCTTACATGGTTTACTAATCAGAAAAAAGGTATTGCCAAATTACAATACCTTTTTTCCATGTTTACTCTTAAACATTTCCTTAGCCATATAGCTAAGTTTAATTTTCTAGTTTTAATACAATTTGACTATAAATTAAAAATATTCTGATTTATAATCGTGCAAATAAATTATTTAATTAAGCTATTTAGACAATCAAGTTTATACCCATCTACTAATATATCTTAATGTCTATTAAAAATAACTCTATAATTTTATAAAACTCTGCCATCTACCTCATTGTTTTATAAATTATTTTTTTATTTATATATAATTGTTACTTATAACAAAGTAGCAATCTATATGCTATTAAATTTAGCTTTACTTAATTTTTCTTATAGTGTCTATAACACTACCATCTCTATATTCAACTACAGCAACTACTTCGTCACTGAATTCTATTTCTTTTGGTTGTCCAACAAGCCTTATAGCCATTGCTCTTAACTCTTCCATTGTTATTAACGGTAAATTTGCAGCCTTAAACTTTTCTATTAAGTCTTGTCTATTTGGATTAACTGTTACACCATAATCTGTAACAACTACATCAACTGTACTTCCAGGAGTAACAACAGTAGTAACTTTATCTATTATTGTTGATAATCTACCTCTTGTAAGTGGAGCTGTAAGTATTGAAATTTTAGCCATTGCCGCCGTATCACTATGTCCCCCTGATGCAGCTCTTATTACACCATCAGATCCAGATATAACATTTACATTGAAGTCTGTATCTATTTCAAGAGCACTTAGTATAACAAAGTCTAATTTGTTAACTGCAGCTGATTTATTTCCTATTGATGCGTAGAAGTCAGCACTTACCTCAACATGTCTTTCATTCTTTCCTACAGACTGTGCTGCAGTTAAGTCGAAACTTTGTGTATCGAATAATGTTGACACATATCCTTCTTCTAATAACTCAACCATTGGCCCAGTTATACCACCTAAAGCATAGCTTAGTTTTATATCTCTTTTTTTGATTTCTTCCTTAACAAATCTTGTAACTGCTAAAGATGCCCCTCCAGTACCTGTTTGCATAGAGAATCCATCAACAAATAATCCAGAAGCTTTCATTACATTTAAAACTCTTTTAGCCATTAGTAGCTCTTTAGGGTTATTTGTAAATCTAGTTGCTCCAGACATTATTCCATTAGAGTCTCCTACTTCATCAACTATTACAACGTAATCTACTTGAGTTTGAGGTATACTTTGTGGGAAGTTTGGATAAGAAACTAAAGTATCAGTTACAACTACAACTTTATTAGCATATTGTGCATCAACTTTAGCGTACCCTAAAGATCCACATATAGATTTTCCTACAACACCGTTTGCATTACCCATACAGTCTGCTGAAGATGCAGCTATAAATGCAACATCTATCTTTACATCTCCTGAAGATATAGCTCTAGCTCTACCTCCATGTGAACGTATTACTGCTGGATATTCTAGTATTCCTTCAGAAACAGCTGTTGCTAATTTCCCTCTAAGTCCACTAGTTTCTATTCTATTAACAACACCATTTTCAATGTGTGCTACTAGACCATTATGAGCACTTGTTAGTGAAGATGCTGCTATTCTTAGGTTTTTAATTCCCATTTCAGCTAAAGTATCAACAACCATCATTAAAAGTTTATCTCCAGCTCTGAAATGGTGGTGGAAAGATATAGTCATTCCATCTTTTATTTCACATTTTTCTATAGCTTCTTTTAATGAAGATACTATTTTATCTCTTCTTACATGATCCTTTAAGTTTTCACTATCAGTTTGGTTCATTTTATCAGCTGGTTGATTAGCAAAAGGAGCAACATATGCTTGCTTACTTTCATAACCTTTTACGTTTTTTAACAATTCACTTGTAACTCTTTTATTTTGCATATTAATATTCACCTCCAACTAATACACCTGCAGCTTTTGCAAGTTCTAATGTTCTTTGAGCTCTTTCTATTATTGGTTTATCAACCATTTTTCCATCAACAGTAAATACTCCTAAGTTTTGCTTTAATGCTTCTTTTGTAGCTTCAACAATCTTAACTGCTTTCGCTATTTCTTTTTCACTTGGAGTAAATACATCATGTATAAGTTCAACTTGTCTTGGATGTATTAGTGATTTACCACCGAATCCCATTCTTTTTATTAGATTAGCCTCTTTTAAGAATCCTTCATCATTATTTACATCAGCATAAACTGTATCTGCCACTTCTAGTCCTGCAGCTCTTGCAGCCATAGCTATCATACCTCTAGCTACAAATAACTCATCACCTTCTGAAGATCTTGAAGTTTTCATACTTGTTACGAAATCTTCTCCACTTAATGCCATTCCAATAAGTCTCTTACTTGGTGCTTTTGCAATATCAAAGCAAGTCATAACTCCTAAGGCAGTTTCTATAGCAACCATTATTTTTGTTGATCCTACTTCTCTACCACATGCTTTTTCTATTCTTTCTATTTCAGCATCAACTAACATAACATCTTCAGCTGATTCTGTCATAGGTATTCTTATAACTTCAGCACCACCAGTTACAACAGCTTCTAAATCATTTTTCCAAAATTCAGTAGCAAGTCCATTTATTCTAACTACAGTTTCTATTCCTAACTCTTTATAGTAATCAGCAAAATTCTTTAACATATTATGTACTAATATTCTTGCAGAATCTTTTTCTGTTATTGCTATTGCATCTTCTAAGTCAAATATTACTGAATCTGGCTTATATATATGAACATCTCTTATTATCCCAGGGTTATTTCCAGGAACAAATAACATCGAACGTCTTAATTTCATAATTGCTCCCCCTTACATCCACATGTAATCGTTGCTATTAGCTGAACGATATACTGCTGTTTGTACTCTACTTTTTATAACAGGATCTATAGCCCCTTTATCATTTGCAAATACCTTTGCATTTAATACATTAAGTTCCTTAAGCGTTTCTATAATAACGTTTTCAATTTGTTCTCCAAATTGCGCTTTTACCGTACTCTCAAGCTCAATAACTATTCCATTTTCATTTGGCTCTATTATTATTTGGATATCGCTTGACTCTAACGTACCAGCACTAGCAATTTTTATTAATTCCATAGCTAGTATTCCTCCAATCAATTTATGCTGTATCCCGGTATACAATCAAAAAATATTGTATACTTAAGAACAAATTCATTATATATCCTTTTATTTTTTTATTCAATAATATTCCATTACTTTTTTTTAAGCTAACAATAAAATCCACCAAAAACCTCTATATTTCAACATTTCATACATTGTTCTTTTAGTGTTCTTTTGAAAAATCAAATTTATTTTTATAAAAAACATACTCATCACTCAGCTAATATTATAAGAGATTATAATTTTCTTATAATAAAAAAACAGAGTTATTTCAATATAAATCTTTGAAATAACTCTGCTTATTATTAATCTAAATGTTTTAAATAAACCAAATACTTTTCAATATTTCCTTCATTGTTTATAGTTATTAAATATTCATTATAGTGAGCATTATGTGGTTTAGTATATTTACATTCAATAACACAATCACTATCTTCTAATTCTAAAAACTCTGTATCTTTTAAAAATTTTCTATTTATTAACTCTATAGCCCTATCCATAATTTCACCCCAATTATAATATATAACTCTTACAATTAGCTATATCATACCAACTACAGTTCTTGCATATATCATCAAAAATGTCTTCTGTAATATTATTATACACTAATTTTTCTAACTCAGTATATTTATATACTCCTCTTTTAATATTAAAATATTGGCTAATCTTTAAATCAAGCAATTCAACCTTCTCTTGAGTAGAACATATATTTTCTCCTAATTTACTAGGACACTTCTCACAAATATTATCTGTAGAAAAAACTATTTCCACTTCCTTTGATTTATTTTCTAAATTTATATTGTTAAGATATTTATTATAAACACCAATTTCTTTTATTATGCTTTCCATTTTTATACTAAACTCTTTACTATATCCCATACCTTTATATGCCCTCATACATAATATATGATGAGGTCTTATTTTTAACATGACTTCACTCCTATATTAACCCTTTTAGATATTGATATTCCAATACTTGTTGCTAAGAATAATTTAATTAAATCTACAAATACAAAAGGAGCTACACAAGCTAATATACTTTCTTGAATTGTAGACTTTGTAATTACTGAAAACATAATAGTTCCTGTTATGTAAACAATACTTAATCCTAAAACCATGGATAATAAAGTATAAATTTTTGAAGAACTTTTTTCTGATACATATCCTACTACAAATGCCATAAATGGGCATCCTAATAAAAATCCTCCTGTAGGTCCCATTAGTATTCCTAATCCTGCAGTCATTTGAGCAAATACAGGTACTCCTATAGCTCCTAGCAATAAGTAAATCAATATAGATATAAACCCTTTTTTAGAACCTAATATAAGTCCAGTTAAAGCAACTGCAAATATTTGCATAGTTAATGGTACAGTTGTAAATGGTAATGGTATTGATATTTGCGATAATACTGCTGTTATTGAAGCAAATAATCCACATATAATTATATTTTGTGTTTTTGAATTCATTTTAATTTCCCCTTCCTTTTTGTCAACCTAATTACTTTTTTAGGTTTACATTTATTATATTTAATTAATATAAATAGGTCAACTAAATTTTCTAATAATTTCCTTGCAATAAAAAAGATTGCTTAAATTATTTCAATTTTAAACAATCTTAAATATAATATATTTATTTTTCTAATCTATGATAAATCTAATTTTATCACCATTATTTCTTTCAAAGTATGCTATTTCTCCAACAATATTATAATCAAATGCATTCATCATAATCTTTAGTAATTTTTCACTATCTATAATATCTGATTGGTCTTTTAAAAAATCTATAGCATTATTTTTTACTAATCTTTTTACAAAATCAATGGGTAATTTCAAGAAAATCTTATCTCCTGTATTTGCAGCTATCTTAATTTTTAAAAATCTTTCATTGTAACTTATTGAACTATCTCTACTCACCTAACACCCTCCTTATAAATTAATAAATCTATTAAATTTAATTATATTTTCATATCTTCAAGTAATAATATATATAAATATATATTATTTATCTTGTCTTATTTATATTCAAAATTTCATAGTCATTATTACATATAATTTAAATTATATTATTTTGAAAATAAATATATTTTATGATAAAATTATTTAATGTATCATAAAAATTTTAAGGAGATGAAGTTAGTGTTTAATTACATAAAATTTGCATTATACATAATATTAGTATTTTTTCTTGCTATACCTAAGTTAGCAAAATTCGAAATTAATTCTGATAAGTATTCAGCAAGAGAAAAATTTAGTTTTTTAGAAAAGCATGCAAAAAGAGCTCTCTCTATTGTGAATATAAAACTAAATATTATTGGCAAAGAAAAAATCCCAAAAGAACCAGTTTTATTTGTTATCAATCATTCTAGTATGTTGGATAGCTTCATTTTAGTATCAAGTGTTGATAGACCAATAGGTTGCGTTATAGCAGATGTCCCAATATGGAAAAACATGCCTATAATCAGCCACTGGACCAAATTAATTAGATGTGTATATATTAATAGGTCTAACACAAGAGAAGGCATTAAAAGTATAATAGAAGCTTCAGAAAATATATTAGATGGTCATAGTATGGCAATCTTTCCTGAAGGTGACTTAACGTGGGTAAAAGAGCCAAATGCATTAGTATCCGATTTTAGAGCAGGTGCATTAAAAATTGCATATAAAGCTAAATGTCCTATAGTTCCTTTAGTAATAAAAAACTCTAAAGATACATATGAAGGCTATCAGCCAGTTGGTAAAATCACTTCTATGCCTGTTGAAGTGGAATTTTTAGACCCTATATATGATCATATAGATAATCCAAAATTAAAATCTACAATATTAAGTGATTCAATTAAAAACAATATGATTAAAAAAATAGAAGAATTTAGAAGTAGATCTTAAGTATAGTATGTTAAGATAAAAAAATCCATTTGGCATATAATCAAATGGATTTTTTAGTTCGTAATATATTAAAATTGTTAACTAAATCTACTGTACAAACTTGGATTTTGAAGTCTGAACTGTACCCCAAAAGTAGAGCAATTTTATACTTTCTTATGTGTCAAGAAAATTCCAACGATTGCCCCTATAAGGATAATCGGTGCTAATCTGACAAACAGCCATTCAAATGCATGAAAAGCTACTCCGAAAACGGCAGTTTCAGGGTCATTATAATTCCAACCTAAGTAAGGACTATTTAATACTATTAAGACCGTAGAAATTGTTACTATGACCGTACACAATGAGATAAGTAACCAATGAAGTATTTTTCTTATCCCGGTATTCCTTTGTGCAAGTTGTAAGTTTATAATCTCCAGTTTTTCAGAAATCGCTTTCAAGTCATCAACTTTCGACTCAACAACAGTTTCCCCAAGCAAAGTACTTACGGGTGTTTCAAGCACTTCTGATATGGTGATTAACATATTAGAATCAGGAACTGACAACCCTTTCTCCCATTTAGAAATTGTTTGTCGCACCACATTCAGCTTAATAGCAAGTTCTTCTTGCGAAAGTCCTTTTGATTTTCTGATTGCTTTAATGTTTTCGTTTAACATTAGGGATAACCTCCTTTCTTTCAGTCGTTACCACTATTGTATGAAGAACTGCCCGTTGCTACAAGCAACGCATATTAACATTCAAGATTTATAGTCGTGATAGTTTACAAGGTTGTTCCATACAAGGTAATTGTTCAAATACTTTGCAGAAACACCATTAAAAGCACGCATAAACTTTCATTGTTTCTTTTTGAACAGGACAAAACTAAGCCATAGCTTGTTCTTGACTATACTCATTAACTGGAAAGGTATAGTAATCATACATTTATCTCCATCCCATTCGTTTTGCACTAATTACATGACATTCCTCCATAGTATTCACTCCCTCCAAATTTATATTTATATATATGTTATCAGAATTATTTTTAATTCGGATTAAATAAAAACTGCGAACTTGATTATATTATACAAAATATTCTATTATCTTCCAATTATAAAATAGTTTTATTAATTTGAAGTAAAGTTCCTTATTTTAGGTTAACTCAATGAGTTTATTTCTAATAGTGGCTCTAGTTACATATGTATCCTTAGTAGCTACATTCACTATCATATCTTTAATTCGGTCATTCTTCTTACTTAGTTGTAGAAATTTAAACCAAGTCAAATGCTTATGGTCATTACCTGGTGGTTGGGTAGATGTTTTAGAGTCAATAGAATCAAATACTATAAAAGAAGTAAAAGAAGAATCAGGACTTGATGTTATTACTAAAAGAATTATTGCTATTCAAGATAGGAATAAACATAATAAACCATTATATCCATATGGAGTGTGTAAAGTTTTTGTTGAATGTGAATTTATAGGTGGAGAATTTATTGAAAATATAGAAACTACATCTAAGCAAATAGAAATGTGTTTTGAGGCTAAAGATAATCCAAATTGGAAAGTAGTTTTTGACTAATTTGATAATAGATAATAATATACATATTTAGTAAATTTCAATTAAGAGAACAGATTTTATGAGCAATATTCACTAAAACAAAGTATCATTAGTGTATATTACGATTGAATAAAATTTAAATACACAAAAAATGGTCTATTAATTATAGGCCATTTTTATATACATAATTTAAATTTTATAATAAGGTATTTTTCCATTCTTCTTCTTTAAATCCAAGTAAAACATTTTTATCATCATATACTAACGGTCTTTTTATAAGCATACCATCACTTGATAAAATTTCTAAAAGCTTATCCTCAGATTCAGTTTTTACTATATCCTTAAGTCCTAGTTCTCTATACTTAACACCACTTGTATTAAAGAACTTTTTTAATTCAAGTCCACTAACTTTATACATCTTTTTTAGTTCTTCTTTAGTTGGAGGATTTTCAGTTATTTCAATTTCTTCAAAAGAAATGTTATTTTCATTTAACCATTTTTTTGCTTTTTTTACTGTTGAGCATTTTGAGTATCCATAAAATTTAATCATAAGTCAAACTCCCCTTTATAGTTTTAATATTTTTATATCTACCCTTAATATAAATTTCTAATCAATATTTATATTAATTCTCTAATTTTTTCCTTACCTTTAAGTTTTATAATTACGCCTTGATTTTCTATTACAGCTATATAGTTCTGCGTCCTTTTCACTGTATTTTTGTAGTCATTTATAGTAATATAATCATTTTTTTCTAGGTATTTTATTGCATGATCAAATCTTATTAGTTTCTCTAATGCATCCAATTCCTCTATGTCATTGTTATAATTATTATACGTTACATATTTTTCACTTGAGTTACTTATATCAAATAATATTTTAATAGCTAAATCTTCCATAATTTAGAGTCTCCTTTTAATATAAAGTATAAGATTATATCTTTATAAAATTCCACAGAGTAATTTCATTCCCTTCTTTTTTTCTTATACTTTTTTGTCAATTTTTATATACTTTAGTGTATTAACTAAAAGTTATACTTGATTCCAAGGAACTAACTCTACTTCACCATAAGATCTATACTTTAACCTATTAGAGTACTCTCCTTTATATCCAATGACATAAAGTAATGCAAGTTCTACATATCTTGTCCCTATTTGTATTATATTCCACATGTCATCAACACTTAAATTAGCCTTATGACCTTTTCTACTTGGATGAACAATTTTATTTCTAAAATATATAACTAAGTCTATACCATCATCAAATTTACTTCTTATCCAATCATCAAATAAATATAATTCCTTTTGACCATATGGAATTTTACATATGTCTAAAAGCATACGAATATTTTTAGATGTTGAATTCTCATCAAATTCTTGTTCATCTAATAAATCATATAACTCTACTAATACAACATAAGATAAAGTTTCTAATGCAATTTGCACAGATATTATATTATTCTCTAGTGTTATATTATTTTGAGATTCTATATACCAATCAATAATATGTTTAATTGTTGGCTCATAATAAGAATCTTCTAATTTTTTACACATAAGTGAAATATATTTTTCTATATTATGATAATTTGCTATTGTATCACTCCAAGTAGGAACAAACTTAAAAGGCGTTACAATTGCTTCTCTCCATAATCGGTATACATTTTTTTCACCATGGTATCCATTTGCTAAGCAAATATCAACATATCTACCACACATAAAACTTAATGATGTCGAAATTCTATCTAAAATATCTTCTACGTTATTAGTTTTAAAAGTCGTATTATCTTTCTTAAAAATTCTTCCTACGTGGGTTATTATACTTCCTGATTTTATTTTTAACTCTTCATTCAATTCTTTTCTATAGTCGTACCTTTTATCTATAACTACCTTATAGTCATTTATTTCAAACTCAATTCTACCTGCAAACAATTTATTTTCATAATTTATAAGCTTTCCTGGTAGCTGATTCAAATTTATAATATCAAAATCTACATATTCAACATAAGTATTTTTGGATTTCATATTATTATCATTTATATAACCATCTATATTAGAATCATTAATAGTATTTATAGTTATATACACTGGCTTATACCCATAGACTTCAAGTATAGCATTATCATAATCTAAGGCTAGGTCAAAGTCTTCATCTTGGGTATTTATGATAGATGCTTCAAAATTAACTGACATGGGTGGTATCATTTTATAATAAATTATCCCGTTACATTTGTATTTTTTATCTAAATAAATACAAAATCTACCTTCATATATAATAATATCTTCATCAATATCATAATTAAAATATTTTGAATATATAGCATCTTTAACTACTTTCATTACTAGCCCACCTTTACCATTATAATAATCTTATACTATTATAACATATACTTAACAATTAAAATAGCACAGCTATTTTTAATATATCAGCTGTGCTATTTTAATTGTATTTCATCATTTAATTAATTTATAGATCTTTTTGCAATATTAGCGCAATGATCTGAAACTCTTTCTAAATTACTTATTAAATCGATATATAAAATACCAGAATCTATACTACATTTCTCATTGTTTAATCTATAAATATGATTTATACGAATTGATTTTTCAATTCTATTTACTTCCTCTTCTCTTTCAAGTATCTGCCTAGCTAAGACATGATCTTTTTCATTAATTAATTTTAAAGCACCCTCATAGTTCTGAATTACCATCTTATACATTTCTTTAACTTCAGCAACACCTTCGCTGGATAAGTCTAAATCTTTCTCAATTGCTGTCGTAGCTAATTCTGCAATATTCTCTGAGTGATCTCCAATTCTTTCTATATCATTTACAGTATTAAATAAAACATCCACCGATTCTACTAAATTCTCTGGTAAAGATGTTTTAGATAAATTCAAAAGATAATTTAATATGCTTTTTTGTAAAGTATTTATTGTTTCTTCAGTTTCAAATGCTATTTTAGCACTTTTTTCTGATTTGTTAATAAAACCATCCATAGAACTTGATAAACATTTCTTTGCTATATTTCCCATTCTCGAGATTTCTTTAATTGTATTTCCTAAAGCTATTGATGGTGTTTCTAACATTCTCTCATCTAAATACTTTGTAGCTTTATCGTCATTTTCATCATTATTGTCTGGAACTAATTTTATAGCTAATTTTACTATATACTTTGAAAATGGCAATAATATGGCAACATTTATTAAATTAAATAATGTATGTGCATTTGCTATTTGTCTAGCAGCATCTGTAGGATCTATTTGTGTAACAATATAAGTTATAGGTCTATTTAAAACTAATAAAAATAGAATACTTCCTATTAAGTTAAATAACAAGTGCATTATTGCAGCCCTTTTAGCATTTCTACTTGCTCCTATACTTGATAATAATGAAGTCACACAAGTACCAATGTTATCTCCATAAAGTATTGGTAATGCTGAAGATAACGGAATTAAACCTTGCGTTGCTAATGCTATTAGCATCCCCATTGATGCACTTGAACTTTGTACTATTCCTGTTATTGCAAAACCTAATAATAGTCCTAGTATTGGTCTATGTCCAAAACCTATTAATGCATCTGTAAAACCTTTATATTCTGCTAATGGTTTTACAGCATCTTTCATAAACTCCATTCCTGTAAATAATATACCAAATCCTAATAATATTTGAGCAATATTTTTTACACTTGTTTTAGATGAAAAAAGATATAAAATAATACCTATTCCTAAAGCTATTGGTGCTAAGCCTTCTAAATTAAAACTAACTAACTGAGCAGTTACAGTTGTCCCAATATTAGCACCCATAATAACCCCAATAGCTTGATTTAATGTCATAATTCCTGCATTTACAAATCCAACAACCATTACTGTGGTTGCACTAGAACTTTGAATAATTGCAGTAACAACAGTTCCTACTAATACACCCATTACTACGTTACTGGTCAATAACTCTATTATTCTTTTTAATCTATCCCCTGCTGAATTCTGCAATCCTTGAGCCATAATATTCATTCCATATAAAAATAGGCCCAAGCCTCCTAAAATACTTATTGCAATACTCAAAATTTTTCCTCCTTTTGTTCAGTATAAACATGAATCTATCTAAATATATGATTATCTATTTTGGTATTAATAATTCATAAAATATAATTGCCTTTTATTTTAGAATACTAAAGTGAAATTTAGGTTAAATTATTACTATATTAAATAAACTTTATATAGGAGGATAATATGAGTTTAGATAAACATAAAAGAGAAGATAGTAAAACTAGATATAATAGAAATGATAAAAAAAATCCTAACTTCAAATTAGAACTAGGTGAAGAACTTAACTTAGAACCAAGATTAAGACCATCTAAAACAGGTTCAGTTAGTCAAAATACTGCTAGACCAATAAGTACTCATAAAAAGCACCAAGATCATTAATCTTATTAACATATAATATAACTTATTGCAAAAGTCAGTTGATATTTAAAACTGACTTTTTATTATTCATTTTTTTTGACTTTAAATACCTAATAACCACTTATATCATATCTAATTCTCTTTCTATTATTAATAAATTGTCTGATTCTCTAACAATTTTTAATATAACTTTATTTCAACTTATATTTTACCTCTATAATTTATTCCATAAAGTTATTTAACTAACCTTCATAAAATTGAAATTTTTTAAAACTTATTACTCTAAGTTTATATAAATACTGAATTACTTTTTCATAAACAATCCAAACAAAGTTAAAAGGCCTGTCTTTGATTTCATATCAAAAACAGACCTTAATTGCTTATTTTATATTAAGATAATAACATATAAATAAAGTGAGCTGACATACCTGCACAAATACCACCTATAGTGTGTGCAATTATCGCTTTACTTGTTAAACCTCTTGAATTTAATGCATCCATCATACCAACATGAGTACTTAAATAACCACTCCAACACATACCCATAGCTGTAAATACAGCTATATCATTTGGAGTTATAACACCATCTGTTATAAATTGAGGTACTAATGACATTGCTGCTCCGACAGCTCCAAGTGAAGTAATAGGGAATGCTATTGCTTCAGGTGATGTAAATCCAAACAATGGCTCTAAGATAAATCTAAGTTTCTCTCCTATAATAGGAAGTAACGCAATCCCCTCATAAGCAGCACCTGTATAAACCTCTGCACCAGTATTAGGGTCTGTTGATGGACCAAATGTAAGTAACATTACCATAGTACAAACTACTAATACGCCTGGAATTATTGCCATCCCCATCTCTACTCCATTTTTTCCACCTTCTAGCATTGCATCTAATACTCTTTGGAATGTATTACCATCTCTAATTTCTCTATATTCAATTGAATCATTCAATTTACTTTTAACTTTCTTTTGGCTAGAATCATAGCCATAATACTTTTTAGTAAAATGTAACATTATTCTAACACTTATAACACTTCCTATTATTGCTCCTATATTACCTATTACTGCCGGCAATACATATTCTTTTCCTTGAGATATCATAAAAGTTGTCAGTATTAAGCCCATTCCAAAAGCAGTTCCTAAATTGCATAAAGCAGGAACTTCATGATTTTTAAAATATTTGGTAAAACTCTTATCCTTTGCAAATGATATTATTGCTGGATTGTCTGATAAATATGTAGCTACTGCTCCAGCTATACTTGCTCCTGGTAATCCATATAATGGCCTCATAAATACCGCGAATATTTTATTTATTAATGATATTACTCCAAATTCTGATAGTAAAGAACTTAGAGCTCCTGCTAAGACTGACATAGCCATTATTAAAAACACTGTATTTAAAAGCAAGTCATGAGCAGTATTCATTATAACTTTAAACATTATTCCTGCACCCATAACACTTGCTGTATATCCAAATCCAATGGCCAAAATACCGATAAAAACAAATGTTTCTAGGCTAACAGCCTTAACACGTCTCGGCGAAATATTTTCATCCATTCTTACGACTTTTTCAGCTTCCATTTCTTCCTCCTTTATTTTTCTAATATTAGTATATTTTATTATAATCAGAAAATATTGCAATTGCAACTTTTTTAGCATATTTTGTTTTTTCTTGTATTTTTATAATATAAATATAAAAAAAATCAATATAAATAATATAAATCATAAAGATTATACTATTCATATTGATTTTATAATTAATTAATTTATTATCTTATATATTATTAGCTAATTTCATACTTTTAGCTACATAATTTACTAAGTCTACTGTTCTTGTTGAATATCCCCATTCATTATCATACCAAGAAACTACCTTTACCATATTTTTATCTATTACCATAGTTGATAAGGCATCAATTATAGAAGATCTACTATCGCCCCTATAATCTATTGATACTAAAGGTTTATCACAGTATCCTAAAATTCCATTTAATTTACCTTCTGAAGCTTCTTTTAACACATTATTTACTTCTTCTAAAGTAACATCTTTCTTTAACTCGCAAACAAGGTCTACCATAGAAACTGTTGGAGTAGGAACCCTTACTGAAAAACCATTTAATTTACCTTCTAATTGTGGTAATACTTTAGATACAGCTTTTGCTGCTCCTGTTGTAGTTGGTATCATTGATTCTGCAGCAGCTCTTGCTCTTCTTAAATCTTTGTGATTCTTATCTAATATCCTTTGGTCATTAGTATAAGCATGAATAGTAGTCATTAAGCCTTTTTCTATACCAAATTTTTCATCTAATACCTTTGCCATTGGTGCTAAACAATTTGTAGTACAAGAAGCATTTGATATTATATTATGTTTTTCATTATCATAATTATCTTCATTAACACCCATAACTATTGTTATATCTTCATCTTTTCCTGGAGCTGTTATAATTACCTTCTTAGCTCCTGCTTTTATATGTTTACTAGCTTTCTCTTTTTGAGTGAACAATCCTGTAGATTCTATAACTACATCTACACCTAATTCCTTCCAAGGTATTTCTTCTGGATCATTATGTCTAAGTATTTTTATTTCATTAGAGTTTATTTTTATTGTATTTTCATCTTTAACTTCAACATTACCTTTAAATATTCCATAACAAGAATCATATGTAAATAAATGTGCTAATGTTTCTGCTTCTGCTCTAGCATTTATTGCAACAATTTCTATATCCTTATCAAGTCTATCTTGAGCAATTCTTAAAACATTTCTTCCTATTCTTCCAAACCCATTAATACCTACTTTTAACATTTATTAAACACCCCTAATTCTATATTTTTATATAATTATTGTACACTATATTCATATTGTATATCATATTAATCTTATTTACAATACTTTATTTTGTATTTATGACACTTTAATAATATACTAAGATGTTAATATACAATAAAAACATTATATAGTATACACTTTTTCCAATACAAACTTTCTTAAAGTACATTCTATTGTTATTGCTATTTAAAAAACCCTTAAAACTTATCTTCACTATACTTACTTATGTAATTTAATATAACTATATGATAGTTTGTTCTAAATTATTTTGTATTTATTTATAATTTTATTTATTATATAAAAGTGATGTTTTTGATTTAAACAAAATTATATTGGTATAAATAGAAATATTATTAAAAAGAGGTGACTTAATATGATAACAATAATTTCTCCAACTACTACTATGAATTTTGATAAAAATATAAATATTAATATATACTCAAAGCCTTATTTTTCAGATGAATCTAATTACTTAATGAGTTTATTAAAATCATTAAACATATCTGAAGTTAAAAATCTTATGAACTTAAGTGATGACTTAGCAACTTTAAACTTAAGTCGATATAAAAATTATGGTTCGAGTACTAATCCTAAATACCAAAGTATATTAGCTTTTGATGGTGAAGTCTTTAGCTGTATGAATACTTCTAATTTTACAGATGATGATTTTAATTTTACAAATAATCACCTTAGAATTCTTTCTGGATTATACGGTGTATTATCTCCACTTGATTTAATTGAACCTTATAGATTAGAAATGAAGGCTAAACTTACAAATAATGAAGGTAGTAATTTGTATAAATTTTGGAAGCCTAAGATAACGAATTTCCTTATTAAAGAATTATCTAAACATGATAATAAGATATTATTAAATCTGGCATCATCTGAGTATGTTAAAGCTATAGATTTAAAAATATTAGGTGAATCATGTAAATTCGTCAATGTTGAGTTTAAAGAGTACAATGATAAAACAGATAAGTTTAGAGTTATAGGTATGTATTCAAAGCAAGCTAGGGGACATATGGCTAGATTTATTATAAAAAATAAAATAGATAACTTAGAAGATCTGAAATCATTTAATTTAAATGGTTACAAATATAACGAGGATCTATCTACTGATACAGATTTTATTTTTACTAGATAAAAAATTAATAGGTTCTCAAAACCTATAAGTATAATATTTTGAGAACCTATATATATTTTAATTTATTTTTATTAATTTATTTACTTGGCTACAGTATCCTTTATTTTGTATTTCTGATAATATATCATTTATCTCAATTTCAGAATTAGCATATACTAATACAGCAAGTTCTTCATCTTCATTTAAAATATCATAATTCTTTATTTTTTCTTTTAATACACTAAATATTTCATCCTTGTGATTACTTTTAAATCTAAGAAGAGCACTACAATTCTCATCTAAAACTTTATTTACATCTACCTTTTCTTTAGTAAATGAATCTATCGAAGAAATCCTATTATTTAAAATATCCATTACATCACCATATACTGCACTACCAGTAGCAAGCTTTCCTGCACCTTTTCCTACAAAAGACACTTCTCCAACAGAATCACCATTTAAAACTACAGCATTAAATTCATTTTCTATATTTGCCAGTATACTATTAGAACCTACTAATACAGGTCTTACAAAACCACTTACTTTATTGTCTTCATACTTACTTTGCCCAACTAACTTTATCTTACAGTTTAGCTTTTTAGCATATTCAATATCTTTTTCATCAATATTAGTTATTCCTTCTAAGTATAAATCTTTCCAGTAAACCCTATTATCATAAGCTAATGTAGATAAAATAGATAACTTTCTAGCGGCATCATACCCTAATACATCTGAATCTGGATTAGCTTCTGCAAATCCTAACTCCTGGGCTTGTTTTAATGCTTCATTATAAGATAAACCTTCATTATACATTTTTGATAATATAAAGTTTGTTGTTCCATTTAATATTGCACATATACTATTTATATTATTACCTTCTAAAGATTCTATTAATGGCTTAAGTACTGGTATACCGCCACCAACTGAAGCTTCAAATTTTATACTTACATTATTATCTTTTGCTAATTTTAATAACTCATCTCCACTCTCAGCTAATAAGTCCTTATTTGCAGTAACTACATTAATTTTGCTTTTTAAAGCTCTTTTAATATATTCTAAGGAAGGATACAAGCCTCCCATTACTTCTACTAAAACATCTAAATTTTTACTAAATATTTCTTCTATATCAGTAGTCAATTTATCATAATGATTTATACCTTCATATTTACTCTTATCTCTTACCAATATACTAACTATTTCAATATTCTTTTTATCTTTATTTTTATCTATAATATCTATTAAACCACTACCTACTGTTCCATAACCCAATATACCTATTCTCATTTTTTACCTCCATTTTTTTATTTTTATATAAAAAACAGACATCTATCATATAACAGGACGACTCTGTTCGTATTTCAATCTAAATTAGTTTTTATATACAAAAAAACTCCCATCCTTTAACATAAGGACGAGAGTATATTCCCGCGGTTCCACCTAATTTAATCTATAATAAGATTCACTCAAAACTTTAACGCAGTAAACGGCTATTCTTACTAAAATCTAAATGATAACTTCAGATAGCAGCTCCTAGGTAGTTTTCAATTCCTCTAATTAAGAAAGCCTTTCAGCCCTTGAGCTTTCCTCTCTGGTAATCGAGTTGAATTTACTCTTCCTATTCATCGCTTTTATTTATAATATATTTTTGTATTTTTCAAATAATATATCCATATATCTCAATATTATTTATCTATTTAAGATATTTTGTTTATTATCGTATTTTTATTATATTCCAAAATAAATTAAAATTCACTACTTTAATTTATTTTTATATAATTAATAATTTTTAAATACTTTTCTCCTTATCTTAGTGCTATATTTTACATTTTTCCTATAGAAAAGCTTTGCATTTACCTCAGAACCAATTAATATTGCCCAGCTACTTAAATAAATCCAAGTCATTAATATAATTATTCCACCTATACTCCCATAAATAACTTCATAATTAGCATAGTGATTTGCATAATAAGAATAAATATATGATATTAAAAACCAAGAAAAAGTAGCTACTATAGCACCTGGTATAGAATCACGTACTTTTACTTTTTTATTAGGTGTATATATATATAAACTTAATAATATTACAACTATAGTACCTATCCCTATTAAATATCTCCATATATTCCATATATTTATTAATACTTTATCTACCCCTATTGATTCTAATAAAAAGTGTCCTAGATTTTCTCCAAATACTAAAAATATCATAGAAGAAAAAATCAAAAACAAAAGCATAATAGTAAATATCATAGCTATACTAAATACTTTAATAAAAGATCTAGTTTCTTGAATATTATAAGATCTATTAATCCCTCTAATTAAGGCTCTAACAGCTCTAGTAGAGGTCCACATAGTTAGAAAAAAACTTGTAATTCCTAAACTAATACTTCTATTTTCTATTGCTGATTGTATTATAGAATTAGCTATATTAAAAGCTGCTTCTGGCATTATATTTTGTAATAGATATATATATCTATTAATATGTATTATAGGTATATATACTACAATACTTATCGTAAATAATATAAAAGGAAATAAGGATAGTAATAAATAAAATGATACTTCTGCGGCCCTTGAGTTTATCTCTCCATATCGTGATGTTCTTATTATTTTAATAATTTCTTCTTTATTTAATTTTAACATTCTTTTATCCTATCCACCTCCTTATTTTCTACTACTATAATATTTAATTAATATGAATAAAATACACAAATATTTTACCTCTAAATTATACCATCACAAATTATTGAAAAAAATAAAGGGCTAACATAAAAATTCAATTCACTTTGCAGCATTTTAGCTGCTTAGCTCTAAATTAATATATCAGCCCTATCATCTTATTTTAAATTATATTATATTTCTTATACAGTTTCTAAGTCCATTACATTACTTAGTATTTTATCTAAACTATCTTTTATTCCATCTAATTTAGCATTAGCTTCTTCTTCATCTTTTCCTTTTACAGCTATATAGAATTTAAGCTTAGGTTCTGTTCCTGAAGGTCTAACTGCTATCCAAGATTCATCTTCTAAGAAGTATTTTAAAACATCTGCCTTAGGAAGATTATCTATTCCTTCTTTGTAGTCTTTTAATTCAACTACTTTAACATCATTTATTGATTCTATCTTAGTATTTCTAAAGTAGCTTATTATTTCTTGTATTTTTTCAATACCTTCTTTACCTTTTAATGTTATTGATATAGTCTTTTCTTTAAAGAATGAGTATTTTTTATATAATTCTAATAATCCTTCATATAAACTCATTCCTTTTGAATAGTAGTAAGCTGCCATCTCAGCTATTAATAATGATGCTACAACACCATCTTTATCTCTAGCATGAGTTCCTACAAGATATCCATAACTTTCTTCATATCCAAATAAATAAGTATTTTTATTAGTTTCTTCAAAAGATTTTATTTTTTCACCTATAAATTTAAACCCTGTAAGTACATTTAATACATCTATATCATTAGCTTTTGCTATGTCTGCACCAAACTCTGATGTAACTATAGTCTTTATAAGAACTGAATCTTCTTTTAATTTATTATTTTCTTTTAATCCTTCTATTATATAGTTAGTTAAAAGTCCACCTATTTGGTTACCTGTTAAAAGAGCATATTCTCCGCTAACAGTTTTAACTGCTACTCCAACTCTATCACAATCAGGGTCAGTTGCTATTACAAGATCTGAACCACTTGTTTTTGCAAGTGCTATACCTCTTGTTAAAGCTTTTTGTTCCTCTGGATTAGGATATTCTATTCCAGCAAAGTTAGGATCTGGCATTTCCTCTTCTGGAACTATTAATACATTTTCAAATCCAACTTCATTTAAAGCTCTTTTTATAGGTACATTTCCTGTTCCACATAAAGGAGTGTAAACTATTTTAAATTCTTTTCCTACTTTTTCTATAACATCTTTTCTAATTGATTGTGTTTTTACAGCTTCAATAAAAGCAGTATCTTGTTCTTCATCTAACATCACAACTAAATTTTTATTTTCTTCAGTTATAGTAGGTATTTTACTATAGTCATCTATACTATTAATTTCATCAGTTATCGCATTTGCTATTTCTGGCATAACTTGTGCCCCATCTTCCCAGTATACTTTATATCCATTGTATTCTGGTGGATTATGACTTGCAGTTATAACTATACCAGCTATAGTATTTAGCTTTCTTACGGCGAAAGATAATTCTGGAGTAGTTCTTAATCCATCAAATATGTATGCTTTTATTCCACATGCAGCTAATGTATTAGCTGTTTCTATACAAAATTCTCTAGACATATGTCTATTATCATGTGCAATTACGACACCTCTATTTTTTTCTTCTTCTGTTGTATTTTTTATTATGTAATTAGCAAGTCCAAATGTCGCTCTTCTTACAGTATATTTATTTATTCTATTTGTACCTGCTGCTATTATCCCCCTAAGTCCTGCTGTCCCAAATTCTAAATTTTTATAGAATCTATCTTCTATTTCTTTCTCATTGTCCTTGATAGAATTTAGTTCCTCTTTTGTTTCTACATCAAAATAAGGATTATTTAACCATGTTTCGTAGTTGTTTTTGTATCCCATTTAATTTCTCCTTTTAAATCTAAATCTTTTAGTATATTTTATAAATACATATTTTAATAATAATATAGTTTATAATTTTAGTAAAGCGAATCTGTTAATTTATGTATATATCTATAGTTCTTCTACCCCATTTATAGCACTCAGCTTCACTGCCCATAAATATATCAATAATATTACCTTTAACTGCTCCACCACAATCCTCAGCTATAAAAGTTTTGTTAAATTGAGGTATATAAACCTTAGAACCATAAGGTATAACTTTAGGATCTACTGCTATAGTTCCCCATTTTGGAACTGTACCTGTAGATGTAATAGTATCTCCTGCATAAGCTGTTGCTTGAACTACCATATGTTTTCCATTTTTTGAAGCACTACTTGCTTTACTTTCAGAAGAATTGCTGTTTCTTGATGTAGTCGATCTTGATGCTACAACCACTTCCTCTACTTCTTCTTTAATACCCTTTTTTACTATTTTATCAACTGGTTCTTGTGATACTTTTTCACCTTCTAAAGCTTTTTTAACTAATTTACCATCATAATATGTAAGATTATAAGTTATTTCTTTTTCTCCTGATTTACCCTCTTGAGTTACTTTTGTTTTTCCTTTTAGCAAATCATTGTCATCTATTAATTTTACTGAGTATGGTATATCCTCCTTTTCAGTTAATTGCGATTGAGTTACCTCAACTACCTTAACTTCCATATAATCCTCTAATTCTGAACTTAAACTTGGAGTTATTATGTCATCATCATCATACTGAATTTCATTTTCACTAAGTAGTTCTCTTACAGTTTTCTTAAAAGAAGATACTTTTATTTCTTCACCTTTTACTACTAAAGATATTTGTTCTTTTTTTAGTGTCCAATACCCTCCTAAAAAAACTGCTATTGATAGTGACGTGGCTAAAAATAGTACAATTATTTTTTTCTCTTTAATTTTCATAATTATCCCCCTATTTATAATCCTATAAAGTTTTTATAAATTTCAATGTTCTATATAAAAGTTATATTATATGCTTTTTAAGATTATGTAACTAAATTGTAACTATTCGTTTCTATATTGTCAATTGACATATTTGTCAAAAGATGCTTATCAACTATTTGCAATGTATACAGTGATATTTTTTTTACTTTTTTCACATTTATTTTTCTTAATTATTATTTTTTTATTTAATTTGTAATAATATGAAATATTTTAGTTTTATAATAAATTTTAAAATTAATTTTAATTTTGATTTATTTTATATTACATTTATAAATAAAAAAAGAGTTGCTTTTAAATTTACAAATCTAAAAGCAACTCTTTTTAATATATATATAACTAAGCTGTTTTCTCACTATTACTCTTATTTTCACTTCCATTGAAAACGTCTTTATCTAATTTTCCTAAAGACTTTCCAACTGCTATAGCTGTTGTACTAGCTCCATTTACATTTATCATAGTACGTCCCATATCTAATATAGGATCTATTGCTATTATACCAGCAGCTAGTGGGAAATGAGCTCCTAATCCAACACCTGATAAAACTACTGAAACAGCCATTGTTGCTGTACCAGGAAGACCCGCTATACCAAGAGAACTTATTGTTATAAGCATCTTATATGCTCATTATTGTTGCTTTATACTAGGGTTTATTAGATATAAGTTATAGCATGATGATGTTTAATGGTGTCATAATGGATACAAAATCTTTTGGTGACGTCAACAAATTCAATTTAATATGT
Source organism: Romboutsia faecis (assembly GCF_014323405.1). Classification (GTDB taxonomy): domain Bacteria; phylum Bacillota; class Clostridia; order Peptostreptococcales; family Peptostreptococcaceae; genus Romboutsia_E; species Romboutsia_E faecis. Next base: position 72,621 of record NZ_JACRWE010000003.1, on the reverse strand, counting down.
TTTGCATCAAAACATGTTAAGGAGATAATAAAATGAAAAATAATAATGGTAAATTTAGAAAGAAAAAAATATACTTCACTCAAGTTAGTAATTATGCACTAAGAGATAAGTTCTTATCGTTTAGTGCCAAGGGACTTTACTCTTTAATACAAAGTTACATAACTATACCAGATTTTGATTTATACAAAAGTTTCTTAATGGAGATTTCAGAAGAAGGTAGAACTGCATTTGATAGAACATGGAAAGAGTTACAAGAATTAGGATACTTAAAAGTATACAAAATGAAAGATGAAGAGACAGGTACTTTCTACTACGAATATGAATTATTAGATGAATCAGAGTTAAATGACGATGATAGGTTTAATAAGGCTAAAGAAATAAAGAAAAATGTTTATAAAACTGTAAACAATGGTTTTAAAAAGAAGGGTACTATAGTTTCTGTAAATGGAAATAGTCCAGATACACAGACTGTGAATGTAGATAAAAACGTTGAAAAAACACCAATTACACAGACTATGCACATGGATAAATCCATAGATACAGACTGTAACTCTGGAGACTGTGACTCTATAATAATACTTAATAATAATACTTATTCAGTAGTTGTAGAAGAACATCATGAACAAGAAGAGTCAATAGATAAAAACATTAATGTAACAATAGTAGAAACTAAGTGCAAACTTAAAAGAAAGTTAACTGATACGCAAAAAGAATTTGTGTCTACTTGTAATACAGATAAACTATTAAAATCTATAGAAATTGCTAATGAAATCAATCCAGAGTCTTATACTTTTGGATATATAAAAGAGATATATAACAATGATAAAAACTTTATAGAAAAGAAAAAAGCCCCTGTTACTCGCAATAACAAGGACTTTAACAAATCAAATATACAAAATTATAATAATATTATAGACAATTTTGAGCCAAAGTACAACCATAAAAATAGATTTAATGCTGGATCTAATAATGACGCTATATTTAGTTTTGGTAGTGCTGAAGCATTAGAGAAACATTTATTCGAAGTCCAAAGTAAAAAATTTAATAACCGTAGTATTAAACATGAGTTTAAGAAAACTAGCTTTCATAATTTTAAAGAATCATTTACTAAATATTCTCCTGAAGAATTAGATCTTAAAATAAAAGAAAGTCAAAGATTAAAATATGGTGAGTAATTTGTTTCATATGATTACTTTTTAGAAATAGTTATAAATTGATATATTGATACTGGAGTTATCGGGATTATTTTATTAGCTATATTAGTTGATTATGGTATGCTCTTATTTAAATAGAAATATAATAAGGACTCCAAAACATTTCGGAGTCCTTATATAAAATAAAATATCGAATTTAAATGAAATTTTATTGTAAAAATTTAACTATATATACTACAAAAAGTGAATTAATCTATTTCTATATACTCTTTAAAGATATCAATAATAAAATCTGCACTTTTAGGAGTATAATTAGGAGAAATACAAAATGTAATAAAGTCAAAATCTCCATTATATTTTACATCATCAATATTTTTTTTAATCTCAAATGGAACTTCAGGCTCTAATATTGAATTATTTAAGTATTTTTTTTCCATACTAGTTCTATTGTCACCAAATAATTCAAATAATTTTGTTAATTTATATTTATTATTATAGGGTAATTGTATTATTCCGCTTGAATCTTGAAAATTTTTCATAATAAATATTGGATAATCATCACCAAATCCATTTGGATTAGCAACATATGTAAGTTTAGAAATCCATCTAAAAGCAATTGCAAATAGAAGATAATCACCTATTCCAGGCAAACTATATTCTTCAAATAGATTTTCGTAATTTGGAATATTAACCCTTTTATCTACATCTAAACCTAATAAATTTTCAAAAATAAAAAATTGAGAAGCAAAACCTAACCCTAAATCAGCATGCGAGTCTACATGTATCACTTCAAAAGGTGCTCTAAGGGCTTCAATACTTACTAAATCATTCCAATAATATAATGCTTCATGGTGATTTTGTACTATTTTACCTTTGATTTTACTGTTTGTTGAAAGTCCCAAGTTATTTTCAATAAAATCAATAATTTTCTCTTTATTCCAAGGTTTATAATCTTCACTAACTCTACTTGTACACTCTTGAGGTATGGAATAAGGTACATCTTCTAAAAAATAATCCATATCAATATCTAAAACCTTCACTCAATTATCCCCCTCATTTAAATTAATTTTATAACTGTATTATACTATATAAGGATATAAGATAAGATTAAATTTTGATAAAATCATACTTTTCTTGTGTTTCTTAAAATAATCAATCTATTTATTTATAACAATTAAATATAATTTACTATAAAACTAAAATTTTATAGGAGGACATGCAACTTTTTACTACTAACTATCATACGCTATAACATGCGTAGCGAATATGTAAGCGTTAAGCGACGCTAGTCGTAGTGTCATATGAAGTAAGCGGTTATGTTAGCTTTAGCGAATTAGGCTAACTTCATGCCTTTTTAATGCAAAAGCTACAACCATTGGAAACACTAAAAACCACCAAACCTAATTTATAGGTGGTGGTAATTTAGTAATAAATGAAGCGTAATTTTTAGTCGTTTTAATTAATGCAAGGGCATGGTATCTTTCAAGATTTAATAAGTCATCTTCTTCGTAACCAAATTGTATTAAGTTAGATTTTAAATCCTGATAAGCTTTTACATCAGCTCCTTGTATTAACAAATATGATGTTCCTGAAGCCTTTAATGCTTCTTTGCATTGTTGCGTTAGTTGATTAAGGTAATGTAATGCAACAATGGATACTAAATCAAATTTACGTGCTTCTACAAATATATCTTGATACAATAATTGACAGTTATGGCACTTGTAAAATTCATCAAAGAATAAAAATGTTTTAGGTTGTGTTGTAGTTGCTAATATCTGTTTACTGAGCCATATTCTGCTTAAAAAGTATGTTGCTAAGATGTTACGAATCATTTTACTAGGGAATTTTGATTCGGGTATTTTAATTAATATAACTTTATTTTGACTTAATAAATCAACAAAATTTAAGTTATTTTCGCTAGACTTCATAAAAGCCAACTTAGTGTGTGATGAAGTTTTAAGGTGTATAGATCTATCAATAATGCCTTCAACCTTAGAATCGTTATTAGATATTTTACCACTCTTCTCTTCTTTATCAAGTTCTTGAAGGGTATACACTTCATCTTCTAATAATGCCCTCAGTGACTTTGATAAAGAATCAATAAATGATTTTCGTTTACCTGGTATTGTGAGACAGTTTATTACATCTTTTAAACTTGCATTATATTTTGTAGTAAATACAACTGTACCTGCTGCGTATAAGTATTTAAGCATCTTTGGACTTAGTTTGGATGTGTCATCATTAATGGAGTCTAGTAATACTGCGATTTGTTGTGTATGAAGTGTTGCATTTGTTATCTTTTCATAATCAGACATACTATCATTTATCTGTATTTCATTATATGCAAAACTCTGTATCTGATTAGGATTACTACAATCAATCTCTATTAGTTTATCTTTAGGAGTTATTGATTTAATCGACTCAGATAATTCACAATTATTAATTATATCTATGTTAACAAGACCATAACCAGCTTGAATAATATCACTTGCATTATTAGTCATGAAAGTAGTTTTACCAGCTCCCATACAACCAAGATACGCCATGCCTAAACGTGATAGCTGGTTATCATTAGACTTGTACGCATTGGTATTTGTTTCTTTAACCTTTACATTACCAAGCCTAAAGAACCCTGTTTGTAGCTCTTTGGGAACTGGATTTTCTAATACTTTTAAGTGTTCAATATCTTTAAAATGTTGCAATAATTCACGACCTGGCATTTGTAAAAAGTTGCTACATTCTTGAGTGCTAGTATCATTAAGTTTGCATGGGTATTGATAGTCTAATATATCGAAGTCTTTTTTTACTTCATCATAAATAAGTGCATTATCTTCATCTATTATTGAAAAATTTTCACATGTAGCTCTTGCATTAACTTCTTGATTTTGAGTATTACTTGATTCAGATAATACCATAATTTGACTTCTGCATAATACAGAGTTTTCTTTCTTATAAGTTGCCTTAGATAATTCTTTATTTTGAATAAGAGTTATGTTATTTTGAATAGGTGCTTTTAAATCATTCTGAGTCCCTTCTATTAGTCCATCTATAGTATTTGCTAAAAATCCAAATGCTACTTTGATGATGTACCAAATATTCTTTTTATTTTTATCAAGTGGCTTATTCTTTCTATATTTCTCCATAACCTCTTTATGATAATCTTTGAATGAATTAAGAATAGTTGGAGAAGAAGGGACAAAGTTATAAATTATCCCTATCTTATCATTATTTTCAGATTCTAATATATCCATTATGTTAAGTGTGCTTGATAGTAAGTCGTTATTACGTTTATCAACTGCCAATGACAGTGCGTCAGCCTTCTTATACGATAAACTATACTTTGTAGCATCTTTTGAGAATTGAGGTAATTCATTAACTTCTTTTATTTCAACATTTCTCCATGTATCAGAAATTTTTTCTTTGAATAACCTTTTATATGGTACTGGTATTATAAAGTAAAATTCTGCCTTACTTTTTTCTAAATAGATATAGTAACTAACTTTACATTCAGTTTTAAAGAATATTTTCTGTTGATCTTTATAAACCCTCTTAGTTAAATCTAAATACATCTTATTGACTAACTGCGCTAATTTATCAGAGCTATTATTCTTGCAACTAGAATGAGGTATTAATTTAAAGAAAACATACTTCGGATTAACTATTTCAAAATAATCACTTATCTTTATAGATTTAACCTTCATAACATAATGACTTCCTATTTAATTACAACGCTGAATATACATTGAAGTATAGTATAGATTATCACTGATACAGTAGTTCCATTTTTAAACTTCTCACTACCTGCCATACCTAACAATATACATATCATCGATGCAAATAAACATACCCAATACATTAAAGATGATGTAGTTATTAAAATTCCATTAAGTTTACTAAATATCCAATCCATAATAAATACCTCCTAGAATAATCCTTTTATTAAATCAAATAACCAAGGTAAGAAATATAGAACTCCAAATCCTAGACCATACATTGCCACTATACTTCCAACACTATCTAAATGACCTCTCATACAATGCTTTATTACATCTTTGCTACAAAGTATTATCCCTATCCAGTAACCAACTTTTCTAATTAACTCCAATATTTGCATACCAGCTTTATCTATAGCTGTTGTATCCATCGCAAATGATGTTACTGTACTCAAATCAACTGTTAATGCTATTATTAGCACTAATGTCATATATTTTCTTTTATTTCTTTCTATATGTCCTATTACTGCGTCTAAATAACTTAATTCATCATTTAATAATACCGATTGCTTATTTTCTTGTATTGCTCTAAACTCCTCAAAAGTATAAATTTTAACTTCATTTATAGTAAATAACATGGATAAAATCCTCCTATTTTAGAAACAATAATCTTATAATAAATTTATCTTTGGAGGTACGATATGACTTCTGGAATGATTTTCTTTGGTGGATATATAACTTGTTACGCATTTGTTGAAATAGCCGTTAGATTTTTTTAGATTCCGTTAAGGAGTCTTTTTATTTTATATTTTGATTCAGCTCCGTTTTTTTAACTTTCATATCACGAATTTTTTCCAAATAAATCCATTTTGTTAATTAATTTGAAGGATTTAATTGCGTATTGTAGAAATATATATTGAATTATATTTTTATAGTTCACTGTGTTAGGATTCCTATTGCTTTCTGAGGGTCGATAGGAGTCCTTTTTAATTTTTATTTTTCTTCCAACTCTTCTTTCATCTTTTCCCTTAATATACTTTTGATATATGCACTCTTATTATTCCCATATGACCTAAATTTATCTTCCAACCAATCTAGCAATAATTTATCATCCAAATCGGTTGTTTTAAAGCTAACAGGTATAACTATTGGTTTATATGCCATCATAACCTCCTTATCTAATTTTTTATAAGATTTTATAATCTTAGTTAATATTATGTATAGTTAGTTAATATTGTGCTTGTACTTTTCCATAAAATTAAAATAAAGATAACCAATCATTTAGATTAATTATCTTTATTTGAAAAATTAATTGACTTAATTAACGAGTCGTTATATAATTAAATTAAGAGGTGAACAAATGAAAGAAAAAAGAGACTTGAATGTTATGTTTGCTAAATCTGGATCAGGAAGTATTACTAGTAGATTGACGATTCCAATAGCATGGGTTAAAGAAATGAATATAACTAAGGATGACAGAACCGTTGAAGTTACTTTTAATGAAGAAAGTAAAACAATAACTATCAAGAAAAAGTAAAACTAATCCCTGCTCCATTGAGTAGGGAGAATCACACCTCAAATAAATACAGAAAGGAGAATAAAATGAAGACTGGTATAAGAAAACCTAACTTAAAAAAATCCATCAAAGCACATACTACTGGTAAACTCAAAAGGCAAGTCAAAAAAGCTGTTATACCTGGGTATGGTAAAAAAGGAATGGGTTGGATTAAAAATCCTAAAAAAGCCGCCTATAATAAAGTTTATAATAAAACAACATTTAGTATATGGAATATATTTAAAATATTTAAATAAAAAAGAGCCTACACACAATGGTATAAGCCCTAAGTCACAATTAGATTATATCATATGTGTAGCCTTAAAACAATTGATAAATTTAAGGGGGAATACAAATGAGAAGTGTAGTAATAAACAATGAATTTGTTAATGAAGTGGAATTAGAATTAGGAAAAAAATATAGATTGGCAGATGGTTTTTATGGTGATTTGGAAGGGACATTAGTTAATATTAGTGAATATTATGTATGTACAGATCCTAATATCAGTGTACATGAAGAATTGAATATAACATTAAGAATGGATGATAGTTGGGATGATAGAAATATACTAGTTGATTTTATATGTCACGTTGAGGAAATAGCTTAAGATATATTTAAATTAGTCTTCAAACGTATTATAGTAACTAGTTATGTAGAATTTACATACTCAAATATTATTAAATTTATATAAGAAAAGGCTATAGTTTTTCATTATTGAATTTACCTATAGCCTTAGTATTTACATATCTATTTTTTGAACCAGTACAGATGGAATAGTTACATCTACTCCGCTGACACCTATTATTGTAATATCTTGTTTAATACTAAAAAATAAGGCCTATAATACTCCTTTTCGGAATACTATAGGCCAATTTAATAAATTTGCAAACTCATTAAAATATGTATTTTATCTACCTTGTAAACGACGCTGTTTTTCATTTTTATTATCTATTTTCTTAATTATTTCATTAATTAAACTATCACTTACTTTTTCTATACTATTAACTGTATTCTTATCAGCATTTCCTTCAACAACTATCAAAGGGGCATGAAAATTCACACTAGAATTATCTTCAACAATCGTTTTCGTTTGAGAAGTAGTAAAAGTAGGTGATGTATAATTCACATCTGATAATTTAATTTTAGGCATATCAAAAGTAGATACCTTTAATTTATCTGTATTTACATTTGTATTTAAGTAGTTTAAATCTAATACCCTACTACTTATTAATCTTGTTTCAGGATGTAAATTAACAGATTGTGTACCAGGTTTTGCACCACTACTTTGTTGAGTTGGTGATCCTTGCGTTTCATATTTTGTAACAACTTTAAATGTAGTTGTAAAAGTTTTAGCAAATCTTGATACAAAATCAGATACATTGGTTTTTAAAGCTGTTACACTTCTACTTGCGGGACCTGTATTTGCACTAAAGTTAATTAACTTAGTTCTGCCTGTATGTTTTGCATCAAAATCACTAGTATTTTTATTTAATGCATTTATGTTATTTTGAGCTGCTTTTGTGTTAGCATCAAATTTAGTAGTTGATGTTTTACCATCCAATTGTTCTATATCTTGCTTAACTTTTTGAGTTTTAGTAGCACTATCACCAGTATTTACATTTACATTTGTCGTTGTTTCCTTCGGCATATTTTTAATATCTTCAGTTGTCTTCTTAATTGCCTCTTGATTTGCTATATTAGCTTGTATTTTTACACGTTCTTCTTCAGGTAAGGCATTAAGAATTTGTTGTAATGTTTCTGGTGTCATTGTTCCACTTGAATCAATGTTGCTTAGAATTGATACTAACTTTTCAGTTGGTATGTTTTTAAGTACATCTTCAAAAGTTTTAGCACCTTCTAAAGCTGCATAATTATCAGCGCTAATTAAAGTTTGCACTTCTTCGGGTAGCTGTTCATACACATTATATAAGTCTAATACCTTTTGCTTATCTTCTTCAGTTTCAACTGTAAACTTAGTCTTAACTTCTTCGGGAATATTTTCATATGTACCAGTTATATCATCCCATGTAGCATGAAAAATCCTAGAAAACTCTTTATCTAGTCTAGCATTTTCTTCATTACGTTGTCTTATTCTTTCAGATAGTGCCTTATGTTCTTCTTCTACTGGTTTTAACCATTCTCGAACGTCTTTTGCTGCGTCATTAAGATTTAAGAACTCAAACATTCCAGCAAGATCTTCGCCTGCTGCCAATACAAATTCTTTAACTTTACCACTCATTCCATCGAATACATTACCTATATCATTACCTAAGAATTGGAAAGCCATAGGCAATAATTTAAGAGTATCCATAACTTTGTTGGTATAATCCATTACATTACTTAAACCAGGTATAACCATAGAGCCTAATGTTTGGGATAATTCTTTCCATTCGTTAGATAAGTCCTGTTGCATAGCCTCATATGATTCTTCATATGCTTGTTTTGCTTCATCCATAGCACCTAAAGTATTTATAACTTCATTACCTAAGTTAGACCATGCCTCTATTACGCCCTCAGAACCATATTCGACAGTACCTTTGAATATCTCTTGAAGTAACCTAGCTCTTTCTGTATCATCGCCAACCTTCATTATAGCTTTAGATACTTTTTTCAAAGCATCAATACTTGTTATTGATCCATCATCAATTTGTTTTTTTAGGTTATCAATATTTATTCCTAAATCTTTAAATGCATCTTTACTAGTATCAGAACCATCGGTTAACGATAAAAAAAACTCTTTTATCATATCACTAGCTTGATCACTGCTCAAACCCGTTGCATTAACACCTTCACTAATCAATGCTAATGCATCTTGTCCAGTTAAACCCAATGTACTAAGTATCGGTGTATATTCAACCAATGTATCTAACCAGTCATTACTAATGTTAAGACCTTTTTGTTCGCCTGCTATAATCATGTCTAATGCTTCAGAATGAGTCATGCCCAAGTCATTAACTGCTGATGTCATAAATCTAACTTGGTTATTATAGTCATACCCCATAGTATTTAATAATTCCATCGATTGAGCCAAATCTTTTGTTTCTTGATTACTTAATTTAAATCTTTTTTGTAGTAATGTAGTAGCTTGTGTAACGCCTTCTAAACTGTAACCATCATCAGCTATTAACTTTATTTGATCATAAAGTGATTTAGCATCCTTTTCTGTTAGTCTTAAATTTATTCTTAAAGATGTTATAGCCTTATCATAGCTTATTGCACCACTTACAATACCACTTGTAAAAATAGTTGTTATTGCTGCGGCTGCTGTTTTAGATACGCCTGCTAAGTCTGTTATGCTATTTACTACACTAGCAATAGAAGATTCAGCTTTATTAGATGATTCTCCCAAGTCTTCTAACGGATTTTCACTGTCCATGTTATTCATGGATGTTTTAATATCATCCATAGACCTTTCCAACTTCTTCATGTCATTTACAGTTTTATCTATATCTGTACTGTACTGTTGTAACTTATGTGAGTTCTTTTGTATTAACTCTGCTTTATTTTCTAGTGCTTTCCTTAAGTCATTTACAGCTTTTTCTTGTTTTGTATATGCTTCTACATTATCAGATTTATTCATTTTACTTAAAGCATCTTCTGCTTCATTTAACTGCTGTTTTAACTCATTATATGCTTTAACCTGTTTTTCAACCTTCTTAAATAAATCATCATACTGTTTATTTTGCATTTCTAACTTCTTAGAATTTGATTCTATAGCTCGTTCACCTTTTCGTAAGGCATGTGTCATAGCTTCCATTTTATCTTCAGCATTTTCAATACTTTTAGTAGCTACATCAAAATCTTTAGATAGATTTCTACTTTGCTTTTTTACATTACTAAGCTCTTTTAAAAATGATTGAGAATCTAAACTCAAACTGGACGTTAGTTTTGCTATTTCTTCACTTCTTGACATTTAATCACCAACTTTCTTAAAAGTATTCTGTACCATTAACAATCTCAGTGTTTTCATCTCCATTGTTAATGTTATTAAATTTTTTATGCGACTCTATTTGACTAAAATAACTTAAAGGTAATATACAATTAAAGTCATTTGTTCTTTTTAATATAGTATGCCACATGTATTCCATATCTGAAAAATTCCAGTCCTCTCTGTTTAAGCTACTTTTTAAACGTCTAAATCTAGCTAACTCAGATTCTTCTTTTTGTTGATTTTTTGGAAATGATATTGATATTAAGTAACATACATAAGTTTTAGCCAAATTTAAATCTATTGATGTTATTTGATTAGTTAACATATCTATGTCTATATCATCATTACACCTTAAAATTGCTTGTATTAAAAATTGATACACTAAATCTTTATCACCATCGAATGCACCTTCTATTATTTCTTCAACTGTGTGCTTTTCAAATATGTATTTCATATTCTTCAAGCAACCCATGTCTAGTCTCATTTTATAGATAGACTTATCTATTTGTATTCCAATTGTACCTTCTAACATTGTTATAGCCCCTCAGGATATGTGACTTTACTAAACCAGTTATCTATTAAAGATTTACTAGCTGTTTCTGTATCTATAACATAGTAAATTAAATCTTTATCTTTATCTCTAAATACATCAAAGTCTATACTTACTATATCCTTTTCTCTACTTCCTTCAAATGTTCTGGCCTTTAAACTATCTTCTTTAAACTGTACATTGTAAAAGACATGATATAATTTATGTCCATTTGCCTTTTCTCTACTAAACATCAATGCAACCCTTGGTGGAGTCCCTAAAGTTACTGCTAAACCATTGTTAATTATTTGATGTCCCAATATTAATGATCTAGCATTAAAATCTAAAGAAAGTAAAGACAACGTACCAGAGGCATCAACTGAAGTGTCAATTCTCTCTGACTTATCTCCATTTTTCTTTATGTAAATGCTATTTCTACTAACTTTTATATTTACATCTATTGCTCCATCCAACTTAACTGGAGTTCCATTTTGTGGACATACATAAATATCAGATAGTCCATAGATAATTTTATGTGAAAGATTCATTTTTACACCTCGCTTATTTTAAGTAAAAAAAATAGAGACCTAAAACTAGGCCTCTATATAAAATTAAACCCCTGCTGTAGGCTTTGGTTTTTGCACCTCTGTAAACCATTTACTAACCATTGTGCTATCAGCTGTTGAATCCGTTGTATCTACTTGATACATAAATAATTGGTCATTTATGTCTGGTAAACAAGTAAAGTCTAGTTCAACTATTTGTGCTTCTCTTTCTTCCTCAGTCGATACAGCTTGAATACTAGGTATTGAGAATTGACAACTATATATCACATTCAATATTTTTCCTCCGTCCCTTTTATTTTGTGCAAACATTAAAGCTAAATTAGGGGCATTTGTTGTGGCACCTATCGCAACTCCACCGCTCATCACTTCTACTCCAGAAAGTAATGCTTTTTCTTCCATAGTAAGTCCTATGACTGATAGCTTACCTGAGCCTTTTGTAACTCTTTTATCTGAGTCAACAACCTTGTTATCAGCATATTCAAATTTCTCAGAACTTTCAAAACTGCACTCACATGCTTTTGCACCTAGTATTTCAACTGGAGTTCCAAACGTACCGTCAGTATCTACTGTAGCAACATGTATAGAATCCATACCAAAAATAATTTTTTGTTTATAATTTTTCCCTGCCATTAATTTTCACCATTCCTTCTTTAATTTTTTCATAAAAAAAGAATTCTTAAATTGAATTCATTTCCTTGAATATAAAATCCATATTTTTACCGAAGTAATTTTCATCAAATACATCTTTACATCCATTAAATATGAAATTATTTTCTTTAAATTTCTTTTTAATATCTTTATATAAATCTAAATTTTCAATATTCTTACACCAAAAATTTAAACTAATATAATATATCGTCGATAAACTATTATTATCAAACACATCTGTATCCTCTTCGTCATAAAAAGTAAATATTACATACTTATCTTTTGGACTTAATGTCTTATGATAATAAGCCTCTATACCAAGACTTCCCATTATATCAATTATTTTTTTATTCATCCTTATCACCTACTCAAATAGGTCTTTAGCTAAACTTTCACCTATCGCTTTATTTGCTTCACTAACCGATTTATTCCAGGCTTTTTTCATCCACTTCTTACCGACCATATCTGAAGTTCCATACTCTTGATAGTAGCCATATCTGATAGATTCATCGTCTGTATTTTGAATACCAATAGTTATTTTTCTATTTGTACCTGATCCTGTTTTATCTCCTTTATCCAATGAGTCTTGTAAGTTTCCTGTATCCACTGGTACAGCTTCTTTTTGAGCTTTTAGTATGACATCTGCACCTTTTTCTAATGCATTATCAATTACCTCAGTTTTAAGTTTACGCTCTATTTCATCAAGTTTATCTATTAACTCACTAAAATCTATTTCAAATCCCACACTAATTGACCTCCTCTACAGCCAATTCTAAATACATATGGTCTTCAAATTCATGAACATGTTTAATCTCATATTGTTTATCTTTATATATAAGATACATAGACTCATCGATATCCCTTTTTCTAACTATAAATTTATAAGTAACTTTAGTATTATCTGCATTAGCTCTCATATAGTCTTTAGTTGATACAGTTTTCTTTTTTGCTCTTAATCCTTTTATTATGATAATATCTTTCATTTCTTCTACACCATGGTTTTTATCATAAACTAATTCTTTTTTTATTATAGTTACCTTATCTCTTAATTCCGATGGATTCATCATATCCAATTCTCCTTTTTCATAGTAAGAATTGATTTTAGTGTAAAGTTTATATCACTATTACTATCAATATAAACTTGTCTTTGTTCATAAAAATGACCTGCTAATAATAAAACTGCTAACCCTAAACTATAATTTTTTACACCATCAACTTCATTTCCAAAATCAATTTCTGATATACCTGTATAATCTTGTACATATTCTAATGCTGCAATACAGTATCCATTGATAATTTCATCGTCTGTATGAAAGTCCTCTTCTATATTTAAATGTTTTTTGACACTCACACAGTCAATTAAATAATTATCTATGGCACAAGTACCTTCAGAATTTATATGTAGTGCGCTATGAAAAATTCCATGCATACCTCTTTCTTGTCCATCACCTGTATTAGGCATGAAGTATTCCCCACATTTGCATTTAAACAAATTAATCACCACCTAATTAAAAGAAGGCAGATATTAATCCACCTTCCTACTTCTTTTTTTTCTAGTTTTTTTAACCGGTTCAGTTTTTGACACTGATACTTCTTCTAATGATATATTCTTTATTTGAAGTATCTTAGACACTGGGAGTATAATCTATTTCAACATTTACAACGGCTTTAGTATCTACTGATTTAACATCAAATCTTTCTACAATTCTTATTAAGGTAGCATTTTTTGTAAATCCTGCTTCTTTAGAAACTGCCATTTCGTAAGATTCTCTATCAAAGAAAGCTACTGCTTCAGATATATCCCCCACATAGAAAGTTAATTTACCTTCTGGAGATGCTAAATGTGCATTAGATAGTACAACTATTCTTTTACCTTTAAACTCTTTTGTCCCTGGAACTGTTAATGAATCTGTTAATAAAGGCCTTCTATTCCCATCAGTTAATTCATCTAGATAATCATATCCATCTTGATTTGTTATAATTATAGAATTAGCTGCAATTTCAGGATCTAAATGAACATTAAGAGCCTTTTGTATAGCTTTATATCCACCAGCTTCACCTGTTCCAGGCACTTTAGTGGCTGTAGCTAATATTTCTAATATCTTTTTATTTTCAGTTTTAACTGCATTCTTAGCAAATCTATGACCTATATAGTTTGTTAAGTTAGCTTTTTCATCTTGTAATAATGTGTTAGATATAGGTATTATATTTCCATAATCAGATAATTTCCATTGTACATTGCCGAATTTTATAGTTGATTGTCCTATTTCAGTCATTTCTTCAAAATTAATTAATTCATCGTTAGCATCAACTTCTAAAGGCATTGAACCTGATAGTGTACCAACTGGTATTACGTTACAGAATTGTTTTAAAGGTATTAATTTTCTCTTTAATTCTTCTATTTGAGTTCTTTGTTCCTTGGGTACTAAGTATCCACCATCTTCATCTGCTTTCTCAACTAATGCATTTTCAGCCTCAGTTAATTTTTTTCCCAACACGGCTTTATTAAATGCTACTATGTCACTAACTTTTTCTGTTCTATTCTCAAATTCTATCATATTATCTATTCCTTCCATTTTTTCTATTTCTAAATCTTGTAATAAATCAAATTTTGCTTGTAATTCTGCTATATCATTTTTCATAGCTTTAGCCTCTTCTAACTTTCCATCGTTGACTAATTTCTTAGCATTAGTTTTCATATTGTTTATTTGTCCTAATAATTCTCTTAATTCTTTATTCATAATTGCACCATCCTTAATTTATTTTCGAGCATAAAAAAAGAACTTAGATTAAATCTAGTTCTAGTAACAATTGCTCTTTTTCATTTTCAAATTTCAAATTTTTATTATTACTATTTGTCATGTCAATTAACTCTTTTGGTATATGTTTAAAGTTTTCAACACTATCTAAGTCAAATTTGGCTACCATTTGAGATTCTTCTATTATTTCATCTATAAAACCTAACTCTTTACATTGCGTTGAATCGAACCAAGTTTCTTCATCCATGTAATTTAGTATAGTTTCCATATCTAAACCTGTTTTATCTACATAAGTCTGAGCCAGTACATTATCTATTATCATTAAATCATTAGCTTGTTTATTAAAATCTTTAGCATTACCAACACAACCACACATAGCTCTATGTATCATAAAAAGACTATTTTTATACATCTTAACTTCATCACATGATAAGGCTATCTGAGTCGCTATACTGGCACATAATCCTTCGATAAAACAAACGGTAGTACCTTTTCTTGATTTTATTAAATTAGCTATTGTATTGCCTTCAAATACAGAACCTCCAGGCGAAGATATATGTAAATTAAGTAATTTACCTTCTATCTCATCAATCTCTGCTTTAAATTGTTTTGCTGAAACTTCATCAAACCAATCTCCTATTGCATCATATATATATAAGTCTGCACTATCTGTACTATTAACTATTTTAAATTTATTCATTTATAACACCTCCTTTCTCATACTGGTTACCAACTTCGGTTATAGGAATATAATTC
The DNA here is from genome assembly GCF_014323405.1 of Romboutsia faecis. Classification (GTDB taxonomy): domain Bacteria; phylum Bacillota; class Clostridia; order Peptostreptococcales; family Peptostreptococcaceae; genus Romboutsia_E; species Romboutsia_E faecis. The sequence goes on along the minus strand of NZ_JACRWE010000003.1, from coordinate 57,010 downwards.
CCATTGCACATTAGAATATCTCCACCTTCTTTAGTTGGCATATTCAATAACAATCTAGCTTCATTAGGTGTATAAATACCATTGTTTACATAACCACAAAGGGTATCTTTTTGTGTCTGACTATCTGCTCTTAATAAAGCTCCTTCATTAAACTTAAAATAATAACCTTGATTTATTTGTTCCCTACTAAGAAGTTTATAAGTAATCTCTTCTTCATACTGTTTCAGTATAAATTGCATCGTGTTAATAAGAAAACTTAATTGTTGTGACTCTGAATTACTGTAACTTGATTTATCATAGTTATTCAAGAAGTTTGGTTGGATCCCAAATGCTGATGCTATTTGAAGAGCATTATATTTTTTCAACTCAAAAAACTGACTATCTGTTAATTTAATATCCAACGGAGTTAATTTCATCCCATATGGTATTGGCATGACTTTCCCTGCATTATTTGCTCCCGAAGCATATTCATTTAGTTTTGACAAAAACTTTTGAATTTGTGCTTGAGACATTTCATCTGAAAATTGAAGTATAGCTTTACCTGTTAATCCAGTTTTATAAAGATTATTCATAAAGTTCTGGCTCTCTAAACCACCATCTATACTATTACGTAATATATCTTGTACTGCAATTCCTACAATACCATTAAAAGTATGACTGGTTTTAAAATGTAGTATATTATCTTGATGAAATATATACTCTTTACAAGTTTTTGGATCATTATAGATATAATAAATAGCATCTTTATTTCCAAAGTAGCCTTTATTATCAATCATTATTCTTACATGATCACTTTGCAGAATCCATAAATCTTTTAATTGAGTCCCCATCCAATTGCAATATACATATGCATTTCCAAAGTGATTTCGATTTCTTTCTACAGTTGACCAAAACATAGTTGGGTTTATGTAAGGATTAGGTCTTAATTTAATGATATTGTATGTATTATTCTTAGCTTTTACTGTGCCATTTTCTGTTTCTTGGTATAACTTCAATGGTAATTTACCTAATGTTTCACTCAAAACTCTTAGACAAGTAAAATATGTAATTTCTCCTTTTATATCTCCCGATATGTCTGGACTAATACCCAACATTCTCATTATTTCCAGTTCCTGCTCTGATAGTTCATTTTTATATTGCTTATTAAATTTATTTTTAAATTTATCTATTAATTTCAAATTCTCACCCCCTTACCAATTCATAATATTAAAGTAATCATCCATCATCTTGCTATAATCTAATAACGATTCATTTTTGAATGCTAACTTATAAGCATTTATAACCGAATCTATCGGATCTATACGTTCTTTGCTTGTATCTTTATCAATCTTAATTTCTCCATTGTTATTACTTACTGTTTTAGCATTAATAAATGACCATTTTAGCAAATCATTTTTTTTATTAAATAATACATTACCTGATTTAATCTCTAGTCTTAAATCTTCAGTTGGATCATTTAATTTACTATGTGATTGATATATTTCTACTGTATCATGCCCTAACTCATTTAAATCATATAAGAACATATCTGCATTTCGTTGGTCATATCCAATTTGCTGAACATGTAATTCATACTCTTCAATAAGTTCTTTTAAATAAGATAGTATGAAATTATAATCATTTCTTATACCACCATTTGTATTTGTAATAGTTAATAAACCTTCTTTTACCCACATATCATATGGAGCTTTATCTGATTTTATATGTTCATATAAACGCTTCTCAGGCATAAATGAATGAGAATGAATAAAATATTTTTTATCATCATTTTCTTTAAACACAAAAATAAGTGCTAAAGATGTTAAATCTCCACCACTACTTAAATCTAATCCTATATTACACTTTTGTCCTTTAAAGTCTTCTAAGGTTTTGTCTGTAAAACATTTCTTTAAATCTTCTCTTTCTATGTATTGATTTTCACTAAACTGTGTCCATATATTTAAAGCCTTAACCATAAAGTCTTTTAAATCATGACCACCTATATTTTTAGCTTTATCACCAACTTGTTCTAAGTTCTTCAAATCATCTTCATCACTACAAACCAAAGGATTTGCTTTAATCCAGTTTCTACTATCCCAAACATCATCCTCTTTATCCATTTGAGCTATGTAAATAAACTGTGAATCATTCGTATAAAGTCCTTGAAGTACATCACAACAATATTCATATAACTCATGACAATATGAATTAGTGTTAAATCCGGCTGTAGTTATCGCACTAATTAAACATTGCTTTAATTTTCTAGTACCACCCTCAAGTTGCTTGATCATTTGATTATCTTTGTGAGCATGTAGTTCGTCCACTATTCCAACATAAGGTCTAAAACCATCAATTGATTTAGTATCTTTTCCTAGTGCTTTTATGACTGAATTTGTTAACTTACATTCAATCTTTCCTTCATACTCTTTTATTTTAAATAGCTTAGATAAATCTTCATCCGCATTTATAAATTTAATCATTTCTTTCAAGACAATCTTAGCTTGATCCATTTTTGTAGCTGTGCAGTAAATTTGCCCATACTTGTAACTATCGAAATTACCAAAGTATGTTCCTATAATTCCGTTTAAAAAAGATTTTCCATTTTGTCGTCCCAGCTGAACATAACTATTTCTAAATCTCCTAAATTTTCCTTTTTTGCTTACCCAACCATTCAGTGATCCAAGTATAAATACTTGAAATCCATGTAATTTTACTCTAATTTCTTCATCACCTTCAGCAATTATCAGCGATTCTGCATAATCTAAAATATCATTTGCTTTATCTACATCAAAGTAATATTCAAAGCCTTCTGTTTTAGATTTTTCTAAATCATCTAAATGTCTTTTACATGCTAATTTTACATATAAACCAGTAACAACCTTATCCTCTAATACATCTAAAGCATATTGTGTTACTCTATCATTTAACAAATTTACTAAACCTATTTTCTTTCTTAGTTTCAACTTCGACTGGTTCTAACAAGTCATGTAAAACACTTAGTAAATTAGTAAATGCTTTTAAATTCTCTCTTAATTCTTTTTGAGCTGGATTAACTTTAAGTGAACCTGTACAATTTTTACTGAAAGCACCTTCTTGTTCTAAGCATTGCTTGCTGCTCTTTATAAGTTCTATTAAATCTAAACAGTTATTAAAAATATACTCTTGTTCTTTAGTTTTAAGTTTATCTTTATAGTAGTCTTTAAAATGCTTCAAATTTATATTTTTACTTTTGAATTTTATTTCTATCTTATCTTCAATCAAATCATCTCTATTTCCATTTTTTAAATCTCTTTCTCCACGCCTGTATTGCTTATAGTATTCATTTGAACTAGGCATTATATCACATCCTTTTAATTGTTCAACTTTTTACTTTCAAAAATCATTTTTTTCATAGGAATACACCACCTCTGGCTGTTCGTTCCTCCTTCAAAAACTTTTTGACTACCCCCTACCCTCAATCAATTCAAATAATTTCTCTTCTATTAACTTCTTTTTGCTATTATCTTTCATATCATTATGTATTTTGTTATGACATTTGTGACATAAGCAAATTAGATTATCTTTATCTAATGCTTTACTTCTATCTTTATCTAATGGAATAATATGATGGACAATATCACTTGACTTGACTATATTTTTATCTAGACAGACCTGACATAATCCAAAGTCTTTTGACTTGACTATATTAGAAATAGTTCTCCATTCTTTAGAATCATAAAACTTTTGTTTCTTCTTATCTCTTTTATATTTATTATATTTCCTATAGTTTTTCTTCTTGATCTCTTTATAGCTATCTTCACACTCTTTACAATATCTGTGACCTATATCTATTATCTTTTCACATTTAGCACATAATTTTTTTATTGCCATTCTTTATCACCTTTTTAATATATTTCTACTAAGAAATTAATTACTATAATAGACACACAAAAGAAATTTACCTACTTGAATATTGATTCATATATACGTTTTATTTTTTCTATTGGTGTATATTTGTTATCATACTCATCACTATCAGATACTTTAACATCAAAGTGTCTCTTTATTTTTCTATCAAAGTCTTCTATACAAAATTTATTCTTATCTTTAAAATCTCTTTCTTCATAATACATATATATATTATCGATCTCATTTACAATATAAACAGTATTATTTTCATAATTATCAACTTTTGCTACATCAAGAAATTTATAAATATAATCTTTAGTTAAAATATACATTTCTCCATTGATATAATTAAACTTATCGTACATTTTATTCATATCACCATATAATTTTAATTTGGCTGATGATAGCTTTCCATTATTCCAAAGGCACTTATTATAATCATTGAAATCCATTTCAAGTTCAGCATATTTAAAATTATATATATTACTAACTTTACCATTTTTATTTTTAAAACAGATTGCTTCTATATCACTTATCTTTCTAACTTTTCTTAGTACAACATACTCATTCATCCCTTATTCCTCCTCATATTTATATTGTTCTTTTAGGTATTTGTCTAGATTTATACTTACAAATATTTGTTTGTTTACTATTTCGTATAGTGAAGCCAATTCATTACAATCTTCTATAAACTCTTCTATCTCTTGTCCTAACAGTTCATCTATTGCTTCTTTTCTGTCTTGACACTCTTGAACCTTTATTTGTAATTCATTTTGTTTTTCAACTATCCTTTTACGTTCTTGTTCTAAAATCTTAATAGTCTCTTTAGTTAGTAACACCTTCATTCACCTTCTTTCTAATTTTAAATCTAGCGCTTTTTAATGTACCTAAAAAAGAATCTGTTTGTATAGAGATACTTTAATAACAAATAAACAATAAAATTGGAGGAGTTATTTTTATTTGTAGTTTAGGTACATTAAAAATAACTAGATCTGAAATATCTAGTTATTTTTATAAAATTAGGAGTAATCTATGGCACATCTAGAAGACGTACACCAATATAACCGATTTACCAGATCGGCTATACTATAATATATACACTTTAAGATATAAAAATAATAATTAGTATCATATATGAAACATTATTAGCCTTTTATTTTAGCCTATAAGGACTTCTATTTTCTTCGGCTATTACTTATACCTTTAAATTCTTAGAATCGTCCTCATTGCCTCACTTATATTATGTCTTTTAGCTGAAAATAACTAGTTTTCTTTGCATAATGTTTATGCACATCAAACTTGGTATTAATATACATACTGTTCTTTATCATGTTCAATTGTTTAACTGTTGCTCCTTCTTTCTTCCAACTCGATTTCTTATTTGCAAAACTAGTTCCATATTCTAACACTAGACTATCCGTATACCCTACCAGTTCCATTAAGTTATCATTTTCGCATACTAACTCCAAATTATGATTATAGTTTTTATTCTTAGTCAACTTGTACAATGCAAACTCATTATTATTCTTAACTATGTAATAATCTATATCAATATCTGCACTTATTATTGCTATATCCTTATTATTAATTTTATTAAAATAATAATCTAAATTACTAACTTGTAATATATTCTTAATATCCATATTGAATAAGTTTATTTCTTCTTCTAATATTTTTAACTCTTGCTCAATTCTAATTCTTTCTTGTTCTTCTTGTATTTCCTTTTGCTTTTTCTCATACTTTCGTTTCTCTTCCATTTCTGAAACTGTTAATCCATCATCCAAATCAAATACATTCTTACAACTCAATAAGTTATGTTTACTGTAATTATCGACTATATCAAGTATTAAGCAAGATTCTTTTCCTTCATATAATCTTAAACCTCTACCGACACATTGATGAAATAATATCTTACTCTTAGTAGGTCTTGCAAGTATCAGGCAATCTATTTGAGGAATATCAACTCCTGTTGTCATTGTTGATACATTTACTAAAACTTTAATATCACCATTTTCAAAATCATTTAATATACTTGCTCTCTCTTTAGTATCTAATGCACTTGTTACGCTCTTAGCCTTAACTCCATTCTTACAGAATGCATCAGCTAATGAGTTGCTATGTTCAATACTATTTGCAAATACTAAAGTTTTATTTCTATCTTTACACTTGTCTAAATAAGTTTTTATTATAAGTTCATCTCTATTCTTAACATTTATGTACTTCTCTAAGTCAGCACTTACAAATTCTCCTCCTACAGTTTTTACTCTACTTATATCTATATCAGTATATATTCTAAAGCATTTTGGTGACACCAGATAACCTTCTTCTATTAACGCAAGTGTATCTTTTTCATATACAAATCCATCAAATACCAATTTTAAATCTTTAATATTAAATGGAGTACCCGAGAAACCTAGAATTTTATCTGCTTCAACATGTTCTAATATCTTTTTTAATTGTTTAGTACCCCTATGTACTTCATCAATTATTACTAAATCAAACTTATTATCAGATATGGATGATACACGTCTAAAAGATCTATACGATAAAGTTTGCCTTGTGCAAATAGTTATTCTCTTATCTGTTTCGTTAACATCTGACTGAATTATTCCTATTTCATCTTCAATAGATGAACCGCAAATTTGTATTATCTTTTGTTTTGCTTGATCTCGTAATTCCTTTTGGTCGACTAGTATTAATACTTTACCCTTAGTTAACTTTATTAAATGTGAAAATATAACAGTCTTTCCTCCACCTGTTGCTATATTTACTATTTTTTTACTTCCCTTTTCTAACTCATTTATTGCATTTATGCACTCTTCCTGATATCCTCTTAATTTCATTTTTCACTCCTCCTAATTTTTAAAATAAAAAGAGACTACTTAGCGTAATCTCTCTAGCTTTCTAATATTATAAGATTTATCACTTATTTTTTTTGATGTTCTATTATGCATCTTATACCCTGCCTTTTCACACAACATAATTACATCATCAGTCTTTAATCTATTTGATACTTTTATATTTAGTTTGTTCATTAAAAAATTTTTAATAGTAGCATATTTCATATATCCGATATCATTATTGGTCATAACTACAAATCCTTTAACTAAATTTTCTTCTATTAAACTTCTTAATTCATCAATTATCTTATCATCAACTTTTAATTCTAATTTCTTACTATTTGTTTTTTTTATTTGCTTAGTATGCTTTTTTAACTCCGAAATATTTTCAATTTTCATAATTTTATAACAGTATAGTTTTTTATTTTCTACTGTAATAGTTATTTTATTACTTATGTAATATCCACATTCATTCATGTACTTTTTAAAATTAATGTAGTTCATATTACTATTAAAAATTTTATTATAAATTTCACTTATTTCATCCTTAGAATACAATTCTGATTTATCATTCTGAACTGATAAAACTCTACTTTCTAACTTATCACCAAGTATGTTTTTATCTACCCATTTTTTAAACGTAGACATTTTCAACTCGTTTTCTGATTTACTAAAATTATAAATACTTTTATTAGAATTTGAATAAAAATTATATATTCTTTGTAGTTCTTCAACCACTTCAATAAAATAATTATCTATATAATACTTACTATAAATATCTTTAGTAATACTTTTTGTAATATGCTTGTAATGAATACAGTCTAAACTATGTATGCCATCTAATAATATTGTTTCAACTTTAGAATTACAATTATTTAAACTATTTATTAACTCTATATAGCTACTCTTTAATGTATTTTTAGTCAATATACATTCTAATATATTTAATATATCACCATTATAAACATACCCCCAACTTTTCTTAAAACAATTTCTATTATTATGTAAATAATCTAATATTCTTGATGCTATAAACTTATCAAAATTGAATATTCTATTTTTTTCTACTCCATCAATATAGTCCTCAATATATTCAATTTGTCTTTCAGTTAATATTTTGTTCTTATTTTGTATTATGAAATTATAAATACCATCTTCCTTTTTTTCAATATCTTTTACCTCAATTATTTCATCTATTTTATCTAGCTCTTTATCATAAGATTCTTCTTCAGTTAACCCCATAAAATCATAACCTATTTCATCACTATCTTTTTTAACTGGTTTATCTAAATAAATATAACTAAAATATTTTAATTCTTGACTATTTTTATTTTTATAAGTACACCAAATAGGATTTTTTCCGTAATATGCTAAATCCCTAGCATCATTCTTTACAGCTGAAATCAAATAATTACAAATATCTTTACTTAAATTTTCATCTCTTAAAACATTTTTAAAATCTTCTACTGAATTAATTTCTATATCAAATATTTCCCTTATCCTATTATTAAATTTACCCTCGACTAGATCACATAATAATTCTATCCCTTTTAATACTCCTTCGGCCATATATCCTTCAAAATCATTTTTGCATATTTCATTTTTAAACTCGTTAAAGTATACTTTTTGACATGTTCTGAAATAAGTATCCCATGCAGATTCTTTTTTCTTCACTATCTTATATCTTAGATATGCACCAAAAACTACTCTCTTGTCCTGATACTCTCCTAGTGAATGTTCTTTATCATTTATTTTTTTAAATTCAAATGTCATTCTTACCATTGAATCAATAATGCCTTCATTTTTGACAAGTCTATTGTCATTGATAGTAATAGTTCTATAAGTAGTTTCTTCTTTTGTTCTCCTCGTTTTATTTTCTATTTGTACAATTTTTTTATTTCCTAGTCCATCTATATAACTATCTCTTAATCTATCTAGTTTACATAAATACTCAATATCTATTATCCCCAAATCAACACCACCTTTAAAAATGTAAAAAAGGACTAATAAATACTAGTCCCACTCACTTTCATAATAACCATTATACTCATCGAATTTTCTATATTCGTTATCTATACCATAAAAAATACCATCATTAGAATACAAGATATCTTCTTCTATATAATTTTTCATATCATCTAGTGACTCTATGTACTTATTGTATAAGTAATCTATATCTGAACTTTCTAATAGTAATTTATTGTCTATACTCACTTCTTTTTCCAATGACTTATAAGTTCCATAATTATCTTCTAAATACTTAACTCTCCACATTAATACATCTGTAATATTATCAATTAACTCTATGTAATCATCTATATAAGAATCAATATCGACATCTTGAGTTAACTTATACAACAAATAAATACTTTGACTTCCTATTGTTCCTTCGAGAGAATCTAAAGCTATTTGACAAGCTGTTTTATCATTCATTAGCTCTATTAGCTTTTCTGCTTTCTCGTATTCACTTTCATTTTCTAATATTTCTTTTACTATTCTTATAAAATTATCCATCTATATTTTACCTCTTAATTTCTTTAATATTTTTTCAAAATGAATTGTTATATACTTGTTATCAATTTTGTTTGTTCTATTAAAATTACATATTGCTTTCATATGTACCTGATCCATATCTGTGATTATTTCAATTAACTTATCAGCTACAACATTATCTTTATTTATCAACTTAACCAAATAAAAAAAGGACTCTTGAATTGAGTCCCTATCTAATATTTCTTTAATTTTTCGTTCAAATAAATCATCTTTCTTTAGCTGATAACCAACTTGATTTCTATTTCTACTATCTTTATATTCATAACTATTAACATACTTTTTTATTTCATAACTATTTAAAATTTCAAGTAATCTTTTACCTATCATCCTTTTGAACTGTTTCTTTTGCTCTTTACTATAATTTAAGTCATCTACTGAAAATACTTCATCAATCAACATCATATTATTTTCTATAGCCTGGCTAGTTATTTTTACAAATTCCTTTTGCTTATCAGTGAGTAAAAAACTTAGTGTACTAAGCAAATTATAAATATTTCTAGCATTATTTATCTTTACTATATCATCATTGAATTTATCTTTATTATCACTAATTAAGTATAAGTATTCTTCTACACTTATATCCTCAGCCTCTTCTGTCCTGCTACTACTAAATTTTATAGTTCTATCTAAACTTTTAAAGTCAGTTATATTATACTCATATGAGTTATTTACTTTATTTCTTCTAATATAACTACTTATTTCATTTGTACTTCTTGTAGCCTCTTGTGTACACTTAATAAGTAAAAAACTAACAAATCTATCTATATTCTCATAAGTAAACAATTTCTTAAAGTTGCTTATGTTATTTTCTATTTTAAACTTGAATTCACGTTGTATTTCTTCATCTAATTCACCTGTATAGTACATTTTTAAAATGTCATACACATGGATTCTAACTAATGATGCAATATCTTCTAAAAATGAAGAATCATTAGTTATATCTACTTCAAATTTTTTGGCATATATCTTTACTAACTTTGGGAACAACGTATCTAATTGGCTATCTAAAGTCTTAGTATACTTTAAGTTTAAATAGCTCCCTTCATATGTACTGTAGCTCAATTTATTGTCCCAGTACATATTCTTATTTAACTTTTCTTCAAAACTATTCTTAATTATATATTCATATATTTTGTCTAAACTATCCATTTCTTGTATATCCCTTAATTCCATAAATTTACTCCTCCTAAAATTTAAAATTTGTTGCAATTGTAATATTTTTATATTAATATTATAATGTAGTATTTTAAATATTTTTATATCAAACAAAAAATTATACTAACTTCTTTAATTTTAAATATTGATTGAAGGTTAAAACATAGACATCTGATGCTATTTTAGTATGATCCTTTGCTAATTTCCCTTTTGAATAATCAACTGAAGATCCTAATATTATTGGTCTGCTATATTCTAATCCTAAACATTCAGTTCCTACTAAATAGGTAAATTTCTTACCTATCTGATTTTCTTCACATATTTCATTTAATTTTTCTAAATTAACGTTTAATTTATCAGCCAAATCAACTGTTGTTGTATATCTGTAATATTCGTAACCTTCTATTTTCACATTCTTATCAGCTATATGTTCAACTGTTTTCATCCCTGTAAAAGCTCTTTTTCTATCTCTAAATCCATTATTATACATTCTCAATTCCTCCTAAATTTAAACATAAAAATAACACCTTACTGGTGTTTATTTCTGTACTCTCCAAAGTATTTAATTTCTGCTTCTCTTCTAGCTTTAATTGCATCTTCTATAAACTCGAAACTTCCTAGCCATATATCTTTTTTATTTAATTTTATTCTAGCAGCCCACTTTTTACTAGCTTTGTGAAAACTTACTCCTACAACTCCACTTTTATTTCTTTTACTAATACTTACATTCATATTATTTTGTTGATAAGTACATATTCTAAGATTTTTTCTGCGATTATCTAAAGAATTATGGTTAATGTGATCGACAAGTTTATCTTCTGGACATGACATAATGAATCTATGCAATTTACCAACTTCTTTATTTTTTATATACCTACCTTCTAATCCCCATTTATATTTTTTTACTTTATCAACATCATCTAAATCTATATATGTACTAGCAATTTTATCTCCTAATCTATTATAGATTAGCATCTCAGCATAATTGTTATGAAGTATTATTTCATTCAAATCAAAAACAGTTCTGGAATTATGATCTAATACTGTATTATGCTTAATCCATTGCTGATAATGCTTTCTACACATACCTTTTGTTAACTTATCTTGATATCTACCACAGACAACACACTCCATATTACACCATCCTATTCTTCTATTAAATCTAACCAGGCACTTAAACTGGCATCACCATCTATATTTGCACACTCTCTTCCAAATAGTTGTTGAAATTTTTGTAGTAGCTTATCAATATCTTTTTCAAATAATTTTCTAGCAATTTCTGTATTTTCAATGTCTTTTTTAGTTAATTTTTCTACAAGGTAGTAATATTCATCTTTTTTTCCATTTTTATATGCTTTAATTGCTCTTTCTTCCATTTATATCTCCTCCATAACTTTTTCTATTTCAATATCAATCAGACTTCTTATAGTCTTTATTTCCTTCAATGTAAAACTACTTTCTTTAATCTTTCTGTAATATGTACTCCTACTTAAATTTAAAAGATTCATTAGATCCTCATTCGTAAAACTACTTTCTTTAATCTTCAATTTCAAGTAATTCATTATTAGTTTCTCTCCCTTCGAAATATGGATTTCTAATTTCTTCACTATTAAAAATGTACTTTGAACTATTATCAAATGTAAACAATTTTACCCTATGCGAATGGCACAAATTTAAATACTCACATAGTCCCATTAAATTATCTGTTGCTGGTAATGATGCAATAGAAGTTGGTTTATAATTTGCTAACATTTCTTTAACCTTTTTTCTGTCTTCACATACACTAAGTTGTAGTATTTCTTGTAACCTCTTCTCATCGCATATTTTCATAGCCTTCATTATTTCTTCTTTGCTCATATCTTCAATTAACTCAAACATAAAACTTATATTCATTTCTTACTCCTCCTAATTTTTTTATTTTGAACATAAAAATAACACCTCATTTCTGAAGTGTTATCTTACTTATTTACCCTATATAATATAATTAAAGATTACACATAAATAATAGGTCATTTTTATTCATATTACTTTTTATAGACATGCACAAATAATCTAAATCATCAATTTTAGCATCCACTAAGTAATCTTTATTAGCTATCCTATACCAAACTTCATTTATTATTTCTTCTTTTGTTAACTCTTTGATATTTAACTGACGTGGTTCAAAATATCTTTTACTCAATTTCATATGTTTGAATAATAGTCTTTTTTTAACTTCTACACCATGATAACTATAATATTTATTTTTTAAATCATCATACTCTTTTTTGCTATAATTGTATATAAATACCCTATCATCATTCCATTCACCTTCACAATCAATTTCCTCATATGTAGCAACATTATTTATATACTCACTTGTTTCGAGTTCTTCATATTCAATTTTTGTATACTGATCTTCCTCATCATAGTAAATACTATTCCCACTGTAACTATAATACATAATATCCCCTCTCAATCTAATTTTCTTCAAATATAGTCCCAACCACATCTGGAATTATAACCATAGACTCAACTTTATTTTCAGCAATGCCATTTAATATATCATTTAAACTACGTCTTTTTCTTGACTCAGTGTGTACTTTTGATTTAGGTATATCAATTTTATCATAATCAAACCAGTCAAGTTCTGAATCACTATAATCTTTAGTATAGCACTCGCATTCTCTTACATTCTCATTCATTTTTATATTTTCATCTATGTTATCTTTTACAAATTTAAATATTGAATTTATTTTATGAGCATTAGTCCCACAATTATCACAAATACTATACAGTGAATTTCTATCATCATAAATAGTTTGATATATAATATCATCCGTATATTTTTTATTAATTGATTTTATCTTATTATATGCTCTATCAAACAGAGCTTTATTTGGAGTTTCATTCATAATGTCTTTAAATAAAGCAAATATATCTTTATTCGATTCACTAGTTTTCACTTCTATTATTTCTTCAACAACTTCTGAAGTTTCAACACTATCCTCTATTTTATCTTTATAAATGTATTTATCCAAATAGTTATATTTGCACTTTTTCAAGTATTTAATATCTGCCAGATCCATTTTATTTGTATGAGTATTGTTATAAGTATCAATTTGACTATATATAAATTGCATATACTCATTGTTTTGTACATCATGTTTTCCAGTATTTAAAAAATATCCTAATGTTGATTTTCCTAAGTTTTCTTTATTCTCTTTATAAAAATAAAATGCTGCTATTTTCTTAATAAATCCCTTTTCAATGAGTTTATTTTTAATTCTATTTATATATCTTATCTCGTTTTCTAAATTATCATTTAATTCTTCATCTGTATAATACTCTTTAACTAATGTTTCAAGTGCAGGATATATATAATTCTTATTTTCTTTAAAATTTAAATGAGATGACATAATGCAATATAATTTAAGTTCTGCATCATTTAAACCATTTAGCATATCTAATACAAATTCTATATTTTCATATATTTCAAATGTTTCATCTTTAATAATTTCAATACTACAATAATTATTTATATCTCCATATATCTTTATTCTATTTTTACTTTCTAAACTTATTAGATGCTTCTTAATTGTTTTAACATGCATGTCTATAAGACCTCTCAAAACATGTGTATTTGTTAATACTACATAATTATTAACATTGCTCAAACATTGTAAATACAATAACGTTCTTATTTCCCCACCATTCAAATTTTTATAATCCTTACCAATTCTAATAGAGTTACCGTTCAACATTTTTTTTAAATTCAACATCAACACCCCTTCTAACTATTTTTATTATTCCATTTGAACATCGCTTCTTCAAATTTACTATCTTTAAAGAAAACAAACATTATATTCTTAGTTCTTTTATGTATATCTATTTTTACTATTTTGCATCCAAATTGTATAAATTTATCGGCTTGAATTGGATTATATAATACAAATGTATTGTTATTTAATTTACTCATATTGTACCCCCTTACAATTATATTGTTGATATATTAGACAAAAATAGAAGTTTTGGAACACTACCTACATACCCCTTACATAATTATTATACAAGTTAAAATAGTAGTTTTTTCACCTTTCACTATATATTGTTGAAATATTAGACAAAAAGGATAGTTTTTATACGACACGTTGTTTTTCACATGATTTACATTAGGATTGATGTCCTTACTTTCCTTTTTTATCAAACCTTTGAATTAATTTAATATCTCTGCTAAATACCCCTTACATAATTATTATACGAATTAAAATAGTAGTTTTTAGGTATTAAGAAGGTAGAAATTCCACTTAAAAATGATGTATAAATTAGTACGTATTTACGTCTAATTTTCTTTATATTTAATACCCCTTACATAATTATTATACAAGTTAAAATCCCAGTTTTTATAGATTTTGTAATGTTTTTTCAAATTCTTTTACTTTCTTCTACATGCTTTACTTGCATTGATTACAATTTGATCTATATCCTTTCCTACCATTCGTAAATTTCTAGCATATAAACCGACATATTTATTTTTACTATTTGATGAATTTATTTTTCCATATTTAGGAAAAAAAGTTTCTATTTTTACTGTTTGATGAATTTATTTTTCCATATTTAGGAAAAAAAGTTTCTATTTTTACTGTTTGATGAATTTATTTTTCCGTATTTAGGAAAAAAAGTACATCCTAACTAGAAAAACTAAAATATTTAACTAGAAAAACTAAAGCGAGATTAGGTTCACAACTCAACAAAACCCGTTGAGATTGCTTCACCTTTCATTTCAGGATAAAAACCATCCTTCAATGAGGACAATTTTGATTTCCACTCACATACCTATTTTTAACAAAACCAATTTAATTACTGTTCAAACAAATACCCCTTACAATTATATTGTTGAAATATTAGACAAAAATTCCTGTTTTACTTGCATTGACATACTTTACATTTAGTTTTGTATCCATACTTACCCTTACTTTTAGCAAAAGATATAGCAGAATGGATTGACTACGCCTTTAAAGATAAATCTAAAGATCCTAGAAATGTAAATATGATGTTACAGAATGTGGATGATGAAAAGCTGAATGTAACAATATTACATGGCGGTCAAAATAGTATCGCATAAAATGACTACTGGAAATCTTTTAATTACACATAAATCATATGTAACTAGAGCCACTATTAGAAATAGATTCATTGAGTTAATCTAAAATAAGGAACTTTAATTCAAATTAATGAAACCATTTTGTAATTGGAGAATAATTGAATATTTTGTATAATATAATCAAGTTTGCAATTGTTATATAATGCAAAATAATATACATCAAACAATAAATTTAGAAGGGGAAACAAATATGAAAGATAAATTAAATATGGGAAGTTTGGCAATAATTCTAGGAGGGCTTGTTCTATCTTTAGAATTATATGGGCTTAAATTTGTGCAAATGATTGAATTAACTGCAACAGGAAGTTGTTTTACAAACTCATTAGATTATATAAATACAGAGTTAGGATTTGCTATAATACTACCTATTTTAGTGATTGGATATGGGATTTTTGTAATTATAAAACATAAAAATGAAAAATAAAATATATATTATAATTTAAAATATTAATATATTGCGAATTAGAAAAATAATATATAAGTAACAAAAGTGAAGGTATAAAGTGGTCACCATTTCATGGACTAATTTAATAATATATATTCTTATCTGAATTCTATTTGGATATTTAGGAATTAAATTAATAAGATATATATTTAAGCTAAAGTAAATAATTGTTATAAATTATGAATTATGTGTAAGAAGGAGATGATAAAAATAGAAGGTTTGGGAGCATCAATAATAGCTACACTTTTGTCAGCATTAATTTTTAGTTTTTTATTACATACCTTAAACAGCAGGGTATGGGGAGTATTTATTCCAATGCAAAGAGATTTAGGTAATTTAAGTAATACAAATAGACGCATTTTAAGCTTTGCAGGTTATGTATTAGCAATCTTAATAACTACCTTCTTGAGAGTTAGTTTAGGCATTAGTGGTGTTGTATCTGGTTTGCTTTTAGGTTTTCTGGGGGCTTTAATAGATACCTGCTTTAGAGATAATATTATAGAAAATATCACGAAAGAAAATAAAGAATAATCTTAATATATTACGAACAATTTATAGTAAGTTATAGAAGTAACCACATCTTAGAATTTAATGTATTGAAAAGTCTAAGGTGTGGTTGTTTTTATGCCATATTTATCACGAAGATGACTAACATAGCCTAAAAATGAAATTAAAATATTGGAAACACTAGTTTTAAGAGGAGAGCAGAATTTTCTGCCGTCATCATATATTAATAGTCAAAATAAACAATACTTACTTTGAGAATAAAACAGGGGAAAGGGAACATATTTTTTAACAGAGAATGGGCTATACGAAGTGTTAATACAAAGCAGAAAGCCTATAGCAAAACAATTTAAGAAGGAAGTTAACTATATCTGTATTCACTTCTACATCATGTATTATATCCAACAATCTACTTCTTACTTCTTTCGCAACCTCTGAATCTCTTAATAACATTCCTATTCTTAACAATGCTCTTTTTGGAATTAATATTAATCCTCTAGGTGGTATTTGTAGGTTTTTAGTATTTTCAACGGTTTCAAGCATCTCTTTTATTTCTTTATTTTTATACAATCTTAATCCATCTTCAGTTAAAAAAGTTGCACTCGTATTATTTATACGAGTGATTATTTTTTCATCTTCATCAACTGTTTTTATCATTTGTCCAACTTTGTCACTGAAATACCCTATCCAGTTAGATACATCTTTTGATAAGTTAGTTAAAATTTAACCTAGGTTAGCATAATAAGAGTATATGTATTTAATCTATCCTCTTAGAAGTAACAGTGAGTTACTTTTAATGCTGATCTTAATTCGTTTTTCAACCGGCTGAATTTTCTGCCCGTTGTTTAAAATTTATTTAAAGGTTATTCATATTCAAATAAATTGATAACTAATTCAGTATTATTTTATTCATACATTATTTAAACTATATTAATATTTAAATAGTTATGCCACTAATGTATTTTTAATTATATAAAGATTATTCGTATCTGAATAAGGTATAAATAACACCTTAAAATTTATCTTTTATCTTGCGTATACGATCTGATATTTTATATGTTTTTTCTTCAAGTTCTACCTTGTTATTATATTTTATCTGATAACATCTATATATTTTTTCTGGATCACATTTTATTCCATTCACGCCTAGGTATTCTGTTACTTTTTCTATATCCCATTCCACTAAATCACTTTTTTCTTTTAAATACATGTAATATATAATTCCACTTACCCTTAAAGATGCTTTGTTAAAAATATATTCTTCATAGCTAAATCTTTTAGTAGCTTTCTCCAATTTACGATCTATAGCTTGTAATGTCATTGAGTTCAACCCATCATTAGGTGTTCCTATTTTATTTTTTATAAGGTATACTGATTTGTTATTAAATTTGTAATAATGCTTTAAAAAATAATTACAAACCTCCCCCGTACATTCCCTTATTATGGACTTCATATATTCATCAAATATAATTCTCCTGCCTTTTACATCTATATAAGACCTATCTTTCGGAATGTCTTTTTCTTTTAAATTCAGCATCACCTTATTGGGTATATTATTGAATAATCCATAAATTATAAATTTATCGTATGGGTTTTCTATTTTTTTACATATATTTTGTATTTCTTCCTTCGTATAGAAAGCATTTTTTCTATAACATATATTGTTAATATAAAGTCTCCAAATCGCTCTTACATTTATGTCTCCTAACATTTTATTTTCACTTTGCAACATAAATTTCCTCCTAATCACTTTTTTCTTAAATTAATACAATTAATTATTTTCAATGATTGTGTCAATCAAATTCATCCAACTTTGATTTACAATAGGTTTTATTATATTATGAGTATATTAAATAAATATTATCATTTATTTTGTAGTCTAAATTATTACTATTTTCTAAATTGCATAATTAGAATTATTTGTACTATAATAATCGTAAAAGGAGGTGATAAAATGCCTATTAGAAAACGAGGAAAAGCTTGGGAGTATTATTTTGATATAGGTAAAGATGAAAATGGAAAAAGAAAACGTAAAAGCAAAGGTGGGTTTACTACAAAGAAAGAATGTGAAGAAGCCTTATTAGAAGCTCAAATACAATATAAAAATACTGGTAGAATTATAAATGATAAAAATCTTAGTATTGATCAGTATCTAAAATACTGGTATGACAATTATGTTTTATTAAATTGTAGATATAGAACACAAGTTGAATACAAAAGAATTATAGATACTAATATTATTCCATATTTAGGTGGCTATTATTTGAAAGACATATCTCCTGCTAAAGTTAAGGAATTTCTTGACCAACATTATTTAAGAGATATAAGTAAGAAAACCATGGAAGGAATTTTTAATGTCATAAAATATTCACTTGATATGGCTGTATTTCCATATGAGTTAATAAAAGAAAATCCATGTAAATATATTAAGCTTAAATATAAATTTAAACCACCTAAAACTAATAGAATAACAATAGATGATGCTAAAAATATATTAAACTACTTAAAGGAAAATTATAGATTTAGTTATTACATTCCTTTTTTAATAATGTACAACACAGGTGTTAGAAAGAGTGAATGCTTTGGTTTACAATGGGATGATATTGATATAGAAAATAAAGTTATGCATATCCATCATCAATCATTATATAAAGATGGTAAGATGTTATTAGTTGAGTGCAAAACGCCATCTTCAGTTGGCGATATATTACTGGGTGACACCTTAATTAATGAATTAATGTTATATAAGGAAATTATGATTGATAAAAATCCTAATAACTCATTTGTATGTCTTAATACAGAAATGTCGCCAATTACTAATTCAAACTTTGGATGGATTTGTAGAAAGATCTATAATACAATTAATATACGTGTATCAGCTCATAGTTTCAGATATTTACATGGCCAAGTATTACTAGAAAATAAAGCATCTATTAAGGCTATACAGGGTCGCTTAAGACATGCAAATGTAAAAACAACATTACAAACATATTTAAAATCTAGTAATAAACTAGAGGAAATAGCAGTTAATATTTGGGAAGATGTGCTATAATAAATACACCACCATAAAATTAATTATGGTGGCAATATGATGACAACTTCATATTAAATTGAATGCTGACGTAAAATTAGATATATATAACTAAGCTGTTTTCTCACTATTACTCTTATTTTCACTTCCATTGAAAACGTCTTTATCTAATTTTCCTAAAGACTTTCCAACTGCTATAGCTGTTGTACTAGCTCCATTTACATTTATCATAGTACGTCCCATATCTAATATAGGATCTATTGCTATTATACCAGCAGCTAGTGGGAAATGAGCTCCTAATCCAACACCTGATAAAACTACTGAAACAGCCATTGTTGCTGTACCAGGAAGACCCGCTATACCAAGAGAACTTATTGTTATAACAATAAATAACATAGCATAGAAGCTAGCATTCATTTCAACTCCAGCCATATTAGCTACAGTTACTGCCATTAAAGCAGGATATATACCCGCACATCCATTCATACCCATGTTAGCTCCTAAACTTGCTGTAAAACTAGCTACACTTTCATCTACACCTTGCTTTTCTTTTAGCGTTTCTATAGTTACAGGAAGTGTACCTAAACTTGATCTAGATGTAAAAGCAAGTAATAAAGGTTCAACTGCATTTTTTGCATAAGTTATTGGGTTTAATCCATTTAAAGCTATTATTATTAAATGAATTACGAATAATATAGCAACTGCTATATAAAGTGCTGCTACAAATTTAAATACAGATATCATAGATGCTATTCCACGAGCTGTTATTGTATTTGCTAACATAGCTACAACCGCATATGGCATAAATTTAATTACAGTCATAGCAACACTTACTATTATTTTATAAAATGCTTCTACTAAATTTTCAAAAGGTTTAATAACATCAGCATATTTCTTTCTTTGTCTTTTTACTGCTAATCCTAAGAATGCAGCAAATATTATAATTGCAACTATATTTCCATCAGCCATTGATGCAACTGGATTTGCTGGTAATAATCCTCTTATTGTATCAACAAGTGGAGTTATCTCTCTCATTTCTGTTGATAATGCTACAGTAGTTGTTTCTCCTACACCTAATTTCATTACATTTCCTACTACTATACCTACTGTTGCAGCTAATGCAGTTGTAGCAAGTAACATACCTAAAGATCTAAAAGTTAATTTACCTAAATCTTCTCCTTCACCCATATTAATTATTACTCTTAATATTGATGTAAATACTAAAGGTACAACTAACATTTTTAATAAATCCATAAATCCTGAACCAAATAAACTATACCATTTACTTACTTCTTGTAACCAAGTTACTTTAGTTGGATCTTCTGGTAGACCCGCTACTATTTGTATTATAACACCTAATATAAGACCTATTATTGTTGCATAAATTGTTCTAGTAGAAAACTTAACTTTCTTTTTCTCAAAAATATTAACTATAAAAAACGTTCCTATAAGTATTGATATAAAAATAACAGTTTTTATATCAGTTATCATAAGAAACTCTGGTAAAAATGAACTTCCTCCCATAAATTACTCCTCCCTTTAAGATGTACTTTTACATAATTCTTCTTATTTACTATATTTTCGGTAAGATTATATCAATCTCCCTATATAAACTATGATATATTATTAACATACTTTAGTCAATATATGATTTAAATTACTTTGCTATTTTTTGTTAATTTTTTTAATCTAATCACATTATTGTATTTATTAATTATAGAATTTTTGTAAGTTACACTTAATATATTTAGTATTTATAAATCCATCATATTATCAATTTGATAACTGGACTTTATAATAATATCATTATCAAATTGATAATGCAAGTGTTTTTGCATATTTTAACTTTATATCATAAAAAATCTCTTTTAATTTACATTAAAAGAGACTTATAAGATTTATTTATATTTTCTTTCTCCACAAAAAGGACAGTATATATGGTTTTCTTCAATCTTTGCACCACAGTTATTACATATATTTTTATTATGATTATTGCTCATTTCATCTAAATCCCAATAGTTAATTTCTATATTGTTTCCTCTTTCTAATAACTTTCCTTTTTCTAATAACTTTCCTTTTTCTTCTTTCAATTTAAACATAGAATTACATTTATTACATAATAAATAATAATTTATACTCCATTTAATAATAGGAATAAAAAATATATGAAAATAACTATAGTTTTTTATTAGCTTCATATCTTCAATATTATCACAAATTTTACAATTAATATTGTTTAAGTCTTTAACTTCTTTAGTTTTATTGTCAACACCTAATATACCTATAAAAAACATTCTTGCCTCCTATTTTTACTTAGTTATTTAAAATAAGAATAATTTATCAACATGTAATTTAATTAATATTTTATCTCCAACATTCATAGGTTTAATATCTTTATTAACTTCTAGATGAATTTCATTAAAATATTTATCATCTTCATTAATTACATAAACACTATAACTAAAGGGATTTTCAATTATATTTTTAACTGTTAAATAATAACACTCTTCATTGTGATTATTCTCTATAGAAATATGATGAGCTCTAATTCCCATATATTTTGCATTCCTATCAATGTCTTTTTTTAATTTAATCTTAATCCCCCAATTTTTAGCATATATAGTATTCTTATCCAATACATCTATTTTAGATATATTTTTACATCCTGTTATTTTAGCTTCAGCCAAATACTGTGGATTATTAAATAAATCATGCACTTCTCTTTTAGGTAAACTTGTTCCGTTATCATAAACAACTATACCCTTACAAACTCTATATGCTTCTTCTCTATCATGTGTAACGAAAATAACATCTCCATGATAATCATTTAAAATATTTATTAATTCTCTTTCCATATTCCCCCTAAGGTGATAATCAAGCGCTGAAAAAGATTCATCTAATAGTAATATATCTGGCGAAGGAGCTAATGCTCGTGCTAATGCAACTCTTTGCTGTTGACCTCCTGATAGCTGCCATGGATATCTATTTTCTAGACCTTCAAGACATAATCTTTTTATATATTCATTAGTTATTTTAATTCTTTCTTCTTTTTTTATATTACATAATCCCAATTCTATATTTTGTACGACTGTCATGTGAGGAAACAATGCATAGTTTTGAAATAAAAAACCAACTTTCCTTTCTTGAGCTGATAAATTTATCTTTTTTTCTGAATCAAATAACACTCTATTATTTAATATAATTTTACCTCTTGAAGGATTTTCTAAACCTGCAATACACTTAAGTGTCATACTTTTACCGGAACCAGACTCTCCAAGAAAACCTAATACTCCATTTTCATTCTTAAATTTTGATTTTAATGTAAAAGAGGATAAGTCTTTTTCAATATCTACGTAAAGAGCCATTACTTACACCCCTTTTCTTTTTACTTTACCTATTATTTTTTGTTGATTTTCAGACCAATAATTCAATATTAAAATCATTGATATTGATATTAATGTAATAATTATTACCCAAGTCATTGCTATTTTCATATCTCCGCCTTCTACTGCAAAAAATATTGCAAGTGGCATAGTTTGAGTCTTACCAGGTATATTTCCTGCAATCATTAAAGTTGCTCCAAATTCACCTAATGCTCTTGCAAACGATAAAACAATACCAGCAATAATACCTGGCCATGCTAATGGTATAGCAATTTTATAAAAAATCTTCCATTCACTAAGTCCTAAAGTTCTTGCTGCACAAATTATATTATTATCTATCTGCTCAAAAGCAGCTCTTGAAGTCCTATACATCATTGGAAATGCAACTGCAGTAGATGCTATTACAGTTGCACTCCAGCTAAATACTAATGTCATATCAAAATTTAATAATAATTTCCCTACATATCCATTCTTACCTATTAACAATAAAAGAAAAAATCCTACCACAGTAGGAGGAAGCACTAACGGAAGTGTAAAAACCCCATCAAGTATCCCCTTATATCTTCCTTTATAGTTTGCCATTAAATAGGATACAATTATTCCTATAACAAAAGTAATTATTGTAGATAAAAACGATGTTTTTATAGATATCCATAATGGTGACCAATTTATATTCAATTATATTCCTCCTAAATGCAATTAACTACTCTACACTTTTATATCCAAAATCCTTTAGTATAGATTGTCCATCAGTACTTAATAAAAAATCTTCAAATTCTTTTGAAGCTTCTACCTTCTTACTTTCCTTTATAACTGCAATAGGATATATAATTGCAGAGTGTGAAGTAGATGGTGTTGTTTCAACAATTTTTATACTATCTGAATTTATTGTATCACTGTAATAAACAAATCCAACCTCAGCATTTTCTGATTGAGTCCAAGCTAATACTTCTTTCACATCTTTTGCAAATACTAATTTATCTGTAATTTTATCTTTCAAATCTAAATTAGTTAATACTTCATCAGCATATTTTCCTGCAGGAACGCTATTTGGCTCTCCTACAGCTATATGTTTAACTTTATTTGTATTTAAATCATCTATACTAGATATATCACTATCTTTAGATGCAATTAGAACTAAGTCATTTTCTAATAAATCTTTGTATGTACCTTCTAATAATAATCCAGCTTCATCTAATGCTTTCATTTGTTTTTGACCAGCTGATATAAACACATCACAAGGAGCCCCTTGTTCTATTTGTTGTTGAAGTGAACCTGAGGCACCATAATTTACTACTAAAGTTACATTTTCATTAACCTTCTTATATTCCTCTTCTATTTTAGTCATAGCCTCCTTTAAACTTGCAGCAGCCGATATATTAAGTTCAACATTCTCTTGAGATTTATTATCTTTATTTTTAATATCACTAGTATTACATCCTACAAACCCTAATGATACAATTAAGCTAAAAGCTAAT
Source organism: Romboutsia faecis (assembly GCF_014323405.1). Lineage (GTDB taxonomy): Bacteria > Bacillota > Clostridia > Peptostreptococcales > Peptostreptococcaceae > Romboutsia_E > Romboutsia_E faecis. The sequence continues at coordinate 32,611 of NZ_JACRWE010000003.1, read as the reverse complement.
GTTATAGCTATTCTTTTAAATTTCATATTTTCCTCCCCCAGATTTAATAAAGCAAATTATTTTCAGTCATCTTTTGTTATATTTTGTATTTATACATACATTTTATATATTAAATCTTACTTTGGCAACTAATATCATTCTAATCTGAATTTAATATATAGCTTTTACATAAAAATAAATAATGCCAAAAATTTAAATCATTTTTGGCATTATTTATTAACTAACTTTCTATATTAACTTCTTTAACCTTTGCATTTTTATTCATTAAATTTATACATATTCCAATAATTATTAAAATCCCTGCTACTATTTTTATAAATGATATACTTTCTCCTAAAATTAAATATGCTAATATCATAGAAAACACAGGCACTAAATTTATATACAAAGAAGTTTTTGTTGGTCCTATTTTTTTTATAGAAATCTGCTGTATTAAATATCCAAACACAGATGGAAAAATCGCCATATATATAACTGAACTCCATCCTTTAATGCTTGTACTTGGTAAATACACCCATGGCTTTTCCATAATTACAAATGGGAGTAACAATATCACACAAGTTAAAAATGCATAACTAGTAATCTTTATCGGTGAATAAACTTCTAAAGCCTTTTTTGATAAAATACCATAGAAAGCCCAACATATTACAGCTATAATCATTAACATATCTCCTGGATTAAACTTAAAATTAAGTAAAACACTAATATCACCATTAGTAGCAATAAGTATAACTCCAAATAGAGAAATTATAATTCCTATAATATTTTTATAACTTATCTTATCTTTTAGAAATATACAAGCAAGTATTGTAGTAATAATAGGATTTGTAGCTCCTATTAATGATGAATTAGTAGCTGTTGTATATATTAAAGATAAAAAGAAGAATACATGATATCCTATCATTCCCACTACACCTAATATAGTAAATGTTTTTAAATCATTTTTTGTTATCTTCCAATTATCTTCTATTTTAATCATAATTATAAATATAACTATCGTTGCAATTAAAAATCTAAAAAATACTAATGAAAAAACTGGAAACTCAGCTATAGAGAATTTTCCAGCTATAAATGCACCTGCCCAAAATATTACCGCTAATAACATAATATACTTTTCGAAATTTTGCTTCATCCTAATCTCCCTTTGATTAATAATATAATTGTTATAAAAATATATAAAAAATTGTAGGCAAATATATTTTAACTCACCTACAAATTTTATTTTATACCTCTATTAATTCATATTCTTTATTTCCTAATCCTAATTTTACTGCATGATCAATACATACTTCCCAATTAGTTTCAGGATGAGTATTTATAAAATGATCACAAGTATGTTTTTCTCTTTCTTCTAAACAACTTCCATGTATAACACTTTGCTTATTAGCTGCATCAACACAAGCCATATCTAGTGCAACTGGATCATATGATGCAAACATTCCTACATCTGGTATTATTGGTAAGTCATTTTCTGCATGACAATCACAATAAGGTGAAACATCTACAACTAAGCTAATATGAAAATTAGGTCTTCCTTCTAATACTGCATATGAATATTCAGCTATCTTCTTATTTAAGATATCATTGACTTCATCTCCCGCAGCATTAACTGCATCAAAGTTACAAGAACCTATACATCTTCCACATCCTACACATTTTTTATGATCTATAGAAGCCTTTTTATTTTCACCAAAACTTATTGCTCCATGAGCACAGTTTTTATAACAAGCCTTACAACTAACGCACAAATTCTCATCTATATAAGGCTTTCCACTACTATGCATCTCCATTTTACCAGCACGAGACCCACATCCCATACCTATATTTTTTAATGCACCACCAAAACCTGTTGCTTCATGACCTTTAAAATGATTCATTGTAATAAATATATCTGCATCCATTATTGCTTGACCTATCTTAGCTTCTTTTACATATTCTCCACCCTTAACTTCTACAATAGCTTCATCTGTTCCCTTTAGTCCATCTGCTATTATTACATGACACCCTGTAGTAAATGGATTATACCCATTTTCATATGCTGCATCAATATGCTCTAAAGCATTTTTTCTTCTACCAACATAAAGTGTGTTGCAATCTGTTAGAAATGGCTTACCACCACTATTTTTTATTATATCAACTATGACCTTTGAATAGTTTGGTCTTAAATATGCTAAGTTACCTGGCTCACCAAAATGAATTTTTATAGCAACGAATTTGTCTTTAAAATCTAAATCACAAATTCCAGCTTTCTTAACCAACCTTTCTAATTTTAATGGCAAAGTCTCTCCAAGCTTTGTTCTTAAATCTGTATAAAATACTTTTGATTTTCCCATTCTACTATTCTCCTATTCCCAATTAATTCTATAATATACTTAAATTTATCTACTATTAAGTATATTATAACTTTCTATTCCCTTCTACTCTTCATATAATATTTTCTATTATTAGAAAAGAGAACTCTTATATTACTACTATAAAAGTCCTCTTTTTATACTTTTTATTAATTATTTATTAACAATTTTTTGCACAAACCTTATCTTCATCATTCAAGAATGTCATCATATTTCTTAAACTTCTTCCTACTTTAGATATTTCCATTTCATATTCTTTATTTCTCATTTCTAAGAAATTCTTACATCCATTTTCATTTTCCTTTATCCACTTTTCAGCGAAATTTCCATTTTGTATATCTTCTAAAACTTCTTTCATACCATTTCTTACAGATTCTGTTATTACTCTTTTACCTGAAACATAATCTCCATATTCAGCAGTATCGCTTATACTATATCTCATTCTTTCAAAACCACCTTCATACATTAAATCCACTACAAGTTTCATTTCATGTAAACATTCAAAATACGCAACTTCAGGTTGATACCCAGCATCTACTAAAGTTCTAAATCCAGATTTTATAAGTTCACTTACACCTCCACAAAGTACTGCTTGTTCTCCAAATAAATCTGTTTCTGTTTCTTCTTTAAAAGTTGTTTCTAAAACTCCAGCCCTTGTTGCACCTATCCCTTTTGCATAAGCTAAAACAGTATCTTTTGCATTTTGAGTATAGTCTTGTTCTATTGCAAATAATGCTGGTACTCCGCTTCCACTCTTAAATACACTTCTTACTAAATGCCCAGGTCCTTTAGGAGCTACCATTACAACATCTACAAAATCAGGAGGAGTTATTCTGTTATAATGTATATTGAATCCATGAGCAAAAGCTAATGTTTGACCTTCTCTTAAATTATCTCTCACACTTTCTTCGTATACTTGCTTTTGAACTGTATCTGGAAGTAAAAGCATTACTATATCACTTTCTTTAGTTGCATCAGCTACACTTTTAACCTTAAATCCATCATTCATTGCTTTATTTCTTGATTTACTACCTTCATGAAGACCAACTACTACATCTACTCCACTATCTCTTAGATTTTGTGCATGTGCATGACCTTGACTTCCATAACCTAATACTGCAACCTTTTTATTATTTAAAACGCCTAAATTAACATCATTTTCATGATACATTTTTTTCATTTTTATTTCCCCCTGTTTATTTAAATTTTATTATTTACATCTAATTACAAATTAAATTCTCTAAAGCATCATTAGGTGGTACTATTGGATACACATCATAATCTTTATTAATATTACATTCAAATATTATAGGTTTGTCTAAATCAACTTCTTCTAATATATTTTTTAACTCTTCTAAATTATCAACTTTATATCCATTAATTCCATAAGCCTTTCCTAACATTACATAATCTAAATTATCATCTATATCAGTTTCTGAATATCTACCATCTGAAAATAGTTTTTGCCACTGCCTTACCATTCCCAGGGCATTGTTATTAAAAAGTAATATTATTATGGGAATATTATATTTTGAAACAGTTCCTAATTCATTGCAATTCATTCTAAAACTTCCATCTCCTGTTACTAAAACTACATTTTTACCTTTATTACCTATTTTACTTCCTATAGCAGCTCCTAACCCAAATCCCATAGTACCTAACCCTGCCGAGGTTATAAATGTATTTCCTTGTGAAAAATCCCAATATTTCGCAGTCCACATTTGATGTTGCCCCACGTCGGTTACTACGACACTATCTTTACCAACCTTCGTATTTACTACCTTTAGTATATTTTCTGGATGAAATTCATCTTTATTTAGTACACTCTTATCCTTATATGTTTTTATTTCTAACTTCCAATCCTTATTATTCTTAAAAGAAAGTTTATTTATTAATTTATTTAAAATATCTTTTATATCTCCTATTAAGCATACATCTGTACTTATATTTTTATTTACCTCAGATGGGTCAATATCTATATGAATAATCTTTGCTTTCTTTGCAAATTCCGATACTTTACCTACTACCCTATCACTAAATCTCGCACCTATTGCTATTATTAAGTCAGAATTAGAAAGAGCTAAGTTACTTTCTTTACTTCCATGCATACCTACCATTCCAATAGATAATTCACTATTTCTATCTATTCCTCCAAGTCCCATAAGTGTATTAAGTACAGGAGTATCAATTTTTTTTGAAAAATCATCCAATAATTTTTCTCCACAAGATGACTTAACTCCACCACCTGCATAAATTACAGGTCTTTTAGACTTATTGATTAGGTCTATTGCTTTATTAATATCCTCATCACTTATTTTATTTGACTCTTTATCATTTTCTATAAAAAATTTTTCTCTCATATAAGGAATGTAATCCTCTATATTAAAGTCAACTTCTTCTAAAAATAAATTTTTAGGTATATCTATTAATACAGGACCCTTTCTTCCTGTATTTGCAACTTTAAATGCTTCTTTAATAGTTTTCGCTATATCCTTTGCTTTCCTAACCAAATAGTTATGCTTAGTTATAGATAAAGTTACTCCTGTTATATCTATCTCTTGAAAAGAATCCTTGCCCAATAAACTAGTTGGAACTTGACCTGTTATTACTACTAATGGACTTGAATCCATATATGCTGTTGCTATACCTGTTATAGCATTTGTTGCACCTGGTCCTGATGTAACAAAACACACACCTGTTTTGCCTGTACTTCTTGCATATCCATCAGCCGCATGGACTAAGCCTTGTTCATGGCAGGTTCTTATATGACTGAATTCTTCTTTGTAGTCGTATATAGCATCATATAAAGGTATCACAGCTCCACCTGGATATCCAAATATTGTATCTACCCCTTCTTTTTTTAGACACTCTAGCACAACCTTTGAACCTTTCATATAACACCTCCTTATGTTAATTTATATATCTAATCGCATACAGCACCTTTACCTGCTGAACTTACTAAAGTAGCATACTTTTTCAAATATCCATTTAATTGTTTTGACTTAATTTTAATACTTTCTTTTCTAATTGCTAAAGTTTCTTCATCTACTAAAAGATCTATGCTTCCTTTTTCTAAATTTACTTTTATTAAATCTTCGTTACATACATAAGCTATTAATCCACCTTCTGCAGCTTCAGGAGATACATGACCTATAGCAAAACCTCTACTACCACCTGAAAATCTACCATCGGTTATTAAGCAAACATCAGCATCAAGTCCCATACCACAAAGCGATGATGTAGGAGTTAGCATTTCTCTCATTCCTGGACCACCTTTAGGTCCCTCATATCTAATAATAACTGCATCTCTAGATTTTATTTTTCCTGACAATATTGCATCTACGCATTCTTCTTCACTATCATATACTTTTGCTTTTCCTACAAATTCTACCACCTTCGAATCTAATGCAGACTTTTTAATTACTGCTCCATCTAAAGCTAGATTTCCTTTTAAAACCTTTATTCCACCGGTTTTCGAATATGGATTATATATATCTCTTATTACTTTGTTATTTGTTTTTTCAATTAATAATTCTCCTACAGTTTTGCCTTCGCATGTCATAATATTTGAATTAATTATTTTATTTTTATTTAATTCATTCATAACTGCATAAATACCACCACATTTATTTAAATCCTCAATATAATCATTACCTGCAGGACTTAACTTACACAAATTGGGAACCCTTAGGCTCACTTCATTTATCATTTCTAAGCTCATATCTACTTTAGCTTCATGGGCAATAGCACTTAAATGTAATACTGTATTAGTTGAACATCCTAAACTCATATCTAAAGCTAATGCATTTTCAAAAGCTTGTTTATTCATTATATCTCTTGCTTTTATATCTTTTTCTATTAGCTCCATTATTTTAATACCTGTTTTTTTTGCCAACCTTTTTCTCTCTGAGTAAACTGCTGGTATAGTTCCATTTCCTCTTAATGCCATACCTAATCCCTCTGTCATACAATTCATCGAATTTGCAGTAAACATTCCAGCACAAGATCCACAAGTAGGACAAGCAACTTCTTCTAATTCTAAAAGCTCATTTATGCTCATTTCATTATTAATCACCTTTCCTACACCTTCAAAAGTATTTATTAAATCAACTCTTTCATCTTTATAATTTCCTGCAAGCATTGGTCCTCCACTTAAAACAATACAGGGAATATTTAATCTCGCTGCTGCCATTAACATTCCAGGAACAACTTTGTCACAACTTGGCATAAGAACTAATCCATCTAATCCGTGTGCTTTTGCCATTATCTCTACACTATCAGCTATAATTTCCCTACTTACTAAAGAATACTTCATCCCTTCATGATTCATTGCTATTCCATCACATACAGCTATTGACGGAAATTCCAATGGAGTTCCTCCACCTATTAAAATCCCCCTTTTTACAGCTTCTGCTAACTCTCTTAAATGTATATGACCTGGTACTATTTCATTAAAAGAATTTACAATTCCAACAAAAGGCTTACTTATTTCTTCATCAGTATATCCACTAGCTTTTAACAGTGACCTGTGTGGAGTCTTTGTTAATCCAACCTTTACTATTTCACTTCTCATTATTTATCCCCCTTATTAAGTGATTTAAATTATCAAAATAAAGTTATATTCATTATCATTTGATAAATGCCATTTATATGTGTAACACTCATAAACATCATAATTTGTTGTATTTAATTAATTCTCTTATTAATAAATTATTGTATAGTGATATCTCTAACATCATAAAGCTTATTCATATAATTTATAACTTCTTGTATAGATGTTACTTCTTCATTTATTATTAATTTCATTCCTGTATTATCATATTTATCTGTAGTCATACTTATAGCTTTGACAGCTATTTCTTTTCTTCGAAGTGTCATAGCTACTCTTAAAAAAGAATCTATACCTTGATTTAAACTAGCATATAAGCTTCTATCCATATAAATCTTCCTCCTTATATTAAATAAAGATATAAAAAAACTTCCGTCATTATAGGCAAAATTAATTTGCATATAAGGACGAAAGTTATATTCCGCGGTACCACCTTATCTTATAACTATAAATTATAGTTATCTCTCTTTAATTCAGGTCTATATAAACCCTAGCTATATAACGTTAGCATACGTTCATACTTACTAATACATTCAGTATGAAAGCTTAGGAGTGATCATTATATACTCATATTAATGCCAATTTCCAGCAACCATTGGCTCTCTGTGATTAATATCTTGAATATTTTTGTCTCCATCTTAGCTTTTATTTTTTATTTAATTAACTTAATACAATTATATTTAGTTAGTATTATATTGTCAATAATATTTTTACAATTTTCAGAATTTTTATTTATTTCATTTTTTATTATTTAATAAATCTCCATTACTTGATTTTCGTTTCTTCTTCTTAACTTTTTTAATACGTTTGCACTTTTTCCTACTTCTACCTCTTAAACTTGATGATACTGATGCTACACTTTCTGGACCTTCTGTAGATTCTTCTGCCCCTATAATTGCTTCTTCTGCACTACTTTGAGCATTTGTTATTCCACGCTTAGTTCTTAAAAGAGCCAAATCTGATGTTACCATACCAAAAAACACAATAAGCATATCTAAATCTGCATCATTTAGTTCCTCTGCAATAGCGAAAGATAAAGTAGCAGATAGAATAACATAATCTGCATAACTAATAGAAGCTAGCCCTAGGCCCTGTTGAGATGCTGCATTACTAGAATTATTCGTGCACTCGCTAGTTTTTTTTTGCTTACTACTGCTAGTATTTTTATTATTGCTACTATTAGCCATTTTATCCTTCCTCCTTACTTCATATATTCATTATTAAAATTATATGCATATTTTAGAATGTCATTATTTATATTTTATATTATAGCTTTAATTTGTAAGAATTATCTTTTAGCCATTTTTCTTGTTCTTTATAATTAGGCATTATCTTTTTTACAAATTCATAAAAATCATTAGAATGATTCATATGGACTAAATGACTAAATTCATGAACTAATATATAGTCTATTGCATCTATTTTTGCCATAGATATCTTCGAATTTATATATATAGCTCCTTTTGAAGTACAGGTTCCCCATCTCTTTTTTTGTTCCTTAACTTTTAATTTGCTTGGTGTTAATTGTTTCATATATTTAAATTTTTCTTTACAATAAATTAATCTTTCTGATACAAGTCTTTCACTTTCTCTTTTATACCACTTCTTTAACATTTTTCTTATATATTCTTTATCAGCACTTTTTACTTTTACAATTAAGTACCCTTCATCTATTAACACTTCTTCATTTATGTCATTTATTATTTTAAGTTTATACTCACTCCCTAAATACATAAATTTTTCTCCATCTATAAACTCTTTTTCTTTGAATAAATGTTCAATAGATTTATATTCTTCAAATTTCTTTAATATCCAATCTCCTTTTTGTATTAAAAGATCCTTTAATATCTTTTTAGAAACACCATAAGGACTTATTATAGTTACCTCATATTTAGGCTTAATTTGAATAGTAATATTCTTTCTTTTTCTATATACTACATTAGCATCAATATCTATATTTTTATGTTTTATATTAATTATTTCACATTCATTATGTATATTCTTATCTTTAATCATTTAATTTTCCAACCTTTTTGTATATTTCTAATATAAATCTATATTCCATTATTTTCACGATAAATTATAACATATTATCTTCATTATATTAAAAGATCTCCATAGAAACACTAAAAATACACTACTCGCAATTGCCTTCCATCTCCTTACAATTTATAATAAAATATATATTTAAGTAACGTAGAAAGGATATTTAATATGATAACTAGGGAATACATTGTTTCTTTAATCGATGGAGACTATGCTGTTTTAGAAGATGAAAATAAAGAACAAATACGAATAGCTAGAGCATTACTTCCTTTAGAAATAGATGAAGGAAGCCACTTACTATTTGAGAATTTTCAATATACTATATTAAAGTAAACAAAATAAGCATCCCAAATTAATTACAATAGTAGTTATTTGAGATGCTTTTTCAATTTTTTATCCAATTCCACCTAACATTATTCCACCTAATAGAACTATAAATGTTAAGATAACAAACACATATTTAGCCATAGGTTCAAACCAGCTTCCAAGAGTTTTTTTAGCACCTATCTCTATTTCCCTTTTAGCAGTTTTTATACCTATAATCCAAAAGAACATAATACCTGCCATCAAAGCACCTAATGGAATAATATAAATTGATACAAAGTCCATCCATCCACCTAGTAAATCACCATTTTCTATAAACAGTCCAATTAAAAATGCAGTACTGCATACTAAAAAAACAGAAGTATTTCTTTTCATTTTCAATTTATTTTGTAATGCTTCTATTGGAACTTCAAGTAAATTCATTAATGATGTTATAGATGCAAATAAAACTGATATAAAGAATATTATAGCAAAAAATTGACCTAATGCCATTTCCTTAAATACTGATGGTAATGTAATAAACATTAATGGTGGACCTGATGCTGGATCAAATCCAAATGCAAATACTGCAGGTATAATTACAAGACCTGCTGTAATAGCTGCGATAGTATCAAATATTGCTGTATTTTTAGCACTGTCAGGAATATCTATATCTTTTTTTAAGTAACTTCCGTAAACAATCATTCCAGAACCTGCAAGAGAAAGTGAAAAAAATGCCTGACCTAAAGCATAAATCCAAGTTTTAGGTTGAGAAATATATTCCCATTTTGGTACTAAAAGATATTTTATCCCTTCTGTAGCTCCATTTAAAGTAATTACTCTTATAAATAATATTAAGAATAATATATAAAATGCTGGCATCATAAATTTATTAACTTTTTCTATTCCTTTTGATACTCCCACTGATAGTATTAAACCTGTTATAAGTATCGCTAATAAATGCCATAGTACACTTCCAAATGGACCTGCAATTTCTCCAAAATAAACTCCAGAATCTGGTGAACTTATCATTTCCCCGGTAATAGAACCTGCCAAAAATCTAATAAACCATCCCACAACTACTGCATATCCAACAGCTATTCCAAATGCTCCTAAAACTGGTATTACTCCTAATATAGTTCCTAATTTATATCCTCTTGATTCCATCGCATATTCAAAAGAACCTATTGGACCCGTTTGTGTCATTCTACCAAAGGCAAATTCCCCCATAAGACCCGTACATCCTAAAAGTACAATAAATATTATATATGGGATAAGAAATGCAGCTCCTCCGAATTGACCAACCCTATATGGAAAAAGCCAAATATTTCCCATACCAACAGCTGAACCAATACAAGCCAATATAAATCCAGCCTTAGATGTGAAATTATCTCTATTAATCATATCTTTGCCCTTATCTGACATATCACTCCCCCTTTATAAAATTTGCTATTATCAATGCATCTTGATATTACACTCATAATAACTTATATTATAAATATTCATTATAATAGTTTCTATATACCTCGCTATATATATTTCAAATAATAAATTTTATAAGATAATTAACTTCTATTTATTATAATATTTAATCTTTATAATATATCCCCCAGAAAGTTTCTATAGTTTCTTTATCTGGTCTTTTAGTAATACTTGATACTATAATAAATAAAACCAAAGAAATTAATAAGGGTAATACAATTGTATGTAAACCAAATGGTCTTGGCCAAATTTCACTGAATAATACATATGTTGAAATACCTGAAATTATAGATGCAATTGCCCCATTAGAATTTGCATTCTTCCAATAAAGACCTAACACTATGGGCCATAAAAATGTTGATATTATGCCTGCATTTGCATATAAATTTAACCAAACTATTAAATCTGGTGGATTAAATGCTACTAAGTATATTGCTATACCTATAATTGATGTTGCTAATATACTAACTTTACCCATTTTCTTTGAGTCTTTTTTTATTTTTGGATTTATATAATTGGTATATAGGTCATTTACAATTGTTCCTGATGCAACTAATAACTGAGAATCTACTGTAGACATAATAGATGCAAGGGGACCTGCAAGAAGTATTCCTGCAACTATTGATGGAAATAACTTTGTTGTAAGAGTTGGTATTACTAAATCACCTGAATCTATACCACTGACTAAGGTTATAGCAAAAGCTCCTACTAAATGCATACCTAAAAGTAAAATCATAGAAATTATAGTCCCATATTTTATACCTTGATGCAAACTCTTCGTGTCTTTATAACTCATTGCCCTTTGAGATACTGATGGTATACCAACAACTGCAAAACCAACTAAAATCCAAAATGAAGTTACCCATAGAATAGTCATATTACCTTCTGTTACGCCAAATGGAGTTATCATTCCTTCATTTATTGAGGCCATATTAGTTATTATATTTTCTACTCCACCACCTGCTATTATCGTTCCTATAAATATTGTTATAGTAGCTATAGTCATTATTACACCTTGAATAGTATCTGATATTGTAACTGCTCTAAATCCTCCAATAACTGTATGTACTATTACAGTAATTCCAAACACAGTTAGTGCTATATTGTAATCAAGTCCTACAGAACCTTGTAAAAGTCTTGATGCTCCTACCCATTGAGCAGCCATAGCTGCAATAAAAAACACTACAATTGATAGTGAGGTTATTATTACTACAGCATCAGATTTATATCTAGCCCTTAAAAAATCTGTAATAGTAACTGCATTTATTTTTCTAGCTATTATTGCAAACTTTTTACCAAGTACTGCTAGTGTAAAATATCCTGTTGGCATTTGCGCCATTGCTAAAAATACCCATCCTAAACCTTGAGTATATGCTGTACCAGGTCCTCCAATAAAACTTCCAGCGCTTAGGTATGTAGTAACTAACGTCATAGCTAGCACAAATCCTCCAAGACCTCTGCTTCCAGTCATATACTCATCCATGAATCCATTTTCTTTGTCCTTTGAATTTCTAGCTTCATTTACAAACCTCATAGAATAAAATCCTACAGCAAAAATCACTAAAAAATATAATAATATAGGAACTAAAACACCGTAATTTATATTATTCATTATTGAAACTCCTCCCTATATTTTTTTATTTCTTCTTCAGTTAATCCTTCTAAAGACATATCTTTAAAATATTTATTAATCATTATTACTGTTAGTATAGAAAATACTATTCCTCCAACTATACAGCTCATAAAGAACCATGTGGGAAAACCTAATATATATGTGTATTCACTAACAGGTTTTGATCCTAATCCATAACCCCAAATAAACCACCATATTAAGTTTGCTATACCTAGTATCAATCCCATAATAGCTTCCTTATTACATTGTTTATACCTTGGGTCTTCTATTATTTTATCTTCTTTCATATAAATGCTCCTTTCGATTAGTTAAATATAAATTTCCCATATAAAATATTATTAAACAACTATAAAATAATAAAGGGAATATCTTAATTTCAATAAGATATCCCCTTTATTATTCATAGTATAAATTATAAACTTTTATAAAAATCTATTAATTGTTGTTTTGTATTAATGCCTCTATTTTGAGGAATTAATAATTTTTTAGAATCTCTTCCCTTTAATTGATTGTCTAATAAGTATTCTTTATTTAATAATTTTTGTGACCAAACTATAACTTCATCTAACTTCGGTGTTTCTACTTTGCAAAGTTCTGCAAATGATTTTATAATACAAAGTCCAAACTCAATATCCTCTATAAAATATCTTGAGCTTAACTCTGGTATATATCCACCCTCGCAAGCTACTATTGGTGAACCTATTCCTTTAAATCCTGGCGCTGTTCTTATTTTATTACTTAATACGCTAGGTTCTTCTGTTTCAAATCTAATTTTTATTTTCTCTATACTCTTCTCATCAAAATCATTATTTTCATTTAATGATTCAAATACTTGTCCAAGTTCCTCATCTAAATCTAATAACATTTTTGATGCACCATCTCCCCATTCTTCATAGAATAGTGGACTTCTTTTATATACGGTTTCTCCATGCTTATAATCTTCAAATAATTCATATAATCTTGATGGATGCATTAGTGGATTAGATGGTGATAAAGTAATAGCTAAATAATTTTTTACTGGCTCACAAGGTATATCTATTAAATCTGTCATTTCTGAGCATACTTTTTCAGTATATTTGCTTGGTATTGCACTTATTTTCATAAATGGATTTTTTTCTTTAAGAACTACACATTCTCCATATTTTTCTAATCTTATTATTGAAGGAACTCTCTGTGTTCCAAAGAAAATACACCCTTTTTTAGTTAATTTCTCTGCAAAATACTCTTTTCCTCCAAAGCCTGGAATAAGACCAATAACAGCATTTGGTTTTACATAATTGCTTATTTCTTCAATTGTTTTTTCAATTAAAAAAGACGGATGTGTTATTAATATATAATCAGCATCTTTTACCCCTTCTTCTAAGCTATCAGTAACACAGTGTAACTTGACCTTATGCTCTAAGTTTTTTTCCTCTTCAATTAAAGTAAGTTCATCCTTAAATAAGTGTGGTTTTGAAGTATGTATCCATACCTTGCAATCTTTTTTCATAGATATATAAGCTGCTAAGTACGTTCCAATATTTCCCGCTCCAATTATACATATGTTCATTTTTAATCAACACCTTTCTTTTGATGAAATTTTAAAATATCTTTCCATTATACATTATTCTTACATAAAATGGTATATATTATTTTTATTTGTAACTTTTTTGATGTTTTTACTTTAAAATGAATTTAATTAGAATTCTTTGTCTATGGTGATTATGCAATTATATTCTGGATTAAGTTTTTTTATATCCTCTATGATACTATTTTTTAATTCATCCTCTTCTTTACTATTTACCATATCTGCATTAACTACTACGTCAAAAATCAGATTCTTTTTAGAATTCCCTTCAGTAAGCCTAAAATCATGCATAGATTTTACACAATCATATTTTTTAATTATTTTTTCAACTTTTTCCTTTTCTTCATTAATAATTTCACAGTGTATACATATTGGATCCATATGAATTACCAAGTATATATTTAATTTTTCAGATATTTCCCTTTCTGCAGCATCTATAATATTATGTATAGTTACAATATCTATATTTGAAGGAATTTCTGCATGTATAGATGCCATACAATTTCCAACTCCATAATTATGTATTATTAAATCATGTACACCTATTATATGCTTATATGATAATACCCCTTCTTTAATATTTTTAACAAGATTTTCATCAGGTGCTTCACCCAGTAAAGGACTTATTGTATCTCTCACCAAAGAAAATCCTGCATATAAAATTGCAGCAGATACTATAATACCTACATAACCATCTATTGGCATTGATGTATATCTTGAAGCTAAAAAAGATATTAAAACACAACTTGAAGTAAATACATCTCCTAGTGCATCAACAGCTGTTGCTTTTAATGCAGATGAATTAATTTTTTCTCCTACAATTTTATTAAAGCTGCTTAGCCATATTTTTACTATTACTGAAATAAACAATAATATAAATGGTATTACCTCAAACTTTATAGGCATCGGATTTAATATTCTATCTATTGATGATTTTATAAATTGAAGTCCCACAAACATTACCATAAATGCTACAATTAACGCAGAAATATATTCAACTCTTCCATGTCCAAAAGGGTGCTCTTTATCTGCAGGACGACGTGCTAACTTAAACCCTATAATTGTAATAATAGAAGAAGCTGTATCAGAAAGATTATTAAACCCATCAGCTGTAATAGATACACTAGAAGTAATAAATCCTACAATTATTTTCATAATAGCTAATCCTAAATTTGATATTATACCAACTATACACGCTAAATTACCATACTTATTTCTAACTTGTTCATTTTCAATATCTTCATTATTTTTTATAAAACTTTTTATTAAAAAATTAGAAAGCATCTTCAATTCTCCTTTTTAAACTATAAACTCTATGCTTTAATTATAGTATTATTTATATATTAATATTTATTCTATTCTTAAAATTTATCTTTAAATTTATAAAGTATGATAATATTAAGTATAATATTTAATATTATACATACTACAAAGAAAGGAAGAACTATGAGTTACATAAAAGAAATAAAATCCTATATTCCATATAATGAGCAAGAACAAAAAGACAAAGATTTAATACTTAACTGTATTAATAATTTTTCTGATGTTTTCACTAGAGAAAATACATTAGCACATATAACAAGTTCTGGATATATTGTAAATAAAAATAGGGATAAGACACTTATGATATTCCATAAAATCTATAATTCATGGTCTTGGACTGGTGGACATGCTGATGGAGATAGCAATTTACTTAAGGTTGCAATTAAAGAAGCTACAGAAGAAACAGGATTAAAAAATGTAAAACCTATTAGTGAAAATATATTCTCTTTAGATGTACTTACTGTGGATGGACATATAAAAAATGGAGAGTATGTTTCCTCTCATTTACATCTTTCAGTTGCATATCTACTAGAAGCTGATGAAAGTGAAGAACTCATCATTAATGAAGATGAAACAAGAGGTGTAAAATGGATTCCAATTAATAAGGTAGATTATTACTCTTCAGAGCCTTATATGATAGAGGTATACAAGAAATTTAATGAAAAAATAAAGTCTTATTAAATTTTTACATATATTAAAACTTTCAATAATTTATAAAATAAAAAGTGGCTATTTAAAAATTAAATTTAAAGTAGCCACTTTTTATTTTATAACTCTCCTTTTAATCCTATATTATCTGCAACTTCGCGCATTCCAAGGATAGTGTTATTAATAACATCGTCTAAAGTCATACCTAGCATTTCTGCTCCATTTTTTATCACTTCTCTATTTACACCTTCAGCAAATCCCTTAGATTTAAATTTCTTCTTAACAGATTTTAACTCTAAATCTAATACACTTTTTGATGGTCTCATTATAGCTGTTGCACTTATAAGTCCTGTTAACTCATCTATTGTATATAGTACTTTTTCCATATTGCTTTCAGGTTTTACATCACATACAAGTCCGTACCCATGACTTACAACTGCTCTAATTAAATCTTTATCTAGCCCTTTTTCTTCCATTATCTCTATAACTTTACTGCAATGTTGATCTGGATACATCCCATAATCTAAATCATGTAGTAATCCAGCTACTCCCCATTTTTCTTCATCTTCATTATAAAGTCTAGCAAAGTACTTCATAACCCCTTCTACACTAAGTGCATGCTTTATTAAATGATCTTCTTTGTTATACTCATTAAGTAACTCTAATGATTCGTCTCTATTTGGATATCTTCCCATTATATACCTCCGCTTACTGCATTAATTTAAGTTATATATTAATAATTTGTTTATTAATTATTCACACATACAGTTTTTCATATACATATTAGTAATAATTCTAGAACTATTTTAAAATTCTTTCAACAGATAAGTTTAATATAAGATATAATTTTTTATAACATTTAAACTATATTTTAATCTTGAGAAGAAGATGCTATTTCTTCTTTGAAATTTCTAATTGATTCATGTTGTGAATATAATTTATTATTTCTTATTAAAACTATAAATATAGCTAATAGTAATATCCCTTTGAATATACTACTTAAACTAATACTCCACCATATACCATTTAAACCTAAAATTTCAGGCTTTGATAATAAGTATGCCATTGGTATTCTCGCTCCAGTTAAAATGGTAACAATAATAGATGATATATATGTTCTTCCAAGACCTTTAAATGCACCACTTATTATTATTTCAAAGCACATAAATAATTGAGAATATCCTAATATTTTTAAATACATCCCACCTTTAGTTACAGCATCTTTTTCCGATATAAATAAAGTAAATATATCCTCTCCCCAAAATACTAAAATTAATGTTGTAATTATACCCAATCCTATAGCCGTTAGGATTCCAATTTTACAACTTTTATTTATCCTATCATAATTTTTAGCTCCATAGTTTTGCCCTACAAAGCTACCTAAAGCTACTGCTAATCCATCAGCAGTCATCCAAGAAATAGATTCAATTTGAGACCCTACTTTTTGTACTGCTATAGCTACTGGCCCCCACGATGCAACTATCACTCCTATAGCCATAGAAAACAATGTGAACATACCATTTTGTATAGCAACCGGTAATCCTAATTTATACAATACCTTATAATAATATATTTCTATTTTTGTAAAGAATTTTATCTTAAAAAATTCATCCTTATTTTTAACAATTTTAAATACAAAACATATTGTAACAATTATTTGAGCTGTAATAGTTGCTATTGCCGCGCCAACTACACCAAGCTTAGGAAGTCCCATCCACCCAAAAATTAAGATTGGATCTAATATAATATTAGCTATAAGCCCTATTGTATTAATCCTAAAAGGAGTTTTACTATTTCCAAGTCCATTAAATATTGCTGTAAATACAGGATTTATAAAGTAAAATATCATTCCGCAAGCTATAATTATTAAATATTGTCTAGACATAGAAATGACTTCTAAATCCCCTAATTTAAAAAGTCCAATCAAATTTTTATTAAATATAATTAATATAGCCGAATATATAACTGATAAAATAATATTTATTTCTATAGCAGCTTTAATATATGATTTAGTATGTTTTATATTATTTTCGCCTATACTCTGTGCTACTTTAACTTCCCCTCCTACTCTTGATATCATAATAAATGCCATAGCTAACCATGGATAAAATCCTGCTGTTCCTACTGCTGCTACTGCATTACTACCTACTCTACCTACCCACATCATATCAGTAAGATTATATGCCATCTGTATAAGTGATGTTCCCATAATAGGTAGTGCTAACTTTATTAATTTATCACTTATACTCCCATTCGTTAAATCTAACCTATCCTTCATTTTTCCTCCTAATTTGTTAAAATATCCTTATCCAATTAATTATATCACTTTTTCTCAATAAAAATGGATGTTTCAAAACATTTTTATACTTTGAAACATCCATTCTCATTTAGTTTTTTATGATTTTATTTTTGCTTCTTTACTCAATTGTTCTACATGCTCAATATATTTTTCATTTAAAATATTTTGTTTTACTTCATCTTTACATAGGCTATATTCTTTTACGTAATTCCTTTTTTCTGTTAATTTAACTATATGATATCCATAGGATGTTTCAAAAACATCTGACACCTCTTTTTCTTCTAACTTAAATACCTTACTTGTAAATTCAATATTTTTTTCATTTTTTGTAAAATATCCTAAATCTCCTCCATTTTTTCCACTTTTTCTATCATCTGAATACTTCTTAGCTAAGGCCTCAAAGCTTTCTCCATTTTTTATTTCCTCTTTTATCTTATTAGCTCTTTCTTTTAGCATATATTTTTCTTCTTTACTAACTTCATTATTATTTTTATCTAATGTTGAAATTAGTATATGAGATGCTCTTACTTCATTTACTTTAAATTTTTCTTTATTGCTATTATAATATTCTAGCATTTCATATTCACTTATTTGTATATTATCTTGAAAAGCTTTTTTATAATTTTCTATAGTTATATCTTTCTTTATTAATTCTAGTAAATATTTTTTATCTATATTTACACTTTCTATTTGACTCTTATATTTTTTGTTAGCATTCATAGATTTTATTAACTGTTCATATTTTATATCAATTTCTTTTTTAGTTGGTTCTAAGTCTAATAGCTTACCTTGTTGATACACAACTTCATTTTCTACTAATAATGAAATAATAATTTTTTTTAAATCTATTTTATAATTTTTTTCTATATTTTCTTTTGAATTGTTAATATATCCATTATCTACATAATTCCCTGTAGCTTCTATTATTTTCATTGCATTTTCATATTGATCTTTTGTAATCTCTACTCCATTTACAGTAGCAATATAACTTTTACTACAACCATTAAAACACAAACTTATAATACTTATTAAAGTGAAATATAGTATTTTCTTCAAATATTTTCACCTCATTTATTATATTTTACTATTTAAAATTCTTTAACCAAAAGTTTTGTGGCGTTTCACTTTCATCTATAGGTACAAACTCATAACCTTCTTCAGATAAATATCTTAAAATTCTATCTAAAGATTTTGCCGTTTGCTTTTTCTCATGCATTAACGCAACAATATTATCCTTACCTTTAGAATATAACTTCACATTTTCTAGAGCCTGATCTGAACTAACCTTCCAATCTTCTGTATCAATATCCCAGTCCCACATCTTATATCCTGCTTCAACTAATTCTTCATAACATTTATGTGGTGTATATGGTTTACTTCCGTAAGGTAACCTCACTACACTTGATTCTATACCTGCTACCTCTAATAATGTCTGTCTATTTATATCAAATTCTTCTTTAGCAGATTTGTTAGTTTTATATAACTTATGAATATCATGTGATACACTATGAAATCCTGGTGTATTTCCATTTTCAATAATATTTTTTACTTGATTAGGATATAGCTTCATATTTCTATCTATCATAAAAAAAGTAGCTTTTGCATTATGCTTATTTAGAGTATTAATAATATCGTCAGTATATTTAGATGGTCCATCATCTATTGTTATATATGCTTTTTTTCCTGTACTTTTAGATGGTCCTTTACTTATTTCAGTTGATAAATTATACATTGTATCTGTAATTGTATTTAAATAAATATCTTCATTTTTTATTAATTCATAATCATTCGCATAAGTAAATCCAAATTTTGTACTTACTCCAATTAATAATAAACAAATTACTATAAAGATACTAATTTTTTTACTTATATTTTTGCTCATAACCTCGACTCCCCTTCCTTTGATGTTACTTAGTTAATATGTCATAGTATTAGTCGTATTTTTCATCAAATCTTTTTCTTCCTCTTTATATAGTATTAGTCAATTTGCATCTTTTATAAAGAAAATAATCTTATATTTATATTTAATTTTTTCATAATTTCATAATTTTTTACATTTAAAATATACGTTAAAATGAATAAAAAACTGAGTAATAAAAAAGAAACACACTTAATATTAATGTGTTTCTTTTTTATTAAAAGTTAAATTTATTAAATCAATATCTAAATAAAAAATTAACTATATTATAAGCCATTATTATAAAGTAATTGAATTTATTATTTCATCTATTTTTTCAATTGCATTTGATATAGCTTCTTGTCTTTCTTCTTCAGTAGTACCTGTTCCACTTACCATAAGCTCTTCTACTTTTTTAATACCAAGGGTTTTCATTACGCTTGCAACATAATTTTCTCCTTTATCCATAACAGGATCTAATATCCATGGTATTTTTCCACCTGAAGATTCAATGTATACTAATACTCTTCCTTGGTTATCTAAAAGACCTTTTGGTTTATTATTTACAAACTCAATAGTTTTACCTACTTGCACTATACAATCTATATATTCTTTTAATGGTGCAGGAAAAGATAAACTCCACATTGGGGATGCAATTACATATACTTGTGCATCTACAAATTGATCACATAATTCTCTTATTCTCTTTATTTCTTTTTGATCTTTTTGATCTAATTTCTCAGCATCTTCTTCCTTAATTATTGCATTTCTACTTTCAAAATATTGATACTCTAATCTTGGAATATGATCTTTATATAAATCAACTTCTTCTACATGAAAATCATTATATTTTTCTAAAAACTTATTTATAAATGCTCTTGCTACAGTTTTACTTGAAGATAAATCTTCAGGCTTTGAGTTTACACTTATATACAGTAATTTCTTTTTCATAGTTCACCTCAATAAATTTTTTATTTAATTATTATTTGTAAAGGTTAACTATTATATTCTACGCAAAATAAGTAATATAGTAGATTAGTATCTATTTCAATCGTTATAGATTTATTTTGAATCTTCTTCAATTGCTATTTCTATTTTCATTTTTAAATCTTCATTTAATTTTTCATTTTTCACTTTATAGCTTCTTAATTCTTTAATAATAATCACTGAGATTATTGATGTAGATACAAAGTCAGCTACAGGTTGAGCCATCCAAACACCATTTAAACCAAAAAATCTTGGTAAAATAATTAATGCTGGAACTAATATTATTACTTGTCTTAAAAGGCTTAAAATCATTGCAACTTTTGCTTTTCCAATAGATTGGATATAGTTGGTCCCTGTTATTGATATTCCTACTATTGGCATCATCAATAAATAAACTCTAATACCTTTTGTAGATATTTCCATAAGCTTAGGATCTTTATTAAATAAACCTATCATAATATGTGGAAATACTTGAACTACTATGGTCCCAATTAATAATAATAATGTTGCCGCACTACAAGATAGTATATATGCATTTTTAGCTCTATTAAATTGTTTTGCTCCGTAATTAAATCCTATTATAGGTTGTGAACCTTGATTCATACCAAATATAGGCATTAAAAATATCATAGATATAGATCCAACAGTTGTCATAGCTCCTATTGCTAAGTCTCCTCCATATTTTCTTAAAGAGTTGTTACAAACAACTTGAACCATACTTGCTGCAATTTGCATAAAAAATGGAGATACTCCAATTGCAAAGATTATCTTAATTAAATGTTTGTTTAATTTTAATTTGATATTTTTAATTTTTAGATTTGATTTTCCTGATATATAATAATATATCCCTAATATTGCAGTTACACTTTGAGATGTTATAGTTGCAATTGCTGCTCCTTTAATTCCTAAGTTAAATTTGAATATAAATATCCAATCTAAAACTATATTTAAAAGGCAACCTGCAACCATTATTGATGCCGATATTTTTGGACTTCCATCAGCCCTAATGATATGATTCAAAGAAAATGCAAATAAATTAGGTATTGAACCTATTAAAATAATATTGATATATGTTTTTGCATATGGTAGGGTACTTTCGCTTGCTCCAAAAGACATTAAAATTTTATCTGAAAATATTATTCCTAAAAATGTTATTATTGCTCCTATTAATAATGCTAGTGTAATAGCATTTTGTACTAAATCTTTAGCTTCTTCAACCTTTCCTTGACCTAATCTTATTGACATGTTTGTTGCTGTTCCAATACCAATAAGCATACCAAAAGCTAATATTATAGTCATTATAGGCATTGTAATACCTAATCCAGTTATCGCTAATGATCCAACATTAGGTATATTTCCAATAAAAATTCTATCTACTATATTATATAACCCATTTACCATCATCCCTATAATAGCTGGAACAGAATACTTAAGCAACAACTTACTAATGGGCTCGGTACCTAATACTTCATTATCCCTCATCTAATTCCTCCTAATATAACTTTATAGTTTATAAATTTATTCACTATAATTATATCAGATTAAATTTCTGTTTACCTTTATTTGTCTTATTTATAATAAAAAGTGCAGAAGCTTATTAACTTAAGCTACTACACTTTTTTATTAGTCTACAAATATTGTATTTTCTGTTTTCCATTGTAATAATTTTATATATAGCCAGAATCCATATATTCCAAAAGTTATTATAGTCAATAACCACCACTTTATATAATGTAAAAATAAGCTAGACCCACTTCCTATGAATTCTAGTTGTCTACCTTCTATAACTGTATTTTTAACTTCCCATCTATATTTTATACACATTGCCCATGGTGTTCCTATTCCCAAAGTAAAAACTGTAACTACCCAAGCTAGTATATTTACTCCTATTAGTCCTAAGAGACCACCTTCAAAACTTGATTTCATTGATAATCCTCCATATGTCTATTTAACTCTTTTAAGAATTATATCATATTTTATAATTTATATCATTTCATTATTGTAATAATTAATAATAAAAATGTGTAGCTACTATTTTATGCAGCTACACATTTACAAAAATATATTATTTTATACTAAGTTATTTTATGCATATTGAATTTCTGTTGATTGTGATTTTTCTTTAATATATTCATCTATCGCTTTGGCAGCTTTTTTACCAGCTCCCATTGCAGATATAACCGTTGCTGCTCCTGTTACAGCATCCCCACCTGCATAAACACCTTCTCTTGAAGTAAGCCCATTTTCATCTGCTATTATACACTCTCTTTTATTTATATCTAATCCATTTGTAGTTGATGTAATAAGTGGATTTGGATTTGTACCAAGAGACATAATTACTGTATCTACTTCAATAACAAAGTCAGAACCTTCAACTACTATTGGTCTTCGTCTTCCTGAAGCGTCAGGTTCTCCTAACTCCATTTTAACACACTTCATACCTTTTACATTTCCATTTTCATCAACTAAAATTTCTGTCGGATTTGTAAGCGTATCAAATATTATACCTTCTTCTTTTGCATGATGTATTTCTTCTACTCTAGCAGGAAGTTCAGCTTCACTTCTTCTATAAACAATATGAGTATCAGCTCCAAGTCTTAAGGCAGTTCTTGCTGCGTCCATTGCAACATTTCCTCCACCTACTACTGCAACAGATTTTCCAACTCTTATTGGTGTTGCATAATCTTCTTTATAGGCTTTCATTAAATTAACTCTTGTTAAAAATTCATTTGCTGAAAATACTCCATTTGCATTTTCGCCTTTTATTCCCATAAATTTTGGAAGTCCAGCTCCTGAGCCTATAAAAACAGCTTCAAAGTTTTCATCTTCCATCAGTTCATCTATAGTTATAGTTCTCCCCACTACTACATTAGTTTCTATCTTAACGCCTAATTTTTTAATATTTTCTATCTCAGCTTGAACAATTTCTTTTTTAGGCAATCTAAATTCTGGTATCCCATATGTTAAAACCCCACCAGCTTCATGCATAGCTTCAAACACAGTTACATCATAACCATCCTTTGCTAAATCTCCTGCACATGCAAGACCAGCTGGACCGCTACCTATTACAGCAACCTTTTTATTATTTTTAGGTTTTGTTTTAGTTAAATCTATATTATTCTTTCTAGACCAATCTGCTACAAACTTTTCTAACTTACCAACTGCTACAGATGCAGACTTTCTAGCAAATACACATCTACCTTCACATTGATTTTCTTGTGGACAAACTCTTCCACATACTGCTGGAAGAGAGCTATTTTCTGATATTATCTCAGCAGCACCTTGTATATCTCTTTCTTTTATCTTATTTATAAACCCAGGTATATCTACTCCTACAGGGCACCCTGCTACACATTGTGGTTTTTTACAACCTAAACATCTATTAGCTTCTAAAACTGCTTCCTCTATATCATATCCTAAACATACTTCATCAAAGTTTCTAGATCTTTTACTTGCTTCTTGTTCTCTTACAGGTGTTCTCTTCATCTTATTCCCCATATTAATTACCCCCACATCCACAATTGCTATGATGAGAAGTTCCTCTATCTTCACTTTCTAATAATGCTCTTCCTTCTTCAGACTTATACATAGCTTGTCTTCTCATAGCTTCATCAAAATTTACTAAATGTCCATCAAATTCTGGACCATCAACACATGCAAACTTTATTTCATCACCTAAGCTTACTCTACATGCTCCACACATACCTGTTCCATCAACCATTATTGGATTTAAACTAACTATAGTTGGTATTTCTAATTCTTTTGTTAACATACTTGTAAACTTCATCATAATCATAGGACCTATTACTACTGCATGATCATATCTTTTTCCTTGATTTTGTACTAGATCTTTAAGTAAATCAGTTACTTTTCCATCATAACCATATGAACCATCATCAGTTGATACATATAAATTTTTTGCAACAGCTCTCATTTCATCTTCTAGTATTAATAAGTCTTTATTTCTTGAACCTATTATTACATCTACATCTAAATTATTTTCTTTAAACCATTTAACTTGAGGATAAACAGGAGCAGCTCCAACTCCTCCTGCTATAAAAATAATATTTTTATTTTTTAACTTGCTTATATCTTCTTTGATGAATTCACTTGGTTGTCCTAGTGGACCTACAAAGTCCATTATAAAATCTCCCTCACTTAAGTCTGCTAGTAACTTAGTTGAAGCTCCTACTGCCTGAAATACTATAGTTACAGTATTTTTATTTTTATCATAATCAGCAATTGTTAAAGGTATTCTCTCTCCCTTTTCATCCATTTTAACAATTACAAATTGACCTGGTTTTGCTGATTTTGAAACTCTTTTTGATTCAATCTCCATTAGATAAATATTATCTGCTAATAATCTCTTACTTACCACTTTATTTCCCATATCCATATTCCCCATTCTGACTTAATAATTTTCACTATAATATTTATTTTAATCTAACAACATCGTTGTTATTTTTTTAACTTCATTATAACATTCTGTATACATAAATTATACTACACTTTACATAGTTTGTAATAAATTACCAGTAATTAAGTCTAAAATTTTTGTCTTTATACTAATTTTTTTCATCCAATACTTTTTTTCATTGTTAGCGGCATAATTGTATACAAAATTATGTAGTTTTATTCACAAATAAAGTTATTCTATTTGTGAATAAATTAGTTATATATATAAAAAAGGTCATATAGCGATATGCCGTATGACCTTTTTTATAATTCTTTATTTTTTAAAATGTCTCTCTAATAATCCTAAGAAAGCCTTACCATGTCTTGCTTCATCTTTACACATTTCATGAACTGTATCATGTATTGCATCTAGTCCTAATTCTTTAGCTTTTTTTGCTAGTTTTAATTTTCCATCTGTTGCTCCATATTCAGCTTCAACTCTTACACTTAAATTTTCTTTAGTATCTGCCACTACAACTTCACCTAATAACTCTGCAAATTTTGCTGCATGTTCTGCTTCTTCATATGCTATTCTTCTATATGCTTCTGCTACTTCTGGATATCCTTCTCTATCAGCTTGACGACTCATTGCTATATACATACCAACCTCTGTACATTCCCCTACAAAATTAGCTCTCAAACCTTCTAGTATCTCTTCATCTACACCTTTTGCTAATCCTATTCTATGCTCATCAGCCCACTTCATTTCCCCTGACATTTCCTCAAATTTATCAGCCCCTACTTTACATACTGGACATACTTCTGGTGCATTGTCACCTTCATATATATAGCCACATACTGTACATACAAACTTTTTCATTATTTACTCCTCCTATATTTATATTTATTTAATTAATTATTATCTTTTAATTATCAGTTTTATATTTCTTTATGTTATATTAAAAATATACCCTTTACTTTTGCTTTAAAACAATATTATTAATTAATACCTAAATTTAAAAATAAAAAATGTATAACTTATAATGGTTATCATAGTAAAAATAATATTATTTTACTAATTTCGCCTTAATAAATTATACATTATTAGTATTAAAATTGATAATGTAATAAAAACATCTATTTTAATTTATACTTACTTGTTGCTATGAGCTCTTCTCTTATTTTATTATTTTCTTCGTCTAAGTAGACTCTGTATGTTTTGACGATTATATTTGTTTTATCAATTTTTTCTTCTGTTTTTATATATAGCCTTTCTCGATCTTGGCTACATCCGTATATCTTAGATGTTATTGCACCATTGCTAACAATATTTTTAATATAGATAGGATGTGAGTATGGATTTTTAAATTTAAAATCTGTATACCCATATGATACTGCTGCATCTCTACCTCTTGGTACATATCTTGATGGCATAGTGTGATTGTGTACTTCTTCTATTTCCATGCCAGATAATAAAGCAGCATTATATATAGTAGTGGATACTTGGCACACGCCACCACCTTCACCATTTACATATTTTCCACCGATTATTACCTTAGCAGTTTTATATCCATTAACCCAGTTTCTAGCTCCTGTAGCTTTATTATAAGAAAATATCTCATATGGCATTATTAATTTTTCACTAGTACTTTTTCCTGCTACGTGAATATTACTACCTCTTGAATTATGTTCATTAAAGCTAGTGCTAAATTGACCTAATACAGTGTTTATTGACTGAATATCCTCAGTAGTTATTGCTGGATTTACAATTTTAACAGGCAGGTCAAGACTTTTTATTTTTTTATCACAGATCATATTATATATATCTTCTTTTAATTTTATTATTTGTACCTCTTTACCTTCTTTAGAAGGTTTTCTTATAATTTCTCCAGAATCTTTTATTTCAATGCTAGCCTGTGTAACATCAACATCAATTTCTTTACATATACTTTCAATAAAATTACTAAGCTTTACTTCATTATAAGTTGCTTTTAAATCTATATTATAATTTCTCCTAAGGATAAGTCCAGTTTTCCTTTTTATATTTTCTAATTTACTCTCTGTCTCTGTATAATCATAAGCCTCAGACAGAGCTTTTTCTATATTATAGCTTAACTCTATTTCATCTGGCCTTATAGTCCATGATTTATCTTCATAATTAATATTTATATCTTTTTCTTTGTAATATTTATTAATTTCTTCTAACGCCTCTTTATAAGTTAAACCTCCTATATCTATATTTTCAATACTTATATTTTTAAATATTTTTTTACCTTTAGTATCTTCTACTTTATTCATTCCTAGTAAAAATGTAATACATAGCAATATACATAATAAAAAGGATAATTTTCTATATCTAAGCATGTTACTCTCCTTAACTTTAAATTATATACTTATATTTTCCCATTAGTAATTTAATATTCTAAATTCAGTTAACCATAAAGCATGCATATATATTTTTATAATGCAAATACTTTTACTAAGTATTTTTTACATAAAATTCGTTTACTTAACTCATTTATAAGAGCGAATTTATATATTATCATCACACTTAAAAATCTTATATATTAAGTAGTACGTTGATAATTTTTAAATTTAAATTGAAATTTTAATTATAATATTTTGGAGGTTACTTATGAAAAATTCTAAAGACGAATTAAAAGATGCATTCGCTCAACTTCAAAGTGCTCAAAGTTGCTTAAATCATGCATTAAAAAATGTAGAAAAACAAAATAATAAACATCAAATAGAAAATACAATAACATATGTTGAGGAAGCAGTATTTGCAGCTAGTAATGCTTTGGCAAATTATCAAGATTAATTAAATTTAACTGATTATTAATTAAAAGACTTAGATTTCTAGGTCTTTTTTTGTTATAATTACCCAATCGTTTTCCTTCAATCCTATTCAACTCTACTCAATTCGTAATTTTTTCGCTAAAAATCGACTTTTTACTCTTTAATTTTCTTTAGATTATGTTATAATATCTTATAATTATTTTTTATATACAATATATATACAGCATAAGGTCTGTTACTTGATTACACACATATTTAATTTGCAAATTTACTTAGTGAGAAAATCTATTTTTCTTCTTAATTTGACATAAAATTTATAAATTTCTTCATAGGTCTATCCTGTGAGATTCGGAGGTGCTTAATTGATAAAATCAATACAATTATCTAAATTTAACGGGAATCCTTGCGAAAATTTATACGGTGATATTTGTTATATAACTAAAGATAAATTTGAGGACGTTATTAACTTATACAATAGAGTGAACAGTACTATGGACAATAAAAGCTGGCTCAAGTCTCGTGATGCTTCTTACTTAGAAGGTGTTTTAGATAACGGTGGTTTTATAGTAGGATGTTATATAGAAGGTACCTTAGTTGCTTCTGCTTTATGTGAAGCCCCACAAGGGGAATATAAGGATATGCTTTTTGAAATGGGAATGGATAAATTCCAAATAGAAAATACTTATATATCTGGATTTGTTATGGTTGATCCTTTCTATCGTGGTAATGCTCTACATCGTACATTACTAGAAACTAGAATAGAAGTATCTTCCAGTAAAGGTATAAAAAATATAGTTACAGTAGTAAACTCAGAAAATGTATACAGTTTAAAAACAATATTAAGTCTAGGATTTGAAAATAAACTTGCAAAAGAAAATAAAGATGGAATTATAAGATACGTACTTTATAAAAACTTAGATGCTGTTACACCTAAATCAATTGAATTTACAGCATAAACATATATAATTTATACTTCTTGTAAAAGTTACAATTTTTTAATTTTTTTAATTAGTTTTGACTTATTACATTATTTACCTCTATAATTTTATAGAGGTATTATTATTTTAAGGAGTGTTTATATGTTATTTCTAGAAAAATTCAAAAATAAAAGAATTAAAATTATTATAGGTGTTACCTCAATATTGTGTGTAACTCTAAGTGTCTATTTTTTCTATAATGGAAAAGATAACAAAATTAACAGTGAAGAACCAGAGTCCTTTGTAGAAACATATGCTATACCAGAAAGTGAGAAAGTTTTTATTAACGGTATTGTATTACCAAAGGATAGCAAAGACTTTGTATTATCAGATGGTGAAGAAATTGATCAATTGAAAGTAGAAAATGGTCAATCTGTAAAAAAAGGTAGTATACTTTTTACTTGCAAGAACCCATCGATAATAAATGAGATTAATGAACTGAAATCTCAAGTATCTGAATTAAAATCATCTCAGGAATTTAATGACCCATCTATAAGCCTTGAAATAAATAAATTAAATGCACAAATTAAATCACTTAGCGAAAATTCTTATAGTAAAACACTTGCTCCTTTTGATGGAAAAGTCTTTTTAAATGAAGAGTCTGAAAGTCAAAGTGGATTTATTACATTGCAATCTAATGAATTTTATATGAAAGGGCAAGCCAGCGAACAAGATTTAGCAAAAATACAAGTTGATCAAACTGCAAAAGTCCTTATATTATCTACAAATAAAAATTTAACTGGTAGAATAAGTTTTATCTCAGAAAGGCCTTCATCAGACTCCTCAAATGAATATCAACAACAATCTAGCACATTATCTTATTATGACATAAATATTGCATTTGATGACCAGGAAGGGTTGGTTAATGGTTTCCATGTTCAAGCATCTATAAAATTGGATAATTCTTATTCAAAAATACCTACATCCTCTATATTAGAGTCAGAAGATAAATACTATGTATTTAAAGACTTAAATGGTATCCTAAAAAAACAATTGGTTGAAATAGAAAGCAAAAATGAAGAATTTGCTGTAGTTAAATCTGGATTAAAAGAAAATGATATTATACTTACAACCCCTACTGAAGAAATGGAAGAAGGACAAGCCTTATCTATGTATGAAAGTTCAAAATCTGATGTTGAAGGAAAACAAAAAATTGACTAATCTAATAAAGCTCCAAAATATAAAAAAATATTACAAAGTAGGGAAAGAAAAAATACAAGTATTGAAAAACATAGATCTAAATATCCAAAAGGGTGAATTTGTAATGATTATGGGTAAATCAGGTAGTGGAAAAACTACCCTACTTAACATTCTTGGATTCTTAGATAAATTTGACGATGGAGACTATTATTTCAATAATGAAAATGTAAGTAAATTAAATGAAAATCAGCGCTCTGTATTTAGAAATAAAAATATTGGGTTTATTTTTCAACAATTTAACTTAATAGAAACCTTGAATATATATCAAAATATTGAATTACCTTTAATATATAATAAAATATCTAGTAAAAAAGAAAAGAAAGCTATTGTAGAGAAAAGTTTATCTTCTGTTGGCTTACTTGATAAAATAAACCAATTTCCACTTCAATTATCTGGAGGCCAACAACAACGTATAGCTATTGCAAGGGCATTAGTTAATAATCCTCAAATAATATTTGCAGATGAACCTACTGGAGCTTTAGATAGTGAGACAAGCGAAGAAATTATGAAACTTTTAAAAAAACTTAATAATGATGGAAAAACTATTATTATGGTTACTCATGACCAAGATTTAACTAAATACGCTACTAAGGTTATCACTTTAAAAGATGGCGCTTTTACTTCATTGGAGGTACCAATATGGATATAATAAAAAATGCTCTAGTAAATGTTAAAGGTCATAAATTACGTGTTTTTGTTGCTTTAATATGGATAATCATAGGTATTACTTCTGTTATTTTAATAAGTTCTATTGGTAATGGATTAAAAGATGAAGTAAGAAAAACCGTAACTAATATAGGACCTAATAAAACAAACATATACTTTGAATCATCAGATACTTCTATGAATGAATTTAGTATATTTTTATCTCCCTTCACTCATAATGATATTGAAGAGTTATCCTTTATTGAAGGTGTTAAGCAAATTGCTCCATCTGATAGTGGTATAAATGATAATTCTATTTACTCCTTTGATGCATATTTTGATAAGAAAATGACCTACTTGGATATATCTCCTTTAAAAGAAGACTCAAATACTTTAGCTATCTATGGACGCAGCTTCTCTTTAGATGATGAAGAAAGAAATGTCATTATGATTACTATGCAAAATGCTATAGACTTATTTGGAAATCCTGAAAATGCACTAGGTCGTGGTATTACTATAGGTGGGTATATATTTGAAGTTATAGGTGTATTGGATGATAATTCTCTAGTAAGTGAAGATGAATCTATGGATTATAATTCTATCTACACTGGTAATGAAAGTTTGGAATATTATGATATGCAAACTTCTTATTTACCTTCAAAATCATTTGAAAAATTAGCAAAACAATATGATTATTCCACAGAAATATATTCTCTAGACTTAGTAGCGTCTAAGAACTACGATGTTTTTGAAGTTGCTAATAGAGTTATAGAAAGACTTTATGAGTTACATCCTAATATAGAAGGTTCTTATAATACTGAAGATTTATCTTATCAGGCTGAATCTCAACTATATGAATTAGAAAGTATGACTTCAGGTATCAATAAAGTGGTTTTAATTATAACTATAATATCTTTATTTGTTGGAGGTATTGGAGTTATGAATGTAATGTATGTTTCTGTTATGGAAAGACAAAGAGAAATAGGTATAAGAAGAGCTATAGGTGCAAAGCCTAAAGCAATATTATTTCAATTTTTAATTGAATCTATTTTTATCACTATTCTTGGAGGAATATTAGGAATAGTTATTGGACTTATAAGTACAAACTATGTCACTACTTATCTTCCTTTTAAAGCACTTCCTAGCATTAATAGTATTTTATTTGCTAGCATTGTGACTATTTTAACAGGTATTGTTTTTGGTATAGTTCCCGCTTTTAAGGCATCACGACTTGACCCTATAAAAGCAATCTATAAATAATAATAAAAAGCAAGCCTGAAATAATTTATTTCTAGGCTTGCTTTTTATTATTTATATTATCTTATTTACCGAAATGTCTTTCTAATAATCCTAAGAATGCTTTACCATGTCTAGCTTCATCTTTACACATTTCATGAACTGTATCATGTATTGCATCTAATCCTAATTCTTTAGCTCTCTTAGCTAATTT
>NZ_JACRWE010000002.1 GCF_014323405.1 Romboutsia faecis | reverse complement strand
GAACTCCCATCTGGTTTTATTACACATAGAGCTACTATAGCTTTATCTATATTAAATAGTTCTCCGCCTCGTGTTATTCGCATAAAAAAATCAGATGTATCGTTATCAAACTCATCAAACTTCATGACTGAGTTATTACACCTGAATTGTAAATCTAGTCTTAAATTATACTTTCTATCCATCTAAGCACCACCTTTAATAGCCTAATATAAACACCTTGAACCTAAATCTATTATTTGCCACTGTGTTGTTTTCTGTTCTGTAGTAAAATTTCGCACTATTTAAATTCCCAACATCAGCATAAGAAGATGTAAAATATGAAATATAAGTTGAGTCATTTCTAGTTATGTTATAACAACATTTAGCATCAGCGTAAACTACTTTATTAAGTAAAGGAATAGGGAAGTTAAATACAAAGTTACAAGTAACTCCATTTGTAAAGTCAGCTTCAACTTCCCCCCACATTATAACTAGTCCTCCGGGTAACTTCCTATATCCATTAGATTTAAGTGTTTGTTGCTGACCTACTAACATATCTTCACTAGTTTCAAAGTGATAGGTATCATAGTCAACTCCGTTAAATATTTTATACTGAGATTTTATATCAGCCATTTTATCACCTCTTTTATTTAGTCTTTATCCATACTTTACCTTTATAACTATCTGAAGGCATATCTTTGCCTATAAATTGTTCTTTATTTTCAAAATTTCTATTTGATATTTGTTTTAATTTTTTAGAAAAATCTGTAAATGTATTTCCGAATGTAACTTCAACATCAAAATTATCTTCATAAATTTCTTTAACTTCAATGATTTGTGCTTTTTGAGTTACTTCGATTTCATCATTTCTTATAGTTCCATAATCACCAAGTTCCCATAATACTTGATAATCTTTAGCGTTTATAGAACACTCATGTGATTTAACTTCTTTATGCTCAGCAAGTTTTTCTTTTGCTCTGTCTATCAAATTAGTATTTTCTTCCTGATTTTCTAAATCTCTCGCATCAATAAATATCTCTTTCCTATTAATACCTGATAAATTATCATTTACATATTCTATTTGCCTATCAATACCTTCTCCTTGTCCACCAACTATTGCACAATTTTTATAGTCTATATCACTATCTGTGTAAGTTTCACTAAGTATATTATCAAGTTTTCTTGAGAATAAAGCATATGAATTTATATTTTGTTCTGTAGATCTGTCTACTCCCTCTACAACTTTAAATATAAATTGTTTATTTTTATAATCTAAGTCTACTCTAAATCCTAACTCGGATAACTCACTTAACTTTGTAAGTTCATCTAATAAACATTCATATCTAGTTTGAAATATTACTTTACTACCTTTGTTAGAATATTGTTTGGTTGTTAAATAAGGTATTTTTCTATTTATGTGTTCTGGATTTATAGCATTTTTAATTACAAGTTGTATCATTATATTTTCTATGTAATCATTATAATAATCATATGTTTTTCCACTTGGAGGATATGTTACTCTATCAATAAACAATCTTGTCAATCCAAATCCTTTAACTAAGATATCTTTATCATCTTCACTAACTACTTGAATATGCTTAATAACACCAATTTTAGAGGGGTCATTATTTAACATTATTATATTATCTTTTTTAAATAACTCTTTATTATAATTAGTGACATGAAACTCAAACTCATTATATGAATTCCATTTTCTGATATAAAAAAGAGAAGTATAGTTATCTACTTCTCCTATAAAATTTATATCTTTATCAAATATTCTTATATTAATTTTTTTATCCATATGCTACCCACCACCGAATCAATAGGTTTATTTTGTTGAATATAAATATTCCTCCATCCCTTTGACTGCTGACTATTAAACCACTCATCAAATTGAGTTTGAAATTGAGTTACCATATTATTATATTCTGTAAGATTCTTAGGTCTTATAGCTCCACAAAGATCATTACTAAATCTTTCATCAATTATAGATATATCTCCTCCTGAAGTAACTTTTACTTGGCATAAACTTAATTCATAAATAAGGTTATCTCTTTGTAACGATGGAACAACAGGATTACTACCAGCTACACCTAATTTTTGTTCTATAGATACTTTTTTAGAACTTAAATTAAGTCTAAGTACAATTCTATCTATTCTAGTATAATTACTATCTTTAGTTATAATTATAGTTTTATTACTATCATTATATAGATAAAAACCTTTTATTATTGAAAATCCAGGTTCTATTATTATATTATTGCCACTAATATGACAATTAAGAGTCATGTCTCCATTTTCGCTAATAGAAACACCACTCTCGTAAATATTGCTAAAATATCTATTAAATTCATCTTGGCCATATAAATAATCACCATCAAAGAATCCACTATACTCTGCCATAATGCACCTCCTATATTCCTATATATCTATTCCTATATCTTATCTCAACACTTTGAGGAGTAAGATTATTTTCTGTTGTATATTCAATAAGGTTGTCTCCCACCCTCAATTTAAAAAAGGTACTATCTAAGTCTATATAATTAAAAGCATTAGTTCTTACACCATTTCTTTCAATCTCAACTGTCTTATTACTAAATTCAGTATTTATAATTAAAGTATCATCACTTGTAAGTTCTCTATTAACTTTAATAAATTCTCCTGTAGAGTGATTTATTACACAAGGATTATTTGCTGGACCTTTAAAATATATTTTTATAGGTGTCTCAACATGCCCATTATTGTAAATATTTTGCTTAGTTTCGCCACGCTTTTTAAAACTAAGAGGCAGACTAAATTTAAAACTCATTCCTCCTACCCAAGTACATATCTCTTCTCCATATTCCATTACATCTTTCATATAAGGATCATGTGCTAATAGAACAACCTCGCATTCAGCAAATTTGGTATTAGATTTTATAGGCATAGTTGGGGATTCATCAGGTACAAGTTTGATACTTCTTTGTATATCTCCATATGAGTATATTAGTTCTCCTTCTCCAGCTTTAGGATTGATAACTCTTAAGATTTTATTTCTGTAATTAATATAATCTTCATGACTATTTCCGATAAGTAAAAATTTTATTACTATTTCTTTTTTATTTAAATTACTTTTCTCATACTTTTCACCATCTTGATTTATGTATTTAGTAGTTGTATGCTCAGCTTTAGTTTCACTTAAGCCAGTTATCGATTGTAATATTATAGGTTCAGAATTTTTAAAGTCTATTTCTCCTAAAGATGATATATATTTTATTTTTTGATAAATATTACTCACCTCCACTTAAATATTCATTTCTAAAACTAATCTTCTTTGTGCATTCTTAGTTTGTCTAGCAATTTCATTTGGAGTAAGAGGATTAGGACTGTATATATTTTGAGTTATACTAATATCTCTATTTCCTTGATTATCATTTATATTACTATTTATATTATTCATTAAGTTCGGATATAGTATTGAACTTTTAATGTTACTGTCATTAGTTAAACTTTGTACTTCAGATACCATAGATGTAAGTTTTGTCTTTAAATTTGTGTATAGATTAGGCATTTCATTATCCATACCACTATCAACACCTTCAATTATTCCTCCACCTACAGGGTACATTACTTTTGCAGGTGAATTTATTTTTAATGCTGATTTAAACCCGTTTACTATACCAGAACAAAATCCACTAATTTTATCTTTTATCCATCCGCTAGCGCCTGTTATACCATTCCAAATACCTTCGACTGCTGATTTACCTATATTGACTAACTTCCCAGGTAAAGAAGTAAATCCATTAACAATAGAATTAACAACATTTGAAGCAGCAGTTTTACCTTTACTTACCATGTTCGAACCCATTTGAACGATTTTTTGAATCGCTTGGCTTAACCATGACCATAAACGACTTGGCAGTTTACTAAAATAATTAACTATACCATTTATAGTGTTACTAGCAGAAGTTTTAGCTTTGCTATAAGTTTGAGAACCCCAACTAGTAATCTTTTGTATGGCTTTAGATAACCATGACCATATACGCCCTGGTAATTGGCTAAAGTATTTAACTACATTATTTATCCAAGTAGGTACGTTTGTTGATAGATAAGTCCATGTATTAACTCCCCAATTAATTATATTAGCTAAAATAGAACCTAACGCAAATCCAATTTTATATGGTAATTGATTGAACCATGTAACTATATTAGTTATTAATTGCGGAATAGTTGTTGTAAAAAATGTACTTACATTAGTACCCCACTGATTAAATATATCCATTGTCATAGTCCATAAATTACTAAACCAATTCGGAATTCCTTGTAAGAAAGTAATACATGAATTCCAAGCATTAGGTATAGTTTCTGTAAAAAAGTCACATATAGATCCCCAGCATTTAGACGCAGATTCTTTTATAGCTTTCCATGCTGAAATAACTTTATTCCTAAATTCTTCATTTGTATTCCAAAATACTATAAGCCCAGCTACAACCCCAGCTATTGCTGCTCCTACCCATACCATAGGATTTGCTAACCAAGTACTATTAAATAATTTGGTCGCTGCATTTGCAAGTGTTAATCCACCTTCGAGTGCTTTTATTCCTTTAACAAAATTAAATATTTTTTCAGCTACAAGTATACCCTTTAATATCATAAATGAAGTTGCTAATCCACCAAGTATACCTGCTATAGTAGGTCCATTGTTTACTATAAATGATACTATGTCGCCGATTACATCAGCAATATCCGATAGAATATCTTTTATAGTTGGAGCATTATCTTGCACATAGCTTATAGCTTCCTCTACAACAGGTTGCAGTTCCTCCCCAAGAGGTTTTATAACATCAGTATTTAAAGTCCGTCCAAGTCCAGCAAGTGCTGACCCTATATCATCATATTTTTGGCTATTAATAGTTTCTAACGTATTAGATGCTCTGTCAGCCTCCCCTTGAATATTCATTAATGCTTCTATACCTTTAGGTCCTAAGTCTTCAAACATTGTCCCAAAAAGAGCTACGCCTATTTCATTTTGTTTTAAAGGATCCTTGACTGAGAACAACGCATCTATGATTTCTTCCATAGCATCTGCTCCAACTTCTCCGCCTTTGGCGAATCGTTTGGTAACACTATCTACGTTTAAACCTAATTCTTTAATAGATTCTGATGCACTACCATCTTTCATTCTTATTCCAAATTCTTTTACTGCATCCCCTAATTTATCTACCGAGAAGGTGCCTGCATCAGTCCCATTTTTCAATGAATTAAACATCTCTTCTGCACTATACCCAGCTTGCTCAAAATGAACAGAGTATTCATTTATTGTATCTAATAAGTCTCCATTTTTATCTAATCCCATTTGTGCACCTTGTGCAATTAGGTTATAAGCTTCATCTGAAGATAGTCCAAATTGGTCCATTAACATTTTAGCTGCTCTAGTAGACTCATTTACTTCAAACTCAAAAGTATCTCTTAATAAGAGTGCATTTTCTGTAGCTTTTTCAAGTTCTTTTCCTGCTAGATTTGTAGTAACTTTTACTGTCCCCATACTTTGAGCAACATCTTCTATTGATTCTCCAAAATTGTTTTTATAGATATTTTCCATAGAAGTATTCAAACTATCAAATTCATCTTTACTAGCACCAGTTCTTGTTATTAGTGTATTAAATGCTTTATCAAATTCTGTAGATAACTTTAAAGCATACCCTGCTCCAGTAGCAGTTGCCGCTCCAACTGCTAGAACTCCTGCACCAATAACTTTAGCTGAATCTAATAGTTCATCTTTTTGCTTTTCTAGTTCTTCAGTTGACTTTTTAACAGCTTCTGCATGCTCTTTTTGCTCTTGTTCTGCACGTTTTAAAGCTTCTTTTTCTTCTGCTAATGCTTTATTTTGTTCTTCAATAGTTCTAGAAAGTTTTTCAGCTTCTTCTTTCGCAACTCCGTTATTATCTCCAAATTCTTCTAAATTGCGAGTAGCTACTTTATATGAGTCTTTAATATTATTTAATTCTTGTTCTGTCTTTATAAGTTCTCTTTGAAACTCTCTATATTGTTCCTCGCCTATATCTCCTTTTTCAAATTGAGCTTGTACTTGTGCTTGCGCTGCTCTTAGTGAATTTAATTTTTCTTCTGTAGAATTAATAGATTTTCCTAAAAGTTCTTGTTTCTGAGCTAATAGTTCTGTATTTGTAGGATCTAATTTAAGTAACTTTTCAACCTGTCTTAATTCAACTTGTAAAGATCTACTTCTTTTATTTACATCTCCTAGCGCTTTATCTAAAGGTGCCGTATCTCCTCCAATTTCAACTGTAATTCCTTTAATTCCTTTGGCCATACTATTCCTCCTTTCTATAAAAATTGTTTTAACTTCTGCCTATCTGGCTTTGTTTGTTCTAATCTAAAAGCATTCTCCAAATACTCTACACCGCTCTCAGTTTGAGACTGTTTATATATAAATGCATCTCTTCTATACTGTAAATAATCTATATAATCTAACTCTTCTACATCTAGCATATTTAATCCAGTATATTCAGAAACCATATGTTCCCAAAATGTTGTGATATCATAATTAAATCCCCTATTATCATCATCAATTGGATAATAAGGGATTTTTAGTTTTTTCCTTTAATTCTAGAGCCGACAAACTCCATATATTTACTTAAGAAAAATTGAACATCATCTATATCAAATATTTCTTCTAATAGATCCTTTCCAATATTTATTCCACCTTTGTTTCTACTCATTACTACTGAACAAGTTTCATATAATATATTTATCTGTTCATCTTCAGATATATCATTAGATTCATCATCAATCAAATCTTTTATCTCTACTAACTTATTCATCACCTTTTTACTAGGGCTTAAAATCATAATAGTTGTTTTTTTATCATCATTAAGTGTTATAGTTAAATACTTTTTTTCTCTTGAATTAAAATCTATACTGCTCATAAATTCCTCCTAAAGTAAAATAAAAGAGGGATATCCCTCTTTTACCATTATTCTGTTATTGTACTATCAAATTCTTGGTATTTTATTAATGTTCCTTCACTATCCTGTGGTAGTGCTTTAAATTCAGCATCAATTACAGTTTCTTTATCTTTAGCAAAAGCCAATGAGAAACCAGCTTGGTTTTTACCTACTATAGTAATTCTTATATCTCCATCAACTGGATCTTTATGTACAAAGTGAATTATATAAGATTTCCCATTAGCATTTCCTGGGCCACCAATTTTTACAGTTCTTATATGTTTGGAACTATCTTCTGTAACTCTACCAGTTTCGCATAATACTTCTAGTGTTTTTCCGTTAAATGTCATTATCCCGCTTTTTAAAATAACTTCTTCCTCTGTAAGTATAGTTTTAACAACTACACCTAAATCATCTTTAGCCTCATAGTATGTAGGCTTATATTCTAGTGTCGCACCACCACTTATATATCCAAGTCTATTTTGCTCTGTTTCTATAGTTTCATTTTCAGGTATTTCTCCTGTGAATTCTTTATAATATAAATTTCCGCTTCCTAATGTTATTCTTTCTGACATATACTTATCTCCTTTTCTTATCTGAGAATTCAAAATCATATACAGTTAAATAATGTTCTTCACTGTCAATCCAATCTCTACGTCTCCTATAGTCAGTCCCTAATATATTTAATATTAAATTCTCAACTTTATCTGAGGACTCATCTTGATTTATTGTTTTAGTATATAACTCAAGAGACACAGTGTGTTTAATAATAAGAGCTTTCTTATTATCTGAACCATAACAATGTTGTTCATCATTAAACACGATATATGGATAACCAGGTGGTTTTAAGAAACGAATTTCTTTAGACTTTATATTAGTTTCATCTGTAATAATATCTTTAAGATCCATCCTTAACCACTCTTTCTATTTTAGTTTCTAATTCTTTAATTGCTATTTTTTCATTTTTAGTTATATGGTTATCTCCTTTTACAAAACCGCCATCTTTACTTTTATGACCATGATTAAGAAGATGTGCTAATCTATGTTCAGGTTGTTTAACATACCAAACCTTAATTTTTTTATATTTATTTTCATATTTAGTTTTACTAGCTATAGCTTTTTTATATTTACCTCTTCTTCTTCCTATCTTTGCATCCGCTTTAGTTCTCTTAACTAAGTCCACCGCAACTTCTTCGGTAATCTTTTTTACACTTTCTGTAACATCTTCACTATAGCTTTTAAGCTCTTTATATAAAGTATCAGCTAAACTATTTAAATTACATTTGCTCATGCCTTCCAGCTCCTAAAAGTTTTACATTCTTATGTTTTAACATATAATCATCATAATCTTCTATATCATAAATAACATCTTCAAATACTATTCTGTATTGTTGTGTATTTAACGATATTTCTTTTAATGGAGTACAGTATCTCACATTAAAAACAAGTTCCTGAGAATATTGAACTGTACCTGATGATAAATATTCAGAGCCTTTTGATTTATTAATAGAAGAGCGGAGCCTTAAATAATCGCTCCACTCCTCTGTATCTTCATTGAGTTTTTGTATTATAATCGGTCTATTATAAACCATTTTAACCCTTCTTTCGCTTCATATCACACTTTATTTGTAAAGAAAAATCATTAATTAATCTTCTTACATTTCCACTTACCTTATCGTTAAGGCTATGATTATCATAGAGATCTTCAATTATAATTAATGCTATTTCTTTAACTCTTTCATCTTCTTGAGGATAATCTATACCTAAAGCACCTTCTAAATACAGATCAGCTACTCTTTTTAGATGTTTTAGTCTAATTGTTATAGCTAAATCTTCATAATCTATACCAAGATAATCTTTTATATCTTCAATAGTAATCATAGTTTATACCTACTCAGCAATAGTTATATATCCATTTACAATCGAATCTTTATCTTTAACTTTATAATCATCTCTTATGATAGCTCTTAGTAAGGTCATATTTTTAGCATATGCATTAAATGAACCTAAAGTTGCTACATTAGATGCCATTATACTCATAGATTGGCGATCAAACTTTTTTACATAATCAAATAAATTACCAATTATAAATGGTACTTTTTGTGTGTTAGTTGGAAATACTTTATTAGGTAGTACTTTAATATTTAATACAGTAGTTCCGCATCTTAATTGCATTTGTGATGGTGCAGTTGGATCTGGGTTTAATAAAGGGCGACCAGTAGTATCTTTTAATGTGTCCAAATAATTTAAACCATCATCGTTAGTATATATTTTAGCTCCATTCTTATAAGCTTGCCCTAATGTAACATTAAGCGCTTTTTTAATACCATCAACGTCCTTTAAGTCTACTTCATCTTTAGTAGCAACTAATTCTAATATTTTTTTATTAGACGTTGCAACATCCGCTTTACCTAGCCACTGTGATACTATATCTATAATATTAGAATCACTATCATTTATTAAGTCATTTGATACAGGCATAAATCCAGCTCTATCTTGTATAGTATAATTTAATCTTTCAAAAGTAGGTGCTTCAATTTCTTCTGTTATTTCTCCATTTTCATCTATATCAACAAAAGTATCTACTTCTCCTTTCTTTTGATAAGTTCTTGATCCTTTATTAGTACTTACTTTTTCAACATCTATGTCTTGTAATAAAGAATAATCAACATCCTTATAGTACTCTACTTTAGTAGACACATCTACAGGTACTGTATAACCACCATTAGCATCTACACTTTCTACCAACCCTTTACCTGTAATAAAACTTCTTAATGCTTTTGTAAAATTCTTTAATTCATCTTCTTTATTTTTATCAGATTTAACTTTTTCTAAATCATCATCTGTCGGTGTATTTTTTTCTTTTTCTGATTCATACATTTTTTTTGCTAGATCGAATTCTTTTTTTAGCTCCTCAACTTCTTTCCATAAAGTATCTGCCTTTGCTAAGTCTTTATTTTCTCCATCTTCCATAAATCCTTTTGCCATTGCTTCTTTTTGCTCTATTTTAGCAAATATTTCTCTCATTTTCTTATTCATAACTAATCCCTCCGTATTATTTTTTATAAATAAAAAAGAATCTAATGCTTTAAGTTTTAACTTAAGTTCAGATTCTTTGTTTATATCATTATTTTTTTTATTTTCTTTTTCATTTTCATCAATAAAATCTTTAATTTTAGCACCATAGTTTTTAGTTGTACCAGCTCTTGGTTGGGCTGGAACTGCAACTAAAGATAACTCATATGCTTCTTTTGCACCATCTAAGGTAAAATAACATATTTTTTTACCTTCTACCGTATTGTACTCTTTACCCCAATAATGATTACAATAGGTTGTAACATTATCAGTTCCACAAATACTACAATAAGCATGTTTTGCTTTACATCCAGTAGATACTTCTTTTTTAATTCCACCTTTAATTTCTGCTATTAGGTCTTCATTCTTTGAAGTTTTTATCATATATTGCTTTGTTACTAATTTAGTATATATTTCTCCTGCTCCTGTTAATTTTGAAGCATCTTGAATTAATTCTGTGTCAAATATCCTTGCAACTTGATTATCTGCACTTCTTCTATGATCTTTTATTACTGTTTTACCAATATATAATTTCTTTAAATCTTTTAATGCATTTAAATTAAATGGTTCAAAGTTTCTATCGTCTAACTCATTATCTCCTACTACAGTTTTAAATACATATACTTCCTCTGCAGTCACTGGAGATAGTGTAAACTTATTTATTTTCTTTAGATCTTCTTCTGTAACTTCACAAGTTTCCACATTTGCTGCTTTAAAAATAAAATCTTTTTCTATTTTTTCATCATTCATTTGTATCATCTCCTTTCTGGTACTGTATTCCTGCTAAATTAACAGGTATACTCGCTCCATTTCCTAGTAATTTATCTCCACCTTCTTTCGCTTCCATGTCTAATAGAGCTCTAGCTTCATTTGGTGTATATATAAAATTACCTACTGCAGTACTCAACGTTTCTATTTGAGTTTTTAAGTCTGCTCTTAGTATTACAGATATATTAAACTTAAAATGTAACCCTTGATCTAGTTCATACTGACTTAATAATTTATAACTTATCTCTTCTTCATACTGTTTAAGAATATATAACAAAGTATCAACGTAAAAACTTAATTGTTGTGCTTCAGCACTTGCATAACTTGACTTTGTATAATCTCCTATTTGGTAAGGTTTAATTCCAAATGCACTAGCTATTTGAAGCGCACTATATTGCTTAACTTCTATAAATTGATTATCAGCAAGTTTAATATTTAATGGTGTAAGTGTTGCTCCAAGTGGCATAGGTATTATATTTCTAATACCTTCATTTTCGAGTTTGCCTGTTGCATAGTCTTCTATACCTGATATAAATGTTTTTACATTATCATCACTTAAAGAACCTGTATATTGTACTACTGCCTTCGCGGTAAACCCATTTTCATACATTTTATTAAGTAATTCTTGAGATTTTAAGTTCCCTTGTATGCTTGTTTTTAATTGTTGTCGTACTGATACACCTGTTATCCCATCAAATGTATGACTTGTCTTAAAATGGAGTATCTCTTCTGAACCAAATTTATAAAACTTAGATCCACTTGAATATAAATAATAAATATCAGCATTTTCACCTAATAATCTAGCATCATCATACCAAATTTGCATTTTTCTATCATCTAAAATCCATAGCTTGGTATCTTCTCCTGCTCCATCTATTAATATATAAGCATTCCCAAAGTGATTTCTATTATACTCAACTGTACTCCAAAATGTACTTGCAGTCATATATGGATTAGGTCTTTCTTTTAAAATTCTATATAATGGATGATCTCTAGCGGCTGTAACACCATTTTTATCTGTATATTTTAATAATTTCAATGGGAGTTTCCCTATTGATTCACTAAGTACTTTAAGACATGCAAAATATGTAGCTTCACTTAGATCATCTTTATTTACACCTTTTAACCCTAAAAAGTCTAAAAGATGCTCTAGTTCTATATCTGCTGAATTATTTTTAAATGCTTTATAGGCATTCTTAAACCTTTTAGTAATTTTCATTTTATTCACCTCCTCTCAAATTATTTTTTCCATCCCATTTTTGCTAAGTACTTATCAAGTTCTGTCTCAACATTAACAACTTCTTTAGTCTTAATTTTCATTTTCACTGTTCTAGCATCTATACACGCATCGACTGGGTCTATACGCTTAAACTTCGCTCTAGGTTCTTTATCTACTTTGATTTCTCCAAATGAGTTTTTAACTGTTTTGGCATTAGTAAAACTCCATGTTAGTAGTTCGTTACGCCTATCATACTCAACCTTCCCACTTTTTACAGCTAAT
Organism: Romboutsia faecis; assembly: GCF_014323405.1. Taxonomy (GTDB): domain Bacteria; phylum Bacillota; class Clostridia; order Peptostreptococcales; family Peptostreptococcaceae; genus Romboutsia_E; species Romboutsia_E faecis. Next base: position 615,141 of record NZ_JACRWE010000002.1, on the reverse strand, counting down.
TGCATATCTACAGTAGCATCATTTAAAAATTTAGCTGACTGAGTAATCAATAGTACTGGACATCCAAACTCCTCTAAATCAGAAAGTATACCATCAGCATTGTGAGGATCTACTCCTATCCCCATAAATTTTAAGCCATACTCTTCTTTGATTTTTTTCAAATGATTAATAATAAACTTATAATCATTTTTATAATCTGAGCTACCACCTGTTACCGTTAATAACTCCATCTCTTCCCATAGATCATATGGCGCTAAATCTGTCTCTACATGTTCCTCTAGTCTTCCTCTTGGCATAAATGAATGTGAATATAAGTAACTATTTTCATCTTCATCATCAAATTCAAGCGATAATGTAGTTAAGTCTCCCCCACTTGATAAATCTAGTCCTACCCAACATTCTTGTCCTCTAAAGTCATCTAAAGTTCTATCTGAGCCACATTCTTTCCATTTGTCTACATTTATAAATTGGTCATCTGTATTTTGCACCCACATATTAAGACATTTAACCAAGAAGTCCCTTAAATCAGAACCTCCCATATCTCTAGCAGTTTGTGCATCTGTTCTTAATGTTTCAAGCCCTTCTTCAGTTGATGCTAAAAAAGGATTTGCTTTTATCCAGTTATTTTCGTCCCATATATCATCATTTTTATCTAAACAATATATATCAACAAAAAAATCCTCCGCGACAGTTAAGCCTTGAAGGATCTTTATACAGTAATCATCCATTTCTTTACAGAAACTATTTAATTTATCACCTCTAGTAGTTATCATACTAACTAAAGTTTCTTTTAAAGATCTAGTTCCATTATATATTGCCTTATATATTTTATTATCTCTATGTTGATGTAACTCATCTATTGAGCTATATATAGACCTAAAACCATCATCTAATCCTGCTTCTTTAGATAAAGCTTCTATTGTACAGTCTGTTTTTAATGCAGTTATTAAAGATTTATAGTCTTGTACCTTAAATAATTCGTTTAGGTCCTCATCTATAGTTATAAACTTAGCCATTTCCTCCCAAGCAAGCCGTGCTTGTCTCTTTTTTGTAGCTACTGTAAATAATTTACCGAATCTATAACTACTAAACCCTGCTACATATGTACCAGTTATACCATTTTCAAAGGTTTTACCATTTTGTCTTGCCATAGATTTATATTTACGTCTAAATCGTCTGTTCCCATTTACTTTAAACCATCCAAATGGAACTGCTAAATCAAAAGCTTGACAATCTAATAATCTTACAGGTTTAGGTTCAGAACCTTCTGCAATAGTTAGCGTTTCTGCATAGTCTATTATTCTATTTGCTTGTTCTTTTGACCAATAATAAGGAAATTCTTCTGTATTTTGCCTTTTTAAATCATTTAGATGTCTTTTACAAGCAAGAATATGTAACTCTCCAGCCTTTACCTCACCATTAACAACTCTTTTTGCATATTCTGTAGCTCTATCTCTCATCATGTTCCACCGAACTTAGCAAATTTATTTTTTTTAGGTTCTTCTGGAGGTTTAGGAACGACTAATTTACATCTACTTGATATAGTTAGTCCTAAATCTATTGCATGGCTCCTACACTGTTTTGTATATCTATCTTCTAATATAGATAATTTATTATAAGTATCAAAATCTTTAACTGGATCCATATTTATTAATGTTTCAGAAATTTTAACATAATTTCCATATGCTCTTATATACATACCTAATGAATTACAATCTAAGTTAGACATTATATCTAATTCAACTAATTCATTTGCTATCTTTTTGAATTCTTTTTTCTCTTCTTTTGTTAGGTTTTTTGGTGTCTTTATTTTATCAGATTTAGCTTTTATTTCAGAATTTTTTCTAGCTTCAATTTCTGCTTTTGTAAGATGTTTCTTACCTTTAGCCACCACTAACTCAATAGGTTGTCTTTGACCAGCCACCATAATCACCTCCAAATTATTTTTGAATTTCTCCGTGGGGAGTTTTTTGTATAAAAACCTCCCCTTGTATCGTTATCCCCAAAACCATTCATAGAATTTCACCCACCCCTACCCATGTGAGCCATTCTAAGAGGTTTTATTTTATCCTTAATGTATTTATACCTTTAATATGTACACACGGCTTTAAATAGGTCATATTGATATGGCTTTTGGTTATTTTTTTCTTCTTTTAAACCTATTATGCTTCTTGTTATGACACTCTAGGCACTGACAACGAAGATTATTATAGTCTAATCTTAATAGCCATCCTTCTTCTGTTTGTATAGCTTTGATATGATGTACTTCACTAGCTATAGCTCCACAGTCCTCACACTTATACTTCTTATCCTGCAAGTACTTCTTAGATAGTATCTTCCACTCCATAGAGTTATAGAACCTAACATACTTAGGATCTCGTTTTTTATTATATCTACTATTGGCTGCTTTGCTATACTTAACTTTAGCTTCTTCCTTATCTTTATCTACTATCTCTTTACAGCGATCACAGTATGTTTGAGGATACTGTATTGTTACTTTACATCTTGCACATAGTTTAGTAATCATATATATCCTTTCAAATAAAAAAGGAATCCTACTCTTAAGATTCCTTTATATCCTTATCCTTTAATTGTTTTAATCCTTGCCATTTTATAAATCTTCCCATGATATTCGTTAAGCATGCAAATAGTATAGCCACTATAGATAGTAAGAATACAAATGCTCCTAAAGGAAATGCTGCTATAAATAATAATATAGCTATTATAAAAAGAGCTTTACTTATACGTTTATACTCATTAGATCTCTTTAATACATTTTCTTCTGTAAGTTCAAGCTCACTTACTAGAATGTTACTTTTATTATTATTAGTAGTATTATTGCTTTTCCCTTTAGATATATTACTAGTTGATACATAAGAAACGCCTGTACCCGGAATTCCTACAGATGTTGTCTTTCTACCTTTCGAGTTAATAGATACTCTTGCTCCTTTTACTCCTGCACTTATACCTACACTTTTCTTACTTACATTTAACTTAACTCCACCACCAAGGTTTATACTTTTTCTAAATCTTAATCCCATTATTATCTCCCCTAAATATTTTTCTATTAAATACTATTATACTTATTAATACTAAAAAAGACTAGATATCTTGTAATCTAGTCTTTTTATCTTAGGGATTAAAGGGTATATAGTGACATAAATCACTTAATTTATATAGCTTTTTATTATTGCTATATTAACATATTAACACATTTTATTTCCACTCTGCTTCCCATGTTTTTCCCATGTTTTTCCCACGAATTTCCCATAATATTATACATAAGTAGCTTCTTCTCCATATATATAAAATGCAAGTTTCTCAATCGCTTCATCATGCATCCTCGCCACTTGACTCTTTGAATACTTTAATTTCTCTGCTATATATTCAAACGATCCATTTTTTCTTTTATTCTTTAAGTATCTTAAGTTTATTATATTCTTTTCAGTATCTGTTAACTCTCTAGAGTATATTTCATACATTCTCATAGAAAAATCTATTTTATCTATTTGAGCTTCTCTGTGAGTAATTTGAGTATCATAACTTTCTATTAAGTCAGCTATGCTCTTATAGCTTGAATTTTGTATTGAACACCCATATTCTATTCCATCATTTAAACTTTGTCTTTCCTTTAATATTTCTATCTCATCTTTCAACATATCCTTTTTAGTTAATTTAACTCTTAAATTTTTCAAGTATTCTTTTGTCTTTTCTATATAATCTTTTTTTATGTTCAACTCAATCACCCATCTTTATGTCATTTTTATATACGATTCTATAGTCGCTTTAGCTTCATCAAATCCGTTACATACTACTGCGTAATATCCTTGCTTATTTAGTTCTATTATCCATTCTCTTTGTTTAGGAGTTGCCTTATTATTACCATATTTCATTTCTATAAATAAACCATGAAACTTCCCTCTAGCTACTGGTAAAAATAAATCTGGAACACCAGCCTTAACTCCTTCTGTCTTTAACCTTCTAGCTTCTGTTTTATTCCTTTGACCACCATTAGGTATATGAAATATTAATCCTAACTCTGGCCATACACATTTATTTAAATTACACCATTGTATCAGTGTTATCTGCTCTGTTGATTCACTTCTCTTTTTATGTATCATATCTCCACCCGCTCTTATGGTTCATTTTATATCCTAAAAAAATTATTGTTTTATCCTTATCTTGTTTTCACAAAATAAACATTCAACTACAACCTCTTCATTATCTTCATTGTATCGTATAATTATAGTTGTACTTCTACACTCTTTGCATTTTATTTCAAATTTACTTTTACCCATAATTTAAAGTCTCCCTTTTATTTACTTTTCTTAGTCATCACCATAAAGATCAAGTGCTAATGGTCCTTCTTGATATTTTTCATAACAAAGTTTTTCATCTGCAACGTAGAACATACATTGATCATCAGTCATGCTACAATAATATCTTCCTTCTTCACAATCAAATTTAGCAAATCTACAACTCATAATCTCCACCACCTACTTTTGATAATAATATCTTTCAAGCTTATTTTCTTTTACATTGAATACTTGAAAATATTTGTATCCAAATTCATCTACTACATCTTTTCTTTCTAAAAGATAATCCTTATAATCTATCCCTCTTTTACTAAAATATTCTTTTATTTCTCTAGTTAATTTTCTTAGTTTTTTCATTTCTGCTACCCTCTATATTCTTTAATTCATTTTCAGCTTTTATTAACACATCTAATTCATTACATCCTATTTCCATATATGCTATAGCTAAATATATCAATTCTTTTAATCTATATAACTCCATAAGGATCTCCTTGTATATATCTACTATGATTAATATTTCTTAAATTACAAATTATACAATCTAACCTTTCTTGTAATGATATTTCTACTCTTGCACGTTTAATTTTACTTGAAACAGCCTCTTGAGAAATTCCTAATATTCTTCCAATTTCACTCTGAGAGTATCCTAAAAAAGCTAATTCAACAATTTTATCTATATTTTTAATCTTAACTTTTTTAATTTTACTTACATAGTAATCAGAAACTTCTGAGAAATTTTCTTCATATCCTATTAGTTCTTCAAGCTTTATAGTATTATCATTATAAACTTTAGATTCTAAACTCATATAGCCGTTATTATAGTGCTTATTGAAATATCGATTTATATAGTTGTACATTCCTCCATATATGCATTTAATTGCTATTGTAGAAAATTTACCTTTCCTCTCATCATATGTATTTGCAGCTTTAAATAAATATATATACCCTTCTTGAAATAGGTCTTCTTTAAATTCTTTATTTATATTGATAAAAGCTTTAAAGTATTTATTAGCTGTAAATGGAACTAACTTCATATTTTCCTCGAATAATGTATTTTTGCTCACTAAATATCCTCCCTAATTATTGAAATTTACCTTTTTGGCTTTCTCTTAAAAGTTTTTCCAGTTCATCCGGATCATAATTCATAAAAGTTTGATTTATATTATGAAATCTAGTTTTAACTTGAGGTATAAAACATTTAGCATTGTTAATACTAAATTTATAATCATTTGTTATAGCTGATATTAAGTAACCTGCTGCGTTATTTGTATTAGCTTTTTTTGTCATATCTATCTTTTCTAATAAGTAATTTATATCTTTTCCTTTTTTCTTAAAAGAATCTTCTATTGCTTTAATAGTTTTATCATCAAAAGAATTAAAAGCTTTTTTTATTTCATCAACAACAACATTTATTTCTTCTTTGTTATTATTATTATTGTTATTATTATTATTGTTATTGTTATTATTATTGTTATTGTTATTATTATTGTTATTGTTATTGTTATTGTTATTCCCTTCGTCACATTCTCCGTCACGTAACTCGTCACATGGATTATTAAGAAAATCATCAAATATTGCTTTAATTTTCTTATTCTCAATTTTTTCTCCAACTAACTTTATAAGCTCTTTATCTTTGATTTCTTTAAGTTCCTTTTTTACACAATTTTCTATAGGTGTTCCAGCTCTTGGAAAATTATACTTACCCCAATTTAAAATCGCTAACTCTCTAGTTTCCTTGTTATATTTGATATTCTTATGATGATTAATAAATCTATCCATTAAAGCATTTATACTTTCTATTGAATAACCTAACTCAAAGGATATTTGTTTTTTAGTTATCTGATAAATCCCTATCTGTGTTGTTTTTGGATTAGTTATCAAATATAAATAAAATAACTTATCTTCTGGAGTCATTTCTTCTATTACCTTAGGATCTTGCCAAAAAGTTACATGTACCGGTCTATATATTGCCATGTGTATCACCTACTATCTTTTAATTAAAAATTTTATACCTAGCCAACATCCTAGAATTATTAGAATTACTAGAATGTCAGGCTAATATTGTCATGTATATTAATTGCATTAATTTAACTCCTCTAATACAGTTAAGTTTTCTATATATTCGTCTCTGCATTCTCTACTACAAAAGTTAAATTCTTGATTACATATTCCTAAAATTACAGCTTCATATTCTATCTCTTCTTCACATTTTTCGCAGTACATTATTTTTCAACTCCTTCAAAAGTAGCTTGACCTTCTGGGATATCTTCTTTTACTTCATAGTCAACTTCTAAGGAATTTGTTTCATCATTTACCAAACTCATATCTTCATCTATTTGAGTTTTTACCGTTCCATCACTTACCATAGCTCTTTGCGCTTCTATAGACATTGGAGCATATTTTAAAAGTTGTTTTATAACAGTCTTCTTTGCCATTGCATCAAAATCAGTTTGCCAAGGACCTTTATTAAAAGATGCACTCTTAGATTTAGCATGTTCTAATACCTCTTCTTTAGTCATAAACACAAAACTATGACCTCCTGTATCTAAGTGGTATACTGCATAATACCCTATAACATCACCTCTATTACCTTTTAAAACTGGTTCATGTATTAAATCTTGATGTAATCCATATTTAACTTGAAATGTGTCATTTTCTCTAACCTCATGAGCATACAAAGTCTTCATTTTACCGCTTCTTAAGGCTAAGTCTAGCAATCCTTTATATCCAACCTGGAATTGTACTTTATTACCATATGGTATTAAGTAAGCTTGACCTAATGGTGTATTTGGCTCTAGACCTAATTGAGCACTATCCATCATTGCAGCTAAGAAACTCATAGGTTCACAATTTAAAAATTTAGGATTACTGCTAAATGCAGTTAAAGCAACTCTCTGAAATCTTTCACTCGACATATGTTCTGGTAAAGCTTTCTTAATTTGTGTTGCCATCTTTTCCATAAGTTGTTCCATGGCCTTATTAGGGCTTACTTGTTTTACTGAATTTCCTCCTGATGCCTTTGCTTGTAATTTATTTTTTAAATCTGCCATTATTTTAATCCTCCTATTTTAAAAGTTCTTGATATACTTGTTTTCATATATTGCTCAGCTATGTTTGGCATTTCTTGTTTCAAACGTTTAGAATCTATTGTATTTCTACTTGAAGTTTTCCAAGTTATCTTTCTATCTCCTACTTTAGCAACTTCAAACTCTTGCATTTCACTTTGTATTTCCTGCTCTATTAATTTCTTTTCACTTTCTAATTCTTTTATATCTGAAACTATCTCGTCATATCTTAGTAATTTAGCTGGTCCATCTTTTAAGAAATGTAATTCAATTTCTTGACCATTGGACTGCTTATACTTTTCTTTAAGGTATAATGAGTAAGCATCACTTCCATCTGGTAGAGGAACTATATCTTTTAATATGTTTTCTTCCCAGAACTCTTTTTCTATTTGCATAAGATAATCAATTGTTTCTTGATCTCTTTCTATTTTGTGCCATATAAAATCACTATTTCCTATTAAAGCTGCGATATAGCAATGTGTTGCTCCCGTTATAGCCATATAGTGTAAACACTGTATTTCATAGTGTGGAGGTATACCATCTTGCCATTCTTTTAATGCATAACTATTTGTAGTCTTGCACTCTAAAAATGCTTTTTCTCCAACTATAGCTCTATCTATATTCGCTAGTGCAAATGGATACTTATCATTTTTTAATATCCCATTTACATTCCTTACTTTCAATCCTGTTTCTTCTGTAAATAATTCCGCCACTAATCCTTCCAGTCTATTTCCTAGCTCCATTTTTAAACTTTTAAGTTCCTTTGGATTTTCTTCTTTTTTATCCATATATAATTGTATTGAACTTTTCCAAGGGTTTAATCCTGCTATGCAACTAGCATCACTTCCACCTATTCCAGCTTGTCTATGTTTAAGCCATTCTTCTTTTAGCATATCTTTTGTATCTGCTACCACCTTTGCATCTAAATACTTTCTAAATTTTTCATTCTGAGATAATATTGCTATTTTGCTCATTTTGTGTTATCCTCCTATTTAAATCTATTAGAATTTTTATTTTTGAATTAGGCCTATTGCAGTAGGCCTTTTTCTCTGCTAAATCCTTTTAATTTTCCATCTTTTATTATGAAACATATGCTCATTTGTTCATATGTTTTGTTAGTTTCTTCTAAGGTTATGCTCAAAATATCCTTGAACAACATAATCTTTTCCTTTCTACTAGATTAATTTATTATATATAATTATTTCATTTAATCATTTCTTCAGGTTGTTTATTGCATTTTTAATGCTTTTTAAGTATATTCTTGTCATTATTCTTCTTTTTTTGATATAATATCCTAAATATTTTGAAGGTGGTGATATATTGAATTTATTTATAATACAAATTAACATCAATAAAAATAATAAAAATTATAATAAACTATTACAAACTATAAAAAATTCTGGTCAATGGTATAAGTATAGTGATTGCTCTTATTTGTTAAAAAGCACTCTATCTATAGAAATTCTCACTTATGCTATTTCAAAATATGTAAATATTCATAAAGATGCAAGTATACATCCATTTGAAAATAATAATTCAATTAATTTGGAAAATTTTAAATTCGAAAATGGCGTATATTAAATACTAATTTCCACACCATCATATTTTATAGAGTATGATGGTTTTTAATTTTGAATATAGATCTATACTTGTCCTATTTTTAATGTTTCAAGGCTTATCGCCTTTTATCTTTCGATTATCATATTTTTAAATATTATCTTTTTCTTTTTGTTTTTTTAATGCTATTGACTCATATATTCTACTTTGATTTTTAGATACATCTTCTAGTACCATTTTTATTTCTTCATCAGTCATTTTTCTTCCTAATACAGTCTCAGGAGATACAATATAAACCTTTGCTCTACCAATTTTATATTCCGCATCATAATCATATTTCACATCATGTTTATGTCTCATGAGAACCCCCCCTTTAATTAATTTTATGTTGTTCAAGTTTTGTCCTATACTAAGTAATACCTATTTTAATAATTCATCTATTGTTAATCCTAAATAATCAGCGATTTTCTTTACTGTATATACTCCAGGATTTTTATTCTTTGCTTTTAAAATTTTGTATAAATTTTCATGCGCTACACCTGCTCCTCTAGATAACTGATGTACATTCATACTTTTTCCTTTCAAAATTCGATTTAAATTGTCATTTATTTTCACCTTCTAACACTCCTTATGTTATAATTTTTATATGGAATATAATTCCACTCATATCGGTAAGGTGGTGATGCTATGAATTATTATTATTTTAATGATAATGTTGACAATAATGGCAATCATGAAATTCATACCTTTAATTGTTCTTATCTACCTTCGTACTTTAACAGAACATATATAGGTTCTTTTTCAAGCTGTGAAGATGCCATTAATGCTGCAAAATTACAATATCCTTATAAATCATTTGATGGTTGTTTTTGGTGTTGCCAAAAAATTCATAAAGACTAATATTGACAGATAGTAGGATTATTCCTGCTATCTTTTTTTATTATTGAATTCCATCTTACTTTATTAATTCATCAACTATTAATCCTAAGTAATTAGCAATTTTTTTACAATTTTTATCGCTGGATTCATATTCTTTCCGCTTAAAATGTCATATATATATTACCTTGACTAACTTCTATTTCTTTCACCATTTTATATGGTTTAATTGTTTCTGTTAAATCTTGTAGTCAATGTAAGTCGATAATATTATCTTCTGATAAATAAACTAGGCTTACCACACCAATATGTATACTGCTCTTGAACTTGACCTTCTTGAGCAGTTTTCTTACACTCTCTTTTTTTCTAGCTCTTCAACTAATTTCTCTGTTGATATATTATCTAAAACAATATTACTAAAATTCATATGATTATTCGATTGAGTATCTATTCTACCGAAACTATTTTCTTGCTTCCACCAATTAAAATCTTCATTTCCAAACATTCTAATATTTTCATTCATTGACTTCATAAACTCACACCAATTTCTTATCTCTTTACTCACTTCTACAGGATTTGTATTTTCTAAAACATTCTCATATTGTATTTCTTCTAATATATCTATTTGATCCTTTGCTATTTTTATTAAATCTTTCATTCCATTACCTCCTACGCTCACTGGCTCTTTATTTTAATTTTTAGAAATACCATATTTTATAGCCATATCTTTTACTATTGCTACATAGCCTTCTATAAGCTTTTTATCTTCTTCTATAACATCTAAGTAATTAAGTCTATCTCTTTTACTTTTAGATACTCCTTCTTCTGCCATTCTTCTACGTTTATTTGTAAGCCTTGTATCTAACTTAACACCAAATCTTTTATTTAAGAGCTCATAACTTTCTGATTTAAGTAAGTTTATATGTTCAAATCCTCCTTGGTTTATTGCTATTTTTGCTATCAATGTTTGAGTTTCACTTCTCCAACTTGTAGTATCTAATTGCACTATTTCTCTTATTTCTTTTACCTCTGCTTTTGCTGATAAAGCATGATGTGTTGCTCGGTTGAGCTGTTGCTTTATAGCCTTCATTTCTTGTAATGACGATATTAGTACATCTTCTATACAAGATGGTTTATGTTCTTTAATTTGTTTCCTCATTGCAAAATACTCTCTTCTAAATTTCTTTCTAAGTTCTTTCGCTTTTTCAGTTCTCATAAGACTTACTAATGTAAAGTATCCTTGCTCCGATAATATGTAAATATTTTTTGAATTTGCTATGGATTGCTTCGTAAATCCTAGTTCTAAAAGTGAACCGATGCTGTCGGTTGAGTTTTTTAAATCTAAAATATCAATACCTTCCTCAAATTCATCAATATTTTCATTTATTAATGACTGAATGTCATTTGGTCTTACTCCATGTATTTCAGCTATTGTCTTAGCTAATACAACTTTTTCACCTTCTCCAAAACCACCTTCTATAACCGGTATTTCTTTACCTAAAAATTCTTGAACTCCTGCTATTTCTATTTCTGTTTGTGCTATTGCTAAATTACTCATTTTATTCCTCCTAATTAATCCATTTCAGTTTAGCTTTCTAAACTTTCTGTTTAAAAAAATATTCTGGTATTTCTTCTTTTGACAAATCCAATAATACATATGCCCTATTGATTTCTTTCTGGGTAAAATCCATACGATTATTAAGCCTTAAGCTTAACCCAGTCCTACCTATGTTTAAAGCTTTTGCAAAATTATCTTGAGTATCATAATATTCTTTTATTCTTCCTTTTAGTTTTTTATAATCAAAACTCATTTTCTCCCTCCTTGTAAAAATATTTCAGTTAGTTTAGTTTAGTTTAGTTTTCTAAACTTAACTTGATTACATTCTAGCACCTCTATTTTTTAATGTCAATAACTTTTTTTCAGTTTTCTAAACTTTTTTCAAAATTATAAACGCTTTTTGTTGTGTTTTCTAAACATTGATGTTATATTTAACCTATATGAAAGGAGGTTTTTAATGAAAACTATATCTGAAAGAATAAAAGAAGGCCTTGAAATTAGAGAATTAAAACAAGCCGATTTAGTTAATTTAACCGGAATTTCAAAAGGAGCTTTAAGTTCATACATTTCTGGTAGTTATGAACCAAAACAAAAAAATATATATAAAATAGCTAAAGCACTTGATGTTAATGAAGCTTGGTTAATGGGGCATGATATTCCTATGGAAAGAAATATACAAAAAGAAACTAAATCAAGTTACAATCCAAATGAATTAACTAAAAAAGATGAAAAAAGTATTCAGAAAGATTTAAAACAAATTATGGATGATTTCAAAAGCGGTCAAGATGGCCCTGCTTTCTACAATGGAGTTGAGTTGGGTTATGAAGAACTTGAACTTATAGAACAAGCTATGGAATTAGCTTTAAAAAGCGCTAAATTAAAAAATAAAGCTAAATATACACCTAAAAAGTATAAAAAAGAAGAATAAGGAATATAAGGGGGAGTTTTATGAGTTTTAGCATTCCAAAAATAGTTTCTAGCTTAATAAAAAAATATAAGACTAGAGACCCTTATTCTCTAGCACAATATTTAGATATAGAAATAATAGAACATGATCTATCTAACGCTTATGGAATGTACCGTCTAATTAAAAGAAATAAATTTATATTTATTAATAATAATTTAGATAATGCAACTAAAAAATTTGTATTAGCCCATGAGCTCGGACATGCTGTACTTCACAGAACTAGTCCTGGGTTCTATTTTAAAAATCATACTATGATTAATACTTCTATATATGAAAAAGAGGCTAATACTTTTGCAGCTGAATTAATTATATCTGATGATGATTTCAAAGAGGCTCTATATTGCGGATATACAATTCCTCAACTAGCTTCTACTCTCAATGTAACAGAAGATTTAATAAAATTAAAACTTGATAATTTATAATAAAAAAAGATGTGGTTTATACTACATCTTTTTTTATTATAACAACTACATTAATTTACTTTGTCTATATTCTAGCGCTTCTGCTAATTTTGTAAATTTGATACTCGCACCTGTTATATTATTAACTTCTTCTTCTATCTCTGATAATTTGACATTAAAAAATTCTTTTCTTAAATTAATTTTATTTAATCTTTTCTCATTAAACTTATTATGTAAATCTTTTTCAAGAGTTGGAGCATCTTCACTATATATCATTGCATGAACATCAAAAGAGAATGGTACTGAAGCATCACTTAATTCTTTTACTCTATCCATAGGCTCTAATCTTCTAGTCATACCAATTTTATATACATCTTCTCCAAATGAACCTATATTAGATATTATATATACATATCCTGCTCTTGTTTTTTGAGCCATAGATTCAGCTCTCTTCATTTTTTCTTCTGCTTCTTTTAAATTTTTCTCTAAATTTTGTATCTTTAATTCTAAAATACTTTTCTCTTCTAAACTCGCTTTTTCTAATTCTGCTTTAACTTTTTCTAGCATTTTTTCATACATGAGCTGTTCTTTTTCAGCTTCTTTTTCAAGTTTATTAATTTCTGCTTGTATCTTCGCTTCTTCTCTCATTCTTTCCTTTATTTCTCTTTGCTCTTCTCTCTCTTCTTGTATCTTTATCAAGTATTCATATTGTAATTGCAACTCATCTACTTTTAATTTGTAATATTCCATATTTATAGAAATTCGTAAAATTAATACTAATTTATTAATTTGTTCTTTTGCACTTTCTAATCTTTTTCTACTATTTTCTATATTAGCAACTGAAAGTTTATTAATTATAATATCACATTCATTGTTAAATGTTCTAATTATAAGTTTATGTATATTATTTATATATCTTTTCTTTTCTGAGTCTTTAACACTATAACTAAATATGTCATTTATATCTTTTGTATTTAATGCTTCACCTTTTTTTACAACTTCTTTTTGCTTGACTCTATTTAATTTCAACTGCTCATTATATTCTTCAGATAATTCATATTCATATTTCTTATCAAACATACCTACTTGAAATGTATATAAATCTTCTTCTAATTCTTGATAATTTAATACTTCTGTCGTTAATTCAAGTTTATTAGAAACGTTGTTTAATTCTTCTTCTAACTTTTTAATATCCCCTTTGAATTCATTCTTTTTTTCCTCTAAATTTACTATATCTCTTATGATACTATTGTTATTTTTTAAATCTTCAATTTTCCTCTCTTCCTGTCTTTTCGTAATTCTAGCCCAATCAATATCTTTATCTATTTTTTTTAATTCGGATACTCTTTTTGATTTCATTAAATTAAATTCTTCTTCTAATTTATTCATTTCTTCTTTATTATTTTTTATATCATTTTCTAAATCTAGTTTACTTTGCTTTAAATCAATGTTCTTTTTAATTTGGTTATTTAATATAATTCCTAATATTCCTGTAATAATCCCCATCCCTGGTGTTACTCCAGATATAAAACATAATATTATCAATACAATAAACAAAGTTTTAATTTTTTTGTTCATATTTTCCCCCCCATTAAAGTTAAGTTTTCACGACATATTTTATCATAACTTGAATTAATTTGTAAAATATTCCAATTAATTACTATTTCTTTTTTGTTCGGATTTGATTCCACTTATGCACACTTAATGACCACTTATGAAATGCCACTTTTTCAACATTCGCATTTATATACTTTCGTTAAAAATTTTAAACGAAATAGTTCTTTATATAACGAATTTTATGCTTTTTTTAACCTAAAATTACATTTTTATATAATTAAAATATATGTTATTATATCTAAAGTATATTAACTATTTTGATTATGGAGGTAAGGAAATTTTTATGATTATATTAATATTAATATTTATTTTTATTTTCATCACTTTTATCTTTATTCTCAACTTAATTAAACTACAGACTTATTTAAAAGTATTAGATAAACAAATTAATATAATTCGATCTAAAAATAAAGAACTCTATAAAAAACTTGATAAATAAAAAAGACTAGGTTAATTCCTAGTCTTTTTTATTTTCAACAAATTCTTCTATGTAATTTAATAATTCTTCTGCTTCTTCAACTTCTTCATTCTTTACTTTTACACATGAATATCTAGCATTTCTGCTTAATTCTTCTAAATATTCAGATTTACTTAAAATCACGTAATATAAAAAAATATATTAGAATAATATATTAAATATAGATAATAATAACTAGTATCTATCTGTTATTAAGATTTTAAGTATTAAAATATATTATTTTTAATAAGCATATACAAAATTTTATTGTGTACTTATTAAATATTATAAATTATAATATTTATAATATTTTATATATAGAAAGGAAGTGATATTATGAAATATAAATTATTATCAAGTTTATACTATAGCGATAAACAACTGTATGAAGAAACATATAATATGCGATGTAATAGTGAGTCCACATATAAATTCAATTTTAAAATAAAAAACAATAATGCTTTTGTTGTAATTAATAACGACATATTAAGTAAAATAAGTACTATTTTAAGTCTTGATAAAAGCTTATTTACAGCATCAAGTTATGTTCCACCTATTGCGCTATCAGAATATCAGCAAACATGCCTAATCGATGAAATAAGAATGACAAATGAAATAGAGGGCGTAAATAGTACTCGAAAAGAAATAAGCGATATTCTAAATGATAAAAAAAATGAAAATCCAAATAAAAGACTTTTCGGAATAGTAAAAAAATATGAAATGCTTCTGGAGGACAGTGATTTAGATTTATCTTCATGTAAATCTATTAGATCACTTTATGATGAACTTACATTGACTGATATAATAAATGAAAATCCACAACATGCTCCAGATGGTGATATATTCAGAAAAGAAAAAGTATATGTCTATAATAAGCATCAAAAAGTATTACATACAGGTTTGACGCCTGAATCAGAAATTATAGAGTCTATGTCACAAGCATTAGATATTTTAAATAATGATAATTATAATTTTTTAATTAGAATAGCTGTATTCCACTATTTATTTGGATATATACATCCTTTTTATGACGGAAATGGAAGAACTAGTCGTTTTATTAGCAGTTATTTACTATCAAAGCAACTAGAACCTTTAGTATCTTACAGAATAGCTTATACTATAAAAAATAATATAAATAAATATTACAAAAGTTTTGAAATATGCAACGATGAAAAAAATAAAGGTGACCTAACTCCTTTTGTTTTAACTTTTTTTGATTTTATAATAAAGTCTATGAAAGAACTATGCATTAACTTAACTGATAAATGCGAGAAATTCTCCCACTATAGTAAAATAGCTCATGATATATTTATTTCAGATGAAAAATTATCATGTATTGCATATATACTTGTACAAAATGCTCTATTTGGTGATGATGGATTAAGTATATCTGAATTAGTATATCATTCTGAATACGGATTGAGTACAGTCAGAAAAAAAATAAAAATACTTGAGGATTTAAAATTACTAGAATCATATAAACTAGGAAATAAAAATATATATACTATAAATCTTGAAAAACTTGAAAGCATACAAGAATAATTTTAAAATTTATTTTAAACCACTCTTTATTAAAATTTGAGTGGTTTTTATTTTTTTTAACATGATATAATTATCATGAAAGGTGGGTTTAAAATGAATACTTGTATATATTTAAGAAAATCTCGTGCAGATATTGAAGCAGAAAAAGAAGGTCAATTCGAAACCCTTCATAGACATAAGACTACACTCCTTAAAGTTGCTAAAGAGAGAAATTTAAATATAATTGATATAAAAGAAGAGCTTGTATCTGGTGAACATATTGAACATAGACCTCGTATGATGGAACTTCTCGAAGAAGTAAAAAATAAAAAATATGATGCTGTACTAGTCATGGATCTTGATAGACTTGGAAGAGGCAACATGCAAGATCAAGGATTAATCTTAGATACATTTAAACAATCTAAGACTAAAATTATTACTCCTCGTAAAATTTATAATTTAGATGATGAGTTTGATGAAGAATATAGTGAATTTGAAGCATTTATGGCTAGAAAAGAACTAAAGCTAATTAACAGACGTTTACAACGTGGTAGAATAAAAAGTATTGAAGAAGGAAAATATATATCTCCTGATGCTCCTTATGGATATGTATTTAAATATGATGATAAGGGAAAAAAGAACCTTGTTATAAATGAAGAACAAGCTAAAGCAGTGAAACTTATATTTGATATGTATCTAGAAGGTAATGGCGCAACCAAAATAGCTAATAAATTAAATAGTTTAGGTTACAGGACAAATAATAATATTGAGTTTAAAAATAAGGCCGTAAGAGATATACTTTCTAATATAACATATACCGGTTATGTTAAGTGGAAAACTGTAGATAGAAAAAATCATAGTAGAATTAGACCTGCAAGTGAACAGATTATATCAAAAGGCAATCATGAAGCAATTATAGATGAGTTTACCTTCAAAAAAGCTCAGGAGATAAGAAAGAGTAAATATATTAGCCCTACTAAAAAGAAGATCTCTAATCCTCTTGCTGGTATTCTTATATGTAAGAAGTGTGGTCATAGTATGATTCAAAAAATCTCTAGAGATAAATACTATTTAACATGTAGGCATTGTGATAATCGTTCTTCATATTCTAAATCTGTAGAAAAGTCTATAGTAGAATCTCTTGAAAATTATTTATATGATTATAAGATAAGAATAGAACCAAATACAAATACTCAAGAAATTGATAGATTAAAATTTGAATTAAAAAAACTACAAAAAGAATTAAAAGATACCGAGACTCAAAAAGGTAAATTATTTGATTTTTTAGAACGTGGTATATATGATGAAGACACTTTCTTAGAAAGATCTAATGTTCTAAAACTTAGAATAGATAATTTAAAAAGTCAAATATCAGAATCTAATCTAGCTATAATTTCTTATAACGAAAGTATACTAGCTAATAAGTTAATAATACCAAATATAGAAAAAGTTTTAGAAAATTATTATATTGCTACAGATGCAAAAGAGCAAAACTCACTCTTAAAATCTGTATTAGAAAAAGTTTTATATGAAAAAGATAAAACAGCAAAGGCTGATGATTTTACTTTGGAGCTTTATCCTAGATTACCAAAATAAATTTACAATGAAGTAAGTACTAGATAACCATTTTGCAGTTATAATATAACATCTAACTGGTTACCTGGTATGCCAGTTGTTTTACCTCCACCTAAAACATGTAAAGAGTTAAAAAACAGAGTTAAGTCTTGTAGCAAAGAATATCAATGTATGGATTGGTACTTATGTTTTATGCCCGAAGATGACTCTAAAAAATCAGGTACTTGTGAGGTTATGAATTACATGAATAGACCTCCAATAAATGCACCTGGTGAACAACAAGAAGGTAATCCTAATTGTCCTAATCTATCTCCTATAGTTATGGAATATGTATTTGGTAACCCTAAGAACGTTGATCCTAGATTTTTAGATGCGGTTATTTATGCTTTTGTTGAAATCAATCCAGATGGTACTTTATTAGTTCCAACTCCAAGATATTTAGATTATCTAGTTTCATTAAAAGAATCAAAGCCATCACTTAAGGTTATAGCTGCTATAGGAGGATGGGGTGCTGAAGGTTTCTCTGATGCGTCTTTAACACCTCAATCTAGATATGATTTTGCAAGAAATGTAAATCAACTTATAAGTGATTATGGCTTAGATGGAATAGATCTAGACTGGGAATATCCTGGAAGTAGCGCTGCTGGTATAAAATCTAGACCACAAGATAGAGAAAACTTTACTCTTTTAATAACTGCAATTAGGGATGTTATTGGGGATGATGCGTGGCTAAGTGTAGCTGGAACTGGTGATGTTGGATATACAAATAGAAGTCTGGAAGTAGATAAAGTAGCCCCTCTTATAACTTATTTCAACCTTATGAGTTATGACTTTACAGCTGGAGAAACAGGTGAAAGAGGAAGAAGACATCAAGCTAACTTATTTGAGTCAGATCTATCATTGCCTGGCTATAGTGTAGATGGAATGGTACAAAATTTAATCAATAATGGTATGCCTTCTCAGAAAATATTATTAGGTGTTCCATTCTATGGAAGATTAGGTGCTACAACAACAGTATCTTATGATGAACTTAGAAGAAATTATATAAATAAAAATGGATATGAATATAGATTTGATAATGTGGCTAAGGTACCTTATCTTGTAAGAGACGGTCAATTCGCTATGTCATTTGATAACGATCTTTCAATCTATTTTAAAGCACAATATGTATTAAACAATTGTTTAGGAGGAATATTCTCTTGGACATCAACTTTCGATCAAGCTAATATACTTGCTAGAGCTATGTATGAATCAATAAATAATCCACTTAACTTTAGAAAAGAATTAGAAGATATATACGGACCATTTGAAGATTAATTTATAAGAGTCTATATATTTAAAAGCCCCACAATTGTATTTGAATTGTGGAGCTTTTATTTTTATAATCCTATTGCTTTTTTTGCTAATTTATCAGCTTCTTCATTATATTTATTACCTGAATGAGCTTTAACTTTAACAAACTTGACATTTAATTTATCTTTTATGCTGTCATAGTATTTTTTATAATTTATAGTACCAATTTTATTAGTTTTCCATACTCCTGTACACCATTTTTCTATACCTTCATAGTCAAAATAAAGAATTAAATTTCCTATATTATTATCAAGGCAGTAAGCCATAGCTATTTTTGCTGCCTCTATTTCACCGGCTACATTTCTCATAGTTACAAGAGATTCTTCATTACCTTTTTCACTATAAGTTTTTTGAACTTCTCCATTTTTAAGAATAACAACACCAGATCCATATTCTCTTATGCAGTGTTCATAACTTCCGTCAACATATGCTTCTACTAAATTACTTTCATCTTTTATAACCATTTCTTTTTTTCCATAAATATAGTCTTTTGCTTCATCCATAGTTAAAAAACTCTTATACTCTGCTCCTGAAAATCCATTAACCTGAGATTTACACTCATCCCATGTATTATATATACCGACACACTTACCCTTTTTTACAGCATAAAACTTCTTTTTGCTCAAATTTAATCACTCCTATATTTTAATAATTATTACTATAATAATCCGTATTCAATCACTAAATATTTTAACTTAAACTCATATATTTTTGAAGTTTTATTTCTTAACTATACTATTTGTTTATTTATCTATTTGAATTTTTTTCTATTTATGTTATAATATATTCTATAATTTAATATCGAATATAACTAATGATAGAGGTTGCATTGTTAATAAGTAGTTTTGCAGAGTTAAGCACAGTGAAGCAAAATAAAAGGTAACATTGCCGAAATATATAAGTGACGCTTTAAGCTTATATGTTGGGGTTATGCATAATATGTATAACACTGTCACAATAATTTGTGGAGTGCTATCTTTAGATTAAGTCATATACTATATAAAAATGATTAAGTCTAGAGTAGAAGCTTCTACTCTATTTTTTTATCCCTATTTTAAATATCAGGTTATATTCAACAAAAAATTAAGGGAGGTCTATTATGACATCAACAAGAGAAAAAAAACAAGCAACATTGTTTGACGCTATATTATGTGTAGGCTTTTTAATCGTTACTTTAGTTACATGCTTAGTCATACTAAAAGATTACGAAATTTCAGCACATATACCTTTAATATTAGGAGGTGTATTTGCAGGTTGTATATCTATATTTAAATTAGGATTTACATGGAAGGAATTAGAAGAAGGAATTTTAGAAACTATTAATACCACTATGCAATCAATTTTGATTCTTTTAGTAGTAGGCATTTTAATAGGAACTTGGATTATAAGTGGTATCGTCCCATCAATGATATATTGGGGCCTTAATATATTATCTCCTAGTATATTCTTAATTGCTACAACTATTATATGTGCAATAGTATCTATTTCAACAGGTTCATCTTGGACAACTGTAGGTACAATAGGTATAGCATTATTAGGTATAGGAAGTGCATTAGGTATACCAAGTAGTATAATTGCCGGTGCAATAATATCTGGAGCATATTTTGGAGATAAGATGTCTCCTTTATCTGATACTACAAACTTAGCTCCTGCAATGGCTGGAACTAATTTATTTGATCATATAAAGCATATGTTATATACGACTGTACCTGCTTTAGCAATATCACTTATTCTTTATGGAATAATTGGCATGAAATATGCAGGAAGTCAAATAAATACATCACAAATAACAGAAATACAAAATGCATTACTTAACAGTTTTAATACTTTATCTCCATTTTTATTCTTAGTTCCTGTGGCTGTTATAGCTATGGTTATTTTAAAAGTACCAGCTATTCCAGCTCTTATGATTGGAGCTTTACTTGGAGGTTTAGTAGCAGTAGCATTTCAAGGAAACTCAGTTGCTGATGTAATAGTAGCAGCTAAAGTTGGATATACTTCAAACAGTGGTATGGTCTTTGTAGATGAATTACTTTCTCGTGGTGGACTTGAAAGCATGCTAGATACAGTAGCACTTATGATGTGTGCTTTAGTTACAGGTGGTATCCTTGAAAAGTCAGGTATACTTCAAGCACTTGCTGTTGCAATTCTTAAAGTAGCTAAAGGAACATTTGGATTGATTGCAGCTACAATATTTACTGCTATAGGAACTAATTTAGCTGTGGCTGACCAATATCTAGCTATAGTTATCCCAGGAAGTATGTATAGAGATGCATTCAAAAAACAAGGGTTAGCTGCTAAAAATCTATCTCGTGCTTTAGAAGATAGTGCAACAATAACTTCACCACTTATACCTTGGAATACTTGTGGAGCTTATATGTCTGCAACAATGAATATAGGATGTTTTGCATTCTTACCATTTGCATTCTTTAACTTGCTTTGTCCTATAATCTCATTATTCTATGGATTAACAGGATTAACTATAGAACAGCTTTCAGAAGAAACTGTTGAAGAATCAGAAAATGAAAAAGTAAAAGAAGTTATATAAATTTAATTATTCTAAAAATCCCTATGAAATAGATGTTATTAATCTAGTTCATAGGGATTTTTTATTTTCTAGTATCTTATTTTCTAATAATTATAAATATCATATATAAAATATATAAAGTTATAAGAACTACACCTTCACCTTTTTTAATAGTTCTTTTTGTAGATGCAAATATAAATGTAATTAAACTGATTAAAAGCATAACAAGCATATCTGCAAATACAATAGGATGAACTGCTATGTTATGAATAAACGATGATATCCCTAAAACAAATAATATATTAAATATATTAGAACCAACAGCATTACCTATAGCTATGTCACTTTCTCCTTTTCGTGCTGCTACAATACTAGTCACAAGTTCAGGTAATGATGTTCCCACAGATACTATAGTAAGACCTACAAGATTCTGACTCATTCCCCATGTTATTGCAATATCACTTGCAGAGTTTACTACCATATCTCCACCTATTATAATACCTGAAACTCCTAATATACTATATAAAATACTTTTACCTAATGGCATAATTTTAATTTCTTCTTCTGCAACATCATCCTTAGCTGTAAAAGCCATTTCTATAAGATAGTACATAAAAATTATAAATAATGCTAATAACATTAATCCATCTGCCCTTGTCAATGCATTTTCACTATATCCTTGAAATCTAGTATCATGTGCTAATATAGCTAACACAATAGACGCTAACATTACAAAAGGAAACTCTTTAATTATAGTACTTTTTTGAACTTTTATAGGATGTATCAATGCAGTTGCCCCTACAACAAAACTTAAGTTAAAAATATTAGACCCTACAACATTAGCAATTGCCATATCATTTTGTCCACTTAATGCTGCTGTAATACTTACAGCGGCTTCTGGTGCACTAGTACCAAATGCGACAATAGTAAGACCTATAATCAAACTCGGTATATTGTATCTCTTTGCTATAGAAGATGCTCCTGATACAAATCCATCTGCTCCTTTTATAAGAAGAACAAACCCAATTAATAATAATATATATACCATATAAAATTGCTCCTTTATTATACTTTTGATGATAATTCATATTCTTTCTTATTTTTTCTTATATATCTATTATTATTCAATACAATATATATAAGTATATTTTTCATAGTATTTTTAGATACTATTCATATAAATTACATCTATAAAAAAGGAGATAAATATGTTATGAAAAAATGCATTATATGTATATTATTTTTTATATTATTATTGACAACAGCTTGTACTATGAATAATTCAAATAATTCATCTTCAAATAATAATTATATAAAACAAGCTAGTGCTGATACAACAAAATTAATAGGTACCAAATCTAAAGATCTAGAAACCTCATTAGGTATTCCATATTCAGCAATATATTATATTGATTCAAATAAGATTAAATATATAAATACAGAAGATGTAACATTAAAAAGCCTAGAAGACAGTATATCTGTAATTGCTACTTATAAAAATAATAATAAAGAAAATCCATTTCTTCATGTATATTTTGAAGATGGTATAGTAAAAAATTCTATATCAGGTGATTATAACTTAAGAACATCAAAAGATTTTATTTCATCTAATAATCTAACTAATTCAGATTATAAAGTAGAGTTTTATAATCATAAAGGTATGATATGCAAAAGTGATTTTGTAGTAAGTTATGCTGCTAAAGAATTTTTTGGCAAAAGTATTAGCGATTTTAATACTGAATTCAATCTAAATTCAGCTAACTTTATAGCCTCTACAATAAATAACAAAGAAAAGCTTTATTTTTATCCTTTAGTGCCTCACAAACAACATCCAGATAAAAACCACAACTATCCTAAATATAGTTCTAACAATAATGCAAAACTGGATACTGTTAACCCTGTAAACAACAACTTAAGTAACACCAACAAAACAAACAACAAAGACCTAAGTAATTACTCAGACTCATCAGTAGTAATATATACAAAGGATAATAAAATACAATCAATAACAATAGAAGGAAAAGACTTCGTTCTAGGACTAATAAACAAGGCATTTTCCAAATAATACACTCCACTATAAAATAAAAAAATTCCCAGTTATGCAGCATATTTCTATATGCATAACTGAGAATTTTATTTTACTGCCCCGATATCTAAATAGATTTATAGAAGCTATTATTTATTTTATAATCCGTAAACTAGTCCAGCTCCTGGCCCTAGTGGTAATTTAAAAGTCATCCATAATATTAACATTAATATCCATCCTGCTAAGAATACTATAGTATATGGTAACATTGTTGATATTAATGTACCCATACCCGCTTTCTTATCATGCTTTTGAGCGAATATAACTATCATTGCAAAATAAGTCATAAGAGGTGATATTATATTTGTAGTTGAATCACCTATTCTGTATGCAACTTGAGTTAATTCTGGAGATATCTGCAGCTTCATGAACATTGGTAAAAATACCGGAGCCATTATAGCCCATTTAGCTGAAGCTGATCCCATGAATAAGTTTATAAATCCTGCAAATAGTACGAATACTATCATAAGAACTATAGAGTTCATCTTCATAGATTGTAATAAGTTAGCTCCATTTATAGCTAATATAGTACCTAAGTTAGTGTATGAGAAGTAGTTAACAAATTGAGCCATTACGAATGCTAATGCTATATAACTTCCCATAGAAGCCATTGATTTCCCTAATTCATTACCAATATCTTTTTCATTTTTAAATTGACCAGATACTTTACCATATACACAAGCAGCTACGAAGAATATTATAGCTATTAATAATACGAATCCATTCATTAATGGCGAATGATCTATTATTGAAGCCATGAATCCTTGTTCTTGCTCTATTGATACGTTTCTTAATGGTGAATTTGGAAGCATTATTGCTATAACTATACCAACTAACATTGCTAAAACTGTTAAGTTAGTTATCTTTAATGCTTTCTTTTCTTTATCACTTAAATTTTGTAAATCTTGATCTTCTTTAGATAATGTAGAGTTTCCAGAATAAGCCCCTAGTCTTGGCTCTACTATTTTATCTGTTACAAACCATCCTAATAGTGTTATTAAAAATGTTGAAGCAACCATGAAGTATAAATTTGAAGTTGCTTGTACTGTATAAGTTGGATCTATCATTTGTGCTGCACTTGTAGATATACCAGCTAACATTGGATCTATTGTTCCTATTATTAAGTTAGCACTGAATCCTCCAGAAACTCCAGCAAACCCTGCTGCAAGTCCTGCAAGTGGATGTCTACCAAATGACATAAATATTAATGCTCCAAGTGGAACTAATACAACATAACCAGCATCACTTGCTATATTTGACATAACCCCTAAGAATACAACCATTGGTGTAACTAATGCTGCAGGAGTTACTGCAACTGTCTTCTTAAGTAAAGCAGATATATATCCACTTCCTTCTGCAGTTCCTATCCCTAACATACCAACTAAAACCATTCCTAATGGTGCAAAGTTAACGAAGTTAGTGATAGCGTTTTCTAACATATATACAATACCATCTCTTGAAAGTAAACTAGTTGCCGCTATTGTAGAAACTTCTAATTCTCCAGTAGTTCTATTTACAAGTTCTCCTTCTACTGAAAGCCCCATAGCTGCAGTTATTGCAGATATAATTATAATTGCTAAACAAAATAATGAGAATAATGTAATTGGATGTGGAAGCTTATTTCCCACTATTTCTATTCCATCAAGACATTTTTGGAATAGACTTTTTTTCTCTTGCGATGATTTTACAGCGCTATCCATATTTGTTCCCTCCCTAATAATAATTTCTTATTAAATATAAATTAAATTTTATATACTAATTATATCAATACGCAAATAAATGTCAACTTTATTTTTTAAAATTTTCTATAAATTTAAAAAATAATACTTTATTTTTTAAATTTTGTCATTATATCATAATTCCTTTTTTTTCTGAAAATTCGTTTTTTTATTTTTTTTATAAGTTATATTAATAAACCCTAGTAAATTACACATTTATCTAGGGTTTATTTTAATTTAAAATAATTCAATATCTAAATTATTTTAAGTTTTTTTTGAAAGTTAAATATATTTTTTTTCATTTTTATAAAAAAAACAGATTTTATTATTAAGTTTCTAAATTAACTTATCTTTATTTATTAAATAAGTTATGTCAAAGTACTTTATTTTAAAAGTTTTTTCAAAATTGTTCATATATTGTACTCGACTCATTAATGTTCTATTTTTTATTTCTTTATTTATATACTCCTCTACCTTTTTCATATCTTCAAAATTTATATTTTTTAAGGATTTTGATATATCTATTATTGCTGACTTTATAACTTCTTGCCTAGATTTTTTAAGATGACTTTCAATGTTCTTATACATATTAGCTCTATTCATACTAAGTATCTTACATCCATGTAAATCTCTTTCTAGCATTCTTAAAGTTGCTAAGTTACTACCACTATTAAATATAACAAAGCATCCATAATCATATTTACTTCTTAATATTCTTCCTAAGGCTTGTTTTACTTTAATAGCTAACTGAGGATAGTTTATTGCATGATAAGGTATATTGTATTTATGCATTATCGTTGAGTATAGTGGGTCTTTTGGATTTAAATTAGGTATTTTATCCATTGTCGCACATATTAATCCATCACCTGGTACATCAACACCTTCAAAACATCCTTTAGATCCTAATACTACACATTTTTTATCTATATTTTTAAGTACCTTAATACCCTTTTTATCATTATATATTTCTATATCTTTTTCATGTAAATAGCCTTTTAATATATCATAGGTTTTTTTCTGCCTATCTTTACTATTAAAAAGACATAATGTATGACCATTGGTAATATCACAAATATCACTTATTATTTCACTCATATCATCTATAAAATTATCATTCTTATAACTAGATATATCATTTATACTAATTACTGATAGTCTCTTTTTATAATCATAAATAGGGTCTATAATTTTCTCAACATTACCTACTCTATTTATTCCTAGAGCTCTTTTAAAATAGTCCATTTTATTTCCAATACTTAATGTAGCAGATAAAAATATACCACTAGATAAAGTACTTAATATATTTTCCTCAAATAAGTCTGCTAAATTAAGTGGTACAACTCTAAATTCAAAATGCCTAAAATCTCTATCTATATCTACAATCCTAGCAACTTCATCCTCTTCACTGTACTCTAAGAAAGCTTGCATAGTAGTTTTTATACATTCCATATCCATAAACCTAGATTTTCCAAACTTATATATATCTGATTCTTTATCACAACTATCATCGTCCATATTTCTATCAATAATAACTAACATTGAAGAAAGGTTTCTTATTATTGTTTCGCAACTAAGTTTAACTCTATCAGTATAAGCTTTATATGTTAAACTAATATAATCATTATCCTTTCTTACTTTACTTGCAACATCATTTTCCTGAAGGTTTAGTTCCCACCTTAAATTGTACATACTAGCATTTTTATAATCACTACTTTCTCCGTACATAAGCAATGAATCAATTTCTTGTACAATTAAATTTATATTTGTACTTATCTTATCTTTTTGAGTTCTATCTAACCTTATGTGATTATAAAATTTATCAAACATTTTCATTTTTCTAAGTTTTTTGTTGTAAGCAAATGGACTGTTATAAATATTTTCATAAGGATACATTTCTTGTAAGAAATATTTAAATGATCTTGAATCTACTATACTAGAAAAGAATTCATATCCTTTTTCAGTTAGGTTATGAGCCTCATCTACGATTAAATTTTCTATAGGTTTTTCTTCTTTATATGGCCATTTAGCAAGTAATGAGTGATTAATGACTGTTATGTCTTCTTCTTTTAATTCTTCAACTCTTCTTTTATACAGGCAGTTTTTAATACATTTTTTAGGCCTACATAAATTAGGATCACAACTTGCATATATGATATGATTTTCAATACCTGCGAAATGATTTATAACCCAATAGTTTATTTCTTCTATATCTCCATAATTGCCTTCCTCTACTAGTCTTTCTAGATAAATAATACCAAGAACATCTAAGACAGTTGTGTCTTCTGAGGTATAATCAGACTTATATCCTTCTAGTTTTTCTACGCAAATATAATTATTTTTACCTTTTATATATCCATAACTTACTTTATTATTTAAACCTAATGAATTTAAAATATTAGGAATATCCTTATTTATAAGTTGTGTTTGTAATTCTTTTGTATCAGTTGATATTATAATCCTTTGACTTCTTAATCTAGCTTCTAAAATTGCAGGTAGTAAGTATCCTACGCTTTTTCCGATTCCTGTAGGTGCTTCAATACACGCAACCTTAGCAGAACCACTATTACCTCTAAAAGTTTCTCTTATTGTTTTAGTAAGCTCGTGTTGTCCTGGTCTAAATTCATATATAAAACCTTCTTTATTTGCCCATATGCTTTCATCCTTCAATAAATCTTCGTAAGGACTATGTTTTGAATGAATTTTATTAAAAACTTCCTTTTCTTTTTCATTATCTCTCTTAATGTTATTATTTTTATCATTTTTATACCTTACACAATCATCAGATACATTGTAATTTCCATTGTCTATATGTTTACTCCAGTTCCAATTAGGTAAACCAAATTTATTTAAATAAGAATTTATTTTAAAACTTAAGGGCTCTAAAGTAATCTCACTCTCTTCTTTATTAAGTCTCATTAATAATGAATTTACAATCTTTATTGTATCCATCGCATCATCTAAAGCTCTATGGCTTTCATTTTTCTTATCATTAGTTATAGTTTTCTTTAAATAATCTAAATTAAATTCTCTATGATACGGCTCTAAAATAGCTGCTAACTCCATAGAGTCAATAATCTCATTTTTTAATTCAGGTATATATATATCAAAAAAACTTTTCTCAAAAAGTGCATTATGACAAATAATAGTTTTATCCTCAACAAATTCAATAAGCTTTTTTTTAACAATATTTAACTCTAAAGCATTCTTAAAATCTTCTTTTTTTAATCCAGTACATAAAGAAAATATTTCTAAAGGTATCTCTCTTTTATTTTTTATTAAAGTTTCAAATGTAAATTTATTTGTACCCTCTATTTTGATAGCACCAATTTCTATAATTTCTGATTTACTTGGATTTAATCCACTAGTTTCTATATCTAAGAAAACAACATTATCTAAAACACTTATAATATTGTTTTTAATTTTGATTATATCTGTAATTCCCTCCATCTTTCGTCCTTTCAAAATTACCAAATAAACAATATATGCTTATTTTATATAATAATAACTTTACTATACATTTTAGAAAATTAAAATCCCTTATAAAAATTGACAAAATTTTATAATTTCTTATTGTCTATATTTGTAGTATATAATAACTAATATTTATTAAAACTATAATGAAGTAAAATTTATTTATATATTGAGGTGGTTTTGTGAATAAAAAAAGTTATAAAAATTATTATATATTAGGTATATTTTTACTCGTTTTTTCTTTATTGATAATACCTAATTTCTCATTATTTAATAAAATTAAAACTCAAATATCTTCTCCTGATCTTAGCACTCATGAATATAGCTGGTATTTTAATCCAAGAGAAGATGGAAAGCAACCTACTGCTATACAAGAAGCTAGCTTTTTTAATAAATACAGTTCATATTATGTAGGGGATCCTAATGAGAAGGTAATATACCTAACTTTTGATTCGGGATATGAAAACGGATATACAAATACTTTATTAGATGTTCTAAAGAAACATAACGCTAAGGCACACTTTTTTGTTGTAGAAACATATATAAAATCTAATCCTGATATTATAAAGCGTATGGAAAAAGAAGGACATTTGGTATGTAACCATTCAAAAAGCCATCCTTCCATGGCTAGTATACATGACTTTGATAAGTTTAAATCAGAAATTATTAGTGTTGAGGAAGCTTATAAAGAAGTAACGAATAAAGAAATGCCAAAATACTTTAGACCCCCAATGGGTAAATTTAGTGAAGAGTCTTTAAAATATACACAAGATTTAGGATATAGTTCTATATTTTGGAGTTTTGCTTATGTTGACTGGTATAACGATAAACAACCTACACATGAATTTGCGAAAAATAAAATTTATTCAAGAACACATCCTGGAGCAATAGTTTTACTACATTCTAACTCAAAAACTAATAGTGAAATACTAGATGATGTGCTAACACACTGGGAAAAAGAGGGTTATAGACTAGAAACGCTTGATTATTTAGTTAAAAATAAAACTAAAAAATAAACTATTAGAGGTGGTTATAATCAACCACCTCTAATAATTTGTATTTAAAGAAATTTTATGCATCCACAAATATATTTTTACCATTATAGTTAGCAACCCAATAAGGTTTATATATACTTTTAACCTCTATTAATTTTATATTTTGAATATTCATATTCTCTAATAAGTCACTTTTATATTTTTTTCCTAAAAATTTAAAAATTTGATTTTTAACTTCTTCTATAATCTGGTACTCATCAACCTTAGATTTTTTTATACAGCTCTTTGGTATATATCTCTTTACTGTATTAGGAGCATCATCTACAGACTCAGAATATCCACTATATGTATTAACTATCATTGTAATATTAAAGGTTTTAGAATTATTTCTAAAAAAATTAATGCTGCCTTTCTTGCTTATTATCTGATATGTCAGAACCTTAAACTCAATATATTCTAAATGTATATCTTGGGCTTTATTATTAAATTGTATAATTTTACTTATCAAAGGAGTTTTAGTAAAAATCTTTTTCATAGCATCTTTTTTATTTACATTTACTTTTATAGAATCCACTAGCATATTAAATCCTCCTAGGATGATTTTTATATATTTATAAATTATATTATCTATAAGCTTGTTCTAATGTATATAGATTTTAAATTTACATAAGCTAAGAATTATATATTTTATGGGAGGATTAGAAATGCCTAGAGCCATTACACATTATTTATTTGCATTGGACTGTTTAGATATATTAGATAGTTATACGAAAAATATTATAAATGAAAATTATGATATGTATATATTAGGATGCCAAGGTCCTAATTTCTTCAATTATTATAATGACTTTTCATTCTTTAATAATAAAAATATCTCTCAATTAAGTGCTATTATTCATAATAAAAATATTAACCGTTTTATAAAAAATATGATTATGTACTCAAAAAACAAAGAAAACTTAAAATATGTATTTAATGATATAAACTTTTCAAATATTTGTATTTCATATATATATGGTTATCTAACTCATTACATTTTAGACAAAGAATCACACCCTTATATATATAATTTACAAAAAAACTTAAGAGATAAATATAAATATAAAAGCTCTATAGCTCTTCATAAAAGTATAGAAACGCATATTGATAGTTTGCTTCTTCTTAAATTTAAAAACCTAAAACCTTATGAATTTAAAGATTATTTGAATATAAACTTAAAAAATAATGAGCTTTTAATACTTTCTGATATGTATAGCTACCTAGTATGCTCAGTTTATAATAAAAATGTATCCTGTAATGATATAAAAAAATCTTTTCATACCTTTAAGAAAGTAGAAAATAAAATAAATTCATCACCAAATATTATATCTAAAATTTATTTGAATATAAAAAATAAAACTGCTAAAAGCAGCTATATAGATAATGAAGTATATTCTAATTACACACATTGTATTAATGATTTACTAAATGAAAGACATAATAAATGGATTGATCCTTTTTCTAAACAAGAATCTAATCAATCTTATTTAGATATATATATAAATAGCCTAAAACTCTATATAGATTTAATAAATGATTTAAATCTATATTTAGATTGTAAAATTTCATTATCTTCTTTACTACTAAAATTAGATAATAAATCATTTTTAACAAATCAAAATTGCAATACTGATAATGTAATTTCAATATAACATATTGGTTTTTATTTACAGTAATTTATGATTTAAATATGCTAAAAATATTATAGAAAATATTTATTAATATAAAATTATTTGCTAGGGATGGTATTATGAAATTAAAAAAAATAACATTATTAATAATTTCAATAATTTTAGTTAGTATTTTTATTTTTAATGATAAAGGAATTATAAAAAGCAAAACTCAGGATTATTTTGTAAATGCAATAGTTGAAGAAAATATTGATTTAACACCTCCAGATATAATTGAAATTAACCCTAATAAATGTCAAAAATATATAATTGGAAAACCTAAAATCAGTATTAATTTTAAAGATTCTAGTGGTGTGGATTTATCTTCAATAAAACTTTATATTAATTATAAAGATGTAACAAAGGAATGTAATATAACAGATAATAATATAACTTATCTGCCAAAGAAAAAATTTAAAAGAGGTAACCAGATAGCCAAGATAGAGCTTTCTGACTTATCTGAAAATAAAAACAAAAAAGTATTAGAATGGTATTTTACTGTTGGTACACCTATATATACTCATTATAGAGGGTTGCTTCATGCTCATACATCTAATAGTGATGGACAAGGAACTTACGAAGATGCTTATTACTTATCTAAGTATGAAGCAAAATTAGATTTTTTTGCTATAACTGAGCACTCAAACAGCTTTGACAACGACTTAAAATGTAATCTAGATAATGCTAGTCCTAGTAAAAAATGGACTAATTTATTAAACTGTTCAAAAAAATATACATCAAATGGAGAGTTTATTGCATTAGATGGATTTGAAATGACATATAGTAATAAGGTAAATCCCCCTAAGGGTCATATAAATATATTTAATACTGATGGCTTTGTTTCTAGAAATAATGAAAATTTAGATTTAAAAAGCTTTTATTCACTTATATCTAACTATGATGATTTAATTGGGCAATTTAATCATCCAGGTACTCAATTTGGTGATTTCGAGGATTTTAAATATTCTCCTCAAGCTGATAGTGTAATGTGTCTTTTAGAAGTTGGAAATGGAGCTAAAAAGGACATTAGTAAAAATAAAAGAACTCACGATATGTATCAAAAAGCTTTAGATAAAGGATGGCATCTTGCTCCAACATGTAATCAAGACAACCATAAAATGGATTTTGGTATAGCCAATGAATATAGAACTGTAATTTTATCTACTGATCTTAGTAAAGAAGCATTATATGATGGTTTAAGAAATATGAGAGTTTATGCTACTGAAGATAAAAATATAAAAATAGACTATACACTTAATGATTCTCCTTTAGGATCAACACTAAATAAACCATCAAAATTAAATTTTGCTATTTGTGCAGTTGATAAAGATTTTCAAGATAAAATTAATGAAATTCAAGTCATAAGTAATCAAGGTAAAATAATTAAAAGCAAAAAATTTAATTCTAACTTAGCTAAGCTTGAATTTAATTTACCATCTAATGAAAATACATTTTACTATGTCAAAGTAATTCAAAATGGCGATAAAATTTCAGTTACAGCTCCAATTTGGGTAAAAAAATAGATGATGGAAAATTATTTTTCCATCATCCACTCTATATATAATCCTATACCTTCTTTTGGATTTGTAGCAATTACATGAGATAAAGCTCCTATTATTTTACCATTTTGAACTATTGGTGAACCACTCATACCTTGTAATATACCACCATATTCTTTTATAAAAGCTTCATCCACTACTTCAAATTCAAAACCTTGTGTACTTGGTTTATTTTGTTTATTTATTTTAGTTATATTAATTTCATAAAACTTTTTACTTTCTTCATTACTATTATTTATTACTAAACTCGCACTTCCTAATTTAACATCTTTAGCTTTACAAACTTCATAAATTTGTTTATCTTTAAATCCATCTAAACTAATATTTCCTTTTGCACCATATTCATTTACTTTATTAATTTTACCTTGAGAAGAATCATTAATTCTTCCATGTATACTTCCAACTTCATATTCATTAGATTTTTTTATCTCTAGCATATTACATAAATAAATTTCTCCATTTTGAGTTAGAACATTATTAAAATCAGGTACCCTAATATTATGAGCAACTGCTCCAAAAGAATAATCCTCTGGATTTATATAAGTTAAAGTAGCAGAAAAAGGTATATATTCTGTAAAAAAAGATGGCTTTAAGTCACTTAATTTTAAGTATAATGTTTCATACTTATTATTTCTTAATACTATTGTTTGAACTTTTTCATTCTTTTTATTTGATATAATATACTCAAGTATGTCTTCTCTATTATTTATATCTTTACCATCTACTTTACATATTAAATCATAATTCTCTAATCCATTTTTTTCATTTTCATTTCTGTAATACATAACTTTATTAGTATTCATATTTATTTGTAAAAGTTCCCCTCCTATAATGACCTCAGAAGGAATTTTTTCTTTTTTTTGCATTGAATAAATGCAAGTTGGAAATAATACTACTAATAAGAAAATAATTAAAAACATCTTAGTGTTAATTCTAAAGGATTTTTTCATAAAGTTCTCCTTTGAAATTAAATATTTTTAATTGCAATATTATTATATGTAATTGTATAAGCCTTTATAATGGTAAGTAATTTAATGAACTTTACTATTTGCATATACTTCATTTATTTTACTTATAAAAAAACGAGTATTTTCACTCGCTTTTTAAATAACTTTATTTATTCTCTTTTTTTGTTTTTATATCCATTTCTCCATATGCATAATTAACAGCATATGCAATTATATAACAAATAAATAATAAAATTAATATTGGAATAGTAGCTTTAAAACCTATATTAGATAATATTACCGAAAATATAGAGTCATCAAACTTAATAACCAATATAATCAATATTAAAATTATTGAAAATACCATAGATGCTTCTTTTAAAGCTTTTAATCTATAATATTTTTTTCTTTTGTTTTTTTCCATATCCGTCTCCTGATGTTTACTTTAATAGCATGCTCCAATTATCATCTATTTCATATCCAATTTTTTTATATATTCTACCTGCAACTTCACTAGAATAAAATAAGCAAGGTATCTTACCTTCATTAACTAATTCTTTTGATAATGTATAAGTCATTAATGTAGCTAAACCTTGATTTCTATAATTTACATCTGTACATGTACCACATACCATAGCTAAAAAACTAGTTTCTATTCCTGTAGATGTAGTACTTACTATTTTATTATCTTGTTTTACAAAGTATATCCTTGTATTTTTTTCTTTTAATTGCTTACTTTTAGATTCTATATAATCTTCAGTATACATATCTTCTATATTACATATAAAATCATTTAACTCTTTCAAATCACTAATTTCTGCTTTTTCTATTTTATTTTCTTTCAAGTTTAAAATATCTATTTCTTTTAAAGATTTTAAACTGCAAAAGTAAGTTTCTTTGCACTTTTTAAAATCCTTATATTTTGTCAATAACCTATCAATAACTATTTTTTTCCCACAAATTTCTTTTATATCTAAGCTATTTATATGATCTATCATTTCATCTATATTATAATCATTTTCATAACTATAAATAATTAAAGATTTATAGTATCTCAACATTACTGCTACAATTTTCTCATTATCCATTTGAAACCAAACATCTTGAAAGTCAGTTTCAAATCCATAATTCTCTACATCACCTATAATAAATAAATTTATACGCTCTTCATGAGATACATATTCCCAAAATGCATTTTCTAAGCTTTCATTTACTTTGGTAATCAAAAGTTTTACCCCCTTATATCTTTAAAACCAATAACTCTATTAATTATAAAAAAGTTTTGGTGAGACTTGATTTAATTATAAAAAAATCCCCCTTTGTTTGTCAAATACTTATGTCTGTTGTAACCTTTTCTTTATCGGTATTTGAATTTCTGTAATAAATTCTTCCACTTTACCTGTTTCATGTACATCTATCTTATATATTTCTATAGGATCTCCGATTATATCATAGTTTTCTTCATCGGAATATTCAATCATTCTATTTATATATTCTTTATTATTACTATAACTTCCTCTATAAGTCATAGTAATATAATAATTTCCATCAAAAGTTATATTGTATATACTTTCATCTTCATTTAAAAGACAAAATACTGAATTAAATTCATTATAAATATGATTTTTTATAGAATCTAAAGAATATACAGCTCCTATGTTATTATTTCCTAGAATATTAAACCTATTTTCATATTCCTTTTGAAGCTTTTGTATTAAAAAGTCCACATCCTCATCTCTTTTTATATTTGCATTTAACTTTAATGCTTTTCTTTTTTCAATATACTCTACTTTTATTTCATTAAATTTAGTATTATTGACAGTTTCTTCAATGGACTTTAGTCTTTGCTGAATATCCACTCTATGAGATAAAAGCTCGGATATTTTTTTATCAATTAGTTCTATTTCTTCATTTAACATTTTATTTGTTGATTCAATGCTTCTATTTACTAGATACTCTTTTATTTTTTTCATTGGGAAATTCAAACTTCTTAACTCTTTTATTAAATTTAACCTCCATATATCTGAAATGCTATATAATCTATACCCATTTGTATCTCTATAAGGATTTAATATCCCAATTTCCTCATAATACATAAGCGAGTCTCTTCCTATTCCATATATTTTTGATATTTCTCCTATTTTATAATAATCCTTCATATATTCCTCCTGACTAATATTCTAGGATAAATTATTTGTCTTTGGTATTATATCACAGTTTAATATTTGTATTATTATGTCTAGGATTTAACGTATAGTAATATTAATAAAACTTATTTCTTATTTTCAATATACTTTAAAATTATCTATAATTTAATTATAAAATTTTCTATAATTCTTTTTTATTTCTAAAAATGCAAATTATCTATTGTTATACTTTTACCTTATTTTCATAAAATATAAATAACATATTTTAAGGAGGACTTAATTATGGAACATAATTGTGGATGTGGTTGTAATCATAACAATTTTGAAATAGCTAATCTTGATAGTAAAGAACAAGACGCTATAAAAAAGGCAGAAGCTCAAGTAAAATCAGAAACTGGTAAAGATATTATAATGATTGCATGGGAAAAGAAATAAAATTTAAAAGATATAATTTGTAAAAGTAAAAAAGTCAGTTCAAAATAAATTAATTGTTTTGAACTGACTTTTTATTAAATAATATGTAAATGGCCATAATTTTCATCTAAAGTAACTTTACCTTGTTTAAAGCTTATGGGATTTTTAAATAAAGGCCCATCACTTACAAAAGTATGGTATTCTCCATTTTCCCCACACGCATCTGAACCTGTTGCTTTTATTTCTTGTATTAAATTTCTAGTTAGAACTTTACCTAAGAAATCGTCTCCCAGATTATTTAAATTTACCTTTTTAATTGTTGCTTTAAATCCACTATCAATAAATTCATATACTAAATTTTCTCTATTCTCTTGCCACAAAGGAAACTCTGCA
Organism: Romboutsia faecis; assembly: GCF_014323405.1. Lineage (GTDB taxonomy): Bacteria > Bacillota > Clostridia > Peptostreptococcales > Peptostreptococcaceae > Romboutsia_E > Romboutsia_E faecis. The sequence goes on along the minus strand of NZ_JACRWE010000002.1, from coordinate 577,912 downwards.
ACCATACCAGTTGCATTGCATCTATCTACTCCCCATTGTTTATGATGCTCTATATCAATATCTCCATATACACATATACTTGCACCCTTTTGCTTTGCTACTAATAATTTTCTTTCAAACTCTTTTTCATATTCATTAACGTCACATTCTACAGTAATAAGCTCTATTCCTAAACTATCACTTACCTTTTTTAGAAAATCATGGTTTATTCCATGAGTCCAAGACTCGTCTTCATTTTTCTTTACCGTCGTTAAAAGCGCTAATGGAGTATATCCTTTTTTGATCATTCTATGTAAAGCTAAAACACTATCTTTTCCTCCACTAAATGAAATTACAAATTTTTTGTTTTTCATTCTAACTCTCCTCCAATTATCATTTGTTTAAATTCACTTTTTTGAGTCACTGAGTTGTCATATTATTTTTTATAGTCTATATTATGTATCCATTATAAAAAGTAATTAAATATGTAATTTATTCATCTAATTTAGCATAAAGAATACGCCTATAAATATTAATGCTGCACCTATATAATTATACAGATGTATAGTGTTTTTGCCTAGTATAACACTATCAATTATAAATCCTAATATAACTTGAGAAATTACTATTAATGTAAGTGTATTAGATACTCCTAGTGATGGTATTGCTTTTACTGTAAAGTAAATTATTAAACCTCCAAATACTCCTCCTAGCAATAATGTAGGTTTTATCGGACCTACTCTTATTAAATCTTTAAAATCACCTGCAATTAAAATACTTATCAAAAAAAATAATGCACCTACAACTAAACTAATAAAAGTTGCTATTAGAGCTGTAGTGTTTTTCTCTAATTCTCCATTTAAAAAAGCTTCCAAAGTAGTAGAGAGGCCAGCAAGCACTGCGAAAAATATAGCTACCACATTAGACACATTCAAACCTCCTTATAAATATAGTAATTAATAAATTTTATGATACAAACTATCTATTAATTACTACTCTTGTCCTTTGAAATTAACTATTTTATGTTATAATGTTATAAAATAATCATAAGTATTTTTAAAGAGGTGAATTTATGTTTCAATTTTTTAACATCAACTTTAATGGAGTTAATAAAAAAGAAAATGCTAGTAAATTTATATCAATAGGTCTAGTTCTAATTGTTTTAGGAACACTTTCTCTATTATATAAAAACCTTGGAATCAAAATAGTGTCTTGGCTATTAGGTCTATCACTATTATTTATAGCATACCTAAACTTAAAAAACATTAATGAACTTTCAAGATATGCTTCAAAAGAAGAACTTAAACCACACAAACGTAACCAAGCTATCCTTTTATTCTTCGTAGTATTATTATTTATATTTCCTACAAAGATTCAAGGATTTATTTCTTCTATTATAGGTGCATACTTAGTCGTTAATCAGCTATTAAAAATTGCTGCAAGTAAAAATAATCCTTATTTTAAATTTGGTTTATCTAACATGTTTACATTTTTATTTGGTATAACTTTAATTATATCTCCCTTATTTTTATCGAAGTTTATATCATCTATAATGTCATTTATAGTAGTAATAATAGGTTTAAACCTATTTGCAATGGGAAATCGTCTTAGATAAATTATACTAAAAGTATAAAAAATGTAGAGTTAGTGTAGAGTTAAACTCTAACCTTTCTCTACATTTTTATATTTATATCAACATTTATATTTCTATATTAGCTTCTAATTCTTAATTTTCATAAGTTTTTAAAATATTTTGTGCCACATCTTTTTTAGTAATTCTTCTATCCATAGCTTGCTTTTCTATATATCTATGAGCTTGGGGTTCTGTCATGTTTAGATATTGTATTAAAATACATTTTGCTCTATCTATTATCCTTATTTCTGATATTTTATTTTTTAACTTTAAATTCTCTTCCTTTAATTTCAAAATACTCTTTGTTGATTTATTTACTAACTTTATAGCCTGATATAAAAGCTGTTTATTTAATGGTTTTTCAACAATAAATACACCAAAATCTTCAACCTTTGAAGATACGCCATCTGCCATATCACGCTTTACCATAAGTATAACGCCTGATGAGGTATTAGTAGTTATGTTTAATGCTAAATCATGCCCAAACTCATCAAATAAAGGAGCATTTATTAATATTAAATCAAAATTATTATCCATCAAAACTCTTCTTCCTTCGCTTCCACTACTTGCTGTATCGATACTAGAAAATCCACTCATTTTTAAAATATCTGAAAGGATATCCTTGCCTTTGTCTGAACTAGATATAATCAGCGCACTTACCATAAAAACCATCCTTTCTTTAAAAATGCATTTAGTTAGATATTTGAGAAGTACAATTCCCTTTCAACTTTCTCTTTATCTGTTCTAGCATCATACTTTCTCCACTCTTGCTCTTTGCTATCTATATAATTTGTTATTGTCTTTTCTGATAAAATAGATTTAATAAATTCATTATTTTTAGATAGGTTTATTGATTCATACATATTTTTAGGTAAAGTTTCTATATCCTTTAATTCTCCAATATGCGATTTGCTTAAATTTGTATTACATGGTTCACAAAGAGATAAGTTTTTTTCAATACCCTCAAGTCCAGCCCCTATTAATAGAGCCAATGCTAAATAAGGATTACATGATGGATCTGGAGAACGAAGTTTTATATTTTTATACTCATCATTTCTTATAGTAAGTTTTATAAGCTGAGATAAATTTTTATGAGACCAAGTTATATACTTTGGAGCATTATAACTTCCAAATCTACTATATGAATTGGTAATAGGGTTTAAAAATAAAGTAATCTCTTTAATTCTATTCATAATTCCTGCGATAAATTTATGCACAATTTCTTTATCTACCATTTTAGGTTCTTCAAATAAGTTAATTTTGTTATCACAAATTATGAAATTAAAATAAAGCCCACTTCCATTTTCATTTATAAATGGTTTTGGCATAAACGATGCAAAAAGTCCACTAGTTGATGCACTAGTTTTTACAACAGACTTAAAGTTAATTATATTATCAGCCGCAGACAAAGGTCCTACATAATAAAAACTAATCTCATTTTGTCCTGGACCTTGCTCATGATGTGAATTTTCTAATTCAATTCCCATTTCATCAAGTATCAAACATATTTCTCTTCTTATATTTTCCCCTTTATCTATAGGTGCTATATCACAGTATCCAGCATAGTCTTGTGGAATATTTGTAGGATTACCGTTCTCATCTTGCTGGAAAAGGTAAAATTCACATTCTGATCCTACTTTAAAAGAATATCCCATATCTTTTCCCTTTTTTATAACCTTCTTAATTATATGTCTTCCATCTCCCTCAAAATGTCGCCCATCTGGATACTTTATATCACAAAAAAATCTTAAAACTCTTCCATGTTGAGGTCTCCAAGGAAGTATAGATAAAGTTTTAACATCAGGATGCAAGTATAAATCAGAATCCTCTGCATTCATAAAACCCTTTACAGAAGATGCATTAAAACAAACGCCTTCTTTTAATGCTTTTTTTAACTCATTTGGCATTATAGATATATTTCTTTGAGTTCCAAAAATATCACAAAATGCAAGCCTTATAAATTTAACATCATTTTCTTCAATAAACTCTAAAACTTCATTTTCACTATAATCCATAAACCCCTCCTATATTAATTATGATTAATAACTTAAAATAATAAAAGGTGCTCATCAAAAGATAAAATATAGAGACTTTTACCTCAAGATGAACACCTTTGTTCATTATAATATGTATAATTGTAATTTCCACCACCTCAATTGTCAATATTTTCTTAATTTATTTCATTTTAGAAATAAATGAATTATCAAAATTATTTTTTTCATTTTTTTATTTTTTTGCGTTGACAATAAAAAATCATTTGAATATAATGACACTATAAATAATAATAACAACAGCAAAGGCGCTGTAGGTTAGTCTAACCTACTGCGCCTTTTTTAATTTCAAAAAATTTATATAAGGATACAATGATGTCTTCTTATATCAGTTACTAAATTATTGGAGGGATTGATAATGAGAAATGTACCAGAATTATTTGGAAGTATGGTTTTTAATGACAAAATAATGAAAGAAAGATTACCTAAAGATGCTTATAAGAAATTAAAAGATACTGTTCAAGAAGGTCTTGCACTTGATATAAATATTGCAAATATAGTTGCAAATTCAATGAAAGATTGGGCTATTGAAAAAGGTGCAACTCACTTTACGCACTGGTTCCAACCAATGACAGGTATTACCGCTGAGAAACATGACAGCTTTATATCTCCAACATCTGATGGAGGTATAATAATGGAGTTTTCAGGAAAAGAATTGATAAAAGGTGAGCCTGATGCTTCAAGTTTCCCATCAGGTGGATTAAGAAGTACATTTGAAGCTAGAGGTTACACTGCTTGGGATCCTACATCTTTTGCATTTATTAGAGATAATACGTTATGTATACCTACAGTATTTTGCTCTTATTCTGGAAATGTATTAGATAAGAAAACACCTTTACTTAGATCTATGGAAGTAATAAATAAATATGCATTAAGAATACTTAAATTATTCGGAGATACAACAACTACTAGAGTTACTACTACAGTTGGTCCAGAACAAGAATATTTCTTAATAGATAAAGAACTTTATAATAAAAGAAAGGACATACAATTAACTGGTAGGACTTTACTAGGTGCAAGAGCACCAAAAGGTCAAGAGTTGAGTGATCATTATTTTGGAGCAATAAAACCTAGGATTGCTGCATATATGGAAGATTTAGATGAAGAACTTTGGAAATTAGGTGTTTTATCTAAAACAAAACATAACGAAGTTGCTCCTTCACAACACGAACTTGCTCCTATATTTACTAATAGTAATGTAGCAAGTGATCATAACCAAATTGTAATGGATTTAATGAAAACTATTGCAGATAAGCATGGTTTAGTTTGTCTTTTACATGAAAAACCATTTGCAGGATTAAATGGTAGCGGTAAACATAATAACTGGTCTTTGATTACTAACACAGGAAAAAACTTATTAAATCCTGGTAAAAATCCTAGAGAAAACACTCAATTTTTATTATTCTTAGCTGCTGTAATTAAAGCCGTAGATGAATATCAAGATTTACTTAGAATATCTGTTTCTAGTGCAGGAAATGACCATCGCCTAGGTGGACATGAGGCACCTCCAGCAATAGTTTCTATGTTTATTGGTTCTGATTTAGAAGATGTTTTAGAATCTATTGAGAATGATATTGAGTATTCAAATAAAAGTACTGCCAAAATGGAAATTTCAGTGGATGTATTACCATCATTTAAAAAGGATACAACAGATAGAAATAGAACTTCTCCATTTGCTTTTACAGGTAATAAATTTGAGTTCCGTATGCTAGGCTCAACAGTTTCTATTGCTTGTCCTAATACAATTTTAAATACTATAGTTGCTAACTCTTTATGTGAATTTGCTGATAAACTTGAAGGATCTTATGACTTTGACAATGATGTAAATAAATTAATAAAAGATACTTTCTTAAAACATAAAAGAATAGTATTTAATGGAAATAATTACTCTGATGAATGGATAAATGAAGCCGAGAAAAGAGGTTTGCTAAATCTTAAAACTACAGTTGATGCTCTTCCATACTATACCATAGATAAAAATATCAAATTATTTGAGAAATACAGTATATATACTAAAGAAGAAATTCAATCAAGATACGAGATACTTTTAGATGAGTATTCTAAAACTATAAATATAGAAGCTCTTACATTATGCGATATGATAAAAAAAGATATCATACCATGTGTTTGCAAATATATTAAAGAATTAAGTGATACTGCAGCATCTAAAAAGTTACTTTTAGCTGATATCGATTGTAGCGTTGAGATAGATTTAGTATCAAAACTGTCTTCTTTAAATAGTTGTTTAGCAAAAAGAGTTTATGATTTAGATAATAATCTTATAGACTCTAAAAATACTGAAAGTACTTTAGAAATGGCAAAATTCTATAAAAAAAATATATTACCTGCAATGCAAGAAGTTAGAGCTATTGCAGACGAATTAGAATTAATGGTTAGTTCTAAGTATTGGCCTTATCCAACTTATGGCGATCTTTTATTCAGCATATAATTTAATTTCTAAGGCTAAAATGAAATTTAATATCATAAATAAAAAAGTATTACTGGATATATATCCAGTAATACTTTTTCTTATCTATACACACTTGTATCTATATGCTTTTCATAAACTTTATTTTTATTAGAATCATACCCATAAAGATACGTATTTGCTACTTTTCCATTTGCATAACTTACTGCCTCATAAGTTATACCTTCTGTTGCATTTTTATTTGACCAAAATTCTATATATATTCTTCCTCCTGATGTATATGTATTTATTACTAATGGGTAGTCATAGGTATTCTTAAATTTATAATCAATACTTCCAGTTGCCAAAGTTGCATCTAAACCTCTAGGTACATAACTTACTGCCTTTGAATGATTTCTTCTCTCGGTTGGAAGTATGCCTGCTTTTAACTGTGCATTATACATTGTACTAGAAACCTGGCATACTCCACCTCCAATCCCCTGTACTAAGTTTCCATTAGATATTACTGGTGCATATGTATATCCATTTTCTTGCGAAACAGGTCCTACTGTATTTTCATATGAAAACTCTTCTCCTGGCATTAATAACAAATCATCTATTTTACTTGTTGCTACTTCTATATTTTTACCTCTTCCTCCTCCAGTTCCATATTGAGTTGAATAGCTAGATATCTTTGTATCAATTTTTTCTAAATCTAAAGTACTAATCTTAGGTTCTTCTTTTATATAATTTACAGTAACATTATTCTCTATATTTTCTCCATTATAATCTTCAATAGTAGATTTTATTTCATTTATCAAACTATCTCTATCTACTACATTTCCATTTTTACCCTTTATAACTTTAATTTCATTCCCGCTTATTTCCACACTCGGTTCTATGCTACTTTCACTATTATCTTCATAAACTTTATCTACAAATTCATTTATAGCCTTATCATCAATTACTATATCAAATTTATAATCTCTACTTGTACCTATTGTTATTATTCCAAACTGTTGTAGCTTATTTCCATCTTTTCCATAAGACATAACTTCCTCTGTTAGATTCTCTTCATTATAACTTTTTATTAATTCACTAAATTTTATATCATACTTGTTATTTTTAGTTTCTATATTAATTTTACTATTCCCCATAATATTTTTAACATTATCTATTTCATCTTTTAGGCTACCTTCATCAAGCTTCGATATATTACTTTCATATAATCTAGCTCTTGGATACACTATATTTTCATACTTAGAAGCAACATTATTAGCTACTACTCCTAATATTACTGCTACACATAAACATACACCTGTAATGATTTTCTTTTTCTTTGTAAATCTACTTTTATTAATACTTTCTTCCACTTCAGGCTGATTTGATTTTTCTTTTGAATCTAATTCATCCAAATCTTCTACTGGCTCTATTTTATCCTTTGAATTTTCAACATTTGATATATCTTCTTCACTGTAATTGCTATCTTCTTTGTTAGATAATTCACTATTGCTTTGCTCTGGTACTTCATCGCTTATTTCTAATTCCGATAAGTCATCAATATCTAATTGACTATAATTTACAGATTCATCGTCATTTACAAAAGCATTTTCATTAAAATTAGAACCTTTATTTTCATCTGATCGATCATTTACCCCATCTTTTTCTTTATCCAACTTAATCCCCCCAATACTTTAACTAATGCTAGTTAATTTTACTTATAATTCTTTAGTGTCTATACATACATTCTTTAAAGTATATGATAATAATAAAACAGGTATTTATAGTTTATTAATTTGTATATATAATTTTTTTATGGTAATATATCTTTAATATAATTACAATTAATAACTATTAGAAAAGGTGATAATATTGACAAAATTTAAATATGCATTTGACAATAAAAGATATCATACATGGAATTACTACCTTAGAAATACATTTGGCGAAAAAATCTTTAAAGTATCTATAAATGCAGGATTCACTTGCCCAAATATTGATGGAAAAATAACTTACGGTGGGTGTACTTACTGTAGCAAGGAAGGTTCTGGAGATTTTGCAGGAAATCCTAAGGATGACTTAATAAAGCAATTTTATGAGATTAGAGAAATGATGCTAAAAAAATGGCCTAAAGCTAAGTATATCGGATATTTCCAAGCTTATACTAATACTTATGCTCCCCTTGAAGTTTTAAAAGAAAAATATGAAACTATTTTAGAATTAGAAGATGTTATAGGTTTATCTATTTCAACAAGGCCCGACTGTCTTCCTGATGATGTAGTTGAGTATTTAGGAGAACTTAATGAAAGAACTAACTTATGGGTTGAACTAGGTCTTCAAACTATACATGATTCAACTTCTAAGTTAATAAATAGAGGTCATGATTATCAAACCTTCCTTGAAGGTGTTGAGAAGCTAAAAGCTAAGAATATCAAGGTAATAGTTCATATAATAAATGGACTTCCTGGTGAGGATTATAATATGATGATGGAAACTGCTAAAGCTGTTGGTAGGCTTGGTGTAGATGGTATAAAAATACATCTACTTCATGTTATAAAAAATACTCCTATGGAAAAAATGCTTGATAATGGTATGTTAAAACTTATGAGTCAAGATGAATATATTAACTTAGTATGTGATCAACTTGAGGCTCTTCCTGAAGAAATGATAGTCCATAGACTTACTGGTGATGGTAAAAGAGAAGATCTTGTAGGTCCTTTATGGAGCTTAAAAAAATGGGAAGTGTTAAATCAAATTGATGCAACCCTAAAAGAACGTAATACATTCCAGGGGGCAAAATATACTAAAGAGTAAAATATATAAAACAGGGTGTTATAGTATCCATAACACCCTGTTTTTAATATATACCTTAGCATATATCTTGAAAATCTATGCTAGAGTCTTCAATTCCTTTATTGCTAGTTCCTTTTATTGCAATTATTGCTGACGCTATCATAAATAGTAATCCTAATAGTTTTATTACTAAAAATTGTTCTCCTATTATGAACCATCCTATTAATTGAGCAAAGATTAATTCAACTGAGGCTATTACTCCTGCTACTGATAACTCTACTCCTTTTGATATACCATTCATATATAGTATATATGCAAATGCCGCAGGTAAAAGCCCTAACGCTAACATATTAAATAATATGAATAGATTGGACATTTGGCTAAATACTTCTATTGGGTTAGATATTGGTATCATAAATAATGTTCCAAATAAAAATGAATATATAACTAATGTTATACTTTCATTTTCTATTAATGCATTTTTATTTAGTATTGGCATTAATGCATAAGTTATTGCTGACAATATACCTATTCCAATACCTATTGGGTTTAAATTACTTAAATCTAATTTTCCACCTGTTACAGCTAGTATTGCTCCTATAAAACATAGTATTAATGATAATATTTTATTTTTATTTATATCTTCTTTAAACGCAATCCTAGAAAATACTGCTAAAAATAATGGTGAAGTATAAAGTAATACTGCAGCTACAGACACTCCAACACTTTGTATCGCGTTTAAGTATGATACGTTAAATAATGCTTGACATATAAGTCCAATTACTACTGAATACATTAGTCCTTTTTTGCTTATTTTTAATAAATGAGGCTGTTTTATTGAACTATATATAATCAAAAACATACAACCTAAAAATAATCTTATAAATGCAACTTGTTGTGGGTTTAGTCCGCTTTCCATTAAATTGTTAGAAAATAGACCGATTGTTGACCATAATAACCCAGCTATGGCTATTAGCATGTAGCCTAGATTTCTTTCTTTCATTGATATTCTCCTTTTTGTCAAAATCTTTTCTAATTATACCATATACATATATACAACGTTATCCCTAATTTTCTTGATATTTTTGTACATTCATATAAAAAAATTAAGTTTCTTATACCATAATATAATCAGAAATTTAAAGTTAATATCAATGATAATGTTTATATTGAGCATCTATTTTACATTTTGATTATAAAAATTAACCATCATACCATCTTTTATTTCTTCTGCTTTACTAACCTCTCCTAGCTCTTTTAAAACCTCCAATGCAAATAAAATTGCAGTAGCAGGACCTCTACTTGTGATTATATTATTATCTACTACAACAAGTTCATCTTCTATATAACTTACATTAGCTCTATTTTTAACAAATCCTGGGTAAGATGTGCATTTCTTATTTTCTAATAAACCAAATCCTTCTAGAGTTTCTGGCGCTGCACAAATAGCAGCAACTATTCTATCTTCTGCATTAAATCTTTTTACTATTTCTTCTACCATCTTGTCTTTTAAATTATCAGCCCCTGGTAGTCCTCCTGGTAAAACAACCGCATCATATTCTGTTACATCTATAGAATCTATATGGCAATCTGATTTTATTATAATATTATGAGTCCCTCTTACATACTCTTCATTTATTGTACACATATGACATGTTATATCTGCCCTTCTAAGAACATCAACTACTGAAATTGCTTCTATTTCTTCAAATCCATCTGCCAAAAATACCAATACTTTTTTCATATTATACCTCCGATTATTATATTTCTTTATTATTTTAATATTGATTATGTGAGTATCTTATATTTTGTATACTTATTTGGAATTTCTTGCTTATTGCATCATATAATACTTATTGATATTATTAAGTTAGCTATAAAAACAATAGTAAAAAATATGAACTATTTTTCTATTCTTTATAATAAATATTTAATTAAAGTAAACCATATATTATGTAGAGTAAATTTTAGTTTAGCTAATGAGGTGTAATTATGTTTGTAAATACTCACATTTTAATAGGTAAATCTATAGTTGAAAATATAAATGAAAATAAATCATTTTTCATGAGTGATAAAAACTTTATTTATGGAAATATAAAGCCTGATATATCTTCAAAATATGTACTTCAAAAGCACTATCTAGAAGAGTCCCTTGAAATGATATTTACTAAGGTAGAATACTTATGTTCCTTAAATTTAGATTGTATAAGTAAGTATTTTTCAATAAGCAAATTCAGTCAAGAATTAGGAGTTATATGTCATTTTTTATGTGATTTCTTCTGCGTACCTCATAGTAGACGTTGGGAGATGACTCATAGTATGAATAAGCATATTACTTATGAGAAAGAACTATCTATAGTTGCTAAGGAAACTGATTTAAAAAAATTCAAAGGAGATAGTATAGAAGCTAATAGCTTTCGTGAATTTTTTAATTCCATTTACTTAGAATATCAACGTAAAACCGAATACAAAAATGATTTATTATTTTCAAATTATGTATGTAATAGTGTTGTTAATTATATTCTTGATTCTATATTATCAAATACAGCTAAATCTTATAACTTAATAAATTGTGGTTAGGTGTTGAATTAATTTTCAACACCATTTATTTTATCTACAATTTCTATTACATCGCTTACACTTTTAACACTATAACTTGCACTTTCTTTAACTTCTTTTCTTCCATTATCCATTGCAAAACTATACTTAAATCCATATAACATTGGTATATCATTTTGTGAATCTCCTATTGTAGCAACTTCATCTAAAGTAACATCTAATATATCACATACATGTTTTATACCATTGCCTTTCGATATATGCCTTGGTGTAATACTTAAAACATGCGGTCCTGATAAATAAACATCTAAAATATCGCCAAATTCACTTTTATAATACAGCTCCATTCTTCCTAATTCATCTATATTTCTAGATAAAATTCCTATATTACCAACTAAATTGTCATATTTATCTCTTTTAAAAAATTCAGTATCTACTATACATTCTTTATCATACTTATCTAATATTTCTAATCCCCCAGATATAACTATATCTCCATCATACATAACATAAATAAATGAATCTTCTGATTTAAATCTATTTATAACTTTTCCAACTAAATTATCATCAATAACTTCCTTCAAAATTATATTTTTGTCCTTATCGTATACAAACGCTCCATTTTGACATATATAATATCCATTTAAGCTGAGCTTATTTTCAATCATCTTAGATGCCTGCTTTAAAGCTCTACCCGTTGCTATATGAAACTTAACTCCTTTAGATTCTATATATTCTATAGACTTTATATCCTCTTTACTAATTCCATCATGATAAAGAGTTCCGTCTAAGTCACAAAATATATGTTTTATCATAATTCCCTCCAAGATTAACTAAATATTTATTAATTCTAATCTTAAATCGTTTAATATAGTCTTCGTTGCTCTTAGTCTTATTTGCTGTCTATTTCCATTAAATACATATCTCTTAACCATTGTTTTTCCATTTATATAAATACCTAAATAAACTAAACCAACTGGCTTTTCTTCACTTCCACCCTCTGGACCTGCTATTCCTGTTGTTGACAATCCTATATTCGTATTATGTCTTTTTGCTATTCCTTCTGCCATTTCTTTAGCTGTTTCTTCACTAACTGCACCAAATTTATCTAGAGTTTCTTTTTTTACACCTAAAGACTTCATTTTAGCTTCATTAGAATAAGTTACGCAACCTTCCATAAAAACAGATGATATCCCTGGATAATTTATAAGATTAGATGATACCATTCCTCCTGTACATGATTCTGCTACACCTATAGTTAAATTTTTACTAACTAAAATCTTAGCAACAGTATCTTCTAATGAAATATCATCATCTGAGTATATGTACTTTCCTACTTTGTCTTGAATTTTATGAACAACTGGATTTATTAAATTTATAGCCTCTTCTTTGCTAGTAGCTTTTGCTGTAATTCTTAAAGTTACTTCCATATCCTTCGCATATGGAGCTACAGTTGGATTTGATTGCTCTTTTATTATATCTATTATTTCTTCTTCTAAAGAAGATTCACCAATTCCATAGAATCTAAGAGTTTTAGATTCTAAAATTTCAGTTGTTAGACTTTTTAAATATGGCTTAACACTTTCTTCGAACATTGGCTTCATTTCCCTTGGTGGTCCTGGTAATACTATTATTATTTTTTTACCTTTTCTTAAAATAGCTCCTGGTGCTGTACCATTGTTATTTTCAAGTATTATAGCATCTTTTGGAAAGTATGCTTGCTTTTTGTTATTCTCAGTAGGTATTTTTCCTAGTTTATTAAAATATATTTCTATCTTATTCCAAGACTTTTCATCAAGTACTAACTCCTGATTAAAAAACTTAGCTGCAGTTTCTTTAGTCAGATCGTCCTTAGTTGGACCAAGCCCTCCTGTAGTTATTACCATATCACTTCTATTTAAACTCTCTTCAATAGACTGTAATAATCGATCTTCATTGTCACCTACAGTGCCTTGATAATAAACCTCTACTCCTAAATCTGCTAATTCTTTTGCCAAATATTGCGAGTTTGTATTTACTATATCTCCTAAAAGGATTTCTGTTCCTACAGTTATAATTTCTGCTTTCATTGTCATTCACCCCTTCAATAATAATTTTTACTATATAAGTTTAATATATTTTTATATTTAAATGCCTTTATATAAAACAAAAGGGCCTATTTCAAATAAGTTTGCTTATCTAAGAAACAAAGCAGAAAATATGAATTTTCTACCAGATCCTATAAATAAACCAACATATTCAAAACAGCCCATTTTCATTGGAGGCGACACCCAGATTCGAACTGGGGATCAAGGAGTTGCAGTCCACTGCCTTACCACTTGGCTATGTCGCCTTATTGATTACAAGTAAATTATATATATCTTTTATAGTTTGTGCAACATAATTAATAAATATACTAAAAGATTTTATTTATAATCTCAACCACTCCATTCATAAACTTATAAAGTAGTGGTACTTTCAGTTCAAATATTAATTCAATATAATTAACTATAAGAAAAATATAAGAAATGAAATCGTCAATTTGATTTGAAGATTTAATAAATATATTGGGAGTGATAAATATGAAAATAGCAGTTATTATGGGTGGTATATCATCAGAAAGAGAAGTTTCGTTAAATTCAGGTAATGAAGTTTTTAATAACCTTGATAGAAGTAAATATGAAGTAACTAAAATTGTTATAAATAATACAGAGGATGTTTTTACAAAGATTTCAAATGATATTGATTTTGCATTTATCGCACTTCATGGTAAATTCGGTGAGGATGGGCGTATACAATCTATACTAGAAGCAAAAAATATACCTTATTCAGGATGTGGACCTTTATCAAGCGGAATTTGTATGGATAAGAATATTACTAAAAAAATATTAAAACATTCAAATTTGCCTACTGCTGATTGGATTGTCACAAATTCTATAAATAAAATAAATTATGATAAAATCGATAGTTTTGGGTATCCAGTATTTATAAAGCCTAATAGCGGAGGCTCAAGTGTAGCAACATTCTGTGTACGCTCAAAGGAAGAAGTAAAAAATGCTGTTGAAAAAGTTTTAGAGGTTGATGAGTATGCAATAATCGAAAAATATATACCTGGAAGAGAATATACATCATTTGTATTAAATGGTGAAGTCTATCCAACAATATCAATAAAAGCAAATTCTGATTTCTTTGATTATACTTCAAAATATAATGATAATGGAGCTATCGAAGAAGTCGTATACTTAGAAGATAAGCTTCAAGAAGAAATTAATAAAATTTCAGAAATCTGTTGGCGTATTTTCTATTGCAAAGCTTATGTAAGAATTGATATGATTATACATGATGGAGTTCCTTACGTTTTAGAATTGAATACTCTACCTGGATTGACTAAGACTAGTTTAATTCCTAGAAGTGCAGCTGCTAAGGGATTAAACTTTAGTGTCTTATTAGATAAAATAATTGAGTATTCATTACCACAGTAAAGTTCATACATCAAATTACTAAAAAATTGAGGTGATATGTTGTTATTCTCAAATCTTAAGATTAATGACAATGATCCGATTTATACGCAAATAAAAAATCATATATCTGATATGATATCTAAAGGATTGATACCTGATAAAAGTAAGCTCCCTTCAACAAGGGAGCTTAGTCAAATTCTTAAAGTAAGTAGAAACTCTGTAGTTCTAGCTTATGAAGAACTAAAATCAGATGGATATATATACTCTGTTTCTGGAAAAGGTACCTTTGCAAACTCAAAAAAAGATGTTGCTAAAAGTAGTTGGTGTGTAAATTGGAATAATCTTGAAAATAATTATTCAAAAACTGCAACTAAAATGGATATAATAAAAAATGAAATTTCTTGGAAGTCTAATTTAATATCTTTTAAAAGCATATCTCCTGATGGTTCTATGTTTGATATAGATGAGTTGAAAAAATCTTTTTTAAATAGAATTTCACTAGAAGGAGATAAACTTCTTAATTATGGATATGCCCAAGGATATAAACCATTAATTGATTATCTATTGGAATATATGAATAAAAAAGGCGTGGATACTTCTAATAAAGATATCCTTATAACAAACGGATTTACAGAAGGATTAGATATCATCCTTTCTTCTTTTACATCCCCTGGAGACTATATTATTTGTGAAAATCCTACACATAATACTACTATAAAAATTATGAAAGCATTAAATTTAAATATAATTAATGTAGATATTGATGAAAATGGATTAAATTTCAATATGTTAGAAGAAAAACTATCTAAGTATAAATATAAAATCAAGTTTGCTTATATAACACCTTCATATCATAATCCTACAGGAATAGTTATGTCTCCTGAAAGTAGATATAAATTTTATAATCTAATGAAAAAAAATAACATTGCTATTATTGAAGATGGGTTCAATGAAGAACTTCTTTACTCTAGTTCTCACATCTTCCCTATTGCATCACTTGATAATCTAAATAATGGTGTTCTTTACATAGGTAGCTTTTCAAAAATTTTATTTCCTGGTTTAAGAATTGGATGGGTGCTTGCTGATAAAAATGTTATTTCTAAGTTAGAAAGCGTTAAAAGATGTAAGACAATACATGTTTCTTTTTTAGATCAAGGCATTCTTTATGATTATTTATACAATGGTGGATTTGAGAAGTATATGAAGAAAATTCGTAAGTTTTATGGTGATAAGTTTAATTTTGCTTATGAGTGTGCTCACAAATATATTCCTAATGAATATATTCTTGGCGATGGTGGTCTTCATATTTTTGTAAAATTAAAAAATATTAATTGCCGTGAGCTTTTAGATAAATGCTATGAAAAAGGCGTTATATTTATGCCAGGTGATATTTTTTATGTAAATGATTATAAACATGATACTTTAAGGCTAGGCTTTTCTAGATTATCTTTTGATGATATTGAAAAAGGTATTAAAGTCATAGGTCAATGTGTTAGAGATATTGAAAATCCTAAAAGTTAAAGGTCAACTTTTAGTATTTTTTATACTTTACTATAAATTATCTACAGATTAATCTTAATTTCGTGCAGTTACATTATAATTATGATATAGTATTAATTGGAAATATATTAATCATAAAGGGGAATAAAAAATGATAGACAAAAATTGTGCTTATTGTGTGGAAGGCGAATTAGTAGATAAGTTTGGAATTAAAATATGTGAATTAGAAACATCAAAAGTTTACTTATTTAAAGAACAAAGCCACAAGGGACGTGTAATTGTTGCACATAAAAAACATATTGGTGATATGACAGTGTTGAGTTCAGACGAAAGAGCTGCTTATTTTGAAGATATATCAAAAGTATCAAAAGCTTTACAATCTGCTTTCAAACCAAATAAAGTAAACTACGGTGCATATGGGGATACTGGATGTCATCTACATTTTCACTTAGTTCCAAAGTATTCTGATGAATTTGAATGGGGTACTACTTTCGCAATGAATCCTGATAGAATAACTCTTACAGAAGATGAATATCAAGAGTTAATAAATCAAATTAAAGAAAATTTAAAATAATAACTAATTAGAGCTATCATTTAAATGATAGCTCTTTATTATTAAATATAACTAATACTTAAAATTATCATATAAAATTTATCTATACATCTATCTTCTACTTATAAATCCATCTTCACACAAGACTTCCAAAGATTTTTTAAGTTCATCTACATCTACTATCTCCAAAGAAATACTAACATCCTTATTATTCTTTTCCACTAATCCAATAATTTTTTTAACATCAATATTTCCTTTATCTATTCCAAAGTGGCTATCTTCTTCACCATAATTATTATGAACATGCAAATGACCTATTTTATTATCTAAAGCCTCTATCCATTGTTCTATAGCTAACTTAGAATAAACATTAGTATGTCCTAAATCCAAACACGCATTAAAATTCGCTTTATTAACTTTATCTATAGTCTCTTTAATAAGAAAATAATCCCATTCTAAAACATTTTCTAGATGATAAATTATATCATTACTTTTATCTTTAAAAAACGTCTCCCAAAACTTATCAGTATTTTGTAACCACTCTGTGTAAGTATATAATCTAGGTATATAACTATTATGATATACTATCTTTTTTGCATTGAATTCTTTAGCAACTTCATAAGCTTGGTTATACCTTTTACTAGTTATCTTAGTTATTTCTATATCTCTACTTCCTGCTGATAAATCTGCAAATGGTCCATGTATGGAAATATCTATTTCATCTAATAAACTTCCCCATTCTGTTTTATATTCTTTTATAAATTTTTCTTTATTATCTAATATAAACGGATTAGAAAACTGAACTATCTCAAGTCCTACATTATACTTTTCTATTATAGGAATTATCTTTTTATTTTCATCTAATTGCGATATATAAAAGTTCATTTTATACTCCTTATTTACTTATTTTTATTAAAATACATCCTAGCATTTTAACTATTAGATTAAATTTACAATTTAGGTTATAATTAATATTGTATCTAAAAAACTTTATTTAAAAATATATTTACTAATTTCATAGTAATATATTTTTCTAGTAATATCTATAAATAAGGAGGATAATTTGTCAAATAAAATTAAATACATAGCTTTTTTTATTATATTAATTAGTTCTATTGGTTTTATTGGATGTAAAAGTAATGAAGGTATTATTGATTCTACTGATAAAGTAAAACCTATATCTGAAAAAGGACCAATATTTTCTTATTCTGAAATTTCTACTGATATCAAAAGTAAAATGTTAGGCTCTTCCATGCCTGAAAATGAACCTATAAGCTTTGATAATTTATCTTATCTAAAATTAACTTACTATGGATTCGATGAAAAATCTCACGTTGGTGAAATGATTGTTAATAAAGACGTTGCAGCTGAAGTCGTAGAAATATTTAAAGAACTTTACGATGCAAAATATCCTATTGAAAAAATAAAATTAATTGATGAGTATAATGCTAGTGATGAGCTTTCCATGAAGGATAATAATTCATCATCTTTTTGCTATAGAACTATTGCAGGAACTGATGTAGTCTCTAACCATGGAAAAGGTGTTGCAATTGATATTAATCCTCTTTTCAACCCTCATGTTAATACTTCTACAAATAAAGTTAGCCCTGACACTGCTTATGATTATGCGAATAGAAATACTGTGCTAAAGGGTATGATTGTAAAAGGAGATGCATGCTATAATGCGTTTATTAAAAGAGGATGGTCTTGGGGTGGAAACTGGAAAAACCCTGACTATCAACACTTTGAAAAAATAAATAATTAAATATAAACTTAAAATTATAACAAAAGGTGATTTATATGAACTTAATGACATTAGAAAATATAAGCAAGAGTTATTCTGAGAAAACTTTATTACAAAATATATCTCTTGGTATTAATGAAGGTGAAAAAATAGGTTTAATCGGTGTTAATGGTACTGGTAAATCTACACTTTTAAAAATAATTGCTGGAGCTGAGGAAGCTGAATCTGGTACTATAACTAAAGCTAATAAGGTTAGAGTTGAGTATTTACCTCAAAATCCAGAGTATGATGAAGAAGCTACAGTACTTGAACAGGTATTTAAAGGTACTTCTGCTGAAATGAAGTTACTTGGTGAATATGAAGAAGTTTTAGAAAAAATAAATACTTCTTATGATGAAAACTTAAATAAAAAATTATTATCTTTACAAGAAAAAATAGATGCACTTAATCTTTGGGATTTAGAGAGTGAAGCTAAAACTGTTCTTACTAAACTTGGTATAAATGATTATACTCAAAAAATAAAGGAATTATCAGGTGGTCAAAGAAAAAGAGTCTCTCTTGCATCTGCTCTTATAACACCTTGTGAATTATTAATACTTGATGAGCCTACCAACCACCTGGATAATAATACTATAGACTGGTTAGAAGAATATTTAAACGCTTCTAAGTTTTCGCTACTTATGATAACTCACGATAGATATTTCTTAGATCGTGTTACTAATAGAATCATAGAACTAGATAAAGGTAGGTTATTTAGCTACGATGGTAACTATTCTCTTTTCCTAGAAAAGAAAATGGAAAGAATAGCTATAGAATCTAGTATGGAAGAAAAACGTCAAAACTTAATTAGAACAGAGCTTGCTTGGGTAAAACGAGGAGCAAAAGCTCGTACTACAAAGCAAAAAGCTAGACTTCAAAGATTTGATGAATTAACTAATAGAGAAGTTATTACTCCAGATGAAAGAATGGATATATCTGTCGGTTCTTCTAGACTTGGTAATAAAATAATAGAAATTCACAATATCTCTAAAACCTTTGGAGATAAAACTGTAATAAATAACTTGGAGTATACTCTTACTCGCCATGATAGAATCGGTATAATTGGTAAAAATGGTCAAGGTAAGTCTACTCTTATAAAAATCTTAAACGGAGAATTAACTCCTGATAGTGGAGAAATTGAAATAGGTGAAACTGTTAAAATAGGATGCTTTACACAAGATGATGCTCATATGGATTTAAGTATGAGAGCTATTGATTATGTTAAAGAAGCTAGTGATTATATAGAAACAGCTGATGGAACTAAAATATCTGCATCTCAAATGTGTGAGAGATTTTTATTTAACTCAACAATGCAGTACACTCTTATAGGAAAACTATCTGGTGGTGAAAGACGTAGACTTCATTTACTTAGAACTTTAATGTTAGCACCAAATGTTCTTTTACTAGATGAGCCTACAAATGATTTAGATATAGAAACTCTAAATAGACTAGAAGATTACCTTGATGAATTTAAAGGTGTTGTAATATCTGTATCTCATGATAGATATTTCTTAGATAGAATTTGTAATAAGATATTCGCTTATGAAGGTAATGGTAATATTCATATATTTACAGGTAATTATAGTGATTATTTAATTTACAAAGAAATTCAAGGTATAGAATTTGAAGAATCTCAAAAAAACACTAAAAAAGAAACTGAGCATAAAGAAGTAAAAAAAGAGAAGCCTAAAAATGATAAAAAACTTAAGTTTTCTTATAATGAACAAAGAGAATTTGATTCTATAGATTCTGATATTGAAAAACTTGAAAATAAAATTGCTGAACTTGAAGAAAGCACATCAAAATTTGCTACTAACTTTACTAAACTACAAGAAATATTAGATGAAAAAGCAAATCTTGAAAAAGAATTAGAATATAAATACGAAAGATGGGAATATTTAAATAACCTAGCTGAAGAAATTGCAAACTCAAAAAATTAAATAATTAAACTAAGTCTATCTGAAATTATATGATTTTAGATAGACTTTTTTATATACTAAATCATTGTACAAGATTTGTTTTTATTTAATTTATAATTATTCAAATTTATATTTTAGTCATATATTTATATCATAAATCATACTCTGATACTAGTCTATTATCTTTTAATTGAGATAAATAGATTAATTAAGGAGGTGTTTATTTGAAAAAATCTATATATTTTTTTATAATGCTTTTTTCTTGTATATTATTAGTTTCTGGATGTTCTAATACTTCTTCTGATGAAAATAAGGACAACAATAACTCAAAAGGAGAAATAAGTTCTACTAATGATCCCAACGATACTGATGAAGATTCTAATGTAACTGCTACTATTTATGTATCCGATTTTGAAAGTGATTCCATTGTTAATAAAGAGGTCAAATTAAAAGAAATCACTGCGAATACTATATTTGATGAATTAAAAATTGAAGATATAGTTGTTTCTGATGCTACCGTGAAAGATTTTACTACATATGAAGGTCAAGACAATAAGACAATAGGTGTTCTTAATTTATCTAAAGAGTTTTATAACTTTAATTTAGGTGCTGGATTTGAATCTATGATGCTTAATTCTATTGCTAAAACTTACATAGAAAACTTCGATTTAGATAAATTTAAAATATTAGTTGAAGGTGAAGAATATGAAAGTGGACATATATTAATAGAAAAAGATGAATACTTCACTAAAGATTCTTTAGAGTAAAATAAAATTTATCTTTAATAATAAAATAAAAATGGTCTTAGTATATTCAAGATACAACCTAAGACCACTTTTATTTTTTATTTGAAATTACAACTTTTCTACTATATCAAAACTATAAATAATATGATCTATTATTTTTTCATAGCTTGAGTCTAAGTATTTATCTACAATTACTCTAACATCATATACTCCTCTTACTCCCTTACTTATAAACAAGTAGTTACAAGTACCATCCAAGCCTTCTCCACAAATTAACCTTCCATCACAGTGTCCATTATTGAATACAACTGATTCTATACATCCCATATTATTTGCTACCCTATCTAAGTCTACACAGAAAGACATATTTTCTGGGATTTCTATTAAGAATACTTGCATTTTTATATTGAAAATAACGTCTCCATCTACTTTGTCTATTGCAACTGTATCAAAACAATTTTTATTCTTTGATTCAAGCCTAATCCAATTCTTTGGCATATCAATTATATATCCTAAATCACTTTGTACAGTCTCATATTCTGTATCAGCTATTTTACTTTGTTTACCAATATCTTCATATCTCATTTCTCTTAGTAATGCTCCTGATTTTTTAAAACCATTTTTATATGAGTTAATTAAATATTTTTTCGCCAATTCCTTATCAATTTCTGTTCCTAGACCTTCTTTTAAAATTTTGCCCAATTCGTATTGAGCACCTGCATTATCTTTATCTGCACACTTAGTTAGTAATGGTATCGCCTCTTTGTAATTCTCTATTTCTAAAAGTTCAATAGCTCTGTCATAGTCATTTATCATAGACCCCTGCTCCTCTAATGTCTTTCTTAATATTTCTTTTTGATATTCTAGCTCATTTTTTCTTTTTTGCTCCTTGAACATCTCTCTAAATATCTCATTTATGGCCATACCTTCGCCCCCACTTTTAAACTATAAACATATACTATATTTTATTTTTTTTAGTTATTTATGTTACTAGGATTATGAATATTCATAATACTTTATAAGAAGTTAATTTTGTACTCAAAGATACTTAATATAATTAATAATACTTATGCTTTTAATTTGTCATAAAATTTAAAATATAAATTCTTTTTAAATAAATTATTGACTTTTTATATTAATTAATTTATATTTATATCTAACAAGTTAATATTTACAAATTCTGAGAAAAAGAGAGTAAGTTAAATGAATTTTATAGAGAGCTAAGGATGGTGGAAGCTTAGTATTGAAGTTTAATTGAAGAGAGCTTTGGAGAATATTATTTGAAATACTAGTATGATAATAGGTTATCTCGCCTTAAGAGATTGAGTGGATAAAATTGTATTTTTATATAATTTTATCAACGAGAGTGGTAACGCGGAAATTTCGTCTCTTGGTTTTTAAAACCAAGAGACTTTTTTATT
This sequence comes from Romboutsia faecis, assembly GCF_014323405.1. Taxonomy (GTDB): domain Bacteria; phylum Bacillota; class Clostridia; order Peptostreptococcales; family Peptostreptococcaceae; genus Romboutsia_E; species Romboutsia_E faecis. The sequence goes on along the minus strand of NZ_JACRWE010000002.1, from coordinate 555,128 downwards.
TGAATTTTATTTTGCAAAATACAAATCAATAACCAATTATTAACATTTTAGGAGGATATAATTATTATGGAAAAGTCAACTCACAATAGTATTGAATCAAAAAGCAATAATATACTTAAATTTTTAATACCATCATTATTAGGATTATTTTTATTTGTTATACCAATACCATATGGAAATCTTATACATTTAGATGGTTTATCTACTTACAATATAGGTATCGGATTTTTAGCCGAACTTATAAAAATAATGGCTTCTGGTCACTTAGAAAATATAGCACTAGTTGTTATTGTTACATCTGCAGTTTTATCTATACTTAGCAAATTTATGAATATAAAAAATGAATTTTTAAGAGATTTATTAAATGTTTCACCATTTTGGTTAGTATGTAGAATTTTAGGTGCTATATTTATAGTTATGACATTATTTAATGTTGGACCCGAGTTTATAAAATCAGATGTTACTGGTGGTACAATGATAGGTCTTTTACCAAGTTTACTTGCTATATTCTTAGTATCAGGATTTTTATTACCACTAGTAGTAGATTTTGGTCTTATGGACTTATTTGGTACTATGATATCTAGATTTATGTATAAATTATTCAAAGTTCCTGGTCGTTCTGCAATAGATGCAGTTTCTTCTTGGTTAGGAGATGGTACTTTAGGAATTATGATAACTAATACTCAATATAAACAAGGTTTTTATACTGCTAAAGAAGCTGCTATTATCTCAGTTTGCTTCTCATTAGTATCATTACCATTCTCAACAGTAATAGCTGATCAACTTGGCTTTATGCCTTTATTTGTTCCTTTCTATGCTACAGTTTGTATAGCATCATTAGCTTGTGCATTAATAATGCCTCGTATATATCCTTTAAAAGGATTTACTAATGAGACCTACAATAATGTTGAGCATTTAAAAGAAGAAATAGTTCCAAAAGGTGTTAATACTTTCAAATTTGGATTAGACAAAGCTATAAAAAGAGCTGAAACTGCTCCTACTGTAAAAAATATATTAATCAATGGATGTAAAACTGTTATAGATATGTACTTAGGGCTTTTACCTTTAGTAATGGCTTGGGGAACTTTAGCTTTAATAGTTGCTGAGTTTACCCCTTTCTTTAATGTAATTTCTATACCTGTTGTATTTGTACTTAATCTACTTCAAATACCTGATGCTCAAGCTGCAGCACCAGCTGTATTAGTTGGATTTACAGATATGTTCTTACCATCAATCATGGTATCTGGATCTGATATAAGTCAAGTTACGCAGTTTATAATAGGTGTTTTATCTATAACTCAGTTAGTTTACTTAACTGAAACTGGTGCAGTTATACTAAAGTCTGATATACCTCTTAAGTTAAAAGATTTATTTATTATTTTCTTAACAAGAACTATAATTGCACTGCCAATAATAACTATAATTGCAAAGCTTATATTTAAATAAATAAAAAGGTTAGTTTTGAAAATATCAAAACTAACCTTTTTATTATTTTCATAAGTAAAATTAACATCTGTTGTAATATATATTTTACTTAATTCTTCATGCAATGTATTGCTAATATTATTGTTAGTATCTTCTCTATAAAAATAAATACTTCTTCTGTCTTTACACTAGTATTTACTTTAATGTATTATATATATATATAATTGTACGCAGGGGGTTTTTATGAATAACTTATTAAATGAATTAGAAGCTTTAAAAAATAATTTAGATAATTTACCAGTAGAAAATATATCTAATATTCAGCTTAACAAAACAGATTTATTTATAGTAGATATAAATAATGGCTTTGCAAAAGGTGGAGCCTTATATTCACCAAGGATAGAATCACTTATTAATCCTATCACTGAATTTTCAAAAAAATTATCACCTAAATTACATAGAATTATTGCATTTACAGATTGTCATCCTAAAGATTCTATAGAATTTTTAAGCTATCCTCCTCATTGTTTAGAAGGTGATGCTGAAAGTGATATTGTAGACGAGCTAAAAACTATTGAAAATCTTAAAGTGCTACCTAAAAATTCTACTAATGGATTTTTTGCATTAGGAAATATGAACTTTGATAATGTAGATAATATCATAGTAATAGGAGACTGTACAGATATTTGTATTTACCAGTTTGCAGTCACTCTAAAAACATATTTTATACAAAACAATATAAATAAAAACGTAATAGTTCCAATGAACTTAGTTGATACATATGATATTCCTAATGTTCATTGTGCAGATTTATCTAATATCGTATTCTTAAACAGTATGATACAAAATGGAATAAATGTTATAAAAAGCTTTTCAATAGATGAGTAAGTATAATAAAAAATGGTGATGCTAGATAAGCTCACCATTTTTTATTTTATATATTATATTCGTATTCGATATTTTTAATAATCGTATTCTGTACAATTTTCACATAAAACTACTCTTATTTTATTATTGAACATATTTTTATAAGATAGTAAAAATTCATTTAATTCTGCATCAACTAAATTTATTTTTTTATTACTGTAAAGCATAACCTTATCTTGATCTATCATTATAGTAATATCATTAACATCATTTTTTATAGTTGCATAAATACAGCTTTTAGGTTGTATTTTTGATCCATATCTTTCATAGAAACCAGCAGCTTTTCTTATGTTATTTAATTGGTCTTCATTCATATTACTAGGATCTAAGTTTCCCATATTTATAGTTGATGGATCAATTCCAAAATTCTTTAATTGCTTTTCTATCTCTTGAGAATCCATTCCGTATCTTTCCATAAACTTCTTTTGTATATTCATAAACTTTTCTTGAGATATATTGTTATCATTCATATAATCAAATATTTTTCTTGAAAATTCAGACATACTCATACTTCCATCCATAACAGAAAAATATAAATTATAAATGTACTGTTCGAATTTATCTACATCAGTATCTTTAACTTTATTTTTCAATTCATTAAAATCAATAATTCTATCATCAGACATATCTATTCCTCCTAGCAAAGTTTTACTTGTATAAGATTATATCATATTTACGACAAATAAATATATATTCATATCTTTTTAACATAAAATTATTTCTACTCAAATATATTTTATAAAAATATATTATAGGAGGAGCTAAATGTCTTTTAGATTATTACTAGTATTTGCAATATTACTTTTTTTTGTTATTCCATAGCAGAGTTTTAATATTTTATATTAATCTTTATAGTACTTTATCTTCAGGCATAAATATTATATATAATATTTATGCCTATTTGTAATATATTTTATACCTTTACTTTAGTTATTAAATTTGATTATTGATTGACCAGATTTTATAGTACATTGTACTCCTAAAGGAATTGTTACCATTGGTGTGCAGTGACCTGACTTAAGGTTATATACTGTAGGCTTTTTATATTTATTAGCAATTTCTTTTAATAATTCAATAAGGTCACAGTCCTTTTCTGTGCTTTTCCTACAATCTGCAAAATCACCAAATATAATTCCTTTACAATCTCTAAACTTATTTGCTAATTCTAAATGCTTTAATAATCTATCTATCCTATATATATATTCTCCAACTTCTTCTATAAATAATATTTTATCCTTAGTATCTATTTCATATTCTGTTCCTAGCGTAGAAGTTATCATAGATAAATTTCCACCTATAATTTGCCCTGTAGCATTCCCTTTATACAATGTATAAATGGGTATATTATCTGGATTAGTTACCCAATATTCTCCTTTGAAGTTTAATGCTTCTAACAATGAATAATAGGAAGATTCATCCCATAAACTTGCTTTATTTGCCATTATTCCGTGATAAGTTATTAAATTGCATTTTTGATTAAAAGCTATATGCAAAGCAGTTATATCTGAAAATCCTATGAATATTTTAGGATGTGTTTTTATTATATCGTAATCTATCATATCTAAAATTCTACTACTTCCATATCCTCCCCTTAAACACATTATTGCATCTACTCTATCATCTAAAAACATATTCTCTAGATCTAATACTCTCATTTCATCTTGACCAGCTAAATAACCTCTGTAGTTTAAATAACAACTTCTACCTATTTTTACTTTATAACCATAACTCTCTATAGAACTTTTTATTCCTTCAATAGTATATTCTCTTAAATCCCCTGCAGGAGCTATTATACCTATAGTATCTCCTTGTTTTAGACATTTAGGTCTATTCATATTAACTCCTCCTATTTAATATTATTAGTTTATATTTAGTCATAAATATTCTATACTTAAAATTGAGATGATATTACTATAATAATATCAATTATTAAATTAGGAGGATATTTATGAAAATATATATAAGTGCAGATATAGAAGGTACTTGCGGAATCGTCCATTGGGATGAAACAGAACTTGAAAATAATCTCTCAACTTATAATAAAGATCAAATGACTAAAGAAGTTAATGCTGCTTGTCTAGGCATTAATGACATTGAAAAAAGCGACATCATTATTAAAGATGCCCATGATAGTGCTAGAAATATAAATCCTATGAATCTACCTGAAAATATAAAAATACTTAGAGGCTGGACTAAAGATCCTCATGTTATGATGGGTGGTATTGATAAAAGTTTTGATGCATCATTATTTGTAGGTTATCACAGTCCAGCCACATTTAATGGTAATCCTTTGTCCCATACCCTAGATACTAAATTTGATTATATAAAAATAAATGATGATATTGCCTCTGAATTTACTATAAATGCTTATACTAGCGCTTATTATAACGTTCCTGTTCCCTTCTTAAGTGGAGATGAAATGCTTTGTGAACATGCAAAAAAATTAAATCCTAATATTATTACAGTTCCAGTTTCAAAAGGAATCGGAAATGCTTCTATATCAATTCATCCAACTCTTGCTGTAAAAAATATAAGGTTAGGCGTTAAATCAGCTTTGTCTGGTGATTTATCTAGGCATTTGATAAAATTACCTGAATCTTTCAAGATAGAAATTAAATTTAAAGAACATTATAACTCCTATAAAGCTTCATTTTATCCTAATATGAAAACTATAGATTCTCAAACCTTGGTATTTAAAACTGATGATTACTACGAGGTTTTAAGAATGTTACTTTTCATATAAAATCCATTCAATAAAATATTTTAAGTTTTTACTATTTTTATGCAATTTTCTCTTCTTTTTATAGTAAACTATTATAGAATATAGTTAGTTAAAGGAGGGATTAAAATAAATAAAAAAGATAAAATTCCTTTTTTTGAGATAGCTTCCTTAATTTTATTTTTTATTGTATTTTTCGGAATATCTTTTTTAGTCTTTACCTTTGTAGGTATTGGTTTCTTATCCTTTTTAGGGTTTGAATATAATTCCGTTGGTGCTGTTATATTATTTTTTGCAATATATTTCTTAATAGGAAGTCCTATAGATTTTTTATGTACATCTTTATTAGATGTATTTAGATATGTAAATAAATTACCTTATCCTATATATAAAGCACTTGAGGCTTTATTAGATATATTATTAACTTTTATAACTATGGATATTATAGATAAATTTATGACATCTATAAGTATTCCTTCTCATACAGAAATACTATTTGCAATTTTATCATATGCACTTTCTCAGTGTGTAGATTTTTTTGACTTTGGAAAAAATAGTGACCCTAAAAATCCAAAAGATAGTGATGAATAATTAAAAGGAAGTGGCTTAATGTAATGCTTTAATGTAAACATTATTTTAAAACACTTCCTTTTAATTCATTTACATGTAATTAAAGTAATGTACTTTCTATCTCATTAGTCATTCTTATTGCATTTTCAAAGAATTCATCTATATGTACAACTTCTTCGCTCACTCTTGAATATTCTGCTGCAAATGCCATTACATGACTTTCTATTGCTTCTTTTATATTATTTCCATCCTTGTTAATATTATCTTCTGATACTAATCTTATAAAACTTTTTATAAGATTTATATTTCCTTCATTTTGACTTAAATCATCCTTATAAGTATTTATTAACTCTTCCTTATCTTGCCCAAATTTTTTTATTCTAATTTCATTATCCTTAAAACTTCCACCTACTTCTCCATTAGTAAACATCAACTTAATCGTTCTATTGCATTCTTTAGTAAATGCAGATAAGTTAAATGTAGCTGTTACATCATTTTCAAATTCTATTATACTTACCATATTATCTACTACATTATTATCACATCTATATACACATCTTCCATAAGGTCCTTCTTTTAAGATATTATCTAAATTCTCTTTTGTAGGATTTATATGTACTGCATTATTTAATATCCTAGTATTTTCTAGATATATTTTTTTACAAGAATAAGGACAATGCTCTTCTTCACTACAACGATAACAATTTTCACTCATTGTTAATTTAAAACTATCGCTATTAAAATGCTTTAACTTACCAAAAGATGCGACTTTTCTGCATTGGCTTCCTGTAAGATATAGAAGTATATCCATATCATGACAACTTTCTGTCAAGATAATAGGACTAGTATCACTACTATTTCTCCAATTTCCCCTTACATAACTATGAACAAAATGCCAATACCCTATATTTTCATTATGTTGTATACTAACTAACTCACCTAATTCTTTACTATCAATTATATCTTTTAATTTTTTAAAAAATTCTGTATATCTAAGTACATAACAAGTCATCAAAATTTTATCATTATATATTTCTGATAACTCTTTTAAATGAACTAATCCATCTAAGCTATTCGCCATTGGCTTTTCTAAAAGAACATGATATCCTTTTTCTAAAGCTAATTTTGCATAGTTATAATGTCTATCATCACTAGTGGTTATTATTACTGCATCTGCTATTTTTTCAGATTCAAAGAATCTTTCAGCGCTTTCAAATACTGATCCGTCTTTTAAATTATATCTTTGAGAAAATAAGTCTCTTCTTCCCTTTTTAGTTTCAGCTACTGCTACTATTTCACATAAATGAGGATTCTCTAAAATATATGGAGGATATGCATAAGTCCCCCTAACTCCTGCACCTATTACTGCAACTTTTACTTTATTCATCTTGATTACCCTTTCTCTAATATAATGTTTAAAATTATATTACTTATCCTTACAAGTTTATTATAGTATATTTTTTATATTAGCTACATCAACTTATCCTTTTTATTTTTATTAACCTAGATTATTATATTATTTTGTATTATAATCTTAATTGTTACAATTAATGATAATATTTTAGGAGGCAAATCTTATGGAAATCAAAAGATATGAAAACAACGGTAGAATGAGTTCTGTAGTAGTACATAACAACACACTTTACTTATCAGGTCAAGTTCACGCTGAAGGTGATGTAAAAGAACAAACTGCTGGTGTATTAAGTAAAATAGAAACTTTACTAGAAAAATACAATTCAGATAAGAACCACATATTATCAGCTACTATATACTTAAAAACTATGGATGATTTTGCTGATATGAATTCAGTTTGGGATAACTGGACTGAAGATGGACATGAACCAGCAAGAGCTTGTGTTGAAGCTAAAATGGCTAGAGAATGCTTATTGGTTGAAATATCAGTAGTTGCTGCTACTAAGTAGTAAAAATTAATATATAAAAAAGGAATTTTCGTTGTCATAGCTTTGCTACTACTTACTTAAATTCCTTTTTTATAATAAGTTTTTACATATTAATATAGAAATATTTAATTAATCTTGGTCTTCTGTATCTTCAAGTTCCCATTGAATTGCTCTTGAAACAGCTCTTTTCCAACCTTTATATAATTTTGTTCTTTTATTTTTATCCATACTAGGAACAAATTCTTTTTGTACTTTCCACTTTGATGTTATTTCATTTTTATTTTTATAAAAACCTACTGCTAGTCCTGCTAAATAAGCTGCACCTAGGGCTGTAGTTTCTATTATTTCTGGTCTATCTATATTTACATCTAATATATCTGATTGGAATTGCATTAGGAAATTATTGCTACTTGCTCCTCCATCAACTCTTAAATCTTTTACTTTTATATCAGAGTCTTGCTCCATTACAGTTATTACATCCTTAGTTTGATATGCTATAGATTCTAAGGTTGCTCTTATCATATGTTCTTTTTTAGAACCTCTTGTAAGTCCTACTATTGTTCCCCTAGCATACATATCCCAATAAGGTGCTCCTAATCCTGTAAAAGCAGGTACTACATATACTCCATTAGTGTCCTCTACTTTGTTAGCATAAGTTTCACTATCTTTTGCCGTTTTAATCATTCTAAGCTCATCTCTAAGCCACTGAATTGATGCACCGCCCATAAATATACTTCCTTCTAAAGCATAGTGTATTTTATTATCTATACCCCATGCTATAGTTGTTATAAGTCCATTTTTTGATTCAACTATTTTCTCACCTGTATTCATAAGTAAGAAACATCCTGTTCCATAAGTATTTTTAACACTACCTTCTTCAAAACAAGTTTGACCAAATAATGCTGATTGCTGATCTCCTGCACAACCCGATATTGGTATTTGTGCTCCTGCCAACATTTGCTCATCAGTATGTCCATATATATAGCTAGATGGTTTTACCTCTGGCAACATATTTATTGGTATGTTTAATTCTTTTAATATATCTTCATCCCATTTTAATTCTTTAATATTATACATCATAGTTCTAGATGCATTTGAATAATCCGTTACATGAACTTTTCCATGAGTCAGTTTCCATATAAGCCATGTATCTACTGTTCCAAATAATAAATCACCTTTATCTGCTTTTTCCCTTGCACCTTCTACATTATCAAGTATCCATTTTACCTTAGTAGCTGAGAAATAAGCATCTATTAAAAGACCTGTTTTATCTTTTATAGTTTTCTCCAACCCCTTTTCTTTTAAATTATGACATATATCTGAAGTTCTTCTACATTGCCAAACAATAGCATTGTATATTGGCTTTCCTGTATTTTTATCCCATACTATCGTAGTTTCTCTTTGATTTGTTATTCCTATGGCTGCTATCTCATCTGGAGTTATTCCTGCTGTTTCTATTACCTCTCTCATAACTCCACTTTGTGATCCCCATATTTCCATAGGGTTATGTTCTACCCATCCTGCTTTAGGATATATCTGAGTGAATTCTTTTTGAGCCGTCTCTAGTATTTCACCTTTATTATTGAATAATATAGCTCTAGAACTTGTTGTTCCTTGATCCAGTGCCATTATATATTTCTTTTCCATATTGTCCTCCTTAAATGAAATATTGCTTATTTAATTATTTACACTTTATTTTACCATAAAATAAAATTAGTTATAGTGATACATAATTAAATTACTATTTTAAATACGCTTATATATAATTTAAGTATATTTATCTAAATATTATTAAAGTTTTCACTTACATTTATTTTCATTTCTAATTTTTTATGTTAAAATATTAGATATATTTTCATTTGCTTATTGTAAATTTAAATGTAAAGATTGAACATAATAATAATGTTAAAGTAAATTTTTAGTTTCAATCGTAAAAAACGTTATTATAACTAAATATTTATTGAAATTAGGAGGATTAATATGGGCTTAAAAGACAAATTTGCAGAATCATTTGCTAGATCAAAAACTATGAGTGGTCCTGAGAAAAAAGCTAATGAAATTATGGGGAAATTATTAATGAAGAAAGCTATTTTACCTTTAATAATAATGTTCGCTGTAGTTATAATTGGTTCTATTAGTAAAATTAATGGATGGATTATATTTGGATTAAACATAGCAATAGCTGTAGCAACTTATTTCTACATAAAAAAAGCTGGGGATAAATATCAAAACTTTAAACCATATGTAGGTAACTTAATTAGTTTAGAGAAAAAAGGTAAAAAAGAATACGTAGCAATAATCAAGCAAGGTAAATTACCTGTAAAGTTGCACATAGCTCATGGTGGAGAAGATTTAGAACATGTTAGAAAAAATCAACTAGTTCAAATAAGCTACAACCCAGACGAAAAAATAGCTATATTAGTTAATAAACAATAATATATAAAAAGAGAATGTCAGCTAAGACATTCTCTTTTTATATGTAACTACTATTCTTTTTTTAATACATATTCTTTATATATTTTAAGAGCATTAGCAAGTTGATCTGGACAAGATGTTCCTCTATTCATGCACGGTATATTTTCTAGATGTTCTATTATTTCATCGATTTTTTTCCCTTCAACAAAGTATTTTAATGCAATTAAATTACCTGCACAACCACCTTCAAATACTACATCCTTTATCACTTCATCTTCAATATCCATTAAAATAGATTTAGCACAAACTCCTTTTGTATAATATCTGTACATAAAATTCCCCCTTATTTTATATCTTAGGTTAAAAATATTTTATTAATGATATATCTATAAAATTGATCATACTAAAATATAATCCTAGTATTTAATATATATATATGCTTTAATTTATTTATAGATAATTATTATTATTTTAGAAAGGGTGTGAGAAGTTGAATAAAGAAGTTTTCTTCGAGTATTACTTCAGATTTTTAACATTATTCTTTTGGCCAATTATTTTCTATAAAATTATATTCATACAAAACTATACTTTAGAAACTATTTTATTTTACTCGTATACTTTTGTTGGAATAATTTATATAGCTTTATTAATTTTTTATTTTATGGGTATGAAAAAATTAAGGAATATAAACTTACATTATAGGATAAACACTATATGTTCATACATACTTACATTATCAACTTTTTTACTATTTCCAACTAATCTTACTCTTTTATATTTAAAATTTATCTTCATACTAATATATTTTTATTTTTCATGTAGAATGGTTTTTAGATTTAAAAATGAAGAGGGCGTTGTTGGTATAATATCATCACTATTATTAATGGTCATTGCAATTTGGTATTAATATATTTGCTTATACTGGAAAGATTAGACATATTGAAATTTTTTTGATATTATTTATATTAAAGGCTAATATTAATAATGAATACAAATAAAGGAGTTAATTATTATGGAAAAAAAAGTTTTAGCTACAGTTGGAGAAAAAGAAATAACTAACTTAGACGTTGAAGGTATATTAGGTGGATTAGACCCTTATCAAGCTTCTCACTTCAACTCTGAACAAGGAAAAAAACAAATATTAGAAGATTTAGTTAACCAAGAATTACTATACATAGAAGCTAAGGAAAATAACTTAGATCAAGATGAAGAATTCAAAGCTGAATTAGAAAGAGTAAAAGAAAATATGTTAAAGCAATATGCTATGAACAAAGTATTAACTAGCGTTACTTTAACTGAAGAAGAAAAAGAAGCTTTCTTCGAAGCTAATAAATCTAGATTTACTAAACCAGATACAGCTTCTGCTAAGCATATATTAGTAGATACTGAAGAAAATGCAACTGACATATTAAATAAAATAAATGCTGGTGAGGTTACTTTTGAAGCGGCTGCAACTGAACATTCTTCTTGCCCATCTAAAGATGCTGGTGGAGATTTAGGAACATTCGAAAGAGGACAAATGGTTCCTGAGTTTGATGAAGCTGTATTCACTATGGATAAAGGTTCAATAACTGGTCCTGTTAAAACTCAATTTGGATACCACTTAATTAAGTTAGAGGATAGACAAGAAGGTGGACAATCTGAATATGCAGAAGTTAGAAATGAAATAGAAAAAGCTTTAACTTATCAAAAACAAAGCGAAGCTTACACTAATAAATACAATGATTTAAAATCAAAATACAACAATATAGTTAAATTCAATGACTAATATATAAATATATAAAGCCTAGTAAAAATACTAGGCTTTATATATTATTTAATTATTTAATTATCCTCTTAATCTTCATTATTCATTTTATGGTAGCAATAATCAATTATGTCTCTTCTTTTTATTATGCCTATAAAAGTCTCTTCATCATCTATTACTGGTACAAAATTTTGATTCATAGATTTTGAAATTAAATCTTCTATGTTTGCCTCTACAGACACTGGAGCATTATCTTTACGTCTTTTAACATTCATAATAGGTACATCTTCTACTGACTTTAAATCTAATGAAAAATCATTTTTTAATGTCCATAGCAAATCACCTTCAGTTAATGTACCTACATACTTCCCTTCTTTATTAATTATAGGAATTGAAGAGTATCTGTGGTACTCCATTTTTTCTAATGTTTGCCTCATAGTGTAGTCTTCATATATGTATGCAACTTCACTTTTAGGTGTTAAAAAAAATAATATGTTCATCACACTACACCTCCCAATACTTAATGTAAGGATTTATACATATTTGTTCATAAAACATATATTTTATTTCTTTTTACATATTAATTCTACCATATTTATGCTTTTATTTAAATTTTTATTTTAAAATTTTTTTTCTGGGTATAAATTTATTATATTCATTGAAGGAGGCTCAATATGAAATATAGCTACAACTATAATACCGAATTAGAAAATATACTTAATGAAATATATAAACATAAAATATATAATATAGCTGCTAAAAATAACATATCTGTGATAAATGAAACTAACCTAAATAATATTATTAACATATTTACATCCACACATGTATACCTAGGTAGCGATTTAGATAGTTTTATAATAAACCTAATGCCTACAGGTGATGCAGGTTACTTCTATAGAGCTGAAATATCAAAACATTTTAATCACTCTTACCCTAGATTATTTGATTATTTAGGTAACCCTATAAAAAGTGAAAGTTCTAATAAGTTTGCCTTAAAATTATGGCAGTCTAATGCAGAAGAAATGTTTATAGAAGATATACGTAGTAAATTCAGCAAAGAGAATTTTGATAACTTCGTAGAGAGTAACTTATTAAGTATGGCTGACGATATAGCTTCTTTTATAAATAAGTTAAATAAAGAAAAAGAAATTATAATACCTATTTTAAATAAATCTGAATTACTTTCTAAAGTTAAGTCTATGATACTAGATAATAAATTAGACTCATCTTGGATTGAACTCTTAATAGATATTGATGAATTAAGAAATAATATGCAACAATATGCCGCAGAATTCGATATATATAGCGAGTTTGATAAACTAGAAGATGACTTAGAAGAATGTTTAAATCAGTTCTGCAAATATACATCTGAAGATTTATATGATTTTTTAATAAAAGAAAAAGACTTCTACTTCATTGAAAATGTTGGCTTAGTTAAAAGGTAATAAAGTAAAAAAAGCCGCAATAAGCGGCTTTTTCACATACAACTAGATTTATAACTAATAAAACTAATATATATGAACTTTTAATTATAATCTAACTACATTAGAAGCTTGAGGACCTTTTGCACCTTCAACTACATCAAATTGAACGCTTTGTCCTTCTTCTAAAGACTTGTATCCATCACCTTGTATAGCTGAGAAATGTACGAAAACATCTCCTTCACCTTCTACAGATATGAATCCAAATCCTTTTTCGTTGTTAAACCATTTAACTACACCAGTTTTCATTTAATAAATCCTCCTAAAAAAACACAATTATTCAGCTAAACTTTAGCTTTGTTATCACTTTACCATATATAATCAGTTTTGTCAAATTTTATTAGTTTTATACATTTTTATAAAAACATCCTAAACCTAGTATCCATGCACATTTCAGCATATCCTGAGTTCTAGGAAAACATTTTAGTAGTTAACTTTTATTAGATGAAATTTTATGGCTTTATTACTCCATCCTAAATCCCAAGGTACCAATAGTCTGTCTGTATTATGACAAGTGACTAAAGGATATCCTTTTGAATCCTGCCCAGTTACAGTGGAAACATGAGTAATTCTTCCTCCTTTTTCATAACCGACAAAATCTCCTGGTCTTAGATTATAAGCTTCTTTATAAACATCATGATATGAACCTTTAGCGATTAAGCTACCTCTTCCACTATTTAACATATAATTTTTAAACCCTTGAGCATTAACCCATGCTTTAGTTCCATCTCCATTGCAATAATTCCAAGTTGCATTCTTCTTAAATCTTCCACTTTCAAATAGTATCTGAGATGCAAAATTAGCACAATCTCCACCGTCAGGATTAAAATCTTTATACTTATTATTAAATTTAAGGCCGAACTCTTCATCTGCAGCTGCTCCACAATACTGATGAGCATAATTAATAGCTTTTTCTTGCTCCTTAGTTAACTGAATTTCTGCTTTTTCATGATTTTCTATATAGTTTCTTATTTCATTAGAATTAATATTTTCTAAGTTTAAAGAATCTTCAAAAGGATCCGTATACCATTCTTTAACTATCACATATTGATTATCTCTTATTACTACATTCAAATAATGATATGTTCCTATCCTAAATGTATTTATTACATCCTTCTGATTTTCATATGAATATTTATATTCTGTAGAAACAGTACATATAATTCCATATAAATCTTCCTCTTCTTCTTTTTCTTTTATTTTTTTAACAATTACTTTAGTTTTAATATCTTTAAAATCTACACCTTGTTTATCTGACCAACTCTTTATATACTTCATTTTTTTTACTTCATGCTCATATGCCCAAAGACCAAATTTTTTACTAGTATCATAAAGCTCTTTTAATATTTCTTCATTTTGATCTAATATAGCCTTATTTCTATAATCAAATAGATGCTCTAGTAATAATTTATATTGATTATTTGTTTCATCCGTATTGGTGTCGGTATCAATTTTACTAGCTTCTAATACTTCTTCTTTTATATTTTTATTATCATCATACCTTCCTTTATTTATAAATACACTTCCTCCTAATGATATTGTCAAACATAAACATATCACTATTTTTTTGATGTACTCATTTTTATTTTTGAGTAATTTCAAACAAAGCACCTCCCAACGAATAGTACACCATTTTTTATAAAATTCATTTCTCTTATTATGTCCAATAAGTTATCAAATAATTTTAATTATTGTTTAATTGTATTGGTACATTGTATTATTTCTACTTTTTTTTAATAGAGTATATTTTTTTGTATATTTTAGTAGTAATATATATTTATAGATTTAACATTATGGAGGAGTATTATGCTAAAAAAAGTTGCAGCAATAAATGATTTATCAGGGGTTGGTAGATGCTCTCTTACTGTAGCAATACCTATACTTTCAGCTTTAAAAGTCCAATGTTGTCCTTTTCCTACTGCTATACTTTCTAGCCAAACTGACTATCCAGAATTCACATTCTTAGATTTTACAAAGGAAATGGATGAATACAGAAATGTTTGGAAAAGACTTCATATTGATGTTGATTGTATATACAGTGGTTTCTTAGGATCAATTGAGCAAATTGAAATTGTATCTAATTTTATAAAAGAAACTAATACTTCCCTAGTTGTAGTAGATCCAGTTATGGGAGATAACGGCTCTTTATATTCTACATTTACAGAAGAAATGTGCTATAAGATAAAAGATTTAGTAAAACATTCAACTTTAATAACTCCTAATTTGACAGAAGCATGTATATTAACAAAAAAAGAGTACCATCATAATTATTCTAGACTTGAACTTATTAATATAGCAAAAGACTTATCAAATCTAGGTCCTTTAAATGTTGTCATTACAGGTATCGTTGAAGGTGATAATATACTTAACTTAGCTTATAATAAATCTAGTGATGAAGCTTATTTTACATCTGTAAAATATAATAATCGTTCTTATAGCGGAACAGGTGATATATTTACATCTATTATTTGCGGTCTTTTAACAAATAATTATGATTTAAACTTTGCAGTTGAAACTGCCACTAAATTTATATATAAAACTATAAATTATACATCTCAGTTTAATACTGATAGAAATGATGGTGTAATGTTTGAAATGTTTTTAGGTGATTTGATATCTCTTTAACTAACTATAAAAAAGGGTGCGTCTCTTAATGTAAACTAGAGACATCACCCTTTATTTCCACGCTGTCATTATTCTGTCTTGTCTTTTTTGATACATTATATATTATTATACAAATATTATTTTTGCTACACTTTTCATACTAGTTTTAAAATAAAATATGTAGTCTATATGTTCTCTTTATTTTATACAATATAATATACTGGATTAATTAAGGAGGGTATACAATGGATATTAATCAAAAAGCTAAAGAATTTGCTAGTTGTATAAAAAATACTAATGAATTTAAGTATATGAACAAGTGTAAGGCAGATATTGAAAAGAATAGGTCTTTAAAAAAACAATTTGATTCTTATATTAATAAAAAGAATAATATTTACTCAAGATATAGTATAGATGATGCTTCTTATAAGATTAAGAGCTTAAATAAGGAGTATGATACATTTTTTAATCTTCCTCTAGTATCTAATTATATGAAAGCCACTCAAGAATTTAACAATATGATGGAAAGTCTATATAAAATAATAGAAAAAGAGCTTATAAAATAATGCTAGCGGTCTCAGACGCTAAAATGCTTTGAGGCCGCTATTATTGTTTCTCAATTATTTATTACTTTTTCAATTTTTCTTTTATCTATCTTAGTTTTATATAAACTTACTATCATTAGTTGTAAAATACTTACTATAACTATTATAGCACCTGGTGCTACATCCATATAAAAAGATAAAATAACACCACTAAGTATTGATGTTTCTCCAAATAATATTGAATAAAATATTGATTGTCTAAAACTTTTAGCTACTCTTAAACTTGTAGCTACTGGTATTGCAATTAATGACGATACTAATAAAACTCCAACAATTCTAAGAGTCATTGTGATACTTGCTGCAACTAATATCATAAAAATAATATTTATAATTTTTACTGGAATATTTGATAGTTTTGCACTTTCTTCATCAAATGTAATATATACTAGTTCTTTAAAAAATAAGTTTATAAATAACAAAACTATTATTGCAGTTATTATTATTATAGTAATATCTTCTTTTGTTACAGTTGCTATACTCCCATACATGAAAGAAAATAAATCAAAGTTAACATTTGATACACTCATAAGTATTCCTGATATACCTACCCCTAAAGCCATTATTATTGCTATAGACAAATCTGCATACTCTTTAAGGCTACTTCTTAATCTATCTATTATAATAGCTGCTAAACTTGATGCTACTAACGAACCAATTATAGGATTCCCGTTAAAAATAGTTGATGCTGCTATTCCCGATAATGCTATATGTGACAAACTATCACCAATTAGAGATAACCTTCTTAAAACTATAAACATACCCATTAAAGGACATATTAATCCTACTATAGAAGCCGCAATTAATGCCCTCACCATAAAATCATATTGAAATATTTCCAATTTTACTGCCTCCCTTTTATATATCAAAAAGGTCTAGTAATGTATTTTTTGTTAATTCATCATCTATATTTTCTATTACCTTAATACCTTTATTTTTTATTACTGCTAATTTCTTTACTTCTTCCTTAACTAAAAATAAATCATGAGAAACTATTACTATCGTAAGCTGTAAGCTTTCATTTAACGTCTTTAAAAGATGATAAAATTCTTTTTGACCATTTAGGTCTATACCTACTGTTGGTTCATCTAAAATCAGTATTTTAGGATTTCTCATAAGAGCCCTACATATAAAAACTTTTTGCTGTTGACCTCCAGATAAACTTCCTATTAATTTATCTTTAAGATCATATATTCCTACTAATTTTAAAACATTCCAAACCTCTTCTAAGTGTTTTTTCTTTATTTTCTTAAACAATCCTATCTTAGGTGCTAAGTCCATAGATACAACTTCAGTTACTGTTGCAGGAAAAGAAGTTGAGAATGAGTTTGATTTTTGATTTACATATCCGATTTTTTCCCAATTATTGAAATTTGTAATTTCTTTATCTAAAATCTTAATTTTACCTTTTGTTGGATTTAGCTCATTAATTATAAGCTTTAATAATGTTGTCTTTCCAGAACCATTAGGTCCTATAATTCCTATGTAATCTCCTTGATAAATATCAAAATTAACATTTTCTAGTATAGTTTTATCTTCATATCCGAAACTAACATCTTTAAACTTAATTACATCTATCATTTTATACCTACTTTAACACTATTTTAAGTGTTTCTAAATTTTTTTCCATCAATGATATATAGTCTTCATTATCATTAAAATCATCTTTAGTTATACCATCTATTGAATATAAAATTCCTGTATCTATTTTTGCCTCATTAGCTATCGTTTGAGAAACTTTTGGATTAACTAATCCATCAAATAATATATATTTAATATTATTATCCTTTACATAGTTTGTAAGTTCTGCTATTTTGTTCATAGAAGGCTCTTGATTTGGATTTATGCCTGTTATTGATATTTGATTTATTCCATATTGCTTGCATAAATATCCATAAGCATCATGAGAAACTAATATAGTTTTATTTTTTATATCTTTTAAATTTATATTGTACTCTTCTTGTAAGTCTTTTAATTCTTTTACATAGTTATTATAATTTTCTTCATAATATCCTTTATTTTTGCTATCTATTTTTATGAATGCATTTTTTATATTTTCACATTCCTTTATGGCATTGTTTATATTCAACCACACATGAGGATCATACTTACCATGTTCATGTTCTTCTTCAATTTCATCCTCATCATGACCTTCTTCTTCATATGTTATTTTTTCAATTCCTTCACTTGCTATTATAATATCTAATTTATCTGATTCCGACTTTATATTATCAGCAAATCCATCTATTCCTAAACCATTTTTTATAAGTAAATCTGCATTTTGTATGTCTTTTATGGTTTTTGCACTTATTTCATAATCATGTGGTTCCGAAGATGGTGGCACAATACAATTTAATTCAATTTTATCTTTACCTATATTTTTAGCAAAATCATATACAGGAAAAATAGTCGCATACACCTTAATTTTACCATTAGACTCATTGATCTCTTTTTGTCTCGTATTATTAGAACATGCTATCAGTCCTAAACTCATCATCATAGCTAATACAGCTATATATACCTTCTTCATAATTTACCTCCTATAAATTTCTTAAATTAATATAAATTAGATTTATTAATACCTAAATCATTTCACAGTATATCTATCCCCCTATAATTTTATATTATTAATATTTTTAAATAATCATGTTAATAATCCTCTTCTTGATTGGCATTATTAATTAACAAATTATCTAATTGTATTTAATATAGTTATAATTTTGTAGTTAACTAGCTTTAAAAAGTGCCTCCAATTATGTATAATATAAAATATTGATTAAAATATTTTATATTTCAAAGTAGGAGGAATAGTTTTGAAAAGAAATAACAATTCGTTAAATTTTAAAAGTAATATAAATAATACTGAAACTAACTCTATTGGTAATGTAATTTGTTTCTCCCTTATTTTATTGTTAACATTTGGAATGATGTATATTCTTAATAAGAATACTCATTTTACTTCAGATGATTTTCGATATAATTTTATGTATGAATCTTTTATGCCTACTAATAGTGTTCAAAGAATATCAAGTTTCAGCGATATATTTAAATCTATGTATAACCATTACTTTATGTGGGGTGGTAGAATTACTGCACATACCTTAGTTCAATTTTTCTTAATGTTCGATAAGCAATTCTTTAATATTATTAACTCAATTGCTTTTGTTGGACTAGCTGTACTTATTTACTTACATTCAAATGTTTCAAGAAAAATAAACATACAATTATTAATAGGTATAATATTATCATTATGGTTCTTTATACCTCAATTTGGGCTAACTGTACTATGGGTATCAGGTGCAGGTAACTATTTATGGTGTACTGTAATTATATTATTATTCTTACTGCCATATAGAAAATATCTTGAAAATGAAAATTCTTTTAACGATAGTACTTTCAATTTTATACTTATGATTTTTATAGGTATATTAGCAGGTTGGACAAATGAAAATACTGGTGGAGCTATGATCTTACTAACTATGTTATTTATAGCTTATTATAAATTAAAAAATTTAAAAATACCTAATTGGGCATTTTCTGGATTTATATCTAGTTGTATCGGATTTGGATTTTTAGCTCTTGCACCTGGTAATAACGCGAGAAAAGAATATTTAGTTAATAAAACAGTAAATATAGTAAAAAATATAGGAAATGTATTTGGTACTTCATTTACACTTATGTTTGGACTTACTATTCTTTTATTAGTTATTTTAGCGTTCTTCTTAATAACGAGTAGTAATACACAATTAATAAGTAAGTCACTTACAATATCTTTTATGTATATATTCTCTGCACTTGCAGGAATAATTGTTTTAATTGTATCTCCTCAAATACCTGCTAGAACTTGGTTTGGACCTATAGTATTTATTATAATTGCAATAGGAAATATTTATTCAAATATATCTATTAATTCTAAATCATTAAATATTATTTTAGTAGCTTGTTTAATAGGATTTACAATTAAATTTGCAGATAGCTACAGTATCGCCTATAAAGATATTGTTAAAACTTATAATAGTATAAATACTCAAATTTCTACTATAAATACTGAAAAAGAAAACGGTAAATTAGATATAGAAATTAAAAATATACCAAAATCTCAAAGTGAATATAATGCATTTAGAGGTAGTAGATATGTTAGTGACGATAAAGAATCTTGGATTAATAAATGGATAGCTAAATACTATGGCGTAAATTCGATAGTTGGAGTTGATTAATATGAAAAATAAAATATTGTCTATTATAATACCAATGTATAATGAAGAAGAATCTCTTCCTCATTTATATAGTAGATTAGTTGCTTTAGGAGAGCAAATAAAAGACTATGATTTAGAATTTCTATTTGTAAATGATGGTAGTAAAGATAGCTCTTTAGAGATAGTTAAAGCACTACGTAAGGCAGATAAAAGAGTTTGCTATGTAAACTTATCTAGAAACTTTGGTAAAGAAGTTGCCATGGGAGCTGCCTTTGACTATGTTACAGGGGAAGCTGTAGCTATAATAGATGCTGACTTACAAGATCCTCCTGAATTGATAGTTGATATGATTAAGTTATATGAAGAAGGATACGATGACGTATATGCTAAAAGAAGAAGTAGAGATGGTGAAACTTGGTTCAAAAAATTCACATCTAAAGCCTTCTATAGAGTTTTACAAAGTGTATCAGATGTACCTATTCAAAAAGATACAGGAGACTTTAGACTATTAAGCAGAAGGGCTATAGATGCTTTAAAATCTTTTCCCGAAAAGCAAAGATACACTAAGGGAATGTTTAGTTTAATAGGTTTTAAGAAAAAGGAAATAGAATTCGATAGAGATTCAAGAGTTGCTGGACAAACTAAATGGAATTATTTTAAGTTAATGGACTTAGCAATTGAAGGGATAGTTTCCTTTACTATACTTCCACTTAGAATTTCTACAATAATGGGGATAATAAGTGGTATTGCTTCTTTCTTGTACATGATTTTTGTATTCTCTAAAACTTTAATTTTTGGTGTAGATGTTCCAGGGTATGCAAGTATTGTTTGCATATTATTGTTCTTGAGTGCTGTTCAACTAATATCATTAGGTATTATAGGTGAATACTTAGGAAGAATTTTCATAGAAGTAAAAGGTAGACCATTATACTTTGTTGAAGAGTATTCAGGATCTATAGAATAGAAAAAAGATGTCCTTAACTTGGACATCTTTTTTATTTATATTTGATGACAATTAAAAACATCTCTATTATTTATACCTGTATCTCTTTTTTAAATATAATTAATTTACTAAATATAAAGTTTAAAACAATAACAACTATATTAGTTACTATCTTTACAAATAAATCATTTATTCCCATTAAAGTTGCCATCACAAATATTATCCCTAATTCAACAATCCCAGAAAATAGTCTACAACCAACAAATGCTCTAAATTCTTTTAATATATATTTAAAATCAGTTTCTTTACTTTTAAAAACAAAAAATTTATTTGTAATATAAGCAAATAACACTGCTGCAATCCATGCAATACAATTTGAAACTAAAACATCAGCTTTAACAACTCTAGTAAAAAGTACATATGTAATCATATTTACAAGAAAAGTTAACCCACCAAATATTAAATAAAGTATACTTTCTTTATACTTTTTTATATCCATTCTATTAATCACCACCTAATATATCTTTTGTTTTCCTATATAAAATCTATTATTTAATATACCATATAATTATATAATAGTAAAATTTAATGTTAGTTTAGTATGTTTTAATTTTAATTAATATATTCAGTTTGTATAAAATACTTAATATGTAAAAGAGAGCCTAAAACTTAAGCTCTCTTTCTAACTTATAATTATTACATTTCATCAAAAGGCATCATGTTTTGCATATACATATTTTGCATATACATATAATAGTTCATCCACATATCATTCATGTCTTGATATTGATCAATATAAGCATTCATATATGGTTTATCTAAAGATGGATATTTACTTGACATTCCTCCTGTACATTGCATAGGAGTCATATCATACATAGGACTTACATAAGTTGAACATAAATTACCTTTACAAAGATCACAATCTTCAATATATACTATATCTTCATGTTTAGTTGATTTTTTACAAGAATTCATGTTGTAGTCATTCATTTCGTAGCAAGGGTTCATTTTATACTTATTATCTGAATAGCATGAATCAATTTTATCTTCATAGTCTCCATTACAAGTATTCATCTTGCATGGATTTTTGTAAACAGGTTTATTACATCCGTAAGATTTTTTCTTTGGAGGATTACAAGAGTAATCATATTCTTCATATTTACAAGTAGAGCTTGGTTTTGTAGTATTACACATATTTGTAGTATTGCACATATCTGTAGGTTTTACATATTCGCAAGGCATTTCTTTTTTACAATTAGCCTTACTTGAACATTCATTTAATGCAGTCTCACATTTAGAAATCATATCTTCACACTTTTTAGATTTCATTTCATACTCTTTTATTTTTTCTCCTGCACTTTGATAACATTCTAGTGCTTTTTCATCACATTTCATTGCTTGAGCATATAATTCTTTAGCTTTTTCATTTAAACATTGTGCTTTTTCAAATAAACATTTTGCACTTTCACAGTTCGCTTCTGCCTCTTGTTGTATCTTTTTCCCCTCTTGATATAAACATTTAGCTTTAGCAGAAAGTTCTTCAGCTTTTTCTAGTAATTGCTTAGCTTTACACTCTGCTGCTTTAGCTTCTTTTTCAGTACAACATGCATTTTGTAATAAATTATTAGCTTTTTGCTCTAATAATTTTGCAGACTTTTCGCACTCTTTAGCTTGATTATAAGTTTCTACTGCTTGAGCATCACACTCACATGCTTTAGCAAATAACTCCTCTGCCTTCTTAGCCAAATTTACACATTTATCTACACATGTTATCTCATAATCACCACATAAATCGTCTACATATTTTTTTACTGGTTTTTTACATGGATTACATGGATTACATGTATTGCATGTATTAGCTGTGTTGCATGTACATGTATTAGTCGTTTTAGTTTGTTTAGCTGGTTTACATGAATTCATTTTTTCTTCGCATGGATTGCATGCATCATACTGAGGAGCGCATGAATAAGATTGTTTTTTTTTCTTTCTCATAATATGTCAAAACCCCTTTGCTGTATATTTTAAGTTTCATAAGCATGACTTATGTTCTTTACTATAATTATATGATAGCAATTTAAACTGGTTACTAATTATTTGTGTGTTATGTAATATATGGTATATTTTAGTATTTTTTGCTTTTTAATTTTAGCTCTATACTTTAACATATTTTATTAATTATAATTTTCTCTTTATTGCATAATCTATAAACAAGGATTTTCTAAATTTATAATACTGGAGTGATTATATGACTTCTAATGAATTAAATGATATGAAAAATGATTTTAATAACTCTTATAGCAAATCTTGCTGTAAATGCGCTTCAAATTTTATAAAAAATTACCCAGCTTTAAGTACATTAGTTATTTCTGGAGCTATAATATCAGCAACTACTTTATTTAGTTCAAAGTCAAGAAAGGTTCTATTTCCTGCAGTTAAATATATAGGAAAGCAACAGCTAAAACTATTTGCAGGTATTGGTATTTTATCTATAGCAACATATATAGCAAGCGATAACGTAGATTTATATGATGAATTTGATAATAATGAAGACGACGAGATAATATTAAATAATCATATGAAATAAAAAAAGGGCTACTCAAAATAACTTTGCATAATATTTAATTTAAAATCAAATATTATGCAAAATATATTTTGATTATAGCCCTTTTAATCTAATGTAATTAATTTATCATTATAATATATTCGCACATCTTTAATATATGAAATTTCAGATTTAAATTTATCTTCTATTATATTTTTTACTATAAGATTAATCGTATTTTTCTTGGAATATTTATTTAAATAATCATCCTCCCAAGAAACTTTCTTTTTTTCATCATTGTATTCAGTTAATTCTATCTCAACCACATTATTATTTACAATAGTTGCTTCAATTGGTAACCCATTAAAACATTCTTCTGATATATTATCTAAGATTCTATTTATTTTTTCTTTTGCACTACTGTTTATATCTAATTCTATCTCTAATACCTTGGATGGATCCTTTGAATCAGTCTGGATAGTTATAGTCTCTAAGTTATCATCAATAACTTCACTTTTTCTAGACACATCTACATCTTCTAAAGATCTTGCGCTTTCTATATTATTAACATTTGCACATGCTGTATTAAATAAAATAGTTGTGCTTAAAAATATTGTTGCTGTTAATTTATTCATAAG
Source organism: Romboutsia faecis (assembly GCF_014323405.1). Classification (GTDB taxonomy): domain Bacteria; phylum Bacillota; class Clostridia; order Peptostreptococcales; family Peptostreptococcaceae; genus Romboutsia_E; species Romboutsia_E faecis. The sequence continues at coordinate 530,412 of NZ_JACRWE010000002.1, read as the reverse complement.
CATCCCTCATTACTATAGTTTTTCTCCATTATATCATAAGGGCTTATTTTTTTCTATTTTTTTACAATATAAATAAACTTATAACATAGTTTAGTTTATTTCAAGATTATCTGATTTTATATTCACATTATACTGTTGATCTAAATCTTCCAGATCTTTATTTAAAATTCCTTTTATTTTTTTAACCTCTCCTACTATGGCATTTTCAGTAAACATATTATTATTTAAATATATATTTTCAGATACACTTATATCAAAATTCATCTTATATTTTTCTATAGGTATTTGCAAATATACAGAATTATCATTTCCTTTTATATTAAGGTTTTTTGCAACAGGTATATTACTCTTTATATTAACATTAGAATTATATCCATCACTATCATATTGACTTATATTTAAATTTAATGGTATATAATTTTCAATATTATCAACAAACATATAATTTTCATTAGAATATATAGTCAAGTAATTACATTCTATATCTACATCTTTAACTCCTAAAAGCTCTATTACATCTAGATATATACTATTAGAACTTAATATTTGTAAATTCTCGATATTTTTAACTTCCTTAGGCAAAGATATCCTTCCTACAGATGTTTTAAATATTATTTCTTTTGTCACAATATCACTTTCTACTCTTAAATCACCACTAGCTGTAACTACTTCTAAATCTATATTGTCTGGTAAATAAACTATGATTCCCTCATTTTGTATTGAAACTAATGATTCTATCACATTGTTAAATAATTTCTTAAAATCTAATTGCTTAATATAATTTCTTTTATCATTTTCAATTTCTTTTATCGTTAATGTATTTTTATTATTATTAACATCATATCTTACAAAATCTTGATTACCTATTCTATTCACCGTTATTTTGTTCTCATTATTTCTTTTAATTCTAACATTGCTATTTATTGTATAAATAGTAACTTTTTTAATATCAACTATATCTTTATTATATATAGTCTCTTCTTTCATAGCTTCTTGCTCTGCTTTTGATATTTCACTCATAAAGTAAGGCATTGTATTAATACCTGACCAAATAGTACCCACTAATCCAATTATAATTAATATTATTGCAAATATGGAAAGTTTCTTATTCATAATCATCATCTCCTTTTCCATCTTCTTCGTAGTTATCTTTTTCTAATCTATCTTTTTTCTCACTAGCATTTATATAAATATTTCTTGTCTTTATCCAATTTATATATCTTTTACTTAACTTAATAAATAATCTTATAAGGAATATAAATATTTGCCAAGCAATTATTTCACATCCTATAAATAATATGGATGTAAATATAATAACTGCAGTTACTTCTGGCACAGACCAAACAAAATTAACTACAAATGGTATAGCTACTATAAAAGCTACTAAAGATATTATTAGTGATATTCCTATTGGTATCATTACAACAATAAACATAAATGCAGGTATTAAAAGTACTAGTGATAAGATTTTTAATATTATCTTTATAATCTTTGTGGATAATCTAGAACTTTCATTATATAAATTAGGTGTAAGCTTTTCACTCACATAATTCTTTCCTTTTTTAAATGTATCTCTTACTTTTATTTTTGACTGTTCATATTTATCGCTAATACTATCAGTAAATTTACTATTTTTATATCGCTTATTTTCATCATTTTCCTTCATTTGAGATACTAACTCTTTTGCTATTGATTTTGGAGAACCAAGAGCTGATATTATTTCCATATCGCTTTTGCCTTCTATTATTCCATCCACAAAATATTCTTCATAATCTCTCAATATATCATTAACTTCATCCTCTGAAAAATCTTTTCTAAGATAATCTTTTAATATCTCTAAAAATTCATTTTTATTCAATATTGGTACCTCCTTCTAATATTCATTTAAAATAACATCAACTGCACCTACAAAATCTTTCCATTCTCTTACTAGTTTGTTTAAATTATTAATTCCATCTGCAGTTATTTTGTAGTACTTCCTTGCTGGACCTTCATTAGATTCTAATATATATGTTTCAAAGTATTCATCCTTTGTAAGCCTTCTTAATATTGGATATATAGTTCCCTCATTAACATCTATAACCTTAGAAATACTTTGAACTATTTCATATCCATACATATCTTTTTTAGATATTAAAGCTAAAACACAGATTTCTAAAACACCTTTTCGAAATTGAGTATTCATTGAATCCCTCCTTTCTTTTTTACATAGTATTATGTAATACACAATAGTATTTTATACACATATATTAACACAGTATTGTGCGTTACACAATACTATATTTTTATATAAATAAAAAAACGAATTCTTTGTAATATTTATAATTACAAAGAATTCGTTTTTTTATCCGATCAAATATGCATTATATATTTAATTTGAAATATATTTTATAATTAACTTTATAGTTTCTTCTAAGGACTTTATATGAGTTCTTTCATAACCATGAGAAGCATATATACCAGGGCCAAATAAAGCAAATTTTGCATCTAATCCTGATCTTATAGCTGATATAGCATCTGACCCATAATTATCATATATATCTAATTTATAGTTAATGCTATCTTCTTTACATAAATTAATAAAGTAATTAATAAGCTTATAATCATATGGTCCATTAGAATCCTTTGTACATATGCTAACATCATACTCCGTTGAATTTTGTTTTTCTCCGAGGCACCCTAAATCAATAGCAATAAAATTCATTGTATCCTTTGGTATAAATGCAGATGCTCCATGCCCTACTTCTTCATAATTAGTAAATAAGAAATTTATAGTATGACTTAGACTTATTTCATTCAATATTATATAATCTATGACATATAACATTACTCCTACAGCTGCTTTATCATCTAAGTATCTTGACTTAATAAATCCTGAACTTGTTATTCTTGTTCTTGTATCAAATGATACCATATCTCCTACATCTATACCTAAATTATTTATATCTGCTTTACAAAATACCTCTTCATCTATTACTATTTCATAATTTTCTGTTGATCTATCTATTTGTTTTGATTCATTTGCATATGCATGAATAGATGGTTTAATATTTTGTAAAGTTCCTTCGTATTTTTTATTATTTTTAGTGTGTATTGTACAACATTCACCTTCTACGGAGCTAATTACATAGTCACCAATTAGGCTTACTGATAATCTTCCATTCTCTTTTATTTCTTTAACCATAGCTCCTAAAGTGTCTACATGAGTTGAAAAAGTAGTAACATTTATTTTATCTTTCCCTTCTATTGTAGCTATTACACTACCTTTATTGGCAATTTTATACCTAATATCTCGAGATTTAAGAAAATTTACTACATACTTTTCAACGTCTTCTGTATATCCTGTGGGGCTTGGAATACTTAAAAGTTCCTTAATATATTTATACAATAAGTTATAGTTCATAGAACCTCCTTAAATACAAGTCTTCCCTTCCCCTAAAGTATTATATTCAAAAATTCTACATTATGTAACCTTTATAAAAATAATATATTGCTGAATATAAAAATAATATAAGTAATACTCTTTCTAAAAATATTATAATAAAATATTTTTTATCAATTTCTATTGATGAGCTACTTATATAAGCTATATTTGAAGTCAGAGATGTGCATTTTATAACTAATAATATTCCTATTATAAATCTAATGTTGTAATCTACACTTTTATTTATTAAATCTATAGCTATTATTTCATTATAAAATCCACTAACAATTGACTTGCTAATTAAAGATACATCTGAAGTTTTTAATAAATTAATAATAGGGTAAAATAACTTACTAAAAAGTTCTAATATATATTCATTATTTAATATTAAGTCTCCAAAGAAAAATATTAATACAATATTTGGAATTAAATTCATGGTTAAATTTATAGTATGTTCTAGATTATCTAAAATATGTATAAATATTTTCTTATTATCTTTACTCTTCAAATATTTGTTTATACCTTTTTTTAACTTATCTTTTCTATGTATACTTTCTTTATAATTACTTTTTACTGAGTATGACTTTTTAATTTTAATCATTGGATATAATCTACATAAAATCATATTACTAATTATTAGTATTAGCAGATTTGTAAAAATAAAAATACTACTATTTAAATTTAATTCATTATATATATATTTAGTCATAGGAAATGAAATTATTGAGAAATTTAACAATAACATATATAATTCATTTAACCTAAGCCTCCCCTTAGAATATAGTATATTTGCCATGTAGTATCCGCAAAAACAATCTGTAAAAACAAATACCATCATATTAATCACAGTCTTTCCACTCACTTTGAATAGTTTTTTTGTAATTGGATGAAAGTAAGATTCTACAATATCTAATAATCCATATTCTATTAAGAATGGCATAAATATGGAACTTATGGGAAGAACAGTAACCAGATTTAATATAATTTCCTTTATAATCAAAATAGTATTATCGTTTTTGAAAAATATATAGCTTCTACCATAAAATATATTAAGTATTATTAAAACACTTAAAAATCTTAAACTTAAAAAAGTTTTACTTCTTTTCTTATCAATAAATAATTTTATACTTCCTAAAGAAATAAATATGATTATACATACTTGTAAAAAGTTATTATAGTTTAATTGAATTTTATCAACTATATGATATAAAATAGTTTGATTCTGATTATTTATATTTATAGGTATAAAAAAAATTCCTACTCCTATTATAGAGTAAATTATCATCTTTAGTATGTATATAGAGTCACTATTACTGTTTTCTTCATAGTTCTTATTCTTATTTATCCCCTCCATATTACCACCTCTGTATAATTTTTCAACTTAAACTACTTATATCCTTCTTTGATAATAAATTTTATATCATTGCTTATACTAGATATCATAAGGTATAATACTGTAAATGCTATAAATATACTATACAGTTTTTCTAGAGGTGATATTTTGGATACAAAAAAAGGTAAAAAAACAATTTTAATTTTGACAGCCCAATTTGGCGCTGGTCATATAAGTGCTGCAAATGCTATTAAAGATTACATAAATGAAAGTGACGATAATTACAATATAGTAATACAAAATTTTATAAATGCAAGTGTGCCTAGAATAAATAAGCCAATGGTAAAGATGTATGAAAATAATACTAAATACATGCCTGAACTATACAACTACTATTATTACTTAAAGAAGTCATTTAATCCTATATATGATATCTCCCATATAATATATACCCCTAAGTTATCTGAGTATATATTAGAAGTTCAGCCTGATTTAATTATATCTACATTCCCACTGGCAGCTTCTTGTGTATATAATTTTAATTTAAAGCATACTGATAAGCCAATCCCTTGCATAACTGTCATAACTGATGTTGTAGATAGCTTAGAGTGGATTTATCCTAATACTGATATGTATTTCGTACCAAGTACTGAAATAAAAAATAGATTAGTACATAAAGGTATATCTCCTAATTCAATAAAGGTTACAGGTGTTCCTATTAATAAAAATTTTCAAATAGCAAAAAAAAATTATATACAAGGAAAGTATAGACTTTTACTTCTAGGAGGTGGACGTGGTTTATTTGACTTTGATGAAAGCTTTATGCACTGGATTGATAACTTTGTAGGAATATATAGAGATATTTTAGAAGTTACAATAGTAACTGGTAAGAATAAAAAACTTTATGATAATTTAACTGAAAAAAAACCTTTACTGAATATAAAAGTTCTTGGATTTGTAAATAATATGCAAGATTTAATAAAAGAATACGACTTAATGCTTACTAAACCTGGTGGTGCTACATTATTTGAAGCAATACACTCACAAATACCTATAATAGTAAAATTGCCAAAAGTTGGTCAAGAAATAGAAAATGCTAAATTTATTGTAGATAAAGGAATAGGCATTATTTACAATGATGATGAAAACCTTAAAGAAATATTTGAATCTATTGTTTCAAGTAAGTTTAATTCTTTAATTAAATTCATGTCAGATAATATATTAGAATTTAAGAAAACTATACATCCTGAAAAAATATATGACTATATACAAGAATTGTTAAATGATTCTATTTCTGAATAAAATAGTAATATAAGGGGGCCCCCCTTATATTACTATTCACTTTAATATTTATTTGTTTACACGTTTATATTGACTTAAATCTATAACTCTTCCGTCATTAATATCCTTATCATTTTTTTTATTTGAAAAAGCTTTATCTGACATTGTCTTTACAATAATTTTATATATAGTATATAACTCTATAATCGTAAATATAATAAGATTTAGTATCTCTAAACTATAAACCTCAATATATCTACTTGCTCCATAATATAAAATCCCATAAAACCTTATCAATATAGAAATTAATAGGTGTAAAGCTATTAGCGTTGTAAGAAAGTTAAATTCATTTTCTAACTTTCTTTTTCTTATAAGGCTATTTATTGATATGTCGCTATTAAATTTTGTATTTAATATATCTGTATATATCTGGCTGCAAATATTTCTGTCAAATAAATTAAGTATCAATATAATAGAAAGACTTAACCCTATTATATAAGTTGCATAAATATATAAATCAAAACTATTTTTTTGATTCCTTGAAAAGTAAATATATAACGTTAATAACGTCATAATACCTAATCCTGATATACTAGTCCTGTTTTGCTTATATTTAGTATAAAGTGTGTAACAAATACCACCTAATATTAAATAAAATACATAGGAATTGGAAATGCCTACGCTACTTAATTTGTATAATATTATTGGTAATGCAATATAGATAATTGAATCTATTAATATTTTACGCTTTATTTTAACCACTTCCCCCTACTCTTTATTTTATATATTAAATAAATACTATATAAACTTTATCTAAGAATAAAAATTCTATTTAATATTTATAAATCATTTTTTAACTACCGATTATAATTTCTAAAGTCTTCTTATATTTATCTATATGATTCGTACTATTAAAAATTTCATTTATATATTATTTTTTAAAATTATATCTCTTAATAAAAAATAAAGCATATAATAACATTGAAGTTACTATATGCTTTATTTGAACTTTTATTTTATTACACCCTCTATAGGATTAATATTTTTTTCATTTATTATTATTTCAAAGTGAACATGATTTCCAGTTGAATTACCAGTTGTTCCAACTTTAGAAATAACATCTCCTTGCTTTACTATATCTCCTTTTTTAACTACATTTGAGTTATTATGTGCATATACAGTAGTTTTTCCATCAAAATGTTTTATCTTAACAACATTTCCATATCCATTTTGGTAACCAGAAAAACTGACTATACCATCATCAATAGCCAACACATCAGTATCTTGTGGAGCAGGAATATCTATCCCCTTATGAAAGCTTTTTACATTTGTTATTGGATGAATTCTATAACCATATCCAGAGCTTATATCTTTATAATCATTCAATGGCCATATTCCAGTCACAAATTCAATATTTTCTGATTTTAATTTTGCTTTAACCTCTTCCTCAATTATTTTTTCTAATTGGACACCTTCTATTATTGCATCTTGCAATTCTTTATCCAAGATATTTCTATTTTCTTCTAAAGCAACAATCTCAGAACTTATCTCATCAATTTTGCTGGTTTCATACTCTTGAGGAACAAAGCTAATAGTTACTACTTCTAATGATTTACTATCATCAGAAGATACATATTGACCGTTTTCAACTTTTAGATCTTGATTTTTACTTTCTAATATATTATCTAATTCATTTATTTTCTCTTTCAATTCCTCTTGCTTTTCTTGGTTTTGTATTAGTATATCTAACTTATTTACTTCCCCAAATGAATAAGAGGTATTATATAAGTTTAAGGAAATTAATAATACAAGTGATATAGTAAACCTTAATATCACTTTATTTAAATCTTTATTCATTTTTTATCCTCCTTTTACAGCTACCAATTAATATTGACTAATTTTACAATATTTATTCAGTTTTATCAAAAAAGAAAGAGATTCCTCAAAATTGAGAAATCTCTTTTTCTTACTAATATATATTCTTTTTATATTGCATATATAACTTTTCTACATCTTCCATATTTCTTTCTAATTCTAATTGTAATTTTGAAGCTATTTGGTAATCTTCACTTTCTATTGCATCTCTTATTTGAGTAAATATTGAACTTCTAGTCAGTGTATCCTTCATTACATTAAATTTAATATCTGAAATTGCATTCCAATTAACTTCATCTAATGCATCCATATTTTCTTTTGTATGTAATTTCACATAGCTTCTTATTCTATCTGAATATTCTTGTATTATTCTATTTCCTAATTCTTTCTTCCATTTATCTATTGAACCAACTTTAAAAGAGTTTATAATTTTATCATTAAATACTCCACCTTGTTTTAATGCTTCTAATTTATCTTTCTCAATATCTAAGTTTCTTACATTTTCATAAACAGTAGCTGGTGGTGCTGAGAATCGTTTATTTCTTTCTTCTAATGTATAAAACTCAAATACATCATTTTCATCTCTATATGCTCTATCTTTATCTAAGTAGAAGCTATCTTCTCCTACATCCTTAGAAAGTTCTTTCTCTAATTCTTTTGTAGAAAGCTTACTTTCTGCTACTGCCTTTATTCCATGTAACATAGTTTGGTAACACCCAGCTATAACTAAGTATGCATTTGATAATGGGTTTGGAGATCTTAATTCAAATCTTAAGGTTTTTGGATTTTTAGCATCTCTTACTAGTCCAACAAGTACTGATCTATTTCTTGAAGGAATTTCATAAGTATGGCCTAGTGAAGTAACTATACAAACTGGTGCTTCAAACCCTGGAACTAATCTGTTGAATGCATCATTGGTAGATGTTACAAATGGATTTAATACTTCATAGTTATTAAGTAATCCCATTAAAGCTCCGTACCCAATTTCACTTAAGTAATCTTCTTTCATATCCATAGGTGCAAACAAGTTCCTTATGCTTCCATCTTTTAATTTTGCACTTACACCCACATGTGTATGTTTTCCACTACCTGCAACTCCATGTATAGGTTTAGCTTTAAATGTAACTTCTAGCCCATTAGTTGTAAATGTATCTTCTATTACTTCTCTTACTACTAACTCATTATCTGCAGCTTGAAGAGGAGATGAGAACTTCCAAGATACTTCTAATTGCTCCATTGCATGATTAGTTTTACCTTCTATACTTATAGTACTTTGTATACCACCAACCTCTTTATGCGCCATTTCTGGACATATTCCTTTAGCTTGAAGAGTTATTAATGTTTTTTCTAAACAAGTTCTTATTAGGCCATGAGTTCTCTTCCAATATTGTTCCTTTAGACTTTGAGATACAAATAACTTCTCTAAATCAGCTTTATCTTCTGGAGTATTTACCCAGAATTCTAATTCTGTTGCCGAAGTTAGTAGTATATCATCTATTTCATTTATATCATTTATTCCTATATTATTTATCATATGTGGATATTGTTCAAATATCTCTAGTAATGATGTCTTAAAGTAGCTATCTGCTTTTTGAAGTATCCCTCTTGAACATACCTTTTTATTATCATGTATTAAAAATGCTGGTATTTTTAATGTACCTATTGGCAAGTTAGTCTCTACATCTATGTGTTCTAAATTATAATCTACATACCATCTACTACTTTCATCTGGCATTAAATCGACCTTTGCATTATTTAATGTAGCTATTTCATAAAGCTCAACACTTGAACCATCAGTTTGCACTGCTGAAGATAAAAAACTTTCTATATCATCTAGAAATAATTCCATTGGTATTTTTTCATCAGTTGCATTTCCACCTAAGTCTACCCCTACTAATGAAACAAATTTTATGTGTTTATGTTCTCCTAATAATGATTTTAATTCATTTGCATTATATCTTTCTTTTTCAATTACATGCAGTAAATTACTCATAGCTCCTCCTTACGATGTTAATCCCCCGTATTTTTTTATATTGTATTATTTTTATTCGTTTTAATCTTTATATTATTATATCTTATGATTTGAAAGTTCGCAATATTTAATATTCTTTTATTTCCTTAATATTATCAAGCAAACTTTTCTATAATAAATTCTATTCTTTTTACAGTAATATTTTAACTTTTTATTAATATAGGGTATACTAATTATAAGAAACTTTTTATTGTAATAGTCTTATTTTTTTAATTATATAAAGAATTTTATGATAAAAAATTCTAAGAAATTTTAGGAGAGAAAAATATGGAATATATAGTCTTTGATTTAGAGTTTAATCAGGGATTTGATAAAACTCTTAATAAAACTGTGTCTAATGAACGATGTCCTTTTGAAATTATTCAAATTGGAGCTATTAAATTAGATTCTAACTTTAATATGATAGATACTTTTAATGCATATGTAAAACCTGAAATATATAAGGATATTCACCCATTTATACAGAAAATGACAGGTATCACTAAAAGTGATGTTAAAGATGCCTCAAATTTTACTCAAGTTTATAAAGAATTTAAAAAGTTTATATCCTCAAAAAAGTCTGTATTATGTGTATGGGGAACAAGTGATTTGAAGGAATTATATAGAAATGTAAATTATTATAATCTACCATCAAAAACTTTACCTAAATCTTATATTAACATTCAAGAATATGCTTCTAGGTATTTTAATAATCCTACAGGAAAAAGTATTGGACTTCAAAATGCAATTTCAATACTAGGTGTAGAACAAAATAAATCCTATCATGATGCATTAAATGATGCTTATTATACAGCGCAAGTATTTATAAAAATAAATAGTCCAGATATTGTTCCTGATGTATATATTTATACACCAGTAAAACCTGCACAATCAAAGCGTAAAACAAAAAAGGAAATTGATTACGAGAAATTATTTAAAGAATTCGAGAAAATACTAGAACGCCAATTAACAAAGGAAGAAAAAAAAATAATTGATTTAGCCTACAAAATGGGCAAAACTAATCAATTTGTAATAGAAACAAAAGATAATAAAATAAATTATAAAAAAAGATAAAGAAAACTTTTGTATGCTTTTCTACTTCTTATATGATTTATATAAAGAAAAGCGTAAAATATTAAACCTCTGAAATTTACAGTCTTATAGTATCTGTTATAAAAGAATTTAATATTTTACGCTGTATGTTCAAGTCAAAATTAAACTAATTCTATTCTATTTTCTTCTTTTACTTTTGCTTGACCTGTAATTAATTTTACAGATTTACAATCTTCTAATGATGTAAATATAACTGGAGTTATATCAGACTTAGCATTTTCTTTTATATATTCAACATCCATCTTAGCTAATCTATCGCCTGATTTAACTTTATCTCCAACATTTACAAACACATCAAAACCTTTACCATTTAAATTTACAGTATCTATACCCATATGTACTAGTATTTCTATATTATCATTACTTCTTAATCCTATTGCATGTTTTGTATCAAATATCATCTCTACTGTTCCACTTACTGGTGATACAAATATACCATCATTACTCTTTACAGCAAAACCATCTCCCATCATTTTTTGAGAGAACACTTCATCTGGTACTTCTGATAACTCTAAAATTTCTCCATTTGTTGGACATACTATCCCTTTTAACTCTACTTTATTACATTCTTCTACTGTTTCTTTTTTCTTTTTAAAAAAATCGAATAATCCCATAATTTTCTCTCCTATATAACATGTTATTTTATTTCATCTATTGTACACATTGCTGCGATTGCACCCTTTTTAGTTGTTGTATCTGCAGCATATTTATTACTAAAATCTAGCATTTCTTTTACTAAATTATAATCTAGATTATCTAAGTCTTCTATTATTATATTTTTTTGACTTAATTGATATAAAAATGATCCTATAAAAGAATCTCCAGCTCCCGTAGTATCTACTACATTTACCTTTAAACCTTTACTTTCTATAAATCTCATAGTCTCTTTATTCTTTGTTATAAATATTGCTCCATCTTCACCTTTTGTATAAATTACTACTTTTACATTGCCTTTGAATAAACTTTTTAAAGCATCATTTTCATCTTTTATCCCAGTTATAAACTCTAACTCTTCATCAGATATTTTAAGTATATTGGCTAGTGGTAAAAACTCTAATATTACATCCCTACAATCATTTTCATATTTCCATAGTGGTAATCTAACATTTGGGTCAAAGCTTATTATTGATTTATTTTTACTTGCATACTCAATAGCTTTTTTGTGTGTATACTTCATTGGTGATTCAACTAGATCTACAGAACAAAAATGTAGTATTCCACAATTTTCAAACCAATTTTCTTCAAGCATATTATCTTCAAGTAATAAATCTGCACTTGGATTCCTATAAAAAGAAAAATCTCTATTTCCATCTTCTTTTAAGGAAACAAACGCTAATCCTGTATTTGCCTTATCCGTCCTCATTATATAATCTGTATTAACATTAGCATCTCTTAATACATCAATGATATGGTCTCCAAAAGCATCTTCTCCTAATTGAGAAATAAAATAAGCATTACCCGATAGTTTAGCAACTGCTGCTGCAACATTAGCTGGTGCTCCTCCTGCAATTCTTTCAAATCCACTAACTTCTTTTAACTTACATCCTTTTTCATTTGGGATAAAATCTATTAATGCCTCCCCAATTGTTATTACCTTATACATATTTATATTCTCCTAGCTCATATAGATTTATTTTCACATCATCTAAATTACCTTTCATACTTATCTTATCATCAAAATCATAACAATACATACGACTTGTAAATACCTCTTCTCCATAGTTTACAAATACTTCTATACTAGATGTATCTACAAATATTCGTAAAGCCTCTAGATTTCCAATCTTTACAGCTCTTTTACATCTTCCATATCCACTTTTACCAAGATTTAATCTTAATACTTTAGCCTCTTTAGAATAGTTAATAATGCAGTCTGATTTTAAACTTAACTCAAAGTTATCTATTTCATTATTAAACTTTATTTCTAATTCATAAATACTACCTTTTAACTTATCATATTCTTTAACACTTTCTAAGTGTATAGTTAATTTATTCCTTCTTAATTTTTCAATTTCCTTTATTGGTAACTGATGTAATTTACCATTTACAAGTATCAACTGTCTAGGCATAGTTAATGCATGCATCCATCCATTTTTGTATGTTGGATTTATATAGTAATCTTCTTCAATATCTGGAAGTCCCATCCACCCTATTAATATAGTTCTTCCCTTTTCATCAACAAAACTTTGAGGTGCATAAAAATCAAATCCTCTATCTAGTTCTATAAATTCATCAAATATAAATTCACCATTTTCAAAATCCATATCACCTAAGAAATATCCGCTTTGATATATATTGTTATACTTATATCCATCTTCCTTTATACCTTGCGGTGATACTAAAAGCATATATTTAACTTCTTGTGTTTCTATATCTTTTAACTGTATTAAATCAGGACATTCCCACATATATCCAAATTTCTCTATTGTGCTAATTGTATTAACATAAATCCAATCATTTAAATCATTAGATTTATATAATAATATACAACCTTTATCACTTTTATCTCTAGCTCCTAGAATCATATAATACGTAGCATCTTTTTTTAATATTTTAGGATCTCTTACATGACATGTCATATTATCGGGATAATCAATATTTTCTAAAATAACCTTCTTCTCACTAAAACCTACCCCATCTTCACTAGTAAGCATCATGGTATTATGACCTCTTCCCGAATATATATAATCATGATTTCCTAAATGTTTTACATTACCAGTGTAAAAAAAATATACTTTATCATCTTCAACAAATGCGCTACCTGAATAAACACCATGAATGTCGAAAATTGTATCAGGAAAAATAACTGCTCCCCTATCTTCCCAGTTCACTAAATCCTTAGAAACATATAGACCCCATAATTTTAATCCTCCATTTACATCAAATGGTGAGTACTGATAAAATATATAATAGTCTCCTTTAAATTGGCAAAGACCGTTTGGATCATTTAACCAACCTATTGGAGGCATTAAATGATATTTTAGTCTATACGGATCATTATTAATTTTTTTTCCTTCTACACTTTTACAAATGTCGATCAGTCTTGTGAATTCTTTTTCAATAATGCTCATCTATAACCTCCTTTTGAATTCGTAATGAAATTTATTAATTATCTATTTCTTAACCTTCTTTTATTCCAAATACAATAGTTAGTAACAATGATACTAAAAATGCTATTGCAAATAAAATCATATATTGAATTGGTGTATGTAAAGTAAGAAGTATTCCAAATATACCTGTAACACCTGTACCTGTTGCTCCAAGCCCTACTATTGCTGCATAAAGTGATGCACATGCTGATCCAATAGCCGCTGCTACAAATGGTCGTCCATATCTTAAATTAATCCCAAATATAGCTGGTTCTGTTATTCCTAAAAGAGCACTTAAAGCCGCTGGTAAAGCTAAAGTCTTTGTTTTTGCACTTTTAGTTTTTAAGGCTACACCTAATGCTGCTCCACCTTGAGATATGTTTGCTGCACAAGCTATTGGTACAAAATAACTAAATCCAAACTGTGCTAATTGACCAAAATCGATTATATTATACATATGGTGAACTCCTGCAACAACTGTAGCACTATATATTCCACCCATAATAAATCCACCAATTCCATAAGGAACTTGTATTAGCCACTGAACTGCGTCTAATATACCATTTTCAAGCACAACGAAAACAGGTCCTATTACTGTTAGAGCTAAATATCCTGTCAAAAATACTGTAACTAATGGAGTTACAAATAAGTCTAGCATTGATGGTACTATTTTACGAAGTTTCTTTTCTATAAAGCTCATCACAAAAACAGAAATCATTATTGGTATTACATGACCTTGATAGCCTATCATTTTTATATTATAAAGACCAAACCATACTGGCTGAGTAGAAAGAACACCCTCACTTGCAACAGTCCAAGCATTCTGTAAGTTTGGATGTATCATTATCATTGCTATTACAGCACCTAAATAAACATTGCCTCCAAATACTTTTGCTGCACTAAATCCTATTAATATTGGTAAAAATGTATATGCTGCACTACTAAATAAATCTAACATCACAAATAATGAGCTTGTTATGTCTATACTTACATATCCACCTGATGATAAAAATTTAATAGCTTCAACAAATCCCATCATTAGACCACATGATACTATTGCAGGTAATATAGGAACAAATATATCCCCTAATGTACGAATTGCTCTTTGCAGTGGATTCGATTTCTTAACTGAAGCTTGCTTAACTTCTTCTTTTGTAGCTGCTTTTATATTTGCAATCTTTGCAAATTCCTCAAAAACTTTATTTACTATTCCTGTTCCAAATATTATTTGAAGCTGACCAGCTGTAATAAAAACTCCTTTAACTCCATTTATACATTGTATTGCCTCTTTATTTATTAGTTCTTCATCTTTTACTACTATGCGAAGTCTAGTTGCACAATGAGTTGCGGATTCTATATTACCTCCCCCCCCAATATTAACTAAAATATTTTTTGCTGTTTCATCATAATTCATTTTCCCCATCTCCTTTTATATATTAATTATATTTTCATATTTCAGGTATTAGTTTTTTAAGAGGTATCGTTCCCACAATAATTTTAAGGGAACGTTCCCTCATTTTTCAATTTTATTGGCTAAATTTAAAATTTTAATTAATACTTATTAAAATCTTAAATTAGCCTCAAATTCCCTAATTATAAATTATATAACACACTTTAATCTCTTGAGTTAAGAATTTTCACTTTATAAAATTATTACACTAAGAATTTTTATCTAGTGTAACCTAAAAACTCACCCCTAATTAAGCTTACCCATAAAGCTTTTAATGTTATATTCATTTATATTCCCCCATTATGTTAAAATATAATTCTTACAGCTTAAATCTGACTTATAACTTATGTAATTGAAAGGATATGTTAAGCAATAATGATTAGTTATAAATATTTAATATTAATTCAAATAGTTTATCATTTTAAGTTATTATGATACGAAAAACTTCAACTAACAACTAAATTATTTAACACTCCTATATATTTAAATTATATATTCTATAATCAATTCTGTAAACATTTTCATAAATAATAATTATATCTATTATAGCACTTTTACACTTTCTCTTTTTAAAAAGTTATATCCTAATTTTATATATTTTAAATTTTCCTTGTTACAGTTGCCTTTTAGTATATCAATTAGCATACGACTACTCTTTATTCCACTTTCTTTGTAATAATATTGAATAGTCGTAAGGGTCGGATGTATCAAGTTCGAAAACCTAGAATCACCTATAGCACATAAGCTTACATCCTCTGGTATTTTTATGTTATTTTCTCTCATGTACTCTAACACTCCCAAAGACATATTATAAGTTGCACAGAATATTGCATCTATATCATTTCTAGACTCTAACAATTCTTTTGCTTTCTCATACCCACCTTCTTGTGAAAAGTTAGCATCTTTTATTAAATTCTTATCGTATTTTAATTTATTATCTTGCAAACATTTAATGAATCCTTCTTTTCTATTAATACCTGCAGATATATCTTCATCATTAGTACCTATGTATGCAATATTTTTATGATTATTTCTTATTAAAAAGTTTGTCATTTCATATGCAGCTTCATAATCACTATGATATACACAAGGATATCCTTCTACCTTTTGGCCTACAATAACAATAGGTACCTTCATTTGTTTAATTATTTCTAGATGTTTTTCAGTTATTATAGTAGCTACAAAAATTACCCCATCAACATTTTTATTTCTAAATATTTTTAAGTATTGGATTTCTTTTT
The DNA here is from genome assembly GCF_014323405.1 of Romboutsia faecis. GTDB lineage: Bacteria > Bacillota > Clostridia > Peptostreptococcales > Peptostreptococcaceae > Romboutsia_E > Romboutsia_E faecis. The sequence continues at coordinate 513,595 of NZ_JACRWE010000002.1, read as the reverse complement.
CTATACTTAAATCAGTATTACCAAGAATTATATTATAATTTTCTTTAGAAATTTCCTCGCTTACTCCATCTACAATTTTACTAATGGTTTCTGAACTTATCTTTGGAAGTATTATACCTATTAAATTAGTTTTCTTTGTACGTAAGGTTTTCCCATGATTCGATGGAACAAAACCCGTTTTATCAATTACATCTTGTATTTTTTTTCTACTTTCTTCACTTACATAACCATCATTTAAGTATCTAGATACAGTTGATTTAGATACTCCTGCAAGCTTAGCTATATCAATAATATTCATAAATACCGCTCCCTAATTACTTCTTTATTAGTTTTATTTATTATAGCATAAATAGTTTATATACTACAAAATATTCAATAAAGCTTTGTTAATAGTTTTTTATTTCATTCTTATATTTATATAAGTATTTTCTGACTTTTGCACGATATTAATTTATACAATAAATAATAAAAAAACTATTAAAAGGCTATCTCTAGTTCCTTTTAATAGTTTTTTATTATTTATCTAAACCTAAATATTCCTCTAAGGTTAAATTATTCATCGCAAAATTCCTACTATGCTCCTCACCTACATATCTATAATGCCAAGACTCATATTGGTAGCCAGTAATCTCTTCTTTCCCCTCTGGATATCTAATAATAAACCCATACTTGTACGCATTTTCATATAGCCATTTAGCTTGAATTGTATCTGTAAACCATTCACCTACAGACTTTGATGTATCACTGGTTGTAAAATCAAATGCTAGACCAGTTTGATGCTCACTGTAACCTGGTACTGCTGAATATTTATCAGCGGCTTCTTTTCCATCTCGTCTAACATAATTATTATACAAAGTAGACTGAATACTATAAGATCTGTATCCACTTCTTATTTTTATTACTATGCCATCTTCTTGAGCAGCTTTCATCATTCTATTGGCAGCATCTATTGCATCCTTTTCCAATTCTTCTGTTGCTCTATAATTTTGTGGTAATCCATATTTTTTATTCACTACTACTATATCATCTACATACAACGGTTGTATTCCTTCTATGTATTCTTTATTCTCAGATATACTATCGTCATTTTTGTAAATAGAGTTACTCATGTTAAAAGTGTTATTCTCTGCTTTAATATTATTTTTCTTAGTTACTATAAATACTGATCCAATAATAGAAAAACTTACAATAGCTAAAACTATTATTCTTTTACTCATATTTTCCCCCAATTAAGCTATTATGCTACGTTGTCATTTGATTCGAAAAATACCATGAAGTATTTTTACTATTATAATTATATTTTTATAGATATCGTAAAAATATTTAAAATTATTTTTCTTATTTTGTTATCTCATTTCTGAGTACTAAATAAGTTTAACATATTAATTAATATAATGGTATGATTTTCTAAAGTGTATATTTTATAAAATCATACCATGTTTTCCCGAATAACTTTGTTATTCTTTCACATACTATTTGTATATCATGTTCAGGAGGTATTTTTTATGGCTAATACTAATTTAGGTTGTTCTGCTATAAACTGTGTATATAATACTTCAGGTGAGTGTTATTCCGGAAGTATAAAAGTAGATGGAAGACAAGCTACTACAACTTCACATACTTGTTGTTCTACATTTAGAGATCAAGACACTTGTGGTTTTACAAATTCTGCAGATGAATGTGATTGTGTAAAAACATCAAACATAGATTGTAAAGCTTGCAACTGTAAATATAATGAAAATGAGAATTGTACTGCACCAAGTGTAAAAATAAATTCTGTCAATGCTAGCTGTGAAACATTCTGCTGTAAATAGTATATACTCATATGTAACTATCTATTAAATACACAAAGAAACTATCTTTAAATATAAAATTTATTTAAAAATAGTTTCTTTACTAAACATATAAATTTATATATTTATAAAAATCATTTTTACAAGTTCATACTGTGCAAATTCTACAGATTCTATACTCTTAATGGAACTTCTATTTATAGAGTTTTCAGAAATAAAAACTTCTATATCTCCAACAGTGGCATATATTTCATTTAATATCCCTAAAAGATTATCAACCTTTATAGTTTCTTCCTTTGATTTCAATAAAACAACACTTTTATCCTCTTGGTTCTTATATACAGAATCTATTCCAGATATAATATTATCTTCTTTTATGTACACCACTTCTCCCTCTAATAACTTACCTTTTTCTAATTTGCTTTTTAAGTCTAATAAATTCATTTATCTATCCCCCTAAAAATATATAATTATTTACATAGTTTGGTTTCAATTAATTTTATGATTATAAATTCAGTTTTATTACATATTAAATATAATAAATATTTATTATATTTAATATATAAAAATAGACTCCATTTAAGGAGTCTACTTTAAATTTTATATTATTATAATTCTTAACTATTTAATAACAAGCTCTACTGGACAGTGATCTGATCCAAGTATTTCCGTATGTATATCAGCACTAATTAATCTATCCTCTAATTTTTTTGATGCACAGAAGTAGTCAATTCTCCATCCTGCATTCTTTTCCCTCGCCTTAAATCGATATGACCACCAAGAATAAATATCTGTTTTGTCTGGATTAAAGAATCTGTAGGTATCAATGAAGCCAGAAGCTAAGAAATCAGTAAATTTGCCTCTTTCCTCATCAGTAAATCCAGCATTTTTTCTATTAGTTTTTGGATTTTTTAAATCTATCTCATTATGTGCAACATTTAAATCACCACACATTATAACAGGCTTTTTATTGTCTAACTTTAATAAGTATTCTCTAAAATCATCTTCCCACTTCATTCTATACTCTAGTCTCTTTAATTCACTCTGAGAATTCGGAGTATAAACTGTTACAAAGTAAAAATCCTCAAACTCTAAAGTTATAACTCTTCCCTCATTATCATGTTCCTCAATTCCAATACCGTAAGCTACACTTATAGGTTCTATTTTTGTAAATATTGCAGTTCCTGAATACCCTTTTTTCTGAGCATAGTTCCAATATTGATGATATCCTTCTAATTCTAAATCTATTTGACCTTCTTGAAGTTTAGTTTCTTGTAAGCAAAAAATATCCGCATCAACTTCTTTAAAAAAGTCTAAAAATCCTTTGGTTACACAGGCTCTAAGCCCATTAACATTCCAAGATATAAATTTCATTTGTACCTCCTAAGTTTTCTGCATGTTTTTTTATTTTATCATAATAATTTCTAAATAATATAAATTTATGTAAAATATATTTTATTTTTACTTTATATTATCTAAAATACCCTTATTTTTAAACTTATAATCAATTCTTTTTTCAAACTTAATAAATATATATTATATTTAAAACCTATAACATCAAAGTTATACACTATAGATCTAATTTATTTTAATCAAATCTTAATTTCTTAGCTAATTTATCAGAATTTATAGATGATACATATACATCTGTTCCTAGCTCAAATCCGCCAAAACTGTACCTTCTAGGTATTATATGAATATGAGTATGAAAATGAGAGTCTTTACTTTCTGAATTATTTACAGGATGAGTATGTATACATATATTAAATGGATTGTAACCCTGTACATCATATATTTTTTTAAATAAATTCTTAAATATCTTGGCTAATTCTTCTAACTCCCTTTCCTTCAATTCTTCAAATCTTTTATTACTTTTAAATAAAACTCTAATTTCGCCTCCATACTTTGTAATTTCCGGTACTATTACTAAATAATCTCTATGGTTATGTATAATTCTATTTTTATACTTTATTTCATCTGCTATAATAGCTTCATATAATGATTTTTTATATTTATTATAATATTTTTCAGAAATGCTAATTTCATTTTCAATTTCTGGCGGAACTATAGATAAAGAAATTATTTGAGAGTGAGGATGAAGTAACGATGCTCCTGCTCTTCTTAAAAAGTTTTTAAAAATACTAATATATTTTATCTTCTCATTTTTTGCCATGTATTCATATCTATGTTGGTACATTTTTAATAAATATAAGAATTCTTTTTCACTCATGTTATAAAAGCTTCCATTATGCCTATTGGTATCAATAATAACCTCATGTTCTCCATATATTTCATCTGATAAAGAATCTACTATAGGATATTTATTATACACAGATCTAACTAACCACCCATCTTTATCTTTAATTTCAAAAGTAGGGTTTTCTGTATGCTTTTCATTCCCTCTACAAAATGGACAGTCTTCTTTATACTCTTCTTTGATTTCTTTATCAGTTTGATATTTAACTCTATCCATTGGCCTCTTTGATCTATTTTTTGCAAGTACAACTATATCATTAGTAATAGGATCTCTCCTTAGTTCTCTCATAATTAACACCTCTTAGATTATAATAGCTTATTATTTTATTATAATTGATTTTTATTCGATCATAAATATCATAGGTAATTTTGATTGAAATATTTATACTGTTCAAAATATATTTATATATAAATATTATTTATTTATAACTTATCACTATATAATATAGTATATAACTACTTTCTAATGATTTTTATAGTTGTTTCTGATACTATAAGTCTTAAGTATAAATTTATTTAATTAAAGGGGGATTTCAGATGAAATATTCAAAAAGGGTAAGCTCTATGCAGTCATCTCCTATAAGGAAACTTGCATCTTTTGAAGAATCAGCAAAAAAAGGAGGGGTTAAAGTATATCATTTAAACATAGGACAGCCGGATATAAAAACACCTAAAGCATTTTTTAAGGCGATTAATGATTTTGATAAACAAGTGTTAGAATATTGTTCATCTAGTGGTCTGGATGATTTAATTAATTCCATGCAAAAATATTACAATACCTATAATATAAAGTTTAGTAAAGATGAGTTATTAGTAACTAATGGTGGTAGCGAAGCCTTATTATTTGCTTTAATGGCCATCTGTGATCCTGATGATAATGTTCTAGTTCCCGAACCATTTTACACGAACTATTTCGGATTTGGTCAATCAATAAACGTTAAAATAAATCCTATAACTACTAAAGCAGAGAATGGATTTCATCTTCCAAGTAAGGAAGATATAATATCTAAAATAAATCATAATACTAAAGCAATAATGATTTCTAATCCTAGTAATCCAAGTGGAACAGTCTATACGTATAATGAAATAAAAATGTTATCAGAAATTGCTTTAGAATATAACTTATGGATAATATCGGATGAGGTATATAGAGAGTTTGTATATGATAATCAAGAATATACTAGCTTTGGAAATATTCCAGAAATCTATGATAGAGTAATAATAATTGATAGTATATCTAAAAGATATAGTGCGTGCGGAGCAAGGATTGGATCCATTGCTTCCAAAAACAAAGGATTTATCGCTCAAGTATTAAAATTATGTCAAGGTAGACTATGTGTTTCAACCTTAGATCAGGTTGGAGCAGCAAAACTATATGAAACTCCAATATCCTACTTTAAAGAAGTAATAGCAGAATATGAGAAACGAAGAAACGTACTATACGACGAATTGATGAAAGTTGATGGAGTAGTATGTGAAAAACCGTCCGGAGCATTTTATATATTAGCTAAATTGCCTATTGACGATGCAGAAGACTTTGCTATTTGGATGTTAGAAGAGTTCAGTAAAAACAACGAAACAGTCATGATATGCCCAGCCCAAGGATTCTATGCTACAGAAAAACTAGGTAAAAATGAAATTCGACTTGCCTACATACTGAATGAAAAGGATCTAATAACAGCCGCTAAACTTTTAAAAGAAGGATTAGAAGAGTACCTATCATCAAAAATCAAAAGTTTTAACTACAAAAATGATGAATTAACACTAAATTAATAAGATTCAAATTTACACTTTAAATTTACACTTTATAATAATAAAAATATTTAAATTGGAGTAATTAAAGAACATTTTGTATAAATATAAAGTCATTCACATTTAAAGTATTTCCTTAATAAGGCTAAATTAAAATATAATTATACTTATGTTCTTTAATTATTAGATTCCATTTTAAAGTTTCTTAGCTTAATTCTTCTTTATTTAGAATTGCTTGTAACGTACCTATTGCTTCCATATACTTATCTTGTTCTTCTTCACTAAGTTTGAAAAGCTTTTCTTCTAAACTATTACTTAATTTCCCCATAAAATCCGCAGCAACATTTCTACCACTTTCAGTTATAGTTATTAAATATTTCCTTCTATCAGCAGTATCTTTTTCTCTAACAACATACCCTTTGTCAGTTAAATCGTCTACCATACTTGTTAAACTCCCCTTTTCGATGTTTAACTTAGCACATAAATCTGTCATACTTATTGGACCATTGTTACTAACAAAAACTAATGCTCTAAGCTGCGTCTTATTTACATCATATGCACTAGAATATTGCTTTAAATAGTCTAGATAAAAACTAGAATAAAGTGCTGGAAACGTTTTCGAGATAAATCCTATTGTATTTGATACTATACCTTTCATAATATATCACCCCAGATGTTTAGTTTATTAACTTTTTAACATTTAATAGTTTACATTAAAATTATTTAAAATACAATAGTTTTCAAGGAAATTCTTCCTAATATTAGTTTATACTACACAATTATCCCATAAAAATAAAGAACCTATAAAAATTCAATTCTAATAAGTTCTTTATTTTATACTATTTTTTATCTATCCTTGTAATTTTTTTCATAACTATTATAAAGTAAAAATGCTATTAATGAGAAAATCAATGGACCTCCTATCATCATTACGGTATCTATTGTTTTCCCAGATAAAGCTGGCTCTATTATTGAAAATATATTTGCAAAAGCAACAACTAAACTTACAATAATAGTAGCTACTAATGAAACTGTATACGTTTTATAAACTACAAAAGGTTGTGAAACTTGTCCTTTTAATTGCTTTTTCTTAAATGATGGAAATGCAGCGGCTAAAAATACATATGGTATAGTCATCGCTACATTAGTCATAGCTACTAAAAGCGAGAAAAACTCTGCAGCACCTTTTCCACCAAATGAAATAAGTAGTATTAATACAATAACTATAATTGCTTGCACCTTCATAGCTGTTAAAGGCATTCCATTTTCAATTTTAGCAAGATTACCTGGCCATATTTCCTTTGGTGAACCTTGTATTAAAGTTTTTAAAGGAGAATATGTTAACGTAAAGAAAGCTCCACTTAATGCAAGAAACATTGATAGTCCTGTAAATCTTGCTACCCATAATCCTATTGTTAATGCATTTTGTGGTGCCATACCAAATGCTATACCTAATTCAAATCCTAAATTTTGCATTAAAATATATGCTACGTTTCCCATATGCACACCTTCTATTGATAAAACGGTGTTCCAGTTTGTAAATAAACCACAAGCAAATATTCCTATAGAATATCCAACTGCTATAACTATTGCTGCTATACTTACACCTTTTGGGAAAGTCTTCTCAGCGTTTTCAGTTTGATCAACAAGACCTCCTAAGGCTTCAAGTCCTCCATAAGCAAAGATTGCAAAGGTTAAAAAAGAAAATATACTTATAGTTGTTTGATATGCTGGATTTGGTGAATTTGTAAAGCTTTTAGCTATATCTTCTATTGGCTGTGCAAGTATTCCTTTATTTAAAGCTAATACAGTTATTCCTCCTATTAATAAAACTATATTTAATAAAGCTATGGCAGAACCACCTACTGATGTTATTTTCGTAATTTGTTCTACTCCTTTTGTAGATACATATGTTACAATTATAATCCAAATTACAGCTAGAATACCTAAGCTTTGTGTTGAATTTAAACCTAATATCGACCATTCTGCTGTTTTATCATATCCAAATATAGCATTAGATAATGGTATCCATATTGAAGAGGATACATTCACCATCCAAACAATGTAAGATGCATACCACATAAAAGTTGTTATGAATGCATACTTGGCACCTACTGATTTTTCCATCCACGAATATATTCCACCCGTTTCATTTTGATACGCTGCTCCATACTCAGCCATCATAAATGCATAAGGAATAAAAAACAAAATTGCACTTAGTAGATACCATGGTATCGCTGCATATCCCATTAAGTAAAATGCTCTTGGTATATTCGCAAATCCAAAAACTGAAGTAAATATCATTAATATTAACGATAATAATGTTAATTTTTTGGTATTACTGTTATTTCCTGACATTAGTCTCCCTCCTTAGTTTTATAGGCTTACTATTTGCAGGAAATAACCTTTTGATTCATCTTTTTTGATATTAATATCTTAATCTATTCTAAAAGTTTTATATTTTAAATACTCATATATTTAAGTTTATAAATTGTTTTAATGACAGTTATTAAACAATGATTATACTTAAGACTTTATTATCTATTAAATAACTTCTTCCCATTTATTTAATACATTTACCATGAAACTTTTTATATCAATATCATAAACTTCTTTTAGTTTTTCTCCATTTAGTACATTCTTAGGATTTCCATTAGAAATTATTTCTCCATTTTGTAACATAATCACAGAATCAGCAAAATGATGAACTAAATTTAAATCATGTAATACTCCTATTATAATCTTATTTTTTGATTTTGCCCAGTTACACACATATTCTAATAACTCTATTTGATATTTAAGATCAAGATGATTGGTAGGCTCATCTAAAAGTATTATATCCGGATTTTGAGCAAATAATTTTGCTAGAAAAACTCTTTGTACTTGACCACCTGATAGCTCAGTAATCATCTTATCCTTAAACTCCATTAATCCTACCTTTGATATATTTTCTAATACAATGTTTTTTTCTTCTTTTGATAATATATCAAAAATTCCTTTTGAGTATGGATATCTTCCTAGTGACACTGTTTCATATACTGTATATGGAAAATATATTTCTGAAACTTGGCTCATTAAACCAACTCTCCTTGCTAGATTCTTTCTATCTAGAGATGAAATTTCCTTATCATCAATCTTTATGCTACCTTTGTATTCAATAATATTTGCTATAGTTTTTAATAATGTACTTTTGCCACAACCATTAGGACCTATTATAAATAAATTTTCACCCTTTTTTATACTTAAATTTATATTTTTTATTATATCTACTCCATCATAACCACTAGAAAGATTCTTTATTTCTAACACATATATCACCTTTTCTTTCTAAAATATACATATGCAAAAAATGGTGCTCCTATTAATGCAGTTACAGCCCCTACCGGTAGCTCTGAAGGTACAATTACTGTTCTAGCAATTAAATCAGATATAACCATTAAAGACCCACCAAAAATAAAGGACATTGGTATAACATATTTATGCTTTGATCCAAATACCTTTCTTACAGCATGTGGCGCAATTAAATCTATAAATCCTATAGTTCCACTCAAAGATATTGCTCCACCTGTAAGCACTGCTGCATAAACAAAAAGCTTTGTTTTTACTCTCGAAGTTTCAACACCTACTGCTTTCGCCTGCTCTTCTCCAAAGGTTATTATATCCATTTCTCTAGTAAATCGCATTACTCCTATTACTCCAATTATTGCAAATGGAATAATTAGCTTTACATAGGTCCAACCTTTCATAGCGAAACTCCCCATCTGCCAAAGAGTTATACTCTTCATATCTTCTGAAAATAATGCTGTTAATGTCGTAAGCAATGCATTTACAAATAATGAAAATACCATTCCCGATAATATAATTGTATTGTTAGACATAGTTCTATCTATTTTAGCGGAAAAAGTTATTACGATATACACTGTTAATAACCCAAATAAAAATCCAACTAAAGGAAGTGTAAAACTCCCGACTATAGGTATGACAATACCACTTATAATTATTAAACCTGCACCTAAAGATGCACCTGAAGACACTCCCAATGTATAAGGAGATGCAAGTTGATTTTTCAATATAGATTGCACTACCGCCCCACTCGTTGCTAAGCATCCTCCAACTAAAAATGCAAGCAACACTCTAGGTAATCTTAATTTCCAAACAATACCTATATTTTTAGGGTCTATTCCCTCTTTAAGAGGTATAAAAAATATTTTATTTACTAGTATTGATATAGTTTCGATTAAATTAATATTGGAACTCCCTGCAGAAGTTCCAATACCAATAATTATTAATGCTAGTAAAATACTTAATACTGCCTTTTTTTTATTGCCCATAATACTCTGGATATATAGCTTTAGCCATTTCTGTTAAAGCTTTTATTGCATTTTGTGATGGTCTAGAGGATGCATTTTTATCTACTAAATATACTGCATTTTCTTTTACTGCAGTTATATTTTCCCAAGCCTCACGAGATTTTATTTCTTCAGTTGGATCTTCAAGGTAAGATGCATTAGTTATTATTACATCTGGATTGGCATTTATTACAGATTCCTCTGTTGGAGATAACCATCCTTCTTCACCTGAAAATATATTTTTAGCTCCTATTATTTCTATCATTTCATTTAAGAAAGTATTGTTTCCAAAGCTATAAAGATATGGTGAAGGTGATATTTCAAAATACACAGTTTTTTCTTCTTCTATTTTATCACCTATAGCTTTTATTTCATCTATCTTAGATTTCATATCCTCTACTATTTTTTGTCCTTTTTCTTTTTCATTTACTACATCAGAAATGAAGTTAATGTCCTCATATATACCTTCAATACTCTCACTACTTGGTATATAAACTACTGGTATTCCAGCTTCGCTAATTGCCTTAAATGGATCTTCAGCTGAACCTGTTTTATTATGTCCTGATGCTATAACTATATCTGGTTCTAGTCCAATTATTGTTTCTGCATCTGGGTTTGAGAAATCTATTTGAGGTATTTCTTGATTTACCCCCTGTATATCAGTAGAATATTTATCTATTGCTACTAATTTATCACCTAATCCAAGTTCCATTATAACCTCTGTATTAGATGGTGCAGTTGATATTATTTTTTCTATTTTTGTTGGTATATTTACCTCTGTTCCCTCTCTATCCGTTACAGTTCTATTACTCTCATTACTGCATCCAGAAAAAATAAACATCGATAAAGTAGCTAATAATATTAATAATTTCTTCATTTTGTACCTCCTAATTTTCATTCCTACTATGTTTAGTCAGAATTTTAATACATATTTCAATGTATTTTATACTACATTTTTATCTACTTACATTATATGAACTAAATCATTCCTAATTGTGTCTTTATTGTGTCATTTTTGTGTCATAATGGGTACATTTTCGTTTTAATAAAAATACTCCTCTCCTTAATTTATACAATTATTCATATTTCTATATTTTTACGATAAGAAAACCTAGAAAAATATTCTAGGTTTCATAATTTTTAAATATAAAGTTATTTAGTTATTTCTTTTCTTAATAACAGCTGCTAATGACATTAATAACCCGCCTGTTCCAAGTAATTCTGTACTTCCTAATACAGATCCTGTTTGAGGAAGTTTTTCTTCAGAATAGTCATTATCTTTAGATACTTCTTTATCCACATCCGTATCTTCTTCTAGATTCTCTTCTTTATCTGTCTCTGTGTCGCCATATTCATCTTTATCTGTTTCAAGACCATCTTCTAATTCACTATCATTAGCTGAATCATCTTCACTAGTTGGTGGGACTATTTCTAAATCTTCATTTCCTTCATCTGCCTCTGTATCATCATCTCCTAATGTAACTTTTATGTATGTATCATGAGGACCTGCCTTTACAGTAATTATTACTTCTGAGTCAATACTATTTAATTCAACTTTGTACAACCTATCATCTTTTTTTTCATATGAAGTTTCTACTCCATCTACTGATATTCTTATATCGCTAAGCATTGAATATAATGACTCTGTGAACTCATATGTTGCATATATTTTTCCATCAATTTCTTCTATCAATGTTGACTCTGATAATGAATTTCTTACGGTTTGTTGCCCATGTTCACTTGTAGAAACACTTCCATCTGCCTTTAAAGCAGTTGTTTTATTTAATATTGTATATGATTTTACTTCTTCTTTTTCTATATGCTCTAAGTCAATTTTCATATATGTGTCATGTGGTCCTGCCTTTACTATTATAAGAACCTCCGAATCAATAGAATTCAATTCCACTCTATACTTTCTATCATCATTTTTATCATATGAAGTTTGCACTCCATCTACTGATATTCTTATATCACTGAGCATTGAATATAATGACTCTGTGAACTCATATGTTGCATATATTTTTCCACCAATTTCTTCTATTAATGTTTCATTTGATATACAATTTCTTACTGTCTGTTGTCCATGTTCACTAGTCGAGATGCTTCCATCTTCTTTCATTGCAGTTGTTTTATTTGACATTGTGTATGATTTTACTTCTTCTTTTTCTGGAAGTTCTAATTCGATTTTCATATAAGTATCATGTGGACCTGCTTTTACTATTATAAGGACCTCTGAATCAATAGAGTTTAATTCCACTCTATATTTTCTATCATCATTTTTATCATATGAAGTTTGCACTCCATCTATTGATATTCTTATGTCATCTAACATCGAATATAATGACTCCGTAAACTCATATGTTGCATATATTTTTCCATCAACTTCTTCTATTAATGTCTCATTTGCTATACAGTTTCTAACTGTTTGTTGTCCATGTTCACTTGTAGAAACACTTCCATCTTCTTTCATTGCAGTCGTTTTATTGTCTACTTTATAAGATTTATTTTCTATATTTCTTTGTATTGATGCAGATTTCGTTGATAATCCATTATATGCATATGTCACATTTGAGTTAGATGATATAATAATTCCTGCTATTGCTAATGTCGATAACATTATTTTTATTTTTTTATTTCTTAACGCCATTTTCTTTCCCCCGATATATTTTAGTATTTGATATTAATTATTATTTTCTTATTAATTATACTTTTTTTGTTCATAAAAATTATCTCTATATTTTGTTTATTTATTTTTTTTTAGATTTTTTCACAAAAAAGAGCTGTTTTAAACAGCTCTATATTATTTATATTAATTTTCTACTTATTCCATTAATAGTAAATTGTTGCAATGTCAAGAATAAAAAAGATGCCTACTTTTTCTAGGCATCTTTTTATATTAAATATTATTTTATACGTGTAAGTCTACATCTATTCCTATGCTATCCTTGAATGGCTCTATAGCAGGATCTAAAGCTTCATTTACAAAATCTACAACTTGTTCTGGAGCTCTTCCTACGAAGTTAATTGGATCCATTATAGATAATATTTCTTCTTTGTCCATATTAAATGCATTACTTTCAATTATAAGTTCTATAAGATTGTTATCTTTTCCTTCATGCTTAACTCTATATGCCGCCTTCATAGATAATTCTCTTATAACCTCATGTAACTCTTGTCTATCTCCACCTCTTTTTACAGCTTCCATAAGTATATTTTCTGTAGCCATAAAAGGAAGTTCTTCATTTATACGCTTAGCTATCATATTTTCATAAACAACTAGTCCATCAGTTACGTTTATTCCTATTTCAAGTATTGCATCTGCAGCCATAAATGCTTGTGGTATTGCAAGTCTTTTATTTGCAGAGTCATCTAAAGTTCTTTCTAACCATTGAGTAGCTTCTACTAAAGCTGGGCTTAAACTTTCACTTATTATATATTTTGATAGTGAAGCTATTCTTTCACTTCTCATTGGATTTCTCTTATACGCCATAGCTGATGAACCTATTTGATTCTTTTCAAATGGCTCTTCTAATTCTTTTAAACTTTGTAAAAGCCTTATGTCATTAGTCATTTTGTGCATACTTTGAGCTATTCCACTTAATATACTTATTACTTGATAGTCTAATTTTCTAGTGTAAGTTTGTCCACTTACTGCATATGAAGATTGGTAACCCATTTTTTTGCAAACAAGCCTATCTAATTCTTTAACCTTCTCATGATCACCTTCAAATAAACTTAAGAAACTAGCTTGTGTACCTGTAGTTCCTTTTACACCTCTAAGCTTCATATTTTCTATTCTAAAATTTAAATCTTCTAAGTCTATTAGTAAGTCTTGTGCCCATAAAGTAGCTCTCTTACCTACTGTTGTAAGTTGTGCTGCTTGGAAGTGAGTAAATCCTAATGCTGGCATATCTTTATATTTTAATGAAAATTCTTTTAGGTTATTTATTAAATTTACAAGCTTAACTCTTATAAGCTTTAAAGCTTCTGTCATTTGAATTACATCTGTATTATCTCCAACATATGCTGAAGTTGCTCCTAAATGTATTATACCTTTCGCTTTATCACATTGCATTCCATATGCTTTAACGTGGCTCATTACATCATGTCTTACTTCTTTTTCTATCTTTCTTGCTTCTTCAAAATTTATATTATCTACGTTTGCTCTTAATTCTTCTAATTGCTCTTCTGTTATATTAATTCCTAATTCATACTCACCTTCTGCAAGAGCAACCCATAACTTTCTCCATGTTGAGAATTTAAATTGTGGAGAAAATATATAACTCATATCCTTGCTACAATATCTGTCTGTTAATGGATTTGTATATGTAGTATATTTGTTATCTATCATAATTATTAGCACCGTCCTTAAGTCTTTTTTTTACAATCTAATTATACAAGATAATCCGAACAATAACAACTTTTTTTTAGTTTTAGTTCATTTATATTATATGATAAAAAGATGAACTATAAATAGCCCACCTTTTTATCATAAATTCATTGCTTTATTATTTACCTATATCTCTAGATTTATTATTTTTAATACTTTGTTTTCTTAGATTATAACTTTAAGCCGCAGTTTTGCTTGTTTTTGCAAAACTATTTTTGTTCATTAATTTAATTCCTATTATAAATGTCATTAATTCTGCAAAAGGAACTGTAAGCCATACTCCTTTTAAATTTACAACCATTGGTAAAATAAGTATTCCTATGATTATAAAAATTATCCCTCTACAAGCAGATATAATTATAGATTCCTTTGCCTTTCCTATAGCTGTGAAGTATCCTGAGTATACTATATTAAATCCATTAAAAAAGAATGCAAAAGCATATAACTTAGATCCATTAACCGCCATTTCTAATACATCTGTGTTACTACCTGTAAACATTCCAACTAAACTTCTTCCAAATAAAAATAATATTGCAAATAAAATCATACCAACTAATAATGTTACTTTATAAGATATTTTTAAAACATCATCTACTCTATCATGTTTTTGATATCCATAATTATAACTTATTATAGGTCCTATACCATCTGATATTCCAAACATTATTAATGTTCCAAATTGAGATATATAACTTATACTTGTAAATGCTGCAATACCAATTTCTCCTGCAATCTTCATAAATGCCATATTAAATACAAATGCAGTTGTAGCTATAGCAATAGCTGTAACACCTTCTGATGAACCATTATAAACAACCGGCCATATTGTAGACTTATCAAATTTTCCTTTAAATATATTTATTACTGAATTTTTGTTTAATAAAGGTACTATTGTTATTATAAGTGCCATTGAAAAAGACATTCCAGTTGCAACTGCTGCTCCTCTTATACCTAATTGTAATTTTTTTATAAGTATATAATTTAGTATTATATTTGTCATTACACTAATTATGCTACCTTTTAAATAAAGTTCTGGTTTTTCTATTACTCTATCAACAAATCCAAATAAAAACATCAATGACATTGGTATGGAGAATATTGCTAATGTTTTTATATATATTGATACACTATCTAGTAGCACTTCATTCGCTCCTAATATTACTGCTATATTCTGATTAAATATTATTCCTAAAAAAGTTATTATTAATGACACTAAAGACATAACTATCACTGATGTTTTAAAAATATTTTGTGCTTCCTTTTTTTTGCCCTCTCCTAAAGTTCTTCCTATAAAGCTAATACAACCGATACTTATTATCATACTAGTTCCTATTATTAATTGATTAAATGGTTGTACTAAGTTCACACTTGCCATTGCATTTGGACCTACAAAGTTACCTAAAAATATTCCATCTATAATAGTTTGTACTCCGTTTATAACCATAGCAATTATTGCTGGCAATGAATACTTAATAAACAAATTGGATATTTTTTCAGTTCCTAATATATTTTCTTGTTTCAAAATATCTACTCCTTTCTTATTTATACATACTATATATTAGAATAAAGCCTCCCCTAGGTGGAGTGTCAATACAAAAATAAAATATCTCTTTTCTAACTATAAAAGGCTATTGCAATATATCAAAACTTAAAAAGTTTTTATATTACAATAGCCTATTTACTTTATCTTAAAGTAACATCATACCTACAGATAATATTACAGCAGATGATATAAATATACACACAATTATCTTTGTAGCAAATTTAATCCATGTTCCATACTCAACTTTTGATATTGCAAGTCCACCCATGACTACACCTGATGTAGGTGTTATTAAGTTTACTAGACCACATCCAGCACCAAGTATCGATATTACTAACTCTGATGAGAATCCTAAAGTATGTGCCAATGCACCGAATATAGGTATAGATACACTTGCTAATCCTGATGTTGAAGGTATTAAAAATGATAAGCCAATATAAATCAAAAATGTTACATTTGTAAATAATATTGGTGACATACCACTTAAGGCGTCTGATGCATTTTGTAATACATAAGCATCTAAACCTGTGTTAGACATTATAACTGATACGCCTCTTGATATACCTATTATAAGTGCTACACCTACCATTTCCGCTGCACCTTCTATTATATAGGAAACTATTTCTTTTTCCTTAAATCCGTAAACAATACCTATTATTATAGACATTAATACAAACCACATTGCTAATTCTGAGAACCACCAATTACCAAGAGAAATTCCTGTTAAAAAATCAGTATGTTCAAATATAGTTATACCAAATCGCTCCCAAGGGATAACACCTAGTATCATAACTACAAATGATAATCCAAATAAACACATAACAATCTTTCTCTTAGTTGTAAATTTTAAAGTTTCTTCTTTTCCATCTAAAAAAGCTTCTGTTGAACTTTGTAACTCATCTTTTGATAATAAAGAATTATTCTTATCTTCTTTTACCTTTTTTGCGTATTTCATAACAAAATATATAGATATTAATAGAGCTGCTAACCATAAAGCAATACCTATTCCCATAACTATTGCTTGATTTACTTCAACTCCTACTCCCTTTAATGAATCAATACTTGTGGCCACTAAAAATGGGTTTACGGTTGAACCTAAAACTCCAACACCAGCTCCAAGTAATATAGTAGCTACTGCAGTAAGAGCATCAAATCCTGCAGCCATCATGGTAGCAGTAACTAAAGCATAAAAAGCTAAAGTCTCTTCTGCCATTCCATAACTCGTTCCGCCTAATGAAAAGACAAACATCAATATTGGTATTAGTAAAAGCTCTTTACCATTAAGTTTCTTTACTATTGAACCTATACCTGCATCAAGTGCTCCTGTCTTTGTAACAACATTTAAAAATCCTCCCATTAAAAGAACATATAAACATATATCTATTGCATCTTTTAGTCCATTCATTGGAGCCATCACAATATCTGCTACTGTAGCAGCCTTAACCCCTGGTATAAACTGACTAATAATCGCAATTATAACTATTATAGAAAATAATATTGTATATGCTGTCGGTAGTTTGAACTTTTTCTTTTTTTGAGTTTTACTATTCGCGTTATTTTCTAGTGTATATTGCATCTTGTTCTCCTTGTCTTTTTTCTTAAATTAAGCTTATTAACTATTTATACCATAAATTCAGTATATTTTAAATGGTACTTTTCTACAAATTTAGATAAAAAAAGATGATATACAGACCTACTTCATAAACAAAATCCACTATTCTAATCACTATAAATAAAAAATAGGGTAAATCTCATAACTAGAGACTTTCCCTATTTTTATTTTATCAATATTAATAATTTAAAGGTTATCATTATATACAATTAATATTAGTTTTTTCTAATTCAATCCTTTTTCTAAGCTCATCAATATTTGGATATTTTCCTGATTTTATAATTTCACCATTGACTAAAACTATTGGTAAATTTTCATTGCTTATTAGGCCTATATCTTTAGTATTTATATTAATTAGTTGGCCTATCACCTTGCTTCTTGAATTATATTCATTATCATTCTCACTTATATTTACTAAAGAACTTATATATCTTGGCTTTATAGCCATTTCATATCTCGCTACTTCTAATTCTTTAAATTCATTTTTAAGTTGTTTTAAGTCATCTCCAATTCTTAAAGACTCTTCATCCATTATTGAATTAACCAAACCTTTTACTCCATACATATTTTTTTCATATATCTCTATTTTCATATTTGCCCCTCCTGAATTTTATTTTAAAACTAACCTAACTTTTATATATCTCTATTTCCAAAGTATCCTTTTATAAATTCATTCTTCATCTCAACTTTTTTACTAAAGTTTAATTTGTTTACTGTTATATTCTTTTAATACCCTACTATTTTATTTTCTAACCATTTTTTCCATCTATTTCAAAAATAAAAATGTTCATCTCATTTAAACTTACCTGGAATAATAACTTTGAAAAATATAATAAATCGTAAAATAAATTTTGACTGTTATAGTTTTATTTATGAGTTATATACAACATTTGTAGATAACTATTCTTTCCTAAAAAGAGTGATTGTGTACTATTAAAAATAGTAAAAAGATATTTAATTCAAGAAATGAGGCACAATACTGAAAAATACGGAAACTTTTATTGATAGAATGGTTGCTGATAGTAGACAATTAGCTCTTAATCATACATCTGATCTTTCTAAGCTTAATTAAAATACTCTATATCTAAAAATGAGTAATAGGTTGACTCTATTACTCATTTTTAGATATTATTTAATATATCATTACTTAACAGTTATATTCTTTTGTTTTTTAACTTTATTAACTTTACATATATCCTAGTATAAGTACTTTACTTTTTATTAATACTTAAATGATCATTACTCATAATATAATCTACACTTTCACTATCTACAAAATTTAATACATATTTGTATCTAATAGCATAGTACTTATCACTCCACCCTAGTTGATTTTTAATATCCTCTTCATCTGCTCCAAGTCTTAAGCTTATTGCTGCAAAAGAATGTCTAAAATCCTTTGCAGAATACTGTGATAATCCTGCATAATCTAATGCTTTTTTCACTATTAATCTTACATTTCTATCTGTTATAGAATTACTTTTTTGAGTTGTGAATACAAAATCATCAGTTGGAAGTATTATTTCTGAAAGACCTGAGTAATCTCTATAGTATTCTATTAATTTAAAACAATATGGATGAAGTTTTACTACTCTTTCTTTCTTGTTCTTTCCTAATTTTACATAAGTATTATTTTTATCATCCATCATAATATCTTTCCATTTTAAATTTACAAGTTCATTAAGTAAGCACCCTGTAGTTGCTAAAAATATCATAATTACTCTATCCCTTATGTTCAACTTAGGAAGAATTTCAACAAGTTTATTTATCTCTTGAACACTTAAAACATCATCCTTAGTTTTTATTCTACTTACTTCTGGCTTTTTTACATATGTAAATGGATTTATTTCAATATAATTTTTTTTATTCATAAAGTTATAAAAACTATGTAAATAACTATAAATCTTCTCACATGTTGATTTTGCATATTTGTCCTTTACATAATCTATAAATTCGTTGCACTCATACTTTGTCACCTCTAATAAATCTTTCTCTTCTAGAAATGCTTTCATTAATACTATTTTTGACAAATAATCATGTTTTGTATTTGGATTAAGCTTTTGTGAAAACTGATTAAATAGCTCAAATTCACTATCAGTTAAAATTGTAGTATTTTCCATAGAGCCTCCTTATTATTATATATTACTATAAATATAACATTTTTTCTTTTGACTTGAATATATTTCTTATTGTTGATATACTTTTATTTAGTGTTTTTACAAATTAAAGTGTAAATTATGTATTTTTTATTTGGAGGTAATAAAATATGATTGAAATGTTAAAAGTCATTATTTTAGGTATTGTCCAAGGTATAACTGAATGGTTACCAGTAAGTAGTACAGGTCATATGATATTAGTGGATGAGTTTCTTAAACTAAATCAATCACAAGCATTTATGAGTACTTTCTTCGTGGTAATTCAGTTTGGTTCAATCCTTGCTGTACTTATGATATTCTTTAAGAAATTAAACCCTTTTGATCCATCAAAAACTAAGATCCAAAAAAATGATACTTTAAGCCTATGGGCAAAGGTAATCATCGCTATAATCCCATCTGGTTTAATAGGTGTTTTATTTGAAGACAAAATAGATGAATTATTCTTCAATTCGACTACAGTTGCCACTGCACTTATAGTTTATGGGATTATAATGATAATGCTTGAAAATAGAAATAAAAAACCTAAGGTATCTGATTTTAGTCAACTTACATATAAACTAGCACTTGGTATTGGTTTATTCCAATGCTTAGCTCTTATACCTGGTACATCTAGATCAGGTTCTACTATAATAGGTGCTGTTTTACTTGGTACATCAAGATATGTAGCTACTGAATTTTCATTCTTCTTAGCAGTTCCTACTATGCTTGGTGCTAGCGCACTAAAACTTTTAAAAGTGGGCTTTGCATTTAGTGGCTTTGAATGGTTATTATTAGCTACAGGTTCTTTAGTTGCATTTATTGTTTCTGTATTTGCAATTAAATTCTTGCTAGACTATATCAAAAAACATGACTTTAAAGTGTTCGGTTACTATAGGATTGTTCTTGGTATAATAGTTTTAGCTTATTTCTATTTCATGAAATAATATATTCTTTAAAAATAGAAACTTAATTTAGGAGTGCCATATGGCATGAATACCTAAATAAGTTTCTATTTTTTAATTTAATTAATTTTTTATTTATATTTTTTTGAATCCATTAATAATTTTATTAAATCACTACCGTCTTCATTTAATGTAGTTATTATACTTAAATATTCAGTTGCTCTATTTATTGCTAAGTATATTTTATTTAAGTCACCAACAAAATCATTTATTTGATAATCTTGTTCTTTATCACTTATTGTCTGATTATATAACATTTCTAGTTCACAGAATACCAATGCTTTATATTCTAAATTTTTAATAGAATAAATATTTGATATTGTAACCCCATTTCTAGGGCTTAGATTAGTCAATGTATCCTCTGCATATATATAAGGGATTTCCCTTTCTTCTAAAGCTTTTCTTATTAAATATTGGAAGTAAATTGTCTTTCCACTTTTTAGTTTTTTCTTATTATATGGATATACTATTGCTATATCCGAATAGTTTAGCCCCTTTTTAGTTGTAAAGTATTCAATTTCCCAAAGTATTGCACTCAATTGCTCATCTAAATCACTTACCTTAACTATATCTACTACCTTACCTTCATTTAGAATTGGTTTCGTAGTTGTAAAAATTTCTTTATTTAAATTTGGCCTTAAAGTATTAATATAGTCATTAGAGTTTTCAACAAATCTATTTGTGAAATTAATTAATTCTTTTGATTGTCTATAATTTTTATCTAAAACAACTTCTTCATTAAATTCAATATTATTAAAAGCTGGTTTAAATATATTTAAGTGATTAGAAATATTTAAACTTTCACAATAAAATACATTAAATATATATTTTGATTTATATAAGAATTCTCTAATAAAATCTACTTCATTTACCGAAAAACTTTCTACTTCATCGATAAAAATACCTTTAAACATGCTTTTAGTTTTTATAATATTCTTAGCTTGCTTGATAAGATTATTAAAAGTCTTTTCATAGTCATTTTTTAGCATATTATAATCTATAACTAAATTGTACTTTTTTGCTAATTTAAAAATAAAAGAACTAAAAGTATGCACTTCTAAATTAGTATTATCTTTATAAATTATATCTAAATGCTCTCTTAGCTCATTTCTAAGTTGCTTTGTATAAGTGAAAATTAAAAATTTATGATGTGGATACACCCTAGCTAGTTTAATAGCTCTTGAAATCATAATGGAAGTTTTTCCACTTCCTGAACCACCTTTGAACAACGTATTACCATAATTTATTGAAATAGCGTTTTCTATTTGACTATTTTCTAACATAGTTGCAGTGTACTTATATTCATCATTGTAGAAAGAAATTTTCTTAAATCTATCATTCAAATGAAGCCTATTATTTAATATATAGTACTCTGGGCAGATATCCAATAGTAATAAGTTTAAGTCAATCTCATTATTTTCTTCTTTTAAATATGTATCCATTATATTTCTGTCTAAATCTATCTGTTCTAATTTATTTCTATCTATAATATTACTATTTACGAAATCATCAAAACCGTATGTATCTTCAATTTCAACATAAGGCATAATAAAAACATAATTAAAGCTTATATTTTTATTAAGTTGAGTCATTTTTAATTTCATAGATTCATATTCTTCATTCATAACCTCAAGTAGTTCTTCTTCTAAAATAAAAAATAAATCTTCTGTAGTATCCATAAACTTTATAAATAAAATTTTATTATCTTTAATATAAAGTAAATCTGTATTAATCCCTTTAAAAGGAGTAATTTTGGGCACTGTATTAATATTATCTTTTATCTTGTAATAAAAGGTTTGTTCTATCTCTTTCAACTTTAGTGCATCTAATTGAGAGTTAATATTTACGTATTGGCTCACATTTATTCCCCCTTTATTTTATAATAATTATATCATTTTAATTTATATTTTGCTATATTGCTTATTGATAAAATTGAGTTTAGTCTTTTTATGAAGTTTACTGTTAGAAATCTATATTTAATAACACAAAAGGAGAGTAAATCTACTCCCCCATTGGATTTAAATCTTATAATTTTTCTCTACCCAAACATTCATAGCTCTTCTCACTTCATTCTCTTTTACTTCATCAAATATTGTTCCTTCATGAGTTGTGTAAGTTTGAACTAAGTTTTCTACATTTGGTGGATATTCTAAAAAATGCCCATCTTTATTTTCGAACCCAACACTCATTATATCGTATTGATCTCCATTCTCGTTTAATACTATGCCGTATTCAACTTCTTTCTTTTTGCCATTTTCTTTTACTAACTTTACATATTGATTTTTTGCCAATTTATTTAACATACAAAAGTCATCCCTTCTCTTCGTTTTATATTATTATTGCCATTTTATATAGCTAATATAATATCTACCTATTAATGAAATTTATATTTATTTTTAATACTCCAAATAATTTTCCTTCTATTAAAAATATTCTATAAAATAACCCAACTATTTTATAATAGTTAGGTTATTTTATGCTTTATAATTTATATCTTTATAGATTTCTAATTTAAAAATGCTTCAACTATAATATCTTCAGCTTCCTCTTCATCCATACCAAAAGTCTGTAGTTTTATTAGCTGATCATTATTTATTTTACCTATTGCAGCTTCATGAACCATTTGAGCATCTGTATTATTAGCAGCTATTTCTGGAACAGATCTTACTTTTGCCTTGTCCATTATTATAGAATCACATTGAACATGTGCCCTACATTTTTCGTTTCCAACTACAGTAGGGTGGAAAACTTGCTCTGAATCATTTTTTGCAACAGAACGAGATATAACTTGAACTGTTGAATCTTCTCCATTTAAGTATACTGTCATATTTGAATGAGCTATTTGATTATCATGAGTCATAAGTTTTTCTATAACTATAAGTTTTGCTCCTTTTGCAAGATAAGCTGTTGTTTCTCTAATTGTTGAATTTACTCCTTCAATTTGAACCATTTCCATTTCACAATAAGAGTTTTCCTCCATTTTTACAATTGTGGTTGGGTTAAGTTCTCTCTCACCATCTCCACTACCTTCTCCATAATGTTTTTCAATATACTTAACTTTTGCACCTTTATCTATATGAAAAAAGTGAATTCCATCATGTTGACTTTTAGCATGACCATCATTATGAATACCACATCCTGCAATTATAACTATATCTGAATTTGCTCCGATTTCAAAGTCATTATATACTAGGTCATTAATCCCCGATTCAGTTATAACAACGGGTATATGCAAACTTTCATGCTTAGTATTTGGCTTTACAGTAATATCAATTCCGGTCTTATCTTCTTTTGTTATTATTTCTATATTTTCTGAACATTGTCTTTGAATAGCTTTACCATTGCTACGTATATTAAAAGCTCCTGTAGGTGTTGATGATAAATCAGCAATAGTCTTTAGTAAATCTTTAGTATTTTGATTCATGAGTTGCTGTCACCTCTCTTCCATTACATCCACATCCTCTATTTATGTCCCCTTTAAGTATTGGAAGTATATTTTTTTTACTTCCTTGATTTTGTATCTTTCCATTTGATATAAGAACAATTCTATCAGCAAGATTTATAATACGTTCTTGATGAGAAATTATAATGATACCTTGATTATTAATTTTGCTAAAATTTTCAAAAGTATTTACTAGCATAGAGAAACTCCATAAATCTATTCCTGCCTCAGGCTCATCATATATTGCAAGTTTAGGATTTCTAGCCATAAGAGATGCTATTTCTATCCTCTTAAGCTCACCTCCTGAGAGAGATGAATCTATCTCACGATTTATATATTCTTTTGAACATAATCCAACTGATGAAAGATACCTACAGCATACTTCTTCATCTACTTTTCTTCCTGCAGCTAAATTTAAAAGTTTCTTTACAGTTAACCCTTTAAATTTAGGTGGTTGTTGAAATGCATAACCTATTCCCAACTTTGCACGTTCAGTAATGCTCATATCTGTAATGTCTACTCCATCGAATAGTATTTGTCCACTTGTTGGTTTCTCTATTCCCATTATTAACTTAGCAATAGTTGATTTCCCTCCTCCATTTGGGCCTGTAATTACTAAGATTTCTCCATCTTCCATATAAAGATTGATATCATCAACTATTTCTATTATTCCTTCTCCATTCTCAACATTAAAAGATAAGTTTTTAAGTTCAAGCATGTTAACCCCTCTTTTCTGTATTTAAAATAGTTATGCGTTTAATATTAATTATAGTCTTTAACCTTGTATTTGACAGTAATATTTTTAACTTTAAAGTGCTTATAATCGAAAAAATGTACTCAATTTACAGTACATCCTTTATATAAAATTTATGATTCCCAAATTTATCCTAATTATTTCAAAAAATCTTTTTCTATACTATTATATAAAGTCATATATTATATAAATAAGATTAAGGTGGTGAATTATATGACACTATCGTTATATGAATTTTTAGTAGCTTTAATTTTATCAGTTATGTCAACATCATCAGTTACATTTCTTAAATATACACTTGATAGTATAGTTAATATCATTAAGTTTTATTGTCATAATAAATATACAAAGCTATATATAGAAATATAAACTTCAAAAGATATACCTATATTTCATAATTTCAAAGTATATAAAATTATCTGATATTGAAATAATTTATATCAATAATTTAATAAAAAAGATAGCTTAAGGCTATCTTTTTTATTAAATTATTAAATTTTTATACTACAATTCTATGTTATTTCTCTATTTCCAAAGTACCTTTCCATTAATATTTATATTTTCTATAGATTTTATTATTAAGAATATTCCTAAGGCTATATAAGCAATTTTAATTATAATATTGTCTGGAACAGGAATAAATACAAATAAATTATTTATAAAATGGGCAAAAATAGCTAGTTTTATTGATCCTGTATAATAGTATATTCCCCCTAATATAGTACCAATTATAAAAGCATTTATTCCCTGAGGTATATTAAGATGAACAACTCCAAATATTATAGCTGAATACAATATGGCTTTCTTATGATTTTCTTTGTATCTATTTAGCAAACCATTAAGAATTATTCCTCTAAAAAAAAGCTCTTCAAATATAGGTGCTTGTATAAGCGCTTGTAACACTAATAGTATCATAACTACCCCAGCTTCTATAGATGTTGAATTTTCTATTAAGAAATTCATATCCTCATCTGTTATCGGACCATCAAAAGCTGACAAAGTCTCAAATAATAAAGCCTCTCTTATTAAGATATATCCTATCATAATAAAAAACACACATATGAAATCTTTCTTAGTGATCTTAAATTCAATATTATTATTTATAATACTATTTTTATTAGTAAATAACTTTGCCACCATCATTATTGTCAGTATCATAGATGCAATAACTACAAGCGTTCCTACTATCATAATACTCCCAAAAGACATATCTTCATCTATAAGAAGTAATAAAACTGTTGATATTAAATTTGTTATAACTGGTATTACTGTAAATATAACCATTATTAAAAATGCTTTAAAAATAGATATCTCTTTAATTTCAATTTCATTCTTATATATTGATTTTAATCTCCCCATATTTTATCTCCTAGCATCTATAAAGATATATATTTATAAATTTACCCACTCTTCTCTCAAAATCCCCATAATGATTTTATCATGGAATTTTCCATCTCTATAAAGTGCTTGTCTCATAATACCTTCGATTTTATAGTTTGCTTTTGTATAAGCTTTAACTGCGCCTATGTTTTTTTCAGATGCTGTAAGCATTATCCTATTAAGCCTTAACTCTTTAAAACCAAGTTTAGTTATTTCTTTTGTTACCCATGTCCCAACACCTTTTCCGTGATATGTTCTATCACCTATAAATATAAAATACTCTCCTGATAAATTTGTTTTGCTAATTTGAGCTATACCAGCATATCCAATCAATTTATCATTAGAACCATCTATAATAGCCTTATTAAAAGACGATTCATCTACTAATAAATTATCAAACCAGTGTGATATTTCATCCCTACTTTTCATTTTTTGAAATATTGATAAAGAGTATCTTATTACATCTTCATCATTTATCCAAGAAAAGAAATACTCTTTATCTGATAATTGTAAATCTCTTAATTTAATATCCATACAATATTCCTCCCGTACCAGTTTTAACTATGTTTATGATGTAACCTAATATAGTTATTTGTTGTTCTTAATATTTATCCTACCATAAATTGTATAATTACTCCAAGTTTAAGCAAATTTTATTAATTCTATTAAAATATTTTTTATATAAAAAGATGATGAAGCAAATAGTTCCATCATCTTAAAGTCATTTTATTATCATAAAAAGTTTTTATCAATTATATATTTAGACCTATATTAAAATAGTCCTCTATAGATATCTTCAAGTTCCTCTTTTGTAAATTTTATATATGCTTGACTAAGTAATCTTTGCTGATTTTTAATTACGCTCTCTGCAAAGTCTTCTATATCTTCCTCTTTCATCCCATATTCCTTAAGATTTTTTCGAACCATAATTTTATCTAATAATTCTTCAAGTTTAATATATACATCATTTATATCACAGTTTAATATTGTACTTAAATATTTATTTAAAACATTTATTTTTCCAGTTGGATTTTTTTCTGTATATTCTTTAAATACAGCTGTAAAAAATTGATAATTTGCTTCTCCATGAGATACATGATACTTCCCACTTAAAGGAGAAGACATAGCATGTACTGCTCCATTTCCAGCATTATTGAATGCGATTCCTGCTAAATTACTTGCAGTAAGAAATTTATCATGCATTGTTATCCTTGACTCTTTCCCATTTTGTACAATTTTTTGAAAACCTTCTAAAATCATATTAATTGCTTCTTTACTATATAGTTCAGTATATATAGTTGCTTTTGGTGACATATAAGATTCAATCGCATGAATAAGTGCATCTATAGCACTTGCTGCAAAGAATTTATCTGGCAAATCTGTTAACAATTCTGGTATAAGTACTGCATAATCTGGATATAGCTCATCTATTGCTAATCCCATTTTAGTATTAAGTTTTGTCATTTCTGTGACACTTATGTTTGATACCTCAGAACCTGTTCCACAAGTTGTTGGTATAGCAATTAAAGGTCTTACTTTTTCTAAAGGCACTCTTTTATAGAAAATATCTTCTGTAGATTTTCCATTTTTTAATACAAGAATTTTAGCCATATCAATTACAGTACCACCGCCAATTGCAATAATTCTAGTACAGTTACTATTGTTAAAATCCTCTAGTAGGTTATCCATCATTATATCAGTTGGTTCACCATTGCCATATTTATTTTTATATATCACAGTTGCTTTTAAATCTATTTGATTAAAATACTTTTCGTAAAGACCTTTACTAACTAATATAAAGTCTCCTTCTCCAATTTTAAATTCTTCGATAAACTCTTTTGTATTATTAAATTTTTTTATATCTGTTTTTTCCATAAATAAATTCACTGTCAATACACTCCTTAGTTCTGCTACTTATTATTTATTATATAATTATTATACTTTGAATTTTAATGTTATTCAAAATATTATTTCAGTTAGTAGTTTATTATAATTAACTTAACTTCTCTATACAATTTTTATACATATTATGTCTATTTTCATACCTTAAAATATCCTCTACTTCATTTGAAAAATGAATAGTAACTAGTCCTTAAAATATCTATAACCATAGTTGGATATTCTCTTATTAGATAATTTACTCTAATTTTTAAAGGCGTTTCTGATGATAATCCTTCATTTTTTACACCTAAAATGTTTGCTATAACCATTGCTCTAGTTATATGAAATTCATTTGTTACTATAAGCACTTTTTTATCTTCATAATTTAACTTCTTTAGTATCTCTTTACTATATAATATATTTTCTAATGTGGTAGTTGCTTTATCTTCTTTAATAATCTGCTCTTTATTTACTCCATTTTCTATTAAATATCTATTCATCGCTTCAGCTTCAGATATTAATTCATCTTCTCCCTGACCACCAGATACAATTATATTTACATCTTCATTTAATTTATAATACTCTATAGCTTTATCCAATCTAGATTTTAATGTTTTACCTACACTATATCCATCAAGACCAGCACCTAATACTATTACATTATCCAGTTTCTCTATATCTTTTGCTTCTTTTAGATGATTCATATTTATTATAATTATACTTTCTATCAATATCATAGATATAAAGAATATATAAACTAAGCTTTTATATATTTTAAATATTGTTTTTATTATTTTATTTGTAGTAAAGTTCTCAGTTTGATTTAAAATAATATATATGTATACTATCCATATACTAACTATTATAAATAGTGCTGAAAAATTAACTCCATTTATTGATAATATTAAGATACTGCTAAGTATAGATATTATAAAACCATATATGTTCTTACTCATTATTCTCCTCCATTATAGTCTATATTTCAAAGTTATAATTTATTTTGATATCAGTTTTAATAAAATGCTGTAAGATTATCACTTCTATAGTATCATAATATTCTATAGCCCTATAAAAGAAGATTGGAAAGTTATCTTTTTATCCTGTATTGTCATATCTGTAATATTTATGTTATCTAAGTTGCAGTTATTTTTATAATACTTAATAATTCTTCTCTATTACTCATATTATAATTTTCATATTCCACTCATCTATTTAGTTATTTTTTAGTACTTTTATACTATCATAAAAAGTATTATTCTTATAAAAAATAAAGAGTAGGTATAATATAAATTTCCTAATATTCAATAGCAAACTTTTATTATACCTACTCTAGTAATTATCTTAATATTTATTTTAAAGTAGAAGCTTTATTTATATTTTAATTATTTTGTAAAGCACAAGAGTACTTTTCCGCTAAACTTGAAAGATATTCAATTTCTTCTGATGATGGTGCTTCATTAGATATAATACTGTCTTCAATCAGTTCTCACCCACACTTTCTTATTCTTTCTTCCCAATCTTGCATCCATTCTCCATCTCCCCATCCATAAGATCCGAATAATACTATCTTTTTACCTTTTATGTCATTAGATATACTTTCCATAAAAGGTTCCATTTCAGTTTCTTCTAATACTTCATTTCCCATGGATGGACAACCTAAGAATAATATATCTGCTTCTTTTACATCATCAACATTTGCTTTGTCAACAGAGATTAATCTAACATTTTCATTTTTTGAACTTCCTTCATAAATTGATTGAGCCATAAGTTCTGTATTTCCTGTACCACTCCAATATATTATGTTTATTTTATTGTTCATAAATAATTTCCCCCTTGATATTAATTTAATATAATAATATCACTCTAATCTTCCGTTGTAAATGATATTAATTATCATTTTCTTTGCGTTTTATAATTATATTTATACAATTTATTTATTATAAAAAAGATGAGGATCATCCTCATCTTTTACTTTATTTTTTCTATAGCAGATTTAGTTATATATTCTTTATATAAAGCAAAATACTTTACTAAACCACAGTAGAAATTCTCTGATATTTTTAGTATATTTCTCATTTCTAATAAATTATTAAGAAATTCATCCTTGCTTATTAGTCCTATAATATAGCTTATTAAATTTTCTATAAATGAAGTAACTTTAGCTTCCCAATCATTTTGATTACTTAAAACAGACTGAACATAAGGTATTAAGCAAATATATGTACCTAAATTACCTAATTCTTTTTCATCATAATTATTAAGATTGTTTATAGCTTGTTTTCTATACTCATTGTCTAAATTTACTCCATTTAGTAAATCTCCTATAATATTAATAACAAATTTATTTAATGTTTCACTATCATCTTTTATAATCGAATTTACTATAATTTTATCTGCATTATTTTCTGCATAGTTTACTAACTCACTTAATTTCATAATATACCTCCACTAAACTATAGTAACTATTATACCAATATAATTTATATAAAGTATATCTTAAAATTTATAAACTCATTATACTATTATAATTATCTTCTATCAATTTATTTAATTCATGTAAACTTAAACTTTTATAATTGCATATTTTTTTAACTAGATCTTTTATAATAGATGGATAAGCATATTCTCCATTTACCCATTCTAAAGCTTCTGGTCCATCAGTTTCAACTAATAACCTTTCCATTGGAATTCTATCCAAGATCTTATTAGTTATATCACTATACCCTAAATCTACACTTATAGTAAAATAACATCCAAGATTTATATATTTATCTAAAGTTTTTAAATCACCACTATACCAATGTATAATAGCTTTACTATAATCGTATTTTTTAAGAGCATTATATATTTCATCTTCTGCCCCTTTTGTATGTAAATTTATAACTTTATTTCGCTTTACACTCTCTTCTAATATAAAGTAAAATACTTCTCTTTGTTTTGTATATGTATGACTACCTTCAGACCATATAAAATCAAGTCCGATTTCACCAATTATTTCACTTTCCTCAATATACGGTATTAAGGTAGTTAATCTATTTTTAAATTCATGAGCTTTCCATGGATGTATCCCAAAACAAGGTTTTATATATTTACTTTTCTTTGCGTATACTTTATTTTTATTATAACTTTCTATATCCATGCTCATAGCTAGTGTTAATATCTGATTATTATTTATATCTTTTATAGCCCTTTCTATATTTTTACCATAAAAATCCAAATGAGAATGTGCATCTATATACATTGATGATAATATATTCATAAAGTTTGCTCCTTTTAATCATGATAAATAACACTGTTTAATTATACAATTTAACCATTAGAAGCTACTACTATAGGCTTTCTAGTTTGAATCCAAATTTGACCTGGCCCCCTAAATCTAGCTACAAAGCCTTCTCCACTTAAGAAAGAAGATGCTAACCCTCCACCAGCTAATTCTGTAGAAAATTCCATTTCATTTTCCCATAAAACTAAGTGAGTTGAATCTACAATATACTCTTCACCTATATTAAGATTAATTTTATGTATAGATCCACAAGAGTTTACAAATAAAGTCCCTTTCCCTACTGTTCTCAATCCAAATATACCTTCTCCACTACCAAAAATTCCTTTAACCTTTGCCTTAGCCTCTAAGGTAATTCCTTCAGTACAAGCTAAAAAATTACCATTACTTATTCTGTACTGCTTACTTCCATCTAACTCCACCTTAGTAATATCTCCTGAACCTGTTGGTGCTAGTAATATTTCTCCATCAGATGTAGCTCTATATTCTTGAAGTAATGCAGACTCTCCTGACATTACTCTTCCAAACATTTTTCCTATACTTCCTGCTTTAACTTTAAGTTCAAATGTTGGAGTCATTGCCACCATTGACCCTGCCTCGACTCTAAAAAGTTCTCCTCTAGTTGCATTTATCTTTAATAATCTACTGTCTCCTTGACATAGTAATTCAAATTTTTGTTCATTTAGACTCATAATATCCCCCTCATTGTTAAGTAATAAACTTATAATATCAGTTACATCTGACTGTATCAATGAAAAAACCTTTAAATTACAATGTTGTAAACTTTTAAAATTTAACAATCTTAATAAAAAATATGAAAAAGTTGTTAACAAAATAAAAGTTGCTGGTTATCTTAACTTCCAACAACTTTTATTTTATTTATAAATTAACTGTCAATATCTCAATATATTTCTAATTATTTAGCATATTTAACTATACAATCATGTAATACTTGAGCAGCTTCTTCTCCTACTCTATCATTATAGTATTTTGCAAATCTCTCATCAGCTACATACATCATAGCTAATCCAGCATGTGCTTGTGGAGTATACTTTGGCCATGAAAAACTTAACCATTCTCTATGCTTTTCATATACTTTTCTAGCATCTTCCGAACCTAGATCTTTTGTTTTTATTACTTCACTTAATAATTTAAACATTTCATCTTCAATTGTTTGCATATTATTAAAGTCTTCTTCGCTTAAGTTTAGAAGCTTTTCATTTGACTTTTCTACAGTTTCTTTACCATACTTTTCTCTTATTTCTTCCCCATATTTGGCTTCATTTTCAGCTATTTTCTCTTTTTTGAATCCTTCAAATTTTTCTTTATTTGACATTTCTATTTCTCCTTTTTTATATGCTAATGTTCTTTCAACTGTTAAAATTAATTTCTCTATCTGATTTTTTTTAGAAATCAATTCTTTATAATGTACTTCAAGAGCCTGACAAATATCAAAATTTGGTTGATAAATTGCCTGGGAAATTTCTTCTAGCTTCATATCCATTGATTTATAAAATAAAATTTGCTGCAATAAGTCTACCTCTTTTTCGCCATAAATACGATAACCAGATGAGTTAATTCTACAAGGCTTTAACAGTCCAATTTCATCATAGTATCTTAGTGTCCTCACACTAACACCTGCCAGTTGTGCTAAACTCTTAATTGTATATTCCATATATTAACCTCCTGACAATTTAATAATAAAGGTTTACGCAACGTTAATGTCAATATAAAAATTTAATTTTATTATTTCTCATTAATAAAAAAGCATCAGTTTTACATTATATAAGTTATAATATCTTTATAAATTTAGAAATATATAATATGATTATAGGTTTCTTGGAGGAAATTAATATGAATTATACATTTGAAACTATATTAAAAAAGCATGAAGAAAAAGATGAAGAAGTAAGAGATATAGAACTTTCAAATGATTTCAAAACTAGACTAGAAGATAATATAATAGCATTCACCTTCTATAACTCTTTATCTTATTCAAGCAAAAGAAAATACTTTCAATGGATATCTAGTGCAAAGAAATCCGAAACAAGAGAAAAAAGAATTAAAGAAGCTCTTATAAAGTTAGAAGAACATATACAATTATAATATTTATAACAAGAATAGAATTAAATCATTTTCCCTTATTTTTTTCATTTTTTGAAGTTTATTTGTAATAAAATGTAAACATGTTTATGGTAAATTTTCTATTATTATAATATATAATATATTTATATATCATTAATTTATAAGTAATTAAATAAAGTATCCATATCTAAAAATACACTATTTGTAAATTACAATTCAAAAGAAAATGGATCTTAAAAAAATAGTTACTTAGAATATGCTTATATAAAATGTAATCTAAGGAGGTAAAATGAAAAAAAGAAACATAATTTTATTAGCGTTTGCAATTATAAGTATTTTTCTTATCGGATGTAATATTATAGAAAAAAAATTTATTTCTGCCTCAACTTTGACTTCTCTATCTGATACTATAGAAGTTGAAAATTATAGTGTAGATATACGCGAATCCACACTATACGAAAATTACATACTAACTAAATATACTGTTGAAACATTAGATAAATCACCACTTCCAGAGAATACAGTTACTTTAAACGTGATTTTGCATTCTAATAATTCTAATCATAAACCTTTAGATAATTATATAATAAAAGAATCATTTATTTCTGACTATAAAAAAGAGTTTCTAACGATTAATTTTTTAAACACCCCCAAAGGTTATTCCTTTGATGTAACCTATGAAGTAAAGTTAAAAGACATAAAGAAACAAAAAAAGCTTTATTCAGATGGTAAATCTAAATTAAAAAAATCTACAAACACTAATAATGGTTATCACATTCTTAATAATAAAGTAAATATAAATAACATAAATATAGATACTAAAAGTTTACTTATAAAAAATAATTATAGTTTACTTAACTTTACTACTGAAAATGGAAATTTTATTCAGGATGATTATATCATAAGGGTAAAATCTGTTAACTTTGAGGATATATTTTTTATAAATCCTATTGGTGAAAGTAATTCGTTTTATGTTCCTATAACTTATAAAGATGGAGAAATCGACTTTAACAATCTAGAAATCAATTTAGTTAATGTTAATACTAATGAAAAAGCATTAATTTATAAAAGTAATACTTAAAATACATATTATAAAATAAAGAATGACCTTGATAACAGGTCATTCTTTATTTTATAATATGTATTACTTAATAAATCTATTTATATTGTAAATAATCTAAAACATTTTAATAATTCCATATACTGTAATTAATAGTCCCATCCAAGATATTATTTCTATAAAAATTGTAAACTTCTTCAATTTTTATCTTCCCCCATCTCATTTTATTTCATAATAAATAATTTTATAATTTCTTTATACTAAGCTTGATAATTTTATCATCCCTATTTACCTCTCATATATATAGACGTTTTATCTAGTACTAAAAGTTTCAACTTTTTTATTTTTATAAAAATAAAAAAGATCTATCTTAAAATAAATTTTATATTTTAAAATAGACCTAATTCTTATAATTTTTACGTATATCAATTACTTTGTATTTTAAATTAACAATGAGTAATTTAATATGCTTTGATTAATTACTTTTAATTAATTTACTAACTTCCATGACTATCATTGCAAAAACTGCCAATCCAAAACAAGTTACAAAGCTACTTAATCCATAAGATGCTGGTATTGCAAATATATCTCTCATAAATGGAACTAATGTTAATCCAAACATGCCTAAACAAACTATTACTGAACCTAAAGCATACTTGTTACTTGTAAATCCTAATTTAAATATAGTTTCAGTGTTAGATCTTGAAGCAAATGTTTGAATTATTCTTGACAAAGTAAGTGTAGCAAATGCCATCGCTGTACCTAACTCTGGAGACTCTTTCATGCCTATATACTGAGCAAGTATTGTAACCATACCTATTATAGTACCTCTTTTTAATACACTTGTTAAAGTTCCTCCGGATAATATACTTTCATGTGGATTTCTTGGAGGATTTTTCATTATTCCCTTTTCAGGCTGTTCAAGTCCAAGTGCTATTGCTGGTAATGAATCTGTTACTAGGTTTATAAATAATAATTGCAGTGTTGTAAATGGATTATTCCAATCCGCCATTACTGCAAATAGTATTGCTATTATTCCCCCTAAGTTTCCTGAGAATAGATAAGTTATTGACTTCTTAATATTACTATAAACTGTTCTACCTATTTCAACTGCATTTACTATTGTAGAGAAATTATCATCAAGAAGTACCATCGCAGATGCATCTTTTGCAACCTCTGTACCACTTCCCATACCAATTCCTATATCCGCTTGTTTTAATGCAGGAGCATCATTAACTCCATCACCTGTCATAGCCGTTATTTTTCCTTTTCTTTGCCATGCTTTTACTATTCTTATTTTATTCTCTGGTGAAACTCTTGCGTACACTGATATATGTTCTAAATTTTTATCTAACTCTTCTTCACTTAAAGCATCTAATTCCTGTCCTGTTAGTGCTAAATCCCCATTAATCATAATTCCTATATCTTTTGCTATTGCTGATGCAGTAGTTTTATGATCACCAGTTATCATTACAGTTTTTATTCCTGATTCTTTAGCTTCTTTTACTGCATCATATACCTCTTCTCTTGGAGGATCTATCATCGCCATTAAACCTATTAAAGTTAATTCATTTTCATCTTCTATTGATGGAACAAAGTTTTCATCATCTATTTTTTTAGTAGCGAAAGCAAGTACTCTAAGTGCTTTCTTAGAAAATCCTTCATTTGCATTTTTGTAATCATTAATTATTTCTTCATTTATTGGTACTAATTCACCATCATTTAGCGCATATTTACATCTACTAAGTACAACATCTGGTGCACCTTTGGTAAACATTAATATATTATCATCAATCTTATTTACAGTAGACATGAGCTTTCTATCACTATCAAATGGTAACTCATTAAGTCTGTTATATTTTTCTCTTAGTTTTTTATAATTTATATTATTTTTGCTTACATAATCTATAAGTGCTACCTCTGTTGGATCACCTATTTCTACACCTTCACCTGTAATATCCGAATCATTGCAAAGTGTAGATGCTAGTGTTAATGTAAACTCTTGACTTGACTCTATATCAGTTAAAGCTATTTCTTGACCTCGTGTATTATCCGCTAAAGCAAGTTTTTTAACTCCATACATATAGAAATCTACCACGGTCATTTTGTTTTGAGTAAGCGTTCCTGTTTTATCAGTACATATAACACTTGTTGAACCTAAAGTTTCAACAGCTGGCAATTTTCTTATTACAGCTTGTTTTTTAGCCATAGTATTTGTTCCCATTGCTAATACAATTGTAACTATTGATGATAAAGCTTCTGGTATTGCTGCAACTGCTATAGCTATTGCAAACATAAATGAATCTACTATATTTCCACCTCTGTAAACTTGAACTCCAAATATTAAAGCTGATAATCCAACTATACCTATCCCAAGTTTTTTGCCAAATTCATCTAGCTTTTTTTGAAGTGGTGTTTCCTTGCTTTCAGCAGTATCTAGTAAGTTTGCTATTTTGCCAACTTCAGTATTCATACCACATCCAGTCACTATATATATCGCTCTACCATAAACAACCATAGAGCCACTAAATACCATATTCTTTTGATCACCTAATGCACATTCTTCATCTATCGAGTTCTCATGCTTTAGTACTGGTTCTGATTCACCAGTTAACATCCCTTCTACCACCTTAAATGTTTGTGCTTCAATAATTCTACCATCAGCAGGTACATAATCTCCAGCTTCAAGAATTACTATATCTCCTGGTACTAACTCTCTAGATGGTATTGTTATTTTTACATCATCTCTTATTACTTTCGCATTCGGAACTGATAATTGTTTTAAACTTGCTAAAGAGCCTTCTGCCTTCTTAGTTTGAACCACCCCTAGTATAGAGTTTAATATTAATACAGAAAATATTATAATTGATTCAACTACTTCACCTAAAAATATTTGAACTAATGCAGCTATTAAAAGTATTACAACTAAAGGGTCTTTAAAACTCTCTACAAAAAGTTTCCATGTTGGAGTCTTTGATTTTTCTTCTAATTCGTTATATCCATTTTCCGCTAATCTTTTTTTAGCTTTATCTTGAGACAAGCCTTCCATCTTACTATTTAGATGCCTTATTACTTCCTCACTTGTTTTTTTGTAAAACATATATATCCCTCCAAAACTTAAATTTTACAAATAAAAAAAGACCGCCAAAGTAGAAATTGTAATCTACTCTGAAGGTCTTGCTAACAAGTTTATGTACTCGCTAATCAACCGGGATTTTACTCCGATCTGACGATTGATTATCACATTTAATGTGAAAGCTACTCCCCTTCAAGGGAATTCTTTTATTTCTTATTATTATATACATCTACCTTATTTTATGCAACTAATTTTCTGATATTTTACATTTATTTAACATATCTATCATAACTACCATCGTAAATTTCAGACTCTTTATTAGCTCTTTTCATAATAAATATATTTATATCTTCATAATAATCAATTCTAGTATGATGGCCTAATCCAGCATTTACTTGTGCTATATATATACCATCTCTGTGCTCTGGTGTATATGTAAATACAACAATAAAATAACCAATGAATAGCGAAATTACAATTGTAAAACCTAATAGTATATCTAAAACTAATTTAATCCAACAATTTTTATTAGTTTTTATTCTAAGTAAAAGTACTACTAAAGTTAAAATGCTACTACATATAGCTACATAAACTACATCCACCCACGAATGATATGTATAAGTTGCTCCCATTAATACATTTCCAGTCTTGTAGAATATAATAATTAAAATATCTAATATTATCATTGATAGTATTAACTTGATTAATTTATTCTTAGTATAAAATTTTATTTCTTCCATATCTTTACCTCATCGAATAACTTATTATTTATTCTATATATTAATTATATAGTATTCACTGCCATAACTTAATTAGAGGATCTATTCCTGCCTCTGGAAGTAAGTAAATAAACGATGTAAATAATATTTGTAATAATGTTATAAATATTAATGAAAGTTTAATACCTATTTTATCTTTAAGTGATTTTATAATATAGTATATATTTAAAATTACGGTAACCGTGTTAATTGATACACATACTGAAAATCCAGTATAAACGTTCAAACTAGTAATAATGCCAATTACATTAGTTAAATATAATAAAATATAAGTAATTTGACATATACATATTAACCTTTGCACCCATCTATCATCTATATTTTTCATATTCAGTCCCTTCACTTACATAATATAAATAAGACTTTTCAGTAAAATATTAATTACTTACTTAGCTTATACTACTCACCCCATAAATGTATAATCAAATCTATAAAAAATAACGCCTTCTTCTCCTAACCAAAACTCTATTGAATAATCTTTTTCTTTATCTACATATCCTATAATATTAGTTCCTTGTTCTATACGGCTATAGTAATTATCGCCATACAATTCAATTATTTTATCATTTTTATCTCCAACTTTTATTCCTTTTTCAGTCTTTAAATTTTTATCATTAACAATAAATCTTATTATTTTATTTTCATCTTTATTCGTTGTCACTTCAATGCCTTTTCTTAAAAAGTAGTAATTATATAAACTATTATCACGACTAAAATCTGATATTTTTCTATATTTAGAAACTATTTTTTCGCTGTCAATCTCATCATTTAAATATATTCCTTCAACATTTTCTTTACTTAAATCTGTCGATTTAGTAAAAGCATGATGATAACTTCTAGAAAAGTTTGCTTTAAAAGAAAAAATGCCCAATATTACTATAGATATTATTAAAATTGAAATAATAATCTTTTTCTTCATTATAAATATTCCTTTAATTTTTCTTTACTTATTAAAATATATCTTCTGCTATAAAAATTCGGCTAGTTCCTTGTATATATAATAGATATAGATTCGAGTTATCATCTTTGCTTATAGTATAAAACTTATATTTATCCTTTATATTAGGTCTAAATTCCTTAGAAATTTCTAAATCATATATTATATCTTTAACTTTAGCATTAATTGAATTATCTCTAGAATCAATCCACTGTATCGATGAATTTATTATATCTTCTTCATTCTCATATTCAAATACATGGTACCTTTCTCCATCGCCATGAAAACTAACAGAACTACTTTCATGAAATATCTCTTTTGTAGGTATTGGTATTTGTGTATCCCAATTCTCTTTAATAACATCTATACAATTATTAAAAAAAACATCCTCACAACCAAATAATTTTGTACAAAGTATTATTATCCCTAGTAATAAAATTTTAAATCTATTTCCTATTCCAATCATTTTACCCCCTATTCATCTTGTTTTACTCTTCATCTTCTACATACTCCAAAATATCACCTGGCTGACAATCTAGAGCTTTGCATATTTCGTTTAAAGTAGTAAATCTAACAGCTTTAGCCTTATTGTTTTTTAATATTGATAGGTTTGCTAAAGTTATTCCAAGTTTTTGAGATAACTCTGTCGCACTCATTTTTCTCTTTGCCATCATTACATCTAAATTTACTATAATTGCCATAACTATCTCCTTTATATTGTTTTATCATTTTCATCTTTAATCTCTATTGCCATCTCAAATAGCTTTGAAGAAACTAAACTCATAAAGCCTATTGCTATTGAAACAAATGAAACTATAATACATGGAAATATAGTTAAAGCATATAAATACATATCATAGAAATAACATAAAAATATTGTTACACCATTGAATAATATTACTTCACTAAATGCACACATAGCTATCTTTTTTGAAATAACTGGTACTCTTGGTGAAAAAGGATTTTTATTTGCTACTAATTCACATAATTTCTTTAATAAAATCAATGCATACACATATGGTATTGCACAAATATATATTGCAGCTGTAATTACACTGACTATATTTGAATCTTCTATTAATGATTGAGTTTTAAAAAATGCAGTTAATACTAATGGAGTTCCTATAAGTAATAGTAATGTCAGAACTATACCTACCAGCACTATATTGTTTAAAATCTTTGAACTTCTATTTGTAGTTATTTTCATCTTTATTACCTCGCTTTATTATCTTAATATGTTTCTAATATTAAACTCATTTTTATTCTTTGTCAATAATTTAATATCAAAAAACAATATTTTTTTATTGTAAAACAATAAATATTTTTTATAGAATGCTAATGTTAAAGTTACGATTTTCAAGACAGTAATATCTTAAAGTAAATAAATGCAAATAAAAAATAACCTACTCTAATAGGTTATTTTTATTAAAAATTATTATTAAAATGTATCTTCCCTAAGCAAATAATCATTTCCATCTTGGTCCTTAAATGAGAACATCTTCCCATAAGGCATTGTCATTAATTCACCAACTTTAACACCATTACTTTTCATATCATTATAAGCAGATTCTATATTTTCTGTACTTAATAATATAGATGGATGCCCTACATTTGCAGAAGGGTTTTGAGCCTGCATCATTTTCTTATCATATAAAACAAAAGTAGTAAACTCATTTTCACTTGGTCCAACTTCTAACCATGTCATATTAGGACCCATTTGTCGTTCAAACTTAACCACGAAATTTAACTTTTCAGTCCAAAACTTTCTAGCTTCTTCCTGGTTATTTACATATATAGTTATTTTACCTATTTTATTTATCATATTTATTTCCTCCTAAAAATAACCTATACTTATTATACTCATATTTTATCTTCTTGTATTGTAAAAATTTGACATAATAATAAAGAAATCGTGGATAATTCTTTAGGTGCAAATCCAGTCATAGACTTTACTTTACGTTCAAATTGTCTTAATGACAAATACTGTTTCTTACAAAGCTGCTCTAAAGATATATCCTCATTCTTATATAATTTATATAGAACATCTATAAAACTATTTTTTTATATATTTTTTACAATATTCATTTAAATGTTTAATTATATAATCTTTATCTTCACTATCTAAAATATCTTTATCTAATTCATCTAATCTATATTCTTATATCTTATTTTTTATATTATTCAAATCTATGACAAAAAGTATATTTGCATCATGATTGTAGCATCTTATCCCTATAATTCTTACTTATCCATTATTTTATTTATTAATTAAAATACTATTATATTAGGTATCGATACCCATCATCTACATCTACCAACCACGCCATCATATTTTTTTCCATGTAACATATCCTATATGAATTCATTCTTATAATTTTTAATATTTATACGTAATTCACTATGTGACAATATCACTGAATAATAACTCTGAATATAATATCCTTTAAACATAAATAATATAAATTTCGGAGGTTATATCATGGCACTATTAAAAAGAAAAGCTTTTATTGACACAAGGTTTTGTGTTGCATGTGGTACTTGTTTAAAGGTATGTCCTTTCAAAATAATAAAAATAAATAAAGATATCGTTGCTGAAATAGACACTAAAAAATGTATTGCTTGTGGAAAATGCGCTAAAGCATGCCCAGCATCAATCATAGAAATTAAGCAAATGGAGGTAAATGATTAGATATGAAAAATAATAAAACGAATTTTAAAAATTATCTATGGATTTTAAGCATTTTATATTTATCTTTAGGATTATTTAATATCTTATTTGCTTGGCTGGGGCTTATATGCTTCTTAGTTCCATTGATAATATCTGCATTTAATGGTGGTAAAAAATATTGTCACTCCTATTGTGGAAGAGGTCAACTACTTAGTATCCTAGGTGATAATTTAAAATTATCTAGGTATAAGGATATGCCTAGATTTTTGGTAAGCAAACACTTTAGGTATGGATTTTTAGCCTTTTTTATGACTATGTTTATAATTATGTTATTCAATACTTATTTAGTATTCAGTGGGGCTTCAAATGTAAAGGAAGTAATAACATTATTTTGGACATTCAAACTTCCATGGAACTGGGTAAATACATCTATGACTAGTCCTTGGATCGCTCAATTTGCATTTGGTTTTTATAGTATGATGGTTACATCTACACTACTTGGCATAATCACAATGATTTTATACAAACCAAGATCATGGTGCATCTACTGTCCAATGGGAACAATGACACAACTAATATCAAAATCTAAAAATTAATCATATTTCTAATTATACATACAAAAATAAAACGTATCTTAGAATAAACACTTACAAATTGCTCAATGTGAAAATGTGAAATATAAAGTTACTGATATTTGCAGCATCTTCTCATCTGCATGTAAGAAACTTTATATTCACACTTCACCCCTTTCATCAAATAAACAATTATTCTAAAATACACCCATACACTACATTACATCCATAGTTTTTGCACTTATTACATTAACGCCTGTATCTAAAATATTTTCTACTATTACATCCCCCACTTTAACTGGAGCATTAACTATAATCTTATCTAACGCTTCCATAATATCAAATATCATTCCCTTTGGAATAGGGTCTTCTGTTTTAACTGGCAGTAACTGTAAGTATGAGTTTTCAAGCTTTACTGTCGTAGTTATAACTCTTGTAGGATTAGTAAGTTCTTGTACAGCGTACTTTTCTCCCCTTTTACAAGTATTTCCTTCTACTTTGAATCCTTCTTCTAATTGTTCTACATTTAAATGGCATCCCATAGGACAAACTATACAAGTTAGCTCTGTTTTAATTAAAGTATCTACTGCGCTCATATTTAAGCCTCCTCAACACTTACAGTTATATTACCTGTAATATTTTTCAATATATTAGTTTTTATATTAATACTTTCCATCTCTGATGGTATCATATGTAATCTTTTCTTTTCTAAAACAACTTCATCATTGCTTCTTACTACTAGCTTTTTATTTTTATAAATATTTCTTACTCTCATAAATAAGTTAATATCTTCATTACTATTTGTATCAACATTTTGAGGGACTA
Source organism: Romboutsia faecis (assembly GCF_014323405.1). Classification (GTDB taxonomy): domain Bacteria; phylum Bacillota; class Clostridia; order Peptostreptococcales; family Peptostreptococcaceae; genus Romboutsia_E; species Romboutsia_E faecis. Next base: position 470,064 of record NZ_JACRWE010000002.1, on the reverse strand, counting down.
TATATCCTATCCCTTCTCCTGCAACTGTATTTATAGTTTCATTATTTTCTAACTTGTTTAAGCAGTACTTCGCTGCATTTTTACCAGCTATTCTACTTTCTTTAGTAACAAAGTCAACTAAATCATGAACATGAACAACATTACCACAAGCAAATACCCCATCTATATTAGTTAGCATAGAATTATTCACTATTGGTCCACTAGTTCTCATATCTAACTTAACACCGGCATCAACACTAAGTTCATTTTCAGGTATTAGACCTACTGATAATAAAACTGTATCACATTCTATAAATTCATCTTCACCTTTTACAGGGTTTCTATTTTGATCTAACTTACTAAGAGTTACCCCACTTACTCTGTTCTTCCCATGTATATAACTTATAGAAGTACTTAGTTTTAATGGTATTCCAAAGTCATCTAAGCATTGTACTATATTTCTAGTAAGTCCACTTGAGTGAGGATTTATTTCTACTACAGCCTTTACTTTAGCGCCTTCTAAGGTCATACGTCTAGCCATTATTAAACCTATATCTCCAGAACCATAAATAACTATTTTTTTACCTACCATGTATCCATCCATGTTACTTAATCTTTGTGCTGCACCTGCTGTATATACTCCAGCTGGTCTGTAACCTGGTATATCTATAGCACCTCTTGTTCTCTCTCTACATCCCATAGCTAAAACTATTGCATCTGCTTGAATATTTATAAGACCTTCTTCTCCAATAGCTTCAATACTTTTATCTTCATTTATATTTAAAACCATAGTATCTAACATATAGTCTATATTTTCTTCTTTAACCATCTCTATAAATTTACCTGCATATTCAGGACCTGTTAGTTCTTCCTTAAATTCATGAAGCCCAAATCCGTTATGTATACATTGGTTAAGTATTCCACCAAGCTCTCTATCTCTTTCTATTATAAGAACATTTCCTGCACCATTTCTCTTCGCTTCAACTGCTGCACCTAGGCCAGCAGGTCCTCCACCAATAACTACAACATTATATTTCAACTAACTCACCCCTTAATTCTTTTACTTTACCTAATACTACCTCCGAATTATCATAATCCTTTAGCACTTCTTCTACAGGAATATTTAATTCTCTAGCTATTATCTCAATTACTCTTGGTCCGCAGAAACCGCCTTGGCATATTCCCATTCCTGGTCTAACTCTTCTTTTTACTCCATCAACAGTCCTTGCACCACAAGGTCTATTTATTGCATCTACAATCTCACCTTCTGTTACACTTTCACATCTACATATTATTTTCTTATACCTTTCATCACTTTTTATAAGTTCTTTTCTTTCTTCTGTTGTCATATGTGAAAATGGCTTATGTTTCTTTCTTATTGGGTTAAAGTTTTTATTTTCTTCTAACTCTAAACCTTCTTCTTTAAGTATTTCTATTACATACTCTGCTATTGCTGGTGCAGATGCTAATCCTGGAGATTCTATTCCACCTACATTTATAAAGTTTTTAGCCACTTTAGAAGCAAATATACAAAAGTCTCCTGTAGATGATGTTGCTCTAAGACCTGCAAATGATGTTATAGTCTTTCTGTAGTTTATATTTTCTATTGTTTTTCTAGATGCTTCTACTATTTCATTTATTCCATCTTTACTTGTACTCTTATCATCTTTATCTTCAACTTCATTAGCGTTAGGTCCAACTAATAAATTACCATGTACTGTTTGTGTAACAAGTACCCCTTTTCCTTTTGTAGTTGGACATTGGAATAATACATGATTTGCTATTTTACCTTCAGATTTATCAAGTATTTTGTACTCTCCTTTTCTCGCAGTTATATAGTACTCATTTCCACCTATCATGTTATTTATTTTATCAGCGTATACTCCAGCGGCATTAACTACATACTTTGCTTTTATATTACTGTTATTTGCTAATTCTATATTAAAGTATTCATTATCTTTTCTTATATCTAAAACTTCAGATTGAAGCTTTAACTCTACTCCATTGTTTATTGCATTTTCCATTAAAGCCACATTTAGATTAAATGGACATACTATTCCAGCACTTTCACAAAGTAATGCTCCTACTACATTTTTATTTACATTTGATTCTATGTTAATTACTTCTTCATGATCTAGCAACCTAAGACCCTTTACATGATTCTTTACTCCTCTATTATAAAGTTCTTCTATATGTCTTTTTTCATCTTCATCAAATGCAAGTACTAAAGAACCAATTTGCTTAAACTCTACACTTAAATCCTCGCATAAACTTGGATATAATTCATTACCTCTGACATTTAGCTTTGCTTTTAGACTTCCAATCTTTGCATCAAATCCCCCATGTACTATAGCACTATTTGCCTTCGTTGTCCCTTGGCATACTTCAACACCTTTTTCAAGTACTACAGTATTTAAATTGTATTTAGATAATTCTCTTGCAATTGAACTTCCAGTTATGCCTGCCCCTATTATTGCTATATCATACATAATTTTACCTCCAACATTTATCTTAATTTTTGGAAAAAATATAGAGAGCCCCCTATATGCATAAAATGCTTATTATATAGGAGGCTCTCTTTACTCTTAGCCTAAATATTTATTATTTTAAGATTTTGTTTTTAAACGTTTTCCCTTAAATTATACTTAATAACTTCTATAGTTGTCAATAATATTTTTATTTAGATTATAATAACCTTATCAAGTAGATTTTATAGATATACTATCATCTATATTAGATATCTGTGTTATAAATTCATTGTAATCTACACTAGATTTATTATCTAAGGTTAATTTAAACACAAATTTGTCAGATTTTTTTCTATACTTAGTATTTTATTGTCAATTTCCTTAACTACCTCCATTAAAGCTGGTATACTTTTTGTATCCTCAATGGTCAATACCATATTTTTACTTCTTTTTCCCCTATGCCACATTTCCATATATTTAAGAGCATATAAAACTATAATTAAAAATACCCATGAAACAATAGCGAGAAAATAATATCCATAGCCAATTGCAATACCTATACATGCAGTTGACCATATCCCAGCTGAAGTAGTTAACCCCTTAACTCCACTAGAAGTCTTGAGAATCGTACCTGCTCATAAAAACCTATACCTGTTACTCCTCCAACAATTAATGCTAATAGTAATCTAAAAAAATTTCTCTTTCTCCCATGAATTCGTCCTATTGATGTTTAAAAAAAATAAGGAGATGAATTAAATAATTTCATCTCCTATCTCTTACTAAGAGAATATTCCATTGTGAATCTGTTGTCAAACATTTTTATACTTAATGTAAATTCTAAGTAAAATTATTCTATATTCCATTGACAGAAAACATTTTCCATTTTATACTAAATATGCTGAATTTTATATGTATAGCGGAGATAAAGGGAGAGCTTTTAAATCAAGACTATCTTAAATATAGTCTTGATTTACATTGCTCTCTTATTTTTTGTAATTCTCTGTTATAAAACTAAACTAAAATAAGAGGTGTTGTATGAAAGTATTTGCACATAGGGGCGCCAGTGGAGATTACCCAGAAAATACTATCTTATCTTTTGAAAAAGCACTTGCCTTGCCTATTGACGGTATTGAGCTTGATGTTCATAAAAGTAAAGATGGTAAACTAATCGTTATACATGATGAAGATGTACAACGTACTTTTAAAGGAAAAGGTCTAATTAAAGACTATACTTTAGAAGAGTTACAAAAATTCAAATGTAGAAAATTTGAATTTATTAACAACAATTTATGCAAAATTCCTACTTTAGAGGATGTTTTTGAGCTTATTAAAGATAAAAACATTACTTTAAACATAGAAGCCAAAACAGATCAGATTCATTATGATTTAGAACAAGATGTACTTAATTTAGTCGACAAATATAATTTGAGAAATAATGTTCTTATTTCTAGCTTTAATCACAAATGTTTAAATATATTTAAGAACATTGATTCTGATTACAAATACGGTGCTCTTTATGAATATGAAAAAGATTATGCACCCGAAAAAAATGTTGTTAACCATGCTAAAAAATTAAATGTATATAGCATAAACATAAGCAAAGAGTTGGTGACTAAAGAAATGGTAAACTTAGCTCATAAAAATAATTTAAAGGTTTATGTTTATACAATTAATTCACCTTCACAAATGAGAAAGATGATTGACTTCGGTGTAGATGCAGTATTTAGTGATTATCCAGAATTAATGTTAGAAATCTTAGATGAAGAAAAACATCAAGTTTAATCTTAGGAGAATTATTATATTGAAAATCTTATAAACGCTATTAATGATATAGTTTGGGTTAATTATTTAGTAAGATTATTTTTAGTTGCTGGAATTTATTTTTCAATAAGAACTAGGTTCTTACAAATAAAACAAGTAAAAGAAATATCTAAGCTTGCTTTAAGTAGAGATAAATCAGAAAAAGGAATTTCTTCATTCCAAGCATTATCAGTTTCTTTAGCTAGACGTATTGGTACTTGAAATATTGCTGGTGTTGCTAGAGACAATTTAGTATTTAACCCTAAGGCTTTAGGTATTCAAAATGCTGATTTCTGGGAAAAAAGAGGATTGTATCTTAGTATCAATCCTCTTTTTCTTTACTTAAATCTATAAATTAAAATACTATATTAAATCATGTGCATACTCTTTAATTGGTGCTTTTATTAAGAATTTAGTTCCTATAAATGAAAATACTATTATTCCCATTACCTGTAAACCAATTAAAATCCCTTGATTTTGTATTATATATAACATATTACTTATAAAGTTCATCATCCAATCTAATACCATATCTTGATTCTTAAATGCTTGAGCTGATATATAACCTGCAAATAATATTGGAAGTCCTATAAATAGTATTACATTTGTTCTTACTTTTAGTCTATACGATATGGCACCTAACATATATCCTAAAGATATCATCAATGCATTTGTTAAAGTTCTAGTAATTATACTTTTTATAAACCATATCAAAGACATATCATCAACTTTAAATTCAAGATTATTTATACTAATCCAAGGCATGTCACTTATTACATATACTTCCCTTTTGGTAATTAACTCCATTAATTCCTTGCAACCAATCTCAAAAAATACACTAAATAATGATGCAAAAATTGCAATTACAATGCTCCATAATGCTATTGCTTTTAAAAATCCTAGCCTATCCCCCCTTATGCTAATTACCCCACTAAAAGTTTTAACCGTACAATTTATTCCATAGACCATACACATAATACAAGCCAACATACTTGCTTGACTAAAGAATCTAATAGGATCAATAGAACTTCTATCTAAAGCTGATATTATATTCGATATTACACTCATACCTACATTTACTGTAACTATTGATATAAGCAGAATTAATATTAATTTAACATCTCTTTTTAAAAATTTATAATATGGATTATTCATATATTGCCTCCTCCTTTTTATTCATATTTATAAATAAATCTTGTATACTCATATTTACCAATTCTATGTTTAGATTTTCTATTAATTCTAAATCTTCATCACTTATTTCTCCATAATATGAGTAAACTTCATTATTTCCAAAGGATTTAATAGGCTTTCTATCTTTTAATATAGATAATTTATTTAAATCATCTTTTTTGCCTGTTATATGATAAGATTTTTCTTTTACTTCATCTATATAATCGTCTACTTCAATTTTTCCATTCTTTATTATAATTACCTTCTCTAATAACTCTTCTACTTCATTAATTTGGTGAGTAGATATTATTATAGTTCTATTTTTTTGTGTATAAGATTCTAATAAAATACTGTAAAACTCTTGTCTATTAACTGCATCAAGACCTATTGTTGGCTCATCAAATATTGTTATTGGTGAATTTGAACAAATTCCTATAATATTAGATACTATGGTCTTCATACCTCTAGATAACTTTTTATAAATTAGTTTTTGATTAATTTCAAATCTTTTACAAAGTTTGTCTTGCAGTTTATAGTCGTAATCTTTGTAAAAGTAAGAATATGCTTTAAAAATATCTTTTACCTTATACTCTATGTCATAGAATTCTCTTTCTCTAACTACACATATATCATTAAGTACTTTATTATCTTCTTTTATATTTTTTCCAAATATCTTAACCTCTCCATTATTACATAATAGTTGATTAGTAATAATATTAATTAATGTAGTTTTACCAGCTCCATTTTTACCAAGTAACCCATAAATTTTATTTTCTTCAAAATTTATGCTCATATTATCACATATTTTTTTATCTTTAAAACTATGACTTACATTCTTAACTTCTATAGCTATACTCATATCCTCACCCCTTATAATTCTTTATCATTTCTAACAATTCCTCTTTTTCGATGTCTAATTTACTAGCCTCTTGAATTAAATCTTTTATATATACCTTTTCAAAAGCATCTTTTCTAGATTTCTTTATTACGCTCTTAGCTCCCTTACAAACAAACATACCTATACCTCTCTTTTTATATAAAACATCTTTATCTACTAATATATTTATTCCTTTTAAGACTGTAGCTGGATTTATTTTATATATCTTGGATAATTCTGTAGTAGAAGGTATTTGCATCTCTTCTTCTACACCACCACTAAGTATTTCATCTTCTATAGCCTTCGAAATTTGAATAAATATTGGATCATTATCATTCAGGATTAACTTCAATATTTCACCCCCTCTATCTTTCTAGGTAATCAGTTAGTTACTTAAGTAATTAACCATATATCTATATTATATATACTTTCCTAAAATTTACAATAGATAAAAAATTATTTTCTCATAAATTTAATTTTACTAAATAAAAAAAGTATAAATTCAATATTTACTTACAGATACAACTTCTATAAGTAAAAGAATTTATACTTCATCAAAATTCTAGATTAATATCCTAATCATTATTACTATCATCTTCTTCACGATCATCATTTTGACCCTCTTCTAGTTTATCTTCTAATTCATCTTCAATCTCATCTTTAACTTCTTCATTTAAATATACTCCACTGTTATTATTTAAAAGCTTCATTATTTCTTCAACAGACATATCCTCTATTATATCTTCAATATCATCGTCAATATCAAGCTCTGCTTCATATCTACCTAAACTTATTCCTCTTTCCTTAGCTTTTTCACAATCATCTTTTGTCCCTTTTAAATATAGCACTTTTGATTCGTTGAAATTTTTACCCATTATACCTTTTATATCTTCTTCATAATTTAAATCTTCTATCCCTCTAAGGAAGGTAAAACCTACTATCATATTATCATTTTTTAAATTATATTTTTCGCTCTCAAGCATTCCCTTCAGTTTTATTACTCCTTCTTCTATATTTAAACCTTTGATATCTTCTAAATCGATTGATTTAGCGTCAGTATTTATTGTATATATATTAATTATATTTTTATTTTCATCTAGTTCAAATTCAATACTTGGATTTATATCTAGAGAAACCAAAGCATATGCTTTTAAATTACCATTATTAATTATAGGAAGTATGCATAATACTAAAACTGCTGCTAATGCTATAAATAGTGTCATATTTTTTTTCTTTAAAGACTTTGCCTCTCTTACTTCATATATATCTTCGTCTGTAAAAATTAGCCTTTCTCCAACTTTAGGTTTATCTTTAATATCTATCTTAACTAAAGTAGAGTCTTCTCTCATAACTATCAAGTATTTATCTTTAACTTCCATTACAATACCTTTATACCACATAGTCATTTCCTACCTTTTTATCCATAATCTTATATTTCTAAGTTTTTTATCAAATATTATAATAACCGTTATAATAAATTTTTTACTCCCTTTAATTATCTTTTCTGTAACCTGATATTTTAATGATATCTTTTTTATTGGAAGTCTCTTCTTTTCGTACATAAAGCTCACAAATGGCTTATCTTGGCTTACTCTTTTAGATAGATCTATAGCATTTTCTCTAGTTTCCTTATGCTTTGGTGAATTATTTACTAAATCTTCTAATCCGAATCCAAAGTCATATAAAGTATCCTTTAATATTCTAATTTCATTTTGTAATATTTGATTATCCTCTATAGGATCTTTTATAACATCAGATACTTCGATCCCTTCTTCTCTTAGGTTATCTATTGATATAATATTTCTATGTCTATTTTCCCTTTGTAGATGATTTTTCAATCTACTTCCTATTACAAGTTGTGCAAATGGTAAAAATGGACCTCTATCATGAGTGTATCTATTTACAGCTTCATTAAATGCTAAAATGCCTACACTTAATTCTTCATCATTTTCTAATGATACATATTTTTTTGTTATCTTACTTATAGATTTTATAATAAATGGCATATTATCATTTATTAAAATATTTATGTCTGTGGATTTCAGATTATCTTCATCTAAACTCATTTTTTATATCTTCCCTCACTTCTTCTATAAAGTGTAAAATCTCTTATGCTAATATAAGACTCCATATTAACTATTTTGTCCTACTTAATCATTTTCATCATCTTTATCATGATCGTGAGCATCATCATAATCTTCTTTGTACTTATCTCCATATATTTTCTTTAACTTAATTTCAAATTTATCTTCCCAATCATCTCCATATATCTTCTCTAACAAATCATCCCAGTCATCTCCATACTTATGATCTAGTTTATCCTCCCAGTCATATGTATATTTATCTTTATTTAATATGTCATTTAAGTCATTTTCAATATCACTTATTTTGTTTTCTTTATACATATTATTACTTTTTGTTTGAGATGTTTGATCTAATTTCATTGACTTATTATTGTCTATTACCCCAGTAACTTTATTATCAACCTCATTTTTAATATCTTTTCTGCTTATATTATTTGTAATTGTATCTTTCTTATCTTCACCATTTGCACTTGCAAAATTTAATCCTAATAACATAATACCACCGCTTATAGCCATTATTGACATAATTGATACTAACTTTCTCATTCTATATTCCTCCTAAATTTTATATTGTATTTTTATCTCACTATTATATACAAGTTAATTTTATATTTTCGGTACCTTTTTTATTTTTTATTAATTATTTTTGTATAGTAACTTTATTAACATAAAACTATTATAATGTATAATCTTTTCTAATATATATTTGTGATAAAGTCACAGAAAAATATATTATATTTTAATACATTATATATATATCATCATTTAGCTTGTATTTTGATACCCCTTCTGTATTTAATATAAAATTTACTAGATATCTAATGTTTGATATATTATTATTAATATAGATTTTTACTATAATTGCTAGATTAAGGAGGAAAATATGCTAAATATAGATAAAAAAGAAATTTTAGAAGAAATTCTACCATTCTTTAATAGTCTTTCTGTAAAAGAAAGCCAAGAATTGATTTCAAAAAGCATTTTAATTAAATATGAAGAGGGCAAAATAGTTCATAATAAAAATTCGACTTGCACAGGTTTATTAATAACAATATCAGGTCAATTTAGGACCTTTATATCTGCTCCTTCAGGAAGAGAAATAACATTATTTAGACTGCTGGATAGAGATGTTTGTATCTTGTCTGCCTCTTGTGCGTTTCAAAATATTACTTATGATATTAATCTAGAGTCTGAAAAAGAATCTTTGGCCATTATTATAGATAGTTCCATTATTAAAGATTTGTCAAAATCTAATGCTAAAGTCTTAGAATTTTTACTTAATATAACTCAAAATAAGCTTTCAGAAGTTATGTATGTATTAGAACAAGCTGTCTTTTTTAGTTTAGATTCAAGGATTTCTAATTTCTTAATAGAAGAATCAAACTTGACAAATTCAAGTACACTTTACTTGACCCATGAATCTATAGCTAATCATATAGGTTCATCAAGAGAAGTCGTAAGTAAAATATTAAAAAAGTTTGAAAGAGATGATATAATAGAAATATCTAGAGGAAAACTTAAAATATTGAATATTGAAAAACTAAATAATTTATCTAATTCTTAATAAAAAAATTGTACTCATAGTAAGAATTTAGAGTACAATTTTTTTGCTTTACTACAAATTAACTTTACTTAGATTTATAAAAAATTTTCAATTAATTTTTATTCTTAAAATAATTAATTACATTTTAGCATTATACTAACTTTAAATAAGTCCCCTTCAGTTATTATATCAACCTTACCACCTTGAACTCTAATTAAGTTTTTAACTATACTAAGACCTAATCCATATCCATCGCTATTTCTAGACTTATCACCTTTAACAAATCGGCTCCCTAATGATCCTTTATTTACTTCTAACTCATATTTACATATATTTTTAAAATCAATTTTAATTATATCGTCCTCTTTTATAAAGTTAATATATACTCTTGTATCTTCTAATGAATATTTTATTATATTGCTTAATAAATTTTCAAACACTCTTACTATTTTATCTTTATCCATATAAACTATAAGATTTGTTTCTTGAGTTTTTATTTGCAAGTCTAAATTAGCTTCTTCTATTCTTTCTTTAAAGCTATCTGTACAACTATTTAATAAATCATATATATTTATATACTCTCTATTTAAAACTATTTCATCTTCTTCTGAATTTATTACTTCATTTAAGTTATCTATTAATGATTTAAGTCTACCTGATTTTTCTTTTAGTATATTTATTTGTTCAAGTTTCTCATCTTCATTAAGCTCTTCATTCTTTAAAAAATAAATTGAATTAATAATAGAAGTAAGTGGTGTTTTTAAATCATGTGATAAATTAGTTACTAATTGAGATTTACTATATATACTGCTTCTTTCTTTTATCGTAACTTCTTCTAATTTTGTGAGTAAATTCCTTAATTCTGTTACTATTGCTAGATATCTACTACCAAATAGTACTTCAAGTTCTTCCGCGCCATCTAAGCATTCATTCAAATTAATAGTATCATATCCATTTTCTTCTGATTCTTCAATAATGTTATCTAATGCTGCCCTTACCATAAATAGCCTTAATTTATTCACTCCTAATCTAAAAATTAACCTAATTATATTTACACTTATTAATATTATTAATAGGTCAGTACAAAACTCTATACCTTCTAGATGACCCATTATACAAATTATTGCTGCAATATTAAATAATAATGTTACCCATTTACTAAATACAAATTTTGAATATAATGCTTTTTTCCCATCATTATCTAATTCTATCTTTAACTTATATAAATACATTGATTTCTGCAGTACTACAAAAAACTGACATATCAGTGTAACTATTATAAATATAAATCCTAATTTAGCTATTTTCTCATTATTAATTAAATATGTATAAGAAAAATAAGTTGCTAATAATAGGAACCATCTTAACTTTTGTATTAACATTGGCTTACATAGCCCTTTTCTTATATTTAAATCTTCTTTTTTAAATATATTATATTTTTCATTTTTTTCAAATAAATATAAATCAAACACTGCTCCACCTCCTTATTACTTTATGTTATCAATTAGTTTAAATTTTATATCTACTTTAAACATATCCCCATCTATTGTAATATCTAAATTTCCATTTTGGATTGATATTAAGTTAGATGCTATAGCAAGTCCCATTTTATTAGATTCATTATTTTCTCTTATTGATTTTAATAATGTACTTATATCAATATTTAACTCTTCTTTAGATATATTAATTAAACTTATATTCACTTCTTCATCATTTTTACTTAAATTTACATATACTCTAGTTTTTTCTTTAGAATAGTAAATTATATTATCTAGCAAAATTTCAAAAACTCTCCACATCTGTTGACCATCTGCATATATATACATATTCGAATTATCTATATTAACTTTTAAATTTAAACTTTTATCTTGCATTTTATCTTTATATTCTACTAACGACTGTTTTAATAAACTTATTACATCAATTTTCTGCATTTCTATCTCGATGTTACCTGTCATAACCTTAGATAATTCAAACAATTCCTCTATATTATGTTTTAATGTATTAGATTGATTTTCAAGGTTATCTATTATTTCTAAATAATTTACTTTACTATTATTATTTTCAAGTTCATTTACACTTTTGATAATATTATTTACAGGTTTCTTTATATTTTTTGATACTTCAACCACAAGTTCATTTGACATATTTTCATTCTGTTTACTTTTTACTATTGCAGAATAAATATATTTTTCTACTTTATATAAATTATCAAGTATAGATTTATGACTTTTGCCAAAAAGCACACTTTTTTCGATATTTCCATTAGTTTTTTCAAATATATCAATTATATCTTCACAAGTATTTGATATTTCAAATATTTCTTGAAATATCAAAACATCTCTAAAATCATTTGATAGATTCTTTATTATTAACAAAACCATTACTAAAAATAAACTTATTATAATTCCTTCTTTTTTATTTTCAATAAAAATCATTATACCAATTATTAATATTAATAAAATTATGTTAATTAGTTTTCTTGCTAATTTCAATTTATTTATATTTCTTAATAGCTTATTATCTTGTACATTTCTCGAATTTATATCCAATTCCCCACACCACCTTTAAATATCTTGGTTCTTTAGGCTTTATCTCTATCTTTTCTCTTATCCTTCTTATATGAACCATTACTGTATCTGTATTTATACAATGCTCTTTCCACACTTTTTCATAAATTTCTTCAGCAGAAAAAACTTTGTTAGGATTTTCCATCAAAAGCTCTAATATCTTATACTCTATTGGAGTAATCTTTTTTATTTCACCATCAACTCTTAATTCCTTACTATTAAGATCTAATGATATTCCACCTATAATGATTTTATCTTTTTCTTCATATCCTTTTCTTATATTCCCAAAATCAATATATCTTCTAAGCTGAGATTTAACTCTAGCAATAAGTTCTAAGGGATAAAAAGGTTTTGTTATATAATCATCTGCACCTATATTAAGACCTAGTATCTTATCACTATACTCTGACTTAGCACTAATAATTATTATTGGGATATTCTTATCTTCTCTTATTTTCATTGTAGCTTCAATTCCATCTACATTTGGCATCATTATATCCATTAAAATAAGATGTATCTCTTCCTTATCAATAATCTCTAAAGCGTCTTGTCCATTATATGCCTTTATAACTTGGATATCTTCATTCTTTAAATATCGCTCAATAGCATCAGGTATTTCTTTTTCATCATCAACTACTAAAACCTTATATTTATGCATATGCCCTCCTTGATTCACTTCATAATAAATCTATATTATCATATTAATCTTAAAAATATATTTCTATAAATCTTAAATTTTTCTAAACAAATAAAATAGAGTGTGATATATTTTTAATCCCACTCTATTTCCTATTATACATATTACTAATTCACTTCTTTAAATTTTTATCTATTATATGAATATTTAAGTATTTTTAGATACTTTAAATTCTCGATATATTGGTTCCTATAATACTTTATTAATATCCTTAATATCCACATCTCATTTATATAAAAGCGAATCTATACCTTAATTATTTCTTCACTTATCTATTTATTTTACTATCTTAAATTCAGTATATTAAAATTAATTTTCCAGTATTTTTCCCAAATTTTTAATAAATATATTAATTCTTTTTGTTATCTAAGCATTTTTCAGGATTAATATAAATTAATTCCCATACTCCATTTTTATTCTTTTTATAATCTGCTATTTTAATATCAACTCCATTAGTTAACTGATAGAATAAAACATAATACTCATTTTCTTCTTTATCATTAAAATAAACTCTCTTTTCATATCCACTTTTTTCTACTTGAATATTTCCACTAATTAGTGAACACCAATCTCCGTACTCAATTTCTACTAGAGAACTAGCATCATATGACCATCCATGATAAGGTGCACATAAATAATTTTCACCCAAATATTCCATATTTTTAATTTTATACTGGCCGTTCTCATTATCTAAATATATATATCCATAATAATACGCAAATAATCCAATATGTTTATTAGAACCCTCTATAACCTCTAGTTCAACCAAATACTTTATTTCATTTATATTATTTTCATCTGGCGGTACCTTGCTTAATTTAATCAAGTTAATATGTAATTTATTCTCAAACGATTTTAAATAGCCTTCGTAAGAATATTTTTCCTTATATGAATCTGATAGAAAATTATACGCAACAGGATAAGGCCCTCTAGCATCTCCTAAGGTGCCACATCCAGTGTTTATATCACCTGTAGGGTTCGCAGCTTCTCTTAGTACACTAAAGTAGTTTATTATAGTTTCTTCTGGAGTACTCAAAAACTTTTTATCTAACTTAATCTCCCATGGTTTATATCCATAAATATTATAAAGAGAACTTTCAATTCTGTCATTTAATATAGGCATATTAGATGGTCTAAAGTATCTTTCTAAACTATAATACTGTTCATTATTATCTACATTAGCGTCATATTCTATTTTTATTTCTTTTATATAAGTACCACCTAATATTAATTTTTCAAAATCATCTTCTCCTATAGCTATTATAGATGTACTTACTAAAATTATCATTACTGATAACATATACTTTATTTTTAACATAGTAGTCCTCTTTTCATTACTTAATAAATTCATTACTACTATATTTAACAAATATTTATATCTTTATTATATTTAATATATAAGTTTAAACGTAATAAAATTTATGTATTATTTATTTACTGTATTTGTATTATATTTATCAATTCTAATTTTATATAAAATAAAAAAACCTGTCTTAAAATATTTTATTTTAAAACAGGTTTTAACTTTATTTAGCGTATTCTATCGCTCTAGTCTCTCTTATTATACTAACTTTGATTTGACCTGGATATTCAAGTTCATCCTCTATTCTCTTAGTCATTTCTCTAGCTAGTAAATGTATTCCTTCATCTGTAACATTTTCTGGTTTAACCATTATTCTGATTTCTCTACCAGCTTGTATTGCAAATGATTTTTCAACACCTTCATATGAGTTAGCTATTTCTTCTAACTTCTCTAATCTCTTAATATAAGCTTCTAAAGTCTCTCTTCTTGCCCCTGGTCTTGCTGCAGATATTGCATCTGCCGCAGTTACAAGAACTGCCTCAATAGTTTGAGGTTCATAATCTCCATGGTGTGTACTCATAGCATGTATTACTTCTTTAGATTCCCTATATCTTCTAAGTAGATCCATACCTATCTCTACATGAGTTCCTTCCATTTCGTGGTCTACAGCTTTACCTATGTCATGAAGTAAACCAGCTCTCTTTGCTAATTTAACATCTGCACCTATCTCAGCTGCCATTATACCAGCGATATGAGCAACCTCTATAGAATGTTTAAGTACATTTTGCCCGTAACTAGTTCTATAGTTAAGTCTACCTAATAATCTAACTAATTCTGGATGTAATCCATGAACTGCAGTTTCAAAAGTTGCTTGCTCCCCATATTCTTTGATTATATTATCTACTTCTTTTCTTGCTTTTTCTACCATCTCTTCTATTCTAGCTGGATGTATTCTTCCATCAGCTATAAGCTTTTCTAGTGCTATTCTTGCAACTTCCCTTCTTATTGGATCAAATCCTGATAGAATTACTGCTTCTGGAGTATCATCTATTATAAGATCTATTCCTGTCGCCGTTTCAAGAGTTCTTATATTTCTACCCTCTCTACCTATGATTCTACCCTTCATTTCATCATTAGGTAAGTTCACTACTGTTACAGTAGTTTCTGCAACATGGTCAGCAGCACATTTTTGGATGGCATAACCAATTATTTCCCTTGATTTCTTCTCAGCTTCATCTTTAGCTTGAGTTTCTATTTCTTTTATCATTATAGACATTTCACGTCTAACATCTCTTTCTGCTTTGGATAGTATTATCTCCTTTGCTTCATCTGATGTTATACCTGATATGCTTTCTAATTTTTCTAGCTGTTGATTCTTTATAGTTTCAACGTCTTCTTCTTTTCTCTGAACTACTTTTAATTTTTCATTAAGATTAGATTCTTTAGACTCTAAATTTTGTAACTTCTTATCTAATGCTTCTTCTTTTTGTACTAATCTATTCTCAAATTTTTGTAGTTCATTTCTTCTAGACTTGTTTTCTTTTTCTGCGTCTGTTCTCAACTTATGAATTTCTTCTTTAGCTTCTAATAGCCTTTCTTTATGTTCAGTTTCCGAGTCTCTTTTTGCTTTATCTATAATTTCTGCAGCTCTTTTCTCGGCATCTCCAATTTTAGCTTCAGAAATATTTTTTCTTACAAAATATCCAACTCCTACACCGACAACTATAGCTATTATGCCTACTAATATCGGTTCTATGACATCCACCTCCTTTGTTAATAATCCCAAAATGTCATCTTTTGCAACTTGAAAATCATATTATTAAGTAAACTATGCTACATAATAAGCTATATTTAAAGCATAATCATTTTAATAAGTTAACAGAGTATATAAATACCCTGTTATTAAATTATTTTTACATAATTTATCCTTATTTAATTTTATTATTTTTTCTACCTTATGTCAAGTTAATAGGATTAATAGGAGGTATTGAATTTTTATTCTTCAAAATTGTCTATACTTTCTTCTGATTCGTTTTCAGCTGCATTGTTTTTTGCTTCATCTAACTTATAATGAGCTCTTACTTTTTCATCAATTTCATTAGTTAAATCCATATTGTCTTGTAAGAATTTCTTAACATTCTCTCTACCTTGTCCAAGTTTTATATCATTGTAACTATACCAAGCCCCTGACTTCTTAACAACATCTATATCAGCTGCTATATCTAATAAGTCACCTATCTTAGATATACCTTCACCATACATTATATCAAACTCTGCTTGTTTAAATGGTGGTGCAACTTTGTTCTTAACTACTTTTACTCTTGTTCTACTTCCTAAAACTTTATCACCTTGTTTTATTGTATCTATTTTTCTAACATCAAGCCTTACTGATGAGTAGAACTTAAGTGCTCTACCACCTGTAGTTGTCTCAGGATTACCAAACATTATACCAACTTTTTCTCTTAACTGGTTAATGAATATTGCAACACAATTAGATTTTTTTATTGAACCTGTTAATTTTCTTAATGCCTGTGACATAAGTCTAGCTTGAAGACCTACATGAGAATCCCCCATGTCTCCTTCTATTTCTGCTCTTGGAACTAATGCAGCGACTGAGTCAACTACTATTATATCTATTGCATTACTTCTTATTAATGCTTCAGTTATTTCTAGAGCTTGTTCCCCTGTATCTGGTTGAGATATTATTAAGTTATCTATATCTACTCCTAAAGCTTTTGCATAAACTGGATCTAAAGCATGTTCCGCATCTATAAATGCTGCTATTCCACCTTGCTTTTGAGCTTCTGCTACAGTATGAAGTGCAACTGTTGTCTTACCAGAAGATTCAGGTCCGTATATTTCTACTATTCTACCTTTTGGAAGACCACCTATACCAACTGCTATATCAAGACCTATAGACCCTGTAGGTATAACATCTATATTCATAGATGTAGCTTCCCCAAGTCTCATTACTGATCCTTTCCCAAAATCTTTTTCTATTTTCCCTAAAGCTAAATTAAGGGCTTTTAACTTTTCTTGTTCTATACTCATATTCACTATTCATCCTTTCATCTATATAAATCAAATTAAATCATTTCATCAAACATTTGTTCGTATTTAATTATACCTCATTATATATATATCGTCAATTTTTATATAAATTAATTTAACTTAACATAATCTAAGAAATCGTTATAGTAAAATATTACCATACTTATTTCATTTATAAACTTTTTTCTAGCTTTTTATACAGATTTTGATTTATAAATTTTAATGATAATAAGCAGATACTTTAACATTGTTGATATTTATTCCATATACGAAACTAAATAAATTACATCACATTGCTATAATCTGTTCAAATTATGATATATCAAAAAACTTTTATGTAAATATTCTTGGATTAAATATAATTAACAAAACCTATAGAAAAGAAAAAAATCTCATGAATTAGACTTATAAAGTAGGAAATAGTCAGGCTGAATTATTTTCCTCCGAAAATCCTCCTAAAAGAATAAGCTATCCAGAGACTTGTGGGCTTAGACATTTGTGTTTTGAAGTATACGATATTGAAAAGTTTGTAGTATATCTTAATAATAATGGAATAAGAACAGAGTAAATTAGAATAAATGAATAATAGCTAGATCTTTACCTTGAAAATATTCATATCTATAGTTATGATACATAAAAAGAGTGCACTGACGTAATATATAATTACGTTAGTGCACTCTTATCTACTATTTACTATTCATAAACAACTCTTTATTTTTGTATAAGTATTCCCAACCAGAATATAAAGTAAGTAGTGTAGCAATCAATATACATACAAATCCTATATTTAATAATAAACCATTATTAAAGTTTTCACCTATTAATAAAACTATTATTGAAAGCATTTGTGTTATAGTCTTTAATTTACCACCACCACTTGCAGCTATTACCTTTCCTTCTGCTGCAGCAATAGCTCTTAATATACTAACAGTAAGCTCTCTAGCAACAATTATTATTACCATCCAAGCTGGAACTAAATTTACTTCTATCATACAAGTTAAAGCTGATATAACTAGTAACTTGTCAGCTAGAGGGTCCATAAATTTTCCAAAGTCAGTAACTAAATTATATTTTCTAGCTATATGACCATCCATAGCATCTGTTATTGATGCTACTATAAATATTATACATGCTATTAGATATTTATTTGGTATATTAAGAAGCATTACTATTATAAATACTGGTATTAAAAATATCCTAAATAATGTTAATTTATTAGGCAAGTTCATTTATTACATCTCCCATTAAATCGTACTCTAATGCATTATTAATCTCTACTATTACGAAGTCTCCTGCATGAAGTTGTTCCTTAGATTTTACATAAACTATACTATCTATTTCTTCTGCATCTCCTTGAGTTCTTCCCATATAAACATTTTTTTCTATTTGTTCTTCTATAAGAACTTCAAATGTTTTACCTATTTTAGTTGCCATAACTTCTTGAGATATTCCTTGTTGTACCATCATTAGTCTATCTCTTCTTTGTTCTTTTACATC
Organism: Romboutsia faecis; assembly: GCF_014323405.1. GTDB lineage: Bacteria > Bacillota > Clostridia > Peptostreptococcales > Peptostreptococcaceae > Romboutsia_E > Romboutsia_E faecis. The sequence goes on along the minus strand of NZ_JACRWE010000002.1, from coordinate 451,022 downwards.
TTGGTCAATATGATTTGGTAGTTTATCTGCTGCTGTTCCTTCCTCTCTTGAGTATGCAAAAGCACCCAGTCTATCAAACTTAACTTCTTTAGCAAAATCTATTAATTCCTCAAAGTCTTCTTCTGTTTCACCTGGGAATCCTGTTATTATAGTAGTTCTTAATGTTGCATCAGGTATATTATTTCTTATCATTTCTATTTTAGCTAATATATCTTCTTTAGTTGTATGTCTGTTCATTAACTTTAATATTCTGTTACTTGCATGTTGTATTGGCATATCAAAGTAATTACAGATATTATCATATTTCTTTATAACGTGAACTAACTCTTCTGTTATTGATTCTGGATATGAATACATTATTCTTATCCACTTTATACCTTCAACTTGAGCTAATTCTTCTAATAATTCTGGTAATACAGCTTTTCCATATATATCAGAACCATACATAGTACTATCTTGTGCTATAACTACAAGCTCTTTTACACCTCTAGCTGCTAAATCTTTAGCTTCAGCTACTATATCTTCTATCTTTCTACTTCTTTGCTTACCTCTTAATTTAGGTATTATACAATAAGTACAATGCTTATCGCATCCTTCACTTATCTTTAAGTAAGCCATATAACTTGGTGTTGAAACGTATCTTGGAAGATCTTCATTGTAAACAAATTCTATGTCATTTAAACTTACTATTTTGTTTTCTTTTTCTAAACCAGCAACTATTTCGTCTATATTTTGGTAACTTCCTGTACCAACTATAGCATCTATTTCTGGTATTTCTTCTTTTAACTCGTCTGAATATCTTTGAGCTAAACACCCTGTTACTATAAGAAGTTTTAAATTAGCTGTTTCTTTTAATCTAGCTATTTCAAGTATTGTCTCTATAGATTCTTGCTTTGCTGATTCTATAAATCCACAAGTATTAACTAACGCTATATCAGCTTCTTCCATATTTCCTACTAATTTGTATCCTTTTCTATTTAAGATACCCATCATTATTTCTGCGTCTACTAAGTTTTTTGAACAACCCAGTGATTCTAGTGCTATTTTTAACATTTTATTGCTCCTTTTTCTACTGTCTTATGAAAATTCATTAGTTCTTCTAATGTTTCATTTATCTCTTTAAAGTCTACTACTTGATTATATTTGTATTGCTCTACAGAGTGCATATACAGAGGGTCATAATATTCAACTAAATATTTTTCTACAAGTTCTTCGTATTTTTCTTCATCTAACATCTGTAAATACTCTTCAACTTTTTTATGACCAAGTCTTTTTCTAAACTTACCTATACATTCTCTTAGTATATCAATATTTCCTTCATTTCGATCATAAATATAATCTTTGCATAGTCTTTTTACTCTGTCTTCTATGCTACACTCTATAAGTATATGGTAACCATCTCTTATTATACCTTCATAAATTTCATTTGGTACTAATACATGTCCTACTCTTTTACTTTCGCTTTCTATAAATATATAGTCTGATTTTGAAAAGAATAATGATTCAAATATTCTAGATTCAAATGTCTTTTGAGTTGGCGGTTTATCATCAAAAGTTATAAACCCAAATACTGAGCCTGTATTTTTTGCCATTTGCTCTAAGTCTATTATATCTATGTTATTTTTATCTAGACCTACTAAAAGTTCGGTCTTTCCAACACCTGTTAAGCCATGAAGTACTATAAATTGTTTTTTATTCATTATATCACTTAAATAATCTAATACATAGTTTCTATAAGACTTATATCCACCTTCAAGTTTATATAAGTCTACTCCTATTGAAGCTAAAAGATTAGCAAAACTTCCACTTCTCATGCCACCTCTTGCACAGTATATTACTATATGGTCATACTCTACTGATAATTCTTTTACTTTTCTATACATATCTTTTAATTTAGGTGATACAAAGTCAAATCCCTTGTCTATAGCTTCATGCTTTCCTTGTGTCTTATATATGGTACCTATTTCATGATGTTCATCATTACTGAATAATGGTATATTATAGGCATTCAATATATGGTCATCTTGATATTCTTTCTCTGTTCTAACATCAATAAAGATTGTATTTTCAAGCTTTAAAGCGTCTTCTACATTTATTGTCTTCAAATTCTATTCACCTTCTAAATCTACTAATTCTTCCTTAGTTATTAATACTTTCCTTGGTTTACTTCCTTCGCTTGGACCTACTATCCCTCTTTCTTCCATAGAATCTATTAGTCTAGCAGCCCTGTTAAATCCTATTTTGAACTTTCTTTGAAGCATTGAGGCAGACCCTTGACCATTAGTTACTACAAAATTTATAGCATCTTCTAATAAATCATCTTCATCACTTGATTTTGGTGCTATAGTTTTTGAAATAGTATCTATTATATCATCTTCGTATTTTACTTCTTCAGTTACTTGATTTTTTATAAAATCTATAACTCTTTCTGATTCGCTTTCTGATATAAATGCACCTTGAAGTCTTACTGGTTTTGCTGCTCCTAGTGGGTAGAATAACATGTCCCCCTTCCCCAGTAACTTTTCTGCTCCACCTAAGTCTAATATCGTTCTAGAATCTGTCTGTGATGATACTGCAAACGCGATTCTCGATGGTATATTTGCTTTTATAACTCCTGTTATTACATCAACAGATGGTCTTTGCGTTGCTATTATTAAATGCATCCCTGCAGCTCTTGCCATCTGTGCAAGTCTACAAATATAATCTTCTACATCATTTGCACAAGCCATCATCAAGTCAGCAAGCTCATCAATGATTATTACTATCTTAGGTAATTTTTCTTCAGCCTTTTCATTGTAACTTGTTATATCTTTTACTTGATTCTCAGCAAATAATTTATATCTTCTATTCATTTCTACAACTGCCCAGTTTAATGCATTTGCAGCCTTTTTAGGATCAGTTACAACCGGTATTAGTAAGTGTGGTATTCCATTATAACTTGCAAGCTCAACCACCTTTGGATCTATAAGTAAGAATTTAACTTCATCAGGATTAGCTTTGTATAAAATACTATTTATTAAAGTATTTACGCAAACACTCTTTCCTGACCCAGTTGATCCAGCTATAAGTAAGTGAGGCATTCTAGCTATGTCCGCTATAATTGGCTTTCCTCCTATATCCTTACCTAAAGCCATTGCAAGAGGTGATTCAAAGTTTTTAAATTCATCACTTTCTAATACCTCTCTTAAACCTACCATTTGTCCTTCTTCATTAGGGACTTCTATTCCTATAGCACTTTTGCCTGGAATAGGCGCTTCTATTCTTATGCTTTTTGCAGCTAAACTTAGTGCTAAATCATCTGTTAAATTTACTATTTTACTAACCTTAACGCCAGGACTTGGCTGTATTTCATATCTTGTTATAGTAGGACCAACTGTAACTTGATTTACCTTAGCTTCAACACCAAAGTCTGATAATGTCTTTTCTAATAATGAAGCATTCTTTAATACTTTTTTCTTTCCGTTTTCATCTGCCTTCTTATCAAATTTATTTAATATTTCAAGTCCAGGCTTTTTATAGTTTTCATATCTTGAAACTTCATTAAAGTCTATCGGTTGAGTATTTTCAATTTCTTGTGTTTTATCAAAACCTTTATTCTCTTGTTTAGATTTATCAAGAGGAGAACTTTGAAGATTTTTTAATACATCTAAATCAGAACCACTTTGAGTTCCTTCAAGTATTTCTAAGTAATCATCTTCTGCTTTATTGAAACCTACTATCTTTATAGTCTTGTCATCTATACCATCTTCTAGACTAACTGCAGGTTCTTTTTCTACATCGTCATCTTTGCTATGCTTAGCCTTGTCCATCATTCCTTTTAAGAATCCTAGTTTCTTTTCTTCTATCATGGTTTGTTCCATCGTATCTTCATCTACCTCATCACTTATCATATCTAAGGCAGATTGCTTTAAGTTTGAAACCTTCTCTTTTAAGTTAGTTCCTTTATTTTTGGATTTTGATTTACCCTTTCCAAAATTTACATTTGATAATAAATCTTGTACCGATATATTAAAAGTAAATAGTGCACATAATATTAATGCAAATATACTGATTAACCATCCCCCAGTTATTCCAAATATAGCTTTTATATAATATGCAATTGTAGATGTTATTAAGCCAGTTCCAGTTCCATCTACACCCATTTGCATTACATCATTAATCATATTTGACTTAAAAGGAACATCTACCGGTATATTCCTTGAATTTATTAATCCATAGAATACAAATACAAATGTAACAATCACATAGTACATTTTGCTATTTTTTAACCTATAAACATATTCATTTCCTTCAAAGAATCCAAGTATCCCTACAATAATTACTATAAAAGGAATTACAAATGAAAGACCTCCAAATAAACCTTTAAATATGTTCTGCATAAAATTACCCACAAGTCCCATAGACCCTGAGTTCAAACTATATAATAAGAATATACCTACGAATATTGTAACTAAGTTATGATATTCCGCTCTAAATCCTAGATCTTTATCCTTTTTCTTTTTGCTTTTTTTCTTAGCCACCAATCTCACCTCTTACTTTTTATAATCCATCTACGACATAGATAAATTATAACTTTCTTTAATTTTGAAATCTACTTTAGTCCTCACCAATAGTAAATAAGTTATTACACTACTTGATTAGTATATTGTAAAATTATTTTAAGTTAAACAGTTAGAAATGTAAATTTCCTTTAATCTTAAAAAGTGCTAATGCCTTGACACTAACACTTTTTCTTATATTATTTAATTATATCATATATTATATTATTTAAACAAACTTATTTATTTTCTTTATCCTTGCCATTCATTTTGCTATTTTTATCATCTTCAGCTATTAATTCTTTTAGTTTAGCCAGTGCATCTTTTAATCCACCAACTTCATCAATTAATCCGCAATCTACAGCTTCTTTTCCTATAAGCACGCTACCAACATCACTAACTAGTTCATCTTTTTCATGCATTAATCTTACTAACTCATCTCTTTCTATTTTAGAGGTTCTTGTTATAAATTCAACAATTCTCTCTTGCATCTTTTTAAAGTATTCAAAAGTTTCGTTAACACCTATAACTAATCCATTAGTTCTTATAGGATGAACTATCATAGTCGCAGTTGGTGCTATAAAAGAATAATCTCCAGCTGTAGCAAGAGGAACACCTATACTGTGACTACCTCCTAACACAAGAGTAACTATTTTTTTAGATACACTGTTTAAAAGTTCTGCCATTGCAAGTCCTGCTTCTACATCTCCTCCAACAGTATTTAAAATCACAAGAACGCCCTTTATGTCAGGATTTTCTTCTACTGCATAAAGCATTGGTATAATATGCTCATACTTAGTTGATTTTTTTTGTGGATTTCCTATAAAGTGACCTTCTATCTCTCCTACTATAGTGATACATTGTATATCTTTTTTAGCTGGAGCTGGCATTTGAGGCGTACCCATTTGTTTTATATCTTCAATCTCATCGTTACTACTCTCACCTCCAGAATTGCCATTTGTATCACTAGAAGAGTTATTTTCATCCTTTAGTTCTTCCTCTAAAAGTTTATTACTTCTCTTAGTTATTTTTTCTATTTCTTTATTTCCCATGCTAATGTCTATGTAATTAGTATTATCATCTTTAAATTTCATGTTTTCTCTCCTCTCAAGCATTCTTGATTTTAGTTTTACCAAATCTATGTAAAACATTCACTTGCAAATACTTGAGAGATTTTTAATTATACTATAGCTTTAGATCTCCAACTTCCTCTTTTCCATCTTACGTAGAATATCATTCCTCTTAGAATTTCATCCAACGTCATAGCCAACCAAACACCATGTAGACCCATTTTTAAGGTGATAGCAAATATATACGCAAATAATGCTGATACAGACCACATCGATATAATTCCTACTATTACAGGAAATTTAATATCACCTGATGCCTGCATTCCTCTTATTGTTACCATATTTACGGTTCTTCCTAATTCTAAGAAAATATCTATAAATAAAATCTGTTTACCTAGCTTAAGTATTTCTGGGTTTTTAGTAAATATACCTAATATATAATCACTAAATATAAAAATAGATCCAGATACTATTAAAGTTACTAGCATTGATTTTTTTAAAGTATCTATGACAGCAGCAAAAGCTTCATTCTCTTCTCTAGCACCTATTAAATGACCTACTATTATTTGGTTAGCTTGAGATATTGCATTTGCATATAAATAAGAAATCATCACTATTATACCTATATATGTTCGTCCTGTAACAACTGTTGTTCCTAGCATATTTACTATAGTTAATATTACTATTTGAGAGGCATTATAAGATATACTCTCTCCTCCTGATGGAAGACCTATACTCATTAACTTCTTAAAAGTATCTTTAGGGAACGGTATCATATATTTAAATGAAATTTTCTCATCTATTTCTTTAGCAAACATATACCCTATTATTATAACCCCTATAAATCTACTCAAAACACTTGAAATTGCAACTCCTTGTACCCCCATCTTTGGTAATCCTAAATATCCATTTATTAATATTGCATTTCCAATTATATTTAGTATATTTACTAAAACTGAAATATACATAGTTTGCTTCATTAATCCATTACTTCTAAATATAGCTGAATAAGTTAAAAACAGGGCTTGTAAAAACAAACCACCTCCAACTATATTCATATACGCATTTGCATCTTGTAATAAATCTAACGGAAGTTTTATTAACTTAAATATATTTCCTCCAAAAACAAATAATACAATACCTGCAACTAAGCCAAAAATTAGATTAGTAAATATAGATACTGTGTAAGTCTCAGATACTTTACTATAATCTTTAGCACCTAGATATTGAGATACTAATATTGTTGTTGCCATTGTTATTACGCTAAATGTTATTACTAATACATTCATTATTTGATTTACATTTCCAACTGCAGCAACTGCATTATCTGATACTCTACTTAACATAAGTTGATCAATATTATTAACTAATAGTTGCAACATAAGCTCTATAAATATTGGCCATGTTAAAGCAAGTATAGATAGCTTTTTATCCACTTTTCTTGATGATTCCATTAATCCATCTCCTATATAAATATCATTTCAAGATAAAATCTTATTAAATAAAAATATATATGTCAATAACATCCTTAAAATAACCTTTATGCAAACGATTTTAATTTTTACTTAAATAAAAATGCTGTAATATTAGATTTTTACATCTACTATCACAGCATTTTATTAGCTATATACACGACTTATAAAATATATTAATCATATTATTTTCTTTATCTTCATTCACTATAACATCTACCTCATAGACTTCTTTTATTAATTCCTTTGTAAATACCTCTTTTGGAGTTCCATAAGCTACAATTTTGCCCTCTTTTAAAACATATATCTTATCACAATACATAGCCGCTATATTTAAGTCATGTATCGCGGCAATTACCTCAATATCTAGCTTCTTTACTATATTCATTAGTTGTAACTGATACTTTATATCCAAGTGATTTGTAGGTTCATCTAAAATCAGGCAATTTGTTTCTTGTGCTAATGCTCTAGCTAAAATAACACGTTGCTGCTCTCCACCTGATAAGGTATTAAAATTTCTATCTTTATAATGTAGCATACTTACATTAGCAAGTGCTTCATTCATAATCTCATAATCTCTTTGAGAATCTCTTTCCATCATCTTTTTGTGTGGAGACCTTCCCATTAAAACTATATCACCAACACTAAAGTCAAAATCACAATAATTATGCTGAGATACTACAGCCATTTTTTTTGAGCTTTCTTTTATACTTAATTTAGATAAATTTACTTCATCTAACTTTATAATTCCACTTGATGGCTTTAGTGTTCTATAAATACATTTTAAAAATGTAGATTTTCCACTACCATTTGGACCTATTATACCTACAAATTCTCTATTTTTCACATCTATATCTATACCTTTTAAAATATCTAATTTTCCTATATTAAATTTTACTCCCTCTGTCTTTATCATCATTAGTCTTTTCCTCCAAAGCCATAAGTTTTTTTGATCATTAACCAAATAAAGCAAGGAGCACCTATCATCGATATCAATATACCTATTGGTATTTCAGTTCCTTTTATTAAGATTCTAGATAGTATATCTGCCCATACCAAAAATACTGCACCTAATATAGCCGCAATTGGAATTATTTTTTTATGATCTGTGCCAAAAATCATTCTAACTATATGCGGTATAACTAGACCTACAAATCCAATCATACCCGATGAATACACTAATACACCAATCATTAATGATGTTATTATTATATATACATGTCTATACTTATGAAGGTCTGTACCTAATGTAATTGATACCTCATCACCTAGCAACATTAAATTTAAAGTTCTATATTGAGTCATAAAAAATATAGTTCCAATTAAAATAATAGGTAATATAAATATTATTTGTTCCCACTTAGCTCCTGCAACACTACCCATCAACCAAAAAGTTATAGTCTGCATTCCCTGAGCATCATTTGCAAAGTAAACTATAAAACTTGAAAAAGCACTACAAACAGAACTTAAAGCCATTCCTCCTAAAAGCAACTTTACTGAATTTGCTCTTCCACCAATATTAGCTATTATCAATACAAGAATTGATACTGTAAATGCACCTATAAATCCAGATATACCAATTGCATTTCCTCCCAAAACTGAACCTATTCCCATCATAACAGCAATAGTTGCACCTAGTGATGCTCCAGAGGATATACCTAGTATATACGGGTCTGCAAGTGGATTCTTAACTATAGCTTGAATTACTATTCCAACTACAGATAGTCCTATTCCTACAGCTATTGCTAATATAATTCTAGGAAGTCGTATAAGCCATATTACATCATGAATAGCACCACTTGATAGCACTTCACTATCCCCAATTCCAAATATTTTATAAATAATTATACGATATACATCTTTTAAGCTTATATCCACTGATCCTAAGTTAACTGCAAAACCTACAGATAAAATTAATATCACTAATAGCAGAAAAGAAACACCTACATACATAGGATACTCTTTAAATGTATTAGATTTTACTTTATTTATATTTAATTTATTTTCCATGAATAAAACCTATTTATTCAGCTCTGGATATATTCCATTTGCAAAAGTAGTTATACCATCAATAGTTCTTATACCACTTGAGTACATCTCCCCAAGAGCTATTGAATTTACTCTATTATTCTTTACTGCTTTTAAGCTTGCAAGTGATTTATTATTTAAAATTTTATTTATTGCCTCTTTAGACATATTTTCATCTGTTCTATCCATATATACAACAAATATAGAATCTGGATTTAACTTTATTAAATCTTCTTCGCTTATATTTCCACCATCTGGATTTAAAAGTTCTGCACCTAATTTAGATACCATATCTCCACCTAGTGTTTTTGAGCCATATGTATATATCTTATCATCAAAATACTCCATTATTAATGTACTTTGATTTTTTTCTTCTTTAACTGAATATAGTACTTCATCAACTTTTTTAGTTATTTCATTTACTAGAGACTTTGCTTTTTCTTCTACATTAAATATCTTACCTAGATTTAATATATCTGTTATTTCATTTTCTATAGTTCTATCTTCTTTTACTCCACTATTTAAAGACATATATGTATTTATGTTGTTTTTATGCCAATAATCTACGTCTCCTAATTTTTTTTCATCAAATAGAGAATACCAAGATAATATAAAATCTGGTTGTTCCATTATTACATCTTCTTTTGAAGGATCAAAGTCTTCTATATAATTTATCTTGGAAAAAGCTTCTTTATATTCATCTTTTACTTCATGATCTAAGCCTGATGCCATTACTATTTTATCCTCTAATCCTAAAGCTAACATTGTCTCTATGGAATTTTGATATACTGCTACTACCTTCTTGGGTGCTTTATTAAATGTAATTTCTACAGGCTCTTTAGAATAATTATAAGTAGTTATAGTAACAGGGTAGTGAGAGTTATCTCCTGAACTAGTTTCTACTTCATTTTCATTATTTGTATCCTTTTTACTAGTAGATGCACATGCTGTCATGGCAATTACCATTAACAAACTTAATAATAATATAATCCCTTTTTTAATTTTTTTCATATATCCTCCTCTGTGTATATATAAATTTTATAAAATATATTTAGTCATTTTATTTTATTATATAAATACATTATGTCATTTCTGTGTCATTTTTCCGTCATTTCTGTGTCATTTTACAAAAAAAAGATGCACTAATTTTAGTACATCTTTTTTATAACTATATTTCAATTTTTATCTTTATAGAATTGATTGTGTATAACATGAATTGTCTCAACCATATCTTCTTCTCTTACTAAGCAAGATACAGATGTATAAGAATCTGACGATTGTAATAATGTTATTCCAATCTTAGATAATCCCCTTATTATCTTCGCAATAACTCCAGGTGTCTCTGTAATTTTAGCTCCTATTAGTGTAACCTTAGCACACTTTTTATTTATCTCATACTCTACATTATACTTATTAAGTATTTCTTCAACATTTTCAACGTTAGACTTATCTATTGCAAATCCTTTATCTTCTTCAAAGAAGTTTATCATTTCCATATTTATATTTTTATCTTCCATTTCATTTAGTACTTTAGAAAATAGCTCCTCTGGAGATTTTACTTTAACCTGAGCAATATTATTCTTATGTGCAACTGCAGATATAAATCGCTCTTCCTCTTCATAATCACCATCACTACAATCTAAGTTCTTAATTGAACCTATTTTAGTGCCTTCGTGATTAGGATTTAATGTATTTTTTATTTCTAAAATTATATCAGCTTTCTTAGCAAGATCAACTGCTCTTGGGTGTATTACCTTTGAACCCTGTTCTGCCATTTGAAAAACCTCTTCATATTCTATGAATTTTATTATTCTAGCATCTGGTTCCACTCTCGGATCTGCTGTCATAATACCATCTACATCAGTATAAATTTGAACAGTTTTACTTCCTAAGGCTTTGCCTATTGCTACAGCAGAAGTATCACTTCCACCTCTTCCCAAAGTAGTTATTTCTCCATCTTCTGTTCCACCTTGAAATCCTGCTATTACTACAACTTTATCCAATGATATTTCTCTTTCAATCTTGTGAGGATTAATTTTTTTTATTTTTGCATTTGAATATGAATTAGTCGTAATTATACCAGCTTGAATTCCTGTTAAAAAAACTGCAGGTATACCTTCATCTTCAAGTATACTTGTCAATATAGTTCCTGATATAATTTCACCACAGGACATTATCATGTCTAGTTCCCTTTTAGGTGCCTTCTCATTAACATTTTTACATAAACCTATTAATGTATCTGTAGCATATGGATCTCCATGCCTTCCCATTGCAGATACTACTATTACTAAATCATTACCTTTATCTCTATAAGAACGGATTATACTTACAACTTCTTTCATTCTTTCATATGATGCTACTGATGTTCCTCCAAATTTTTGAACTAAAACCCCCATTATTACCTCCTAAAAATACCTTAGTATACTCCATCATATTCGATAATGATCATATCATTTCCAATTTTTTTTACACTTCTCCAAGGTACTTCTAGAACAGATTTTTCTTTCTTTAATCCAAAAAACCCTTTTTCCTTTGGAATTAATAACGCCAATATTTTTCCTGTTGTTTCATCTATTATAAGATCACATTCTCCTACTACTCCAAGTCTTTCGCCTGAAACTAGGTTGACTATTTCTTTACCTGCTATTTCAGATAAGTTCAATTTAATCCCCCCTTAAAACTTATTAACTATAATTTAATATTTTCTACTTCCCTACCAACAATGCAAACTCCAAGATTATTTAAATCAAATACTTTGTCTATTACCTTTTTAACACTATTAAAGCTTACATTGTTTATACATTGTAGTATTTCATCAGTTGTTTTAACTTTGTTGACAAGAAGCATTGATTTTCCAATAGACATCATTCTACTTCCTGTGCTTTCTAAACCAAGTAAATAACTCCCTTTTAATTGCTCCTTACTTTCGTGTATCTCTTTCTCAGTTAAATAATTTTCCTTTAAATCTTTTATTTCACTTTTTATTATTTCACAAACTTCTTTTAAATTTTCTTTACTCATACTTGCAAATATACCAAGTTCTCCACACTTTCTATATAAACTTTGAGCTGAGTAAATAGAATATACTAGTCCTTTTTCTTCTCTTATTTTTTGGAATAGCCTAGAACTTATGCTACCTCCAAAAACATTATTTATAACGGCTAGAGCGTAAACCTCATCATTATTTTCTATTCCTATTGCTTTTAAATTCATAACTAAATTAACCTGCTCTGTATCTTTATTTTTTGCTATAATGCAAGATTTAAAAGGTGCTTCATTCAGTTCTATATCAACATCTTTTTCATTCCAATTTTTAAATTTATCTTCTATTTTTTCTACCATATCATCAAAGTTAAAGTTCCCAGATATAGATATAACTGCATTATTTGGTACATAATAAGTATTGAAGTACTCTAATAATTCTTTTTTGCCTATATTTTCTAAAGATTCTCTAGTACCTAAAATATTCATTCCTAGCCCATCCCCAGCGTAAATATGTTCTAATAGCATATCATATGCTAAGTCTTCAGGTGAATCTTCATACATTTTTAACTCTTCTAATATTACAGACCTTTCTTTGTCTATATCTACTTCATCAAACTTAGAATTTAAGATCATATCACTTAATATATCTAGTCCAATTTCTATGTGCTCATCTAATAACTTCACATAGTAACATGTGCACTCCTTACTTGTGAATGCATTAATCTGACCACCTAAATTATCTATTTCACTAGCTATTTCCTTAGAAGTTCTTTTATTAGTTCCTTTAAACATCATATGTTCTATAAAATGAGACACTCCACTAACTTTAACATCTTCTATTCTTGATCCTGCATTTATCCATACTCCAAAAGATATAGACTTTACATATGGTATTTCCTCCCCTATTATTGTCAGCCCATTCTCTAGTGTTTTTACTTTGTACATATCTTCCTCCATTTGTAACATTTGTATTATATAAATTACTATTATTTTTTAATCCAAAATATTATTTATTCTTATTTCTAATCAGTATATGTATTTCATTATAGTTTAGTAAATATATTTATTCAACTAAAAAAAAATCACCCTTACTAATATGTAACTACTTAGAATATAGGCATTACTACTTTTCAACTTTAACAAATCCCTTTTATTTTTAAAGTTCAGAAACTCCCACTTTCAAAATCTTAAAAACTTCTTACATATAGCTTATTCAAAAATATCACTTAACTTTCCTGGCTTTAAACCTTTACTTCTTATAATCTCTATTATGTCATCTACACACTCCATGGTCGCTTTGGTAGGATGCATCAATATTATACTTCCATCTTTAACATCCTTATTTTTTACTCTATTGATTATTACATCTGGTTGTTCTCTATATTTCCAATCAATAGTATCTACATCCCATTTAAATGCCGTATATCCTAACTCCTTAGCTGCTTTCATAGTTCCTTCTCCAAAAGAACCTGCTGGCGCTTGAAAAAATCTAATTTCATCTCCAGTAATTCCTTCTATTGTACTTTCTGCTTTTTTCATTTCTTCTAAATTCTGTTCATAAGTAAGCTTCGCATAATCTAAGTGCTTGTATCCATGACTTCCAATTTCATGACCTTCTGATTTTATTCTTAGTAAGAAGTCTTTATTATTCTCTGCCCATTTACCTGTGACATTAAATGTTATCTTTGCGTCTTCCTTTTTTAGTGCATTTAATATACCCTCTATATACTCATCTTCCCATCCTAGGTCTACGTTGCAAGTCATTGCAACGTAGCCACTATTAGCCTTTGTTCCTCTTTCATAGGGTAAACTTGCCTCTTCAAAACTGTTAAATGTAGGTGTAGAATTATTTTTTACCACTCCAAAGATAATCCCACCTATTGCTAGTAATACAATTACAACTCCTATGATTATTTTCTTTAGTTTCTTCTTATTTGCTACCATTATCAACATATAAGATTCCTCCCAAAATATGTACAAATTATATCTTAATTAATCTTATTAATCTATTGTCCTATTTATGCAAACATAAATGATACTATCTAATAAAAAAATATGCATATTCCACTTTCTTTAATAAAAATAAAAAAGAACATACCTCGAATAAGCTTATTCAAAGTATGTTCTTTTTTTAATTATTTATTTGTTATCTTTTTTTTCAATTTTTTCTGGCTTAGGTAATAAAACTTTTCTAGATAAGTTTACTCTTCCTTTTTCATCTATTTCAGTTACTTTTACCTCTACTTCATCTCCGATATTTAAAACATCTTCAACTTTAGCTACTCTTTCGTGAGCTATATGAGATATATGAAGTAATCCTTCTTTTCCTGGAAGTATTTCAACAAAAGCACCAAAAGTAGTTATTCTAGTTACTTTACCTTTATAAGTTTGTCCTACTTCAGCTTCTACAACTATATCTTTTATAAGTTTTTGCGCTAAATCTATCATTTCTTGGTCTATGCCAGCTATGAATACTTCACCTGTTTGTTCTATATCTATCTTAACACCAGTTTCATCGATTATCTTAGTTATAACTTTACCACCTGGTCCTATAACGTCTCTTATCTTATCTGGGTTTATATTCATTGTTATTATCTTAGGAGCATACTTAGATAATTGTGACTTTGGAGCATCTATAGTTTTTCTCATTTCATTTAATATATGAAGTCTACCTACTCTAGCTTGCTCAAGTGCAGTTCTTAATATATTTTCATCTATACCATTGATTTTTATATCCATTTGTATAGCTGTTATACCGTGTTCTGTACCTGCTACTTTGAAATCCATATCTCCTAAGTGGTCTTCCATACCTTGTATATCTGAAAGTATTGCTATTTTTTCATCATCTTTTATAAGACCCATAGCTATACCAGCAACCATATCTTTTATTGGAACACCAGCATCTAATAATGATAATGTTGATCCACATACAGATCCTTGAGAAGTTGATCCGTTTGAGCTTAATACTTCAGAAACTAATCTTATTGCATAAGGGAACTCTTCTTTTGAAGGTATTACTGGAACTAACGCTCTTTCAGCTAACGCTCCATGCCCTATTTCTCTTCTACCTGGACCTCTCGATGGTCTAGCTTCACCAACACTGTAAGCTGGGAAGTTGTAGTGATGCATATATCTCTTATTTTCTTCTTCATCTAAACCGTCTAATATTTGAACATCACCTAATGCACCTAGTGTAGTTATAGTCATTACTTGAGTTTGACCTCTTGTAAATAACCCAGAACCATGAGCCCTTGGTATAAATCCATTATCACACCATATAGGTCTTATTTCATCTAATTTTCTATTATCTGGTCTTACTTTTTCATGAGTTATAAGCATTCTTACTGACTCTTTTATTATCGCTTGAAGTACTTCTTCTATATCAGAACCATACTCTTCTAATAATTCTGCAAAATGAGAAAGAGTTTCTTCTCTTACCGCATCCATTTTTTCTTGTCTTTCAAGTTTTTCAACAGTTCTTACTGCTTCTTTCATTTTATCAGTTGCAAAGTTACGAACAGCAGCTTCTACTTCTTCATCTACTTTATGTAACTCAACTTCCATTTTTTCTTTTCCAACTTCATCTGTTATTTCTTCTATGAAAGCTACTATTTTCTTTATTTCTTCATGTGCAAATAATATAGCTTCTAGCATTAAACTTTCAGGTATTTCTTCTCCGCCAGCTTCAACCATCATTATAGCATCTTTTGTCCCTGATACAACTAAGTGAAGAGAACTTTTTTCTCTTTGTTCTGCAGTTGGGTTAGCTACTAGAGCTCCATCAACTAATCCTACTAAAACAGAACCTGTTGGACCGTTAAATGGTATATCCGATATTGATAATGCTACTGATGAACCTATCATAGAAACTATATCTGGTGTACAATCTTGATCTACTGAAAGAACAGTAGCAACAACTTGTACATCGTTTCTAAAACCTTTTGGGAATAAAGGTCTTATTGGTCTATCTATTAATCTAGAAGTAAGTATTGCCTTTTCAGAAGGCTTTCCTTCTCTCTTTAAAAATCCACCTGGTATTTTACCAACTGAATATAATTTTTCTTCGTAATCTACACTTAAAGGGAAGAAGTCTATACCATCTCTTGGTTTTGCAGACTTTGATACGTTAACCATAACCATAGTCTCTCCATATCTAAGTATAGCACTACCAGCAGCAAGCTCTGCTATTTTCCCTATTTCAACAGAAAGTTCTCTCCCTGCTAAATCCATCTTGAAAATCTTATGTTCAAACATTAATGCTTGTACCTCCTCTTATACTAAAACCGCGTTTCTATCCTAATTAATATCTTATCAAAAATACTATAATTTAACAACATAAAACTCATTTTATGACTTTTATTGTATTTTATAACTATTTTTTCGATATCTCTTTAAAATTTAAGTATATCATTTTGTATATTATTTGCTACTTTAGACAAAATTAATCATTTCTAATAAGAACAGCTGATGGCAAATATATCAGGTCCAGTATGAGAACATATGCAAGCTCCACCTCTAGTAAAATATAACTTCTTACATTTTATTTTAGTATTAACTTCATCTTTTAACTTCTCAAAGTCATCAACATTATCTCCACAACCTATTATAATATTTTTATCTTCTAAAGTATCATATTTATTAATTACTAAATTTACGAGTTCATGTATTGCGTGTTTTTTACCTCTTACTTTATTAAGTATGAATATATTTGCATCTTCTACTGTGAATATCGGCTTTATTTTTAATAAATTTCCTATAGTTGCAGTCGTAAGTGATGCCCTTCCACTTCTTTGTAAATATTCAAGAGTATCAGGAACAAAGAACAAGCTGACAGATTCTCTTAATTCTTCTAAATGTTTAATTAATTCTTCTGCTTTTATATTCTTGTCATTTTCAATTAATTCACATGCTTTCACTACAAATTGAGCACTACCTAATGATAGTGTTAAAGTATCAAAAACATGTATATCACCGTCAGTATCATTCTTAGCCATTACGGCACTTTGATAAGTTCCTGAAGATTTAGAAGATCCATTTATACATACTATAGAGTACTCATCTTTGTACTTATCAAAAACTTCTTTAAATTGTATATATGTAGCTTGTGAAGTTTTCGGAACTTCAGTTTTTTCTTTCATTCTCTTATAAAACTCTTCATTACTTATATCAATACCTTCTTTATATTCCTTATCCCCAAGTATTATATTTAAAGGGACTATATCTATATCATATTTTTCTACTAATTCTTCTGGTGTGTCACACAGACTGTCGCAAATTAACTTTATTTTCACTTATATCTCCTCCTAAAATTAAAGTATACATTATCTATAAAATATTGTTCTACCTTCTAAATTATTTACTATTCAGAATAAATATAATCACAATTAATATAATTTGCTTTTATACTTCTTTCTTAATTATACTATTTCTTTGCATAATTTGCATTCTTATATGTACTTTTATTAGTTTATGCTATTATTATCAAATATATTTAAAACATTACAAAATCTAAGTTACAGCAGTTTTAAATTACAGTATTCTACTCTATTTTAATTCAAAATAAATACTATTTATTAAATTTATTATGTAATTAAAAACAGGAAGGCTTTTGCCTTCCTGTTTTATATAGATATTGAAAATAAAAAAAATTATTTTCTTAATCCTAATTTAGCTATTAAAGCTCTGTATCCTTCAAGATCTCTTTGCTTTAAGTAAGCTAATAAGTTTCTTCTTCTACCAACCATCTTTAATAGTCCTCTTCTAGAGTGGTGGTCTTTTTTGTGAGTTTTTAAGTGATCATTTAACTCATTTATTCTAGCTGTTAATAAAGCTATTTGTACTTCTGGAGAACCAGTATCTCCTTCTTTTCTTCCAAACTCTTTGATTATATCTGTTTTGTTCATTTGTTATACCTCCGTAATATTTTATTAAAATCGCCAATAACTAAGCATAGATTGGAGTGTTCTAATGCCGAGTAATGGTTAATTTACTTACTTATTTTATCATATATAATTATTTTTTGCAAACATACTTTTTATAAATATAGTTAGTATCAGTCTTTAACTGAGATTTTAATTCATCTAAAGAATTAAACTTCTTTTCATCTCTAATTCTCTCTAGAAATTCAAGCTTTATAATTCTTCCATAAATTTCCTCGTTAAAATCTAGTATATTAGTTTCTACAGATAAACTTTTACCTTCTACAGTTGGATTATAACCTACATTTGTTGCACCAAAATATGTTTCTTTACCTAAATATACTTTAGTTGCATATATACCGCATTTAGGAACAAGCATATCTTCATTAATTGCCATATTGGCAGTCGGAAAACCTATAGTCCTTCCTAACTGTTTGCATTTTATAACTTCTCCCTCTAGTTGGTAATTTCGTCCTAAATACTCTTTCACTTTATTTACACATCCTTGTGCTATTAAATTTCTTATATAAGTACTACTTACCCTTATATTATTTATTTTAACAGGTTTTACAATTTCCACTTTAAAATCATACTTAGCACCTAGAATTTTTAATAATTTTGCATTTCCTTCTTTATTTTTTGCAAAGGTAAAATCATGGCCTACGATTACTTTCTTTGCTCCTAGCCTTTCTTTTAATATAGTTCTGGCAAAATCATCTGCTGATAGTTTTGTCATTTCTTCATCAAAAGGCACATTTACTACCATGTCTATACCTAGACAGTTTAGCTTTTTCAATTTATCATTATCTGCAATAATATTTTTTACACTATAGCTCTTAAAGTAATTAGCAGGGTGATTTTCAAAGGTAAAAACAACACTTTTAATCCTTCTTTTTTTACTACTTTCAACTGCTTTTTTTATAAGGACTCTATGGCCTTTATGAAGACCATCAAATTTTCCTATAGTGACAACACTTTCTTCTACATCATATACATCCCATATAGATTTAATAATATCCATAATGATTTTCCCCACTAGAATTATAGTTTATACAAATATTTTATCACTTTTTAGGCTTATAGTTTTATTATCTTTTAATAATCTTCCTACACCTAAAAACTTACCTTCACTATAAACTCTTACAAACTCATCATTTTCATTTATATTATTTGTGCTGAATCTTTTACTATCTATTATTCCACCATTACTGTAATATTTTATAGCACTTGGTTTTAGTATAACTTCACTAAAGTTATTTAAGACATAATCTATGTCATATAAATGTTCATCTAATTTGCCATTATTATAAAACTCTTCTAATTCTTCTAAAGTTATTGCATTTTCTAAATTAAATCTACCTGAAGAAGTTCTAAGTAAAAAGGACATATGACCTCCACAACCTAAGTATTCACCTATATCATGGCAGATACTTCTTACATAAGTTCCTTTAGAACATTTTACATAAAACATTATTTTATTATCATTTATACTAAGAATATTTAATTCTTTTATATTTACTTTCCTTGCCTTGATAACTATTTCATCAGCTTTACCACTTCTAGCTAAGTCGCACATTTTTTTACCATTAACTTTTAATGCTGAATATACAGGAGGTAGTTGTTCAATTTCTCCTTTTTGTGTACCAAAAGCTTTTTCTATATCTTCTTTGCTTACTTTAAAATCATCTATCCTTTTTATTATAGTTCCAGAAGAATCATAAGTATCAGTTGTCATACCTAGTGTAAGCTCACATATATAGGATTTATCCTTGTTAAGTATTAATTCACTTACCTTTGTCGCTTTTCCTATACATATAGGTAGTACCCCTGATGCATCTGGATCAAGGGTACCTGTATGGCCAACTTTTTTCATATTTAAAATTCTTCTAACTCTACTAACTACATCATGAGATGTCATGCCTGTAGGTTTTAATATGTTTATTATTTTGTTCATTAAAATCACCTTAAATTTCTTTTAGAACTTCTTGTAGGATTTTTACTTTTGCATTTTCTACTGTATCATATATAGTACAACCTGCAGCTCTTATATGACCTCCACCATTAAATGTTTGAGCAATCTTACTTACATTTACATAGTTTTTAGATCTTAAACTAACCTTAACTTCATTGTCTTTCTTTTGCTTTAATAATATTCCTACTTCAACATTTTCAATATCCCTTGTATAAGTAGTTATTCCATCAACATCATTAAAACTCATGTTATTTCTTTGTAACATATCTATAGTTAAGCTTATACATGCTACTTTTCCATGAACTATATCTAATGTATTTAATGCTTCTCCTAATAATTTATAGTAGTTATAAGAATTACTTTGGAAAACACTTTGAATAATTTTATCTCTTTTAGCTCCTAAAATCATAAGTTCCTTAGCCATTTCAAAACTACTTGGATGTGTACTAGAGTAAGAGAAATTACCTGTATCTGTTACAAGTCCAGTATAAAGCGCTGTAGCTATATCTTCATCTATTATGTTAGTATTATCTAATTTATTTAATCTAACTAGTAAGTTATATACTAACTCACTAGTAGATGAAGCTTCTACATCAATATAATTTAAATCTCCATAAGAATCATTACTTGCGTGGTGATCTATACATATTATTTTTACAGCTTCTTCTTTTATTTCTTTAGTTACACAAACTCTAGATTTATCTCCACAGTCTAATGCTATTAAATTATAATTCTCTATATTTAATGCTTTAAAATCTGATGAGCTCATCTTAGTTACATTTTCCACTAAAAATCTAAGATTTAATGGTGCATTATCATCTAAAACATAATATACATTTTTCCCTAATTTCTTCAAAGAATAGTATATTCCAAGAGTTGATCCAATATTGTCACCATCTGGGCTAATATGAGAAGTAACGACAAAGTCGTTACTTCTTTTTATAAACTCTATAATATTATCAATATTACTTATCATATTCCTCATCCTTATGCATAGTTTCTTCACTATTTTTTGAACTAACTTGCTTTATAAGATTATCCATATACATACCTTTTTTGATTGAATCATCAACCTTAAAGATAATTTGTGGAGTATGTCTAAGTTTTACATTTCTACTTACTTCTCTTCTTACATAGTTAACTGCGCTCTTAAGTCCTAATAAAGTCGATTCTTCGTCTCCTCCTAAGATACTTACATATACATATGCATAACTTAAGTCATTAGTAACTTCTACATCAGTTACACTTACCATAGATGTTATTCTAGGATCCTTTATTCCACTAATAAGCATAGTACTTACTACTTTTCTTATTTCTTCTGCTATTCTTCTTGTTCTATTGTATGATGCCATAATATCGACCTTCTTTTACTATTTTAATTTTCTTTCTACTTCTTTAGTTATATAAGCTTCTATTATGTCTCCTTCTTTTAAATCATTGTAATTTACGAAGCTCATACCACATTCGTAACCATTGTTAACTTCTTTTACATCGTCTTTAAATCTCTTTAATGCAGCAAGGTCACCATCGTGGATTATTATCCCATCTCTAACTATTCTAGCTTTAGATCCTCTGAATATTTTTCCACTAGTTACATAACATCCAGCTACTGTACCTACGCCAGATATTTTATAAACTTCTCTAATTTCAGCTTTACCAGTATCTTCATCTCTATATTCAGGATCTAACATACCTGTCATAGCTGCTTGAACATCTTCTATAGCTTTGTATATTATAGTATATGTTCTAACATCAACAGATTGCTTCTTAGACATTTCTTCAGCACCTGGAACTGGCCTTACATTAAATCCTATTATTATTGCATTAGATGCAGCTGCTAACATTACATCTGATTCAGTTACTGCTCCAACACCACAGTGAATTACTCTAACAGCAACTTCTTCATTAGATAATTTTTCTAGTGATTGCTTAACAGCTTGAGCTGAACCTTGAACATCCGCTTTGATAACTATATTAAGATCTTTTACATCTCCATCATTCATTTGAGAGAAGAAATCATCAAGTGACATTCTTTGGTTAGATTTTAACATTTCATCTCTAGCTATTTGTTGTCTTTTTTCAGCTACATTTCTAGCTATTTTATCAGTTGGAACAGCAACAAATTGATCTCCACCTTGTGGAACTTCAGATAGCCCTAGTATTTCTACAGCTGTAGAAGGTCCTGCAGTTTTAACTCTCTTACCTTTAGAGTTTATCATTGCTCTTACTTTACCACTTGCAAGTCCAGCAACTATTGGATCTCCAACGTTTAAAGTTCCTCCTTGAACAAGAACTGTAGCAACCGGTCCTCTACCTTTATCAAGTTGAGCTTCTATAACAGTACCTACTGCTCTCTTGTTTGGATTTGCTTTTAATTCTTCCATTTCTGAAACTAATAATATCATTTCAAGTAATGTATCTATGCCAGTTTTTTGTCTAGCTGATACTGGAACTGCTATAACTTCTCCACCCCAGTCTTCAACTAATAATCCTTGATCAGCTAATTCTTGCTTAACTTTATCAGGATTTGCATCTGGCTTATCTATTTTATTTATAGCTACTATTAATGGTACTTCCGCTGCTTTAGCGTGGTTTATTGCTTCTATAGTTTGAGGCATTATACCATCATCTGCTGCAACAACAAGTATAGCTATATCAGTAACTTGTGCCCCTCTAGCTCTCATTGATGTGAAAGCTTCATGTCCTGGAGTATCTAAGAATACTATTTTTTGACCATTAACTGAAACTTCTGAAGCACCTATATGTTGAGTTATTCCTCCTGCTTCTCCTCTTGTTACGTTAGTTGATCTTATAGCATCTAATAATGAAGTTTTACCATGGTCAACGTGTCCCATTACTGTTACAACTGGTGGTCTTGGTAATAAATCTTCTTCTTTATCTTCTTCTATTTCCATTAAAGCATCTATTTCTAATTGCTCTTCTTCTTCATCTTCTGTGCTAGTTAATAATGTATATCCATACTCTTTAACAACTAATGAAGCTATTTCTTCTGAAACTTCTTGGTTTATACTTGCCATAGTTCCCATTTTCATAAGTTTCATTATTACTTCAGATGCAGACACATCTAAAGCATTTGCTATTTCTTGAACTGTTAATTTTCCAGTTATAGTTACTGTAGGGCCATCATGAGTTACAGCTTCTTCACCTACTAATTCAACCAATAACTCTACATCATCATTTTCTATTTCACTATTTTCATTTTCTGCATTTATTTCTAATTCTTTTAATTTAGCTATTACGTCTTCGTTTGACATTCCTAACTTTTCTGCTATTTGGTATACTCTTGTTTTTGACACAAGATCACCCCCTATTGAATTTTTTATTTTAAAAGTTCTATCACTTTATTTGCAAATCCTTCATCTTTCACACCAACTACTGCTCTTGGTGCTTTTCCGATAGAAAGACCTAACTGTAATTTAGTTGAGAAGTATACATATGCTACATTTCTATATGCGCTTTTGTCTTTAAAAAGCTTTTTAGTATTATTTGATGCATCCTCTGCAACTATTACTAATTTTACATTTCCTCTTTTTAACTCTAATAAAGTTGAGTCGTCTCCAGAGACTATTTTGCCTGCACGAGTAGCAAGACCTAAATATGAATATATTTTTTCTTCATTACTTTTCATATGATTCTAACTCTGCAAGTAATTTTTCATATACCTCATCAGAAACTTCCATTTTAAAAGCCTTATTTAAAGCTTTAGTTTTTATAGCTTTTTGTAAGCACTCTACACTTTTACATATGTATGCACCTCTACCATTAGCTTTACCGCTTAGGTCTATGAAAATCTCTCCTTCTTTATTCTTAACGATTCTCATAAGTTCTTTTTTAGAGTCTCTATCTTGACAAACTATACATTTTCTTTGAGGTACTTTCTTTATTTTTTGCAAAGATTATCCCTCCTTTACTCTTGGTTATCTTGAGATTCACTTTTTATATCTATCTTCCAATTAGTAAGCTTAGCTGCAAGTCTTGCATTTTGCCCTTCTTTACCTATTGCAAGTGATAATTGATAATCTGGTACTACTACTAAAGCAGACTTTTCTTCTTCATTTACATCTACTCTAACAACTTTTGATGGACTTAGTGCAGCTGATATAAATTCAGCTGGATTTTCACTATAATTGATTATATCTATTTTTTCACCTATAAGCTCATCAACAATATTTTTTACTCTTGAACCTTTTGGACCTACGCAAGCTCCTATTGGATCTATTTTTTCATCTATTGAGTGAACAGCCATTTTTGTTCTAGAACCAGCTTCTCTAGCTAATGATTTTATTTGAACTATTCCTTCAAATATCTCTGGAACTTCAAATTCAAATAATCTCTTAACTAATCCTGGATGACTTCTAGATACAACTATTTGAGGTCCTTTATTAGTTTTCTTCACCTCTAGTATATAAACCTTTATTTTTTGACCTGCTTTGTAAGCTTCATGAGGTATTTGCTCTGCTTGTGTCATAACAGCTTCTATTCTACCTAAGTTTACATATACTAATCCTTTACTTACTCTAGCAACTTCTCCAGTTACTATTTCATTTTCTTTTTCTATAAATTCATTATATACTATATCTCTTTCAGCTTCTCTTATTCTTTGAACAACTACTTGCTTAGCTGTTTGAGCTGCTATTCTTCCGAAATCTTTAGGAGTAACTTCATTTTCTATTATATCTCCTAATTCATAGTTTGGATTTATTTGTCTAGCTTCATCTAATTCTATTTCTAAGAAAGTATCATATAAATCAGACTCATCAACTACAACTCTTTGTGAAAATACTTTTACACTTCCTTTTTCTCTATCAAACTCAACTCTTACATTTTGAGCTGAACCAAAGTTTTTCTTGTAAGCTGTTAAAAGGGCTTGTTCTATAGTATCTATAAGAATATCTTTATCTATACCTCTGTCTTTTTCTAATTCGTCTAATGCTTCTATAAATTCGTGGTTCATCATATTTCCTCCCTAATTAAATTACCTTAGAACTTTATAGCAAGTCTAATAAGTGCAACATCTTTTTTATTAAACTCAACTTCTTCATTATCTATTATCACTTTTATATTTTTATCTTCTGTTAAACCTACAAGCTCTCCTTCAAGTTGCTTAGAGCCATTTAATGGTTTATATAATTTTATTTCAACATCTCTACCTTGGTATCTTACAAAATCTTTATCTTTTTTAAGTGGTCTATCAAGTCCTGGAGATGATACTTCTAAATAGTAGTTGTCCTTTATTGGATCTTTTACATCTAATATTTCGCTTAGTGCTCTACTAACTACTTCACATTCATTTAGAGATATTCCGCCTTCTTTATCTACAAATATTCTTAGATAATATTCTCCAGCTTCTTTTACGTATTCAACATCTACAAGTTCAAAGTTATTAGTATCAATTATCGGTTGAACTAACTCTTCTATTGTAGCTTCTATACTTTTTTTCATTTTTATTCCTCCTATTCAGTTGTAAGTTATAGTATTTAAAACAAAAGAGTGAGCACTGCGGTCTCACTCTTAGTTTTTGCTAAATATACTATTTTATATACTATCATATCATAGAATACTTTTCCTTGCAAATTTTTTGTGAATTAATTATTTTCTTGGTAAATAAACACTCAATAATTTTTCATGTATATCTATATATTAAAAATCCCCTAAGTTATTTATGGTATCATTTAATATCATAATTAAGTGCATGGTATTTCAAATTTTAGAATAATGAAAGCTGATTTTCATCACTCATATTTTCTAAAGATCCATGGATTGTAAGTGTCTCAATTACAGTCTTAGATATTTTAGTTCTTTTTCTTAAATCTTCTTTCGAAATGAATTCTCCCTTTTCCCTTTCTTCTTGAATATGAATAGCAGCATTCTCTCCAACACCTTGCAGGGCTATCATTGGTGGTAATAATAATCCTTTACCTGGAACTTGGAACAATTTAGCATCTGATCTATAAATATCTACAGGAAGTATTTTTATACCTCTAGCATACATTTCATAAGCAACTTCAAGTACTGTAAGCATATTCTTTTCTTTGGTAGAAGCATCATTTCCTAAGCTTTCTATTTCATGTATTCTACTTCTAATTGCATCTATTCCTTTTACTATTAAGTCTGCATCAAAATCTTCTGCCTTAGTTGAGAAGTAAGTTGCATAAAATGCCTCTGGATAATGAACTTTACAATACGCAAGTCTAAAGGACATCATAACGTAAGCAACGGCATGTGCTTTAGGGAACATGTATTTAATTTTTTGGCATGAGCCAATATACCAATCTGGAACATCATTAGCTTTCATTTCTTCAATATGTTCCGGCTTTAGTCCTTTACCTTTCCTTACGTTTTCCATTATTGTGAAGGCTGACTTTGGTTTTAGACCTTTAAAAATTAAATAGTTCATTATATCATCACGAGTTGATATAACTTCGTCTATACCAACTATTTCTTCTCTAACTAAATCTTGAGCATTGTTTAGCCAAACATCTGTACCATGAGAAAGTCCAGATATACGTACAAGAGCCGCAAATGTAGTTGGCTTTGTATCAAGAAGCATCTGTCTAACGAATTTTGTACCAAACTCTGGTATAGCTAATGAACCAATTGGACAATTTATTTCTTCTGGTGTAACACCTAATGCTTCTGTTGATGTAAATAATGACATTGTCTCTGGATCATCTAACGGAATTTCCGTTGCAACTATTCCTGTTAAGTCCTCTAGCATCCTTATCATGGTCGGAGCATCGTGACCAAGTATATCAAGTTTCAGTATTCTACCACTTATTGAATGATAGTCAAAGTGTGTAGTTATAACTCCACATGAAGTATCATTAGCAGGGTACTGTATTGGAGTAAAATCATATACATCTTTATAATGAGGAATAACCATAACTCCTCCTGGATGTTGCCCCGATGTTCTTTTAACTCCTGTACATCCATTTGCAAGTCTTAATGCCTCTGCGGTTGGAACATTTATATTATTTTCTTCTATATATTTTCTAGCATAGCCGAAAGCTGTCTTTTCAGCTACAGTACCTATAGTACCCGCTCTATAAACATAACCTTCACCGAATAGTTCTTCTGTATATTTGTGTATTACCGGCTGGTAATCACCTGAGAAGTTAAGATCTATATCTGGTTCTTTATCCCCTTCGAACCCAAGGAAAACCTCAAATGGTATATCATGTCCATCTTTTCTAAGTGGTTTACCACACTTTGGACAATCTTTATCTGGCAAATCTACCCCAGAACCATATTCACCGATTTCAAAGAAATATGAATATTTACATTCTGGATCATCACAAATATAATGTGCTGGCAATGGATTAACCTCAGTTATATCACTCATAGTTGCCGCAAATGAAGATCCAACAGACCCCCTTGATCCAACTAGATATCCATCACTTAATGACTTCGTAACTAGCTTTTGAGCTATAATATACATAACTGCGTATCCATTGCTTATTATAGAGTTAAGTTCTCTATCTAACCTATTTATAACTACATCAGGTATTGGTTTTCCATATATTCTTTCTGCCTTTGCATAGCACATCTCTCTTAGTTCTGTATCTGAACCTTCTATTACTGGAGGATAAGTATCATCAGGTATTGGTTTTATTGATTCTACCATATCTGATATTTTATTAGTATTTTCAACCACTACCTCATAAGCTAATTCTTCTCCTAAATAACTAAACTCCTCTAACATCTCATCCGTAGTTCTAAAATGTAAATAAGTCTCCTCGTCATCAAGTTTAAATCCTTGAGAGTACTTTAGTACTCTCCTTAAAACCGCATCATGCTTATCTAAGAAGTGAACATCTCCTGTTGCTACTGGTATTTTTCCAAATTTCTTAGCAACTTCAACTAATCTTTTATTTATATCTCTTAACTCTTCTGCATCATTGACTTCACCTTTATCAATCATAAACTTATTATTGTCTATAGGCATAATTTCAATATAATCATACATATCGATGATTTTTTTTAATTCTTCATCTGGAGTATTTTTCTTTACTGCTTGATAAACTACCCCAGCTTCACATGCAGAACCTATTATTATCCCTTCTTTATGCTCATTAAGAACACTTCTAAGAATTCTAGGTGATCTATAAAAATGATTTACATGAGCATCTGATACTATCTTATATAAATTCTTAAGTCCTGTGTAATTTTGAGCAATCAAAGTAATGTGATTTGTTGTTAACTTAGTATAGTCTATTTTTCCTAAAACATTATTTACATCCCTTAAAGTATTTGCTCCTTTTTTCTGTAACATATCTAAGAATTTCAGGAATATATGTGCAGTTGCTTCCGCATCATCTACTGCCCTATGGTGGTTTAATAACGCAACACCAAGCTCTTTTGCAATTATGTTAAGTCTAAACCTCTTTAAGTGGGGTAATAATATCCTCGAAAGCATTAATGTATCTATACTTTTGCTATTATAATCTAATCCTTGTTCTCTACACTTTTGTGATATGAACCCTGTATCAAACTCTGCATTGTGAGCCACAAGCACACTATCCCCTATAAATTCCATAAATTTAGGAAGTATTTCTTCTATTGTCGGCTTATCTCTAACCATGTCATTAGTTATACCTGTTAACTCTTGTATTTTATAAGAAATATCTTTTTGTGGATTTATAAGCTCACTAAATCTATCTACTATCTTAAAGTTCTCTATCTTTACTGCACCAATCTCAGTTATTTTATCATTAACATTAGAGAAACCTGTTGTTTCTATATCGAAGACTACAAAACTCTGAGACAACTCTTTATCATTAGGGTCATTTATTATTAAAGCATCATCTTCTACTAAATATCCTTCAACTCCATATAGTACCTTAATTCCATTAGCCTTAGCAGCTCCCATTGCATCTGGAAATGCCTGTACTATACCATGATCTGTTATAGCTATGGCCTTATGACCCCACTTCGCTGCTCTTTCAACTAACTTTTTAACATTACAAACAGCATCCATCGAAGACATCTGTGTGTGAGCATGCAACTCTACTCTTTTATTTTCACTTAAGTCTTGCCTTTCTACTTTTACTTCTTTTCTAATCCCACTTATAGTCATACTTATTTCTCTTTGATAAGTATCGTAAATTATATCTCCTTTAATCTTTAAATAAGATCCTTTTTTAATTTCATTTAAAACTCCATCTTTATTTACATCATTTAAAAATAACTTACAACTAATAGAACTTGTATAGTCAGTTACTGCTAGTATTAATAATATCTTTCCATTTCTAAGTTCTTTAGTTTCAATATCAAAAACTTCACCAATTATACCAGTAGTCCCTGAGTTTACATTTAACTTAGATACTTGTTCAACTATTACATTTACATTTTCTCCATATATTAAATGCTCATCAACTTCAGGCCTTATAACATAACCTTCTTCTTCAACCTCTTTTTCTTCAACTTTTCCAAAGTCTAAAGCTTTAATTTTCTCTTCTATCTCTTTATCTGTTCTCTCTATTATTTTACTTATGCTAATATTTTCATCTATAGCTCTTTCTAAGGTTATATTTATATCGATTCCTAATTCTTCAATTAATGCTGTCTTAAGTACATGATTAAAATTTTTTCTCATTAACTTCTCATAGAAAAGATCCTTAGGTAGCTTAATTTTTAACACATCATCTAAGCACATATACTCAACTTTTTTGTACCAACCTTCTATGGCAGGACATAAACTTTTTAAAATATAAAGTATATTATTCCAGTATCTTTTTATAATATCTTTATTAGTTTTTCTATCTAAACCAGTGTATCTAACCTTTATTCTTATATCTTTAAAGTAATCTAATGTATATAAAAGTTCATCTCTAAACTTATCTAATAATTCATAAGATACTATGTCTTTTGATGTTAAATAAAAATATACTATTTTATCCTCTTTAAAATAAACAACTTTTTGAATATAAACTTCTTTTAGTTGCTTTGTTAATATTGCATTGTTTATCTCTAATTTATCTAAATAGTCTTTTACAGAATCCATAGCTATCTCCTTTCTTAGATTTACTATTATATCACAGATAAGGTCATAGATTAACTATTAATAAATCTTACCATTTAAATATTACCCCTTAACGCTAAGAATTACGCATTGACACATATAGAAATATTTAAATTATTAATAAAATTTACAGATTTAATTTGGATTAGCTACAAATTAGATTTTTTTAATATTATGTAATATAAAGAAAAATACACTTCTAAAAAAGGGCGGTGTTAAAATGAATGGTGACGATATTCTTGATTTTAGAAAGATAGTAATCTGCTTTTCTGAATTAGGAGAAAAGAAGCTTCTAAAGAAAACTATTAAAGAACTTCATACAAATAAAAGAGTACATCTTTACTATTCCCATTCAGGGAATATTCCTATATGTGCACTGCCTAAGCTTAAACTTGTATTGGCTTCTAGGCACGGTTTTTTATCTTTTTGTTTTAATTTTTTTTCATTCATTAAATTGTCTAATAGCAATATAGCTATAACTCCCTCCACCATAAGGACAATTGCAAAATGTGTACTTTCTCATGAAGTAGGTCATATTCTAGATCCTAATATTTCCACTGCAAAATATGAATATGCTGATATATTATCTAATATAGTTGATAAGTTAATTGAATATAATATAGATGTTACCAATGCTGATTTTCATAAAGGTAATTTACCATCTGATTTAGAGATATCTGTTGTAGATTTGAAGAAAAATTTAATAAATAGAGAATCTAAGGCTTGGGATATAGGTAAAACGATTATAGACCTAGATAATGAAAATGAGAAAATTATTTTTAATAAAGTAAGGGAATATGCTTTAGCTACTTATAACTACGGAAATTTAAAAAGCATAGTCAAAGAACATAATATAGATGTATTCTTTAAGTATAAGAGGTACCTTGCTTAACTGAGAATATGCATTGTTTTTATCAATGTATATTAATTATTTAACACATTTGTTAAAAATAAGGCCAAAAGTCATTCTGACCTTATTTTTAACTTTTTAATATTTTTATTACTAATTATATCTTTTACACAGTGATCTATATTCTATCAAATCTTTATTTGTATACTAGCCTCTCATATACTAACTTACTTTGGTTGTCATAGTAACCAATTAAATTATTCATTACAGAAGCTATTCCATTACACCAATTTATATCTGTTGCATATTGATGTGATCCATAATTCCATTTCATTTTATATACTGTATTTTGCTTGTATGAACTATGTTTAATGTAATTTGTCGCTATCCAATTAGCCGAACCTTCTATAGTAGCATCTACGCTTGTCCAACCATATTTATAAGCAGTCTCTGCTCCTGATAGATTTGCAGTACCATCATATGCACCTATTCCAAAAAAGTTATATACAGTAACTGGTTTACTAAGTGCTTGACCTTTATATGAAGTTAATGTCTGACCTTTAGCTAAAGTTGAGCTTCCATAACCAGTTTCCCACATACAATGAGCTACAAAATATGCGACATCTATATCATACTTCTTCGCTGCATCTATAAATTGTTGTCCTTTATTATAAAATACATTACTTGATGATACCTTACTATTTAAGAATTTATTTAATTCATTAGCTGTAATTCCATCTGTATATCTATCAATTCTCAAGAATTGTAACTTACCATAAGAACTTGATGAAATCACTTTGCTAGGATTTAATTTTTCTTCTATTTGGCTTCTTGTTGCTTTACTTCCATTTGCTCTATTATATCCAGACTCAGATACAGAAACTTGTTTTGATAAATGCTGTTCGAAAGTATATCCTAAAATTAAATCGCTAACAGTACCCTGACCAAATGCTCCTGCATCTATATCTGTTGAACTACTGCCTATATTACCAGAATCCGAACTAACTTCACTTAAATATTGACTAGATACATACGCTTCTTTATCATTATATAATATCTTTGACCATCCATTACTCTCTGATATTACACCTACCTTTGTACCTTTTGATAGCGTTCCTATTTTCGAGTGTGATGTTGATGGACCACTTCTTACATTTAATGAATCCGTATTTACTTCTTTTGTTTCTTTTACTGTATTACTACTTGTATTATCATCTGTTGAACCTGATGATATCTTGCTTAAATACTGACTAGATACATACGCTTCTTTATCATTATATAATACCTTTGACCATCCATTACTCTCTGATATTACACCTACCTTTGTACCTTTTGATAGCGTTCCTATTTTCGAGTGTGATGTTGATGGACCACTTCTTACATTTAATGAATCCGTATTTACTTCTTTTGTTTCTTTTACTGTATTACTACTTGTATTATCATCTGTTGAACCTGATGATATCTTGCTTAAATACTGACTAGATACATACGCTTCTTTATCATTATATAATACCTTTGACCATCCATTACTCTCTGATATTACACCTACCTTTGTACCTTTTGATAGCGTTCCTATTTTCGAGTGTGATGTTGATGGACCACTTCTTACATTTAATGAATCCGTATTTACTTCTTTTGTTTCTTTTACTGTATTACTACTTGTATTATCATCTGTTGAACCTGATGATATCTTGCTTAAATACTGGCTTGATACATATGCTTCTTTATTATTATATAATATTTTTGACCATCCATTACTCTCTGATATTACACTTACCTTTGTACCCTTTGATAACGTTCCTATTTTCGAATGTGATGTTGATGGACCACGTCTTACATTTAGTGAATCCGTATTTACTTCTTTTGTTTCTTTTACTGTATTACTACTTGTATTATCACCTGTTGAACCTGATGATATCTTGCTTAAATACTGGCTTGATACATATGCTTCTTTATTATTATATAATATTTTTGACCATCCATTACTCTCTGATATTACACTTACCTTTGTACCCTTTGATAGCGTTCCTATTTTCGAATGTGATGTTGATGGACCACGTCTTACATTTAGTGAATCCGTATTTACTTCTTTTGTTTCCTTTACTGTATTATTACTTGAATTGTTATTTGAATTATCCGAACTTGAAGATCCACTATTTAAATATCTACTAGATACATAACATTCTTTGTTATTATATAGTATTTTTGACCAACCATTACTTTCCGATATTACAGAAACCTTAGTTCCTTTACTTAGTTTACCAACTATAGTGTTGCTTGTTGATGGCCCACTTCTTACATTTAATGAATCTGTATTTACTATTTTAGTAGTTGTATTTGTATATGATGGTTTTATATTATCTAAATACGTACTATAAACATATCCTAATCTACCATCATATTTAATTTTACTCCATCCATTACTTTCAGATATAACGTCTACTTTAGTACCTTTGTTAAGAGTAGTTATTACTCTATAACTAGTACCTGCTCCACTTCTCATATTTAACCCGTTTGTATTAACTTCTTTTTGATCATATGAAGATGATCTACTTACAGTTTCCGAACTTTCTGATATAGATACGTACTTAGATGAAACCCATCCTTCTTTATCTTCGCTATTCTTTACTTTATACCATCCATTTGATGTATCCGTTACCGTAACTTTATCATTTTTCTTTACCATATATAAAACTTCAAAATTAGATCCTGCACCACTTCTAACATTTAAAGTTTCTGATGTGATTATTCCTAATAGCTCTGCTTCATTTGCATGAGAAACAGAAAATGGTACCATTGCTAACGCTGTTAATGCAATTCCTTTTCTCAAACATTCTCCCTCATTTCTAATTTGTAAATTACTCTTTAGTATAGTTATCATTATAATATAATATTAATTATCGGTAAACATTTCCAGTAACTTTAGGTGAATTTATTTTTCATTTGAAATACGTTTTATTTAAATTTTCAGCACAGATTATACTATAAGGAGTTTTTTCAAATCCAGTTTCTGACTTAAATATATTTACTATATTTTTCCCACTTGCTATATACTTTTCATGATTCGAATACATTATCGGGTACTCTAAATATGAAATAAAGTACTCCATATCCTTCCCTGTACATCTTTTCCAGTATCCTTCCCATTTAGTATTAGTTATATAGTCATAAGGATTAAGAATTTTTCCATTTATTATAAAATATTTAATAGGGTCTGGTAATTCTTTAGAGTTATTTTTAAATTCCATATCTAATCTGCAAAATTCTATCACATAAGGAGTTAAAATCTTACTAATTTCCATCATTTTAGCCTCTAAATAATCTAATTTATTCATTTTTTTGCTAGATACTCTTTTTTTATATTCTCTAGCATATATTTCGAACATACGATAATCGCCTTCTCTAATATTCATAAATACACTTCCCCTTAATCTAACTTTAAGTTACTATATTTTACCTTTGCCTACTAATTACCTTTTTTTACTTATAAAATTTACAAAAAAGTTTTCATAAGAATCATTATCTTTATATTTCTTACTACATAATGAATTTATATCTGAACTTATATATTTATGAAAGCTAGGAAATCTTTAAATTCTACAACTTTTATACAGTTATTAAAATCTATATTTATATAATACCTACCCGAAGCATATACTCCATTTTATATATGTTGATTTACAAATATCTTCTATTCTATTTAATGTAGTTAAATTCTTATAAGATAAACCGGTTATGATATAATTATAAATGCTAACATAAATTTATAAATAAAAGGTGATGTAATATGAGTATAGAAAAATTAGTAGAAATTATTAAAAGTAGTGATAACATAGTTTTCTTTGGAGGTGCTGGAGTATCTACCGAGTCTAATATACCTGACTTTCGAAGTTCATCTGGTTTATTTAGTCAAAAACTAAATAAAAACTTTGCACCAGAACAATTAGTATCTCATACATTTTACTCAATATATCCAGAAGATTTTTTTAAGTTTTACAAAGACAAATTAATTTATACTGATGCTAAACCAAATAAAGCCCATTTATCTTTAGCTAAACTTGAAACAATGGGGAAATTAAAAGCTGTAATAACTCAAAATATTGATGGACTTCATCAAATGGCTGGTAGCAAAAATGTATTGGAGCTACATGGATCTATACATAGGAACTATTGTACAAAATGTAATACCTTTTTCGATTTAAATGAAATGTTAAACTTAGATGGAGTAATTCCATATTGTAATAAATGTGGAGGAATTGTTAGGCCTGATGTTGTCCTTTATGAAGAAGGCTTAGACAATGATGTTATTTCTAAAACAATTGATGCTATAAGTTCTGCAGACTTATTAATAATAGGTGGCACCTCTTTAGTTGTATATCCTGCCGCTAGTTTCATAAATTATTTCAAAGGCAATAATATCATCTTAATAAACAATAGCAAAACACCTTACGATTCTAAAGCTGACTTAGTTATTAATGAATCAATTGGTAAGGTTTTAGATGAAGTAATAAAGTTTCTATAAAATTTCAATTTAAAAGGAGCTTTCTTAAAAATAATTGATTTTTTAAGAAAGCTCCTTTTTATAATATAATTCATTATTTAAAGCTCCTTTATATTATTTATATGTAGCTTTAATTTAAATTTCTTTACAGCTTAAAAATTTTGTCTATCTACTTTTTTATATTTTCATATTCTTCTCTATATACTTTAACCGCTTCTGTCCAAGCTTCTTCTTCGCTTATACCTTTTTCTCTAGCTATGCTTTGAACTACTTCGCTTAATTTTATAGCTGATTCTATTATACTCATAAAAACCTACACCTTTCTACTGATGTATTCACATTTAAATACTACAAAACTATACTCTCTTTTTATATTACTATTCCAAATAACTCCTAAGAATAATAATATTCTCTATTGTTTCTTTATTTTTATTTATTTTATGACAAAATTAATATCTATATACATACATTTTATTTATTTTGTGATAATTATTATAAATTAAATATATTTACTTGACTTGATAGGTATAGGGCCTATACATTTTATATAAAAAGCAAAAGTTAAAATCCTACCAATTTGATATTAAGTAAAGGGTAGTCACTAAACGTAACTACCCTACTTTTATCTATATTCTAAAACTTCACTCTTCCAATAGCTTTTCTTGATCTACGAAGAGAACTTCTTCTACTTGCAATATACTCTAAATAATTTAAGAAAATATCAGCTTCTTCAACTGTATTATAAAGACCAAGACTTGCTCTTATCATTCCATAATAATGTTCTCCTGAAACTATATCTCTATACGCATCGCAACCGCTTACTCCCAATAATCTATATACATAAGGATGTGCACAGAACTTACCACATCTTAAAGATATTCCTTTTTCAGTAGCCATTTTTATAGATACTTCTTCATAATTTTTATCTTTTATATTAAAAGCTATTACCCCTAATCTATCATCTGTATAATTTGTATCTCCATATAAAGTTACATTATTTATATTTTTCATGTTATTTATCAGATAATTTTTAAGATTCGCTTCATGATCTTGTATATTTTCAAAACCAATATTTTGTAGCTCATTTAAAGCTTGTGCCATTGCTATTACTCCGAAGAAATTCTGAGTTCCAGCCTCATATCTTTCCGGTACGCTCGACCAAATTACAGTATCGTCAAATACGCCTGCTACACATCCTCCTCCAGACAAGAAAGGATCATACTCATTTAAATACTCTTTCTTTCCAACCACTGCACCACTTCCAAAAGGTGCATAAGCCTTATGGGCCGAAAAAGTAATAAAATCTATCTCTTCCTCCTCACAACTTCCACTCATATCAATCTTTGTATGTGCTATTAATTGAGCTCCATCTACAATTATCAACGCATTATATTTATGTGCAAGTCTTGCAATATCATGTATTGGAGTAATATATCCAGTTACATTTGATGCCCCCGTCACAGTCACAACTTTAATTTTGCCCTTTGCTTTTATTAACTCTTTTTCTATATCATCTATATTTATTCTACCTAATTCATCTACATCTACATAAACCATTTTTCCTGCATTCCTAAAGGGTAAGTCATTTGCATGATGTTCCATTCTAGTTGTAAGAATCATATCATCTTTATTTTTTATTAGCACATTTGCTAATAGGTTTAAACCTTCTGTATCAGACTTTGTATATACTACAGTGTGACTTTGTGAACTACCAAGACCAAAGAAGTTAAGTATAATTTTTCTAGCTTGACCAAACATCGTAGTACAGTACTCACCTTTAATTCCTACTCCTCTAGCAATAGGGCCATAGTTTTTTATATTATCAGAAATTATTTTCGTTACACTTTTTAATGGTGGTGTTGTAGCTCCATTATCAAAATTAATTGGAGTTATATAAGTTCCATCTACTAGCTTAATTTGATCATCTATTCCATCATATAAATACCTATAGTTCATAGAATCCCCTCCTATCATCCATAATGTATTTATATTCTTGAAATCTGAAATCATTCTATTTATATTTATTCTATAAGCTTAAAATACTTTAAATCTACTATCTCATCTTCATTATAATAAGGTTCTGATTTATTAAAATATTGATTTCTTAACATTCTTACTACAAAAGTTCCTTTACTAGATGAATAAACTCTACACTCCTGCCCATAACCTTCATTAACTAATACTCTTTCTTCAACCACATCCGAAGGTAATACTTGACTTATTAAATACATCGCTGTTTCCTTTTGAATAGTTATATCATTTAAATGACTATCATAAGAATATGGATATAAAATTTGTCCATATCTTTTATCACCTACTATTTGTCTTGCAACCATGCCTTCATAATGTTCAAAAGTATTAAAAGTAGACTCTACATAGTACTCATTAGGTTCAATAATTTTATACTCTAATATATCTTTATTTGTATTTTGATATAAGTCTAAAATTTCTTGCCCACTAAGAACTATATCTGGGTCATTTATATATTCTTCATAGCTATTATTTTTATTATTATTTTCATAGTAATCATTTTCACTATTAAAAGTTTCTTTATTTCCAAAATTAAACTCTTCGTATTTACCTGAATCTAATAAGCTGGATTTTATTACCATACTTGTTACAATTGCTAAGAATATAAATAAAGAAAAGTAAGTACTTCCAAGTTTTTTTCTTGGCTTATTGACAATATTATTTATTAATAAGCATCTTTTACTAAACATTCCATATACTACTTCTACTTTATCCATTTCGCAAATATTGAAAAGTTGATTTACGCTAAACTTCATTTCAGTTTTATTTTCGTAATCTGTCACAACAATACTATATGTATGATTTACTTTGCTACTACTCTCAACAGCTGATGTACATATTCCCGTAGTTTTTGTGTAAAGACTAAACAAATCTTCTACTACTGAGGCTATATTCATTATTAAAATATATCCCATAAAAAGTCGTATCGGTAATACATTTGGAACAATAAAAATTATTGAAATAATAATTGTAGGTATATATTCAAGTATATGCATATATCTATGCTTTGAATTTACTTTTACATATCCATTAAACTTACGCTTTCTTCTCCATTTATGAGTATCTTCATGGATATCTTCGCTATTTATATGTTTATACCATTGCATTTGCCTATTATACATATAAGACATAAAATGCCCCTTTTTTGTGTAATAAATTAGTACACTATCTATTATTAAAAATATAGTTGTATAAAAACTATCTTCATCCTTAGAAACTACAATTACATAAGTTCCTAGAATAATAGTTAATACTACTAATATCTTATATATAATTAACTTCTGATTAATTTTATTTTCTATATTATCATCTTCATATGTAATAATTTCATCAATATTTGATTTTATAATGTAGAAAAATATGGCAAAGAATGTAATAAAAAATAGTGCACTCCCTTTACCTACTTCTGTTGTATAATTCATTTCTTCAAATATTTGTATTATAAAATTATTACTTCCTAATAATCCTAGTTGTACTGATTTATCTAACATTACTACAAGAAATATTACATATATAGCGTATAACATACCTAGTCCAGAACGAAATTTTTCTTTCATATTGTCCCCTCCCTATGACTTATTTTATCGTTTTTATTGACTTGTATCAAATATATTATTCAATAAATGTACTATAGGAAGATGTTTGCTACATCTTAGCAAATATCTTAATAAAAAAGCCATATTGATTCATCAATATGGCTAAAAAAATCTTTAGTGTATTTTATAAGAATATAGCTATTTACTTATAATTGTATAAGTATTCATCATATTTAATGGTACTGTATTTAAATATGTTTCTCCCGTTTTATTAAAAAATACAGCGTATGTAATACCATTATTACTACCATCTCTTACACCTTGTACTTGAATCACCGCTTTATCTGGAACACTTATCTTTACTGGCTTATGTCTAATTGAAAAAGGTGCTCCTTGCGCTACTCCATCTATAAATACTTGAACATAATCATTATCCTCTACTTCTGAAAAATTCCAAATTGATATTTCTATATTTCCAAATCCCTTTGTAATTTCTAGCAAAGCATCTTTGGCTTCAAGCTTTAATGAATCTTTACTTAATATGTCTCCAGCATTTACACCTTCTATAGTTCCCGATGCTAAATTATTTCTATAATCTGTATTTGGTAGGCTACCAGACATAAAAAGTGTGACTAAACATAATACACCTATAAATAGTCGGAATTTCTTCATAGAAGTATTTATATATTCATCTTTTTCTTCATCTTCTTTAAATTCTTTAAATGCTCCTTCATTTATATCTAATTTATCTAAATTTATATTTTCATATTCTACATCCTCATATATTTTAATATCATCTAGATCATTAAAATTAGTTGATTCGTTTTCTTTAAGTTTCTTCATCATAATCTCCATTAACTAAGTTCTTCATTATAATTTTGCATTTTTTCCGTGCTTTCTAACATAATTTTTGAAAGAGGTTTCTTTCTATAGTATATGGATACAAATAATCTCCAAAGTACAAGTGATAATATAAACATTCCTATTCCAAACATTTTTCTACCTGGTGTTAGTACTATATGGCTCCAATTCAATACTTCCACTCCTATACCTGTAAATATACCCGATATTATCAAATATTTAAGAGTTTCAAATAACGATGGAAAAATAATATATATTCTTCTCAACGCTCTGAATCTTAATGATATATACATAAGCAGCGATATTGCCATAATTAAGTCAATGTAATCACCGTAAACCGTGTACCCTGTGCTTATTATCGTAAAAGCATCTATTATATTCATAATCGGGAAAAAGATGGCTACAAGTACCAATATAGGCATACAAGTTACTCCGTAAGCTATCGTTATTAAGTTGCTTATTACCTTAGATATAGATTTCATACTTCTCACCTCTTTCCTACAAGTTAACCTTAGATACATCGCATTCCTCAATAGTAATAAGATGCTCTTTAGTCATGTTATCAATTTTTTCAAGTCTTACAGCTTGATTTCTTACCGATTTTTCTAATATATTTCTGACATATCTACCATTGCCAAAATCAGGAACTTTGCAAGCTTCTTTAAATATATCTCTCATTTTTAATTTAGCTTCTTTAGTT
This sequence comes from Romboutsia faecis, assembly GCF_014323405.1. Classification (GTDB taxonomy): domain Bacteria; phylum Bacillota; class Clostridia; order Peptostreptococcales; family Peptostreptococcaceae; genus Romboutsia_E; species Romboutsia_E faecis. Next base: position 410,519 of record NZ_JACRWE010000002.1, on the reverse strand, counting down.
ATTTCATATCCTTTACTCTTGAATAAATTATCTGCAATAGTTAATAAATCATCAGCTGAATAATCTTTAAATTCTATAATATTAGCAAATCTAGACTTCAATCCTGGGTTAGCCTCTAAAAATCTATCCATATCTTCACTATAACCGGCTAATATAACTACTAAATTATCTCTATTGTCATCCATTCCTTTTACTAAAGTATCTATAGCTTCTTTTCCAAACCCATTTTGACTTCCTGCATCTTGAGCTAAAGCATAAGCCTCATCTATAAACAGTATTCCTCCAAGTGCTGATTCTAACTTTTCTTTAGTTTTTATAGCTGTTTGTCCTACATATCCAGCTACTAAACCACTTCTATCAGTTTCAACAAATGTATTACTGTTAAGCACTCCTATGTTATATAAAACCTCTCCAATTATTCTTGCCATTGTAGTTTTACCTGTTCCTGGGTTTCCTTTAAAAATCATATGAAGGGTTTGTGACTCATCTACTGGCAATCCTAAGGATTTCCTTTGTTCTTTTATTTTAAGTTGCGCTTGAAGACTTTTTATAAATTCTTTAACTTCATTAAGACCAACAACTTCATTTAACTTCTCATCTAAATTGAAATTTTCTTGTGATTTAACATAAATTCCAAAGTCTTCTTCTATTAATAAAACTGCCGAATTTTCATCAATTGTATCCATATCTGCAATTCTTGAGGATTGCTCTCTAATTGCTTTTTCTATTATATTTCTTACCATTCTTCCATTTCCAGATTGCGCTCCACTTTTTTGTTTTTCTTTTTTTATAGCATCTTCAAGCTCATCTTCTGAATTTCCTGCTAAAATAAACCCTTTACTTTTTATCATTGTTTTCCCTATTTCTACTAACTCATTTATATCATAGTCTTTAAAGTTTATACTTAAAGGGAATCTAGATCTTAATCCTGAATTCGTATTTAAGAATTCTTTCATTTCTTTGTCATAACCGGCCATTATTACAACTATATCTTCTCTAAAATCTTCTATAAGCTTAACTAAGGTATCTACAGCTTCTTTTCCTAAAGGATCATTTTCAGAAGACATTAATGCATAAGCTTCATCTATGAATAATACTCCTCCTAAAGCTGATTGGAATATTTCTGTCACCTTTTTAGTAGTTTCACCTGCATACTGTCCTACAAGAGAGGTTCTATCAGTTTCTATAACTTGACCAGATTTTAATATTCCCATGTTCTTCATTAGGTTACCTATAAGTCTTGCAACAGTAGTCTTACCTGTACCTGGGTTTCCAGTAAATATCATATTAAGAGATTGAGATGACTTAACACTTACCCCAACTTGCTTTCTCTTTTCTTTCGCTATTAGTTGTTTTTCTAAATCTCTTACAAATTCTTTTACCTCATCTAGTCCAACCACCTTACTTAGCTCTTTTTCTAGACTAAACACTTCTTTCTTATCTAAGCCAAAATCCCTTATTGTTAGTTTATTTATTTCATCTTTATTCAAGTCTTTTTCATCTAACTTAGCTAATCTATTTGATTGATTTGCAATAGCTTTTTCTATTATATTTCTTGCTAATCTACCGTTACCGCTATCATTCTTACCTTTTATTTGCTTACCCTCAAATAATTCTAGTAAGTTATCATCTATGTTCTCATCTATTAAGTATCCATTTGATTTTGCTATTACCTTAGATATTTCTAATAATTCATTAGATGTGTAATCCTCAAATTCAACATTGTAGTTAAATCTAGACTTAAGTCCACTATTAGTCTTTAAGAAGTCTTCCATTTCCTTAGTGTACCCTGCTAGTATAACTACTAAGTTATCTCTATTATCTTCTACTGCTTTTACAATAGTATCTACTGCTTCTATTCCAAAAATATCATTTTCATCTCTAGCTATAGCGTAAGCCTCGTCTATAAATAAAATTCCACCCATAGCAGAATTTACTTTATTCATGGTTTTTTGCGCAGTTTCTCCTACATATTGACCAACTAAATCATTTCTAGAAACTTCTACTAAATGGCCACTAGATAAATATCCAAGTGCTTTTAAATATTTAGCCATTATTCTAGCCATAGTAGTCTTACCTGTACCAGGATTTCCTGTAAATATCATATGTAATGATAACTTAGCTTCTTTTGAACCTTTATTTCTTCTTATGCTCTGAACCCTTATATTATCTTCTAATTTCTTTATAAATTCCTTTACAATACTCAAGCCTATTATGTTATCTAGTTCTTTATTTAACTCATCTAGATTATCTGACTCAACAGCTTTTAATACAGATGATAGCTCTATATTATACACTTCATTAACTAATACTACAGTATCATTTTCTTCTTTCAGTTCATATGTATGTTCATTATTTATTTTTCCTGTTAATTCTAACTCAACTAAAGGATAATATATATTTTTTTCAACATATTCACTTAAACCATGAGCACCTATGTTCTTATCATAGTTTTTAAGTACACATTCTAAAACTTCATTATCAAAGTTAATATCTAAATTTAAATTATCATTTATCTTTGTTTTGTAATCATTTAATATGAACTTACATATTATAGTTAAACTTTCTTTAGTAAGTTCCACTGTACTTATGATATCGTATACTTTTTTCATGAAATCATTTGAAAATGTATTTCTAATACTTTCTTCGCTTTTTTCAGTTATGAAAACTAAGTACTTTCCATTTGCAAGTATTTCATCAGTAGTATTTAAAGTTAAACTACCTTGTCCTGTAACATCTACCATCTGACCTAACTGCTCTCTATACCTTCTATTTAATTTAAGCTTTTCATCTATTACTAGCTTACTAAGTAAATCTAAAGCACTCTGGTGACATTTATCAAAATTATCAAATACAACTACACTTTCACTTCCATAAAGTGCATTATAAATATCTGTTAAGAATAAGTTTTCAGCATCTTTTTCAAGTTTGTATTTTGAAAGATCTATTTGATACACACCGTTACCTTTTATTAGCTTTTGTTCTTTTAAAAATCTAGTTATAGCTTTTACTGATAAATGTTTACCAGAACCTTTAGGACCTGTTATGAATATAGTGTTGCTTATACCATCCTTTTTCCCATATACAAATGGTCTTTTAAAAGCAATAGTTAGTTTAGGTAAATATTCTTTTTGGCCAAGTACATAATCTGAAAGAGTACTTTCTACTCTATCAAATGCTTGATCTAGCGCTTGTTTTTGTACATTGTTATTTGCTTTAGCATAATTGTTAGTTATTAACTTATCTGAATTAATATCATTTGATTTTATAGATATATTTTGAACTGATCGCTCAGTTGAATTTATATTAGAATTAATCTTTTTACCTATATCTCTTTTAGTATTTGTAATAGTATTATTTAATACTTTTTTATTCTTTTTAAAGTGTTCTTTATTTATCACTCCATTTTCTTTTATGTGATCTAGTACTTGAATTTCTGGAAGTAAAATTCTTACTAGCTTAGATATTGGCAATGATTCGCCTTTTGTTTTAGATTTTGACACTTAACTTCCCCCTCAATATAATTTTACTTAGAGTTATGGATATATTTTATCATAAAATGATATTAATTTGTTTTTTTATAATGAAATACTTAATGGAAATTTACTTTTCAGTTTATATTTTATATAAATGTTTATGTTCAATAATAAGCAAAAAAATAGTAGTAAATTATTACCACTATTTTTTTACTTCCCTATTTAAATATCAGTCATATCTAATTATAAATTTTATATGACTCTAATTCCGTACAATTATATCCCCCATAATTATCATATATAATTTTAAATATAAAAACTCTTAATAACCCCTTTAAAGCCTTTTCCCACTACTTACTTTAACATACTTAGTAATAAATTCAATATTTTTTGCAAAACAGGTCGTTAAGTATACAAACTTGGACTTTTTATATCTCGTATGTTCTTATATAAAACACCAATTCCAATCTTCTAATAAAAATAAAAGACCATGTTGACTATAAACTAAACATGATCTTTCTATATTGCTTAATTTAAGCTAATATTATATTTATTTTTTTATAATATTTCTTTCGTCTCACTTACCATCTTATACCAATAAGCAGACTCTTTAGGGTATCTTTTTTGTGTTTCAAAGTCTATGTAAAATAATCCGTATCTCTTGTTATATCCATTTGACCATGAAAAAACATCCATTAAAGACCATAAGAAATACCCTTTAACATTTACACCATCTTCTATTGCTTGTGCAACTGCTTCTAAATGTTTACGTATATAATCAATTCTTGGTGTATCCATGATTATCCCATCTTCAAAATCATCTTTATAACCCATTCCATTTTCTGTTATATAAATCTTATTATAGTTTGGATAATCATTCTTAATTCTTACCATCATGTCATAAAGACCCGTTGGATATATTAGCCAGTCCCAATCAGTTCTAGGAATATCTTTATCAAATCTTCTTTCACCGATTCCTTTTAATCTAAATATTGATGTCCCTTTATCCCCTGTACCATTATGATATATCTCTGATTCACCTTCATATGCTCTTATAAAACTACTTTGATAATAATTTATTCCTAAGAATTCATTATGCTTACAAGCTTCTTGTAGCAATTCCATATCTCCATCTTCAATCTTTAAACTACCACCATTCTTATCTAATACTCTGTTTATACCAAACATTGTACGTTCAGAATATTGTCCAATAAATGTTGCATCAAGTAAGAATTTATTTGCAACTATATCCTCAAGCTCAGCTGCAAGCTTATCTTCTTCTAAATCTCTATCTGGATACTTATATTCAAGTGAATGTATTACACCTATTTCCCCTTTATAGTTATTTTCTTTAAATAACTTAACTACTTTAGCGTGAGCTACCATCATGTTATGCATTGATTGTATAGCTTTTTCTAAATCATACTTAATAGCTGGTGGAAAAGTACCCGTTATATATTGACCACAAGCTACTGGCCATATCTCATTGAAAGTTATCCAATATTTTACTTTATCTCCGTATTCATCAAAACAAACTTTTGCAAACTCTGCGAAGTAACCTATAGTATCTCTATTTAAGAAATCACCATTTGCATGTAAGGTATTTGGTGTATCAAAGTGATGTAATGTAACAAATGGTTCAACATTACGCTTTATACACTCATCTATAAGGTTATGATAAAACTCAACGCCTTCTTTATTAACTTCACCATAGCCATTTGGGAATATTCTAGACCATGCTATAGAAATACGTATTCCATTAACACCAAATTTTTGGCATAATTCTAAATCCACTGGGTACTTATGATAAAAATCACTTGCTGGATCTGGCGAAAACCTTCCTTGCTTTTCTAAGTAATCATCCCAGGCAACTTTTCCTTTATTTCCTTCTTTTGTTGCTCCTTCAGCTTGATACGCAGCTGTTGCTCCGCCTAGTATAAAGTCTTTTGGTAATCTCATATTATGCTCTCTCCTTAACCACATTATTTAAAATTTCTAAAGTGAACTCTAGTGCTTTTTCTGGATTTCTTGTTAATTCAATATATTTTTTACCTTCTACTGCTACAGCTTTTTTTCCTAGTCTATCTGTATCTTTCTTTAAGTCTTCATAGTTAGATGCTACTTGCGGAGCTAATATTACTAAATCAAAATCTTCTAACATATCTACATGAGATCCATAAGAATTTGCTGCTGTTAACATATCTATATTATTTGCTTTTGCAGCTTTTGATAGTGCATTTGCTAGAAGACCACTAGTACCGCCACCTGCACATAAAACTAAAACTCTTTTATTATTTAATATATCCTTACTTGTACTATTCTCTCTTTGCACTGGATCTTTAGTTTTTGTAGCACTTATTTCTCTAAAAGCAACTTTGTTTGTTGAATTTACAGTATTTTCAAAAGATTTATCTGTCTCTTTTTGATTTTCCTCTTCAACTTTTTGTTTATCATAAACTTTAAAGAATGGATAGTAAATTACAAAGTCAACTACTAGTATAAGAGCTGCAAATGCAATTGTTAATAGACCCATTCCACATCCAAGAACTATACCTATTGGACCCGGAGTTGTCCAAGGTAATACATACATGAAACTGTTCATTCCAACTACATCTACAAAGAATTTAAATAACCAAACGTTTATTATTGGTGCTCCTATAAATGGTATAAAGAATATAGGATTTAATATAAGTGGTGCACCAAATAGTATAGGTTCATTTACCCCGAATAAAACTGGTACTGACGATGCTTTACCTATTGCTTTTAACTCTTTTGACTTAGATAAGAATGCAAACATTAAAGTTATAATAAGAGTAGCTCCTGTACCCCCAATCGTTGCTACGAATTGTTGTGCTCCTGGTGTTAATATATTAACTGCTTGTTCACCATTTTGGAATAACTGTAAGTTTGTAGCTATATTTACATAATAGATAGCAGATACTGCTGGTTCAACAATTGATGGACCTTGTATTCCAACGAACCAAAATAGCGACATAGCACCATATATTATAGCTAATCCAAGATATCCATCAGCTGCTGTAAATAAAGGTTGGAAGAACAATATAACACCTTCTGCAAAGTTAAAATCAAATATATTTCTAAATGCTAAATCAAATAACCAGAATAAAAGTGCTGATACCCCAAAAGGAATGATATCTTTAAAAGTTTGAGATATATTTGGTGGTACTGCATCAGGCATTTTTATAGTTACATTATTTTTCACGCATACCTTATATACATTACACACTGCAAATGCTGATATAAATGCTGTTATTAATCCCTTTGATCCCATATATCCATTAGCGAAACCGCCCTCTATAGAATCAACACTTATTAATAAGAAGCATACTATTGCCGCTATCATCGTAGATATATTATTGATTTGATTATTTTTAGGCATGTTTCTATTAAGCGAGTCTGTTAAATTTTTTGCCGTTGTTGCAGTAACAACTAAAGCTATGATACCCATTGAATAATTATAAGGCTTAAGAATTATTGCTTCTATTTCTGGACTCCATTTAAAGTCAAAAATATTCGGAACAAATGCTATAAGCATAAATATACTTGAGAAAAGTACTATAGGCATTGCAGATATAAATCCATCTCTTATTGCTCTTAAATATTTATTTCTAGATATTTTTTCAAAAAATGGTTTCCACTTTTCAATCTGTCTTACTAAAGTTTCCATGGTTTTATTCCTCCCCTAATATGTATTAAAACCCTTCTTATTTAATTTTATATTTATCTATATATGTCTAATAAATTTCCAATTATATCTTGTAATAATAAAGTTGTCATTAAATGATCTTGAGCATGTACAGTTAAGAAACCAACATCTAAGTTTTCCCCTCTAGCTTCTGTAACTATCATTTTTGTTTGGGCATTGTGTGCATCTGTTAAGCATTGTTTTGCTTCTTCTATAAGTTGTTCGCATTGCTCCATATTTTTACTTTTAGCATTTTTAACAGCTTCAAGTAATTTACTCCTTGCATCACCTGAATAAGCTATTATTTCAAAGGCTATCATACTTAATTCTTCTTTTGTTACTGATTGTTCTACTGATACTTCTGACATTTTAAAATTTCCCCCTTTTATTGTTTTGATTAATTTCGTTTTCAGTTCGTTTTAGTTCGTTTTGGTTTGTTTAATATCATATTATTATTTTTTCATATCCTTGTCAACGATTTCCCGAAATATTTTACCATTTTTTTCATTTTATCCATCTTGACATTACTATTCATTAGTGCTAACTTTAATTCATAGGAAACATTTTCAAAAACTTTAGAACATTTTTAAACAATTAGATATTTTAGAAAGGATACCTTATATGCTTAAAGAAGAACGATACTCTATTATACTGAATCTACTTCATGAGAAAGAGATTGTTAAAGTTAGTGATATAACAAGTGTTATAAATGTAACCGAAATGACAGTAAGAAGAGATTTACAAGATTTAGATAATAGGGGTTTACTAAAAAGAATCCGAGGTGGTGCTCAGTTATGCAATGTTGTAATCGAAGAAGAACTAAGTCATATCGAAAAACAAAACATTAATATTGAGTATAAAAAAAATATTGCTAAAAAGATAGCCGAGAAAATTTCAGATGGAGATTCTATTTTTTTAGGTCCTGGTACAACAATAGAATTAGTGTATGAGTATATAACAGCTAACTATCTAAAAATAGTAACTAACTCTATACATGTATTTAATAAATTCAAAGATGATCATCGCTATGAGTTAATTTTGGTTGGAGGAAGTTACCGCAGTAGAACAGGGGCATTTGTAGGTAGCATCGCTAATGATATATTATATAAAATGAATATAAAAAAAGCCTTTATTGGTGTAAATGGTATTTATAATAGTGCTATTTCAACATCAAATGAAGACGAAGGTATGATTCAAGCGACTATACTTAATAATTCATTAGAAAAGTATATTGTTGCAGATTCATCAAAATTGAATAAAAGAGACTTCTATCAGTTTTATAACTTAGAAAATGTAACTGCTATTATAACTGATGAAAATATAAGTAAAGAAAATATTAATAAGTATTCTAAGTATACAGATATATACTTTAAATAAATAACAGATTTAGGGGGAGGAATTTTTCTATGAAAGTTTTAATTGGATCTGACTTTAAAAGTTCAAGTTTTAAAAATTCTATAAAGGAGTACTTATGCAGTAAAGGCTTTGATGTTATAGATAAAACTGAAGAAGAAAACTTTGATTTCTTCGAGACATCTAAAGCTATAGCAACTGCTATGCTTAATAATGAAGGTCAAAGAGCAATAGTTATAGATGAGTATGGTTCAGGCTCTTTTAATGTATGTGCAAAACACAAAGGAATAGTTTGTGCACAGGTTGCTGATGAACACTCTGCAAAAATGACTAGAGATCATAATAATACCTCTATAATAACTATTGGTTCAAAAGTAACAAGTTTAGAGATTGCTAAGAAAATTTGTGAAAAGTTTATCCTATCTGACTACTCAGGTGGTAGACATCAAATTAGAGTTGATATGTTAAATAAAATGGCTTAAGGGGGAAAATAACATGATTATATCAGTTGGTTGTGACCATATCGTTACAGATATAAAAAACAAAGTAGTAGACTATTTAGCATCAAAAGGGCATAAGGTTATAGATAACGGAACATATGACCATGAGAGAACTCACTATCCTATCTATGGTAAGTTGACAGCTGAAAAGGTAGTAAATGGCGAAGCTGACTTAGGAATTGTTATATGTGGCACAGGGGTTGGTATTACTAATGCTGCTGCAAAAATTAAGGGTGCAAGAGTTGCGCTTGTAAGAGATGTAGAGACAGCAAGATATTCTAAAGAGCAATTAGGAGTAAATGTTTTAGGATTCGGAGGAAGAATCACAGGACTTGGCCTAATGGAAAATATAATAGATGTATTTCTTGATACAGAGTTCAATCCTTCTGATGAAAACAAGGAACTTATACATAAGATAGATTCAGTAATTGAAAAAGACTTTGCAAATGGTGATGAACACTATTTTGATGAATTTAACGAAAAATGGGACAAAGGCGGATATCACGACTAAATTTAAGGGGGAATTAACATGGGGATACTATCAACAAGAGAAATATTAAAAAAAGCACAAAACGAAGGATATGCAGTACCTGCATTTAATATTCATAACTTAGAAACACTACAAGCAGTTGTTGAGACTGCTGGTGAATTAAAATCACCTGTAATTCTAGCTGGAACACCTTCTACTCTAGTTTATGCTGGTGGTGATTATATAGTATCAATGGCTGAGGTTGCTTCTAAGAAATATGATATTCCTATAGCAATACACTTAGACCATTATGAAGATGTAAGTGAAATCAAAAACTATATAGACTTAGGATTTAAATCTGCAATGATAGATGCCTCTCATCTATCTTATGAAGACAATATTGAAACTGTTAAAGAAGTTGTTGAATATGCTCATAGATTTGATGCAACTGTTGAAGCAGAACTTGGTAGACTTTGTGGACAAGAAGATGATCTTATAGTTGATGAAAAAGATACAGTATACACTAATCCTAAACAAGCAAAAGACTTTGTAGATAGAACAGGTATCGATTCACTAGCTATTTCTATCGGAACATCTCATGGATTGTATAAAGGTGAAGCAAAGCTTGACTTTGATAGACTAGTAGAAATAAAAAAGTCTGTTGATGTACCATTAGTTTTACACGGTGCTTCAGATATACCAGATGAACTTGTAAAAAAATCTATATCCCTTGGAATTTGTAAAGTAAATATAGCTACAGACTTGAAAATTCCATTCTCAGATTCTTTAAAAGAATATTTCATAGAAAACCCACAAGCAAATGATCCTAGAAAATATATGGCTCCTGCAAAGAATAGTATGAAGAAAATAGTTGCTCATAAGATATACGTTTGTGGGAGTAATAATAGATATTAATAACAATAGTTAATTAAATAAGCCTAATATCTTTAATGATATTAGGCTTATTTAATTACAATCAACTTTTTTATCACTTAATTCTCAATATAAGAAAACCTATGATGAGGTATACTTCTCTCATAGGCTTTCTTTATTTTACTACGCTTTATACTGTTTTATAAAGTCATTTGCTACTTTTTGTATTTCTTTCTTCTTATAGCTACTAATCCAGCTAAAGATGCCATCCCTAATCCTAAATACCCTACTATTGAGCTATCTGATGTTTGCACATTATTATTTTGTTCTTCCTTATCAGTACTTGGTTTTAATGGTTTACTAGGCTCTTCTGGTTTACTAGGTTCTTCTGGTTTACTAGGCTCTCCTGGTTTACTAGGCTCTTCTGGTTTACTAGGCTCTCCTGGTTTACTAGGTTCTTCTGGTTTACTAGGCTCTTCTGGTTTACTAGGTTCTTCTGGTGATGCAGCTAACTCTAAACCTTCTATTGCATCTTGTATTTCTTTTATCAATTCATTTACTTCTTCTTGTGTTGCATCTTCATTTTCTAATACTTTTAAGCCTTTATCTAAAGCTTCTTTTAGTTTCGATATACTTTTCTCGGTATATTTTCCACCTTCAACTTCTTCATCTTCTTTTACTATTCTATTACCTGCTGATAATATAGTAGATAATATATCTTTGTTTACTTCATCTACTACTGGCGGTTCAACTTCTTTTAGTTCTAAGTTACTTATTACATATTGTATTTCTTTTACTAATGCGTTCACTTCTTCTTGTGTTGCATCTTCTTTGCCCAATACTTTTTGACCCCTGCTTAAAGCTTCTTTTAACTTTGATATACTTTCCTCAGTATATTTTCCACCTTCTACTTCTTCGTCTTCTTTTACTAGATTAGTTCCGAGTTCTACTATATTTTCTAGCACATCTTTATCTACTACTGGTGATGAAACTTCTTTTAACTCTAAACCATCTATTGCATCTTGTATTTCTTTTACTGATGCATTTACTTCTTCTTGTGTTGAATTTTCTTTGTCTAATACTTTTTGACCCTTGCTCAAAGCTTCTTTTAATTTAGATATACTTTCCTCTGTATATTTTCCACCTTCTACTTCTTCATCTTCATTTTCTATATTCTTTCCTAGTTCTACTATATTAATTAGAATATCTTTGTCTACTACTACTGGTGGTACAAACTCTCTTAACTCTAAGTTATCTATTGCATATTGTATTTCTTTTACTAATGAGTTTACTTCTTCTTGTGTTACATTTTCTTTGTCTAATACTTTTTGACCCCTGCTTAAAGCTTCTTTTAATTTAGATATACTTTCCTCTGTATATTTTCCACCTTCTACTTCTTGGTCTTCTTTCACTAAATTATTTCCTGATTCAATTATAGTAAATAATACATCTTTATTTACTTCTGGTTTTTCAACAACTTCTTTGAATGTTACATTTAAAGTATGGTTATTTTGTAAATATTCAAAAGTAAATTTATTATTATTTATTTTGACTTCTTTTCCGTCCACTAGTACCTTATCTACTTCGTATCCTTCTTCTGGCGTTATGAAGAAAGTCTTATCCGCTTCTGCAAAAGTAACTACTTCACCTGTCTGGCTAACTTGCCCACCTTCTCCCGCTGTTACATTTATGTTTAATTTTTCTCCATTTGTCACATATACTTCACTTATATTAAATGTTTTTGCATCTCTTCTTGTTTCAATTGTCAATACACCATCAACAGCATCATATCCAAGATTTTTAATAGTATTTAACTTTTCCCCATTAATAAATAGAGTTAAATCATATTTATTAGAATCGTTTAATCTATACTCTAAAATCATTTCATATTCTTCATTAGCTCTTAAATGTTCTCCACCAAAATATCCATAACCTTCTTTGGCTGAATCATAAAACCAAGAGTTTGCTCCTTCATCATATCCTATTCTTATTCCAGAACCCGATTGGTTCTTGATTCTAAACAATGTCTGGTCAGAAGTATTATCTACAGAAAATCTTGTATATAAGTATCCTTCTTTTAATCCAGGTGCATCATTATCTGTTGCAGATGAATTAGCTCCTAATCCTAGTTGTAATTTTCCATTTGAAATATTCACTGAACCAGCTGAGTAATTTGCCTCTTTACTAACCATGTAATCTTTATGATAGTTTACGAATTGTGCTACTTTAACAGATTCCTTAAACTCATTTAAAGCTTCTTCTAATGAAGCATATTCTTTTTGTCTATCTTCTTGTAAAGTTTCGTCTGTAACAGCTTGAGCACTTCTTATAGCACTTTGTAATTTATCTTTTGATTCTTGTGTATATTGACCTGGCTTTATACCAACTTCAGCATTATTATGTACTTTAGTAGCTTCTGCTATTAAAGCTTTCATATCATCCATAGAAACTTTTTGTGGAACATATGCTTTTACAGTATTTAACTTTGTTATATGCCCTGCTACATTAGTTAACGAAACTGTCGTATCTATCGCAGCACGAGTTTGACCTTTCGGCTTAAATACTGTATTTAATATCTCCTTATATTCAGTTAACTCATCAGCTTTCTTTATACTAAATCTATATTTTAATATATGATTTGTCTCACTTATTTCTTCTTTTGATATATCTCCAACAAGAGCCACTAACTCACTATTATGAGTTTCATTACCTACATAATCTACTAATTTTGGATTATAAGATAATTCAACTTCCATAGACTTATAACGTTTATAAATATTTTGAGTTCCTACTGATAAAGTATGGTTACCATCTTTTTCTTCTGTTGTTTTCACAACTGTTTCAGCATCACCACGAACTTCTGTACCATAGACTTCTAATTCAGTTAAAGAAATTCCCCAAGTGTCATTCCTTTCTTCTCCAGATATTCTTACATAACGAGCTACTTCTGACTCTAAATCAGTTGAATTAAGACCTGGTAATGCATCAGAAATAGTCTTAACAGTATTCCATTTCTCTCCATCTTCTGAAACTTCAATTCTATATTGTGTTGCATAAGCTCCTGGTGTCCAATCTACAACAACTTTATTAATACTATATAGTTGCTCTAAATCTACATAAATCCATTCATTATCTGACGGATTACTTCCCCAACGAGTTGCATTACTTCCATCAACTGCATTTGAAGCTGCTTTGCTTTCGTTTTCCTCTGAACTTGCTACTACATCTTTATTTTTTGCCAGATTTTCTTCTGATGATTGAGTATATGGTTCTACTATTATTGCATTTACCATAGCTTTATCACCATTTACACCCTCAAATCCTATATCTAAAACTCCATCTTTAGGTACTGCATTTAATGTTATATCTACGCCTTTATTTGCTCCACCAGCAGCATTTTTAATATTAAAGTTTTCTTTTACTACTTCTCCATTAACTTTTATATTAAAAGTATGATCTTTTGATTGTCCATCTATTGTCCCTTCATTGAAATACATTTTTATACGATATTGACCAGGTTGAACTTTAAATTTATATCCAAAGTTTTCTCCTTCTCTACCTGTTTTTAATACAGTTCCCATACCTGCATCTGGATTTGGAAGTGTATCAAAATTTCCTAAGACTTCAGTACTTTCACCATAATATCCACTTCCTTTTGTTGGATATTGTGCATCAGCATATAATCCATCAAAGCTTTCTCCACCAGCATTTATACGCATATTAACTTCAGACATTGCATTTTTAGTTAAAGATATTCCGTTTAAAATAGGTTTTGTTTCAATACCATCAGTGTTGTAAGCTGAAACTAACTTCACATCTATAACTCCATTTTCAGGGTATACTTGACCTATTTCTTCAATCTTTTCATTTGAATTTAAAACATATCCTTCTTTATATGGATTTCCATTAACTAATATATCAAACGTTCTATTTTCTACTTTTTCTAATTCTGCAAAGTTTAACTTGATATTGTAGTTTCCTTTTTCTACAAAGAATTTATAACCAAATTCACTTCCTGTAAGTGCAGTATTATTTACATCTTCACTAAACACTTTTTTACTTAACCTAGACATTTTTTTACTTAACTTTGAAACTTCTCCATAATATCCAGATTGTTTATTATTAACATTAACCTCTTGATCTTTTGAATATCCTTCAACTTCTTCTCCACCTGAGTTAAAAGACGATGATTGAGAAACTAATTGTAGACTCCATTTTTGGCTTTCCATATTTGAAAGTTCTGACATTACAATATTATTCTCTTTCTTTGTTAAATACTTATTGTTTGCTTTTAAATGATATAAGCCTGTTTTTAAATCCTCAACTTGCCAAATAGTATCATCAGCTTCTGATAATTTTCCTTCACTATTTAAATATAAATAAGTATTATCTTCTGTATTCCAAATACGTATCTTAAATCCATCTTTAGTTCCTACAAATGTAAAATCCTGATTATCATCTGTATTTTGAGAAAATCCTATATCTTTGCCTTCTGTATTTTCTAAATAAAGTCTATCATCATCATTCATAATTCGATAAGAAGCATTTTTTTCTATATCAAAATCTAAAGAACTAGTCTCTGATTCATGTACACCTATATCTGGTGCTCCTTGATATAATTTATTCCCATAAAAATCTTCATATATATTTCTATCTGACTTTGAGTCCCAGAACCCATTATTAGCAGATGATGCCTTTGGAACTACATTAACATATTCTCCTTTACCTATAGCAGGTGAGTCACTCTTTACTTGATATGCTTTTAATGTATCCCAATTATTAGTTTCTCCACCACCTGGATTAACAAACTTAGGATCTGCTTTAATTACATTTGGAGGTTCATTTTCTCCGCTTTTTCCAGATGCTTCATAAACCATTTCACCTGCTATATTTAAAGCATCTGACCATTTTGTTTTCTTCCAGTTAGTTGGAACATCTTTACTGTAGTTGTAATATATATTGTTAAACCACTGCCAATTTGTTTTTAAACTATCTTCATTAGTTCCATCAGGATTATTATTATGAATAAATTGCCAATCAGCTCCATCATAATAAAATACATTATTATAAATATAACTTGGTGTATTACTATTACCAGCTATATGTCTAAATGCTAAACCATCATTTTGACTTATATTATATCTTACAATATCTGTATCATTTCCACCCATAAGAAGCATGAATCCCATTGGTGTATCGTGGCTATAATTATATTCAAATATAGTTCCTGCACTGTTATAATCACTGTCATAAGAACATCCATCTTGATTGTATAATGGTCCACCATAAGACTCATTATATCTAAATAGAGTATCAAAAGTATTCCAGCTCCAGATACCTGCATTAGCACCTGTACCTCTCATTGTGTGATTATATAATAAGTTGTGCTCAATTAAAGCTCCTTTCGTTGAGTCAACTAATATACCATCTCCACCAATGTCTGATAAATTATTATTCTTGACAACGTAGTTTAGTGAAACTTGATTGTTATCTTTTCTACGTATATTAGCATAACGTATATGATCTCCACCTTGATCTTCACCAACTTCTCCAAGTTCTGTTAATCTAACACCCTTGATTGCAGTACGATCAACTTTGTGTATTCTATTATTTTGAATTGTTACTCCATCATAGTATGGGAAATTAGTAGTTGATTGTGTAAATTTAATTTCTACACCAATACCACCACTTAATTTATTTGTATTACGATTTTCATCTCCATCTACATCATGTATATAACATCCATCTATGTTGATGCCTTTCCATGCACGATTAGAATTTTTATCAAAAGTATCCTCAGCTTTTTCATTTATCGCTACATGTATCCCTAGACGCCTATCCCAGTTATTTCTATTATTATTTGGATCATCTGCTTTATCAGTTAAGTTAAATGCATCATCATTTGTAACTTCTATTCCTGTAATATCAACATATTCCATATTTTCAATTAAAACAGCTTCTAGGAATTTACGATTAGCATTTATTACTGGCATCTTGTCGCCATCTCCATAACTGCTAATTAAAATATGGCTCTCTTCTGTACCGCGACCTCTTGGTGTTAATTGTTGATCATCAAAAATACTACCTTTTTTAAGTAATATAGAATCTCCTGGATTTAAGTTAATTTCATTTACTTTTTTTAAACTCTTAAAAGGTGCATCCTCTGATGTACCTAGGTTACTATCGCTACCATTTACACTATCAACATAATAAGCTGTTCCTATACCTATCTTATATTCATTTGATGCTATTGCTATATTATTCAAGTTTTCATAGTTCTCATCAGCAAATGACTTAGTAATTGGTCCATTAGACATAATCATAGCTGCTGCTAATACTGAACTAATAATTTTTTTACAAAATACATTATTTCTCCCCATATGTTTCTCCTATCTTTATAATTATAAAAATATTCAAAACAAAACAAAACATACCTAAAACAAACTATTAATTAAATTAAGTTAAACCATTCTTTAATAGATCATCTAGTCTCCTTTCATCTTTAAATTTTACAGAAGCTTTTTTAGCTTCCTTATTCATATATTGATTAAATTTTTCATTTAACCCCATATCCATAACGCTAGATTTTACCATTTCAAAAGGTAATAATTCTAGCTTCCCTGTTTCATCATTTTCAGATTGAAACATTTCCTTATTATTTTCATAAACTAACTCAAGTTCTTTATCTGATATTTCTAAAGTTTTATTATCAGTTAAAACTTTTCTTAACTGTATACTTAAGTTAGTGTTTATATATTGGTAATATTCACTGAAATCAAATATAGTAGTTCCATATACAATTTTATTGTTGCTCTTATCTTCTATACGACTTTTATTTTCTTTATCCAATTCTTCTTTTATAGATTTATAATCAATATTATTTATTAATCTATATTCCTTTGCTTTTATTTGCAACAGTTTCTCATATGTACTTTTTTCTATAGCTTTATTTTTTAAGATATCACCAGCTGTTTGATTCTCTAATATTTCTTTATCCCACGAAAATTCATCTGATTCTATTTTATAAGTTCTCATAATTTCATTTCTTACAGATGAAGATAAATATTTTATACTATTTAGTAACTCTTCTTCATATACAGGCTCTTCATTAACATAAAGCACTATGCTATCATTTTTATTTAATTTCGACACTATAAATATTAACGACACAATTAATATTAATGCACTAGTTAATATTAGTAACACCCTTTTATCTCTTGTACATCTCATATAATCTACTCCCTATGATAATTAAACTAACTACAACTTCTGCAAACATTTTCCCAATCCCCACTATTAATGCTAATAACTCAGTTGTATTTTATATTATTTTTCTTTAATATATTTAAATTAATTCTGATACTAAGACTTGTTGAAATTAATTGTACCTATTTTGATTACAATCCTAGATTTTATCTAGAAGATTTAAAACTTGATTTGTTCGATTTGATTTTATTAATATAATTTAAAATTTCACTATTAAATTATTTTTGATATGTATAATTTCATAATTCTATTTAATTTTACTATATTTTACTATATTTGTAAACATAATATATATTATAAGATATTTTTTAATATATGTTCTAACTACAACTAGAACCTCATACGTAATTATTTTTAATTAACCATTATCTAACTTTATAATAACTTCATATTAACGACCCCTAGTGATGAGATTTATCTCGTAAGTTACTTTTATCTAAATCTAGGATAAATATAAAATCATACTTATATTTTTTTAGGGAATAATAATTTAAAACAATAACTATCTAGGGGGCTGAAAAATGAAAGTACCAAAGAAAATTATTAGTAGTATTTTAGTCATCGCAATAATTACATCAACATCTTTATCCTATCAATCAACTAACGTAAACAAAACTTCACAAGAATCCATTAAAATTCCTAAAACAACAGAGACGAACAATTTAAAAAGTAAAACACCCCAACAAGTAAATGTTCATATGGGATATGATACATCTACTCAAGTAAATATTTCATATACAACTATAGCTGGTGAATTAGAAACTAAGGTTGTATTAAATAAGGTTGGAGATAACAAAAAGATAATAGCAAATGGTGAAAATACTATAGGCAATGCTAATAAATATTTCCATAGTATTGTTGTAAGTAATCTAGACCCTAATACAAAATATGAATATACAGTGGGTTCGGGAGATAACATATACAGAGGTAGCTTCAAAACAGCTCCAGCAAAAGGAAGTAAGAATAGTTTTAAATTTGCATTCTTATCAGATACCCAAGTTTCAAATGAAAATAATGCTAAGGCTGCAGGAGCAACTTTTTCCCAATTAAGTAAAGATCTAGACTTCCTTTATCTTGCAGGAGATATAACTGATAAAGCTACTAACGAAACTCAATGGGAATTAGTATTTAATAACGAAGGTGCCTTTCCTAATGCTGGACAAGATTTACTAGGAAGTATATTAATAAGTGCAGTACAAGGAAACCATGATAATAACACTCTAACTAGACATATTAATGCACCAGCAGAATCTGGAAGTATAGTTTATTCATATGATTATGGTCCAGCTACATTTATAATGCTCAACTTAGAAACTGCTAGATATGATGCTAATGCAAGAGCATATCAAAAAGAATATTTAACTAATGCTGTTAATGAGGCTAAAAAAAGAGATCAATGGACTTTTGTAGGATTTCATAAATCTTTATATACGGGAGCGTCTCATATCACTGATTCAGATGTTATTGAAGCTAGACAATACTGGGCTCCAACCTTTGCAGAACTCGATGTCGATGTCGTAATGCAAGGTCATGACCATGTGTACTCAAGAGGATTTGTAACTTCTAATGGATATAATGCTAACCCTGCATCTGATGAAAATGGTTCTATTATAAATCCAAAAAATGCTCCACTATACATGGTAGGTGGTCACGCTGGTGCTTTAAAGTGGTACTCTAAAAAGAACTATACAGTTGGAGCTAATGACCCACTTGCTCCAGGATACTCTTTCTTAGATGTAAACTCTGCAGATACAGGAAGTGATGTAAAAAAAGAACAAGTAATAGTTGAGTTCGAGGTTTCTGAAAATGATTTAAGTGTAAATACTTACATGATGAAGTATGATACCGAAATTGATTCTATTACAACAGATAAATATTTATACGATTCTTTCTCAGTAACAAAAGACAAATGAAAAATTCAGATTAATATTTTATAATTAAAATAAAATATGCATAATAAAAATAAGGCAATAAACTTACTAAGTTGGTTGCCTTATTTTAAATATTTAACTATCAATATGAAAGGTATAAACGTATGCAAAAAACTAATAAAAAAATAACTTTTAAAAAAAGTTACATAGTATGGACTTTTTTCATGATATCCTTTTTTATATTATTATATTTTCTTAATAGTTCTTTAAAATTTAATCAACCTGAAGATGCACCTATAGGTATTGTATATGAAAAAGCAGTGGTTACAAAAATTACTTCTGATACTTTATCTCCTGACCCTGATTATCCTTATATTGATATAGGAAAGCAGTACTTAGAAATTAAAATTACTACTGGTGAAAACAAAGGAAAAATAGTTTCCACTATTAATTTTGTTGGCAGAACTGACAACAAGCCCGTTAAAGTAGGAACAAAACTAGTAATATCAAGCTACGATGACTTTATAAGTACAATAATAGTTAATTATAATCGTGAAGTATCAATTTACATACTTCTATTTATATTTATATTTGTTGTTTTATTTTTAGGAAAATTAAAGGGAGCAAAATCTTTATTTTCGCTAGTATTTACAATGATTTGTATTTTCTTTGTATTTATACCATTAATTATTAGAGGTATAAATCCTATTGCTTCGTCAATTATCATTGTTATTTTATCAACTATGGTAACAATGATTTCTCTAAATGGAGTAACTAAAAAAACCTTTGTAGCAAGCTTAAGCTGTATTTTATGTACTATAATTGCAGGTCTTATTGCCTATATATTCGGTAAATTTAATAATATTTCTACTTTTAACACAGCAGAAGTTCAAGACTTATTGTTTGTATCTACTAAGACCTCTTTAAAAGTTAAAGACTTACTTTTTGCAGGAATCCTAATCTCTTCACTAGGTGCAATAATGGATACTACAATGTCTATTACATCCTCTATCTTTGAAATAAAAGATGTGAATAATAACTTAAGTAAGTCACAGCTGTTTATCTCAGGAATGAATATAGGTAAAGATATTATGGGTACAATGACAAACACTTTAATATTAGCTTTTACTGGTAGTAGTATAAATATATTAATAATTTACTTTATGTATTGTATGCCATAT
Organism: Romboutsia faecis; assembly: GCF_014323405.1. Lineage (GTDB taxonomy): Bacteria > Bacillota > Clostridia > Peptostreptococcales > Peptostreptococcaceae > Romboutsia_E > Romboutsia_E faecis. Next base: position 389,824 of record NZ_JACRWE010000002.1, on the reverse strand, counting down.
ATTCAGTTGATAAATATAGATTTAATTGTTCTTGAAATAGTTCAAGGCTTATCTGGTGGGATAGCTGTAATACTATCTATACCTATAACAGCATTTGCTGCATCTGAGTTAATTGGATACAAAAAAGCTATTTAGATGTATAGATAATTTAAAATATTGAAATAAGTATATAGTATAAGAGGGAATTGTTTTTGCAACTCCCTCTTACTACTATATACTATTATATTAACCTGTAAACTCATAATTATCATTATTTATTAGCTTGCTCTAAGTTGCCTTTGTAAATTCAATGTATCTTAATTTGTTATGCAACTCAAATAAAAATTAATTAAATTAGAATATTTTATATGACATATTCATATACAGAAAAAAAGTGACAAAGGCTTCCTAATAGTATAAAAATATGAAATATTTCATGAAACCCTAGACTTTTAAACTTAAGTGATTCTGGTTTAATTCCATATATTATAGCTCCTATAGTATAGAATATTCCTCCTAATACCAATAGTAATACTCCTTCAAATGGTATAGAATATAAAAGTGGTTTTATTAAAAATATAGATATCCATCCCATTCCTATGTAGATAGATGTAGATATCCACCTAGGACATTTGAACCAAACCATCTTAAATAATACACCACATACAGCTATTGTAGCTACTATGCTAAAAGCTACCCCTCCATAAACTCCCTTTAATCCTATCAAACAAAAAGGAGTATAAGAACCTGCTATAAGAATAAAAATCATGGAATGATCTATTTTTCTTAAAAATGCGATTATTTTTTCAGATGCAATTACTAAATGATACGTAGCGGATGCACTATAAAGTAACATTAAGCTAATTCCAAATATAATTACTGCAGCTATGTCTACAACAAAAGGGCTTGTTAATGTAGTTTTAATAACTAATGCTAGCAAACCAACAAAGGAAAGAATCGCACCTCCTAAATGTGTAAATCCATTTATCGGTTCTCTAATATATTCTTTCATAAAGTACCTCCTATTTATCCAAGTAATCAGTCGGCCGGTTGACCGATTATTTTTTAATTTTATACCTCTTCAATATGAAAGTCAATATAATAATAAATCTATAAAAACTATAACTTACAACTTTTCCATATTTAAACTTTATAATTTTGCTCCCACAACAGCATCTACTTTACTTATAATAAAAAAAGCCTTAGCCAATATATAAATAGGCTAACGCTTTTCTCTAATCTACTTAAACTTTATCTATAGAAGTATAAATTACATTTCTTCCTTTGTATCTTCATTAGAATTTTCTATTATAACTTCTTCGTACCCTTGTATATCATCAGCATCTGTTATTATTGATTCTTCTCTTATATCTTCACTAGGGTCTGCTATTATAACATTATCTTTTTTATCTTCACTATTATACTTTTTTACCTCACTTGATATATAGTTTATTTTATTTATAAAATATCCTATTGACCAGAATGATACTGCATAGAATAGATATGGCACAGATGCCCCTACACAGTAACTTATTACACTTTGTAATTCATCACTTATTACAAGACCTTGTGCAACAAGACTTGATATGTATGTATATGAATTATACATTGTAAAGATTGTGTATACACCTAAAAGAATAGATAATACATACATTATTATAGCTACTGGGTTTTTACTTTTTTTATTACTGTTTTTCATTGTTGTTTTCTCCTTTTATATTTTTCTTATTTTTATTTAAGATATTTGAGTATATGTCTTATTTCTCAATATTTTATATTATAATAAATTATCCTTAACTTAACCTTAAAAAATATACATAAAATATATAAAAAATCATCTTCTATTGAAATATAAGTATAATCTAATACATAACAATTTTTTATATAAAAAATATTTTTTATTATAGACATAATTAGTCATATTATTGTATTATTTATTTATAATCATCAAGAAACGACATATTATTTCAAAACACTAGGAATTGACATAAATGGAGGAACTTTATAATTTGTTCCTCCAACTTTTATAAATTCACAATACTACACCTTACTTAATCGTTATTTATAAGCCCAATATAGAAACATCTAAAAAAGACTGTAATGAAAACAGTCTTTTTTGTTTTATATTAACTAAAAAATTAGATAGTATAATCGATTAATTTATGGTGTAAATATCTTATTAATATAGGGGGTCAACGGCAATCCCAAATGTAGCGCCTTTTATATAAGATTTATCAAGCAATAACTCTAACTCTTCTTTACTTCCTTCTACTATAAATCCTAGTATTTCTATATTCTTAGAGCTTTTCTTCCCCTCACTAATCAAATAATCATACAACTTATTACTGTCTTTATTTCTGCTTTCTTTTAAACTATCCATCCAATTATTATAAATTCCATTAAAATAATTAATTCCTTGATATATATTTCCATTGTTATAACTATATCCGTAATTTAAACCTTTTACCTCAGATTCATTTATTCCACATGACTTTGGGTCATATTCATTTACTTCTTGCTTATACTCATTCATTTCTTGTTTATTAAAAGTATCTAACCATATCCATTTAGTACTAAGATTTCTTAAATCAAAAGCTATATCTACGATTTCATCAATCTTATATGCCTTATCTAAAGATATAGCCATCTCTATGATTTTTTCATCATCCATATCTTCCATATTGGCTAAATCATTTTTATATTTCTTATACTTTATTTTTGGATGGAAAAATAACATCTTTCTATATCCATTATCCCACAAATTAACTCCCCACGAATCATCATTTACAAAATCTTGATATGCTTTAGTTAAACCTACCATTGGAGGGTTTATTCCGAATGTTTTAGTTTTATTTTCTAAAGTAACAACTCTACCTCCTATATTTTTAGATATATTGTACTCCACTTTTCCTCCTAAAATTCCAGCTGTATAATTCGCTTTGCTAATATATCCTGTTGGTACACTAGACTCAACTTCTTCATCTAAACTTTCATCAAGCTTATTTATAGAGGTTATATTATAAATTGAATTAATAAAAATACATACAACTAAAGTTATAATCACTATAAAAGTATTTCTTATAAAACTTTTTCTCTTAGCTTTTTTTACTGTCTTTTCTAAACTATCATTATTAAAACTATTTTCAAAATCATCATCAAATTTGCTCATTAATTTTCCTCCATTCTTCCTTGAACTTGTTTCTAGCTCTGTACATATAAGTCTTTACAACATTTTCATTTAATCCTAAAAGTAACCCAATCTCTCTGTAACTTAACTCCATATCATATTTAAATATTAAAATTGACCGATACTCATCTTTCATTCCATTTAGAACCCTCAGAACGTCTTTAGATTTTTCATTTTTCAAATATTCCTCTAAGAGATTATAATTATCTACCAATTCACTATAAAAATAGGCATTATCTATAAAAATATAATTTTTTTTCTTTGATTTTTTAATATAATCTTTATATGTATTCATAGATACAGTAAATAACCAAGATGAAATTTTATTATTATCTACACCATCAATATATTTAATAGCCTTTATAAAACTATCGTGCATTATATCTTGAGCATCTTCTAGATTGCATCCATTTTTCATGAGATAATATACTATTATCTTCGATTGATTTCTATACAAATCAATAATCTTGTCATTCTTCATAGCATCTCCTTCCCCCAGATTTCATAAGGCCTTATATTTATAAGACTATTAAATCTATAAATTGTAAACAGTCTTTATCATATTTTTTATAATTTATTTAATAAAGATAAAACCACCTTAAATACAATACATTTTAAGGTGGTTTATGTTATTTATTTAATTATTTTCTTATTATATACACCTTCTAGACCTACATCTTTTACTCTCTTTCTAATGACATCAACATCAGTAGTATAAAAATCTTTTTCCTTCATTCTATTAAAATAAATGCTACCCGCAAAAGTAAATCTCTTCATATCTCCATCTTCCTTATGCATTTCAATATTAGAATAGGCAATAAAGTCACCAATCAATAAATTAGTAGGAAGTTGAAGTAAATACATGCCATCACAGTATCTTGCAGCATTATGACCAGCTAATGAACCTGTGCATATAGCTTCTGTATGACCAACATAAAATCCACTTTTTTCTCCAGCCACAAATAAATTACTCATACCTTTAGCTCTCATATAATTATCTCTAGGAGCTACAGATAAATATCTTATAGAGTTACCCTTACCTCCAGAATATGGGTCAACAATAACTGCACTTTCAAAGCCTGGAACCATTCTTAATTTTTCTAAATTAAAAAATGGAGACATTAATTTTGCATGACCAGTATCTATAAGAACTATATTTTCTGCAAAAGCTGGAAGTGCATATTGTTGACATACCTTTATGTCTAATTTTTCTTCATTTCTTAATTCTTCTGGTAAAGGCACAACTGCACATCCTTTTTCATTTAATTCTTTTTGTATTTCTTCGCTTAATGATTCTTTTAATAATTTCATTGAACCACTAAATGCACCATAGTCACCATTACTCCTTCTTCCTATCATATCTTCAATACCACATCTAGAAGTAACACTTACTCTGCCACCAAAAGATGGACATCTTAGTATACACATAGCGCAACCATTTCCATACTTAGTACAATTTCCCATAGGACCAGATGAACCTGTAGTTTCTACAAATGCATCTCCATATATTTTCTCTCCATCTTCTAATTCTACTGCTCTTATTTTATTACCATCTAATTCAACATCAATAACCCTACTAAAGAACCTCACATCAATACCCATACCTCTAACTAAATCTCTGATTGGTTTTTCAATTTTAGTTACATTATATATACTTGCATGTTCATGTCCTGGGAAATCTATTCCTTTATGCTTAGTGTACTTATCTGTAACTTCAAATAATTCCTTTCCTCCTAGAGCTATGCATTCTTCTGTTGCAGTGTATCTTCCATTATTTCTCATTATTCCACCAACATTACCTAACCCCAATAGTAAATCTGTTTTTTCTAATAAAATAACTTCGCAACCAGCTTTCCTTGCACCTATAGCAGCAGCACAACCAGACCAGCCGCCACCTATAACAACAACTGTAGCCATTAGTATCTCCCCCTAAAATATAGAATCATAGAATGTCTAGTAAATTTCTACTGTTAATTTGAGCTTTACAAGACTTGACTCTTTCTCCATTTAAATTCACAGTACATGCTCCACAAATACCTTCTCCACAGCAAATTAAATTATTATTTGCTATAGCTAATTCAATCTCCTTATTTACGCTATCTACTAATTCTTTCATATATTTATTAAAATTATTATATCCACCGCTATAAACAAGGCTTACATTATTTCGCTTTATATAGTCTAAGATGAAGTTTTTATCTTCTTCTATATCTATAATATGAATATTAACGCCTAGATTATTTAACTTTTCAGTAACTTCTTCTAATATTATTGAGTTTTTATTAATAAATACTTCTACTGTATTTTTATTCTCTAATAGTTTTCTTACTACATTGATAGAATTCACTTGAGATAATCCGCTTAATCCAACTAAACAATTTGAGTTTTTAATTTTACATATTTTATCCACCCCAAAAATCCCATTAAAATAAGGACCCTTAACTATAGCATCTTCAAAGTTTAATAAAGTTTTAGTTTTTATTCCTACTTGCTTTATAACAACTTCAAGTATGCTATTTTCTGCGTCCACATTCATCACTGATATAGGTGTGTTAAAAATTGCACTTTCTCTATTTTTGCTTTTTAATAAAACGTAAGCACCAGGACTACATAAGTGTTTTGCTAAATTCTTAGGTATCTTTATTTTAACTAAAAATAAATCTTCTGCTATTTCACTTTTCTCAAGTATATCGCAAGAATATTCTTTTCTCTCATTCACTAATTTTTCGTTACTATGTTGTACCTCATTATAAACACATATCCCTTGCCATGCACAGTCACATGTTTTTTCTCCTCTTATCAAGCTACATTTTATACAATCTCCTGTATATGCTAGATGACATGGACAATATTGGCTGCCACAATCAACACAGATTTTATTATTTCCCCTATACAAATTATCCACTTCCTTAAAATGATTTTTTCTATATACTATTAATTTATTAGGTTAGCTTTTTTTTGTTACTTACCATGACTTTATATTCTATTATTTCTAAAAAAAAATATAATGTATATATAGGATTTTCATATATCAATTTAGAATACTATGAATATACATATATAAATACATATAATTTTATAATAGGAGATAATGATAATATGGTTAATACTTTTCTTTTTTCTAGGGACCACTTAACTGTACTTTTTTTCTTTGCTTTGTTCTTATACTTTTCTCCAAAATTGACTAAAAATTTACTACCTTATAGCTATATTGTAGAAAAAGTTATCTGTATACTTATGATTTTAGAAATTGTATTTGAACAAGCATTTATTTTATCTGTTAATAATTATTCTACTCTAAGTTCATTACCTATTGATATTTGCAGATTTGCTGAATATATTTGCATTGCCATCCTATTTTTTAAACAGTATCAATTATTTAATGTGTATTTTTCTTGGAGTTTAGTTTGCTCAATAGGAGATTTAATTTTCTTCAAATATGTACCTTACGATTTTCCTAACTTTCTTCATCTAGTCTATATCTTTTCTAATGTACTTTTACTTTATGCTAATGTTTACATGGTACAAGTGAGAAAATTTAAACTTAATAAACATGCAATACTAGATAACTTGTTGGCTTGTGGAATTTATTTTTCATTTATATTCCTTTTAAATAAACTTATTGGTGCAAATTATGTTTACACTTTTTCTAGCTATAATCTTTTGAGTATATTAGTTTTTCTTGGATTAACAACTTTAATTTATATTCCTTATTATATTTTTAATAGAGATGAGTCTAGTTTTAATTGACTACTAAAATAAAACTATTTTTTACCTAAATATAAAACAAGCTATGATTTAAGAATTTTAAATTCTTAAATCATAGCTTGTACGTATATTATACTTTAATTTTTAACTGAAAACTGATAAATAGTTTTTTGTGTATATATCTCACCTTTATTTAATATAGAATCATCTATAAAACACATGTTTCTTCCTATCGGCGGTGCTTGTGTTTCAAAGCATATTCCAAATCTATTCTTTGGCCTTTCTCCTGTGTAAGCTTCAAGTTCATCATCAGAGTTCATACTATATATCACAACAGCTTTTTGATCTGTAGTTATGGACATAGTTCTCTTTGATTCTCTATCTTCTATATATATGTTATTACCATCATCTAATAAAAATACATGGTCATAACCGTTTCCTATTTTTATTTGTTCATGTTCATCATCTATATCTTTCCCTACACATTTTATAGCTCTAAAATCAAATGGAGTATTTTCAACGTTTACAATTTTTCCTGTAGGAACACAGGTATTATCTAGCTCTAATATACTATTACTATCCACTTTTAAATACTGCTCAGTTATAGGTCTTTTTATATTGCCACTTAAGTTAAAATAACTGTGGTTAGTCATATTTACTAAGGTAGTTTTATCACTTACAGCTTCGTAAATTTCTTCTATTCTATAATCTTCATAAATTTTAAAGTATACTACCACATCTACATTTCCGGGATAATTTTCTTCATTATCGTAAGATTTAGATGATAACTTCAAAGTTATATTATCATTTTCTTCTAATACATCTACATCCCATATTTTATGACTAAAACCTATATACCCTCCATGTCCTTGATGCGGATTATAATTTTTATTTAAATCATATTCCTTACCTTCAATAACAACCTTACCTTCATAGATTCTTCCAGCCGTCCTACCTATAAGGCCTCCATAGTAAAATGGATTTTTTATATAATTCTCAACATCTTTATATCCTAAAACTATATTCTCTAAGTTACCATCTTTGTCTGGCGTCATTATCTTTGTTATAACTCCACCAAGGTTAAGTATCTCAAATTCAAATCCATTTTTTCCAGATACATTGTAAGATATTATCTCTTTATCATCTATAACTTTTAGGACATTCTTAGTGTACTTCATAAGCTTCACCTATATACCTTCTATGTATGATTTTACATCATCCATATATTTTTTCATTGCTTTCTTTCCAACTTCATCCCATTTGAAAACACCGCAGTGCTCAAGTACTTTTGCAAATACTGCACCTACTTCATCTTCTATTATAGTATCTATATTATCTACATTTAAGTTATTGTACTTAGACTTTATACTATTGAACCAATCTAAATGTATCTTTAAACTTTCATCTTCTTCAACTTTACTAGATTTATTTTCATCTAATAAACATTCTTTTATTTTAGCTAACTCATCCTTTAGCCTAGCTGGCAATACTGCAAGTCCTAAAACCTCTATAAGTCCTATATTTTCTTTCTTTATATGATGAAGCTCTTTATGTGGATGGAATATTCCATCTGGATGATCATCATCACATCTATTATTTCTTAAAACTAAATCTAACTCATATTTATCATTTCTTTTTCTAGCAATCGGAGTTATTGTATTATGAGGTGTGCCATCAGTATAGGCATAAACACCTACCTCTTCATTAGAATAATCTCTCCAGTGATTTAATATCTTTTCAGCTAACTCACTAAGTTTATTTCTATCTTTTCCACTTATTCTAACTACTGACAAAGGCCATTTCACAATGGATATTTTTATATCTTCATATCCCTTTATTTCAAACTTGTATACATCTTCAGCTTTTGCCATAGCAAATTCATATCTGCCTCCTTGATAGTGATCATGAGTAAGTATCGATCCACCAACTATAGGTAAATCTGCATTTGAACCTATAAAGTAATGTGGTAATTTTTCAACAAACTCTAAATTTCTATCAAAAGTATTCTTGTTAATAACCATAGGCTCATGTTTACTAGATAATACTATGCAATGCTCATTATAATAAGAATATGGCGAATACTGAAGATTCCACTCTTCTCCTTGTAACGTAAAAGGTATTATTCTTAAATTCTGTCTAGCAGGATGGTTGACTCTACCGGCATATCCTACATTCTCCTTACACAATAAGCACTTTGGATAAGAAGCACTCTTCATATTCTTAGCTGCTGCGATAGCCTTAGGATCCTTCTCTGGCTTAGATAAATTTATAGTTATATCTATATAACCATACTCAGTAGCAGTCTTCCAAGTAATATTTTGAGCAATTCTATCAGTACGAACATAATCACATGCCTTGCTTAAATTATAAAAATAGTCAGTAGCACTTTCCTTACTATCTTTATATCTAAGATTAAACTCCCTTATAACCTCAGAAGGTCTTGGCATAAGTAAGCTCATTATCTTAGTATCCAATAAATCCCTATAAACAGGAGAATTCGATTCTAATACACCATTTTCATAAGCGTAATCCAATATGTTATCCAATATAGGTGTAACATTTTCTAAGTTTTCATCTTCTACTTCTTCAAATATATATTCATCTAATTTAAAAAGGTCTATAAGAGAGTTTCTTATATAAGTCTTATCTTCTTTTTCAAATAGATTATGCTTCAATCCATAATTAACAAGTCTTTCAAATTCTCTATGTATATTAATCATTTTATTCTCCCCCTATAAAATCCACTCCGATAAGTTTTCTGAAATACCTACCCGAAACGGCCTATTTCAAAAAACCCTCAGGATGACTTTGATGCCACTTCCAAGCAGAAGATATCATAGCTTCAACATTTTCAAATTTAGGTTCCCAACCTAATTCTTCTCTTGCCTTTTGAGATGCTGCAACAAGTTTAGCAGGATCTCCTGGTCTTCTTTCGCATACCTTAGCTGGTATTAGATGTCCTGTTACGTTTCTGGCAGCTTCTATCATTTCTTTTACAGTAAATCCATTTCCGCTTCCTAAGTTATAAATATTACTATCATAACCTTCTCTTAACTTATGAACTGCTAATATATGAGCGTCAGCTAAGTCAGTTACATGTATATAATCTCTTATACAAGTTCCATCATGAGTATCATAATCATCTCCAAATATTGATATAAACTCTCTCTTTCCTAATGGTACTTGAAGAATTAATGGTATTAAGTGTGTCTCTGGATTGTGGTCTTCTCCTATTTCTCCACTTTCATGAGCTCCTGCTACATTAAAGTATCTTAAAGATATATATTTAACTCCATGTGATATATCTGCCCATTTCATCATTTTTTCCATAGCTAATTTAGTTTCCCCATATGCATTAGTTGGATTAGTTAAATCACTCTCAAGTATTGGTATATTCTTAGGCTCTCCATAAGTTGCTGCAGTTGAAGAAAACACTATTTTCTTGACATTATGCTTTATCATAACCTTTAGAAGTACTTCTGTTCCATGAACATTATTATTATAGTATTTTAAAGGATTTGTCATACTTTCTCCAACTAAAGAATTAGCTGCAAAATGTATTACCTCATTTATTCTGTTTTCTTCAAATACTTTATCTAATTCTTCTTCATTTCTTATATCTACATTATAGAACTTAGCTAGTGGATGTATAGCATCCTCATGACCTGTTTCTAAATTGTCCACAATTATAACTTCTTCATCTCTATCTATAAGCTGTCTTACTGCATGACTACCTATATATCCAGCTCCACCGCATACTAATATCATATTAATTTCCCCCTATCTAATATACATATCTATTTTTCATTAATACTTACTATATACTTACATTGACTATGTTTATTATATTTCTCGTGTTCCATCCCCTATATTTGCAACATAGAAATCTGCATCGTATCCGATTATTTCTTTGTACCCTTTACCTACAGCATTTATGAAATCTTCTGCCATGGCTTTTTTTACTATAGAAACTGTACATCCACCAAATCCTGCACCAGTCATTCTTGCTCCTATTGTAGCTTCATGTTTCCATGCTAAATCTACTAATGTATCTAATTCTTTACCTGTTACTTCATAATCATCTCTTAAAGATATATGAGATTCATTCATAAGTTTTCCGAAAGTTTCTATGTCATTATTTTGTAAAGCTTTAACAGCTTTTAAAGTTCTTTGATTTTCATAAACTGCGTGTCTAGCTCTCTTCAATATTGTTCCATCATTTATAATATGCTTATTATTTTCAAACTCTTCTTCTGTAACCGCTCCTAAAGATTTTATATTTAACTTAGTTTGAAGTTCTGATAATGCAATTTCACATTCACGTCTTCTTTCATTATATTTAGAGTCAGCTAAACCTCTTCTTTTATTTGTATTAGATATTATTATGACTTCATCTTTTAAATCAACTTTACTATATACAAATTCTAAAGTATTGCAATCAAGTAAAATTGCACTATCTTCTTTTCCCATTCCTATAGCAAATTGATCCATTATACCACAGTTAACACCAATAAATTTATTTTCTGCTTCTTGGCAATACTTCACCAGTTCAACTCTGTCTATGTTGAAGTTAAATATCTCATCAATCATAACACCCATTAAAAGTTCTAGTGATGCTGATGATGATAACCCTGCTCCATTTGGAATATTACCAAATACAGCCATATCAAATCCTTGCTTTATATCATATCCATGATTTCTTAATATACTTATAACACCCTTTGGATAATTAGCCCAATCATGTTTCTCTTCATTTTTTAAATCATCTATATTAAAAGTTATAACTCCTATATCTTCAAAATTCTCAGAGTACATTCTAACTGTTTTATCATCTCTTAAAGCTATTGCTCCATATGTACCAAAGCTTAATGCACAAGGAAATACATTTCCTCCATTATAATCAGTATGTTCCCCTATTAAGTTTACTCTCCCTGGAGAGAAGAATACTCTAGTTCCCTCTCTATCACCATAAACTTTAGTAAATATTTCTATTATATTATTTTTCATTTTTACCTCCCCTTTCTTTCTTTTGTCACTCTGATATAATAATAACACAGCAGATTTACTCAAACAATAACGTTTTCATATATTTACTAAATTTTTTTATTTTTTTACTCTTTTTTACTAACTGTAAAATACCTTTTACGTTTCTATATATAATAAAATTTAGTTTTTGTTTAATTATTACATATGTGTATTACTATAAAGTGCAATCCTTTTCATTATTTCCCATAAATATTTTTTTACTTTTTCCATAAGATAATTTATAATATGTATTTTATTTTACAACAAAGGATGTGTTAAGCATGTGTACTGGTTTAACTCTTACTACTAATGATGGATACCATTTATTTGGTAGATCTATGGATATCGAGTATTCTTTTAATCAATCTCCACTTTTTATACCAAGAAACTTTACTTGGAATAATGTCGTTACAAAAGATATAAATAAAATCAAATATGCAATATTAGGAATGGGAACTATGATGGAAGGTCATCCTATGATGGCTGATGCCTTTAATGAAAAAGGATTGGCATGTGCTGGATTAAATTTTCCAGGTTATGCTTCTTATGAAGAAAATATAATAGATGGTAAGATTAATATCGGACCTTATGATTTAATATTATGGGTTTTAAGTAATTTTGAAAAAGTATCAGAAGTAAAAGAAGCTCTAGGAAATCTTAACATAGTAAGTGTACCTTTTTCTCAATCCACTCCACTTCCAACACTACATTGGATTGTGTACGATAAGAACGATGATTGTATAGTAATAGAAAAAGTAAAAGGAAAATTAAATGTTTATGATAATAAAATTGGAATTCTAACAAACTCTCCAACTTTTGATTGGCATATTACTAATCTAAGACAATATATGGGATTAACTTCTACTCAACCTCCAGAAGCTATATGGCATAAGCAAGAACTTATACCATTAGGCCAAGGTCTTGGATTATGCGGATTACCAGGAGACTTTTCTCCAGCTTCAAGATTCGTAAGAACTTCATACTTTAAAAGTCATATAGCACTTAATAAAGATGAATTATCTGGAGTCACTGCATTTTTCCATATTTTAGCCAATGTTTCTATGGTTGGAGGTTCTGTTGTAACACCTGCAAACCTTAATGATATAACACTATACAAGTCATCTATGTGTCTTGAAAAAGGAACTTATTATTATAATACGTACTATAATAATCAAATAACCATTATCAATATGCATAATGAAGACTTAGATGCTTCAGAAGTTAAAGTTTTCCCATATAGAGATGTCCAGTCTATATATTACGAAAATTAATTATTTAATAAAACACAACTGACGCCATATGGCGTCAGTCTTTATATTATATAGCTTTTGATTTCATATTAGCTTTAGCTTTTTCACTTCCAAGTATATAAACTCCAGTTCCCATAAATAATACTCCACCAATCATATTACCAATCGTTACTGCCACTAGGTTATACATTGCACCAGCTAATGTAGCCCCTTGTACTGATGATGATATTAAAGATACTGCATAAATAGTCATATTTGCTACGCTATGTTCAAATCCACTAGTTATAAATGTAAACAAACATAAAAAAATTATTATTAATTTAGCACTATCATCACTAGTTCTGAAAGAACATAATACAGCTACACAAACTAATATATTACAAAGTATCCCTCTAAATACAAGTTGTATAAATGGAGTAGATGCCTTTGCTATAGATATTGTTGCAAAAAATTCCATTACTGGACCTTTACTTACTAACCCACTTCCTACAAATAAAACTGAAACTAATATTGATCCTAATAAATTACCGATATAGCTATAAATCCATACCTTGCACATATCTTTTGAACTTATTCTTTTATTTAAAGTTCCTACAGTCATTATCATATTATTCCCTGTGAATAATTCTGTTCCAGTCATAATAACTAAACTTAATGCTACTGCAAATGAAACTCCCATCATTATTTTAGTTATAGGGGAGCCTGAATTAGTTAAGATACCTCCTATTGTAAATATTAAAATAATTCCTAATCCTACATATAATCCTGCAAAAGCTGCTGATATTAGATATTTTGCTTTACTATTATTAAGCATATTAATTTTATTTTTTGATGCGTTCGTTAATTTATCTAAAGTTTCCTTATGCATAATATATCCCCCTGATTTCAATTAATATCTTATACCACTCCAGTATATATTTTCACTAACCTTCACTATGTCATCTAATTTTATTCCATCTAAAGCCCACTGCTTAAATTCCATAAATCCTGTTCTATCTACTATATAACCTATATGCTCTTTTCCTCCTGTAGCATTTAAATCTATATACTCAGTTACATATTTATAAGTATTAAGTATTATTTTTATAATAGATTCCTCCTCTGCCCAAAGCAAAAAATCCTCTGCTAGCCTTGGATTTTTCTTTCCTGTTCTCCCCATAATAGCTAGTCTATAGTACTTTTTAGAATCTCTAGTCCAAGCACTAGTTGGACAGTTTAATGTACATTCTCCGCATCCTATACATTTATCATGATTTCTTATTATTTTATAGTTTTCCATTTTTAAAGCACCTGTAGATAGTTTTTCACATTTTTTTACACAAGCACCACAAGAAACACATCTATTCTTATCGTACAGAGGAAGAGTCATACCTATTATTCCAAAGTCATGTGTTCTTGCTTTTATACAATCATTTGGACACCCTGTTAATGCTATTTTAAAATGTAAATTATTAGGAAATATTGCTTTTTCTATTTTCTTTGCAAATTCAGTAGTATTATACTGAGCCTTTGGACAGACTTTATTTCCTATGCAAGCGCATATATTTCTAGTTCCTGACGCTGGATATCCTTTATACTTTTTATCTTGATTTATATCCATTTTTTCTATAACAGGCTGTATCATTTTATTTACTACTTCCATATCGTCCATACTTATACCCAGTATCTCAAAACCTTGTCTAGTAGTTATATGAATATCACCATTTCCATACTCACTGGCAATTTTTGATACTATCACTAAACTGTCAGGGTCTACACATCCACCAGGTATTCTAACTCTAAGAGAAGTTTCATATTTATTCTTTGTTATTCTGTAAGCATTTTTCATAACCTTTTTAGTATTTATATCTCTTATCATAACTTATTCCTCCTAATCTATAAGATTTTTAGCATAAGAATAATTAAATACTGGACCATCTATACAAATATAAGTATTATCCATCTTACAATGTCCACATTTCCCTACTCCACAACACATCTTTCTTTCATATGAAACCCATACATTATTTTCAGCTAAATCTTTTTTTAAGAATTCATCTACAGTAAACTTCATCATAATTGGAGGTCCTACAACTATAACTGAAGTATTCTTCTTATCTTCTATTTGAAGCTCTGGTATATATTTAGTAACTAATCCTACATTACCAGAATAATTCTCATCTGCATTGTCTACTGTGACTAATACATCTAATTTTTCACTCCATTTTTTCATATCATCTTTAAATAAAATATCACTATAAGATTTAAAGCCAGCTATTAATTTAAACTTTTTACATTTATCTATATTATTGTAAAAATATTCAACTATGCCTCTTACTGGTGCTAGTCCACTACCACCTGCAACTACGATAACTTCTCTTCCTTTATATGAACTTATATCAAATCCATTTCCATAAGGCCCTCTAATAAAAAGGTCATCTCCTACGTTGTAGTTAAATAATTCTGAAGTAACCTTTCCTACATTTCTTATTGTAAAATCTATATAATCTTCTCCATATCCGGAAACTGAAATTGGACTTTCTCCATACTTAGGTATAGATATCTCATAAAATTTCCCTGGAAGAACATTTTCTGTACTGCAACTTACCCTGAATGTCCACTCTATATTCGTATGTTTAGTTATATCTACTATCTTCGAAGAAATTGGTATATATGGGTTCATTTATTTTACCTCCTCTTTAACTGCAACTATGTTATTTATTTTATCTATGCATTCTGAGAATGATATATATTGCGGACAAGCATCATCGCATCTTCCACATCCTACACACATGTGATACCCAAATCTCTTATTAAAATCGTGTATCTTATGCATAACTTTAAATCTCATTCTTTCCCCTTTATTATTTCTAAAAGAATGTCCGCCAGCCATATCTGTATATCCATCAACTTGACAAGATGCCCAAACTCTTCTTCTTTCTCCTACATTTTCATTTTCCTTATAATATATATCTTGCATAGTAAAGCACGAGCAAGTTGGACAGACAAAGTTACATCTTCCACAAGCAATACATCTTTGATCATAATCCTCCCATATAGAATTTTTTGATAGTTCTACTAGATTTGAAATTTCTGGAACCTCTACAGATATTGTATTTTTTTTAACAAAATCAACTTCAAAATTACAATCTTTCCCATTGAATACATTAAGTTCTTCATCTTTTATATCAAGGTATATTTCATCTTGTCTTATATTTAATGCCATGGAGTAGTCATCGCTTTTGCTAGTTCCCATGCTTACACAAAAGCAGTTTCTAAAGCTTTCTTTACATCCTATAAGTACAAACTTTACCTTTTCTCTTAATCTTTCATAGTAATAATCTTTTTCTACCCCATTTCTTAAATATATTTCATCTAATCTCTTTATTCCATTCAAATCACAGGCCCTTAAAAAAACTAGTAATTTCTTATTATCTACATCACTTTCTTTATATTCTTTTTCTGTAAAATAAAATAATACTTGGTTAATAGGAAGTATAACTTCCTTAGCTGAAAAGTTTGATTTTTTATTGAGTTCGACTTCTTCTATCGTAGTTATTTCTTCATATTTAGTTATATCTGTATCTGAATATGTTCCTTTAAAAGGTATAGTAACAGGTGCAAGTATTTTATACTCTGACTTTAATGTTTTTAGACCTTCATTGAAACTTAATTTATCTAATCTTATCTTCATAAAATCTCCTCCTATACTTTGTTAAATAAATATTAACATTCCTTTATTGTATAAGTCTGTGATATTTATCACAATTTTTAAAAATAAAAATAGTAGGTATAAGTTTACCCACTATTTTATCTTAAAGTTATATTTTAAGTTATTTTAAAGTAATCAGAAAGCTTTTCTTTTTTTACATATACTTTCTTGCCCTCTATTTTTACTAGTTTTTCATCTTGAAGTACCTTCATTGCTCTAGATAAGCTTTCTCTTTTACAGCCTAACATATCAGCTATATATGTTATAGTTAGATTTATATTTATTAAAGTCCATTCTCCCTTTTCTAAGCCAAACTCTCTACTAATACGATAAAGTTTGGCTGCCAGTTTTTTATCTATTCTTATAGATACAGAATTCTTAATTTGTCTATACAGTCTTTTATTTCTATGCTGTATACAACTAATAATATTCTTAGTTAATATAAAATCTTTCTCCATAATATTTATAAAATCATTAATACTACATTCTAAAATTATTGATGGTTCAAATGCCTCGCACCCAATTGTTGAACTATTCATATTATCCAATAAAATCTCATTTATCATTTCTCCTTTTTTTAAAATGAATATTATCTTTCTCTCCCCATTTTCATTCATTTTAAAAATAGATATTTTACCTTCTTTTAAGAAATATACCTTTTCTACAATATCCCTTTCATTAAATAGTATTTCTTTCTTCTTTAAAGTTCTAAAAGATAATTTCTTACTCAATTCAATTTTACTATGATCTTTTATATTTTCAAATACTTGTATGTCATTCATATATCTACCATTATTTTTCATATAAATTTATATGTATTTTATATTTATTAAACCTATTTACAAGCTCAAATTCTTCATCACTATATCCTAATGGTATTAATGCATACGGGACTAGATTTTCAAGTATATTTAATACTTCTCTAACATAATCTACTCTTTTTGTTTTAGGAAATACTCCTCCCAAACAAGATGCTAAACCTTGATTAGTAGCTTCAAGTAATATATTTTGAGTACATGAGCCTAAACCCTGTACCCATTTGCCTACTTTTATAAATCTATCCCTATTACCTAAAACTGCTATACATATGTTACTACAACTTATATGACTTGACCTATAGTGAAGTTTTGAAAGTTTATGTAATAAATCTTTGTCTTCTACTGTAAACTCCCAATAATTTGAATTTTTATAAGAAGATACTTGCATACATTCTCCTAACATTACTTTAATTTTTTTCCATTCAATCTTTTCATCCGTATATGTTCTTAAAGAATGTCTATTTGCTATTACATCTAACATATTCCTCTCCCAAACTATAATCTCTATAAATTTTACATTTATATACAATATGATTATACCCTTTTTAGTATATAAAAATATAAAAAATAAAAGCCTCTTAAAATGTATATATAATACTAAATTTTAAGATAACTTTTATCTTTATTAAAAATATATTATTAACAACTAGAGAATCATATAGTTTTAAACTTATACTTCCTAAAATTTACAATTACTATCATAATTCATTACAATTAGTATTGTAAAACTCAATTATTTGATATATATAATTATCCAATATTTCATCCCGCTCATTATATATCTCATGTTTCGCATTTTCAATACGCACTAACCTACAATCTTTAGCGTATCTTGAAAATTTATTTTGTCCACCTGATCTTACAAAAGTATCTTTGCCTGCTTGAAACAATAGGATTGGTATATTAACACACTGTGCATTTTTCTTTTTCACTATTTTTCTTGTAGCTTTAAAGGATTCGTTTAACCAGTTAAAAGATCCACCAGATGTTTGAAGGTACTCACATTCTTGTTGTCTATTACGGTATTTATAATGCCTACTACTAGAATCAAATTTAGAATCATGGTCATTAAAATTTTTATTGAAAGGTCCGTGTCCTAAGATATATTTATCCCCTATACCTGCTATGCAAAATACCTTAGTTATTATCTTACTTATGAATGATGGATATTTGCCAGTATCTATTTCCATCATTGGACAGCTTAGTACTGCTGCATTAAAATAATTATTATATTGTTCTAAAAATAGAGCACCTATACCCCCACCCATAGAATGTGCAAATAAAAACAATTTATTATTATTTAATTTAGACTCTACAATAACATCTAAAAATGATCTCAAGTCTTCAACATAATAATTAAATTTTTCTACATTAATTTGATTATTATCAATCCCAAGTCTGCCTGATTTACCATGTCCTCTATGATCTAATGCAAACACAGAAAAATCATTCTTATTAAATATATTAATAATCTCATAATACTTTTCTACAGATTCACAAAATCCATGAGATATTACTATAGTAGCAATGATATTTTTAACCTCATAACTTTTGTAGTATATATTTAAATCATTCTTTCCTTTAAAAAAACCGTCTTTATATATTACATCATTTACTATATTCTTCATTTTGTACCTCATCTTATAAAAAGACTTTATTTAGTCAACTTTACTTCTTTTGCACTATCTCTTATTACAAGTTCACTTGGTATTATAACTTTTTTACTATATTTCCTGTTCCTATTTATTCTTTCCATAATTAAATCGACAGAAGCACTAGCTAAATGCTCAATATGTACCCTTACAGTAGTAAGAGGTGGTATAGTATGTTGAGATGCAATTAAATCATTAAAACCTACTATACTGACATCTTCGGGAACATTTATGTTATTTTCATATAAAGCTTTAAGTACTCCAGTTGCAATAGTGTCTGTACCTACAAAAAATGCAGTTGGCATATTTTTATTATCTTTTATAAATTTTTTCGTGATTTCATAACCATTTATAGCGGTCATTTCTTTAGTATCTAAAATATATTCTTTCTTATATAACGATTTTGATCTCATATACTCTGTGAAAAATTTCAATCTATTGTCTTGTGTTTTTTCTCTATAATCATCTGGAGTTTTTGTACTCCCAATATACCCAATTTCCATATGACCAAGCTTAATTAAATGGTCTAAAGCTTTATATGTACCTAATTTAAAATTTACTTTAACAGAATCATATTTTTGTTCATTTGGAGATGAATCTAAAAATACTATATCATCACAAACTTCATTTAACATAGATACTTCATTTTGAGTAAATTTTCCTATTGCAATTATTCCACTTAAGATTTCATTTCCTATATATTTATATTCATCTTCAGTTTTATATAAGTTTACTACCTCAATTTCATTATCAAAGCATTCTCTTTCTACCGCACTTCTAAGTAATAAGTAATAAGGATCTTGTAATTGTTCACTATAATTATACATTTCAACTATTCCAACCCTTAGTTTATTTGTTTTAGTTTTGCTATTAGTTTTCCTTTGTTTTAATGTTTTATATTGCATTTCTTCTGCAACTTCAAATATTTTTATCTTAGTATCATCTCCAACACTTATAGTGCTATCATTATTTAAAACTCTAGACACAGTACCTACTGATACACCTACAGCATTAGCAATTTCCTTTAGAGTAGCCACTAGATTCCCTCCTTTTCAAATAAATTAGATCATATTAATAACTTAATCATCTTTAGTAAAAATTAGAATTTTATAGTTAATTTCATAGTAACATATAGAATTTTCCTTTACAATAACGATTACCTGTTTTACCTTTTTTACTAGTTATTTTACTAAATTTATAAATAATCCTTAAAATAAAAAAGATTATGCTAATAATGTTTAATTACATTAGCATAATCCTTTATATTTTTATTTACTTATCTATAGTTACAAACTTCTTTGCTATTCTTTTAATGTTTTGTAAAGATTCAATCATAATTTTTCTTTCATCTGTACTTAGCATCATAAATTTAGATTCTAAAATAGAAGATATCTGCTTCATTTCATTATTAATTATTTCTTCGCCAATTTCTGTTATCCCATAGAAAGTATTTCTTCTATCTCTGCTATCTTCTTCTCTATAAACATAGTTTTGGTCAACTAATTTATTAAGTAATATACATAAACTAGATGTAGATACATTAAGCTCTTTACTTAAATTCTTAAGCTCCATCTTCTTGCAATTATATATTTTTAGCAAAACAAAAAATTGCCTCTCTGTAAGAATCTTATTTATAATAGCTCTTTCTCTATTAATATTCTTTATAAGATTATTAAATAATTCAATATCATACATAAGTAGTTGCGCTAAGTTTTTTTCATGCATATCCTCACCCCAAAGTCAAATTCTATATATTCAGCTTATATTACTATCATTTTTCTAATACCTTTTTATTATACTCCATAAAAAGTAATTTTCATATTAAAAATATTTCATTCTTAAATATTTAATAATTCAAATAACTAAATATAGTCATATTATTTCTTTTTATCTTTATGATTATTATTTTTATTACATTTTTCTTTATTCATTTTTTGTATTTTCTCTATAACCCTTGGAGTAATTGCAAGTATATTATCTACTAAATTAAGATTATCATCTAAACTCATAAGTCTAGTTTCTCCATCTTCAACTACTACAAATGCCACTGGTTGTACAGATATAGCTCCCGCACTACCTCCTGCAAAATTTGTATCATTTTTTTCATTATCTATTTCAATACCATTTCTATTATCATAGCCCTTTGAGTATTCTCCACCACCTATTCCAAATCCAATAGTTACTTTTGATATAGGTACTACTACTGTCGTTTCTGTTTTTATTGGATCTCCAATTATAGTATTTGCATCTATAGAACCTTTAATAGTTTCAAGCGTTGTCTCCATAAGGCTTTGTATTGACCCTGTTGCTCTCATTACGATCACCATCCTTGTTTTTTCTATAATTTTGTATAAAAGCTATAGCTAATTTCCATAAATCCTCTATCTTGGGACTTATATGTATTTTTACTTTTCCATTAATATAATTTTCTAAAAAGTTAGGTTCAACATTTAAGTAAATTTTTTCTGCATTTATTAAATTACTTAAATTACCATAAATAGTATTAATAAATACATATATAAAACATGTAAAATAAATATTTTTATTACCAAAACTTATATTAGAGTATAATTCTTTTACTTGTACATTGCTTGCAACTGCGTATATTCTTAATATCTCATATGAAAATAATTTTATCTTCCTTGTTTCTGATTTCTCCTTTTCCTTTTTATTTTTTATTTCTTCTTTCTTTACTATACTTTTCTTTGGTGGATAAAGTTGAATTTTTATATTCAGCAAATTAAATAAATATTTTATATTTAACTTTATTAACTTGGTATTATTATCTATGTCTATTGAAATTATAATATTAAGTCTTGATTTATAAATAATAAATAATACTAAAATAGTAATTGCTATAAAAAAATATAAATTAAACATCTCAATATGTTTCATGTTAGTATTATTTTCTAAATAATAATTATCTATACTTTTTATTGAAATTTTATTAAACATAAAATCCTTGCAATAAAAAAGGCCTATCTTAAAATAAAGATACAAAATATAATTATATTTTGTATCTTTATTTTAAGATGGCTTTATTTTATTCACTATCTTGTTGTATTTCTATAGTTTCATAATTCTCGATAGGTGGTAAATCTTCTAATCTCTCTATATTTAATAATTTTAAAAACTCATCTGTAGTTCTGTATATTATAGGTTTCCCTATTTTATTTAATCTTCCAGCTTCTCTTATAAGATCATTTTCTAAAAGAGTTTGAAGTACTTTATCACACTTAACGCCTCTTATATCTTCTATCTCAACCTTTGTTATAGGTTGCTTATATGCTATAATAGTTAATGTTTCTAATGTTGCCTGGCTTAAAGTTTTCTTTCTCTTTGGCTCAAGGACTTTCTTAATGTAATCTGCATATTGTTTATTTGTACACATCTGATATTTACTTTCTAGTTTTATTATTTGAATACCTCTGTTACTTTCTTTATATTCTTCCTTTAAAGAATGTAACATATATTCAATTTCTTTTGGTGAAAGTTCATCATTTATTATAGAGTTTAACTCTTTTATGCTTATAGGCTCTCCATATGCAAACATTACTGCCTCTATAATATGCTTTATCTCCTCACGTTTCATCTTATCACTCCGAGCTTTTCTTAATTAAAATATCGTCAAAGAATATATCTTGTTCTACTGTTATTTCTTTTGCTTTAATTAGTTCTAGTATAGATAAGAAAGTTGCTATTACTTCATTTTTATCACAATCTTCTATAATATTAGTAAAGTGAACACACTCTTTCTCTCTAATAATATCTCTTATATATACCATTTTTTCTTCAACTGAAACTATTCTTCCTTTTACGATTTTATTTAACCTATCATCCTTATACTCAGGTTCCTCTGTTGTCTTTATCTTTAGGATATGTGGAAGAATCATTTTTATAGCATCGATTGATATATCTTCTAAGTCAATTTTTTCATCTATAACTATTTCTTCTTTTTTTCTATAGAATACCTCACTTAAATCAGTAACATTACTTTTTAAATCTTGTGCTGCTAACTTATATTTCTTGTATTCTTCTAATTTTTCCATAAGTTCTAATCTTGGATCTTCCTCTTCTTCATCATCTTTTTGTTTATATAATAAATATCTAGACTTTATTTGAAGAAGTTTTGATGCCATTGTTATAAATTCACTAGTTATTTCTAAGTCCATTTTATCTAGCATTTCTAAATAACTCAAGTATTGTTTAGTTATTTCTGTTATAGATATATCTTTTATATCTATTTTTTGCTTTGATATCATATCATAAAGTAAATCTAGTGGTCCATCATAGACCTGCAAGTGTATATTATATTTCATCAAGTTACCTCTTAACTCTTAATTACTTATAAAAATATTCCTACAATACTCAATAATACACTACGTATTGGATTAACAATTATACTGTAAGCACCTGTAAATATTGCAAGTAATAATATTAATTGTCCATAGCTTTCATATTTATAAACAAATTCACTCCATTTTAAAGGTATAAACGCTGATACAACTCCCCATCCATCAAGTGGTGGTATAGGTAATAAGTTAAATGCAGCAAATGCTATATTTAAAGATGCAGTTGTAGAAGCTATCGCATATATAGCATACATATGTGAATTCTTCATAACTATTACAGCAATTATAGCTGCTATGATATTTCCTACTGCTCCGGCTAGAGATACTATTACATTTCCCCACTTATAACTTTTAAAGTTATTAGGATTAACCGGAACTGGTTTAGCCCATCCTATATGGAATATTAATAATGTTAGTAAACCAATTGGATCAACATGCTTAGCTGGATTTAATGTTAATCTTCCATACGCTTTAGCCGTATTATCGCCTAATAAATAAGCTGCAAGAGCATGACCAAACTCATGTACCGATAGTGCTATTGCTATAGCTACTAAGTATACTAATATATTACTTAAAAAATTCATAACTTATCTCTCCTATTTTACTTTTTCAATAATACTATTATACCATGTATAAAATTATAATCAAAATATTTATATAAATCGATTCTATAAATATGAATCCTATATTCTTCTAATTTAATAATTTTAAAACGAAAAGACCCTTTCAAGATAATATAATTATCTCAAAAAGGCCTTCTTTTAAATCTCCTAACTACTGATTACTTAATTATGCTGTTTTTTTGATTTGTCATTCTTGCTCCATTTATTATTTAAATGGTCAACTATTACAGCTATTGCATTATCTCCAGAAACGTTTGCAGCCGTTCCAAAACTATCTTGAGTTAAGTATAAAGCTATCATTAAACTTGCTAATCCACCATCAGATGGTATACCTATCATTGGTAAGAATGGAAGTGCACTCATTATAGCTCCACCTGGTGCTCCCGGCGCTGCAACCATTGCTATACCTAACATTAATATAAATGGTAACATAGTTGTTAAACCATAATCCATACCATTCATCATAAGTACTGCTACTGCAAATGATGTAACTGATATTATACTACCTGATAAATGTATAGTTGCACATAGAGGCACACAGAATTCTCTTATATTCTTACTTACACCATTCTTTTCTGCACAGGAAACGTTTACAGGTATAGTAGCTGCAGAAGATTGAGTTCCTACTGCTGTTAAGTAACCTGGTATTTGGTTCTTTAACATTACAAATGGATTTTTCTTAGATATAGCTCCAGCTGTTATAAATTGTAATGATATGAATATAATGTGTAATGGTATAACTATTAAGTAAACTCTCCAGAATACACCTAATATGTTCCATACTTGTCCTGCATAAGTTATATTTGCAAATGTTCCTGCTATGTATATTGGTAATAAAGGTATTATTACTGTTGATAACGTTTTCGTTACTATTTCTTGGAATTCCTGGAATAAGTTAAATAGAGTTTCACCTTTTCCATTATTTCTTAATGCTGATATTCCTAATCCCATTGTAAATGCAAATACTATTGCAGCTGTTACATCTACCATTGGGCTTAGTGGTATTGAAAATATTGCCGATAACATTCCAGCTTCTGGATCACCTATATTACCTGCAACACTTGGATCTATAAATGATGGGAATATTACTGATGCTACTGTAAAAGCTATAAGTCCAGCTGTTACTGTCGAACCATACGCTATTCCTGTTGTTACTCCCAATAGTTTTCCTGCTCCTGTAGCTAAGTCGGCTATACCTGCAGTAACAAATCCTATTATTATAAATGGTATTACGAACTTTAAGAATGCTGAGAATAAACTACTTGCTGTTACTAGCACTCTTACTAAAAACTCTGGTGCAAATTGACCAATAAGTATACCTGCTATGATACCCATGATTAATTTTGGAACTAATCCAATTTTCTTTTTCATAATTGCTCCTCCCAAATATGATTACATATTATTCCTTATTATAATTATTTTCTTAGGGAAAACCCTTGCATACCTATATTAATAAATTTTTATAGAACAGTCAACAGTTTTTTGTTATTTTTTCTACAAACATACCATTTTTTTGTATTTTTTCATATTTTATACATAATAAATATATGCTTTATTATATTTATTATGTATATATTATTATTTCTTACTAAATTTCAATATTGAGGTCTTAAGCACATAAAATAGGTGAAGCTCAGAATTACTAAGCTTCACCTATTTTTTAGTGGTATTCTTTTATAACATATTGTCTATAACTCTTTGTAACATTTTTAAATAACTTGCTTTATTTACATCTTTATTATTTACTAGCTCTACCTTACCTACTAAATCTTTACCTTTATATACTTCTACTATACCTAGCGTAGTGCCCTTACTTATTGGTAATTTAGGCTCTCCATACACTTTTATCTTTTTAGTAAATTCTTTTGAATCACCTTTCTTAATGAGTACAGTTAAATCTTCTTTTGCTACTAAACTTACTTTATCGCTTTCAGCTTTTTCCATAGTTAAAGTAGATATCTTATCATCTCTAGAACAAAGTTTTACACTTTCATAGTTTGCAAATCCATAATTTAAAAGAGATGATGCATCTTTAAATCTTTCTGGAGATGTTTCTGCACCAAGTGTTGCAGCTACTAAGTGTGTATCTCCTCTCTTAGCTGATGCTGATAAACAATATTTTGCTTGTTGAGTAAATCCTGTCTTAACTCCTGTAGCACCTTGAAAATGTTTAATTAATTTATTAGTATTAGCAAGACCTATAGAAGTTTGTTTTTTACCTACAACTACTGAATCCATCCAAGTAGTTAAGTACTTGTTTATAACATCGTGCTTTAATAATTCTCTAGACATTGTAGCTATATCATATGCTGAAGTATAGTGGTTATCTACTGGTAATCCATTAGTATTTGCAAAATGAGTATCTTTCATATTTAATTCTTTCGCTTTAGCATTCATCATATCTACAAAAGATTCTACGCTACCTGCTATGTATTCTGCCATAGCAACACAAGCATCATTTGCTGATGCTACCGCAATCCCCTTTAATAAGGTATCTACAGTTTGACTTTCACCAGGTTCTAAAAATATTTGACTTCCTCCCATACTAGAAGCAATTTCACTTACTTGAACTTGATCGTCAATCTTAATCTTACCGCTATCTAAAGCCTCACATATTAATAACATTGTCATTACTTTTGTTACACTTGCTGGCGGTAATTTTTCATGAGCATCTTTTTCATAAAGCACTTGTCCACTACCTACATCCATTAAAATAGCCGATTTAGATGATATATTTATATTACTATTATCATTATTAGCAAACGCTAAATTAGCTGGTGTAATTATAAGAATTATAGCTAATATAATGCTGGATAGTTTTTTCATTTATGTCACCTCTAAATTAATATTTAAGATTAGTCTTTCACCTTTATCTTTTTTTATTCTAAATGTGTTGTAATGGTTTGATTTAAATTATTGCATATATTTCTTTCTAAGTCTCTTTTATTTTCTAAATTAATAAAATAATTGCTTAGTACTCCATTAGACTTTGCATTTTCTATTATGTCAAATACATCCTCATGATTCATTCCATAATCTGCTGCAATTTCAAATTTAACTTGTTTTAAAGCTATTCTTGCATTTTTATTTTTTACATTATAATCCACAATATAACCTCCTATATATTTTTGTATAATTATTTTTTACTAAAATAAATCAAAAAACCCGTATATATTGAGAAAATTTTTCTCATATACACGGATTTTAAATTAATAATTCATTATTTCATCTTCAATTCCTATAATCTCTGCATCAGTATTCCCTTCTATAAAACTAATTATCGATTCCATAGAAGAATTACACTGACTGTTATTTAAATCAATCTTAGATATCCCTATAGTTATCCTATGATGTAAATCTTGATTGTCTACTTCAATTACAGATATATTAAATGTATTTTGAAGCTTTTTTACTATACTTTTTACAACCATTCTTTTTTCTTTTAATGAATGTACCCAATTAGCTCTAAGATCAATTCTCATAATTAGTATTTTCATAAAATTTCTCCTGTTTTTTGTTTACTTATAATCATTTTCTACTGCATCTGATAGTATAATATTTATATTATTCATCATTTTAATAAGTTTTTCCTCATTTTTTAAATAATTATACACCTTCTTATTATTTTTAATTTTATTTTCTAAAGACTCTATTCTTTTCATTGTCTTTTTATCTATACCTTTATTTTGAATTCTATAACTTTGCAATCCCATTTGACTCATTTTATAATCTTTTAATAAATTCTCACTTTTTTCATCAGCTCTTAACTCTTGCATACTTTTTTGAAAAGCTTTGTATTCTTTGCTCTTTTTTATTTCACTAGCTAAACTTGTAGCACTCTCATATACGCTCATAAATACCTCCTAGAAATCTATTCTAATTTAATATATTTATTATCGTGCATTAAGTTGACTTGTTCACTTTAATATATTACTTTAAATTATAAGCTTAATAAAAATAGGCATGGAATTATTCCATGCCTATTTTTATATTCTCTATACTTCCATTATTATTGGTAGTATCATAGGATTTCTTTTAGTTTTTTGATATAAATATTCTTTTAGGTTTTCTTTTATATTATTTTTCAGATAAGCCCACTCTTTTATATTCTTTTCTTCACATTCAACTAAAACGTCTTTTATTACATTTTTAGCTCCATCCATTAAATCCTCTGATTCCCTTACATATACAAACCCTCTAGATATAATATCTGGTCCTGCTAAAACCTTTCCATCTTCTTTTGAAATAGTTACCACAACTATCATTAAACCATCTTCAGATAAATGTTTTCTGTCTCTTAATACTATATTCCCTACATCACCAACACCTAGCCCATCGACTAATACATTTCCTGTTGGTATACGATTTGTTACACCTGCAGAATTCTTGTCTAATTCTAGAACTTCACCTGTTTGCATAACAAATACATTATTTTCTGACATTCCTAATTCTACAGCAAGTTCTGCATGTCTCTTTAACATTCTGAACTCACCATGAGCAGGCATAAAGTACTTAGGTCTTACTAATCTATGCATAAGTTTTAATTCTTCTTGACATGCATGACCTGATACATGTATATCTGCTATATCATTATATACAACCTCTGCTCCCTTTTCAAATAAGAAGTTTATAACTTTAGATATTAATTTTTCATTTCCTGGTATTGGATGTGCTGATATTATTACTAAATCGCCTCTTCTTATTTCAACTTTTTTATGTTCAGCTGTTGCCATTCTAGCAAGAGCAGACATGGGTTCACCTTGTGTTCCCGTAGTTATTATTACTAATTCATTATCTTGATATTTTGATATATCATTTAAATCAATTAGCATATCATCTTCAATTTCTAAATACCCTAACTCTTTTGCAACACCGACTACGTTTACCATAGATCTACCTGATACAGCAACTTTTCTTCCAAACTTAGCTGCCATATTTACTATCTGCTGTAGCCTATGAATATTAGATGCAAATGTAGCCACTATTATTCTGCTGTCACAACCTTTTCTAAATAAATCATCTAATCCTGTACCTACAGTTCTTTCAGACATACTGTAACCTGGCTTACCAACATTAGTACTATCTGCTAACATTAAAAGAACTCCCTTTTGGCTTAACTCACAAATTCTATGCATATCCATAACATCACCATCTATTGGCGTAAGGTCAACCTTAAAGTCACCCGTATGGAAAATAATACCTTGATCTGTGTGTACGGCTATAGAATATGCATCTGGTATACTATGATTCATCTTTATAAATTCTATATCCATATTAGCAAGCTTTATGATTTGTCTAGGAGTTACGACATTTAACTTAACATTATTAAGTTTATGTTCTTTTAACTTAACTTGTATCAGAGCAATACTAAGTCTTGACCCATAAACAGGTACATTTAACTTTTTAAGTATATAAGGAAGTGCTCCTATATGATCCTCATGACCATGAGTTATAAATATACCTTTTATCCTGTCCTTATTTCTCATTAAATAAGTTATATCCGGTATAACTATATCTACCCCTAACATCTCATCTTCTGGAAAACTTAATCCCGCATCAATTACAATTATCTCATCTTTATACTCAATAACGGTCATATTTTTACCGACTTCGTTAAGTCCACCTAGGGCTGCTACCTTAATTTTATTGGCGTTCTTTTTGAACAATTGCACCATCTCCTTCTGTCTATTCAATTTTCATCAAATCCACACTATTTTTATATTAATTTTAACTAATATCAAATCACGAACTCTACCAGTTATTATCATTGTACCACAAATCTTGATATATTTTAAGTAATATTTAAAATACATTTATTCTATTATTTTGACAAAAATAAACTATTCTGATATCCTCTGAATATATTAACTTATTATTTCTAGGAGGATTTATGCGTGGTAGAACCCATTGTACTATAGGTGTGCTAGCATCTATACAAGCTTCATTAATTTTTAAAATACCAATTTCAATAATTTCTATTATAATATCAGCTATTTTTTCTTTACTTCCAGATTTAGATGAACCAAATTCTACAATTTCTAACTTGTTTTTTAAAAAAAATATATCTAAATTTTTATATAAATTATTAATATATCTCATTAATATATTAATATTCTTTTTTTCTATAAAGATAAACAACAACTTTTATTTAAGTTCAATTATAACATTTGCATCTATTTTTATTATAGAATCAAAATTAACACATAACTTCTTAAGGAAGTTATTTTTATCTTTAACATTTATATTATTAGGGATATGTCTTTATTTAGTAAATACAAAATTTTACATAGTTCTTTTTGTGATGATGTTGGCTATTTTCCCTTGGCTAAAGCACAGAGGTTTATCACATAGTATCTTCGCAATCATTATTATATATATTTTATTGAAACAAATAGAACTACTAACTAATATATACAATTTATCGTTTTGGGGAACTATAAGTTATGCAAGTCATATATTTTTAGGAGATATATTTACTCGACAAGGCGTGCCATTGTTTTATCCTTTAAGTGATAAAAAATTCTCTCTCGGTAATTTAAAAGTCGGTGGATATTTTAGTAATATAATGGAAATTTTTTTAATAATCAGTTTAATATTTTTGATAATTTACTCTATAATAAAAATATAAGTCCTTACTCTGGACTTATATTTTTATTACATTCTTCACATAAACCATAAAATTTCACATCATGGTCTACTATTTTAAACTTGTATAAAGATTGTATTTCACGTTCTATACTTTCTAATAAATCTTCTTTTACTTCTATTATCTTATTGCATTTACTGCATATAAGATGATGATGGTGATGACAATCTTCCTCATTTAAACTTATCTCATACCTTACGCATCCATCATCTAAATTCAGTTTTGATATCACATTTATATCATCTAGTAACTGCATTGTTCTGTATACTGTTGCTAATCCTATTTCCGGACAATCAACTCTTACTAAATCATATATTTCTTCGCTACTTAAATGTTCATTTTCATGTTTTAATAATATCTCTATTATAGCTCTTCTTTGTGGAGTAATTTTAAATCCAGTTTCCTTTAATTTATCTTTTAATTCATCCATTATATTCTTCATTCATTTCACCCTTTTTCAATTGATAATCTTTATTTATTAAAAATTCTATCTAAATTTTATTCATTTGTCAAGAATTAAGGTAAAACCTATTCCAAATCATCTTCAATTGAGAATGTTAATTTTGAATATCACTTAATATTAGTTTTCAATTCTACCTATATACTATAGTATTATTACCCTATTTTTTTAGATTTAAGCAATAAACTCATATCTTTTTAAAATTCATTATTATCAGTTTTTAAATAATAAAAAACCTATTTGATATATAAAATCAAATAGGTTCTCTATATAACAAACTATATTTTATTGTTCGTCTTCGTCAAAGTTTAATCCTTCTTCTTCCATTATAGCATTGTATACTGCTACTACAGTTTCATACTCATCATCACTTTCTAAAGGAACTAATATTTCTCCTTCTTCATCTTGGTCTATTCTAAATATGAAAGCTTCTTCTGCTTCTTCATCTTCAACAGGCATTAATATAGCATATTCTTTTTCTTCTGCTTCTAGAGTTAATATTATTTCAAATTGACTTTCTACTCCATTTTCATCTTTTAAATTTATTATATTTTCTTGCATCTTGTTCACCTCAAATTATTATTTGTTATTTATATTATATATCATAAATTTATAAATTTATAGATATTTTATTTATTAATTTCCTTTTAGGTCTAGATATCCTTGCAGTATAATCACTGCTGCTAACATATCTATTACCTTTTTTCTTTTTTGTCTACTAACATCTGCTTCTATTAGAGATCTTTCGGCTGCAACCGTTGACAGTCTCTCATCCCAAAATTCAATTTCAAGTCCAGTTTCTTCTTTTATTAATTCACAAAACTTTAAAACTTTTTCACCTTGAGGACCTAATGTTCCATTCATATTTTTAGGAAGACCTGAGACAATTTTATTAACTTGTCTTTCTTTTATTATTTCCTTTAATTCTTCAATATCTTTTTTCTTACCTACTCTTCTTATAGTCTTTACACCTTGTGCAGTAAGCCCCATTAAATCACTTACAGCAACACCAATAGTCTTATCTCCAATGTCTAATCCCATTATTCTTCCACTTAGCATATTTTGTCTCCTTTGATTTTCTTATAATTCTTCATAAAAATCAATAAATAATATAACTTACTATTTAATTTATTCTTCCTATTTAGAAATCATTCATACCTTATTTTATATTATTAATACATAACTTTGCAAATAAAATTAAATTTAATATAAAATCGGGCTGATTATAATCTCAGCCCGATTTTATAGTTTATATTAAAACATTCTCTTATTTCTCATCCTCAAATATAATCATATTTATACTCATTATAATAATTGGAATTAAAATATAAATAGATGCTGTTGAAGCTGCTACTATTCCTGAGTCATTAACTAAAAGAGCAACTACACATCCTACCATTGAGGCTATAAAGCCTTTAAATATAATAGGATATCTTAAAGCTATTCTTTTAAAATGCTCTGACGGTCTAAATATAAGAACTCCTATTACAGCAATACCAGCAAGCAATATATTAACCCATACACTAGTGTGAGCTAATTTTATATTCATATGTATCTTTCTCGCAAATGTACTTATAATAGCACTTGGCCCTTCTGATAATATTTGATTAACAAAAGCTCCTAAATGAGACTGACTTCCTGATACTAAATCAAATAAAGCAAATACTCCCACAACAGCTATTGCAGATAATCCTAAAATAATAACTTTCTTAAAATCTATTTTAATATCAAATATAAGCATAACAAATAATAAATATCCTATAGATTCTGAAATCGCACCACCTACATTAGCTCCCATTGCTGGATGTGCACTAGTAATAAGTATTATGAATAACGCTACTGCTGCTAACCACTTTGGTATCTTTTTATAGTTTAGTAAGACTGAAAAACCAAATATAGCACTTGCTATTGTAACTCCTTCATATTCATTTCCTACACCATAATATCTAGCTCCAATTAATGCATCATAACTCATTATATTATTTTGCATTAAATAAGTTCCAAATACCGAATCTATTGCTATTATCATAATAGTTAAGAAAGCAAAGAATCCCATATTTTTTATATCATCTTTAAATAATACTTTACCAAGTACATATAAAACTAAAGTTGAAATAATTATTGTAGTTCCTATGCTAAATTCTGTTCTATAATTTACTAATGGTGCTACTAAAAATGCTAGAGGCATTATTATGCCGAGCTTTATAAGCTCTTTTATTACTGTAAATACTTTTTCTTTATACGGTATTTTATTTCTAGCAAATACTGCTAGCATTCCAATTACCCATGAAGCTGCTATAATAATTACAAATGTATTAATTATATCAGATCTTGTTTTTGATATAGAAACTATTTTATCATATTCATGAGATAAATAGCCAATATTATCATCTTTATCAATAAATGATAAAACCCTTCCAGACATTAACTCATTACTTAAACCAAATTCATTTAATATATCAACACCTAAGTCTATATTAGATATAATACCATCTCTTCTAGTTGTTGACGATGCTAATATACCTTTACCATCACCAGATAATTTTACTACAGGAGATAGTCTTCTTTTATTTTTATAATCTGATTCACTAGGGAAAACACTAGTTATATATATAACATCATCTTCATCTACCATGCTAAACACTTCTCTTAGATATTTGTCTATATTACTATATATAGCAGTTCTCATTTGTCCTAGTGTTTTCGAATTAAGGTTCATTCTATAATTATCTAACCTATATGTATCACCTAATTCTATAAATAAAGCATCACTATTATTATAGTATTTATTAGTTTCAGTAATTAGTTTATCATAATCAGTTCTAATTCCAAATGGCATTGAAGAGTCTTCAATATTTATATCTTCAATATTTCCAGAAGGTATTCTTCCGTAATTATCCATAGCAAGTAAACCTATGTTTCTATTCTTTACCAATTGATCATTAACTTGCATATCGGCATTACCTAGCACTGAGTAATTTATATTATTGTCTGATAGTGTTTGACCTAATGTACCTAATATTGCTCCATATTCACCTTGCTTACTTGCCGCTAAAGACATATTTATAGTTATATCGTTTATGGCCTTAGGTTTTTCACCAACTGAAGATTCATATAGTTTTGAATTCATTTCTGTATTTTCTACAAAGTTTATATATTCATCTGCTGCTACATTCGCTTTACGACCAGCTCCTATAGATGCATAAGATCTTTTATCATCAGTACCTTTGTCACCTCTTATGTTCATAAGGCCAATGTAACCTCTTTTAACTAACTCATCCTTTATGGCAGGTATTTCAAGCATACTTTCTAGGCTTGTTCTATCCATATTAATAAATATTGTTTTTTTACTTTCATCTGCAAAACTATTACTTGGTATTGAGCACACCAATATCATAATAGTCATTAACAATGATGCGATCTTTTTCTTCATGAAGTTGACCTACTTTCTTTTTACATAATAAGAAATTACCTCTTCAAGAATTTCATCTCTTTCGAATCTCTTTATTATTGCTCTTGCATTTTTATGACTAGTTATGTAACTTGAATCACCAGAAAGAATGTACCCTATAAGTTGATTTATAGGGTCATAACCTTTCTCTATTAATGCTTTATATACAAAATCTATTGTATCCCCAACACTCATTTTATCTTCAGATAAACATTCGAACTTAACAGTATAATCTAGATCTTTTTCCAAAGTAAATCCCCCTTCTAGTAAACTTATTTTACTTGAGATTTTATTACCTCTCCTGCATAATTTAAAGCTTCTTCTACTTTTGTTACATCGCTTGCTCCAGCTTGAGCCATGTTAGGTCTTCCTCCACCTTTTCCGCCAGCTATTTGAGCAACTTCTCTAACTATATTACCTGAGTGTATACCTTTTTCTAATACATCTTTAGTTGCAGTTACTATGAAGTTAACTTTATTATCTGCTACATTTGCCATAACTACGACACCTGAACCTAATTTATCTCTTAAGTTATCAGCTGTTTCTCTTAATGTGCTCATATCCATATCTTCAAATTTTGCAGTTACTAAGTTTACTCCATTTATTTCCATCTTAGAATCTAATATAGAATCTGCTGATTGTAAACTCATCTTAGCTTTTATTTCATGTAAATCTTTTGCTAAAGATTTATTTTCTTCTACTAATTGAGTAGCTCTTTGTGTTAAATTATCTTCTTTTGCTTTTAAAGTTGTACAAATATCAGCTATTACTGCATCTCTTTCTTTTAAGTATTCATATACAGCTTTTCCTGTTATAGCTTCTATTCTTCTTACACCTGCAGCAACTCCACCTTCAGATAATATTTTGAACATACCTACTTGAGAAGTATTTTTTAAATGAGTTCCTCCACAAAGTTCTATTGAGAAATCTCCCATAGAAACAACTCTTACTTCCATACCATACTTTTCGCCAAATAGTGCTGTAGCTCCTTTTTCTTTTGCTTCATTTATACCCATATTTTCACAATTTATTTCTAAAGAAGCTAGTATTGCATCATTTACCTTTTCTTCTATTAATTTTAACTCATCTTTAGATATTGCTTCAAAATGAGTAATGTCAAATCTTAATCTTTCTGCATTAACTAAAGATCCAGCTTGGTTAACATGTTCTCCTAATACTTCTTTAAGTACTTTGTGTAATAAGTGAGTAGCAGTATGGTTTCTTGCACTTGCCATTCTAACATCTCTATTTACTAAAGTTGTTAACTCATCATTTACTTTTACTTCCCCAGATTTAACAAATCCTATATGTTTTATAGTATTGTTAGCGCCCTTTCTAGTATCAGTTATTTCTATAGTTACGTTAGCGTTAGAAAGTATTCCACAATCACCTGCTTGTCCTCCACCTTCTGGGTAGAATGTAGTTTGATTTAATACTATAGCTATTTTATCTCCTTCTTTAGCAGATTCTACTATTTCATCATTCATAACTATCGCATTAACTTTACCTACTAAGCTTAAGTCATTATAACCTTCAAATGAACTTGATGCAGATTCATCTAATTTAGATAATGGATCTTCCTTCCAGCTTTCGCCTTCCATATTTCCTCTTGCACTTCTTGCTCTTTCTCTTTGCTTATTCATTTCATCATTGAAAGCTTCTTCATCTAAATCAAGACCAACTTCTTCTAATATTTCTTTAGTTAAGTCTATTGGGAAACCATAAGTATCATATAATTTAAATGCATTTTCTCCACTTAAAGTTTTTGAATTATTTTTCTTTAAATCTTCTATATATGAAGCTAATATTTCACTACCTTGATCTATAGTTTCATTGAATTTTTCTTCTTCTATTTTTATAACTTTCTTTATGTAGCTTTCTTTTTCTACTAATTCTGGATAAGCTTCTCCACTTACTTTTATAACTTCATCAACTAATTTATATAAGAAGTTTTCTTTTATTCCTAATAGTTTTCCGTGACGAGCAGCTCTTCTTAATAGTCTTCTAAGAACATATCCTCTTCCTTCATTTGATGGTAATACTCCATCTGCAACTAAGAAGCTTACAGCTCTTATATGGTCAGTTATTATTCTTATAGAAACATCTGTTTTAGCATCTTTTCCATATTCTACATTGGCAACCTTTTCTATACTACTTATTATATGCCTTATTGTATCTACTTCAAATATATTATCAACATCTTGCATTATACAAGCCATTCTTTCAAGACCCATACCAGTATCTATGTTCTTATGTTCAAGTTGCCCATAGTTACCTTCTTCATCTCTATCAAATTGAGTGAATACATGGTTCCAGAATTCTAAGTATCTATCACAATCACATCCTGGCTTACAATCTGGATTATCGCAACCAAATGATTCTCCTCTATCAAAGTATATCTCTGAACAAGGACCACATGGTCCAGTACCTATTTCCCAGAAGTTATCATCTTTTCCAAGTCTAACAATTCTTTCTGTTGGGAAATTCATTTCTTTTGACCATATATCAAATGCCTCATCGTCTTCTTCATATACAGTTACCCATAATCTATCTTCTGGTATGCTTAAGTGCTCTGTTACGAACTCCCATCCCCATCTTATAGATTCTCTCTTAAAGTAATCTCCAAATGAAAAGTTTCCTAACATTTCGAAGAAAGTTCCGTGTCTTGCAGTTTTACCTACATTTTCTATATCACCAGTTCTTATACATTTTTGACAAGTAGTCATTCTTTTACTTGGTGGCACTTCAACTCCTGCAAAATAATTTTTTAAAGGTGCCATACCTGAGTTTATAAGTAATAAACTTTTATCATTGTGTGGAACTAAAGAAGCACTTTTTGCAGCATAATGTCCCTTAGATTCAAAGAAGTTTAAAAATTTACTTCTGATTTCATTTAATCCCATGTTTTGCATATAAATTTCCTCCTGTAAAATTACCTTATGTTTATATTCTTTATATTAGTAAATTATTTATGTAACAAAAATTTGCTTGATTTTAGTACATGTTGCAAATATTTTAATCTCAGAAAGTAGAAATATAAAATAATTAGAAATAAAAAAACTCGCGCCTATATAAACTATAGGGGCGAGATTATTTCGCGGTACCACCCTAATTATCATAAAATTTATGATATCTTCGGAAAACCTTAGTTATAACGGAACTACCGACAGCTTATACTAAATTTCCAAGCTGTAACTCCAAGACTGCTTCAATTATTTTATTCTAAGGGCTTCCACCATTCCCCTCTCTCTGTAAGACTTCAAATAATTTACTATTTCTTTTCAGTGTCTTTAATGCTTTTAAATTTTGACTCTATATATTGTTATATTACTAAATTTTACAAAAATAATCAATACGTATTTTATAAACTTTTAGTTATAATCGCACCACCAACAACTATGTCTCCATCGTACATTACAACTGATTGACCTTTAGTTATTGCCCTTTGGGCTTCATCAAATACCATTTTTATAGTACCATCACCATTATTATAAACAGTAGCCCATGAAGGTTTTGCTGAATATCTTACTTTAGCTTGTACTCTTATCGGCTCTTTTATTTCATCTATACTTATTAAATTTACATCATGTGCTATAAGCTCATGTTTAAATATATCTTCATTAGAACCAAGAATTACCGTATTTTTAACTGGGTCTATATCGACTACAAACATTGGCTTTCCAAAAGCAATCCCGAGACCTTTTCTTTGACCTATAGTATAATGAACTATACCTTTGTGTTTACCTAGTACATTACCTTTAGTATCTACAAAGAAACCTTCCTCTATTCTTTTGTTTGCATGTTTTGTTACATAACCCGCATAGTCATTATCTTTAACGAAACATATTTCTTGACTATCTGGTTTATTATGAACATCAAAACCTAATTCCTTAGCAATTTCTCTTACTCTCTCTTTTTCATAGTTTCCTATAGGAAGTAATGTATGCTCTAATTGATCTTGAGTCATATTGTATAAAGCGTATGTTTGATCCTTTTTATCTGTTACAGACTTTTTAAGTAAGTACCTTCCAGTTTCTTCATCCTTTTCTATTTTAGCATAATGACCAGTTGCTACATAGTCACAACCTATTTGTCTAGCTCTTTTATAAAAATCATCAAATTTTATATGTTTATTACATGCTATACAAGGATTTGGAGTTCTACCTTCTAAGTATTCATCTATAAAATAATCAATTACCTTCTCTTTAAACACTTCTCTAAAGTTTAAAACATAGAAAGGTATACCTATCTTTTGAGCTACATGTCTTGCATCCTCAACTGCAGCTAATGAACAACAACCTCCGTCATTTTCAATTATATCGTCATCTTCATCGTCTTGCCATAACTTCATAGTTACACCTATTACATCATAGCCTTGTTCTTTTAATAGATAAGCAGCAACCGAACTATCAACTCCACCACTCATACCTATCATTACCTTTTTCTTGCTCATTAAAATCACCTCGTTCTTTTTATTATATCTACTTTATACACTTTTTAAAAGTACAAACTTATTTCAATCTTTTTATATTTTCTTCTCACTAATAAAATATTTAGATAGAATTTATGTTATACCAAAGCGAAGGGCTGGAAATATAAATATAAATGTCATTTGCAGCATTATTTCAGCTGCATGACAGGTATATTTATATTCCAGCCCAAGCCCCACGTATAACGTGTTATATAAAATATTTATTATTCTTCATCCTCTTCTATATCATGATGATGGTCATGATCATCATCTATAACAACACCATCTAATTCTGGTATGTGTATATTATTTTTCTTTGCATAATCTATTAATGCTGATTTTATAGCTTGCTCAGCTAATACTGAACAGTGCATTTTTACTGGTGGTAAACCATCTAAAGCTTCTGCAACAGCTTTATTAGTAACTTCTAAAGCTTCATGTATACTTTTCCCTTTAACCATTTCTGTAGCCATTGATGAACTTGCTATAGCAGATCCACATCCAAATGTCATGAATTTAACATCTCTTATTATTTGGTTTTCATCTATGTCAAGATATATTCTCATTATATCTCCACACTTTGCATTTCCAACTTCTCCAACACCACTTGCATCTTCTATTTGTCCAACGTTTCTTGGATTCATAAAATGGTCCATAACTTTATCACTATATTGCATAATTGTATCCTCCTAAATCTCCATCAATAATTATTTATTTAATTGCCCTTGCTCTCTTACATATGTCTCATAAAGAGGTGACATGCTTCTTAATCTCTCTATAACCCTTGGTAAGTTATCTATTATATAGTCTATATCTTCTTCTGTCGTAAAATCTCCAATTGAAAGTCTTAATGATCCATGAGCTAATTCGTGTGGTAATCCTATCGCCATAAGAACATGAGATGGATCTAATGATCCTGAAGTACAAGCTGAACCACTTGATGCAGCTATTCCTAACATATCTAATAATAATAGTATTCCTTCACCTTCTATAAACTCGAATCCAAAGTTTACATTACCTGGTAATCTATGAGTTAAACTACCATTTACTCTTGTATGTGGTATTCTTTCTAATATTCCATCTATTAACTTGGTTCTTAACTTAGTTAAAGTCTCTATATGGTTGTCCATATTTGCTTTTGCCATTTCTGCAGCTTTACCATATCCAACTATAGCTGGTATATTTTCAGTTCCTGCTCTTCTCTTTCTTTCTTGAGCACCACCATGTACAAATGTATGAAGTTTAGTTCCTCTCTTTATATATAGAGCTCCTATTCCCTTTGGTCCATATATTTTATGAGATGACATACTCATTAAGTCTACACCTAAATCTTTTACATCTATATTAATGTTTCCTGCAGCTTGAACAGCATCTGTATGGAATATTATTTTATGTTCTTTTGCTATTTCAGCTATTTCTTTTATTGGCTGTATAGTTCCTATTTCGTTATTAGCAAACATTATTGTTATTAATATTGTTGTATCTTTTATTGATTTTTTTAATTGTTCTAAATCTACTCTACCTTCAGAGTCAACATCTAAATAAGTAACTTCAAATCCATGATGCTTTTCTAAATATTCACATGGATGAAGTACACCGTGATGTTCTATCTTAGAAGTTATTATGTGATTACCTTTGTTTTTATGTGCAAATGCAACACCTTCTATTGCCCAGTTGTCACTTTCTGTTCCACCAGCTGTGAAATATATTTCATTTGGATTTGCATTTATAAGTGAAGCTACTTGACTTCTAGACTTATCTAAAGCTTCTTTAGCTTCTCTACCGAATGAATGGAAGCTTGACGCATTTCCAAAATAGTCTGTTAAGTAAGGCATCATAGTTTCTACAACTTCTTTTTTAACTGGAGTAGTTGCAGAATAGTCCATATATATTCTTCTTTTTTCCATTATCTTTTACACTCCCTATCTTCTTGATATTAAATTTGCTATATCATGTTCTAATAATCTATTTTTGTCGTAATCATTTATCATATCTTGTAGGGTAATTGAATTTATAACATCTTCTATACCCTTTTTTAACTTTTCCCAAACTATTTTTGTTATACAAGTTCCTGAATTTTCACATACATCTTCATCTAGTACACATTCAGATAAAGATACTGGACCTTCAAGAACTACTAGGATATCTCCAACACTAATATCTTTAGCATCCTTACCTAATAGATACCCACCCTGTGCACCTCTTACACTTTTAATTAAGCCCGATTTTTTTAATGTAGAAAAAATCTGCTCTAAGTATTGATCTGAAATATTTTGATTTTTAGCTATTACCTTAAGCGGTACTGGGCCTTGACTCTGATTTATGGATAGTTCAAACATAGCCTTTAATCCATATCTACCCTTAGTTGATAGTTTCATATTTAATCACCCTCTATACTGAAATCTAAATCATACTATTTCAGTAGGAATTATCTTCAAAATTATTGTATTATAACCTAGTATTTTTGTCAAGATTAAATTCCTAGTATTTTTGTCAGATTTAAAATTAATTATATTACCACAAAAAAGCTAGCAAATCCCCAATTTTAGGTTTCTTACTA
The DNA here is from genome assembly GCF_014323405.1 of Romboutsia faecis. GTDB lineage: Bacteria > Bacillota > Clostridia > Peptostreptococcales > Peptostreptococcaceae > Romboutsia_E > Romboutsia_E faecis. The sequence continues at coordinate 347,951 of NZ_JACRWE010000002.1, read as the reverse complement.
GCTTTCATATATCATGACTTCTATAGAGCCGAAGCCCCTAATATACCTGCATCATTTTTAAATTCAGCAATTACTATCTTTGCTACTCCATTTCCATTGTAAATAACCCTTTTCTTTATCTTTTCTTCTAATCCTTCTAATATTATATCACTAGCATTTGATACTCCACCACCTATAGATATAACCTCTGGGTCTATAAAATGTATAACACTCATAATACCTTTTAATAAATATTCCTTAAATCTCCTAACTACATCTCTTGCAACTTCGTCATCCTTTTTATACGCATCAAATACCATTTTAGCAGTTATCTTTTCTATATCACCTTTAGCCATGTTGAATATTAAAGTTTCTCGACCTTCTTTAATTAATTTTTGTGCATACCTTATTATAGCAGTTGCTGAACAAAAAGTTTCAAAGCATCCATTATTTCCACAGTTACAAGTGTAGAAATTGGAATCAAGTATAATATGACCTATTTCAGAACCTATTCCATGAGCCCCCGAGAAAGGTTTTCCATTTATAATTATACCGCCTCCAACTCCAGTTCCTAAGGTTAACATAACGCCTATATCATAACCCTTCATACTTCCATACTTATACTCAGCAACAGCTGCTACGTTAGCATCATTTTCAACAACTATCTTTATATTAGGAAATTTCTCTTTTAACTTTAATTCCAAAGGATCGCCTTTTAACCCTAAATTTACACAATTTACGCATCCTGTTTTATCTACAACTCCTGGTATTCCAATTCCGATAGTGCTTATATCTTCTATTTTTATTTTTTTCTTTTTTAAAATTTCATCTATAACATACTCGATGTCTTCTATGACCTCTTTAAATCCACAGGCTTTTCTTACGTCTCTACTTGATTTTACTGTTATATTTCCATCTTCAACTAAACCAGCTTTTATACTAGTTCCACCTACATCAATCCCTATATTGTACATTCTGATTCCCCCTTCTATTTTTGTTAATTTTTTAATTATATAAATATTATATACAATTTTATATTTCAAGTTCAATTATAATTTTTAATTAAACAAATAATAACTAAAATGTATAGCTACTAATTCTTATAATAAATACTCCAATTACCAATATTCTCAAAACCTAGTTTTCTATATATTTTACCAGCTTCCTCATTATCATAAAATAGACAAGGAGTCTTATTTTCATCCAAAAGTTCTGAACATATTTTTACTATACATTTAGTAGCTAATCCTCTATTTCTATAATTAGGATGAGTTCCAACTCCTACTATCATAGCATATTTCTTGTTTTCTGCTGTACTCTTAGCCATGGCTACTATTTGCCTATCAATTTCTATATAATATCCTCTACCTGTTTTAAGTCCACTCCTAAGATTTTCTATTGTTGTATTTTCAAATTCATCAATAGATTCATATAACTTTGTTACTTTATTTAAGTGCCTAAATCTCATCTTTTTGACTTTTACGTCTACCCCATCATCATTTAAAAATTGTTTACTCTCTAACTTACAAAACTTAACTTTTCTACTCTTATATAATCTTAATTTATTAGCTAACTTATCTACAGCATCAGACTTTCCACTTATTTCTGAGTAATCCATATTATTTATTAAATTTGCAAATGCATTTATATCAAACTTGTCATAAGCATAAAAAATAATAAATTCAAAACACTTTAAAAGTATACCTTCTATTTCCCCTCTTCTATTTATTCCTGCCCATATATTCAAAAAATAGTTATCATACCCATACCTCTCTATGTCACCTATTGTTAATAGATTGAATTCTGATTCTTTTTCTAGGTACTTTATAACTTTATTATGATAAGAAGAATCAAGCTTTATAATCATAATACTTCCCCCTGATACAAACTTAAATAACGAAATATTTCATTTTATATTATTAGTTTATTAATTTAATATTAATTATAAACTATTTTTTTAAATTATCCCAATAATGTTTAAAAGCTAATTCATTTTTATTATTTCCATGGTTATAATAAACTTTATCACATATAGCATCTGGCAGATATTGTTGCTTTACATAATGATTAACATAGTTATGCGGGTATTTATAATCTACACCTCTACTTAAGTTCTTTGCTCCCAGATAATGAGCATCTTTAAGATGTATAGGAATATCTCCAGTTTCCAAATTATCTAAATCATATAAGGCAGAATCAATTGCTTTAATAACTGAGTCTGATTTCGGACATTGAGCTAGGTATATAGTAGCTTGTGCAAGAGGTATCCTAGCCTCTGGAAAACCTAACTGTAGCGCTGATGAAACACAGGCTTCTGTTATAGTTATAGCTTGAGGAACAGCCAATCCAACATCTTCACTAGCAACACATAATAACCTTCTAGTAATTCCCTGCATATCTTCCGCCTTAATAAGCCTAGCTAGGTAGTGTATAGATGCATCTGCATCTGAGCCTCTTAAAGATTTATGAAATGCCGATAAAATCGAATACCCATCATCTCCACCTCTATCATAACTCAATCTTTTTAAACTTGATGATTGTATAACTGTATCTAATGATACATTAACTGAGTTAGATGGTACGTCTATTCCTAAATTAAAAGCTAATTCTAATTTATTTAAAGCACTTCTCATATCACCATTACAAGTCTCTGCTATACAATCTAAGGCTTCATCATCTATTTTTATACTTTCATATGAGTATAAGCCCTCTATTTTATCTACAGCTCTTTTTAGTCCTTTAAATATATCACTCTTATCTATCGCTTTGAATTCAAATATAGAACTTCGACTCAAGATAGCTTTGTATATAACAAAATAAGGATTATCAGCCGTACTTGCTATTAATGTCACTGATCCATCTTCTATAACCTCAAGTAGAGCTTGTTGTTGTTTTCTATTCATAGCTTGAATTTCGTCAAGCATCAAAATTATACCATTATATGAAAATAAATCTTGCTTCGTAGTATCAATAACTTCTTTTATTTCTTTTACACCACAGTTTACAGCATTTAGTTTTACATATTTCTTTCCTGTAGTATTAGCTATTATATTAGCTAATGTTGTCTTTCCTGTACCTGGAGGTCCAAAAAAAATCATATTTGGTATAGATTGATTTTTTATTATTTTATTAAGAACTTTTCCTTCACCTATTATATGTGATTGACCTATCATATCCTCTATTTTTTCTGGCCTTAATCTATCTGCTAAAGGTTGCATCGTCTCCTCCTTATATAAAAAATTTGCTTCGTTTGATCAATGTATCGATGTAATGTTTTAAATTCATATGATACTAAATTATAACTTATCCATAAATCCAAATAAATTATAATTTACTCATAATTAAAAAGAAGGTATCTATTACTAGATACCTTCCACTCATAACATTTTATTAGTTAGAATTTTTAACTTTTTTTAGCTCAGGTATAAGTTTATCATTAAGTATTTTTATATGAGTTCCTTTCATACCTAACGACCTAGACTCTATAACTCCTGCACTTTCAAATTTTCTTAAAGCATTTACTATAACAGATCTAGTTATTCCAACTCTATCTGCTATTTTACTTGCTACAAGTAAACCTTCTTTTCCATTTAATTCATCAAATATATGCTCTACTGCTTCTAATTCTGAGTAAGATAATGTTCCTATTGCCATCTGAACTACAGCCTTTTTTCTCATTTCAACTTCTAGCTCTTCACTTAAAGCTCTTAATACCTCAAGACCTATAACTGTAGCACTATACTCTGATATAACTAAATCATCATCTGTAAATTTATTATTATATCTTGATAATACTAAAGTTCCTAATCTTTGTCCGCTACCTAATATTGGAACTATAGTAGTATATTTTTCAAGTCTTCCGTGCTCATCTGGGAATAAATCTAAAACTTCCTCCCCAGTTAAATTATCTAGAGTCTCTGTTATTCTTAATAGACTTTGATTATATTCTTTTGTGAACATTCTTTGATTAGTTCCTTCTTCTTCGATTACCGAACTATCTTCTTCATCATTAAGATAAAGGCCTAGTATTTTTCCTTTTGAACTTAGTACATATACATTTGCACTAAGAACTTCTCCTAATGCGCCTGCTAATAATTCAAAAGAAACGCTGCTTCCACCATTTGTTTGTAATGTCTTATTTATCCTTCTCGTTTTTTGTAGCACTTCGCTCGCCATTTATAATCATCTCCTCATGAAATATCGGCCTAAAATAACCTTTTTTATATCTTTCTTCAAATTTCTTTATGTTTAAACAAAAACTTATATTCATAATTTGTGCAATGAAAATCTTATCATAAAACGAAAGGTTTTTCAATATAAAATATAATTAGACTTTTCATTCAACTTCCACAAATTTATAGTACATATTTTCTATTTTTTACACTCTTTATTTGAACATACACTTTTTGTTTCAGTTTTCGTAACTTTTTCTACCATATATGAACCGCAATCCTCACAGACTTCACCTGTAGGTTTGCTCCAAGATACAAAATCACAATTAGGATAATTAGAACATCCATAAAATGCCTTACCTTTTTTAGACTTTCTAAGAATTATATCTCCATCCTCACACTTAGGACACTTGACACCAATTTTATTAACAAGAGGCTTTGTATTTTTACATTCTGGATAATTTTTACAAGCCATAAATTTTCCAAATCGACCATACTTTATAACCATATTAGAACCGCAAAGTTCACATATTTCATCTGTTTCTTCATCCATATTTACCTTTTCTACATTCGCAATAGCTGTCTCTATAGCTTCTTTTAATGGAGCATATACTTGGGCTACAACACACTTCCAATCCGTATTTCCTTCTTCTATATTATCTAATTCATTTTCCATCTGTGCTGTAAAGTCTACATCTATAAATTTTTGGAAATTATCTTCTAGAATATTTGTGACTATTACTCCTAATTCAGTTGGATATAAACTTGTACCTTGCTTTTCTACATAACCTCTATTTAGTATAGTTGCAATCGTAGGAGCATAAGTACTAGGTCTACCAATTCCCAATTCTTCTAAAGTTTTTACTAAACTAGCTTCTGTATATCTAGCAGGAGGCTGAGTAAAATGTTGATTTGGAATAAACTCTTCTATATTTAATAAATCTCCTTCTTCTATAGGAGGTAATATCTTATCTTCTCTTTCAGTAAAGTTATAAATCTTAGTATAACCATCAAACTTCATTTTAGAACCAGTAGCTTTAAATATAAAATCTCCTACCTTGCATTCTACATTTAAAACATCAAATACAGAATCTTCCATTTGACTAGCTACAAATCTTCTCCAAATTAAGTTATATAATTTAAATTGATCTTTGCTTAAAGAAGATTTTATGCTATCAGGAGTCCTATATACAGATGTAGGTCTTATAGCCTCATGAGCATCTTGTACTTTTTTACTATCTTTCCCTTTTTTCTTATCTTCTGAGGCATTCTTATAATATTGATTTCCAAGTTCATCTAATATATATTCCTTAGATCTATCTTTTGCTTCTTCAGAAATTCTCTTTGAATCTGTTCTTATATAAGATATAAGACCGACTGTACCTTCTCCTTCTATATCTATACCTTCGTATAATTCCTGTGCTATCATCATTGTCTTCTTAGTAGTGAAAGATAGCTTATTAGCAGCTTCTTGTTGAAGCATACTAGTAGTAAAAGGTTTTGGAGCTGCCTTTCTTCTTGATTTAGATTCTATTTTCTCTACAATTAAATCTTTATTCTCTATTTGTTTTAAAATATCATTAACAATTTCTTCATTTTCTAATTCAAGTTTTTCATTTGATTTACCATAAAACTTAAATACAATATCTTTATTATCTTCTGTCTTTGCATTAATCTCTATTGTCCAGTATTCCTTTGGTACAAAAGCATTTATATCTTTTTCCCTATCGCAAATTAACTTTGTTGTTACTGATTGCACTCTACCTGCACTAAGACCTTTTCTTACTTTTTGCCAAAGTATAGGGCTTATTTGATACCCTAGTAACCTATCAAGTACTCTTCTTGCCTGCTGAGCATCAACAATATTTATATTTATATTTCTAGGATTTTTTATAGCTTTTTTAATAGCTTCTTTAGTTATTTCATTAAACTCGATTCTACAATTTTTATCCTCATCTATATCTAATATATGAGCCAAATGCCAAGAAATAGCTTCTCCCTCTCTATCAGGATCGGTAGCTAAATATACTTGCTTTGATTTTTTAGCTTCTTTTTTCAATTCTTTTATAACATCGCCCTTACCTCTTATATTAATATATTGAGGTTCAAAATTATTTTCTATATCTACACCTAACTTACTTTTAGGTAAATCTCTTACATGGCCTACAGATGCCTTTACAGTATAATGACTTTTCCCTAAAAATTTCTCTATTGTTTTAGCTTTTGCTGGCGATTCCACGATGACTAATGTTTTTGCCATTTTAAAGCACACACCCCCACTATCTATGTTATTTATACATTTAAACTATATGTATTATTATTTCCTTCTATTATGATGTCCTTTAATGATAACTCATTTAATAATGTATTTACTGATTTTATTTCCATACCAGTATAATCACAAATATCATCAATTTGCAAGACCCCTTTATTTTTTATCGCATTAATTACAGTGATACTTTCTTTACTTAAACTTATATTATCATAATTTTTACCAAATTCTACTTTATTAATGCAACTTATATTATATTCATTAATTATATCATCTAAATCTTCTATTAATTTTGCACCCTCTTTAATAATTTTATTACATCCTTTACTCATTTCTGAATTAATATTCCCAGGAATTGCAAATACATTTCTTCCTTGATCTAGTGCAAACTCTACAGTTATTAATGCACCACTTTTTCTAGCAGCCTCCACTACTATAACGCCTTTACTTAAACCACTTATAATTCTATTTCTATTTACAAAATTAGATGGTATTACAGCTGAGTTAACATTATATTCTGATAAAATAAGCCCACCATTATCAAGGATTTTATCCGCTAAAGCTATATTTTGCCTCGGTAGAGGATTATTAGCTGACGATCCTAAAACAGCTACAGTTTTTCCTTTTCCCTCCATACAGCCTATATGCGAAAATGAGTCTATTCCAATAGCTAAACCACTAATTATATTTACTCCTAAATTTGATAACTGCTTGCTTATGCTTTTTGCACAACTTACTCCATACCTTGTTGGCTTTCTAGAACCTACCATAGCTATATTTAAAGTATCATTTAATATTGATAAATCACCTCGATAAAATAATAATATTGGCGCATTATATATATGTTTTAAATCACTAGGATATTCATCATCTATACAAAAATACTTAACATCATTTTTATATAATATTTCTCTTAATTCATCTAAATATGAATTGCTTTTATATTTTACTATATTTTCTTTAATATTTAAATTTATATTTTTTAAAGTATATATTTCTCTATCAGAGAATTCCATTAAATTTTCTATATTTCCGACTTCATTTTGAAGTTTTTCTATCGTTTTAGTACTTATACCACTTATGGATTTTAGCCACAAAAATGCATCTTTTCTTTCCATAATTCACCTCTATCTAAAGTAAGTATAATAAGCCTTCCTGTATGAAAAAGCCTCATTTATATGATTCGATTTTATTGTATCACTATCATCTAAATCTGCTATTGTTCTAGCCATTTTTAAAAGTTTAGTATAACTTCTATTACTTAATTTATATTTATTAAAAATTAATTTAGTTATCTCTACAGCATTTTTATCCAACTCACAATATTTATCTATTTTAGATGACTTTATTTCATTATTACTACTTATCAAATCATTCTTAAACCTGTATTTTTGTAACTCTCTTGCTTTCTCAACTCTTAATTTAATATCACTAGAACTTTCTGTTTTTTTATAACTATGCAATTCTTCATATGAAACTTGATTTACTTCAATAAAAAGATCAAATCTATCCAATAAAGGACCTGATATTTTGTTCAAATATCTAGTAACTTCGTAATTCCTGCATTTGCATTCTTTATCAGACATATAATAACCACATGGACACGGATTCATAGCTCCAACCAGCAATAAATTACATGGATATTTAACATTATATTTAACTCTAGATATATTTATATATTTATCCTCTATTGGTTGCCTAAGAGTCTCTAATATTTTCCTATCAAACTCAGCTATTTCATCTAAGAACAATACTCCTCTATGAGCTAGGATCACCTCTCCTGGCTTAGGATTACTTCCACCTCCAATTAATGATTGTTTTGTAGACGTATGATGAGGAGACCTAAAAGGTCTTTTGTTAACTATTCCTATGTTTTCATCAATCAACCCTGATACACTATAAATTTTACTTACCTCTAACATTTCATCATTATCTATTTCAGGAAGTATAGTTGTTATCCTTTTCGCAATCATTGTTTTTCCCGATCCTGGAGGTCCTATCATTAAAATGTTATGGTTTCCTGCGGCAGCTATTTCAGCTCCTCTCTTTACGAAGTAATTTCCTCTAACATCTTCAAAGTCTTCTTCATATAATTCTTTAAATTTAGATTCATACTTATTATTTAATAATATTTTATCTTTATTTATATCTATCTCTTTGTTTAAATATCCTATACATTCAGTCAAACTACGTATAGGTATAATTTGAATTCCATCTATATATAAACTTTCTATTAAATTTTCTACCGGTATAAAAATTCTTTTTAGATTATTTTCTTTAGCTCCTATTACTATAGGTAAAATTCCTCTAACCTTTCTTAAATTTCCATCTAAAGATAACTCTCCTATAAACATACTTTCATTCATATAGTTTTCATCTTTTTTGATATAATCTCTAAGCAATCCTATACATATTGATAAATCTAAGAAAGATCCTTCTTTTTTCATGTCTGCAGGAGATAAGTTTACAACTATTCTCGAATTTGGGAATTTATATCCACTATTTATAATTGCCGATTTTACTCTTTCTCTAGCTTCTCTAATTTCTGTGCTTGGAAGTCCAACTATATTAAAACATGGTATACCATTAGTTATATCTACTTCTACTTTAGTCAAAAAACTTTCTATTCCTATTATATTGCTAGAATTAATTATACTTAGCATACTTACCCGCTTTCTAAAAGGCATTTACAATATGATTAATTTTATTTTCATTAAAGTATATTTCTATAACGTCAAATCTTATTGGTACATCATTGAAATGATTCATTAATATGTAATATCTAGCTACATTTGATATTTTTTTAATTTTTTTATAGTTTACAGCCTCTGCAGGATATCCATATCTAATATTGCTTCTAGATTTAACCTCAATAAATACTAATTCATTATCAATTTTAGCAATGATATCAATTTCACCAGTTTTTATTTTGTAATTTTTCTCTATTATTTCCGCTCCACTTTTAGTAAGATACTTTAATGCAATTAACTCTCCTAAATCTCCTTTTTCTTTATTATTCATAGTATTCACCTATTTCTAATTTTTTTAATTATTGTCAACAGACAGTATAAGTATACAATCTCCAACTTTTTTATTGAATTTTTTTCCATTTAGTATACTATATAAAATAGGGATATTATAAAATAGGAAGGGAGATATAACAATGAATAATAGAACACTCATAAAACTAAAATCAAAATTAGCATCAGTGCTAATTTTGATTTTAGTTTGTGCATTATCATTTATAGGATGTTCAGATTCTAGTGACAATAATAATAATCAATCTAATATAATAAATAACTCTTATAAGCCTACAAGCTTAAGCCTAACTGCTGTTGGTGATGTAATGGCTCACACTCCGCAGTTAAAGGCTCAATACGACTCATCTACTAATACATATTCTTTTGATAATAACTTTCAGTATATAAAAAGTTATATTGAAAATTCAGATTTAAGTATTGCTAATTTAGAAACTACTTTAGCTGGAGAAAGTTTACCTTATAGCTCTTATCCTACTTTCAATACGCCGGATGCACTTGCAGTTGCATTAAAGAATTCAGGCTTCGATGTAATTTCCACTATAAATAATCACACATTTGACAAGGGTACTTTAGGTTTTGAAAGAACACTTTCTACCTTGAAGGAACTAGGTTTTGACACAATAGGAACTCGAAGTAATGTTGATGATGATGACTATATCATAAAAGATGTAAATGGTATTAAATTAGGAATTACATCTTACTCTTATGGAGATATTAAAGGTTCTAATAAGTACCTAAATGGTATACAAGTTTCAGATGAATGTAAGGATAAAGCTAATATATTTAGCTCGTCTGATATAGAAAGTGCTTTTTCTACTATAAATAATACATTATCTAGCCTAAGCGATACTGATATGCAAATAGTAATTCTTCACTGGGGAAATGAGTATCAAAGAACGCCTAATAACTTTCAAAAGGAGTTAGCACAAAAATTATCTGATGCCGGGGTTGATATTATAATAGGTTCTCATCCCCATGTAGTTCAACCTGTAGAAATGATTAAATCCTCTAACGGTGAAAATGATACCTTAGTTGTATATTCTTTAGGAAATCTAATATCCAATCAAAGAGAAGAAATTTTAGGTACCTCTTATACAGAAGATGGATTAATGGTAACTATTGATATTGCCAAAGATAACCTTGAAGATGAGGCTTATGTGTGTAATGTTACGTGCATTCCTACTTGGGTAAATAAATATACTTCGGGGTCTAAATTGGTTTATGAAATTGTTCCTCTTGAAGATAAAACTACATTAAATACTATGGAAAATCTACCTTATAGTAAAATTGAACAATCTTATGAGAATACATCTTCGTTAATAGATGATTCAGATATTATACAAGTAGTTAGCAGTCCATTTGAGTAATTTACTTAAATAATAAAAAAGTCCTTCCATATAGTTTTTAAACTCATATGGAAGGATTTTTTATAATAATTTATTTTTAGTTTTATTATTTAAATAACTATTTATATATAACCTTAGAATCTATTTCTTTTACAGTTTGACATCCTGTTAATATCATAGTAGCTTCTAATTCAGATTTTACTTTATTAATATAATCTTCTACCCCTTCTCTTGCTCCTCCAAAAGATGCAGTTACAAAAGGTCTTCCTATTAATACAGCATCTGCGCCTAGACCTATCATTTTTAGTACGTCTACTCCTGTTCTTACCCCGCCATCTGCAAGTATAGTTACTTTTCCTTTAACAGATTTAGCTATTTCAGGAAGAACCTCTGCAACTCCTGGAGTACAATCTAGAACTCTCCCTCCATGATTTGATACAACAATTGCATCTACACCTGCTTCTACTGCCATAAGTGCATCTTCTACAGTCATTATACCCTTTAATATAAATGGTAACTTTGTACACTCTTTTAGTTCTTTTATATCCTCTACATTTTTAGGAACTACTGTTTTTCCATGCATAGATAAGGTTACTAATCCACAAGCATCTACATCTACACCAACTGCAAAAGCACCCGATTCTTCAGCTAGTTTTATTTTTCTTTTTATATCTTCATTTTCCCAAGGTTTTATAAATACAATGCCATCACCATTATTTTGTGATAGTACTTCTAAATTATCTATTAGAAAAGAATCCACTGCTGTATCTCCTACCATTGCATATACACCACTATTTATACAACCTTCAACAACAGGAGTTATATATTCTTTTTCTGTAAGCCCTCCACCCATATTTAAAGTAGTTCCTGTTATAGGAGCTGCAAATATTGGTGATTCCATTTTCTTTCCAAATAATTCTATAGATGTATCTGGTTTTGATACACTATGTATTACTCTCATATTTATCTTTACTTTTTCTAAACTTTTAAAGTTTTCTATAAAAGAAGAACCACTTCCTTTACCACCCATTCCAGGAACTTCACCTGAACAGACTACACCATTACATGTCTTGCATACTCTACAACTTCCATTCAAATTAATTCTAGCGCTTTTTAACATTTCTTTATAATCCATTGTTAGTCCCCCACAATTACTATTTTTTATTATATTATAACACATTCTTTAAGAAACTTTTTCTATGTATTGGTGTTATTCCATGCTTTTCAATAGCTTCATAATGTTCTTTTGTACCGTATCCTTTATGGCCTTTAAATCCGTATTCTGGATATATTTCATCATACTGGTACATCATACTATCTCTTGTAACTTTTGCTAATATACTTGCTGCAGCAATTGAGATAGATTTTGAATCCCCTTTAATAATTGGATTTTGCTTAATATTTATTCCAGGTATCGTAGCCGCATCAACTAATAAATAGTCCGGAGATTTTTTTAGACAGTTTAATGCTTTTTTCATTGCCATATAAGTAGCATTTAATATATTAAACTCATCAATTTCTTCATTATTTACAATTCCTATCCCATAATCAAGAGCTTCTTGCTTTATAATCTCAAATAACTCATCTCTCTTAGCCTCACTTAACTTTTTAGAGTCATTTATACCTTCTATTTTTGTACCTTGTTTAAACACTACTACAGCAGCCACAACAGGACCTGCTAAGGGACCCCTTCCAGCTTCATCTATTCCGCCTATATAAAGATACCCTTTTTCATACCCTTCATTTTCATATATATTTATTCTGTCTAATCTCTCTTCTTCTCTTCTTATATTATCTAACTTCTTAGCTAGTTTTAGAGCTAAATTTTGTACAGATTTTCTTTCATCACTTTTTAATATTTCTATATACTCCATATATTTATCTACTTCTAAATTATCTACTATTTCTTTGATTTGTTTTACACTTTTATTTGTCATTAGCTTCTCCTTACTTTTTTGTTGTACATAGGTATTTTAACACAATTATTTTTATATTAATAAATATTAGTAATAAGTTTTTACTTTTTAATCTTATTTAATTTCTACTATAAGGTATAAATTCTTAATCTATCTTCTTATAATATTCCATCTTCATCTCTATTATAAACTGGTTATCTAAATTAAATACTTTCTTCATTTGAACCACCTATTCTATATCTATCTAAATATTAGACAATACTATATAAAAATTAATTTATAAAAATAACAAAAAGAGATATCTTAAAATACTACCTCTACACAACTAATTGTATAATTAGGTCTATTTATAGACATCTCTTTTTAATTACACTGCTTTATTCATTCTATATTTATTTTCTATTTTTTTATCTGGGATAAACTTCCCTATAAATCCAGCTATAATAACTGGAACTATCCAATTAAACCCAAAAGAAGCAAAAGGTAAATTTAGAACAAAAGGTATACTAATATTAAAATCATTAGCTACAGTTAACATACTTACTATTAGCGCTGCATACGTAGCAAATTTAAATACATTATCATTACTTATTTTATCACCAAACAAAGTTAATACTATTAAGGTAACAGTTGCTGGGTATATTAAACTTAATATTGGAGCTGAGAATTGTATTATTGTACTAACTCCGAAATTAGATACTATAGCACTAAATATACAAACAACAGTAACTACTATTTCATATCTTAACTTGCCATTTGTAAGCTTTGTAAAATACTGTCCTGTCGCAGATGTAAGACCTACTGAAGTCGTTAGACAAGCAAGGCCAACTATTACTGCAAGAATTATCTTGCCAGGATTACCAAGTAACATACTTGTTATATTTACTATTAATGATGTCTGAACTATATCAGCTCCATATTTAGTTGATACTGTAGCTCCTAGATATGCAAGACCTCCATAAACCAAACATAATCCTATTGATGCTACTATACCAGCTTGCAAAGTTAATTTAACTTTTAATTTATCATCTTTATATCCTTTATTCGAAATTGTAGCTATTATTACAGTTGATAAGGCTACTGCTCCAAGAGTATCCATAGTTTGATAACCTTGGTTAATCCCTTCAACAAATACATTTTCTATCATAGGTGTTGTACTTATTTCTCCTAATGGATTTAATATTCCTGATATTATTAAGATTGCTAAAGCTATTAATAATGTTGGGGTTAAAAACGAACCTATTATATCTACAACCTTTGATGATTTTATTGTTAAAATTAAAGTTAAAGCAAAGAATATTATCGAGAATATTACAGGGTTAAAACTTTGAAATAATGGCATAATACCCATTTCAAAAGTAGTCGCTGCAGTTCTAGGTATTGCTAAAAGTGGACCTAAACATATCATTATAGCACAACCCAGTATTACTGATAATTTTTTACCTGATCTGCTTAAAATCTTACTTACTTCTCCATTACACTTAGCTGCTGCTAATATAGCTAATAATGCTAAACCTACATCAGCTAATACAAATCCAGCAAATCCAGTTAGCCAACTAGATCCTGATACTAATCCTAAAAATGGTGGAAATATTAAATTACCTGCTCCAAAAAACATAGCAAATAGAGCAAATCCTACCACCATTACATCTTTTATATTTCGCATATAATGCCTCCCAATGTTACTATATAAATTATAATTTCAATTCATTATATATTTTATTTTCTAAATTGTCAATAATATTAGAAATTTTAGTTTTTTTGTATTTTTTTGTATATTATGTAATTAAAATTAAAAGGTCATCTCTTTAAAGATATAATTTTATCTTTAAAGAGATGACCTTATATAATCACTATTTATTAATTTGTATCTTATTTTATATCTTCCGGTACTTCTAAACTTATTTGACCTATTTTTCCTTCTCTAAACTCATTTAAAACAGTGAATGCTATACGAGTGTAGTCTAGTTCTTTTCTACCTGTTATAAACCCTCTCTTACGTCCTATCATATCCATAGTCTCAAGTGGAGTTTCTCCTAATTCTTCTAACTTGTATCTAGCTTTTAACTTCTCTGGCTCAATAATCATAAGCTTCTCTATAAGTTTTAATGCTAGAGTTTCAACATCTAAAACTTCATCCTTTATAGCTCTACTAAAAGCTAAATTTAAAGCTACCTCTTGATCTTCAAATTTAGGCCATAAGATACCTGGAGTATCAAGTAGCTCCAAGTTACCTTTTAATCTAACCCACTGCTTACCTTTAGTTACTCCTGGCTTATCTCCTGTTACAGCACTTTTTCTTCCCGTTAATTTATTTATTATAGAAGACTTACCTACATTAGGAACACCTACTATCATTATCCTTATAGGTCTTTCTTTTCTACCTTTATCTTTAAGCGCTTCCATCTTATCCTTAGTGACATTTTTACACTCTTCTATTAGCTTATTTAAACCTGCACCCTTCATAGTATCTACCGGTATTGCTTTTATGCCTTTTTGTTTATAGTAATTTATCCATCTATTTAATTTATTTCTATCTGCTAGGTCACTTTTGTTTAGTATAACAACTCTTGGTTTGTTTCCTGCTAATTTATCTATATCTGGATTTTTACTACTATAAGGAATTCTCGCATCTAAAAGTTCGACAACTACGTCTACTAATTTTAGGTTATTTCTAACCAAGTCCCTAGTTTTTTTCATATGACCAGGATACCAGTTTATATGTAAATTATCATCTACAAGATAATCTTCATAGTCCGACCTCATTTTATCTCCTCTTGCCATGATTATCACTCCTTCATTATTTCTTACTATTTTTATCATATTTAACTTACTTATTATATCATAATCTTTACATCAATGATAATAATTGTAATACTAATACTTTATATCTATATTTTCACTTAATATACTATTATATATACCTCTATTCATTAACAAACTATTTAATTTAAATCTCCTTAAGATTGAAAAAAGAGTTGTCAAAATGATTTAATCACTTAGACAACTCTTTTATTTATAGTAAAGTTTCTAATTATCTAGCTTCTTTTATCTTAGCAGCTTTACCAACTCTACCTCTTAGGTAAGTTAATTTAGCTCTTCTTACTTTACCTCTTCTAGTTACTTCTATCTTCTCTAATTTTGGAGAGTGAACTGGGAAAGTTCTTTCTACACCAACGTTAAAAGATATTTTTCTAACAGTGAAAGTTTCTCTAGCTCCTCCACCTTGTCTCTTTAAAACTACACCTTCGAATACTTGAACTCTTTCTCTTTTTCCTTCAACTATTCTAACGTGTACTTTAACTGTGTCCCCAGGTCCAAAGTTAGGAACATCGTTTCTTAATTGTTCTTGTTCTAATGATCTTAATATTTCGTTCATTTTTTCCTCCTAGTATCATAGACGTTCTTAATACTTGACCAACGTACAGAGGAACGCCCGTATTTTCGACATTGTTTATTATACTATATAATTTTATTTCTTACAAGTCTTTTTATACAAATCAGGTCTTCTTTCTTTAGTAACTTTTACAGATTCATCGTATCTCCATTGTTCAATCTTCTTATGATTACCGGATAATAAAACATCTGGTACTTTCATTCCCATAAATTCTCTAGGTCTTGTATAATGAGGATATTCCAATAAGTTATCCTTAAAAGATTCTTCTTCAAAAGATTCATTTTGACTTAGTACACCAGGTATAAGCCTAGATATAGAATCTATCAATATTAGAGCAGGAAGTTCTCCTCCTGTCAATACATAGTCCCCTATAGATATTTCATCAGTAACTATTAAATCTATAATTCTTTGGTCAATACCTTCATAATGTCCACATAAAAGTATTACATCGTCGCACACAGACATCTCTTGTGCAATTTCCTGACTATGTACTTTTCCTTTAGGTGTTAAGTAAATCACCCTAGGATTTTTTATATCATGTGTGTTTACTATATGCATGTAAGCATCATATATAGGTTGTGGAGTCATAAGCATCCCTGCTCCCCCTCCAAAAGGATAATCATCTACTTTTTTATGTTTATTATTAGAAAAATCTCTAATATTATATATATATACCTCTATGCTACCCTTATCAACCGCTCTTTTCATTATACTTTCATTCATATAGGAATTAAATATATCCGGAAAAAGTGTCATTATATGAAATCTCATATTCTCACCTAGTCTAACATTCCCTTAATAGGATCTATTATCATTTTTCTTTCATCCATATCTATAGTTGGCACAAACTTCATTATAGCTGGTATTAGATATTCTTTTTCTTCACCTTTAACAACATATACATCATTTGCAGCATATTGAAGAACTTCTTTTAATACTCCAACTTTTTCTCCATCTACAGTAAACACATCTAAACCTATCATGTCAGCTATAAAGTATTCTTCTTCTTCAAGTTCTCTACCATCTTCTCTAGATACGTATATAAACTTATCTCTTAATCTTTCTGCTTTTTCTATAGAATCAATATCTTTAATTTTCATTATTACAAGGTTACCCTTATATCTAACTCTTTCTACGTTCCATTTAGTATTAAAATCTTTATCTAAATAAAAAACATCTAATTCATCAAATCTATTTATATCATCAGTAAAAGGATAAACTCTTACTTCTCCTTTTAAACCTTGAGTATTCACTATTTTACCAACTTTAAAGTGAGTTAATTTATTACTCATGCTACCACCTTCTTCTGCGAAAATTACGTTTTATTTTGTATTATAAGCAAAAAGGATTAGGTATATACCTAATCCTTTTATACTATCTCAAGAGAGACCTTTTTGTCTTCTCTATTTGCAGCAGATCTTATGACAGTCCTTATAGCTTTAGCTATTCTGCCCTGCTTACCGATAACCTTACCCATATCGTCTTGAGAAACACTAAGCTTTAAGATTATTTCATCTTCTTTTATAGTTTCCTCAATCTTAACTTCGCCAGGATTATCAACTAGAGCTTTAGCTATATCTAACACTAGCTCTTTCATATATTTCATCTCCTAATATATGCTTCTATTATTTGAATGAATTACTTAGCTTGCTTAGAAGCTTCGAATTTTTCCATTACTCCGTTGTTAACTAATAAAGTTTTAACAGTATCAGTTGGTTGAGCACCATTTGATAACCACTTTACAGCTTTCTCATCGTTTATTTTTATTTGCTTTGGTTGAGAAACTGGATTGTAGTATCCTATTTCTTCTATGAATTTTCCATCTCTTGGAGATCTAGAATCCGCAACTACTATTCTGTAGAAAGGTTTTTTGTTTGATCCCATTCTTTTTAATCTTATTTTAACTGCCATTACAGTCACCTCCGAATAATTTTTGTCTTTTTTATTTATTTAAAGAAAGGAAGTCCGGCAAAACCGCCCCTTTTCTTCATGCTTTTTTGTGATCCTGTAAACATCTTCATCATTTTTTTCATTTCATTGAGTTGTTTTATCATTCTGTTTACATCTTGAACACTTGTACCACTACCTTTAGCTATTCTTTTCTTTCTTGAAGCATTTAATAGTGATGGATCTCTTCTTTCATCAGGCGTCATTGATTGTATTATAGCTCTGCTTCTCTTCATTTCTTTTCCATTAAGATCTACATCTCCAAGTTGGTCTTTTATATTTCCCATACCTGGTATCATGCCTAATACTTTATCAAGAGGCCCCATATTTTGAATTTGCTCCATTTGTTGTAATAAATCTTCGAAGTCAAATTCTTGTTTTTTAATTTTTTGCTCTAACTCTTTAGCTTTTTCTAAATCTAAATTTTCTTGAGCTTTTTCTATTAAGCTTAGGACATCTCCCATACCTAATATTCTAGATGCCATTCTATCTGGATGGAAAGGCTCTAAATCATCTAGCTTCTCCCCCATACCTATAAACTTTATAGGCTTTTGTGTAACTGCTCTTATCGAAAGCGCAGCTCCACCTCTAGTATCTCCATCTAGTTTAGTTAAAATTACTCCATCTATTCCAAGAGCTTCATTAAAGCTTTCAGATACATTTACTGCATCTTGTCCTGTCATAGAGTCTACTACTAAAAGTATTTCATGCGGCTTAACTTCTGATTTTATAGATTTTAATTCATCCATTAAGGCTTCATCTATATGAAGTCTACCAGCTGTATCTATTATAACTAAGTCATGATTATTTTTTATTGCATGACTTAATCCTGCTTTTGCTATATTAACTGGGCTTTCTTTATCTCCCATATTAAATACTGGTATGTCTAACTTTTCACCTACAACTTGTAACTGCTTAATAGCTGCTGGTCTATATATATCGCCTGCTATTAATAATGGCTTTTTACCTTGTTTTTTAAAGTATCCACCAAGTTTACCAGAAGTAGTAGTCTTACCAGCACCTTGAAGTCCAACCATCATTATAACTGTTGGTGGTTTTGGAGATATCATTATTTTACTTTGAACATCTCCCATTAAGCTTGTAAGCTCTTCATTTACTATCTTTATAACATGCTGTGCAGGAGTTAAACTTTCCATTACCTCTTGACCAACACATCTTTCTTGAACTGTTTTAACAAAATCTTTAACTACTTTAAAGTTAACATCTGCTTCAAGAAGTGCAAGTTTCACTTCTCTCATAGCTGTTTTAACATCTTGTTCAGTAAGTTTACCTTTTGATTTTAACTTACTTAATGCACCTTGTAGTTTATCTGATAATCCTTCAAATATCATTTTAACATCTCCCTACATATATCTTCTATATTTTCTAGCTTAGGGATTAAATTAGCACAATCTCTATTTTGCAATAAATCTTGCTTAATGTCAACAATTTTATTTTCTACAAGTTTAACAAATTCTTCTTGCTCTTGTAGCTTAGAAACTAGCTTAAGCTTGTCCTCATAATCTCTTAAGATTTTCTCTGATCTTTTTAAAGTATCATATACACCTTGCCTTGATACACTTAAGTTTTCACTTATTTCTCCCAAAGAATAATCTTCTTCATAATATAAAGATACTATCTCTCTTTGCTTATCAGTTAAAAGTTCTTTATATTGTTCGAACAATAACCCAATCTCAATCATTTTTTCTATATTCATTAGTTCACTTCCCAAGTGATATACTGTAAAGGTTATTTACTTTACACATTGTATTTTATATTAAATTTTATTTATTGTCAACATTTATTTTAGTAAGCTAATTTTTCCCAAATAGTGCATCTGAAAATGCTTTTGCATCGAAATCTTGTAAGTCTTCTACGCTTTCACCAACACCAATTAACTTAACTGGTACATCTACTTCAGACTTAACTGCAAGCACAACTCCACCCTTTGCTGTACCATCTAGTTTAGTAAGTACTATTCCTGTTATATCTGCAACTTCTTTAAATGTTTTAGCCTGTGAAACTGCATTTTGACCTGTTGTTGCATCTACAACTAATAAAACTTCTCTTTTAGCTTCTGGGAATTCTCTATCTACTATTTTAAATACTTTTCCTAATTCATTCATAAGATTCGCTTTATTATGTAGTCTACCTGCTGTATCACAGATTAATAAATCAACTTTTCTAGCTTTTGCAGCTTTTATTGCATCAAATATTACTGCTCCTGGGTCTGCTCCTTCTTGATGCTTAATTATATCTACATTACATCTATTTGCCCATACTTCTAATTGTTCTATTGCTGCAGCTCTAAATGTATCCCCTGCTGCTAACAATACTTTTTTACCTTCAGATTTATATCTATTTGCTAGTTTTCCTATAGTTGTAGTTTTTCCAACTCCATTTACTCCTACCATAAGCACTATAGTTGGAGAATGTTCTACATCTAGCTTTGAATTCTCTGATGTAAGTATTTCTTCTACTATGGTTTGTAATTCAACTCTAACATCTTGAGGATCAGTTATACCCTTAGATTTTATGACACATCTAAGCCTTTCTATCATATCCATAGTTGTATTAACACCGACATCAGCAGTTATTAATACCTCTTCTAAATCTTCTAATAGCTCTTCATCTACCTTTGTGTATGATTTTAATACAGTATCGATTTTATCTGTTATACCTTGCTTGGCCTTAGTTAAACCTTGTTTTAATCTACCAAATAAACTAACCTTTTTTTCTTTATCATCTATTTCTTCTTGTACTTTAGTTTCTTCTTGTATAGAATCGAAATCAACTTCTTTTACATTAGATACTTCTTCTATACCGTTATTCTTATCTTCGCTCTTTATTTCAATCTCCTCAATAGCATCTTTCACTTCTTCAAGTTCTTCTCTAGCTTCTGACTTCTCAATAACTTCTTTAGCTTCTTCTAGCACTTCTTTAGTCCCTGGATTTTGAATATCCTCTTTAACTTCTTCAATAGCTTCTTCTTTTATAGTATCACAAATTTCTTCTATTACATTTTCTTGTACTTCTTCTGTTAATGCACTTTCGACATCTTCTTTATTTTCTTCTTGATTCTTCTTATTGAATTTAAATAATTTTTTAAACACTTATAATTCCCTCCAAATAATTAAAATTCACTTTTCCTTAGCCATTATTTTTAAATCTATTTTACACTTGCAAAACTTTAGGCCACATATAGCTAAAATTAATTTAAATATACTTTAGTAGGTAGAAAAATCTACCTACTTAAAGTTTTATATTACATCTGTTAGTTCTTCTGCTTCTTTTAATTTCAAGCTTATAACTTTTGATATTGCTTTTTCTTGCATTGTTACCCCATATATATAATCAGCAGCTTCCATAGTACCTCTCCTATGTGTTACCGCTATAAATTGAGTATCCTTAGCTAATTCTTTTAGAAAATCTCCAAATCTTGCTATATTAGCATCATCAAGTGGCGCTTCTATTTCATCTAGTATACAGAATGGTGTAGGCTTAGCAAGTAGTATAGAGAATAATATACTTATTGCTGTTAGTGCCTTTTCTCCACCTGATAATAAACTTAAGTTTTTCATTTTCTTTCCTGGTGGTTGAGCTGTTATTTCAATATCACTTTCTAGTATATTATCCTTATCTAAAATAGTAAGTACACCATGGCCTCCTCCAAACAATCTCTTATATACAAATTTAAAGTTTTCATTTATTTCATTAAATTTGACTTCAAATTCAAGCTTCATATTTTCTTCTAAATCAGCTATTAGCTTTTCTATAACTTCTATAGATTCTTCCAGGTCTTGTTTTTGTTCCTTATAGAAATCATATCTTTCTTTTACTTCTTCATACTCTTTTATAGAATCTATATTTACATTTCCAAGATTTCTAATTTCTCTTTTTAAGCTTTCTAGTAGCTTTTTATCAACTACTACATTTTCATTCTTCAATTCTACAGCTTGAACATATGTTAATTCATAATTTTCATAAAGTCTATTTATATAAGTTTCTTTAGTAGATTTTAATCTTTCTAATTTACCTTGTATTTTGAATAAACTTTCCTTTAAATCTATAAAAGTTCTATCTGCATCTTTTAAATCTTTATTAAAGCCTTCTAATTTTTGTTTTAAATCTTCTTTTAAAACTTTCTTATTTTCTAAACTTTCATTATTATGTGCTAGTTGATTATTTAAATTTTCTTTTTCTTTCTCTTCTAATTTAATATTCTCTTCTAACTCATTAATTTGTCTTTCTTGCTTTTTAGCAGATTCCTCAATTAATTTTACTTTTTCTTCGGAATTATTATTTTCATTAGTTATTCTATTTATATCTTTAGTTATACTTTCATATATTTGTTTATACTTAACTAATTCTAAATTAAGTTCATCAAATTCAATTTTATGTTCTTCATATAAATCACTATTATTCCTTAAATCTTCACCTAATTCTTCTATCTGCTTTTTATTTTCACTATGTTTATTATCTATACTTAATATTTCATTATTAACAAAGTTAGTTTTTTCTAAAGTCTCGCTTAAATAAGATCCTAAGTCTGACTTTTCTCCTTCAAGTTTATTACTATTATCTCGAAGAGATTTTATTTCATCATTAACCCTACTAATATTAGATTTCTCTAGAATAATAGATTTTTCGACTTCAGATATTTTTTCTTTGCATTTTTCTAATATTTCTCTTGTTATTATTATAGACTGACTAGTTTTCTCTCTTTCATCTATTAAAGATGAATTTTCAATTTTTATAGTTTTTATTTTTTCACTGTATTCAGCTATAAGCCTTTTTCTTGATAATATATTTCCATTTGTTCTTAAACTTCCTCCAGTTAAAGAACCTCCTGGATTTAATATTTCACCTTCTAAGGTTACAATTTTAAATTTGTGATTAGTTTCCTTTGCAAATTTAATTCCATTGTCAATATTATCAATAATTATAGTTCTACCTAATATATTTTCTAGTATATTTTTATACTTATCATCATAAGAAATTAAATCACTAGCTACACCTATAAACTTTGTATTAGCTCTTATATTTCGAACATCAATTTTATTAGACTTTATTATATTTATAGGTAAAAATGTAACCCTACCTAGATTATTTTTCTTTAAATAATTTATAGCATACTTTGCACTATTTTCATCACTAGTAATTATATTTTGCATATATGCTCCAAGAGCTGCTTCAATTGCCTTTTCAAACTTTTCGTCAACACTTACAACTTGTCCTAAGGCTCCATAAATACCTTGTAAATTTTTATTTTTAAGAACTTCTTTTACACCTCTATTAAAACCTTCATAATGATTTTCCATATCAATATATATATTAAGCTTTGAGTTGTAATCATTTAAGCTATACTTATTACTTTGAATTTTTGATTCTAAGTTATTATTTTTATCAATTAAATTTTTCAACTCTATGCTAAGATTTTCTGATTGAGTTTTTAAGCTATTTAATTCTTTATTTTCATTACCAAGTTTCAATTGAAGGTCATTTAGCTCTTCATTTTTGTTGTTCAATTTTTCATTTAGTTCATCTATATCTGAATCTATAGTGTCTTTTCTAGAATTAATATTTTCCTTGTTTGCATTTAGTGTTGAAAGCTTATTACTTGCATCCTGCTTTTTATTTAATAAAATTATTATTTCATCTTTTAAATCATCGATTCTTTTATTTAATTCTTCTATAATAACTTTTTTATCACTATTTTTTAATTCTATATCTTTTAATGATTTTTCTAATCTATTTATCTGTTCTTCTTTTTCATTTTTTTGTTCTTGTAAGCTTTGTATATTTAATTTATCTTCGCTTAACTTTTCTCTTATTTCACTTACTTCTTTATACTTTCTTTCTATTTCACCTTTGAAGTTCTTTATTCTTTCATTAATAATATTTATTTCATAATCCTTTTGAGATATTACCGACTTTATAGAATTTATATAGTCAACAGACTTATTTATATTTTCATCCATATCTTCAATTTCTTTATTTGTTATATTAAAATTATTTTCTATATTTAACTTTTCTTTTTCTATCTCTATAGATTGATCCTCAAGTAACTTATTATGATTATTAACTTCTTTTAGTTCTAATTCTAAAGATTCTATTTCTTTTATAAAACTATTAACTTCTATAGTTTTTAGCTTTTCTTTTAATTCAATATACTTTTTAGCTTTTACTTGTTGATTAAAAAGAGGTTTTAATTGATTTTCTATCTCTACATATATATCATTAATTCTCTCTAAATTTTCTTTAGTATTTTTTAAGTTTCTTTCTGCTTCTTGTTTTTTATATCTATACTTAGATATTCCACAAGCTTCATCAAATACTTTTCTTCTATTTACAGGATTATTGCTAAGAATTTCATCTACCTTACCTTGTTCTATTATAGAATATCCATCTTTACCTATACCTGTATCTAAAAGTATTTCCTTTATATCTTTTAATCTACAATGCTTATTGTTTAAGAAAAATTCGCTTTCTCCATTTCTATAAGCTCTTCTTTTTATAGTTATTTCACTAAATTCTAAATTTAGTTGGTTATCACTATTATCTATAGTAAGCGCAACTTCACAGTAGTTCATAGGTTTCTTCGTATCTGTTCCTGCAAAAATAACATCTTCAAGCTTTTCACCTCTTAGGCTTTTTACACTTTGCTCACCTAAAACCCATCTTACAGCATCAGAAATGTTACTTTTCCCACTTCCGTTGGGCCCCACTATTGCTGTTACACCTTCTTTAAAAACTATATCTGTTTTTGTGGGAAAAGACTTAAATCCCTTTAATTCTAATCTTTTTAAATACAAAACTATCTCTCCCTTCGATAAAACTAAAGGTTGTAAATATTATATAAACTACTATATATGTCATTCATATTTATTTTTATAGACTTATTATCATCTAATACAATTTCTAAATCATTTATATCAATATCTTCTTCTTTTGTTTTTAAATTTATTTTTAATTCATTCTTCATGTAATTACTATTCGATTTTTTATTTCCAATTATTTTAGAAACATTTTTCTTATTAGTTTTTACAGTTATATATTTTTCGACACTATATTTATTAGCTATATAAATTAAATAATCTCTAATCATTTCAGATTCAGCTAATTCTCTAAAAGCTGGATGATGTGGACCATCTACGACAGCCTTACCAACCTGTATATCTTCTGTAGCTTGAAGTCCAACTCTTATTACATTTATATTATTTACATAAAATAAAGCTAATAATTTTTTAACTATTTGAATACTTTGTTCTAATGTAAAAGGCTTGTACTCTCCTTTATTTAATAAAACTTCTAGTCCTGTGTCTTTAACAACTAATGTAGGATAAATTCTCACACAGTCAGGCTTTAGTTCGATAAACTTTCTTGCAGTATCAATACATTTTTCTTCTGTATCAGATGGTAATCCAACCATCATTTGCAATCCTAAATTAATTCCACTTTCTTTTATAAGCTTTGCACTTTTTATTACTTCCTCAGTATCATGCCCTCTTACACTATCTATTAGAACATTTTTGTCCATAGATTGTACTCCAAGTTCTATTATACTTACTCTATATTCTTTTAATCTATTTAAAATGTCTTCATTTATACAATCCGGTCTTGTAGACATTCTTATATCTTGAATTAATCCTTTTTCTACGTATTCCTTAGCTATCTTTAATAAATTATTTTGAATATCTTCATCTATTGCAGTAAAACTTCCTCCAAAAAATGCAACCTCAACACTTGCATCCTTATCAATAGTTGGTAAATATTCTTCAATTATGTTTCTTACATCTTCACTTGTAACATCTGTACTTACTCCAGTTATCTTTTTTTGGTTACAAAATATACAATCGTGAGGACATCCTCTATGAGGTACAAATATTGGTATTATCCTTTTTTTCACTTATCATCATCCTTTTCAACCTATGTCTGATTTAATAAAAATTATATCATCTAAGTAGTAAACTAGATACTAGTTATCCCTTTAGCTATTAAGATGGGATTATCCAAAGTTTAGCTATTTGATTTTATAATATTTTATCTAACGCTACTCTAGCTGCTAATTGTTCTGCTTCTTTCTTACTCTTGCCTTCTCCGATTCCTAGAACATCATTATTAGTTCCAACCTCCATAATAAATCTTTTATTGTGATCCGGTCCTTTTTCATCTATTAATTTATACCATATATTACTTTCTCCCTTACCTTGTAAAACTTCTTGTAAGTGCGTTTTATAGTCCCTAAATATCTTTCCTCTTCTTGCGTCTGATATTATATACTTCATATTATTTAGTATAAAGTTTCTTGCATCCTCTATAGAACCATCTAAATAAATTGCCGCTATAACAGCTTCAAAGGCATCGGCAAGTATAGATATTCTTTCTCTACCACCTGTTGCTTCTTCACCTTTTCCAAGTAACATAAAGTCACCTAACTTTATTTTATTAGCCACTTCACTTAGAGACTCTTCACAAACTATACTCGCTCTTAGTTTAGTAAGCTCTCCTTCAGGCAAATCCTTTTCATTTTTAAATAAATAATCACTAACTACTATACTTAATACTGAATCTCCTAAAAACTCTAATCTTTCATTAAAATTATATCTTTTATTTTCATTAGAATATGAACTATGTGTAAGAGCCTCAAGTATATATTCTTTATTATTAAATTTATAATCTATAGTTTCTTCAAATTTGTATATATTCTCTAGTATTCTTTTACTTATTCTCATAATACGACCTCCGAGTTTATTATCTCTAGATTATAGTGTACTATTTTTTTAAAACTATTGCAAAACTAAAATTTCTTTCATTAATAAACAAAAACCTATGAAACTATATAAGCCTCATAGGTAATTAAAATCAATACATTTTATAAATGTTTATAAGTCATCATCACAATCGCAAACTTCTGTACATTCTATATAACTATCATCGTCATCATCAGAAGATAGTATTATTGCTTGACAATTAGGACAGATAACATCAATTTCATCATTGTATAATAAATCTTCATCAATATCTACTAAATCACCACAGTTAGGACATTCCATTTCAACATAGCTAAAATCAGAGTCTTCATCACTATCTTCATCTTCATCTTCGTAAATATCCTCTTCCATATCAGCTAAATCTTCATCTATAGACTCTACATATTCTATAAGATCAGCTTGTTCTTCTTCTAAGTCTACTATGGCATCAGCAAAACTTTCTAGAACCTCTACAATTTTATGTATTATTTTCCCTTCTTTTGTTTCCTTACTTATTTCTAATCCTTCTGCAAGACCTTTTAGGTATGCAACTTCTTCATATAAGTATTTCATGGATACCCCTCTCTTTCTTTACATATATTAAAAGCTCATATATCTTTATTATTAAGATATATAAGCTTTTATATACATAAATAATTAAACTCTTGATAAATATTC
This sequence comes from Romboutsia faecis, assembly GCF_014323405.1. GTDB lineage: Bacteria > Bacillota > Clostridia > Peptostreptococcales > Peptostreptococcaceae > Romboutsia_E > Romboutsia_E faecis. Next base: position 320,450 of record NZ_JACRWE010000002.1, on the reverse strand, counting down.
TCCAGTTCTTGTATCTATCTTTACTTTATCTCCTTGGTTTATGAATAAAGGAACTTGAACAACTGCACCTGTTTCTACTGTAGCTGCTTTAGTTACGTTACTTGCAGTATCTCCTTTTATTCCTGGCTCAGTTTCTACAACTTCTAGTTCTGCAAAGTTTGGAGCTTCAACTTGGAAAGCTTGACCTTGATAGAATCTTATTGTAGCTACTTCATTTTCTTTTAAGAACTTTATAGCGTCTTCAACTTGTACATAGTTTAATGGTATTTGGTCATATGTTTCTTCATCCATGAAGTAGTATAACTCTCCATCATTGTATAAGTATTGCATTTGTCTTGTTTCTATATGAGCTTTAGGGAATTTATCACTTGGATTGAAAGCTTCTTCTCTTATTGCTCCTGTTTTTAAGTTTCTGTATTTAGTTCTTACGAAAGCAGCTCCTTTACCAGGTTTAACGTGTTGGAAATCTACTATTAAACATGGTTGACCATCTTTTTCGAAAGTTACACCTTTTCTAAAATCACTTGCTGATACCATTTCTGTTCCTCCATAAAATAAATTTATTATCTGAATATATTTTGGTGATACTTAGACTTTATCTATCTATTATTATAAGCAAAAGTTTTATTTTCATCTTAGTTAAATACTTCTATAAAAACCTTTACTATATTATAATCACCTTACCTTTTTCAATTATATATTCTATTGTAATCTTGTCAAGTTATATTAGTGTATATTATGTAATATTTACTCACTAAAATTAAGAATAGCATTTATTCCTAAAATATAACCATAAAATCCAAAACCAGATATTTGACCTATACAAGATGCTGCTGTTACACTTTTTTGTCTAAATTCTTCTCTTTGATGAATATTAGATATATGTACTTCAACTACCTTAGTTTTTATGGATCTTATAGCATCATGAATTGCATAGCTATAATGTGTAAAAGCACCTGGATTAATCACTACACCGTCAAATTCATCATTCGCTCTATGAAGCATGTCTATTATAGCACCTTCATAATTACTTTGAAAAAATTCCACATCTATTTTTTCTTTAAATTCATTTTTAATGTAGTTTTCTAAATCTTCTAGGGTATTATTGCCATATACTGTAGGTTCTCTTTTACCTAGAAGGTTTAGGTTTGGTCCATTTATTACTATGATTTTCATTTTTGCCCCCTAACATTTAGATTACAATTTTTATTACTATATAATAATATCATAAATTATCTGATATAAACAAGTATTTGACTTATCACTTCATTTATATTTTTATTATTTATATCCACGATTATATCAGAAGATTCCTTATATTTTTCATACCTCTCGGTTAAAAGCTCTTCTATTTTTGCATATAAATCTGTACTACTTTTTAATAGAGGCCTTTTATGTATATCATTGGAAACATTCTTTACTAAAGTTTCTATGCTTCCATTTAAAAATACTACATTATCCTGTTTATTTAATAATTTACAATTATCATCTATTTTTATTATTCCACCACCTGTAGAAATAATAATATCATCTTCTAAAACTAACTTTTCTAAAAGTTTTGACTCTATTTCTCTAAATTTATTTTCTCCATATTTTTCAAATATATCTACTATACTCATTTTAGACTGCTTTTCTATCTCATCGTCCATATCTATAAATCTTAAATTTAATTTATTTGAAAGTTCTTTACCTATTGTAGTTTTTCCTGCACCCATGAGTCCTATTAATATAATTTTCACCTATATTCCCCCTCAAAATTTCTTATGTATACTTTAAATTTAGTTTCATAGATTTCTTTATTTTTTTGTAATTTTAGCTTCATGCTAATAAATTTATTACTCTCATCTTTTGATACATACATTTTTTCTACATAGTCACCTATTTCATACCCTCCAGCCTCACTTTGATTTTTTATATTAAGAGTATTTATAAATAACTTATTTAGTCCTTTTTTAAAACTAATTTCTTTATTCTTATTATTAGAATAATTTATATCATCTTCATTACTATATCTACACTTTACTGATACTGCACTTTTGAAGTTTACTCCTTGTTCATTTATACTATCGGTATTGTCAAACTCTATATCTATTATTCCTTTTGATTTCTCAATTAAAGATTTTATACTTTTACTCATTTCTAGTCCTTGTTGCTGGACTTCTACTTTATCCTCTATTGAACTTTTAGTATTTATGCATAGTATTAACAGAGAATATAATACTAGTGATAATGTCAATATTATAGATAATGATATTATGCTTTCTAGAAGTAAATAACCACCTTTATTTTTCATATTGATCTTCCTTAAAAAGAACTCTACCGCTAACCGGAACTATAGTTATCTCTTTACTTATTTTATTATTAAAAATTTTGATAGTAGATCCAGTTGGATTCGGAGTACCATCATTCCTGAAATATATCTTTTTATTTGGATATGTAATATCTACATTATTCGGTAAATATACATTTTTTACTTGAATACCTTTATCCACTAATACGTATCCATTGCGACCATTTTCCTTAGTCATAAGTACAAATGAACTTAGGTTTCCTAGCATATTGTTTGATCTAACATATCTTATATCACTACACATCTGCTTAGCAAAAGAATTAATTTCATAATTGTATGAATTAAATTTAGGTATGCACATGCTACAAATCAAAACAATAACACCAATTGTTATTACCAATTCTATTAAAGTTACACGCCATCTCTTTTCATATTATATTTCCTCGTAATTATATATAGTTATTAGTTTATACTTTTTAAAAATTTCTTTTAAATCTTCTAAATCATTTTTATTATCTATATCATCTTCTTTATCTTCTACGATCTCATCTTCAGAATTTTCAATTATATCTGTTTCATTTATATTATCAAGTTCATTATTTTCTGTATTAGTTTCTGTAATTACTTCCTCTATATCTGTATCTTCGCTTTTTGCATATTCTTGAAGTGTACTTATTTCATTCCAAGGATTTTTTATTTTTATATTTACTTTGATTTGTTTTTTATAATTATTTTCTTTAGCTGTAACTTTCATTTCAAATTCAAAATTCTTAACTTCTCCAAACGGAGTTTTATTAGATAATTCCACCGTAGTATTATTTAAATCACTTTTTGAAATATCTTTACAGATTAATATAAAGCTTTTGTAGTTATCTCTTTTAATATAGTTAATATACTCTTGAGAGTCACTACAATTATCAATAGCATTTTCGATTTCATTTTTTATATTTCCATATACTATTTCTACTGCACCTAACCCATTTTCTTTCAATTGTAAATTTTTTAATTCTAAACTAGCAATATTAACATTACTATATGTTAAACTTATACAAGTTATACATATCGTGCTTATTATAGAGAATATTATCATAGTAACAATCATTATTGATCCTTTATTGTTTCGTAACATATGTGTTAACCTCTACACCTTTATTTTGTAAACTAACTCTTATATTCAACTTATAGCACTGATAATATTCTTCATTTTTAATTACTCTAGATACTATTTTGTATTTTCCTAATTGCTCTTCCTCATAAAAATTAATATTTTCAGTATCAGAATACTTTATTAAGTCTCTTTTATCATTGATATATGTTTCCGCAATACTTAACATTTCTATATTAGTTTGATTACTTATTGTGAAGTTACTACTACTTTGTATAGTTATACTTATAATACATACTGCCAACATCACAATAGATAAACTAATAATGCATTCAATTAATGCAAATCCGCCTTTTCTATCTTTTAAAATTTGTTTAATTTTAATTCAAACCTTTCAGAATAGTTTTTACTTTATACTATCTAGGTAAAATTTCTTTATGGCATTTTGATCTTCTTTCGTAGGATTTATATTAGTCCATATATAAAATGCCTCTAAACCTTGATTTATCAACATATCTATGCCATAGATAGTATCGAATCCATTTTTACATCCCCACTTAATGAAATTAGTATCATGAGGCTTATATACTATGTCGCATACTAATAGTTTTTTATTTGGAATTATACTCTCATCTATAGGGCATTCACTTGTTCCCATTCCAATTGGTGTTGTATTTATTAATATGTCTATAGAGTCTAAATCAGCTGTTTCTATTTTTTTAGTAGAATATTGAACTTTTATATCAAAATTTTCATTTAACATTAATGTTATATTCTTAGCTCTTTCTTCACTACGATTTCTTATTTCTATTAATTCAACATTATTTGATGCAAGTTCTACTGCAATACTTCTACACGAACCACCTGCACCTATAATCATTACCTTTTTACCCTTTAGATCATATCCCTTATCTAAAATAGACTTTACAAATCCCTTTCCATCCGTGTTATATCCTTTTAAAATACCTCCTTCATTTTTTATTGTATTTACAGCTCCAATTAACTTTGCATTTTTATCAACTTCATCTAGATATCTAATAACGTCTACCTTATGAGGTATAGTTACATTACATCCAAATATTTTTAAAGCCCTTAAGCCTTGTATTCCTTTTTTCAAATCACCAGGATTAACATCAAAACATATATAAGTGTAATTTTTATTATACTTTTCAAATAAATAATTATGTATACTCGGTGAAAAGCTTTGCTCTATTGGATGACCTAGTAAGCAAACTGTTTTAGTCTTAGAATTTATTTTCATACTATCTCCTACCTATAATTTATTATCAATTTAGTTTTAAATTATACCATATTTTAACAAACTAAAAACTACACATTTTCCTGTACTCTGAGTAAACAAAATCTTCTTGCTTATTTTTAATTCTTTTCTTATATATCTTAATCTTATAGTCAGCTTTTATTTCAACTATTATTTCTATATTATTAGTGTCACTTGTCTTTATTGTTAATTTTCCTTCATATAATTCTACTATTAGCTTCGCTAATGCAATTCCCATATCAAGAACTTTTCTTTCATTATCATTTATATACTTATTATAATCATACCCACCATTATTTTTTATAGACATAGTTATAAAATCATTTCTACTACCTATGTCAAAGTGAATATCACTATTATTTATTGAATATCTAGCAACTATAGACAGCAAAATTAATATAACCTTTTCTATATCATCAGGATCAATATTAGCTATTTTTTCTTCTTCATCTGTATCAAAAATTATGTTAAGTTCATTATCACTTACACAATTACTAAATTCATTAACTATATCTTCAGATATATCCACTATGTTATAATAATCTCTTTTAATTTCATGAAAATCCGACTGTAATTTAGCGAGATCTATTATATTATCGATTAATCCCATAAGTATGTTTACATGTTTTTTTACAACTTCTACAGTATTTAAAACATCTATGTTATTAGACCTCTCTAATTCATTCTTATATACTACCTCAACAAGTTGGTTGCTTGAGTGAATTAAATTCAAAGGAGTTTTTAATTCATGTGACATATTTATAAAAAATTCAGTCTTTGATTGATTCAACTTTTCCTTCTCCTCTATTTCTTGTTCTATTAGCTCAGTTTTTACCTGCTCAGTAATATCCCTTACTATACCAATCATCTTTATTTTTTTATTTATATTTAAAAGCATACCACCATATTCAATATTTATGTCCTCACCGTATCTATTTACTAGTATATCTCTCTTATATTTAACATTATCATTTATATTGCCTGATGTAACAATAATATTTTTATTTATTCCATCTATATCTATACTATGAAGATCCTTAGTTCCAACCATATTTAAAAATGCAGAATTTGCATACTGAAGGGTTTTATCTTCAAAATTTAATACATATATGCCTTCTGGAATAGTATTTACTAAAGATTCATATTTTTTCTTACTGTACTCTAAATTTTTTAACAAGTTTTTAAAGTTAGTTATATCTCTTATAACAAGTAAACTTCTACCGTCTTCACCTTCTCTATAATCTATTTTATCAATATTTAAACATACATCCATACCATTATCATAAGTATAATAAAGTTCGCCTTTTGGATATTCTCCTAATATTATATTCTTAATATCTTCTTTATTAAAATCTATATACTCATTTTTCTTATTATCATAAATAATATCCTCTTTATTAGTGACGAGTACTGAATAAGGCATGTTGTCAACTATTTTTTTATACTTAGTGTCATTATCTTTTATTTTCATTTCTATACTTTTTCTAGAAGTTATATCTGTCATTATACAAACTATACCTATATCATCATTATTTAATTTAACAGGTAAATATCTACAGTTAATAATTCGACCTTTTCTATCTCGTATTTCATCATCTATGCAGTCGAATATTTTTCTAGCTTTTTCTACATTTCTTAAAAATCTATTAGAATCTTCTATACTATTTTTACAAAATACATCTAAGTTAATATTATATTTATAGTCATTATATTCTTGCCACATTTCATAAAAGCTACTATCTTCATTTATTATGTATCCTTCACTATCTATTAAAAACATAATTTTATTTAAACTTTTTAACATTAAATTTAGTAAATTCTCTTTTTTATTTATTATTTCATAAATCTCATTATTTGTATTTTTTTTCATATTTAGTTTTTCACTATGCATTTTCATATTTATGTTACTTCTGTTAATTTTACTAGTAATATTTAGATTTTTATCATAAGTATTTTTTATATATTCTTTAAATAATTTTATTAAAATATATATACTAAACATTAACCCTAAAATCAAATTTGTATTTATAAGTAATATATTATTTTTTAATATAAGATTTACGAATATCTGTCCAAAGTATATAAAATGAATAGTGTACTTCATCTTAAATTTAGTATGAGATAAATATGTAGAAAATAAATATAAACTTGTCATTAATATATAGGTCTCTATAACAGTACTATATAGAATATTCTTTGTGTCTAAAGATAATATTAATGATCCTAAAGCTAATATGTAATTTATTGATAATATAATTTGTTTTGTTTTTTTCTTAATATTCTTAACTTCTACTTCTACTAATAATAACAATACTATCAAGTCACTTATATTTCTAAAAAAAATAAACCCATTAGAATTATTACTATTTAATATTAATATTATTTTTAAAGATATTATAGTTATAAGCATTACAAATCTCATAATTGATTTTTTATATTTATTCCCTAATAAATTACTAAATACTAAATATAAACTTGTAAGAAAAATTGATACATTAAGTATTTCTAAATATTTATACATCTTATTCCCCTCTTAGTTTAATTAATACTCTTTTAAGAGCCTATGTCAAAATATATATCTGAAAATTCTATATCTATTTTTTCAATGTCTGTATTATCATATTCTTCATTTTCTTCATCCATAGTATTAGATTTGCTATTCTCTAATATTAGTTCAAACTTACTTCCATATCCTATTTTGCTATAAACATTTATTTTTGCATTATGAATATATGCAAGTTTCTTAACCAATGCTAGTCCTACTCCAGTACCTTCAGCACCCCTTGACAATGTCGTATCTACTTGTTCAAAATTTTCGAAAATAGCATCCATCTTTTCATTAGGTATTCCTACTCCCGTATCTTCCACTGAAATAATAACTTCTTCTTTGTTTGAATTTATAGATACCATTATTTTTCCATTATTATTAGTAAACTTTATTGAATTAGATAGTAAATTCAATAATATTTTCTCTATTTTATCTTTATCTATAAGAATTACTTTTTTCTGTATATTAGTAATAAAAAGTATTTCTAAATTTTTATCTTTTGAGTATTCTCTCGAAAGTTTAACTATATTCTCTACAAACTTAACTACATCACATCTTCTATAGTTCATTTCTAAAATCCCATTTTCTATTTTACTTATTTCTTCTATATTATTTAATAACCTCTTTAATCTATAAGAGTTCTGCTTAACAACTCTTGCATAATTATCGATATATTTAAGATCATACTTTGATTTATTATTTTGAAGTATTTTATTTACTTCGAAAATGGTATTTATTGGTCTCTTTAAATTAGCAGATATTGTATATAAAAATTCTGTTTTGAATTTATATTTATCTCTCATTTCATTTAGTTTTTCTATCATTTGCTCTGCCTTGTATTCATTATCTAATATACTAACAACGCAAACTAAATTATCATCTTCTTTAGAATCTGTTATAGACATAGATAAATTAATATTCTTATCTTCTTTTATTGAAAACTTTTTAAATCTACCAAAGTTTTCATCCTTCATATATTCTTTGACTATTTCATTAAACCTATCTGAACCTATATACTTAAGTATTTTTATCATAGATTTATTTCTATAAGTATGTACTTTAGTTTTTTTATCTATTATGACAATTCCTTCTGGAAGATTCTGTAGTAATAGTTTATAAGTTTTTTCACTTTCTTCTAATTGATTTTTAGCATTTTCAAAATCGGTTATATCTATAGCTATGCTTAACATCATAGATGTACTATTTAATGTAATAGAGGTAGTCATGAATTCAATTATCTTCCCATCTTCAGTCTCTATCTTATTTATCGTTTTATCTTCTTTTCCCTCTCTAACTAGATCTATATTTTTTATAAAACTATTTCTATTTTTCTTAATTATATTCCCTTTTATATCATCTATTAATAATACTTTCTTCATCTTTTTATCTATATTAAATAACTCTAATGCTTTATCATTTATATAACTTACTGTATCAATAGTATGAATTATTACTCCATCATTTAATATATTCATAAGTTTCTTATATCTTTCTTCACTCTCTTTTAATCCCTTTTTCATTTTTATATCATCTGTAATATTTTCCAATATACATATTTTTAGAGTTTCTTCATTCATTACATCTAAAGTACAAATAAATTTAAATACTTTATCATCATAAGTGTTAATATTTATAAACTTATCAATTTGATTACATGCAGAGTTTATACTATTTATCATTTCATCAAAATTTTTTATTCTCTTTTTTAAATAAGCTATAATATTTGCCTCTTGAGAATAAATATTATCTTCTTTTAAAAACATTTCAAATTCCCTATTTCCATAAATAAAATCACCTTCACTATTCAAAATAAATATAGGTAAATTCAATGTTTCCATAGTGTTTTCTATTTTATTGTTTAGTGTCTTTACTTTTTCATTGAGATTATGCTTTAGATTAGATTGTAGTTCCATTTCTGTTATGGCTTTTGATATGTATCTTCTGTTTAGTTTTAACTTGTGCCTATTTTTATTAAGATTACGCTTTACATTTTTTATCTTATCTATAATTCCTAGATTAACAATTAAGATATTTAATATAATACTTATAATCATTGATATTTCATAACCGGAACTTAAAGATAATACTGCAAGTGTATACCCTACTATTAATAAAAAATTTAGATACCTTTTAAAATTGATTTTCTTATAAAATAAAGTTAATATTATAACTTTAGTAATAAACATTAAGCTAATCAAATAGGTTATGTCCATATTTATTAAATTTGATGATAAATAACTTATATAATAAATACTAACTCCTATTTCTATACTATGTATTAATAAAATAATTGCAAATGATATATTTTTATATAAAAAAAACATAAATGCAGATAAAACTATAATAGAAATCAGTATTATTATATTTAGCAACTTCAATATTTGCATGTATTCTTGGATATTTTCCATAATCAATCTCACCTCATAAAATTTAGGTATTATTTTTTGTTTTTTTACCTATTGGTACGTAAAAAAATTAAATATTGTTATATATTTTTTAAATCTTAGTATTCATTAACATATATGTAATATTATCATAGTCATTATAAATAATTTGTCAATTCTTGATTCAAATTAAAAAATTTATATTTGCTTAACTTCTCTATAATATTTGATAGATTGAAAAATTTTCCAAAAAGAAAAAAGCCCTATTCAAGGCTTTTTTCTGTCTTAAGTTCTTTTCTTAGTTTTTTAAGAGCTCTCTTTTCTATTCTAGACACATAGGATCTAGATATTTGAAGTTTTTGTGCAATCTCTCGTTGTGTTTTATATCCCATAGTAGTCAGGCCATATCTTAACTTTATTATTTCTCTTTCTCTATCAGTTAAAATTTTATCTAATTTTTCATAAAGTTTGCTTATTTCTACTTTAAGTTCAACTTGATCCACAATATAATCAATATCTGTCCCCAACACATCAATCAAACTTATTTCATTTCCTTCCTTATCCATACCTATAGGATCTTGAAGTGAAACCTGTGACTTATTCTTTTTATTTGTTCTTATATTCATAAGAATTTCATTCTCTATGCATTTAGATGCATAAGTAGCTAACCTTGTGCCCTTATCTACGTTATATGTCTCAATGGCCTTTATTAATCCTATTGTACCTATAGAAATTAGATCATCTTGATCTTCTGTAGAGTTATTATACTTCTTTGCTATATGAGCTACTAATCTCATGTTCCTTTCTATTAATACTTCTTTTGATGACTCGTCATTTTCTCGCTTAAACTTGGTTAAATAGTATACTTCTTCTTCAGGGGTTAATGGTTTTTCAAATGATTTTAGAATAGTCAAATATCCACCCCCTTTGACACATATCATTTTAAATTATATGTATCAAGTAGATGTAAGTTGACTATTTTAAAAATATTCTTTATTTATTTTTTCGCATATTTCTTTAAAAATCGGTATTGCTGACTTACTTTCAGTTTCTGTACCTTCTACTAGAACAGTAATTGCATATTTTGCATTTTCACTTGGATAAAATCCGGTTATCCATCCATGATTAATAGATACTTTATTCAAACTACTTTGAGCTGTACCGGTTTTCACTCCACATCCACCTTCTAAATCAGCAAGATCCTTTGCTGTACCTTCTTCTGAAACAGACTTCATAATTTCTTTTATTTTAGTTATTATATAAGGCGAAATGATTTCTTCATCTTTAGAGTTTTTGAATACCTTTATTATATTTTTATCATTATTGATTACACTATCATAAATATATAATGGCTTATATGTACCATTATTAGCTATTATCTGCGTAAGTTGATTTATTTGTATCGGTGTAAATTCTAAGGAACCTTGACCTATTGCTAAATTCCTTATAGCTATTTCATTTGGTATTTTAGATGATACTTCCTCATCTAATCCTATGCCAACACTTTCATCTAAATGAAGAGTTTTTATAGCTTCTAAAATTTTTTCTTTTCCTACCTTACTAGCTATATCCAAAAATGCCGGATTGCAGGAATTAGCAAAAACATCTTTTAAAGTCTCCTTACCATGCCCATCTAAGTTATGACAATGTAGTACCTCATCCGTATTTCCAACCTTAGTTTTACCTGTACAATTATATGTATAATTCTCATCAATTACCTTATTAGCTAAGGCTGCATATAATACAACTATTTTAAATACAGAACCTGGAGGATAAGTAACTGATATAGCCCTATTCTCTAACTCTCTATTATTACTGTTAATATATTTTGATATATCATTTTGATTATAATTTGGTCTTGAGCTTATAGACAGTATTTCTCCACTTTCTATATCAGAAATCACCACTGCTGTAGGATTTGATTCATTATTAACAGTATCCTCTACTATTTTTTGAATTTTAGAGTCAATTGTAAGTCTAATATGTTTATCATCATCACTCGACGTTACAGTTTCAATACTTCCATTCAGTATATCTAGACCTTGAGTTTTCCCTGAATCTGCCGCTTTAAATACAGATACATATTCTTTATTGCTATCTTTTAAAATATCATCCATATCTTTTTCTATACCACTTTGAGGACTTTTATCTGCTTTTTTTAAATATCCTATTGTATGAGTTAAAAGATTATCTTCAGAATATCTAAATGTTTTTTCTCTTACAATAATTTCTTTTTCCTCTAGTTGTTTTATCATACTCTCATTTATATCTTCTACTTCAATTTCTACAATATTACTTAAAAGTTGTTCTTGAACTGCCTTGAATATATCCTCATCAGTTATATTAGTTGCTTTTTTAATTAAGCTTATATTTTCATAATTACCATTTAAAAGTTTTTGTGGCACTAATAGTACCTTTTTCTTAACTGTATCTGTTAGTGGTATATTATTCCTATCATAAATTATACCTCTAGCAGAATTTAAATTTATTTTATCTGTACTTTGATTTTCTACACGTTTTGAATATTCTTCATATTTAAATATTTTTATATCAGCTAATCTATAAAGCAAGAAACTATAAATCAATATACATATTAAAAATATACTCTTGATTCTGCTTCTGCTTCTTTTAGATACTGGACCCTTTATTCTAGACATAAAATCACCCCTTAGGTATTTGTCATTTTTGACAAAACTTAAGGGGTTAATACTTATTTCATTATATTAAATTTAATTGGCTTCTTATTTTGGATATTACTATATCTATAGCAACCTGATTATGTCCACCTTCTGGCATTATTATATCTGCATATTTTTTATATGGTTCTATAAATTGATCATGAGCAGGTTTTACAGTACTTAAGTATTGATCTATTACTGAGTCTACTGTTCTACCTCTTTCTTTTATATCTCTTTGTATTCTTCTAAGAATTCTTATATCATCTTCTGTATCAACATATATTTTTATATCTAGTCTATTTCTTAATTCTTCATCCTCTAATATCATAATACCTTCTACTATTATAATATCTTTTGGAGCTATGGTTATAGTTTCGTCTAATTTTCTTGTATGAATTTCATAATCGTAAACTGGCTTTTCTACTGATTTACCTTCACATAAATCTTCTATATGTTGTATTAAAAGTTTATTATCAAAAGAAAGCGGATGGTCATAATTAGTTTTTAGTCTATCTTCAAAACTTAAATGGCTTTGATCTTTGTAGTAAGCATCTTGCTCTAATATAGATATATTTTCTTCTGGTATATTCTCTATTATAGATTTGCAAACAGTACTTTTTCCAGATCCAGTTCCTCCAGTTATTCCTATTATAAGTGGTCTCTTATTATTTTTCATTTTTATTTCTCTCCTTAACATGTGATACTTATCTATGTCTAAATCTGATTTATCTTATTTAATGTAACAAAATCATAGTACTATACTTAAAGTTTTTCAAAATATTCTTCATCATATACTTTTGTTTCATCTAAATAGAAACCTGTAGTGTACTCTCTATGATTACTTTTTATTATTTCCTTCATTATTGATTTATCAAAAGTATAGCTTTCAGGATTTTCATAGAAAGAATCTATTACCTTTCTATATGCCTTTACAACAGTTTTTACATAATCCGAATCCTTTTTTCTTCCTTCTATTGTAAGGCTGGTTATTCCTGCTTTTATAAGCCTTGGAATAAATTCTATCATACATAGGTCCTTTGAACTAAAGAAAAATGTTCCACCCTCATCTTCGTACACAGGGCAATATTCTCCTGGTCTTTTCTCTTCAACCAAATTATACTTCTTCTCTTCAGAGTAAAGGTTTATATCTCTAGTAGCTATATAGCTTGTTAATAATTTTCTTCCTGAGTATGACATGCACATACCTCCATGAACAAAAACTTCTATTTCCATATCAAAAGGAGTTTTTGCTTTTATTCCTTCTATTTCTTTTAGAGATATTTCTCTTGATACTACTACTCTTCTTATACCTTGATCATACCAAAAATTTGCTGTAGCATAATTATTAACATTTGCTAATGTTCCTAAATGTAACTTCATATTTGGAACAACCTTCTTAATAGTTTCAAGAACTCCTGGTTCTGATATTATTAATGCATCTACCTTTGCTTCTTCTAATTCCTTTAAGTAATTTTCTAAACCTATGAAATCTTGATTATGAGGAAGTAGTGTTATACTTACATAAACTTTCTTACCTCTTTCATGGGCAAAATTTACACCCTCTATTATTTCTTCTTTAGTGAAATCTTTAGATGATGTTTTCATACCAAAAGATTCCCCTCCTATATAAACAGCATCCGCTCCAGATTCCACTGCTACTTTTAATGTTTCTAAATCCCTTGCGGGGGCTTGAAGTTCAACTTTTGTTATCATTTTATTCTGCTCCTCTTTCTTTTTCTTTATAGCTAAGCGCTACTCCATCTCCAATCGGAATCAATGAAGTACTTAAATACTCGCAATTACATATATAATCTAGGTAATTTCTCATTCTTTTTACTATAGTTTTCTTTCTTCTAACTACAAAATCATCATGAGCTACCATTCCTTTATATAAAATGTTATCAGAAATTAAAAGTCCTCCGACCTTTAATTTATCTATAACCATATCATAAAATAACTTATACTGACCTTTAGCAGCATCTAAGAAAATCATGTCGAATTCGCCTTCAACTTTAGGTAATAATTCTTCCGCATCTCCTTCTAATATAGTTATATTATTTTCAAATCCAGCTCTCTTTATATTTTCTTTTGCTCTTTCTATCATAGCTTCATTTCTTTCAACAGTTGTTATCTTTACTTCATCACCCACTGTTGTTGCAAAAAGTATAGAAGAGTATCCGATAGCACAACCAACTTCTAGTATATTTTTAGGTTTATCTACCTTTAATAGCACTTTTAATAAATCAGAAACTTCCTTGTGCACTATTGGAACATTATGTTCTGTAGCATAAATTTCTAATTCCCTTAAAAGACCGTCTTTGTCTTTAAGAGTAGTTCTTATATATTCTTCTACTAAATTGTTTACTATATTACTCAATTAAATTCACTCCTTATAAACTAATATGGATTACGCCTTAATACATAAGACATAATCCATAATTTTGGCGTTAGATTAAAATAAACTATAATTATTTTTCATTTGTACTTGTATTTTTATTTTGTTCTTCTTTTAACTTATCTCTTGCATCTTTATATTCTTTTTCATATTTTAAATGATCTTCATAGTTTGTACTATAATTATTTCCACCATCTATTTTTGCAACAAAGTATAAATAATCTGTTTTTTCAGGATAAAGTGCAGCTTTAATTGATTTTATACCTGGATTTGCAATTGGAGTCGGTGGCAATCCCTTATTTAAATAAGTATTATAAGGAGAATCAATTTTTAAATCTGCATAAGTTACAATTTGCTTTCTTTCATCAAATATATACTGTATTGTTGCATCTGATTGAAGAGGCATACCTATATCTAATCTGTTATAGAATACACTTGCTATTAATGCTCTATCTTCATCTAATACTGCTTCCTTCTCAATAATAGATGATAAATTTATGACTTCTTGTAAAGTCATATTAAGTTCTTTTTGCCTCTTTACTAAAGTATCTGTATATTCTTTTTTAAATCTTAAAAGCATATCAGAAAGTACTTTTTCTTCGCTATCTTCCTCTTTAAAGTAATAAGTATCTGGATATAAAAACCCTTCTAATGATATGATATCATCTTCCTTTAAAAAACTAAACTTTTCATAGAATTTAGATGGATTTTTAATTAGTTCCTCATAAATAGCTTTATCTCCAATATTATTTTTTACAAGAGTGTTAATTATTTCCTTAGATGTTGAACCTTCAGGAATTGTTACTTTAATACCATCATTATAAACTTTACCAGAAACTAAAAGTTCTAATATATCCTTATTAGAATAAGTTTGATTAATTAAGTACTTACCTGCCTTTATTGATTGAGCATCATTACTTAATTTTACAACTATTTTGAATAAAGTTTTGTTTTTAATTAATTTATTTTCGTATAATATATCCGATATACTATTAACAGTTGACCCACTTGGTATATCTACGATTATATCTTTTTTACTGCTCTTATTATAAGGTCCAATTTCATAAAATACAAAGGCCCCTATAAGAATTACTAATATAATAGAAGTTATTCCTATTACCTTTAGCTTATTCTCTTTTAAACTCATAGGTTATCTACTCCTTATATATATTTATATCCTTTATATTATAAATCTAAGCATAAAAATTTTCAATGAATTTGTCGAAGAAATATCTTTTTTGATTCATAAAATAAATACCTTTCTTTAAATAAATAATAAATTTGTAAATATTTTGACTTTTTAATAAAAAAGCCTAACGTTATTTTTTACACGTTAGGCTTCTTATAATCATTTATCTAGAATTTTTTTATTCCATCTTTTGTTACTACACCATATACTAATTTTTTAGGTTCTACTTTTTCATCAACTATTGAATATGCATTTATAAATCTCTCTTTAGCAGATTCTAATTTTTCTTCTTTATTTAAATACATAGTTGCTAATGTATCGCCTTCGTTTACATAGTCTCCAACTTTATTGTTTAAAATTATACCTGCAGCTAAGTCTAGTTCATCATCCTTAGTCTCTCTGCCTGCGCCTAAAATCATTGCTGATACTCCAACCTCTTCAGCTTCAATTCTACTTATATATCCACTTCTATGAGCTTTTATAGGAATTACTAAATTAGCTTGAGGGAATAATGAATAATCATCCACTACTCTCTTATCTCCACCTTGATTTTCTATAAATACTTTTAATTTTTCAAGCGCTGAACCAGAAGATATAGCTTCTCTTATTTTTTCTACACCTTCTTCGAAAGTATCTGCAGTCTTAGCTAAAACTAACATATATGCACCTAATGTTTCACATAAGTTAACAAAATCCTTTGGACCATTTCCTTTTAATGTTTCTATAGCTTCTATTACCTCTAAAGAGTTACCAACAGCAAAACCTAATGGTTCATCCATATCTGTTATCATTCCTATAGTATCTCTATTCATCCCATTACCAATATCAACCATAGCTTTAGCTAATTCGAATGAATCATCTAAAGTTTTCATAAATGCACCATCACCAGTTTTAACATCAAGTAAAATTGCATTAGCTCCAGAAGCTAATTTTTTACACATTATACTTGCAGCTATTAATGATATATTATCTACAGTTGCTGTAACATCTCTAAGAGCGTACATTTTCTTATCTGCTACAGCTATTGTAGCAGTCTGTCCACATACAGCTATTTTGTGTTTATTCACTGAATCTATAAACTTCTTAGCTTCCATCTCTATTGAGAAACCAGGAATAGCTTCTAGCTTATCTAAAGTTCCTCCAGTATGTCCTAGACCTCTCCCAGACATCTTTGCTACAGGTGCTCCACAAGCTGCCACTAATGGTGCTAGCGCTATTGTCGTTTTATCTCCAACTCCACCAGTACTATGCTTATCAACCTTTATACCATCTATTTCTGATAAATCTATAACATCACCAGAATTCATCATAGCTTCTGTTAAGTATACAGTTTCTTCTTTATTCATTTTATTTAAATATATAGCCATTAGTAACGCTGATGCTTGATAATCTGGTATCTCACCTTTTGAGTATTTATCAACAAAAAATTCTATTTCAGCTTTGCTAAGTTCATGGTTATCTCTTTTTTTTCTTATTATATCGTAGATTCTCATATTATTTCTCCTAATATTCTATGGTCTATGAATAGCCCTAGTATTTATTTATGAGTAATACTAGGGCTGCTATATTGTGTTATATTCTATTAACAACCTTTTTAACTAAACTTAAAAACTCTGATTTTACTTTTTGAGTAGTTTCTATAACTTCTTCATGATCAAGAGGTTGGTTAAGTATTCCTGCTGCCATATTAGTTATGCAAGATATACCTACAACATCCATTCCAGAATGTGATGCTACTATAACTTCAGGAGCTGTAGACATACCAACTGCATCTGCACCTAAAATTTGTGCCATTCTTACTTCTGCAGGAGTTTCATATGTTGGTCCACTGAAGAATGCATAAACACCTTCTTGAATCTTCATATTTAATTCTTTAGCGCATTCTTTTACTAATTCTACATTCTTTGGTTGATATGCAGTTGACATATCAGGGAATCTTGGACCAAATCTTTCATCATTTTCTCCAATTAGTGGGTTACTACCACTTAAGTTTATATGATCTTTTATAACCATTAAATCACCTGGCTTGAAATCCTTATTTGATCCACCAGCTGCATTTGTTACAACAATAGTTTCTACTCCTAAAGCTTTCATAACTCTAACTGGGAAAGTTATTTCTCTTTGAGAGTAACCTTCATAATAATGGAATCTACCTTGCATAGCAACTACTTGTTTACCTTCTAAAGTACCTATAACTAAACAACCAGCATGCCCTTCAACTGTAGAAACAGGGAAGTTTGGTATTTCATTATAATTTATTTTTACAGGGTTTTCTATTTCATCAGCTAATATCCCTAAACCAGATCCTAATATTAAACCTATTTTAGGATTAACAGTAGTTTTTTCTTTTATAAAAGAAACACTTTCTTGTACTTTTTCAAACATATTTTTCATTTGCCATTCCTCCAAAACTATTTCATTATGTCTTTCTTAAAACTAATTCCATGCTTAGGCATTTTTACATTTAATAAATCTGCAACTGTTGCTCCTATATCAGCAAAGCTCTCTCTTATACCTAAGTTGACATTTTCTTTTATATTTTTACCATATACTAGTACCGGTATATACTCTCTTGTATGATCTGTACCTTTGTAAGTTGGATCATTACCATGGTCTGCATTTATTATTAGTACATCATCATCTTTCATAGCATCCATTATTTCAGGTATTCTAGCATCAAACTCTTCTAGTGCTTCTTTATAACCTTCTACATTTCTTCTATGACCAAACTTAGAGTCAAAATCAACTAAATTAGTGAAAATTAAACCATCATTATCTTTTTTAATATAATTTATTGTTTCATCTACACCATGCATATTATCTTTTGTATGTATAGCCTCTGTTATACCTTGTCCATTAAATATATCTTCAATTTTACCTACACCTATGACATCAAGGTTTGATTCTTTTATATTGTCAAGTACTGTAGGCTCAAAAGGATTTAAAGAATAATCTCTTCTGTTAGATGTTCTTGTAAATTCACCAGCCTTTTTACCTATAAATGGTCTAGCGATTACTCTAGCTACTGCATTATCTCCCATCATAATATCTCTAGCTATTTCACACATTTTATATAGCTCTTCTAATGGTATGATTTCTTCATTTGCTGCTATTTGGAATACACTATCTGCTGAAGTATAAACGATTACATCTCCAGTTTTTATTTGATGTTCTCCAAATTCATCTAAGATAGCAGTACCAGATGCAGGTTTATTACCAACTACTTTTCTTCCAGTTTTACTTTCAAACTCATCTATTATTTCTTTTGGGAATCCATTTTCAAAAGTTTTAAATGGAGTCTCAACTAAGACACCTGTCATCTCCCAGTGTCCTGTAGTTGTGTCCTTTCCTTGTGATAATTCTGCACATTTTCCAAATACACCTATTGGTGATTTTTCACTTTCTATAAAATCTGCTTCATCTATATTACCTATACCTAGCTTTCTCATATTAGGTATTTTTATATCACTATATTCTTTAACTATATTACCTAAGGTATTTACATTCTTATCTCCAAACTTCTCTGAATCAGGAAGTTCACCTATACCAACACTGTCTATTACCATCCATATTACTCTGCTCATTTTAATGTCCTCCTTTAGTAACTTATGATCTAGGATGCTTTTCTTTCACTTCTTTTCTAATATTTTTATTTATTTGATTTACATAACTTTGTAAACTTGATAAATTTGAATTTCCTAATATCTTGCTTACTACTGCTATATTTGCTCCATTATTTAGTAAATGAATCGCAAATGAATGTCTAAGCATACTAGGGTTTATATTTTTATTTATATTTGCTTCTACTGCGTATTTTTTTATAATTTTCCAAAGACCTTGTCTTGTAAATCTACTACCTAAAGAGTTTACAAATAAAGCCTCTTCCTTTTCATTTGCAATCCTATTTCGTCCTTCTTTTATATATTTTTCTAAATAAATTTTAGTTATATCAGAAATAGGTATCACCCTTTGATTCTTCCCAGAGTTACAATAAATATATTCAATATCCAAATCTACATCAGTTATATCCATTTCTACTAACTCTGAAACTTTTATACCTGTACCATATAAAACTTCAAATATTGCTTTATCCCTTATTAATCTAGGAGTATCTAATTTAGGGAAATCTAATAAGGAGTTAATTTCATACTCAGTTAAAATATCAATATTATTTTGCTTAACTTTTGGTTTTTTTATATTTCTTGCAGGGTCACTTTTACAATTTCCTGAAAAAAACAAGTAATCATGAAAAGATTTAATAGACGATATCATCCTAGAAACTGTAGAAGCCGATACATTCGACCTTTCTAGTTCCATTAAATAACCTATAATATCATTTTCCCCTACTTTTTCTAATTTTATATTTTTATTATCTAAGTACTCAGTATATTTTTTTATGTCTGTGAAATAAGATGATACTGTATTTTCAGATAATTTTTTTTTATTTTTTATATAACCTATATATTCCTTTATGACGTCCATACCAAACTCCTTTATCTGACTAGGAATTGTAAAATATTAATAAATATAAAATTCAATAGTACTTGTAATAACAGTGAAACAGCTATTATTATTATTGAATTTAATAAGTATCGCTTAAATAAAAATATAATATTTTTTTTATTTCTATTTTTAAATTCATAAAAAAATTCTTTTAAATAGTTCATTGAGACTAGTGTAAGTATAATCGCACCCGGTATAATTGCTAAAGTTTTAATCAAAACCACAAACACAATTTTAATACTTTTTAATTTAAGTAACAATATGCAGCTATTTATAGTATAGCCTATTGACACACCTTTTAGCATAAAAATTAAAATAGAAACTGGAAATGTTATTACCAACAAGTTTAGTATACCTATTAAACTCATAAATTTAAAGTCTAATTTTAAATTTGATAGAATAACATTTTTAACTGATATACTATCTTTAGAGCTATAGTATTTTTCAATCGAACTAACAACACCATTTAAAGATTCTTCATAGCCTGGACTAAATTTATTCATGCAAGTTCCCACTATAACAAATACTATAAATAGTATTCCTATTAAAATTATTTTTTTATTAAGTTCCTCATAATAAACTTTTCTTCCATATGTTCTTCTCAAATTTATAACCTCCCCTTATACCTTACAAATTATTATGTAAGAAAAGAGGAGGTTATGCCTTTTATATTAATTCTTTTATTAGCAAGATTCCAATCGAAGTTTTTGCATCTTCAATTTCATTTCGTGCTATCATATTGTATACTTCATCCTTATCAATTTCATGAACTTCTAAAAACTCATCTTCATCAAGGTTTCGTTCTCCTTGAATAAGATTTTCAGCCAGGAAAATATATATTTTTTGATTGGAAAATCCAGCAGATGTATAAAACTTATGAATTAATTTCATATTTTCCGCACTATAACCTGTTTCTTCTTTTAACTCTCTTATAGCACATTCTTTTGGATTTTCTCCTATTTCTATTTTACCAGCCGGAATTTCCCATAATTCCTTTTCAACAGCCTTTCTGTACTGTCTGACTAATACCACTTTATTTTCAGGAGTTATTGCTACTATACCTACAGCTCCATTATGCTCAACAATTTCTCTTTTCTGGTAACCTCTATTTGGTACCTCAACAGTCTCCACCTTTAAGCTAATTGTCTTTCCAGTATATACCCTATCACTACTAATAGTTTTTTCCTCTATCATTACAAACCTCCATTAAGTAATAAGCTGCAGTGCTTGCCGCTTGGAAGAATTCTTTATCTTGTTCATAATTTCTTCCCATACTTTTAACCTTTAGATTAAAGTAATCTAAATCCTCTTTAGTTTTTCCGTTATTGATATATACTACATTGTGTTTTTTATCTAATTTGCTATCTTTTATTTGTTTCTTTATAGTATCTATTAATTTATCTTTATATACAGTAATCGGTATATTTACACTAACATTTACAATATCATTAAATACTGTCATGCTATGATGAGATATTCCATTATGTCGTTCTCTCATATCTGCAAAACTTATTCTTGGAACTGCAATTGGCATTCCTCCTAGTTTCTTAACTGCGTCTAAAATTGGACCTTGTTCGATTCCAGTAAATCCATATTTAGTTCCCGTACCAGCAATACCTGGCCCCATACTAACAAAAACTGCATCTGCGTTAATTACTTCTTTAGCAGTTATTAATGCTGTATAAATATTTATACATTCATAATCACCACCAAAGGCATTACCTATAGTTATAGTAGAATCTATTAATTTTCTAGCCTTTAAAGTTTCTACATTCTTACTTAAAAATATAGGAAGTGCAGCCCCATCAGTCATTACATAAACTAATTTTTTATTTGGATTATTTTTTTTATAAGATGCCACAAATGGAGTTAACATACTATGTAAAGTCCCAACTACAACAGGCATATTATCTAGACTTTTAAAGTTTTCAATTGCACTATGATAACTACTTTCCTGTTCCTCTACTGAATCGACCTTAACTTGAAAAGGTGTATATCTTAACTTCATAATATGACCACCTGGAGTAAAGTTCGATTCTATATTATTTAAATTAGATATAACAAAATGATAACCACCAGTACCTAAACTTAGTTCTACAGCAGTAGTATTTAATATAACTTCATCACCCACATTAACATTCCCACTCATTTTAGGATAGTTATATGCTTTTTGTATATTTCCATTAATATTAACTCTAATATCGTCTAAGTTTTCGCTTTTATCAACTATCGATTCTACTATACCTATTTTTTTACTTATCATAAGTTTTACCTTCCTAACTTATCTATAAAGTTTAATATTTTATTATTTTCAATTATTTTAGTTAATGAATATTTCTCTGTTAATATATGTATAAGTACTAAAAATACTAACCAACTTACTCTAACATTAAATGAGTATCCAAAAACCATAAGCATTCCTATAGATATCCCCAGTACATTTGAACCAGTGTCACCCATCATAGCCTTTGCTTTTAAATCATAATTAAAGTAAGCTAAAACATTTGGAAGTATCAGTAATGGTAATATTTTTATATATCCTGTTAATGTTATAAATATTGTTACGGTAATTACTAGATATACCTTTATAGCTCTACCTGGTCTTAAGTCTAGTAAGTTCATTAAGTTCGTTGATAAAGCTATTATTAGAGTATTTATAATTATATCTGGAATACTTTCTGAAATCGCTATAGATATTAAAAGACCTACAAATCCACCAAAAATAGCCTTAAATCCACCCGTAGTTAAAACTCCTTTAAAGAAACTTTTAAAATGTCCTTTTAATCCACTCACTTCCCTTGTTCCTATTATGTCATCTAATATCCCTGCAAAAAACATAGATATTAGTCCAAAAATAAACATAAATACATATAGTAAATTTTTGTATTGTGCAGTAAAGAAAGCTAATATAATACCATTAATAATAATCATAGGCAGGAATACAATTCCCATACTAACTGGTATCATATCATTTTTATAATTTGGTCTAACTACGTTACTATTTATGAGTAAGTTTTTAAATAATGGTATAGCGTAACATGTTCCTATAAATCCTATTATAGAGATAACAGCATAAAATATATAACTATTCAATTAAACTACCTCCACTCTTTCTTTTTTTGCTTTAAAACTCTCTTTATGTGGTAGTATTGTTTTCCTCTATGAATAAATCCTTTTAAATCTCTTCCTGTTTCATTATGAGTCATATTAACTAATACTTCTTTTATCTTATAACCATTCTTTAATATGTCTATTGTCATTCCGACTTCGACACCATATCCAAATGGTATTTCTTTGAATTTTTCTAAAACTTCTTTTTTGAATAATCTTTGCCCAGATAAAGTAGCATCAAGCTCTACTCCTGTCATTTCAAAAACGGAATCTTTTGCTAAGCCTTTTACAAAACCTAATCCACCTTTTTTCTTTGCTGGTGGGAATTTAGCAATTACTACATCAGCCTCATCATTTAATATAGGATTTATTAATTTTTTTACGTCATTTGCTGATCTTCCTAAGTCTGCATCTAAAAAGCCTATAATATCTGCATTTTTCATTGCTATTTTTAATCCGTAATTTAAAGCATATCCTTTACCTCTATTTTTATCCAATTTTAAAACAACTATTTTTTCACTATTTACTTCTGAAGCAATTTTTGTAGTTTTATCAGTTGATCCATCATCTACAACTATTATTTCATTTATTTCTTTTATACCTTTTATACTTTCCAATGTATCCTTTATTTTTACTTCTTCATTGTATGCAGGTATTATCATGCTTATATAAGGATTCATAATTTTTTCTCCTTTTACTTATATGGTATTAAACTTTCTGCAGTTTCAGATATTCCAAAATTCCCAACTACATTTTCATCTTTTAGTGCTAATACTAATGCTAAGTTACCGCTACCTTGATTTATATTATCTATTGTAGCAATCTTATTCTCAGAATATAATTCTATATATGATATTTTTTTATTTGTATTTTCAACACCAACTAAGTATTTACCTTCTGATTTTAATTTTTCCACTAGTAATTTATCTATTGACTCAAAATGTTTTGCTAAATCTTTTGTATTAGTTTCTTCTGATAGTACAACTGAAGTATATGATGTATGATTTGATTCTAACTTATTTAGATCTAATAACCCTACTTGCTCAAGGTACTTTAAATTTTCTCTTGCATTATCATTTTTTAAAGACTCTACTACATAATTAATCAAGTCTGACTCATTTTTGATTTCTACACCAACATTAGTTGATACATCATTTAGAATCTCCTCGCTTATTGTATCTGTCTTTAAATTGATATTAAATACTACATTTCCATCAGCTTTAGTTATAGCATTTTCTATATATTCTGAATTGCTATTTCCATTAATTGATATTATACCTATACTCTTATCAGTCAATTCTTCAGATATTAGTTTATCAGAGTTATTATTAATGTAATCAATAGTTTTATCATAACTTGTATTTATTTCTTTTAATTTAGTTTCTAGATCATTATTTTTCTTTCTTAATTCTTCAAATTTAACATCTAAATCACCTATTATTTGTGCTTGTTGTTTACTAAGCTCTTGATCGTAATTTAAATTAAACCCTACTAATATACCTATTCCTAATGATATAAATATAGCACCTATAGTTACTATATAATACTTCATATTTATGTGCATCTTAATCCTCCTAATTTTACATCTGTAATAATAACCTAAACTTTAGCTGCATTAAGTGTATAAATTGTTTTACACTTGGTGAGAAAGACGCAACTATTAATATTGGGAATAACGCCGTTAAGATTAATGCAAATATATATTTAAGCTTTAATCTACTTCTATACAATAAATTTACACCTTTTGCATCTATAAGTTTTGATCCTATTTTTAGCCTTACTAAAAAAGTACTTGCCATTCCTGGTCTTCCTTTTTCTAAGAAGTCAATCATATTAGAATGAGTTCCAACTGCAACAATAAGCTCTGCTTCATATTCATATGCAGTTAGCATAGCTATATCTTCACTGGTTCCAGGTGCTGGAAATACTACTGCATCTAAACCTAAATCTTGTACTCTTTTTAAACCTGGTGCTCTACCATCTGTATATGCATGAACAACAATCTCTTTTGTCTTTCTTAATGCTTCATCACTTACACTATCCATATCTCCAACAATTACGTCTGGAGTATAACCAAATTCAATCAAAGCATCTGCACCACCATCGACACCTACAAGAACAGGCTTCATTTCCTCTATATAAGATATTATCGTACTTAAATCTTGTTTATAGTCTTGTCCTCTAACTACAATAAGAACATGTTTATTTTTATAATCAGTTTTAACTTTTGGGATTTCAACTTCTCCTAAAATAAGTCCCTTTTCCTTTTTTGCATAATCTATAGTGTTATCAATAAATCTATCTAATTCTATTCCAAGATTTTCATATGCTTCTTTTATCTTTTTTGAAACTGCATTTTTATCTAAAACTTCTCCACTTCCTAAAAGTTTACCATCACTATATATTTTTCCATCTATAACTTCGATAATCTGATCTTCCCTTAGTTCATTAAATAGTTCTTCTCCAACATTATCTATTATAAAAATATTTTTATCCGCAAGTATTCCTGGTCCTTTATTAGGATATCTACCACTTATAGAGGGCGCTGCATTAATTACTAATTTTATCTTTCCTTCTACTAAGGAATTTGCAGCAACTTCATCTAAATCAATATGATTTATTACTGCTATTTCTCCTCCCGTAAGTCTTTTCGCAAGCCTTTTAGTCTTTCTATCTACCTTAATAGGGGCTTCGACTCTCATATTTTAAACCTCCGATATGTTTTTAAAATCAAATTACATTATAGCATTATTTAGCAATAAAAGAAATATTTTAACCTTTTTTTATCTCTCACCCTATATACACTCACATTTTACTATACTTTTATTAAAATTCACATTTTCTATTCTTACTATACTACAATTTCATAAACTATTGCTTATACAGCAACTTTAAATTAAATCTATAAGTGTTTCTTTTTTATTTAATTCTGGACTTTCTATAACTTTATTTAGTAATTCAGTTAATTTTTCTCCTATACTTTTCCCTTTATATCCTAACTTTTCTAAGTCTTTTCCATTTATATCTAAATCATTTAACTTATAGCACTCTTTGTTATTTTCTATTGCTACAATTTTCTCTATTATACCATCTATTATATCTTTTTCATTTGAAGCATAATTTTTATTTTGTATATTTGATATTAAGTAGTTATTATATACTTTTTTTAATTCTAGCGCTTCTCTTAATATTTTTGGACCTACTTTATTTAATAATTTCTTTATTTCTATTTGATCTACTTCTATGCTATCTACAAGCATACAATCAACTAATATCATACATTCCTTTTTAAGTTTTTTAGAATATACTAAAGTATCAATTATACTTGTAGACGGAATTTTCTTTTTTTTAATGATGTATTCCAACATTGCCATTCTCTTAGCTAAATCGTTTGGGCAATATTTTAGTACCCCAAGTTCTTTTTCAAAAACATTATACTTTTCTTTATTCATATATGAATAAATTCCGATACATTTAAAGATTCCTGTTTTATATAAAAGTATAATATCTTGAGGATTATCACTTAGAATCATCTTTGTGAATTCACCTGTAATTCTTTCTTTACTTATATTTTTTATAATATCAATATTCTTATATATACTTTTTAAAGTTTTATCTTCTATTTTAAAATTTAACTTACTGCTAAATCTTATTGCTCTAACTAGTCTTAATCCATCTTCATTAAACCTTTCATCTGGATCACCCACAGTTTTAACTATTTTATTCTTTATATCTGTTATTCCATTAAATTTATCTATTATTCCTAGCTTATCATTATATGCAATTGCATTTATTGTAAAATCTCTTCTCTTTAAATCATCTTCTATATATTTTGTAAATTCTACATCTTTAGGTCGTCTATTATTTTCATATTCTCCCTCTAGTCTATAAGTGGTTATTTCATACACTTCTTTGTCTATTATTACGCCAACAGTTCCATGTTTTATTCCATTATCAATAATTTTAAAACCTTTAAAAATATCTATAATTTCATCAGGCTTTGCATTAGTAGTTATATCATAATCATTAGGCGTTATTCCAAGTATGCTATCTCTCACACATCCCCCCACTATAAATGCTTCGTATCCATTTTCATACATTTTATCTATTATGAATTTGACTTTTTGGGGTAAATATATTTCCATTGTTTTGTCTCCTTGATAAATTTTATAAGTTAATATTGTTAATTATATGGAATATTTAAAGATTTTGTTCATTTATTTATCTTATTTTATGCTTTATATCAAAAAATAAGCCTTCTTTTATTGAGAAGGCTTATTTTCTTAATCTCTATATAATTATTTTACCATACTGTGTTCTAATCTTAATTTATCTGCAATCATAGCTATAAATTCAGAGTTTGTTGGCTTTCCTTTAGTGTTGTGAACAGTATATCCAAATAATTGATTTATTGTATCTACTTTACCTCTACTCCATGCTACTTCTATAGCATGTCTTATAGCTCTTTCAACTCTACTTGGAGTCGTGTTGAATTTTTTAGCTATACTTAGGTATAGCTCTTTTGTTACTGCTCCTAAAAGCTCTACATTGTCAATAACCATTTTTATAGCTTCCCTTAAATATAAATATCCCTTTATATGTGCTGGTACTCCTATTTCATGTATAATATTCGTTATCTCAGTCTCTATATTTCCTGAATTTTTAACAAAATCACTTCTTGTCATTTGAATATCTGTATTTACTCTAGCCTTTGGCTCTATATGAGCTGTCTTATTAGATACTAATTCTCTTATTCTATTAATAAATATTACAAAATCAAAAGGTTTTACTATGTAA
The DNA here is from genome assembly GCF_014323405.1 of Romboutsia faecis. Classification (GTDB taxonomy): domain Bacteria; phylum Bacillota; class Clostridia; order Peptostreptococcales; family Peptostreptococcaceae; genus Romboutsia_E; species Romboutsia_E faecis. Next base: position 292,171 of record NZ_JACRWE010000002.1, on the reverse strand, counting down.
TAATCTGCCCCTAAATTAATTGCGCTTTGCGTTATTTTATCTTGACCAACTGCTGATAAAACTATTATTTTTGGCATTTTTGGTATATCCATTGCATTTAATTTCTCAATAACTCCTAATCCATCTAAATGCGGCATAATCACATCTAAAACTAATAAATCTGGTTGAGTTCTCTTTACCAAATCTAATGCTTCAATTCCATCTTTAGCTATCCCTAGTATTTCTATGTCCTCTTCATTTGATAAATATTCCTTTAAAACTTGACAAAAGTCTTTATTATCATCAGCTAAAACTATTTTTATTTTTTCGTTCACTAAAATTCCCCCCATTAATAAAACATTCTCTTATCTTCAGAAAATCTATTTTTAATTCTTTACTAAAAGATAATTCGACATACTAAAATTATAATCCTTCATATTTATTAAAATTTTATAATCTATTTTTTATTTTACCATTTCATCTATGAAAATGCCATATCCTTTTTTAGGATTTTTTTTAAAAACATGAGTGATACTGCCTATAAGCTTATTATTTTGTATAATAGGAATACCACTCATTCCTTGAATTATTCCTCCAGTATAATTTATTAAGTCTTCGTCTATAACCTTTATTACCATATCTCTATCACATGTACTATCATCTATTATTTTTTCTATTTTTATATCATAGGTTCTTATATTTCTATTTTCATCTTCAAAAAGAATTATAGCATCTCCAATTTTCACATCACTAGATGTCCCTAATTCTATTTGCCCACTCAATAGATCTACTTTATCTAATAATAAATCACCGCAAATTCCAAAATTTGAATTATTATCAAATTCACCTATAGCTTTACTTAAATCAAATTCCCCCTTTATCTTCCCTACATTTTCTGAATTACCCTTTATAATTTCTAAATTATTCGCATTGTATAAAAATCCTTCTTTTATTTTCAAAAGTTTATTAGTATCTACATCTGTAATAGCATGACCAATCGCAAAAAAAGTCTCATTACTAGGGTCATATAGAGTCATTGTCCCAATCCCTGATATTTTGTCTCTAACCCATAAACCTAATTTATATTCATCATTTTCATTTTTTACTTTTATAATTTCTTCTTTATATTCATCATCTCTTTGAAATCCTACTTTTACTTCATTAGTTTTTAAAGTATTCAATAATTCTGATATATCAGTACTATTATTAATTTTTTTATCATTTATTTTAATAATATTATCACCTATTTTAAGGCCACCTATATATGCTATATCATCTTCTTCATATCCTATTACCAAGACCCCATCTGTATTTGCTTTAATACCAACGATATTTCCCAAAGGATATACATATCGCTTAGATTTATTATTTTCAAAAACATTTATAGTTTCTATATAATGATTATTATCAATTAAATTATTATATTTTATCATTCCTATAATTGAAAATATAAATATAGATACACATATAATTTTTGTATATATCTTTTTATTAAACATTTGCATTCTCCTAAATTTACTAATTATGTTATTATAGTTCCTTAATTGTAAAATTTTATTCAAATGTAAAATAAATTTCATTTTAAATAAAAAATAAGAAGACTTAAAAGCCTCCTTATTTTTTTGCTAACTCAATAATTTCGCTAGCATGTTCTATTGTCTTTTCCGTTATATTACTTCCAGCTATAAGTCTGGCGATTTCATCACGCTTTTGGTCACGATCTAGCCTACGTATATTCGTAAATGTTCTATCATTTGATGTATTTTTTTCTATACAGTAATGAGTATCTGCATTTGCTGCAATTTGAGGTAAATGAGTTATACATATTATCTGCTTTTTCTTTGCTATTTGAGATAATTTTTCTCCAACTATTTGAGCTGCTATACCACTTATTCCAGTATCTATTTCATCAAATACTAATGTATCTATTTGGTCTATATCTGCAAGTATAGTTTTAAATGCTAGCATAAATCTAGACATTTCGCCTCCAGAAGCAACTTTATATATAGGTTTTATATCTTCTCCAAGATTAAAAGATATCATAAATTCTATATCATCTTTACCTTCTAAAGTAAAGTTACTTTCTTCAAACTTAACTTTAAATAGTACATTTTTCATATTTAAGCTTTTTAGCTCTATTAATAGAACCTCTTCCAAATTAGATGCGACTTTTTGTCTAGCTTGAGTTAATTTCTCAGCTTTATCATTAAGTACATTTTCAATTCTTAGTATCTCTCTTTTTAATTCTTCTACTTTTTCATCTCTATTTAATATTTCATCTAATCTATTTTTAGTTTTATTATAATACTCAAAAATCTCTTCTATAGTATTTCCATATTTTCTTTTTAAGCTATTAATTTCATCTATTCTTATTTCTATTTGCTCTAGTTCATATGGTTCAAAATCTATACTCTCTTTATAATTCCTTATTTCTCTTGAGATATCTTGAAGCTCATACATTATTCTTTCTACATTTTCATTATATTCACCTAAGACTTTATCATATTCTGCTATAGAACTTAATTCTTTAGATGCACTTCCAATTAAATCAACAGCATTAACACTACCCTCATATAAATTTTGATAACTTAAATTTAGATTACTGTATATCTTCTCACTATTTCTAAATACATCTCTTTGTTTGAGAAGATCCTCATATTCATCCTTGCTTAAATTAGCAGATTCGATTTCATTTATTTGGAATTTTAACAAGTCTATTTCTCTCTGAATTTGCATATCATCTTTATTTTCAGTTAAAATATTTAAGGCATTTTTTACCTTAGTATACTCTTTGTACACATTTTTGTAATCTGACTTTAAATCTTGTAAATCAATTTCACCAAATAAATCTAAAAATTGTAAATGCGTTTCTTTGTTAAATAAAGCCTGATTTTGATGTTGTCCATGAACATCGATTAATGTAGTTGCAATTTCTTTTAATACTGATAACTTTAAAGTTCTTCCGTTAACTCTTGCCACACTTTTTCCATCATTATAAATAACTCTAGTTATCACCAATAAATTATCTTCATCTAACTCTATATCATATTTTTCAAGAACATTTTTTAAGTGTTGGCTTTCTGAAGAAAATATAGCTTCAACTATACCTTTTTCTGTACCTTTTCTTAAAAATGACCTATCATATTTTTCACCTAAACATAATCCTAATGCATCTATTATTATAGATTTTCCTGAACCAGTTTCTCCCGTTAATATATTTAGATTTTCATCAATAGTCAACCTTAGCTCTTCTACTAAAGCACAATTCTTCATATACAATTCAAGGATCACTTCAAATCCCCCTTTATCTATATAAGTATAATTTTTTATTTATTTAAGTTATGAGATGCTTCTACAACGTCTAACACTTTCTTACTATACTCTTCTTTATTAAATTCATATCCATCATTTGAGTTCTTTAAGTATATTAAATACTCTATATTGCCTTCTGGTCCTTTTATAGGAGAGTAGTCTAAGTCTAGTATAGAGAATCCTATTCCAACTGCAAACTCAGATATAGTTTCTATTACTTCTATATGTGTAGACTTTTCTCTAACAACTCCTTTTTTACCTACCTTTTCTCTTCCAGCTTCAAATTGTGGTTTTATTAGAGCAACCACATGCCCATCTGAAGAGACAAGTTCCTTAGCTTTTGGTAAAACTAGTTTTAATGATATGAAAGAAACATCTATAGATGCAAAATCTGAAAATTCTTTTGTATCTTCAATAGTAACATGTCTTATATTAGTTCTTTCCATACATACTACTCTTTCATCTTGTCTTAATTTCCATGCAAGTTGTCCATACCCTACATCTATTGAAAATACTTTTATAGCTCCATTTTGGAGCATACAGTCTGTAAATCCACCAGTAGATGAACCAATATCCATGCATACTTTACCATCTAATGTTAGTCCAAAGTTTTTCATTGCCTTTTCAAGCTTTAATCCTCCTCTACTTACATACGGAATCGGATTTCCTTTTACTTCTATTTTAGCATCTTCTTTAACATCTACACCCGCTTTATCGCATCTTTGATTATCTACAAAAACAAGTCCTGCCATTATAGCCTTTTTAGCTCTTTCTCTACTTTCAAAAAATCCTTGCTCAACTAATAATACGTCTATTCTTTTTTTCATAAAACTACCTTCCCGACTATATTTTTTTTATTTTAGATGCAATACATTTCGAAGATAAGCCTACTGCTTCGTATAGACTATCTATATTACCATGATCTATAAATTTCTCACTAACTGCTATATTCTCAACTTTTACATTGTAATTATTATCTATAATGAAGTTATTTATTCTACTTCCAAATCCACCCGATATAATATTATCTTCTATTGTTACTATTGTTTTGTATTTTGTACATAACTCATGAAGTAATTTTTCATCCATAGGTTTTAAAAATCTAGCATTTATTATAGTAGGATTTATATTATCTTCTAAAAGCATTTCTTTCGCTTCTAATGCATGCTTTACCATATTTCCTATAGCTAAAATAGCAATATCTTTACCTTCTTCAATGATTTCATACTTTCCTACTTCTATCTTTTTATATTCTCCTTTGTTTAGGTAGTAAGCATTTCCTCTCGGATATCTTATTGCTACTGGCTCATTTAATTCTGCTGACAATTCAAGCATCAACTCTAGTTCTTGAGTATCTTTAGGCGCCATAACTGTTATATTAGGAACAATATTTAAATAACTCAAATCAAACATACCATGATGTGTTTCTCCATCATTACCAACTAATCCCGCTCTATCTATTAAGAATGTTACATTTTTTTTAGTAATGCATACATCATGTATAATCTGATCATAACCTCTTTGTAAGAAAGTTGAATATACTGCAAAATAAGGCTTCATTCCTTCCTTTGCTAATCCAGCTGAAAAAGTAACCGCATGTTGTTCTGCAATTCCTACGTCATAGTATCTTTCTGGATACGCCCTTTGGAATAAATCTAACCCTGTTCCTGATGGCATTGCGGCTGTTATTGCAACTATCTTATCATCTTTAGCTGACATTTGAACTAATTTCTCACCAACTGCAACTGATATAGATTTACTATTTGAAGGTTGTATTCCTTCTTTTATATCAAATTTTGAAACTCCATGATATTTATCTGGATGTTCCTCTGCGTATTTGTATCCCTTACCTTTCTTAGTTATAACATGTAGTAAGACAGGTCCTCTTTTTTTCTTTGCTTTATTTAATATTTCTATTAATTCTTTTATATTATGTCCATCTATAGGTCCATAGTACTTTATTCCCATAGATTCAAACAGTTCACACTGTTGTGGTGTAAATTGACTTACAATGCTATCCTTAACCTTGCTAGCTGTTTTATATATTAGATTCCCTGCAGATGTTACAGTAAAAATCTTTTCTACTTCATCCTTTACTTTATTCATTGTTGAGTTTCTTATTATGCTAGATAAATGTCTAGACATTGCTCCTACATTTTTATCTATAGACATCTCATTGTCATTAAGAATTATAATCATATCTGTATTTAAATAACCCAAGTTATTTAATGCTTCAAGAGCCATTCCACCAGTTATAGATCCATCTCCAATTACAGATACTACATCAAATTTTTCTTTCTTTATATCTCTCGCACAAGCAATACCAAGTCCCACAGAAATAGATGTACTACTATGCCCTGTATCAAATATATCGTGAGGGCTTTCTATTTCTTTTGGAAATCCACTTAAACCTTCAAATTGTCTAAGCGTCTCAAAACTATCCTTTCTACCAGTAAGAATCTTATGTACATAAGATTGATGTCCTACATCCCAAACTATTTTATCTTTAGGGCTTTCAAAAACCTTATGCAATGCTAAAGTCAGCTCTACAACACCTAAGTTCGATGCTAAGTGACCACCAGTTTTAGAAACTGATTTTACTAGAAATTTTCTTATATCTTTGGCAAGTATATCTAGTTCTTCATTGGTCATATTTTTAATGTCTTCGGGACAGTTTACTTTATCTAAATATTTATACATTTACCTTCACCTTTTATTTGATTAAATTTATAAAACATTTACTCTGTATTTATAATTAACATATTTCTATAATTAAAAAAGCCTTCCATAGAAGACCTAAAAAAATCATATAGTTTCTATGTAGTTAGAAAAATGAATATACCTTAGTATTGCCTTAGATATATCCATTTTATAACCATTTGATAAAACCTAAGAAATTATATCATATAAATTTATTTTTTTCAATTTATACCATAACTAAAGCTACCACTATACCGAGTATAGCACCCATCCACACTTCAACAGGAGTATGGCCTATTAATTCCTTTAATTTATCTTGTTTTATATGTTTACCATGATGAACATCATCTACTATCTGATTTAATATGGCTGCCTGTTTTCCTACCGCTCTTCTAACTCCTGAGGCATCATACATTATAATCAACGCAAATACAACAACAACAGCAAAACCTGTAGAATCAAATCCTCTTTCTAGGCCAACCAAAGTTGCTAAGCTTGTCACAAAAGAGCTATGAGAACTCGGCATACCTCCAGATGTAAATATTCTAGCTAAATCTATACGTTTATCTTTTCCAGTAAATATTTTTATAAATTGAGCTAAAAAACAAGCAAATATACTTATTCCTAATACCTTGTTGCTAAAAATTTCTGAAAAAAAGTTCATTTTTCCTCCTTAATATTCTCTATCTATTATATAATTTGCTAATCCTTCTAAGAAACTACTATTGTTTTGTAAATCTTTGATATTATTTTTTGCTTCTTTTATTAGATCATTTGCAATCTCTTTTGATTTTTCTATACCAAGTAAAGATGGATACGTGGATTTATGATTCTCTATGTCACTACCTACTTTTTTTCCTAACTTGGCTTCATCTCCAACTATATCTAATATATCATCTACTATTTGGAATGATAATCCAATATTTTTCCCATACTTGGTTATTTTTTCTAACTCATCTTCAGTAGCATCTCCTATTATTGCTCCAGCTCTCATACAACCAATAATAATTGCAGCAGTTTTATTTAAATGAATATAATCTAATTTCTCCTTTGAAATAACCTTATTTTCACTTTGAACATCTACAACTTGTCCACCAATCATTCCATATATGCCTGAACTTTTAGCAATTTCATTTATAGCTCTTAAATACTTTTTAGGATTTTCTTTATCTATAGAGTTGGATAACATAATTTCAAAAGCATAATTTAAAAGGGCATCTCCTGCTAGTATTGCCATATCATCTCCAAATACCACATGATTTGTAGGCTTACCTCTTCTTAGATTATCATTATCTAAGGCTGGAAGATCATCATGTATTAATGAGTATGTATGTATCATCTCAATTGCTACAGCAAATGGTATAGCATCAGCTTCATTTCCACCTACTATATTACATGCTTCTAAAGTTAATATAGGTCTTAATCTTTTTCCTCCAGCTTTTAAACTATAATTCATTGCATCCATAATAGTTCTTTGATATCCCTCTACTTTAGGCATATATTCACTTAATAATCTTTCTATATAATTAGATTTTGCTTTTAGAGATTGCTTAAATTCCAATTTTATTCCTCCCTCATATCAAAGTCTTCTTCTATTCCTAATGAGTTAAATTTACTTATCTTTAATTGTGCATCTTCAAGTAACTTATTACAGTATTTGTAAAGACTTATTCCTTCTTCATATAAACTCAATGATTCATCTAAACTCGCACCTTTAGATTCTAGCTTTTCTAAAATATTTTCTAATTTTTTATAAGCCTGTTCATATGTTAAATCCATATTTATACCTCTTTATTAATTATTTTTTCTACAACACATTCTATGCTTCCATCTTTTAAAACTATATCTATATCATCTTTAAATTCTATCTCTTTTATACTATTGATTACTTTGCCTTCTTTTTGTACTATACTGTACCCTCTATCTATCGTTGATAAAGGACTTAAGTTATGGAGTATTGCTCCCATATTTATAAGTCTTTCTTTTTCAATATTAAGGTTATTTTCTACTTCAAAGGTTATTTTATCATATATTTTATCTAATTGTATAATATTATCTTTTATTGTGTATGATTTTAGATAATTATTTATCATTTCAAAAACTGAATTTAACCTATGTTTATCAATCTGAACTTGATTCATTAAACTTCTATTCATTCTATTCCTTATGTTGTTAAGCTTAAATTCTAAGTCTAATAAAGATGGAGTTGCTATCTCCGCTGCTGCAGAAGGTGTTGGAGCTCTCATATCTGATACAAAGTCACAGATAGTAAAGTCTGTTTCATGCCCTACAGCTGATATTATAGGAATTTCAGACTTAAATACTTCTCTAGCAACTATTTCTTCATTAAATGACCAAAGCTCTTCTATAGATCCCCCACCTCTACCAATTATTATTGTGTCTACATTTTTCATACTATTAAAAAATCTAATACCTTCAGATATATCATTTGCCGATTTATTACCTTGTACCGTAACTGGATAAAGTTTTACAGCAACCTTTGGATATCTTCTCTTGATTACATTAATTATGTCTCTTATAACTGCTCCTGTTGGAGAAGTAATAACTCCTATAGACTTAGGTATAGTAGGTATAGCTTTTTTATACTTATGGTCAAATAAACCCTCTTTGCTTAATTTTTCTTTTAATTTATTAAATTCAATATATAAATTCCCTATTCCCTCTATCTCTATTGAATTAATATATAATTGATAAGATCCATCTCTTTCATAAACTGAAATATACCCATTAGCAATTACTTTTGTCCCATTCTTTAATTCTAAGCTTTTATCATGATTGCTTTTAAAAATTACACAGTTTATCTTTGAATTTTCATCTTTTAATGATAAATATACATTGCCGCTACTATGTACTTTTAAATTTGATATTTCACCTTTAACTTTAAGATTATATAATATAGGATCGTTCACCAAAATCCTTTTTATATATGAATTTGCTTCACTTATATCTAAAGCTCTTAGTTTCATATTTTCTCTCCTATATAAGTTATTAATTAATTTATATATTTACTCACTTATAAATTTTTCTAATCCTATTACAGCACATCCTACTCCATTATCAGTTGAATACTCAGGCTCTGTAAAATGTGATATTATATTATTCTTTTTTAATTCTCTTTTTAATTTCATTGATATATATTTACTTGCAGATACTCCACCTGCAAACACAACTTCTTCAATATTATACTTTTTACTAATATACAATATAGATTTTATTAAATTTCTTGATATTGTATCTAACAGCAATTTACATATATATTCCTTACTGTGATTATTTATTATTTTATTTAGTTGATTTTCTATTCCAGATAAATTCATATACCCTTCTTTTACAGAGGTTTTCAGTCCGCTTTCTATTTTTTCATTGCATTTAAGGGCTTCTTCATCTACATATTTCCCACAAGGAAACTTATAACCCAAGTTAACTCCGATCCTGTCTATAAGCTGTCCAAAGCTTATATCGTTACTTTTACCAACTATATCTATTTTATATTTTGAACCTTCTTTACTGACTAAAAGTATTTCTGTAGTTCCGCCTGACATATGTACAGATAAAAATTGTTTTTCATTTTTAATTTTATTAGTTAAAAGACTCGCTTCAATATGATTTTCCTGATGACTAGTTTCATAAAAAGGACATTTATTTAATGAACTAAATAATTTACCAAAATTACTACCTACTGTAAACACAGGCATATAAGACTCTTTTAATGGTCTTGGCTTCACAGATGCGCATACTCCACATATATTATAATTTTTTAATATAGAACTTATATCACTGCTAATTTCTCCTAAGTTATTAACATGCTGAAAAACAGCTTCACTTTGTCTTAACCCCTTTGAATTATCTTTCACTTTAAGCATTATTTTTTTATTAAATATTACTTTCTTATCTAAAGATATAGCTGCTATAGAGGTTGTATAGCAGCTAGTATCGATTCCGATTATTATATTATTTTGATTCAATCTCACTTATAACACTTCCTAAGATTCCATTTATAAATTTAGGAGATTTATCATCACAGTATATTTTTGCAAGTTCTATAGCTTCGTTTACAGAAACTTTTTGTGGTACATCATCTATTGCAATAATTTCAGCTATTGCTAATTTTAATATAGCTAGGTCTACCTTAGCTATTCTATCTACCGACCAATTCTTTGCATTTGAATTTATTAATGAATTTATCATTTCATTGCTTTCTTCTATAGTTAAACATATATTTTTTATGTAATCTTTATCTATAGCTTCATCTATATCTACACCTTCTAGTGATAATTCTGGATTATTAGAATGTTGTAATCTTAATTCTTCATATCTATTTAATATATATTCAGCATTATTATCTACGAACTCATCTACTAATAATTCTAAATTATCTACGTCCTCTTTTGTTATACTAGTTTGGTATATTAATTTCATAGTATATTCTCTACTAGTTATTTTTTTTGCTATATTTTCCTTTTTCATCAGTCAAATCCTCCTTTAGTCTTTATTATGTGCGTTTTGCAGTAAAAAACCCTCTGATTTTTCAGAGGGTATGTATTAATTTTTCTTAGATTCTTCTTTCTTAGCTTCCTTCTTTGCTTGCTTTGCTTCCTTCTTCGCTTCTTCTAGCTCAGTCTTCTCTTTCTTGAAGCTAATTCCTTGAATATGTATATTTACTTGAGAAACTTTTAATCCTGTCATTGTTTCAACAGTATTTTTTACATTTTCCTGTATCTTTAAAGCTATATCTGGTATAGATATCCCGAAATCTATCATAACCATTATATCTAAGTTAACGTCCTCTTCTTCTATTTGTATCTTTACACCATTATTATTTTTTAATAGTTTATCTGTAAAAGTTGTTATAGTTTCAACGCCTTCAACCTCTAGAGCTGCAAGACCTGCTATTGTAGCTATTACATCATTAGATATTTTGACTTGTCCAAAATTATTATTTTCCATGATAAATACTTACCCCCTATTAAGGAACTATTTTATATTATAATACCAAATACTATGAAACTTTGCAAGAAAATAACCCCAGTTAATTCTGAGGATTATTTCAAATTCTAATATATATCATATATATTAAGCATATTTATTATTTTTTATTCACTATATTTTTTATTCGATTACTCTTGTTTATTGTTCATAAGCTTTATATTATCATATTCAACTTCAGCTTGCTCTGCTACCAAATCAAAAATCTTAGCTGCATCTTCTTTTCCAAAACCTTCTTCATTTACAACTACATTTACTTTACCATCACTTATGTATACTAATGCATCCTCAAATCCTTTTGTACTTAATAAATTCTCTATTTTTAGTTCTGTATCTTGGTCTTTAACTAATTTTAGTTTCATTTCAGATGCTTCTTTTCTAGTTTCTTCTGATGTAGATGGATTATTTATCATTTCATTTAATTCTTGTGCTAAATCATTTCTTTGTTTCTCTCTAGTCATTTTCATATCTAGTATATATGAAGATTTTTGCATATTTGCTTCAGATGTTAATTGTTCTTCAATTTCTTTACTTGTTTCAGTTACTTTCTCCTCTACATCACTTTCACTTGATTTACTATCAACTACGTCAACTTCTTTATTATTTTTACTTTCATCACTTTCAGAGTTTTTATTTAACTGTGCTTGTTCATAAGCTTTAAATTCTTCTGATACACCTAGCGCTGATTTCTTACTTAATTGATAGTTAGCTACTCCTACAACTACTAACATAGCAGACAATGTTATTACTACAAATCCTCTATTTTTATAATTAAATTTCATTTTTATCCCCCCGGTTATACATATATTTATTTAGAATTTATTATTTGTACTTGATGACCTTGCACTTGTAATGCGGTTTGTACAGCACTATAAAGCGTTTCTTTTACTTTAGAATCACCAGCTCCACTTGCTACTACTAATACACCTTTTATTTTAGCTTCTGTAGTTTTTAGAATCACTGGAGAATTTGAATTTGATGTTATCATTGTTTTATTCTCACTAGATGTTGTTACAGTCCTTTCTCCTCCTTGGGCATCTTTTTCCTCTGTTGTTTCAGTCGTAGAGTTACTGTTAAAAGCTGGTTGTATCTCTTCACTAGATTCAAATGTAATCATTACATTAACATCACCAGCTCCATCAATTTCAGCTAATATTTTTTGTAATTTTTTCTCTAGATCTTGTTGTTCATTTTCACTTACTTGTTCAGGTTCCTCTTGCTGGTTAACTTGAGCAGTATCTTTATCTGCATTTGTTTTTTTATCTGAAGGAATATAAGATATTATTATTAGCGCTAATACACATACAATTCCTAAAGATAACAGCGAGTATATCTTTTTCTTATCTTTTTCGTTTAAGTTTTTAAACATTTACCCAACCCCTATTAATCAATTTCTATAGTTTCGATTGATACATCAAGTATTTTGACTAAGTTATCTTTCAGTTCATCCTCACTTAAATTTAATTCATGTTCTTTTCCTTCTTCCTTAAATACTTGCTCAGTTTTTTCGTTTTCATTAGATTGTATGTCCTCTTTTTCATTTTTATTACTATTATTTTTATCTTTTAATTTTATATTGCTAATTTCAGTTCCATTAAACTCTATATCTTCAAGATCATAGCCATATTCACCTAATTTCAATTCTAGCACTTGCTTTAAACCTTCTTCATATCCGTTTGTTAAGCTATTTTTTCCCGTTTCACTAGCTAACTTATTACTACTATCTATATATTCTTTATTGTAACTATTCATTAACTGTAGAAGTTTATCTTCTAGGCTCATACTTCCTGAAAATAAACTTATTATTGGTGTTATTACTATAAATACAAATATAAAATTTACTACTAAGTTTACATAAGGTTTTATTTTAGATTTAGGTAAGATCATATCTACAATACTGACTATGAATGCCCCAATTAATATAGTTATTATCCACGATTTTAAACTCTCTATCATATAGCACACCTCCTAATGGGTCACTACGCTTATAGATGTTAAGATTGCTATTGTTACGAAAAACATAATCATTATTGCAATTACACATGCAAGCATAATTACCATTAAATTTGCTACGTCATTTAAAAAACTTGACATACCTTCTTCCCCTACAGGCTCTACTACTATTGCTGCTACCTTATATACAATTACTACAGATAGGACCTTTATTATTGGAATTAAACAAATACCTATAAGTAATACTAACCCAATTCCTCCGAATACATTTTTTATAAGCTGAGATGAAGATAATAAAATATCCATTGAATCAGATACAAATCCTCCTACTACAGGTATAAAATTTCCAATTGCAAACTTAGCTGTTTTTACACTAAACTTATCAAAGCTAGTTACATACATTCCCTGAATAGATACTAGCCCTAAATATATAGTAAATATTGCTCCTATAGTTACTATATTTATATTTTTAATGAAAGAAGATAGCTTTTTAAGTTTTATACTTTGTGATAAATTATTTATTATTAGAATTGCAAAGGCTATTGTAATTGATAAGAACATAAATTTTTTAAAAACAATATTAATTAAAGTTACACCGCCTAGAAATATTGGATTTAATGCTGTTGATGTTATTGGAAATCCTATTAACACTAATAGGGTTATTAGTATCGGCATTACAACCTGCATAAGACCAATAGTATTATCGATGGTATTATAACAGATATTCAGGACATCTTTAAATCCTATTAATGTAAGTGATACCATGGTTATGAAAATTATGTAAGTAGTTATTTTGCTTATATCTCCTGATGAAAATGAATTTTCTAAACTCTTTAGTATTGATGATAATAATGCTAATACTAAAATTATCGCCACAACTCTTAGACTAGTTTTCAACTCACTAAACACAGCAGATTGAATTTTTTCTTTGTCAAATAGATCTAATATATTACTTTTTCCGCTTATTAAATTTTTTACAAAATCTTTTAAACCTACACTCTTAACTGCCACATCATCTCTTATATACTTTTCCATTTCTTCTATATTTATCTTGCTAAGTTGACTATCTATATAAAGATCTATACTATTTTTAGTTTCATCGTAACTTTCTGTTGATTCATTTTCTGCGAGCACTATCGTTGAAAGATTTAATATTGTAAGCAATATAATTAAAACACCTAAAAATTTTTTCATAAGTAATCATTCTCCTATGGGATTATATTTAATATCATCTCTACAATAGATAAAAGTATAGGGAATGACATCGTCATAACTATAATCTTCCCACCAAATTCTAACTTTGAAGCTATATTTTTTTCTCCACAATCATTACAAAGCTGTATAGCAAACTCCATTATATAAGCTATCCCTATCAACTTAATTATTAAAGATATATACATATTAGGTATATTTGCTTTATTAGCTAAGTTTTGTATCCCCTCTATAATAAAATTCAATTTAAATATTACTGATAATAGTATAGTCACTCCTGTTATTATTGCTATAAAATTTGCCATTTCTGGTCTATCTTTTTTTATTACTAAACAGAGTGTTGTAGCAATTATGGCAACACCTACTAATTGCATTACTTCCAAGATATCTCCTCCTCTTTAGTAAAGTTGAAACATTGTTCTAACTGCATTAAATAAATCACTTATTTCAGTTAGGACGATCCCTAAAACTATTATTACACCCGCTAAAGTAGTAAATGTAGCCCAATCCTTCCTATCAGCCTTGTCCAAAATTATATTTAATACTGATATTAACAACCCAACTCCAGCAACTTTTAATATTAAAGTTATATCCATGACCTTCCCCCTATATTAAAATTATTCCTATACCTATACCTATAAACGTAATAAGCTGCTTGTATAAATTCCCTTTTTTACTTATATCCTCCTTACTATCACAAGTAAGTTTTTTCAAATTTTCAACACTAAGACTTATCATCCTTTCCTGAGATTCAATATCACTTTTACCTAATGTAAGTATAAGTGTTTTTAATTCGTCCACCTCCTTATTTTGTAAATAAGTTTCACTAATCAAAATGTTTATATTATCTTCTAAAATTTCTTCTAATAATTTTTCTCGATTATTACTTAGATCATTTGCCATAGACTTGAAAAACTTAGAAAAGCAATACTCTTCTTTTTCTCCAATTCTGTCAAAAATTTCTTCTAATGTATATAAACCAAAGGACAAGTCCATCCTCATTATCTCTAATATTCTTATGAGATTATTAAGCTCTTTATGCCTTTTTGTATAAGACTTATATATAAAATCTCCAATTAAATAACTACATCCTATTAAGATGCCTATAATAATAACTTTAATTTGCAAAATACCATCTCTTTTCTTCTAAATCATATATTCTCTCTACAGTTCCTGGGCCTTTTCTCGCAGATAAAATTATTACTTTCTTAAATAACTCTTTATCTAATAAGCGGCTCAGCTCTTTTCTTCCTTGGATATCCTCAATAGAGTCCCCATGAACTGTTGTAATAAGACTTACCCCTCCATTTAGCGCTGTATATAAAGCCCTTACTTCTCTTTCATTGCCTATTTCATCTGTTACAATAATATTTGGAGACATAGACCTTAAAAGCATTAAAATACCTATATCTTTCGGACAAGTTTCAATTATGTCTGTTCTAATTCCTACATCCATTTGAGGAACTCCTAAATATGAACCACCTATTTCATTACGCTCATCTATCAAGGCCACCTTTACTCCTCTAAAACCATATTTTTTATTACCATTACTTAAGTTTCTTACTATGTCTCTTACTAAAGTTGTCTTACCGCATTGTGGTGGCGAAATTATCAATGTATTATTTACTTGATTATTGCTGCTTATAATATGATCTAATATTTTATCAGAACATCCAATTATTTCTCTTGAAATTCTTATATTTAAGGATGATATATGCTTTATATTTTTTACTTGTCCATTTTCTACAATTGCTTTTCCTACTATTCCTACTCTATGTCCTCCCCTTAGCGTTATAAATCCTTTTGTAATATCATCCATAAAAGTATGAATAGAATATTTACATATAATTTGAAATGTTTGTTCAATATCCTCTCTAGTTACTATATAAGGATTGTCCATATTCAAAGTTAAATCATTTTCTTTTTCATTATAAAAATAATCTTTATTGTTTGCATTTAAAATAAGTGGCTTTTGAGACCTTAATCTAATCTCTTCAATATTTAGATTACTTTTAGGTAGTTTTTTTATTTTTTCTCTTAAGTTTAACGAAAGAGAGCTTACAATTTCATCAGAGATATTTTTCATATCTTGTCCTCCTTCCTCGTTTATATATATATATTTTCTTGTCCTAAAAATTATTACAAATCAATAAATATTATTTTTATTCTGATGAAAAAATAAAGCCACCTAAATTTCTTTAGATGGCTTTATTTTTCATTTTATTCTTCATTGTCTTCTTTAAAAGATTGTACAAAATCTTCTATCTCTTCTAATACATTTCCCTTAGCAAATTTTATACCTTGATTAATTGCATTCTTTATTGCTTTTGAATTAGAGCTTCCGTGAGCTTTTATAACTCCTCCATTAACTCCTAAAAGAGGTGCTCCTCCATATTCTGCATAGTCCATAAAACTTTTTAATTTTCTTAAGTCATCCTTTAGTAACATAGCTCCGATTTTACCTTTAGTACTAGATAAAAAAGTTTCTTTTAAAAGTCCCATTACCGACATCGCTACACCTTCTGCAGATTTTAATAATATATTCCCTGTAAAACCATCGCAAACTATTACATCAGTTTTTGCATTAATAACATCTCTTGCTTCTAAATTTCCTATGAAATTTATGTCCATGTTTTTAAGTTCTTCATAAGATTTTTTCATTAGGTCATTACCCTTACCTTCTTCTGCTCCAACATTAGCTAAGGATATCCTAGGATTTTCTATTCCTAAAACCTTCTTTGAGTATATATTAGTCATAGCTGCAAATTCAACTAAGTTTCGTGGCTTACAATCTGCATTAGCCCCTCCGTCAGCAATTATTGTCATACCTCTTTTCACATTTGGAATGGCAGGACATAAACAAGGTCTATCTATTCCTTTTATTCTACCAACTACAAATAAACCTCCCGCAAGTAATGCACCTGTATTTCCTGCAGAAACTACAGCATCAGCCTTACCTTCTTTTACTAGTCTTAAAGCAACAACCATAGAAGAGTCTTTTTTGCTTCTAATTGCTTTTACAGGTTTATCTTCATTTTCTATAATTTCTGTTGTATGTACTATTTCTAATTTACTTCTATCAAACTCGTAATTTGCAAATTCCCTTTCTAAGACATCTTTATCCCCTGTTATTATTATATCTATATTATACTCCTTAATCGCACTTACAACACCTTCTACGTTTGATTTAGGCGCATTGTCTCCGCCCATTCCATCTATTGCTATCTTCATAATAAACTTCCCTCCTAATTCAATTATTTCGCTTAAAATTACTTATCCATATTATAAGTCATTTACATATATTTAAGACTATATAATATTAGTATATACTAAACTAAAAACCTATAATAAAAAAAAACATGTAGAGTAATCTACATGTTCTTTAGAAGTCACTATTTAGAAACAACTTCTTTACCTTTATAATATCCGCAATCTGGACACACTCTATGTGGTAATTTTGGCTCATGACATTGAGGACAACTTACAAATCCAGTTGCAGTCATTTGTGAGTTAGCCGCTCTTCTCATTTTAGTTTTTGATTTAGACGTTTTACGCTTTGGTACTGCCATTTACGCCACCTCCTTAGTCATTTTTAAACAAATCTTTTAATTTAGCAAAACGGGGATCTATAATCTCCTCGTCGTTCGCAATTTCATCACAAGAGCATTCTTCTTTATTTAAGTTAGCTCCACACCCTTGACATAGACCTTGGCAGTCTTCATCACAAAGAACTTGTGCAGTTAAATTAAAATCTATAGTCTGCTCTATTACATCAAGAAGATTTACTTCTTGTCCATTACATATGAAAGCATCATAATCCTCAAAACTATCTTCATCATAATCTTCTTTTACTAAGAATCCTTGTATGTCATAGTTAACAGGAACTTCAACTTCATCTAAGCATCTTGAACAATTATCTAGAAATGTAAAATCAACATTAATATCAAGGTATAAACCTTTATTATTTCTTGAAATCTTACCTTCTACATTAATAGGTGAAGTTAGCTTATATGTGCTATCACAATAATTAATAGTATCAATTTTTTGAGAAAAATTCAAGTCTATTTTATCAGTTTCTCTTCTATTTAATTTATCTAGACTAATAATCATCTTTTCACCTCATTAATATTGCCAAATTTATTATACAAATCTCATGATTGTTTGTCAAGTATTTTTACTTGATAGATATATTTGTAAATAATATAAGCATAATTTAAGGTAGGTTATTAACCTACCTTAACTTTATTATATCCAATTAAAGCTTTTTAATTATTTAACTAAAGCTACAGTATCTCTAGCTATCATTAATTCTTCATTAGTAGGTATTAATAATATCTTAACTTTAGAATCTTCAGTAGATATTACTCTTTCTTTACCTCTAACTTTGTTAGCTTCTTTGTCTAACTTCATTCCTAAGAATTCCATGTTAGAAGCTATAGCTTCTCTCATATCTATTCCATTTTCACCAACACCAGCAGTGAATACAACAGCATCTACACCGTTCATTTCTGCAGCGTAAGATCCTATATATTTCTTAACTCTTTGAGCATAAGCATCTAAAGCAACTTGAGCTTTTTCGTCGCCCTTAGCAGCTGCATCTTCGATATCTCTAAAGTCACTTGATATACCAGTCATTCCGTATACTCCTGACTTCTTGTTCATTAAATCACTTAATCCTTTTGCATCTAAGTTTTCTTTTTCCATTAAGAATGGTAATATAGCAGCATCTATATCCCCACATCTAGTTCCCATTATTAAACCTTCTAATGGAGTGAATCCCATAGATGTATCAACACATACTCCACCGTCTATAGCAGCTATAGAAGCTCCATTTCCTAAGTGACAAGTTATTATTTTAACATCTTCTATGTTCTTTCCTAACATAGCTGCAGCTCTTTGAGATACATACTTGTGAGAAGTTCCGTGGAATCCGTATCTTCTTACACCGTATTTAGTGTATAACTCATGAGGTAATCCATATAAGTATGATTTTTTAGGCATTGTTTGATGGAAAGCAGTATCGAATACTCCTACCATTGGTACTCCTGGAAGTATAGCTTTACAAGCATCTATTCCCATTATATTAGCTGGGTTGTGAAGAGGTGCTAATTCTATACATTCTTTCATAGCATTTTCAACTTCTTCAGTTATAACTACAGATGAAGCGAATTTTTCACCACCGTGAACAACTCTATGTCCTACAGCTTCTATTTCGCTCATTTCTTTTACACCACCGTAAGTTGGATCAAGAACAGCATCTAATACTAATTTTATAGCATCTTCATGATCTTTCATTGGTTGTTCAACTATGTACTTACCTTCTACACCATCTTTTTCTTGCTTAAGTATAGAACCTTCTATACCTATTCTTTCAACTAAACCTACACATAATACTGCTTCATTTGACATATCTATTAATTGATATTTTAATGAAGAACTACCACAGTTTAATACTAATACTTTCATTAGTATACCTCCTTAAATTTTATCAATACTATTTAATAAGTCTATTGCTAGACCATATCTTAACTACATTGTTTGATTTCTAAAAGAAATTTTGTATACATTAAACATTTACCATAAATAATATATCACTTTTCAGTACAAAAGTACATAGTATTTACAGAATATTTTAACGCATAATTACAAAATATATGTTACACATATTATTTTTCTCTATTTATTACAATATTATTATATAATTATTAATTATTTACATATATAATCAAATATATTATTAATATTATTATATGCAACATAATGATATACTTCTAGAAGTGTTGTAACTTTCCTTCATTTTTGTACTTATACAATATGATGTATATAATTTTATTTTAAACTTACTTTTATGATTAACAAAAGGAGAAATTTTATGAATATACTTGGATTAGTAGTTGAATATAATCCATTTCATAATGGGCATTTATATCATTTATTAAAATCAAAAGAAATAACTAAAGCTACTCATACTGTTGCGATTATGAGTGGCAACTTCCTTCAAAGAGGAGAGCCTGCTTTATTTGATAAATATACTCGAGCTAGAGCTGCTGTTGAAAATGATGTAGATTTAGTTATTGAACTTCCTACATTATTTGCATGCCAAAGTGCAGAGATCTTTTCTCATGGCGCTGTGGCTACATTAAACTCTTTAAATTGCATAAATTCTATTTGCTTTGGAAGTGAAGTTGGTGATATTGAAATACTTTATACAATTTCTAAAATATTAGTTAATGAACCTAACGAATTTAAAACTTCATTAAAAAAATATTTGAATGATGGCATGCTCTTCCCTACAGCTAGAAGCAACGCATTATTTGACTATATTAATGAAAATAATTTAGTAGACATTTCTAAAGATGAACTTTTAAGTATACTAAATTCATCTAATAATATTTTAGGCATAGAGTACATAAAAAGTCTACTAAAATTAAAAAGTAATATTAAACCTTATACTATCACTCGAATAAATTCTGAATATAATTCAGAATCAATAGATAGTTCTATTTGCTCTGCTACGGCTATAAGAAAAGCTTTAAAAAATACTGATGATGTATCTTTCGCATCAAAAGTAGTTCCACTACCTACATATAATATTTTAAATACTAATATAGAAAAAAACTTCAATCCTATTTTCGATGAAATGTTTTTTGATATTCTATCTTCTATAATACTTCGAGATAGCCATGACTTAGATAAATACTTTGATGTAAATGAAGGAATAGAAAATAAAATTTACCAAAGTATTTTTACATCTTCAAATTTAGAAGAATTACATTCTTTAGTAAAATCTAAAAGATATACTTTAACTAAAATAAAACGAACTCTTAATAATATTTTACTAGGTATTACTAAAGATGATATGGCGCTTGTAAAGGATATGAACTATATACCATATATAAGAGTGCTAGCTTTTAATGATAAAGGTAGAGAAATATTAAAAACTATAAAAAATAACTCTGAAATTAATATTATAAATAAATTTTCTAAAATATCATTTGCTATAGATGATGCTAAGTTTAAAACTTTAATAGATTACGATATAAAAGCTAGCAATATATATAATATGATTTACTATAAAAACAATAGACAACTTCTTAAAGGTCCTATGGATTTTTATATGTCTCCAACTTATGTAAAGTAATTTGTTTTTACAATAAAAGCTACCTTCAAAATAAATACGATTTGAAGGTAGCTTTTATTATTACTTTTATCTCCTTGAATTCAATTTAGGTTAACAGTGTATATCTATACTTAATAAAATTTAATATATTTTCCCTGGATTTAATAAGTTTTTAGGGTCAAAAGCAGTTTTTATACTTTTTATTATATCCATATATACTTCACTTTGGGATTCATGTAAATATCCTTTTTTAGCATACCCTATACCATGTTCACCAGATACTTGACCTCTAAGTTCTCTTGCTCTACCATACATATGATCAAAAGACTCTTTTAACTTTATACTCCACTGCTTTTCATCCATATCATCTCTTAATACATATACATGTAGATTTCCATCTCCTGCATGACCAAAACTTTTTATTCTAACATTTAATTCATTTTGTAAATCGTGAGTATATTTTATAAACTCTGCAACCTTATCTCTAGGTACAACAACATCACATTCATCCATCTCAGTTGTAGATGCCTTTATAGCTTCTAAGAATGAACCCCTAGCAGACCATATAGAGTCATTTCTTTCTTGCGTATCAGATATAAATACATCATATGCTCCGCACTCTAAGCAAAGTTGAGCAACTTTTTCATATTCTTTTTCTATATCTTCTTTTGTATTTCCGTCAAATGTAAGTAATAGATATGCATCTGATGTGTTATCAGGGAATTTCTTTCCTAAAAAATCTTCTGCTGCAAGTATAACATCTCTTTCCATAAATTCTACAGCAGTTGGTATTGATTTTGATTTTATTATTTTAGGTACTGTATTTATCGCCATTTCTAAGTCTGGAAATGGTATTAATAAACTTATCGCTTTTTTAGGAAGTGGAAGCAATTTTAACGTAGCCTTGGTTACTATTCCTAAAGTACCTTCTGAACCTACTATTAAATCTTTTATTGAATATCCTGAGCTGTTTTTAACTACCTTACCTCCAACATTTATTATCTCTCCATTTGGAAGTACCACTTCTAATCCTCTTACATAATCTCTTGTCACACCGTATTTAACAGCTCTCATTCCACCTGCATTAGTATTTATATTACCTGCTATAGTAGCACTTTTTTCTCCTGGATCCGGTGGATAAAATAAATCTCTTTCTTGTACATATTGACCTATCGTCATAAGTAAAACACCAGGTTCGACAGTTAAAGTTAGATTTTCTTCATCTAATTCTAAGATTCTATCCATTTTACTTAGGTTAATCATTATACCACCATGTACAGCAACTGAAGCTCCTACTAACCCTGTTCCTTGACCTCTTGGAGTTACAGGTATATTATTCTCATAAGCATACTTCATTATTTTAGAAACTTGTTCTGTACTTCGCGCAGTTATTAGAACTTCTGGATATTTTTCAACTCCACCTAATTCATCATGAGAAAAATCTTCACTTATATCTTCTCCAACTATTACATCATCTTTTTCACATACACTAAGTAAAAAATCTATATCATTTTTATCAATAGTCTTATACATACATATACCCCCTTACTCTTCTTCAGCTGCTATAGCTATTTGTAAACTTTTTTCATCTATTTTTTCTATTAATTTAGGAATTATCTCATAAATATCTCCTATTAAAGCCATATGTGCTACATCAAATATAGGAGCTTTTTCATCTTGATTTATAGCTATTATATAGTCAGATCCACTCATTCCTGCTACAAACTGAACAGCTCCCGAAACACCACAAGTTATTATCAACCTAGGCTTTACAGTTCTACCACTTAATCCAATTTGCTTTCTTGGATCTAGCCATCCAGCTTCTATCATAGGTCTTGTTCCACCTACTTGAGCTCCTAATTTTTCTGCCAACTTATAGATCATTTTCATATCTTCTTGTTTCTTTATAGCTCTGCTGGCTACTATTATAACTTCCGCATCTTCAAGACCTACTTCTTTAGTTTTAGGTTTCACATCTAAAACATCTATCTTAGAGGATAGTTTTTCCTTGTTTATATTACACAATGTTATTTTCCCGGTTGGTACTTCTATTTTTTCTGGAGCTGAGAATATTTTATATCTAACTGTTGCAAATTGAGGTCTATGATTAGGAGTGTGTATGTGCGCCATTATATTACCACCAAAAGCTGGTCTTATTTGATCTAAGTCAGTATTTTCTTGTATATCAAGTATTGTACAGTCTGCTGTAAGGCCTGTTTTAAATCTAGCAGCAAGCCTTGGTGCTAAAGATCTACCTAATGTAGTTCCTCCAACTAACATTATTGTTGGTTTTACATTTTTTATATAATCCTCTACTGCTGCTGTATATGGTTCTATTCTAAAATCTTTGAATTCTTCATCATCATATACAAATACTTCATCTACTCCATATGATAACAATGTATCACACTTATCTTTTATATTATGACCAACAAATACACAATAAACTGGATGATTTATCTTAGTAGCCATTTCACGAGCTTTACCTATAAGTTCATAAGTTACAGGGTGTATTTCACCTTCGTGATGATCAACATATACTGTTATACCTTTCCATTCATCCTTATTTATACTTACCTTCTTTTCTTCAATGAATTCAAATGCTCCTTTTGGTCCATTCTTAACACATAACTTACACATTTTACATCCTGCACCTATTTCTATTTTCCCATTAACTTCTTCTATTGCACCAAAAGGACAAATTTCTAATACACTTTTTATATCTTCAATTTTTTCTATATTTACGACTATTTTTGCCACTTATAATCCCCCCTTATATTAACTTTAAATCTTTTAACTTATTTGATAGATCCTCACTTAACTCATCTGAACTTCCTCTTAATATATCCTTATCTGTATTTGGAGTTGGAGGGAATATTTTTAATACTTGAGTTGGAGACCCATTCAATCCATAATTCATCTCATCTTTATCCTCAAAATCATTTAAGGTAAATATTGGTATTTCTCTATCTTTTGTTTGGATTTTTAATTTGAATGATGGCAGTCTTGGTTGGAATATATCCTTTTCTACCGTTAATAAGCATGGATATTTAACCTCACAAACTTCTAATGTATTTGGCATATCTACTTCAACTACTATACTCTCTTCTTTTATATCTAATATTTTAGTAACATTTGTTACATGAGGTATATTTAAAAATTCAGCTATTTCAGGACCTACTTGAGCTGTATCTCCATCAGTTGTTTGCTTTCCACATATTATAATTTGAGGATTACCTATTTTTTTAATTCCTTGTGATATCGTATATGATGTTGCTAATACATCTGCACCAGCAAATTTTCTATCACTTATTATAGCTCCTTCGTCTGCCCCCATCATAAAACTCTCTTCTATAACTTGCTTTGCTTGAGGTGGACCCATTGTAATCACCTTCAATGTTGCATCCGTTTCCTGTTTTATTCTAAGCGCAGTTTCTAATGCAAATAAGTCATATGGATTCATCTTGGAATCTACTCCATCTCTTTTTAATACACCAGTAGTTTCATCAACTTCTACTTCAGTTGTACCTGGAACTTGTTTTATACATGTTAAAATTTCCATTATATTTCCCCCAATCTCATTTATTCAGCTGTTACAGAAACCATTGAATCAGAATCTGTACTTGTATTTTCTTTTACTATTACTGATACACCATCTGGAATAACTGCAATTTTGGCATCTTTGCCTTTTATATCAAAAGCTAGGTTTAAAGCTTCTTCAAATGTCTTTGCATGTTTCATATGCATATTTCTTATCATCTTAGGACTACATTGATCAGTCACCATTATTACTGTAAATCTTTCTAATATTCTCGCTAATATTTGGAACTCCCATTGATCTGGAACTGTTTCACTTTTTTCAACAGACCTTACATTTTTTAGTATCTCACTTGGTGAAGAAGCTTTCACAACGTTATTATAGAAAGATTGACCTCCATGACCATCATTACAAGCTGATATCATTATTATTACACCACCATCTTTACATGTAGCTTCAGCTGCTGTCATGCCTTTTACTGATTGATATATATTTTGATCTAAAGGATATCCTCCATTAGTACTTATTACTATATCTGCCATCTGAGCATCTATTTTAGATAATTCCGTTACAAATTTACATCCTGTTTTATGAGCCTTATCTACATCTCCAGCAAAAGATGCAATTACATTTTTATCTTTATCTATTACAACATTTACTATAAATGCTAACTTAGCTGCTTTTGCTGCATAAACCATATCCTCATGTATTGGATTATTATCTAAAATCCCTGTTCTAGCATTTTCGCTATCTATAAATTCACTACAGTGGTTATACATTATAGTTTTAGCTGATGCTATACCAGGAAGTATACTTTTTCTCCCTCCAGAAAATCCAGCAAAGAAATGTGGTTCTATAAATCCTTCTGCTATTAGTAAATCTGCTTCAAAAGCTACTTTATTTAAGTAAAAATCTCCACCTGACGGTAATACCCCTGCTTTTACCATAGCAGCATCATCTGTAGATATGTGCATTATGATTTTTTCATTATTTACTATTTCTTCGCCCATTTTATAAATTAATTCTTCTCTTGTACTTGGCCTATGAAATCCTGTAGCAACTATTATCTTTATATCAATATCCGGATTACCTTCTCTCAACCTTCTTAAAATTATAGGCATTGTAACTCTACTTGGAACTGGTCTAGTATGGTCACTAGTTATTATAACGACACTTTTTTTATTTTTAGCTAACTCTTCAAGTTTAATTGATCCAATTGGATTATCCATAGACTCTTCAACTATTTGTTCTTGACTTTTATTAACAACATAGTTATTAGCTTTCGATTCTAAAACTGCTAATAAGTTTTCATCTGGAATGTTTAACTCCATTCCCATTTTAGAATAAGGTACTTTTAAAATTGGCATATTGTCCTCCTTTATAAATTTGTATTATACAAATGGCATAAAACTTCCTATATAAACTAAAATACCTAATATTATTACATATCCTAAACAAAACTTAAGTGTTGCTCCAAATATTTTACCTTCACTTCCTATCAGTCCTGTAGCAGATGTTGCTATTGCTATACTCTGCGGAGAAATCATTTTACCAGCTGTAGCTCCTGCAGTATTTGCTGCTGCTATCCAATAAGGATCTATTGAAAGAGATTTTGCCGCTTCTACTTGCAATCCACCAAATAATATATTTGCAGATGTATCACTTCCTGTTACAAATGTTCCGATAGCACCTAATAGTGGTGATATTATAGGGTACATTTTTCCTGTTATTGCACATAATCCAAAAGATATCGAACTTGTCATTCCGCTATAAGACATCACCTTAGAAATGGCAACTATTGATATTATAGTTACAAAAGATTTAGAAAGTTGTTTCACTGTTCTTACAAAGACATCTATCATTTTTCCTATCTTTACTTTTTGTATTAACCCAGCTATAAAGGTAGATATTATTATTATCATACCTGGAGTATTTAACCAAATGAATAGAGTAGGTGATGCTCCTTCTCCATTGTAAATTTGTATTTTACTACTAAATTCCGCTAGAAAATTATTAACTACCGGACACAAAGGACTTGCAATTAAAATTAAAATACATAAAAGTATATAAGGTAGCCATGCTAATATGCCTTCTTTTGTAGATACTCTCGTTGCTACTGTGGACTTTATAGCTATATCAGTATCTTTGGCATTATATTCATGATTTTTCTGTGACTTTTTATTCATATATTTAGCTATAAGTATTGTAGATAACATACTACATAAACTTCCGATAAGAGCCGGTAACTCCGCTCCCAAATATTTTGCTATAAATACCTGAGGTATAGCAAACGTTATCCCAGAAACCAAAGTTATCCAAAACACCCCATTTATTGCTTTAACACTTTTTTTTGTTAATATTACTAATGCAAAAGGAATTATTACAATGAATATTGCTAATTGAATTGAAGTTATGTAACTTAAATTTAGTACATCTAAACCTGTTACTGATGCTAGTGTTGATACAGGTATCCCTATAGCTCCAAATGCTGTAGGTACTGTATTTGCGATAAGACATATTATTGCTGCAAATATTGGGTTAAAACCTAGTGATGCTAATATACTGGCAGGGATTGCAACTGCGGTTCCATATCCAGCAACAGCTTCTAAAAAGCCTCCAAATCCCCACGCCAAAATAAGTACTTGTATTCTGTTATCTGTTGTTATACTAGATAACATATTTTTCATAGTGTCCATAGTTTTTGTTTCAACAGCTAAATTGTAAGTAAACAATGCTGCCACTATAACTAATAATATTGGCCATAAAGCTACTGCTATACCTTCAAGCGTTGCAGTTGTCACATTTGTAATTGACATTTTCCAAAATACAATCGATATAACTATTGTCAGTATAACTGTAAAAAAACACGTTTTGTGAGCTGGTAACTTCATCACACCTAAAGATACTATTAGCCATATAATTGGTATTATAGCTAAGATAAATAATACATAATCGTTCATCAAGTACCCCCTTAATATTTTCTTCTCTGTCGGTAACTTGAATGATGGTCAGTGGTATTACCACTTCTTATCTAAAATGGTATTACCTTTTATGTACATTTTCAACATTTATCTTAATATTAACAATCTTACTTTTTACTATAATTTTCTTTTATCAACTGCATATGCTCTTCCATTTTTTTATAAGATAATTTTGAGTCATTACTAGCAATGGCTGTATATATCTCTTTATGCTGATTTAGCAATACTTTCTCATCTGAATATCTATTAATTATTTTTTTTCTAGCATCATTTATAAACTCTTCAAATAAATTTGACGAAGTTAAAAAAAGACATTCAATTAAATAATTTTTACTTATAGACGCTATTTTATTGTGAAATTTTTGATCTAAATTTACTAATATTTCATTTCTATTCTGATTATTAATTTCTTCTTCCATCTCATTAATTATATCTTCTAACTCGGCTTCTTCTTTCTTTGTTATTCTTTCACTGGCAAATTTAACAGCTTCTAATTCCAATGCTTGTCTTAACTCTATAACATCCATCCAAGTTCCATTATTTAACTTGAATATTAATGATAATGGTTCTATTAAAGATTTATTTATATTTGAACATACAAAGTTTCCTTCTCCCTGTTTACTTTCTATAACACCTAAAGTTTCTAACACTCTAAGAGCTTCTCTTATAGACGTTCTACTTACACCCATTTGTTCTGATAGTTCTCTTTCTGATGGAAGCTTATCTCCCTTTTTTAATTCCCCATTAAATATACTTTCTTGTATTTGCTCTATAACTTGCTCATAAACCTTTTTGCTTGATATATTATTAAACATTATTCCCCCTATAAATTTCCATAACTCTACTTTTTATAAATAAAATATTAAGTATATTATAATCTATTGTTAAGTAAAAGTGAAAATACTTTTTAATTCATAAAAATCCAATTATTTTAATATAATAAAATATATTATTTTCACAAGGAGGTGCTTATGAAAAAAAATCAAACTATCCTTTTTTTCCTCCCGGTCATCGTAGTACTGTTCTTAATCGTAGGCATAATAATATTTCCTCAAGAAGCAATTAAGTCAGCTAAAGAAGGTTTAAATATTTGGGTAAATGTCTTAATACCATCTCTACTTCCATTCATAATAGGTGCTAATTTAGTTGTAGACTTAAAAATAGTTGATTTAGTAGGAATGATAATAAATCCAGTTACTAAATTTATCTTCAATGTTTCTGGAAAAAGTGCCTTAGTATTTGTGATTTCTACAGTATCTGGATATCCTGTAGGAGCAAAGTTAGCTTATGACCTCAGAATTAATAGCCAAATTTCTAAATCTGAAGCACAGAGATTGGTTTCATTTTGCTCTACATCTGGACCACTCTTTATTATAGGCGCAGTAGCTGTTGGAATGTTCAAAAATGCATCTTTAGGATACTTAATGATATTATGTCATTATTTAGGATCTATAAGCGTAGGTATTATATTTAGAAATTATGGTAAAGAGAGATTATCTTCGCCCAAATACAATATTAAAACAAATTTTAATAATATTATTAATACTAGATACTCAAGCAATACAGGATTTTTTGTTATGTTCGGAAATGCAGTTGTAAATGGAGTTAACACTTTGCTTGCAGTTGGAGGGTTTGTAATAGTCTTTTCCGTTGTATTTAAAGTTTTATCATTGTTTAATATAATATCAATACTTGCTTCTATATTATATCTACCATTATCATTATTTGGAGTGACAAAAGATTTATGCTATGCCTTTATAAGCGGATTATTTGAAATTACTATTGGTTGTAATAATATTTCTAAAGTCGCATCTGCTTCTATGATGATAAAAGTTACTTTTTCCAGTTTTTTAATTGGATTTAGTGGACTATCTATATTAGCACAATGCTGTAACTTCTTAGCTAAAACTGATATTAATACTAACTTGTACATATTAAGTAAGTTTTTACATGGATTATTTGCGTCTATATTCACTTTTTTACTTTACCCAATATGTAATTCAACATCATTCGTCTCTAATTTCGGTAATGTTTATGATACATTCTATATCAATGGACTTTGGAATTATTATCTAAATAATACCAATATAATAGTTCCTTTAATCCTACTTACATACTTAATATTTAAATTAGTTCTACCTAATCAAGTTAATAACAAAATAAATTTCTAAAATTATATTAATCAAAATTTTTATTAATTTTTACGTTAATCTAAAAATAACATAGTTATGAACAAGAATATTATATTCTTGTCATACCTATGTTATCTTTAATTACTTATGATATTTATAATTTAAATTATTTTAACTCAGACTTATCTCTAATTACTTCTTCTAATATAGCCTTCAGATTATGTTCAACTGCAGAAAGCACATCTGTAGCATATTCAATAGATCCTTGTCTAATTTCTCTTGCTACATGTTCTGCTCTTTCTGAAATTTCTCTAGCTCTTTGTTCTGCTTGTCCAACTACATCACTAGATTCTATATAATCTTTTAAAGTTTCTTCTGAATTTTGTTTTAATTCTTCTAAACTTCTACTATACTCTTCTTTTATTTTTTCAGCATCTCTCTCAGCTTGGGCTACTAGCTCTTTAGCATCCCTTTTAGCTTCATTTAATATTCTATTTCTTTCTTTATTTATCCAAACAGCTTGTGTTACCTCATCTGGCATTAAAGCTCTTATTTCTTTTATTATAGCTAAAAGCTCTTCTTTATCTATTACTGATTTTTGTGAAAAACGGGCTGTTTGCGCATTACTTATTCTATCTTCTAAATCATCAAACAACTCCATCATCTCTAAATCTATTTTCATTTACTACTTCCCCCTATTTGTTTTTCGTTTTAGCTCTTCTAGCACTACCTTCGGCACTAAGTTTTTGACATCTGCATCAAAAGTTAAAACTTCTTTTATTAATGATGAACTTATGAAAGAATACTTAGTTGTAGTAGGCAGTATAATCGTCTCTATATTAGGATTTAACTCTCTATTCATATGAGCCATCTGAAGCTCATACTCGACATCTGCTCCACTTCTTACTCCTCTTACTAAAGTATCTATTTGATTTTCTTCACAATAGTTTACCAATAGTCCATCAAAACTTACAATTTTAACATTATCTAAGTGACTAGTACATGATTCTATTAGATGAACTCTTTCCTCAAAAGTAAAGAGACCTTTTTTATTCGGATTAAAAAGTACACCTATTTGTAATTCATCAAATAATTTAGATGCTCTACAAATTATATCTAAATGTCCATTTGTTATAGGATCAAAACTGCCTGCGAATATAGCTTTTCTTATTCTCTTATTCATTTTGTTCCTCCAGCTTATAAAATGTCAATGTTGTATTTCCATACTTCTTTTCTCTACTTTTATTAAGTCTTCCTATACTCTCTTCAAATAAGTCTTTAGTATCGTGCTCTACAACTATTATTCCATCTTCATCTAATAAATTAAATTCGTCTATGCTTTTTAAGCATTCTATGAACATATTCTCATAATATGGAGGGTCCATAAATATCACATCAAATTTTTGATTTTGAGTTGATAACTTTTTTACTGCATCCTTAAAATCAACATTTAAAATCGTACTTTCATTTTCTACTCTAGCTTTTTTTATATTTGACCTTACTATGTTTATACTATCCTTGCTTTTGTCTACAAAAATACAGTTTTTAGCTCCTCTTGATAAACACTCTATACCTAAAGAACCTGTTCCTGCAAATAAATCTAGAATATTACTATCCATTATATATGAACTTATCATATTAAATAATGATTCTTTTACTCTATCTGTCGTAGGTCTTACATCTTGATTTTTAGGAGTATCTAATTTTAATCCTCTTGCTTTTCCTGATATAACTCTCAATGATATATCTCCTCTCAATATATTTTAACATAATTTTCATCTAATTTAGCGAAATTTCTCTTGCTACATGCTCAAATTTATCAATTACCTCATTTTTCAACAATTTATTTTCAAACTTTTGTAACTTTAGGTCTTCACCTATAATATAGCGAGCCTCTTGTTGAGCTATTTTTAATATTTTCATATGCTTAAATATATTAGCTATCCTTAGCTCAGGAAGTCCATGCTGTCTTGTACCAAAAAATTCTCCTGGTCCTCTTATTTCTAAATCTTTCTCAGAAATTTTAAATCCATCATTAGTTTCTTCCATAATAGACATCCTCTGTCTACAAACTTCTGACTTAGATGCATATATTAATATACAGTAAGACTTATGTTTACCTCTTCCTACACGTCCTCTAAGCTGATGAAGCTGAGCTAGTCCAAATCGTTCTGCATTTTCAATTATCATTAAAGTTGCATTAGGAACATTAACTCCAACTTCTATAACAGTAGTTGATACTAATATATCTAAATCTTTATTTTTAAAACTTTTCATAATGCTTTCTTTTTCACTAGCTTTCATTTTACCATGTAAAAGCCCTACTCTTAAATCCGAAAAATATTCTTGCTTTAGTTCATCTACTAATTCTACAGCTGCTTTAGCTTCTATAGATTCACTTTCTTCTACTAATGGACAAACTATATATACCTGTCTGCCTTTTTCAACCTCTGATCTAACTAAATTATTATAAGCTCTATCTCTTTTATCTTTACTAACAGCTATAGTATCTATTGGTTGTCTACCTGGTGGAAGTTCGTCAATTATAGAAATATCTAAATCACCATAAAGTATAAGTGCTAAAGTTCTTGGTATTGGAGTTGCTGTCATGACTAATACATCAGGATTATTTCCTTTGTCCGATAGCTTCCCTCGCTGTCTAACTCCAAATCTATGCTGTTCATCAGTTATTACTAGACCTAATCTACCAAATTCTACTTTATCTTCTATTAAAGCATGCGTGCCTATTAATATATCAATTTCTTTATTCTTTACTCTTTCAAGTACCCTTTCTTTTTGTTTTTTAGTAAGGCTTCCAACAAGAAGTTCCACATTCATTCCAAATCCTCTTAGGGTTTCTGTCAAAGATATATAATGCTGCTCTGCTAAAATCTCTGTGGGAGCCATTAAAGCCCCCTGATATCCATTTAAGACACAGTTTGCTAATGAAAGTAATGCTACTACAGTTTTACCAGATCCAACATCACCTTGAACTAATCTATTCATAACCTTAGACGACTTCATATCTTCTATTATTTCATTTAAAGCTCTATTTTGAGCTTTAGTTAATTTAAAAGGAAGAGAGTTTATTATATCTTTTAACTTTTCATTTTCTTCAAATTTTATTCCCTCAACTTCTGTAACTCCATTTTTAAACATAAACAGACCTAACTGAAGAATTAAAAATTCCTCGAAAATAATTCTATATAAAGCTATTTTAAAACTTTCTTTATTACTTGGTGAGTGAATATTCCTTATTGCATAATCTATACTACATAACTTATATTTATCGATTATATCCTTAGGTAAATATTCTTTTATAGTTAATTCTTTATTCAATAGCACCGATTTAATTATACTTATAATTTCTTTATTTGTTACACCAAAAGTCAATGGATATATAGGCATAATCTTGCAAGCATTTTTAGGTGAATTACTAAGATGTTCTATTTCACAAGATCTAAATTCTATATTTTTAAATTCTTTTTTTACTTTACCAAATACTAATACGGTATCTCCATTTTTAAAAGTATTGCTTATATACGGTTGATTAAAAAAAACTAATTTTGCATATCCAGTCTCATCTTTTACATCTACCTTTGTTAAAGTCATTCCTTTTCTAGGATTACTAGTAGTTACTCCTACTATTAGTGCTTTTATTGTTGCCTTATCCTCATTTTTCAACTCTACAATTTTTTTTAAATTATTTCTATCTTCATATTGTCTAGGAAAATAATAAAGTAAGTCTTTCAATGTAAATATTCCTAGTTTATTTAGCTTATATGCCTTCTTAGGACCTATACCTTTTACAAATTGTATATCTTTCTTTAAGTCACTCATAGTTATCACCCACTACGCAAAAATCCTGTATAACCAACTAAACGGTAGTAAGATTATACAGGACTTTAAAATCATTATTCAACTGAAATTAAGTAATAATAAAGAGGTTGTCCTCCATAGTATAACTCTACATCTATATCGTCAAACTTTTCTTCTAATTCGTCACGAAGATTATTAGCTTCTTCTTCACTCACATCTTCTCCATAGAATAAAGTTATTATTGCACTATCTTCATCAACTAAATTTTCTACAAGCTTAGTAGTTATATCACTAACACCTTCACCTGCAGCTTGTAATTTACCTTCTGCTATAGCTATTATGTTTCCTTCTTTTACTTCAACATCATTCATAACTGTATCTCTCACAGCATATGTCACTTGGCCTGATTTAACTAATGATAAAGATTCCATCATTGCTTCTTCATTTTCTTCTACACTAGCATCACCATTAAAGCTTACTAAAGCTGTAAATCCTTGTGGAGTATTTTTAGTAGGTATAACCACTATATTTTTTTCACTTAACTCTTTAGCTTGGTTTGCAGCCATTATTATATTGCTATTGTTAGGGAATATGAATATATTTCTTGCATTTATAGTTTCTATAGCATTCATAAAATCTTCTGTACTTGGGTTCATAGTTTGACCACCTTCTATTATGTGATCAACTCCAAAATCTTTAAATATCTTAGCTAGACCGTCACCCATAGAAGTAGCTATAAATCCATATTCTTTTTCTTCTTCAGTAGTAGGTGCACTTTCATCTTTAGCTTCTATCAATGTATTTTCATGTTGAAGCTTCATATTTTCTATTTTTATAGTTAATAATTGTCCGTATGCTAAAGCTTCTTGTAATGCAAGACCTGGATCATTAGTGTGAACATGCACTTTTATTACACCTTCATCTCCAACTACAGCTAAGCTATCTCCATATTTAAGCATTTTATCTCTTATTTGAAGATCATCCACTTTATCACTTTCTAATATAAATTCTGTACAGTATTGGAATTTTATATCTTCAGTAGCTATATTTCCTTGTGGTGCTTTAATTTCCTTTACTTCACTTGAATTAGAATCTTTAATTTCTATAGGACTTCCTTTTAAAGCTTCAAGCATACCTTCATATACAAGAACTAATCCTTTACCACCTGAGTCTACAACTCCAGCTTCTTTTAATGCCTTTAATAATTCTGGTGTTCTATTTAAAGAATCATTTGCTTCTTTTATTACTAATTCTAAGAATGTAATAAAATCTTCTTCGCTTTTAGCTATTTTTATAGCAGCTTCACTACTTTCTCTTATAACTGTAAGTATAGTTCCTTCTATAGGCTTTATCACAGCTTTATAAGCAGTATCTGAACCACATTTTAATGATTCTGCAAAATCTGCCGTACTTAACTTTTCTTTACCTTCTACTGATTTTGCTATACCTCTTATTATCTGAGATAATATAACTCCTGAGTTACCTCTAGCTCCCATAAGAGATCCTCTAGATAATGCCTTACCTATATTAGTTATTTCTTCATTATCTACCTTAGATAATTCTTTCATTGCATAAGAAATAGTTAATGACATATTAGTTCCTGTATCTCCATCTGGAACTGGGAATACATTCAACTTGTCTACTAAATCTTTGTGATTTTGAAGATTATTTGCACCTGATACAAACAAATCTCTTAAATTTTTTCCGTCTATATATTGGATCATTTTTTTCCTCCTAAATTACTTAACTCTAATACCTTGAACATTAATGTCTATTTTACTTACCTTTATAGCCGTCATCTTCTCAACTGTATATTTTACTCTATCTATTATGTTGTTTGCAACTGTAGATATATTTGTTCCGTACTGTATTATAACATAAAGTTCTATAGCAATGGTATTATCTTCTAATTCATCTACTTTAACGCCCTTAGTAGCATTTTCACCTTTCAATAATTCTACTATACCCTTAGATTTATATCCTAAACCTACTAATCCGTAACTTTCCATCGCTGCTCTATATACTATTTGAGCTATTACTTGCTTATCTATTTCTACATATCCATATTCATTAGTTAATCTTGCACTCATGGCTTGACCCCCTTAAATTATTTTTTATTTTTATTTTGCTCAAAAATCATTTAAAAATATCTTCTTTTATGTAATATTAATTATAATTACTATAATACTATAATTATATTACTTTTTAAACCTACTTAATCTCTTTTGAAACTAAATTTTGATTAATCACCACGTAGTAATATATTCTAATTCACTTTTTTATATTTTTTATTTACTTTATTGTGAATTATATATATAATTTTATATGATAGTTACAAATTGTTCAATAATAATATATAAGACAAATATATATTTCTATTGCAGAATTTCGATATTTGTGTTAATATAAATATGTTTTTAGTCTTTAAATAGTTATCATTTTAAGGAGGTGTACAATAATGGCGAAAGTATGTAGCGTATGTGGTAAAGGGAAGGTTTCTGGAAACCAAGTATCACACTCAAATAGACACAGCAGAAGAACTTGGTCTGCTAACTTAAGAAGCGTTAGAGCTATAATAGATGGAACTCCTAAGAGAGTTAAAGTTTGTACTAGATGTTTACGTTCTGGTAAAGTTGAAAGAGCTTAATAAGTTATTTTTTGAAAAAGCCTACTATATATGTAGGCTTTTACTTTTTATATTGAGAATTTTATTTTTTATCCTTCCTCATAAATTTTAAAACTATATTAGATAGCCACTTTGGTAATTTTATTGTTACCATCTTCATAATCTATACCCCCATTTTATAAATTAATATATTATTTCTCTATTATATTTATTCATTTGCAACTAGATATATATTTAATATTTTCTATCTATATTAAAATTATATTCTAATATAAAAATAGTAAAACTCCACATACTATAAGAACCAATGCCGTAAGTATTGAAAAAATCCAATTAGGCAATATCATTGATATTATTACTGCTGCACCTGTTGCCATACATATTATACCTAAAAGCCCCTTTGATTGATTTTTCATAAAACACCCCCCTTACTCATTGAACCCTTATTTATAATTTAAATTTATGCAAGATAAAATATATTTAGACCTGTCCTAGTTTTTATTATTTATTTATATTTTAGTTTTTTAGACATAAAAAATAAGCATACCACTATAGCATGCTTATTTTATTGAATATCTTTATTTCTTATTATAATTAGAGTTCCTTTTTTAACACTTATTGAGCAACTCATATCTAACATAACATTTGAAATGCCTAACGGTACGGAGTATTTCATATAATGGTCATTTAAGGGATATTCTAAATTATCAAGTGTAACGCCTTGTGCATCTCCTTTAATTGGTATTACAGATATTGTGTCACCTTTATTACCATCAATTATTATTTTTTCATTTATCGCTATATAAATTTCTTCTTTTTCAGAAATAATTTTAGGAATAATCTTTTTTTCTTTTACATAATAAAGTAAATTTATATTTGCAATAGTATGGTCTATTCTTCCTCCTAATGCACCTATAAAATCTATATTCGTAGCCTTAAGCTTTTCTGCTAAAAATATACATATTTCAGAATCTGTTTCATCCTTTTTAGATGGAAACTTCTCAAAAGTTACTTTTTTTTCTTTATAGTAATTTATTATATCTAGATTTGCAGAATCTAAATCTCCAATTATATAATCTGGATTTATTCCCATCTTATAAAGATGATTCGCTCCTCCATCTGCGCAAATTATGCTGTCATAGTTTTCATTTCTTATAACTTCTTTTATTTTATTATAATCCTTAATCTCTCCATTAAGAACAATACATATTTTCATATTATCACCTATTTAGATGCATTTTTCCTAAATAAATCTACAGTTTCTTGTATATTTTCACTATTAAATATAGCGGACCCAGCAACTATAACATTTGCCCCTGCCTTAACTACATCAAGTACATTATCTGGTTTAATTCCGCCATCAACTTGTATATCTACATTTAACCCCTTTGAATCTATAAGACCCTTTAATTCCTTAATCTTAGATATCATTCCTTCAATAAATGATTGACCTCCAAATCCTGGATTAACAGTCATTATTAAAACCATATCAACATCTTCTAATACATGTTTAATAGTATCAATCGGCGTTGCTGGGTTTAAAGCAACTCCTGCTTTTATATTATATGATTTTATATTTTGTATAGTTCTATGAAGATGTTTACAAGCTTCTTGATGAACTACTATAATGTCACACCCTGCATCTACAAATTCTTTTATGTAGCTATCTGGATTTTCTATCATAAGATGTGCATCAAATACCATATTAACATCTTTTCTTAAAGATTTTACAACCCCAGGCCCTAAAGTAATATTAGGAACGAAATGACCGTCCATTACATCTATGTGTAAATATTCACAGCCTGCATTTTCTACTTTTTTTACATCCTCTAATAACCTTGCGAAATCTGCTGATAGTATCGATGGTGCTAACTTAATCATTCTTAGTATCTCCTTTTACCTTGTTTACTTTGCCTAATTTCATTTAACAGCTGTATATAACTATCGTATCTTTGTTTTGATATCTCTCCATTTTCTACAGCTTCTTTTACCCCACACCCAGGTTCATTTTCATGTACACATTTGGATCCAAACTTACAATCACCATAATTATAAAACTCGATGAAATATTCTTTTAGTTCATTTTCTTCTATATCATCTAATGTTAATGAACTAAAACCTGGAGTATCTGCAACCATACCACCACATTCTAGTTTTAAAAGTTCAGCATGTCTTGTGGTATGCTTACCTCTTTTTATTTTATCACTTACTTCACCAGTTTGTAATTGGAAATTTGCATCTATTTCATTTAATAGACTAGATTTTCCAACTCCAGATGGTCCAGCAAATACAACAACACTACCTCTTAATTCCTCTTTTATCTTATCTATATTTAGTTTAGTTTTATTACTCACTGGTATTACTTTATATCCGCTAAGTTCATATATACTCGCAATATTTTCTAAAGTATTATCATCATCTAAGTCAGCTTTTGTAAGGACTATCACGATTTCTAAGTTTTCTTTTTCGGCTAAAACTATAAATCTATCCAATAAAGATAAATGTGGCTTAGGATTTTTTACAGCAAAAACTATTAATGCTTTATCTACATTAGCTATTGGCGGTCTAATTAATTCCGTATCCCTTTTATCAATCTCTTCTACAACACCTTTTTTAGCTTCTTCATCTACTATACTTATTTTTACTCTATCTCCAACTAGCGGTGTTATTTTTTGTTTTCTAAAAATTCCCCTTGCTCTACATTCATAAATTCCCTTTTCAGTATCTACGTAATAAAATCCCCCTATTCCTTTCGTGATCTTTCCTTCTAACATTAAATTCCTCCTTTAAATTTGGGTATATCTATATAATTTACGTATATCTATATATAATAGCATAATAACTTTATAATTAATTATACTCCTAATTTATTATCTTACTATATTTTATACATATTTCCTATAAAAAGAAATCCTTTAAATGTTTTTTCTAATTTATCTAAGTAATTTATTTACTTTTATATATAAAATACACTTTTACTATAAATATAAGGCTAATATCTTAGATTAAAAGATATTAGCCTTATTAAAAATTAAATATTCTACTATTTTATTTAAGGTAATAAAGTTCCACCCTCTTCATCTGGAACATTTTCATTTCCATCACCTGAATTATCTATATCCTCATTCTCATCAGATGGCTTATTTGTCTGATTATTATTGTTGTTATTGTTACTACTATTGTTATTGTTGCTACTATTATTGTTATTATTAGTACTATTATTGTTATTATTAGTACTATTATTGCTATTGTTAGTACTATTATTGTTATTATTAGTACTATTGTTATTATTGTTATTGCTACTGTTGTTATTGTTGCTGCTATTGTTATTACTGTTATTATTATTTGATGTATCTGTTGTTTCATTATCAGAGCTATTATTTTCTTCTTGAGTTTCTCTTGGTCCTTTACTTACTACAACATCTACTTTATCGCCTTCTGACACATCTCCTAATCCTGAACTAGGAGTTTGATTTAACACTATACCTTCTTTGTAAATATCATTATATTCATATTTTATATTGCCTAATTTTAAATTATTTTGTCCCAACACTCTTTCAGCTTCTGTTAAAGTAAATCCTATTATACTTGGAACTTGACTTTGTTTAGGACCATCACTTAAAACTATGCTTATAGTGTCTCCATTTGAAACTTCCATACCGGCTGCAGGACTTTGAGAAATAACATGATCCTTTTCTACCGTATCACTATGTTCACTTTTTACAAGTATTTTTAGGCCTAATCTTTCTAGTTCTTTATTTACATATTCTAAGTTTTTTCCTTCAAAGTCAGGAAGTGTAATTACCTGTTCCTGATTACTATTTCCACCCATTAATCCAGAAACAAACTTAAATATAAAAATGCCTTGTGCCAGTAATATAATTAACAATACTACTGCTGCGATTTTTAATCTTTTTCTAACCTTTGGACTATCTTCTTTTACAGGTTTTTTAGGTTTTTTCTTTAATTTTTCTTTTTTAGGTTTTTGACTTATTTTAGGAGTTTCTTCTAACAACTCCTCATCCTCATCTTCTGAATCTAAACTTTCTTCCGCATTTTCCATATTAACTTTCTTAGTTGCAAAATTATCATATTCTTTTATAAAGTCTAAATCAATATTCTTTTCTACATAATCAATGTCTTCAATTAAGTCTTCCGCACTTTGATATCTATTTTCACTAGATTTTTCAGTTAACTTCTTTATTATTGTCCTTACACTCTGAGGTATATTAATCTTTTCTTCTGATGTAAATTCAACATCTTCATTTATATGTTGTAATGCTATAGATATAGGACTATCTCCTCTAAACGGAACCCTTCCTATTATCATTTCATATAAAACTATACCTAATGAATATAAATCAGCTGTAGCGTTAACAGAATTTCCCTTTGCTTGTTCTGGCGAGAAATAATGAACTGATCCTATTATACTACCAATATTGGTCATTGTAGAGTTTGAAACGGCTTTTGCTATCCCAAAATCTGCAACCTTAACAATTCTACCTTCATTAGATATTAATATATTGTGAGGTTTTATATCTCTATGAACTATGCCTTTTTTATGAGCAGCGCTAAGGGCCATTGCTATTTGTTTAGTTATATCAAGAGCTGTATACTCATCTAATGTTCCTTCATTTTTTATTATATCTTTAAGGTTTTGTCCATCTATATATTCCATTACAATATAGTGAACTTTTCCATCTTCTCCTACATCATAAACATTTACTATATTCGGATGAGATAAACTCGCTACTGCCTCAGCTTCTCTTTTAAACTTCCTTAAAAACTCTTCATCATCTACAAATTCAGGTCTAAGAACTTTAACAGCAACAGTTCTATTTAATAACTTATCTTTAGCCTCATAAACAAAGGCCATTCCTCCATCACCAATTTTTCTGATAATTTGGTATCTATTTCCTAAAATTGTATCTCCCACTTTATCACCGTCCTAATTATGCTTTATCAATACAACTGAGACATTATCTTTTCCAGAAACGTCATTAGCCATATTTATTAACTCTTTATTTATTTCTGATATATCTTTATTTTTTAAAAGCATATTTTTTATATCTTCTTTATCCACGCATCCAGTTAATCCATCACTAGCAAGAAGAACTAAGTCATTTTCTTTTAACTTACTTTTAAATATATCAACTATAACCATCTCATCAGTTCCCATAGCTCTTGTTATATGATTTCTACGAGGATGATTCCTAGCTTCTTCTTCTGTTATAATATTTGCTCTAACAAGTTCTTCAACAACAGAATGGTCTATACTAATTTGATTTAATTCAGTATCATTTAGTATATAACATCTACTATCACCAACATTGGCAACATATAAATTATCCTTATATATTATAGCAGTTACTAATGTTGTTCCCATTCCAAAACACTCTTCTTGTTCTATAGATTTTTTATAAATAATTGAGTTTACATTATTATAAGCCTGTTTTATTACATCATCAACATAATCTATTTTTATGCTACTTGTTTGCAATAAATTCTCTTTTAAAAATTTAAAAATATTTTCTACTGCTAACTTACTTGCAACTTCACCTTTTTTATGGCCACCCATTCCATCAGCTAGCGCAAAAATTCCTATATCTTCTTCATTTTTAGTTTTTATAACTTCCCCCATACAATAATCTTCATTATTCTTTCTTACTTTTCCTATGTGGGAGTCACAGCTATAAATCATAAGATTTCCCCCTTAAGCTACTTATGTTTTCTTCTTAATTGTCCACAGGCTCCTCCAATATCTGAACCCATAGATATTCTCACCGTAGCTGGTATATTATTTTTTTCTAAGTAATCTCTGAACTTATATATATATGATTTATCCGGCCTTTCATATTCTCTTTCTTCTACTTTATTTATTGGTATTAAATTCACATGGCATAACATGCCTTTTAGAAGCCTAACTATCTCTTTAGCTTCTTTTTCTGAATCATTTACACCTTTAATTAGAGAGTACTCAAAAGTAACTCTTCTATTAGTTTTCTTTATATAATATTTACATGCATCTATTAAATCATTTACTTTGTATGCATTTGCTACTGGCATTATCTCTCTTCTTTTTTCATCAAATGGGGAATGTAGAGATAGTGCTAAATTTATAGGCAATCCTAAATCAGCTAATTCATACATTTTAGGTACTAATCCACAAGTTGATAAAGTTATATGCCTATAACCTATGTTTAAACCATTTTTTTCATTTACTAGTTTTAAGAACTTTTTAGTATTTTCGAAGTTATCTAAAGGTTCTCCACTACCCATCAATACAAGATTCGATACTCTTTTACCTGTATCCTCTTGTATTTTCATAATTTGATCTAAAATTTCCCAAGGTTCTAAGTTTCTTATTAAACCTTCTAACGTTGATGCACAGAAATTACATCCCATTCTACATCCAACCTGATTAGAAATGCACACTGTAACCCTATCTTCATAGTCCATCATAACAGTTTCTATAATATTTCCATCATTTAATAAAAATAGATACTTTTTAGTTTTATCTACCTTTGATTCTAATTTTAATTCTTGTTCTATATTTCCAATATAAGATACTTCATCAAGCTTTTCTCTTAAATTTTTAGGTATATTTCTCATATCATCAAAAGTTTTAGCACCTTTATATATCCATGAAAAAATTTGAGTACCTCTAAATGATTTTTCTCCAATACTTACTATAAAATCTTTCAGTTCATCTTCTGTCATATTCTTTAAAGCTACTTTATTCTGTTCCATATTTATCACTACCTTACTCTTTCTAATTTTGCTATAAAGAAACCATCTATATCGTGAATATTTGGATATATCTTTAAATATCCATTTTCTTGATTATCTAAATCTACCTTAACTTCATTTATTGGAACTAATTTAAAATTATTATTATTATCTAAAAATTCTTTTACTACTTCCATATTTTCATTATCTTGTATAGTACAAGTACTATATATTAAAGTACCACCGAT
This sequence comes from Romboutsia faecis, assembly GCF_014323405.1. Classification (GTDB taxonomy): domain Bacteria; phylum Bacillota; class Clostridia; order Peptostreptococcales; family Peptostreptococcaceae; genus Romboutsia_E; species Romboutsia_E faecis. The sequence goes on along the minus strand of NZ_JACRWE010000002.1, from coordinate 248,815 downwards.
TTTTACATATTTAGATGCATTATCTAAAATATTTTTCTGTATATTTGGTAATTCTTTAAGCTCACCTTTTGACTTGTATTTTATTTCTGGTTTTCTTCTTATTATACCAAGACCTGAACAAGGAACATCAGCTAGCACATAATCAAATTTATCTATACTATTTTTATCCAATATCGAAGCATCAAATGACTCTATCTCTACATTCGTTAGTCCCAATCTATTTACAGTTGATTGTATTAATTTTAATTTATGGTCAAATATATCTCTAGATACAACTTTACCAGTATTATTCATTAATGTAGCTAAGTGTGTAGTCTTTCCTCCTGGAGCACTACATACATCTAAGACTTGTGAATTTTCCTTAGGATTCATAACTTTTCCAACTATCATAGAACTTACATCTTGTATCGTAAATAATCCATCTTTAAATAGTTGATTATTCTCTATATTCTTCAAATTTTCTACTCTAATAGCCTCATCTACTATAGGGACTACACTGCACTCGATACCTTCAGATCTTAATTTCTCTAAAAGTTCATCTCTAGTAGTCTTTAAAGTATTTGTTCTAAGATATACACTAGGTCTTTCACTATTTGCTTCTAATAAATCTTCTGTAAATTCTTCTGAAAAGTTATTAATCCAATTCTTTATCATCCAAGGACTATAAGAATATTTAGTTGCTAGATACATTATTTTATCATCTTTTATATCTACTTCTCCTATTGTATCTTTTTGTCTTATAACATTTCTAAGAATTGCATTCACAAATCCTGATGATCTCTTATCATATTTTTTTACTAAACTTACAGTTTCATTTACTGCTGCATAATCTGAAATACTATTTAAAAGTAAAATTTGATAAATACCCATTCTAAGCAATATTTTAACATAAATATTCATCTTTTTACATTTTATCTTCGAAAGTTTATCTATAATGTAATCTAAGTAATATTTATTTTCTACCACACCATAAATCAATTCTGTAGCTAATCCTCTATCTTGGTTATTTAAATTTATATTTTTAAAATGTTTATTAATAGCTATATTAGAATAATTACCATTTTCCTCTATATCTAAAAGAACTTTTAAAGCTAATTCTCTTGCTTTCATATTCTGTCTCCTCATTTCTCTTCTATATAAAAAAGGAGTTGCCTTAGTATCGATCGTATCTATTTGATTAGATGAAAATATAAATTTTAAAGCCAATATCAGCATTTTTAGCTATATGACTTTAAAATTTATATAACATCCATCCCAGATACCCGATTCTTAAGACAGCCCCGTTTTAATCATCATTTCTTTGAGCTATTGCTACTAACCTTAATAGCTGAAGTACTGATGTCAATGCTGCTGCAACATATGTTAATGCTGCTGCTGTAAGTACTTGTTTACTTCCCCTTAATTCTTTACCTTCTACTATCCCTAAATCACCAAGTTGAACTAAGGCTCTACTTGATGCATTAAATTCAACAGGTAAAGTGATTAATTGGAATAATACAGATGCTGAGAATAAAATTATTCCTATTTGTAAGAAAATACCTCTACTCATAAATAAACCTAATGCTATTAGTAGCCATGATATATTCGATGCAAAATTTACAACAGGAACTAAGCTACTTCTTATACTAAGAGGAGCATATCCTTTAGCATGCTGCATTGCATGACCACATTCATGAGCTGCTACTGATACAGAAGTTATTGATGTCCCATAATAAATATCTTGAGACAATCTTACAACTTTTCTTCTTGGGTCATAATGATCACTTAAGTGACCTCTAACCATTTCTATATCTACATCATATAATCCATTCGTATCTAATATTTTTCTTGCTACTTGTTGCCCATTATATCCTCTATGAGCATTCACTCTTAAATATTTATTTGTAGTGCTACTTACTTTAAATTGTGCATACATAGTAAATAATATAGCAGGAATTAATATAAGCATTGTTCTATCTGGATAAAAACCACCGTAATAACCATATGGATACATAATTTTCAACACTCTCCTATTTTAACTATACTGTGAAGAAGCTTATAGCATTTTCAACTTCTTCTACATCTATACATGTATCTACGCAAGGACCATTTGGTCTTTTATTAAATACACCTAAAACTGGTATTTTACTTACATCTTGAACTCCAGTAGTTAAATCTCTTTCACATGCAACTGCTATAACAGCCTTAGGTTTATTTTCTAAGATCATTTTTCTAGCTAAAGTTCCTCCTGTAGCTACAAATATATTCACATTTTTATTTTCCTTTAACCTAACTAAGTCTCCTATATTACATAGTCCACATTGTTTACAGTTTTTTATATCTGTAGTAACCTTTAACTTGCAGCTACTTTTTTGTACACAATGAGGTATAAGAATTAGTATATCCTCATTTTTTAAATTATACTTCTGACTATGTATATATTTATTATTAAGTTTTACATATACTTTTCTTATTTCATCTTTTGAAATACCTACAAGAGATGCAATTTTTATCATCATCGGAAAAATAAAATTTACTATTTTAAAGTTAATATTCATAATTTTCGAATTTATATCCGTACCTATAATTACTTTATAAGTTATTATAGTTGAAAATATTATAGCAGTTACTATTAACACCACTATAATATTTACCGATACTTCAAATAAATGAGTCAAGTTTAATAAAAAAACATTAATAATAGATACACCTACCATAATAATTCCCAACAAAATAATTATAGTAGTAATATATTTTTTTGCATCGATCATTTTGACACCTAACCTAAAATTTCATTACTTTCTATATTGTTTCCCTTTATATATTCTTCAACTAAAACTCTTTTCTTTCCTGGCATTTGGATTTCTTTTATTAAAAGTACATTATTCTTAGTACTTACTCTTATACCTTCTTTGTCAACCTTAAGTATAGTTCCAGGATGTTTATCACTAGTTTCATTTAATACCTTAGTCTTCCATACTTTCATAGTTTGACCTTTATAAGTTGTATAAGCACTTGGCCATGGGTTTACACCTCTTACTAAATTGTGTATTTCTCTCGCAGATTTAGAAAAATCTATTTGCCCTAATGTTTTATTCATCATAGGTGCATATGTGAATTCTTCGTGATTTTGAGGTATTCTTGGTGCCTCACCTTTATCTATTAATTCAATAGTTTCTTTTAATAATAACGCTCCTTCTTCCTTCATTATGTCATGAAGCTCTCCTGCTGTTATTTCATTATTAAGTGCGAATTCAGAAGTAAGTATCATATCTCCAGTGTCTAAACCTTCGTCCATGTACATTGTTGTTACACCTGTTTTTTCTTCTCCATTTATTATTACCCAGTTTATAGGAGCTGCACCTCTATATTTTGGAAGTAAAGAAACATGCACATTTACACATCCTAACTTAGGTATATCTAATATTGACTTTGGAAGTATTTGACCAAAAGCAACAACAACTATTAAATCTGGATTTAACTCTCTTAGCACTTTTACAAACTCTTCATCCCTTGCTTTTATAGGCTGATATACTGGTATATCATATTTTAATGCAAGTTCCTTAACTGGTGGCGTACCCATTTTTTTACCTCTGCCTACAGGTTTATCAGGTTGAGTTACAACGCCTAGTATTTCATGTTTTTCATCTATTATTTTTTGTAAACACCCAACAGCTATATCTGGTGTTCCCATAAAAACTATTTTCATTTAATCAGCTCCTACTTACTTTTCTATTTTATCAACAAATAGTATACCATCTAAATGGTCTATTTCATGACAGAATGCTCTTGCTAAAAGTTCTTCTCCTACTATTTCAAATAATTGACCTTCTCTATTGTATGCTCTTACCTTAACTGTATATGGTCTTCTTACTGCTCCAGCTTCTCCAGCTACACTTAAACATCCTTCATCGTCTATTTGTTCTCCTGATGTTTCTATTATCTCTGGATTTATAAGTTCTAATAATCCATCTCCGATATCTATAACTACTACTCTTTTTAATATTCCAACTTGAGGTGCTGCAAGTCCTACACCATCTGCTTCATACATAGTATCAGCCATATCGTCTAATAATTGGATTATTTTATCATCAATTTTTTCTACCCTTTTTGATATCTTTCTAAGTACTGGCTCTCCTATTTGAACTATTTGTCTTAATGCCATTTTTATATTCCTCCTAAAAATTATAATACGCTATTTGGATTAATATCTATGGATATATTAACATCCTTATTAAATACAACTTCTCTTTTAGTTATACATATATATTTTATTATACCCTTTAATAAATTAATTTCAATATTATCATCTTTAAATAATATTTGCCATCTATAATTGTGATTTATTTTCGAAATAGAACAAGGATTTGGACCTAATATAAAATCAAAATCTTTTATCCCTCTATTTTCTAACAGATAAATTATAGAACTATACATACTCCTAGCATTTTGTTCTACTATTTTTTCATTTGATCCACTAATTACAACACTTAACATATTATTAAAAGGTGCATATCCAAATGCTTTTCTTATTTTTATTTCATCTTCATAAAATCCTTCAAAATCATAATTTATAGCTCTTCTAATTGCATAGTGATCTGTATCATAAGTTTGAAGTATTACTTTACCTTCCTTTTCTGCTCTTCCTGCTCTTCCTGCAACCTGTGTGACTAGTTGGAAAGTGGTTTCTGCACTTTTAAAGTCTGGAAAGTTTAATATCATATCTGCAGATAATATTCCAACTAAAGTTACATTCTCAAAGTCCAATCCTTTTGATAACATTTGAGTTCCAATTAATATATCTGCTTCTTTGTTTCTAAATTTGTTTAATATTTCTTCTATTGAACCTTTTTTAGATGTAGTATCTTTATCCATCCTTAAAACTTTTACGTTTTCAAATAGACTTTTGATTTCTTCTTCTATTTTCTGAGTTCCAGTTCCAAAAGGCTTAACATAATGACTACCACAATCAGGACATTCCTTAGGTATTTCTTTTTCATATCCACAATAATGACAACGCCCTACATTTTTACCTTTATGATATGTTAATGATATATCACAGTTTTCACATTGAAACACATATCCACAATTTCTACAAGATACAAAATTTGCATATCCTCTTCTATTTAGAAATAAAATTACTTGATTATTATTTCTAATAGCATTTTCTATTTCACAATGTAACTTATGACTAATAATACTTTTATTTCCATTAGATAATTCATTTTTCATATCTATTACTTCTATTTTTGGTAATGGATTTTTGTTTGCTCTATTCTTTATAGTTATTAAATCATAGTCACCATTTACAGCTTTATAGTACTCTTCTATAGACGGTGTTGCTGATCCTAGTACTAAAGATATATTTTTCTTCATAACTAAGTACCTCGAAACCTCTATAGCACTGAATTTAGGATTTTTTTCTGATTTATATGCTCCTTCATGAAATTCATCAATAATGACTACTCCTAGACTATTAAAAGGTGCAAATAAAGCTGATCTTGCTCCTATTAATATTCTTATTTTACCTAATTTTATAGCCTTATAAACATCATGTTTTTCCCCTTCAGAGAGTTTACTATGGAAAACTCCTACCACATCTCCAAATCTATTTTTAAATCTAGATATTGTTTGAGGAGTTAAAGCTATCTCTGGAACTAAAACGATACTATCTAAGCCTTGATTTAAAGCATAATCTATAATTTCCATATATACTTCTGTTTTACCACTACCAGTTACACCATGAATCATATAAGGATTTTTATTCTCATTAAACATTTCTGAAGTTATTTTATTAACAGCATACTCCTGTTCTTCATTTAAGACAACTTTTTTATTATCTGACATATAAATATCTTCTGGACTTCTGTAATAATCTTTTATTTCCAAGGTAATTAAATTTTTACCTATAAGTGAGGTTACACTTTGCTTTGAAGCATTAAGAATTTCTAATAGATCATTAATTTCTACACTACTATTATGTTTCAAAAACTTCACTATTTCTTTTTGCTTATTGCCCAGATTTATTTTGTTTCCATGTATATAATCATCTACATAATCTTTGTCTATTCCTAAAGATACATAGCATATTTTCTTTTCATTTTTATGGTCTTTATATTCCCACTTTATATCAATTATATTTTTTCTTTTCATTTTATCTAATATATTATTGATATTTTTAATTTTTTTAAACTTGTCTATTTTTATCTTACCTTTGTTATTTATAAGTTCATCTAATATAAACTTTTCATTTTCATTTAAGTCTAAATTTTTCTCATATAAATCTCTGCTCTGTAACTTATCTATATCTAAAGTTAGTATAGCAACCTTATAATTGTTCAACTTATATCCCTTAGGATAAATTAAATTTATACAATCTATATAAGTACATAAGTACCTATTTTTCATCCAACGAACTAGTTCTAAATCTTCTAGTTTAAATATAGGTTTTTCATCTAATAAGTCAATTACATCTTTTGTTTTTATACCTTCTTCTATTGTAGCTGTAATTTCAAAAACAAAGGCCTCTGTAGGCTTGTTCCCTCTTCCAAAAGGAACTAGAACCCTGTGACCAACTTCTAATTCATTTTCTAGAAAGTCTGGTACTTCATATGTAAATAAGTTGTCCGTATACATGCTATTGTTTCTAACTATAACTTTTGCATATGTTCTCATATATTAACCTCTATTTTCTATAATTAAAATACCTTTTACTTTCACCATTCTTATCTAAAATTTAAGGGCGTGTCTCATAATAAAGAATTAATATAAATTCTTTTCTATGAGACAGCCCCTTATTTTTATAATAACGATTTAACTTTATCTAAAATAACATTAGCTACTTCTTCTTTTTTCATAATAGGATATTCTGAAATAATTCCGTCTTTATCTATAATTTTAACTATATTAGTGTCAACACCAAAGCCAGCACCTTCTTTAGTTAAATCATTTGCTACTATAAAGTCTAAATTTTTCTTTTTAACTTTATTTTTAGCATTTTCAATAAGATCATTAGTTTCAGCTGCAAATCCTACTAATATCTTATCATTTTTTATTTTTCCAATTTCATAAGCAATATCTTTATTTCTATCTAAATCTATAACTAAGTCGCCATCATTTTTCTTTATTTTTTTATCACAATAACTCTTAGGTTTGTAGTCTGCAACTGCAGCACTTTTTATAATAACTTGATTTTCTTCTAAATTATCTAATACCGCTTCATACATTTCTTGTGCAGACTCTATCTTTATAAACTTTCTTAGATTTTTTGGTGGATCTAATTTTGTAGGTCCAGAAACTAATGTTACCTCAGCACCTCTTTCTATAGCTTCTTTTGCTATTGCATATCCCATTTTTCCAGTAGAACGGTTAGTTAAGTATCTTACTGGGTCTATAGACTCTACAGTTGGTCCTGCTGTAATCATTATTCTTTTGCCTTTTAAGTCTTGTTTTTTTGTAAGAGCATTAACAACAGCTTCAACTATATTTTCTGGAGATGCAAGTTTTCCTTTACCCATATCTCCACATGCTAGTCTTCCACTTTCAGGCTCTATAAAATCATAATTTAATGCTTTTAATGTATCTATATTTCTTTGTACAATAGGATTTTCATACATGTTTGTATTCATTGCCGGAGCTATTAAAACTTTTCCTTTTGTAGCCATAACTGTAGTAGAAAGCATATCATCGCTTATACCGCAAGCTATTTTTCCAATAACATTAGCAGTTGCTGGTGCTATTAAGAATACATCTGCTTTTTTTGCTAAAGATATATGTTCTACATCCCACGTTTTAGGTTCTTCAAACATATCACTAACTACATAATTTTGACTTAAAGACTGAAAAGTTAGAGGTGCCACAAATTCTGTAGCAGACTTTGTCATTATTACATGAACATTTACACCAATTTTTTTTAATCTACTTACTACATCACAAACTTTGTATACGGCAATTCCACCACTTACGCCAATTACAACAGTTTTATCCTTTAGCATATCTTATTCCTCTTCTTTATTTATAGCTTCTTGTTCTTGCTTTTCTTCTAACTCTGCTAGATCTATTTCTTCTTGAGTTAATAATCTATATGTTATTTCACCTTCTGCAACTTCTTGAGTTGCTATACATACTGGCTTATTTTCTTTTTGCTTATTTTCTACATATGGAGTAGATCCATCTATTATTTCTCTCGCTCTTTTTGCAACAGTCCCTACTAAGTAATATCTGTTATCTATTTTGTTTAATACTTCATTGATTGATGGTTTTATCATTTTATAACTCCTCCTTAAACTTCTCTATTATATTATTCTTATATCTAGTAACTTTATTCTTTTCTGAAGATATTATAGCTTCTAGCTCTTTAACTGATTTTTCAACATCTTTATTAACTATAAAGTAATCATAGTCATCTATTTGATTTATTTCTTTAAATGCACAGCTAAATCTTTTTTCAATTTCTTCTGCTGTTTCAGTCCCTCTTCCAACTATTCTATTCTTTAATTCTTGTAAAGATGGTGGAAGTACAAACACAAAAATCCCTTCTGGATAAACTTCTTTTACTTGTCTAGCTCCTTGCATTTCTATTTCTAATATAACATCTTGACCTTTATCTAATGTTTCCATTATCGCAGACTTAGGTGTTCCATAGAAATTATCATAAATTTGAGCATACTCTAAAAATTCACCTTTTGCTATCATACTAGTAAACTCTTCCTTTTCTAAGAAAAAGTAATTTACTCCATGAACTTCTCCATTTCTAGGCTTTCTTGTAGTAGCAGATACTGAAAGCTTTATTTGGTCATTTTGGTCTAATATTGCTTTACATATTGTACCTTTTCCTGCACCAGATGGTCCGGATACAACAAGTAATAGGCCTTTTCTTTTAACCATTACATTTCTTCCTTTCTATTGTCTATTTATACTATTCTATATTTTGTATTTGCTCTCTTATCTTTTCTAATTCGCTTTTTATTTCAACAACTAAATTTGTTATATTTAAATCAGATGACTTAGAACCTATAGTATTTGTTTCTCTATTCATTTCTTGAATTAAAAAGTCTATCTTTCTTCCTATAGACTCATCTTTAACTATAGTATTTCTTAATTGTCCTATATGACTTTTAAACCTTACTATTTCTTCTGTTATACTACTTTTATCTGCATATATAGCAACTTCTTGAGCTAATCTATTTTCATCTATTAAACTTGGATTATCTAATATTTCATTTATTCTATTATTTAGCTTTTCTTTATAATCAATAACAACATTATAAGAATTATTTTCAATCTCTTCAATTGTATTTTGAAGAATATCGCATCTTTCTAATACATCTTGAGCTAGTTTTTGTCCTTCTTCACTTCTCATTTCTTTTAACTTAGTCAATGTTTCCTCTAAGGCTTTACTTAACATTGACCATAGTAAGTCTTCATCTTCTTCTTTTTCCTCTGTTTTTATTATATCTGGGAATTTAGCAACATTCATAACACTAATATCATCAGCTAGGTCAAATTTATCTCTTATTTCTCTTAGTATATTTACATATTGATTTGCTAATGTTTCATCGAACTTTAAGTTTACATCTTCACTACCTAACAAGTCAAGCTTTATGTATATATCAACTCTACCTCTTTTTATATAATTTTTAACAAAGTTTCTAGCCTTATCTTCTAAAAAAGATATCTTTCTAGGAAGACGTATGTTTATATCACAATATTTATGATTGATTGTCTTGCACTCTACTAAAAAGTAGTAGTTATCATCTTTATATTCTCCTCTTCCAAAGCCAGTCATACTAATAGCCATATCATACCTCCAAATTTCCTTCACATATTTTTACTGAAGGTCCTGTCATATAAACAAAATCTTCTATATCTATTTTCACCGCTCCACCTTGCGAGGAAACATTTACACTTTTATCTACCTTATCTAGATAGTTACAAATAACTGCTGATGCAGTCATACCTGTTCCACATCCTAAAGTATATCCGCAGCCTCTCTCCCAAGTATTCACAGTAATATTATTTTTATCTACCACTTTTACAAAGTTTACATTTGTACCTTCTGGGAATATTTCGTATTTTTCAATTTCCTTACCATATCTTTCTACTTCCTCTAGATTAAGCTCATCTACTAAAATAACAGTATGAGGAACACCCATATTCATTGAGTTTAAATAAAATTCTTTATCTAATATTTCTACTCTTTCATTAATGAATATATCTTTATTAGTAACTACAGGTATATCATTTGGAAAAAAACTACCTTTTCCCATGTTTACCTTTATAGAGTCTATCTTATTATCTTTTAAATTTATTTTTATTTTTTTTATTCCATCTATTGTATATACATCAAATTCTTCTTTTCTAACTATATTATTGTCATAAACAAATTTTACAAAACATCTTAGTCCATTTCCACACATTGCAGCTCTAGAACCATCTGAATTATAATAAACCATTTCCACATCCGCATTATCAGCATTTTTAACCACTAATATACCATCTGCACCTACTGAAAATCTTCTATGGCACACTACTTTTGCAAATTCACTGTAATTATTCGCATCTATATTATCTTCTCTACCATCTATTGCTATAAAATCATTCCCTATTCCATGTAACTTCCAAAACTTCATCTAATCGCCCCTTTTATATAAGTTACTAACTAAATATTATACAACATTACTATATTAAAATAAATAAGTAGATTAATTTTTACAATATAATATTATTATTGAAAAAAACATAAGAATAAAATAGCTAAATGATTGTAAATATAAAAGATATTAAGTATGTTTCATATTGATTGTGTATGCTTACTATTCACATTATGATTATTATGTGTAATAATTAATTTACTAATATTTATATGAAAGGAGTGTTTTTATGGCTTTAGATGGTTTAGTTATCCATTCATTAGTTGACGAGCTTTCTACTAAACTTGTTGGCGGTAAGGTTGATAAAGTTCATCAGCCTGAGGATGATGAGATTGTTTTACATATAAGAAATAACAAAGAAAATTATAAATTAGTTTTAAGTTGTAGCTCTTCTAATCCTAGAGTTTATATTGCTAACGATTATAAGAAAGAAAATCCTAAAAAAGCACCTATGCTTTGTATGCTTTTTAGAAAGTACATACAAAGTGGAAATATAGTTGGTATATCTCAAGTTGGATTTGAAAGAATAATAAAAATTAGTGTTGATTCATTAGATGAGTTAAAGGAAAAAAGCACCAAAGATATCTACATAGAAATAATGGGTAGACATAGTAATATAATTCTTACCCATAACTTAGATAATAAAATTATAGACTCTGCTAAAAGAATACCTACAAGTATAAGTAGAGTTCGCCAAATACTACCAGGTCTTACTTATGAATTTCCACCAACACAAAGTAAGTTAAACCCTCTTAATAATATCTCTAATAATGATTTTATAAATGCTTTAAACTCGTATGAAGGTCCTATTTTCAAAGGAATTTATTCTAAGTTTTTAGGTATAAGTCCTATTATTTCTAAAGAAATATGCTATAGAGCTAATGTGAATGAAAAAGCTAATATATATAATTTATCAAGTTTAGAATTAAACACTTTATACAATGAATTCAATAATTTATTTAAAGATGTAAGAAATAATAATTATTCTCCATGTATAGTTGTTAATGAAAAGATAGATAGAGTTGTCGACTTTAGTTGTATAAATTTAAACCTTTACAATGAATTTAAATTCATAATTAAAGATAGTATGTCTACCATATTAGAAGATTACTATAAAACTAAGGATATAAAAGATAGAATTCACCAGCGTGCTTCTGGTTTAAAGAAAAGTATTTCAATAAAACTTGAACGACTTTATCATAAACAAGAAAAGCAAGAAGAAGAATTAAAAGAGGCTGAAAATGCAGAAATATATAAAATAAAAGGTGAGCTTCTTACAGCTTATATTTATATGATTCAAAAGGGAATGGAAAGTATAGAGGTTCAAAACTTCTATGATCCTAAATATGAAAACATTAATATTTCTCTTAAGAAGAATTTAACACCTTCTGAAAATTCTCAAAGGTATTTTAAAAAGTACAACAAGTTAAAAACAGCTAAGAAAGAAATAACATCTCAAATGTCTATTAATAAAGAAGAAATAGATTATTTAGAGAATATACTTTTAAACATCGAAAACTGTGAAAATTTAGATGAGCTACAAGATATAAAAGATGAACTTATATCTCTTGGATATTCAAAGGCTTCAGGTAAACTTAAATCAAAAAAAGAAATTGCTAAACTTACAACTTCACCACATGAGTTTATATCTTCTGATGGGGTAAAGATACTTGTTGGAAAAAATAATAAGCAAAATGATCACCTTACACTTAGAATTGCAGATCCCGATGATATTTGGATGCATACTAAAAATATTCCAGGTTCTCATGTTATAATTAAGTGTGCAGGTAAAGAAGTCTCAGAGCAAACTATTTATGAAGGTGCAATGTTAGCAGCTTACTTTAGTAAATCTAAGATGTCTTCACAAGTCCCTGTAGATTATACTAAGAAAAAACATGTTAAGAAACCTAGTGGTTCTAAACCAGGTATGGTTATTTATGAAACTAACAGTACTATGTATGTAACTCCTACAGAAGAGATGGTTGCATCATTAAAAAATAAAAATAATTAATGCAAAATGGTAAACAATCATTTAACTAATAATTGTTTACCATTTTTATTTCTAAATTATTTCACATCATGTTTAATTTCTTTTATATCATTATCATAAATCTTATATTGATGCTCTTCAACTACAGTTTTACTTTCATCAATTTTCCTATATACAACAACTTCGTATTCATCACTATCGGTTTTCATGCTAGTCTCATACACATATCTTATACCATCTATAACCTTTTCGCTTGTACCTAACCAAGTTGGATAATCATATAACTCTACTACTGAAAATAATTTATTTTGAACCTCTACACTTAGATACATATCCAAGTACTCTTTTTCATATTTTGAATTAAAATCATAATCTATATTTATATCTGTATTTCTATTTATACTATCTAAATATTTTTTTGCTTGTAGTTTTTGCTCTTCACTTAGTTTTTCTCCATACTTATCACTATTCATTACCTTAGGAATTAAATAAATCGGAAACATTTCTTTTATAGAATTTATATACATTCCACCATCCATAACTTCTTTGTAATCTATAAAATAGAAATTATTATTTTCATCTTTTTCAAATATAAGAATCATCGGAATACCCCATGCTCCGCTTACAAGTGTAAATACATCATTTTCAAATTCAAAGCTTCCATAATTAACTATTGTATATACGTATAGTCTATTTTCAATTCCTTTTTTTCCTAAAATCATATGAGCTTCTGAATCTAGTTCTCCTATATAATAATCTTCATATATAGAATTTTTCACAGCACTTGATATTGCTTCATCTAAATTCGAACTTATTTTTCTATATTTAGATATCTTTTGTAATAGTACATTAAATTTTTCTTCATCTGTACTGTAATAACCTATATTATCTAATTCTAATATATTCTCTATATCATCTCTAGTAAATGTAAATTCATATTTTGCTTTTATCTTATCACTGTAAGGTTTATCTAATATATAATAATCTAACTTATCTACATTTTCAATTAGTGAAAATATAATAACAGAATTTATAAATAGTTCATTTTCAATATCATCCTTATTTTTATTTATGTTATTTAAATTATAATAAACTTTAACAGCATAAAGTTCTTCACTAGTTGATAACTCTATTCTTTCTTTAAAACTTCCAAACCCTAAACTTTGTATAAGATTGTTAGTATTACTGTTATCTCCTACATATGAGTTTTTATATTGAATTAAATTTTCAAAATTACCTTTTACTCTATCATCTGTAAAACTATTCTGGCTTGTCAAAAGAGTACTACCCAAAATTAATACACAACTAATTCCTATAATACTTATTAACTTCTTTTTATTTTTAAATAGGCTAGAGTTTTTTATCATCTCTATTCTTTTCTTAATAATTTTTTTATCATCGGCCATACCTAATACTCCTATATTTTTAGGTACTATACTTATTCTCTCAATGATTGTTATAATAGTCCTTGCATAATTTTTGTACTCATCTTCATTTAACTTAGAAACTACCATTTCATCTGTAGCCAGTTCCATGTCTTCTCTGATTTTTTTAAAGAAAAACCATATAAACGGATTGAACCAGTGTATGCATTGGAGTAATACGAGTAAATAATTAACTAAAATATCTTTTCTTTTATAATGAGAAAGTTCATGTAATAATATATATTTAATTTCATCATCTTTTAAATCTAGCATTGCATTTGGAAATAATATTGTAGGTTTTATTATCCCAGAAAGTGCAGGTGTTCTAATATCATCATTAACAACTAAATTAATATTGACTTTTATATTCATTATATTTTTACATTTTTTTAAAATAAATTTTATATTTTCATTTGCTATATTTTTATTTATCTTAACTTGCTTTTTTAATGTAAAACACATAAAAATTGATATAAATAAAGTTGTAATAAAACCTGCCATCCATACTAATGGTAATACATTCATAAACCCATATAAATTATTTATACTTTTATTTATATCTATACTTCCATTATTACTAATAGGTAAAACTTTATTTACTTTTTCACCCGTATTGCTTGATATGTACTCATTTTTTTCTTCATAGTTATCATTATGCTTACTTTCTAAGGATCTATTAATAATCACACTGCTATCTACTATTGTATTATTAACTATGTTCGATGGAATCTTATTAAATAAACTTATGCTACTTTGCGGGCCAAATGGAATTACCAGTTTTATTATTAATACCATCCATAAAAGATATGTCCATTTTCCACTTATTTTATCTTTTAGAAGAGTCTTTACTATAAGAATTACAATTCCCACTATACTTCCATATATAGACGCCTGTAAAACTAAATCCCATAATTTTTCCACTATACTCCTCCTATTTTTTATTCATCTAATAAATGTTTAAGTTCTTCAATATCATCCTTAGACATTTTTTTATTCTTTATAAAGCTAGCTATCATCATATTAATAGATCCATTATATAACTTCTCTAAAAATGAGGTACTCGCTGAATTTTTATACTCATCTTCATTTAATTTTGGATAATATGTATAAGATTTCTTGTTGCTTTTATCTACTTCTATTGCTTTTTTTGACACTAACCTTGTAATTAATGTTTGTATAGTCTTAGGTTTCCAGTCAGTACTTTCACTTAGTATATTTACTATTTGAGAACTCGTACCCCTCTTTATATTCCAAAGTACTTTCATTACTTCTAATTCACTTTCTGATATCTGTGGTATATCTTTCACAATAAAACACCTCCATTGGATTACATTTGTAAGTTATTTAAATCTTACACTTGTAATCCATAACTTGTCAATACTTTTTCACTTTTTAAATATGTTATTTGAATTATGTATTTTGTATTTAGATGTATTCAATATTCTTATATTCTCTATGAAGGTGTTCATATCTCAATATCTAATTTAATATATTATATTAAGGAATTCGTTTTCTCGATTTATTTATATTATATAGAGGGTTGGTGTAAATATTATGGCAAGTACTATAGTAAATTTTCCTTATAATAACATGGGAGTAGCAAGATTAGATTCTAATGGTGTAATTCATAATCATCTTTATCATGAATGTCCTATTGGTAGAATTGATGATAATAAAATTATACATAATCATCATTTAGAAAATTCTCCAGTGGGTAGAGTTGATGATAACGGATTAGTACATAGTCATCATTCAGAAAATTCTCCTGTTGGTAGAGTCGATAATGATGGATATATTCATAATCATCCTACTGATAATTCTTTAGTTGGAAGAATAGATGGGGATAATGCTATGTTAGCAGGAAGCGCTTATTTATTATTAATACATAATAATAGATAAATAGATATAAAAAGAAAATGGCTATTTTAAATAATTTAAAGTAGCCATTTTCTTTTTATATCTAATTAGTCATCTTATTCATTCTTTTATTTTCACAATACATTACTTTTTAATTAGGATATAAGTCCATTTAATGAAATTATTAGTATTAAACTTTGCTTCTTTACATTATAATCATACTATATGATAATTACATAATACATTAATTTAATTATGCTTACATTTCAAGGAGAATTTACATGAATAATTTGTTTTTATATTATATTCTATTTATTAATTTTATAGGTCTATGTCTAATGTACATAGATAAATCAAAAGCTATAAAAAAGCAATGGCGAATAAGTGAATCCAAACTCCTATTTATATCTCTAATCGGAGGCAGTATTGGCTCTTTATTAGGAATGAATTTATTTAGACATAAAACGAAACATCCAAAGTTCACAATTGGAATTCCAGTAATAATTATTTTACAATTATTAGTTTTACATTACTTACCTTCATTTATAGCTATATAAAAAATCACTGACTTTGCATTATTTTATTAATTGCTAGTCAGTGATTTTTTTATTAATTGTGAACAGTTTTTCCGATTTTAACTGGTTCTTTTTCTTCATTCTTAAACTGATCATTATTTAATAATCTATTTAATACTATTCCTATTATTGCTGCTAAACTTAATCCTGTTATTTTAACACTTTCTGTCACAGGTATACCTATTGATATTCCTTGCTTCTCTAAGTAAGTAGTCCCAAGACCTATTGCTAGTATTGTAACAATTATTATAATGTTATTTTTATTTTCTACACAAGAACTATCTTTTATAGTTTTTAGCCCTACAAAAGTTATCATTGAGAATAACATTAAACTTATACCACCCATAACTGCTTGAGGTATGCTTTGAAGGAATCCTCCAAATTTACCTACACAAGCAAGTAATATCGCAAGTACTGCTGTACGTCTTAAGTTAGCCGGATCATAATTTTTAGTTATTGCTAGTACTGCCGTATTTTCTCCGTAAGTTGTATTTGCTGGTCCACCTAAGAATCCTGCTACTATCGTTGCTAGACCATCACCTAGTAAAGTTTTATTTAGTCCTGGATTTTCAATAAAGTTCTTTCCTACAACTGCTCCATTTGTTGTCATATCACCTATATGTTCCATAAACACTGCTAAAACCACTGGTGCAATTATAACTATTGCTTCTAAACTAAACTTAGGTAATGTAAAGTTTGGCACTGCAAATAAGCTTGCACTTGCCATAGCTGATGTATCAACTAATCCCATGAATCTGCATATAATATATCCTACAACTACAGCTATTAGTATTCCTATTTGTTTTATAAATCCCTTACCAAATAAATTAATAGCTATAGCTATTCCTAAAGTTATTGCGGCTATCATAAAATTATTTGAAGCCATATCAAAAGCTGTTGGTATTAAGTTTAACCCAATTACTGCAATCATTGCTCCTGTAACTTGTGCAGGGAAATATTTTTTAATCTTCTCTACACCAACTACTTTTACTAATAAAGACATTATTACATATACTAATCCAGCTACCATTATACCACCTTGTGCATAAGCTAAATCCCCTCCATGAGCTTCTTTAGCTGCTATTATTACTGGTATAAATGCAAAACTTGAACCTAAAAATACCGGTACCTTACCCTCTGTGCAGAAGTGGAATATTAAAGTTCCTATACCTGCAGAAAATATTGCTACTGCTGGGTCAAACCCTGTTAATATTGGAACTAAAACTGTAGCCCCGAACATTGCCAATAAGTGTTGAAATGACATGATTAATTTTTTCATAAAAAAACCTCCCGAATTTTGATAGGGAGAAATATTCTCCCTTTTTCAGTATCTCTGTACTGAATTAAAAGGTAATCTAAACCTTCTATATACTTTTATGCTTCTATTCTCTAATAGTTACTGAGTCTTCTTCGTCAGTTTCCATTAATTTTACTGATATAATCTCAGATTTAGATGTTGGTACATTCTTTCCAACATAATCTGCTCTTACTGGTAATTCTCTATGACCTCTATCTACTAATACTGCAAGTTGTATTGATTTTGGTCTTCCTACATCCATAATTGCATCTAATGCTGCTCTTACTGTTCTTCCTGTGTATAAAACATCATCTACTAATACAACTATTTTATCATTTATGTCAAAATCTATATTTGAACCGTTGACTACTGGATCAACATCTACAGTTTTTAAATCATCCCTGTATAAAGTTATATCTACTTCTCCAGTGTTCACAGGCTTTCCTTCTATAATTTCTATCTTTTTAGATATTCTATTAGCTATAGGTACTCCTCTAGTCTTTATACCTACTAAAACTACATCTTCTATACCTTTGTTTTTTTCTATTATTTCATGACTTATTCTTGTTATCGCTCTAACTATGGCTTTGTCATCCATTAAAGTTGCTTTTTCTTTCATACATTATCCTCCTAGGCTAACTACTTAGTATTTAATAATCTCTAAACATAAAAAAGCTTCTCATCATAAGACAAGAAGCTGTATATTACAAAATAACTAAGTAATACATGCTTTTAAACTGCCTTATGATATCTCTGTATCAATTAAAGGTATTAATTTTAGTATTATTAACTTATTATTATCATTATATATGATATCTTTAATTTTTACAAGATTTTAATTATATTTACATTTTAATCCTCATTAATTAAAGCTATTTCAATTTTTTTATTATTTCTTTAAAGTACTCAGGAAGCTCTGAATCAAATTCTATATATTTACTAGTAGTAGGATGTATAAAACCTAATTTCTTTGCATGTAGAGTTTGTCCATTCAATTTAAACTTAGTATTTTTAGGTCCATATATAGGATCCCCTAAAAGTGGATGATTTATAGAAAGTGCATGCACTCTAATTTGGTGAGTTCTCCCAGTCTCTAATCTAGCTCTCATATGTGTAAAATTTTCAAACCTTTCTACAACTTCAAAATGAGTTACTGCATGCTTTCCATCTTTAACGACCGCCATTTTTAATCTATCCTTTGGATTTCTTCCTATAGGCTTATTAACCGTTATCTTATCATCTTTAACTACACCGTGACATATAAATTCATATTCTCTAGTTATAGAGTGATCCTTTAACTGTTCTGCTAAGCTATTGTGAGCATTGTTATTTTTCGCAATCATTAAAAGCCCCGAGGTATCCTTATCAATTCTATGAACTATTCCAGGTCTAATAACTCCATTTATTGATGATAGCTTATCCTTACAGTGATATAAAATAGCATTTACTAATGTATTATCATAGTTACCAGGTGCTGGATGTACAACCATATCCTGAGGCTTATTTACGATTAATACGTCATTATCTTCATATACAATATCTATGGGAATATCTTGAGCTACAACCTCTAATAATTTTGGTGCTGGTATTTCTATCTTAACTTTATCTTCTTCTTTTACTAAATACTTTGCTTTTTCTATCTTATTGTTAACTTCAACCTTTTTATCTTTTATAATTTTTTGAATATAGCTTCTAGACATGTCACCTAATTGTTCTGATAAGTAAACATCTAATCTATCGCCTTCTTCTTCTTCTCCAACTAAAAATTCTCTTATTTCGTCCATTACTTCACCTGCTCTTTACCTTCAAAAAATAATATATATATACATAACATTACTGTACCAATTACTACAAATACATCTGCTACATTAAATACATATTCCCATATTATTCTAAAATCAAAATAGTCAACTACAAATCCTAATCTTACTCTATCTATTAGATTTCCAATTGCTCCAGAAATTATAAGCATAATTCCAACTTTACCTATTGGATGCACCTTTTTTGTATGTAAATAGTATAATCCAAATATTGATGCTACTATTGCAACCACTACAAATATCATTTGATTGTTTTGGAACATCCCAAAAGCTGCTCCTCTATTTTCTACATATGTAAGATGAAACACATTTTGTATAACAGGTATACTTCCTATATCCTGTAAATAATTCAATGCCCAATATTTAGAAAGTTGGTCTAAACCTATCAATATCGCTATTATCAATTCATAAATCAATATCTCTTCCTCCTAAGAATGTTATAAATATAATTATACATAAAAAAGCTTCCTAAATGGAAGCCTAGTTTTGAGTTTCATGTTCTTTTTTATCTAGATGATTTATTAGTTGTGATACTGTAACGAATTTATAACCTTTTTCTTTAAGTTTTGGTATGATACTATCTAAAGCTTGTACTGTTTGAGATTTTGCACATCTTACTTTGTTGTAATCGTGTAATAATATTATATTCCCATTTTCTACCTTTGTATCTATTGTATTAACAATATAATAAACACCTGGATTTGACCAATCCCTCGGGTCTAAATTAGACCACAGTATAATATTCATATTTTTATTTTTTATAATATCACACATATTCTTACTTATTGCTCTATATGGAGGCCTAAATAATTTTGGTTCTTCTCCAGTTATTTTTTTTATAATATCTTGTGTCTTTATTATTTCATTGTATATTTCATTATATCCATTCTTAGCTACATTTATATGGGTGTAAGTATGATTACCTATTTCATGACCTTCCTCAACTTCTCTTGCAACTATATCCGAATTGCGCTCAATATTTTCACCAACTAAAAAAAATGTAGCTTTCACATCATATTTTTTTAGTATATCTAAAATTTGTGGAGTATAAACTTCATCAGGCCCATCATCAAAAGTCAAAGCAACTACTTTTTGATCATTGTTACCTTTTTTTATTATTATATCTTCATAATCTCTCATTATATCGCTACCTGAATAATTAAAAATACCTATTTCTTTATCCTTTAAAGTCTGATTATTTATAGAATATCCTACTGTTGCTATTAACAAAACTCCTAAAATAAGTATTATTTTTTTCATATTTTAGACCTCTTCTCTTTTACTTTAATTATTCATTGTCATCGTATAATCCATTTTTATTTAAGTCAGTCAAATTTGTTATATACTCCGAATAAAAATCACATCCTGGATTTATAAAATTTAAATCTAGATGCTCTGTATCTGATGGAGTATTATCATGCTCTTTAGCACAACTAGAACAAAGATCTGTTTCAGGCAATAAGTCTAGTCTATCTGATTCTATATCTTTTTTACAAATCTCACAAATTCCATAACTTCCATTTTCTATTTTATCCAAGGCCTTATCAATTTGATATAATTTTCCTTTTTCATGAGTTGTTAAACTATTTTGCATATCCTGCATATATTCTTCAGTTGCAAAATCTCCTGGATGATTATCATAAGCTGATAATTCACCAGAACTATATCTTTCACTAGTATGATCTTTCGTATTTCCAAATAAAGTATTATCTTGCATACTAGATATTAAATGAGTTAAGTTATCTTTTTCTTTTAATAATTCTTTCTTATACTTATCTACGTTCATATTATCACCTCTATTGATTTCTATAATTCTGTACCACGTCTAATAATTTAGCTATATAAGCGCCTATTATTGGTAAATCTATCCAACTTGTAAGTATATAAAAAACTACTGCTGCAAGAACAGTAAATCCTATAGCTTGCCCAAATCCTTTACCTAATCCTGCAACAAAGTTTATAATAAAAAGCCTTCTTTTGCTATCTGTGAGCATCATATACTCTCTAATTCTACTTCTTTCAATAATTAGCATAAGTCTTTCTAAATATCTTTTAATTAAACCTAAATCTTCTTTTGGATTATCTGAGATATACATTTCATTAATTATCTCATCTAAATTTTTCATACTTATGTAAGTTGGATTTTTATCATTAATATTTTCCTTTTTCTTATGCCTCATACATTCACATCCTTTTATGAAACATATAACTCTAATTTAGTATGTGATAAATTTCATATAAAAATACTATTCTTTAAATGGTATAAAATAAATAGGTTCAGAATAAATTTCCAAATAAAAAAGCCACCTAAATGGTGACTTTTATTTATATTATAAAAATTTTCTTTCTATTAATCCTACTTTTTTGTATACTTTTCTTAAAGTTTTTCTAGCTTGTTTTTCAGCTTTTTCGGCACCCATTGCATATACTTTTTCTAAATATGCCTTATCTTTAAGAAGTTCTAAATATTTTTCTCTTATAGGACTTAAAGCTTCTACTATAACTTCAGCTACATCTGCTTTAAATTCTCCATATCCTTTACCTTCATACATCGCAACGACTTCTTCAATAGTCTTATTAGCTAATTGAGTATATATATCTATTAAGTTCTTTATCCCAGGTTGCTCATCACTATATCTTACAACACCTTCTGAGTCTGTAACACTTCTTTTAATTTTTCTTCTTATTGTATCTGGATCATCAGCTAACAGTATAAATGCATTTTCATTTGAATCTGATTTACTCATTTTCTTAGTAGGTTCTTGTAAGCTCATTACTCTTCCAACTTCTTTTGGTATATATCCTTCTGGTATTTCAAAAGTTGGTGAGTATCTATTATTAAACCTAGCGGCTAAATCACGAGCTAATTCTAAATGTTGCTTTTGATCTTCTCCAACTGGAACTAAGTTTGTTTGATATAAAAGTATGTCAGCTGCCATAAGTACTGGATATGTGAATAATCCTGCATTTAAGTTAGCTTCACTTTTTTGTGACTTATCTTTAAACTGAGTCATTCTGCTTAACTCACCCATATAAGTCATTGTATTTAGTATCCACATAAGTTCTGTATGTGCACTTACATGTGATTGTATAAATATAGTACTCTTCTCTGGATCAAGACCACAAGCTAAGTATTGAGCTAATATTTCTAATGTATTGGCTCTTAGATTTTTAGCCTCTTGAGGTACTGTTATTGCATGTAAGTCAACTATACTATAATAACAATCATACTCATCTTGGAATTTTCCAAAGTTTCTTAAAGCTCCTAAGTAATTACCTAGAGTTAATTTTCCTGATGGTTGAACACCACTAAAAATTACTTTCTTATCACTCATTGCACCCTCCTAAATTATAATGCTTTTAGCATATTTAAAACTATATCTTTAGATTTATGAGCAGCTTTTACTACAAATTCCTCATAAGTAACATCTGCACTTCCATCAGCCTTATCAGACATTGATCTTATTACTACGAATGGTATTTTATTCAAAGTACAAACATGAGCTATTGCAGCACCTTCCATTTCTGCACAATAAGCTCCAAATTCACGTACTAAGCTATCTTTTAATTCCTTAGAGCTTACAAATATATCTCCAGATACTACTCTTCCTTTTAAAACTTTATTTCCTTCTAATTCTTTTATTGATGATTTATAAGCTGCATCTATAAGCTTTTGATCTGCTATAAATGTTGAAGTTTCCATTCTTGGTATTTCACCTTTTTTATCTCCAAATGCAGTTGTATCCATATCATGTTGTATAGCATCTGTTGATATTACTATATCTTGAACATCTAATTCACTATGAAGTGCTCCTGCAACACCAGTGTTTACAACTGCATCTACATTAAACTCACTTATTAATATTTGTGTACATAAAGCAGCATTTACTTTACCTATTCCGCACTTAACTAATACTATATCTTTTCCTTCTAATTTTCCTTTGTGGAATTTTAAGCTAGCTTTTTCAACTACCTTTTCTATTTCCATAAGGTCTACTAATATATCTACCTCTTCATCCATTGCACCTATTATACCTATTATATTCATATTCTTCCTCCTATATATTTATCTTAAATATTTTTTTATCAAAATAAAAAATCCGTCCTATTATAATTAATAGGACGGATTTATTTTCCGCGGTACCACCTAATTTATACACATCTTTATAACATGTATCTCTTAAATCTGCTATAACGTGCAGTCACGATATCAGCTACTTTATAATAAATTAATTATTATATTTAACCTAATTCCTCAAAGATCCATTCACTAAACTTTTCTTGTAAAGTTCTCACCCTTCTTTACTCTCTGTATTGAAACTTTATTTACCTACTAATTCTTTTCATAGGATTAATTATATTATTTTTATTTAATAATATGATTTCCTAGAAAAAATGTCAAGAGGATGATTAATACAAGTAATTATTTTTTTAGATTTTTATTATAAATAGATATTATAACAAATACTATAAATTGCATTATAAATACTAATACAAATGCCATTATAAAATAATGGTAAGCTAATTTTTCAATAAAATATCTACTACTCATAGATATATAAATTAGAAAACTACTGATAAATGTTAAACCTGCTTGTATTTTATAAAAAATATTTTTATTCTTTTTCAATACATAAATAAAAATCACAAAAAATATGATTGTAATTACTATAGCAATGTTTTTTTGAATTAATAAATTTTCATGCGAAAATATACTGTTTTCAAATTGATATTTTCTATAATAAACATGGTGCATTATACCAGCTTTTTTATTTGTTAAATATTGAACTACAAATACTCCCACAATTGTTGCTAATTGAAGTATAACAGTTAGTGTATATAATATTTTTTTTATTATATTATTCATGATTGTTCATCCTATTTAGCAGGATCGCCAGTTTCAACAGGATTTGAAGCATTATTGCTCCATCCTATCCAACCATCACTATATAACGCTGAATTATCATATCCCATAACATTAGCATATGTTAGTACTTCTGCAGCTCTCCATCCACTACCACACATAAATATTAACTTCTTATTTATATCTATTCCAGCTTTATCCCATAAATCTTTTATTTCATCTGAATTTCTCATTGTATTGTCTATATTACGATAGTCTTCCAATGTCGTTGATGTTGTACCTGCATATCCATATACAGCTCCCGGTATACGACCTTTTTTATCATGATAACTATATCCAGATACTTCTCCTATATATTCTTCCCAACTACGATTATCTACTAAAACTGAATCATCACTTTTTAGCTCTTCTTTAAGTTCTGGTATAGTAACTATTAGATCCGGATTTCCTGGTATTTTTCCTCCAAAATCAGTTCCTGCAACAGGTGCATTACTTGTTGTTTCTAATTCATATCCAGCTGCTACCCATGCATTATTTCCACCATTAAGTACCCTTACATCATTTACCCCTATGTAACGAAGTATAACTGCAACTCTGTATGATGCCATAACATCAGGACCTGTAACTATAATTGTATCATCTTTAGTAAATCCATAATCTAGTGCGAATTTAGCTAACTCTTCATCACTTGCTAACATCCAATTTGGTGGTGGCTCTACTGTATCTGTATTAATATGAACACTAGTTGGAACATGTCCTTTAGAATATGCTTCACTTTCTTCTCCCCAACTAGCTTCAATGATCTTTATATTTTTAGATCCTTCAAAAGTTTCAGGAGTTTTTCCATCTACTACTTCCTTTACAATTTCCGCTGGAACTAATCTATCATAATTTTCATATGATTCCATAGCTAAAGATTCATCTTTTGCCCATTCTTTTACATTATAAGTATAGATATTTGTATAACCTTTTTGTGATAGATAACTTCCAACTGATTTTGAATCCTTTTCATTTGAATCATATAAAACTATATTTTTATCTTTATTAATACCTTTAGTTTTTAATGCTTCATCTAATATTTCTTCTTTATTTTTATTATCAACATTTAACCAGTTTGCAGAGAAATCTACAGCTCCTGATATATGTCCACCTCTAGAAACTCCGTCTAATTTCCATCCATTGTAAGCATCATTAATCCTAGTATCTACAATTACCCATGAATCATCTTCTAGTTTTGCTTTTAGATCTTTTGTTGAAATAGTTTTTAATTCTACGTCTTTTGCTTCTTCTTTTTTAGAACATCCTGATAGTGATAATAATCCTAATACCATAGTTGTCGCTAAAATTATGCTTTTTATCTTTTTAATTGTCATCTTATCCTCCTAACTTTTATTTTACACTACATTATATACTCAATAAAAAAAACAAGTAAAGCAATATAGATTAAATCTATATTAATTATTTTTTATAGATTTAATCTATATATCTTCATATAAAAAGCATATACAAAGCTAATTTAAATTATATTAAATCATTATTTGTATATGCCTTATAATCTTATTATAATGAGCTTACTAATATAGCCCCTTGAGATGTATATGTTCCCATTACAGGTCCTATTTCAGCTATTATTATGTCTTTGAATTTATATTTTGTTTCTAAGCTTTCTTTTATTTTTAATGCCTTCTCTTCACAATGAGCATGAGCTATAATTAAAGTTTTCTCTTCAGTATTTTTTATGTTAGATTCTACATACTCTAAAACCTTTTTTAAACTATTATTTATGCCTCTTGCTTTATCTATGGGCTTTACAACACCCTCAGTAACTTGTATTATAGCCTTAAAGTTTAGTGCATTTATAAGCTTTCCTGCTAATGGA
This sequence comes from Romboutsia faecis, assembly GCF_014323405.1. Lineage (GTDB taxonomy): Bacteria > Bacillota > Clostridia > Peptostreptococcales > Peptostreptococcaceae > Romboutsia_E > Romboutsia_E faecis. The sequence goes on along the minus strand of NZ_JACRWE010000002.1, from coordinate 222,478 downwards.
TTTATTCTTCCACCTTTAATAGCATTTTCTAAAGTTTCTAATGTTCCATAGAATACAACATAATTCTTTAAATTTTCAAGAATTGATACTATCTCATCTAAAGTTTTTCCTTCATCAATTAATTCTGCTGCCTTTATCGCTAATAAGCCCTGACCTATTGAACCACTCATACTATCTAAAACTTCGATTTTTTTATTATTATTTTCATCTTCATACATATCTTTTGCAAGCTTTGCACTACTATATGTTCCTGATAGTGCTGAGCTTACAGTTATTATTAATATATCTTCATCACCTTTGTACGCTTCTAAAAATCTATCTGGAGATGGACATGAAGTTTTAGGTAATTCCTTATTCTCACTCATTTTTTTATAAAAAGTTTCATTATCTATTTCTTCTCCAGTTATATAACTCTCTCCATTAAAACTTACATTTAGTCCTACTAGTTCTATATTGTATTTTTCTAAAATTTTCTTAGGTAAATCACATCCACCATCAACTAATAACTTTATCTTATTCATTTTATTTACCTCACTTAATTATTTATTTAAATTCTTGTGTTATTTTTCTAAATTTATGTTAATATTAATAATATATAATCAGTCAGTCGGTCGACCGATTATTTATTTCTATTGTATATACCTTTTGAGAAGTTGTCAACACTTGTAATATTACATTACTAGTTTTGTTGACTTTAAAATTATATATACTTTATAATATAATTTAGTTTAATGTTTTAAATACATAGAAAGGTTAATTTTATGAAGCCAAACAGTAATATGAAAGAACATATTTTAGATATTGCTATAAATCTAATTACACATAACGGAATTAAAAATACTAGTCTTTCTGACATATCAAAAGCTGCTGGTATAAGTAAAGGTACTTTATATTATCATTATTCATCTAAAGATGATTTAATATTTGATATTGCAGATATTCACCTAAATATAATTACCGCCGCTGTCTTAGAATGTGTTAAAAATATAGAAAAAAATTCTTCTAAAGATGAACTTATAAATCTAATACTTAGAAAAATTGCTACGATAGGATCTACTGGAAGAATTCATATGTATTTACTTTGTGAAGCTTTAACTGGAAATGATTCTTTAAGAGAAAGAATAAAAGTAAAATATATTCAGTGGAGAACTACTTTACAAGATGAAATATATAAAAATTTATCTGAAAGTATAGATGAGTCTGAAGCTTTTTCATTCTTACTTATTTCAATAGTTGACGGGCTAGTAGTTCAAAGTATATTAAAAACAGAAAAATTACCATATGAAAAAATAGCAAACTTTTTAGTTAGTAAGTGGATATAAAATTCACATTACAGATAAAGTTTAAAGCATCTATAAACTTGTAATTAAATTTATAGATGCTTTAAACTTTTATATTTCTATTTTACCTTTATATATATCTATAAAATTATTTTGTATTATTATTAAATAAAATTTTAATAATTAATCTACTAAACTTTTTAATTCATTATATACTTTCATAGTTTCATCTTTAGTTCTTTCATTGTATATAAGATAAGTATTTTTTAACTTAACAACTATATATGGCTTACTTTCATTGTAAATATATGCTTTGCATTTTCCATATTGTACAGACTTGAAACTGCCTCTGCTATATTCATCTGTACTTATTCCATTAGTTCTTATTTTAAAATTAACTTCTTCTACTAAACTTACCTCTTCTATTTCACCAACACTAACTTCATAATCATAATATGGGTAATCAATGCCAATACTATTATTTTCTTTTGATATAGTAATTTTATGATCAGAAAAATCCATCTCTAGTAAATTAAAGCATAATGGTATAATTATTACTGCGCATATTATAATAGGCATATAATATAAAATTTTACCTTTTTTTGTAGCTAAATTATATGTATATGCATTAAATCCAAACCTAGGACTCACTTTTGAATTAAAATCATTTTCATTATAATATTTATATCCATCTATCCAATAGTCATCATCATCCGTATATATAATTTCACTATCCATTCTAAGCAATTCATCTTCTAAGCTTTTAATTCTATTATCTTTATATACAAATCCTATAAATGAGATTATAGAAGCTAATATAGCTATAAAAGATATAAAATAATAACTTACATTTATGACTTCATACACTAAGGAAAAAGTAAATAAAAAAACTATACTAGCAGTTAGAGATGTTATAAACCATACTATAGAATTTAAATATTTTTCTTCTTTATTCAATATGTAATTAATCTCACTGTTATTGCTATATACTTTTAATTTAAGCTTATTACTATCTTTAAAACCTACAAGGTATAAGAATACTAATACTCCTACCAATATAATAGCTACAACATTTGCATATTTTAAATCTGTATCATATTTTACAAAAGACATAGTAAGCGGAATCAAAGATATACCTATTGGTATAAGCATATACTTATCTGGTATAGGCATTTTATTCTTCAACTTGCTTACCTTAGTATCCATGCTTACAACTCTTTTTTCACCTATAAACCACTCATTTTCTTCTTTTATTTTTTTAAGTCTTCTATTCACATGCTTATATGGTTGCTTAACTAACCACTCTGATGTAATCAACCCCCATACTATAAGGTATACCATATTGATAGCAGTTTTATCTATGAACAATATAGGTAATCCAGTCAATACACTACCTAAAACACATATATTAACACTCCATTTATACTCGCCAATTATTTTTAAAACTCTTTCATCTTCTAAAGCTTCCTTAGGCAATGTAATACCAAATAAAATATTCCTTCTAGGCTTAGCAGCCCCCTTCATTGTAAAATAAACCACAGTTGAAATCATAACAACTGCTGGTATTAAAATAAAATTCATCATTTATATTCTTCCCCCTACTTATCTTCAATTGATATACTTTTCATCATGCTAAATATCCTATCACATATTTCCATAAACTCTGCCTTTTCAACACCTTTGATGCTAGCTTCAGAAATCACCAAATTCAAGTCCTCCTCTAATCTTTCCTTAAACTCCAACTTATCACCAGAAAGCAAATTAACTTTAGCACCATGTCTTCTATCTATAGTAATAAAACCTTCTCTTTTTAAAAGTCCATAAGCCTTATTAACAGTCATAGGATTAATACCCAAATCCTCAGCCATCTGTCTAACCGTCGGGATTCCCTCACCATGAATAAGCTCACCTTTCCCAATACCTATAACAATCTCATTTCTAAGTTGCAAATAAATAGGTACTTCGCTCTCAAAATTCAAATTAATAATCACTCAATCCACCTCACTTCCTAATTATTAATTTTCAAAACCAAATAAAGTATTATTTGTATTATATATAATAATACAAATAATACTTTATTTCAATACTTTTCCATATACTATATTTAAACCCTCAAATTCATCTTACTTCCATCTGTATAATTTAGATTTAATTTTCTTTTTCTCTCTACATTAATCATAAAAAAATACGGATATAAGAAAAAGGTTGATTCCAGTTAGAGCTCGTGCTCTAGCCTAAGAATCAACCTTTTTCTTATATCATCTATTTTCTTATAACTTTTATTCCAGTCATATGATCATTTAAGTTGCATTGTTCTAAGTTTTTATCATCAACTCTTTCTATTTCAAGAGCTAAAGTTTCTGATTTAATATAATCTTCAAATTTTTCAACAGCCGCTGCTATCTCATCATCTGAACAGAATTCTATAACTATGTTATCTAATACATCAAAGTTACTAGATTTTCTTAATTGTTGTACTTTAGATATGAACTCTCTAGCGAATCCTTCTTCTATTAATTCTTGAGTTAATGTAGTATCAAGTATAACGAATAAGTTATTTTCCATAACTACATTAAATCCTTCCTTAGCTGATATATTTATTAAGACATGATCCTTATTAAACTCAAATTCTTCTCCATCTATATCAACAGTTAAGCTTTCTCCAGCTTCTAACTTAGGAACTACTTCACCTGCATTTAATTTATTTAATGCACCAGCAAAGAATTTCATCTTAGCTCCTAATATTGGACCTAATACTTTGAAGTTTGGCTTTAAGCTAAAGTTCATAAATTCGCCTAAATCTTTAGCAAATACAACTTTCTTAACATTAAGTTCTTCTTTTATTAAGTCAACTATATCACTAAGTATAGCTTCGTATTTTCCGTCTACATATACTTCTTGTATTGGTTGACGTACTTTTATTCTTGCTGCTTCTCTTGATGCTCTACCTAATGTAACTAAGTTTTTAGCTAAATCCATTTTCTCTTCTAATTTAGCATCTATTAAACTTACATCTGCTCTTGGGTAGCTAGCTAAATGAACAGATTCTTCATTAGTTAAGTTTCTATACATTTCTTCAGACATATATGGAGCAAATGGAGCTATTAATCTACAAAGTTCTGTTAATATTTCATAAGTTGTGTTATATACAGCTTTCTTATCTTCTGTTAATTCAGTCGCCCAGAATCTTCTTCTAGAACGTCTTATATACCAGTTAGATAAATCATCATTGATGAATGCTTGTATTCTTCTTATAGTTTTATTTACTTCGAATATTTCTAAGTTTTCTTCAGTTTCTTTCTTTAAGTTGTTGAACTTAGATAATATCCATCTATCTAATTCTGGTCTGTCTTTGTACTCAACAAAGAAGTCAGTTGGATTTATATCATCTGTATTTGCATATAATGTAAAGAAGTTATATACATTTTTCATAGTTCCTAAGAACTTACTTTGAACTTCTTTTAATCCATCTTCATCAAATCTGATTGGAGTCCATGGTGGAGATACATATAGTAAGTACCATCTTAATGCATCTGCTCCATACTTATCAAATAATTCAAATGGATTTACAGTATTTCCTCTTGATTTACTCATTTTCTTTCCATCTTTATCAAGAACTAGGTCGTTAACTAGAACTTTCTTGTATGGTGCTTTACCTGTTACAAATGTAGATATAGCAAGTAATGAGTAGAACCATCCTCTAGTTTGATCTATACCTTCACAGATGTAATCTGCTGGGAATAATTGATCAAAGTTTTCTTTATTTTCAAATGGATAGTGATGTTGAGCAAATGGCATAGATCCACTATCGAACCAACAGTCTATAACATCAGTTACTCTTGTCATAGGCTCTCCACAACAATCACATTTTAAATGTATATCATCAACGTATGGTCTATGAAGTTCTACTGTTTCTGGATTTACATCTTCTATTGCTTTTTCAGCAAGTTCAGCTCTTGAACCTACAGACTGCTTGTGTCCACATTCACATTTCCATATGTTAAGTGGAGTACCCCAGTATCTACTTCTTGATATAGCCCAGTCATTTAAGTTTTCTAACCAATTACCAAATCTACCTTCTCCAACAAACTTTGGATACCAATCAACAGAGTTATTATTTTCTATTAATTGATCCTTAAGTCTTGTCATTTCTATATACCAGCTTGGCTTAGCATAGTATAGAAGTGGAGTTTGACATCTCCAACAGTGTGGGTAGTTATGAGCTACCTTTTCTTTAGAGAATAATTTATTTTCATGAGCTAACCATTTTATTATTTCAACGTCTACTCCATCTTCCATAACGAATTTACCTTCCCATGGAGTAGTTGTGAATTTACCTGTTTCATCAACTGGTTGAAGAACTGGTAAGTTATATTTTCTACCTAAGTTGTAGTCGTCTTCACCGAACGCTGGTGCAGTATGAACTATACCTGTACCATCTTCAGTTGTTACGTAATCTCCTAATGTAACAAAGAATGCTTTTTTGTCAGTTTCAACGAAAGGCATTAGTTGTTCATATTCTATATGTTCTAAATCTTTACCTTTCATTTCTTCTAATACTTCATACTCTTCTCCTAATACCTTATTAGCTAAAGCTTTAGCTACATAGTATACTTCATCATTTTGCTTAACTTTAACATAGTCAACTTCTGGGCCTACTGTTAATGCAACGTTTGATGGTAATGTCCAAGGAGTAGTTGTCCATGCTAAGAAGAATTCATCAGCATCTTTTCTCTTGAACTTAGCTATTACAGTATTATTCTTTATTTCTTTATATCCTTGTGCAACCTCATGTGAAGCAAGACCTGTTCCACATCTTGGGCAGTAAGGAAGTATTTTATGTCCTTCATAGATATAGTCTTCTTTATTAAATTTATCTAATATCCACCATACAGATTCTATATAGTTATTATCTAAAGTTATATATGGATTATCTAAATCTGTTTCATAAGCCATTCTTTCAGTCATGTTTCTCCATTGCTTTTCATATGTAAAAACTGACTCTCTACATTTTTGGTTGAAATTAGCTATACCGTAATTTTCTATTTCTTGTTTATCAGAAAGACCTAATTCTTTCTCTACTTGTATTTCAACTGGTAAACCATGAGTATCCCAACCAGCTTTTCTTTTTACTTGGTATCCACTCATTGTTTTATATCTACATACCCAGTCTTTTAATGTTCTAGCTACAACATGATGTATTCCTGGGTTTCCATTTGCTGTTGGAGGACCTTCATAGAATACGAAGCTTGGATCATTTTCACCTTTTTCTAGTGTTCTTTCAAGTATGTTTATATCTTTCCAATACTCAGAGACTTTTGCTTCTGCATCTTTTACAGAACTGTCTACTAATGACTTAAACTTTGTCATATTATCACCCTTTCTAAAAATGATTATATTAATTTTACTATTTAACATTGTTATCTAAAAACTGTATCCTAAAACAAAATACAATAAAAAAACCCGTCCCCTATAAAAGGGACGAGTTATTATCGCGTTACCACCCTAATTCTATATATAAATAAACTTAATTTATATATAGCACTCTAAATAGTTTAACGGCACTAACCGGCACAGCTTAATAAATATTTCTATCGTTCAGCCTGCAGCTTAAGAGTGATTTTCAATTTCCATCTATTCATTGGCTCTCAGCTAACCCAACTCTCTGTAAAATTTCCGAAAATTTACTCTCTCTATCATTGCTTTTAGATAATTATTAACTTTCATTAAAATTGATTTTATATTAAAAAATTATATAATAAGTCTATAAAATAGTCAATGTTTTATATTCTGATTATTTAATTTATTAATCAATTGTCGTAGCTATCTCTTTTTCTTCATCATTATGATTTTCTAAATTGTAAATCATAGTATTATTAAAAGGTTCATTACAATTTTCATCTACATTAGAGAATATTTCATCAATACTTCTAATTTCATCTTCTAAAAGAGATTTGAATTTATTTCTAAATACTTTGAACTCTTTAACTAAAGAATCATGTTCTTTTCTTATTTCTATAACACGATTATTTCCTTGTTCTATTATTTGTCTTGCTTTTAGATCTGCTTCTTCAACTATTATTTTAGCTTTTTTATTTGCAGCTGCACATGTGTCTTCAGCTGTACTTTGTGCTGTAATTAAAGTTGCGTTTAATGTTTCTTCTATACTTTTATATCTGCTTACTTGTTCCTGATATAAGTTTAATTTTTCTTTAAGATCTAAGTTTTCTCTATATAATGTTTCAAAATCTTCTTTAACCATATCTAAAAATTCATCAACATCATCTTCTTTGTATCCTCTTAAAGCTTTTTTAAAATCCTTATTTTCTATATCAATTGGAGTTAGCATATATTCCCCTCCTATACTATTAACTTTGCTTGTATCTTTATCTTACCCTTCTTAGTTAATTCACCAATATTGATAATTTTAGCTCGTCCTTTTCCTCTTACTGAAATTAGAGCTTCATCCTTTATTTCTCTAGATGGAGATGTTATTTTTTCATAATTTACTTGAACTTTTTCTCCATTAATAAACTTCATACTTTCTTGCCTAGATATATTATAAAGGCCACTTATAACACAGTCTAGCCTACTTGAAGTTATAGTAAAAGATATATCTTTATAATTAGGTGGATTATATATAATTTCTTTTTTAGAAATCTCTTTAACCCTTACATTATTTCTAGATACTTTTTCTAAATTCATAATTATAAAATCACATATATCTGAACTAACTATTACTTGACAAAAATTCTCATGTATAATTATGTCTCCAACTTTTTCCCTTTTTATACCTAAATTCATAAGAGAACCTAAATAATCTTTATGAGAGATACTCTTAAATTTAAAATTACCTTCTATCTGAATGAACCTAATAGTATTTTCTATATCTTCATACTCCATATAAAAAGGATACATAAATATGATGCTTCTTTCTGCTTCATCATATCCTCCATCTACAGTATATTTTATATCCTTATTAGAATTTAATATATCTATAGCATTTTTAACTTCATACGGATTAAGAAAATCGCTATATTTAACATCATAGTTTTTCATGCAGCTATTTGCTTTATCGATTATTTTAAACATCTTATTTTTTAGGTCTATATCTTTTAAGTGATTAGTAAGTTTTAACTTGTCCATCTTGCTAGAAAATTATAAAAACAGCTCTTTGTGCTAATCTTATTATGAAAAAAGCTATTATTGGTGTAAAATCAAGTGGTGAATTTATATATCTATATAAAACAGATCTAATCGGCTCTTCTATAGGGTCTGTTATTGCCGAAAGTATATCATATAATTTTGTTTGTGTTGCTCCAGGAATCCAAGTCATTATACATTGTACAAATATTACAAATATCAGTAAATCTAATAGCCTATATAGTGCTACTCCTATTATACCCATGTTCCTAAAACTCCTTTATCATTTATTTTTGCCAAGGGAATGTTGTTCTACTCTCTAATTCCTTTTTTACTGAAGAATCAATATCAACATTGCTTGGTGCTAGTATAAATATTGACTTAGTTATTTTTTGTATATTTCCTTCTAAGACATATACAGCTCCATTCATAAAGTTGAATATAGCTTTTTTATCTTCATTTTTTTCTACACTATCTAAGTTAACTACTAATGCTCTTCTTTGTTTTAAATGATCTGCGATTGTTGTAACATCTTCATATTTCTTAGGCTCTACTATTACAACTTTCATTTGACTTACTGTATGTAAACTAACTATTTTATTACTTTTAGAAGCATTTATTGAATCGAATCCTGCAGTTATATCATCTTCATCCTCTATTTCTCCTACTAATTCATCAACTTCATCTTCCATGTAATCATCTTCATATTCTTCATCTGGACTAGTTACCCAATCCTTTATTTTAGAAATTAATCCATCGCCCATATTTATAATCCTCCTCAATTTATTATTCTTAAATATTAATAATTTCTTTTTCCAAATATAGATGTCCCAACTCTAACAATAGTTGAGCCTTCTTCTATAGCAATCTCATAATCATTGCTCATTCCCATAGATAATACATCCATAGATACATCTTTTATATTAAGGTTTTTTATTTCTAAAGATAAATCTTTAAGCCCTTTAAATACATTTCTTATCTCATTTTCATCTGCTGAAAAAGGTGCCATAGTCATAAGACCTTTTATATTAATATTTTTATACTTTTCTGATGTATTTTTTATAAATTCAACAACATTCTCTATATCTAATCCATGTTTGCTTTCTTCTTTAGAGATATTTACTTGAACCAAACAATCTATAGTTTTATCTATTTTTTCTGCACGCTTTTGTATTTCTTCACAAAGTGCTTCTCTATCTAAAGAATGTATCATTGATACCTTATCTATTATATACTTTACTTTATTTGTCTGCAATGTTCCAATTAAATGCCATCTTACTTTGTCTCCAATAACATCGTATTTTCTAGCTAACTCTTGAGGTTTATTCTCACCAATATCTGTAATACCAAAGTTTATAGCCTCTAAAATTGCATCTGTGTCTACAGTTTTTGTAACTCCTAATAAGGTAATATCTTCTTTTTTTCTACCTGAGTTTAATGCTGCTCTTTCTATATTATCATTTATAACTTGTATATTTTCTTTAATAAATTCCATATTATCACCTACTCTATTCTCAGTTTTGTATTTATAATATTAGGTTTTAAAATAATTTTATCATACAAGTCAACAGTATCAATTCCATCAATATTATTTTTATAATAGTTTATATATTTAAAACTATCATCTTCATATTCAATTCCTTTTAGTTCAACAAACGTAGGTGTTTTATTTTCTTCATTTATTACATATACACCTTCTTTATTATCGACTGTTTTAATAGAACTTTTAGGTATTTTTAAACCTTCTATTTGCTTATATATTATATCAAATTCTTTCACTCTTGTATCATAAATTCCCATATTTTGATTATTTATTTTAAATATTGCTATAAAATTATCATCTTCCTGATAAACTTCATATACAGTTGCTTCTATTTCATTATCACCACTATCTAGTTTTATAGACTGATTTATTTCAAAGTTTTTAGATTCATCTTCACTTATGTAAGTAACTATATAAGCATCATAATTATTAATAATCCTTAATAACACGCTGCCATCTTTCACTTCTTTTAAATTACTACTTACATCTTGGTATTTATTATCTTCTTTTTCAATATCTGATTTAGTTATTTCATTTAAATTAGTAAAATTATATTTTTCTTCATTTCCATCAAATTTAAATGAAATTATTCCCGCCATTTTAGAAGAATACGTTGCAACGTTACTTGACCTTTGTTTTTCTAAAATTCTTTTTTGTTCTTCTTTAGAAGTTAATTTAACACTATCAATATCATTATTTAATAATTTATTTTTATCCTTTAAATAATTGTCTAAGGTTTCTTTATATTCTTTAATATTACTATAATCACTTATTAATAAATCTACCTGTATTTCATTAAATACAGATTCTATTTTTTCATTAAAATCACTTATTTCTTTTTTAGATAAGTTAACTTCCCCATTTTTTAATTTTTCTATTTCCTCATCTAAGCTACTTATATTAGCATCAATATTGCGGTCTACATTATTATATACATTGGCAACCTCTTGTAACTTTGTTACTCTTTCGCCTTCATCAACTAATAGTTTTACTTCTCCATTTATATCTGATTTTAATAAATATTCATCTCTTACAATAAGACATTTTCTGCTTATTTTCATATCTGTCATTTCATTTTCTAGTACTTTAGTATGTATATTTTTCCCAATAATTGACGATATAGCGTAAAATATTATGTAGATAAATATCCCTAAAATAAATAAATTAGAGTATCTTATTTTCTTCAATATTTCACCTCCTATATATTGAAACCTTTTATATTACTTCTCTACAGGCGCTAATTTCCCTTTTATTTATACATATATTTATTGTTTAAATTTTAATTTTAAAAATTAGTTAATTATGTTATTTTTCTTTTAATTATAAAAAGCCCCATAAAAGGAGCTTTTTGTTAGTTTTTGAAAGAATGAATTGGTGCAGGTATCTTCCCACCTCTTTTTATAAATAATTCAGAAGAATATTTATTAACTTCCATAACAGGAGCTCTTCCTAATAATCCTCCAAATTCAACCATATCTCCAACGTTACAACCAGGCGCTGGAATTATCCTAACCGCTGTTGTTTTATTATTTATCATACCTATAGCAGCCTCATCCGCTATCATTGCACTTATAGTTTCTGAAGATGTATCTCCACTTACAGCTATCATATCTAATCCAACAGAACATACAGCTGTCATAGCCTCTAACTTTTCTAAATTTAAGGCTCCTTTTATTACGGAATTTATCATCCCTGCATCTTCAGATACAGGGATAAATGCTCCACTTAATCCTCCTACCCTTGAACAAGCCATAACTCCACCTTTTTTAACAGCATCATTTAATAATGCTAATGCAGCCGTAGTACCATGAGTACCTACAACTTCTAATCCCATTTCTTCTAATATATCAGCAACAGAATCGCCTACCGTAGGAGTTGGTGCTAATGATAAGTCAACTATACCAAATGGAACTCCAAGCCTCTTAGAAGATTCATACCCGACTAGCTGCCCCATTCTAGTAACCTTAAATGCAGTATTCTTTATAGTATCTGCTACTACATCAAAAGGTTGACCTTTTACCTTTTCTAAAGCTCTCTGTACTACACCGGGTCCACTGACTCCCACATTAATAACCTTATCTTCTTCACCTATACCATGAAATGCACCTGCCATAAATGGATTATCTTCTACTGCATTACAAAATACTACTAACTTAGCACATCCAAATCCATTTGACTCTTTAGTCAGCTCTGCAGTTTCTTTTATTATATCTCCCATTTCTTTTATTACATCCATATTAATTCCACACTTTGTTGAACCTACATTAACTGATGCACATACTTTTTCAGTTAAAGCTAAGGCCTTAGGTATAGACTTTATCAATATTTTATCCCCTTTTGTGCATCCTTTTTGTACTAATGCTGAAAATCCCCCGATAAAATCAATTTCTAAATCTTGAGCTGCTTTATCTAGAGTTTGTGCAAACTTTATATAATCATCTTCATTAGTGGCACCTGCTATTATAGATATTTGTGTTACTGATACTCTTTTGTTTACAATAGGAATTCCAAATTCATTTTCTATCTCCCTTCCTACCTTTACAAGATCTTTAGCAGAACTTACTATCTTGTTATATATTTTTTCTCTACATCTATCTCCATCTGAATCAATACAATCTATTAACGATATGCCCATAGTAATAGTTCTTATATCTAATTTTTCTTCCTCTATCATTCGTATTGTTTCTAATATATTATTTATATTCATTTTTCCCCCCTACTATAATGTATGCATTGAATTAAATATCTCTTCTCTTTGGATTTTAACATCAACACCTAAGCTACTCCCTCTTAATATTAAACCATTTTTTATTTCCTCAAAAGACTTCTTAGATTTTGACAAATCCACCATTAAAATCATAGTAAAAAATTCTTCCATTATTGTTTGACTAATATCAATAATATTAATGTCATGATCTAATAATTCTGCACTAATTCCCGCTACAATCCCAACCTTATCTTTGCCTATTACAGTTATAATTGCCCTCATTACATTCCTCCTTTTATTTTCTAAATTTTTATTTTAATTGAATTGTATCTAATACTCCACTCTTTAACCATAAGTTTTGCAAATAAAAATAGTTCTTAAAAAATTAAGAACTATTTTTATTTCTAAAAGAAGTTTTTATACTTCTTGAATACAAAAAGTATATATCAATTTACGTAATCACTATAATAGAATAGTAATTATATTCATACTTCCCTCATTTATTATTTTTTGTAAAGTTTTTTGAATCTTAACTCTTATTTCTTCAGGCATTGTATACAATTTACTTTGTAATTGTTCTTTAACTAGATCATTCAATGATTTGCCAAACATATTAGATTCCCAAATTTCACTTGGATTTTGTTCAAACTCATCTAGTAAATATTTAACCATTTCTTCCCCTTGATTTTGATTTCCTACTATAGGTGAAACTTCAGTAGATATGTCCGCTTTTATTATATGAAGAGATGGTGCATTTGCTCTTAATTTCACACCATATTGTTTTCCTTGTTTAATTATTTCAGGTTCCTCTAAACTTAACTCGTCTAGTGATGGTGCTACTACACCATAACCTTTTGTCTTAGCGTCATATAAAGCACTTTCTATTTTATCATACTCACTTTTCACCTTAGATAATCTTGTTACTAGATTTAATAATTGATAATCTCCATCAATTTTAAACCCACTCTTTTCTTCTAATATGTTGTAGAATAATTCTTGTTTTGTACTTAGATCTATAGTAATAACACCTTCACCTAATTCTACATTGTCAACCTCTGTATCTTGTAAAAAGTCTAAATCTGAAAAACCTTCTACAATCTTATTAACATCCCTTATCTTACCTATTTCTGCTATACTTTGTTTTAATGTAAATATAATATTATTTTTAATCCAGTGATTCATTTCTAAACCTTCTACCCATTGTGGTAAGTTTATTCTTATTTCTGTTAATGGGAAGTCGTATAATACTGTTTCCATTACATTCTCAATATCTTCTTCTTCCATATCTACAACATTCACAGGAACTATAGGTACATCATATTTTTCTTCTAATTCAGCTCTAAGTAGTGCAGTTTCTTCACTATCTGGATTTACTGTGTTTAAAATAACTGCAAATGGTTTTTTAAGTGATTTTAACTCATTTATTACTCTTTCTTCTGGTGCGACATAGCTTTTTCTATCCATTCCAGTTACAGACCCATCTGTTATAACTACAATACCTATTGTTGAATGATCTCTTATAACTTTTTTAGTTCCTATTTCTGCAGCTTTTTCAAATGTCATAGCTTCTTGTGACCATGGTGTAGATACTAATCTTTGTTTTCCATCTTCTTCATGTCCAAGAGCCCCTTCAACTATGTACCCTACACAGTCGACCATTCTGACTTTTAAAGATACATTATCCTTTATTTTTATTTCAACACCATCTGCTGGAACAAATTTTGGTTCAACTGTCATTATTGTTTTACCAGAACCACTTTGTGGTATTTCATCTTGTGTTCTCTCTCTTTTAAACTCATTGTCTATATTAGGTAACACAAGTTTCTCCATAAACTTTCTTATAAATGTAGATTTTCCTGTTCTAACTGGCCCTACCACACCTATATAAATGTCACCTTGAGTTCTTTTTGCTATGTCTTCGTATATGTTATTCATCTATTTCCCCTCCTGCATATAATTTCTTAATAAATTATATTTTGAGGTAAAAGTTAATATACCAAAAATAAATATTTTACTCGTGTTAAGACATAATATAATCAAAAAATTCATTCTAAAATAGCTTATAGACTAGCCTCCATATAATCTATCTTTTCATAACATACCTACTTATTATATTTTCTTAGATATAAAAAAGCTAGGATTAAAATCCTAGCTTATCATCTACTATTTCTTCTATTTCATGCTTTTTACTTCTCATCATAAGATTAACTACAACTTCATTTGCATTTTTTCCATCATGTAGTACTGAGTATATAGCACTAGTTATAGGCATATCTATATTCATCTTTTTAGAAACCTCATAAGCAACTTCCGTAGCTGTTATTCCTTCAACTACCATTTTCACTTCTTTTAAAGTTTCATCAAGACTTTTCCCTTGACCTATTAAAATACCTGCTCTTCTATTTCTACTATGCATACTTGTACAAGTAACTATTAAATCACCTATACCCGAAAGCCCTGAGAATGTATTAGCATCAGCACCTAAAGCTGTTCCTAGCCTTGCTATTTCTCTTATTCCTCTAGTCATAAGAGCTGCCTTTGTGTTGTCACCATAACCTAATCCATCACATATACCAGCTCCAAATGCAATTATATTTTTAAGTGCGCCTCCAAGCTCAACTCCTATTACATCAGGGTTTGTATATACTCTAAGCTTAGGACTCATAAATATATCTTGGACTTCTTGAGCAATTTCTAAATCTTCTGATCCTACAACTAATGTTGTTGGTATATCTTTAGCAACCTCTTCTGCATGAGATGGACCAGATAAAACTACATAAGGATTTTCTGGTAATTCTTCCCCACAAACTTGAGAAAGTCTAAATCCAGTTCCTTTTTCTAACCCTTTAGCTACATCTACTAGTATTTGATTTGGTTTAACAAATTCTTTTATTTGTTTGCAAACACTTCTTATAGCCTGTGATGGTACTGCTAATATTATTAGTCTACTATCCCTAACTGCTTCTTCTATATTTGTAGTTAGCTCTATATTATTTGGGAATAATACTCCTGGTAAATAATCTATATTTTCTTTTGTTGTATTTATTTTATCTGCTTGTTCTTGGCTTAAAGTCCACATCATCACATTATAGCCTTTTTTAGCAAGGCTTAAGGCTAATGCACTTCCCCAACTTCCAGCTCCTAATACACATATTTTTTTCATAAAAACACCACCTAGGATACACTTAATTTATTTATTTTTTTGACCAATTTTTCTTTCAGTTCCATTTAACAGTCTTTTTATATTTTCTCTATGAGTGTATATTGCTGATGCTGTTAGAAATAATGTAACTAAAATTCCTTTTTTATTACTTGTAGCTATCATAAATAAAGGAGATGATGCAATCCCAACAACTGAACCTAATGATACATACTTAGTAATAAAAACTATAACTAAAAATATACCAAAACAAGTTAGTGCAATAACTGGATTCATACCTATCATAGCACCTAGTGATGTTGCTACTCCTTTTCCACCTTTAAATCCTAAGAATACTGGCCAGTTATGACCTGCTACTACTGCTACTACTGCTAAATATGCAGCTGTAGTTTCGTCTACGCCTGTAAATCTAGCTATCATTCTAGCTATTAATACTGCTACTAATCCTTTTAGTAAATCTCCTGCAAAAGTTATAGCACCTGCTTTTTTTCCAAGCGTTCTTAATACATTTGTAGACCCTGGATTTCCAGAACCTTGAGTTCTTATATCAACATTATACATTCTTTTTGCTACTATAGTAGATGTTGATATATTACCTAAAAGATAAGCAATTATAATTAAAATAATATAGCTAATCATATTTACCCCCTGGGAAAATTATTATCTTCTATTTTTCTCTCTATATTCAAATCTAACAGAAGTTCCTTCAAATCCAAAGTTCTCTCTAATTTTATTTTCAAGATATCTTTGGTATGAGAAGTGAGTAAGTTGTTTATCATTTATAAATAATGTAATTTTAGGTGGTTTTATATCTGTTTGAGAAGCATAATAAATTTTTAACCTCTTACCTTTATCTGATGGTGGCTGATTTAACATTACTGCCTCACCGATAACATCATTTAATGCTGAAGTAGATATTCTCTTAGCATGTTCACTTGCTACATATTCCACTGTTTCTAAAATTTTGTTCATTCTTTGATTAGTTTTAGCAGAAACAAATAGTACTGGTGCATACATCATGAATGGGAATTTTTCTTTTATTTCTTTTGTGTAGTTACCTAATGTTTTATTATCTTTTTCTATTAAATCCCATTTGTTAACTACAAATATACATGCCTTACCTTCATCATGAGCTATACCTGCAACCTTTGTATCTTGTTCAGTAATTCCTTCTTGTGCATCTATTACTATTAATACTACGTCAGCTCTATCTACTGCACTCATAGATCTTATTACACTATACTTTTCTACAGTTTCATATATTTTGCTTTTTCTTCTTAAACCTGCTGTATCTATAAGAAGGAATTGTTGTCCATCTTTTTCGAAATATGTATCTACAGCATCTCTAGTAGTTCCAGCTATCGGACTTACTATAACTCTATCTTCACCTAATATATTGTTTAATATAGAACTCTTTCCTGCATTAGGCTTACCAGTTATAGCTACTCTTATTATATCTTCGCTATACTCAGTATTTAATCCTTTAGGGAAATTCTCAACTACTTCATCTAATAAATCACCAAGTCCCATTCCATTGGCACTTGATATTGCATGTAAGTTTCCAAGCCCTAATTCATAGAAATCATATACATTATCAAATTGTTTTTGACTATCTATTTTATTAACAACTAAGATAACTGGTTTCTTAGTTTTTCTAAGCATTGTAGCTACCTCTTTATCAGCAGCTGTTATTCCTGACTTTCCATCAACTACAAAAAGAATAACATGAGCCATATCCATTGCAAGCATTGCTTGATTTCTCATTTGAGATAGTATTACATCTCCATTATCTGGCTCTATACCTCCTGTATCTACTAATGTAAAGTATGTATTTAACCACTCTACCTCTGTGAATATTCTATCTCTTGTTACTCCTGGAGTATCTTCTACTATAGATATTCTTTTTCCTGCTAATTTATTAAACAGCGTTGATTTACCAACATTTGGTCTACCAACTACTGCAACTATCGGTCTATTATCACTCATAATAATCTCCTTCCTTATTTTAAAATCTTATCTATAAAGTCCTTTCCGTTATTTTCACACGGAATAACTTCTATATTCATTTGTTTTTGTATACCTTCTAAAGTTATATTATCAAGGAATATTTCTTCATCTGCTTTTAACATTGCTCTTGGTATATATAAAGTTTCTCCTAAGTCTTTTTCCTTTAACTGATCTATTATATCTGTTGCAGTTATAAGACCAGAAACAGTTATTGTTTCTCCAAAGAAGTTATTTATTATTTTATAAACATTAATTTCTACATTATTAAATTTCTTCATAACTAACTCTGACATATCTTTTATAAATTCATAAGCAGAATGACCCGTTGCTATAGAAACTTTTTTCTTTCTAGTAATCTTATCTTGTGGTACTTCTTCTAAATAATCTTGAATTTCTCTTTCTAGTTTACTTATCATACCTACTCCATTTTCAAACTGAATAAATCCTTCATACTCATCGTATTTTAATAATTCTCTGTTAGCAATTATATAAAATTCATCTGATAAAAAGGCAAATCTTGTTCCTATTTTATCCAAATAATGTCTTTGTAATTCATGAACCTGATCAATAGTCTCACCTGCAGTCTTTTCATTAAATATCTCTAAGTCTGGAAGATGACCTCTATGCTTAGTTATACCTACAGGTACTATTGCCGCACTATTTACATAAGGATATAAAGTTTCTAAATCAGAAATAGTTCTAGTTAATTCTTCTTTATCATTATATCCAGGGCATAAAACTATTTGACAGTTCATCTGTATTCCTGCCTCAGCAAGTCTCTTCATTATCTCATATAATTTACCTGCAAACTTGTTTTTTATCATTTTCTGTCTTAATTCTGGATTAGTTGTATGTACAGAAATATTTATAGGACTTATTCTATATTTAATTATATTATTTATATCTTCTTCACTCATATTAGTTAGAGTTACAAAGTTGCCTTGTAAGAAAGAAAGCCTTGAGTCATCATCTTTAAAGTAAAGAGTTTCTCTCATACCTTCTGGAAGTTGATCTATAAAGCAGAATACACATTTATTTCTGCAACTTTTAGCTTTATCAATAATTGGGTTCGTAAATTCAATCCCTAGGTCATCATCATACTCTTTTTCTATTTCATATACATAAATTTGACCATTTATCTTTTGTATTTCTAATTCTATATATTCATCACTCATTAAAAATTTATATTCTATTATATCATGTATTTCTTGATCATTTATACTTATAAGTAAGTCTCCAACTTCAATACCAATTTCATCCGCTATACTTCCTTTGTACACTTTACTTATAACATTATTACTTTTTTTTACATTTACTTCCATCTTGAAATCACCACTTTTCTTTATAAATACATCATTTTATAATACCATATGTTAATTTAAATAGTCAATAAAATACAAATTTCGTCACTTATATTCGTTGATATTTAGCCAAAAAAGGTACCTACAGGTACCTTTTAAATTTAGTGCTTAACTATTATTAGAGTTCCTTTCGCTATTTGATGAACCATACCTGATACACATTTAGACATTAATAATGCCTTATTTTGTAAGTCTTTATCATCATCTGCATAAAATATAGGGCAACCTCCAACAGGACTCATATTTTTATCAGTTGTTATTACTGCTAAGGTGTATTCATTTAAACCTATATTATTTCCCATTTTTATGCACTTCCTTTCTTATCTATTTTGTAATTTTTTAATGACAAGTATCTTCCTTTTGAACTAGAAAGAATAGGACATGATTTAACTGCCTCTACTACTTTATCTATATCTTTCTCCATAGGTACAAACGCTATCATAATACTTTCATTTTTAGGGTATCGTCTTGGTACTGGTACAAAAGCTGGTTCATTACCCTCTCTATATACACCTAATCTTGAATAAAGATTATAAGCTATAGCTTGTCTTTGGCCTAAATCATAAAGTATAGATGCATTAGTATAACTATTGTCCTTTGGTATTATTTCTATACCTACTCCTTTTGAAATAAATCTTTCTCTATCCTTTTTAAGACCTACATTGGTTATTCCACTTAAATCTCCAACTTTCATCACTACGTCATCAACAAAAGCAATCTCAACAACTGATACATCTGCGATATCTCCTATACTTTTTCTTTTCAACATTTTTCTAAGTATGAAAGCTAGTATTAGTCCAGACAATGTACTTATAGCTATGCTTATATTACTACTTAATTTAAATTCTGATACAATTAAATAATACATCCCTACAGTAAGAAACGATGTTACTATGCACATATAATTTCTAACTTCATAAGTCCTAGCTATCTCCTCTATAAAAGAATTACCCCTTTTAACTAGCTGTGAATCTTCTAAATTTTGAAGCGTATTTCTTCTATTTTCTCTAACTTGTCTAAATTGCTCTGCTGCCAATGATAAAAATGTTATAGATGTATATGATCGTTCTATCAGAGCAGGTACTAAAAGAGCTCCTAATGATGATGCTACGAAAGCTAGTACCATTTGAGATACTAATACGTTAGGATGTGTTGGATATTGCTTTTGGTCTAAATTTAACATTATTAACCTAGAAATTAAACCAATTACAATACCTATAAAAAAAACCTTATCCATTTAATCACCTCTTATTTAAAAAAAATTGGCTTTTTCTTGTAAGCACTTTGTTTTCCTTTTGCCGTCTCTATAATAGGAGTACTTTTAATAACTTGCTTCAATACTTCCATATCTTGTAAAAGAGGTATATAAGGTATAACAACCGTTCTTTTATCTAAATCAGTTCTAGATACAGCCAAAATATCAACTTCATCTACATCCTTATCTATTCCCATATGAATAAATATATTATGTAATATAGCTTGTCTTTGGCCAACATCATTTATAACTCCAAAATCAGACATACTTTTAGGAACTATTTCAACTGCCATACCTTTATTTAAATATCTGTCCCTAGTATTTTTTAATCCTACATTAGTTATAACCACATCATTTACCATAAGTATAGTATCATTAAAATGTAGTTTTGCTGGCACTATATCTGCAACATCACCAATACTATTTCTTCTTAGTGCATACCTAAAAATCAGACCTACTATGCCTCCTCCTATAGCTGCAGCTAAAGTGCATATCATAGCACTAAGGGCGTACTTTCTAGCTAAATATATGTATACAGTAGATGCTACTAGAGATGAAAATAAACTTATATAGCTTCTAGTCTCATATGTTGAAGCAATCTCTTCTACATATGCCCCTCCTTTAGGCACTACTTCATCATTATCTAGATTTTCTAAAGTTATTCTTTCTTGCCCTGCTAATCCTTGGAATTGTTGAATCCCTACTGCAAAGAAAGTTAATGCAGAAAATTCTTTATCTATAAGAGCTGGTAATGCTATTGCACCAAGAGATGCAGAAAGACCTGCTATTATTATTTGTTCTAAATAATCTAATGGTCTAGTTGGATATTGTCTATCTGTCACTCTTAGAACAAATCCTCTACAAAGAGTTCCTATAATTAAAGCCACTATAAATGCATGTCTAAATAAATCATCATTAACTAAACTCTCCTTCATTAGCCTTCCTCCTTATCATTTAATTTTATTCAAATTACCATAAGATTAGTTTGCACAAAAACAAAAAAAAATTTCCTATTATTCTAGGAAATTTTTTTAGGTATAGTTACTATAAATTCACTACCTTTATTCAATTCACTATTTACATCTATCTTTCCATTTAATGACTTTACAATATGCTTTGTTATTGCTAGTCCTAATCCAGTCCCCCCTACATCTCTACTTCTAGCCTTATCTACTCTATAGAATCTTTCAAATATTCTTTGTATATCTTCTTTAGGGATACCTACACCATTATCTATAACCTGTAATATTATTTCATTTTCATTAGATGATACTATTACTTTTACTTTCCCATTTTCAGGAGTATATTTTATTGCATTTTCAATTAAATTCAAAAATATCTGTTTTATGTAATCTCTATTTGATACAACAAACAAGGATTTATCTAGGAATTCATAGCTAAATGTAATCTTTTTACTTTCAGCAATGTAGCTAAGCATATCTTTAACATCCTTAAAAGTATCATATAAATTGATTTTTTCTAAAACTCTACTCTCTGTATTCTCTATAGACGATAAGAATAATATATCATCTATTAGTCGCTTTAATCGATCTGATTCAGTTTCTATTATTCCTAAAAACCTATTTCTAGTTTCAGTATCTATGTTTTCATTTAACCTTAGGGTTTCAACAAATCCACTTATAGATGTCAGAGGTGTCTTTAACTCATGAGTTACATTAGCAACAAAGTCACTCCTCATATTTTCAAGTTTAACCTTTTGTGTAATATCTTCTATATTTATTATAGATCCTATAATGGCATTGACTGTATTTTGTAGGTAAACAGGATCTACTTTTATATTGTATACAGTTTCGTCTTCCATTACGATCTTTGCTCTTTCATTTTTATTAGATCCTCTAAATTTAGAAATCACCCTAAGGATTTTTTCTTCCTTTATAGCAGAGCTAATATTTTGACCTTCTACCATTTGATCAGCTTTGATTATCTTTTTAGCTTCATCATTTATTAAAAGTATATTTCCACTTATATCTATAGCTAAAATACCATGAGATATACTTTTCAAAATAGATGTTAATTGAAGATGTTTATATTCTACTTCCTCAATTGTATCACCCATTTTCTCTATCATATAATTAAAATTATTAGTAAGCTCTCCCAATTCACCCTTTGCAGATATATTTAATCTAGTATGAAATTCTTTATTGCTTACTTTCTTTGAAACTATTCTAAATTTTTCTAAGTATCTTTTTATTGTTATAGTATATCTAAGAGACAATATTGTTATAGTTATAGAAACTAATGTAATAAAAAAATATATATTATCTAATTCATTCATCATTTTATTCTCCTAATAATATTAATCAATTTTATAACCTACACCTCTAATAGTTTCTATATACTTTTCATTGCTTCCTTCTATTTTTTTTCTTAAATATCTTATATGAACATCTACAGTTCTAGTTTCTCCATAGTATTCATAGCCCCATATTTTATCTAATAAATAATTTCTTGAAAGAACTTTACCTTTATTTTGAAGTAATAATCTTAATAATTCAAATTCCTTAAGAGTAAGATCTATTTTTTCATTACTTTTTAAAACTTCATGTTTTGATAGATCTACTTTGATATCTTTATATATTAAAACATCATCTTCTAATTTTGTATTTAAATTATACCTTCTAAGCACAGATACAATTCTAGCTAATAATTCTTTTATACCAAAAGGCTTTGTTATATAGTCATCAGCTCCTACTTCTAACCCTTCTACTTTGTCACCTTCCATATTTTTTGCTGTAAGCATTATTACAGGAGTATTTTGTAAATCTTTATCACTCCTTATTTTTCTTAAAACATCTATTCCACTTATATTTGGAAGCATCCAATCTAAAAGAATTAAATCTGGTTTAACTTCTTTAGCTTTTATAAATCCATCAAAGCCATCGTAAGAATAATGGACCTCGTAGTTTGCTGTTTCTAAATTAAATTTAAGTAATTCTACTATATGCATTTCATCATCTATAACAAGAATTTTAGTATTCATAAGAATTATTCTCCTCTCTATTTTATCTGTAGTATCATTCCTATCCTCTTATTTGTCTTCTCATGAATTCTATAAGAATGGAACTTATCTGAGTTACAGCTAGTACATATATTCAAGTTAATTATGTTATTTTCTTTAACTCCACAAGTCTTTAATACATATTCATTAACCTTCCATAAATCTAAATAGTACTTGCCTTCTTCTATTATATAGAATTTTTCTTCGCAGTTTGTAAGAATTATGTTAAATTTTTCAATCAAATCTTTAGATACTTCATAGCAACATGGACCTATCGATGGACCTATAACACAAAGTAAGTCGCTTGCATTAGTATTATATTCCTTTTCCATAAGTTCTATTGTATTTTTAGCAATTTGAGAGTAAGTTCCTCTCCATCCTGCATGTACAACACCTATAGCTTTATTCTTCTTATCAATAATTGCTATTGGGACACAGTCTGCCGTAAAAACAAGAAGAGGAACTTCTTTTACATTTGTAATAAGTGCATCCCCCTCATTTTTAGAACCTATATTACTTTCATCAATAAGATTAACTATATCAGAATGAATTTGAATATTACTCGTTAAATTTTCAAGATTAAATTCATCTTCTTTAAAAGTATTTAATAAATCTTCTTTATTTTTTGAATCTATGTTTTTAGTAGTTATGGCCAAATTTACAAAGTCTAATTCGTCTTTAACCTTCTTAATATTTATGTAGTTTTCCATCTTTAGTCTCCTTTTTCTATTAAGATATTCTTTAGTTCATTTACAAATGTATTTATATCCTTAAATTGTCTATATACAGATGCAAACCTAACATAAGATACTTCATCTACATCTTTTAATTTTTCCATAACCATTTCACCGATTTCTTTAGCTTCAACTTCTGATGAGAAGTTTTTATTTATTTCATTTTCAATATAAAATACAATTTCTTCTATTTGCTCAATTGATACTGGTCTCTTTTCACAGGCCTTTAGTATTCCATGCTTTATTTTCTCTCCACTAAAATACTCTCTTGTGTTGTCTTTTTTTACAACCATTACTGGAGTCGTTTCTATTTTTTCATAAGTAGTAAATCTAGTCTTACAAGACTCACACTCTCTTCGTCTTCTTATTGATTTACTATCTGTATGTCTTGAGTCTACTACTTTCGATTCTTTGTAATTACAATAAGGGCACTGCATATTCTTCCTCCTAAGTTTCTTTTGTCTATTATTTTCTATAATTTGTCTATATTAAATTCATCAAGATTAATCTCTGAACCAAGATTTACTATTATTGTATCACAACCTACCTTCAATATATCACTAAAGAATACAACATCTTCATCTGATCCTCTTGAAAAAAAGTTTCTAGAGTCACCTAGTATTGTAAAAGATATTACCTTTCCTTCATTAATATCTAAATCTATGTCAGTTATGTATCCCATCTTCTTTCCATTCTTTATATTAATCACTTCTTTCTCCATTATATCAGATATTCTCATCATATTATAATCTCCCTCCTTTAAAAAATAAATATGTACTTGGCCAAAAAAAAAGAACTATTTAAGTTTAAAATAAAAAATTCACCTAAAATAATTTATTTAAACATGAAAAAAGAGCTGCCTCCGTTATAAAATTCACTTAGTATCTCTACTCTTCTTCTTTTATGTTATGTGAATTTATTTTGAGGCATGCTCATAAAGTTTAATTTTTATATATATTTTCTCATATTTTTGAGTGCATTTTTTTCTATTCTTGATACTTGAGCTTGAGATATTCCTATCTCATCTGCAACTTCAATTTGTGTTCTCCCTTTATAGAATCTTAAGTCTAATACTAGCTTTTCTCTGCTGTTTAATTTTTTAATAGCTTCCTTTAAGGCAATTTCTTGTAGCCAATTTTCATCTGTATCTTTTTTATCTTGAACTTGATCCATAACAAATATAGCATCTCCATTATCTTGATAAACCGGATCAAATAAAGATATAGGGTCTTGTATAGCATCTAATGCCATTACTACTGATTCAACTTCTAAATCAAGTTCTTTAGCTATTTCTGATACTGTAGGCTCTTTTGCATTACTTCTAACAAGCCTTTCTCTTACTTGTAAAGCTTTATATGCAATATCTTTTAGCGATCTACTAACTCTTATTGGATTATTATCCCTTAAGTATCTCCTTATCTCGCCTATTATCATAGGCACTGCATAAGTTGAAAATCTTACATTTTGGCTTAAGTCAAAATTATCAATTGCCTTTATAAGTCCTATACATCCTATTTGAAATAAATCGTCTATATTTTCCCCTCTGTTATTAAACTTTTGTATTACACTTAAAACTAATCTCAAGTTGCCTCTTACAAATTGTTGTCTAGCTTCTTCATCTCCATCTTTTATTTTTATAAGAAGCTCTGTCATTTGATTATTTTTAAGAACTGGAAGCTCAGATGTATTAACACCACAGATTTCAACTTTATTAATTTGCATAAGTTTCAGTCCTCTCTTAAAAGATTTGTTATATATGAAATTATTTACACATCATATATTTTTATACTTTTAAGATAGAATTATTTATATTATACGAATTTCTTCATTTCTTTTTTTAATCTTGAAATTATTTTCTTCTCCAATCTAGATATATAGGATTGAGATATTCCAAGCATTCCAGCAACTTCTTTTTGTGTTCTCTCATTTCCTTTGTTAGTAAGTCCAAAACGTAATTCCATAATTTGCTTTTCCCTATCAGACAATCTATCTAATGCCATAATTAATAAATCTTTATCTATCTCTTCTTCTATTATCTTATAAATCTCATCATTTTCAGTTCCTAAAACATCAGAAAGTAAAAGTTCATTTCCATCTAAATCTATATTTAATGGCTCATCAAAAGATACCTCAACTTTTTTCTTATTATTTTTCCTTAAATACATAAGTATTTCATTTTCTATACATCTAGAGGCATAAGTTGCTAGCTTTATATTTTTATTTAGTTTAAATGTATTTACAGCCTTTATTAGACCTATCGTGCCAATTGATATTAAATCTTCAACATCAATACCCGTATTTTCAAACTTTCTAGATATATATACAACTAATCTTAAATTTCTTTCAATTAATGTAGTCTTAACACTTTCATCTTTTTCTAATCTTTGTAACAAAGCATTTTCTTCATCTGGTTTTAACGGAGGTGGTAATATATTCACGCCTCCCATATAATAAATACTATCTGATTTTATGATACCTAATTTAATACCTACCCTTAAAATTATTCCTCTGCATTTCGTAATTAATTTTCCTAATAGAGACTTCATTTTACTCTCCCCCTTTAGATTATTTAACTTTTTTAGATTATAATAAAATACTTGGATTCAATATTGCACCATATTCTTCATCTTTAAAATTTGATATTCCTATAATTACATTTCCAAATTTTCTTTCATCTATTTCTAAGTAATCAACCTTAAAACCTAAAATCATATTAGCTTGACTACTACCAGCATGTTTGTATGGTATAAGTCTAACCCTAGCTGATAAATCATCATCCAAATCATTTATTATCTCATCAACTTTTTCTACACTTACATCTTCATAATTATAATTAAGCTCTACTTTTGGTAACAACTCCTTCAAAATACTAGATTTCACTATAATCACATCACTTTTACTTATTGGGTCTTTTAAAAAATTACCACTATCTAATAGTGCTTCACATTTACAGCTACTATTTAATAAACTAATTGTTATGGTCTTTGTAAAATCTTTAAGATGTTTAATTGTTTTTATATCTCTGTATATGTACTGAAGAAGCTTACAGCTAAAATAAGCACATGCTATTAAAAATGATATTTTCAAATGACTAATTCCAGTAAAGTAAATTATAAAATATGTACTCCCGGAAATAAAAATATTAACTAGGTAAAACATTAAGAGTATTCTTATGTACTCCTTTTTACTCTTATATTGGAATGATATTAATGTGATAATAATTATAAAAATAAATTTTGCTGGTACTGTAAATAAAATTTTTAATGGTGGATATATATATGCTACTGAATATATAGTTCCTAATATTGAGCCAAGGAATTTCTGTTTTCTACTATTAAAATTTTTTGTTAGAATAGATGTACAACTTATAATAATATAATTTATTAGTAGGTTTTCTATAATGTAAGAATCAATATACATTACCTACTCCTCCTCTTCATAAACCTTTAGTTCATTATAAACTACTTGCTACAGAATTTTATGTCAATATTAACAGTCGAAACATAACCATAGAATCTATAAAAATATTCAAAAACAAACCTATTCTTCTCTATTTCTCATCTACTAATATCTATACAGTCTCTATTAGTAGAATTTAACTGTAGAATAAAATATTTATGGGTAAAATTTAGTTATAAATTACTTATTATTTTTATTCTAATAAATATATTTATATAAAAAATTTTATAATTAATAATCTCTTAATATAAAAATACCTTAATTAAAATAAAAAAGAGATAACCATAGGCTATCTCCTTCATTTTAAAATAAATATTTTATTATCTTCTTCTTCTTAGGAAAGTAGGTATTATCATATCATCATCTTCTTCTACTAAAGATGTTCTTTTAGGTTCTTCTTTAGCAGTAACCACTTCCTTTATAGGCTCAACTTCTTTTTTTTCAACTTCAGTTTCAACTGGTTTAGTAGTAAACTTACTTATAGTATCATTTATTCTCATATCCTGGATTTGATTACTTTCAAAACCTGTAGCTATAACAGTTATACTTATTTCATCTCCTAAGTCTTCTCTTATAGATGCCCCAAATATAATGTTAGCTTCTGGATCACAGGATTCTTGTACTAATGTAGATGCTTCATTTATCTCGAATAATCCTAAATTAGAACCACCTGTTATATTAAGTAATACACCTTTAGCTCCCTTAATTGAAGTCTCAAGTAATGGAGATTGTATTGCTTCTCTAGCAGCTTCAACAGCTCTATTCTCACCTACAGCTGTACCTATACCCATATGTGCTAGACCTTGCTCCTTCATTATAGAAGTAACATCTGCAAAGTCTAGATTTATAAGACCCGGTACTGCTATAAGATCAGATATTGACTGTATACCTTGCTTTAATACGTTATCCGCTATAGAGAATGCCTCTAGCATAGATGTGTTCTTTTGTACTAACTGTAATAACTTATCATTTGGTATAGTTATTAAAGTATCAACATTTGCCTTTAAATCTTCAATTCCTCTTTCAGCATTTTTCATTCTTACCTTGCCTTCAAATATGAAAGGCTTAGTAACAACTCCTACTGTAAGTATCCCCATTTCCTTAGCTAATTGAGCAACTAATGGTGCTGCTCCTGTACCTGTTCCACCACCCATACCAGCAGTAACAAATACCATATCCGAACCTTGAAGTAATGTTAATATTTCATCCTTACTTTCTTCAGCTGCTTTTTTCCCAATATCAGGATTAGCTCCTGCTCCAAGTCCTCTAGTAAGTTTATCTCCTATTTGAACTTTATACTCAGCTTTAGATGTGTATAAAGCTTGCTTATCAGTATTAATTGCAATAAACTCAACACCTTTAAGTTGTGCCTCTACCATTCGGTTAACGGCATTATTTCCACCGCCACCGACACCTATAACCTTAATCTGCGCAAAATTGTCTGATTCTACGTCAAAGTTTAGCATTTATAAACCTCCTTATTTTACGATTCAAAGTAAATCTATGTAATAATTATATCATTTAATCTACAAAATTTGTTAACATTTAACTAACTTATTCCATAAAAATACTTAATTTCCTCTTTTTTTATTACTTAACCTTAAAATAATATGTCTTCTTATCATTGATAAATTATCGAATAATCTCGAACCAAATACTAAAATTGCTACATAATAAATCGGTATTCCAAGCTTATCACCTATATAGGTTAAAAATATAGCTAATAATGAATTTCCAATAAATCCAGTAACAAATATTATATTATCATATTTACCTTCAAAGGTTGACTTTACTGCACCAAAGATAGAATCTAAAGTTGCAAGTATTGCAACAGACATATAAAGGGAGTAATCCATAGGATAAGTAAATGGAATATAATAACCAATAACTACTCCTAGTGCTAATCCTCCTAGTATCCATAACATAAATACTCACCTTCTTTATTTTACTTTGAAATAGTTCTATTTTTCAAGCTTTTTATACTTTTATTTATTATTTTCATAAAAATTTAATGTTATTTCTTCATTTTCTTCTATATTTATATAAATTCCATATACGCTCCTTAATAAGTTAGCATATGATTCTGGAGCATTTATACTTGCCATTAATGACTCAGTATTACCTATGGCTTTTATTATAAATGGTTGTCCATAAGTTGTTTTGTTAACCGTAATTGTAGCACCCGAACATTTTATTTCACTTGTAGGTATAACTCGCTCACCATTTATTGTTATGCCCTTTGCACCAGCTTTTTTTAAGTCATTTAATATTCTTAATATATCTATATCATGTACTAATAAATCATTTGGAGTTTCCCCACTCGAAAGCTCTCTTTCACTATCTTTTATGGTAATAATTACTCCACTTCCTATAATACTTGAGTATCCGCTTATGACTTTTAAATAATCTAACTCTTCATTCATTAACTCTCCTATAGATTTATTTTTGTTTTTAACAACATCTTCATAAGCTTTTAAACTCTTTTCATATTCTTCTTTTCTCTTTTTTAAACTAGATATTTCCATTTTCTTATTATTAATATCATTTTCAAGTGATCTTTTTTCTTCTAAAGAAATATATACATTATCAGAATCCGTTGACTTTAAATATATAGCTATAAATATACCTAACATGAATGCTATTAATATAATTAAGGTTTGCTTTGTTTTTATCTTATTTTTATTAATCCTCATGTTCTTCATTTATTTCTACATCCTCTAAGTATTTTTTTTCACTAGAAGCCCCTATGGTTATATGATCATTCTTTTCTACTGTAACTTTAGCGTTATAGTACTTCTCTATTTCCCATATGATACCATATTTTATTTGAAGTGCAGATGCTAAAGTATCTGAATCACCTATAGCCTTTATAATAAATGGCTCATTTATAGCTATGTCATTTAAATATAATTTATCTTCTTTTAAATGTAGATATGAATCATATACTATTCGTTGATTGTTAATAGAAATTGCATTTGCTTGAGCAGAATTCAATTTATTAATAAGTGACAGTAATAAATCATAATTATAAACTATGCTATTATCTGAATCATCACTTAAGCTATTGCTTATAGATTTTATAGTTACATTAACTCCTTCGCCCTCTACATCTGTATAACCTGCTAATTCTTCATATTTTTTAATTTCTGTTTTTATACTTTCTTCTGTGGATCCATCTTCCATATTTTTATAACTATCTATATCATCTTGAATATTTTTAATTTCTTCTCGTAATTCTTCTTCTTCTTTCTTTAACGACTTTAACTCTTGCTTTAGCTGCTCTCCCTTTTTGAGGGTTGTCATTCCATTATTTTCTATGTTTATACTTTTTAACTGTAAACTTATAAAAACTCCTAGTACAGTTGTTACTATAACTAGGCTTTTATAAGGCATTTTCTTGTGCAAATATATCACTCCTCATTTGCTGATCATCAACTTGGTTTATATACAGCATAGTTATTATATGTTAAGTCCACAACACCACTATTAATATTTTTATTCTGTAGATCTAAAAGTATTTTGCTTGCTCTTGCTATATTGTAATTTAAATCATCGTCGTTAATCAGTAAAAACTTAGCTCCTATCTTTGATTCTATATTAAATTTAGAATCATTAGTATATTCTACCCTTACAATTTCTTTTTCTAAATGTTCTTTTCTTAAAGTACTTATTAAGTTTAATATAGCTTTCTTATCTTTTTCACTTTTAAAGTTTATTACTTGTCCATTTTCTATAGAATATTCTGTACTAAATATTATTTTATCACTATTTTCTTCTATATTATCAATTTTTTTAATTAAATTTCCCTCATTATCTATGTAACAATAATCTTTTCCATTAGATAACAAGGCTACAACATCTACTTCATCAACATCTATTATTATTTTATTAGGAAGTTTTATTTTCACTTGAGCATCTTCTACATAAGGATTTTCAACTATTTTAGTTTTAATTTTTTTTAAATTATAAGTAAATATATTTTTGTTAGTCATTAAGCTTTCTAAATCTACAACTTCATTTTCTTTCAAGTTTTTATTTCCTATTATTTCTACTTTACTTAAATTAAAAATATTACTTTTTAAGAAAGCTATAGTTCCTAAAGATAACATAAAAACAAAAACTAAAGCTATAATTACCCGATCTGTTCTTTTCTTCTTTTTTCTTCCTTTCAAGCACTCACCCCCTATAATAAATCTATTTATAAAATACAACTTTATTATTATATTTCCCTACATAATAAACTATACTTTTGAAAGCAATTTTAATACTATTTTTACAATAAATATAATTTTACGTCTTAAATATACTTTATATTTTAATATATATTAAAAGGCTCTATTTTGAGCCTTTATATTTTCCTAATATCTGCACCTAAATTCCTAAGTACATTTTCTATATTCTCATATCCTCTTTCAATATGGTAAACATCTGAGATTTCACTTTCACCCTTAGCTGCTAATGCCGCTAATACAAGACTAGCTCCTCCTCGTAAGTCTGTAGACTTAACCTTAGCTCCATAGATGGCATCCACACCTCTTACCTCACAAATTTTATCTGTAATAAGTCGTATATCAGCTCCCATATTCATAAGCTCTTTACAATGCATAAATCTATTTTCAAATATAGTTTCAAAAAATACACTAAGACCATCAGATAATGTCATTAAGGCCATCATTTGGGACTGCATATCTGTTGGAAATCCTGGATGTGGTAAAGTTTTAATTAAATCAACAGCTTTAATTGTTTTTGGAGATAATAGATTTAATCCAGTTGTTGTATACTCTATCTCGCATCCAGCCATTCTTAAAATGTTACTTATAGGCTCCATATGAGGTCTTATTGCTTTTTCAACTTCTAGTCTACCACCAGTTATAGCGCTAGCTACCATATAAGTTCCTATGGCTATTCTATCGGGTATCACACTATATTCCACTTCGCCTAGTTTTTCTACACCTTCTATTTCTATATAGCCTGTTCCAGCACCTTTTACCTTTGCACCCATGGCGTTCAAGAAATTTTGTAAATCTTCTATTTCTGGTTCTTTAGCTGCATTATATATTCTTGTTACGCCCTTAGATTTTACTGCAGCAAGCATAGCATTCTCAGTTGCTCCCACACTTGTTTTTTCAAATCTTATATCATTTCCTTTTAGATATTCTCTGTAGCAACTAATAACACCATCTTCCTCTTCAATTGTAACACCTAGAGATTCTAAAGCTTTTAAATGCAAATCTATCGGTCTAGCACCAATAGCACATCCTCCAGGATGACTTATTTCTATATGCTCAAGTCTGCCTATCATTGCTCCCATAATAATTATTGATGATCTCATCTTCCTTACATACTCTTCATCTATTTTATGAAAGTTTATACCAGAACTTTCTATTATCAGAGTATCTTCACTATATTCAATTTTACAGCCTATACTTTCTAGTATCTTTATCATAATAAATACATCAGCTATACTAGGTACATTATGAATTATGCTCTTATTTTCATTAAGTATTGTCGCTGCCATTATAGGTAATATAGCATTTTTCGCTCCCCTAATCTTCAAAGTTCCCTCTATTTTATTACCTCCGTGTATTATATACTTAGACAAAATTAACCCCCCTAGTAGTAGATTTAAATCCAAATGCCTATAATTTAAATCTATGTACTAAGGGGGTTATATGTTACTTTTTCTTAATTCCAATTACCTTTGGTTGTTCCTTAGAATCATTATTATTGTCTACAGATGATTCTTTTTCATCATCTTCTTTTATATCTGTACTTTTGTCTTCTATTTTAGATTTTTTTACTTTATTTTTTTCTTCATATATCTTGATAATTTCATCGCAAATTAAATCTATTGCTTCAGGTTTTCCAATTTCCTTACTTGCATTTTCCATATCTATTAAAAGCTCTCTATCTCCTAATAATCTAAATACAGTTTCATTTAATTTTTTAGGTGTTAAATCTTTTTCTAATATTGCAATTCCAGCACCTTTTGACTCTATACTTTTAGCATTATATTCTTGATGATTTTCCGCAGTATAAGCCTTAGGTATTATTATTGATGGTTTCCCTAATGCTGTTATCTCAGCTAAAGATATCGCACCTGCACTTCCTATAACTAAATCACTTGCAGCTAATGCATTTGCCATATCCTCTAAATATGGAACTACTTGTTGATATGGTTTTAAATTTAGATATTCTATGCTCTTTGCAAATTCTTCATAGTAATATTTTCCAGTAGCAAATATAAATGCTATATCTTCTTTAACCATATTTTCTATTACAACTTTCATTGCATCGTTTATTTCTTCAGATCCTCCACTACCACCGTAGCAAAGTACCATTTTCTTATCTTCACTTATTCCTAGATTTTTTCTAGCAATATTTTTCCTAGCTACTAATATTTCTTTTCTTACTGGATTTCCCGTTAAAACTAATTTATCACGGCTTCCTTCTGGAAATCTTTCATGTGAATCTTCAAAACTAGTTAAAACTCTTGTAACAACTTTTGAAAGTATTTTATTTGTGACTCCAGGAAAAGAGTTTTGTTCATGAATTACTGTTGGAACTTTGCTCATGGCAGCATTAAATAATACTGGTCCACTTACATATCCTCCAGTTCCGATTACAACATCCGGTTTAAACTTTTTAACAACCTTCCTTGATTGCTCTAATCCTTTGAATAATTTAAATACTCTTTTTACGTTATCGAAGTCTATCTTTCTTTTAAAACCTTGAACTGTAACAGTTTTTAATTCATATCCATATTTCGGAACTATTTCAGATTCTATTCCTTTTTCTGTTCCAACAAACATTATCTCAGCATCTGGATATTGTTCTTTTATTCTATTTGCAATGGCGATAGCTGGATAAACATGACCTCCAGTTCCTCCACCTGATAATAAAACTCTCATTGAATCCTCTCCTGTTAATTAATTTTGACATGTTTTGAGATGTTTAATACTATACCGACTGCTCCCATAAGTATGGTTAGTGAGGTTCCCCCCATACTTATAAATGGAAGAGCAACTCCGGTTGCTGGCATAGATGAAGTAGCAACAGCTATATTTAAAGCTGCTTGTATTCCTATTTGAGCTCCTATACCTATAACAACCATAGCCGAAAATATGTCTGGACATTTTAATGCTATTCTTATACATCTATATACTAATATTACAAACAACATCATAACTACTATACATCCTACAAGCCCGAGTTCTTCTCCTATTATAGCAAATATAAAGTCATTTTGTGGTTCTGGTATGTAAAAATATTTTTGTTTGCTTTTACCAAGCCCAAGTCCAAATAAACCTCCAGAGCCAATGGCATATAAACTTTGAATTACTTGATATCCTGATCCTAGTGGGTCTTGAAATGGGTCTAAGAATGATAATACACGTTTTAATCTATACGGTGCTGAAAGTACTAATCCTGCAAATGCTGCTATCCCTAATGCTATCATAGTATATACAAATTTCATATTCATTCCTGCTACAAATAACATTACAAACACAACTAATATTATAGTACCTGCTGTTGACATATTTGGTTGACCCATTATAAGTATAAAGAAAGTCCCGGGAACTATAAGAAGTGGTAAAACACCTTTTGTCAAAGATTTTATATTGTCATATCTTTTTTCGATTAATTTTGCAGTTATTAATATACATGCAAATTTAGCAATTTCTGCTGGCTGTATAGTTGCTCCACCTACACCTAACCATCGTCTTGCTCCATTTGCTTCTATTCCTAGAGGTGTTAGCACCAATATTAATAAAACTACTGCTATTATACCTATCTTTGTGGCATTTTTCTTCCAAAATGTGTATTCTACTCTAGACATTATCATCATTCCAATAAAGCCTAAAACAGCGTAAATTACATTTCTTTTTAAAAAATAAAAGGCATCATGGTGCTTAAATGCAGCTTGTATATAGCTAGCGCTAAACACCATTACTATGCCTATAAATACTAATGTCATAGTAGTATAAAAAACTACTGAATCAAACTCAGTCTTCATTCCTCTTTTGATTTGTTTTTTCAAACCTTCCTTAGGCATGTTAGACTTACCTCCCTTTGCATTTGTGGTAGCGGTAAAGAGGTTATTTTAAATTGTTTACACTATCCTTGAAGTCTTTTCCTCTTACTTCAAAATTCTTATACATATCCCAACTTGCACAAGCAGGAGAAAGTAAAACTACATCCTTACTTTGTGCAATTTTATAAGAAGTTTTTACAGCTTCTTCCATATTATTTACTATATAGATTTTGTCAAATCCTTTTTTTCTAGCAGTCTCCTCTATCTTAGAGGCTGTTTCTCCTAATAATACTAATGCAACTACATTTTCTTTTGCAATCTCAAGAAGTTCATCAAAGCTACTTCCTTTATCTTTACCTCCAGCAATTAATATTATATTTCTATTATATGATTTAATTGCTTTTATAGTAGAATCTGGATTTGTTCCTTTTGAGTCATTAACAAACATTATGTCGTTTAATTCTCTTACAAATTCTTGTCTATGCTCAACTGCCTTAAAAGTTTTTAATACATCTTTTATTACTTCTAAATCAATATTACTTACATAAGTTATTCCTATGGCTGCCATGCAATTTTCTAAGTTATGTTCTCCTGGTAAACTTAATTCATTTGCATTTAAAAGTAATATTTTTTCATCTATATCTATAATTATATTATTATCTTCATCTAAATATATTCCATTATTTAATATTTCTTTTCTTGAAAAGAATATGACTTTAGATTTACATTTTTCTGCTAAGTTTCTTACTTGAGTATCATCATAATTTAAGATTGTAAAATCTTCTTCTTTTTGATTTTCAAAAACTCTAGCTTTTGCATTTATATAGTTTTCCATTGTATGATGTCTATTCATATGATCTTCAGTAATATTTAAAAATGCACTTACTCTTGGCCTAAATTCATCTATACTTTCTAATTGGAAACTACTTAACTCAGTTACTAGAACTGAATTTTTATTAGTTAAGTCTACTGTATCAATAACAGGATTTCCAATATTACCAACTATATAAGTATCCTTATTAGCTTTTTTGAAGATTTCTCCTACTATGCTAGTAGTAGTAGTCTTTCCATTAGTTCCTGTTATCCCTATAAATACAGGATTATTTTTAGACAATCTATATGCTAATTCTACTTCTCCAATTATTTTGATATTATTTTCTCTTAATTTACATATGAAAGGTAAATCTAGAGGAACTCCTGGAGATACAATAGCAAGATCTATATCATCAACATTTTCTGGATGATATCCTAATATATATTCAACATTTTTTATACTTTTTAACTCTCTTAGTATATCTTCTAATTGTGATTTTTCTTTTATATCATTTACAATAGTTTTTGCTCCTAGCTTATCTAAATGTTTTATTGTAGATACACCAGTTTTTGCAAGACCTACTAGTAAAACTTTTTTGTTTTTAAGTTCCACTTTTCTTACCTCCAAAATTAGAATACGGCAATTATTCCTATCCAAGCTAAAACTACAGTAACTATCCAGAATGTAAATACTACTTTAGTTTCTGGCCATCCACATTGTTCAAAATGGTGATGTATCGGAGCCATTTTAAATATTCTTTTCTTAGTTAATTTATAATAAGTTACTTGAAGCATTACTGATATAGCTTCAGCGAAGTATATACCTCCTACTAAAACAAATAAAAGCATAGAGTTAGTTAATACAGCAAATGCCGTAACTGCTCCTCCTAATGCCATAGAACCAGTATCTCCCATAAATATTTTAGCTGGATATGCATTGAATCCTAAAAATCCTATACACGCTCCTACTGTTGCCGCTGCAAGAACTGCTACATCTGTATTTGATATAGATGTAGCAAATATCATAAAGAACGCCGCTACAATTAGCGTTACGCCTGATGCTAATCCATCTAACCCATCTGTTAAATTAACTGCATTTACTATACCTACTATCATAAATGTCATTATTGGCACATATAACGGACCTAAATTTATCACTGCATCAGTAAATGGTATTATAAGCTGTGTTGCACTTGGCGATGAACTATATTGATAATAAGATACATATAAGGCTAAAGCTACTTGCATAACTATTTTCTGCCAAGGTTTTAATCCTAGTGATCTTTTCATTTTTATTATTATAAAGTCATCTACAAACCCTACGAAACCAAATCCTACTACACAGATAAGTCCTATTACCATATCTGAACTTATATTACTTCTAGTAAGTCCTGTAATAAGTATAGCTATAATTATAAGTACTCCTCCCATTGTTGGAGTTCCATTTTTCTGTAGATGTGTCTTTGGTCCATCATCTCTAACTGTTTGACCGAATTTAAATTTAGTTAACATCGGTATAAATATTGGTCCTAATATAATTACTATTAGAAACGAAATCATTGCTGTATACGTAAGTTCTGTTATTCCTAACATAATACATACTCCTCTCCCTGTTGGCTATCTCTTTCGTTATTTTTACTTACTTAGATATTCTACTATTTTTTCTAATTTCATACCTCTAGATGCTTTAACTAATACTACATCATTTTTTTGTATCAGGTCATCTAAATTATTTATAGCATCTTCTTTTGTGGCAAAGTGATATATACTATTAGAACATAGCCCTAATTTTTTAGCTTCGTCACTAATAAATCTAGAATCTTCTCCTATTGTAATTAGTAAATCTACATTGCCTATTGTTGATTCTCCAACTAGTCTATGACCATACTCTGCATGCTCTCCCATTTCGAACATATCACCTAATATTGCCACTCTTCTTTCCTTATACCTTCCTAGTATCTTTAAAGCAGCTTTCATAGAATCAGGGCTTGCATTGTAAGTGTCATTTATTATAGTTAAATCATTATCTTTTACTATATCTAGTCTCATTTTTGTCGCTTTATAATATTTTAAACCTTCCTTTATATTTTTTAAAGGAATTTCTAAAGCTATACCCGTTAGTATTGCAGCCATTGCATTATATATATTATGCTCTCCTACTGCTGGTATGAAAATTTCTTCTTTATTTCCATCTATAACACATGTAAAAGTTATACTATCCTCTCCCATAGTAAAATCTTCACAATAAATGTCATTCTCTTTGTTGAATCCAAATGTTTTTAAAGTATAAGCATGGTCTTTGTTCTTTAGTGTAGATAAGAACTTATCATCTCCATTAACTATTAAAGTACTCGTTGAATCAAAGTTTGTAGTTATCTCCATCTTAGCCTTTAATATACCTTCCTGTGAACCAAGTGCTTCTATATGAGAAAGTCCTATATTCGATATAACACCGATTTTAGGATTAACTATATTTGCTAAATATTCTATTTCATTAAATCCAGACATGCCCATTTCTATTACTGCACATTCATGTTCTTTATTAAGCTCAAATAAAGTAAGAGGTACGCCTAATTGATTATTAAGATTACCCTCATTTTTTAATGAATTATATTTAGATGATACAGCTGCATATACCATATCTCTAGTTGTTGTTTTTCCAACACTACCTGTTATTCCTATAAAAGGTATCTCAAACTTTGATTTATAATACTTTGCTATATCTCCTAATGCTATTTCTGTATCTTTTACTTCTATCACATTAACATCTGATTGATTTAAATCGATATTAACTTTATCATTTTTTATAAAAGTTCTGCAGCCTTGGTCATATGCTGATTGTATAAAGTTATGACCATCTAGGTTTTCTCCAACTATAGCTACAAATACATTATTCTCATTTGCTTTTCTACTATCTATGATAATGTCGTTTACAAAATTATTTTCATCGCCTAGGACTAATTTCCCTTTAGTAGAAATTACTAACTCTTTAACCGTTAGATTTTCCATACCACTCCTCCTTTTAATTTTCTATACGCAGTTTTATTTTACAACTCATCTTAATAAAAGGCAATGTATATGTATACATTGCCCCCAAGTATATTTTAACTTTATAATTATATAACAGATTATGTTTTTTTTGAAGTTATTTATAATTATATTTTAATTACAAATTATTTACAATTCTAATTATCAAAGTATATTGATATGCTTGAACCTTCTGATACTTTGACTCCTGGTTTTGGGAACATATCAGTTACTTTAGAACCTTCAGGTACATCTACATCTGGATCTAAGTTCACTTTTAATTTTGATTCTTCTAATACTTTTGCTGCATCTTCAATAGCTAAATTTCTCACATCAGGAACTACTACTTTAACCTTTTCATTTTCTGCTTTTTCTTCTTCAGTGTATTTAGGTTCAACACCTAAATAAGGTAATGCTTCGCTCATTATTTCTTTTATTATAGGTCCTGCAGTTGTACTACCAAATAAACTACCTTCCGTAGGTTCATCAACTGTAGCCAATACTACAATTTGAGGATCATCCGTTGGTGCAATCCCAACAAAAGAACAAATGTATTTTCCTTGTGCATACACTCCATCTACAACTTTTTGCGCTGTACCTGTTTTTCCACCTAATCTGTATCCTGGTAAGTATGCAATCTTACCTCCACCATCACTTACAACTGACTGTGCTATTTCTAACATCTTTTTAGAAGTTTCCTCTGATACCACTTTTCTTACTGACTTAGGTGCTACCTCTTCTATTACATTTCCTTTATTATCAGTATATCCTTTTACTAATCTAGGCTGCATAAGTTCACCATCATTAGCAATTGCTGATATTGCAGTAATAAGTTGTATTGGCGTTACCGATATAGATTGACCAAATGACATTGTTGCTAATT
This sequence comes from Romboutsia faecis, assembly GCF_014323405.1. Lineage (GTDB taxonomy): Bacteria > Bacillota > Clostridia > Peptostreptococcales > Peptostreptococcaceae > Romboutsia_E > Romboutsia_E faecis. The sequence continues at coordinate 182,052 of NZ_JACRWE010000002.1, read as the reverse complement.
CTACAGGCCCTACATTTTTTTCATTGTAGACTATTCCTTTTGCTTCTCCTGGTAAATCTATTCCAGTTTTTGATTTAAATCCAAAAGCTTCTATGTAATCATAAAACTTACTTACGCCTAATCTATTTGATAATTCAACGAATACTGGGTTACATGAATTTTGAACTCCTTGAGCAAAAGTTTGCTCGCCATGAGGTCTATAGTGTCTCCAACATTTTATTGGACGACCACCTACCATTACTTTTCCTGTACACACAAATTTATCTTTATCACTTACTACACCTTCTTCAACTGAAGCAGATGATGTTATTAACTTAAAAGTAGATCCTGGCTCATATGTATCATTTATTAATGGATTTCTCCACATTGCATAATATCCATTTATTTTTTCCTTATCACTATATTCTTCTAGTAATTCTTGATAGTAAGGATATATAGCTGTCCTTGAGTCATTTGGATCGTAATCAGGTTTTGATGCCATTGCTAGTATATCGCCTGTTTTAGGATCCATAGCTATAACATTAACCCTTTTAGCCCCTGTAACCTCATACGCCTTTTCAATTGCTTTTTCTGCATAATGTTGTATAACTTCATCTATAGTCAATACTAGACCATTTCCTTGTACAGGTTCATAATACGTTTCTGATCCTTGAGGTATCTCTCTTCCTGATGCATCCGTACTAACTATAAGTTTTCCAGCTTTTCCTTGAAGTTTACTATTATATTGCATCTCTATTCCTGCAATTCCAGTAGAATCTGCGGCTGTATGTCCTAAAACATATGCTGCAAAATTTCCATATGGATAATATCGTTGATTGTCCTCTGCTACCCAAATTCCCGATAAACTCAAGTCCCTAATTTTAGTTGCAGTTTCATCATCTATCCATCTTTGAATTCTTACTAATGCTGTATTCTTTTTATTTACTAACTTAGATACTTCCTCTTCTTCTTTACCTAAAACTGATGCTAATTTTTCTGCTACATCTTTTTTGTCTTTTACTTCTACAGGTTTACACCAAACTGTATACTTTGTAACACTGACAGCAAGTTCTTTCATATTTGCATCATAGATTGTTCCCCTCTTTGGTTCTATTGGTATTTCTCTCGTTTGTTGCTCCGATGCTTTTGTACTTAGCCACTCTCCCTTTATAAGTTGAATATATCCGGTTCTAATTATAAGACAAAAAAATAGAGAACAAGCCAGTATAAGAACAAGAACCAACCTTTTCCTACTTAACCCTTTTATTTTTTTCAAAAGCTCTCACCCCTAATCCTCAACAGTTATATACTCGATTTGACTTTCTTTCGGATAATCCATATTAATTTTTTCTTTAGCCATTTTTTCAATCTCTTCTATACTATAGTTACTATATATTCTCGAATTTAATTGCTCTATAACTATCTCTTTTGCTCTTAAGTCTTTTTTCAAGTAATATATATCATATTTAAGCTGAGAGACTATAGAGTAGCCACATAGATTTCCTATTACAGTACCTGCTACACAAATAAACACAAGAATTACACGAGATTTCTTAAAGACAATTCTTTTCTTCCTATTTTTATTTTTATTCTTTTTCTTTTTCTTATATTCGTTTATGTCCTCAATTTTATTATTTTTTTTCACCTCTATCACTCCCAATAATAAGTTTAGTAAATTTGATCATTATCCTTATCTAAAGCCTATATATTTTTAATTCCATATATTATTTATTTGCAAATAATGCAAAACCTCCTCTAATGACTTATATCTAAATTTATACATAAAAAAATAAAAAAAGTGTACTTATTATACTAAGCACACTTTTTTGTATTAAACTTACATATTTTTTAATTCTAATTCTAAATAAACTCTATATATGTTCATATGTTCCATATACTAATACTTCTTTATTTTCTATCATTATTTTACCATTTGCTATAACTGTATCAATATTCAAATCTTCATCTAATAATAACACATCTCCATCAGAGTTTTCATTTATACACCCTTTCCTTGGATATATTTCTAATCCTTTTGCAACATTAGAAGTTATATAAATTAAAGCTTCCTCTATACTAAAGTCTAAATCATTTACCATTGATTTAAACTCTTTATGTAAACTAGATACGCTTGATACTCCCATTTTTACTAAATTTCCGCTTGCATCATATTTAGACCAACTTCCATATCCATCAGAACTTATTGTCATATTTTCTCTAGGTACATTTTCTTCTATAGCTTTCTTTATACTCTTTCCTGGAGTTAGGTCATCTCTCATTCCACAAGTTAAATCTATCTTCCCTCCCCTCTTAGCATAATCAAATGCTTCTAGTAAAAGTTCTTTCCTTCTATTTACATGAGTAGGCCTTATAGTTTTTATAGGTATTTCAGTTCCCTCTAGTATTTCATTCACTTTAGAAAGACCCTTTTTACCATCACCCATATGAAGAACTACAATTCCTGCTTTTCCACTTAACATACCAGCTACTCTTGCATCCGATGCCACTCTCTGTAATTCTAAATTACTTACATTTGGTGATCTATGGTCAGATAAAGCCAGCTTTACACCTATAATCTCATCTACAAAGGCAATATCCTTTTTTATGGATCCTGTAATTGTTACTGTTGGGTACTCATATGAACCTGTATATGTAAAAACTGTAATCCCTTCTTCTTTCAATGCTTTAGCCTTTGCTACTAAGTTTTCTACACTTCTTGTCGTTCCATCTGTTCCTAGAAGTCCAACAACAGTTGTTATCCCACCTTTTGTAAGTTTACTTAAAGTTATTTCTGGAGCTCTAGTTTTAAAGCTACCTTCTCCACCGCCTCCAGTTATATGCACATGTTGGTCTATAAATCCAGGCGTAAGCTTTTTTTTGCTACCATCTATTATCTTAATTTTATCATTCTCAAAATTAATTTCATCTTCTATTAATGATATTTTTCCTCCACTTATAAAAACATCTTTTCTACCATTGTACTCTGGTGCATATACTTCTACATTCTTTATTAATATCATATAAATTATGCTCCTTTTATTACGTCTTCTTTTTCACTTTTATCTATCTTAGCTATCCCAAATCCAGTAATTGCACATATTATTGCAAATATTATACCTGTATAATTAAGTATTGCCCATGGTAAGTATTCTAAAGTAGGCACCCCTAATGTTGCTGCCATATATGCTCCTGCTGCTGACCATGGTATTAAAGGAACAAGAACTGTTCCTGAATCTTCTAATGTTCTAGATAAATTCTTAGGATCTAGGTTTTTCTTTGGATAAACGTCTTTAAATAATTCCCCAGGTACAAGTATTGATAAGTATGAACTACCTGTTACAAATGCAACTGTAAAGCAAGATGCTATGGTTGATATTATTATTCCAGATGTTGATTTAACTTTTGACATTAATAAGTCAAGTACTACATCTAACATACCCGAAACACTTACTATCCCAGCAAATCCCATAGCACAGAATATAAGTACTGTTGTACTTGTTACGGATACAACTCCACCTCTATTTATAAGTTTTATTACTTCAGCCGTAGCTTCTCCTTCAAAACCAGTCATAGTTAAATCAAACCCAGAAATTAAAGATGTAAATCCATCAACTATGTTAAATCCTTGAACTATAGAACCTAAAACTATAGTAATTAAACTTGTTCCTAGCATAGTTGGTATAGTTGGCCATCTTCTTACTGAACCTAAAATTACTAATACTAGTGGTAATAATAATAACATGTTAAAGTTAAACATTGACTCTAACTGCTCCATCATTATTTTAACTGAATCTGGTGTCACTAATTCCCCAGAAGAGCTAAATCCAACAATTAAGTAAACTACTATACATACCAAAGAAGCTGGTACAGTTGTATAAAGCATATGCTTTATATGATCATATATTTCACTTCCTGCTGCCATAGGAGCTAGATTCGTAGTATCTGAAAGAGGAGATAATTTATCACCTAAGAATGCACCTGATACTACTGCACCTGCTGTAGCTGGTAATGATACTCCTAATCCTCCTGCAATTCCCATCATTGCCACACCAATAGTTCCTGCAGCTCCCCATGATGTTCCTGTTACTATAGCAAGTAATGCTGATAGTAAAAATGCTGTAACCAGTATAAACTTAGGATTTATCATTTGTACTCCATAGTATATTATCATAGGAACAGCTCCAGAAAACATTAATGCTCCTATTAAAAGCCCTACACTCCATAATATTAGTGTAGCTGGAAGTGCACTTGCTATCTTATCTACTATCGCCTTTTGCATTTCATCCCATTTATACCCTAATCTGTACGCTATTATACCTGCTATAAAAGCCGATGCTATCATTATAGGCTCTGCATTTATACCTAATACACCATAACCTATTGCCAATGCGACAATCATAAATACTATAGGTATTAAAGCTTGCAACAATGTTGGTTTTTTCTTTTTTAATGTAGTCATTTATTTTTCCTCCACACAATTAATTAAATTTTATATAATAGTGTGAAGCAAGTTCCATGCCAACTTTTAATATATGTTTTTATTTTTTTATACTTTAAAACATAAGGCTCTTAAATATTTTCTTATTTTTATTTAAAGTATGAATTTAAATTTGTTTTCCTTTATAAACCAATATAAAATAAACAAAAACCATAAAGGGTTAATTATATTACAAATTAACCCTTTCTATCCCTTTTTTCAATATTTTTGTCCCTTTTAAACCTTTATTGATATCTATATATCCATATAATCTTAACTTTTTCATGATACTTCTAATTCTACCTTCTCCAATATCATAACCTTCTTCATAAGATATAATGGATAATGTTCTCCTTCCAATCCCCTCGTACTTATAAATCTTTCGTAATACCCATAATTCTTTTTCATCTAAATCTTGTTCTAAAGATAATTTAGCCTCAAATATATCTTTATTTCCATTCTTATTAATAAGCTCAACAATATATTTAGGTAGGTCATTAATGTCTATTTTTATTCCAATCTCTTTTATTGTAGATACATATTCTACTACATTCACAAGTTCTCTTATATTGCCTGGCCAATTATAATCTTCTAATAATCTAATTGCATCTTCAGTGAAAAATGAACTCAAATCATTATTTTTAGTTACTTTAGATAAATAATATTTTAATAGTAACTTTATATCTTCTTTCCGATTTCTTAAAGGTATTGAGTATATAGGCATTACATTTAATCTATAGTACAAGTCTTCTCTAAAATTCTTCAACTTAACCTCTTCAAATAATTCTTTATTTGTAGCTGCAATAACCCTAATATCTATTGGTATAGTTTCGGTACTACCTACTGGTGTTATTTCTCTTTCTTGAAGTACTCTAAGTAATCTAGACTGTAAATATAGAGAAGCATCACCAATTTCATCTAAAAATATAGTTCCCTTATGTGCTTTTTTGAATAAACCTATTTTTCCACCTTTTTTAGCTCCTGTAAAAGCACCTTCTTCATATCCAAATAGTTCACTTTCTATTAAGTTTTCTGGAATAGCAGCAAAGTTAATTGCAATAAATGGATAATCTTTTCTTTCTGACTCATTATGTATTGCTTGTGCTAGAACTTCTTTACCTGTACCAGTCTCACCTTGTATTAAAACAGTAGAATTTGTCTTAGCTACCTTCTTAGCTAAATCTATACTCTTGGTTACAGACTTAGAGTCTCCTACCATATCATCAAATGTATACCTAGCATAGTTTTCCTTAGATCTTTCTTTCTTCCTTAATTCATCATCAATTTTATGTATATGTTTAACCTCATTAAGTACAATCATATTTCCGCTATAAAAATTATTACTTTTTATTTTTTCTTTAGAAACTAAAACCTCTCTATTGTTAATACTAATAATATCCTCTTTTAATTCTTTAAATATCGTATATATATCTTTTCCTATAATATCTTGTCTACTTATATTTAGTAAATTTATAGCTTCTTCATTTAGTACAAATACTCTATTTTCAATATCAGTATAAATAATACCATTTTTTTGATTATCCAGGATATTTGTCAAAATCTCCTTTAGCCTATTTGTTTCTTGATACATATTTATATATTTTTTAGAAATATTTATCATATCTCTGTAAAAATAAGAAGAAACTAAACTACCATATTCCTCTATACAATTTAATTTCATTAAAACTTCAATTAGACTAGTTACATCCATTCTTCTAGCACTTATATCAATAACCCTTTTTATCCCATTAGGAACTAAATGAGATTCCCCCGGTGTGATAGCCACATCAGTTTCTTTATATTCACTAATACCAGGGTAGTATTGATAATATTTAACATGATCTATTCCTTGCTTTTTTAGTTGATTTATAACTTCTTTACAACTTTCTTCAGTATCATTTACTACAAGAACATCTTTATTTTCTCTTATCTTTAAAATTTCATCTATACACTCATGCCTTATAACACGTTTTAAAACTATAAAATCAAACTCTTTATCAACTGTAAGTAAGCAAATATCTCTAACTTCTTCACTAGAGAATATCACCAAATCAGTATATAAGCAATAATCAAAGCTATCATCTACACTTAAATTAATAATTTCAAATTTATCCCCTAAAATATCTTTAAGTTGAGCCTTTATACTCAATCCTGTATGTTCACCAAAAGATATTATCAAAATCTTTTTCATAGTTTCACCCTACAATCTAATATAATTTAACTAATATTATATATCAAATCATCGAAATATTATAAATAAAATACCCTTTAAGATAAAATTTTATATCAATCTTAAAGGGTATTTTATAAAAAACTTTTATATTTTCTCTGCTACTCTAAGCTTCGCACTTCTACTTCTTGGGTTGAATTCCACTTCTTCTTTACTTGGAAGTATTGGCTTTCTAGTTATAACCTTAACCTCAGATTCCTTATCACATTGACATATAGGTAGCTCTGATGGACATATGCAGTCTAAAGCTAAATCTCTAAATGCATTTTTAACTATTCTATCTTCTAAAGAATGGAATGTTATTATACATACTCTTCCACCTTCATTCATTATAGATACTGCATCATTTATCATTTTAGTTATAACACCAAGCTCATTATTTACTTCTATTCTTATAGCTTGGAATGTTCTTTTTGCAGGATGTGGACCATCTATTCTTGCTTTTTTAGGGATAGCTTTTTTTATTATCTCAACTAACTCACCAGTAGTTTCAATTGATTTTTCAGATCTCTCTTCAACTATAAATTTAGCTATTCTTTTTGCCCAGTTATCTTCACCGTAATCTTTTATTATTTTAGTTAGTTCTTCTTCACTATAAGTATTTACAACGTCATAAGCTGAAAAGCTACATCTAACGTCCATTCTCATATCAAGCGGTGCATCTTGCATATATGAAAATCCTCTATCTGCTTCATCTAACTGATGAGAAGAAACACCTAAATCCGCTAAAACTCCATCTATTTTATGAACTCCAATTTTAGCTAACTCTTCTTTTATATTTTCAAAGTTACTATGAACAAATCTAACTCTATCTGAGTACTCACTTAATCTTTCTTTTGCTGTAGCTATTGCATTTTTATCTTGGTCAAATCCAATAAAAAGACCTTTATCAGATAATCTTTTTACTATTTCCTTTGAGTGTCCAGCCCCACCCATTGTACAGTCTACATAAACACCATCTGGTTTTATATTTAAATTATCAATGCACTCATTTAAAAGTACTGACACATGATGAAATTCCATATTACCTCCACGTACTACTTATTTTGATTCTTCTTTTTTATTATTATTTTTCTTTGATAAATAAATATGTGCTATTATTCCACCTATTACTCCAACTAAGCTTATAACTTGAGCCATTCTTAAAGGACCTATCATAAGACTATCTGTTCTAAGTCCTTCTATAAAGAATCTACCTAGTGAGTAAAGTATTATATAATAAACGGCAACTTGGCCTTCATATTTCTTTTTCTTTCTAAACATCCATAGGAATATGAATATTCCAAAATCCCATATAGATTCATAAAGGAATGTTGGATGAACCTTAACTCCATCAACCATTATTCCCCATGGTAAATTAGTTGGTCCACCATGAGCTTCTCCATTAATGTAATTACCCCATCTTCCTATTGCTTGTGCTAATGGCATACCTATTAATGCTATATCAGCCATTTTGAAAAAATTAATTTTCTTAAGCTTTGTATAAATTAATCCAGCTAAAATACCACCAATTAAAGCTCCATGTATCGCCATGCCTCCACCTCTAAAGTTTAAAATTTGAGATGGGTTTTGAGAATAAAATCCCCAATTAAAAATAACATAATACAATCTTGCTCCTAAAACACCTGCTGGTATTGCAAATATTGCTAGATTTAAAACATCATCTTCTGAAATTCCAACTCTTTCAGCTTCTTTTAGTGCTAAATAAGTTCCTAAAATCATACCAGTGGCCATTAATATACCATACCACATTACATCTATACCAAATATGGTAAATGCTACTCTATCCATAGATTTTCTCCTTATCGTTTAAATAATTTACTAAATAACCCTCTTTTTTCTTCATACATACTTGCCATAGGTATAATTATATCCTCATTTTCTATAATTAAACTTTGGTTATTTTTAAATAAATTTTCTGCTGTTTCTTTAGAATATTTACTTTTCACAAAATCATAAGCCTCTTTCAATTGTGGCCTTCTTCTTTGACTTCCATGAGCGTCACTTGCTACTATATGTACCATATTATTATCTAATAATATATCACTTACTTTTTTTATTTCTTTCCCATGTCTACCTAATATACTAGAAGCATTTACCTGAATAATAGCACCTTCTTTTATACAATCATAAACTATATTTGGATTGTCTATAATATCATTATATCTTTCAACATGTGCTAATACAGGCGTATATCCCTTAAGCTTAACTTCATAAACTACATCTGCTAGTTTTTTAGGAGTATTCATTGGTGAAAATTCTATTAACAAGTATTTACTATTATTTAAGGTATAAAAATTTAGTTCTTGTAGCTCTTCTATTATTTCATCTGTATAGTAAATTTCATTTCCTAATAAAACTTCTATATCTATATTATTTGCTTTTAATGCTACATTAAATCTATTTACTTCATCTAATAGTTCTTCTCCCATTTTATACTTAAATTCAGGATGAAAATGTGAAGTATTTACTATTTTTTTAATACCTTCGCTTTGTGCTATTCTAGCCATTTCTAAAGCTTCATCTAGATTACTTGCTCCGTCGTCAATACCTGGAAGTATGTGACAATGTATATCTATCATATTTATAGTCCCCCTTAAAATAACAATTTTATTTTAATATTAATAAATAAAACCGTATCTTAGTATTATAACACAAAAAATACGTGTCTAAAAATAGATTTAAACACGCATTTGTATATTTATTTAGGCTCTACAATAGATATAACACAATATTCTTCTTTTAAATGAGACTTTAATCTTTCTTCTATCTCCTCGAATTTTACTTCTTTTATTACTTCTAAATAATCTAATAAATTCATCCCTTTAAAGTTATATGATATAAAATTATTAGCTATAAAGTTAACAGAATCAAAGTATTTTAAGAAATGACCAATTTTCTTTTTCTTAGTTCTTTCAAATGCAGTTCTGTCTAATCCTTCTTTTTTATACTTTTCTATATATTCAAGAATTATATTCTTAACTTCTTTTGGATTTTTTGAGTCTCCACCTATAATAGTAAATCCATAATCTACTTGAGAAGAAAATCCAGAACCGAAGTTTTCATTTATTAACCCTTGCATATATAAATCTTCATAAAGAGCTGTACCTCTTTTAAATATCATGTCTATTAATATTTCAGTGATTACTTCTTTTTTCATAAGCTCTCTTCCATATATTCCTACATTATTATCTTTAAAGGCTATGTTAAACATCGGTATAGATATAGGAAACTTAGCTATAACTTCTTTTTCATTTACATAGTCTGGTTCTTCTGGATAGAACTTTTCTATTTTATGATCTAATTTTTCTATATCATAATGATTGTATTCTTTTACGACATCCATAACTTCATTTACTTCTAAGTCACCTACTACAAATAAAGTCATATTTCCCGGGTTATAAAACGTATTATAACACTTGTATAGTTCTTCTTTATTTATTTTATATATACTTTCAACTGTACCTGCTATATCTACTCTTACAGGATAATTAACATACATTGCTTTTAAACAATTGAAGTAAACATTCCAATCAGGATCATCATTGTACATTTTTATTTCTTGTTCTATTATTCCTTTTTCTTTTTCTACATTTTCATCTGTAAAGTAGGGAGTCTGAACATAATCAATTAAATGTCCTAAGCATTCATAGAAATTTTCTGTGCAAGAAAACAAGTATGCCGTCATGGTAAAATTAGTAAACGCATTAGCACTTGCTCCATACTTTGAGAATAAATCAAAGGCGTTTCCTCCATCTGGCTGTTCAAACATTTTATGTTCTAAGAAATGAGCAATTCCCTCATTAACTCTAATCTTCTTCTCTTCTCCTATAGGAATAAATTCTAACTCATTTGAACCGTAGTTAGTCGCTAAAACTGCATATTTTTTCGTAAACCCTTTCTTTGGCATAAAGTAAACGTCTAATCCATTTTTTAGCTTTTCATAATATATTTCTTCTTTTAAAATTTCATTAACGATTTTTTTCATATTATGCCTCCTTATTTACTTAAGAAATATACAGTATCAAGTTTTATATCTTTTACAACTTCAACTATATCTTCTATACTTACCTTGCTTAATTTATCTATTATTAAGTCTATTGTAGAATTTGTTTTTCCCATAGCTTGAGCAAAATAAAAATCGGACCTTCCACCTATACTATCTGATATAGTTCTCATTGAACTAATTAATGCACTCTTGCTATTTTGCAATTCTTGTTCTGATATATCTCCATTTTTTAACTTATCTAATTGTTCATTAATTAATTTTACTGTTTTTTCATAATTATCTGCTTCTATTCCAGAAGATACAAATAATATCCCCTTATACTTTTCTACTGATGAATAAACATAATAACATAAACTTTCTTTTTCTCTTACATTTATAAATAATTTAGAGTCTGGACCACCACCTAAAATATTTGAGCCCACAACTAATGTATAATATTTACCTTCATCTAAGTAGTCAATATTACTTCTATAACCCATAATAAGCTTACCTTGAGTTATATCTATTTTTTCATGGATACGTTTCACTTCTTTTATATCTTTTTTAAATTCATCTCTTGGGATATCTATTATTTCTCCTCTTTCAAATTTAAAATTCTCAGTTATAATCTTTATAACTTCATCTTCATCAAAATTTCCTTCAACAACAATATCTATAGGAGAAGTTCTTAATATTTCTCTATAGTGATCATATAGTTCTTTAGGTGTTATTTTATCAATATCTTCCTCATAACCATATTCACTTATACTATATTTTTCACCTTCACACATTTCTTCAAAAGCTCTTTCAAGTGCATATCTACCCTTATCATTTATTTTAGCTTGTATTCTATCTTTTAGGTTTTGCTTTTCTATATTTAGATATTCTTCTTTGAATCCTCCATCTATTACCAAAGGATTATTTACTATATCATTAAAGAATTCTATTACATCTTTAAATATTTTTTCGTCTAAGTATCTTTCATTAGTGCTAATAATTTTAAAACTTAATACTTGACGTTCTCCTCTTTTTGTAATATCAGCTCCCATAGATGAACCATATAAATTATCTAATTCATTAGATATTTCTCTTGCACTAGGATATTTCATACTGCCACTAGTTATAATATCCGGTATTAAAGCATTTTTTGTTACCTCATCTTTATCTAATAACCTTTGTATATATATACTTACAAGGTTAGATTTAAACTTTTCTCCAGGAATTAAAGTCAAGTTTATTTTATCACCTAAGCTTATATTTTTTATGCCTTCCATTTTACCCTCCTATTTGGCTTAGTAAGGATATTCTATTAAATATCTCTTCTACTATTAAATCGTATTTTTTATCTGTATCTATATAGTAAAACTTTGTATTTCCCATATCCAATTCATTAAGTATACTATCTACTAAGTTTTTAGTATAAATACTGTCAATTATACTTGTTGGTAGAACTATATATAGACCATCAATTCCATATTCTAACAATTCCTCACCACATTTAATTATATCCTTTTTATTATTTTCTAAAAGGGGTAATTTTATTTGAATATAGCTATTTTTTTCATCTTGTAATATATAATCTCTTATTTTCTCTCTAAATAATATATCTTGTTCTAGATTATTTTCATTTTGAAATCCTACTAAAAGAACACCAATATCTTTATTTTTAGTTGTAATATTCTTTAATATCTCATCCTTATATAACAATGCTAAGTTATTTGACTTATAAAAAGTATCTAAAATTTCTACTTGATTTAAATTATATGTACTTAAATTTAGTTTTTCATATCTTTTAATTAGAACATTAAAATCTTCGCCTTCAGTCATAAACATTGGGCAAATGATTATATTCTTATATCCTTTTGAAATAATATCTTCTATACTATTTTCAAAGTATGGATAACTATACAGATAAGAGTTTACAACCTTATAATCATTACCTAATTTTTCTCGTAAACTTGAAGCTATGTCCTCTGAATCATCTTTGAAATTACTTGACCCTAATTTTTCATAATACATCTTATAAGTATATAAATCCTTTATTGTTGTTACATATGACAATAGTCCTTTTTCAAAATAAATTTCACTTGCTCTTTCCTTTAAATCATAATTTTTGCTTTCACCTTCCGATACCAATAAAACAACTGTCTCTTCTTGATTTTCCAAAGGAGTTATTTCTCTAGTAGTTATCTTATTTCTAAATATTGAAACAGTTATTATATTAACACCAATAAAAGCAATAATAATACCATAAGCCATATATTTATAATTTCTATCTACAACTATTTGCTTATAGAAAATAAGAGTAGCTAAAATTATAAATATATTTTCCATGTATCCAGTAAGTATCAAGCTAAGAAATATGCTCACAAACAAAAGTGTTGAATTTAGCATAAAATCAACCCCATTATAAAATTTTACTTGCTTTACTTCACCAATAGCTTAAAAAATGTATTTGTTTATCAAGCTTTAGTAATTGGAAATTATAATTTCCGTAATATTTAATGTATAGTTTACATCTATTATATATATGATGTATAATCAGTATGTATGTCTATAATGAAGTTTGTAAATTTGTAAAATTCAGCTTAATTAGTTGTTTTCACAACCTGAGAGGTTGTATAAATTTATATATAAAATTTCAATATTAAATTAGCACAAAGAAAGGAAGATATAATTATGAAATTAGGTATAGTTGGTTTACCAAACGTAGGTAAAAGTACACTGTTTAATGCTATAACTCAAGCAGGTGCGGAGTCTGCAAACTACCCTTTCTGTACAATAGAGCCAAACGTAGGTGTGGTTGCTGTTCCAGATGAAAGATTAGATAAATTAAAAGAGTTATATGATTCAAAAAAAATAGTTCCTACTGCTATAGAGTTCTGCGATATAGCAGGTCTTGTTAGAGGAGCTTCAAAAGGTGAAGGTCTTGGTAACAAGTTCTTATCTCATATAAGAGAAGTTGATGCTATAGTTCACGTTGTTAGATGTTTCGAAGATCCTAACGTTGTTCATGTAGATGGAAGTGTTGATCCTTTAAGAGATATAGAAACTATAAACTTAGAATTAATATTCTCTGATATAGAAATATTAGAAAGAAGAATCCAAAAAAGTGCTAAAGCTGCTAAAGCTGATAAATCTGTGGCTGCTGAAGTTGAATTCTTAAAAGAAATATTAGCAACTTTAGAGGATAATAAATGCGTTAGAACAATGAGCTTCTCTGAAGATCAACAAGCTTTCGTAAATTCATTAAACTTATTAACTTCTAAGCCTGTAATTTACGCTACAAACGTATGTGAAGATGATTTAGCTGATGAAGCTGAAAATAATGAGTATGTAAATAAAGTTAGAGAGTTCGCTGCTACTGAAGGTGCTGAAGTTGTAGTTGTTTGTGCTCAAATAGAAGCAGAAATAGCAGAACTTGATACTGAAGAAGAAAAGAAGGAATTCTTAGAAACTTTAGGTCTTGAACAATCAGGATTAGATAAATTAATCAAGTCATCTTACGCGCTATTAGGACTTATATCTTACTTAACTGCTGGACCTCAAGAAGTTAGAGCATGGACTGTAAAAGTAGGAACTAAAGCTCCTCAAGCTGGTGGAAAAATCCACTCTGATATAGAAAGAGGTTTCATAAGAGCTGAAACCATAGCTTTTGATGATTTAGTAAATGTTGGTACAATGACTGCTGCTAAAGAAAAAGGTCTTGTTAGACTTGAAGGAAAAGAATATATTGTTAAAGATGGAGATGTTATATTATTCAGATTTAACGTATAATAAAAGAGTTGCTTTTTAGCAACTTTTTTTATATTTAAATTAAATAAATTTTTATACTGTAAATAAGTAAAAAAGGTAAACTCCTAGGAGTTTACCTTATATATTATATATTAAGAAATTTTTGCTTCTTTTTCAGTATTTGCTTTAAATTTATTTATATTCAGCATGAATAAAACAAATAATACTACAGCAAATATTACACCAGCTATATTAGAGAATTGAGCATTTAACTTAAATCCTTCTGGAGCTTGTAATATATATGACATACATACTGAACTCATGAATGTTGCTGGTATTAAAGTTATCCAATGGTTACCTTTGTTCTTTAATAAGTAAACAGTAGCTGTCCATAAGAATATAGTAGCTAGTGTTTGGTTAGACCAAGCAAAATATCTCCATATTATGTTAAAGTCTATTGTAGTTAAGAATATACAAACTACAAATAATGGTATAGCTAATTTAAATCTACTTAATAATCCTTCTTGCTTTATATTGAAAGCATCAGCTATTGTAAGTCTAGCACTTCTGAATGCTGTATCTCCTGAAGTTATAGGACAAGCAACAACTCCAAGTACTGCAAGTACTGCTCCTATTGGTCCTAATAATTCTTTAGATATCATACCAACTACCCCTGATTGACCTCCAAAGCTATCAAGAGCTGCTTGTATTGCTCCACCTTCTCCAAAGAATGCTATTGTAACAGCACACCATATTAAAGCAACTATACCTTCCACTACCATAGCTCCATAGAATACTCTTTTACTTTCAGATTCTCTATTTATACATCTTGCCATCATTGGTGATTGAGTAGCATGGAATCCTGATAAAGCTCCACAAGCTATAGTTGTAAATAAGAATGGGAATACAGATAATCCGCTTGGATGTAAATTTTGTAGTGTCATCTCAGGCATTACCATACTTCCATTAAAGTGACCTACTATCATAGCTCCAGCTAAACCTATTGCCATGAATAATAGTGATGCACCGAATATTGGATATATCTTACCTATAACCTTATCTACTGGTAAAACTGTCGCAACTATATAGTATACTATTATTAAAACTACCCATATAGTTTTATCTATTCCAGTCATAGATGTTAATAATCCTGCTGGAGATGTAACGAAAACTGTACCAACTAATATTAAAAGTATAACTGAGAATACTCTCATAACGTTTTTCATACCATCGCCTAAGTATATACCAACTATTTCTGATACTGAAGTACCATCATGTTTCATTGATATAACCCCAGAGAAGAAGTCATGTACTCCACCTGCAAATATTGTTCCAAACGTTATCCATAAAAATGCTACTGGACCAAATAATGCTCCCATTATAGCACCAAATATAGGACCTGTCCCTGCTATATTTAAGAATTGTATTAAGAATACTTTATGCCAAGGCATTGGCATATAATCTACACCATCTTCTAATTTTACTGCTGGAGTAGTATTTAAATCGTCTAATTTTACTGACTTTGATACATAAGTACCGTAAGTAAAGTATCCGATTATAAGAATTGCTAAACAAGTTATAAATGTTATCATACCGTTTTCTCCTTATTCGAAAATTTATTTTATTTATTATTAATGCTCTTTAAGAATAACGTTTTTCCTAAATAATAAGAAGTTTTTTTGTATGAAATGCATTTATTTTACATGAAATGCATTTATATATTCATGAGTTTTTTAAATTCTTTAATTTTACTTCTACTTACATATATATCATTTTCAATTCCATTTAATTTTAATTTATAAGTGGAGTTAAACCACGGAATTATTTCTTTTATTTTATTTACATTTACAATATAAGATCTATGAGTTTTAAAAAACTTCTCTGAAGTTAGCTTTTTTTCAAACTCAACCATAGAATTTTTGTAAATATATTGACCATCTTTGGTATATACTAAAGTTTCCCTTTCTCTAGCTTCACAGTAATATATCTCCTCAATATTTACTACTACTAATTTATTATCTTTCCATAATGTTAAATTACCTAAGGTTGTAGTGTTTATATTTATAATTTCATCATTTTTTATTTCAGCTTTTTCAAGTTTTTTTAAAGTTGCTTTTATTCTATCATCTGAATAAGGCTTCAATACATAATCAAACGCGTCTAACTCAAATGCATCCACAGCATGTTCTTTATACGCTGTTATAAATACTATTTTAGGTTTATCTTTAAATTGACTTATTGTTTTTGCAAGTAACATACCATCAAACTGAGGTATATTTATATCTAAGAATATTACATCAACAAAATTATTTTGAATAAATTTTAATACATCTAAACCATTATCAAACTCAGCTAATATATCTATATTACTAAAATTATTTATAAAATATTTTAATTCTTCTCTTGCCGGAAATTCATCTTCTACTATTATCGACTTCATATACTATCTCCTAAATATAAAACTCTATTTTAGTTCCTGGGTTTAATTTGTTTATGGTAAGCCCTTTATCATATATTAATTTTAATCTTAAATGGACATTGTAAAGCCCTATCTTATTTTCTGGCATATTATCATTATAAACTTTTTCTATTATATTATCATTTATACTTATACCATCATTCTCAACACATACTTTAATTTTATCATTTTCTTTTTTTACAGATATTTTAGCAGTTCCACTTCCACCATTTTCTCTTATACCATGAATAATTGCATTTTCTACTAATGGCTGTATTATAAGGCTAGGAATTTTAACATCTATATCTTCATCTATATCATATATAACCTTTAATTTATCTCCAAATCTTGCTTGTTCAATTTCAACATATGCTTTAACTTGTTCTAATTCTTTATTTATATCAATCAAATTACTATTAACTTCTAAATTATATCTCATATATGTTGATAAATTAATTATTAAACTTCTTGCTTTATCTGGATTTATCCTTATAAAAGAGGTTATTGTATTTAAAGCATTAAATAAAAAATGAGGATTTATTTGTGTTTGTAATGCTTTTATTTCTGCTTTATTTTTAGCTTCCTTTATTTTTTCAATTTTAGATATTTCCATAAGCGTTGAAATTATATTAGATAATCCTATTGCTAAAGATTTTTTTGAGAAACTCATATTATGCTTTTCTGTATAATATATTTTTAAACTACCGATAACACCTTGAGAATCAGTTAATGGTATAATAAGCGCTGTTTTTAAATTTATTTTCTCACTTAAAGATTGTTCATCCTTATCAACTTTTATATTTAATATTTTATTATTATCTAAGGCTTCTTTTGTTATAGAACTTATTGATAGATTATTTCCTTTAAATACTTCTTCTCCTTTTCCTACATAAGCTAGTATCCTATTAGTATCTGTAATGCTTACTGCATCAGAGTTTATTTCTTCTTTTATTATTCTACATATTTCTTCTAAAGACTCTTCATTTATAGTTCTAAAATAAGGTAAAGTCTTATTTGCTATATTAAGCGCTAGCATAGATTGAAAGGCTGCTATTTCATCCTTTTCTCTTTTTATAGATTGGGATATTGTTACTAAAAGACCTATACCAACTTGTCCTACTATCATCGGTACATATATTTGTCTTATTATATTTATCGCAGTATTGTGAGGACTTGCTAATAAGTATATAAGAAACATTCCTATACTTTCACTAATTATTCCACATAATATTCCATAAAACCACTTATTTTCATCTTTTACCTTTTTGCTAAGTATACCTGATAATATACCTGCGAATACAGTTGATATAAAACATGGTAGTGATGTTATTCCATTTATATCTATAATATATCTATTAAAACCTGCTATAATTCCCGATGTTATACCTACAAAAGGTCCAAATAATATACCTCCTGATACAGTCCCTATTATTCTAGTATTAGCTCTTGCACCATCTACATCTATATAATTGTAAGTTCCTAACATACCTATAACACTAAAAATTATAGATATGATTATTAAATCTTTTATATTATGTCTATCTTTTTGAAATATATATTTAAATCCTTTTAACTTAGATATTATTATAAACAATACGATTATTAAACTTGATTTTTCTATCAATGCTAAAAGAATTGTACCTTTTTCCATACTATCTCCTTTAATAAGAATTCGCTTTCCTTATAAACAGAAAGCGAATTCTCATATATTTTTATTTTACATCTACCTTATTATCATCGTAGCTTATCCAGTCACTAAAACTACCTGTATAAACTTTATGGTTTATCCCTACTTCTGTCAAAGCCAAAGAATTAGGGCAAGCAGTTATACCTGATCCACAATAAACTATTACTTCATCAAATTTGTATAATTCTTCGAAATGTTTCTCTAAGTCAGATTTACTTTTTAAAGTATACTTACCTTTATTATTATCTAATACATCCATCCAGAAAAAATTAAGAGCACTTGGTATATGTCCACATTTTTTATCTACCGGTTCGAATTCTCCAATATATCTTACATTTTCTCTTGAATCGATTATAGCTACATTTTCTTTATTTACACAACTTCTAACATATTCCATATCAACTTTCATATTTTTATTGACATTTACATTAAAGCTTCCTTTTTTTATAACTGGAGTTTCATTAGAAACCTCTCCACCTATTTTTATAAATTCATTTATACCACCATCAAGTACATAAACCTTTTCATGACCTAAGTATTTTAGTATCCACCAAAGTCTTGAAGGTCCTGATAGATCACCTTCATCATAAGCTACAACAATCGAATCATTGCTAATTCCTATATTTTCAAAAGTTTTTTGAAGTTCTTCTATTGATGGTAACGGATGTCTTCCACCATGTTTTTTAACTTCACTTGATAACTGTGTCTCAATATCAATCCTTACGGCACCTTTTATATGAGATGATTCATAACTTCTTTTTCCATATTCCTTGTCCATAAGGTTAAATCGTGTATCAACTATTACTATTTTTTCGCTATTCAAGTTATCTTTTAACCATGATGAATTTACTATATTGTTCATTTATTTCTCCCCCGCTTAATTAATAAAAGAATTTTAATTAAATAATTAAAATTCTTTTATTATTATCTATATTATTACAGCTGCCTCTTTTAACTTCTTAGCAGCATTTATAGCTATTTCTTTTTCACTAAATGGTATTCTTTCACCTTTAATCAGCTGATATGTTTCATGTCCTTTTCCAGCAAACACTATCATATCACCTTCTTTAGCCATCTCTATAGCCATCTCTATAGCAACTCTTCTATCTGGCTCCACTATATATTCACAGCCTGTACCTTCAAAAGACTTTGCTATATCTCTTATTACATTCATAGGATCTTCAAAATCAGGATTATCAGAAGTTAATATACACAAGTCACATTCTCTCGCAGCAACATCACCTAGTTCTTTTCTTCTTATTTCTGTTCTTCCACCTACTGAACCAAATAAACATATTAATCTATTATGATCGTATTTTTTTAACGTTTGAAGTATATTTTCTAAACTAACTCCATTGTGAGCATAATCAACTATTACAGTTGCATACGGAAGTATAGGTAAAACTTCTACTCTACCATTAACCTTAGCTTTTTTTAGCGAACCTATCATAATATCTTGATCTATTTCTAGATATCTACAAACAGCTATTACAGCTAATGCATTATATATACTAAATTCACCTGGTGAGCATATATAGCAATTTAAATCTTCATTCTTTGTATGACAAGTAAAGCTTACACCTAAAGAATCTATTTCTTTAGAGTATTCTATATTTTTAGCCATTACATCTGAATCTTTCACTATAGAAAATCTTTCTACATCACAAGTTGCTTTGTCTATTATTTTTTCTGCATGCTCATCATCTATATTTATTATTCCATGTTTAGCTAAAGTAAATAATCTAGATTTACACTCTAAATAATGTTCAAATGTTGGATGTTCCTTTGGTCCTATATGGTCTGGTGATAAATTTGAGAATATAGCTATATCAAAATCTACATCTTCAACTCTATTCATCATTACTCCACCTGATGAGACCTCCATAGAAACACACTGAACTCCATTATCTAACATAGTTCTAAATATTCTGTGAAGCTCATAACTTTCTGGAGTTGTATTGACAGTTTTTTCACTTACTCCATTGTAAAAAGTACCATTAGTACCTATAACTCCAGTATTTAATCCAGATGAGTTTAAAACTGCACTTATATAGTTTGTTATTGTAGTTTTACCTTTAGTACCAGTAACACCTATAACCTTTAACTCTTTTGATGGATTACCAAAATAGTTTGCAGACATTTTTGATAAAGCTATTCTACTGTCCTCAACAAATAATTTTATAGCATCTTCACCTAAGCTTATATCATCATTTAATATAAATACTCTGCATCCTCTTTTATACGCATCTTCACAGTACTTATGTCCATCTACTGTTTCACCTTTTATCGCAACAAATATATATTCATCTTCACACTTTGAAGAATTGTACGCTATATCTTTTATTTCTGTATTCTTTATTTCTTCCCAAGGCTTATTAGACTTAAATTTCACATCTTCCATAACATTAAATAATTTCATCTTAAGCCCTCCTTTTCTTTAGCAAGTTTATAATTTGTAGTATATCATATATTTTTTTACTTTTTATTCGGTAAATGCTAGTTAAATATGAAAATAATACAAGAATTTATTTCTTAAAAATAGAGTAGCTTTACACTACTCTATTCACTTAAATTTATTATCTTTTCACTTTCTTTCCACAGTTTTCTATAGTTTTTACAGCTAGCACTTCTAGAGAATCTATATAAAACTCATTGTCTAGATGATTATCATTTTTTAAAATCGATAGCTCAGTACAACCTAAAATTGCACCATCACAATCATTCTCTTTTAAATAATCTACTATGCTGTTGAACTTATTCATATCTGCAGATTTTCCACTTTTTATATCATCATATATTATAGACATTATATATGATTGTCTATTTTCATCTAAAATCATGAACTCTATCTCATGCTTTTGACACATATTTTGATATAACTTAGTTTTTATGTTACCTGTAGTTGCTAATATACCTAATTTTTTATGTCCTTGTTCTTTTGCATGTTTTACAGTTTCTTCTATTATATTTAAAACAGGTATGCTTACACTATTTTTAATTTCATCATAGAAATAATGCGCTGTATTGCAAGTTATAACTAAAAAATCAGTTCCAAAAGACTCTAATTTTTTAGCATCTTTTTTCAATACTTCACTAGGACTATTAGTGCTTTTACCAATTATATAGTCAGTTCTATCTGGAGTCGTAGCTCTATTTACGATAACCATATCTATGTGTTCTTGATCAATACTTGCATCTGTTAGCCTAACTACCATGTCATAAAAGTACACTGTTGCCATAGGCCCTAATCCACCCATTACACCAACTGTTTTATTGTTTTTCATATTTATACCACCAATCTACTTGCAGTATTTATTAAACTTTCTTATTTGATTTATATTATATAAGAATACATACCAACTTCTCTTGAAGTTTCCTTTTAAGTCAGCTTTGTATCCAAATGAAGTTGCACTCTTTCCTTCTGAATCTAATTTCTTAGCAAGATTTACTAAGTCTTGATTTTTAACGAATTTATAAACAACATTCTTTGGTATAACTCTCCAGAAGAAAGGTTCTTTTTGTATTTTTAAATCAAGTTCTTTGTTATAAACTCTATCCTCTACAACATACTTAGCTATGTTATTTCCAGAAGAAGTTACATAGAAATTACTTCTACCTTGTCTTAAGTTTATTTCAAACACCTTGTATGTGTTATCTCTACTATCAAATTTTATATCAAAGTTCGAGAAACCTGTATAATTTATACTTTCTAAGAAGTTTTTAAACTTTTCCATTAAAGGTTCATCATACTCAGTTATTATAGCAGCATGATTTCCTATCCCTTTTGGAGTATGTTCTTCTAATAATACATGTCCTAGACACATCATCTTAACTTTACCATTTTGATCTGAATAACAAGTTAAAACTCTCATATGTGAGTCATCACCTGGTATGAAATCTTGTATTATTAAGTTCTTATCATATTTTCCATTATATATTGAAGTAGTTATTTCTCTAAACTCTTCTTCGTTATTAGCAAGGTATGCTTTTTTCATTCCTTCAAATGGATGTTGCCAGAATAATACACTATCTGAAGGCTTTATTATAACTGGATACTTAAATCCAAAATCTTTTATTTCATCACCTTTTGAGTATATGAATGTTTTAGGATAATCTAATCCCTTTTCTTCACACATTTGATAGAATAACTCTTTTTCTATAAGCTTTTCTTTAAGATCTTTTCCTATATAAGGAACTATATATTTTTCAGATAATATATCTCTATGATCTATTATTAATTCTGCATACTCATCAGTACATCCGTGAATTATTAATTTCTTATTAGGGGCAGCTAATTCATCAGCCGTTTGTAATAATACTTTTATAAATTCTTCCTCTTCTGTTATTCTTGGATCTATTCTAAAATCTATTATATTACTGTCCTTAGTTGCACCTAAAGCATATCTACCAAAAGCGATTGATTTTACACCATAAGCTTCATGATATGCTCTTGCTACACTGTAGCAGTTTATATCTCCACCAACTAAGACAGGTTGAATTATTATGTTTTCCACGTTTTCCACCTCTTACACTTAAAATTGAACATACTAATTAAGTATACTTTATTTTATTATTTATGTCAAAATACTAAGATTTTAATCTATTTATAGAAGAGTATGCTAAAAAATTTATACATACATAAATTTCTACATTTTTTCACAAATTTTTTACCTCTACATATTATATTATAGATAGATATGGTGTAATGTCTATCTATAATATAAAAAAAGGTGTTGATAATTATGTCAAATTTTAAAAATTTAACTCCTACAAATGGATTTGATTTTAAAGATTTAATAAACGCAAGGCAAAATAACTACGCCTGGTCGATTAGCGAACTAGGTGACTATATATATGTTGGTACTGCTAGGAATATGATGCTAGTAACCTCTGAACTATTTATAAAAAATCTAGAGTTTCCACTGTCTTTAAATCCAACAACTAGAAGTGATAATGCAGAAATATGGAGATTACGAAAACATAAAAGTTGTGTATGGGAAAAAGTATTTACTGTTCCCGATAATAGTAATATATATGGATTTAGATATATGATTAACTATAGAGCATATAATGGTAATCCCGCACTATATGCAGCAGGTTCAAGTAAACCAAATTCAAAATTAAAAGTATACAAGTCCGTTAATGGTGTAGATTGGAAGGAAACAAAGTCAACGGTATATAATATGGGAGATTTAGAAGGAAATTCATCAAGAGCTATGGTAGTGTTTGATAATAAACTATATATAGCTAATTTTGATGAAAGCAATCAGGAAACATCACCTCTATTGTATAGTAATTTAGACCCTGAGTTCTACTCTTGGAAACTAGAGACTTATCCTTATTCAACCCCTAATTATAATCCAAACAAAAATCCTATGGGTTCTATAACCAATATGGCGGTTTTTAATGATCATTTATATCTAGCAACAACTACAGGTGATAAAATTCAAATTTGGAGAACAGATGGTGATAAAACTGAATTTAATAAATGGACACTTGTAGTCGATGGGTTTGGGTATCCAGAAAATACAACTGCTTTGTCTATGGGTGTATTTAAAGATCATCTTTATGTAAGTGGAACAAAGAAAATTCCATTATCTTGGATAATACCTCAAGGATGCGATATAATAAGATTAGATAAATATGATAACTTTGAAATGATTGTAGGACCAGATAGCATTTCTGGAATTAATTCAGGATTTAACAATCCATTTAATGTTTACGGATGGCAAATACAGGAATATGACAACACTTTATTCATAAGTACCTTTGATAGTTCTATATTTATGCAGTCTATACTAGAAGTTTTATTATCTTATAAATCTGAATTACCTCTACCTCCAGATGTTACTAATATTTTAATCAAAATGTATAAAATTATTGTACACATTTTGAATGAATTTAAATATCCTTTTGGATTTAATTTATATAAATCTTACGATGGAGTAAATTTTTCACCAGTGATATTAGATGGTTTAGGTAATAGATATAATTATGGAGGTAGAGTTTTATATGTAGATTCTTTAAATGATTTATATATAGGAACTGCTAATCCATATCAAGGTTTAGAGGTTTGGAAATATAACTCATGCTACTGCAATACTGATACTTATAAGATGAAACCAGTTCCTTCTTATAATATATTAATAGACTCACTTAAAGACTACTTCTTAGAATTAGAAATGTATGCTCCAGATATTTTTAATTCTATAAACTCTTTATACAATAATCTTAAATTTTATATTAACTAACTAGTTACTATTTTTTAATAAAGTATATGTAAATAAACATATATAAAAGGGTTGAACTTTACTAAAGATCAACCCTTTACATTTTAAAATTGTGTTTTATATCTAAATATTTTTTATATTAATTCTATTATTTTCTTTTACTTTACATAATCCATTCTTAACTTTAATTTTTTCATTTTCTTCTAAGTTGGTAAATATAACCGGAGTTATACTTGACGTAGCATTTGATTCTATGTACTCTAAATCCATTGTTGCTATCTTATCTCCAGCATGAACTTTATCTCCTACATTTACAAATAAATCAAATCCTTTACCTTCTAATTTAACTGTTTCAATCCCCATATGTATAAGAATTTCTCTACCAGTTTTAGATTTTATTATAACAGCATGTTTTGTAGGGAATATAACTTCTACACTACCATCAACCGGAGAACATATAACCCCATCAGCTGATTTTATAGCAAATCCATCTCCCATTAATTTACTTGAAAAAACTTCATCTGGAACCTTAGATAATTCTAATATTTCACCATTTGTTAGTGATAATATTTCCTCATCAGAATATGTTGATACTTCTTTATTTTCTATTTGTTCATTAATCTCTTTTTTATCAGATTTATTAACTACTAACTTACCTGATATAATTTCATTTATTTCAGATTTTAATGTATCTGACTTTGTTCCAAATATAGCTTGTATATTATCACCTACAACCATTACTCCAGCTGCACCAAGCTCTTTTAACTTATCTTTATCTACTTTATTTATATCTTTAACTTGTACTCTTAATCTAGTTATACAAGCATCTAAACTTTTTAAGTTTTCTTTTTCTCCTAAAGCATTTAGTATTTCATATGCTAATTCACCTTGTCCTAAATTAGACAATTTTTCATCATCTTCAACTTCATCTTCTCTACCTGGAGTCTTTAAATTAAACTTTCTTATCATAAATCTAAATCCAAAATAGTATATTACTGCTAAAACTAAACCAACTACTATGACAAAATACCATGGAGTTCTATTTGGTATTATCCCAAATAAAGTAAAGTCTATTAGTCCCCCTGAGAATGTCATTCCTATTTTTACATTTAAAATTTGCATTATCATAAATGATAAACCTGCAAATACACAGTGTATCCCAAATAATACAGGAGCAACAAATAAGAATGTAAACTCTATTGGCTCTGTTATACCTGTTAAGAATGAAGTTAGTGCAGCTGATGCCATTATACCTGCTACATATTTTTTCTTTTCAGGCTTCGCTTCATGTACCATAGCTAAAGCTGCTGCTGGTAATCCAAACATCATGAATGGGAATTTGCCAGTCATAAATGTACCTGCTGTAAATTCTACACCATCTTTAAGTTGCGCAAACCATATACTTTGATCACCCATTACAAGTTCGCCAGCTTTATTTATGTACTCACCAAATTGATACCAGAATGGATTATAAAATGCATGATGTAGTCCAAATGGTATTAATGCTCTTTCTATTGTACCAAATAAGAATGCTGCTAAAGTTTGATTCGCATCTATAACAGTGTTTGAGAATGCCATTAATCCATTTTGTATTGGAGGCCAAATAAACGTTAGACCTAAACCTATTATTAAAGATAATGCTGCTGTGGCAATTGGAACAAATCTCTTCCCAGCAAAGAATCCTAGATATTGCGGTAATTCAATCTTATAATATTTCTTATATAAATTTGCTGACAGAATACCTATTATAATACCTCCAAATACACCAGTTTGTATTGTCGGTATACCTAATACATTTGCATATAAAGGCCCATTAGTCATTTCAAGTGTTACTTCACCAGTAATACCCATAGACATGTTCATTACTAAGAAACCAACTATTGCTGCAAGAGCGGCAACACCTTCACCATCTGTTAGTCCAACAGCTACTCCAACTGCAAATATTAATGGTAAGTTGTCAAATATTATCTGACCACAACCCTCCATTATACTAGCTATCATAATAACTATATCATTAGCTAAAAAAGGCATGTAAGATATTACATTCTCATTTACTAATGCATTTCCTATCCCTAGTAATATACCTGCTGCTGGAAGTATTGCAACTGGTAGCATTAGGGATTTACCAACTTTTTGTAAAATACCAAATAACTTTTTCATAAAAATCTCCTTTTCTTTATTATTAGATTTAAAATCATAAGTACATAATTTTTATTACTAAAAATTCAATCTTTTACTATAAAAATATAATTTACATAAATTAAAAAAATATTTTATTAATAAAAAACTGCCTTTTCTTAACCTAAAAAAGACTTAAGCTTATAGAAATATACAATTATTCTTATCCTAATAAATTCACATAAATAAACCTACTCTACAGTATGTTTTCTATCTGAACTTATTAGAAATTAAATAATCATATATTTTTATAAACCTAAGTCTTGCCTGCCGAACAGTAACAACCTTAATACGGTTTAGTTATTCGATTTATTTTCTTCTATTTTTATAACTTCTATAACTCTATTGATGTGTAACGTTAAGTATAACATTTCATCTTCACTTACCTCATATTCGTAACGTTCCTCTATGAAAGTTTTTATTTTAAATGCACAATTATATGAATCCTCATATTTTACTTTTATAATATCTAATAGTTCATTTTTCCTATTTCCTTTGCCCTCATGTTTAATCAATCTTTTCGCAAAGAATTTTAAATGAGTTAATAATCTTTCATAGTTCATTTCATTAGTATTAAAGTCTACAGAATAAAAATATCTTATTATATTAAGAATTTCTTTAACTATTTTTGTCATTAAAAATGATTCAGATGTATCTTCATTATAGTTAGCATTTACTATATGCATAGCTATAAATGCAGCTTCATCCTCTGGTAAATTCAGATTAAATTCTTTGTTCAAATGATTTATTGCCCATAAGCCAATTTCAAATTCTTGCTTGTGAATTCTTCTTATCTCATATAATAATTCATTTTTTATTTCTATATTTTCTTCATATCTTTTTAAGGCAAATGCAATATGATCTGTAAGTGCTACATATATATAGTCATATAACTCTGTATTTAGTAGTTTCTCAGCATATTCAATTATATCAAAACTAGCTTTAAATACATTTTCATCAACTTCCATTGCAAGTTTACTTATCTTATTTCTAAAACTTACATCTTCAGCTATAAACTTTTTTTCTATTTTACTCTCGTCAGCTATTTGGCCTATTTTCTTTTGAAATCCTATACCACAACCTGTAAGTATTAACTCTTTTTGACTTTGCTCATCTTTAACTAATACTACATTATTGTTATAAACTCTTTCAATAATCATAACGTCTCCCCCCTCTAACTGACTACTAAATTTACACAAATAAAAATACCTAAATTAAGATACAGTTATACTGTAAAACTTAACCTAGGTATTGCCTGCATTATCAGTAACAATCCAATATAGTTAATTGAATTATATTTTATTTAAAGTCTATTACAATTAAATTCTAGTATAATGTATATTTAGTGTCAAGTATTTTCCTTATTAAATTATTTGATAATTTTAAATTTTATCTTTCTTTTATTAAACCTTTTCTATATGCTATTAAAAGCATCTTCAAATCTTTTATTTCTTCTTTTATTTTTTCTCCAGCATCAGTATCCTTTACTCTTCTTCTTTTTACTTTATGCTCTACAACTACTGTAGTAGATAGTATATCACTTTCATTTACTATAGCTTCTTCTGCTGAACTAAATGGTTCATGAGATACTATTTGTAAGCTATATGAGTTATATATTAAAGTATACCCAGCTATACCAGTTTTATTTTGATAAGCTTTTGAGAAACCACCGTCTATAACCAATATTCTACCATTTGCCTTTATAGGGCTTTCTCCATTTTTACTTTCTACCGGAACGTGTCCATTTATTATATGTGATTCTTCAAAGTCTAACCCAAATTCTTCATAAACTCTTTCACACATTTCATCATCTTCTCTTAGTAGATAATATGGATTTTTATTTTCTTTATGAGCTTCTTTTTCTGCTATGAAATATCTTTCAAATGTAGTCATATCATCTTTTCCAAACAGTGAAGAACATTTTCCAGTCCATAAATACCACATAATATCCATACCATATTGCTTTTGATATGTATTTTCAGCAAAGAAATATCCTTCTCTCGCTAAAACTTCCATTTTATCCATTAGCTCTTTGCCTTTATATTCTTTATTTTGAAGTTTCATAGACATAAAGCTTCCATCTGCATTTAAAGGTATACATCCGTGGAACAGTAAATTAGAATTAGCTTTTAAATATATACTTCCTTTAGAAAATAAGAAAGAAACATGTTTTTGTAACTTCTCACTTCCTTTAAATGATGATACTAACTTTTCTACTACAATTTCTTCTGACTTTGTTAGCTTGTACGGATTTTTAGGATCTACCGTAGGTAAATTATTATCTTTTAGTTTATATGTTTTCCCTTTTAAATTAATAGTTCCATCTTCATAATTTATTTTCTCTAATAATAATCTATGATTCATTTCAAATTCAGGTCTTCTTTTTATTATTTCACCTTCTAGTTTAAACTGAATTACGCTTATAGCTTTATGCATTTTTGCTATTAAGCTTTTTTCACTTTTTGATACATCCTGATCTCCTACTTTAGGTATAAACTCCTTACACGGGTCATCTTTATATACTTCAATTGCAAAAGTTGCTAGAGGAAGTAAGTTTATTCCATAGAAATCTTCTGCTATATCTAAATTAGCATACCTTGCACAAATTCTAAGTGCATTAGCTATATTTACTGGTTGTCCAGCTGCAGCCCCCATCCATAAAACATCATGATTTCCCCATTGTATATCTACACTGTGGTGCTCCATTAATGTATCCATGATTATATCTGGTCTTGGACCCCTATCATAAATATCACCTAGTATATGTAATCTATCTACGACTAGCTTTTGTATTACCTTTGATATAGCTATTATAAACTCTTTTGCTCTATCTATATCAATAATGGTTTCAATTATACTATGATAATATTCTTGTTTATGATCACTACTATTATCTGGATGTAATAATTCCTCCATTATATATCTAAATTCTTCTGGTAAAAATTTTCTAACTTTCGATCTTGTGTATTTACTTGATGTATATCTGCATAGTTCTATTAATCTATACATATTTATTCTATAAAAATCATCTATGTCAGTCTCTTCTTTAGATATTAATTCTAACTTTTGTTCTGGGTAATAAACAAGAGTTGCTAGCATCTTTTTTTCCGATTCTCTTAAATTATTTGCAAATAGCTCTTCTATTTTTCTTTTTATTACCCCTGATCCATTTCTTAACACATGTACAAATGGCTCATATTCTCCATGTACATCAGTTAAAAAATGTTCAGTCCCCTTTGGAAGATTTAATATAGCTTCCAAATTTATAATTTCTGCACTAGCTTTTGATATGCTAGGATACTGCTTTGATAATAATTTTAAATATTTTATATTATTCATTAAATAATCATCTGACACAGTTGATAATTCCTTCATTTTACTTCCTCCAACTTCTCTTTTTATCTAATATATATTATATCATATTTACCCATTTTTTTTTAATATGATACACTATTATTATTTATAACAATAAAACTCAATAAAAATTTCCTTTATGTACTTTATCAGACAAAAAATCTTGGAATTATAATTCTAAATTTTATAAGTTCCAAGATTTCTTTTTTAATTTGAAATTTTATTGCAATTATCATTAGATAAGCATCCTTTACAGCTACATCCACAACTAGATTTTTCATCTTTTATATTTTTAATAAAGTTTTTTATAACTAATACTACTACTAAGAAAGCTCCTATACCTATTATATAATTGATCATTAATTCACTTCCTAACGCAGTTAAAATTTAAAATATCATTTGACATACCATATATGTTCCAAAAGCTACTATCCAAGCTACAAGCATTTGGAATCCTACTGTCCTCAATGTCCATTTCCAAGATCCCATTTCTCTTTTTATTGCTCCTACTGCAGCAAAACATGGCATACATAATAAGTTAAATACCATATATGAGAATGCTGATGCTTGTGTAAATACATCTACTACTCCTGGTATAGCTGCACTACCTTCCATTGCAGCTTCTGTTATTGCATCACTTGCACCAAATAAAACACCAAATGTAGAAACTATATTTTCCTTTGCTATCCATCCAGTAACTACACCTACAGAAGCTCTCCAATCTCCAAATCCTAACGGTGCAAATATCCATTGAATGCTTCTACCCATACTAGCAAGTATACTGTCTTCCATTTCACACATTCCCGAGAAATTAAAATTAGATAATAACCATATTAATATTGTCGATGCTAATATTATAGTTCCTGCTTTTACCGCAAATCCTTTTACTTTCTCCCATGCATGTATTAATACACTTTTTAAAGTTGGTATTCTATATTGTGGAAGCTCCATTATAAAGTTTGATGCTTCTCCTTTTAATACAAATTTACTTAATATTAATGCACATAATACAGCTACAACAAGTCCTAGCATATAAATAGAATAAATTATATTTGTCTGATTACTATTTGGGAACAACGTTGCTGCAAACATTAAATATATTGGCAATTTAGCCCCACAAGACATAAATGGTGTTATCATCATTGTTATCTTGCGATCTTTTTCATTTTCTAATGTTCTTGAAGCCATAAGCGCTGGTACCGAACAACCAAATCCCATTAATAAAGGTATAAATGATTTCCCTGATAAACCAAACTTTCTAAATATTTTATCCATAACAAAGGCAACTCTCGCCATATAACCACTATCTTCAAGAATAGACATAAGTAAAAATAATACTAATATTTGAGGTAAAAAAGATACTACTCCGCCTACTCCTGCTAATATTCCATCTCCAACAAGTGATATAGCCCATTCAGATGCTCCTAAACTTTCTAAAGCTCCTATTATAGTTTCTGTAAGTGGTCCATCCCAAAAATCACAAACTATTCCTTGTAAATAAACACCTACTCCTATAATACTTTCTCCAAAAGTTATAGAGAATAATAAATACATTACTGCCAAGAATATAGGTATTGCCAATAGTCTATTTGTAATGACTTTATCTATTTTGTCTGATACAGTCTCTTCCCTTTTTCCATTAACTCTTTTAGATTTTGATACAGTTTTACTTACAATCTTAGCTATAAATTTATATCTTTGATCTGCAATTTCAGACTCTATATCATCATTAAATTCTTCATTTGCTTTAGCCAATATTTTTTCTATTTCAACTTTTTCAGATACTTTCAAAGTCTCACTTACTAGCTCATCTTCTTCTAATACTTTTAAAGCTTTCCATACATTTATGTCTTCACTACTCTCGAACTTTGAATATATATCTTGTATATATCCTTCTATACTTTCGGAGAATACATTTAATCCTAAATCTAAATTTATAGCTTTAGTTCCATCTGATTCATTTATATTGTTTGATGATACACTTAATTTTTGATTTGTATCAATAGAGTTTGCAACTTCTATTGCAGCATTCATTAATTCCTTCATACCATTTCCAGTTCTAGCTACTATAGGTACTATCTTAACCCCTAGATATTTTGAAAGCTTCGGTATGTTTATTTTCATTCCTCTTGCTTCTACCTCGTCCATCATATTTAATGCTATCACTGTTGGTATTTTTGTTTCTAAGATTTGTAAACTTAGATACATATTTCTTTCAATATTTGTTGCATCAATTATATTTATAAGTACATCTGGTTTCTCGTTAATTATATAATTTCTAGCAACTATTTCTTCTGCTGAATATGGTGATAAAGAATAAATCCCTGGTAAATCTACCACATTTACATCTTTATTTTTTCTATATTTTCCCTCTTTTTTTTCTACCGTAACACCAGGCCAGTTACCTACATGTTGTTTAGAACCAGTTATTTCATTAAAAACTGTAGTTTTACCACAGTTTGGATTACCCGCTAATGCAATTGTACACCCCATGACTAATCTCCTTATTTTAATACTATATTTTGAGCCTCATCTTTTCTAAGACTTAATTCATACCCTCTTATATTTATTTCTATTGGATCTCCTAGCGGTGCAACTTTTATTACTTCAACTTTAACACCAGGAGTTACTCCCATATCCATTAATCGCCTTCTAATTGGTCCCTTCTGTCCTATACTTTCAACTATACCAGATTGACCTGGCTTCAAATCTTTAAGTGTCATTTCATTTCCCCCTTAAGAAACTATTATTTTATTTGCTATTCCTTTATTTAAGGCTACTTTTGATCCTTTTATTAATAATATAAATCCACTAGGATTTTCAGATATCACTTCAACTTTTTCTCCCACTATGAATCCTAAGCTTTGTAAGTGTTTTTTTACCGAATCCTTAGCTCTTAATTCAATGATCTCTTTTTCTTCCCCTATGTTGACCATACTTAAAGCCATATATATCACTCCCTTTGCGATTTTGAAAATCATTTTCATATCTAAAGTATAGTTTTATTGATTGTCATTGTCAACTAATTTTGGTAATCATTTCATCGCGATATATAATTAAAAAGGTTGTATTTTTATAATCAGTATAATTATAAAAATACAACCTTTTAATTTCATCTAATATTTTTTAATATAACAATCTAAATTATTTATTAAAATTAATCGTTACAGCAGCATATTTCTCCTGCAATAGTTATTGTATATATTTCTCCTACTGGTAAGCTAGCTATAGTTAATGTAAGTAATCCATTAACTACAGTTTTCGTAATACCCATTGTTACTATAGCACCAGATTTATTTCTAACTGTTACATCATTTGCATCAAAGCAAAATTCTGGATCGAATAAATCTGTAACTACTACATTTATTGCAGGAATTGTTCCTGTATGAGTAAGTGTAATTCTATAAGTTAAATCATCGCCACATCTTACGCAATTCGTATTTGCTGGAAAAACAGCTTTAGCTATAGCTACTCTAGCAAAGTTAGCTGGAATTTCTACAAAGTCAGTTTGTGGAGTTGGGGCTTCAGTAGTTGTTACACTTACATTATTTCTTATAGTATTGTTTTCTAGGGCATTATCTACTGTAACCTTATAAGAAAATATAAACATTTCTCCTACTGGTAATGTTTGATTTGCTCTTATTCTTAGAGGATCTCCAGGACTTAAAACTGTAAAAGGAACTGATGGATCTTCTCCAGTTTGTGCACGAACTACTGATGCACTGTTAACTATATAAGAAGTATCATTATCTAAGTCATCTACTAATGTAACTCCATTAAGTGGTGTATTCCCTGTATTTACTACTCCAACTTTATAAAGTATTACGTCTCCTGGTTCTGTAGCTTCTTTACAAGATAATTTAAACATTTTAAACTTAGGATTTCTTCTATTATTATCTAAACAGACACTAACTACTGAACTTTGTCCACTCTTTTCAACAACTGGATCAGTTGCTATTTGAGTTGGTCTATATTGATAATTTAAAAATGCTTTATTTTTTATTTTGCAATTGTCATCACAATTACCTGAACATTTATCTATTTCAGGACCTGTTTCTTCTATTTTATTTATTTTTTCATTATCCATAACATTAATCACCTTTTGCATATTATATTAAGCAGATTAACTACTTAATATAATATATTCTTATTGTCGAAAAATGTTACGTTTTATATAAAATTATATCATTTTGATTGTTATCTTTAATATTATTCTAATTATAGATCTTAATTATTTTAAATTCCAAATTCTATATAAGTAAGTACTTTTATTTTATTTCCTCTTAAAATATCATATCTAATATTGGATATATTAATACTTATTTCATTCACTTCACATTTATCAATAGGTATTTTATATTCATATTTTTCAAAATAGTCGACATGCTTATTACATGTACATCTGTCTTTATCATAATAAACAGATAAATCTAGGCCAATTTTTATTATTAAGTATCTTCTATTACTACAATACACTATACAAGAATCATGTAAATTAACATCTCCTTTTATACACAAGTTATCTAATTGATGATAGTCTAGGTTAAGTTCACTAAGATCAAGTATACTTTCGATACAGTCATCATAATAATCATATCGACGAATTTTAACTAGTGTAGTATTACTTACTGCACATTTAGTAATTATTTGTACAGAATTATCATAAGAATAACTAATTTGTGCAGTATTTTTTAAAACACATTTATAAAATTCATTAATCATAATAATTCTCCTTTAAATATAATTATTCCCTATATAATATACAAATTACCACATATTTGTTACTTAAAATACAAAAAGAGTTATCTCTAATATAGAGATAACTCTTTTATATTTATTATTTATTAAGATTTTAGTGAACTAACTCGTAGCTAGCTAATCTCTTATAACTTTCTAATCTTTCTTTTGCATTTTCCTCAGCTTTAGTGAATAATTCTTCAGCTACATCTGGGAATTGCTTAGCTACTGCAGAGTATCTTACTTGTTTTAATAAGAACTCTCTGAAGCTTTCAGTTGGTTCTTTAGAATCTAAACTGAATGGATTCTTACCAGCATCTGTTAATTGTGGGTTGAATCTATATAAATGCCAGTATCCAGCTTTAACAGCTTGAGCTTCATTTTCTACACTACGTCCCATACCTTCTTTTAATCCATGAGATATACATGGAGCGTAACAGATTATTAATGATGGTCCATCATATTTTTCAGCTTCAACTATAGCTTTCATGAATTGATTCTTATCAGCACCCATAGCTACTTGTGCTACATATACATTTCCATAAGACATAGCCATCATACCAAGGTCTTTCTTTCTAGTTCTCTTACCTGCAGCAGCAAATTTAGCCATTGCAGCAACTGGAGTTGACTTAGAAGATTGACCTCCTGTATTTGAGTAAATCTCTGTATCGAATACAAGAATGTTTACATTTTCACCAGATGCAAGAACATGGTCTACACCACCGTAACCGATGTCGTATGCCCAACCGTCTCCACCAAGGATCCATTGAGATCTCTTAACTAAGTAATCTTCTCTTTCTTTTATTTCTTCAACTAAAGCTTTAATTTCAGTATTTTCTATATTATGAGCATTTGCTAATACTGCAACTACTTTAGCACTTGCAACCTTAGAAGCTTCTCCATCTTCTTTAGCATCTAACCAAGCAGTGAATGCTTCTCTTGCTTCATCACATATATCCATAGCTAATAAGCTTTCCATATTTTCAGCTATTTTAGCTCTTATATGTTTAACTGCTAAATACATACCATATCCGAATTCAGCATTGTCTTCGAATAATGAGTTTGCCCAAGCTGGACCTTTACCTTCATGGTTAACAGTGTATGGAGATGATGGATATGAACCACCCCAAATTGAAGAACATCCAGTAGCATTAGCTATCATCATTCTATCTCCAAATAATTGAGTTACATTTTTGATGTATGCAGTTTCACCACATCCAGCACAAGCTCCAGAGAACTCATGTAATGGTTGTCTGAACTGACTTCCTTTTACAGTTGTTGGTGCCATTATATCACCTTTTGTAGAAACATTTTTATGATCAGCTGCGAATGCCCAGTTATCAACTTCTTGTAATTGAGTATCAAGAGGTTTCATAACTAAAGCTTTTTCTTTTGCTGGACATATGTCAGCACAGTTTCCACATCCTGTACAGTCCATCGGACTTAATTGTATTCTATATTGTAATCCTTCAAATCCCTTACCTATAGCTTTTTTAGCATTAAATGCTTCTGGTGCATTTTGTAATTCTTCTTCATTTACAAGAACTGGTCTTATACATGAATGAGGACATATGAATGAACATTGGTTACATTGTATACAGTTTTCTAGTATCCACTCAGGAACATTAACTGCTATACCACGTTTTTCATATGCAGCTGTACCACATGGCATAGTACCATCTTCTAAACCTTCATTGAAAGCAGATACTGGTAACTTATTACCTTGTTGTGCAGTTATAGGTCTTAATATATTTTTGATGAAGTATGGCTCATTTACATCTTCTTTTTTATCGTCAGTTGCATTTGCCCATTCAGCTGGAACATC
This sequence comes from Romboutsia faecis, assembly GCF_014323405.1. Lineage (GTDB taxonomy): Bacteria > Bacillota > Clostridia > Peptostreptococcales > Peptostreptococcaceae > Romboutsia_E > Romboutsia_E faecis. The sequence continues at coordinate 145,174 of NZ_JACRWE010000002.1, read as the reverse complement.
TATCTTAACTAAAGAGTTTATACCTCTATCAACAGCTTCATAGTTCATATTAACAACTTTTTCACCTTTTTTACCATAAGCTTTAACTATAGAATCTTTTAAGTATTCTACTGCTTGTTCTACAGGTATTATATTAGCTAACTTGAAGAATGCAGATTGCATTATCATGTTTATTCTGTTTCCTAATCCTATTTCTTGAGCTATCTTAGTAGCATTTACAGTATAGAATTGTATATTATTTTTAGCTATATATTGTTTTAAGTGAGCTGGTAAATGTTCTTCAAGTCCAGCTTGATCCCATATTGTATTGAATACAAATGTTCCACCATTTCTAAGACCATGTAATAAATCTGGATATTGATATACATATGCTTGAGTATGACAAGCTATGTAATCAGCTTCATCTATTAGATAAGTTGATCTTATTGGCTCATCTCCAAATCTTAAGTGAGACATTGTTACCCCACCAGATTTTTTAGAATCATAATCAAAGTACGCTTGAACGTATTTCTTAGTATTATCTCCGATTATTTTTATAGCTTGTTTATTAGCTCCAACAGTACCATCAGAACCTAATCCCCAGAACTTACATCTTACAGTTCCTGGAACAGCAACTTTTAATGGTTCTGATAATTCTAATGATCTGAAAGTAACATCATCATCTATACCTACTGTGAAGTTATTTTTTGGATTTTCAGAAGCTAAGTTATCAAATACAGTTTTTATTTCTGTTGGAGTAGTATCTTTTGATCCTAATCCATATATTCCACCTATTATCATAGGAGCATTTTCTTTATTGTAGTATGCAGAACGTACATCTAAGTATAATGGTTCTCCTGGAGCACCTGGTTCCTTAGTTCTATCTAATACACATATTCTTTCAACTGTGCTTGGTATAGCCTCCATTAAATGTTCTATAGAGAATGGTCTATATAAGTGAACTTTAACTAAACCTACTTTTTGTCCTTCTGCATTTAATGCATCAACAGTTTCTTCTATAGTTTCTGTTACAGAACCCATAGCTATTATTATGTTTGTAGCATCTTCTGCTCCATAATAATTGAATAATCCATATTTTCTTCCTGTTAAATCGCTCATTTTGTTCATATATTTTTCAACTATTCCGACTATATCTTCATAGTATCTATTTGAACTTTCTCTAGTTTGGAAGTATACATCTGGATTTTGAGCTGTACCACGAGTTACAGGGTGGTTTGGAGATAATGCTCTATCTCTAAATGCTTGTAATGCATCTTTATTTAATAAGCTTGCATAGTCTTCATTTTCTAATAATTCTACTTTTTGGATTTCATGAGAAGTTCTGAATCCATCAAAGAAGTTTATAAATGGTAATCTACCTTCTATTGCAGCTAAATGTGCAACTGGAGATATATCAGCAACCTCTTGAACAGAACCTGATGCTAACATAACACATCCAGTTTGTCTTGCAGCCATAACATCTTGGTGATCACCGAATATAGATAAAGCTTGAGCAGCTAATGCACGAGCACTAACATGGAATACTCCTGGTAAAAGCTCTCCAGCAGTTTTATACATATTTGGTATCATTAATAATAACCCTTGTGATGCTGTAAAAGTAGTTGTTAATGCACCTGCTTGTAAAGAACCATGGAATGTTCCAGCAGCTCCAGCTTCAGATTGCATTTCTACAACACTAACTTTTTGCCCAAAGATATTTTTTCTACCTTGAGCTGACCATTCATCTACAACTTCTGCCATTGTTGAAGATGGAGTGATTGGGAATATAGCAGCTACTTCTGTAAATGCATAAGCAACGTGAGCAGCAGCTGTATTACCGTCAACTGTTTTCATAAATTTAGCCATACTACGTAATCCTCCTTAAATTCTTACTCCAAATGTAATGTAGTGAGGTTTGTAAATCTTTATGTATATTGCACACAATTCTCTCACCGTTTATATCATTCTACATAATGGTGTCAATTCCTTTTTTTATATTAACTATTTCTAAATTTTAATAATTTTTTTGTAAAAAACCTATTTTTTTACTTGTTTTTACTTATATACCCACTAATCAACATTTTAAACTAATTGATTTTAGATATATTTTTATAGTTATTCTTGATTTAATAGAGATTATTAACGTTAGCTTAAGTTTTTAATATCCGTCTGTAGAGTTCTTTTCTCCATTTACTATAGCAACAGAAGCACTTGCTCCTATTCTGCTAGCTCCTGCATTTATAACAGCTACAGCATCTTCTTTACATCTTACTCCACCAGATGCTTTAACACCTATTTCTGATCCAACTACATCTCTCATTAGTTTTATATCTTGTGGAGTTGATCCACCTGTTCCAAATCCTGTTGAAGTTTTTACATAATCAGTTCCTGCTTTAACAGCTAATTCACAAGCTATTTTCTTTTCTTCATCAGTTAAGTAACAAGTTTCTATTATAACTTTTACTAATGCTTCTTTATTTGCAGCATCAACTACTGCCTTTATGTCTCTCTCAACTAAATCATAATTCTTATCTTTTAAAGCTCCTATGTTTATAACCATATCTACTTCATCTGCACCTTTAGCTATTGCATCCTTAGTTTCAAATCCTTTAACTTCTGGTGTATTAGCTCCTAGAGGGAATCCTATAACTGTACATACTTTTACATCTGATCCTTCTAATTCTTTTTTTGCAAGTTCTATATGAGTAGGGTTTATACATACTGAGAAAAATTTATTTTCCTTTGCTTCCTTACAAACTTTAACAACGTCTTCTTTCGTTGTAGTTGCTTTTAATACTGTGTGATCTATCATGTTTGCTATTTTATTTTCCATATTAAGTCTCCTTCTTAATTAGTAATCTATTTAGTACATACTAATGTTACCATATAATGGACACTAATTAAACTATGTTTTCTTACTATGCTCTCTAAAATATATTTTCCATAATAGATTTGAATTATTATAAAATCTACTAATATTTCATTTGCAATTATAATATACCTTGATACATGTTTGAAAGTAGGCACTTTTTTTGTATATAGTATCCAAAAAGATACTGTATATATTTTTTAATACTAATATTTTATGATATAATTAAAGAACTTATTTAACAATAATTTCTATTATTTAGAGGTGTTTATAAAATGAATAAAGAAAAGTCATTCCATAGTAAATGTCATAAGAGCAAAAGTTGTGCAAAATATGAAACTTGTCCTATGTTTTTATTTCATAAATTAGTTTCTGGAAAGTGGAAACTTCTAATATTGTGGTACTTAAGTGATGGTTGTCTAAGATTTAGCGAATTAAAAAAGAAACTTCCTGATGTCACTCAAAAAATGTTAACAAATCAATTGAGAAGTTTAGAAAATGATCGACTAATCAATAGAAAGGTTTATGCTGTTATTCCACCTAAGGTTGAATATAGCTTAAGTGAAATGGGTGAAAAAATGTTACCTTTACTTGAGGAAATGTATAAATACGGAATTGATTACTTAAAAGAGTCTGATAATACATAATAAAAATCCCATAAAATTTAGAATTTCAAACTCTAATTTTATGGGATTTCTATATTATCTATATAATAGAACTATTTTATTAATTCTACTAACTCTCCATTTCTAACACCAGCAGCATTTCCTTCTTCCATGTCTACGTGCATTTCTAAAGCAAATTTTTCGCTAGCTCTAACTAATACGTTTTCGAATACTAAACCTCTTGGTCCAAAAGTTCTAACACTTACTATGTCCTTATCTTTAACACCGAATTTTTCAGCATCTTCTAAGCTCATATGTATGTGTCTAGCTGCAACTATAACACCTTCAGCTATTTCAACTTCACCTTTAGGCCCTACTAATTTTAATCCTGGAGTTCCTGCTATATCTCCAGATTCTTTTATTGGAGCTTTTACTCCTAAAGCGAATCCGTCAGTTAAAGATATTTCAACTTGAGTAGCTGGTCTAGCTGGTCCTAAAACTCTAACTCCTTTTATAGCTCCTTTTGGTCCTACTAAGTCAACTTTCTCTTCACAAGCAAATTGTCCTGGTTGAGATAATGGTTTGAAATGAGTTAACTCATGTCCTTCTCCGAATAATACATCTATATCTGCTTGACTTAAATGTATGTGTCTATTTGATAAAGCTATTGGTAATTTCATTAATGTATCCTCCTACAAATTTTATAAAATATCCAACTTAATTATACATAAAAATAATCCTAAAATCAAACGGTATCGAAATTATTTTGACAAATCTTTCAATAAATCAAAATATCCTGGGAATGAAATATCTATACATAGTTTATTATCTAATGAAACTTCACCTTCACTAATTAAATTTGCTATTGAAAATGCCATAGCAATTCTATGATCATTAAATGTTTCAATTTGTGCACCTTTTAGCTTAGATTTCCCTTTTATTGTCATTCCATCATCTAATTCTTCTATATCTGCATCCATTTTCTTTAAATTATCCACTACGGCTTTTATTCTGTTACTTTCTTTAACTTTTAATTCATGAGCATCTTTTATTATAGTAGTTCCTTCTGCTTGAGTTGCTAAAACTGCTATTACAGGAATTTCATCAATTAATCTTGGTATTATTTCTTTATTAATTATTGTCCCTTGAAGGTTAGGGCTATATTTTACTAATAAATCACCTACAATTTCCCCTCCAACAAACCTTTTTTCTAATATTTCTATATTCCCATTCATATTCTTTACAACATCTAGTATTCCTGTTCTTGTTTCGTTTAATCCAACATTTTTTATAAGTACTTCTGATCCTTCAGTAATTAAAGCTCCAACTATTATAAATGCTGCTGAAGATATATCACCAGGAACATATATATCTTGATTATATAATTCTTCTACTGGATTTATTTTTATTGTTAAATCATCAACATCAATATTTGCTCCAAAAGATTTAAGCATTATTTCTGTATGGTTTCTTGATTTTACTTTTTCATGTATCATACTTTGCCCATCTGCATATAAGCTGGCTAATATTAATGACGACTTTACTTGTGCTGATGCAACAGGCATGTGGTAATTGATACTATGTAAATGTCCTCCAGTAATTACTATTGGAGTGTAATTCGCATCATCTTTTCCTTTAATTTTACAACCCATAGACTTAAGTGGATCTGTAACTCTTTTCATAGGTCTTTTTCCTATTGATTCATCACCTATGATAGTTGATTCAAAATTATTACCTGCTAATATACCCATCATAAGTCTTATTGTTGTTCCAGAATTACCTACATCAAGAATATCATTTGGCTTTTTTAAGTTTCTAAGTCCATTTCCTTTTACAAAAACGTCTCTACCTTGTATATCTATATCAACTCCCATTTTCCTAAAACAAGAAATTGTGCTTAAACAGTCTTGCCCCATTAAGAAATTGCTTATTTTATTATTTCCTTTTGATATTGATGAAAACATTATTGCTCTATGTGATATTGATTTATCTCCTATTAGTTCAAAACTACCTCTAAGCATTTTTACACTCCCTTATTATATCTAATATCAAATCCTCTGAGATATTATCTACTACTTCTACTTTACCTAATCCTACTGGTAAAACTAAATTTATTTTAGAAAAACTATTCTTCTTATCGCTTTTCATTATATTAAGAACGCTTTGTTCATCTGCATTTTCGAATGCTATTGGTAAATCATAACTTTCACATACTTTTAAAAACTTATTGTAGTATTCTTCTTCTATAAATCTTTCTCTTAAAGATAATTTAAATGCCATATTCATTCCTATACTAACAGCATTACCATGACTTATCTTGCATAATTTTTCTACTCCGTGCCCAAAAGTATGACCAAAGTTTAGTATTTTCCTAAGTCCACCCTCTTTTTCATCATTGCCTACTACCTCAGCCTTAATATTTGCACACTTTTTAACTATATAATATAATTTTTCAATGTCTTTATTAAGTATTTCTTTGCTATTATCTATTAAATAATCTAAGAAATAATAGTCATAAATTAAACTATATTTTATAACTTCACTCATCCCACTTTTAAATTCATTCTCTGGTAATGTTTTTAATGCATCTACATTTATATATGTGAATTTTGGTTGATAGAAGCTTCCTATGATATTTTTAAAGTTGCCTATATTTATACCTGTCTTACCGCCTATAGATGAATCTACTTGAGCTAAAAGCGTAGTTGGAACTTGTATAACATCTATACCTCTCATATATGTTGATGCTACAAATCCAGCTAAATCACCTACTACCCCTCCACCTAATGCAATTATTACTGATTTTCTAGATAAATTTACTTTTACGCAGTATTCTATTATTTTTTCATAAACATCTAAAGATTTAGTATCCTCACCAGGCGAAACTATATACTCATATATAATTTTACTTTTAAGATTTTTTATAAAATTATCTCCTTGAGCATTGTAAACATTACTGTCACTTATTATCAAAACTGAATCATATATATTTTTTTCTTGTAATACATCTTCAAAGCATCCATACCCTTTATCCAGAACTATTGTACATACATTATTATTTATCTCTTCCATCCTCTATCACCTAACCTTTTTATATATGAATTATAATTTTCCTTTAAATCCAATAAATTATCTCCACCTATTTTATCTAAAAAATATTTACATATTACAAAGGCTACTACATTTTCACATACCACACTACAAGCAGGAACAGCGCAATTATCAGATCTCTCTATACTTGCTTGATAACTTTCTAAAGTATTAATATTTATAGAGTTTAATGGTTTGTACAGGGTTGGTATAGGTTTCATGGCACATCTTATTATCACTTCTTCTCCGGTAGTCATTCCACCTTCTATTCCACCTAACCTGTTGGTATTTCTTCTTATTCCATCTTCGTCGTTATAAATTATCTCATCCATAACCTTCGAACCATAGTTATTAGCAACATCAAATCCAATTCCAATCTCAACACCTTTTATAGCTTGAGTACCCATTAGATGCATTGCTAACTCTCCATCAATCTTTTTATCAAAATGAGTATATGAGCCTAGTCCTGGTATAACATTTTTAACCCTTATCTCTACTACACCACCAATTGTATCTCCAGTTGACTTTACTTTGTCAATTTCATGTATCATATCTTTTTCTATATCTTTATTTACACATCTAACTTGGCTATTATCAACATTTTCTTTTATGTAGTCAAATTCATATAAGTTATTGTCTTTTATGTTCCCTATTTGAACAACATGAGAAGTAAAATATATATCAAAGTTTTTAAGTATTTGCTTACAAATTGCACCTACTGCAACTCTACTGGCAGTTTCTCTTGCACTAGATCTTTCTAATACATTTCTTGCATCATCAAAATCATATTTCAAGCAACCTACTAAATCAGCATGTCCAGGTCTTACATTACTTACCTTCTTACTTTCTAAGTCCACATCATCCATAGGATTCATATATTTAGACCAATTTTCATAGTCTTTATTCTTTACTTCAATGGATATAGGACCTCCAAGTGTTTTCTTACCTCTTACTCCACCTAGTATATTAATTGTATCTTGCTCTATTTCCATCCTTTTGCCACGTCCATATCCAGATTGTCTGTTCTTTAATTCCTCATTAATTTCATCTATATTTAATTCAATATTTGATGGAACTCCATCTAATATTGATATTAAACTCTGCCCATGTGACTCTCCACTTGTCAAATATCTTAACATGTTATCATCCCTCTCTTTATTATCTTTCTTTCAAATATGCTAAAAGGACATATCTCAAGATAAAGCTATATAATGTTTGGACTTAAGAGTTAAACATAAAATAATGTATATTTAACTCTTAAGTACGGTATTATATAAACGCTTATTTCAAGATAAGTCCTTCTATATATTGTTCTAGGTTATCATCTAGTCTTTGTCTAAATTCTATATTTTCTCTAGATGTTAAATCATCTGTATTATTTAGATATAAATTATACATCAGTTTTGTATTTATACTTTTAAAGAAAAAATCCATTACTATTTGTCCACCTTTAAATTGTGTATCATATGGATTTGCTCCTCCTACTGCTATGTACATACCTATACGTTTTTTACTTCTATCTATTGATGGCTTTTTAAGTATATACTTACTAGCATAAAATGCTTGAGTTCTATCTACAAGAGTTTTTAGTTTAGCCGTTACAGAGTCAAAATAAACTGGGCTTACAACTATAGTACCCTTACTTTTATTAAATATTTCATACATTGGAGTCATTTCATCTTTTATCCTACAATATCCAGTTTTTTCACAAAACCCACATGCATTACAGTATTCTATATTCATATCATATATATTAAACACCTCGTAACTTATATTACGTTCTTTTAATTTAGATGATATTATATTAGAAATAAAAAAACAATTTTTATTTTTTCTAGGACTTGCATTTATAATTAAAACCTCTATATTTTCCAATTTGATCTCCCCTATATATTTTTTAACATTACTATCATTATATCGTCGTCGTAACTATCTGTAGATGCAAATTCTTTTAATTCTGTTTTTATATTTTCTATAATCTTTTCTTGATTGTTATAATAATTTTTTTTCAAAAACTCTTCTAATCTTGTTATTCCGTACTCTTCTTTTTCCTTGTTTTTTATTTCTAATACCCCATCAGTGAACATACAAATCATAGGACATTCTGCAACATCAAAAATATTACTTGTGTATTCTGATTCTTCAAGTATTCCTATTGGTATTCCTTTGGCACAATTTAAATTTCTCTTTATTGAACCATCATTATTTATAATAATAGGACTATAGTGACCTGCATTTGATACTGATATTGTATTGTTTTTAGTATTAAATACACTTATTAAGCAAGTAGTAAATACTCCCATCTTATCAAATTCATCATATAGCATTTTATTTAAGTTCGTCATGATTTCTCCAGGAGTTTTATACTGATGGCAAAGAACTTTAAATGCTCCTTTTATCATTGCTACTACATAATTTGATACAATACCATGGCCCATGACATCTGCAACTATGTAAACTATATTATCCTCATCAACTCTAGTAGCATAGTAGAAGTCTCCTCCTACAACTCTTGCAGGTCTATGATAGTAATATAATTCTTTTTCATTATTGCATTCCATCTTGCTTTTATCCATTATAAGTTTTTGCTGTTCATTTAAAATATTAAGCTCATTTGCTAATAGTTTATGTTTAACATCTATAATATTGTATTCATATAGTTGCATACCAACGGCTACTTGATTGGCTAGTATACTTAATATATTTAAATCATCTTTTGTATAACTATCACTATTAGAACAAACTATACATCCGATAACCTTATTCTTATCATATAGCTTATAGTAAATATAGGTATCTATATTTACATTATTTAAAATACAAGAACTTGCACTATTGCAGTATCCTCCCATATCTTCTTTTGATAAGATTTCTCCTATAGAAGAATACACATCAGTTTTTACTTTTTTTCTTTTTTCCATGTTGTAAGAACTAGATATTTTACCTTTATATCGTTCTTCATCTATAATAATTAATGCTTCTTTGCTATTTGTAATATCACAAGCCTGCTCACTTAAGTGATCTAAAAATTCATTTAGGTTTTTATTATGATAAAGCTTTTTTGTAGCTTCATTGATTGAGCTTATAGCTCCCCTTAACTTATGCACTAGTCTTTGCATATTATTGTTTTTGGTAGTTATTTCTATTGATAAAGCTATTAAAGATGCCACCGATGATATAAAATCTATATCATAATCTGAAATAGTATCCTTTTCAGTTAAGAAACATGTCATAAATCCTACTACAATATTATTAACTATAAGAGGAAAAACAATCCTACCAACATATCCTTCTGACTTAGCCATTTCTCTTTCTTCTACTGCTCTTTTATCTTCAAATATATTCTTTACATATACTACTTTCTTTTCTTTAACTGCTTCATGTATATACTTAGGATAAGTAGAAAAATCTATTTTCACACCTATTGTTCCTCCTATGGGAAAAAGGTATGGTATTTTTTCCAATGTCTGTGAACACACTAAATAGGCATACTTGTAATTATTTTTATAAAATAAATTAACGCATGCCTTAGTTGGATGTACTACTTCTAGCATTTTTTCTATTATTTTATCTTTTATCATAAAGAAATCAGAAGACTCTGCTACCATAGATGATATCTCTACTAAATTTCTCATTTTATAAATATCCTTACTCATCCTATGCCCTCCCCACGATACTATTTATTCTATTTTATATTACTACATATGTGTTTTATAGTAAATAGAAAAACAGTTAAAAAGCTTATTACTATAATATAGTTAAAGCCAGTTAGAATGCCTATTATAATTAAACTAGACAGTAAATTTATTCCAGTTTTCCCCTTTTCATCAAGGACATTTGTTGCTTTAATTTCTATACTATTTCTTATATTTTCAAGACTACCTTTTATCCTTACTTCTAAATTTCTTTTATAAACTACATAAGTAATTTCAAGTAGAAGTACTTCTATTCCTAAAATAAACTTCATATTAAAAGCAAAAAATAAAATTAAAACTCCAAGTATAAATTTTAACGCTTTAAAAAACACGCTATCTATTTTTAAAGTTATATTTTGAATATCTTTACATTCATCCCTTAATCTATATTCTGATGATGGTAAATTTCTCATCTTAGTTTTTACTACTTCTGAGTAAAATAACTTTATTATTCCATTTATCATAAATAATTCCTCTCTTTACATAATTATTTATTTATATATTTTTACAATTATAATATTTTTTATACTTGGCAATAATTAAAAAAGAGGTATTTTGCTTATTATTCTAACAAAAGGAGTGTTTATAACGTGGAAATTGAAAAGCTAGATTTAGAGACTAGAAGTAAAATATATAGCTATACAAAAAAAATACTACGAAAATACCAAAAAGGAATTATAACAGGAAAGTTAACAGCTGATAAGTTTGCAGAAAATATATTATCAAGTGAAGATATCTATAATATACTTGATGAAAAATACACACATGAATTAGATTTTAAAAATTCATACATAAATTATATAAACACATTAATAGACATACAAAATGATAACTTATCAAAAGGTAAAAAAAAGAAGTATCAGACTAATAATAATGTAAAACCTAATATTTCACAAAAAATAAAATTAAAAAATCTTTTAGAATCTAGTGGTCGTACTTTAACTATTCCAATTGATTATCTAAATTCTAATGATTTAGACAGTATAGTAAAATACATACAAACAGGTACTATAGACCTTGGTAATGAAAGAATATATAATTATGTTAATAAAGAAAATACTCATTAGAAAAAAACTCAATATCATATATAACTTATGTTCTCATCATTTCATATTATTAAATTCGTATAAAATAACATACTTACTTTATAAATTAAATATTCTAATGACCTATTACATAAAAAGGAGCTATAAAAATGAATTTATCATTTATATAACTCCTTTTATGTTGCTATTAACTATATTCTATCCTAAAGCTTTTTCTAACTTTGATAGATGTTGTATTGGATAATATTTTAATAACTCTCTAAACTGTTCTACAGATAACCCTTCTGTTGTAGTATAAATACGTATCTTTTCATCTAAATCTGCATTTATAAAGTTTGTTTTTATTTCTTCAAAATTCACTGTACTCATAATATCACTGCTCCTTATGTAAATTTATCTCTTTAATTATTTTGTCCATAGATTAGTATTTTATTACCTTCATTTAACTTATAATTAAATAAAGCCCTATAGGATATCTAAAGATATCTATAGGGCACTGTATGTTTTTATTTGTTTATTATTGTTGTTGTTGTCTTCCTGACATTTGTTGTTCTGCCATTTCAACTAATTTTTTAGTCATGTATCCACCTACATAACCATTTTCTCTTGCAGTAAGATTTCCTTTATCAACTTGTTGATAGTTAGCCATACCAAGTTCATTAGCTATTTCTAATTTCATTTGATTTAATGCTGCTTTAGCTCCTGGTACTACTGTTTTGTTATTGTTGTTGTTACTTGCCATGTTGACTACCTCTTTTCTGTTAATTATTTTGTTTCTTGGTAGTATTATATGAAATTAGATTTTTTTAATTCAGGTAAATTATTGCATTAACTAGCAATTAATACCAGCTAAATATCCTGTTGAAAATGCTATTTGAAGATTGAATCCACCTGTATACGCATCTACATCTATAACTTCTCCAGCAAAAAATAACCCTTGTACTAATTTTGACTCCATTGTGCTAGCATTTATTTCATTTACCTTAATGCCTCCTGAAGTTACTATAGCTTCTTCAATAGGACGATATCTCTTTACTGTAAATGTAAAATTCTTAAGTAAACTTACTAGACTTCTTCTTTGTTCTCTAGAAATTTGATGAACTACAGTGTCTTTTGGGATACTACTTAGTTCAATTATTATTGGAATTAGCTTTTTAGGTAATAAATCATTTAAAGCATTTTCAAATCTTTTATTAGTATACTTTTGAAAATCTTTTTGAACTCTTTTATCAAGCTTTTCCTCATCTAAAGCAGGTTTTAAATCTACCACTATTTTATAATTCTCTTTTGTAGTATCTTTCATTCTACAACTTGCAGATTTTATAATAGGACCATCAAGACCATACTTTGTAAATTCCATTTCTCCAAAATCATCATATACTTTTTTATTCTTACTATTTAGCACAGTTATTGATACATTTCTTAATGCTAATTTTTCTAAATCTTTAACAAATCCTTCTTGTACTTCTATACCTATTAATGATGGTTTCGTGTCAATTATTGTATGACCTAGTGATTTTGCAAACTTGTATCCATCTCCTGTTGAACCTGTTAAAGGATAACTTACCCCACCTGTAGCAATAATTACAGAATCACATTTTATTTCTTTTCGATTTTTTAAAATTACTTTTTCAACTTTATCATTAGTGGCTACTATCTTATTTACTTCTGCATTTAGCTCTAATTTTACTTTTTTATTTTTTATATGTCTTTCTAATGCATCTACTACATCACGTGCTTTGTCACTTTCTGGAAAAACTCTTTTTCCTCTTTCAACCCTTGTACTTACACCTAAATTATTGAACATATCAATAACATCATCATTTGTAAATGTATAAAAAGCACTATATAAAAATTTTCCATTTGTAGGTACATTTTCTATTAGTTCCTCAATATCGCAAGCATTTGTTATATTACATCTACCTTTACCTGTTATTAATAATTTTCTTCCAACTCTATGCTGTTTTTCAAGTAGCACTACATCTAGTCCTCTATCAGCTGCTGTCGCTGCTGCTATCATCCCTGCTGCTCCTGCTCCTATTACTACTACTTTCTTCAAATAATCACCTTCTATATCTTTCTTAATCATCTAAATTTAATACTTTAAATAAAAGTGGTACTCCTGCTACTGCATAGAATACAACTAATGAATATCTAATATAATTTACTATCACACTATAAATTTCAAAGTTTTTAACTTCAAAATACTTAGGTATAAGATAGGCTGCAGATTTTAATAACATATATACTACACCTAAAGAAATTATACCTATAATAAACCTTTTAAATATTATACTTACTCTATTTTCATTCTTACTATTTCTACTAAAATTAATAGCTTGTCTATTTCTTTTATCAGTACTAAAGTTTATAAATTTATCTTCAACTATATATCCAATTACAAATCCAGTCAAAATTCCAAAGTATTCTATGTAAGATTCACTATTTATAAAGTATCCAACGATCGCGAATACAATTAATAATAATACTAAAATCCAATAATTTTTATACTTATCAACATAATCAAATAATCTTATAAAAACTACACTAAATAAAATTCCAAATATCCAACCAAAAGCCACATCTATAGGCCAATGCACTCCCAAATATAATCTTGATACACCTACTACTACTATCATAAGTATACCTAATACGTAAACCCAACTTTTCCTTGCTAAAATCATAATACTCGTCCAAAAAGACGTTGCAGTTTGAGTATGTCCACTTGGGAATGAATATCCTGTAGCAGTTGATACTCTCATCGATTCTAAACCTGGTATACCTATTGGCCTAATTGCTTTAACAAATTCCTTAACACCAGTGTTTATGACAAAATTTCCTATTATGGAAAATAACATTCTCTGACCATACTTTTTATTAATACACCAGTACATTAATGCTGATACTAACACTATTACAGGTGCTTCTGTACTAATTGTAAAAATCAAAAATACTATATTTAAAAATGGAGATCTTATACTCTGAAGAAACATTAATATCCTTAATTGAAGATCCATACTATAGTTATCCTCCTCATCTATTCTCATATTGCAATTATACATAATTTTATAAAATAAATACATCTTTATTTAATTACCTAATCTTATTTTAATCTTTTCTTTACAAAATATATAAAAAATATAAAATTTATCTAGAATGATTATTTAGCTTTTAACTCCTAATAAAATTATTATACTTTTATATAAAAAAGAGACCTATCTTAAAATGTAATATTTTAAGTGGTCTCATTTGTTAGATAAAAATTTATATAACTTATATTTTAAACATCTTCAACTACACCTATATATGGTAAGTTTCTGTATTTTTCGGCATAATCTATCCCGTATCCAACTATGAACTTATCTTCAATAACAAATCCAACATAATCCACATGCATTTTTGCAGTTCTTCTTTGTGGTTTGTCTAATAAAGTACATAATTTTAAAGATTTTGGATTTCTAGTTTGTAAAGCAGCTACTAAGTTGCTTAAAGTTAATCCTGAATCAATTATATCCTCTACAATTAGTACATTTCTTCCTTCTATATCTACATCTAAGTCTTTTATTATCTTAACTGTTCCAGAAGATTCAGTTGAGTTTCCATAGCTTGATACACTCATAAAATCCATATCTACATCTAAGTCTATATTTCTTATTAAGTCAGCTACAAATACACTAGCACCTTTAAGAATTCCAACTATTAATAAATCTTCACCTTGATAATCTTTTTCTATTTTCTTAGCTATTTCATATACTTTAGCTTTTATTTCCTCTTCAGATAACATTACTCCAGTAACTTTGAACATCTTAACCTCCTGTACTTTTCCGTATGTTTTACTTTATCAGTATACCATAAAACTGTTAACTTTTGAATATTTTCTTTTATTTTTATTTTATAATTCGTATTTTTATTTTATGCATTCTTTTATTATTGTAAATTCAATCTATAAGATAATAAACTTTTAACTTAAAGTCTTGGAATAAACTTTTCATTTGTATTATACTCTATTTATAAACATAATAATGGTATACATATAGTATACATACACGACTATTAGGAGGTATTTCAATGAGTATAAATCATGGTGCAAACTTATATGATTTATCTAGCAAATATGGTTTTTCAAAAGAAGAGTTAATGGATTTTAGCTCTAATATAAATCCTTTTGGTACATCAAAACTTGCTAAAGAATATATAATCAATAACATAGATATAGTATCAATGTATCCAGATCCTAGTTATATAGATTTAAAAAAATCTATATCAAATTATTGTAAATGTTCATATGAGAATATAGTCTTAGGAAGTGGAGCAACTGAGCTAATATCTTCATTTATAAAAACACTAAACCCTAAAAATGCTTTATTACTTTCTCCAGCATATTCTGAATATGAAAGTGAACTATCTAAAATTAATTGTACTATTACAAAATACTTTTCTAAGGCTGAAGATGACTTTAAGATAAGTATCAAAGACTTAGCTGAAAATATATCAAAAAATAACTATGATTTAATAATAATATGTAATCCAAATAATCCTACTGGATTTACATTCTCATCAAAAGAAATTGAAGAAATTCTTAAATCTACTTCATCTTTTATAATGATTGATGAGACTTACGTTGAATTCACAGATACTGATATTTATTCTTGTACTAGCTTAGTCGATAAATACAAAAATATTTTTGTAATTAGAGGTACTTCAAAGTTCTTTTCAACTCCAGGATTAAGGCTTGGTTATGGTCTTATAGGTGATAATAATTTAAAAGCTAAAATAAATTCTCATCTAGACCTATGGAATATAAATATTATCGCATCTACTATGGGAGAAATAATGTTTAATGATAAAGATTTTATAGATCATAGTACAGACGTTATACTTAAAGAAAGAGATTATCTAACTAATGAATTAAACAAGTTTAATGATCTACATGTATATGAAAGTAAAGGTAACTTTATTTTATGTAAAATAAAATCAAAAACAATGACAGCTAGTATATTAAGAAAAAAATTAATTTCAAAAAAAATAATTATAAGAGATTGTTTTTCTTTTGATGGTCTTGATGAATATTTCTTCAGAGTATGTATATTAAAACCTGAAGAAAATAGAATTTTAGTCAAATCTCTTAATGAAATATTTAGCTAAACTCTATGTATAATAAAAAAGTCTACCTCAAAATAGATTTATATTTTCTAAATCTTAATTTGAGATAGACCTTTTATTTTTCATCTTTTATTTTAAAATCCACATCTTCTATTATATTCGAATCTTTTCTGTCATTTATCATAGTCTTATATTTTTCGATTTCTTCACTCATGATTCCCAAACACCAAACTAAGACAAGTAAGTCATCAAACATTCCAAATACTCCAGTTATCATTTCAGGAATGAAATCTATAGCAGAAACCATGTATAAAATAGCTACAGCAATTGAAAAAATTACCTTTAGTTTACTAATTATGCTTACTCTACTATCTGTCATGAAATCTGGTATTTTGAATATATTTATAATAAAAAGTAAGCCGAATTTAGCATTTTTAAATCTTACCAAAACTTTTTTAAGTCCATCTAATAGCATATCTACTACTTTAATTATTTTTTCCATAAAATCACCCCTATAATATATAGCTTAAACTATATTATATATTATAAGGGTTTTTCTATAAATATACTTTTTTACTACTAATCTATTTTTCAAATATTTATATATTTTTATTATTCAGTTCCATATTTATCTTTTAATAAAAATGATGATTTTTTATCTTTTATAAATGAGCCAATTATAGCTCCGCCTATAGCTGGCAATATCCAGTTAAAACCTAATGGTGCTAGTGGTAATTTTTCCACAAATGGTGCCACTTTCCATAAGCCATTTGCTACAGTTAATAAACTTACAATTAAAGTTACATAAGCTGCACACTTAAATATATTATCATTTCTAACACGTGAACATGTCAATGATAATAAAACTAATGCCATAAGCACAGGATAAACTATTTCTAATATTGGTGCTGAGAATTTTATTATAGTTCCAACTCCAAAGTTCGATACAATAGCACTAAATACACAAACTAAAACTACTATAGTTTCATATTTTAATTTTCCATTGGTAATATTTGAGAAATACTCTCCTGTAGCTGATGTTAAACCGATTGCAGTAGTTAAACATGCTAAAGATACTATTACACATAATAATATTTTTCCTGGATTTCCAAGTAAAGCAGATGTTATTTCAACCATTAATAACGCTTGTGGAGTGTCTATTCCAAATTTAGTAGATAGTGTTGCACCTAAATATGTAAGACCTCCATAAATTAATGCTAAGGCTATAGCTGCTACTAATCCTGCTTTTATTGTTAAAGTTACCTTTTCAGATGTTTTATTATAACCTTTATTTATAATTGCATTTATAATTACCCCTGCAAAAACTCCTGCTGCTAAAGCATCCATAGTTAAATACCCTTGAGAAACACCTTCTGCAAATAAATTATTTTCTATCATAACATTTGAACTTATCTCTCCAATTGGATTTAATACTCCAAGTACGATTAATGCTATAAGAGATAAAATTAATAATGGCGTTAATACCTTTCCTACTATATCTACAACTTTTGATGGTTTTATTGTAAGTACTAATGTTAATCCAAAAAATACTACTGAAACTATAACTGGTATAACACTACCTGACGTATTTAACATCGGTTGTATTCCCATTTCATATGTAGTTGCCGCTGTTCTTGGTATAGCCAATAGTGGTCCTATACAAATAACTGCTGCTGCTCCTATTACATTTGCTAATCCCTTACCTCCTCTAATTAAAACACTTTCTAGCTTTCCTGTTCCTTTTACTACAGCTAATAAAACTAATAATGCCAAACCTACATCTGCTAATACAAATCCTCCTAGTGACGTAAGCCAATTATCACCTGATACAAGACCTAAATATGGTGGAAATAGCAAATTTCCTGCCCCAAAGAACATAGAAAATAATGCAAACCCAACTACTAATGTATCTAGATTCTTTTTCATACTTGTTCCCCCTTTTCTTGTAATTTTCTAAATTTTTAAATAATTATAAGTATATATAATTATACAATTACATTTTAATATAGTCAACTTTTGACAAGGTTTAGTATATAAATTTTTTTCTTATATTTTCATACTATCCTGCATATTTATATACTATATAATTATAATTCTCATAACTCTTATTGTCATACTCAAATCAATTCTAAGTATAAAATTTATGTAAATGGAGATGAAATTCTATGCATCTTAAAAGTAACAGTGCTAATTTCAAGTATGCAAATGACTTTAATGTTTTTGTACTCGGAAATGCTACTCAATACAATATTGAATGCGAAGGTCGTGTGGCTATTGCCAATAATGCAAATTTAGTAAATTATAATGTTGGAACCAATCTTCCTTTCTCTACATCTAGAGCAGATCTAATAATTGGTGGTAAAGTAAATATAGATGGTGGAATTAATTCTAATGGTAACACAATAATTAAAGATTATCGCAATATTATAAAGTATACTATGATTAATTCTAATAATATATCTCATGATCCTATAGTTGACGATACTATAAACTTTGAAGATACTAAAAATTACTTACAAAATGCTTCACGATTTTGGGCAAGTTTAGATGATAATGCAAGTGTCAGCTTGACTAATAATATATTAACTTTATCTGGAGAAGATATATATCTAAATATATTTACTATAGATGGCTCAAACATCAATAATTCAAATATATCCTTTGAAAATTTAGAAGTTATTGATATTATAGCCCCTAAAACTTCTACTATTCTAATCAATGTATTAGGAGAACATATATCTTTTGGTAACTTCTGCACATTGAGAAATGGTGTACCTCCTACAAATGAAGAAATAAGCTTAATAGTTTTTAACTTTCCTCAATCAAAATCTTTATACTCTACAGAAGTTTCTATAAAGGGCTCATTATTGGCTCCTTTTTCAACTGGAAATTTATACGATGGATATATTAGCGGTAATCTTATCTTAGATAATTTTGAAGGGAATATAAAACCTAAAAATATTTTGTTTAATGGCAATTTACCAGAAGTTAACTCAGAAAATAAAAACTTACTTACAATCTCAAACTTTTTTCCATCTGCTTCTAATACTGGTAAAAATTCAGGTTGTATATATGGAAAAATAAATCTTTCTACTAAAAACAATAGCTGCCTAAGATGTTCTAGTATTAATGCATCTAATATTAAAGTAGAGCTTTTTAATCTTAATAATTTAGTACTTCCTATTAAACATACTTACACTGATTATGAGGGTAACTATGAATTCAAAAACCTTAAAGAAGATTATTATTTTATTAGAATAATTTCTCCTAAAGGCTATCATTTGTCTGATGGTTATTGTAATAATAATTTTAACCCTAGAACTGGATTCTCTAAACAAATTTTCATAGATAATTCTATATATAACTTAAGTGCTTGTATTTCTCCTGAGAATACCACGCTAATAAAACCTAAAGATTACAACTATTTTATTTCTGGTATAATCTTTAAATCTCCAGTTAATACTTCCCTTTATAGCTATAGCTCTAGAGGAATTAATAATGTATTTATAACCTTATATGATAATTACAATACTCCCATTGCTTCAACATATTCTTCATGCTTTGATGGAGTTGATGGCTATTATAAATTTGAAAATTTACAATCAGGTGTTTATTATTTAAAATTTAATCCTCCTAAGTATTACTCTTTCGTAACACCTATTTACAGTGATTATTATGGTTCTAAGGCTGACGAGCATACAGGTGCTATAAGAGTTAATCTAGAATACAAAGATGTACCACATGCTTATGTAGGATTAAAAATTAAGTACTAATAAATTAAGGAGGCATCATGAAAATATTTGCTCATAGAGGAGACAGCTGGTTTTACCCTAAAAATACTATATTAGCCTTTGAAAAAGCTTTAAGTCTACCTATCTATGGGATTGAGTTAGATATTCATAAATCTAAAGATAATCAATTAGTTGTAATACACGATGAAACTATTAATCGAACATTTAAAGGTAAGGGTTTTGTGAAAGATTATACCTTAAAGGAACTTCAGTCCTTTAAGTGCAAGAAACTTCTTTTTAAAAATAATAAATATTGCAAAATCCCTTCTCTAGAAGAGGTTTTTAATCTTATAAAAGATAAAAATATTATTTTAAATATAGAAGTAAAACCTGATTCAATTAGTTATAAATTAGAAGAAGATTTGATTAACTTAATTAAGAAATATAAGCTTGAAAACAAGATACTCATATCAAGCTTTAATTATAAATGCTTAAGAAAATTTCAAAATATTGAGCCCAACTTAAAATATGGTGCCCTTTATTCTCACAAAAGTGATTATACTCCTGAAATAAATATAGTTGAACATGCAAAAAAACTAAATGTCAGTAGTATTCATATAAGCAAAAGACTTCTTAGAAAAAATATTATAGATTTAGCACATGATAATAATTTAGAAATATTCGTGTATACTGTTAATACTCCTTTATCAGTTTTAAAAATGATTAAGTATAATGTTGATGGTGTTTTTACAGATTGCCAAAGTTTAATATATAATATTTTAAATAAAAATAATTGACATTTTCTATTTATAGGAGTACATTATTTATTAAATAATTTTGCATATTTAAATTATTATTTGTATAAATTATTTATAATAAAATCATTGGAGGGTACATATTCTATGGATGTATTAAAAGTTTTTGTAGAAAATTTATGTGGAAAATTTAATAATGACGATCAAATTAATAATGAGCTTTCTAACGGAGAAGTATTACATCCAAAGGCCAGTCATATTAATGGCGTTTGTAATCACAAAATAAAAAATTTGCCAGAAAACTTTAAAGGTTACTTTGTTATAGAGGAAAGTTACTATGAACAAGGAAATAGAAAAAATATTTTACCTCACTTATTCTTATTTACTTTAAATGATGATAATAAAGTAGTATTAGAATCTTACGAGTTACCTAAAGGAGTTTCTCAAGAAGAGTTTAGAAATGATAATGAAAGTTTAGTCATGGACTACAATGAATTAGCTAAATCAGAGAAATTCACTCCTATGGTTTATAACGAAGAAAATGGAGTTTTCACTGGAGAAAGCACTAGTATGTTCTCACCTGTAACTAAATTCATTTTAAAAGAAAGAGTAGAAAATGGAATGCTTTATGTAAGTGAAGTTTTCTATAAAGGAGATAAAAAAACATTTGGGTTTGAAGATCCAATAGTATATAAAAAAATAAATTAATAGTTAATATAAATAAAAATAATGGATATGTATTAAATTATACATATCCATTATTTTTATTTATATTAGTTTTTTTCTTACTCATACCCTTATAAGCCAATCTATACATATTTTAGCAAGTTGCTCCACCAGTTATATGAAGTTCTGCATTTAATATCTCTTCTTTTCTTTCTAAGATATCTCCATTTAATAATTCATCTTGAATTTTATCAAAACCTATTCTGTCTATCATATCTCCAAATCTTTCTCCAGTTTTTCCTTGCTCTCTGTATAATAATATTGTTTTCTCTAATATCTCCTTAGCTTCTTCTATTGTATATATATTTTTCATTGGAGTTCCAGGTCTTGATAATTTCCCCCATTTACCTCCTAATATTATTTTTAAACCTCTTTTCCCTTCTTCTATTGCATCAAAATGACATTTATCTATACATAAGCCACAATTATTACATTTCTCTCTATCTATAACTAATTTTCCATCTACTACTTTAGCTGCTCCTACCTTGCAAATTAATTCAATTGCACACTTTTTACATCCAGAGCATATATCTTCATCATATTCAGGTACATGTTGCCCCATTAAACCAAAATCATTTAAACTTGGTTTTATGCAATTATTAGGACATCCACCTATTCCTATTTTAAACTTATGAGGTAGCTTTACATCGTAGTATTCATTATAAAATTCTTTATGAAGCTCACTTCCTAGTTTTTGAGTATCTAAAAGACCAAATGTACAGACAGTTCCCTTACATGGAACTATTGGTCTAACTCTTGAACCAGTACCTCCAGACTTTAATCCATCTTTAGATAAATGTTTTTTTACATTTTCTATATCATTAAATTCTATTCCAGGAACCTCTATAGTTAATCTTGTTGTAAGAGATATATTACCATTACCATACTTTTCTGCTACTTCACATACATTTTTAAGCTGGTTAACTGTTAATGCTCCATTCTCAGTTATTATTCTACAAGAAAAATGTTTACCATCATTAT
Organism: Romboutsia faecis; assembly: GCF_014323405.1. Taxonomy (GTDB): domain Bacteria; phylum Bacillota; class Clostridia; order Peptostreptococcales; family Peptostreptococcaceae; genus Romboutsia_E; species Romboutsia_E faecis. Next base: position 122,594 of record NZ_JACRWE010000002.1, on the reverse strand, counting down.
TTGATAAAAAACCTTGCCCTTTTACTACTTTTCTTTGTTCTGGTGTTATTTTCATCTTACTTTTTTCCCCCATTTTATAATTCCCCCACTTCTTTATTTAGTGATAATCCACCTTCTAATATATTTACGTCCTTATATCCATAGTACTTCATTTTGTTATATGTCAAATAAGCTCTTTTACCTCTTGCACATACTAAAAGAATTTTATCATCATAATCTAAGTTCTCTATTTTCCCATTTATATTTGATAAATCTAAATATAATGCATTTTCTAAAGTAGGTACTTTATTTACATCAACAATCTTATAACTATCTTTATTTTCTATAAAATCTTCAAATCTAACTATTTTTACACCTTCTGTAATTTTATTTAAAAGAACATTTGCTGCATGGCCTAGTGGAGATATTGCTGTTGAAAATGGTGGAGCATAAGCTAAGTCTAAATCTTGTAAATCACTTAATTTTCCTCCAAAATGAATTGACGTAGCTACTGTATCAATTTGCTTGTCTACGCTACCTTTTCCAAACACTTGAGCTCCTAATATTTTTTCACTATCTATATCTGCTATCAATTTTATAAACAATAAACCTGATCCTGGATAGTAATGAGCTTTATCATCTAGTGGTACTATTACACTTTCTGTATTGTATCCTAAACTTATAGCATCCTTCTCTGTAAGCCCTGTTCTTGCTGCACTTATGTCTAATAATTTTACTATAGATGTTCCTAATACACCATTGAACTTGCTTTCTTTTCCTGCTATTGTTCTTGCTACACATCTACCTTCTTTATTTGCTGACGAGCCCATTGGAGACCATGTGGATTTATTTGTTATAATATTTTTTACAGATGCACAATCACCAACTGCAAATATATTTTCATCACTTGTTTGCATATTGTAATCAACACTTATAGTTTTATTGTCTTCTAAATTTAATCCACACTCTTCAGCTATTTTAGTATTTGGCTTTATACCTACACTCATTATCACTAAATCTGCTTTGATTGCTCTTTTATTTGTTTTCACCTTACTAACTTTTTCATCTCCAATTATAGAAACTACTTTTTCATTTGTTAATATCATAATGCCATTGTCTATAAGTTTTTCTTGTAAGTATAAAGAAACCTCTTTGTCAAATCCAGGTGGTATGTTTTCGTTTGCATCTATAACAGTAGTTTTTATATTATTTTCTAATAAATTTTCTGCTATTTCTAAACCAATAAACCCACCTCCGACAACTACTACTCTTTTTATTTTCTCATTTTCTATAATACTTCTTAATTTAATTGCATCTTCAGGAGTTCTTACATAATAAATTCCTTTTAGATTTATTCCATCTAATTTTGGCTTTATAGGATCTGCACCTGTTGCTATAACTAACTTATCATATTTAAATTCTTTTTCTTCACTAGTAACTGTATTTTTAGTGATAACAGTTTTATTATCTCTATTTATCTTTAAAACTTCTGTATTTGTAATAACTTTAACTTGAGTTAATTTTTCAAAATTTTCTGGAGTATTAATAATCAAGCTTTCTTTATTTTCTATTACTCCACCAACATAATAAGGAAGACCACAACCTGCATATGATATATCCTTTCCCATTGTAATAATAGTTACATTATAATCTCTATTTTCTCTTTTAAGCTTTGCTGCCGTTTTTGTTCCTGCTGCAACTCCTCCAATAACTAAAATATTCATAATCTTCACCCCTTAGATAACTTCTAATCAATTTACACCATAATTGTAGTTAGTTTTTAATATAATGTAAAATTATAAATATTTATTGATTTATAAATTTTTCTTATAGTACAATCTCGTTATAAGGATTTCTATATTTATAAAAATATTAGGGGGATACTATGATTGATTTTAGATTAAAAACATTTATAGATTTATGTGAGACTAAAAGTTATACAAAAACAGCAAAAAATTTATCTATTACTCAACCAGCAGTAAGCCAACATATAAAGCTTTTAGAAGAAAAATATAACTTAAAACTTTTTGATTATATGAGTAAAAAATTAGTATTAACTCAAGAAGGAATAGATTTTTTGTGTAATGTTCAAAAGCTACAAACCATGTCTATAAACATAGAGCATCATTTAAAAGATTCTAGTACAAGACATAAATCATTAGTTTTTGGTGCTACTAGAACTATTGGAGAATTTTATCTACCTAAGTATTTAAAAGATTACCTTAGATTGTATCCTAAAGATAATCTATCTATGGTTGTTAATAATACTAAATTTTTATTAGAAAATTTAAATAAAGGCAATATTGAATTCGCAATTATAGAAGGTCATTTTGATAAAGCTGAATATGAAACTTATTTAGTAAGTAAGGAAAAATTAGTTGCTATAGCTTCACCTTTAAATAAACTTACATTAAAACAATCTATTTCATTTGAAGATTTATGTAAAGAAACTTTGATTATTAGGGAAAAAGGTTCTGGGAGTAGAGAAATCTTTGAAATACATCTTTACGAAAATAATTATTCTTATGAGAGCTTCAATCATATTGTTGAAATTGGAAACATCAATGTAATTAAAGATTTAATTAAGGATAATTTAGGAGTATCTATAATGTACGAAAAAGCTGCTCAAAAAGAAATTTCTAAAAAAGAACTTGTTATATTAGATATCAATAATATGAACTTATATCATGAATTCAATTTTATATTCTTAAAAAACTCAATTTTTGCTTCTAATTATAAAAAGTTTTATGATTTTTTAGTAAACTCATAAACTAACCTAATTCTAATTTAATAGATTCATTTAAATGTATTTCTTATTTTAATTCCACTTTTTTAAATTTATAATATGGTGTATACTAAATTATGGAAAAATTTAGGGAAGGGGATAAAATCATATGCTTGGGGTTTATTTTACTGTCTTTTCAACTGGAATAACTTCATTTTTATTTAGTAAATTTCTTTTAGTTACTAACAATAAATTTGATATACTCCACAGATATATGGATAAGTATTATTGTTTCAATGAGAAAATTAAATTTAGAAAATCTCTTAGTTTAATTGGTTCAATATCAATAATTAGTAGTATTTTTTCAACTTTTATAGACTTTTTTGCTTTTAAGTTTAATAATTCACCTGTATACGATAATGTCGGTATTCTAGGTTTAACTGTAAATATGTTATGCTTTATATCTTTATTTTTTACATGGTTTTATTTTATTTTTATAGCTATAATAAAATCTACGCTATCTAAGATTTATAAATTTCTAATTTATATTATATGCTTTTTAATTATCTTCATTTTATTTATTAAAAATCCTTTTGGTGTTTCACCATTAAGTATGATTGAACTATTCTTAACAATATACTTTTAGTTTATATAATTTTCATTCATATAATCAACATACATATTATAAAAATGCGTATATCAAAGTTTTGATATACGCATTTTTTACTTTTATTTAGTTTGACACACTTCTTCTAATACATATTTCCATTTTTGTAAATCATTTGGTAATTCACTTAAATCTACATTGTATGTTTTATCATATGCATTTTTATTAAATTGATATACAGTATTATCAAAATCCTCTAAGATATAATTTATTGTACTTAAATTTTTTATCAAAGAGAATAATACTACTGAGTTATAGTTCATAAGCTTAAATTTATCTTTTTCGTCCCAATCATTTGCTAAACTATATTTAATATTTAATATATAATCTCCATACTTATTTTCATAGTTAAATTTTCTTACATATATATTGGCTAATAGTTTATCTAATATAATTTCTATAGTTTTACTATCTTTTATATCTGTATTTTTATATTCTGATAACTCTATTAAATCAATTTTACTTGTATCTTTTATTTCGTTTTCTAAATTATTATCTAAACCTTTTGATTTACAACCAACCAATAATCCTATAGTTATAACTACAGTTAAAGAAACAACTCTCATTGAGATTTTTTTCATATAAACTCCTTTTATATTCGTAAAATTATATCTTATATATATATATCTGAAAGTTCTGCTATAGCATTCTTATTATCTATACCTGCATTATAAATTACATCTGGAGAATCAATGACTTTTATAGGAAGTTTAATTATAAAGATAGTGCCCTTACCTTCATTCGATTTTACATCTATATCCCCTTCATGTAACTTTACAAAAGACTTTACAAGTGATAAACCTAACCCACTACCTTCATTTAACCTTGTAAATCCATTATCTATTTGAACAAATTTATTAAATATATCAGATAGTGATTCTTCTTTTATTCCTATTCCTTCATCTTGTACAGATATTATTAAATTGTTCTCTTCAACTGATATATAAGTTAATATAGTTCCTTTATCAAAAGAAAACTTTATTGCATTTGAAAGTAAATTTAACATAATTCTTTCTATTTTATCTATATCAATTGCCATTATAAGTTCTTCAATTTCTGTGTCTAAAATAACATTTAAATTTTTACTATCCGCAAGTGGGATAACAGATAGTACAGTATTTTCTATAAGACTGATCACTTCAACATTTTGAAGATTTACTTTCTTAAACCCTGCATCTGATTTTGTAACATCTATGATATTATTTATCAATCTTATTAGTCTATATGAATTTTTCTCAATCATATTAATATTAGAAATCAAACTTTCTTTATCTATTTCTTCCTTAATTTCTAAGTTTCTTTTTATTAACTGAGAAGATGATGAGATTACATTTACTGGTGTCCTAAGCTCATGGCTAATATTTGTTATAAAATTACTTTTAGCCCTATTTGCCTCTTCAGCTATTTCCTTTGATTCTCGCAGTTTTTTATTCGCTTTTTTAAATATGTTTTTCTCTGAGATAAGAAATGCTATTATAAAGCATAATATTACGAGTATTATTAATACAAGTATTATCTCACTTTTATAAGTTTGAAAAAATTCTTCAGACTCATAGAAAATTTCTGAATCCTTTGGAATTTGTTTCTTACTGATAAGATTATTTGTCAACTGCCTTTGATTAAATATTAGCGTACTTGTATGCTCTCCTTCTAATATTGGTGGATAATTTTTATTTCCTTGTAAAAAATTTTTTACTATTTCCCCAGTAATACTTCCTTGCTTATAAAAATCAATCGTATATCCACCCATCATTCCATATTCTATTCCTAAGTTTACAGTTGTAAATATAGGTGCTTCAGTTGCACCTTCTATAGCATTTAAAATTTGACGAACAGAACCTAATGTTGTATCTGTATCTTTTACTGTTTTAGAACCAGTTGAGCTATTTGGACTATAAAATAATACAATATCTTCTCTTTTAGAAAATTTTGAAAACACTTCTTTTAGCTCTTCTTCACTTTTAAAGTCTACTGTTTTATTTTCAAACTTTAATTTAGGATACTTGCCTTGTAAAGAATAAAATTCATTAATTTCATTCATATATATATCTTCTGGCCCTGTTATTAATGTTAGTCTTTTTTTATTCTTGCTATTCTTATAAATCTCAGTGATAATCTCAACATTAGATGAAATTGGCTTAAATTCTCTAATTATACATTCTATATTTTTATTTTTAGCATCTTCAATAATTTTATCATCAAATACGCTAGATAAAAATAATTTGCTATCTCCAAATAGTTCTGTATGCCTTAATGCAAATGAACTAGCAACATCATCTACAAATACTACTGCATCAAATTCTGGATAAACCTTAAGTTTATAGCTAAGTAATGAATAAAATGAATCTTCAAGTTCCTTTTCTGGATATTTAAATGTATTCATATATTCATAATATATCTCATAATCATTTCTTAATAATTCATCAAATCCATACATTTGTTCCTGTGTTGACGTATAAGTTGGTGAACCAGAGCTAATATATAATATTTTCTTTTTTTCCTCTGCATTAGAATATATAGTGTTAAATATTATAAATATAATCGGTAATAATATTTTTAATAACTTATTATTTATTTTTTTCATCCCTTTATCCTTTATATAATATACTTGATTAACATACATATTATAACAAAAAGTGAGTTACATGTACAAAAAAACCTCTACATAATTTAATTATGTAGAGGTTAAAATAAACTTTATATTCCTAGGCCACTTCTAAATTGACTATTATAAAGATTTGCATAAAATCCATCTGATTGTAAAAGTTCATCATGAGTTCCACGTTCTATTATTTCTCCATCTTTTAGAGCGAGTATTTTATCCGCATTTCTTATTGTACTTAATCTATGCGCAATTATAAATGTAGTTTTACCTTTCATTAAATTTACCATTGCTTCTTGTATAGCAACCTCTGTTCTAGTATCTATAGAGGAAGTTGCTTCATCAAGTATAAGTATTGATGAATTAGAAAGTATCGCTCTTGCTATTGATAGTAATTGTCTTTGTCCTTGAGATAAATTACCTCCATTATCAGATAGCACTGTGTCATATCCATCTTCTAATTGCATTATAAAATGATGAGCATTTGCTAATTTAGCCGCTTTTTCTATTTCTTCATCAGTAGCATTAAGATTTCCATATCTTAAGTTTTCACGAACACTTACTGAGAATAAATATGTATCTTGTAGTACAACAGATACTGATTTTCTCAGACTTTCCATGGTAATATCATCTATATTTTTTCCATCTATACTTATTCTCCCACTATCTATAGTATAAAATTTATTTAGTAAATTTATTATAGTAGTTTTACCAGATCCAGTAGGTCCTACTATTGCTATAGTTTGGCCTTTATGAGCTGTTAGATTTATATTATTTAAAATCTTTTTATCGTTATTATATGAAAACTCAACTTTTTCTAATTTAACTTCACCTTGTAAATTATCTACAACTACGGAATTATCTTTATCCATTTCTGGATTTTCATCCATAACTTCAAATACTCTTTCAGCTCCAGCTAATGCCCCTTGAAGTGTATTCGATATATTAAGAATTTGATTTATAGGTTGATTAAAGTTTCTCATATAAAGAATTATTGTAAATACTATACCTACACTTATATCCATTCCTTTTAAAATGAATACCCCTCCACATACTGCCAGTACTAAGTATGTTAAGTTATTTATAAAGTTATTTATAGGTCCCATACAACCTGATATAGCATCTGCTAAGATTGCACTTTTAGTTATACTTTTATTTATATTATCAAATTCTTTTTTGACATTTTCTTCTTGACCAAATAATAATACAGCTTTTTGACCTGATACCATTTCTTCTATATACCCATTTAAATTTCCTAAATCACCTTGCTTTTTTATAAATAAAGGCTGAGTATATTTCATTATAGTTCTTGTTCCCATTATAGTTATTGGAATTGTTAATAATCCTATTATTGTTAATTGTGGACTTAACATAAGCATTGCTATAAGCATTCCTATTATATTAATCACACCTGAAATTAATTGGGTAATACTTTGTGATAATGTCATATTTATATTATCTATATCATTTGTAAGCCTACTCATTAAATCTCCACTTGAGTGAGTATCATAGTACTTTAATGGCAAGTGTTGCATTTTTTCATATAAGTCTTTTCTTATATCTGATGAAGTTTTTTGAGCTATACCAACCATTAATCTATTTTGTACAAAAGTAGATGCTGTAGCAGCTAGATACATAGCTATAAGTATTATACAAATTTTGTATAAACCACTCATATTACCAGTTGCTATATAATTATCTACTATATCCCCATTTAACTTCGTTCCAAATATGCTTACTAAAGTTGTTATTACGCAGAATACAAAAATTAAAATTAAAGATGCTTTTTTGCTGCCAATATACTTTAATAATCGATTTATTGTTTCTTTGGGATTATTTAATTTTTCATTGCTCTTTACCATGTGCATTCCAGGACCTCTGCCTGGTCTATCTAAAGAAATTGATTTACTAGACAACTTTAAGCACCTCCTCTCCTAATTGCGAAACTGCTATACTTCTATAAATTTCGTTTCTTTTTAGCAATTCATCATGCTTACCTATATCCGATATTTTTCCATCGTCCATTACTATGATCTTATCTGCATCCATTACTCCAGAAATTCTTTGAGCTATAACTAAAACAGTTGATTCCTTCATTCTATTTTTAATAGAATTTTGAAGCTTAGCTTCTGTTGCCATATCTAAAGCACTTGAAGAATCATCCATAATAAATATTTTTGGATTTCTTATTAAAGTTCTTGCAATTGAAAGACGTTGTTTTTGTCCTCCTGATAAATTCTTACCTCTTTGCTCTACTTCACTTTGATATTTACCATCTTTACTCATTATAAACTCATATGCCTGTGCATCTATAGCACTACTATTTATATCTTCTTCATTTGCGTTTGCATTTCCAAATTTCAAGTTACTTTCTATAGTTCCTCCAAATAATATATTCTCCTGAAGCACTATACCTATATTTTCTCTTAGCTGTCTTATACTTATATCCTTTATATTCACTCCACCAATTAAGATTTCACCTTCAGTTGCATCGTATAATCTTGGAATTAAGTTAACAAAAGAACTTTTACCACAACCTGTAGAACCTATTATTCCTATAGTTTCTCCTTGCTTAGCTTTAAAAGATATTCCCTCTAATACATTCTCACTATGCTCATTATATCTAAAATAAACCTCTTTAAATTCAATATCAAAATTATTTACTTCTACAGTTTCTTCTTTATCTTTTATACTAGTTTCTGTTTTAAAAACATCATTAATTCTATTGGCAGAAGCCTTTGCTCTTGAAAAAGTAAGCATTATATTTATTACCATAACTACTGATCCCATTATTTGAAGTAAATAATTTATAAATGCCATTATCTTACCAATTTCTAAGTCACCTACATTAACCATATTTCCACCAAACCATAGCACTGCAACTACAGTTAAATTCATTATAAGTGTAGCAATTGGCCATAATATTAAGTTCATATTTTGTGATGCTATACTTTCATTTGTTAAATTATCATTAGCTTCATTAAACCTTTCACCCTGTGTGCTTTCTATAGCAAAAGCTTTAATTACCTTCACACCTAAAATACTTTCACGCATTACAGTATTTATGTTATCTATTTTTTCTTGAACTGATGTAAATAAAGGCAATGACTTTTTAATTATAAACATAATAGAAACTAAGATTATAGGTAATGCTATTAAGAAAATACTCGCTAGCTTTGGACTTAATATTGTTGCCATTATAAGTCCACCTATTGCTGTAAGCGGTGCTCTTACCATCATTCTAAGAGCCATATTCATCATCATTTGTAATTGAGTTACATCATTTGTAAGTCTTGTTATTAAAGATGATGTTTTTAATTTATCTAACTCTAAAAATGATAGGGTTTGAATTTTTTCAAATAATCCTTCTCTTACTCCTTCTCCTAATTTCATTGATGCTACAGCTGCAAAAAAAGAACATGCAGATCCTGCAACTAATCCTATGATTGCTGCAATTACCATTTTTATTCCAGCGCTAAGTACATAATTTAAATCACCATTGGCTACACCAACATCTATTATACTTGATAAAAGAGTCGGCTGTAGTAGGTCCATAGCAACTTCTAAGCACATTGTAATAGGTGCTAAAATTGCACAAATAATTGCTGATCCTTTTAAATATTTTAATAATTTTATCAATCTCAATCTCTCCTTATATAATTTCTTTCATTAATATAAAAACTACTTTTCATTACACTTATATTTATCTCTTTTTTTAGCTAAATTATCGTACAATCTATTTAGTATATTAATAGCTTCAGATTTTTCTTCTTCTGTAAATCCTTCAAAACAAATCTCATCTAATTCTAAGAACACTCTTTCAACTTCTTTTTGTGCTTTTATTCCTTTTTCAGTTAAAAATACATTTAAAATACGTTTATCCTTTGGATTTCTTTCTCTATAAATAAGCTCTTCCTTTTCCATTCCAGCTAATATACTTGTAGCTGTCGCAGGCTCTATCTTACAAGATCTAGCTAATTCTCTTTGACTACATCCAGGGTTATTCACTAGAAAATCTAAAAGTCTTGGTTTTCCTTCCGTTAAATTAACTTGTTTAAACTTATGTCCAGCCATTTTCCTATGAGCTTTATTCAATCTCATTAAAGATCCATGTAATGTATTAATTCTTATATGTTTTTTTATCATTTATTTATCTCCATTTAATTATAATCATTAGGCATCTAATCATTAGACTTCTAATGATTATTATATTATCATACAATACATTTTCTGTAAACAAACTGCATATATTATTTTTTCTAAAATTTTTTTATATTTTAAATTATAAAAATGATAAAAATAAAATTTTTTTACATTTCTCACTGTAATAAATTGACATACACAATATATTAAAATATTATTCTATTATAGATAAGTGTTCGAGTACTAAAATTAAAATATTGGAGAGATTTATATGAATAATAAAATTGAAGAATATATTAATAACTTATTCCTAAGATCACCAATGTCAACTCACACAAAATATGCAAAACAAAAACTTTTAACCAATGCTTTTAAAATTTACAATGATTTACTTCAATCTAATCTTAATGAAAATGAAGCCTATGAAAAAACCATATCTCATATTAATGATACTTATGACATTATAAATCTTTACTCTCAAGCGAATGATGAAAATTCAGATGTTAGAAAAAAGTCAGCAGTAATAACAGCTTTTTCCGTTATGCTGTATATTTTATGCCCAGTGCCAATTATTATCCTTGAAAGTATGGGAAGTTCTATGGAAATTGTCGGCCTTGTAATGCTATTCTTTATGGTTGGGATTGCCACTGCACTTTTGATTTACAATAGTATGTCAAAACCAAAGAACCTATATTATGACTCTTATAATACTTTTTCTGATTCCCAAGGAGAATATAGTAAATATTGTGACCTAAGAAAATCTATCTCATCTATAGTGTGGGCACTAATAGTTGCCTTGTACTTTTTTATAAGTTTTACATGCATGAATTGGGCTTATTCATGGATTATATTCTTAATTGGAGCTGCAATAGAACAAATAATAAAAGCTTATTTTGATTATAAAGAGGAGAAAGAATATGAGAAAAAGATATAATATTTTTAGAATTGTATTTTGGTCTACAGTGAGTCTATGCTTAACCTTTGTCTTAACCTATTTATCTAAATCTGAGAAGGAAATTTTCAACTTTATCGGATTTAACTATGTTAGATCTGATGAGAGTCTTAATATAACTGCTGAGAAAACTATAGATTTAAATAATATAAATGACATAAACTTTAACCTTGATGTAGATGATATCACTTTTATGGATAGTTCCGATGAAAAAATTAAAATAGTTGAAAAATGCAATAAGGAACTATCTGAAAATGAAAGACTTCAAATTAAGCATCAAAATAATAAAATAGATATTTATAGAAATTCGAAACTTAATATAAATCGTCTTGACAAATCATTTAGAAGAGAACTAATCGTTTATTTACCAAAATCTTATAATAAAAATATAAATGTTAAATTATCAGTAGGAGACCTTGACTTTACATCAGACTTAAATTTAAACACTCTTAAAATTTATTTAACTACAGGTGATATTGATATAGATAATAATATAAAATGTAAATCTTTTATACTTGAAGGAAACACTGGTGATGCTAGTATTAACAGCTTATCATCAAATGAATATGGTATAAGCTTTAATACAGGTAATATAGAAATTTCTAGCTTATCTGGTAAAGGATATATAAATACTACTACTGGTGACTTAAGATGTAATATTTTTGACATTACTGGTAATTCAGATTTTTCTTCTAGCGTAGGAGATATCACTTTAAATCTAAAAAAAGAACCTAATTTTAAAATAAATGCTTCTTGCGATATAGGAGATATTAAAACAGATTTCAAAGAAAATAGTATAAGAGAAAGTTTTTCTAATGAGTTAAATATAGATTGTGGCTGCGGAGATATTAAAATAAATAAAAATTATTAAATAGATAAGCCCTATTCTAGGAATAATACTTATGAACATAAAATTTATAGAAAGGGTTTGATAAAATGAAAGTAACTTTAGATCAAAAAGCTATTCTTACTTTAAAAGATATTTTAAAAGATAAAGATCAAGAAAATACTAAAGTAAGAATTTATTTTGCAGGTATTGGTTGAGGCGGACCATCCTTTGGACTTGCTCTGGATGAGCAAAAAAATGATGATAAAACTTATACAGTTGAGGGTATAAACTTTGTTATGAGTGAACAAGACTATAATCAGTATGGAGATATAGCTATCAAAGATACTGGATTTGGATTTAAAGTTGCACCAGAGAATAGCGGTGATGATAGTTGTGGTGGGGGCTGCTCTGGTTGCGGACATTAAGAAAGGATTAAATAAATGATTGCAATAGACGAAAAATCTCTTTTAGCTTTTAAAGATAAAATTAATCAAGATAGTAATAAGCCAAGTAATATTAGAATTTACTTCTCTGGCGTAGGTTGTGACGGACCTAACTTTGACGTTACTCTAGATGAAATTAAAAGTGATGATTTAATTTATAAAATAGATGATTTAACATTATTGCTAAGTCAATATGAATATATGCAATATGGAGATATGAAAATAAACTCTATTGAAGACAACTTGAAGATAACCCCTGAAAGTTTAGAATTAAGTCTTTGTTGTAAAAGAGGTTGTCCTGATTGTCCCTATTAATATGTAAAAAGGATGGATTCAAAACTGAGCCCATCCTTTTTATCGTATAAAAGAGGGAACCTTTTATAACGATTAGAATTTAGGTATTTATGAAACTTAAAGTAAAATTTAACTTTCTAAGTTGAAAGTGTTTATTTACTAGGAACTTCTATTTCTTTATTTATTATTTGATTTATTTTTTTATTTACATAATCTATTATATCTTGAGAAACATTTTTATCAGTACTTGGTGCTAATCCTATACTATTATCTTCTAATCCATATCTTAGAGTTGTTCCTCCAGCATAATTTCCTTCTATCATTGCTTTTACAGTGTTATATACACCCTCATTAACTTTTTTCATAGCTGATGTTAATACATTTTCTGGAGCTAAAGCATTTTGATCTCTGTCTACCCCTATAGCATAAAGATTTTTCTCTTTTGCCATTTCAATGACACCTACACCTGAGTCACCTGCTGCTGCAAAAATTATATCAGCACCTTGACTATACATTTGTTGAGCTATTGACTTTCCTTTGGCTGCATCAACAAATGAGTTAACATATTGAACTTGAACTTTTGCATTTGGGTTAGCTTCTTCTACACCAGCCTTATAACCAGCTTCAAATCTTTTTATAACTTCATTATCCATACCACCAACAAATCCTACTTTATTAGTAGTTGTTTTTTTACCAGCTACTAACCCAACAACATATCCAGCTTGCTCTTCTGTAAATGTTATACAAACAACATTTTCAGGAGTTTCTTCACCATAATCAACATCTACTATAGCAAATTTTTGATCTGGATAATTTTTAGCAGCTTCTAAAATAGCACCCTGTAAAGGGAATCCTGTACCGATTATTAAATCAGCTCCTCCATCAACAGCAGTCTCTATATTAGTCGAGTACTCTGCTTCTTGGTTTGATTCTATATAATTTACATCTATATTAAAATCTTTTTTTATTTGTTCTAATCCTTCCCAAGAAGATTGATTAAAACTTTGATCGTTTATTCCGCCTACACTACTTATCATTGTTACTTTTAATGAATTGTTTTCGCTGTCATCTGAGCTAGAACAACCCACTAATACTAACATCGAAAGCATTAATATAGTTCCTAAGTATAATATTTTTTTCACTATTATTATTCCTCCATTTAAAAACAATTTACTTTTCTTATGCTTTGTTATAATATCAGATAGTATCTACGACATAATATGACATTTGTCATATTTTCTATTTTTTTTCAAAAATACTTTATTTTTATAGGAGATAAATAAAATGATTAAAATAAATGATAAGGATAAATTAAATTATTATATAAATAAATATAAAATAGATGAAATTTTTAACTCTGATATGAGTTCATATATGGAGTTACATTACTTTAAAAAGAATGAACATATCTGTTCATCTGAAGAAGAATTAAAATATTTATATTTTTTTCTAGATGGAAAAGCTAAAGTTTATATAGCAGCTCCAAATGGTAAATCTTTATTAATAAGATTCTACACACCAATACAAATAATCGGTGATACTGAAATATTAAATAATACAACTATTGATTGTAACATACAAGCTGTAGAGGACTGCACCTGCCTAGCTATACCTAGAAATATAATAGAAAAAATAGCCTTAAAAGATGTACATTTTTTATCATATGTATGTAAGCAATTAGCATTTAAACTTTCAAGTGCTTCACTATCTAGTTCGATGAATATGCTCTATCCTCTAGAAAATCGACTTGCACGCTACATATTAGAAACGTATAGTACAAACGATTCCCAAGGTGAAAATTCAGAAAGCTTGACTCATATTTCAGAATTATTAGGAACTAGCTATAGACATCTTCTAAGAGTATTAGATAAATTTTGTAGTGAAAATATAATAAAGAAATCAAATAAAACAATAGTTATTCTAGATACACAAAAACTAGAAGATCTAGCTGGAGATTTATATCAATAAATAGTATAAAAAATCTCAGACTACCACAAGATATCTTGCTACTAATCTGAGATTTTTTTATTATATCTTATAAATTAAAAGTTTTCTCTACATGAGCTTTTATTTCTTTTGCAGTTCCCATAGATAATACCTCATTAGCAAAGTTTTGCATATCTTCATAACTTACAGAAGTTATTAACTTTCTAGCTGGAAGTATTGATATAGGAGACATAGAGAATTCATCAAGTCCAAATCCAAGAAGTATTGGTATCATTCTTTGATCCCCTGCAGATTCTCCACACATTCCTACCCATTTTCCTTCTTTATGAGCATTATCTATAACTGTTTTTATTAATCTAAGTACTGCAGGATTGAATTGGTTATAAAGATGGCTTATCTTTTGATTCATTCTATCAACTGCGCAAGTATATTGTATTAAGTCATTTGTTCCTATTGAAAAGAAATCAACATGCTTAGCTAATATATCTGATATAACAGCAGCAGATGGTATTTCTATCATCATACCTACTTCTACATCATTAGCAAATGCTACTCCTTCAGCATTTAATTCATCTTTAACTTCAGCAACTACTTCTTTAGCTGCTAATAGTTCTTCTAAAGATGATATCATAGGGAACATTATTCTTAATTTACCATGAACACTAGCTCTATATAAAGCTCTTAGTTGAGTTTTAAATATGTCTTTTCTATCTAAACATATTCTTATAGCTCTATATCCTAAGAATGGGTTCATTTCAGATTCCATTTCAAAGTATGGTAATTCTTTATCTCCACCTATATCTAACGTTCTTATTACTATAGGCTTGTTATCCATGCCTTCTAATACTGCTTTGTATGCTTCATATTGCTCTTCTTCAGTTGGGAATGCATCTTCTTTATCCATGTATAAGAACTCTGTTCTATAAAGACCAACACCTTCAGCGTCATTTTTTATAAGTCCTTCTACATCTTTTGGACTACCTATATTTCCAGCTAACTCTACATGTCTTCCATCAAGAGTTACAGAAGGTTGTCCTTTTAATAAATCTAGTGATTTTCTATATTCTTCAAATTCATTTTTTAGCTTAGTATACTTATTCATAGTTTCTTCATCTGGATTTAATATTACTTCCCCTGTATCTCCATTGAATACTATGTAGTCCCCATCTTTAGCCTTAGTAGTTATGTCAGTAAGACCGACTACTGCAGCTATTTCTAATGTTCTTGCCATTATAGCTGTATGAGAAGTTCTTCCCCCTATATCAGTTAGGAAACCTAAAACTTTACTTTTATTCATAGTAGCTGTATCTGATGGAGTTAAGTCATGAGCAACTAAAACAACTTCTTCTTCCAATGCTGCTAAATCAACTATCTTAGCACCTAATAAATGTCTTATTATTCTATTAGTTACATCTTTTATATCTGCAGCTCTTTCTCTCATATACTCATTATCCATAGATTCAAACATACCTACAAACATATCTCTAATTTCTTTTAAAGCAAAATCAGCATTAACTTCTTCGTCTCTTATTTTAGCTTTAGCTGAATCAATTAATTCTGGATCTTCTAAAACTAATAAATGAGCTTCAAATATTTCTGCTTCATGTTCACCTAACTCAATTAAAGCCTTTTCCTTAACCTTAGTTAATTCTTCTTTTGATATTTCAACAGCTCTTTCAAGCTTTGTAACTTCTTCATCGATATTAGTAATACTTCTTTTTTCTATCTCCAATTCACTGTGTTCTACTACTAAAACTTTTCCTATAGCAACCCCTGGAGATGCCCCTATTCCTTTAAACATTATGATATTTCCTCCTAATTAAGTTAAGTTCTATACCAATCTTAAAAATATATTTATATTCTCTAACTCTAAAAAATTATTGAATTAGAATAACCAGATTTATATTATCCTAGGCGCGAAAGGGTGATAAATAAATTTTACTTACTTTTGCAGTATTTCTTCAGCTGCTAACAATAAAACTTATTTATCACCCCGAACACCCGGGAAACAAACTCCCTATTCTAATTTAATAATTATTATTCTCCAAATCCACTTTCTATTAATTCAACTAAAGTGTTTACTGCAGTTTCTTCATCTTCACCTTTAGCAGATATAGTTAATTCATCACCTTTAGCTAATCCTAAACTCATTATTCCCATTATAGATTTAGCATTTACAGTTTTTCCTTTAGCTATAACTTCTACTGTAGCTTTGAATTCAGCAGCCTTCTTAACAAACATTCCTGCTGGTCTAGCATGTAACCCACTTGCATTTTTTATACTTACTAATCTTTCCATCTTTTGAACCTCCAAAATAATTTATTATTAAAGTATGTTATTTACTTTATTAGCTTATTTATATTATATATAATTAACCTTGGTTTTTAAAATCACTTATAATTTGATTAGTTAAAACCTTAGGTAATTTGCTTTTTGCAACAGGTATAATCGACTTAACTTCGTTAATTTCTTCACTATCCTTACTAGTTTTATAATTTCTGTGTACTGTGTCAACTAACTTATTAAAGTCATAAAGACTTATACGATTGATACCATTTTCTTGAAGTTTTTGCTCATATACAGCATAAAATAGTTCTTTGTAAGAAAAATCCTTTTGTAGATTTAGGACTTCTCCTAGTCTTGGTATAACATTTTCCAATAATGTTCTACGTGATACAGCTCTTTTTATGCCTAAAGTACTGCATAATCCTTCTATAGTTTCATCTTTTAGGTTTATAAATTTTTCAAAACAATAATTTTCATCATACTTATAGTCTAAGTTAAAATAATATCTGACTCCTTCGTATCTTTCATATGCTTTCATAGTATCAAGATACCCTAAAGTAATATTTTTTTCAATATTATCTTTATCTTTATTTAATGATCCACCTAAATATTCTGATGGTACTATTGTTTTTATATTTATACCTTTATCATTAAATTTATTTAAATTCATTTTTCCGATAAAATCATCTAATAATCTTATAACAACTATGTCTGTATACCCTTTATCTACTAGTAATTTTACTGGTATATTATCAGAAAACATTCCATCTAAATAAAGCTTATCATCAAGTTTCTCCAACTTAAAAATTGGAAGACTTGCACTTGCAATTAGATAATCTACTAATCTACCTTCTGGGATATCTTCAATATACAATTGATGTGGATTAAATTTCTTGTCCCAATGTACGGTAACGATTCCAAAATCCTTGTTAGACTTTCTAATAGCATCCTCATTTATATTTTCCTCTAACAATTTTCTTAAAGGAGTTATATCAATTCCTTCATTTTTTCTTGCTTTATTTATAAGTTCTATAACGACATTAAAATTTTTTGCAGTAAAATCCAAGTCTTTATATTTTTCATATGTATCTTCATCTATATTCATAAAACTGGTATAATCATAATTTCTCCAGATATCTTCCATTACCTCAATATCATTCTGAATTATAAATGCTCCATTTAAGGCTCCTATAGATGTCCCTGTGACTCCTTGGAATTCTATTCCTAGTTCCCTCAAGGCTTTATATGCTCCTATTTGGTAGGCACCTTTAGTACCTCCACCTTCTAAAACTAAACCCTTCATATTACCACCTATTTATCGTAGAAAGATATATACTTTTTTATGTCAATAACCTATTTATATTTTCTAAAAATTTAATTATATTTTATCATAAAAATTAATTAAAAGTATATATCTTTCATAATTTTTATAAATTATTTGAAATTTTCATATTCTAAATATTATTTTATTAAAGTTTTGTCTGGAACAATTTTTACAGATTTTAGGAATAACTTTTTCTCCATTGGTTTAAGAGATAAAGTTTTCATCAAAGTATTTTGCTCATCTACTAAATATATATTTTTATATCCTGATTTTAAAAATGTCATACAAGTTGTTCTTATATCACCATTATCTTCGCATTGAAATACACCTGGTGTAACCACTAAATCATATTGTGAAAATTTAACTTTTTTACCTATATCTTTATATTTATTTAAAAATTCTTTAG
Organism: Romboutsia faecis; assembly: GCF_014323405.1. GTDB lineage: Bacteria > Bacillota > Clostridia > Peptostreptococcales > Peptostreptococcaceae > Romboutsia_E > Romboutsia_E faecis. The sequence goes on along the minus strand of NZ_JACRWE010000002.1, from coordinate 103,997 downwards.
CATCTTTCTTAGTTATATACCCACTTACATCTACATAAACCCTTTTTTCGCCTTCAGATATTCTTGATAAAATCATTATTTTGCCCCCTTAAAATTAAGATATTCATTTAATTATATGAATATAGGCATTTATTAGTGATTATACTTTATAGTTCTAATGATTCCTTAATTAAATTATCTATTCTTTTTTCTAATATATAAATTTTTTCTTTATATAATGTTTCTTCTTCTAGTCCATTTTTCCTTTTTAAGATACTTAAAATCTTCTTTGATAAAGACTCTATTTTTTTATAATTATTATCCTTAAATATTTTCATTTTCATAACTTTATTAGGATAGTAATCATAAATATCTTTTCCCATATTTTTTGCCGTTATCTTAAAGTATTTATCATAAATGCTTGAATTTAATATCCCAACTAAATATTCATAAGAAAAATCATCTTTATACTTATCTTTTATAAAAAAAGAATAAACATCTGCACTACAGTATGAATTGTTGTTATCTATAGCAAATCTATTATTTTTAGATTTATAAGGATACATTATTTTTTTTCTTTCAAACAAATCTTTTTCACGTCCCCATTGTAACTCATACCATTTTCTTATATTATTCTTACATTCCCTTCTATTTTCTAATTTAAACTTATATGGATATATAAATGTTTCTATTACGTTTTTATATCTTATTTCATCATTTATATCATTTGAATATATTAACCTATACTTAGTATCTTCTATTATATATTTTCTTATATTTTTGTTTTTTACCCATAATTTTAAAAGATTTTTAGGTACAGTATTTATATTATCGATTTCTTTTTCTAAAATAAATGCCTTATCGCAACCTGTAATTACACCTTGAAAGCTTGTTGCAATATCTTCTAAATAGTAATTACACCTTTCTTCAATTCTGCTATAAAACGCCTTATCTTCTTTGTTAGTTATTATCCAATTTTCATCAAAGGAACTTTGATTAACGCTAAATTGTTTAAATAATCTATTTATATAAAAATCATTTAAATCTTCGATATCATTAATTTTTATATTTTCATCCTTTATTTTGTATATCTTTATAAGATTTTCTTCTACTCTTTCTTTAGTATTTTTACGTTTTAAAGTCGATATACAACTGGCTACTCCTACATTTTTAAACACATTTGCACCTAAAAAATCTACTATTTCCCTTATATACGTATTTTTATTTATATATTCCCTTAAGTACTTTCCTGATGGACTTTCTAAAAAATATCTAGGAGTGATCATAGAAATAACTCCATCTTCTTTTATTAAATCTATAACTTTTTTATAAAAACAAAAATACAAATCAGATTTATTTCTATAGACCTGATTATATTCTTCTAAAAGATATTTCTTATATTCTTTATTTAATGATTTATGTCCAACATAAGGTGGATTTCCTACTATATAATCAAATTTAAAATCCCACTCTTTCGCTAAAGCATCTTCACAGTATATATTTGAATTACATAAATTTATATCGTTAAAATTAATAGTTTTATTTTTTAAACTTCTTTTTAAAATATTTATAGCATCATTGTCAGTATCAACTCCATAAATACATTTTTCAACTATATGTCTGTGAATATTCTCTATAGACCAATAATCATCTTTATATTTTTCTCTTAGATCATAAATTTTATCTTCTAATAAATCATATAAAATATCATACGCCTCTAGTAAAAAATTTCCACATCCACATGAAATATCTAGTATTTTCGGATATGGATTTTCTACTATATTATGTTTCTTTAAAGTTTTTTTCATAATGTAATCTACAATAACCTTCGGTGTATAATAAATTCCATTAGTTTTCTTTATATTTTCTTCTATCCCATCTTCATAAAGTTTTGATAAATAAAAATTATCTATTCCTAATACCCCTGAATTTTCTTTCATATTTTCCTCCAAAATATGATTTTTCTTAAGTTATCTTTGTTTTATTATATCACATTATTATTCCATCATATTCCATTTAGATTTTATCCATTTAGTAGTGTCATCTATACTATAATCTTCTCCTAATTTCTTTAAGTACTCTAATGAATCTATATCATCCATTCCTATGTCTCTATTCATTCTTGGATTTAGTCTATAATAGTTTTCATCTAAAAGTTTTTCAGAAAATAATTGACTCATTTGAGAGTTCCCCTCTAAAGTAACAGAAATTATGGGAAAAGATGGCTCTTTACTTATAACCCAATCTATTGCCCCCCAAGTTGTGGTATCTTGTTTTATACTATTGTAGAGATATCCGGTTCCAATGGACAGTAACCTAATATTTTTCAAGTCTTTTCCTAACTGATGATCTAAAGCATAAACTATCGTTGCCAAACTAGGATCACTTGCAATTACACCTCCATCTATATGGCAATTATAACTTGGAAAAAAAACAGGTGCTGCACTACTGCACATTGCAACATCTATGACCCTCTCATTCTCCGTAGGTGAGTTAGGTAAATTATTATAGAATATAGGCTTCCACTCACTAGTTTCATTACCAATATATAATGTTGGTATAACTACTAATTTTCCTAAGTCTTTTAGCCTTAAATATTTAGGAAATATGTTGCTAAGTACATCTTTTAGATGCTTATTATCATATTTAGGCCTTAATATCTCTGAATATGATTTACTAAAAATATAATTAGTATTTTCGACAGAGTAAAGTTCTTTTATTTCTCTAGGACTTAATCCATAAGCTAAACCCAAAGCAATCAAGCTTCCAGTTGACGTACCTCCTATCATATTAGTGCTTCTTAATATATCTGGAAATTCTTTTTGTATCCTTTCAAAAAGGCTTATACTCAAAAGCCCTCTTAAACCTCCTCCATCAAAATTAATTATATTAAAAGTAGAATTTCTCATAAGACTCACCTCTAATTAATATTACTAATCTATAATATCTTCTAACTCTAAGTTTTGTGCATTTAAAATAAGCAAAAAAGGTCACTGATATTAATAACATGAATTTAGCTATTTATCAGTGACCTTTTACTTTATATCTCTATATAATATATTTTATTTATGCGCATCAATATATGAAAGTATCCCCTGTGCAATTCCTTCTGTGAATTCATTTAAGAATTTCTCATCAGTCAACTTTTTTTCTTCTTCTGGATTTGTAATAAATCCACATTTTATTACTATTGCTGGCATAGTAGCTTCTCTTAAAACTCCAAAATCTCCAATTCCAATACCTCTATCTTTTAAATCAACATAAGATACAATAGAGTCTTGTACATATCTTGCTAATTCGTCTACTCTATATAACTCATCCTTTTTATAATATATCTCAACTCCATTTGCAGTATTTCCGCCATATTCAGAATTTAATTGTAGTGAAACTAAAAAATCCGCCTTCTGTTGCTTTGCTTGTTGTACTCTATCACTTGTACTAATATTTACATCTTCACTTCTAGAAACTATTACATTTATATCACTTTGACTTGAAAGCTTACTTGCCAACTTCTTCCCAATTTCTAATGTAATATCCTTTTCATAGTTTTTAGTTGTCTTACTCTGAACACCTTTATCATCTCCACCACGTCCAGGATCTATAAATACAGTATATATTTTATTATTTTGTTTTTGTTCTTCACTTAGATCAAATTGTTTTTCAGCTTCAACAATTTGATCATCATTATTGCTTCCCATTTTAACACTTACATTTTTAACTACTTCAGCTACACTTTGAGTAGCCTTTAGCGTTCCAAAACTTAAAACTAATATACCTAAAACTAATATACCTAATTTAGCTTTATTTATTTTTCTTTTCTTATTTAACTTTTTACTTTTACTAGATCTAGGATTATTTTTTTTGTTTTTATGTAAATATGTGACATTATTTCTACCTTTATTATTTCTATAAGACATGATTTACCATCCTTTTACTTATTAATATATCAAAATCTTTGTATCAACTGTTATTTTAACATTACCATATATATCCTTCAATATTTTTCTAAATTTATTTTTATATGAGTATTAAATAGATTTTTATATATAATAATACTAAAAATATTAATTGAATTTGTAACATATTTTTAAACTTTTTCATTTTAAAATGTAGTAAGATATATGTGTGACAAAAAAATACATATTTCGGAGGTAAGCAATGAAAAAAATCTTATTAGTACTATCATTAGTTCTGACTATGGGACTTGTAGGTTGCTCATCTAATAGTAGCAACGGTTATAAAAATGTTTCTGCATCTGATGTGCAAAAAGCAATTAAATCTTCTAATTTATTAGTTGAAATGTCAATGGACTATGACATTAAAGATTTTGAATACTTTAATGATGTCATGGATTCAATAGAAGAAGGATTCATAATAAGAGCTGCTATGAATGTTCGTCTTGAAGATGTTATATTCATAAAAGCTACAAATGAAGAAAGTGCAGAAAAAATCCAATCTACTTTAGAGGCATATAAAGAAGGTATGATTATGAGACCATTTGGTGATGGTTACGGAGCAGAAGAAAATGCAACTAGAGCTGCAAATACAATAGTTGAGCAAAAAGGAAACTACGTATACCTTATATCAGCAGATAATGTAAAAGATATAGAAAAAGTTATAATGGATACTATTCAAAAATAAGGAGATGACTTAAAATTAATGTTTTTAGCAGTATAGCATTTATTTTTTACTTTTTACCCTTAGTATTAATCTGTTATTTCATGTCTCCCTATAGGTTTAAAAATTTAGTTTTATTTATTTTTAGCTTAATTTTTTATGCCTGGGGAGAACCTATATATATTTTTATAATGATATTTTCTATTTTTTCAGATTACATACATGCAATAATTATAGATAAAAATAGAGGTAATATTAAATCTAAAATAGCTTTAATATCTTCTATTATAGTTAACTTGAGTTTGCTTACTTTTTTCAAGTACAGTGATTTTTTAATATCAATTTACAATAATGTTTCAAATAACAATATTGCTATGCTAAATTTAGCCCTACCTATTGGAATTAGCTTTTACACATTTCAAACTATGTCTTATTCTATAGATGTATATAGAAACGAAGCGCCTGTTCAAAAAAACATTCTTTCTCTTGCTACTTATATTACATTATTCCCACAATTAGTTGCTGGGCCAATTGTTAGATACTCAGACATTGCAAGAGATTTAAATCATCGTACACATAGCTTTGATAAAATCTATGATGGTGTTTGTAGATTTATTATAGGACTTTCTAAGAAAGTTATTTTAGCTAATAACTTAGGTATCATTTGGTTTAATATAAAAAATATATCTTATAATAGTTTATCTGTAGGAACTGCTTGGCTTGGTATAATTTGTTTTACACTTCAAATATACTTTGATTTCTCAGGTTACTCTGATATGGCTATAGGACTTGGAAAAATATTTGGATTTGAATTTTTAGAAAACTTTAATTATCCCTATATATCAAAATCAATTACAGAATTTTGGAGAAGATGGCATATTTCATTAGGTGTTTGGTTTAAAGATTACGTATATATTCCTCTTGGAGGAAATAGATGTAGCAAAAGAAAATGGTTATTTAATCTCCTTGTAGTTTGGTTTTTAACTGGACTTTGGCATGGGGCTAGCTTTAACTTTATAATTTGGGGACTTTACTTTGGATTTATTTTAATCTTAGAAAAAACCTTCTTATTAGAAAAGCTAAAACAACTACCTACATTTATTAGTCATATATATACAATCTTTTTAATTCTAATAAGTTTTGTCCTGTTTGATATAACAGAACTAAGTAACGTATTTGATTACTATAGGTCCATGTTTAATTTTAGTAATACTTTGTTTGATACAACTTTTTACTATTACCTGGTTCCAAATATTTTATTACTTCTAATAGGAATATTTGCTTCTACTCCAATATTTAAAAACATACTTACAAAGTATCCTTTATTAAAGTTTTTAACATTAATTTTTGGATTAATTTTATCTACTAGTTTCTTAGTTGATTCTACTTTTAATCCATTCTTATATTTTAGATTTTAAGGTATAGGTGATTTTATGAATAAAAAAAATATGCTTAAGTATTTTACTGTAATCATTTTCTTAGGTTTTATATTTATATTCCCAATTATAAATATACTTACACCAGACAAAACCGTCAGTACCTTAGAAAATAAGATACTAACCCAAATGCCAAGTATTTCATTACAAAAAATAAAAAATGGATCCTTTATGAGAACATTTGACGAGTATACCTCAGATCAGTTTCCATTTAGAAAAGAATTTATATCTATAAAAAATAGCTTTAGTTATACATTAGGTATAAGAGAATTTAGGAACATCTATGTAACCAAAAATAACAGACTTTTAGAAAAATTTATATTTAATAAGAAAAATTTAGACAAAAATATTTCCCAGGTAAATATACTAACTAAAAAACTATACAAGGATTTTAAAATAAAATCTAGAGTTATAGTAATACCTACATCAATTGCATTTTATAATAATGAGCTACCATCATATGCAATTAGTGATAATCAAGAAACAGTATTAAATTATATAGATAAAAATATATCATCCTTTTATACACCATATAACGTATTAAAGAAGAACAAGGACAAGTATATTTATTTTAATACAGATCATCACTGGACCCAATTAGGAGCAATGATGGCATATAACGATTTATATAAAGATGAAAACATTAAATATAATAACATAAGCGAAAGTTTAGATAATTATAAAGAAGTAGCGAATGACTTTTTAGGAAGTTACTATTCAAAAGCTATTCTTCCAACAATAAAAAGTGATATTATATATGCTTATGAAAATTATAATGATTTTAAAATGGAAGTGGATTTTACGCAAAGCTTTAATACCCTATATGGAGAAGACAAACTAAAAGGAAAAAACAAATACCAATACTTTCTTCATGGAGATCCAGCCTTTGCAATAGTAGAAGGAAATCCAAATATAAAAAAAGAAGTTCTAATATTCAAAGACTCCTTCGCCCACAACTTCATTCCATTTTTAACAACAAACTATAGTAAAATACACATAGTAGACCCACGCTACTACAACATAAACTTAGAAGAATACCTAAACAAGAATAAAAATATAACAGAATCATTATTTATTAACAATATTCAAACACTAAATAATGAGATATTCTATAAATAGTATTAAAGATTTAATATATATCAGATGCTTTTATCACTTTATGCATCAACAAATATACATTGGATATATTATGGATAACGGTTTAGAATTCGCTAGCGTGAATGAGTGAAAAACTAATTACTCTTATATTTGCAGCATCTTTTCAGCTGTATGTAAGGCAATTAGTATTCACACATTCACGCCGAGTTCAAAACCTACCATTCATAATACCCAAGTATCTTTAAATACCTTCTCTCGCCTTCTTTTAGGCTCAGTGGATAATTCAACAAGTCTGAAGTATGCTGACATATAAGATAATCTATTAAGTACTCTCCTTCTAAAATAACATCTGTAATAATCATATTATGATAAGCTCTACCCTCATATATTAACTGTACTATATCCCCTAATTCCAATTCATTATAATTTGCTAGTCGAGCATATACACCATAATTACTTGTGTTTTCATTATTATTACCAGTTATATATTTGTAAAAAGGTTCAGCAGCTGTCCACGTTGGAGTTCTGCTATTATCACTATACCAATACCATTGCTTAAGAACATCACTACCTGAATGATCAAATGGGATATCTCCAGCTTTTAAACACTGAGAAATAAAATTAGTACAATCTCCTCCCCAATTTTCATAATCTTTATATTCTCTATTTCTTCCAAGAGCCCACTTTTTTGCATAAGCTGCTGCTGCTTCTCTGTTATAAGGTTTTAGTTCCTTCACAAATAATTCCTCCAATCTTATATTTATCTTTTATAAATTTAGAATAATACCTCACTTATAAAATACTCACTAAAGTAGTCAATAGCATCCTCATACATTATTTTAAACTCTAAAATATTTGTGATTGAATTACCCATTTCATAACTTGAAAAACAAATTACCAATCCATCACTTTCAAGATAAAAAGGCTGATCCTCATATATTTCTATAGAGTGTATAATATTAATTAACTCATCTTCTATTTCTTTTTCACAATACTCAAGCCTTCCACTCAATTGCAATCTTATTGTATTTGTTAGAAATTTTTTATAATCTATCACCTTGTCAAAAATATCTTTTAGCTTAATTTCTTTTTCTAAATTAAAATCATAATTATATGAGTTTATATAACTTATGTTGTAAAGTCCTATAAATTGATTAAATTCTATAGGTATACTTATAATATTATTTTCATTAAAAGTAACTGTATATTCTGTAAGCAAATTCGTTAATATATTTGATTCGTCTTCACTTAATATTTGTTGAACTACCTCCTTAAAACATAATACATCTTCATATATTCTTTTATTTATAAAATTCATAAAATTATTTTCTTTATTTAATAGTTTTATAATTGGATAGTTCAAAACATATCTTACACTTTTTTCTTCCTTTTCTATTATCCCATTCTCAATTATTAACATATGCATTCTCCTCTTCACATTGGTATATAATAATTAATATGAAAAATAAAATACTTTTGTTAAGTATACATTCTAACAAATACTTTTTCTAATAAACTTCTATATATTAGAAGATATTAGATGTTACCTACTATTATTAATTTAAATGATTTAATTTTATTTTGAATTTTATATTATTTGTACATATGTTGAACTTTGTTTTATTTAGTCTATTGAATATATTGTCATACTTTAATATAATTAGAGGTATGTTAAATAAAAATTAGAAAGAAGGGATTATATTGTCAAACTTAAAAAAGCTAGTTATATTTCTAGCAGTTTTAGTTATTGCTCTTCCTGCAAGTGCCTTTGGATACGTTTATTTTAAATTGAATTCAATACATGATTCTAGTATAAATACCGATGCTCTAAATAAAATCAATTACGAAGGTAAAAATGGAGTAACAAATATTCTACTAGTTGGTACGGATGGAAGACCGGGAGAGGAAAATGTCAGATCAGATGCCATGATGATACTCACAGTAGATGATGTCAACAAAAGTCTTAAGCTTACATCATTAGCTCGTGATACTTATGTAGATATTCCTGGGCATGGTTATCAGAAGCTAACTCATGCTTATGCATATGGTCAAGCAAACTTATTAATAGAAACAGTAGAACAAAACTTTGAAATAGATATTAACAATTACGTAGTTGTTGACTTCTTCTCATTTATGGATATAATTGATGCCTTAGGCGGAGTTACTGTTGAAGTAAAAGAAGGGGAAATAAATGAAGTAAATAAATTTATCAAAAAAGAAACTTATAAATGGGATGATAATCCTAATAAAGGTCCTATGGAGTTAATAGAAAGCGCTGGAAAGCAAACACTTAATGGATATCAAGCATTATCATTTGCTCGTATTAGAAAAAATGATACTGCTATGGAAAGAGATAGAAGACAAAGAGAAGTTATTCAAGGATTACTTGATGGTGTAAAGAATTTACCATTAACTAAATATCCTAACTTAATAAATACAGTACTTCCTTATATAAAAACTAATATGAATCCTACTCAAATTTTGGGATTAGGTGCAACTGTATTAGGTCTTGGAAATCTAGATATAAAACAAATAGAATTCCCTATAGATGATGATTTACACAGTAAGGGTGGAATATATGGTAGCTCTGGTTGGGTTCTTAGATATGATAAGAGTTCATTACCATTGTTACACGACTTTATATATAACAATATTTTCCCTGAAGATAACGAATTATTTAACCAAACATATATGCCAAGCTATTAAAAAATTTACTTTGCTTTAATAATACATCGGTAAAATATTTCAATTTTAGTAGTTGAATATATAAAAAAACGGTAAACTTTTTAGTTTACCGTTTTTTATATATTAATTAACAATTCTTCTAGCTGTTACAAATTTATTTTTATAATAAGATGAATTTATACTAGTAGTTTTTACTACATCTCCTGGCTTAGTAGAATGTATCATCTTACCATCACCTATGTATATTCCAACGTGACTTATACCTTTTCCATTTGTATTAAAGAATACTAAATCACCTGCTTTTAAGTTACTCTTACTTACAGATTTACCTGCTGAAGCTTGAGATTTTGATGCTCTTGGTAGAGTTATTCCATTTTGCTTATAAACATAATATGTAAGACCTGAACAGTCAAATGAATTTGGTCCTTCTGCTCCCCATCCATATGGCTTTCCTAATTGTTTTTTAGCAAGAGCTACGGCTTTTGTTGCGGCGTTAGATTTTTGAACAACACTATATGGATCTCCATTGCTTACTTTTATATATTTACTAGATACCCATCCTTTACTTCCACTTGGTAAAACAACATTATACCATCCGTTTGAAGTTGATAAAATACCTACTTTTTGTCCTGATTTTAATGAACCTACTGTAGAGTAATTAGTTCCTGCACCTTTTCTTACATTTAAACTAGATGTATTTACAGTTCCTATTTTATTACTTACATTTGATTGATTACTACTTGAAGTATTATTAGAAGTATTGCTACTAGTTGAAACCTTTATGTAATCACCAGATGCCCATCCTACAGTTCCATTAGATAACTTTACTTTATGCCATCCATTTTTAGTTTCTTGTATTGTAACTTTATTACCCTTCTTTAATGTTCCTACTTTAGCATGGCTTGTACCTGCCCCTTTTCTTACATTTAAAGTTGAAGTTGTTACTGTTCCTGTTTTTTTGCTAGATGAACTATTGTTAGATGTTGAGTTGTTACTTGAAGTTACTTTTATATAATCATCTGATACCCAACCAGTTTTTCCATTTGATAATTTTACCTTGTACCACCCTTTACTACTTTCAGTTATGGTAACTTTATCATTTTTATATATTTTTGTAAGTATAGCATTATTAGTTCCTGGACCTTTTCTTACATTTAAAGTTGAAGTATTTACTACACCAGTTTTGTTAACACTATCTGCATTAGCTACAGTTATATTTCCAACTAAAGACGTAGAAGCTGCAATGATAACTGCAGTTGCTGCGCTTGTCCTTATATTCTTATCTATATTCATTTTATCTATATCTCCCTTATTAAAAAGTATATATACATCTATATTACCATAATTATTCCTATATTACCACATTATCACTTGTAATTTTTTGTAAAATTATCTGCATTTATAAATATGTATAAAAAAACATCCATTATTTTCTTACAAATAATAGATGTTCTTTATTTTATATTATCTTTTAGTCTCTTATTCCTTCTGATTTTAAAACCTTTAATCCAGTAATAAAAGCAATTTTCAAGTCAAATTTTAAACTTATATTTTGTAAATATTCATAATCATATTTAACTTTTTCATAAATGTCAATTTCATCTCTTCCATTTACTTGTGCCCATCCACTTATACCTGGATATAACGAATCAACACCTTTTTCTTTTCTTAAGTTTATTAATTTAGTTTCAGAAACTATAACAGGTCTTGGACCTATAAATGTCATATCTTTTTTTAAGATATTAATTAACTGTGGTATTTCGTCTAAACTACTTTTTCTAAGGAATTTCCCTACTTTTGTAATTTCACACCCACTTTTATTAATCTGATTTGTAGGAACATTAGGAGTTCCTTCTTTCATCGTTCTGAACTTATATATTTCAAATGGTTTACCGTCTTTTCCAGATCTTGTCTGCTTAAATATTATAGGCCCTTTAGACTCCAATTTTATAGCAATTGCAATAAATATCACTAGTGGACTTACTAATATAGAGAATATAATAGCTAGTATTATATCAATATATCTTTTTATTTTAGGATATATATCTTTATTATCACGTGTCTTTTTGCTTATATAAGTCTTTTCCATCTCTATATGTTGTGCATCCAACACATTCCCTCCTAGTATTAATAAATTTTTAATTATCAAACTTTAACATTATATTTAAAAATTTAATTTACATTATATTTTGTTATTAATTTGTTAATAATAAATATATTATACTAGAAATACATATAAATTTAAAGTGTGAAATTATATCTTCATATTAACTTCACACTATATTTAGTATTATTAGCAAATAAGATTATATATATTGCTTGTATATAATAGTGTCTTTGTAAGAATTTATTTTTAAATATATAATATATTAAAATTCACAATGAATGTTATAAATTCTTAATATTAGTTTTTATTCTTTATTAAGAGTAAGTCGATTTCCTTTTACATCTATACTTAAATTCGTAGATGCATCAATATATTTACCAGTTTTGCTTACATACCAAATTTGTCTTTTATATTCTTTATTTCTAACATCAATATAAATGTATATTTTATAGCTTCCTTTTTCTATCTCATTAGGATTAATTTCTATATGATAAGATTTTTTTCTTTTCTTAATATAATCTTGTTTTTGTGGGTAAATTTTCAATTCATTGCTATCACTTTTTAATTCAATATATTTAATATCTATATCATAATCTCTATCTATCTCTATGTCACCTTTAAAAATAAACTTACCATCATTTATTTCTATATTTCTAAGATTTTGCTGTAATTCTACTATATTATAATATTTTTCAGGATCTTTTAGTATATCTTCAACTTTTGCTCCTTTTAAATATTGTTCATATAATCTAGATACTGTTTCAATATTATCATAAAATAACATTTTTCCCTTATGAAGCCACAGTCCCTTTGTACAGAATGATTTTATTTGATTTATAGAATGTGAAACAAATAGAATAGTTTTACCAGACTTTTTAAATTCATTCATTTTATCCATACATTTTTTTCTAAATATTTCGTCACCTACTGCAAGTACCTCATCTACAACTAATATATCAGGATCTATATTTATAGATATCGCAAATCCTAACCTAGACTTCATACCACTAGAATACATTCTAACAGGTTGATCTATATACTCTCCAATTTCTGCAAAATCGATTATATCATCAATTTTAGAATCAATGTAATCTCTTGTAAAACCTAACCCATATCCTTTTAGATATATATTTTCTCTACCAGTCAAGTCACCATTAAATCCCGCTGTTAACTCTAAAAGAGCAGATACATTTCCATCTACTTCAATATTTCCTTCTGTAGGAAACGTAACTCCTGTTACCATTTTCAATAGGGTCGATTTACCCGATCCATTTTTCCCTAAAATTCCTATAACTTCTCCTTTTGGTAATGCTATATCCAGTTTATCTAATGCCTTATATGGTTTATATCTCTTACCAAAAAATAAGTCCTTAAATCTATCTTTGTCGTTTTTATATAACTTATACTCCTTAGTTACACTATTTATTTTTATTGAATATTCCATATCATCATCCTCTTATAAAACATCTGCAAATTCTTTGTGTAGTTTTTTGTAAACAATTGATCCTATTATAGCTAATACAATTATAAGTAACCATATATATATACTATATCTTCCTTCAAAGAACCATTTTTTATATAAAAATATATCTCTATACCCTTCTACAAAATAATTTATAGGATTTAGTTTTAATATAAACTTAAGAGTTGGAGAAGATACATTGTCTATGTTCCATAATATAGGGGTCATCCATAATAATGCCTGCATAGAAGACTTTACTAAATTTTCAAAATCTCTACTTATAACAGCAAGTGAACCAAATGTCCACGACAATATTATAAAGAATATAAGCATAGTCGGTACATAATATAATAATTGTAAATAATATATATCAGGGTAAAAACCATATGACACAAATATCAATGCTATGGCTACAATCATCCCAAGTTGAATATATAGTTTTGATAATAATACAAAACTGGGTATAGTCGATATAGGAAACTTCATTTTTGTTACAAACTGTCTATATGATCTTATAGACATCGTTCCCGCAACTATTGCATCACTTATAAAGAACCACGGAAGCATACCTGCTATTAACCATAGAGCAAATGGAAATCCATCCATTGGAGCGCCTTTTCTTATACCAACTTGAAAAGCAAATAAATAAACAGCTATAGTTACCATTGGCTTTACAAAAGCCCATAAGTATCCAAGTGCCGCACCTTTATAATATTTAATTAAATCTGCCTTTGCTAGTAATAATGTTTGTCTAATATTAGTCACATTTTCTCTTAATATATTCATTAACATATTTTATCACCTTTAATTCTGTATTGTTGAACAATTTTATTTAATTACTAAAAAATATTCATAATTTAAATATTACATTTTATTAGTATCTTATATTTTAATTTATAATGCTTTACATAAACTTAATTATATCAAGCTTTGATAACCTACAAATCCCCCCTGCCATCTATATCATTATTATTTATATAACTAATTTAGTATAACACGATTTTAATATATTTAAAATTAAATTTAAGTATTAGTGTCAAAATATAATATATACTTAGTATCTAAAATTACAGTATGGTTTAAAATTATTTTTTGTTATCTTAGTATTTCCAATTTTTAAGTTTATAACTATAATCTAATCATAAATACATAATCTCAATTCCTACAAAATCCAATTTCTTTTGTAATTAATAGTAGGAATTGAGAAATAAATTTTTTAATAATTTACCTACTGATATCTTCCATTTCATGTACTTTTTTTCTCATCATTAACTCTGCTACTACCTCATTAGGATTACTATTATCATATAATACAGAATAAATTGCAGATGTTATTGGCATATCTATATTTAATTTCTTAGATACTTCATAAGCAACCTTTGTAGCTGTTATACCTTCAACAACCATTTTTACCTCTTCCAATGTTTCTTCTAGGCTTTTTCCTTGTCCGATTAATATACCAGCTCTTCTATTTCTACTATGCATACTTGTACATGTCACAATTAAATCTCCTATACCTGTTAGCCCTGAAAAAGTACTTTCTTCTGCTCCCATAGCAACACCTAATCTAGATATTTCTCTAATACCTCTAGTCATTAATGCTGCCTTTGCATTATCTCCGTACCCTAGGCCATCACAGATACCAGCTCCAAACGCTATTATATTCTTAAGAGCTCCACCCAATTCAACACCTATAATATCTTGGTTAATATAAACTCTAAAGTTTGAATTCATAAATGCATCTTGAACCTTCTCTGCTGCATTCATATCATGTGATGATACAACTACTGTAGTTGGTATTTCTTTTGATACTTCTTCTGCATGAGATGGACCTGAAAGTGCAACATATTTATTATTATATAGCTCTTCTTTACATACATCAGATAATCTAAGTCCGGTATTACTCTCTAAACCTTTCGCAACATCAACTAATATCTGATCATCAGTTATAAAAGGTTTAATTTGCTGGCAAACCATTCTAATAGCTTGGGACGGAACTGCTAGTACTATTATTTCACTTCCAACTACAGCTTCTTCTAGGTTTACCGTTGTAGTAATATTTTCAGGTATATGAACCCCTGGAAGGTATTCTATATTTTCTCTATTTTTATTTATATAATTACATTGCTCTTCATTCAACGTCCACATAGAAACATCAAATCCATTTTTAGCTAATACTAATGCTAATGCCGATCCCCAGCTTCCTGCACCTAATACACTTACTTTATTCAAACTAATTCACTCCAATCAAAATTTACCTAAATATTATATATAAAACAAAATTTGTTAATTTGATATATCATTAAATATTATATCTTTAATATTTAATGACTATTCTCAATTAATTAAAAAGGATATCTTAATTAAGACACCCTTTTAATTAAACGTATTTATATATTATAGTTTTATTTTTTCTTCATCTTTATTTATTATTTGCTTTAATAAAGTTGTTGATATTGACTTAGTTCTAGGAAGATATATAACTTCACAGTAATCCTTTAAAAAGTCAAATTTACCCTTCCAATCATCTCCCATAACAAATATGTCAATGTCATGTTTCTTTACATCATCGATTTTTTGATCCCAATGATCTTCTCTTATAACCTCATCAACATATTTAATATTTTCTAAAATTTCTTTTCTTTCTTCAAAACTCATGACAGACTTTTTGCCTTTTATTTCATTAAATTCATCTGAAGATAATGCTACAACTAAGTAATCTCCTAATTGCTTACATTTTTTTAGAATATTTAAATGTCCGTAATGTAATAAATCAAATGTTCCGTATGTTAAAACTTTTTTCATGATCTTTACTCCTAAATCTATATAGTTTTATTTTATTCAAATACTAAATCTACAACCCGTTCTGATGCGTGTCCATCTTCTAAAGAGCATATTTGCCTTGTAAATCTTTCATATTTTATTTTGTAATCATTTACTACAGTATCTAAATCTTTAATATTGCTTAATAATACGTCCTCATCTTGAATTATTGGACCTGGTAAATCATTTATATCTATATAGAATCCTCTTATATTTTCATCATAGTCATCTAAGTCAAACATGTAAAATAACATTGGTCTTCTTAAAATAGAATAGTCAAAAAATACACTTGAGTAATCTGTTATAAGTAAATCACTTACTAAGTACAATTCATTTATACTATCTGTCGCCTTTGAGAAGTATACAAAGTCCTCTAATCCTTCTTGATCTATATTATTTACTATTAAATAGTGTGGTTTATATATAACGAAATAATCATCACCTAATACTTCTCTCCACTTCTTAAAGTCAACCTTAGGCGTAAATGAATATCCTTTAACATCATATATATTATCTCTCCATGTTGGAGCATATAATATAACTTTCTTAGATTTGTCTATTCCTAAGTTATCTTTTATACTTTCAACAAGCTCCTTATCATAGTTTGTAAGAATGTCATTTCTTGGATATCCTGTTTCAATTATCTTATCTCTTCCTACACCAAATGCTGAAATAAACTTATCTGTTGAATACTCATTTGGAGATATTAGATAGTTATATTTTTCAACATCTTGATCATAAGTTTTCACCATATCATCTTTAGACATCTGAGTTCTATAGAAGGTTGCATTTTCTCCTATTTCTATATCTCTGGCCAACTTTTTTAAAGGTGTACCATGCCATGTTTGAAGATATATCTGGTTACTTTTCTTATACATATATGATGGTGTTTTTGAGTTAAATATCCAGTATTTTGATTTAGCTAAATAGTAGAAATGTTTTAAACTATTGTATCTTACTACTTCTCCTCTATCTAGCTGTAACGATGATGGCTTTCTCATTACCCATATAAATTTCCAATCATTAAACTTTTCTTGACTCAACATTTCTTCATATATAGCTCTAGGGTTACAAGAGTATCCTTTACCTAAAAAAGAATCAAATATAACCATCTTATCGTCTACGGGTACTAGTTGCCTAAAGTGTTTAAATGCAAACCTTTTGACTTTTGTTATGCTACGTTTTACAAACTTAAAAACTTTAGGGTGCTTTTTTAGTAACTTTAGAATTGCACTTTTCATTAGGTTTATCTCCTTCCCCATACTAATTCTACGTTCATACATCAATATATTATATCAAAAAGATTACACTTATAAAAGTTTTATTTTCAAGAAATATCATATTCTGACTTTATTCGCAAACATCTTTTACTCAATCTTTATTTCATATATTATTATGATCTGGTATAATAGTTTTTAATTTTCGCTCACATATTATACAAAAAAGGTGAACTCTATTGTAGCTCACCTTTTTCCATATATAAAATTATTATTTATTAGATTTTATTTTTTCAAATAACTTAATCCACTCATTACCTATAACATCTATCTCGTATTTCTTTACACTATCAATAGCATTATTACCTAATTCTTTTCGTTTCTCATAATTGCCCATTAGATTCATTAGTTCTTTAGCAAACTCATTTATATTTCCATCCTCAACTAATATTCCATCTTCTCCATGAGTTATTATCTCGCCTGGTCCTCTAGGACAATCAAAACTTACCACTGGAACGCCACATTGCATTGCTTCTACGATTACCATTCCAAACCCTTCATATCTAGAACTTAGAGCAAATATAGATGCGTTTTCTAACTCTAGTTCAATATCATTTGTAGGCCCCATAAGTAGTACATGATTATATAAGCCTTTTTCAATAATTCTAAGCGTTAAGTCCCTCTTATCTCTACCTTTTCCAAATATCTTAACCTTCCAATCAGGATATCTTTCTTTAACTATTTCAAATGCGTCTATTAATAGATCAAAACCTTTTTGATTAACTAATCTCCCCGCTGCTATAATTACTTTATTTTCTAAATTAGATTTCACATGCTCTAGCCTTGGTACAGAATTTGTCAATTTAATTACGGATACTTTTTGATTATTCAATAAATCTTCATAGTCTTTTGTATCTGCATCTGTAAGCGTTGCCAAGTAATCTAACTTTCCATATGATTTTATTATTGAATTCTTCATTCTTGCTGGATATATAGTTATATTTAAGTGTTCCTGACCTATTAACGTAACATTTTTATTAATATACTTGGTCGCTAGTATATTAAAACTCGGTCTTGTAGTTATTAAAATCCCCTTTTTTATAGTCTTCAAATATCTAATCATCTTTATATCAGAAAATAGACTAAAGAAACTATATGCTTCATCATCCGGATGTATAACAAAACTCCTAATTTTCCTTAAATCTGATTTAATCTTTCCTGTTATACCACTACCATTGCTTTTCTTTCTATCTACTAAGACTTTTATCTTTATTCTCGGATCTATATAAAACGATGCTTCTTTATTAAATTTAAAAACACTTATTATTTCAATGTCATAGCCATTTTCAGCTAGGTAGTTTGCTACATTTAGTACTGTTCTCACTGTCCCACCTAACCCATATATGTCGAATATTAAAAAATAAATTTTCATTACTACACCTCAAATTATTTTCTTTTTAAATTAAATACTGAATTCACTACTCGTTTTGATGCCCCTCCATCTTCTAGCGAACAGAATGTTTCTCTAAACTCTTTATATTTTGTAGCGTAATCTAATCTAATATCTTCTATCTTTCTAATACTTTCAAATAATTGTTTTTCTTCTACTATAACTGGACCAGGTGCTTTATTTTCAAAGTCAAAATAAAGTCCTCTTAGATCATTTTTATATGAATCTAAATCGTAAGTATAGAATAATATTGGTTTATTTGAATTTGCAAAGTCAAACATAACCGATGAATAATCAGTTATTAATATATCTGATATTAAATATAAATCAGATATATCATCATAGAACGATACATTTCTAACTAAATCGCCGTAGTTTCCACTATCTACTCTACTCGCATCAAAATAATGTAGTCTTAAAAGTAGCACATATTCATTACCAAATTCAGATGCAAACGTATCTATATTAAATGGAGTATTATAAGTCGAGTTTCTACTTTCATTTTCTCTCCATGTAGGTGCGTATAGTATTACTTTTTTTCCTTTCGGTATATTCAACTTCCTTCTAAGCTCTTGCCTCTTTGTGTCTACATTGTCTTTATAAAAAACATCATTTCTAGGGTAACCTGTTTCCAAAACTGTATTTTCATACTTATAAGCTCTGGATAAAATTTCCCCCGTATATGCATTTGGTACAACTAACATATCCCATTTACGTATTCTCGCCATAAGTTCTTCCGATGTATTTTCTTTATATGCTAATGAATCTTCACTTACATCGAAACCTAATCTTTTTAAAGGGGTACCATGCCAAGTTTGTAAGTTTACAACACCAGGTCTCTTTTCAAAAAAGTCTGGGAAGTTAGCATTATTTACAAAATAATTAGATCTAGCCATATAGTAGTAATACGCTAAACTTCTTGGCCTTACCATTATAGGTTTACCTGGTAATTCTTTGTATATATCATTTTGAACCCATACATATTTGAAATCTGCATTAGATTCAAGTAATTCTTCATATATTGCTCTTGGGTTACAAGAATAGCTTTTTCCATAATAACTTTGGAATAATACCATCTTTTTATTTTTTGGAAATACTCTATTTATGAAATTATAAAGAGGAAGCTTTATCCTTTCTATTATCGTTTTAAACACTTTATATTTCTTAAACTTATCTTCCATTGTTGTTCTTATTGCTAATGGATTTATATTTATAGAGAACTTTATTCCGCTAAGGTAACTTGTAATTTCACATTCACTTAAAGCTCCTGATAAGTTTGATAAAATATTTCCAAGTGTTATATCTTTAAATTGAGATTTTTCAATAATAGCTTCGAAGTCATGCTGAACTAAAGCATTCTTTTTTAATTTAATACTCCATTTACTTTCAAGTTCATATATTCTACCATAATCCCCTTTTAGTATTATCTTTCCAATCATTTCATTTGGCACTGTCTTATCAACAGCATTTCTTACATACATCGAACCTTTTATTCTTATATTTCCATCTATAATATCAACACTATCTACTTTTTTTATTTCTAAGTATCTTCTTATTTCAAGTGCTAAATTATTAATTAATGTATAATAAGGCTCAATTACCGCAGCTTGATTTTTTACATCGTATTGCAAACATCTCGGAAAAATCATAATTTCCTTTTTATTTTCGATTTCATCTAATCTTGATGCAAATCGATACTCCATCCCATTATGAACTATATATATATCATAAATACCAAACTCAATTCCTTTAAGTTTTAAAAAGTTATTTAGTGGTATTACAATTTCTGTTCCTGTAAATGACGATACTACATTATATTGTTCTTTTAATGTACGATTTCTAAATAATACATCTATATCGCCTTTTGGAATTAAAGAACTATTATGAGTATCTTCTTCATTTAATTTTAATGTCATTGAATCTACATCTACATATACTTCACTGATTTCTATCTCATGACTTATATCACTAACATTTACTCTTAATTTCCCCTGATTATTTTCAGACTTAAAAACAGCAAGCCATTTTCTTCCTTCATCTTTAATGGTCATTGTTACACTTGTTTTACTTTTAGTATAGAGTGGTGTTTCCTTCTCTATATCTCCATCACAGTATCCTATAACTAAATTTATAACATCTAAATATTCATCTAAATTTAATTGTTTCAAATCAAGATTTATATTAAATTCATGAGTACATTCATCATTTTTATTAAAATGTAGAGTTAAGCAATTTATATTAGAAGTATACTCTTTATACTTAACCTTACAATAAATTTTAAAATCATCAGTATAATTTATCGATAATCTATCAAGATTTATATATCCATTTATATTCAATAATCCTGATTCACTAAGTTCAATAGTCTTTATATTCGTAATCTTTTCATTACGGTCTATAAAAATAGAAGCATTTCCTCTTTCTGTGGTATAGAATCTTATATATTGCTTTGAGTTTTTATCATAATAGACAGCATCTGAAAGATCTATATCCATACTAGAAACTCTATCTAAAGATTTGTGTGCATCGTTGGCTATATAAAGATCACATCTTGAACCTTCTATAAATTGAATAAAAGCTTGTATATCTATTTTAGCTAACAATGTAGCTTTTTTATAATTTTTAGTTTCTAAATCTAGTTGAAATTTATTAGCCACATTATCAGTTCTTCTTTTTACGATAAGGTATAACCCCTTAATAAAATCATCTACATTTTCATCTAATTCTATATCAAATTTAAGTTCTATAATATTCTCTGTCCTGTGTATATATATTAGGTTAGAATTTTTTAATGTATTTTTAAATTTTGACACTGTATACGTTCCTTTCATTTACTTTGATAAAGTTTGTTTATATTTATTTAAATCATCATGATAATTATTTTAATCCTATTATCTTTTTAATAACTCAACTACAAATTTTGCTATTCTACTTGTAGATTTTCCATCTTTGTAATCAAAGAAATTATTTTTTAATGCTTTAACTTTTTCTACATCTACATTATTATTAAGTATTGTATTAATAAGTTCTTCCTCACTATATGTTATTTTTCCAGGTGCAAACTCTTCATAGTCAACATACAATCCTCTATTTTGTTTATAATGTTCTAAATCTGGAGTATATAGTATGATAGGTTTTTCTAAAATTGAGAAATCATATATTATCGCTGAGAAATCTGATATTAAAATATCTGTCACAGCAAATAGCTTGTATAATGATTCATCTGATACATTATAAAGATTTTCTATTTCACTATAATCTTTAGTACTATTTATAATCGGATGATATTTACATAATAATATATACTCATCACCTAATGACTTTGATATATTTTCTACATCAACCTTAAGCATCTGTTTATCATATACAGCTTCTCCTCTAAATGTTGGAGCATATAGAACTACCTTTTTCCCCTTTAAAAACGGATATTTTTTATACATTTTACTTTTATATTTATTCATGATATGTTTATCAAATAATAAATCTGTCTTCGAATAACCAAGTGGTACAACTTGATCTTCTTTTACATCAAATGCACTTGATAATATTGCCTTAGAGCTTGAACTACAAGTTATTACGAAATCATAATTTTTTATTTCATACTTTCTTTCAAAATCTTTTCCAAACTTTTTAATTGCACCGCATGCATGCCATATTTGAACTACTCTAGTATCTTTTTTATTTATATTTGAGATTACAAAGTTATTACCATCTATTATAACTACCTTAGATGTTTTGACATGATAAACTTGTTTTATAATCTCTATTACATATCTAAATTTATCAAGCAAAGTATTTTTATACTTCAACATTAAAAATACTTCTTTTGTATTTGGCTCAATTTTATGAATTTCATCACTAATCAGCTTTATTTCTGTTGTAATGTTATTAGACCTATAAGAAATATAAGTAATTTTATTACGTCGAGGTTTTAGATAAAGTGTAATTACATTTAAAATCGTAACAAGCATTTTGGCTATAATTAATTCTAATTTTCCCATAATCATCCTTCTACTTTTCGTTTATTTTAGTTTGTCCTATTTTTATCTTTGAAAAACTAAATAATAATAAATTTTAAGAACCTTTTTACATTTTAATTCATTTTTCGTTTAATATAACTTAAAAAGTATATCATTTTTATAGTACTTTGTATATATTTGTCTATTATTTTATATATTTTAAATAAGTATAATTAACAAAACTTATTAGATCATATAAACTAAAAAGAAACCCAAATGAACTTTGTACATTTGGATTTCTCTTTAATATGCCATATTTATTGAAGCTGCTTTATACGATCACTTAAAACTTTTTTTAGTGTAGAGTCTTTTATCTTATTAAGCTTTGATTTTGCATTAGTAAAATCTTTTTTCTGTAAATAAGCTACACCATCTAAAAAACTAACTGTATCTGCATACTTCTCATACATATATTTCATCCTTGTAGAGTTTTTACTATGCTCTCCGTATTCCTTAGCTTTAGTATAAGCCTTAGATGCACTTCCTCTAGCTCCAGATTTAGTGTTAGATGTACTATTCAAGCTTTTAGCTAAAGAATAATTTTTAACTAGACTTTTAGCATCTTTTTTTACATTTTCATAGAATTTCAGATTTTCTCTAGCTGATTCCGTTATACTTATAATCTTTTTATACTCATCGTTTATTTTAACCATATCTTTATGCTTCTTCTCATTTGATGACAGTTTATTCCATGCATCTAAGAATCTTTGTCTATCATAAATAGTTCCCGATACCTTTGTCCTTAATATATTTATAGCTTGAGATGATGTTTTTATCGCTTGATTCTTATTAGATAAATCTATTCCAGGAACTGATAAAGGGCCGTATATATAAAACTCTTCAAACTTATTGATTACTTGTCTTTGGTTATATGTATATTTGTTTGAATACGATTTTATATTTTCTAGTGCAGTTTTACTAAGATTACTATCTTTGATTTTTTTAGCTTCAGTATTGGCATTATCAACCTTATTTCCGATTAAAAGTTCTACACTTTCTAAGAAATTAAGACTATCATGATATTTCTGATTTATATAATTCATCCTTTTAGAGTTTTTGGAATTTTCACCATATTTAGTAGCTTCATTGTATTCCTTTACACATATTCCCCTTCTACCAGAACTCATATTATCTCTATTATATAATTCTATTGCTTTTACTCTGTTTTGTTTTATACTATTTTCATTAGATTTTATGTATTCATAATATGTAAGCATCTCCTTAGCTGCTTCAGTAACATTTATTATCTTGTTGTACTCTTTGTATATTTTTTGCATATCAGAATTAGACTTTTCACTACTACTCAGCTTGTTCCAAGCATCTAAGAACTTCTGCCTATCTCTCTTTTTTCCATCTATGGTCTTGGCTAATATATTTTTAGCTTGTGAAGATGTTTTAATATACTGATTTGAATCTAATAAATTTATAGATGGGGCCTCTAGCGGTCCGTACATATAAAACTCCTCGAATCTATTTATAACTTCCCTTTGATTGTAGTTATATTTTTTAGTGAATTTATTTATATTATCTATAGCAAGGTTTTTAAGAGTAGAGTCTACAATTTTCTTAGCTTCTGTCATTGATTCATTTGTCTTATTAGCAAATAATAATTCAACACTTTCTAAGAAATTAAGACTATCATGATATTTCTGATTTATATAATTCATCCTTTCAGAATTCTTAGAATTTTCACCATACTTAGTAGCTTCATTGTATTCCTTTACACATATCCCTCTTCTACCAGAGCTCATATTATCTCTATTATATAATTCTATTGCTTTTACTCTGTTTTGTTTTATACTATTTGCATTAGATTTTATGTATTCATAATATGTAAGCATTTCCTTAGCTGCTTCAGTAACATTTATTATCTGATTATACTCTTTGTATATTTTTTGCATTTGAGAATTAGACTTTTCACTACTACTCAGCTTGTTCCATTCATCTAAAAATATTTGTCTATCTCTCTTTTTACCATCAGTAGTCTTAGCTAATATATCATTAGCTTGTGATTTCGTTGTTATCTTACTACTACTTTTTGATAAATCTATAGTAGGATTAGTATAAGACCCATATATGTAAAACTGTTCAAATTTATTTATAGCACTGATTTGTTTTTGGTTCAATGCCCCACTATAAGAACTATTTATTTTTTTAACTGAACTAGTTGAAACTTGCATTTCATTTGTCCAACTATAATTTCCTGTTGTAGGTTTTGCAGATACCTGTCTGTCTCCATTTATTTTATAGTTTGAACCAGATGTTGATAATATAGGTACTACGGTATCTATACTAGACTTATACATTTCATTTCCTTTGCCATCTTTTACTGAAGAAGATGTTGTGTATATACCTAAACTATATTTATTATGTTCAGATAATGAAGATCCACTTATATATTTATCCATCGCATACATATATGAAGATGCCTTTTCCCCCCAATATGGGTCTGATGCATACCTTACATTCACACCAAATCCTTTGTTACCTAATGAAGAACCTTCATATCTCCAGTCAGATGGATTAAAGTATCCTTTAGACATCCAATGTGATCCGAATTCATTTATACAATCCGCCACTGTTTTAAAGTAGTTTGCGCTTTGTCCTGGTGAAGCATCTACTGCATTTAATCCAAATATATTGTTTTTTGATAGTGCAATAGATGAAGTACCTTTACCAGACTCATTCATAGCTATACCTATCATAAAACTAGCATTTACACCATATTTTTCTTGAGCTTGTATAAATTCAGCTCCCTTATTTCTAAGTATACTGTTTGATGATGTGTTATTATTTAAATACTTATTTATATCATTTGCTGTGTAAGACGTTTTAGTTCTACCAGGTAAATATAAATAGTAGTTATAATAAATATCGTTAGGATTTACTGAATTATTGTGATTTCCTTTTTCTGCATCACTTAAAAGTTTTTCTATACTGCTATAAAAATAGTTTCCATCATAACTATAGTACTTAGCTCCATCTTTCATAAATGATGGTGCTTTTCCAATTACTGAAGAATAACCTCCAGTGCCTACTATATTACTACTCATATAATGTATTAAATCATTTCCGCTTCTTTTATAGTAGCTTAAATTTTTTGCTTGATTTAATGGAACTTGTACTACATTTGTTACTGTTCTTTCTTTTTTATCTATAACTTGTTTTTCTTGCTTATCAATCCATCCTATAACTCCATTGATTTCAACCTTAACCCTATTACTTGTTTGATCAATTATAGGCATATCATCCATATATCCATGATTTACATATGTTATTTCATTTTTTGAAGTAGATGTTGGATAAACATTTACATTATAACTTCTACTTGAAGATGCAACTCCATCTACTAGCCTTGTTAACCTACCTATAGATTCGGTTGCATATACAACAATACCATTTTCATCTATTATTACAGGTATTTCTTCATTTGTAGACTTACTATTTTTTATACTATTTACTTCATCAATAGCTTTATCTAAACTATTAAATCCTTTTACATAAGTATATTCTCCATTAGAATTTGCCATAGCAACTTCATACTTTAAAATTGTCTTTTTCTTTAAATAATCAATATTTGATTCTTCAGTTATGTCAAGCTTAACTTCTGGTGGTATGTACTCATCATCAGAAATATTTATTTGCTTTGCATTCTTTGACTTATATGTTTCATATTTTTCATCTTTAAATGTAAAAGCTGATGCCTTTATTGTATTAGTTTGAAATATAATTAAAGACATTACAGCCAAACTAATAATACTACGTATCTTCATATAGTCCCCCTCAATTACTATACATTTTGCTAACTTTTTTAAATAAATTAACAAAACTCTAAATTTGTTATAATTTTCAATATACTGTATATTATAGCATATTTTGGTTGTTTTTTTAGAATAAATATCTTTTTAATACATCCACAGATATTATATTGTTTTATTTCTTATTAATCCATCAAATCATAAAAAGATTGTCTAATTTTCTACAATTATAGAAAAAATTGTTGTTATGATTTACAATATGAATAATATACAAAAAGTAGTAAATAGGGAAAAAATATATTAATTAAAAGGAGAACAATATGAGAGTAAAAGATAAAATAGCTTTAATTACATCATCAACAAAGGGAATAGGATTAGCTTCTGCTAAGGCTCTTGCAAAAAATGGAGCATTAGTTTATATAGCTGCAAGAAATGAAGAATTAGCTAATGAAGTTATAGCTGAAATAGAAAGTGAAGGCGGAAAAGCTAAGTTTGTATATTTCAACGCAAGAGAAGTTGAAACTTACAATTCTATGATAGATACAGTTATTGAAAATGAGGGAAGATTAGATATTTTAGTAAATAACTATGGTGGAACTAATGTGCAACTAGATAAGAACTTAGTTGATGGAGATACAGATGCTTTCTTCAATATAGTACAAGATAATTTACAAAGTGTTTACTTACCTTGTAAAAGAGTTGTTCCTCACATGATAAAAAATGGTGGTGGAAGTATAGTAAATATATCTTCTATAGGTTCTGTTATACCTGATTTATCAAGAATGGGTTACTGTGTTACAAAGGCTGCAATAAACTCTTTAACACAAAATATAGCTCTTCAATATGCACATGATAATGTAAGATGTAATGCTGTATTACCAGGACTTACAGCTACTAAGGCTGCTCTTACTAATATGCCTGATGAGTTTAGAAAATCATTCTTAAGACATGTTCCTTTAAATAGAATGGGAACTCCTGAAGATATAGCTAATGCTGTGTTATTCTATGCTTCTGACGAATCGTCTTATATAACTGGAGATATATTAGAGGTTTCTGGTGGATTTGCTCTTGGAACACCTCAATACGGAGATCTTGTTCAAAGATAATTTGGGGTAGTTGTTATTTTGGCAAAGGGGGTGATATTGCATTTTCCACCCCCTTTTTGCCTTTGGATACAACTATCTAAAATTGTGAACTGCGATTTTATATAAATAAAAATATTATATTATATGAAGTGATAGTAGTGACATTATTATTCCTGCCATCATGTTTCCTATTAGTACTCCTATAAAGGCATCTTTTATTCTCATTTTTAGGATTGATGCTATTGCTGATGCTGTCCATGTTCCTGTTGTTGGTAGTGGTATTCCTACAAATAGTATTATTCCGAATATAGATACTTGTTTCATTCTTTTCATTCCAGAATGTATTTTTCTGTCTATTTTATTTAATAGTTTCAAAAACAAACCTTTTTCTTTTAAAAATTGCATTATATGTCTAAATGTTAATACTAGTGGAATTGATACTAGTGTTGATCCCACTACACTTGCTATATATACACCTATTGGGTTTAAATCCATTGCTATTCCTATTGGTATCGCTCCTCTTAGTTCTGTAACTGGAATCATTGATAAAAGCATTATGTGTAAGTATTCCAATGTTCTCCTCCTCTAAAAAATAAAGATATAACATTTTAACTTTGCTATATCTTTATTTTAAAATATTTATTTTATTTTATCCGTTATATTCACATATATATTCACTATATCCATTAGGATTTTGACTTTGCCATCTCCAAGAATCTTGACACATTTCATCTATTCCATATTTGGCTTTCCATCCTAATTCTTTTTCAGCCTTACTTGAGTCTGCGTAACATTTTGCTACATCCCCCGGCCTTCTATCAGATATTATATATGGTATTTTTCTTTTACTTGCATTTGAAAATGCATTTATTAATTGAAGTACACTGTATCCATTTCCAGTTCCTAGATTATATGTAACTAGTCCTGGATGTTCATTTAATTTTTCTAATGCTTTAACATGTCCCTCAGCTAAGTCTAGTACATGTATATAATCTCTTATACCTGTACCATCTAATGTATCATAATCATCTCCAAATACATTAATATATGGAAGTTGACCAACAGCTACCTTTGTTATATAAGGCATTATGTTATTTGGTATCCCATTTGGTTCTTCTCCTATTAACCCGCTTTTATGAGCACCAATTGGATTAAAGTATCTTAATATTGCTACATCTATAGTTTTATCTGCAAAACAAATATCTCTTAAAACGTCTTCTATCATAAGTTTCGTTCTTCCATATGGGTTAGTTGCTGATAAAGCTGAGTCTTCTAGTATTGGACATTTTTCAGGATTTCCATATACTGTTGCAGAAGAACTAAATACAAATTTCCTTACATTGTACTTCTTCATTAAGTCAAATAATACTAACGTACTTACTATATTATTATTATAATACTCTAATGGTTTCTTTACTGATTCACCCACAGCTTTTAATGCTGCAAAGTGTATTACAGCATCAATTTTATTTTCTTTAAATACAAGTTCTAAGCTTTCTTTATCAGTTAAGTCAATTTCATAAAATTTTACTTCTTTTCCTGATATCTCCTTAATCCTATCTATTACTATAGGCCTACTATTGCTAAAATTATCTACTATTATTACTTCATAATTTGCGTCTAAAAGTTCTATTGTCGTATGGCTTCCTATATATCCTGCTCCCCCAGTTACTAAGATTTTCATACTCTATCCCCTTTTTCCCAGTATTAATTTTTAGTTCATTTATGATTATAACTTTATTTGATATCTATAATATTTCCCCCAGTATTATTATAGATAAATAAATTTACTTTCCTTCTTTTTCTACTATTTCTTTCATGTAATTTAATAGATCATCTTTTAATCCATCTCTTTTTAAAGCAAAATCTATTGTTGCTTCTAAGAATCCAAATTTATCTCCTACATCATATCTTCTTCCTTCGAAGTTATATGCATATATTGCTTCTTGAGTAGATAAAGTTTTTAAAGCATCAGTTAATTGTATTTCTCCACCCTTACCTGGTTCTTGATTTTCTAATATTTCAAATATAGATGGATTTATTATATATCTTCCTAGTATTGCTATATTTGATGGTGCACTTTCTACAGAAGGCTTTTCAACCATATCTTTTACTTTGTATACTCTATCTTCTATATGTTTTACATCTAGTATCCCATATTTATCTGTGTCTTCTTTTGCTACTTCTTGAACTCCTAATATTGTTGTTTTATATTCATCATAAGCGTTTATTAATTGCTTTAAACAAGGAGTATCTGCATCAACTATATCGTCTCCTAATAATACAGCAAATGGTTCATTTCCTATAAAACTTTTTGCACAATGTATAGCATGTCCAAGTCCTTTTGGTTCTTTTTGTCTTATATAATGTATATTAACCATGTTAGATATATCCCTTACCATTTCTAACATTTCTTTTTTACCTTTTTGCTCTAGTTCTAGCTCTAGTTCTACCGACTTATCAAAGTGATCTTCTATAGATTTTTTATTTCTACCAGTTATTATTAATATTTCTTCAATACCTGACTCTATAGCTTCCTCTATTATATATTGTAATGTTGGTTTATCAACTATTGGAAGCATCTCCTTTGGTTGAGATTTTGTAGCTGGTAAAAATCTTGTTCCTAATCCAGCTGCCGGTATTATAGCTTTTTTTACTGTCATTTTATACTCCTCCGTATTTTTAAATTCTGCTAATTCAAAATATTTTCACTGTGAATTTTCATATAAACAAAATAAAATTTAGATATTATTTCTAATTTCTAAATTTCTAAAACTGATTATTTCAATATTATAATTATAAATATAATATAGCATATATTCTATTTTAATTCAATTTTGTATAAAAAAAACACCAGCAAAAGCTAGTGTACATCATTAAATTGAGCAAATCTATAAGCGGAGTTCTGTATTAGATGATCATCTTTCTAGGCCTATTGTCACCAATAGGCTCAAGCGTCCTACCTACCGGAGGGTACGAGCAATACCCTTTAATCCTATCTTGGACTTGCTCCGGGTGGGGTTTACACGGCTTGGCTAGTCACCTAGCCAACGGTGAGCTCTTACCTCACCTTTTCATCCTTACCAAACAAGTTGGCGGTTATTTTCTGTTGCACTGTCCTTAGGATCACTCCCACTAGGCGTTACCTAGCACCCTTGCTCTATGGAGCTCCGACTTTCCTCACGTAGCAAAATGCTACCCGCGATCATCTGACTTACTTAATTCAATTGATGAACTTATATTATCATAATTTTTTTATACTGTCAAAAGTTAATTTTCTTATTATATGTAAAAAATTAGTACATATAAATACCTATAGTAACTATTCTGTATTTTTATATTATTCCTTTTTCATGTACATATAATGCTGCGTGAGTTCTATCTCTTAATTTTAATTTTTCAAATATATTGCTTGTATGTTTTTTAACTGTATGTTCTGTTATGCACAAATCACTAGCTATTTCATGATTAGTTTTTCCTTTAGATATACATATTAATATTTCTTTTTCTCTTCTTGTAAGTTCTTTTATTTCTTCAAGACTATCTTTTCTCATATAATTTTCTACTAGGTCTGAATCGAAGTATTTTTTTCCTTTAGATAATAGTCTTGCTGCATATTTTATTCCTTCACCTTCTATATTTGCTAATATATAGCTATCTATTCCTAATTTCATACATTTTGAAAATAATCTTGTATCTTCATAAAAATCTAATACCATAACTTTTGCATTGCTATTTTCTTTTACTTCTTTTATACAATCCATGTATTGTCTTGTATTTTTATTTAAATCAAATATTACTAAATCATAATCCCCGTTATGTATATCTCTACACATATATCCTTCATCTAAAAAATCTATACACTCTTCATTAGATAAAATTTCAGCAACTCCCTTCCTTATTACAAGCGATTCTGAAATTATAATTCCTCTCATAAATACTCCTCCATCTCCCAAGATCCCCCTATCCTTCTCTATAAATAAATTATAAGTTTTATTTTTATTATATTAAATCACTCTAATTTCCTATATATAATAGTTATTTAGTTTAAGTATAGACTATACTTAATGATAATTTTTATACATATTACGTATAGGTTAGCTATACTTTAGTAGTAGAAATAAAAAAGGCTATATTTGTAAAAGTTTATTTTACACAAATATAGCCGGTTGCATCACTAACTTAATATATCCGAGATGCCCAAATTACAGGATATATATCACAGTTTCTTATATTATATTATATTAATAGATCAATAATACTATAGTCTAATTACTTATCATTCGATTATTAGTAATTATTTTAATTAATTTCTATACTTAAATTTTATACATATTTAGTATAATGTGCAATAATTACTTAGTATAATATTACAACTTTCACACTCCAAAAAAATACTTTTTTTTAAATTTTGCTTTATTTTTTTAAGTTTTTTTATGTTTTTACTAATTTTTCTACAAATTTCACAACAGTTATAATTCATTTATATATAAAAATAACAGCCTCTAATTTATGAGGCTGCTGTATAAGTTTATTGGTATTCTTTTATATAGTTTGTATAATCAAATATGTATTTATAAATCGCATTTTTATTATATTCTTTTTCCCACTCAATAACCCATCCTTTTTCACTATTTATTGTGTGGCCTGTTCTGTGACCTTCTAATGGAAACTCTAATTCATCAAATTTTTTATCACTAGTTTTTAATGCTTGATTTGAAATACTTATAATCTCCATAGGTGTCATATTAGTTTTCATATATCTTAATAAAGTATTAGCTATATCTAAAAATTCTGATTTAGGTATAGTTGATAATTTATTGTAAACTGCTTGTAAAACTGTTCTTTGTCTACTATCTCTTTGATAAGCACTATCTATATATCTTATTCTACTATATGACAATGCTTGTTCTCCAGTAAGGACTTGACTTCCTGATTTATTTACTCCTGGTATTTCACTAACTTCTTTATCTGTTACATCTATTTGAACTCCACCTATTTCATTAATAATACTAATAAATGAGCTAAAGCTAACTGATACATATTTATCAATATTTATTCCAAAATTATTTTTTATAGTCTCTAATAATAAGCTTGGTCCATTATATGCATATGCATGTGTTAATTTTTCTGTACTATATCCTGGAATATCTACGTAAGTATCTCTCGCAAGTGAAGTAAGTCTTATATCATTGTTGTTGCTATCTATAGTAAGTACTATCATAGAATCAGATCTATTTCCTCTATCTACATTTTCTCCATCAACACCTACTAAAAGTATATTAGTTATACCATCTGCCTCTTCAACTTTTTCAATTTGATTTGCTTCTTCTTTATCATACATAGAATTTAGCTTATAATATAAAGCTCCAAATCCTATAAGAGGAATTGATACTAATAGTATTAGTAAGCCTATTACAATTTTTTTTAAGTGTTTCATTTTACCCTGTCCCCCATATTTTCACATAAATATATTAAAATTTATTTTCTTCAAACTTATTGTACCATACTTAGATATCTTTTAACTATTTTTATATCTCTAGTATTATTGATATTAAACATTAACTCTGCTAATATATATCCAAAATATAAATTTAAATAGGGGTGGTCATTAATTTTGAAGAATAAAAAAATAACTTATATTATAATTATTTTTCTAATTATTATATTAATAATAATTTCTAATAAATATGCCAATAAAAATATCTCATTATCAGAAGAAACAATCTACTCTAATAAAATCCCAAAATCCTTTGATAACTATAAAATTTTACAACTATCAGATTTACACAGTGAAGAATTTGGTAAAGATAATTTTAAACTAATA
This sequence comes from Romboutsia faecis, assembly GCF_014323405.1. Taxonomy (GTDB): domain Bacteria; phylum Bacillota; class Clostridia; order Peptostreptococcales; family Peptostreptococcaceae; genus Romboutsia_E; species Romboutsia_E faecis. The sequence continues at coordinate 70,434 of NZ_JACRWE010000002.1, read as the reverse complement.
GAAAAAATAAATCATATTAATCCAGATGTAATCATGATTACAGGTGATATGTTCTCAAGTTCAGAAATGGAAGATAAAAATATGGATGAAACTATATTGCCATCCTTTTCCCTTATAAAAAATCTATCTAAATCATATAAAATTATTTACGTAACTGGAAATCATGAAGAAGGAGTTGATGTTACATTCAATAATGCTGACTATAAAAAACGAGATAGAAATAGTGATAATTCCTATAATAGATATATTAATAAACTTAAAAGTATGGGCGTTATATTTGTAGATAACACATACACTCAATTGACTAAAGGATCTGATTCAATTGATGTTTATGGTATATATTATTATACAGCAGAGCAAATTAATTCTAATTATTACTTAAAATATAACCCTATAAATAAAGATAATTTTAATATTATATTGTGCCATGACCCAAAATATTTTGAAACTCTAGCAGATAATGGATTTGATTTAGTTTTATCAGGTCATATACATGGAGGTATAATTAGAATTCCATTCTTAGGAGGATTACTATCTCCAGATATAGCATTTTTCCCAAAATATGATAAAGGATTATACTCGTATGGAACTTCTTATTTAAATGTAAGCTCTGGGTTAGGTAATAATAGATTATTTAGAATAAATAATCCACCTCAAATAAATTTAATTACATTAAAAGTAGGTTAGATATAACTAGCCTACTTTCTTTATCAAATATTAAATTAACTATGATTTAAATTAATAAAAAGTTACTCTTTATAATTAACTATAAATGCACTATAACCTTTACTTTTTAATTCCTTTACCATTTTGTTTGCATTATCTTTATTTTTGTAACTTCCAGCTATAACTCTATAGTATAAATTACTATCTTCTGATGTGTTATTATTTGATTCATTTTTATTAGTATCATTATTACTTGTTGGTGATTTATAAGTTATATTAAAATATTTGCATATAGCAATTACAGTTGCTTCAACTAAGTTATCTTTATTATTTTTAAGTATATTTAAATCATCTTTATTTGTATAAAAAGCATATTCAATTAATATAGAAGGCATATTAGCTTTATATATTACAGTAAAATTTTCAGTTTTTACGCCTCTATCTTTTCCATTACTATCAATTTTCTTAATAGCTTTTACTATCTCATCATTAACATATTTAGCTGCTTTTTTTGAATTGCTACTTGCATTTTTAGCCACATATGTTTCAGTTCCTCTTGCTGTATTAAATGTAGATCCATATGCATTAGCATGTATTGATATAAATAAAGAATTTGGTTTGCTTCTATTTGACCAATAGGAGTTTGCTAGAGTTGCTCTTTTAGTTAGTCCCATTTCATTAGATTTTGCCGGAGATGGATTAGTCAAGTATACACTTATATTATGGTCCTCTAATCTTTTTTTCAACTTATACTGCATTTGATTATTAAAATCCCATTCTTTTAAAGATTTATCTGGAGCTTGTTTTCCTTCGACATATTCTGCGTGTCCACTGTCTAATATCACTAAATTACTCATGTTTTTCACCTCCTCTTAAATAATTATATAAAATTCGGCTTTCATGAGTTACTAATTTATAATATAAATTTATGATAAATTATTTTGACAAAAAAAAGAAGTTTAGCAATATTAACTACTGCTAAACTCACTCTAAAAGTAACGACTAAGTATTTTATACCTCTCAGTATTAAAATTATATCCTTACTTTTCAATATTTATACATACTTTTTACTATAAATTTACATTTAAGCTAATTTTCTTTTATCATAGCCTTCATCCTAAAATTGTACTTTTATATTTTCTCTTTCACTTTTGTTTTCAAGTTCAAAGAAAGGTTCTTCTTTAAACTTAAACATTGATGCAACTATGCAAGTTGGAAATTTTTGAATAAATGTATTTAGCTCTCTTACTAAACCATTATAGTATCTTCTTGATTTTTCTATTTCTGATTCAATTTGTTGTAGTTGATTTTGTAAATTTACAAATTGAGTATCTGCTTTTAAATCTGGGTAATTTTCAGAAATCATTAATAATCTACTTAATGCATTTGATAATTCACCTTCATATTTAGCTTTTTCTTCAGGACTACATGACACAGCTTTACTTCTTGCTTCTACAACTTGACTTAAAGTATCTTTTTCATGCTTTGCATATCCTTTTACTGTTTCTACTAAGTTTGGTATTAAATCGTATCTCTTCTTTAGAAATACATCGATTGTTGAAAATCCTTCTTTTACCTTCATTCTTAATGATACTAATTTGTTGTAAGCTGATATAAACCAAAGTACAACTACTGCTATCAAACCTATAATTATAATCCCTATCATTTTTAACTCTCCTTATAATTTTTTATATTACCAGCTTGAGCCTCCGCCGCCGCCAGCTCCACCACCAGAGAAGCCTCCTCCTGAGAAGCCACCGCCTCCACCAAAGCCTCCTCCTGATCCACCATTTGATGAGTCATTAGTGTGTGTCAGAGTCTCATTAACTTTATTTAAGTCATCCATCAAATATGTCATCATATATACATTATTCATAGGATAATAAGTCTCATAGAATGTAGGGTTTTGCATTGTAATTCCTTCGAACTTATCGGCCCATTTTTTAGTAACTCCTAGCACATGTGCATACGGTAATGTGTTGTAGAAATACTCTGGATCTTCTTCCAATAAAGCTTCTAGCCTATCCTTTTCAGCTACTTCTACAAAATTTCTAAATCCTATTATTTGCTCTAAAATTTCCCTTCCATAATCAGTTCTTCTTGGTATAAAAGAACTCATAGCCATACCACTAAAAGATACTATAATCGATAAAATAATAATACTCATCGGTAGGTCTGTAAATGAAAACAGAACTATGAAAATTAGTGCATATAATACTCCTAAAGTAACTAAGGTAACTGTAGCCTTTTTCTTACCTTTTTCTGTATATCTTTTTTTATTGAATAGGTGCAGTATACCATAAAATACAATCAATACAGCAATTCCAAACAACACAATTGCATATGATTCTCCTCTAGCCCAATGACTTATTTCGCCATCTAGAATACCTGATAATACGATTGGTAAACTAGATAATAAGGTTAATCCAAAGCCTAAGAAGAAAGATGAAGTAACTCTTAACTTTTTATCATCCTTAAATATTCCCCTTACACTACCAGTTGATTTTACTACTGCATCATAAATATTTCCTTCTAAATCAGTATTAGTTACAGTCTCTCCATCACCGCATTCAAATATTTTTCTGAATAATTCTTTTTCATATAGTTTATGACTATCGTCTAACTCACTTATTTTTGTTAATATAAATTTGTCATTTTTCTTCATAGTTATTTTTATATGATTTTGACTCGCCCAATAAAATAATAATGTTGTAATATCTTTGGTAGTTACATATTCTCTAAAAGCATATGCAACTTCTGCACTATTCATATTTTTAGGTGGATAAAATTCTACTGATGTTATAAAGTGATTTTTATCTTTATTCTTCATATATAATAGTACTAACGCTACTAACAATATTGGTGAACCAAAAGTTATAACCTTAGATATAACTGGAAGTTCTCTTGAGAATAGGGCTTTATCTATATTCAAATATATATTTATACTTTCGCCTACATTTATATTATTTAAAGTATAAAAATGTACACTCTTTTCTCCTTCTTCTATCTTATATCTGTCTGTACCTATGTTTACTCCTTTTTCATTGAATTTAATCCCATAGCTATCTATTTTAAATGGAGATTTAATATTTACATCTATTTTTTCTGTTTTTCCTTCTCTAAGATAATCTGCTATAGCAAAATTTATACGGGAATTCATTGTAGGTATTATTTTGTATGATATCTTAAATTTATAAGTTCCTGCATCACTTGGAAAGCTTACAGAATTATTCAAAGTGTTTATACTTATATTAGGGTTATCTACTTTTATATCTTCTATATAATCTTTGTCTTCATTTCTTACATCCCATAGATAAATATGATTAAAAAAATCATATTTATAATCTTTATTTACTTCTATCGTAAATTCTCTATCTATCAGATATTCTTTTTCTTTTGTGATTTCTGCATTTATAATATCGCTTTTTATTGTATAAGGATATTCTCTCATCGGTGCATTTTTAAATGTTCCTTCATTTAACATTGCATTTACTGTTACACCACAGTATTCTGATATTATTTCTTTAGATTCTATTTTTATAGTATTTCCTTTTGTTGTGTAGTCTACGTAGTCTCTATTGGTGCTACCGTATTCTCCATCAGTTATAGTTATGTTTTCTAAATTTGCTCCTTGTGGGTACGTTATTGTTGATGTGAAGTGTTCTATATATGTATCCCATTCTGTTCCTAATACATTCAGATATATGTAATCTCCTTCTGGTTGTTCATCGTTGTAGGTTTCTATTGTATATTTGACTTTGTATGTTTTTTCTCCGATGACTGTTTCGTCTTCATCTCCAATTCTTATTTGAAGGTTTTCATCGTCTTCTATTTCATAAGGTGCTCCTTCTACGCTTATGTTGGTTATTTTATAGTCTTCAAGGTCTGTGTAGGTTGGAATGCTTCTTATTATTCCATGTCTATCTTCGTTGAAGTTTACTTGTATTGTTTCTGTTATTTTGTATTCTCTTTTGTCGTTTACGTTTACTTGTACGTCCATATCTTTTATGTAATAACCAGTATCTTCTGCTTTTACTTTACATAGATTTAAGTTTATAGCAAGTATTGTTATTAGTAATACAGCTAATATAGATTTATTCTTTTTCATCCCATTCTCCCTCTATCAATTTATATACAAGTATATTTTATCATTAATTTAACTGTAAAAATTTACAATAAGGTTAAATGTATTATATATCTTAGAATATAATCAGTTAATTATTTATTATCTAACATTAAGTACAAATCCCAATTATCTACTGCATATAATAAAATATATAAATTATTATATTTTATTACTTCGGAGGGTATAATGATATGAACAAAAACACGGCTATAAGTAAAGCAATTCTATTTACATATAGATTTGGTAATAACATTTACTATAATATAAAGTTATTACCAATACGTAAAATACTACTGCTAATATATAAAATACTTGATTTTATAATAGTTAAAATAATAGGCGGTGCAGAATTACCTGCAAAAGCAAAAATTGGCTCAAATTTATATCTTCCTCATGGTGGAAGAGGTGTTGTCATTCATCCAAATTCAGTAATAGGTAATAATGTTATAATATACCATCAAGCTACTATTGGATCAGATAAAACTGGTAACGATGGAGCTCCAACTATTGGAAATAATGTGTTTATCGGTGTTGGAGCTAAAGTCCTAGGATCTATACAAATTAGTGATGACGTAAAAATTGGTGCTAATTCAGTAGTATTAAAAGATATTCCTAAAAATTCAACAGCAGTTGGCATTCCTGCTAAAATCATTAATCATATATTGTAGATTATTAATTTTTACTTATAACAAATAAATTCAATAGCTATAATTAACATAAAAATTAATTATAGCTATTGAATTTATTTATCTTTTGTTAATTATTATTAGTAATACCACTTCCAACATTATTTTCTATTATAAGTTGTTCTCCTCTCCAATCATACTTTTCTTCTATATATATGCCACCTTCAAATATATTAGATATTATAGATGTATTACCTACTGACTTTAGATACATATGATATTCAGGTGCATTTATTCCTAATTGATCATCTTCTGTATTAGCTGATACAAAATTATTCCCTGTTATAGAGTATGCATTTACACCGTTAAACACTATATTATAATCTAGATTTCTTCTTACTACATTTCCTGTAATTGTTCCATTATATACTTCATTTAAATTAATTCCTACTCCTCCATTTCTGTCTATTGTATTACTTGTTATCAGGTTATATACACCCTTATCTATCTTTATACCATCCTGCATATTCCATTCTATTTTATTATTACTTATTTGATTATCATTACTATCATACAAGTCTAGACCTATAATATTGTTATCAATTACATTATTTAATATTCTTGAGTCTGTCGCTCTATATACGCCTTTATTATTATTATCTATATTACACTTTTGAATTACAGAACCACATCTAGGGTTATATACTCCATAATTACAGTTAGTTATTCTACAATTGTATATATCAAAGTTACAATCACTATCTCCCCATTCATCCTCATAATAATCTCCTCTGACCCCATTACTAAGTCTATTATTTCCATCCAAATGTATATTTCTAATAGAACATCCTTTTGCGTCTTTTATAATATATTCTGCTTCTGGTCTAGCTTTCAAGATAGCCTTTTTATATTCTCTTCCCCAACTATATGTAAAAGATGATAAACCATCTAATATTTGTCCTTTTTTCATTATTAAATCGCCAACAATATAAGTTCCACTAGGTACAACTATATGCATTCCTGTATCTAGCGCTTTTTGAATTGCCTTTGTATCATCAGTCTTGCCATCCCCTTTAGCTCCATAGTCTTTTACATTTACATAGTTCTCTTCATTATTAATATTTGTTGATATAAAACTAATAGGATTTAATCTAAGTATACCTATAATAGATATAAAACACACAAGTAATACTAATACCATCTTTAAATTTTTCATTTGATTCCTCCATATTTATCATCATTAAAAATAGTTATGCCTATATACTTTATTCGGGTGATTTTTATTAATAGTTAGTTACATGTAGTTAAATTATTTCAATTTAAAATGCTGTATATAAGATTCTTTTCTATTATCCTATCTACAGCATTTTTTATAAGTTTTATTGTTTATGAATAAAAACTAAAATTAATTTAATATTATAAGTTATAATAATTTCATACCTATTATAAACTTTCCTCTGATGAGCTTGATTTTCTAATAAAAATCATCTTAATATTATTATTTTTTATTACTTGCTTCAATCTGATTAGTCTATTATAAATAGTTCTTAGTGTCTTATATACCCTCTTATTTAGATATAATGAGTTTATTAGTAAATTGCAATCAAAATCTATTCTATATTCTTTTTTTAATTCTTCAATCCTAGATTTAAAGTCAACTTCCATTTTATCTAATAATTGTTTATCACCTAAATGTTCCCTTACTAAATCATATTGTTCAAAAAAAGATTTTATAAAATGTCTTATTGCCTTATTCTTTAAATCTTCTAAACCCATTAATTTAAAAAAATTAATTCTTTCGTTTAATACTTTAAGAGTATCTAGTCTTTTATAGCCATACTCATTTCTCATAACACTATTTGATGTTTGTCTATAAAAATACATTTCATCTTTGATATAAACTAGTTTTCTAGTCCTATATAATAATTCATGTATTATTAGTTCATCCTCACATATTATACCTTCTTTATATCTTAAGTTTCTAAATAGCTCTCTTTTATATAGTTTATTTACTGGTATAATAAAATTTATACTATTTTCATGATTATACAGCTGATATATCGACTCTTCCCCACTATAAATGTCTACATTATAATCATTTTCTTTATTTTCTATAACATTACTACTTATAATATCTTCATCAACCTCTTTATATGAACACATTGATATATCAGAAGAGTAATAAATTTGAGAATTATATAAAACCTCGTACATATTACTCTTAATATAATCATCACTATCTACAAAAGCTATAAACCTTCCTTTTGCTTCTTCTAATCCTTTATTTCTAGCTGATGATGCTCCACCATTTTCTTTATGTATTACTTCTATTCTACTATCTAAATTACTATACTCTTCACATATCCTTCCAGAATTATCTGTAGATCCATCATTTACAAGTATTATCTGTAGATTTTTAAAACTCTGATTTATAATCGAGTCTAAACATTCTCTTAAATACTTTTCTGCATTATAGACTGGAACTATCACACTAATTTCATAACTCATTAATCAAAGTTCTCCTTTATATATTGTACTTAATACGATTTCTCTATAAATAACAAAAAAATTAATTTTTATTATTCCTTATTAATTTATTTAGATGTAATTTTAGAATTTAATTTAATCATATTCCAATATAATTGAGTACTTATTTTAAATAATATAAATTTAATTTTTTCTTTTTTCCCACATACATTTTCTTTTAAAATCTTGATTATATTTTCCTTATCTATCCTTAAGTGTAATGATTTTTTACTTGTGTATATTGACTTATCTATAAATCTGAATAAGTCATGCAAGTTATTTACTATAAGCTGATAAACACACATTTTTATCTGTTTATCATCATTTTTATTATAAATATCTATAAAATTACTTATTATTGATAATAGCGAATCTATATGCCTGTCGTTTACCTCGCAATGTGTAATACTATTTTCACGTTGTCTGTAAATGTAATCACATGCATCTACAAGTTTTACTCTTTTTGCTTTTAAAAGCACCAACAATGTAAAATCTTCATCTTCAAATAGTATATTTTCATTAAAACTAATATGTTCATTAATTAAAAAGTCCCTTCTATATATATCATCGCATACTTCCATTTTGTAGTCATTTAGTTTGATTTGATTTATTAAAAACTCCTTACCTGACATAGCATCTTCTGTTAGTAATTTGTGATTGCGATTTACAGGGATAATATTCCCATCTTCATATAATTTAGAATAACTTGAAAATACAATATCTAAGTCATATTTTTTCCCTTCATTATATAACATTTCTAAAAAATCATCTTTTATATAGTCATCACTATCAATAAATGCCACATACTCTCCTTTTGCATGCTTTAAACCTTCATTTCTAGCCGAAGATAATCCTCCATTTTTTTTATTAATTATTTTTATATTTTTATGTTTTTCAACTAAATCTTGTATGTTTTCTATACTTCTATCCGTTGATCCATCATTCACTACAATAATCTCAATATTTTTTAATGTTTGCTTTAATAAAGATAAAATACATTCTCTTATATATTTTTCTACATTATACACAGGTACTACTACTGATATGTCCATCTCGAATACTCCTTTTAACCAGACCTATCAATTATACAACTAACAGGTCATATATATATATGTCTTTCTAAACCTTCTAATAATAAGTGAGTTAATATATGGAGGAAGTTTAACATGAGGTTTAATATTGACTATAAACTTTATTCCCTTTTGTACTATATTTTTATATTTTTTAAATTTATTAGGTGTAGCTTCATTTTGTAATAACATTTCTACATTATCCATACCGAAACTTGAATAATGATTTTTACTTAGTAGTCTTTCTACTATTTTTTCTTGTTCATTTCTTGTATAATTTTCTTTATAGTTTAAATATGCTATATACGTAATAAATTCATTGACTTCCCAATGGCCTTTAAATACACAGTCCATCATCTGTATAACTTCTAATATATCCTTATGAATATACTTAACAACATCATTATACAATTTAACTACCTCTGGTTCATGTTCGCAAATAACCTCTACATATCCATTTTCCTTTAACTTATATGAACTTGCTCTTCCATGCGAAGGGTGCAATAAATCCTCATGAAACCAATATTCCATGGCTAATTCCTTGTAGCATATACTTTTACATGGCATTGCAGAGAATACTAATCCATACTTCATATTATCACTAGACATATTTGTGTCTTCTATTACTCCCAAATAAAATCCTTTTAATTTTACTTTTTCTTCAAAAAATTTATAAAGATTGCCTTGCATACTTCCTTTCCAGCCTACATCAACTATATTCATACCATCTTTATATACATCTACTCCAAAAGACTTTATATATTCTTGTAAGCCAAGCTTCTGTTCACGTCTTTTTAAATTATATAAATCAATAAAAACATTAGATTCTTTTAACTTAGAAAATTCTTTTGATTCTCTAAAATTTTCAATTAGCACTTCTCCATCTAAATTTATATCATTTAAGATAGTCTGTATTTCATCTTTATTAAATGTTAAGCTATATAAAAAATTAGATATGTTTAATGTGCTATATTGATCAAATAACCTACAAAAGGTTTCCTCTTCAATCGGTTCTAACTGAGACAGGAAAGTAGAAGCCCTAGAAACTAATAGATAGTGTGTATTAATTCTTTTAAAACTTTCTGGCTTCAACTCTTGATATTTATCAAATATTCTCTTTAACATTTCCCCTTCTCTTGATAAAAAGAATACATCATTTACTCCATTCTTCATTAATATTTTATATAGTCTCTCTGCGAATAAATAATAGTATATTCCATAACATGCAAATGGTTGTAAGTTTTTCTTACTTGATTTGTATATTTTATCTAATTGCTTTATTACATATTTGCTATCATTTCTTTGCTTCCATGCTTTATCATAAGATTTATGCATACTCGTTCTATCAACATAATGCGAATTTAATCCTTTTAATTTTGCCATTAAGTTATCAGAGTTATAATTATCTCCAATCATAATTGCATTCTCAGGATTAATATTTAAATCTTCTATTACTATCTCATAAAGTTTACCCGTACTTTTTTGAACCAAGTATTCTGATGATATATATACATTCTCAAAATATATATCTATCTCATGATATTTCAGAAAAGCTTGCATAGCTACTTTGGGCAAGTAAAAGTCAGATATACAATATATCTTATACCCAGAGTTACTATACTTCTTTATAATATTTACTATATCTAAATTAATAACTTGGTGCTCTTTCTCAATTTCAATTTCTGTATCTAAACATATATGATAGAAATCATCATAACTTACCATATCACTAGACAGTAAGTCATGAACTATCAGTCTATTATACATTTGCTTTATTAATTGTTCATATTTATACTCTCTATCAAAATCATTTTTACTATTATCATTACTAATCTTTTCAGCACATTCCTCCCTTAAATTGTAAATCCACTCAGAGTTTTTTTCTATTCCTAATCTTAGATTAATTTGCTTACTCCATATTTTTTTTATATATTCTGGAGGCACAGTTCTATGTACAATAGTATCAAAGTAATCTAAAAAAATGTATTCTATATTCTCATTAATCATTTACAATCCCCCTTTTACTAATACTACAAATCATAGGGTATAACATTTCATTTTTAATATGAATATACGTTACACTTTTTCTATAAAACAATATCGTTGTTATAATTAAAACAAGTATACATATAATAGCTCCTATGATAACATTCATCCAAGTAGCTTGCTTACATACAATATTAGTAGCATAAGAACATATTCCTAATTGAATTAAAGTTACACTTACATAAAATATAATGTCCTTTAAATATGAGTACTTAGCCTTTTTGAACACATCGCTATTTAATAATCTAAGTCTATATACTGTAAATACTATATTTCCTATAGTAGTTCCAAGCAGTACACCTATTAATCCAAACTTTAATGTAAGCATAACTGAAAGTGAAATATTAACTATAGAAGACACAATTGAAGCTTTCTTTTCAATATCAAATCGTCCTTTTACATATAATAACTGCCACAAAGGTATCTGTATTTTATCAATCAAAAAGTTTATACCTACAATTAGTACGATATACTGATTTAATTTATATATTTCTCCCGCCCATACTTCTATAAACATGTTTGATAGTGTCACAAATCCTACAAAACAAAAACTACTTATAGTATAGATTATAAAATTAAATTTCCTAAAAATATCTATAAGCTTATCTCTATCATTAGATGTATTTATAAAATTTCCTAAACCTGCTAACACTGGATTGCTCAGCTGATTTATAAATCCACTTACAGTAGTCAATAATAAGTTATAATTCGATAATATACCTATAGGTGTTATACCAATCAAATAAGAAATTATAATATTGTCTGTAGAGAAGTAAATAAATGATCCTATCTTGCTGACAAATATGTCTTTCATATCTTTGGTCACATTTTTTTTGAACTCTTTTAACTTTTCTACATCGTAACTATTTTTTAAGTACTTATACTTCTTATTACAAATGTAAGATATTATTAAATTTGATATTATATTTTGTAGTACTTGTATAATTAGATACAATATATAATTTTTAGTGTAGACTAAAATAAAAATTCTAATTAAGCTCATTACGACATTAATAGTAGTATCTACTAATACACTTACATAATTATTTTGGTCTGCATTTAACAATGACCTTTTATACGCAAAAAAATATGTAGTAGATGTACTAAGTATTTGTATTAAAAATGCAATTCTAATAATCTCTATTTTTATTGTATTATCTTTTATTAAATTTTCGATAAATAAGCTACATATTAACCCTACAACAATTATAAAAATGCCTATTCTTGTGTATATATATTTATATAAATACATTAATGTATTTATATCCTCTTCTTTTTTACCTGCTAATGCGCTATACAAATTGTATATGATAGCAGATCCTATTCCAAGCTCTGCAAGATTAAGCAGCTCCATAATATTAACAAATAATCCATTTATACCTAAATAATCTACGCCTATGTTTGTAATGAATATTTTTCTAACAACAAACCCAAGTATCATTAAAATACTTTGAGAAATAATTCCTGTAACTGAATTAATAATAGTTTTTTTAGTTCTTTTTATATTTTCCATATACCCCCCCAACTATATGACTGCAATGTATGAATATACGTTTATACTATATTGGTGGTAGTAATTTTTTATTTCTAATTAAATATCTTGCACCTGAAAGTATAAAGTCTATATGATATTTATCATCGATTGAAGATATGTCTATTCTTGGTATGAAGTCTTTTGAGTACTCTCTTTTATCATTAGGTGAATTTATTGATGCAAGACCCATTTTAAATTTATTACTTTTTACTATATCAATAACTTCGTCTGATACATCATCATGAGTGCCAAATGGATAACAAAAAACATCTGTATTATAAATACCACCTACATTTTGAACACATCTTTTTATATCCTTATCTAATTTTTTGATATTCATATTTGATAAAATATTATGCATACTTGAATGTGCTCCTACTTTATGTCCTTTATCCTTCATTTGATTTATATCACTTTCTTTTATTGAATTGAATCGTAATTTATAAAATTCTTTATTGACTTCTATTTTATTAAAAGGATATGCCTCATTTAAGCTTAGCTCTACCTCTTCCATGCTGGATTTATTATTAAATATTAAATCCTGTACTTTTGACCAGCTTTGTTTTCTTTCTTCTCTATTAGATATATTGAAACTTAAGTTTAACCTATCTATTTTATACAATCTATATGGTACATAATCAAACCATAATTGAATTTTGTCTATTAATAGAATTCTATCATTATTAATTAAACTTTCTGAACAAAAGAAGTACCCTTTTATATTTTTATTATCAAGTATTTTACTACCTATACTATACTGATTTTGGTAACCATCATCAAAAGTAATTGTAACTTCGTTTGGATTTTCCAAATCCAATCCAAATTTAAATCTCTTTTCTATAAAGTCTATCTGATTTTTAAATCTACTTTCACTTATTGAATATTCTAAATTTATACTATCATCAAAATATTCATCGGGAATAATATTATGATACATTAAAATCCTCTTTCGCCCTTTATTTAATAGATAGCACAACTTATTAAAACCAATATATCTGCTTATTTTAAAAACTATTTTTGAAAGTTTTCTTCTATTCATATTCCACCTCCTCTCCAATTTTGTAAAGCTAATCTAATATTAAATACTATTAGTGCTAATTTAAACTTTATTGATACACTTTTATGACTAAGATAATACATAGATTCTTTAGTCAAAATATTAAATATATATTTATTTGCTTTTCTATTTATATATTTATTTTTAATCATCATATAATAAGTATCTATATTAGTTTTTACGCTCTTAACTCTAATTAAATCGAGTATATTACTATCATTCGTAAAAATTCCAGATATCCTTTCAAAAGCATCCATGTATTTTAGCTTACCATTATCCAAAAATAAATTATCCAAATTTTTAGTAGCTCCATTTAAGTTATTTCTATAATTGTATAGAGGCTGTGATATATAAATAGTATTAATTTCTTTTGATAATATTTTGCATACTATATATAAATCCTCACATATATCCATATCTTCTAATAATCTTATATTCTCAAAAAGTTTTTTTGAGAATACTTTATTCCACAAAAATCCATTTATATAATTAGTTGTGAATATTTTTTCTAAAGTCCTATTACTGTTCATAATCATAGTTGCATTATCTAAATAATTTTTCTTTCCTTTTGTAGAATCATTGTAAAATATACTATATCCACAAACCCCCATATCACATTGATTTTGCTCAAGATTATTAATCATAGTCTCGTACATATTTAATTCTAAATAATCATCACTATCAACGAAAGCTATATAATCACCTGTTGCTATATCTATCCCCGTGTTTCTAGCTGAAGATACTCCTCCATTTTTTTTGTGGACAACCTTAATTCTTTTATCTATTTCAGAATAATAATCACATATATTTTTAGAATTATCTGTAGATCCATCGTTCACAAGTATAATTTCTAAATTCTTATATGATTGATTTATAATACTATCAATGCACTGTTCTAAGTATTGGTCTACATTATAAATTGCGACAATAATACTTATTAAATTTCCCATATAAATCTCACCCTACTCTTATTCTCCTTTTATCAATTTGACCAAAATAATTCTATTTTCTTCACCAATTATCCTAGTAATAAAAGCTAAAAAGCGATCTTTTAATTTAGTAATAGGAGACTTCCACATACCCCCATAATGATGTATCGCATAAGTGTTTTCAGTTAAATTCATTTTCATAGTCAAATAATTCTTTGGAGAAAAATATTCTGATGGGTATATCGTAAGATTACAGCTTAAGCTGTTAATTTTATCATTATCTATGACATAATTATTATTTAAGAATTGATATATATATTTGGAATTAGGTGTTAAATCCATATTTCCATTATTTTTAATAAAACATCTTTTGTCATACATGTCTATAAGCTCTTTAATCCACTCTTGTTTTCTTTTAGAGCCTATTACTGCCGTGCATACTGTATTCAAACTTTCTAAACATATAAATGAATTATTCCCCAATAAATCATCAATACTTCTAAGTAACTCTACATCCGTATCTAGATAGATTCCACCTTCATTATATAAAATCTTTAATCTCATATAGTCAGTTACAAATGCCCATTTATTCATCTGTAATGCTTCTTTAATATATTCATTACAATTTTCAAGTTCAAAATTATCTTCATTCCATTCAATAATTTCATAATCTGGAGCAAATTTTCTCCAACTATCTATGCATAATTTAACACTTTCAGGTTTTTCTTTTTTACCAATCCAACAGTAATGTATTTTTTTAGGTATAAATTCAATATTCTCCACTCACTACCCCCACTACATTATTCTTTTTATATAAAATAATAATCATCAATATAATTAAATCAAATTTAAATAAAACAGTTTCTGCTAGTGCCGCTGTAAAGTATCCAAATAAAATTATTCCATCACATGTACTCAAATGCTTTGTTTTTGTTATTAAAATATAAATAAAAATTAAATAAGCTATTGAGAATATCACTCCTTTAGATAAAAACATATGTAAGTATGAATTATCTAACATGGCATTTTCCTCAATAAATGAGCTTCCAAACCAATTTAATCCAACTAGGTCAGTATATATTTCATATAATACAAACCTTCCAGAAAAAAGATTGTTAATATATTCAAATTTAGATAAGTATATAGATGCATAAGATACAAAAGTATATACTAAAGGAAGTATTCCTATCATTTTTTTTAATAAATTACCTAAATCTTTATCTAATTTATTTTTAAATAATATTTGTAGTCCTGCTACTAGTAGTAAGACCATCATTGAAGTCCTACTAGCTGTGTATTTATATAACACTATACTTATAGATAAAACTAAAAATATTGATTTATATACATTATTTTTGTTACATAACGTTAATATCCCCAAGGCTAATCCAAACCATTTAAGCATACCTTGATTAGCATGTTCAAATCCTAACGATGATCTAACTATTGTTGATTGACTTGCAACCCTCCATATATATGTATCTGCACTTTTATTAAAGCCTAATATGAAGTAGCTAAATATAGTAATTGTAAAGCAAATTATACTTAGTTTTATATATTGTTTTATAGTTATATTATTATTGTCTGCTATTATACATATTAAAGCTATTAATAATAACGAAATTAAATTAAATCTCTTCGTTAATATAACTAATGATACAGATATATAAAGCAATACAAATCTACTTATTTTTATTGGTTCATTATATCTTAGTATCCATAACGTACTTATAAATAAAATCGAAAGTGCTAATAATGCATTTATTATTGATGAGTATTTGAGAAATGTAACGCTAAGATATGATAAAACTACTATTACAAATATTAGCACATTTAATACTGATATCTTTTTCATTTATTTTCTCTTCCTATATTTTTATTTAATTCATAATACCAATTATAAGTTTTTCAAATTTCTTAACAAATATCGAATTATCATTTGAAGCAATACTACAATTTTTTATTAATTTATCATAATTTAATATTATATTTTCTAAATCTTTTTCTTCATATATTCCTATAACCTTAGACTGTTTTTCTAATCTTTTTGTAAATAGAATTTGATGATTATCTACATGCTCCTTAAACTTAGGGTTTCTAGGAAAAACCAATGGTATTTTTCCATGCTGAATAGCTTGAAATATACATCCAGGACCACCATGGGTTATAACTATATTACTATTCTGAATCATTTTATCCATTTCATCATACTCAATTAAATCTTTATAATTATAGTATTTAGGTTTATAGTCACTATATCCTATTTGAGCAAAAACTACTTCATTTATCACTTGCTTTTCAATAAGCTTATCTATTGTTATTAGTAATCTATCTAACCCTTGTTCATGAGTCCCTACCGTAATAAATATCAAAATATACCTCCTAATAGCTTACCTTTTGGATAAAACTTTCTTTGCTCTTCCCACTGAATTATAAATAAGTCACTTATATGATATACCAACTTTCCAGTTATAGTAGGTTTTTCAATCCTATCGTAAACCTCTATATATACAAGTTTAATTCCAAATAACTTTCCTATAAAGAAAAACGGTATTGCCACTGCTGCACCTGTGCTTACTATAATATTTGGTTTCTCTTTTCTTAATATCTTTAATGCTAAAAACGTGTTTTTTATCAGGTTTTTTATATTTCTATTAGTCGGAAAATAACACCAGTATTTCTTTTCATCTTCTAATATAGACTTTGAGTCAGCTTTTTCAAACGTAACCCAAAATCGTTCCTCATTCTCCCACCAATCTCTCAATTGAAGTAAGTGGGTTAAATGTCCACCACTAGAAGTCGGAAAACATATCTTCATATATATACACCGTCCTTTTCAGCTTGCATTCTTATCTCCAAATAAAACAAATACTGTCTTTAATATTAACTTCACATCTATCCATAAGTTTCTTTCCTTTATATATTTAATATCTAGTTCAACCCATTCATCAAACTCAATTTTATTTCTACCTCCGACTTGCCAGTAACAAGTAAGTCCTGGTTTTACTAAAAGCCTCTGTAACTGATACGATGTATATTCTTCAACTTCGCTTGGTATAGGTGGTCTTGGTCCTACAATACTCATCTCTCCTTTTAATACATTTAACAATTGAGGTAATTCATCAATACTAGTTCTACGTATAAATCTCCCTATTTTTGTGACTCTTGGATCGTTCTTAATTTTAAATACTGGTCCACTTTGTTCGTTATATTTTTTTAGCTCATCAAGCATTTCCTCTGCATTTTGAACCATACTTCTGAACTTATACATCCTAAAAACCTCTCCATATTTTCCATTTCTTTGTTGAGAATAAAAAATACTCCCCTTGGGATCTTCTATTTTAATTAATATAGACACGATAATAAATAAAGGTGACAATAATATTAAGCCACATAAAGACCCTATAATATCTATTAATCTCTTAGTAGCTAAATATAATTTCTTTTCTTTTGTCTGTTCTATTTTTAAAATATCTCTATATGTGTCTATCGTTTTCTTCATATTCATCCCCCATTATATGATTTTTTAGGTAATTTCTTAATTTTATTTCTAAATAGACTATACTTTTTCTTTTTCTTACTTTTATCTAGGTCATTATAGTAACCATATCCACGTCCATTTATTTTAAATTTATTAAGTATTGCACCAATAATATTCGCATTTACATCTTCTAATCTTTGCTTGGCAATTCTTATAGATTCTATATTACTTTCTTCACTTCCAATTAGTATTATTGTTCCATCAGTATACTGAGCTAATATACTTGCATCTGTAACTATCCCTACTGGTGGAGTATCTATAAATATATAGTCATATAACTCTCTAATTTCATTTATAAAGTTTCTCATTTTATTTGACTGAAGCATTTCAGATGGGTTAGGTGGTATTTTTCCTCCACATATTATATCCAAATCATTTATTATTGTTTTTTGTATGCAGTCTTCTATTTCTACTTTACCTATAAGAAAGTCTGAAATCCCTCTAATATTTTTCAAACCAAACAATTCGTGTACACTTGGATTTCTTAAATCACAATCTAATATTAATACTTTCTTATTTTCCAGATTAGCAAAAGTCGTTGCTAAATTTGATATTACTGTACTTTTACCTTCATTAGCATTTGCACTTGTTAATAATATAGTTTTTAAATTATTGTCTACACTTGAAAACTCTATATTTGTTCTTACTAGTCTATATGCTTCTGCTATATTAGAATTAGGATTATTATAACTGAATAAATTCATATTTTTCCTCCTTAAACTTCTTCTTTAGGTATTACACCAATAGTAGGAATATTCAGATACCTTTGTATATCTTCTGGTTTTTTTATTCTTGTATCTATGTATTCTGATATAAGAACTAAAAATATACCTGTTGCTAAACCTAATAATATTCCTGTTGCTATATATATCACTTTATTTGGCTTTATATGGTCACTTGGGACAATAGCTCTATCTATTACCTTTATTTCATTTGTAGTTGTTATTCTAGTAACTTCCCTCCCAAATACTTTAGGTATCGTATTTGCTATATTCATAGCTCTAGTTTTACTACTATCTTGAACTGATATATTTATAATTTGAGTATCATCTAATGTACTCACATTTATGTTTGATGATAATTCTTCATAAGTCATGTTTAAATTTAATAATCTAATAACTTCATTAATAACAGTTCTAGATGTAATTATTTTTCCATATGTTACTGCTAATCTTTGAGCAACGCTATACTCATCTCCTGTCATTGTCTTACTTTCTGATTCCTCACTCTTATTTACTATTAATGTAGTGTTAGTCTCATATACAGGTTCTATTACAAAAAAGCTTAGTGCCACACTAATTATCATAAAGACTATCATTAGTATAGATATGAGCCTCCATTTGCTTTTTATAATGCTTAAACACTCTTTTAAGTCAATTGTTTTTTCCACTGTTCTCCCCCCTACTTTTTCCTGAAAATTGTATCTATATTAAATACTATATTATTATTATTGATATGATATGATAATCTATAATGAATAATTAAAGTAATAACCCAAAACTATAATAATAAATAAAAAAAACGGTAAACTTTTATAAAGTTCACCGTTTTTAAATACAACTTTAGTATTACTGTTTAATTTTAAAACATATGATTATTAATTATTTAGTCTCTTTTGTTTCATAATCTTCCTCACAAGTTGTAGCTTCCTCATCAACTACAGCTTGCAGAGCTTTCACTAGATTTACATGTTTTGTACTGTCTAAACCAAACCCTTTTTGAGCTCCAGTAGCTCCATGCTCTACCTTTCCATCAGTAGAATCAGTTATTGCTTCTGATGTACTTTGTACACTATACGCTTCTATATCAACATTAAATGTTTGCCCTATGTAATTAGGATTAGTAGATACTGTATCTGATAAAGTAACGCTATCTAATATTTTATCTGTAAATCCACCTGCTATTACATTTCCTACATAGTAATAATAAGTTTGTCCTTCTTCAATTACTTTAACCCACTTACCTTCTCCATTCTTTACTGTTCCATCTTCATTGAATGTTATATCATTTTCAGATATTACATTTGCTTCATTAAGTTCTATTTTACTATTATCTAATCCCTCTTTTTCAAAGTTTGCATTCATTGTTACTCTTATTAATGAGTTATATCCAGCTTCATTTTTAACTTGAACTACTTTCTCTACAGCTTTTCCTGATTCTGCTACTGAGTTTTGTTCAAATTTTTCATATATATCTACACCATTCTTAAAACTATCTGGACCTTTTGTTGAGAATATATTTTGTACCTTATCTGTTGAACCTAACCACGCAAAAGTTCCTCCTACTAATACCGCTCCTAAAGCTAATGCTACTACTCCACTTTTTAATTTTTTATTATGCATATTATCCCCCTATTATTTTCAATTATAATTTTTAAATATTTTATTAATTATATTATTTGAACTCTAATTTATTTGCTTTGTCATGATTATCATGGAAATACCTATCATTTATACATTTATTAGTTATAACTATATTTATTTCGTTATTGTCTTTATTTATATTAAAATTCTGATTACTTATACTTACTAACTCATAATTCATCGGTACTATTTCGCTAACACTATAGCCTCCTACTGTTAAGAAATTTAAATTTTTATCGAATTTATAGTTTTCATTTTCTTTGTACTTTTCAGCATACTCACTTGATATATTAGTTTCATTGCCTTTTAAGTAAACAGTCATAGTTTCAGTTTCATCTGCCTTTAAACCTACACTATACTGCTCCTCATTTCCCTGAATTAAAATAGGAAATACTTCTTGTGACATATTTTCTGATGGTGTAAGATTATCAGGATTTTGAACTACCTTTTTTACTGTTATTTTTGCTTTTTTAGGGTCTATAGTTACATGAGGTATATTAAATTCCTCATTTTCAAATCTTTCATTAGGATTAATTGGATTTGTATGGTCTATAGCTGCTTTAACATTTGTAGGAATATCTTCTCCAAATAAATACGGATCATTTACTTCTATTACAAAACTAATTGTTTTATCTGGATTTGATAAATCTTCATTTATATCCTCAACATCACCTAAATTAAATTCTATGTTGTTTCCATTTATACTTATCTTATCTTTATCTATTCCTTGTATGTCATTTATGTTTATATCTACTATGCTGAAGTCTCCAGTTACAGTATCTTTTATCACTACATCTTTTCCTAAATATGCATTTAATTCTCCTGATATTTCCTTAGCAATTGAGCTGAATATATTTGTCATTGCATCAGTACTTGATGTATAATAGTTATTTACATATTTATCAAATGAAGTTTCTGCATTTTGAATACTATACAAGAAACTTTTTGCCATATCCGACTCACCTGGATCAAATTTTGATAATCCACTAAAGTCATACTTTGCTCTACTTTGTTTAATCTCTTCTATTTTAACTTCTTCCTCTACCATATCTTCTTTATTGACTTTATTTTCAGTTAAATCTACTATTTCTTTTGTAGTATCTTCTTTAACAGGCTCTACATATTCATCATCTGTTGATCCTACATTATAATTATTAATCGATTCATCTATATTATCAGCAACTTCTCTTATTGAATAAGTAGAATTAGTAAATAAGCCCATTGTATAGAATTTTATATTTGGGTCTGCAGTTGAACTTATATCTTTTGATGTTAGTTCTTCTGTTTGTGATTCTTTATTATCTTTCGAATCATATTCATATCCGCCTCTATCTTTGTTCACTTTCTGATAATATCTTCTTGGTGCTATTCCTCCTATCTTACCAGTTCCACCAACTATATCATGATAAGCACGTTGAGCAGCCATTATATCATTATTGTATGTTGCACTACCTCTATTTCCTAATCTTAATAAATCAGTTGAATTTTTATCCGGATTAGGCATATATTTATAATAATTACCATCTTCATCCATATAGTTCTTATCAGCATAATATGTATTATACGTCGGTAATCCATCTGTAAATAATACAACATATTTTTTATCTGCATTGATATTAGAAATAATATTCTTAGCTTCTTTTATACCTTCTTCTGTATTAGTTCCTCCATCTGCTTTAAGATAATTTATTTTTGAACTTAAATTATTCAAATTATTACTTGATTTAATATCTAAACTTGCAGATGATGCATAAGATACTATGGATATCTTTACATTATCACCCTTGCCATCTAATATAGTTTTACAAAAATTCTTAGCTGCATTTTTAACCTTAGTTATCTTCTGCTCTTTATCAGTATCTTTCATACTACCTGATCTATCTATTACTAAGACAATCTCAGCAGTAGGCATTGCTACTTTTGGAGCAGTACCACTTATATCAAAAGATATTCTATACTGATTATCAGTATTTTCTACTTTCGAGACACTCTTTTTTATATATAATCCAGATTCTGTTTTAATAAATCCTTTTGGAGTAGATGTTTCTGCTGTAGCAAGTGGAGAAGATAACATCCCTAAAGTCAAGCATCCTACCAATAAAGACGATATTTTTTTACTTATCTTTTTCATGTTTATTATCACCTCTTTGTACTAGACATCGTTAATCTTTTTTTCTTCGAATATTGTATAATCCTAATAAACTCGCTCCACCTAAAGCAAGATATGCATATATACCCTGATCTCCAGTTTGTGGTGTGCTATTACTTGGCTTATTTTGACTTGGATTATTAACTTCTGGTTCTATAGGTTTAGATGACTCTTTAGCCTGTGCGGTAAATATCCAATTCACTTGAACTGTTTTGTTCAAATATGCTGGATTTGTTGCACTCGGATCTAGCTCAGCTACTGCAGTTAAATTTTCTTCATCCCCTGGTTCAAATAATCCTAGCTCTATATTTTCTGTAAGTCCATCTTCTCCACTTACCGGTCCTTCATATATTACTTCATCTTTATAAGATATTTTTAAATTAATAACATCTAGTAAATCATACTTTTCTGGAGGTGTTACTCTTTCGGCTTGCATGTAAAGCTCATATACTTTATCATATTTATTTTTTATTTCTAATGTTCTCGTTACTTTGTCTCCTGGGCTCATATCCTCTCCAAATAAAAATGGCTCGTCACCAGGTACATATACTATTCCCTCTGCATTCCCCAATAACTCAACATTAGGAGGCACTTTATGTAGCGCCTCTGCTTGTATAGTCATTATCGAAAGAAGTGAAACAGTTGTTATAAGTGATTTTATCTTTTTATTCACTTTATCACTCCTCTATTTTTACCTATAATCTAATCCTCAATTATTATTGATTTAAATCTGTAGGATTTATAGTCAGATTCCCTTTTTCTGAAGGTTGTCCTACTACAGCTTTTAATGCTGCTACTAAATTTTTATGCTTAACTTCGTCAAGTCCAAATCCATTTTCATTTGTTGTACCTGTATCTCCGTTAGCAGTTATAGCTTCTACTGTACTTTGAACACTTTCAGCATTTACTATTACATCAAATGCTACACCTTTATAGTTAGGATTACTTGCTATACTAGGATCTAAAGTAACAATATCTAATAATTGAGTCGTATATCCTTCTGGAGCAACATTTCCTATGTAGTAATATTTATTTTCTGCTAATACCCACTTTCCTTTAACGTCGTTTAAGTTAGTAACATCACCTTGATCATCTAGTTTTATATCACTTTCAGATATTATAGCTCCATCAAGATAATTAAGTATTATTTTTTCAATATCTAAGTTGTTTAAAGTATTTCCATTCTCACCTTTGAATAGTCTTTCTATGTTAACTCTTATAAGAGAATCGTAATCAGATTTATTTTGAACCTGAACTTTTTTATCTACATTTACCCCTGTTTTTATCTTTTCAGCTTCTTCTTTATCAAACTCTTCTACTATGTCTATATCTCCTTTTTCTGATGCCTGTATTTTAAAATTATTTATTACACTATCATTTGCTCCTAGCCAAGCAAATGTTCCTCCTACTATTACTGTACATATAGCAAGCGCACCCATTAAACCTTTTAATTTTTTATTATGCATTTTACTTTCCCCCCTATTTAAATTTAATAAAAATACTTTTATATAAACTATTCTTTATTCATAAAGTATTATTTACATAAGCTTTCTAACATAGTTATTACATTTTGATTAGTTTTTCCTTCGCTTATTTGTATCCATGATGCATTATACGCATTTTGTGTTGCTTCTACAGCTTCTGATTTAACATTAACTATTAGTTTTTTATTTTTATAAATATCTCTTTGATTCTCTGGTATCTTATTAATATCAAATGATACTTTATCAATAATTGTCTTATTAGTATAAGCCCCTGTATCTAGTACCTTTGTATAGTAAAAGTATCCATCCCTACCATCCATCCAACCTTCTTCATTTGAGTTACTTACAATATTTTTATTTAAAACTATTGCATTTATATCTCCTGCCCATGGTTTATTATCTTCATCAAGCCATGTAGGAACTATACTTACTCTTATAAGTGCTGGTGTTTTACTATTATTTTTTACTTTTACTTCTTTTACAAATGGTGTTCCATCCCAATTTTTGGCGCCTTCTTCGTCAAAATTTTCTTCTATTTCTATATCTACGCCACCTTCAAAATGATTTACTACTGTGTCACTTGGATCTAAAAGTTCTTTGATGGCTGCATATGTATTGGATACCCATCCACTTTTAGTTAATATAATACTACCCATCAACACTAGGCAAATTATAATCCCACTTTTCCTTAATTTCACTTTATCACCTCCACACAACATATCTTTTTATTTAATACTATATTTATGATTAATTAGTTTGCTTCTTTTTTGGGCTATATTGAAATGATGTCATAATTATTAACATTACTAAAATAGCTAATACTAATTTTATATTAGATTTGATAAATTGCATGGTCGCTCCTATTATAGGTATATGAAATATAACTTTACCTACAACAAGTTCTGAATCGAGTGGCCTTGGATCTACTGCATTATTTGCATCCCCTTGTGTAATAAACTTTACACCATCCTCATGTAATACTTCTTTTACTCTATGAGTTGTTACACTTGTCCTTGATAAATCATAAAAAGTAATCACATCTTCTTTTTGTATATCTGCTATAGGCGTTTCTTTTACTAAAACCAATGTTCCCTTGCCCATAGTAGGGCTCATACTTCCTGTTAATACAGTATAAAATCTGTATCCAAATATTGACATAGCCTCATTTTGGCTATTTCCTTTCACAGAAATAACTGTAATTATTATCACAGATATTAAAAATATATAAAAAATGATATTCCATACATAATTAAAAAACCTTTTTATACTCATATTCTATTCCCCTTACCTTTTCTCCCTATTATTCTAATATTTTTTACCTTTATTTTGTATTACACGTTAGTATATTTATAAAACACAATTTTCATAATACTTTAGTATTATATTCGTCAAAAAATTACTCTCAAGTATAGTATCTTCTGAAAATAGATATTTTAATTGATACCAAATATACTATCTGTACTCATGTTATATTTGACTATATATTATATCTTTCAAATCATAAAAATGGATGAACTCTATATGAGTTCATCCATTTCTTTTTTGGAACTATCTTTTTATTTTAAATTAATCACTCTTCCATATACTATATCATTTTTATAATGCCCACTATACTCCCAGTACTCATTCTTTTCATCAGAAGTATACGCAATAATATTTAATATATCATAAGTACTTCTAACGCCTCTAGTATACGTTCCAATTGCTTTGATTTTAGATAAAGCTTCTTTTGGACTTTGCATTTCCTCTAAAACTATATCTATCTTAGTTTTTAATGTTTCATTATTATTTTCTTCATCATAAACATTTTTTACTGATACTAAAGAATACTCTGGAACTTCGACTGATTCATTATCTATATCAGAATAACGTTTATTTACACTAATCTTATCTTCATCCACAACTTTAACTACCAATTCTAAGTTCTTATTATCATCTAAATCTACTGATGATTCATCAGAATATATATTGATCTTATAATTATCTTTGATATCGCTATTTTCTTTTTTAACATATTTAACTAAGCTTATAATATCATCATCAGTAAGTTCTTTATTCTGATATGCCATGATAGTGAAATTTCCATCATCTTCTAAAGTACGTACTATTGAATATGGATCTATATTCTCTTGTAATATATCTTCACTAGTAGCCGCTTCACTTTGATAGTTATCTTTTACTTTAAATTTAACTTCCCCTTGAGATAATGTAAATCCTCCTACTAATCCAACTGTTAGTATACAGGTAATAAGGATTATCTTATTCTCATTGTTTTTGCTCATATATTCGTCCCCCTATGACTTAATTCTTTTATTATCGATATAATATTATTTTACATGTTAAATTTTTACATATATAAATATATTATATTTTATTTCAAATTATTTTTCAAATAAGTATAAAGTTCTAATAAAAGCATCCGTATTATCTTTATAAGAAAGTATCTAATATGTAATAATTGATACTCCAACTATATAACTCCCTTTAGCATAAGTCCCTAAATAACATCCTAAGTTATAATTTAGACCTAGCTTATAACAAAAAAGACTAGCATCTCCCTTGCTAGTCTTTTTATATTTACTTTATTTACGTTTTTTCTTTCTATTTGCGAATAATCCTGCTAAAGCAGCCATTCCCATTCCTGCAAATCCTGCTATACCTGCATCTGAAGTTTGAGGATTTTTACTTGGTTTACTAGGCTTATTTGGTTTTACAGGTTTATCTGTATTTCCTGAATTATCATCTGAATCATCAGAGTTACCTGGATTTTCTGGATCCACTGGATTTTCTGGATCTACCGGTTTATCAGGGTTTTCTGGATCCACTGGATTTTCTGGATCTTCTGGATCTACAGTTGTATCTTCTTCTATAGTAAGAGTTCCTTCATTAACTGTATAAGTGTAGTTTTCAAGTTCTTGATCTACTACAGTTACTATGTATGTTCCTACTTCTTCTCCTTCTTCTCTTACTAATTCAAAGTCTACATTATCATCTCCAACTAAACCACTTATAGTATATTCAAAATCTGGATCTTCTTCTCCGTATACTTTACTTGCATCTTCTATAGTTACTTCTAATTCAGCTTTATTTATTGTGAATATTCCTGGATTAACTGAATAATTATAGTTATTTAAATTCAGATCTGTACTTACAACATTTATATCGTAAGTTCCTACAGTTTCCCCAACTGATCTCATTAATTCTATATTAATAGTCTCACCTAAAGCTAAACCTTCTACACTATAAGTAAATTCTTCTGGATCAGCTTCTCCATATACTTTTTCTAGGTCATCTATATTAATAGTTACATCTGCCTTTGTTATATTAAACTTGCTTATATCCATACTCTTGATATGAGCACTGTCGCCCATGAAAGTAGCTACAACTGTATATGATCCCACTTCTGTAGGTGCAGATTCTAACTTTTTCTTACCGCTATAGTAAGTATATTTAACATTAGCATTTTCAACTATTTCACCATTCTTATCCTTAACGATAGCTGTTGGTTCATATGCTAATCCGTCATACACCTTATCTGTAGATACTATATCTGTTTTTGTTGTAAACTTAGATATAGCGAATGTTCTCATTGCTAAACCTACTTTGTATTGAGGATCATCATATGAATAAGCTGTTGCAACATATACACCTTCCTTAGTTGGTTGTTTTGATGAGAAATGTACACTTCCATCTATAGCTACTCCAGAGTACATTATTTTAGCTTTATTTGTTGTTCCTTTGTATACAGCTTCGTGATTATAAGTTGTTCCAACCTTAATTACAGTTTTATCAGCTAATGAATCATCTGTAAACACAACCTTACTTTGTTCTCTAACTATTGTGAAAGTTCTCATTGCTAATGCTGCTGTATAAGCTTCATCTCCACAATCATAAGCTGTTGCAACATATACACCTGCATCTTCTGGCTTTTTAGTTGACTTATATTTTTCTCCTGATAAAGTTACCCCAGTGTATAATATGTTAGCATCTTTTCCACTTTCTGTTATAGTTGCTTTATGAGTATAATATTGTCCAACCTTTATTACAGCCTTATCAGCTAATGAATCATCTGAGAAAGATACATGTGAAATTTCTTTTACAATTGCAAAACTTCTCATAGCTAGTCCAAAACTATACTCAAGGTCATCATATGAGTAAGCAGTTACAACATATAAACCTTCTTGAGTAGGAGCATTTACACTGTGGTAAGCTTGTCCTGAAGAAGTAATTCCTGAGTAAACTAATTTAGCCTCATCTTCACTACCTTCAAATACAGCTCTATGCTTATATTCTTGATTTACCTTTACAACACCCTTATCTTTAAGAGAGTCTTCAGTAAATACTACTTTACTTAACTTTCTATGTACAAGTAAGCTTCCTACACCTACTGATACTTCAGCATTTTTATCTATTACTATTGCAGTAGCAACGTATGCTCCAGCTGCTTTAGGAGCTCCTAGTGAAACTCTTAAATTAGTTGGTAAGTAATCTAAAGCTTTGATTATTCCACTTACATCAACACCTAATCCTGATAAAAGTGATTCCATTTCAACTAAAGCTTTCTTTAAATCTGCAACATTTCCTATTTCTATTTTATTGATAACACCCATTATGACCTTAGATATTTCATCATCACCTAAGTTTAAGTCTATATATACAGAACCACCTAAATCATAATTAACTCCAGTATATAAAGATATATAACCACAGTTATAATCTACTGATACATTAGTTTTTATAGCAGAACCTGTATATTCAGCTACAGTGTTTCCAACCCTTACCTTTGGTTTACATTTTAATATTTCAAGCTCTCCACTTACAGTAAGAGGCTTATAGTTTTCATTACCTTTGAAAGTAGCAGTAAATGAATGCGTTCCTGCATCTTTAGGCTTGTACGGAACTGGTATGCCTAATATTGTCTTTTTAAATTCAGCTTTTCCAGTTTCTAAAACTTCTCCATTCTTACCTTTTACTGTATACTCTAATTCTTTCTCAGTATTATCATATACAGATGTAGTTGATCCAAATTCTATAGTAGCTTCTTCTCTTGCATCATATATTTCAAATACACCATTTTCATAATTAGATGGTTTGCATTGTTCATTTCCCTCATATGAAATGCTAAAATTATATGATCCTTCATCCACTGGATTAAACTTAACATTTTGACCTAACCAGTTTTTCTTGTAGAAATCAACATTTCCTTCTTTTACTATATTTCCATTTGAATCCTTAACTTTATAACCAACTATCTTTTCTTTACCATCATACGGTACTCTTAATTCATCTACTTCTATAGTAGTTTCTAACTTTTCTGAGAATACAACACTTAAATTTCCACCTTTAAAATCTGCAGGTATTGTATAAACACCATTTACAGCTTCTAAAACAGTATCCCCTAACTTAACAGAAGAAACAAATTGACCATCTTCAGCTTTTATAGTAAATCTATGCTCTTTACCAGCTTCTATCTTAATATCTTTTCCTTCTTCTAATTTTTCACCATTTATAATTATATAGCCATTTCCTTCTAAAGATATATTTAAATCATTTGTCTCTACAACAGGTACATCATCTTTAAACTCTACTTTTAATACACCAGCACCAACTGTAACTTGGTTATTAACTATATCCACTACAGGCTCTCCATCTAAAGTAACACTTCCTACAACTTTGCCTTCTGCTGGAATAAGGTTAAATGTATGTTTACTTCCTTTGTCTATATATGTTTTATTTTCTTCATGGAAGTATAAATTATCTTTTACAGGAACTATCGCTCCTTCTCCATCTTTTTCTATCGTTATTTCTTCTCTATCACCTTCATTTTTAAGTGAATATTTTATATTGATATTTCCAGTGATATGCTCTAATATACCATTTGACCATGTAGTAGAATCAATAGGTTTTATCTTAAGTAACTTCTCATTGTTTTCTCCATTTTCTACAGATGCTTGAGTAATAACAGTGCCTAAGTTAACATCTACTTCATAACCACTCTTAGGAGTTATCTTGATAGTCTTAGTACTATCCGATGTTTCTTTATCTATAACACCTGTTGTATTTTTATATACAGGCTTTCCAAATATATTCATATAATGGTCTTCAACATTAGTATAATTTGTATTTAATACCACAGTTTCTTCATCTAAGTCTAAACCTTCCATATTACCATAGTTGCTATTGTCAACTTTAATATTTGCAGTTACTTTTCTAGTATGATTTCTACGTGCTTCTTTAGTAGTAACTACATTTTTATTTTCAATATTATTTATTGTTGATTCATTTGTAACATTAGTTTCTTCTTTTATTTCTTGATTATTTTGTTCAACTTCATTTTTTTCATCTTCTTGTTTCACTTCATCTTCAATAACTTCTTCTTTAGTTATAGCTTCTTCTGTACTTTCAACTTCTTCTAATATATTTTCCTCTGACACGATTTCAGTGTTAGTATTTACTTCGTCTGCATATGCTTGTACTAAATTTACTGGCATTAAGTTTGCCGTTATAACAAAACTCAGGACAAGTGATACTCCCCTTTTATGCATATAATCTCCCCCTTAATTAATAACATTTATTACTTCTGCATTTTTATATTATCATAATGTAATTTGAATTAATTCTATTTTCAATCGCAAGTTATGACAGTGAAAATCGAATATTATTATATATTGTAGGTAATAAAAAAAAGTAGAAAACTATTTTATAGCTTTCTACCTTTTTTCTTAAATTTCTTCATATTATTACATATTTAGCATATATTTGGATTATTGTACTTTTGCTGTATATGATTCTAATTCCTTGATTACATTATTGTATTTCTTTATATAAGGATTATTTATTTGCATAGTATATTTATTTGAAGCTGTTGGCATAGTAACTTCTAACCCAACCTTAACCATTGATTTATGTGTTATATAAGCAGTTTTACCATCCTTACTTAGATAAGAATATTGAGAGTACTTATTTCCATTTGCATATGTTAAATACTTTCCTTTTCCTGCATTATTAATATAAATATTCTTTAGAAGTGTTTTCTTAGATGAAACTTTAGGTACATTCTTTTTAGCATCAGAATAAGAAACCTTGGAAAGCTTGCTTAACTCTTTTTTTATTTGTTCTGATGTTAATTTACCATCTTTAGCTTTTTTTAATATAGCATTAGCATCATTGTATTTTTTAATATAACTATTAGTAATAGTCGCCTTATATCCATTTTTTGAGCTTGGATTTGAAACAGTTAACCCAGCTTTAGTAGCCCACGTTGTTGGTATAAATCCTGTATCTTTCTTTTTACTAATATATGAATACCTAGAATAACCTTTACCATTTATATATGTTAAATACTTTCCTTTTCCTGCATCATATTTATACATTTCATGTATAGACCTTTTAGTTCCACTACTAGTACTTGTACTAGTTTGTGAACTAGACTGCAATTTTACATTATAGCTTTTAGCAATTTCTACAAATGATTTACTACTCTTAGCTATAATTACAGTAGTACCTTTTGGAACTTGATCATATAACCATCTTACATCCTTATTATGCATTCTTATACATCCACCACTTATATTTTTACCTATAGAGCTTGAATTATTATTACCATGTATGGCATAGGTAGTACCGTAAGTTCCTTTTAAATGTAATCCTAACCATCTATCCCCTAATGGATTTCGTGGACTACCTCCAGGTATCCCCCCTGAATAATATGGTCTATTTTTTATTTTATTAACAATTTTAGTTTTTCCTGTAGGTGTCGGTGAACTTGATTTTCCAGTTGCTATACTAAATTGTTTTACCATTTTACCCTTTTTATAATACCCCATTTTATTAGTTTTTGTATTAATCACTATGCAGTATTCTGGCGTAGATGAAGCTGCAAAAGAACTATGTACTCCTAATCCAATTATCATTGTTAATGACAGTAAAATACAAATAAACTTTTTCTTAAACTCTCCCAACATTTTTTCCCCCAAGTTAATATATAAATTTTCTTTATATATTAACTTTAACATCCTTTAATTAGATTTTTTATAACTTTCAATCGCCTTTTTCTTTTATTCTATGTAGTAAAATAACAAATTTCATCATTAATAATAAATATTATCTTCTTATTTTATGTTTTCTTTATATTTTCTCAAAAACTTCTAACATTGGTTAGTACTACAGGAGAACTCACTCGTATTATCATTAAATTAAACAAGGCACAAAGCCTTAAACAAATTCCAAGGAGGTACACACTATGGCAACAGAAATAAAAAATGCTTCATCTTTAAAGCTTCAATTTAACAAAGGGCTTGGCACAAATGGAAAAGCACAAATAGGCAGCAAAACATTCTCTAATTTAAAGGAAAGTGCAACTGCTGATGATGTCCTAGAAGTTGCAAATGCAATAAGTGACTTACAAAAGCATGACTTATACGACATTATAAAAATAGACTATACATCTATATCATAAAACTCACTATGTTAGTGTCGCCAACGGCTTAACCCGTTGCTCAAAATAATAAAATTATAGGGGGAATTAATTATGGAAACTTCATTAAAATTAGTAATGACTTTTAAATCTGAAGGAGATAAAACTGTTAATTTAACAATTGATGATCCTAGAGATGATATAAGTGAGACTGAGGTAATATCTGCTATGAACTTAATACTAGATAAAAATATCTTCTCACCAGATAATGTGGATTTAAAAGAAGCTGTTAAAGCTAAGGTTATTCAAACAGAAACTACTGAATTTGACCTTAAAGCATAGGAAGTGATATAAATGACAAATGAGTTATCAACTATCATAGCTAATGTTGGTTTTCCTATTGCTATATCAATGTATCTTTTGGTTAGAATTGAAGGAAAACTTCAAGTACTATCAGATAGTATTGCAGAACTTTCTAAAACATTGTTAGAATTTAATAAATAAAAATAAAAAATAGGAGTAGTTTAAACTACTCCTATTCTAATTAAAAATCCTAATATAAATCTATTGAATTTATCAATTTTCACCATATATAAAACTATGCCAAGCACTTAAATTAGGTTCTTTATCCCATTCTATTACCCAGCCTTTTTTATTGTTTATTATATGACCATTTCTATACTCTTCTAAAGGGAATTGAAATTGATCTATCTCTTTATCCTTAATATTAAGCGCTGTAAATCCTAAATTAATCATTTCCATAGGACTTATATTTGTTTTTGTATTTTCTATAATAATCTCAGCTGCCTTTTGATATTCTTTTACTTCACTATGTAAAAATTCTTTATATACACTTTCTGCAACTTCTCTATGTCTATTATCCCTTGCATAAGCACTATCAGTATATCTTATCCTACTAAATGCAAGCGCTTGATATCCATTTAATCTTTGCAGACCTGGCTTTTTTATGTACACCTTTTCAACTTTATCTTTTCTATTATAGTAATAATCATAACAAGCATCTATATATTTATTAACTTCATCTACATCCTTTTCTTCAACGGTTACTTCTACTCCACCTATTTCATCTATTATATCCATAAAAGAAACAAAGTTAACTGCAATATATTTATCCACTTTTATATCAAAATTCACATCAAGAACTTGCTTTAATAAATCTATTCCACCATATGCATAAGCATGAGTTAATTTTTCAGTTGAATGACCTGGTATATCTACATATGTATCCCTTGCTATTGAGCTTATCTTTATATCTTTATTTTTATTGTCAATTGTTACTAACATTACTGAATCTGATCTATTACTTCTTTCTACATTTTCACCATCAGTTCCTACTAATAGTATATTTACTATACCTTCCACTTCAGTTCCTTGTACTTGATCCTCTTTTTCTTCTGTATTTACTTTTTCATCTTTTACATACATTTTACTTAAATTAGAATATATAAATCCAAACCCGCTTAATACTATTATAAATATAATACTAAAAGCTACTATTAGTATCTTTTTTGCATTTTTCATAATTACTCCCCTTTTTTATTCATTTTGTTGATACTGTATATTTCTGTATCATTCATACTGATGGTTATCAATAATATAGAAATATACAATATATCTATGATTTTATATAATAAAAAATTCGTTTAACAAAAAAATCTAAGGTCTATCTTCCCTTAGATTCTTTATTATCTTATCTATTTTGTATATATAATCATTAAGCTATGGAAGCCTTATATCCTCCATTTATAGCATTACTAGTATATTCAACACAATTTATGAACTTAGTTCTAAACACATCTGCCCCAATCATAGAAAGTCTAGATTCAGCTTCTATAAGAGCTTGCTTGTCTTCTCCTTCTATAAGAACTGTCTTCTCTACAAAATTAGATAGCATCCATGCATCACTATACATACTTATAGCTGGTGTATTAATAATTATATAATCATATATTTTTTTAGCATTATTTATTAATGTCTTCATATTAATTGTTCCAATTATTTCAGATGGCTCTTCACAAATACTGTTGCTACAAAGCACATCAACCTTGTGATTTATAATACAGGATTCTATAGACTTACCTTCTGATAGTACTTCTATTAGTCCATTAGATATATTCTCCCTAAATCTCTTATTTGTTTTTGTATTTCTTAAATCTGCATCTATTATTAATACTCTTTTATTTAATTTGACAAGATTATCACTAAAATCTGATATAAAATTTTCTGTTATTATTTTGTTATCAGAACCAGTAACTACAATTGTATTTACATTTTTATAAAGTTCATAATAACCTTTCTTTTTTATGTAGTTTTTATACAATCTACCTAAAAAACAATTACTACTCATTACTCTCATTTTTATTTCTTCTCCTTATAAGAATTATTTTTAAGAAAAATAAAAAAACCATCTAAAAAGATAGTCGCCATAACAAGATAGTACCTGTACATATAGTACTATACAATAAAAATTAGTATTCTTTATTGGCAACTGGCTAGCATAGTAAAAAAACCTTAGCCCCTGTAGCTTTGCGTCCCTAAATTTCCTTAGGTTTGCCTATTTTATTTTCTTCATAGAATTACCTCATCATCTAGTATAAAGATATATTTTGACTATCGGCATTTCTTAATAATAATTTAATATTAATTTTAAAAGATGCTATATCAGATTGAAGCTGAAATAACATCTTTCGACAATATATTTCATGAATAATATAATACTATATTTTATATTGATTTGTATAGTTAATTTAGTCATAATCAGTGAATGATATTTATTTCTCCTTTAATATTCTTCTCAAATGTGCTTCACTAATTCTATAGCTTCTTGCCATACTTTTGTAATCTCCTTTAAAAGTAGCTTTCAAAATCCTATTTCTAACCTCTCTGACAATACAATTCTCCACAGGTACATAAATAGTAGAACCTCCAGCATACTTTACTAACTTCTTAAAAGCATCTAATCCAATCAAATCCGCTAACTCTCTATGAACCTGAGGTATATCCTCTAATTTTACCTTATTTAACATACATATCCCCCTATATTTTCTTTCATCTCCTGAAAATGAAGTCTTTGACCATTATATGCAAAATATTTATACCTTTTTTCTCCATCCCTACATTTTGCAATAATTACCTCTAAAATCTTAACTCCATTTTCATTAGCTTTTAATACACTTTCCTTCGTACGTCCTAATTTTTTACATATTTCATCTAAATCACTATCTATTGGCTCATGAATATATATAACATTATTACTATCGTGAAATAAAGCCTTAGA
Organism: Romboutsia faecis; assembly: GCF_014323405.1. Lineage (GTDB taxonomy): Bacteria > Bacillota > Clostridia > Peptostreptococcales > Peptostreptococcaceae > Romboutsia_E > Romboutsia_E faecis. The sequence goes on along the minus strand of NZ_JACRWE010000002.1, from coordinate 34,603 downwards.
TTCACGCATAGGCCTATCTCCTCTTGGTCTAAAATCTTTCATTTCATCATTCAACTGACTAAGCTGTATTACACTCATGTCAAAATCAAGTGTAATATTTTTCAAATCTCTAGAAATACTAGCAACTTCTCTTTCTCTATTAGTCATAGAAGTTGACGGTGACATAAGTTGAACATAATCTACTATTAATAAATCTGGTTTTATTTCTCTTATACGCTTTCTAATTTGCGCTACAGTATGTATTTTATCATTTATATAAATAAGGTTATTTTTATTTAAATCTGATAAAACTTCGATTATTATCTTCCATTCCTCAGCACTAATATCATTAGATTTCATTCTATTAGTATTTATGCCAGTCTTTTTAGTAATATTTCTCATAATTATCTGTTCCTTTGACATTTCCCGAGTAATAAAAAGAATCTTCTTTCCCTGCTTAACAGCATTTAACATAATCTGTAGTGCAAATGAAGTCTTACCAAGTCCAGATTTTGCTGCAATAGTTGTAAGCTCCCCTTTAAATAATCCTCCTACAACCTCATCCAAAAACGTTATCCCAAACTTTATTTTAGGACTCCCATTCCCCTCTAATAAATCAAGAACAGACTGACTTATGGAAACTATATCATCATTATACTTATTATCAGATACCAACTTTTTCATTTCATTTTCAAAATTAAATATACTTAAGTCCAAGTCTTCTCCAACAGTAACCTTCTTTAATAAAGACTGGCACTTATTTATGATAAATCTTCTATCAGCTTTTTCTTTTAATGTTTCTATATATGAATCTATACTATAAGTTCTACAAATAGAAGTTAAGTCAAGCAAGTATAATATCTCTACTTTTATTTCACTACCATCTAACTTTGTTTTTACATTTACCAAATCAATTGTCTTGTTTTCTCTTAACAATTCAACCATTGATAAATATATTTCTTTATTAAGATTATTATAAAAACAATCTTCATAAATTTCATCTAATTTGCTTGAAAGTGAATTATCAAGTAAAATACAACCTAAAAAAGCTTGCTCTATTTCAATAGCACTAACTAACTGAGACATATAAAAATATTCCTTTCTAATCATAAATAAAGTCTGGGTTCCAAGGATTATCATTTTCAGCAAAGTTTATTATTTCTTCTTTTATAATAGATTTTTCATTTAAATAACCTTCAAACTTGCTACTAAATAAAGTCTGCGGTCTTAGGTACTGCTCTCTATCGGTATTCTTCCATTGTTTTGTTTTATTTTCTATAACAATATAAAAATCTTCTAATATAAAATTCTCTCTTAATCTGGCATCGATTAGTGATTTGGTTTTTGGTGTGGTTGCTTTGAAGTTCTTTCCGGTTTCATTATTTAACTTATCAATAACCGCCTTATATATCTCTTTTTTATTTTTATTTAATTCTTTTTTAGATGTGTGTTTTTCCGTATCATTTGTAGTATCAACCTTAGTGTAATCCACTAGCTCTTGAGTATTGGAATCACTTAAGTTTATAGTATCTGATGTAGTATCAGGAGTAGTGTTGTTTGTAGTGTCACTAATAGAGTTATTTGTAGTGATATCTGTAGTCTTTTCTTTATTATCAAAAATGTATCTGTATATTGATGGTTCATTGGAACAATTACTTTTTCTAATACATTTTATAATTTCCATATTCTCGAAATCTTTTATTAATTTTCTTACTGTATTTATGCTAAAGTTTAAATCTTTTGCTAAATTTCTTATTGTAATCTTAAATTGACCTCTTTCTAATTCCCTACTTATTCTCTGAATATTTTCAAGTCTTATTATGTGATGATGAAATATTATTTTTTTAGAATCATCGTTCCTAAAGCTTAAAACAGATGGATTTATAGTATAAAATCCCATTATATAAACTCCCCCTCAATTGTAAATTATAAATTTATATTAATAAACTTTATTTAATATAATGGTAGTAATTTTTCGCTTCCATGTCAACATATTATACCTGTAATCTTTAATATTTTACAATGTATTTACTTAGTTTACTTTGTAATCGATAGGATTACATATTTTATCTACTTTATTTTATATCTACATAACCGTCCGCTTTTGTTAACATATTTTCAAAAAATTATTGCTGTTAACAAATGTTAACACTAGATAAATACACGTGTTAACATACTTGAGCATGTATAAATATAGTGTTAACATATTGTTAACAAATATAAATTGGTTTATAAATAATTACAGTTTTATGTAATTTTTGATATACTATTTATATATTATACAAATTCAAAAGGGGGAAAAAATGAATTTAGATCTCAAATACAGCCATCCTGGAGAATACCTAAAAGAAAAAAGGTTAGATATGAATCTATCTTTAAGAGGATTATCTTCTAAATCAGGTGTAAGTCATACAGAAATTTCAAAAGTAGAAAATGGAGAAAGAGAAAAACCAAGTAGTACTACTATTTTTAAAATGTGCAAAGCATTAGAATTAGACTTTATAGATATAGCACCTTTATTTAATATAGATCCAGCTATAGAAGAAGAGCTTATTGAAATTAGTTCATATTCCGAACTAGAATTAAAACCAAATACTAAACTTAATACAGATCGCATTAGACAATCAGAGATATATGCATTAAATCAAGTTTGTAAAGAAATCTCTGAAAAATATAGTATAAATATAAATTCAGATAACTTTAAAGAAGGATATAAACTTAGCAATAAAAGTGATGTTGATTTTCTATGTCTTACTGATAATGATATGGTCATTGGTATAGAAGTTAAGGTTATATCGAATAGACTTTTACCTCATCATTTACAGGGAATTAAGGGAACATTTGCTGATTTTTATTTTAGCTTTTATAATTCTTATAAGCCTGATAATATGCTATTTTTCGTTTGTTTTATAAGTGAAAGCGATGAAGCTTACGAGGCAATTTCGGATATTTATAAAGATGACTTTTATAAGTTTATGCCCATTTTAAATACTAGACTTTATAAGATGTCAATTGCACTAAATGAAGAGCAAAAATAAAACCCAAGTTCAAAAGAACTTGGGTTTTATTTTTGCTAAGTTGTTATAGATTCTATATTTTTCTTTTCTAATATAACTTTAAGTTTCTCAAGCGCTGGTACTAATGTACAACCTATCGCAAAAAATACTATGCTAAATGTCGCTGGGTTCATTGGTGGTTTAGGAATCTCAAGAGATGTAGGTCCCATAATTACTGCATATATAGATCCTATCATAAGACCTATTATACAATATATAGTCTGCGCTCTAAACTTTCTAAGTAAGCTCCTTACAGTTCTTACTGTTAAGAAAATTCCAGCCAAAATACCAAATCCAAATATTATTATTGAAGGCAAGTATTCAAAATTAAATTTAAGTACTTGTTTTATAGCGTTAAGTATTGGTGTATAAAGCCCAAATATTAAAAGTATAGTAGATCCTGATATACCAGGTAAAACCATAGCTGATATAGCTATCATTCCAGATATAAATATATATGCTCCAAATGCTAAACTTAAATTATCCGCTCTAACAGAAAAACTGTGTCCTTTACTTGTAATTGGATTAAAGTATGTTATCCCACAAACTACAATTATCCCTATTATTAAAAATATTATATTTTTATTATTGCTTAATAAAGTTTTCTTTTCTGACTTAACTATTATTGGAATAGACGCTATTATAAACCCTAAAAATAAAGAATTTATTTCATATATATTTTTTTCAAATATAGTTGTTATAAATAATACAGATAGTATAAAACCTACTACCCATCCTACTCCAATTTTAGTTAAAAACTTTAGTGCATTAATTCTTCCTATTTTGTCTCCAGAGATTATGTTATTTAATGAATTTACAAAATTATCATAAAACCCTAATATAAATGCTATGGTACCACCTGATACGCCTGGTACACTATCTGCTAGTGCCATACAAAATCCTCTAATAAAGTTTAAGATGTATATAAAACCACCTCCTATTAAATTTATCAATCTTATCCATTATACATTATATAACAGAAAAAATATGTCGTTTTTTGCTAGGAATTTTATTTATATAAATATTTTATTCAGCATCTTCTCCATATATGAAACTATGCCAAGCATTTAAGTTCGGTTCTTTATCCCATTCTATTACCCAACCTTTTTTCTTACTTATTATATGACCATTTCTATACTCTGCAAGCGGGAACTGGAACTGTTCTATATCTTTATCATTAATTTTAAGAGCTGTAAATCCTAGATTTATCATCTCCATAGGACTTATATTTGTCTTCGTATTTTCTATAATAATTTCAGCAGCCCTTTTATATTCCTTTGAACCACTATTTAAAAACTCCCTATAAACACTTTCCGCAACTTCTCTGTGTCTATTATCCCTTGCATAAGCACTATCTGTATATCTTATTCTACTAAAAGCAAGTGCTTGATATCCATTTAATCTTTGTTTTCCAGCTTCTGTTATATACTGCTTTTCAACTTCATCTTTTCTATCATAGTAATAATCATAACAAGCATCTATATATTTATTAACTTCTTTTACATCTTTTTCCTCAACATTAACTTCTACTCCACCTAACTCATCCATTATATCCATGAATGAAACAAAGTTAACTGCTATGTATTTATCTACTTTTATATTGAAATTAACTTCAAAAACTTCTTTTAAAAGATCTATTCCACCATATGCATAAGCATGTGTTAATTTTTCAGTTGAATAACCTGGTATATCTACATAAGTATCCCTTGCTATTGAACTTATTTTTATATCCTTATTTTTATTATCAATAGTAACTAGCATTACAGAATCTGACCTATTACTTTTCTCTACATTTGCTCCATCAGTTCCTACTAATAGTATATTTGTGATACCTTCCACTTCAGTACCTTGTACTGTATCATCTTCTTTTTCTTGTGCATTTACAGCTTCATCTTTTACATACATTTTATTTAGATTAGAATATATAAACCCGAATCCTCCTGCACCTATTAAAAGAATTACCGACAGTGTTGCTAGTAATATTTTTGTTATCTTTTTCATGATATTCCCCTTCTTTATTTAGTTACATTTTACTTTTTGTTATTTTACCAATATATTGTAACAAACTTCGGCTAATTTAGAAATTAATTTGTATAATTCTTCATAATATCTTCATATTATTTTTGAATATTATAAAAGCCAAAGAAATACTTCTTCAGCCTTTAATATCATTTCTATAGTGGTTATTATTTATTTTATAAATCCATTAGAGTTTTTGCTATGCCAATTCCATACATCTTATATTAACTTTTCTAAAGAATCAAACTTAGGTTAATCCAAGAACAGCTATGCTTTTCGCTAGATACTATAAATACTACTGGGTCATCCGCTCTTCTTAGTTCTTCTATTTCATATATTATAAATATTAATTATATTAATTTATAAAAGGCCTGTATGCATCACAAGCCTTTTATTTCTATTTATTCTACTGTAATAGCTACTTCTTCTACATTTTTGTTTTCATTAGAAAATTCTTTTGATTTACCTTTTGATCTTAAGAATTCCATAAATCCATCTCTAAGCTCTGGCCTCTTAAGAGCAAAATCAACTGTAGCTTCTAAGAATCCTAATTTATCACCTACATCATATCTTCTTCCTTCAAAGTTATAAGCATATATAGCTTCCTTAGTAGCTAAAGTTTGAAGAGCATCAGTAAGTTGGATTTCTCCACCTTTACCTGGTTCTTGATTTTCAAGAATATTGAATATCTCTGGAGTTATTATATATCTTCCAAGTATAGCTATATTTGATGGGGCTTCTTCAACACTTGGCTTTTCTACCATGTCTTTTACTTTGTATACTCTATCTTCTATATGCTTAACATCAAGTATTCCGTACTTATCAGTATCTTCCTTTGCTACTTCTTGTACTCCAAGTACTGTAGTTTTGTACTCATCATATGTATTTATAAGTTGCTTTAAGCATGGTACCTTAGCATCTACTATGTCATCCCCAAGTAAAACTGCAAATGGCTCATTTCCTATAAAGCTCTTTGCACAGTATATTGCATGCCCAAGTCCTTTTGGTTCTTTTTGTCTTATGTAGTGTATGTTTACCATGTTTGATATGTCTTGAACCATTTTTAACATTTCATTCTTTCCTTTTTGCTCTAGTTCAAGCTCTAATTCTACTGATCTATCGAAGTGATCTTCTATAGATTTCTTGCTACGTCCAGTTACTATTAGTATTTCTTCTATTCCTGACTCTATTGCTTCTTCTATTATGTATTGTAAAGTAGGTTTATCTACTATTGGTAACATTTCCTTTGGTTGTGATTTTGTTGCTGGTAGGAATCTTGTTCCTAATCCTGCTGCTGGTATTATGGCTTTTCTTACTCTTTGTTTCATATTGCTCTCCCTCAATATTAAATTTATTTTTTATATTAATTATTAAACTTATATGAATTATCTCTGTTAAAATACAAAAGTGCTACCTTATGTATACGTTAAGATAGCACCTTTTACTCTTACTTATTTTCAGAAAATATAATTCTTATAATACCATTTTCATAATCTATAAAAATCGCGCCAGAAATTCTTATAGATTAATTTAATAAGTAATAAATAATAGAAATATAATAAATATTATATTTCTATTATACGCTATATATCGACTATTTTCATTAATAACAACTCATCAAATATCGACAATTATTGATATATTTCTCTTTTTAACATAGATACTTGTTCAGCAATTATCTTAATATTAATCCTACCATATTTATAGACTTTAACTGCTTTATTCAAAGTAACGTGTTTTTTGATATTTAATTATTTATTTTTATATACTCTCATATACTCTGTATAAAGTAGATATATATTCTTTAAGGAGATTTTTTATGAAAATTAGTGATTCTAGGAAGATTAAGGTATTAAGTTTAGTTTGTTTGATGCTACTTAATATGATACTTTTCTTTGTATGCTTTAGGTTATTTGTTCGTATTATTAATGTGTTTGTTTATTTTACTGGTTTGGTTACTTTATTTTTGTGCACCATATTTTTTATCGTTGTTATTATTTTTATGATTTATAGGATATCTATTAAATTTAGACATTTTAAGAGAGTTGGTTTAAGATTAGATGAAGTTTTAGATATGGCTTTATCCATTCAATATAGATTGGTCTTAGCTTTTTCTTTGATTGATTTAATATTGTTTTGTGCTTATTATAATCACTAAAATAACATAAAGAAAGGCTAACATTTCCGCTCTCTGTTAGCCTTAACTTTACAATAAAAAATTATATAATAAGTGGATATATGAAATTGAAATATAAAAATAAAATAAAAAATTATGAGTTATATTTTAATCTTTAACAATAATTAAAAGTTTTATACATCTATTTTCATAGTTTATTATCAATGCTATAACGATTCAATTACTTGCTTATATCCATTAGGATTATTACTTTGCCATCTCCATGCATCCTCACACATCTCTTGTATTCCGTACTTAGCTTCCCATCCAAGTTCTTTATTCGCTTTAGTTGGATCTGCATAGCACATGGCTACATCTCCAGGTCTTCTATCAACTATTTTATAAGCTACTTCTCTTTTACTAGCCTCACTAAATGCATTCACCATATCTAAAACACTATATCCATTTCCAGTACCTAAGTTATATGTAATTAGCCCACAATTTGTATCTAGTTTATCTAATGCTTTTAGATGACCATTTGCTAAGTCAACAACATGTATGTAATCTCTAACACCAGTTCCATCAGGTGTATTATAATCATTACCAAATACATTTAACTCTTTTAATTTCCCTACTGCTACTTGAGATACATAAGGCATTAAGTTATTTGGTATATCATTAGGATCCTCACCTATTAATCCACTACTATGAGCACCTACTGGATTGAAGTATCTAAGTATAGCTATATTAAAAGTACTATCTGCTTTTGCTATATCTCTTAACATATCTTCTATCATTAGCTTAGTTGCTCCATATGGATTTGTTGTACTTAATGGAAAATCTTCTGTTATTGGACATGTATGAGGATCTCCATATACTGTTGCTGATGAACTAAATACAAACTTCTTAACATCATACTTTTTCATTAAGTTTAATACACTTAGTGTATTTACTATATTATTTGTGTAATACTCTAATGGTTTTGCTACCGATTCCCCTACCGCTTTATATGCAGCAAAGTGTATTACTGAATCTATTTTATTTTCTTTGAATACTATTTCTAATTCGTCTTGGTTTGTTGTATCTATTTCATAGAATTTAAAATCTTTATTTGTTATTTGTTTTACTCTATCAAGAACTATAGGATTACTATTTGAAAAGTTATCTACTATAACTACATTTTTATTATTTTCTAAGAGCTGAATTACTGTATGACTCCCTATATATCCAGCCCCTCCTGTTACTAATACTGACATATTTTCTCTCCTTTTATTATACCATAATAAGTTTAAAATCTTTTTTATTATACTTGATTCATTTCGAGAAAATTGTCACTTCTTGTAGATAATCAAAGCTTATTCTCTAATATTTCTTATATGTGCCTCACTTATACCATAACTCTTAGCCAATACCTTATAATTCCACTTAAAAGTATGCCTAATCAACCTAGTAACACAAGTCTCCTTCGGAACATAAATCACACATTCACCTATATACTTAACCAACTATTCACCTTATTTCTCCCAAATGGTACTACCTTTAATTTTAAAATCCTAGCAAATTCGCCTATACTTAATGCTTCCTCACTTATAAATTCTTTACTTATAACTTTTTTATTTCTCTTACCGTCTATATTTTCTTATATCATTCTTAGACTTAGATCTAAAACTTCTCTTAGCTTGTCCAATACTTCTAAATTACTTTTATATTATTTCATAAATTTAACCTATTTTATTCCTCTAAGTTTCTAACTTATATCTAAATTATATGTGAATAGAGGTTCATATATAATTTAATTTTAGTTCTTTTTATATCAATATATCTACTCTTAGACATATAATTTAAGTAATCGTAAATACTAATTCCATTGCTTTCGAACTCTTTTGTATCAAAAGCTTCTAAAAGATTTAATTTTATATTTTTATAATTTTGCAAATATTTAACTCACACTCCATAATCTTTATCTAGCATTTTATTAAAATATTTCTTGTCTTTATTATATATACTCTTAATATTTCTAACTACTAAAATGTAATCATCTATATTTCTTATTGATTCTATTGTTTCACTTCTTTTTCTTTCAAGTATATATTCTAAAAGCTAAAGTCTAAAGGATAAAACTTACCAAATAACTTTCTTGCCCCTTCTATACTAATATTTAAATTTATTATAATTTATCTTTCAATATCCTCATATTGTTTATATATATGTTCTTCTATAAAATTTATTAGTCTATTAAATTTATCTAAAGAATTTTCTATGTCTTTAGAAACATTTTTAAATTTACTCATATTCTTCTCTACTCCCAAACCCATAGCTTTTTTATTTTATATTTTTATTTCATTCCACATTGGTTAACAACCCATAAACAGGCAAAATTTAGAATAATCTCTTATTAATTTATATATATATCTTTTTATTTTTATCTATGTCATTTTGAATTATATAGCTAAATATAAATATGTTTGTATCCCTATTCATGAAAACTCACCATTAATTTATGCATGTAGCGCCTCATAAATTAATCCATCTAAAGCAGTTTTGCAAGTCTCATATGACTTAAAAATACCTTGTTTTTATATTTTAAATAAATATCTTTTAAAGAAAGATTTTTATTCTTTCCTTTTTTATATCTAATATTACATTAAATAATATACGGTAATGGCACTTTCACTAATTTCAATATTATTTGTCAATTTGCCATAAAAATGTGTACCTAAATACTCTTTAGTTTTCTTTATCAAAGTCTTATATTTAGATAAATCATCATATATATACTCACTCATCAATTGTAGATTTATTATATTCAAAAATCTCTTTAGTACTATGCTCTTCTGTAAAATTAGGATAAATCAATAAACTATCTTTAAATGTAAAGTCTAATATCACTACTTCCATCTTCATATATACATATTTTCTTAAATTTATTATCTAGCGATATTCTTGATAAGTTGTAGCTAATTATAATGCCTTTTATTATATCTGAAGTGTTATTGTTTATATTTTCTTTGATATAATTTACGTATTTGTAAAATTCTAGTATTTATGCTTTTATTGCTTTAAAGTTTATTTTATCTTCCTTTTATTTTGTAATACTATTATATAATAAAACTTTAGATAAAATTTTCTATAGCTCATTGATTTTTCCAAATTTCTATTATTTTTTTCTAAAGGTAGATTCTTTAATAAAAAGTAACCCCTTAGAGTATTATTAGGTAAGCATTTTTTACTTATATCTACTTTAAAGGGGAAGTTAAAGTCTACATTAATTTTTAATTTTTTTCATTCCATTATATTCAAATTTTCTATTTGATTTACTCTTAACCATATTGACTACAACATTAACTTCTTCTACTTTAAATAATACTACTAATACAAAATAAACCATAGCTCCAACACCTATAGAGCTAAATAATACAACTACATCTTGTATAAGCCCTGATCCTATTATATTATTATCTAATAAATTATAAACTAATCTTGTAATCCCCCCCATACAAACTGCAGCTACCAACGATTTAGCCATAGTACTTATGATCTTATCTTGTCCAAAGTATCCTATTTTTTTCTTCAAACTATTAAATAATAATGCTATACATATAAGTGCCGAAATACTAGTTGCTAATGCAAGACCTACGTGACCTAAAAATCTTATTAATATAAAATTTAAAACTATATTCATCCCCATAGCAAGAGCTCCATTAACCATAGGTGTCTTAGTATCTTGTAAAGAATAAAATACCTTATTCAGTATCTCTCTTAAACTAAATCCTATCATTCCTATGGAATAACATGATAAAGCTATAGCTGTCATATTGGTAGCATCTGAATTAAACGCTCCTCTTTCAAATACAACCCTTACAACAGGATTAGCTAAAACTATAGCTCCTACAGATATAGGAATTATTAAAAGTACAACAGTATTTACACTTTGAGCTACAGATTCTGCAAATTTTTTCTTATCACTTTCATTAGATAACTTAGATAAATTAGGATATATAACTGCTGCTATAGTAGATATAAACAGACCTAATACAAATGAGTTAAGCCTATTAGCACTATTTAACACTGTTATAATACCATCTCCTAATGTAGATGCTAAGCTTCTATCAACAATAGAATTAATTTGATTAACACCTACTCCAATAAAAACTGGAGTAATTAACCATAGCATTTTTTTCAAATACTCATCATTTAAATTTACATATAACTTGTACTTATATCCATTCTTTATTGCAAAAGGCAATTGAAATAAAAACTGACTTACCATAGCTATCAATGTTCCTATAGCCATTATATTTATATTACCTTTGCTACTTATAATAATACCTAGTATTATACATATATTAAAAGGAAAACCAATCATACCTGGTATAGCAAACTTTCCACTTATTTGTAACCAAGCTGTCATCATCTGACTTAGTGCTATAAATACTATTCCAAATATCATTATTCTAGTAAAATCAACTGCTATTTTTAACTTATCCCCCGAGAAATCCATTGCAAATAATTTTACTAACGGTTCAGCAAATATATATCCCAATATAGATACAATTATTGTTATAAGTGTTACTATATTAAAAATATTATTTGTAAACTTAAGTGATTTTTCTCTTTGATTATTTTTATCTAATTCATAAAATAAAGGTATAAATGTTGTTGCAAGAGCTGTTCCTACAGATGTAAACAGTGTTATTGGAATAGTCGAAGATGTTATATATACATCTGAAATCTCCGTTGCTCCATAAACATATGTCAAAGCTAGCTCTCTCGCGAAACCTAAAATCTTAGATAACAAAGTAATTATCATAAGCACTATTGTTGTCTTAGCCACCTTATTCATAAATCCCTCCCTATATAATACTTCATTCTATCAGCTTATTTTTAGTTAAATCTTATTACCGATAGTATTTTTTCAAAACACATGCTCTATCTATGAAAATAAGTCAAGAAAATTTAAACCAATTCATCTCTATAACTTTATAAATTAGAAAACTTAACTTTTTATATATTTTGTATCTGATCGATATTTTTCTAATTGTTTAAATATATTATTAAAGATGAATATATAAAATACCCACATTACTCTAAAGTTTTCTAGATTCAAAGTAAAAAGTGTTACAAATATACAATTCATAGAAAATAATAAACATACATTCTCTTTTCTATTTAAATTATATACTCTTATTAAATCTACATAAATCTTAAATGGAAACCACATAAAAGCTACAAATCCTATAATACCTAGTTCAGCTAAAAAACTTAAATATGTATTATGAGTTAATATCTTCATTGTACTTAAACCCAAATCAATACTTGTATCTATATACATCCCTATACCTGCACCTAATATCGGATAATTCATCCAAATTATAATAGCTCCTATCCACTTAGAAATACGCGAGTCACTTCGTATTGTTTCTGACATATCTCCTAATCTATCCATTGATAATTCTAATATGTTGAATCCAGTCATTATGTTTACACTTAGTATAATAAGAAGTACCAATACCAAACAATAAATAATATTTATAGATATTTTCTTTATTGCTTTAAAATCATGATTAATAAAGCTTATAAATATAGTTATTGTTGTAGCAACTACTACAGTTATTATTGCTGCTCTTGATGCAGTTAACAATAGTGCTACAATACTTAAAATTATATTTATACCTATTATTTTATTCTTAGTATATATATTATAAATAATAGATATACTAAGAGATATCAATAAATATATTGCTAGTAAGTTTGGATCGTTAAATGTACCTGTAGCTCTAAAGTCCATACTCCAGTTTGTCCTTATTCCTATAAGATATAATACAACACCCGCTATTGATGTTATGCTAACTATAATAGTAATTTTATTCCAACTTTTTATAAATATTTCTTTGAACTCATTTCCATAAGTCATAAATAAATAGTTAAAACATATAAAATAAAATATGTTTATAGCTATTTTAAATGTATTTGTAATTCCTCTTATTGTTTGACTTGTTTCATAAATTATATTTGTTTTTAACAAGTTTATTAGTAAAATAAATACTATACCTATAATATATAGTGTAGGTAAATTATCATATGTACCCTCAAATTTTTTTATACCATTTCTCTTGGCACTAGGGTTCATTATTATCTGAACTAAAATCATCGGCAATATTAAGTCACTAAGAGCTATGTTAAACTTTGATCCTGACTGTAATCCTACCATAATTGGTAAAGTAATTATCATAAGTGTACTCATGTTTTTTAAAGTTTTTTGCATGTTACTAACCTATACCTTCTTTAAATATATATTCTAACTCCTTGATGATTTATATAATATTGTATTTTCATACTATTTTTTTACATATTTTTTAGCAAAATAATCTATTTATCATGTATATTTAATCACTTTAGTAGTTTTATTATAACTATTTATTTCAACTAATTTAAGATTTTATTTTAGATATCAATTTTCTTATATAAATTTAAATGATAAATTTACTAATTTCCATAAATTGTATTATACTTGTAAATAATACTACTATACAATATAAATAAATAATCTAATATTTATAATTTCGAGATTAAAATGCGTATTTTATTTCTTTATATAATCTAAAATATTCACTACCCTTAAATCAATTATTAAATATACATTAAATTCATCTATTATTTACTTGACAAAAATATGTTTATAAGCTCAATTAATATCTTAGTTATTTCCAAATAGCTCAAATTTATAGTATTAGTTATACTGATTAAGAAAAAATAAATTAGCTTATTAAATGTTAATTGAATTTTTAAACTAAAATTTTATAATTTTACTATACTTGTTTACTTTAAAATTTTTTAAATATAAATCAAGTTTAATCTATTAGTTTATTAACTTCTAAAAAAGTATTTCTATAATGTCCAATTAATAGAAACTATGATAAATATTTTTAATCTAAAACAGATTAATTATTAAATATATTCATCATAGTAATGTTAACTACATCAGCTTTATTAAAATATTTTTCTATATGATTTCTCGATTCTTTTCCCATATTCATTTTCTCTTCAAATGGTAACTCTATAAACCTTTTTATTTTTATATATAAATCTTTCTCATCTTTAGGAGTACATAAGAAACCATTTTTATTTTTGTTTACAGCTTCTCTACATCCGCTTATATTATTTGTTATTATCGGTCTGCCCATAGATGCTGCCTCTAAAAGAGTATTTGACATTCCTTCATGGTATGAAGGTAACACTATACATTGACTACTTTTTATATATGGCTTTACATCGTCTACTCTTCCATAATATTCAATAATTTTATCTCTTGATAATTTTTCTATTTCATCCTTATAGCTTTCTTCAAAATTGCCTAGTATTTTAAATACAGTTTCCGGATAAATTTTTTTTATATTTTTAGCTACTGAGAATAACTCTTCTACTCCTTTTTCTTTCATAATTCTACCCATAAAAAGAAATATTGTTTTTTCATCATTTTTCAAATTATAAAATTTAAATTCATCCAGGTTAACCCCAGCACCATTTAATACTACAGATTGCCTGGAATTTACAATTTTATATTTAATCATTACATTTTTATTTTCCTCATTTTCAAAAAAAACTTTCTTAGCTTTCTTTAACCCCTGTCTATATAAAAGTATGATGCTTTTTTTTAATAGTTTATTCCTCTCAAAAGCACTTCCGAGACCTGTTATATTAGGATAATATTCTATATTTTTTAATCTACTCGCTATTCCCCCGTATATATTACATTTAATTGTGTATGTTATTATTTTATCTGGTTTGAAATCACTTAATAAATCTGAATATGCTTTTAATAATTTAAAGTCACTTATAGGGTTGATTCCTCTTCTATCTATTTTTGTATTTATAACTTTACATCCTATTGCCTCTAATTTTAAATTGTATACTTCATTATAAGGAACCGATACAATTACATCATGTTCATTCTTTATTTCTAAAATTAATTCTTTCCTAAACTTATATAGACCTTCTGCAGAATTTGCCAAAATCATAACTTTCATTTAATTTCCTCCTTAAGCAGCATATAAAAAATATAATAGCCTATGAAATATATATTTCACATAAATTCTCTATATATTTACGTTTTCCTGATTCTAGTACAGGAATTTCATCTACACGTTCTATTTCAATTTTTACATCCATGCCTAATATATTCCTGAATTTATCTGATATATCTTCGAAATTATCAAACTCTCTTCTAGAGTTTATAAGTATTTTGTATAACTTTTTATCTTCTTGTATAAATTTAAACTGATTTATCCCTTCAATCCCCCACATATTGTTAGTTATTACATGTGGAGAAATAGGTTCTCCTTTAGAATTATATATAATATCTACCCTTCTACCATATAGCTCTTTTAAAACAATATGATCTTTTCCTCTATCATTTATTTTCTCTAATATACCTGTATCTCCTGTATCATATCTAATAACAGGAAATGCATAGTTATATAAATCTGTAATAACTATTCGCCCTAACTCTCCATAATCTGCAGGTTCATCACTATCTAACTTTAATATTTCTATATGGTAACTTGATGAATCAATGTAGTATATATTGTTATTATTATATTGTTGACCCATTATTCCATTTTCCATATTTACATATCTAGATACTACAGGACAATTAAATCGTTCTCTTAAATTTGCTTGGGTGTCATGATATAACATTTCTGCACACGATATAATTGATTCAACATTATTATTTATTTTAATTCCTTTTTTTGTCATATATTCACTAATAGTGTTTAACGCTGATGCATAAGCCAATATACTCTTAACATTATTTTTTGATATATCATCTAATATCTTTTCTAGTCTTTTATCATTCATATCAGATATATCTACCATTACTAAGTTTTGTTTATATGCATCTAATGGAGTTTTTCTTACCTTTTCTGTCCAAATTCTAAATGCAGCCTGTTTCATACCAATTTTATACCCTACCATTTCACCAAAGAATATAACTGCTGCATGGCATCTTTTTATTTTACTTTCATCTTGAATTATAGTAAATGGAGTTCCTGTTGAACCACTAGTACTCATATTTCTGTTCGTGTTAGAATTTTTATACTTTTCTGATATAAATTTGTTATATTCCATTTTATAATTCATTTTATTTACAACTGGAAATTTATCTATTGTATATACACCTTTATATTTAGAATAAAAATTTGTTGTTTCACTAGCATGTTCTAATAATTTTTTAACCTTTTTTTCTATATCTTTTTGATTTACTCCTTCTAAATAATTTTTTTCTATATCCTTATAATGATTATATATTTTCTTTCCTTTTAGATAATCTTTTATCCAAAATCCATATCTTCTTATTGATTCATCAATTTTCATTTATTCTACCTTACCTTTCTATATGCTGGAAAATATACATCATCTATATCAGATTTGTTCAGTTTACAAAGTTCATTATAAATATCCATATTCCATATTTTCTTACCTATATAAAAATCAAACTCTGTATTTTGAGAAAACTTTTTCTTAAATTTATAAAGAGAATCTTCTATACTATTAGTAGTTCCTCCACCATAGTGTATATAATCTATTCCATTTTCTATAGCCCATAACGCTGTTGCATATTTCGTTATGTATGCTGGTGACATCTCTAAATATTCATTTAATGTTCCTGATAAGTGTGCTTGTAATATATTTCCACAAACAAAATATAGTCCTGATGCTATAACTTTATCATCATATATTACTTCAATAATAATTAAATTTTCCCTAAAATATGTTAAGCATTTTTCAAAGTATTCATCATCAAAATAATAGTATTCACTAGCTTCATTTCTATCCATAGTTGAATAATATATTTCTTTAAAATCTCTTATATTCTCTGGTTTTTCTATTACTCTATATGTTATTCCCTTTTTTAAAACTTGCCTTATAGTTTTCCTAGAACTTTTAGAAAATTCTACTTGTATTGGATCTGTGTAATCTTTTAAGTTTGTTCCTAGTGTTTTTCTTATATTTTTAACCTCATATACATCCTTAAAATCATTAACGTTTCCAATAATTGGATGAAATCTTATAAATTCACTAACAATATTATTTTTTTCACAGTATTCTTTAAATGATTCTATATATTTCTCTACTAAATCATTTATTTTTTCTTTATCTTTTATTTCTGTTATTAATGGACCTCCATAACCATAAGGTGTAACTATATCAAAATACGTAGTATTATTGATTTTATTAGGAATTTTTCTTTTTATAAACTGATTTTTGATTTTACCTAATCCACATGTAAATTCAAATACTTCCGATTTACCATTTTCTATAGATTCATAAAGTTTTCCATAATCATCATTAAAATATATATCCATCGCTAATCCAACCTTTTTAACATAGTGTATCTTTCTATAAAAAATTCTTTATTATGATAAAACTCAACTGACTTACTATTGTCTTTAGTAACTAAAAGCTCTATAAGATTTATATTTACTTCATTTGCATACTCTTCAATCTTCTTTATAAGCATAGATCCTATACCATTATTTCTTTGTTTTTCTTCTACAACAAAATGAACAACATGCAACATTTTTTCATCAATCATATTTTTTTCAAAACACCATATAAACCCTAATAATATACCCTCTTCTATTAATCCAAATATAATAGCTTTATTGTCTTTAATATATTCTTTTGCTACATTCATTCTTTGCTCTAAATACTCATATGGAATATTCTTTTTAAAGCTTAATTTTAATGATTGATTTAACAAATCTATCATATCATCTCTATACTTATCTATCTCTTGTACTCCAAATCTAAATATATCCATACTATCTCCTTTATGTATTAGACTCTTGTAATTCTCTATGTTTATCAAAATCTAGTAAATTAACTTCTCCTCTAGTAACAACATCTGACCCTAAAATAACTTTCTTTACTGTTTTAATAGAAATTTTTATATCTTGAATTAATGATATATTCTCAACATAAAATACATCCAGTCTAAACCTATCTTCCCAATTTAAAGTATTACGCCCATTTATTTGTGCTAATCCACTAATTCCTGGTCGTACATTATGTCTCTTAATTTCTTCTTCATTATAGTAATCAAGGTATCTTACTGGTAAAGGCCTCGGTCCAATAAAACTCATTTCACCTTTTAGTATATTTATCATTTGCGGCAACTCATCTATACTTAACTTCCTTAAAATTCTACCAACCTTTAACATCCTCTCTTCATCACTTAACTTCTTGCCTCTTTTTTCAACTTCAACTCTCATTGTTCTAAACTTGCACACTTTAAATATTTTATTCTTATATCCAATTCTATCTTGTTTAAATAGTATTGGCCCCCTTGGGTCATCAAATTTTATAGCAACCGATGCAATAATCATAATAGGAGTTGATAGTATAATTAAACATATAGCAATCATAATATCGATTATTCTCTTAATAATTTTATACATATACTACCTCCTACTATTTAAATATTTTCTTAATTGTATTTATTATTCTCTTTAAATCATTATTTGTCATTTTCGTATCTGACGGTAAACATATTCCCCTTTTAAATAAGTCTTCACTTACGCTTCCTGATTCTTTATTAGTAAAAAATTTATATTCTTCAAAAAATGGTTGTAAGTGCATTGGCTTCCAAATAGGTCTAGATTCTATATTTTCTTTTTCCAAGCATATATTTATATCTATTGCGCTTATATTTGAATTCTCTTTTATCGTCATGCAACTTAACCAATAATTTGGTTCATTATAACTACATATCGGCATCATTTCTATATCATCTATATCTTGAAATGAATTTTTGTAAGTTTCATATATATACTTCTTTTTAGATATTCTTTCATCTAATACAGTTAATTGTCCTCTACCTATTCCAGCTACTATATTACTCATTCTATAATTAAAGCCTAATTCTTTATGTTCATAATATTTCTCATTTTCTCTTGATTGAGTTGCCCAGAATAAAGCTTTTTCTGTATATTTAGTATTATTGGAAACCATCATCCCTCCGCCTGACGTAGTTATTATTTTATTTCCATTGAATGAATATATTCCTATTTCTCCAATAGTCCCAGTTTGAATCCCTTTATATATTGTTCCTAATGATTCAGCTGCATCTTCTATTATTGGAGTATTGTATCTATCACATATATTTTTTATTTTCTCCATATCAGCGCTTTGACCGTATAAATGAACTACTATAACAGCTTTTGGAAGTTGATTATTTAGTTTTGCATCTTCAAATGCCTTTTCTAAAGCTATTGGACACATATTCCAACTCTCATACTCACTATCTATAAATACCGGTATTGCACCTTGGTATATTATAGGATTAACAGTTGCTGCAAAGGTTAATGTAGATGCAAATACAAAATCTCCTTGACCTACACCTAAATTCTTTAATGCTAAATGAATTGCACTCGTACCACTAACCAAAGCACATGCTGATTTAGCTTTTGTGTATTCACATATTTCTTTTTCGAAACTATTAACGTTGTGTCCTAAAGGTGCAACCCAATTACTTTCAAAGGCTTCTTTTACATACTCTTCCTCTTTGCCACACATATGTGGCGATGCTAAAAATATTCTTTTATTCATTCTATTACTTATCCCTCTCTCTTAAGTTAATTAATGCAATCCTAGTCTACATAAAAATAAATCAAATGATTTTCTTAACATTTGCATCCTCGGGTCTTATATATGTAGTAACAAGTTCCCTCATAATATTATCAATAAATTCTACTTCTTCCTTCTCTACTACCTTCTTAAGAACATCAAGATGCCTATAAGTCTTATGAACATCAAACTTTATAGGATTTCCTATAAATATCTTCTTATTTTCCGTACTTGTAAGACCTTCTTCGCTCATAAGAAGTTCCTCATACAACTTCTCACCAGGTCTAAGTCCGCTAAATTCAATTTTTATATCAATACCTGGCTCTAGACCACTTAACTTTATAAGATTTTTAGCTAAGTCAACTATTTTTACTGGGTCTCCCATATCAAGTACAAATATCTCTCCACCCTTAGCCATAGCACCAGCTTGAATTACAAGACCAACAGCTTCAGGTATAGTCATAAAGTATCTAATAATATCTGGGTGAGTAACCGTAATAGGTCCGCCTTCTTCTATTTGCTTCTTGAATAGAGGAATAACACTACCATTACTTCCAAGTACATTACCAAACCTAACTGCTACATACTCAGTATTACTATTTTCATTCATAGTCTGAATAATCATTTCAGCAGCTCTTTTCGTAGCTCCCATAATATTAGTTGGGTTAACTGCTTTATCAGTAGATATAAGTACAAATCTCTTAACTCCGTAAGTATCTGATAATTTTGCAACATTCATAGTTCCAAATATATTATTCTTTATTGCTTCACTTGGACTAGCTTCCATAAGAGGAACATGCTTATGAGCTGCTGCATGGAATACTACCTCTGGTCTATAAGTACTAAATATTTCATCCATACGTACTTCTTCTCTAATAGAAGCAATTATAGTCTTAAGATTTAGTTTATTTCCATATTTTCTAACTAACTCTTGTTGTATTGAATAAGCATTATTTTCATAGTTGTCTACTATTATAAGTTCACGAGGATTAAATCCAGCTATTTGTCTACAAAGCTCAGATCCTATAGATCCTCCTCCACCTGTAACCATAACAACTTTATTTTCTAAGTAATCGCTAATCTCTTCTAAGTTAGTCTTTATAGGCTCCCTACCTAATAAGTCTTCTATTTCTACGTCTCTAATATTTTTTATATCAACCTTACCATCTATAATTTCAAATATTCCTGGTACAGTCTTAAGTTTGCATTTATTATTGCAAAGTTCTATAATTTCTCTTTTTCTTTTCTTACTTACCTTAGCCATTGCTAGTATTATTTCATCTATGTTTTGTTCTTCTACTATATTTTCTATATCTTCAGTGGTTCCAAGTATCTTAATTCCGTGTATTCTTCTGCCTAATTTATTAATATCATCATCTATAATTCCAACTACACGTTTATTAATCTGAGGATTATTCTTAATTTCTCTAATAACCATTTCACCAGCTTGTCCAGCCCCAACTATAAGAACTCTTGAAATTTCATCTTTTGATTGACTTAACCTTGTAAATCTTCTTCCTGTTCTATAAGTAACTCTCACTCCGCCTGCAAATGCTACTATAAAAATAGTATTTACAATGTAAAATAGTAAAGAATAATTAATCCCTACAGCCTTATGCGAAATAATTACTGGTATCATAGAGAATACTGTTGCTACACATATTGATAATAATTCTTCAGTTCCAGCATATCTCCATAAGCTACTGTAACATTTAAATATCCCAAACATTGTAACCGTACATATTATGTATAAAGATACAGGAAGTGTAACATTACTAAGACCTAATGTTCCTTCTATACCTGTTAAGTTAGAAGCTAATAAAAATCCAATTAAAATAATACATACATCTAAAGCTAATAGTACAATCTGCCTAACTCTGTAGGTATCTAGTATTTTTGATAATACACTACTTTCGTTAGGCTCTGTAAGTTTCATCTCCATAAATAACACTACCCCCAAAATTACCTTTTATCTATTTTCTTCTAAATAAACCTCGTTTTTGTTTCTTCTTTTCACTTGTACTACCATAGTAGTAGTTATAATATCCATAGCTCTTACTATCTGCTTCAAATTTATTAAGTATAGCTCCAAGGATATTAGCATTTACTCCCTCTAGTCTTTCTTTAGCAATTTTAGTAGCTTCTATATCAGCTTCATTAGCAGCAATTAAAAGTATTGTTCCATCAGCATATTGAGCTAATATACTAGCATCTGCAACTATTCCAACTGGTGGAGAATCTATAAATATATAATCATAGTACTCTTTTATTACTTCCATAAAGTTTCTCATCTTCTTAGATTGAAGTATCTCTGATGGATTTGGTGGTATCTTACCAGCTTTTAGTATATCTAGATTTTTTACTTTTGTTTTTTCTATACATTTTTCTATATCTTTTTGACCTGTAAGTACATCTGTAAGTCCAGATATATTACTTACACCAAACATTTTGTGTACACTTGG
This sequence comes from Romboutsia faecis, assembly GCF_014323405.1. Classification (GTDB taxonomy): domain Bacteria; phylum Bacillota; class Clostridia; order Peptostreptococcales; family Peptostreptococcaceae; genus Romboutsia_E; species Romboutsia_E faecis. Next base: position 12,341 of record NZ_JACRWE010000002.1, on the reverse strand, counting down.
ATTTCTAAGGTCGCAGTCTATTATTAGTACCTTTTTATTTTCAAGGTTTGCAAAAGTCGATGCCAAGTTAGATATTGATGTACTTTTTCCTTCATTTTGTTGAGCACTTGTCATTAATATTGTTTTTATGTTTTTGTCTATATTAGAAAACTCTATATTTGTTCTTAATATTCTGTATGCCTCTGATATATGAGACTTAGGATTGTTATAAGTATGTAATTGCATATTTTCACCCCCTATGCTATGTCTTCTTTAGGTATTACACCTAGTATTGGAAGATCTAAGTGTTTTGTTATGTCTTCTGGTTTCTTCATCTTTGTATCCATATATTCTAATACAAACACTAAGAATAAACCTATCATTACCCCTAGTACTGTCGCTATTGCCACGTTCATTACCTTATTAGGCTTTATTGGATTTTGTGGAAGTACTGCTTTATCTACTACTTCAGCTCCATTTGCCTTAGTTATTCTTTTTACTTCTTTTGTAAATACTTTTGGTATAGCATTTGCAATATTCATAGCTTTTGTAGGATTAGTGTCTTGTACCTTTATGTTTATTATTTGTGTATCTCCTACTGGACTTACGCTTACCATTGATGCTAATTGGCTATATGTCATATCTAATTTTAATTCGTCTATAACCTCATCAAGTACAGTTCTAGATTTTATTATTTCTCCATATGTAGTTGCTAGCTTTTGTGAAACAGTGTACTCGTCATTAGTCATATTTTGATCTTGAACAGCTTCACTTCTATTTACTATTAATGTAGTGTTAGTTTCATATACAGGACTCAACATGAAAAAGCTTACAGCTGCACTTACTAGCATTGCTATTAATGTTATGATTACTATAATTTTTGATCTTTTCTTGATAATGCTAAAATACTCTCTTAAATCAATAGTTTCTTCCATTGTCTCTCCTCCATCTTCCGAATTTTATGTAATATTATTTGTTTATAGTTCGTATATTTTTTACACATAATAATAAGCTCATAACCCTATTTGGTGTTTTAACTAGTCTCTTTCATTTAAGGTCAATAAGCTTTTTTATATAAATATCTATAATGATTATTAATATTCCTTGTAAAACAATTCCATCTATAACTACTCAAATAAATACATAAAACTTCATTTAACTGTTTTTTATGATAGCATCTTTTGTTTTTTTTGAAATAGATTCGACATTCTTAGTCATTTTTCATGTTGAATTTTTTATTTTAATCCATTTTTCGACAAATTATATTTTATTTTCTAATTATCTATTTGTCGTATTATAGGATATAAGAAAAAAATCATATAAAATCCATCTTACTTAAGCTAAAATATAATAGGGGGTGATTTAATTGAAAAAAATAATTAAAATTTTAATAAATATGATACTAATATCCATACTAATATTCTCTGGTTATAAAATTTACACAAAACTAGCAGAATATAAAAAAGCAGATACTGTATATAACGATATAAGAGAAAAATCTCAGAATAAAGATAAGACAGCTGAGCTTACTGCAATAAACCCAGATTATAGATTTTGGTTAAAAGTAGACAACACAAACATAGACTATCCAGTAGTCCAAAGCAAAGACAATGACTACTACTTAACACACGACTTTAACAAAGAATATCTAGCATCAGGTAGTATATTCATGGATTATAGAAATGATTTTGAAGAAGACAAAAGTACAATAGTATACGGACATCACATGAGAAACAAGACAATGTTTGGAGAACTAGCTAATTATAAAGATGAGAATTTCTTTAACGAAAATAATTTAATAAACGTTGAATACAAAGGAAAAAACTACACTTACCAAGTATTCTCAGTATACGTAGCAGACTTAACAGAAGACTATCTAAAAGTAGACTTTGAAAATGACGAAGACTACCAAAGCTACATAAACTACATTACAAACAGATCAATGCATAAATCAGACTTACAAGTTGGCAAAGAAGATAAAATAATAACACTATACACATGTAGCTACGAATTTAAAGATGCCAGAACAATAGTCCACGCAAAGCTAATCTCTGAATAATTACTCTTCCAATACTCCCTTCCCCATAGTAACTAAAAATATTTGTATAAATACATACTTAAATTAGCCTGTGGGGCAAAAAGATAAATAAAAAAAATTCTAGGACATTTGCAGCATTTTTTCCGCTGCATGCCCTAGAATTATTTTATTTATCCCTGCCCCCGATACCTAAATCACCCATTTATACATATATATTTGACTTATTCTACCTTTATGCTTTCGTATATGAAATTATTTAGTAAATCTAAATTATCTTCTTCATCCCATATTACTACCCATCCAGCTTCTTTTAATTTTACTTCTTCTTTATAAACTGGAAACTCTAGTGTCTTCATATTATCTGTACCTATTCTTAGTGTCTTATACCCAAGAACTATTATTTCTGTTGGACTTAAATTTGTTTTTACTCCTAATAATATTTCATTTAATGAACTTATATAAGTACTTAAACCTTTAGTTTTTAGCTTTTCCAATGCTGATTTTACAACCATTCTTTGTCTTGTATTTCTTGCATCTGTACTATCTTGATATCTAATCCTACTAAAAGCTAGTGCTTGATATCCATTTAAATTATATTTACCTGCACTATCTATAAGTTCCATTTTTCCTTTATCTTCTTTTGTATCTATCTTATAACATACTTTTATAAGTTGATTTAAAACATTAACATCATTATCTGTAACTTCAACCTCTACTCCTCCAAGTAAGTCTATTATGTTTATAAAAGAAGAAAAGTTAACTGTAGCATATTTAGATATTTTAATTCCAAAGTTTTTTTCTATTGTGTCTAATAATAACTCTGGTCCGCTATATGCATATGCATGTGTAAGTTTTTCTTTTCCGTGACCTTTTATATATACATAGGTATCTCTACACAAAGAAGTAAGTTTTATATTTTTATTATTTTGATCTATGGTCATTATAATCATAGCATCTGATCGATTACCTTTTTCTAGGTTTTCTCCATCAACACCCACTAATAAAATATTTTTTATTCCTGGTGCTTCTTTAGGTACTTCTTTTGTATCTAAGTTTTCTGTGTATCCAACTCTAGAAAATAAAACTCCTAAAAATACAGCTATAGTTAATCCTAGTAAGCTTTTTCTTAAAACAGTGTTTTTAATTATTCTATTCATGCTATCACCATTATCCTGTATTAATATTCATTAGTCCTTTATTTTAAGTTTTCCCAGAGTTGAATAAGTATACTTATATTTTTCTAAAATAATTAATACTTATTAATATAAGTCCAATTATTCCTCCACATGTATCTACCATTACATCTCTAAATTCTCCACTACGACCAGGTACGAATAATTGATGGAATTCATCACTACATGCATATAAAAATACTATCAATAAAGCTATTGCCATATTTCTAAAAATTATTTTTGAACTTAAATTTTGCTCTCTTATACTTTTTATAGATATAAACATAAATGTCAATATTGCAAGTACAAAGTATAAAAACATATGAGCTGATTTTCTTATTACAAATTCACCTATTGATGATGTTAGTATAGGTTTTGCTATTGCTCCTATTATTGGCATATTAATAATAGTATTTATAACACTACCTGATTGAGATGATGATACTGCTGATGGTTGATGTGACATATAAAATATAAATCCCATCCATCCTACTATAAGTACTAAAAGTATTATAAGCATCGTCTTTTTATCTAATTTGTTTCTTTTACTGTTATTTTCTTTATTTATATTATCTATATATCTGTCTTTTCCATTTGAAAAATCGTTCATTTTTCTACTCCTTTTTATTAAACCTTATTACTTTAGTTTAGCATTGTTTACTTTATTCACTATATTCACTATATTCATGCCTTCTTATTTTTTACTAAGTTTTTTATATAGAATTATTTATGCTTAAACTTTCTTATTTGTTATACCCACTTGTTATTGTATTCTTTTTTCTCTTATTATAAACAACTATATTATAATTATATATATCTATAAATTTTACCACTTTTCATAGTGTTATAGGTATTTATTTTTATTAAGATGTATATAATCAAACTAACCCAAATATATAAATTTACTAGAAAGGAATTAATATGTTTAAGTTTATAAAGAGAATATTTATATTTTTTATAACTACTGCTATAGTTTTAGTTGGTGGGATTATGTATATAAATTATCGCAATCAAGAGAACTTACTAAAAGATCTTACTACTGTATCTAATAAAGAAAATTCATCTGATATAAAAGATAATTCTACTACATCCTCAGATGATACCCTAGAAAATATAAAAAATCTTGCAAAAGATTATACAATAGAAACAGACTCTACAAATATTTCTCAGGCAATATCAGATATTTTGTCAGATGAAAATAAATATGATATAGCTATAAAATATGATAATTCAGGTGCTTTAGTTTCTTTAGATACTGTATCTAGAAAAGTTTCTATGATAACTTTAGATACCATAGATAATTTTAAATCTTTGGCTAGTAAGACTGATAAATATATAGATTTTGATAGCAATAAAAATTATAATATAGAAGATTTAAATACTCTTAAGGATAAATTCTTAAGTTCAGGTATGGTAGAGAAGTATGAAATAGTTAAAGATATTTTGAAAAATAGTGATACTAATATAAAAGAAAGCGACCTTATTAGTATGTATTTCAATTATATGGCAAGTAAATAATATATCCTAAAGTTAAAATAGGGATTGTATCAAAGTAAATTTCCATTGATACAATCCCTTATAATTTTTTCGTAACTATTTCTATTTTGAGCTTTTCAATTCTTGTTCTTGTGCTTGAGCTGCTTTCTTTTTAGCAACAATCTCTTTTTGCATTTTCTTATTTAATTTTCTTTTCTCTCTTTTTTGTTTTTTGGTAGCCATAATGTAACCTCCTAATATTTTTAAATTTTGGATAATTATATTAAGACAATTTTTATTGTGTAATTAAATCTTAGTAACTTCTGTACTTAAAGTCAAGAATTTAGTTTCTTCATTACTCTGCATTATTCGGAGTTTGACTCGGTGTATTATTTGTTATATTATCTGGTACTTGTTCTGGCTTTTGCTCTGGGTTTTGTGGTGTATCGTCTGGTGTTTCTTCTGGTTTTTTTTCTGGTGTATCATCTGGTGTCTCTTCTGGCTTGTCTTCTGTTTTTTCTAGTGTATCATCTGGTGTCTCTTCTGGTGTTTCATTTGGAGTCTGTTCTGGTTTTGTCTGTGGTTTTTGAGGTGTTGTATTTACTGCATCATCAGTATTATGATTAGGCTTTAATGTTGTTGTATTATCTATATCTGTATAAGTATTTTGTTTCTTTGTGTTCTTATATTCATAATTTTCTTTATCTGTATTTGGTTCATTTTCAGGTATGCTGTCAATTTGTTCTTCTTGATTTTCTTTTATATAACTTTTATCATTGTCTTTTATTGTACTATTTTTATTTAATGTATCTACATTAGATGAATCATTATTATTTTTTAATTTATCAATAATATCTGGACCTTTAAGAATTAATCCTCCAGATACAAGTGCTACTGCTGCACATGCTGACATCAGCTTAATGTATTTATATTTTTTATCTTTATAATCTTGTTCAGTTTCTTTACTTTGCTCATTCTCTTTTTTTATTTTTAATTCATTTTCTAATTTTATTTCATTTTTTAATTTAAAATCTTCATCATCGTTATTTTTACTTATTTTTATATTTTCTTTATTTACCAAATACTCATTTTCTCTATTATTTCTAAATACGCTTATATTATAATCTAAACATGACCTTATATCTAATAAAAGTACATCCAAATTTTCATATCTTTCAGCAGGATCTATATATAAACAATTCTCTAGTATGGAGACTACATTATCACTACATTTGTCTTTACCTATATAAAACTCTTTAGTCATACTTTTATATAACTCTTCTTTTCCATTTTCCCAGACAAATGGTAGTTCTTTGTTTATTATCTCATATAGTATTATCCCTATTGAATATATATCTGATGTTTTATTTATAGGTTTATCACTTGCTTGTTCTGGTGATATATATTTTATATTTTGATTATATTTATCTATATAACCTGTAGGGTCTAGTTTTAAAGTACCTTCTTCATTTACAAATATTTTATCAGTGCTTAAATTTTTATAGACTATATTCAGTCTATGTAATTCATTTAATCCATCTATTAATTGTTCTATAATCTTTAGTGATTCATTTTCATTAAGATTCTTATTTTCTATTAAGCTTTCTAAACACTTATCTTTAATGTACTCCATTTCTACAATATAATAAATAATATCATCATAGATTCCATTGTCTACATCATGTATTTTAATTAAATTGTTATTTTTATTTAAGCCTGAGAATTCAACTATTTTTTTTAATTCTTCAAATTGACTTTCTTGATAGTCAGTTTTTTTATAAAGCTTAAGTACTACTTTTTTATCTGTTTCTGTATTAGTTGCTACGTATATTAGTTTTGATTTATCATTAGAAATAAGTTCTAATGATTGATATTTGTTTGTAAAATTAACCATATCTTTATCATCCCTCATGAAAAAATTAAAGGTATGAATTCAAATTATCCTTCATACCTCTTTGAGCTAAACTATAATAAATTTTATGCTTTATTAACTTTAGCTATTCAATTTTTTTAGCATACTAATATATTAGACATTTATAGGTGTAAATCCTTCTCCTAATACTTCATGAACATCACTTACTATTATAAATGCCTTTGGATCAACTCTCTTTATAAGCTTTTTAAGATGAACTTCTTGCTTTTTACGAACTACAACTAATAAAATTCTCTTATCTTGGCTAGTGTAACCACCCTTTGCATCTATTATTGTAAGACCCCTTTTTACATCATTAACTATAGCATCTCTTAATACTTCTTCTTCTTCAGTTATAATCATAAATGCCTTTGAATAATCAAATCCAGAAACAATTGCATCTATCATTTTCACTATAATATAAAGTGCTATTGCAGAATACAGTCCAGTTTCTAAATTCCCATTTGCAATACCTGCTGATATTACTACCATACCATCAATAAATGTTAAACACTTTGATAATGGTATACTTGGAAAAACTCTATTTACCATAAGAGCTATAAGGTCAGTACCTCCTGTAGATCCATCTACACTAAATACAATACCTATACCTGATCCTAGTAAAATAGCTCCTGATATAGCTGATAATAAAGTATCTTGTGTTGCAGATATATTAGCTAATGGAGATGTAACCTCTAAAAGAAAAGATAAAGTAAGCATCCCTATTAAAGTTTTTGCAGCATCTTTTTTCCCTAATATTTTTACTGAGCATATTATAAGTGGTATCCCCATCATAAGCATTATTGTTGAAACAGAAAGTCCTGTTAATTTGCTTATAACTACTGATAAACCACTAAGTCCTCCCGGTGCTATGGTATGTGGACCTAAAAACATATTAAGTCCTATACTCATAGATAAACACCCTATTATTAATCCTAAAGCTTCAATTATTATTCCTCTTGATTTTTTTGTCATAATTCCTCAACCTCCATTATTCCTATTATAACAATAATTGAGTGCATTTTCCAAGTTATGTATCATTACTAGAAATAATTCCAATTTTCTAAACTCTTACCCAATTTTATTATTTTAAAACATTTTTTTACATTTTATATTGACAAAAAATTATCCATATCTTATTCTTTATTTACGGACACATTTTGGACATGTCACAAACTTTTTATTTATGTCAATTTTTAAATTGACCAATTTTTATTTTTTCGTTTTTGAAAACGATTGCCGTAAGTCAAAAATATTTATATTATTAGGAGGAATTATGGAAGATAACAAAAATCTTATCAAAGTAATGTTAGCTGCTTTTGCTATAGTTATCGTTACTGAATTAGTTGGGGAGTACACAGTCAACATAGGTCCTGTGGCTTTAGTTTTATTCCCAATGCTATATGCAGTTATAATAGGTATTGTAATAACACCTGATTTATTAGGTAAAAAAATCAAAGTTTTAAGAGATATTATAAATGAAAAAGAGATAAATATAGCTGGTGATATAGTTGGTATAGCACTAGTTTTATTAGGTATAAAATATGGATCTACAGTTGGTCCAAATCTTGCAAAAATAATACAAGCTGGTCCTGCTTTCTTAGCTCAAGAGTTTGGACATATATTATCACCAGTAGTAGCTTTACCTTTAGCTTTATTCTTAGGATTTAAAAGAGAAGCTATTGGTGCTTGTACTAGTATAAGCCGTGAAACTGCTCTTGGTGTTATATCTGAAAAATATGGTATAAACTCTCCAGAAGGTAGTGGTGTTCTTGGTACTTATTTAATGGGTACAGTTATAGGAACTATTTACTTCTCTGTATTAGGTTCAGTTTCAATATATACAGGACTTCATCCATATGCACTAGGTATGGCAACTGGTGTTGGTAGTGGTAGTATGATGACAGCTGCTTCTGCTGCACTTACAAAAGTTCCTAAAATAGCAGCAGATCCTGCTATGATTGATACTATACTTTCTTATGGTGCTACTAGTAACATGATGTCTAGTTTAACAGGATTAATATTCTTAGTATTTATAACTTTACCATTCAGTAATAAGTTATATGCTATATTAGAACCAAAGATAGGTAAAAAAAATAAATCTAAAAATAAGGTTGCTTAATAGAGGGGTGTATAAATAATGTTTGGAAAAATAGATTTAAAAAGAAGTTCTTACCAACTAGTAGTTATGTTAATGGTTGGTGCTATGATTCTTGTTGGTCAATTTATAAGTAGTGGAATTGCTATAACTACAGCTCTTCCAGGTATGTTAATAATGATAGCAGCTGCTATGCTTGCTATGATGCTAAAAGATTTATTTCCAAAATCAATCTTCCCTGCATTTGGATTTGCAACAATAATAGGTTTATTTTTAAGTATACCTGGTAATGCAGTATCAGATGTTTTTAATACTCAAGTAGCAAATATAAACTTTATGGCAATAACTACTCCACTACTAGCATTTGCTGGTATATCAGTAGGTAATAAAATAGAAGATTTAAAGAAAATGTCTTGGAAGATAGTTGTTATATCTTTAGTAGTTTTCACAACTATATTCTTCGCTTGTGCATCTATAGCTCATATAGTATTAAAGATGCAAGGGGTTATATAAGATTATAAGAAAAGTTTCATGTGTAAATTAAAATTAGCTTATATGCTTTATTTTTAATAATTTAATTAAATTTATGGGAGGAATACTTATGAACAAGCAACAATTAAAAGATTTAATAATAAAATCAATAGATGAAAATAGAGATAAAATAATAGAAATTGGTCGTGGAATATATCACACTCCAGAGTACGGATACAAAGAATACAAAACTACTGAAGCTGTTGCAAACTTTATGCAAGAAGAGTTAGGATTAGAAGTTGAAAAAAATATAGCTGTTACTGGGTGTAAAGCTGTTGCAAATGAAAATAAAAAAGGTCCTCATATATCTATCTTAGGTGAATTAGATGGTATATCTTGTAAAGAACATAAAGATGCAAATGAAATAGGTGCTTCTCATACTTGTGGACATAATATTCAAATAGCTGGTATGTTAGGTGCTGCTCTTGGATTAGTTAAAAGTGGTGTTTTAGATTCTTTAGATGGAAAAATATCTTTCATGGCTACTCCTGCTGAAGAATTCATTGAATTAGAATACAGAGAGCAACTTAAGAAAAAAGGTGAAATAACTTACTTTGGTGGTAAGCAAGAACTTGTCAAGAGAGGTTACTTTGACGATGTAGATATGTCTATGATGTTCCATTCATCAGATTGTGGTGATAGCAAAGCTTTAGTTGGACCAGAAAGTAATGGATTCATAGGAAAGAAAGTTCAATTTATAGGTAAAGAATCTCATGCTGGTTCTGCTCCTCATGAAGGTATAAATGCTTTAAATGCTGCAATGCTTGCAATAAATAATGTAAATGCTTTAAGAGAAACATTCAAAGAATCTGAAAGAGTTAGATTCCATCCTATCTTAACTAAGGCTGGAGATATAGTTAATGTGGTTCCTGCTGATGTACAAATGGAATCATATGTTAGAGCTAGAACTATAAACGGAATGATAGATGCTAGTGAAAGAATAAATAGAGCTTTAATAGCTGGTGGAACTGCAGTTGGTGCTGAAGTTAAGATAACTGAAATACCAGGATATTTACCAATACTTCGTTACAGAAGTATGGATAACTTATTCAGCAATAACCTTGTTGAATTAGGAATACCAAGTAATGAGATAATCGATGGTGGAGACTTTACAGGTTCATTCGACTTCGGTGATATATCTCACCTAATGCCTACTTTACATCCTATGGTTGGTGGTGTTAAAGGAGCTCTTCATACAAGAGATTTCGAAATAGTAGATGAAGAATTAGCTTACATAGTTCCTGCTAAATCAATGGCTATGACAGTAGTAGACTTATTATTCGATGGTGCTAAGGGAGCTAATGAAATCTTAGCTGACTTTAAACCAGTTATGACTAAAGAAGAATATTTAGATTTCTTAAATAAATACGATAAAACTATATAATCTTAGTTTGTAAAAACAAATAAAAAAGGTTTAGATATCATTTTGGATATCTAAACCTTTTTCTATAAATTAAATTCACTTTTAATGCTAAAAAGTAACTTCTATAAGATTCTTAGGTCTTCCGCCACCTACGCTACTTTCTTTAGCATACACTCTTCCAAATCCAGAATCAACTATTTTATTAAGTATCCTTCTTGCACTTCTATCACTTATATCTAAATAATCTGCTAGTTCCTTTGTATCATATACGGAATTATTTCGGCTTTCACTTATTGCCATAATTTTAGCTACAGACTCACAACTTAATCCCGTTTTTTCAGATATCTCCATTAAACGCTCATCAGATGCTATTAATGAATAACTTAACTCACTATCTGTTCCTAAAGGACCTTTTATAATTTCATCATCAACTAAATATATATCGAAATCTTTTGAATCTATACAACGTTTTAAAGCTTTGTATCCATTAGTCTCTGCTTGATATGCTGTAGTTCCAATACCTATACCTACCCCTAATGAGAATCCATTTAATTTTACTTCTTTTTGCAATTTAAATAATTTATTATAGTTTTCTTCATTATCTATAGCACCTTTATGAGAGAATACTATATACTCATCTCTACCAAAATTAAATATAGACCCTTGAATACTTCTTACATACTCCACTATGATCTTATCTACTTTTGATTTATTAATCATATTAGAATAATAACTTTCTTTGCTTCCTTTATAATCTATTAAACTTAATATCTCTACTGATATTTGTGAATATTGAGCTTTATTTAATGCTTCTTTAGCTTTAACTTCTTCATAACATGTTTTTATAAGTGGTCTAGTTGCTTCTAGTCTAAAAACTGGATACCCCATATTCTTTAATACATTGTATACATTACCAAAACCAGTAAGTATAACATCAATTTCACCTTTTTCAAATAAGTTCATATGCCATTTTGCATACTCCATCTCATCTATGCTATTGCTAAATGGTAGTGAAAATACTTTTTTAGGATTTACATCAATTTCATTAACTATATCTTCTAATATTTCATTCTCTACAACATCTATACTAAATTTATCTAGATTCATATTAGCTTTTTTTACCTTCCAAAAAGCTTTCATAATACTAGTACCGCCTCTAGATACAAATCCATTTGCTTTTTTTACTTCGTATTTTGATTTTACCGCTGCTGCTACACCACATCCTGTGAAAATAATTGCATCGCATTCTTCTTCACAATTAGCTATTACTTCTATACATTCCGCTGCTTTTTCTCTTATGTATAATTTTATTTCTAATTCTTTATCTATTTCCCTTAAGTATTCTTCTATTTTTTTACTCGAATCAGAAGGCCCTATAACTCCAAGTATCATATTATTCCTCCAATCACCGGTTACTCTTTTTCTATTTTAACATAAATTATTATTTGCTTTATATTTATTTTATAAATAAAAAAAGACTAAGAATTACTTAGTCTTTTGATTGGAGCTGGTGATAGGAATCGAACCTACAACCTGCTGATTACAAGTCAGCTGCTCTACCGTTGAGCCACACCAGCAAAGTGTTTATACATTTTTATGTATTTTTTATTAGTACTTTAAAAACTGAATAACATTTAATGGAATCATTTAAAATTGGTCAAGTCCTCGACCTATTAGTATCGGTAAGCTACATACATTACTGCACTTCCACCTCCGACCTATCAACCAGGTAGTCTTCCTGGGGTCTTACCCTTACGGTGGGAAATCTTATC
>NZ_JACRWE010000001.1 GCF_014323405.1 Romboutsia faecis | reverse complement strand
GATAAGATTTCCCACCGTAAGGGTAAGACCCCAGGAAGACTACCTGGTTGATAGGTCGGAGGTGGAAGTGCAGTAATGTATGTAGCTTACCGATACTAATAGGTCGAGGACTTGACCAAATTTAAATGATTAAATCATAAATGATATGCAGTTTTTAGAGTATTAACTCTAAATATATGCGGGTGTAGCTCAATGGTAGAGTTCCGGCCTTCCAAGCCGGCTGTGAGGGTTCGATCCCCTTCACCCGCTCCAAATAAGATTATGTGGTTACTATAGCAAAGAGGATACACCTGTTCCCATTCCGAACACAGAAGTTAAGCTCTTTAGCGCTGATGGTACTTGGGGGGCAACCTCCTGGGAGAGTAAGACGTAGCCACGTAATCTTTTTTTATTATATACAAATATAACCTAATCACATTTTAAGTAAATTATAAGTATAATATAATAAATTACTTTTGAGGTGATAGTATGGAAAAACTATTTCATACTGGAGAAAAAATATTTTTCGTAACCTTAATTATATGTATAGTCTCAAGTGTATACTTTACAATAGTACCCTTAAATTATATTACTCTTTCAATAGGGTTTATATTTTTAGTCGGATATTTTGGGATTAACTTTTATATTGGTAGTACTAATGACCTTAATATAAGAGAAGCAATAGTAGTAGGATTTATAGGGTGCGGTATGGGATTATTTTTACTATTCTTTGCATTATATACAGACTTAATATTAGGAAATTCACAATCAGCCCTTTGGTTAATTACACCATATTTTATGCCAACCATGTCTTTAGTAAGGATATTTTTTAAAGATATAACTATTGCTTATCCAATTGTATTAATGATTATAAATATTTCCCTTGTACTTTTGGGTAGTATTACTAAAAAAATAATGAATAAATTTATGGTTTAAATTTAATAATTATAATATAGACAAAAAGTATAAGGCGTGGTGATTATATGTATGAAGTACAAATGAAATATTTAGATAGGTACGATGACTTTTCACCGGTAATGTTTACTTGTGAGAAGTATAATATTGATGATAATGGATATAAATTTGAAAATTTACAAATGGAAAACTTTGTTTTATCTGATTTAGAAGTGAAGAAAGAAGATATAGCTTTAATGAAAATTAAATAAATCTATCATACTATCAAAGGGTGACTACAATAATTTGATAGTATTTTTTTTGTGAAAATTTATATGTTATAATTAATATTGTAAATATTTTAATAAAATAAATAGATATATGTAAGAATATACTCGTAAATTAATTTAAACAAATAGAAGCAGTTCTATTTAAGAAAAGGTGATAATATGAAACTTTTGTATAATATAAAAAGTCAAAATGAAAAAAATAAAAAAGTTTTGGATACATATTTTAAATTAATAAAATTAAATAATAATAAATCTAAAAATATAATTTTACTAGTTCAAAACAATATAAATAAATTAATGTATGAGAGAAAAATAAACTTAGAATACAGCGAAGAATTAAAAATAACTACATATATAAGTTTTGTGAAAAAGGAATTAATAAAGTACTGGCCTATTATCGTAGAAAAGGAAGATAAAATAAAAAATAATATTATTGCTCCAATATTTATATCAAATAGTCTAAGTGATTATATTATAAATACAGATGTAAAAAGAAAAAGGAATTCTAATGGATATTTTGATGATTTAACTAGTACAAATAAAGGAATCGTAAATAGTATAAATATAAATATAAATAAAGCGGCTTTGAGTTTAATAGATTTTGAAACTATAGGAGAACGATTATATCTATCAAAAAAAAATAAGGATAAACTTTTGAAATTTTCTTATTCTCAAATGACAGAAATTATAACTCATTATGTAGATAGCCTTCTATCAAGGTCTATGCTAGATAGTTCTCTTTGTATCTACTTATATAATAAATATTTGTTATCTGATAAAACCTATATAAATAATTTAAAAAAAGATATAGAGTATATTATTGTAGATAGTTTAGAGAGTTGTAGCAATGCAGAGGTAGATTTTATAGATGTAATATCTTCTTTTAGTAAAGAAAGCCACGTTTACTTCAATAAAATTAGAGATTACTCATCATTTAATAATATAGATATGGAATATATAGATGAGAAAATAATAAAAAACTTCACTTTAGTAGGAATAGATAATACTGAAGATTTTTACAGAAATATAGATATATCAGATTTATATTCACAAAAATATGATATAGAATTAAATCAATCTAGCCAATTATATAGTGAGATGATTGAAGAAGTTATAAATAAAATTATTGAATTAGTAAATAAAGGAATACCTTCTAAAGACATTGTTATAATTTCTCCAATAAATAATACTATTTTAGATTATCAAGTTAAGAATGTTTTAGAAAAATATGATATAGGTGTGGTAAATACGAAAATAGATAATAAGATAGTAGATTATCCTTTTGCAAATGCTTTAGTAGTAGCTACATGTATATTTTATGGTTATGAGGATTTAATAAAAGAAGAAGAATTTATTAGCTTCATAGAAATTGTATTGAATGTAAATAGAATACAGGCATTTAAAATTTATAAAAATAAAGATAGTAATGAAGATTATAAAGAATTAATTGAATATATACATAAATATAAAACAGAAAGTATAAAAATATATGAATTTTTGATGAGATTTTATATAGATAAGATGCTTACATTAAAAAATGGAAAATCAAATATGAGGATATGTAGGAAGATTATACAGGAAAGTGAAGTCTTTACTGAAAATATAAATTTATTAGATTTAGATGAAAATAAACCTAAAGAAAAGATATTTATAGAAGTACTTAAAAATACTATTAAAGACTATTATTTATCTAAAGAAATACAAGATTTAAAAGAATCTAATAAAATAATAATATCAACGCCATATTCTTATATTTCATCAAGCTTAAATAGACCTATTCAATTATGGATAGATATAGGCAGTAATGCATGGAATATGAAAATAGAAAAGGATATAAGTAATGTGATAGTATTTAGGAATTCCTATGAGGAAACTAAAATATATACAGATGAAATGGAAGAATATTTTAAAAAGTACTATTTATACAATATGATATATTGTTTGCTAGAAAATGTTGAAAGAGTATATGCTTATAAGAGTGATTATACAGTAAATGGATATATGCAAGAAAGTATACTGTATAGTATCTTACTAAAGATTTTAGATAAGAGGAGGGATTCTTATGAGTAAAATAAATTACAGAGAAGATCAAATACCTATAATAAATTATACTGCTGGAACAATGGCAGTTCCAGCAGTACCTGGAGCAGGAAAAACTTTTATCGTTACAAATCTAGTTGCGAAATTATTAGAAGAAAAATTAAATGATAAGGGAAAAATTTTGATTCTTACTTATATGAATAGTGCAGTTAATAACTTTAAAGGAAGAATAAAAAAAATATTAGAGGATAAAAACATAAAAGAAAATAGCTCATATGAAGTTATGACTATACATAGTTTAGCTGTTAAGATAATAAAAGAAAAACCAGAAATAATAATGTTAAATGAAGAGTTTAATATAGCTGATGATCTACAAAAAAGTATTGTACTTACTGAATGTATAAATAAATATAGAATCAATGGTGGAGAAAGAATATTTAATTTTTTCTTAAAAGAGCAAAAAAGTGAGCATTGGAGAGATATAAGTATAGAAAATTGGGATAGAGGTTTCTATGATTTAATAGGAAAAGCTATAAGTGAATTAAAGTACAAAGATATAAGTCCGGATAAATTAGAGGATAATATACCTAATGATTATAAAGGTATTCTTAGAATTGTACTTCCGATTTATAAGGAATATGATAGAAAATTAAAGCAACAAGGAATGCTAGACTATGATGATATTTTAGTATTAGGGTATAAAGCATTAACTATAGATGAAGATTTAAGAAGTAAATTTCAAAATAAATATAAATATGTTTTTGAAGATGAATGTCAAGATTCAAATGAGGTACAAGGTAAAATAATCAAGTTAATATGCGAAAAGAATAATAACTTAGTTAGGGTCGGAGATATAAACCAAAGTATAACAGGCACATTCTCTTCTGCAGATCCAAAATATTTTAAAGAATTTATTGAAAAAGCAGATTATTGTTATAGAATGGATATGTCAAATAGAAGTTCTAAAGATATATTAGATTTAGCCAATGAATTAGTAGCATATGTAACTAAGGATTTTGATCAAATTGAATGTAGAGAAGCTTTAGAAGATATGAAGGTAAGAACGGTACCTAAAAATAAAGGTTATAAAGAAAATCCTGAACCTTATACCTATAATATCAATGCAATAAAATATAAAACCTGGAAAGATGAAATAAGCAAAACTATTAGATTTACAAAAAATATTAAGAAAAAATACCCAGATAAAAGTATAGGTATTTTGGTTCCTTTTAATGATCATGTAATTCAAGTAGGTAGGGAACTGGAAAAAGAAGGTTTGGAGTTTGAGGAGCTAGGGCCAAACTCATTGAATAAAAGAAAAACTCTAAATAGTATAGCATGTATAATAGATTTTATTTTAAGTTGTGATAATATTAATAAACTTATTACTGTATTAGATAAAGTTTTTATACATACTGATAATAATCAAGGAAAAAAAGATTTTATAGAAATATTAAAAAATCATACTACAGAAGAAATTATTTACAATGAAGATATACAAAATAATCTAATTATTGATTTAGATAGTGATGTATATAAAGGATTCAAATATGGAGTAAATGCTATAAAAGAAATTTTGGAATATCCTATTGTAAGGTTAGATACATTTATATTATTTATAGGAGAACAATTAAAGTTAGAAAATGAAGAAATGTCGATAGTTCATTATATATCTTTTTATGTTAAGTTTTTAGTATCAGAAAATATGTATATGAAATTACAAGATATATATGACATAATAGTAGATACTAAAAATAAGGTATTTTCTCATATAATAGAAGTTGCCTATGAGATAAACGGATATGAGCCTACTCCTGGAAGTATAACTTTATGCAATTACCATAAATCAAAAGGGTTAGAATGGGACTGTGTATTCTTATTGGGATTAACTGATTTTAATTTCCCTGATAATGTAAACCAAAAGTTTCAATGTGATAAATGGTACTTAAAGGAAAAATACAAAAATCCTGAGGCAATAATAAAAAAAGAAATTGACGCTATCGTAGATGGGTACAATGGAATTAATTATGAATATCAAACTAAAATTGATGTAATAAATGAAAAAATAAGATTATTATATGTTGGTATAACTAGAGCTAAAGAAATGTTGATAATGTCTTTTAGTGAATATAAGGATGAAAATGATATGGGAAATATAAGAAAAAAGCAAAATCCATGTATCTATTTGTATAAACTAAATCAACATATAAATCAAAGAAGAGGGAAGTGATTTAAATGAATAATAATTTAAAGTATTTTTGTTATAGCCAAAATTCTATAAATACATATAAATCGTGCCCTATTAAATTTAAGTATAAATATATCGATAATATAAATTGGAAATATGATGATTTTGCATCAGAGGAATATTATCAAAGTTTAAAATTAGGTAGAGAGTTTCACTTATTATGTGAGAGGTATTTCAGTAATATTCCATTAGGAAGAATTGAAAATGAAAAATTCAATAAATGGATGAAAAGAATAAAAAGAATAATACCTTTAGTTAATGAAAAAGAATATATATCTGAATATGAAGTAAGGTACACACTAAATGGTAATGAAATACAAGCAAAGTATGATTTAGTTGTAATAGGAAAAAATACTATAGATATATGGGATTGGAAAACTGAATCAAAGCAAATAATTTATAAAAATTTAGAAGGAAGAATGCAAACGATGGTGTATCTTGTTTTAGCAAAAGAAGTTATACCGAAATTATTAAATATAGATGTAAAAACCAAAGATATAAGAATGAATTACTATCAGCCAGAGTTTGATGAAGAACCTATAACTATAACGTATAGTGATGAAAAACATGAAAATTATAAGAAAAAAATAAATGAATATATAGATCTTATAAAAAGAACAAGATACGAAGGATCTGATGGTGATGTAAATATAGAAAAGAATGAAAAACATTGCAGTTATTGTGAATTTAATAAGCTTTGTAATAGCTAATGTAGGAGGTAAACATGGGACTTAAGTTTATATTAGGTAGAGGTGGAAGCGGAAAATCTACATATATACTAGAAGAGATAAAGAAAAAAGCTCAAGAAAATGAAATAACACCAATAATAATGCTAGTTCCAGAACAATATACCTTTGAGATGGAAAGGAGAATGAGTAACTTATTCTCAGGCAGTGAAAAAGATAAGTTTTTAAGATCAAGAGTATTGAGTTTTAAGACTATGAGTAATATAGTCTTTTCTCATGTTGGTGGATTAACGAATGTGAATATAAATGCTAGTGGGAAAGCTATGATTACGAGTAATGCAATTGAAAGTGTGGCAAAAGAGTTAAATATATTCTCAAAATCAGCAACTCAACCAGGATTTATAACTTCTGTATCAGAAATGATAACGGAATTTAAACAGTATAATGTAACTCCAGAGATGTTAGAAAATATAAGTGCTGATATTGAAAATGAAACTTTAGTATTAAAGTTAAAAGATATAAGTAAAATCTATGAAGCATTTGAAAATAAATTACATGAAAAATATGTAGATTCTCAAGATATGCTTAATTTATTAGCTGATAAAATTGAAGCTTGTACATATTTTGATGGATGCTATATTTATATAGATGAATTCACTGGTTTTACACCTAATCAGTATAGAGTATTAAAAAGTTTATTACACAAAGCAAAAGAAGTCAATATATCTCTTACTGTAGATAGCGTAGCAAATTTCTCATATAATAAAACAGATGCTTTCTCAAGAACTAAGTTTACTTATGAAAAATTAAGTAGGTTAGCATTAGAAGAAGGTATTAAAATAGATAAGCCAATTAGTTTAAACTATAAAGATATACATAGATTCAAAGGTAATAAAGAATTAAACCATTTAGAACGATACTATAATGCTTATCCATATAAAGTTTATGAAGAAAAAACTAATAATATACAAATAAAAGAATTTAATAACTTATATTCTGAGGTTGAAGAAATAGCAAGAGAAATAGTTCATCTAGTAAGAGACAAAAAAGTTAGATATAAAGATATAACGATCGCAACTAGGGACTTAAATAGATATGATTTTTTAGTTCATTCTATTTTTAATGAATATAATATACCAAACTTTATAGATAAAAAAAGAGATGCTAAAAGTAATCCAATTATAGTTTTAATCATCTCAGCACTAGAAATGAAAAATAGAAGATATGGTTATGAGACTATGTTTAGATATTTAAAAAGTGGTCTTATAGGAATTGATAATGATGATATAAGCTTACTTGAAAACTATGTACTTGCTAATGGAATAAGAGGTAAAAAATGGTTCGAGGAAAAGTGGAATTATAGAATAAATGGAAATTATAATATAGAAGAAAGTGATTATGAGATATCTTTAAAAGATAGAATTAATGAAATAAAAAATAGAGTAATATCACCAATAATAAAGCTTCAAGATAAACTGATTGGTAAAAAAACAGTTCAAGAGCTATGCCAATATGTATATGAATTCTTATTAGATATAGATATGCCTAATACCATTGAAAAATTAATCTTTAATTTTAAGGACAAGGGTGAGCTAGATATTGCTAATCAGTATTCTCAAGTTTGGGATATAGTAGTAGATATTCTCGATCAAATGGTTGAGATTATGGGAGATGAAAAAAAATCCTTAGAAGAATTTATAAGACTTATAAGTTTAGGATTTGATGAATATGAATTAGGATTAGTTCCACCAAGTATTGATCAAGTTCTTATAAGTAGTGTAGATAGAATGAAAAATCCTAATACAAAATACCTTTATTTAATAGGTACAACAGATGGTATTTTTCCACTGATAGCAAAGGATAATGGCTTATTGAGTGATAATGACAGAGAAAATTTAGGAGAAAAAGGTGTAGAAGTTGATATAGATAGCAAAACTAAAACATTTGAAGAACAGTTTTTAGTGTATAAAGCTCTTACATCTACTAGTGAAAATTTAATAGTTACTTATCCAATTTCAGACCATGAGGGCAAAACCTTAAGGCCATCTGTTATTGTATCTAGACTAAAGAAGATCTTTCCCAATATAAGTAATATAAGTTATCTAATAGATGAAGAAGATATGACTAATGAAGAAGTATTAAGAAAAATAACAGTGAAAGCACCTACATTTAATAAGCTAATAAATGCAATAAAAGATTTTGAAGATAATAAATGCATAAAAGATATTTGGCTAGATGTATATAGATATTTTATTCAAGATGATGAATATAGCTATATATCTAAACAGGTTATATCAGGACTTAACTATACAAATCAAGTAAGTAAGGTAGAAGAAGAAAAGATTAAAAAGCTATACCAAAATAGTTTATTAAGTGTATCTAGAGTTGAAAAGTATGCACAATGTCCATTTGCGTATTTTATTCAATATGGGCTAAGGGCAAAGGAAAGAAAAGAGTACTCTTTTACAGCTCCTGACCTAGGAAACTTTATACATAATATACTTGAAAATTTTTCAAAATCTCTTTCAAAAGATAACTTGCAGTGGAAAGATGTAGACACTAAATATATTAAAGATAAAGTATCAATATTAGTTGATGAGATAGTAGATAATATACCTGGGTACATATTGAATAGTTCTGAAAGATATAAGTATCTAGCATTTAGATTGAAAAATATGTTAGTTGCGGCATTAAATGTAATTGCAGAGCAAATAAGGCAAGGTTCATTTGAACCAAGTGATTATGAAGTTGAGTTTGGATTTAATGGTAAATATCCACCAATAAAATTAGTTTTAGATAATGGAGAGGAAATAAATTTAATAGGAAAAATAGATAGAGTAGATGAATTTGAAGAAAATGAAGATAAGTATATAAGAATAGTAGATTATAAATCTGGAAATAAATCTATAAGTTTAAGTGATGTATATTATGGACTTCAATTACAATTATTAGTTTATTTAGATGCAATACTTGAAAGTGCAAGTAAAGGAGATGGAAATTTAAATCCAGCTGCAATTTTATATTGTAGAATTGATAATCCTATAGCTAAATTTAATGAAGATAAAGATGATGAAGAAGTTAGAGAGGCTATACTTAAAGATATGAGGATGAAAGGATTAATAATAAAAGACGCTCATATTATAAAAGAAATGGATAAGTCTTTAGCAGATGGAGAAAGAAAATCATCTTTAGTAATACCTGCTAACTTAACTAAAGATGGAGGTATAGGCAAAAATACTAATGGTGTAAGTTATGAAGAATTTGATGTACTTAGACATTATGTAAAAAACACAGTCAAAAACTTATGTGGGGAAATGATTAGTGGAAATATTAATATAGGCCCATATAAAAATAAAAATGGAACTTCATGCGACTTCTGTAGCTATTCAGCTATTTGTCAGTTTGATACTACAATGAAGGAAAATAAATATAGAGTTTTAAATAATAAAGATAATGATGAAGTTATTAAATTGATGAAGGGAGAGATAAAATAATGGGTTCTCCTAAATGGACAGTAGAACAGCAATCAGTTATAGATAGTAGAAATTCTAATCTATTAGTAGCAGCTGCTGCAGGGTCGGGAAAAACGGCAGTACTTGTTGAACGTATAATACAGATGATAACTGAAGAAGAAAATCCAATTGATATAGATAAATTACTTGTAGTTACATTTACTAATGCAGCTGCATCAGAGATGAGAGAAAGGGTTGGCGATGCTATAGGGAAAGCTCTAGACAAAAACCCTGAAAATACCCATTTACAAAACCAGCTTGTATTACTAAATAAAGCAAGTATAACAACAATACATTCATTTTGTTTAGAAGTTATAAAATCTAATTTCCATAAAATAAACTTAGATCCTAACTTTAGAATAGGAGACACAACAGAATGTTCAATACTTAAGAGTGAAGCTTTAGAAGAAGTATTTGAAGAACTTTATAAATCTAAAGACCAAGATTTCTTAAATTTAGTAGAAAGTTATGCAGAAAAAAGAGGAGATAATGAACTTCAAAACATAATTCTTAGCATATATTCCTTTGCAATGGCGTCTCCTTATCCAGAGGAATGGTTAATTAAATCTGCAGAAGATTTTAATATAGATGAAGATTTTGAATTCAAAAATTCCTTATGGGCTAAATCTATACTAGATACTGTAAGAATAGAAGTAAGTGGTATAGAAGTTAGTATGAAAAAGGCTTTAAAAGAAGTAGAAGATATAATAGAGTTAGAAACTTTTACAGATAAATTAAAGTTAGAGTATTTGAGAATTAAAGATTTATTAAATGCATGTAATAGTTCATGGGATGAAGCTTATAGAGCAATGTCATCTATGTTCTTTGAAAATTATGTAAAAGGTGTAAAAAGAATACCTAAAGATTCACCTATATATATAAAAGAAGCAAAGGATAAAGCAAAGAGTATAAGAGATAAAGCAAAAAAATCTCTAGAAGATATTATACAAAGTAGTTTTTATAAAGATTCAGATAGTATAAAAGAAGAAGTAAAATATCTTTATCCTATAGTAAAGTCTATATCTAGCACAATAGTTAAGTTTGAAGAAGAGTACTCTAAAAGAAAAAGGGAAAAGGGAATTATAGATTTTAATGATATAGAACATTTTGCTTTAAAAATATTAACAGAGCGAGATGAGGATGGAAAAATACTAATTGATGAACATGGAAATTCTATACCATCAGATGTAGCTTTAGCATATAGGGATAAGTTTTATGAAATATTTATAGATGAATATCAAGATAGTAATTTAGTGCAAGAAGTATTACTTAGTACTATTGCAAAAATAGAAACTCCAAATAGGTTTATGGTTGGAGATGTTAAACAAAGTATATATAGATTTAGACAAGCAAAACCGGAGATATTCCAAGAAAAATATGAAACATATGGAATAAGAGAAGGTAGTTTATATAGAAAAATAATGCTATATAAGAATTTTAGAAGTAGAGCAGAGGTATTAGACTCTGCCAATTATATTTTCGAAAATATAATGAGTAAAAACATAGGTGAAATAGAGTATACAGAAAAAGAAAGATTAAACTTAGGTGCTACTTTTAAAGAAAATGATAATGAAAATGCTATAGTGGGAGGGCCTACTGAGATACACATAATTCAAAAAAGTAAAGTAGAAGACTTAGAAGAAAATTCTGAAGAAAGACAAGATGAAGAGGAAATTGATAATATTCAACTTGAAGCAAGGATGGTTGGGAAAATAATAAAGGACTTGATGGCACCAAAAGAAGATGGCAAAGTTCAAATGGTTTATGATAAAAAACTAGATGCTTATAGAGAAGTTCAATTTAAAGATATAGTAATACTTCTTAGAGCAACTTCAGCATGGGCACCAGTTTTTGCTGATGAACTTATGAATATGGACATACCTACTTACGCTGATATTGGAGTAGGATACTTTGATACTATAGAAATAAAGACTATAATGTCACTTCTTCAGATTATAGACAATCCTCTTCAAGATATACCGATGCTAGCAGTATTAAAATCTCCTATGTTTGGATTTACTCCAGAAGAACTTATAGATATAAGACTAGAAGATAAAGATAAAAGTCTTTATGAAACTTTAGAGGACTTTGCTTATGAAAGAGTGTTAGAAGTAAGTGAAGATGAAGATAACAATGAAGTGAATACAGAATTAAGACAAGCATACTCAGAATTAGAAGATATAGACTCTATTAGAGAGTTTAATGAATTTAGTTTATTTAGTGATTTTAATGAGCTTAGACAAATTAATATTGCACCTGAAAATCAAGATATAAATTACACTAATTCTAGTAAAGGAATGGATATTAATAATAGAATGAACCCTTCTATTATGTCAGAAGACAGTAATATAAGGAAAGCTCAGATGTTCTTGGCAAAATTAAGAGATTTTAAGGAAAAGTCTTTATACATGAGTACAGATGAATTTTTATGGTATTTATATACCAAAACGGGTTACTATGCATATGTAGGTGCATTGCCTGGAGGAAGTCAAAGACAAGCAAACTTAAAAATCTTATTCGAAAGAGCAAAGCAATTTGAAGAAACTAGTTTCAAAGGAATATTTAATTTTATAAACTTTATAAGTAAATTAAAAAAGTCTAATACAGATATGGGAAGTGCTAAAACTCTTGGTGAAAATGCTGATGTAGTCAGAATAATGAGTATACACAAAAGTAAAGGCCTAGAGTTTCCTGTAGTTATCTGTAGTGGTATGGGTAAAAACTTTAACACTCAAGATTTTAAGAAAAATATACTTTATCATCACTCATTAGGATATGGACCCCAACTTGTAGATTTTGAAAGGCGAATTTCATTCCCTAGTATAGCTAAAGAAGCGTTAAAAAATAAAATAAACATAGAAAACTTATCAGAAGAGATGAGGGTATTATATGTTGCTTTTACTAGACCAAAAGAAAAGTTAATAATAACAGGTTCAACTAAAAAAATAGAGGATAGCGTTAAGAAATGGTCATCTAACTTAGATGGTTCAAAAACAATATCTCAATACGACATACTAAAAGGAAAGAACTTCTTAGATTGGATAATGCCTTCTGTATTAAAGCACAGAGATTTAGAAAATGTAAGGGATAGTGTTAATGTAAATATATCACACATAGAAGATCATCCATCAAAGTGGAATGCAAAGCTTTGGTATAAGGAAGATATTCTTATAGAAAAAAATGAAGACGTTGAAGAAGATAGTATTGAAGAAATACTAGAAAATATAGACTTAAATGAGGCTAGTACAGACTATTATGAAGAAATAAAAGAAAGATTAGATTATGAGTATCCATACAAATTTAGTGTAACTAAACCAGCTAGTATATCAGTTACAGAAATTAAGAAAATACAAAATACTCATGAAGAAGATTTTTCTCAAAGTTTATTTAATCAAAGAACAGTATTAAAAAAACCATTATTTATTCAAGAGAATCAAGAGAAAAATAAAATAAGTGGAGCTGAGAGAGGAACTATAGTCCATTTAATAATGCAAGTACTAGATTTAAATAAGGTAAATAATATACATGAGATAAAAGACCAAATAGAAGGATTTATAAAAAAAGGAATAATAACAGAAAGTCAGTCAGTAGTTATAAATCCATTTAAGATATATAAGTTCTTTAAATCAAGTATAGGACAAAGGATGCTTAACTCTGATTTTATAAAAAGAGAACAAGCTATTTATACTCAAGTAAGAATGGCAGATGTATACATATACGAAGGTTTATTGCATGAAGATAATAATATCTATGATAAAGAAACATTAATGTTAAGAGGTATAATAGATACTTATTTTGAGGAAGATGGAGAAATAATATTAGTTGATTATAAAACAGACTTTGTAAATGAAGAAAATAAAGAAGATGTAGTAAATAGATATAAAAAACAATTAGAATTGTACTCAGAAGCTTTAGAAAGACTTACTGGTAAAAAAGTTAAAGAAAAATGTATTTACTTATTTGGTATAGATGAAGCTTTATATTATTAGAGTATAAAGTTATAGGAGGGTTAACATGAAATTTATTCATACATCAGATTGGCATCTAGGCAAAAGTCTAGAGGGGCACTCAAGGCTTGAAGAACAGGAGAAGTTTTGTGAGGATTTTGTAAAACTAGTAAATGATAATGATATAGATATGGTTATAATAGCAGGAGATATATATGATACATCTAATCCTCCTGCTCAAGCAGAAAAATTATTTTACAAAACTGTATCAAGGTTAGCAAATAATGGTGAAAGATGTGTGCTAATTATTTCTGGAAACCATGACAATCCAGAAAGACTTGCTGCAATTACACCCCTTGCACATGAGCAAGGGATAATAGTATTAGGATATCCTTTAAGTTCTACAGAAAAAGCTAAATACGAAGGATTTGAAATTTTAGATGCAAAGGAAGGTTGTTTAAAAGTAGAAATTAAAGGTGAGAAGGCAACTATAATCACACTTCCCTATCCAAGTGAAAAAAGACTAAATGAGGCAATTGGTAATCCTAATAATAACGAAGAGGCACAAAAAACTTACTCTGAGAGAGTCGGAGAATTATTTAGAGAACTAGAAGAAAATTTTGAAGAAGATACAATAAACATAGCTGTATCCCATATTTTTGTTGTAGGAGGTGAGGGGACAGACTCAGAAAGGCCTATACAACTGGGAGGTAGTTTATTGGTAGAAAAGAAAGATTTACCTACAAAAGCACAGTATATAGCATTAGGTCATTTACATAAACCACAAAAAGCATCAGATAGACTGAATGCTTATTACTCTGGTTCACCATTACAGTACAGTAAGGATGAGAGAAGCTATGCCAAGGGAGCAAATATAGTTGATTTGAAAGCGGGAGAAAGTCCAATAATACAAAGCATATATTTTAAAAATTACAAACCAATAGAAGTATTTAAATGCAATGGAATAGAAGAAGCTATTAAAATTTGTGAGGATAATCAGGATAGAGATATATGGTCTTATTTTGAAATAAAAACAGAACATGTAATAAGTCAATCAGAAATAAAAAAAATGAAGGAATTACTAGATGATATTATAGAAATTAGGCCGATTATAACTTCTGAATATAATGAAGAAGAAATAGATGTAAATGAAAAATCTATGGGAGAATTATTTAAAGAGTTTTATCAATTTAGTACAGGACTTGACCCTCGTGGAGAACTTATGGATTTATTCTTAGATATAATAAGTGAAGAAGGTGATTTAGAAGATGAGACCAATTAAGCTAACAGTAAGTGGATTAAATAGCTATATAGATGAGCAAACAATAGAGTTTGACAAGTTAATAGAAAGAGGATTATTTGGTATATTTGGGAATACAGGAAGTGGTAAATCTACAATCTTAGATGCTATAACTATAGCTATGTATGGAAATATATCTAGAAATACAAAAGAGTTTATAAATAGTGCTTGTAAGGAAGCAGTAGTAAATTATGAATTTGAAATAGGAAGCAAAAATTCAAAGAGAAGATATGAAGTAAGTAGAATAATAGGTCGAAGCAAGGTTGGAGGAACTAAAACTACTTATGCAAGATTAATAGAAAAGCAAAATGATGGAACAGAAATTATACTAGCTGATAAGGCTAAAGATGTAAATGACAAAATAACTCAAGTTGTAGGTTTAACAGCAAATGATTTTACAAGATCTGTTGTTTTACCACAAGGTAAATTTAATGAATTTTTAAAACTTACAGGTTCTGATAGAAGAGATATGCTAGAAAGAATATTTAGCCTTGAGAAATATGGAAGAGGACTTATAGAAAAGGTTAGAAAAAGAAAAAATGAACAGAATCTTGAATTAAGAGATTTAAATGTTAAAATAAATCAATTTGAAGGTGTTAGTATAGAAGTATATGAAAATACTTCAAATGAATTAGATATCTTAAAATTAAGAGAAAAAGAAGAACATGATAAGCTAGATTTGGCACAAAAAACATATGAAGAAAGTAAAGAAGTTTTTGAGGAGCAAAGTAAGTTAGAAAAATATGAAATTAAGAAAAGAGAATTAGATTTAAAGAAAAATGATATCAAAGATAAAAAAATTCAGTTAGAAAATGCAGAAAATGCTGAACGAGTTAATCCTAATATATATGTAGTTCAAGAGCTAGAAAAAAAAATACAAGATGATTCTTTAAAAGTAGAAGAATTAGAAAGAAAGTTAGGAATTTTAAATCAAGAGCTTATATTAACTAAGAATAGATACGAAGAAGCGTATAAGATTAAGGATGAAAAAATGCCAAGACTTATGGAGCATAAAGAAAAGCTTAATAACGCTTTAAAAATAGAAGAAGAATTAAATGTTATAAATGAAGAAATAAAAGAAATGAAAGAAAGAGGTATTCAATTAAGTAAAGAAAAGAAAACATCCGAAATTTATAGAAAAGATATAGAAAGCAATAGAGATGTAGTAATTAAAAATCTAAAGGATAAAGAAGAAAAATTAATTAAGTTAAAAATAAGTGCAGATCATAAGCAAAAAATATTTTTAGCTTATGACTATGAAAAAGAGTATATAAAATTAGGTGAGGAGAAGTCTCAAAAACTAGATAAATTAAATAATTTATCAAAAGAAACTGATGAGTTAAATTTAAAGAGTAAATATATAGAGAGAGATAGAATAAGTATCACTTCAAAGTTAGAGGACTTAATTAATTCTCATGAAGTATTAATGAAAAAGTGTCCTGGAACTAATGAAGAAATATTATCTAAGACAGAATATATTGCGGAACTAAGAAGTAAATTAAATTCAGTAAAAGAAAGCGAAATTAAAATAAGTACTCTACAGGATGAAGTAAATATTATTCTAGAAAAAAAATACAATAATAGTAGAGAAGTAGCAGTATTAAGTGAAAGGCTAGATACTAATAAAAAAGAAATTAGTGATTTAGAAAAAGAAATAGATAAATTAAGATATTTAAATTTAGCATCAGAACTTAGAAGAGAATTAAAAGAAGATATCCCATGTCCAGTATGTGGTTCAAAACATCATGAAAAAATTGAGATTTTAAGTAAGGATGATGAGATAGACTTTCTTAAAGGTAAGTTGGAAAAGTTAAATGGTGTAGATAAACTTTATCGTTTAAATCTTGAAGAGTTAAACTTAAAAAATGGTGAATATATCTCAGCTGAGAAAATAAAAGTAAAGGAATTAAACGAACTTCATGGTAAAATTGGGGAATTAAAATCTAATGAAATTTTATCTAAATTAGAATCAGAAAATAGGGTTTTAGAGTTATTAAAAAATAGTGTTCAAAAATGGAATAATGAAAAAGAAACTTTAGAACAAAAAATAATTAAATTTAAAGAAGATAAAAGTAAAATTGAAAAAGATGAAATTAAGATATTAGAAGAATTAAATAGTTATAAAAAATCTATAAAAGAAATAAAGTTATCCTTAGAGGAAGTAGATTCAAAATATAAAAAATTAAAGGAAGAGTACTTAGGATTAAGAGCTATAGTAAAAGTATCTAATTTAAGTACGAAAGTGGATGAGATAAATCAAAATGAAAAAATTATAGAAAATTTAAATACTGAGTACTCAGAATTAATCTCTATAAAAGAAAAGTCTGACTTAGAAATTAAGACATTAGATGATAAGATACATAAAACGGAATTAGAGCTTATAAAAGCTAGAGAGTTATATTCAGAAAAATGTAGATTTAGAGATGAGAAATATAGAGACTTTATATCTATAACTAAAGGAGAATCTGCTAAGGAGCTATTAGTTAAGTTAGAAGCATATGCAGAAAAAATAACAAAATCAGAAGATGAATTAAAACATAAGTTAGAAACACAAAGAATAGAGTATGAAAAATGTCTAGGTGATAAAAAAATTATAGAAGGTAGATTAAATACTGCAAAAGATCATCATAAAATACAAGAAGAAACTTTGAATCAGTTATTAAATGATAATAAATTTGAAAGTATTTATGCGGTAAAGAGAGCATTATTAGAATATGATCACAAGAAAAGGTTATATGAAGAGATTTTAGAATACGAAGAAAATCAGAAATTATTAAATTATAAAATTGAAGATTTAAAACAAAAGTTAGCTGGAAGAAGAATTAATAAGGAAGAATTTGATGAATTAAAAAATAATATTTATACTTTAAGATTAGAGATTGGAGAAATTTCTAAAGAAATTGGAGCAAAAGAAAATATATTAAATAGTTTAAAAGATTCTTTAGAAAAAATAAAAGAGCTTACTAAAGATATAAGAAGAGTTCAACATAAAGTAGATTTACTAGATGATTTAGATAAAATAATACAAGGTAATAGATTTGTTGAATATGTTGCAACTAATCAGCTAAAATATATAGCACTTGAGGCATCTAAACGATTAGAAGCTATAACAAGGGGAAGATATGCTCTAGAGATAGATCAAAAACTAAACTTTGTTATGAGAGATAATTTTAATGGTGGAGAAAGAAGAAGTGTAGATACTCTCTCTGGAGGAGAAACATTCTTGACTTCATTATCTTTAGCTCTTGCATTATCATCTCAAATCCAATTAAAGGGTAGTGCACCATTAGAATTCTTCTTCTTAGATGAAGGGTTTGGATCTTTGGATGCTGAGCTTTTAGATATTGTTATGGAATCTTTAGAGAGATTACATAGTGATAAATTAAGCGTAGGTATAATAAGCCACGTTGAAGATTTGAAAAATAGAGTACCAATTAAATTATTGGTTACATCAAGTGAAGCAGGATCAGGTTCTAAGATTAAAATTGAATATAGCTAAATTTTAAAAAGCTTTATAAAAAAAAGGGGCATCTACAAGGGGGAGTTGTAGATGCCAATATTATATATACTTATTAGGGGGAGAGATATATAATTTCCGCTCTCATATATAAGTATTTACAAATAATAAATTTATATACATATTTGCATAAAAAAAGCCACCTATACAAGGGGGGGAGAATAGGTGGCTTAAGTTTTAGGGAAAGAAATTTTTAATAACCGCTCATTTTAGAATATTAACAGGAGTTTTGATATTCATGCTATTTTATTTCAAGAGAAAATCTTTTTTAATTTTCTCTTGATATATTATATGCAGAATTTAAAAAATGTGACATAGAATGTAAAAAAAAATAAAAAGTAATTAATTATTGTAGAAAGCTGTCTAAATTTAATATGGATTTAAATTCATCTAATCCAACTCTATCAATATAAGCTCCTAATCTTTCTTTTCCGCTTGCATTTTCAGCATATACTTTAACTATCTTATCAACCATTTCTAAAACTTTATCATCAGGTACATTCATTATTAATCTATTACCAAGTCTAGGCATTGTACCACCCTTACCACCAGCAAAAATAGTCCAACCCTTAGGCATACCCATTAAGCCGATATCTCGAGTATGATTGTCAGAGCAACTATTTGGACATCCACTAACTCCAATTTTTAATTTATTAGGAAGATTCATACCATGATATCTATCATCTAAGGCTAATCCCATTTTTACAGAGTCTCTGAATCCTCTTTTACAAAAAGTAGTTCCAGGGCAAGTTTTAATACTTCTTACACATAGACCTATTGCAGCTCCGGGCTTCATACCTAAATCATTCCATACACTATCAATATCATCTTCCTTTAATCCAACCAAAGCTATACGTTGTGCAGCTGTAATTTTTATAGCGCTGACATTATATTTATCGGCTACATCAGCGAGTTTTCTAAGTTGATCAGATGTTATTAATCCTGCAGGGACATGAGGAGCAATAGCATAAGTTTCTTTATCTCGTTGTAAAACAGCACCTTTATCTAGTAAATCTTTCATTAAATTACCTCCATATGTAAATTTAAATTTATACAAATTATTATTAGTAGTTATTGAAAATTTTATTAATAAAATAATAATTTAAACTTAAATTACATATATGTAATTATAAAATAAAAAAGGGTATTAAATTTATTGATATAAATATTTATTGTTAATATGAGGGCATAATATTATGGGATAAACTTATATGAATTGTACTGTTTCCAAAAAATATATACTTGTGTTATAATTAATACTAACATTATACTGAACATTAAAAAACAAAAAATTAGGAGTGTGGTAAAGGTTGGATTCGACCAGTAGTAGTAATTTGATTCAAATAGTATTATTAGGGATATTATTAGTAGGTTCAGGTTTTTTCTCTGCATCAGAAACTGCTTTAATGTCTTTAAGCAAAATTAGAATAAGGTACATGAAAGAAGAAGGAGTTAAAGGTGCTAAATTAGTAGGCTCTTTAATAGATAACCCAAATAATCTTTTAACATCTATATTGGTAGGAAATAATGTTGTGAATATAGCAGCAACATCTATATCAACATCGTTATTTATGTCTTTATATGGAGAAAGTGGTGTACCTATAGCAACTGCAGTTATGACAATATTAGTACTAATATTTGGAGAAATTACTCCAAAAACTATAGCAGCTAACAATACTGAAAAGGTGGCGCTTATAGTTTCTAAGCCAATTAAGGCTACCATAGTATTTTTAAAACCTGTAGTATGGGTGTTTAACATAATAACTTGGGTTATATTCAAGGTTCTTGGAGTTCAAGATAAAGGCATTCAACCATATATAACTGAAGAAGAGCTTAAAACTATGGTAAATGTAAGTCATGAAGAGGGAGTACTTGAAATTGAAGAAAGAGAAATAATCAACAATGTATTCCAATTTGGTGATATGCAGGCCAAAGAGGCGATGATTCAAAGATTAGATATTGTAGCTATAAATGCAGAAGATACTTATGAAGAAATCATGGATTTATTTAAAAATGAAAAGTTAAGTAGATTACCTGTATATGAAGAATCTATAGATAATATAATAGGTATTCTTAATATAAAGGATGTAGTATTCCTAGAAGATGAAGAAATTGAAAACTTTAATATAAAAGAGTATGTAAGAGAAGCATTTTTCACGTATGAATTTAAGAAGATTACTCAACTATTAGAAGAAATGAAAAAAGAAAAATGTCAAATGGCAATTGTAGTAGACGAATATGGAGCTACAGCAGGTCTAATAACAGTAGAAGATTTAGTTGAAGTAATTGTTGGTGATATAGATGATGAGTATGATGAAGAAGATGATGAAATACAAGTGATAAAAGAAGATGAATATATAGTTGAAGGAAGTACTAAAATAACTGATGTAAATGAAATGATAGGAACTAAATTAGAATCAGAAGAATTTGATTCTATAGGAGGTTTTATAATAGGTCATTTAGGACGTATTCCAGAAGAAAATGAAGTTGTTGAAGTAGATAATATAAGGTTGTGTATAGAAAGTCTTGATAAAAACAGAATAATGAAGATAAGAATATTCACATAAATAAAACACTGCGACCTGCAGTGTTTTATTTGTATACTATAATATAATTGGGTATATAATTAAATAAAGGGGATGAGTAAGTGGCAGTATTAAACAAAGAATTTTTAAAAAAATTAAAAAACAATGCTGTTTTTTTTGTTATATATAGTTTATGTTTTATATTTATATATAAAACATTTCCGTATATAGCACCTTTTTTTATTGGACTAGTCATAGCATTAATTATAAATCCAATATCTCAAAAACTTAAAGACAAGTTGCATATAAATAAAGGGATATCTACATTAATACTTAGTTTTTTAGGTGTAGCAATAGCAATTACTACCGCTACTATATTAGTTATATCAGGTACTAGGCAGATAATGACTTTCTTAAATCATATAGACACAAACTATAGTGATATTAATAATATGATTGAAACATTACTTAAACAGGCAAACTTATATTTAGAAAATTTTAAAGAGATATCAAGTTTTAATGTTGAAGAAGTTATAGGAAAATATAGCACAGATTTAATTGAAATATCTAAGAACTTTTTAAGTAATATAATAAATTTCGCAACATCTATACCTTACATAGTAATACTAATAATAACTTTATTTATATCTACTTATTTTATTGCACAAGATCTAGATAAAATTG
The DNA here is from genome assembly GCF_014323405.1 of Romboutsia faecis. Classification (GTDB taxonomy): domain Bacteria; phylum Bacillota; class Clostridia; order Peptostreptococcales; family Peptostreptococcaceae; genus Romboutsia_E; species Romboutsia_E faecis. Next base: position 681,474 of record NZ_JACRWE010000001.1, on the reverse strand, counting down.
AAGATAGCTTTTATAGTATGTTTACAGACAGTGCAAAATGCAAGGTTAAAAATATAAAAAAAGAAGTTAGAATATCTATTTTAGGATATATAAAAGCATATGTGATACTTATGAGTATTACTTTTTTAGTTATTTGGGGTAGTTTTGAATTATTTGGAGTACCCTATGGGTTTATATTAGGTATAATAGGAGGATTACTAGACTTAGTTCCATTCCTAGGAATAGTGGTAATTTTTGTTCCTATAATAGTTTATAATCTTATTATTGAAAATTACTTTATTTCGATATCAATAAGTATTGTATTTCTAGGATTATCAGTAGTAAGGCAAATACTTGAGCCAAAACTAGTATCTGCACATATTGGTTTGAATCCTTTATCTACAGTTATTGCTATTTTTATAGGGGTACAGATTAAAGGGATAATTGGAATAATATTTTGTTTAGGATTAGTAGCTATGCACGATATATTAAAAAAAGTTGAAATTCTTTAATTAGTAGCAAACAATAAATATAAAGTATATATAAAATTAATTACATAAGAAAGAAGGAGCTTATATGAAGGAAAAAATTACAGAAAGATTTTTAAACTATGTTAAATTTGATACAACAGCAGATAGTAATAACTCAGCTTGCCCTTCTACAGAAGGACAAAGAATATTTGCGAATTACTTAGTTGAGGAATTAAAGAAATTAGGGTTAGAGGATGCTAATGTAGATGAAAATAGCTACGTGATGGCTACATTAAAAGGTAATACTGAGGGTGTAGATACTATAGGATTTATATCTCATTTAGATACAGCACCAGATATTACAGGAAAAGATGTAAAACCAAGAGTTATAAAAAATTATAATGGAGAAGACATAATTTTAAATGAGGAACTAAATATTATAACATACATAAAAGATTATCCAGAATTAAGTGAATTAAAAGGTCATGATATAATTGTAACTGATGGAACAACTTTATTAGGGGCAGATGATAAAGCTGGAATAACGGCTATTATGACTGCAGTAGAATACTTAAGAAATCACCCAGAAGTTAAACATGGGAATATAAAAATAGGATTTACACCTGATGAAGAAATTGGAAGAGGTGCAGACTTATTTAATGTAAAAAAATTCGGTGCAAAATATGCATATACAATAGATGGTGGTGTTGAGGGAGAACTTGAATATGAGAATTTTAATGCCGCAGGAGCTACAATAAAAATACAAGGAAGAAATGTTCATCCAGGTTCAGCAAAGAATAAGATGATAAATGCTTTACATATTGCCTGCGAAATAGCTCAATCTTTCCCAACAAACGAGAGGCCTGAAACAACAGAAAACTATGAAGGTTTCTATCATCTAAATGATATAAATGGAAGTGTAGAAGAAGTGACTATGATTTATATTATAAGAGATCACGATAGAGAGAAGTTTGAAGCTAGAAAAGCTTATATGACAGATGTTATAGAAAAGTTAAATGAAAAATATGATGGAAGAATAACTTTAGACTTGAAAGATCAATATTATAACATGAAAGAAAAAGTAGAACCAGTTATGTTTATTGTTGATATAGCTAAAAAGTCAATGGAAGAAGTGGGTATAACTCCAAATATAATACCTATAAGAGGAGGAACTGATGGATCAAGGTTATCTTATGAAGGATTACCTTGTCCAAATATATTTACTGGAGGAATGAACTTTCATAGTAAAAATGAATGTGTATCAATAGATTCAATGGAGAGATGCTCAAAATTAATTATAAAAATAGCTGAAAATTATACTGAACGATAAAATAAAAATAAGGAGTCTTATAATATAAATATATTTAAAGATTCCTTATTTTATTTGAATTAAAATTACAATTCTATAATTTTACCTGTATTTAAATCTATAAAGTTAAAGTCTAAATCTAACTCATCTTCAGTGTCTGATTCAATTATTTCAATTGTAGCAACAGAATGAGTACCATCTTTTGGTATAGATGTACTTCCTGGATTTAAAACTATCAAAGATTCATCAAAAAATAATTCTTTTACATGAGTATGTCCAAGAATTAATATATCGGCTCCCATACTCTTAGCTTTTTCTATAGTGTCTTCTTTAGAACTAGTATATCCATGAGTTAGTAATATTCTTATTTCTCCAAATTGACTCATAACATAAGGACTTTGGATAGGATGTTTTATTACCATTTGGTCTACATCAGCTTCACAGTTCCCCTTAGTTATAAGTATATTATTTAAATTATTTATTTTTTCAATAACAGCCTTAGGATTGTAATCCTTAGGTAAGTCATTTCTAGGACCATGGTAAAGTATATCTCCACCATGAAGTAGAACATCACAATCGGATAACGTTTTTATAGCCTTCTCAAAATACTCTAAACTTCCGTGAGTATCACTCATTACGCCTATTTTCATTGTAAAATCTCCTATGTATTTTATAAAAATTTCTCAGATACCCTGCTCCAGAATTCATAGTTAGCCATTCTAAGCAAACTAATTTTCATATCAGATGAAAAAATCTGAATATCTGAGATTTGTCTAAATCTGTGTTCAACTCCATCAACTACAATTAGTATAGAATCTTCAAATCTATACTCTGGTGCAATTTTTATAATAGAGTCAATTGAAAATATAATACTAGATGTAAAACATCTATATGCATTTGTATTGATTGGGTAAAGCGGTGTTAATTGCATTAGCTCTATACTAGTATCTACAATACTACCACCGGCAGCATAATTATAAGCTGTAGATCCAGTTGGAGTAGATACTATCATACCGTCACCACTAAAATTTTGTATATGTCGATCATTAACCTTTAGATTAAGATGTATAGTTCTTGATTTATCTCCTTTTACAACAACTTCATTAATAGCAAAAACATCACAGCAACTTTTATTAGTACATACGCTAGCCTGAATAACAGGAACTTCTTCAACAATATAATCATTATTTAAGTAAGCTTCTATAAACTTGTCTATCTCTTCGGGTGAGATTTCAGGAAAGAAGCCAAGATGACCAGTATTTATTCCGACAATAGGTACATCTGGAAAATCAAAATCATGAACCGTCTTTAAAAAAGAACCATCTCCACCAATTGATATAATAAGTTCTGTGTTTGGATGAAAATCATAGCATACATTAAATCCAGCACTGATTAGCTTTTCTCTTAATAAATCCCTAGTCTCAATTGACTTATTTATTTGATTTGAGTTTATAGTTATAATTCTTTTCATCTTTCCACCTCTTTATACTTTGTATTATAACATAATTTGGTTATGGTTTAAAAAAGATAATAAATTAACATATGTTGTAGGATAATTATATTGATTAATATGTATATACAGTATATACTGGATATATACAGTTAGTGCTTTGAATTAAGAAAGGAGTAGCTATGAAAATTATAATTAGTAATTCATCGGATACTACAATATATGGTCAAATTGCAAATCAAATTAAAGGAGCTATAATTTCAAATGAACTAAAACCAGGTGATTTACTGCCATCAATAAGAGCTTTAGCTAGGGATTTAAATATAAGCGTAATTACTACGAAAAGAGCTTATGAAGAATTACAAAAACAAGGATTTATTGATATAGTTCCTGGAAAAGGTACTTTTGTTGCTGGATTTAATAAGGAAATAATTTTTGAAGAAAAAATTAAAGAAATAGAAAATAAAATAGAAGAAATTATTGAAATATCAAAGATTATAGACGTATCCAAAAAAGAGATTATCGAAATATTTAATTGTTTATATGAGGGGTGAACATATGCTTAAGATTAAAAATTTAAATAAAGATTTAGGGAGCTTTAAATTGAAAAATATAAGTCTACAACTACCAGAAGGATATATCATGGGGTTAATCGGTCCTAATGGTTCAGGAAAAACAACATTGATAAAACTTATAATGGGTTTAGTAGACTATGATATTGGAGATATAAAAATATTTGGAAAAAATGTGGAAGATTCTCCAGAGGAAATAAAAAATAAGATTGGATTTGTATATGATAGTTTAAATTTTTATCCTCATGTAACTGTAAAAGATTTTAAAAATATATCAAATTATTTTTATAAAGACTTTAAAAAGTCTAAGTTTGATGAGTATTTAACAAAATTTAATATAAATGAAAAATTAAAGATAGAAAACTTATCAAAAGGTCAATCTGCAAAACTTATGCTTGCAAATGCATTAAGTCATAATGCTAAGCTACTAATACTAGATGAGCCGACAGCAGGACTTGATCCAATCGTTAGAAAAGAAGTACTTATGTATCTGCAAGAATTTATAGAAGGAGAAAACACTAGTGTTCTTATATGTACTCATAACACAGAAGATTTAGATAGAATAGCAGATTATATAACATTTATCAATAAAGGTGAAATTGTATTTAGCAAGGATAAGGAAAGTTTAAAAGAAGAGTATAGGATAGTGAGAGGCAGTAAAGAAGATTTAGAGGGGTTAAGTACAATGATAAGTGTAAATCATAAAAAGTACTATAGTGAGGCTTTAATAAAAATAGATAGTGAGGAAAGCTACAAAGCTATGCTTAAAAGTGTAGGTGAAGATAATATAAAAATTCCGAATATAGAAGAATTTATGTATTACTATACTAAAAGATTATAACTGGGAATGAGGGGAATTAAATGTTTGATTTAATAAAGAAAGATATTTTAGTTACTATAAAGTCTGATAGGCAACTTTTATTTAGGTATATTCTAACCTTATTAATATGTTATACATTTTTTAATCCAATTGCATATTTTGCTATCAATGTATTTATGAGCTATGTAATATTAATAAATACCTTTGCTTATGATTATGAAGATAATGCTTATAAATTTATAATGAGTATGCCCATTAATAAAGATAATTTAGTTTATTCGAAATACATATTAAGCATAGCATTGATATTTACTACGACTATTATAAATAATATTATTTTTGAAATTCTTAGTATAAAAATACATAGGGGAGCAGTATTAAATGATGTATTAGTATCCTTAATACTATATTTACTTATAGTATCAGTTGTATTACCTATACATTTTAAGTTTAAAGATAAAAAAGTAAAATTTATTTTTGGATTTATAGCGTTAGTATTTATACTTTTTCAGGTGGGAGCATTTTTAATGTCAGTAGTAGACCATACATTAAATAATTATACATCATCAATTAATTTATATAGTATAAGTTTTGGAGCTATAGTAATTTTTATACTTTCAATGTTTTTATCCCTACAAATTATTAAATGCGATAAAGGGGGTAAAAATATGAATAAATTTGCTAAAGTAAGTGCTTATACAATAATTGTGATTTTATTTTTTATAGGAGTTAATAAGCATATATTTAATGAGAGAATTAGTGTAGAAGATTATAAGAAGATAGATGATATAAATACTGATATTAGTGTTGATAGATATGAAGAAACTGATAATGGTGTGCTAATTAAGATGAAAATAAAAAATAACAGTGGATATACCTATAGACTAGAAAATGCAAGTATTACATTTTTTTCATGTAAAAGAAGTGATGATAATAAAATCATAGACTCTAGAGAAGCTTTTAAATTAAATATTCTCCCAATAAAATTTGGAGAAGAAAATGATATTACTTGGACAGGTATAGAACCTAAAAAAGAAGGATACATAGAGTTTTTATATCCTAAAGGTATTAAAATTAATGATAAATTCTTTGATTTAGATTCCACTAGTTTAAAGTATAATGGAACTTTTTCGAAAGATCTACCAATTGGTGATGGTGCATATACAACTATTACTTGGGAGGAAAAAGAGATTCTCATTAAGGATTTAGGAGAAAAAATAATTGAAAGGCTAAGGGGAGAGTAAGATGTTCGAATTAATAAAAAAGGATATAATAACAACAATTATATCAAATAAAAAATCTAATCTACAGTATTTATTTATATTGTTATTTTTTTATACGTTTTTGAATCCGATATCTTACTTCACTGTAAATATTATCATAAGTTATTTAATCTTAATTAGCAGTTTTAAACAAGATTATGAAAATAATTCAGAAAACTTTATATTAAGTATGCCAGTAAATAAAGAAAATTTGGTCTACTCTAAGTATATATTTGGATTTAGTTTAATAATTATAACCACTGTAATGAATTCAATAATTACTTGGATATTAGGTGGGGTTTTCTATAGAGGTTCAGTGCTAAACGATGTTTTAATTTCAAATATTATTTTCTTAACTATAATTTCTATAATACTACCAATAATATTTAAATTTGGATATAGAAAGTCTAAAGTTTATATAAATGGAGTTTCAATAATTTTAGGATTTGTTGGATTTGGAATTTTATCTTTAATAACAGATAAAATTTACAATGATTTTAATTCGATAGATGTGTTTTATTCATTTGGAGGTCCTTTAAGTAAGATATTTGAGTATATAATATATGATATGAACACTAAATACGTAAATTTATATAGCATAGCCTTTGCATCTAGTTTGATATTTATATTATCAATGATTTTATCTATTAGAATCATTAAGGATAAAAATATTATAAATTTTAAGAAATTCTTTATAGTAGCTATAATTATTGTAATTATATTTAATATACATATTTTAGTAAATAAAAAAATGTATGGAAATATAGTATATATGCAAGATTATGATGATAATAATGAAATAAATGCTGATATTAATTTAGATGGATACCAAGAAGTTGAAGAAGGTACCCTTGTAAGATTTAAAATTATAAATAGAAGTAAATACCGATTTATATTAGAAAAGGTAAATTTAGACTTTGGAAAAGAAATAATGCTTGAGGATAATAGCTATACATTTGCTTCATTTGTTAGTTTAGATTACTATAAATCTGATCTAAATAATAATAAATTAATGCAAGATGGTATAGAACCTTTTGGAGAAAAATGTATAACATTTTTAATGCCAAAAGGACTTAAATTAGGAAAAGAATCTTTTGATTTAAATAATGTTAATATAGAGTATTCTTATAAATTTGTAGTTGATTTACCTATAATAAACAAGTTTACATCAGTAAGTAGTGGTGGTGGAAGTTATAATTTTGGTAATTTAAATACAAATAATTATGAATAAAATATCAATAATAAGGAGATTAAAAAAATGGTTATAGAAAGTATTTTGGGATTTATTAATATAGCTATTGTATAAGTGTTGATAAAATTAAGAATAATTAAAAGTACTAAATTAGTTTTAAAGGGGATGTTTAAACTTGGCAATAGAAGAAGTAAGAGAGTATTTCAAACAATTTAATAGAGATAGTGATATAGTGGAACATGAGAAGTCTAGTGCAACTGTTGAATTAGCAGCACAAGCAGTTGGGGTTATTCCTGCTAGAATAGCAAAAACTCTTTCTTTTAAAATAAATGATGGAGCTATTTTAATAGTTACATCAGGAGATGCGAAAATAGATAATCAAAAGTTTAAAAAAGAATTTGGATGTAAGGCAAAAATACTAACTCCAGAAGAAGCTTTGGAATTTACTGGCCATGCTGTAGGTGGTGTTTGCCCATTTGCATTAAAAACAGATGTTAAAGTATACTTAGATAAATCTATGAAAAGATTTGAAACAGTATTTCCTGCAGCAGGAAGCAGTAATTCATCTATCGAACTTACTTGCGATGAATTAAATAGATATTCAAATTGTGAGAAGTGGGTAGATGTTTGTAAAGGATATAATACATTATAAAACAAAGTAATATCAGTATATGCAACTATAAGTTTACAAAAAGCAACTATTACATTATATATTAAATTTTCATGACAATATATAATTTTTATTGAAAAGAGGTGCGTATATTGAATTTAGGAGAAAACTTAAAAAAACTTAGAAAAGAAAATAATTTATCTCAAGAACAACTAGCTGATAAACTAAATATATCTCGTCAAGCTATATCTAAATGGGAGTCGGGTAAAGCGTATCCAGATATAGATAATCTTATATTACTTAGAAATATATTTAATACGACCATAGACGATCTAGTATTGAGAGAGGATAAAGTAGATGATAATAAAATAGAAGTAAATTATTCAAATACTGATGAAATAAATTACTGTAAAGGAAACAATGCGGAAAAAGATGACTTGTCGGTTGATTTAATGATTGGTTGTACGATAATAGGAATGATACTGGGTACTATAACTGGTAACTATATGTGGTCAATGGCAGGCTTTATAGGTTTAGGGTTTGGATTTATAATAGAGCCTATAGGTAAGTATTTAAAAAGTAGTGTTAAAAAATAATATTTATAGTATAGTAGTGTAGTTTATCAAATTATATGTAATTTAGATAACTACACTATTTTATAATATCGACTATTAAACTTAAGCAACAGATGAAGTCGTTGTCGACATTAGAGAAGCGAATTTTTATATTTATCTAAAGTATATAATAGGAATTTAGGGTATATTAAAAATAAATTAAATAACAATAAAAGGAGAAAGTATGGACAACAAGAGAATCATAAAAATATTATTTTTGAATTTTTTGACTATGGCTACTTTTAATATATCCCATCCAGTTACACCAACACTTATAAATTCACTAGGTTTGCCTACATATACATTTGGAGTATTTTATTCATCTATGGCTATAGCTCAGTTTATTATGTCTCCAATTTGGGGATCTATATCTGATGCTCAAGGTAGAAAGAAAATACTTATAGTTGGCATGATAGGGTATGGTATAAGTCAGTTAGGATTTGGATTTTCATCCAATGAGGTTATAATTCTTTTATTTAGAATTTTAGCAGGTGGTTTATCTGTAGGGTATATTACAGTATCAACAGCATACATAAGTGATGTATCTACTAAAGAAGATAGAATAAAATACCTTTCTTATAATACGGCTGCAAACTCTATAGGAGCTTCATTTGGAGCTTTAGTCGGAGGATTTGTAGGGATGAGTGGATATAAATATGCATTTTTAACTCAATTTTTAGCATCAATGTTGATTGCATTGATAGTAGCAGTGTTTATTAAAGAAACTATAACAGAAAAAAATGATAAATATAAAGTTTACTTAGGACATTTGAAGCTAAATAAAAGCTTAATAGATTTAAAATCTTCTATAGGGATAATGATGATTGTAATGGTTTTAATTACTATTGCTACAACTTCTTATAGTTCAACGATAAACTATTTCTTAGAGGATGTTGCAAGCGTACCAACTAGTGTAAATGGAATTGTTATGGCAGTAGCTGGAGTTATAGCATTATTTATGAATGTAGTAATCAATCCATATTTGAGTAAACATTTTGAAGAAAGAAAAACAATGGTAGTAGCTTTAGGTTTTACTGGTGTTTCTATAATTTTATTTAGCTTAATTGATAATAGTTATATAGCATTATTATTTTTAGCTATATTTATAGCTTCAAGTGCTATAGTTACTCCGATACAACAAAGTATAGTTTCAAAGTTAGCTAGGGACAATTATGGCGAGGTTATGGGAATTCAAGGTTCGTTTAAAGCTTTAGGCATGGTAAGTGGGTCATTAATTTCAGGGTTTATATTTGACTATGGAAATAAGTTACCATTTATTATTGGTGGTATTAGTTCATTAATAGCTTTTTGGATAGCTTCAAAAATAAAATTAAGTAATAAATAAAAGATAGATTGTTTTTTAATCTATCTTTTATTTATTTCCTAGGAGGTACATATATACTTATATACATTTTTAATTGTTATTTAATATAGTGAAGCTTAATACAGGTTATTGAATAAATAAATTTGAAAATGTATTATCTAAAATAATAAAATAGTGTAAAATATATAATGTTATAAAATTTGAGAGTAGGTGCAGATTTGTTTAAAAAAGAAGTACAAAAGTATAATCTTATATCATATACAAATGAAGAAGATTTAACTTTAAAGGAAGTTTTATTAGATAAGTTGAATTTTTCAGTTAGATCTTTATCAAAAATGAAAAGAGAAAAAACTGTATTGGTAAATGGAGAATTTAAAAAGCCTAGTGTAAAGGTAGTAAAGGGCGATTTGATAGAGGTTAAAATAGATGAAGATATGGCTAATTTTGAGCCACAAAATTTAAATTTAGATATAATATATGATGATTTTGATATAATTATGGTAAATAAACCTCCTTTTATGGTAGTGCACCCAACTAAAAGTCACTATGATAAAACAATTGCAAATGGGGTAACTGACTATATAATTAAAAAAGATGAAAAGGTGAAAGTAAGATTTGTAAATAGACTAGATATGAATACATCTGGACTTGTAATAGTAGCTAAAAATGCTTATGCACATCATGTATTATCCAAGGATATGAGTGATGATAAATTTGTTAAAAAATACATAACTATAGTAAAGGGTATAGTAAAGGATGATGAAGGAACTATCAATCAACCTATCTATAGGCCTACAGAGGATAGTGTAAAAAGGATAGTTGATGAAAAAGGACAACCATCCGTAACTCATTATAAAGTTTTAGAGAGGTTAAATGACGCAACAGTTTTAGAAGTAAAGTTAGAAACTGGAAGAACTCATCAAATAAGAGTACATATGAACTTTATAGGTCATGGTATAATTGGAGATGAGCTTTATGGATATGTAGACGAAAATCTAATAGATAGACAAGCATTACATGCGTATAGTTTAGAATTCATGCAGCCAAGAACTAAGGAAAATTTAGAATTTAAGGCTGATATTCCAGAAGATATGAGAAAGTTAATAGAAAAATTAAGATAATAAAATAGAGGTGAGAGTATGGTAATACATAAGTTTATAATACACGTTCTAGATAAAGAAAATGAAACTCCAATATTAAATGATTATGAAGGAAGAGTTAGTCCAGAAGTAGATAAGTTTTTCCAAAAAGTAATGAACAGAGTAGCAAAAGATGATGATTTAAGAAAAGCTGCTTTTAAAAATTATAATGACAATTTAATTAAAAATTGTTGTGAACAAATAATATATGATGAAGATACATTTTTACAAAACTCTAAAGAAATTGCAGCATATCTATTTGAAGTAATGAAAATAAATGCAGAAATAGAATCTTGTGATTTAGCAATTTGCTTATATACTGTAAAGGATGAAAAATATGTTGGTATAGTTAAGTTAGATTACAAAAGATTGTATACTCATTCAATTGAGCTCTTAGATGAAAAGTTCAATATACAAATGGTAAGTAATGAAATAGGAATACCTGAAACAGGAAGACAGAAGCAAGCAGCAATAGTAGGAGCAAATGGTATAAATGATGAATATCATTTAAAGGTATTAGATAAAGATGCAGAAAAAGAAGGTAGTGAATCTAAATTTGTATCTGAATTTTTACATGCGGAAAAGATAGATGATGATAAATATAAAACAAAAGTATTTAAAAATACAGCTGAAAATTGGATTACTAATGCATTAAGTAGTGATATAAAGAAAGCAGAAGATGTAAGAAGTATATTAAACTATACACTAAAAGAAAAGCAAGAAATTAATGTAAAAGACTTTGTAGAAAATAACATAAAAGATGAAGAGCTAAAAGAAAGTTTCAAAGAGCATATGGAAGATAAAGGCTTAGAAGAAAGCTTTAATATAGATAAAAAGTGGGTTGAGAAAAAGCTTAAGAAAAGAAGCATAAGAACGGATAACGGATTTGATATAAAAGGTAACTTATCAGATTTTGAAGACCCAATGAAATATAGCGTAAGACAAAATGAAAATGGATCAATAGATATTGTAATAAAAAATGTAAATTTCTATGAAGAAAAATAAAACTGTCTAAAAACTTAATTTCAGTTTAACGTCATCATTATAATATTTATATAAACAATGAAAAATATAAAACTTAAAGATCTTAGATTTAAAGAGTTAGTAATTATATAAGACAAGCACTTAAGTAAAACATAATCATATATTAATATTAGAGAACTAATACATACTTTAGGGGGGAATATATGAGCCAATTAAGTGATTTTGTTAGAGGATTTGATTTTATTGACGATAATCCAATGATTCTTTTTTTAATATTTGGTTTTGTAATTTTCTTAGCGCTTAGCGGAAATAGTGGCTGTGGTTTTTTTGAACAAAATAATTCCTTAATTTGGATTGTATTAATTATATTTATTTTATTTTTATTAAATAATAATTGCGATGATGACTGTGGATGCTGTTAAAAATGAATATATTTTAGAATAATTGATTTATATAATATTTAGGTTAAAAAGTATTTAATACTTTTATCCTAATGCTGTATAAATCTTTTTTTTTACAAAATAATTTTGCAATATGTATTTTGTAAAAATATTGAAAAAAACGCTATTATATGATAGGATACTACTATGTTAAATAAATAATTATCATAATGGGGATAAAATAATAAATCAATATGAGTTATTTCAATATATAAAGTAAGTAAAGTATAATATTAAGATTTATGATATAATTAAACTATTGTCAAAAAACAAATTAGATAATATTAATGGGAGAAAATCCTAAATTTAAAGGTATGGAGAGATTATTGTGAGACTGTACGAAAAGAAGTATAAGGAAACGGGAAAAGATTACGCATATAGGGTGTTAAAAGATAACATAATGTCTATTCAATTAAAACCAGGGGATTTATTAAGTGAATCAGACTTATCTCAAAAATTAAATATATCAAGAACTCCAATAAGAGAGGTTTTAATGAAATTAAAATCAGAACATCTTATAGAAGTTAAACCTCAATCAGGTACATATATATCCTTAATAGATTGGAATTTAATAGAAGAAGCTGTGTTTATGAGATATACTTTAGAAAAAGAAGTATTAAAGGAAGCTTGTGATGGATTTCCCGAGAATTTATTAATGGAATTAGAAAAGAATATATTTGCTCAAAGTTTAATTGTAAATAAAGAAGATAATGATATAGAGTTCCATAGATTAGATAAAGAATTTCATAAATTATTATTTTTAGGTACAAATAAAGTTCATATTTGGGATAGTATAACAAGTCTAAGTACTCATTATAATAGAATGAGATTATTATCAGAGATGAAATCTAATAAAGAACAAATAGTTGAACAACATAAGATATATTTAGATATGATAAAAAACAAATCAAAAGATGGGATAGAGAAAGTTATAGAGAGGCATATAAAATCGCCCTTAAAAGAATGGCATATAATGATTGAAGAAAGAGAAGATCTTAAGTCATATATAAAAAATAAGAAGTAAATTAAAGTCTCTTTATCTTAGAATTTTATATCTTTAAGATAAAGAGATTTTTTTATAAAAAATGAAAAAGATTTCCTAAAAAGTATTGAAAATTTTTTTTTGGTGTGCTAGTATACAAGTATAATAAAAAAGTTCTCAGGAGGAGTAAAAAATGAAATTACCATTTAGTATTGACTTAAAAGATAAAGTTTGTGTAGTAACAGGTGGAGCAGGAGTGCTTTGCGGTGCTATGGTAGATGCTTTAGCAGCTTGTGGAGCAAAAGTAGCTATACTTTCATTAGGGCAAGAATCTTGTGATAGAAAAGCTCAAGAAGTAATTGCTAATGGGGGACAAGCAATAGGAATAGATGCTAATGTTTTAGATAAAGAAAGCTTAAAAAGAGCTCATGAAATAGTATTAAAAGAATTTGGTCCATGTGACATATTAATAAATGGAGCTGGTGGAAACCATCCAAAAGGAACAACTACAAATGAATACTTATTCGAAGAAGATTTAAATAATGATGAGTTAACAACATTCTTTGACCTAGATCAAAAAGGTGTAGAATTTGTATTTAACTTAAACTACTTAGGAACATTATTACCATCTCAAGAATTTGCTAAGGATATGATAAATAGAAAAGGTTGTTCAATAATAAATATATCTTCAATGAACGCTTTCACACCATTAACTAAGATACCTGCTTACTCAGGAGCAAAAGCTGCTGTAAGTAACTTTACTCAATGGTTAGCTGTTCATATGTCTAAAGTTGGAATAAGAGTTAATGCAATAGCTCCAGGATTCTTCGTAACTGCTCAAAATGAAAAGTTATTATTTAACGAAGATGGAACACCAACTGCAAGAACTGCGAAAATATTAAATAGTACTCCAATGGATAGATTTGGTGAAGCAGATGAATTATTAGGTACATTACTATACTTAGTAAGTGAAGAAGCATCAGGATTTGTAAATGGAGTTGTTATACCAGTAGATGGAGCATTCTCAGCTTATTCAGGAGTATAATAAATAGGGGGAAAACAAAAATGTTAGAAACTATAAAAAAAGAAGGTATTGTAGCAGTACTTAGAGCTAAAAGTCACGAAGAAGCAAGAGGATATATAAATGCTTGTTTAAAAGGTGGAGTTAAAGCTTTAGAACTTACTTACTCAATACCTAATGTAAATGAATTAATAGCAGAGTATAAAGATCATGAAGATGCCATAATAGGTGTTGGTAGTGTATTAAATGGACAAATGGCAAAGGATTCAATACTTGCTGGAGCTAAATATGTAGTAAGTCCAGGATATAATGAAGAAGTAAATACAGTATGTCATGAAATGGGAGTTACTTATTTCCCTGGATGTATGACTGTTACTGAAATAATGAATGCGTTAGAAAAAGGAAATAAAATGGTAAAAGTATTCCCTGGAGATGTATTTGGACCTAAATACGTAAAAGCTGTTAAAGCACCTATACCACATGTTGAAATAATGCCAACTGGCGGAGTAAACATAGATAACGTTGAAGAGTGGTTTAAAATGGGGGTTTCTTGCGTAGGAGTAGGAAGCTCGCTAATAAAAGGTAGCTTAGAAGATATAGAAAAGCTAGCTGCAGAATTTGTAGCAAAGATAGCTAAAATAAGAGACTGTGAACAAGTTAGAGCTTAATAATAAAAAAATATTAGGATTTGGCGAAATAATGTTAAGGCTTACTCCTCCTAATAATCAAAAGATATTACAATCTAATTCTTTTGAAGCGGTATATTCAGGAGGAGAAGCTAATGTAATAGCAAGCCTTGCTATGTTTGGCCATGATACTAAATTTGTTACAAAGCTTCCAGATAATCATTTAGGTCAAAAAGTATTAAGTAAATTTAGGGGTTATAATGTAGATATAAGTGATGTAGTTACTGGGAAAGGTAGATTAGGGATATACTTCTCAGAAATTGGTCATGGATTAAGAAGTACAGAAGTTATATATGATAGAAAATATTCTGCTATATCTATGGCAGATAAAAGTGAATTTGATATAGATAAAATTCTTGATGGTGTTGGATTCGTTCATATGTCAGGGATAACACCAGCATTAAGTAAAAGTTTACGTGAATTCACTATAGATTTTATAAAAGCTTGTAAAGAAAGAGGTATACTAGTATCGTACGATTCTAACTTTAGAGCAAAATTATGGTCTTTAGAAGAAGCAAGAGAAGTATTAACAGAGGTAATGCCTCTTATTGATATAGCTTTTCTAGGACATTTAGACATGATAAATATATTACAGTTTGAAGATAAAGGCTTAGAGTTTAACGAAAATCTTAAAGATCTTTATGGTAGATTATTTGAGAAATATCCAAACTTAAAATATGCAGCATGTACTAAAAGGACAGTAAATTCAATCAATAATAATAGCTTAAGGGGTTATTTATATGATGGAGAAGAACTTATAATTTCAAATGAATATACTTTTGATATTTTAGACAGAGTAGGTGGAGGAGATGCCTTTACTGCGGGAGTACTACATGGAATATTCAAAGATATGAAGCATGAAGAAATTATTGAATTTGGAATTTGTGCAAGTTCACTTAAGCACTCGATATTAGGGGATATAAATATAGTAGACGAAGACACTGTTGTTTCATTAATGAAGAACGGTTTACAAAATATAAAAAGATAAATGGAGGAAATTGTTATGCAAATGACATTTAGATGGTATGGACAAGATGATCCTGTTAAAATAGAATACATACGTCAAATACCAGGAATGAAAGGTATAGTAACCGCAATATATGATATACCGGTAGGAGAGGTTTGGCCTTTAGATAGAATATTAGAATTAAAGAAAACAGTAGAAGATGCTGGTTTAGAGCTTAGCGTTATAGAAAGTGTACCAGTTCACGAAGATATAAAATTAGGTTTACCAACTAGAGATCAATATATAGAAAACTATAAGCAAACAATAAGAAACTTAAGCAAAGCTGGAATAAAAACTATATGTTATAACTTTATGCCAGTATTTGACTGGACTCGTTCTGATTTAGAATTTGAATTAGAAGATGGTTCGACTTGTTTAATATATGATGAAGCACAAGTTGCTAAGATGGATCCGAAATTAGGAGAATTAGAATTACCAGGTTGGGATACTTCATATGGTGAAGGTGGACTTGGAGCATTACTTGATAAATATAAAGATATAGATGAAGAAAAATTATGGGCAAACTTAGAATACTTTATAAAAGGTATAATGCCAGTTGCTGAAGAAGAAGAAGTTAAAATGGCTATACATCCAGATGATCCACCATGGGGAATATTTGGACTTCCAAGAATAATAACTAACTTCGAAAATTTAGAAAGATTCTTAAACTTATATGATAGCCACTACAATGGAGTAACTTTATGTACTGGATCTTTAGGATGTACAACAACTAACGATGTAGTTAAAATGGTTAAATACTTCGGTGGAGAGAAGAACAGAATACACTTTGCTCACTTAAGAAATGTATTAATAACTGGAGAAAGTAGCTTCAATGAAGTTGCTCACTTATCAGAAGCAGGATCACTAGATTTCTATGAAATAATGAAGGCTTACTGTGATTATGACTTTGATGGACCATACAGACCAGACCACGGTAGAATGATATGGGGAGAAACTGGAAGACCAGGATACGGATTATATGATAGAGCTTTAGGTGCTACTTATTTAAATGGACTTAAAGAAGCTATATTAAAAAGTAGATAATTTAATATTAAATTATAAATATTGTTAAAATAAAAGCCATTGCTATAAGAAAGTTTTCTTATAGCAATGGCTAAATGTAAATGGAGGGTATTATGAAAAAATTCATGGATAAAGATTTCTTATTACAAACAGAAACTGCAAAATACTTATATCACAATCATGCATCTAAAATGCCTATATGTGATTATCACTGTCACTTAAATCCTCAGGAAATAGCAGAAAATAAAAGATATAATAATATAACTGAAATATGGTTAGGTGGAGACCACTACAAGTGGAGAGCCATGAGAAGTTTTGGAATAGATGAAGAATATATAACTGGAAATGCTAGTGATTTTGAAAAGTTTAAAGCATTTGCAAAAGCTATGCCTTATTTAATAGGTAACCCAATATATCATTGGTCTCATTTAGAGTTAAAAGAATACTTTGGAATAGAAGAAACTTTAAGTGAAAAAAATGCTGAAGAAATATGGAATAGATGTAATGAAATAATACAAAGTCCTGATTTTTCTGCTAGAACTATGATAGAAAAATCAAATGTTAAATATATCGGAACTACAGATGACCCAGCAGATGATTTAAAATGGCATATTGCAATATCTAAAGATGAGAACTTTGATTGCCAAGTTGGTCCAAGTTTTAGACCTGATAAAGCAGTTAAGATAGGAAATGAAGGATTTGCTGAGTACATAAAAGTATTAGGTACAACTGAAAATACAGAAATAACTAGCTATAAAGAGCTTATAGATGTATTAGAAAAGAGAGTTGCATTCTTCGTAGAAAATGGATGTAAAATAACAGACCATGGATTAGATAGAATCTACTTTAGAGCTGCAACAGAAGAAGAGGTAGATGTAATACTTAAAAAAGCATTAAATGGAGAAGTTTTAACTCAAGAAGAAATAGAAAAGTACTCAACTTTAACTATGGTTAACTTAGGTAAAATGTATCATAAGCATGATATAGTTATGCAATTACACATAGGAGCTCTTAGAAATAATAATACTAGAATGTTTAAAAAGTTAGGAGCTGATGTAGGGTTTGATAGTATAGATGATGCAGAAGTTGCTATGCCATTATCTAGATTATTAGATTCTTTAGCTACTGAAGATATGTTACCAAAGACAATATTATACTGTTTAAATCCAAAAGATAATGAAGTTTTAGGAACAATGATAGGTAATTTCCAAGGTGGAGGTATTGCTGGCAAAATACAATTCGGTTCTGGTTGGTGGTTCAACGATCAAAAAGACGGAATGGAAAGACAAATGATGGCTTTATCTCAATTAGGTCTTATCAGTCAATTTGTAGGAATGCTTACAGATTCTCGTAGTTTCTTATCGTATACTAGACATGAATATTTCAGAAGAATATTATGTAACTATATAGGTGGATTAGTTGAGAATGGGGAATATCCAGATGATATGGAATTCTTAGGGGAAATTATAGAAAATATTTGCTACAATAATGCAGTTAAATACTTTAATGTATAAACATAATAATTAGAAAAGATATAATAATATAAAAAAATGTTAAAAAATAGATTATTATATTGAAGAGTAATATCTAATATGATACAATATATGTATAGATAAGGGAAGATTATCCTTTTTAGTGCATATATTGTATTTTTTTTACAATAAACATGTATACAAGTATTTTAGAATATTTTTACAAAAAATGTATAAGAAGGGTAATTATATATTAATATGTCAAATTTTAAACAAATATCATATTAGGGAGGTTCATATGGACGCTAAAAAATTTGATTTAGGGATTAATAATGCAGGAGGGGAAAACGTAAAACCTTTCGGAAATAGTGACCGTTATGGTTATATGTTAGGAGACTTAGGTAATAGCTTATTATTTAACTTAATAGGAAGTTATTTATTAGTTTTCTACACAGATGTGTTAGGTATAGGTGCAGCAGCTGTAGGAACATTAATGGTTGTAGCAAGAATTTGGGATGCTATAAATGACCCAATGATGGGTGTATTAGTTGATAAAAGCAAGCCAAACAAAAATGGTAAATTTAGACCATACTTACTATGCGCAGGAATACCAGTTGGTTTAATGGCAATATTATGTTTTACAGCAATACCAGGTATGTCAGAAAGTTTTAAATTGCCATATGCATATATAACTTATATAGGATTTGGTATGGCATATACTGCAATAAATATACCTTATGGATCACTAGCTTCAGTAATGACTTCAGATCCAGTAGAAAGAACATCTCTATCAACATTTAGATCAGTAGGTGCTATACTTGCAAACTTAATTTTAATGACAGTTGCACCAATGTTAGTATTCGCAGCAGATGGATCAGCAAGTGCTCAAGGATTCTTAAAAGCAGCAGTAATATTTGCAGTTATATCTAATATATGTTATTTCTTTGCATTTAAGATGACTACAGAAAGAATACAACATAATGTAAACGATGAATCTAAAGAAAAGATAAGCTTAGGTAAATCAGTTTCTATGCTATTTAAAAATAGAGCTTTAATAGGTATAATGGTTGCATCATTTGGGTTATTAATAGCAATGTTCTTACCTCAATCATTAAATCCTTATTTATATAAAGACTATTTTGGAAATGCAAATTTAGTAGGTACAGCATCATTAATAACTATGATTCCATCATTCTTAGTTATACCTTTTGGTGGAAAGCTAGTTGCTAAGTACGGTAAAAAAGAAGTTACTGCAGCTGGATTTGTAATAGCGACTATAGGATATGGATTATTATTCTTCTTACCAATAACTAACCCATATATATTCATAGCAATAAACTGCCTTGCAGGTATAGGAACAGGCTTAATAAACTTATTAGTATGGGCTTTAGTTGGAGACGCAATAGATTATCAAGAATATATAACAGGAAAAAGAGAAGAAGGTATAGTTTATGCTGCTTATTCATTAGTTAGAAAGCTTAGCCAAGCTGTAGTTGGTGGTATAAGTGGATTTGCTTTAGGTATAATAGGATATCAATCAGGTGTAACTCAACAAACAGCAGAGGTTGCTAATGGAGTAAAAAATGTAATAACTGCAGTTCCTTTCTTTGGTGTTATAATAGGACTTTTAGCTATGATATTTATATATAACTTAACTAAATCAAGATTAGAAGAAGTAAATGACGAATTAAACTCAAGAAGATCTAATTAAATAAATTAAATAAAAACGTATGCCTATTAGGCATACGTTTTCTGTAAGAAATCTAACTTTTTTACTACGTAAATTATAATGTAATTATATAATTTAATTAAAATAAAAAGAATCTCTTTTAATTAATATTAATTAAAAGAGATTCTTTTATGTACATTACTTGTTTTCCTCTATATAGTGGCATATATCACCTATAGTTTTCATGTTTTCTGCATCTTCATCAGGTATTTCTATACCAAACTCGTCTTCAAGAGCCATTATAACCTCTACAGCATCTAAAGAGTCTGCATCTAAATCTTCTTTTAAAGAAGTTTCTAGAGTTAATTCGTCTGCATTATCTATACCCAATTGATCAGCAATTATTGTTTTTATTTTTTCAAACATGATTAGACCTCCTAAACGGTTTCTTAATTTTAATTGTAGTTTAATATAATATTAAAAATATTTCAATACACAATCAATAAAAAGTAATAAAGTTTTAAAAGCTGAATATAAATTATATAAATAGAACATAGGAGGAATTGTTATGAAGTATATAGGACTAGTATTATCATCTGTATGTATTTTTATAATCGTATTAGCAAATTTATACTATAACTCTATAACATTAGATATGCAAAGGATGAAGAACTACATAGTTGAATGTAATAGAATATTATCTGATACTATTGAAAAAGAAGAATTAGTGAATGAAAAAAAAGATGAATACATATCAAGGTTAATTAGTTTAAAGAAAGGAATAAAAAATTCTAAGACTTCCTTTTTAGTAAAAGATTATAAGGATTATAAAGTAAAATCAATAGACAATTTGATATATATGATTTCTTACCCAAATGATAAAGAAATATATTTAAGTGAGGTAGAAAAATATAACAAACTGAGTGAAGAAGAACTAAATAAATTAATAAATAAGGATTTTATGGAAGTAACCTATTTATCTGCTAAAACATATATTTAGTTAGGAGATTTTTTACCTTTTACTTATTTTAAGGAGGGAAAGGTCATGGCAAAACTTGAAGATACTTTATCTAGATTTTTTGGAGGCAATAATGGCCTTTTTAGTAGTGGAGGGGTATTATTAATAATAGTCATAGTATTTTTATTAATAGGAACAGACCTACTAGATGATTTTTTTGATGATGATAGTGTATGGATATGGATAATTTTAATAATATTACTATTATTTAATTTTGATGATAGTTGTTGTTAATTTTAAAGGAATCTAAATTGATTTCTTTTTTTTTGCAAAAAATCTGTATCTAAAAAATTAAATAAAAATAAAAAATATTTTTAGACAAAATGGAACAATTTTATACCTGATAACATATTATTCATTAAATAGGTAATAAATATCCTATTAAAAAATCATAGGGGGTATGAAGATGTCTAATGAACAAAGTTTATCTCGTTTTTTTGGAGGTTGCTGTGGTAATAGTTTCTTTGGTAATGGAGGTTTAATGATATTAATAATATTAGGGGTAATACTTCTATTAGGAGATGATTTACTAGAGTTCATATTCTGTGAAGATAATGCATTGATTTGGATAATATTAATAATTTTAGTATTAACAAATCTAGATTTTGATGGAGGTTGCTGTTAGTGTTAATAAGGGGGTCTTTAAATAGGGCCTCTTTTTCGTGTGTATTAAATACATAAGTTAATGTTAGAAGATATTATGAGAAAATAATAACACTTTTTTAATTAAAGCATAGTATATAAAAGGAGAAGTATTATAACGACAACTGGGGACTTACAGAGTAATAATTTATAAGTAAGGGGGAGGTTGTATGACAAATAAATTAAGTAGAGTATTTGAAACATTTGGAGGTGGAGGATGGTGGATAATAATATTATTCTTCCTATTCTTAGCATTCCAAGATTGTTGGGTTGATATTTGTATAACTGATTGGATTCCATTTTTAATTTTACTATTAATTGTTTGTTCATGTTCAATGGGCTTTGATGATGATTGTGGATGCTTTGATAATAGCAATTTTGATTGCAACTGTTAATGACATTAGGGGGATATCTAAGATTAAGCTTTAATTATAGATAATTAGGGGCCAATGGCCCCGATTTATCTTATTATTAGCAATATTTTAGATATCCTTTTTTATATTAAAAAATGTTCCAAAAATTTTATGAATAAGTATTTAAGAAAATAATATGAAATACTATCACAAATAATACAACCTGCATATTATATGTTAAGAGCGAAAGCTCAATAATATCAACAGGAGGTAACTTAACAATGTTAGATAGATTTTTTGGAGAAGATGGATTCTTTGGAGCAGGAGCTTGGTGGATAATAATATTATTCTTCTTATTCTTAGCTTTTGGTGATAGTTGGGTAGACTTTGATATAATGGCTTGGATACCTTTCTTAATAGTTCTATTAATACTTTGTAGTTGTGGTGGTATATTATAGTAACAAAATTAAAGTAACTTCATATTATGTAATATAGATGGTTAAGTAAATATACTACTAGCCAGCAAATAAAACTTATAGTTTTAAAAATTTTCATTTAGGAGGACTTTATTATGCTAGATAGATTCTTTGGGGAAGGCGGATGTTTTTCAGGAGCTTGGTGGATAATAGTATTATTCTTCTTATTCTTAGCTTTTGGTGACTGCTGGGAAGATATAGACATAATTGCTTGGATTCCATTCTTAATATTATTATTAATAACTTGTTCATGCGGCGGATTCTTTGACGATGGAGGATGCTGTTAGTAAGAATTAATTAATACAGGGGTGTTGGTATATTATACCAACACTTTTATTTTGCAATCTATTATAATAAATATTACATAATTAAATTTATTATATGTAAAAATATAGATATAAACATATTTATAAAAAAAAAAATTTATGGTACAATTAGTAGTTAACTAGTGAATTTTTAATTTTGAATTTGTATATCTAAATTTAAATAAATTTAAGGCAGGAGGCTTTATATGAAAAGTAATATAACAATTAAAGATGTAGCGAAAAAAGCTGGCGTGTCAATATCAACGGTATCAAGAGTTATAAATGATTCAAAGCCAGTCACAGATGAAGTTAAACAAAAAGTTTTAGATGTAATAAAAGAAACTGGATATATACCAAATCCATTAGCAAGGAGTTTAGTAACTAAAAAAAGTCAATTAATAGGAGTTATAGTTCCAGAAGTTTCAGACTCTTTTGTAAATGAAATATTAAATGGTGTGGAAGAAATCGCTAAAATGTATGATTACGAAATTCTTTTAGCTAATACGTATTCAGATAAAGAGCAAGAATTAAAGAGTATAAACTTATTAAGAGCTAAACAAGTTGAAGGTATAGTTATGATATCCTGGATAGTAGAAGAAGAGCATGTAGAATACATGCAAAAATGTGGAATACCTGCATCTTACATAAGTAAAACAGCTAGAGATTATGATATATACACTGTAAGTACAAGTAATGTTGATGCTACTTATGATATGACTAAATATCTTTTAGATAAAGGTCATGAAAAAATTGCATTTGTAATGACAAGCCAAGATGATACTATACTTGAAAGAGAAAGATTAGCAGGGTATGAAAAAGCACTTACTGAAAGAAATATTAGTTTAGATGAAAACTTAATTAAGCATGGAACAACTACTTATGAAGGTGGATACAATAGTATGAAAGAAATGCTAGATCAAGGTGTTGTACCTCATGCAGCTTTTGTAACAGGTGATGAGGCTGCTATAGGAGCAATAAATGCTATTTGTGACTCTGGATACAGAGTTCCAGAAGATATATCAGTAGCAGGTTTTAATGATGTTAAAATAGCTAAGATGTATAGACCTAAGTTAACAACTGTTCACCAACCGTTATATGATATGGGAGCAGTTGCTATAAGAATGGTAATAAAAATGATAAATAAAGAAATTTTAGAAGATAAGAAAATAGAATTACCATATAGAATAGAAGAAAGAGAAAGTGTTATAGAAAGAAGATAATTAAAGGCTGTCTTTGTAAATATACATGGGATGGGGGCTAAGTACAAAAGGCCCCTTAGGTTATATTTACTTGAGACATGCCTTTTTTATTTTTGAAATGGAATAATGAGAAATATATGTGATAAAACTTATCTGAAATAAATTTGTAAAGGGATGTATATAAGTGCGTAGAATTATTAAGTATATTCACTTATTATTGATTTACATTGTGTCAGGATAAGGAGGAGTTTTTTATGAATAATATAGTTGTTAGTGGGTGTAATTTAACTATAGAGGATGTAGTTAATGTAGCTCGGAATAATTATAAGGTTGAGTTAAGCCAAGATGCAGTTAGAAGAATAAATAGAGCAAGAGACTTAGTTGATAAGTTTATTGAAAAAGAGAGAGTTTCTTATGGAATAACTACTGGGTTTGGTAAATTCTCAGATGTTGTAATATCTAAAGAGGATTCTGAAAAGCTACAAAAAAACTTAATAATTAGCCACTCTTGCGGAGTTGGAGAGCCTTTTGAGATAGATGTAATAAGGGCGATTATGCTACTTAGAATAAATGCTTTAGCAAAAGGTAATTCTGGATTAAGGTTATATGTATTAGAAACTTTGATAGAAATGTTGAATAAAGGGGTGCATCCTGTAATTCCACAAAAAGGATCCTTAGGTGCATCAGGGGACTTAGCTCCTTTATCACATATGGTATTAACTATGTTAGGAGAAGGTGAATCTATATATCAAGGTAAAAAAATGTCATCGAAGGAAGCTATGAATAAAGCAAATATAAGAGTAATAGAGCATTTATCAGCTAAAGAAGGATTAGCTTTAATAAATGGAACACAGGTTATGACCGCTGTAGGATTATTAACATTACAGGATTCCATAAACTTAATAAAAACTGCAGATATAGCATTTTCTTTGACTATGGAAGGATTAGAAGGAATAACCTGCGCTATGGATGAAAGAATACATAAACTAAGACCTCATAAAGGTCAAGTTAATACAGCTAAAAATGTTATGAAAATATTAAGTGGAAGCGAAATGACAAGTAGGCAGGGCGAAAAAAGGGTCCAAGATGCATACTCTTTAAGATGTACTCCGCAGGTTCATGGAGCGATAAAAGATGCAATTGAATATGTAAGAGAAAAAGTAATTATAGAAATAAATTCAGTAACAGACAACCCAATTATATTTCCTAATGAAGAGGAAGTTATATCAGGTGGTAACTTTCATGGAGAGCCTATGGCTTTAAGTTTTGATTTTTTAGGGATAGCTTTATCAGAGCTAGGTAATATATCAGAAAGAAGATTAGAAAAAATGGTTAATCCAGCATTAAATCATGGTTTACCTGCCTTTTTAATAAATAGAGGAGGATTAAATTCAGGATTTATGATAGTTCAGTATAGTGCGGCATCATTAGTATCAGAAAATAAAATATTATCACATCCAGCAAGTGTAGATTCGATACCATCATCAGCAAATCAAGAAGACCATGTATCAATGGGAACAATCGCAGCTAGAAAAGCAAAAGAAATAATGGAAAATACAAGGAAAATATTATCAATGGAAATATTAGCAGCAGTTCAAGCTATAGATCTAAAAGGTAAAAGAAGTCTTGGGATAGGGACTAATGCTGCCTATAAATTAGTAAGAAATTATATTGATTTTATAGATAACGATAGAATTATGTATAAGGAAATAAATATATGTGAGGAGTTAGTGAAAGAAAATAAATTGGTTTTATCAGTAGAAAAAGCTTTAGATGAAAAATTATTAGTAAACGAAGATATTTAAATATATAGGTCTAATATATTAATTTAAGGAAGGGGAAGTTTTAGTGAGTACCTTAGATGAAGTTTTGATGATATCAAATGATGAAATTGAAAATTCCATGAAAATAAAATTAGAATTTATACCAGAGAAAATTCCTAAGTTTGAAGCTAATATTAGAAGGGCACCAAGAAGAGATAGCAAATTATCAAATTCAGATATAAAACTAGCATTAAAAAATGCACTAAGATATATTCCAGAAAAATATCATGAAAAATTAGCTCCAGAGTTTTTAGAAGAGTTAGAAACCCGAGGTAGAATTTATGGATATAGATTTAGACCAGAAGACAAAATAGTTGGAAGACCGATAGATGAATATAAAGGTAAGTGTATTGAAGGTAAAGCTTTTCAAGTTATGATAGATAATAATCTAGATTTTGATGTAGCCCTTTATCCATATGAACTAGTAACCTATGGAGAAACAGGTCAAGTATTTCAAAATTGGATGCAGTATAGATTAGTTAAAAGATATTTAGAAGAATTGACAGAAGACCAAACATTAGTCATACATTCTGGACACCCCCTAGGACTATTTAAGTCAAAACCAGATTCTCCTAGAGTAATAATTACCAATGGATTAATGGTTGGTATATTTGATAATCAAGAGGAATGGAAAAGATCAGCAGCATTAGGAGTATCTAACTATGGTCAAATGACAGCCGGAGGTTGGATGTATATAGGTCCACAGGGAATAGTTCATGGTACTTATTCAACATTATTAAATGCAGGAAGATTAATATTAGGTTTAGGAAAAGATAAGAATCTATCAGGCAAATTATTTGTAAGCTCAGGTCTTGGAGGAATGAGTGGAGCTCAAGGAAAGGCTATTGAAATTGCAGGTGGAGTCGGAATAATAGCGGAAGTAGATTATTCTAGGATTGAAACTAGGTATAATCAAGGATGGGTAAGTAAAATAGCAAGAACTTGTGAAGAATCTTTTTCTATTGCTAAAGAGTATATAGCAAAAGAGCAGCCTTGTGCCATAGCTTATTATGGTAATATTGTAGACTTACTTAAATATGCACTAGATGAAAATATACATATAGATTTACTTTCGGATCAGACTTCTTGTCACGCTGTATACGATGGAGGTTATTGTCCAGAGGGAGTTACTTTTGAAGAAAGAACTAAATTATTAGAAGAAGATAAAGATAAATTTATAAGCTTAGTAAATAAAAGTCTTAAGACACACTTTGAGCTTATAAAAGAACTTCATAACAGAGGTGTGTATTTCTTTGATTATGGAAATAGTTTTATGGCATCAGTATTTGATTCAGGGTGTATAGATATTTCTAAAAATAAAATTGATAAAAAAGATGGATTTATATTTCCATCTTATGTTGAAGATATATTAGGACCTCAGTTATTTGACTATGGATATGGTCCATTTAGATGGGTGTGTTTAAGCGAAAAAGAAGAGGATTTAGTAAAAACTGATAAGGCAGCTATGGATTGTATAGATCCTGATAGAAGATATCAAGATAGAGATAACTGGGCTTGGATAAGAGATGCAAAGAAGAATAATCTTGTAGTGGGTACAAAAGCTAGAATTCTTTATCAAGATGCTTTAGGAAGAACTAAGATTGCTCTTAAATTTAATGATATGGTTAGAAAGGGTGAAATTGGTCCTGTTATGCTTGGAAGAGATCATCATGATGTATCGGGAACAGATTCTCCATTTAGAGAAACATCAAATATAAAAGATGGTAGTAATATTATGGCTGACATGGCTACTCAGTGCTTTGCAGGAAATTGTGCAAGAGGAATGAGCTTAGTAACTTTACATAATGGAGGTGGAGTAGGAATTGGGAGATCTATAAATGGAGGATTCGGAATGGTTTTAGATGGTTCACAAAGAGTAGATGATATATTAAGAAGTGCAATGCCTTGGGATGTTATGAATGGAGTTGCTAGACGTGCTTGGGCTAGAAATGAGAATTCTATAGTTACTGCAATAGAATATAACAAAATTTGTGAGGGAAGGGATCATATAACATTACCTTATTTAGTTGATGATGATCTTATAGAAGAAGTAATAAAAACAAGCAATGAGGAGAAATGAATATGTCTATAGTAGAGTGTGTTCCTAATTTCAGTGAAGGCAGAGATTTAGAGAAAATAGAAAAAATAGTTAATGCATTTAGAAATAAAAAAGATGTAAAGTTATTAAATTATGAAGCAGATGAAAATTATAATAGGCTTGTTGTAACTATTATTGGAAAACCTCAAGAAGTAAAAAATGCAGTATTTGAGAGTATTGGAGTTGCAAAAGATATAATAAATATGAATGAACATAAAGGGCAACATCCTAGAGTAGGAGCGATAGATGTTTGTCCGTTTATACCAATTAGAGATATATCTATGGAAGACGTAGTAGAATTAACGAAAGAATTAGGACGAGAAGTTAATGACAAGTATAAAATACCTGTATTTTTATATGAAGAATCTGCAACAAAGGAAGAAAGAAGAAATTTAGCAACAATAAGACAGGGTGAATATGAAGGTCTTGATGAGAAGTTAAAGAATTATGAATGGAAACCAGATTTTGGAGAAAATAAAAAACATCCTACAGCAGGTGCTATAGTTATAGGAGCTAGAAAAGCTCTTATTGCTTACAATATAAATCTAGATACAGATAATATAGAAATTACGTCGAAGATAGCTAAAGCAATAAGATACTCAAGTGGAGGTTATAGATATATAAAAGCAGGTTCAGTAGAAATACCAGAGAAAAAAATAACTCAAGTAACAATGAACTTAACTGATTATACTCACACAAGTATGTATAGAGCTTTTGAAGCTGTTAAATTTGAGGCAAAAAGATTTGGAGTAAATATAATTGGAAGTGAAATTGTGGGACTTTGTCCAATGGAAGCTTTAATAGATGTAGCAAGTTACTATTTAGGTTTAGAAGGCTTTTCTTTAAAAAAGATATTAGAAACAAACTTAATGGAGTAGAGATATGGGTGTAGATTTAATTATAAAAAATATTGGTAAGCTTATTACTATGAAAGGAAATAATTATCCTAGAATAAAAGAACAAATGAATGACATAGATATAATTGAAAATGCATATATAGCAGTAAAAGATGGCAAAATTTATGAAATCGGACTTGGTAATAAGTACAGAGATATAGTTGATGACTCTACAAGGATAGACGATGCATTGGGTCTTTTGATGACTCCAGGTCTAATAGATTCTCATACACACCTAGTTCATGGAGGATCAAGGGAAAATGAATTTTATAAAAAGTTATCTGGAGTTCCTTATATAGAAATTTTAAATAACGGAGGGGGAATATTAAGTACTGTTGAGTCAACTAGAAGATCAAGTTTTGAAGAGTTATATGAAAAAGGAAAGAAAAGTTTAGATAGAATGTTAGAGTTTGGTGTTACAACTGTAGAGTCAAAGAGTGGATATGGTTTGGATTTGAATACAGAACTAAAGCAATTAGAAGTAGGTAGGGAATTAAACAATAACCATCCTATAGACCTAGTACATACATTTTTAGGTGCTCATGCAATACCAAAAGAATATAAAAATAATAAAATAAATTATATAGAAAAGATGGTAAATGATATAATGCCAAGAGTTAAGTCTATGGGCTTAGCTGAATTTTGTGATGTATTTTGTGAGGAGGGAGTATTCAATATAGAGGAAAGTGAACATATATTGAAAGCTGCTAAAAAAATGGGATTTAAGCTTAAGATACATGCAGATGAGATAGTACATTTAGGAGGAACAGAATTGGCTTGTAAGATGGGATGCATATCTGCAGACCACCTTATGAAAGCTAGCGAAGTAGGATTAAAAAAACTTGCAGAAAATAAGATAGTTGCAAATTTACTTCCTGGAACATCTTTTAATTTAAATAAAGGATATGCAGATGCCAGAAAAATAATAGATTTAAATGTACCTGTAAGCTTATCTAGTGATTACAATCCTGGAAGCTGCCCTAGCGAAAATTTACAATTTATAATGCAGTTAGGGTGTTTGCATTTAAATATGACTCCTAATGAGGTTTTAACAGCTGTAACTATAAATGCAGCATGTGCAATAGATAGACAAAATGATATAGGGTCTATAGAAGTAGGTAAAAAAGCAGATTTTGCAATATTTGATGCACCAAATATTGAGTATATAATGTATCACTTTGGAATAAATCATATAGATAGAGTTTATAAAAATGGTAAATTAGTAGTTAAGAATAAGTCTATACAGCATTAAAATAATTTAGAATCTACTATTAATAATTAAGGGGGATAAAAATGAAACTTATAGATATGACTGTATCCGAGTTTATAGATGAAATAGATTCGAATTCTTCAGCACCAGGAGGTGGTTCTGTTTCAGCTTTAGCTTCTAGTATAGGTATTGCTCTTACTAGAATGATGGCTTATCTAAGTTTTGGGAAAAATTCTTATGAAGATTTAGATGAAAGCATAAGAAGAGAGTTTATAGATAAATTTAATAAATTAGGGGATTTAAAGCAAGAAATAAATGAAATGATAGATAGAGATACAGAATCATTTACAGAATATATGAAAGCTATAAAAATGCCTAAAGAAACTGAAGAGCAAATAAAAGATAGAAAAATGGCTATTGAAGATGCGAAACTATTCTCAATAGATGTACCTTTAAAAACAGCAAAACTATCTCTTGAAGCTTTAGAATCTATAGATTATATTTCTACATATGGAAATAAAAATGCTATAACAGATATGGCTGTAGGAATATTAATGATGTATGCAGGATTAGAGGGTGCAATATTAAATGTAAAGGTAAATTTAAAGGGATTAAATAATGAAGAATTGAAATTAATTTATACAAAAGAAGTGAAAAAGATATTAATAGAGGCTAAAGAAATAAAAAATAAAATAATCAAAGACATACATTCTACACTAGATAATTAAAGATAAAAGAATTATAAAAAACTGGCGTGCTTTAAAATATGTTTTAGAGTACGCCAGTTTTTTGATATAAATTACTTAGAAGGT
This sequence comes from Romboutsia faecis, assembly GCF_014323405.1. GTDB lineage: Bacteria > Bacillota > Clostridia > Peptostreptococcales > Peptostreptococcaceae > Romboutsia_E > Romboutsia_E faecis. The sequence continues at coordinate 650,618 of NZ_JACRWE010000001.1, read as the reverse complement.
GATTTTTTTGTTTTCTTAACCACTTTTTTTACTTTTTTTGTAGCTTTACTTTTTTGATTTCCTTTATTTGATGATTCTTTTGGAGATGATTTAGATGGTGCAGGTTTAGCTCCATTAGTTTTTTTAGACTTTGTTTTCTTGCTTTCAATTTTGTCTTGAAGTTCTGCTTCTGAGATTTTATTCATAATAGAATCTAACTTCTTACGTTGATTTTCATCTAAAAAAGTTTTAAATTTAGATACAACTTCTTCTTTTCCTTCTAATGTTTTTCCAATTTTAATAAGTTCATCCATAAGTTCATTTTCAGATTTACCTTTATAGTTATTAGCTATTTTTTCAATTTTATCTTTATCTATATTTTTTTCTTTAGCCATTTGTTCTAATGCTTTAGGATCTACTTTTTTCATAAAAATGCTCCTTTCAATAATATATATTGTCTAGTACTCATATTATTTATATATAGAAATAATCATTAAGTGGTGAGTAATATTTTGATCTATAATAAATAAAATCTCTTATAGATAATATATATGCAAGCTAGATAAAAAAAAGTAACAATAAGATCAAATAAAACATAGTTTATATATGAGGGAGTAGTATAGTTTAAGGGGTGACTTGTATTGAATAATCTACTATTAATACTTGGAATATTAGCATTAAGTAATGGTAACGTATCATTATTTGATAGTAAAAATAAATCAAAAAAATCAACGGAAAATACATCGGGGAATAGGGCTCCTAAGGTTAAAAAGAGAACTAGTAAAAATTCAGATACTAAAGTTAAAAGAAGAAGAAAATCAAATGGAAGTAATTCCACCAGCAATAATGACGATTTATTTAAATTTAATATGAATGATATAAGTAAGGGGTTAAAGTTAATGGAATTAAGTGATGAAGATTTAGATAGAGGAATGGAGATTATTACAAGAACCAAAAAGTATATGTCCAGAGATGAAAAAAAAGTTTTAATAAAAATAGAGAGTTTATTAGATTTAGTAAAAGGTATAAAAAAATTAAGTACTATGGATATTTCTGAAGATATGGAAGAAAGTAACTTTTTTAGAAGTATGGATGAAGAAGATAAGAAAAATATGATGATAAAAGAAATAATTGATGTATTTCCTGAAAAGAGAAAAGAATCAGTTGAAAAGGCAATTGATATAAAGAAAAAAATTGACTTGTTTGCAGAATTGTTTTTACCGGATGATTTTGGAGAGGGCGGATTTAGTTTAAGTTCTTTAGCAGATATAAATAACTTAGGTAGCATAAATAATTTAAAATTATTAGGAAGCTTGTTAAGAGGTGATGATTCAGATTTATCATATGAAGATGATGATTATGAAGATGATGATTATGATGACGGTGAGTATGATAATTATGAAGAATTTGAAGAGTATGAAAGTAACAATGATGAATATGAATATATTGAGACAGAAGAATATGAGTATATAGATGTTGATGAATATGATGATAGTAGATAAATGACATAAAATATAAGTATAGGACTACATAATCAAAGGATGAAAGGTAAAAATTGTAACTAATTCACAATTTTATAAAAATTACTATACAAAACCACTTTTAAAATATTAATTTTTATTATATAATAAGTATATAAATCCTGAGACATACGATAAGGCTTTCTTAAATTCAACCGACAAATGTTAAACGGGAGACTGAGTCTAGGTACTGATAATATGCCCTAAAAATTTTAGGGAAATTAGAGGCAACTAGCAGGTCACCCACCTGGGAGTATCTCGGGTCTGAATTTATGGGGCCACCGGTGTTTTGGGGTATTAAAAAAGTGTTGCCATTATGGCAACACTTTTTTACTTTATAAATTTTTAATTTAGAAACCTAAGATTCCAATATCATCTAAGCTTGTAAATACTGTATTTACATTATAAGGAATATCATTTTTAAAATTTGAATAAAAATAAGCTCTTATAAATTTATCTTCAACACTAAAATCATCAATTTCATGTGTACTCCAGTTTCTACCTAAATTAGTAGAATAAGTAGTATATAGCTTTCCGTAATTTACCCACATTAGATATAAAGTTGAGTCTTTTTTTAAAAAAGTAGGATACATGCAAGTCGAAGGTCCGGTTATATAAGTAGATATATCAACTTCAAAGGTAGTATCATTTAAATAACCATTCAAGTATTTAACGGCATAACCAGTTTCTAAACTCTCACAGAAAGTTATATGATAAAAATTCATACTATCTTTTAATATATTCAAATAAATCTTATTTTTTCCAGAGTTGGTAATCTGAACAGGATTTGACCATGTCAAAGTGCTTATATTAAATTTAGATAAAAATATTTCTTCAATACCATCTACTAAATTAAAATAAAATACAATAGGAGAATCTTGACTCCAAATAACTGTAAAATTATCTAGAACAATATGATTAATAAAGTCTATCTTATTTTCAGTCCATATATTGTTATGTTTAATGTGATGGAAGAGAGCACATGTATTAGCTGAATTATTATTATAAACATAGTATAGAATATGTATATCATTATTAATAACATTTATATATGGAAAGCAAATACCAAACTTTTTAGAATTATATTTAAGTATCTCTGTTTGAGTGAATGTTGATGAATTACTTAAAGCAGTAAGCATTTTTAAAGAGCCATCATTGTAAATGCCATATATATTATCAAGATTACTTAGGGTAAAAAAACAATTTGTAAAATCAATAGAATCATCTTTTATTAATTTTTTAGAAAATACTAGTTCATTATTTTTATCATAGTAGTTGTAAGAAATGCCTTTATCTAAATGAATATAAAGCATATCTTTAGAAGAACGTCTAATTATTGTAGAGCACTTATTAATAAAACTCATATATACCTCCTGTACATTATAAGAAAATATCCACACTACATATATATTTACAAAAAAAAATTTTATTCTACTTAATCGCTAAGTTAAGGCAGGGCAAGTCACAAAAGATAGTTAAAATGCATAATATTAATTAGGCTAATAAAGCCGAGGCATAGAATTCATTTAAGGGGAGGACAATGAGATATGCAAGATCTTAGAAAGAATAAAAGAAAAATGACAAATAAACCTATGAATGTAACAAATAGTCCTAAAACAGAAGATATGAGTGAAGAATTAGAGAGAGTTTATAGACCAAAACACAATAATACAAATGATTGTTGTAACAATACTTGTCATAATGAGTGTGATAATCATCACCATGATGATTGTAAGTGTGATCACCATCATCATGATGACTGTGGATGTGATCACCATCATGACCATGATAAATGTGAACCATGTGAAGTAGAGTCAGATGTATGTGTAGATAATCCTTGTCGTGACACATGCTGTACTCCTATTACTCCACCAAGATTTTCAACAAACAATAGTGTTCCTGTTGCAATAGAAACTAATAGAGTATTTGATAGTGTAGTATTCCAGACATTTACAGATGCTAGAGCTCCACAAACAACATCTTCAGATGGTAGATCACTAGTGTTTGATATTGAAGTTGTTGAAGTGTGTGGTCCAGTTCCAAGAACAGGTCCAGTAAATGTAACAATCGAAAAAGTTTGTATGAATTTTAATGAAATAGAAATAGAATCAGATGATCCAATGTTAGAAGACTTTAATGTTGTAAGAATAAATCCAAAAGATGATGGCGTATGTGACACTACTTTTGAATTTTTAGTATGTGGAGATAGAAGTGCAATTTGTTGTGAACAAAGAAGAGGTCAATCTGTAGCTTATAAACAAAAAGGATTAGTGGTAACAGTAAGAGACTTAGTATTAGAACTAAGAGGTAAATGTGGATGTACAGAAATAGTTGCATTGGCATTCCCTGCAGTTAGAACATCTGGTGGATGCTTGAAGAGAATTGATGAAGTTCAGTTCCCATTCAATACTTTAGCAGCATCACTTTGCTTACCAGCGAGTGGAAGAACTGTAACTTTAAGACAAGAATATGATGTTAATTTAAGTGTAGATTGCATAGGTAAAGCATTATTAAGTGTAGTGGATCATTCAGATTGTGAATGCTTCTTTAACTTAGATATACCAAATGGAATAGATGTAATTCTTTGCTTACAAGAAGTAGTTAGCATATTAAGAAGCGAACAAATAGTAGTGTTAGCTTCTCCAACAGCTATTCAACCAAGAGTAGTTGATACTTTTGCTAATGTTTGTGATTTTACACAATGTAGCGAAGATACTACACAATCAAATAATACTTCAAATAATTGCAATAGTTGTAATACTTCAAATTCTTGTAAAAGATAATTAAAAAAGAGCTTAATATTATAGATAATTAGTAAGAAAAAGGCTACTAATATAAATTTATATTAGTAGCCTTTTTTTACATTTTATAGACGATGCTGTAGCAGTATTCAAATATATCATCATGTATATTACTTTTAATTTCATTAGAGCTACTATAATTAATATTTCTAAGCAAAGTATTTGGTATTAACCACATTCTAGATTTACTATTAAAGACAATTGTATTATTCTTAGACTCACCGCGGTTGCAGTTGTAAGATGTCTTATACTCAAAAATAATATTAGATAATTCATCTATATTCAACTTATAAATATGCTCTTTGTCTTTGATAATATTACTAATATCATGTTTATACACTTTAGGAGATCCAGGTGTGAAATTAAAGTGTGTAACTTTATAGATATTTTCATCTATAGAACTATCTTCAACTATAAAAATATTTAAATAATTATTAATTATACATAATCTCATATCTTTAATATTTTTTATACTATTAAATGCTTTACAGACTACATTTTTTTTCCAATAACCTTTATTTTTATTGAAAAAATGAATTAATTTACCAGTTGAATCTATAGAACAAATATGAATTCTTTTATTATCATCAATATTAGCGCAGTAAGCGAATATATTATTTGCTAGCTTTTCTGTATGTTCATTAATATTTTTGATATAGAGTTTATCTTTGTTTGTATATATATAAAAAGGTTTTATGTCCGAACTATTTTTATTCATCTTATCCTCCTAACTTTAAGATTTTTTATAGCTTTGATTAAAACTATAATATGTAATAAACAAGTTAATATAGATACAATAGTCATTGTGTATATATATGCGTAAATGTTTAAATCAGGAATTGGAAGTAAAAAGTATAGAGCGACTAATTGAATAATCATACCTGCTATAGTATTCACACTAGATTCAAATTCTCTCCTAATAGCATGTAAGATACCTGACAATGTCTGATTTAATGACAAAAACAGAGGAGCTAAGCACATAGCTTTTAAATAATCTCCTGCTAATTCATTTTTAAAAACTATTACACAAATATCTTTACCGAAGAAATAAAAAAGTAATGAGGATAAAATTCCAACGCCAGTAGTGAGTAGTAAAGAGTAATTTATTTTTTTTAATACATTATTATATTTATTTAATGCCATTTCTTGAGAGATACTAGGTATTAAATTTACTACTAAGGCAGAACCTACTGTAAATGGAAGAAATACAAAAGGCATTACCATACCACTCATAATGCCGTACATACTTAATGCTTTGGTATATGCTACTCCGGATAAAGCCAACCTTGAAGGAACCATCATTGAACTAATAGATTGTAATAAGACATTAGACATACGATTACAAGTTATTGGTAAGGACATTTTTATAGTTTCTACAGAAGAAATATAAAAGTCTTTGATATTAACTGTATACTTATTAATTAAATCATTATCTTTATACAAATAAATAGTCATAAATAGTACATTAGTAGCTTCACCTATAGAAATACCTAATAAGGCAATATAACAAGTTAATGCTCTATCTTTGATATACATACATAATAAAAAAACAAATAATATTTTACTTAACTGTTCTAAAATTTGACCTAAAGCAGGGATTGTTACTTTTTTTATACCATAAAAATAGCTTCTAATTATATTTGAAATAGTTATTATTACAATTGCAGGACAAATTGAGAGTACAAATAGGTTTAAATTTTCATTTTTTAAAAGCTTTAAAGATAAATAATTACTACTAAAAGATATACTTAAAGATATTATAAAAGATATGAAAAATGCTAGGTATAAGGTAGAAATAAAAATAGTATTAGTATTATGTTTATCGTTTAAAGCTTTCCGTTTTGCTACAAGACAACTAAGGGCTGTTGGTATTCCTGTAGTAGTTAGAGCTAGGCATATCATTAAAAAGTTAAAAATCATATGATATATACCTAATCCAGTATCACCGATTACCTTAGACAAAAATATTTTATATAAAAAACCAAGAACCCTTACTATAAAATTTGATATAAACAAAATAATTGTCGATAACAAAAGGTTAGGTATTCTCAATAAATCACCTCCCTTATATTTAAATATATTCAAGAGAGAATTAAAAAATAATTAATCTTTATAAAATTTACTTTTACCATTTTTTAATAAACTTTGGTATTATATATACATACTACATAATTGAAAATAAAATTACACCTTTAATTTAAGTAAAGTAAGTGGTGAGGATATGGAAAAATACATTTTAGATATAAATAAAACTTCTAGCAAATACCTGCAAATTTACAATCATATAAAAAAGCTTATAATAAATAAGAATATAAAAGAATATGAGAAACTACCACCAATAAGAAAATTATCTGAATTTATAGGCGTTAATAATGCAACTATAGTTAAAGTATATGAACTTCTAGAAAAAGAAGGATATATATATAAAGTAGTTGGAAGTGGTACATTTGCATCTAATTTAAAGGTAAAGAAAAATCATAAAAAAGAAAAAAATATTATACACTTTGATAGTGGGAACCCATCAACAGATATGTTTCCAATAGATGATTTTAAAGAAGCTATAAATATGGCTTTATCAAATGAAGGTTCATCAATATTTGAGTATGATGAAGGTTTAGGATCAGAAGATTTAAGAGAAAATATTGTTAAATACTTAAGTGATAGGTTTATAGAAACTAGTAAGGATAATATACAAATAATATCTGGTGCTCAACAGGGAATAGATATAGTCTGTAAAGGTCTAATAAATTATTCTGATGTAGTTTTTGTTGAAGAACCTACATATAATGGTGCTATAGAGGTTTTTAAAAGTAGAGGAGCCAAAATAATATCTATTCCAATGTTAGATGATGGTATAGATATTGGAATACTAAAATTAAAGTTAGACAAAATAAAACCAAAGCTAATTTACACAATGCCAAATTTTCAAAATCCAACTGGAATATCTTATTCAACTTATAAAAAGAAAAAGTTAATAGAATTAGCTGAGAAGTATGATTTTTATATACTAGAAGATGATTTTATAAGTGATTTTAAATTTGACTCATATGATAATAGAACTCTTAGAAGTTATGATGATAAAAATAGAGTTATATATATAAAAAGTTTCTCAAAAATACTTATGCCAGGCCTTAGGATTGGTATAGTTGAAATACCTAATGAATTACAAAGGCAAATACTTTGGGCAAAATACTCATCAGATATATCAACACCAGGACTTATTCAAAAATCAATGTATTATTATATGCAATACTTTAATTGGAATGATTATTTAAAACTAATAGATAAGATATATAGCGATAAGTATAGACTGGCTAAAGAGTTGATTTGTGAGAATTTGAGCGATAGATTAAAGATTAGGAACTCTGATGGAGGTTTAAATTTCTTTTTAGAGCTTCCTAGAGGATATTTATCGCAAGATTTTTCAGACTTTATTTTAGGAAAAGGCGTGTCGATAACTCCAGGAACATATTTTTTTGATAATTTAGTTGATGATAGATTTTTTAGGATAAATATAGCAAATGCAAGTATAGCAGACTTAGAAAAGGGAATATCTATAATAAGTGAAAATTTAGAAGAGTTTTTTTATGAGTACAAAAACAAAATAGAGTTAAGAAGTAATAAAGTATTTTATTAAAACAAGGTAATTTAGGAGGCAAACATGTTTGATCAAAAGAAAATAGATAGAATAAATGAATTAGCTAAAAAAAATAAAAATGAAGGATTAACAGAAGAAGAAAAAAAAGAAAGAGAAATATTAAGACAAGAATATTTAGCAAACTTTAGAGCTCACTTCAGATCAAGATTAGAAAGTGTAAAAGTAGTATCACCAGAAGAATATGAAGAGCACATGAAAAATAAAAAGAATTAATTTATATAATTAAAAATATAATAACTCAGGAGGGGTAAAATGGAGATAAAATATGAAGCAAAAAATGCATGGAAAATTCATATGGATAATAACTCAGTAAAAGAGGTTATGAACTACTCAAAAGGATATATGGATTTTTTATTTAAGTCAAAAACAGAAAGAAGCTGTGCAAAAGAAATCATAAAACAAGCAAAAGAAAATGGATATATATCTTTAGAAGAAGCCATATCTAAGGGAAGTATAAAAGCTGGGGACAAAATATATGCTAACAATAAAGATAAAGGTGTATGTTTATTTTTAATAGGTAAAAATACTATTGAAAATGGTATGAGAATAATAGGTAGTCATATAGATTCACCGAGACTTGATTTAAAAGCAAACCCTTTATATGAAGAAGCAAATTTAGGCTTATTTAAAACTCATTACTATGGTGGAATAAAAAAATACCAATGGTTATCACTTCCTCTAGCTTTAAGTGGTGTAGTAATCTTAAAAGATGGCAGAAAGATAGATATTTGTATAGGAGAAGATGAAACTGATCCTGTATTTTGTATAACTGACATTCTTCCACACTTAGCGTCAGATCAAAATCAAAAGAAAATCTCTGAGGCTATAAAAGGTGAAGATTTAAACTTATTAATAGGAAGTATCCCAACTGAAGAAAAAGATGGTATAGTTTACAATGTATTAAATATATTAAATGAAAAATACAACATGGTAGAAGAAGACTTTTTAAGTGCTGAACTCCAAGTTGTTCCTGCAGGAAAGCCTAGAGATTTGGGTCTTGATAAATCTATGGTACTTGCTTATGGACATGATGATAAGGTTTGTACATATGCAGCAATAACATCTATTTTTGATATAGAAGAGTCAGACTATACATTAGTTACTTTATGTGCAGATAAGGAAGAAGTAGGTTCAAATGGAAATACAGGTATGCAGTCTAGATTCTTTGAAAATATAGTTGCAGAACTTATAGAACTAGAAGGAAGTTATTCCGATTTAAAAATAAAAAGAGCTCTTTCTAAATCTAAAGTATTATCAGCAGATGTTTCTGCTGGATATGATCCTAATTTTTCTAGTGCATATGATAAAAGAAACTCTGCATATATGGGTAGTGGTGTAGTATTAATTAAGTATACTGGTGCGAGAGGTAAAAGTGGATGTAATGATGCTAATGCAGAATTCTTAGCAGAAGTAAGAAATGTATTTAATAATGAAAATGTAGTATGGCAAACAGGTGAACTTGGTAAGGTTGACCAAGGCGGAGGAGGAACAATTGCTTATATGTTAGCAAACTACGGAGCAGAGGTAGTAGATTGTGGAGTAGGAGTTCTTAGCATGCATGCACCATATGAGGTAATTTCAAAAGTTGATTTATATGAAATGTATAAAGGTTATAGAGCATTTTTTAATCAAATAAAACTATAATAAAAAAGCTATTAAAAGATTTAAGTTAAGTATAATAAATCTTTTAATAGCTTTTATTTTTGTAAATTAAAATAATTGCGTAACTCAATTATAAATCTATCCTCAAGAGGTGTAAGCACTTTTTGCTTAGAATATATAAAGTAAAAATTCCTATTAAAATCTACATTTTTTACTCTATAGAATTTAACCTTATTATCATCAATATAATCAACTGCAGACATATAAGATATAAATGATACACCTAAACCGAATCTAACCATTTCCTTAATAGATTCATTAGACTCAACATGAGCAACTATATTTAAGTTACTAATAGAAAATTTATTTTTATTTAATGTATCTAAAATTAATCTTCTAGTTCCAGAACCTTCTTTTCTCATAATAAGATTAAGTTTAGATAATTCATTTATATCGATATATCCATTTTCATTTTTTATATTATTATCAGTAGATGTAATTAATACAAGTTCGTCACTAGCTATTTGTAGATGTTTAATTTGATTGTTACTAGGCTTGACACCTACAAATCCAAAACTAACTCTTTCATTTAATATTTCAGATATAGCAAATTGAGAATCATAGTGATTGATACTAAATCTTACATCAGGAAAATTAGAACAAAATGATTTTAAAAATTCAGGTAATATATAGGTTTCAGGTATAGAACTACAAGCTATATCAATAATTCCCTCTATTTTTCCGGAATATTCTTTTATATCAAAAATTGCTTTCTTACAGTTATTAAGAATATAAATAGCATGTTTATAAAGGATTTCACCAGAAGGAGTAAGTTTAATAGTTTTATTATTTCTATTTAAAAGAACTGTGTTTAATTCTTTTTCTAAATTTTGAATATGGGAGCTGACAGTAGGCTGCGTTAAAAATAATTCTCTAGCAGCTTTTGAGAAACTTTCGTGTTTTACAACTGACACAAACACTTCAAGTTGCTTAAAATCCATATGAAAACCTCCTTACTTTATATATGAATATATTATAACATAAGGTAAAAACAAATAATCTACTAAAAATAATATAAAAGTGCATCTTGTTACAAAAATATTACAGATTGACAATAAATATTATTAAAGTGAGGTAAATGTTATATAATTGATAAGTAAGGATAAATTTTATATAAAAAGTTATGAAGGAGGGCTATTATATGAAATTAAAAAAGTTATTAGTAAGTTTTATTACTCTAAGTATATTTATTACTGGTTGTAGTACCATAAATAGAAAAGAAGTAGTATCAGATAAAGCAAAACAACAACAAACTATGACTAAAGTTCAAAATGATGTTAATGAGATAATGAGTAAAGACTATGAATATGTTTTAAAAAATATGGGAACTCCTTATAGTACAACTTATTGGATAGAAAAAGATCAGATAAACAATACAAAAACAATAGATGAACTTAATCACACTGTAAATGTAGGATTAGTATATCCTAAGTATACTGCGGATAATGAATTAGAAGGTAGTGCCTTGTATATAGAGTTGGATAAAAATAAAGTAATTGAAGTTCAAACTTATGAATTCAGTAGTTATAATGAAGAAGAGCTAGAAGATGATAATGTAGCTTTAATAATTGACAAATATAGTGATGATGCAAAGTTAGATTTACAAGATATAGAGAGTATGAAGCTAGATACATATAAAGGTAAATCAACAGATGATATATATAATAAGCTAAACTGTATTGATCCTAATTTAGCTGCTTATGATATGGTCAGCAAATCTAAATCAATAGAAGTTTATATGCTTAGAGATAGTGAAAGTAATAAAAAAAATAGTAATAGTGTATTAACTGTATTTATCAATAACAATAAAATTAATGATATAAAAATTATAAATAGTAGTGTACTTTTAGATATAGCTAAAGACTATTTATTAAATTAACAAAAGATTATGGCGATCATAAAAGAGATTAGCTATAATCTTTTTTGTATTGATTAAAAATATGATTATGTAGGGGACGTGAGATTATGATTGAAGTAAAAGATGCTATTAAAGTTATTAAGTCTAATCTAAAGCCTAAAGAAGACACAAAGACAATAGATATAATAAATTCAATAAATATGGTAAGTGCTCAAGATATATATTCACCTATTGATAATCCTCCATTTGATAGATCGCCTTATGATGGTTATGCCTATGATGCTAATATCAATAGAAATGAGCTAACTGTAGTAGGGGAAATTTATGCAGGAGAGATCTTTAAAGGCGTTTTACATAGAAATGAATCTGTAAAAATAATGACAGGTGCTAAGATTCCTAATGGAGCAAACTGTGTAATAAAAAAAGAAGATGTTAGTGTAATTAATGAAAACAAAATAATAGTCAATAAAAATTTAAAAATGTATGATAATTATATTTTTAAAGGAGAAGATATACCTAAAAATCAATTAATAATAAGAAAGGGCGATATTATATCCTATGAATCTATAGGAATTTTAGCTAGCTTGGGTATTAAAGAAATAAGTGTATATGATAATTTAAAAATTGGAATTTTAAATACAGGAACAGAAATACAGGAATTAGATGAGATATTAGAAGATGGGAAAATCTTTGATAGCAATAGATATATACTTCATTCAAGACTTTTAAAAAGAAATATAGAGCCTGTCATAATTGACAAGGTTGAAGATGAAATAGAAGAATTAGAAAGTAAAATAAAAAATATTTTAAAAAATGTAGATATATTAATAACTACAGGAGGAGTGTCCGTAGGAGATAAAGATTTAGTACCGAAAGCTTTTAAAAATCTAGGTGGAAAAGAGTTATTTTGGAAAGTAAAGGCTAAGCCAGGTGGAGCCTGCTGTGCTTCGGTACTAGATGAAAAGCTACTATTTGGACTTTCTGGTAGTCCTCATGCATCAGGAGTAGTATATGAAAATATATTAGTACCAGTGATTGAATACATGAGTCATAAGGATAGTTACAATACAATAAAAGCAATATTTAAAGGAAATTTTAATAAGAAAGCAAAAATAGATAGATATTTAAATGGAAGATTATATACAGAAGATGCAAAGTTATATGTAGAGATGACAGACAAAAAAGATGCTAAAGCAAGGCTATGGGCAACATTAAATAGTAATTGCATGATTAAAGTAAAAAAAGGAAGTATTTTAGAAGATGATCAATTAGTCGAAGTTGTTATCATATAAGAAAATTAATTTTAGAGGGGATTATTAATGTACAATATATTATCTGTAACTTCTTACTCTAGTGTAGGTAAGACTACATTAATTGAAAATATAGTAAAAATACTAACTGACAGAGGATATAAGATTGGAACTATAAAACACACTTGCCATGACATTGATATAGACCAAGAAGGTAAGGATAGCTATAAGCATAGAAAAGCAGGAGCAAGTAAGGTTTGTGTAGTTTCTAAAAATAGAGTTAGTTTTATTGAAGAGAGAAGGGAAGAAAGAAATTTAAAAGATATCATTAAGTTATATAATGATATGGACCTAATTATAATCGAAGGATATAAAAAGTATAAATTTAAAAAGTTAGAAATAATTAGATCAGATAAATATAATGAGATAATTTCAGATAAAGAAGACTTAATAGGTATTATAAGTGATTTGAATTATCAAATGGATATAGTTAAATTTAATTTAGATGAATATATAAATATATCAAACTTTATAGAAGAATGTATAGATAATGATATATTACTTATAAATGAAGATAGATTAGATTTTATTATTAAATAAAAACAATAGGTAGGATAGTATTTAAGGTAAATATATAGTTAATAGATATATTTCACTTTGAATACTATTTTTATTTGAAAAGTATGATTAATTGATGTAAATTTTGGTATATAAAAAAAGAGATAAATTTGATTATGAAAATCTAAAAATATTATAAAAATAAAAATATAGTTAAAAAGTTTAAAAAGTATTGACAATGAGAATTATTATTGATAATATTATTGCATAAGTATATTGATAATAATTATCAATATAATATAAGTGTGATATTCAATAATATAACTATTACTTGGGGAGAAAAGAATGAAAAAAAGATATTTAATTTTAGTATTGATTGCTTTATCTTATATATCCTTATTTTTAGGGGCCAAAGATATAACATTAATAGATATATTTACTAAAGACCAGGATAAACTTATGGTATTTATGATAAGTAGGATACCTAGATTAATTAGTATACTAGTTGCAGGTATGGGAATGAGTATAGCAGGTCTTATAATGCAACAGATAAGTAAAAATAAATTTGTATCTCCAACAACAGGAGCTACAATAGATGCAGCACAATTGGGTATAGTAATATGTATGTTGTTTATGCCAAAGGCATCAATGTTCTCTAAGACAGTTGTGGCATTTATATTCTCGCTAATAGGAACATTTATGTTTATGAAAATACTTGGAAAGATTCAATTTAAAAATGTAATTTTTGTTCCATTAGTAGGTATTATGTTTGGAAATATAATAGGTTCTATTACAGATTTTATAGCTTACAAACATAATCTTACACAAAATGTAGGTGCATGGATGCAAGGAGATTTCTCAATGATATTAAAAGGTAACTATGAAATACTTTATATAACAATACCAATGATAATAATAGCTTATATCTATGCTAATAGATTTACTATTGCTGGTATGGGAGAGGATTTTGCTACAAACTTAGGCCTTAACTATAAAAAAGTAGTAAATTTAGGATTAGTAATAGTTGCATTAGTAACTGTATGTGTAGTTGTAACAGCAGGAAGTATACCATATATAGGTCTTATAGTTCCTAATATAGTGTCATTATATAGAGGAGATAATATAAAGGAAAATATATGGCATACAGGATTATTTGGTGCAGTTTTTGTTTTAGCATGTGATATATTTGGAAGATTAGTTATATATCCGTATGAAATAACAATAGGATTAACAGTAGGTGTTATGGGAAGTATAATATTCCTTTACCTTTTATTAAGGAGGAATGTAAGTGCAGCTTAATAGTATAAATAAAAAAGTAAACAAAAATAAAATTAATAGATTTAATATGGATTTAAATAAAAACTTATACATAATGGGAGCTTTAGTATTAATATTTACAACACTGTTTTTATTCTATGGAATAGACATGAAACATTTTGATTATGCTATATCTCAAAGAATACCTAAAATTTTAGCTATGATTTTAGGTGGAGGTTGTATAGCATTTACAACAGTAGTCTTCCAAACTATAACAAATAATCAAATACTAACACCTAGTGTATTAGGTTTAGATTCACTATATGTTTTAGTACAAACTGTTATAGTATTTGTATTTGGATCAACAAGTATATTTATAGTTAATGCAAGTTATAACTTTATAATAAATGTAGGTATAATGGTTGGTGCATCAATACTTTTATACAAAGTATTATTTGAAAAAGGAAAAAATGATATATTCTTCTTACTATTAGTAGGAATGATATTTGGAACATTATTTAAAAGTGGATCATCATTTATGCAAATGGTAATTGATCCAAATGAGTTTTTAGCTTTGCAAAGTAGCATGATAGCTAGTTTAAATAATATTAACACAGATGTACTTATGATATCTATGGTAATTATTATTGCTATGATACCTTTTATATATGATGATATAAAGTATTTGGATGTATTATCTCTAGGTAGAGAACAAGCAATAAACTTAGGTGTTGACTACGATAAATTAGTTAAAAAAATGATAATAGTGATTTCAGTATTAGTATCAATATCTACAGCACTTATAGGACCAATGACATTCTTAGGATTAATAGTAGCTAACGTTGCAAGGGAAGGTCTTAAGACATATAAGCATAAGTATTTAATTACAGGAGCAACTTTAATAAGCTTGATAACTCTTGTAGGTGGTCAATTCTTTGTACAACATATATTTAGTTTTAATACAACTTTAAGTGTAATAATAAACTTTATAGGTGGTATTTACTTTATACAGCTTTTATTAAAGGAGAGCAAATAGATGATAGAAATAAAGAATATTTTTAAAAAGTATAAAGACAGAAATGTTGTAGACAATGTTTCTTTCAATATAGAAAAAGGTAAAATAACTTCATTTATAGGTCCTAATGGAGCTGGTAAAAGTACAGTTTTAGGAATAGTTACTAGACTTATATCTGGAGATGGTGGAGATGTAGTTATTGAAGGTAAGAATCTAAGTGATTATCATACTAAGGACTTAGCAAAAAAAATAGCAATACTTAAACAATCAAATAATATAAGCTTAAAGCTTACAATTAGAGAATTAGTTGGATTTGGACGATTCCCACACAGTGAAGGTAATTTAAACTCAGAAGATGAAAAATATATTAATGAAGCTATAGAATATATGAAATTAACAGATATACAAGATAAATACTTAGATGAATTAAGTGGAGGTCAAAGACAAAGAGCTTATATAGCTATGGTTATAGCTCAAAATACGGAATACATATTGCTTGACGAACCTTTAAATAATTTAGATATGTCTCATTCAGTTCAGATGATGAAGGTTCTTAGAAATCTTTGTGATGATTTAGGTAAGACAATTGTATTAGTTATGCATGATATAAACTTTGCATCTTGTTATTCTGATAATATAGTTGCTCTGAAAAATGGTAAGATAGAGAAAGTAGGAACAACTAATGAAATAGTTCAAAAAGAAGTTCTTGAAGATATATATGAAATGAATTTTGATATAAAAGAGATAAATGGAAATAAAATATGTGTTTATTTCTAAATTTTATAGGACAATCTACTTTAGATTGTCCTATAAAAAGAAAATTAATTGATAATGATTTTAAATATTGATTTAGAAAGAAAATCAATATAAAAATATAAAAGAAAATCTTATAAAAGGAGAGGGAGATATTATGAATAAAAAGGCAGCAATAATTGCAGGAGTTGCAATAGTAGGATTAGTAGGATCATTTGCATTAAGTAGCAAAAAGGGTGTTACACCGGAAAATAATGTAGCAGCAGAGAGTACAATGACAATAACACATAATTTAGGAGAAACAAAAGTAGAAAAAAATCCTGAGAGAGTAGTAGTATTTGATATACCAACTCTAGATACAATGGAGGCTTTAGGAATAGATAATGTAGTTGGTGTTCCAACATCTACATATCCAGAAAATCTATCAAAATATGAATCAGATAAATATAAAAAAGTTGGTACAGTTAAAGAGGTAGATTTAGAAGCTATAAAGTCAGCAGATCCAGATTTAATAATAATAGGAGGAAGACAGGCTGATTACTATGACCAATTAAATGAAATAGCACCAACAATATCAGTATCAAAAGATAACGCTGACTATGTAGGTAGTGTAAAAGAAAATGTAAATACTATAGCTGAACTATTTGAAGTAGAAGAAAAAGCTTCGGAAGAATTAACAAAAGTAGAAGATAGATTAAATGAAGTTAAAAAGTTAGTTGATGGTAAAGAAGCTTTAACAGTTATGGTAAATGAAGGCAACTTAAGTGTTTATAGTGATAAATCAAGATTTGCATTATTAAACCAAGGCCTTGGATTTATAAGTGCAGATAAAACAATAGATGATTCAACTCATGGTCAAACAGTTACATTTGAATATTTAGCTGAACAAAATCCAGAGTATTTAATAGTATTAGATAGAGGTGCTGCTACAGGTGGAGAATCTACTGCTGAGTCTGTATTAAATAACGATATAGTTAAGTCTATGGATGCATATAAAAATGGAAAAATAATATATTTAGATGCTTATACTTGGTATATAAATGATGGTGGACTTAATTCTATAAATATAATGATAGATGATATAGCTAATGCAATAAAATAATAAAGTAAATAAATATAAAAAACAGAATAGAATTAATGAAAAAATTGATATATATGATGTTAAATATATAAATATGCAATTAAAAGAGATGATTTTTATTATGGATCATCTCTTTTATATTGTGTAGCTTTCTTTTAGTTGGGTAATAAGTATATGATATACTAATTTTATAACAAAAAATATAATCATAGATAGGAGGAGTTAGTATGATAAAAGATTTTATAAAATACTATGCACCGTACAAGAAACTTTTTTTCTTAGATCTTTTAGCAGCTTTTTTATTTTCGGCGTGTAACCTAGTATATCCTATGATAACTAGGGATATTATGAATGATGTTGTGCCTAATAAAGATTTAAGAATGTTAATGATATTTGGTATAACACTTGTTGTTATATTTATTTTCAAAGCAATATTAAATCATTTTATGCAATATTGGGGGCATGTTGTTGGAGTTAGAATGCAGGGGGATATGAGAAGTTATGTGTTTACTCATTTACAAAAGCTACCTAATTCTTATTTTGACAATAATAAGACTGGTGTTACAATGTCTAGAATAATTAATGATTTAATGGAAGTATCAGAACTTGCTCATCATGGACCAGAGGACTTATTTATATCTGGAGTGATGCTTATAGGTTCTTTCTTTATACTTTTAAATATAAATGTTTCTTTAACACTTATTATATTTGCAATACTACCATTGTTAATATGGTTTGCGATTGCACAAAGAAAAAGAATGAATAAAGCATTTATGGAAACAAGAGTAAAGACTGGGGATGTTAATGCTACTTTAGAAAATAGTATAGCTGGTATGAAAGTTACCAAATCTTTTTGTAATGAGTATGAAGAATTAAAGAAATTTAATAGTAGTAATAATGTATTTAAAGTTGCTAGAGAATCAGCATATAAGGTTATGGCTGATTATTTCTCAGGAATGAATTTATTTATGGATATACTAGAGCTCATAGCCCTGATAGCTGGAGGATATTTTGCTTATATAGGTAAGATAACTCTTGGAGATTTTACAGCATACTTATTATATGTAAAAATGTTCATTGAGCCTATTAAAAAACTTATTAATTTTACTGAACAATATCAAAGTGGTATGACAGGATTTGAAAGATTTATGGAAATAGTTAATGAAGATACAGAAAAAGAAGTTGAAAATCCTATAGAATTAAAAGATGTAAAAGGAAATATAAATATTGAAAATATATCTTTTACTTATGAAGATAAAAAAGAAGTATTAAAAGGTTTAAATTTAAATATAGAAGCTGGAAAAACTGTAGCTTTAGTTGGGCCATCAGGTGGAGGGAAAACTACATTGTGTAGTTTAATACCAAGATTTTATGAATTTGAACAAGGTGATATAAAAATAGATGGAATAAGTGTTAAAGATGTAAGTTTAAAATCTTTAAGAAAGAATATTGGAGTAGTTCAGCAAGATGTCTTTTTATTTACAGGAACTATAAAAGATAATATTATTTGTGCAAAGCCTGATGCTAGTGATAAGGAAATTATTGAAGCAGCTAAGAAAGCTAGAATACACGAATTTATTGAAAGTTTACCAGAAGGATATGATACTTATATAGGAGAAAGAGGAGTTAAATTATCTGGAGGTCAAAAGCAAAGAATTTCTATATCTAGAATATTCTTAAAGAATCCTCCAATAATCATACTTGATGAAGCTACTTCAGCACTTGATAATGTTACGGAAAGAGAAATTCAGGCATCCTTAGAGGAGTTAAGTAAGGATAGAACAAACTTAGTAGTAGCTCATAGGTTATCGACTATAAGAAATGCAGATGAAATAGTAGTTCTAACAGATAGTGGAATAGCTGAAAGGGGTACTCATGATGAATTAATAAGTAAAGGTGGAGTTTATAGTAAACTTCATAAATAATATTGATAAAAAAGAATGTCTAGGTTAATTTAGGCATTCTTTTTTTGTAAATTATGTCACGATATGATATAGTTTTATTATGATATATCACAACGTGACATATATTAGTAAGGTTTTATTGGAGGTGAAAATATGAGTTTAGAAAAGATACTTAAGGCTTTTATGCCTATGAGTGAAACGGCATACTACATTTTACTTTCATTGAGTGAACCTAGGCATGGATACGGTATAATTCAACATGTTGAGGAAATGACTAATGGAAGAATAAGATTAGGTTCAGGGACTGTGTATGGGACTATAAATAAAATGAAAAAAGCAGGTATTATAACTATATATGCTGATGAGAATAGAAAGACTATTTATGAAATAACTGATTTAGGTAAAGTGTTAATGAAAAGTGAGATAAATAGAATAAAAGAGTTATACAATAATGCTATTAAATTAGAGGGGGAATTTTATGAAAAGGGTGACTAAGCTTTTTTGGAGCTTTAATATTATAAAAATTGAAACATGGTTAGGGGAAATGTCTGAAGAAGGTTATGTATTAGAGGATATTAATACATTAACGAGAGAATTTATATTTAAAAAAGCCACTTCGAAAAAATTAATATATAAGATAGATTATTTAGAAAAAGGAAATAAAAATATTTCAAATACTTTGAAATATAATGGATGGAATACAGTAGTTAATAAGGGTAGATGGATATTTTTATGTAACGAAAATCAAGCTAGTATAAATCCATCTAGAGAAAACTTATTGAGAAGAAATAAGAATATAAAAATAATGCTGGGTGCTTTTGGGTTATATTGCTGTTTTTATCTAGGTACTATATCAATAATTATGCCGAGTACATTTTTACTAGGAGCATTAGGTAGTATTGATATAAAAGAAAGTTTCTCTTTTAGTACTGCACAAATTGTATTTTTCTTAATTTTAACGATGAACTTATACTTATACTATAAGATTAATAAATTAAATAAAGAATTATTAAGAGAAAAAGATAGCAAAAGTGAATATGAAGAAATAATGAATGATTTTAATTTAGAAAATGATTCAGAAGTTATTTACAAAACAAGATTAGGTTGGATTTATTCTCCAGATAAGACAATGGATTGGCTAGAAAATATGGAGCTTAAAGGTTATAATTTACATAAAATTAGTAAGATTGGATCAACATTTTATTTTAAAAAAGGAAGTCCACGTAAAGTAAAATATATAGCAGATTACAAAAACAAAACTGATAATATGTATTATGAAATTTATAAACAAGATGGATGGAAATTACTATATAATTCTTTTGGAAATATATTTAAATGGTCTGTGTGGGGAAAAGAATATGAGGATAAAATTCCTAAAATGTATTCAGATGTAGAAGAAATTAAAAAGCAAGCTAAAAATGTTTTAATAATACATTCATTATTATATCTTCCACTTATTTTTATAGAGTTATATATAATAATGACAGATATAAGTAATTTTATAAATAAAAGAATTGATTCATTATCGATTTCAATATTAAGTATAGTTTTGGTAATAGAGTTTAGTATATTTTATATAAACATATTTAGATACTATCTGCGAACAAAGAAGAGAATAGAAGAATATAAAATACCCTAAATGGATAAATTAAGCTTGTCAGGATCATTCAAAAGTTTCAGGAGGCATTTATGGACAATAATAAAAATAGAATGAAGGATAGACCAAAGTCTAACGCAGAACTAAGAAAAATGTATTTTGAACATGGTTCAGAAATTGGCGTTAAAGATGGCGAGAAAATAGGGGCAAGAAATAGTGGCACTAATAAAACAAAAAAAGAAAAACTATATCATAAAGTAAAAAAAGATGATTAATTTAATCGAAGAAAAATAAGAAGTATCTTGTTGAAGATGCTTCTTATTTTTTTGATATATATACTTATATAAAAAAAATAATACCTATATCAAAAATTTATAGTATTATAAAAGTATTAAATAATAAAATTTTAATCAAAGGGATGATATTATGGACTTAAGAAGTTTAGCAGAAATAGAAGATATTGGGGATATAAAAAAGAGGATAATAGCTAAATCGTCAAAATTATTTATAACACAAGGGTACAACAAAACAACAATAAGAAGAATTGCAGAAGAATCAGGTTTAGGCAGAGGGCATTTATATTATTATTTTAAAAAGAAAGAAAATATACTTCTCCAGATATATAAAAGCTTTCTAGAAAAAATCTATAAATATATAATCGATAACCATACCTTAGGTAGTAGTACTTTAGTCAGTTATGCAGTTAGCCAGTATTTATATACAAATATAATAGTAAATTCAGATGCTTTATTTAGGATATATATAGAAGCATCAAAGGTAGATATTATAAGAAAAGAGTATGTAGATATATTAATTGATTTATTTGATGAAAAGGTGAAAGAAAGTGAATATGATTTTAGTGAAAGGGATATATATCTAAGTGTAACTATAGGATGTGCTGGTGAAAGTGAATTATTGAATAGATATTATGAAAAAAGCATAGATTTAACTTTAGAAGAAATAATAAAAAGCATTATTACAACTAGATTATTATTACTTAATATAGATTCAGATAGCATAAATAAAATTATAGATGAGACTATGGAAATAGTGAATAAAATAGATATAAAAGATATAAAAACAATAGAAGAAATCAGCACTTTCTTTAGTTAAATTGTATGAAAAATTAAATTTAAGTATAGTATAGAATAATATTTTAATGAGAGCTTAAGGCCATTCTGTTAAAGAAAGAGGTTAAATTAAATGATAGGAAATTTACTAATAGGAAGTACTATTCTATTAGGAGGATATACTTTTTATAAATCTCAAATGAAATCTTTAGAAAAAGTGGAATATATAATTGAAAATCATAAAATACCAAAGGAATTTGATGATTTTAGTATAGTACAAATTAGTGACTTACATAATGCTGAATTTGGGAAGGATAATTATAAATTATTAAAGGTGGTAGATGATTTAAATCCTGATATTGTCGTGATTACAGGTGACTTAGTAGATGGAGGAAAAAGTAATTTTGAAGTTGCTTTGAAATTAATTGATGAGTTATCAAAAAAATATAAAATATATCATATAATTGGAAATCATGAGGAAAAAGCATTACTTAAAAAGTATAAAGAAAAATATGAAAATTATTTTAGTCAATTGTATAGTAAGAAAATCATAAATTTAGATAATGAATCTATAAAAATTAAAAAAGGTAAATCAAGTATAAACTTATATGGAATTGTTATACCTTTAAGATATTATAAATATCTGTTCAATAAAAATGAAAAAAGTGATTTAGAAGAAGATTTTATTAAAGATAAATTAGGTAATGTTTGCAAGAGTGAGTATAATATACTTCTTTCTCATACTCCTTTTTACTTTGACCGATATGTAGATTGGGGAGCTGACTTAGTTTTAGCAGGTCATGTACATGGAGGGATTATTAGACTTCCATTTTTAGGAGGTCTTTTATCTCCAAATAGAGAATTCTTTCCTGAGTATGATTTAGGTAAATATGAGAAAGATAGTTCTGAAATGGTATTGTCTAAAGGTTTAGGAGGGTCTAAGATTTTAATTAGAATAAATTGTAAGCCTGAAGTTGTAAAAATAACATTAAAGAGTAAGTTAACATAAATTATTAATAATTAATAGTAAAATAAAATATACTGAGAATGACCTATTATTAGGTCATTTTTTATTGTATTTTCGGCGTATATAATCATTTAAAGTACTAAAAAATATTATATACTTAAAAATTTTTCTATAGTTAAATTTAGGAAAAATATAATTGACATGGATTTAGGCATGCCCTACAATGTACTTATAAATTATTTAGGCATGCCTAATAAATGGGGGGATACATATGGATAGGTTAGCAAAAAAGATAGCTGGCCATAGGAAATTAATATTATTTATAGCAATATTTTTATTAATTCCATCAGTGTGGGGATTTATAAAGACAGATATTAACTATGATATATTAAGTTATTTACCAGACGATAGTTCAACAATTAAAGCAGAAAAAATATTAAAAGAAGATTTTGATTGTGGTTCTATAGCTATGTTGATAGTGGAAAATATGGAAGATAAGGATGTAGCCAATTTAAAGAAAAAGGTAGAAAAAGTAGAGGGAGTACAGGATGTACTATGGAGAGATGACTTTATGGATCTGTCTGTTCCTAAAGAGATTTTGCCGAAAGATATGGTTGATTTTTTATACAGTGGGGATAAATCCACAATGATGGTATTAAAGTTAAAAGATGGTACAGCTAGTTTGGAAACAATGAATGCTGTAGATGAAATAAGAGAAATAGTAGGCAGAGAAGCTTTTTTAAGCGGGATGGCAGGGATAGTTAAAGATACAAAGGATGTGGCAGATGGAGAAACTCCGTTATATGTATTGATAGCAGGAGTATTAACGATAATAGTACTATCATTAACTTTAGAGTCTTATACAACACCATTTATATTTATAGCAAGTATAGCATTAGCGATAATATATAACTTTGGTACAAATATAATATTTGGAGAAATTTCATATATAACAAAGGCTTTAACAGCAATATTACAACTCGGTGTAACAATGGATTATTCGATTTTCTTGCTACATAGATATGATGAAGAATTAAAAGTAAAGGAAAATAAAATAGATGCAATGGCAGAGGCTATTGTAAATACAACAACTTCAGTATTTGGAAGTTCTATAACAACAATAGCAGGTTTTTTAGCACTTTGTGTAATGGATCTAACCTTAGGAAAAGATATAGGTTTAGTTATGGCAAAAGGTGTATTAATAGGGGTCATATGCACTGTAACTATTTTACCTGCATTTATACTTACATTCGATAAGTCAATTCATAAATACAAACATAAAAGTATATTACCAACATTTGAGAAAGTATCAAAATTTACAATTAGACATTATAAAAAATTTGCAGTGATATTTATAATTATATTTATCCCAGCTTTTATAGGTAATATTAAAGCAGAGGTTTATTATAATTTAGATGAAAGCTTACCAGATGACTTACCTTCTATAGTAGCAACTAATAAATTAAAAAACGATTATAACATGAATAGTACAGATATTATCTTAGTTGATGAAAGTTTAGAATCATTCAAAAAAGATGCACTTATAAAGGAACTTGAAAAAATTGATGGTGTAAACTCGGTTTTAGCAATAGAAAAATATCTAGGACCTGGTATAAACCAAGATATCTTACCAGAGGATATTATGAGCCAATTAAAATCAAGTGGTTATGAGCAGATAATGGTTAACTCAGAATATAAGGCTGCATCACCAGAATGTTCAATACAACTTGAAGAAATGAATAAAATTGTTCATAAATATGACAAAAATGCTTTAGTGGGTGGAGAAGCTCCTCTTACAGAAGATTTAATAAAGATAGCTGATACTGATTTTAAAAAAGTAAGTTCAGTATCTATAATTGCTATATTTATGATAATAGTAATTATTTTCAAATCGATTTCTTTGCCAGTAATACTGGTATTAAGTATAGAAACCGCAATATTTGCAAACTTAGGCATACCTTATTATACAGGAACAGTAGAGCCATTTATAGCATCTATAGTTTTAGGAACTATTCAGTTAGGAGCTACTGTAGACTATGCAATTCTTCTTACTTCAAGATTTAGAGAAGAGTTAAATAAAGGTAATGATAAATTTAAAGCTATGGAAATTTCAATAAAAAGCTGTGGTAGATCAATAGTTACAAGTGCATTAACATTCTTTGCAGCAACCATAGGAGTTGGTGTAGTCTCTAAGTTAGAAATGATAGGTTCGTTATGTAGTCTAATGTCTAGAGGAGCTATAATTAGTATGCTTATGATATTATTCATTTTACCAGCGATACTTTTAATATGTGAAAAAATAATTTTAAAAACTAGTAAGGGATTTATAGATAATAAAGATGTATTTGAGGTTGAAGGATAAATAATTTTTAAGATTAGAGAATTTTAGGAGGGATTAAAAATGAACAATAAAAATATAAAAATGAAATCAGCAACACTAATAACAGCGGCTATATTTGCTAGTAACGGAACTTTAATATTTGCGGATAATAGTGATATAAAAAAGGATGAAACAGTATATTCTATTTTAGATGAAAAAGGAAATATAAAAGAAAATATAGTATCTACATGGATAAAAAGCAATTCTAAATTAGGTGAATTAAAAGATATTAGTGAACTTAAAAATATAAAGAATTTAAAAGGAAATGAAACTCCTCAAATAAATGGTAGTAATATTACCTGGGACATAGATGGAGATGATTTATATTATAGTGGAGAAAGTAATAAAAGTTTGCCTGTGGATTTAAAAATAAAGTATGAACTAAATGGAAAAACAGTAGAACCAAGTGAAATTAAAAATAAATCAGGTAAATTAAAGATAACAATATCCTTAAAAAATAATGAAGCAAGAAGCGTCGAAATAAACGGAGAAAATAGAACTGTATATGTACCATTTTTAACAGCAGTTGAAATTCTTATGCCTAGGGACAATTTTAAGGATATAAATGCAAGTAGCGGTACTATATTAGATGAAGGGAAAAGCTGCTCTATAACGTTTGTTTCTGTACCAGGTCTTAAGAATTCGTTAAAACTAAGCAATGATTTAAATAAAGTAATAGGATTAGAAGAAAAGTTAGTTATTGAAGCTGAAGCAACAAATTTTGAAATGCCTAGTATATTAGCCGTAGTTTCTCCTAATACATTTGACCTTGATAAGTTGGATGAAACTAGTTCTGTTAGTGATTTAAAAGATTCTTTAGGTGATTTACAAAAAGGTGGAGAAGACTTATTGGCTGGGGCAGAGAAGTTATCTGAAGGAACTTCTGAATTAAATCAAAACTATAAGTTATTTAATTCAGGTGTGAAAAGTTTAGATGATGGGGCTAGTAATTTAAATAGTGGTGTGAGTAAGTTAAATAATTCAACATCTGCATTAACTAAAGGTGCAAAAGATATAAATAGTGGATTATCTCAATTAAGTATAGCTCAAGGTCAGTTTTCTCAAGGAGCAAAAAGTTTGGATAGCGGAGCTAGTAAGTTAGATGAAGGTATAAGTCAATTAAGTAACTCTACACCAGCACTTAGTAAAGGTACAAGTGACTTGAATAATGGATTATCTCAACTAAGTACTTCACAAGATCAATTTTCACAAGGAGTACAAAGTATAGATAGTGGAGCGGAAAAATTAAATGTAGGTGTGAATCAATTGAGTAGTTCTACGCCAGAGTTAACTAAGGGAGCAAGTGATTTAAATAATGGATTATCAGAATTAAGTTCATCACAAGGTAAGTTATCACAAGGGATAGCTACATATGTTGGCAATGTATCACAAATATATAACAAATATTCAGAAATAAATAGTGGAATAAACTCAGCATATAGTGGATCTAAAGACTTGGTAAATGGATTAAGTCAAGGTAGTGGAGGAATAAATGATTTAATAGATTCTGCTAAAAATGCATCAGGTCTAGCTGATAACATTACAAGTGTTGCAGCAAGCATTGAAGATGAAAATTTAAAAAATCAATTATTAGGAATAAGTAAAGAATTGAAAGGAATATCATCATCTCAACAACAAGGTTTAAACACATTAAGTTCAAAGATTAATGATGCATATAAAGGAGCAGCAACATTAAATAGTGGACTTAGTAATCTCAGTTCAGGCTCAAGTTCTTTTTATGATAGTTTAGCTAAGATTTCAAGTGCAGGAAGTGATTTAGATTCAAATGCTAGTAAAATAAAAAATGCAACAGATACTATTTATAGTAGAAGCACTGCATTGTCACAAGGTGTAAATAAACTAGATGCAGGAGTAAGTGAATTATCAAAAGGAAGTAACGAATTAAAGAAAGGTACATCTCAGCTTAACGATAATGCTACTAAATTAAAAAGTGCAACAGATACTATATATACTGGAAGCAGCTCTTTATTAGAAGGGGCAAATAAAGTAGATAAAGGAACTAGTGAATTATCAAAAGCAAGTAGCGCGTTAAAAGGAGGAGCATATCAGCTTAGTGAAAATGCTACTAAATTAAAAAGTGCAACAGATACCATATATAATGGAAGTGGGGCATTATTATATGGTACAATGCAACTAAATACAGGTGCAACTCAATTAGCTAAAGTATCAACACAGCTAAAAAAAGGAACAACAGAACTTAGTACTAATTCAACTAAAATTTTAAAAGGTACAGAAGATTTAAATAGTGGGGCTAAAGAGCTATATACAGGTACTAAAAAATTAAAAACAGAAGGCTTAGATAAATTATATGATTTAGGAAATGAAAAATTAAGTGAGATGGATGGTATATTAGAAGCTACTGATAAAATAATTGAAATATCTAATGATTACGATAACTATGGTGGAATAACTGAAAATATGGAGGGGAATGTAAAGTTCATTATGAAAGTAGATGATAATTCTTCAGATGAAACATCTAATTCAGCAAATCAAAAAGAAAAAGTAAATACAGAAGAAAAAAATAATGGTGGATTTATGAATTGGATTAAAAGTATACTTAAATAAGATTAATATTGTTATAGATAAATGTTATAGGGTAAAATATAAAATATAAATTACAGTTTAAGGAGAGACACATCAATATGGAAGAAATGAACATACTTATAACGGCTGAAGCTAAGAGAGAATTAGATAAATTATTAGAAAATAGTGAAAAGAAATGTATAAGAATACTTACTAGATGTATAACTATGACAAGTGATGCAAAGATAGATTTAGAGTTAGATGATTATAATGAAAATGATAACTTATATGACGTTGACGGATATAAAATAGCTATAAATAAAGCTTTAGATTCACAAATGAACTATATAACAATATCTTATGGAGGACTTTTAAGTCGTAATCAATTTAGTGTAGAAGCAGATTTTTGTTTCTATTATTAAAATGCAGGTTTTAGACCTGCTTTTTTATATTATAAAAATAGTAAAATTAAAAAAAGTGAATATAGTCATATTTTATGCCATTATATTAATAGTAATAGTAAATATAAGAAAGTAGAATTAAAGTATAAAAATAATTTATAAACAAAAGGGGAATTAAATATGGCGAATAGGATAGTGTTAAATGAAACTTCTTATCATGGTTCAGGGGCAATAAAGGAAATAGTAACAGAGGTAAAAGGTAGAGGATTAAAGAGAGCGTTTCTATGTTCTGATCCAGATTTAATTAAATTTGGAGTAACAGGAAAAGTTACTACTATATTAGATGAAGCAGGCCTTGAATATGAAGTTTATTCTAATATAAAACCAAACCCAACAATTGAAAATGTTCAATCAGGGGTATCAGCATATAAAGCTTCTGGTGCGGATTATATAATTGCAATTGGTGGCGGTTCTTCTATGGATACAGCAAAAGCAGTTGGAATAATAATAAACAATCCAGAGTTCGAAGATGTTAGAAGTTTAGAGGGGGTAGCTCCTACTAAAAATAAATGTGTACCAATAATAGCTGTACCAACAACTGCAGGTACTGCAGCAGAAGTAACTATAAATTATGTTATAACGGATGTTGAAAAGAATAGAAAGTTTGTATGTGTAGATACACATGATATACCAGTTGTATCAATAGTAGATCCAGATATGATGTCAAGTATGCCAAAAGGGCTTACTGCGGCAACAGGTATGGATGCTTTAACTCATGCAATAGAAGGTTTTATAACAGGAGCAGCTTGGGAAATGACAGATATGTTCCACATAAAAGCTATTGAATTAATTTCTAAAAGTTTAAGAGGAGCTGTTGAGAACACTAAAGAAGGTAGAGAAGGAATGGCTTTAGGTCAATACATTGCTGGAATGGGATTCTCTAATGTAGGTCTTGGTATTGTTCATTCTATGGCTCATCCTTTAGGTGCATTATATGATACTCCTCATGGTGTAGCAAATGCAATAATACTTCCAACTGTTATGGAATACAATGCAGAAGCTACGGGTGATAAATACAAGCATATAGCAGCGGCTATGGGGGTTGAAGGTGTAGAAAATATGAGTGTTGAAGAATATAGAAAAGCTGCAGTTGATGCAGTGAAGAAGCTTTCTAGTGATGTAGGTATACCATCAGATTTAAGCGAAATAGTTAAAGTTGAAGATATTCAATTTTTAGCAGAATCTGCATATGCAGATGCATGTAGACCAGGTAATCCAAAAGAAACATCAGTAGAAGACATAGTAGAATTATATAAGTCTTTAGTATTGGTAAAAAATATATCTGTTAATGGATAAAACAAAAGCGTAGTTCAAATATATTTATTTGAATTACGCTTTCTTTTTTTATGATAAATTTTATAGTGAAGCTTTTAAATATTGCTTAGGAGTAATTCCTTTATGTTTTTTAAAGGTTTTGATAAAATAACTTACATCATTAAATCCACAATTTAAAGCTATTTCAGTTATAGGAGAGTCGGTAGTCAAAAGCTGTTCACATGCGCTTTCTATTCTATAATAATTTAGGTATTCAATGGGTGTTTTATTAGTCATCTCAAAGAAAAAACGGCAAAAGTATTTTGGCGTCATGCAACAAGCTTTTGCTAAATCATCGAGAGAAAGAGTGTTAGAATACTCACTTTCGATTAATGAAATAACATTTTTAAATTGCAAAAGTCTTTCTTGGCTCTTTTTAGTAATCCTTTTTCTATTTTCATATAATTCATTTGATAATATAATCCCTAGTAAATGATATAGAGAACCTTGAGTTACAAATTCATGTCCAATATTTTTAGATTTCATAGACTCAAATAAATGATTACAACAAATTTTAAGATCATTAATATTATTAGGAAGTTTATGTTTAATTACCTTTTTTTGATTGATAATGTCTTGAATTTGTTTTGTACAAATATGATTTTCTTTAAGTAATAGCTTCATATCAAATACAATACATTCATATATGCAGTTATTAGGTACACCGCCATGAAAAAAGCCATCTTGTATGAAGATAATATCTCCTTTATGAGCTAAGATTTTTTTATCATCTATTATTAATGAAAATTCACCTTCTAAAATTCGTACTATTTCGTATTCAGTATGCCAGTGATATGGCATATTATATCGGGGATGTTCTGGTGTAACGTGATAGAATTCTATAGGAAAATCAAAAGTACCATGTTGTTTATCTTCTTTGTATTCGAAAAATTTCATAAACAATCTCCTCCAAATTAAAAAAGTAAAAAGTGAATATTATTATATTTTATTACCATTATAAACCAAGTAAACGATTTCCGATATTTATATAATTAACTTAGAAAGGTTAAGAAATGACAATTCTTTATAAGTTTATTGTCATATATAGAATAAAAATATTCAAGGAAAAAAATTAAATGAAATATAAAGATATTAAGGGGGAATAAAAATGGCAAAGAGCAGATTAGTAGGGGGATATCCAGTAATAGGAATAAGACCAACAATTGATGCTAGAAAAGGAGTACTTGATGTAAGAGGTTCACTTGAAGAACAAACAATGAATATGGCTAAATCAGCAGCAAAATTATTTGAGGAAAATTTAAAATACTCTAATGGAGAGCCTGTAAAAGTTGTTATAGCAGATAGCACAATAGGTAGAGTTCCAGAATCAGCAGCATGTCAAGAAAAGTTTAAAAAAGAGGGTGTAGATATAACTCTTACAGTAACACCTTGTTGGTGTTATGGATCAGAAACAATGGATATGGATCCAATGACAATAAAAGGTGTATGGGGATTCAATGGAACTGAAAGACCAGGTGCAGTTTATCTTGCATCAGTTTTAGCAACTCATGCACAAAAAGGTCTTCCTGCATTTGGTATCTACGGACATGATGTTCAAGAAGCAGATGCAACAGAAATTCCAGAAGATGTTAAAGAAAAATTATTAAGATTTGGTAGAGCATCAGTTGCCGCAGCATCTATGAGAGGAAAATCTTATTTACAAATAGGATCAATATGTATGGGTATAGGTGGTTCTATAATAGATTCAGCATTTATGGAAGAGTACTTAGGAATGAGAGTAGAGTCAGTTGATGAAACAGAAGTAATAAGAAGAATGACCGAAGAAATATATGATAAAGATGAGTTCGAGAGAGCATTAAAATGGAC
The DNA here is from genome assembly GCF_014323405.1 of Romboutsia faecis. Lineage (GTDB taxonomy): Bacteria > Bacillota > Clostridia > Peptostreptococcales > Peptostreptococcaceae > Romboutsia_E > Romboutsia_E faecis. The sequence continues at coordinate 619,162 of NZ_JACRWE010000001.1, read as the reverse complement.
AAAAGAAAAATGTATAGAAGGTTTTGATAAAAATCCAGAGCATGTTCAAAAAACTAGAGAAGAAAAAGATGCAGATTGGGAATTTGTTGTTAAGATGATGTGTATAATAAAAGACTTAATGAATGGAAATGAAAATTTACCAGATGGCTGTGAAGAAGAAAGATTAGGACATAATGCAATAGCTGCAGGTTTCCAAGGTCAAAGACAATGGACAGATTTCTATCCAAACTGTGATTTCCCAGAAGCATTACTTAATACTTCATTTGACTGGGATGGAGCTAGAGAACCATACATATTAGCCACTGAAAATGATGTATTAAACGGCATAAGTATGTTATTTGGAAAATTATTAACTAATACTCCACAAATATTCTCAGATGTTCGTACTTACTGGAGCCCAGATGCAGTTAAGAAAGCAACAGGGTATGAATTAGAAGGTGTAGCTAAAGAATCTGATGGATTTATACATTTAATAAACTCAGGTGCGTCTTGTTTAGATGCTTGTGGTCAAGCTAAAGATGAAAATGGAAATGGAGTAATGAAAGCTTGGTATGATATAACTGAAGAAGATCAAGAAGCAATACTAAAATCAACTACTTGGAATCCAGCTGATAATGGTTATTTCAGAGGTGGTGGATATTCTTCTAGATTCTTAACAGAAGCAGAAATGCCTGTAACTATGATGCGTTTAAATCTTGTTAAAGGATTAGGTCCAGTAGTTCAATTAGTAGAAGGATATACTGTAAAATTACCAGATGAAGTATCTGATAAATTATGGAAGAGAACGGATTATACTTGGCCTTGTACTTGGTTCGCACCAAGACTTACAGGAAAGGGTGCATTTAAATCAGCTTACGATGTAATGAACAACTGGGGAGCTAACCATGGTGCAATAAGTTACGGTCATATAGGTGCAGATATATTAACTTTATGTTCTATATTAAGAATACCAGTAAGTATGCATAACATAGATGAAGAAAATATATTCAGACCAGCCGCATGGAATGCATTTGGAATGGATAAAGAAGGTCAAGATTATAGAGCATGTAATGTTTATGGACCAATGTATAAGTAATCAATAGAAGGTGGATAGTATGGTAAAGAAAAATTTAGATAAAAAAGTTTTAGCTTTTGACTTTGGAGCTTCTAGCGGAAGGGCAATGCTTGGAAGTTTTGATGGAGAAAGAATTCATATAGAAGAAGTACATAGATTTTCTAATGATCCTGTAATTGTTGGTGGAACAATGTACTGGGATGTACTTAGATTATTCTTTGAAATAAAGCAAAGTTTAATTAAGTCTAAAGCTTATGGGAAAATAGACAGCATCGGAATTGATACTTGGGGAGTAGATTTTGCATTATTAGATGAATATGGTCAATTAATAGAGAACCCAATACATTATAGAGATGGAAGAACTGCTGGAATGCTAGAAAAAAGCTTTGAAAAAATATCTAAAAATGAGTTTTATCAGATAACTGGAAATCAGTTTATGGAGATAAACACTGCCTTTCAATTACTATCACTAAAAGAAAAAAGATCACATCTGCTTGAGAAAGCAGATGTGATGCTTCTAATGCCAGACCTATTTAATTACATGTTAACAGGAAAAAAGTTAACAGAAAACTCAATAGCATCAACTACTCAATTATTTGATGCTAAAAATAGAGTTTGGTCTGAAAGAGTGATAGGTTCTCTTGATATACCTAAAAATATATTTACGGAAATAGTACCAAGCGGAACTATAATTGGAAAGATATCTGAAGATATAAGTGAAGAGTTGAAAATAGATATGTGTAATGTTATAGCAGTAGCTGGACATGATACTCAAAGTGCTTTAGTTTCAGTACCAACACAAGAAAATGATTTTGTATTTTTAAGTTGTGGAACATGGTCATTACTTGGAACAGAGCTTAATAATCCAATAATAAATGAAAAATCATATAACTATAATATAACTAATGAAGGCGCTTGTGAAAATAAGGCATCTTTCTTAAAGAATATAATTGGATTATGGTTAGTTCAAGAGAGTAAGAGACAGTGGGAAAGAGAAGGAAAAGAATTTAGTTTTTCACAGTTAGAGGATATGGCTAAAGAAGCAGTACCTTTTAGATCGTTTATAGATCCTGATGATCCTGTATTCACACCAGCAGGTAATGTACCTGCTAGGATAAGAGAATACTGTGCAAAAACTAATCAACCAGTGCCAAGAAATGAAGCTGAAATAGTAAGATGTATTAATGAAAGTTTAGCATTAAAATACAGAACTGCCTTAGAAGAAATAGAAGATTGTACAAGTAAGACTTATTCAACAATATATATGGTTGGCGGAGGAATACAAAGTAAATTACTTTGTCAAATGACTGCAAATGCATGCAGAACATATGTGTCAGCAGGGCCAGTTGAAGCTACTGTTTTAGGTAATATAGCAGTACAGCTAATGGCGACAGGTGAAATAAAAGATTTAAAAGATGCTCGTAAAATTATAAATAATTCTCAAGAAATAGATAGATATTCACCAAAAGATACAATGCTTTGGGAAAGAGCATATGAAAGATTTAATAAAATTATTAATGCTAAGGAGGTAGTATCATGCTAAAAGGAATACCGAAAATCTTGTCTCCAGAATTATTAAAAGTATTATGCGAAATGGGGCATAGTGACCAAATTGTTTTATCAGATGGAAACTTCCCAACAGAAAGTATGGGAAAAGATTGTATAGTAATTCGTTGTGATGGTCACGGTGTACCAGAGTTATTAGAAGCGATATTAGAAGTATTTCCATTAGATACTTATATAGAAAAACCAGTCAATCTTATGGAAGTTGTACCAGGAGATACAGTGGAAACACCAATATGGGATACGTATAAAGAAATAGTAAGCAAATATGATAATCGTGGCAATGAAGTTGTAGGAAATATAGAAAGATTTGCTTTCTATGAAAAAGCAAAAAAAGCATATGCAATAGTAGCGACTGGAGAAAAAGCATTATATGCAAATGTTATATTACAAAAAGGTGTAGTTGTAGACTAAAAATTTTATTATCGGAGGGAAATTTATGGAATGTACTAAAACTTTAGAATATATGGAAGTAAGAGAACAAATATGTGATGTATGTCATAAGATGTGGCAATTAGGATGGGTAGCAGCTAACGATGGAAATGTAAGTGTAAAATTAGAAGATGGAACTTTTTTAGCAACACCAACAGGAATAAGTAAAAGCTTTATAACACCAGAAAAATTAGTCCATATAGATGCTGATGGGAATGTATTAGATGGGCAAGAAGGAGCAAAACCTTCTTCAGAAATAAAAATGCACTTAAGATGTTACAAAGAAAGAGAAGATGTAGGAGCTGTTGTTCATGCACACCCGCCTACAGCAACAGGATTTGCAGTAGCACATCTTGATTTAGATAGATATACAATGATAGAAACTGTAATAGCAATCGGATCTATACCAGTAACTCCATATGGAACACCATCTACATACGAGGTTCCAGATTCTATAGCACCATATTTACAAGAACATGATGTTTTATTATTAGAAAATCATGGTGCATTAACTGTGGGGGCAGATTTAATAACAGCTTATTATAGAATGGAAACTTTAGAGTTATATGCTAAAATAAGCTTAACAGCACATTTATTAGGCGGAGAAAAAGAAATTTCAAAGAATAATATAGATAGATTAATAGGAATGAGAAAAGGTTACGGTGTAACAGGAAGGCATCCAGGATTTAAACGTTATAGAAAAGAAAAATAAACTTTGAGTATCTATAATTAAGGGGGATATATTATGGAACAAAAAATAAAAGGTAGGGCAGGGAATTCTTCTGATAAAACTCCTATTGTACCGAAACAATATATAGTTCATTTCGTAATGCTTATTTCATGCTTTATACTTTGGGGTTTACTAAATAATATGACTGATAACCTTGTACCTGCATTTGGAAGAATATTTATGTTAGAAGCAGCAGATGCTTCTTTAACTCAAGTTGCGTTTTATGGATCATATGCTGTACTTGCATTACCTGCAGCAGTTTTAATAAAAAAGTATTCATATAGACATGGTGTGTTAGTTGGACTTGGACTATATATAGTGGGGGCTATGGGATATATTCCAGCTGCAATGTCACAAAACTTTAATTTATTCTTAATATCAGTGTTTGTATTAGCAGGAGGTCTTTCTATATTAGAAACAACTTGTAATCCATATGTAATTTCATTAGGGGATGAATCTACTAGTGTACGTCGCCTTAATCTTGCTCAAGCTTTTAACCCAATAGGATCTTTAACAGGTATTATACTTGCTAAATATTTAATATTAAGTAATTTGAATCCAGCAACATATGAAGAACGTATAGCAATGACTCCAGAAGCATTAAGTGCTATACGTAGTAATGAATTACTATGGGTATGTGTGCCATATGTTGGATTAGTAGCAATTGCAATAATTATTTGGTGCTTCTTTAAGAAGAATAAGGATTCTGAAAAGGATGAATCAGGAGATCTTAATATAGTTAAATCTATTAAGAAACTTGTAAAAATACCTCGTTATGCCTTTGGAGTAGTTGCTCAATTTTTCTATGTAGGAGTTCAAATAGCTGTATGGACTTGGACTATACAATATGTTATGACAACTCTCGGATTAAATGAAGCTGCAGCAGCTCAGTACTATCTTATAGCAATAATTTCATTTATAATTTGTCGTTGGGTATGTACAGCTCTTATGAAGTATATAGACCCAGCAATAATGATGGCTATATTTGCTATAGGTGGAATCGCATTTAGTTTAGGAACTATATACTTACCAACAAATCAATCTGTTTGGTGTCTGGTTGCAATATCTGCATGTATGTCATTAATGTTCCCGACTATATATGGCATAGCACTTAAGGATTTAGGAGAAGAAGTAAAAGTAGGGGCAGCAGGACTTATAATGGCAATACTTGGAGGAGCAGTTATAACACCATTTATGGGAAGTCTTATAGATAGTGGTAAATTATCTAGCATTGTGCCAATGTTTAATGGTTCAGAAGCTGCTATTCGTTCATCATTCTTAGTTCCTGTAGTTTGTTTTGCAGTAGTTCTTTTATACTCAATTTGTTTCAGAACTAAGAAGTCTGCTTAAACATAGAAAGATAGTATTATAAATTTAATTAAAAGCATCTTATTAAGTAACTCTTAAATAAGATGCTTTTAATTATTAAATATTATTTTATGTAGAAAAATCATTAAAAACCTTAGTAAAGTGATCAACTACAGACTATAAAAGTAAATAACTTTAAAGAATAATTACATTTTATCTGGTTCTTTATAATCTACACCTTTAGTATCAACTTTTATTGACTGTATCAGCACATCTTTGATAGGCTTATCGTTACTGTCTGTTTCAACATTTTCTATTTTGTGAATAATATCCATGCCACTTATTACTTTTCCAAAAGAGGCATATTGTCCATCTAAATGGGGAGAATCTTTTGTTACTATAAAGAATTGGCTACCAGCACTATTTTTACTTTGGCTTCTAGCCATAGAAATGACACCTTCAGTATGGGCCAGATCATTTTTAAACTTATTATTAGCAAACTCTCCTTTGATACTATATCCAGGACCACCCATGCCTGTTCCATCTGGATCTCCACCTTGAATCATAAAGTCTTTTATAATTCTATGGAAAGTAAGACCATCATAGAATCCACTATTCGCTAGTGATATGAAATTATTTACAGTATTTGGTGCTATATGAGGGTAAAGTTCAACCTCAACAGTTCCAAAGTCTCTAAATACTATTGTTGCTATAGGAAGTTCTTTAGGTGGCGTTCTAGCTTCATCAATGTTATTTAGATTTGATGAGCACCCAACTAAAGCTAGAGCTCCTGCCAAAATACTTGCTAAAAATCCTTTTTTTAACATTATACTACCATCCTTAATTTTAGTTTATTTATTAATTATATCATAAACATTAGAATATAATTTTAATATATAAAATTTATATTTTAGCTAATAAAGATATATGAAGATTAAGAGTAGGGTAAATAAATTAAAATATGTAAAATAGTTAACAAATCATGCTTACATTCGATTTGAAAAATATGATAATCTTATAATAAAGTATATTATTAATGTAAGAGGTGGTATTTTTATATGTATGAAATAGGAGAACTTATTATATATGGGAGTAATGGAGTATGTAAAGTAGAAGATATAGGAGTACCAAATATACCTGGAATAAATGTTGATAAAGTATATTATACTCTTAAACCAGTGTATCAAGATGGAAAGATATTTACACCTGTAGATACAAATGTATTTATGAGACCTGTTTTGTCTTATGGAGAAGTACAAGATTTAATAGAGCTTATTCCATCAATGCAAAAGGATTTAGTATATGATAAAAATGCAAGAGTTGTAGAAGATTTTTATAAAAAATTCTTAGAAACACATAATTGTTCTGACTTATTAACACTAGTGAAAATGTTATATGAGAAGAAGGAGAGCATTTTAAATAATAAGAAAAAACCTAGTCAGATAGATGAAAAATTTATGAATATCGCAGAAAATTTAGTTAATGAAGAATTTTCAGTTGTTTTAGGGATTGAAAAAGACGATGTTCCAGAATATGTAGGAAAAAAATTAAATAGGATATTAGATAATAAAGAATATTAGATAAAATAATATTATTATAAGTGTAGTTAAATTTATTTTAAAATAAGATTTGCTACACTTTATTTATATAAAAAAGTAAAACTCCAATCTAGAAAAGAAAGGAGTTCTTATTGGTGCCGGATATGGGACTTGAACCCATACTCTATTGCTAGAAACGGATTTTGAGTCCGTCGCGTCTGCCATTCCACCAATCCGGCATATTCAGAAAATATTTAAAATTTATATTATTTATTATATCAATAAAATAGAACGTTTGCAACATATTTAATCTTAATATACATTAAATCTTATGGTATTATTAAATAATAGCATAATGGTATATAATAACTATATATAAAAGCTAAAATACATAGAACTTTAGGAGTGATAACTTTGGATAAAAGATTAATTATAATAGATGGAAACTCAATAATAAATAGAGCTTTTTACGCATTGCCTGAAATGACTAGTAAAGACGGTCTAAAAACAAATGCAATCTACGGATTTACAACAATGTTATTTAAGATAATAGATACATATAAGCCTACTCATATAAGTGTAGCCTTCGATAGAAAAGCACCAACATTTAGACATTTAGAGTTTAAAGAGTACAAGGCTGGAAGAAAGAAAATGCCGGATGAACTTAGAGAACAATTTGAACCATTAAAAGAACTTTTAGATAAATTTAATATACATAGATTAGAACTAGATGGATATGAAGCTGACGATATAATAGGAACAGTTTCAAAGTTAGGTGAAGAGAATGATTATAAAGTATTTATAGTAACAGGAGATAAAGATGCTATTCAGCTTGCATCAAATAAAACAACTACTTTAATAACTAAAAAAGGTGTTGGAGAGGTTGAAGAATATAACTTTGATTCTGTTATGGAAAAATATGAAATGACTCCAACTCAATTTATAGACTTAAAAGGTCTTATGGGAGATAAATCAGATAACATACCAGGTGTTCCAGGAATTGGTGAAAAGACTGGAATAAAGTTAATAAAAGAATTTTCAAGTATAGAGAATCTAGTTGAACATACTGATGAATTAAAAGGAAGTGTAAAAAAGAAAATAGAAGAAAATAAAGAATTAGCTATAATGAGTAAGAGATTAGCTACTATTATCAGAGATGTTCCGATTGAAGTAAATTTAGAAGAATTAGAGTACGGTGATTATGATAAGGATGCTGTGATAGAAGAATTTAAAAGATTTGGATTCACAAGCCTTATATCAAGACTTATAGACTTAGATGGTGGAAATGAACCAATTGAGGAAGTAGCTTTAGAATTAAATATAAAATCACTTGATAATGAAGAAGAATTAATAAATGAAATAAAAGAAAAAAAGGAACTAATAATTAAAACAGTTACGAAAGTAGGAAATATACTTGAAAAAAATATATTATATATGTTCATAAGTGTTGATGGAGAAAACATATACTATTTAAATGAAGGACAAATATCATTATTCAAAGATGTTTTAGAAAGTAATGAAATTAAAAAGTTTGGCTATAATCTAAAGGATGATTATATAGCATTAAGACCTTATGATATAAAACTTGAAAATATGTATTTTGATATAACAATAGCAGAGTACTTAATAGACTCAGCATCTTCTACTTCTTATGAATGTAGTGCTATAGCAATGAAATACTTAACTAGAAAAATAAAATCTAAAGAAGATTTATTAGGAAAAGGTGCTAAGGCTAAGAAGTTTGAAGAGTTAGATATAGAAGAGTTATCAGAGTACATAGCACAAATAGTAAACGTAGTTAAACTTTCTTCAGAAAAGATGGAAAAGAGCTTAAATGAAAGCGATATGGACAGCTTATTCTATGCAGTTGAAATGCCATTAGTTGAAGTTTTAGGAGAAATGGAATTTGTAGGAATAGAAGTAGATAGAGAAATGCTTAATGAATTAGGTACAGAATTCAAAGAGATTATAAGTAAGTTAGAATCTGAGATATATGAAATGGCAGGGGAATCATTCAACATAAATTCTCCTAAGCAATTAGGTGTAATTCTATTTGAAAAATTAGAATTACCAGTAATTAAAAAGACAAAAACAGGATATTCAACTAATGCAGAAGTACTTGATAAATTAAGAGATAAACATGAGATAATAGATAAGATCACAGAGTATAGACAAATAGTAAAATTAAATTCTACTTATGTAGAAGGTCTTTTAGGAATAATGAATCCTATAAGTAATAGAATACATTCATCATTTAATCAAACGATAACTACTACAGGAAGAATTTCTTCAACTGAGCCAAATCTTCAAAATATACCAGTGAAGATGGAGATGGGAAGAAAGATTAGAAAAGTATTTATAGCAGGTAAAAATCATAAATTAGTAGATGCCGATTATTCTCAAGTGGAACTTAGAGTGCTTGCTAATATGAGTGGTGATGAGAATATGATAGATGCATTCAAACATGGTGAAGATATACATGCTAAAACTGCATCTCAAATATTTGATGTAGATATAAATGATGTAACACCTAGACAAAGAAGTGAAGCTAAGGCTATAAACTTCGGTATAGTTTATGGAAAGAGTGATTTTGGATTATCTGAAGATTTAAATATACCTGTAAAACAAGCAAAAGAATATATAAATAGTTATTTTGAAAAATACAGTAAAATAAAAGAATTCATGGATAGAACAATAGAAGATGCTACTGTAAATGGATATATAACAACTTTATTAAATAGAAGAAGATACATACCAGAGTTGAAATCTAGCAACTTTATGTTAAGAAATGCAGGTAAAAGAGCTGCTATGAATGCGCCAATTCAAGGTAGTGCTGCAGATATCATAAAAATAGCAATGGTAAATGTATATAAGAAGTTGGAAGAAAGCAATTTAAAATCAAAGCTTATACTTCAAGTACACGATGAACTTATAGTAGAAGCTACTGATGATGAAATAGAAATAGTTGAGAAAATAGTAAGAGAAGAAATGGAAAATGCATTTAGCATGGATGTCCATTTAGATGTAGACCTTAATGTGGGATACTCTTGGTATGAAACAAAGTAGGTGATTGGATGTTAGTATTAGGACTAACTGGCAATATAGGCTGTGGAAAAAGCAGCCTCTCCAATATTTTTAGAGAAGATTATAATATAGATATAATAGATGCAGATATTATATCTAGACATATATTTGAAGATGAAATTTTATTGAGTCAAGTTTTTAAGTATTTTGGAGATAGTATAAAAAATACTGATGGGAGCTTAAATAGAAAGGCATTAGGTAATATTGTTTTTAACAATGATGCAAAGCTTGTTCAGTTAAATAGTTTAACTCATCCGAAAATTAAGGAACAAATTTTAGCTAAGGTTGAGTTGGCAAGAAGAGAAGAAAAAGAAATAGTTATAATAGATGCAGCCCTATTAGTAGAAGGAGGCTATCTAGATTTATTAGATAAACTTTTAGTAGTATACTGTAATAAGGATGTACAAATAGAACGAGTAATGAAAAGAGATTCTTGTAGCAAAGAAGAAGCTTTAAGCAGAATTAATTCTCAACTTAGTCAAGAAGATAAAATAAGTTATGGAGATTATATAATAGATAACTCTGGAACTTATGAAGAACTTAAAAAAAGAGCCTATGAATTTGTAGACTATGTAAAGGAGAATTGGTGTGAATAAGAAAGTATTAATTTTTATATCGATTATAATATCCATACTTGTAGCCGCATCTATAGAAAGTAAGGGGATTAAAAAATTAATATATCCTAAAAAATACTCTGTTTATGTAGAAAAATACTCTAAGGAATACAATCTAGAGGAAAACTTGGTTTATAGTGTTATGAAAGCGGAAAGTAAATTTAAAAAAGATGCAATATCTCGTAAAGGTGCAAAGGGATTAATGCAAATTAGTGATATTACAAAGAATTGGGCAATTGAAGAATTAGATTTAAAAGGAAATATAGATATTTTTGATCCTGAAACTAATATAAAAATAGGATGCTGGTATCTAAATAAGCTGTATAAACAGTTTGGAGATATTGATTTAGTTATAGCCGCTTATAATGGTGGATCAGGGAATGTAAACCAGTGGCTTGGAAACAATGATTATAGTAAAGATGGTAAAAAACTACATAATATACCTTTTCCAGAGACTTCAAATTATGTAGTAAAGGTAAGAAATAACTACGAAAATTACAATATGTTATATAATGAGGAAGGTAAAAACTAATGAAGAAAAAAAAACTTCTAGCTATAGTTTTAGCATTGTCTATGATTTTAGTTGGTTGTAGTTTAAATCAAGAAAATACTACTTCTAGCAAAGAAAATAATAAGAGCGGTATAAACTCAGAATACATAAATTTAACAATGGTAAGCCCTACTACTATCAATCCTGTATTGAATAATGATAAGTCTGTGGCATATATAATGAATTTAGTATATGATGGTTTATTTACAATAGATCAAAATTATAATACAGTACCACAATTAGTTGAAGAATACTCAATAGCATCAGATGGGAAAAGTATAAATATTAAGTTAAAAGATGCTAAATGGCATGATGGAAAGTCAGTAACTTCAAGAGATGTTAAATTTACTATAGAGTTAATTCAAAAAAACTCAGATAGTCCATATAATATATTTACGAAGAACATATCATCAGTAAAAATAGAGAATAGTAAAGAATTTGCTATAAGTTTTAAAGAACAGTACGCATTTTCAAAAGATACATTAATATTTCCTATAGTTTCACAAAATATATTAAGTGGAAAATCATCAGATGAAATTCTAACTAATAGTAATAATCTAATAGGAAATGGACCATATAAGATAGAGAATATGAAAGATAGGGCAGGAATGACTTTAGTTGTTAATAAAGATTATTACAGTGAACTTCCAGAAACTATGAGAGATATTAAAGTTGGAATTGTACCTAGTGAAGAAGATCAAGTATCTATGATTATAGCCTTAGAGAGTGATATAGGTAGAGTTTCTTTAGGTGATTTAAGCAAGTTTTATGAAGATGAGTTCAATATTACTAATTATGAAGGAAGAAATTACGAATCTATTATATTTAATTATGATAATGAATACTTAAAAGATGAAAATTTTAGAAAAGCTATCACCCATGCTATAGATAAAAAGCTAATTTTAGAAGAAGGATATATCGGAAATGGTAAGCTAGTTAATTTCCCTTTAAATACAAAATCTAAATATTACGATAGTGATGTGCAGGCTTTATCTTATGATAAGGAAAAGGCAGAATCTTATCTGCAAAAAATAAATCCACTTAATAATAAGAATGAATTTACAAATGAAGATAATAAATCTGAAGTAGAAAACTCTAATAATTCATTGGATATTAAGAGTAGTGAAAATAATTCAGATAATAAAACAAATAATGATATAAACTCTCAATCTAATGATGAATCAGCTGGAAATAAAGAATTGACTGAAAAAGAGAGAAAAGAGTTAATATCAAAAGTTGATTTAAAAATTATAGCGAATAAAGATAATGAAGAAAGAATAAAAGCAGCTAATATAGTTAGTGAAAATTTAGATGCCATAGGAATAAAAAGTACAGTAGTAGGACTCACAGAAAAGGAAATGACAACAGCACTTAGTCAAAAAGATTATGACTTAGCATTTGTAGGATGGGAGTTGTCTAGTGTTCCAGATGCAAGATCTATAATTCAAGCAAGTGGATATTCTGATGAAAAATTAACTAATTATATGAATTCTTTAGCATCAGCAACTTCAGATTCTCAAATAGCTGAGATTTATTCGGGAATACAAACTCATCTTAGAGATAAAGCTGCATTTATTAGTTTAGTAATAAGAAATGAGTATATAGTTACAAATAGAAGATTACAAGGCAAAAGTGAGCCTAATGACTTTGATGTATATGAAGGAATTTCTAATTTTACTTTAAAAAATAAATAATTTTAGTAGTTTTATGAAATTATATTCTATAATAGGGTTATTTATGATATCATACCCATATAGGGTATAATTGGAGGTGGAATTGATGAAGAAAAAATTATTAGTAGAAGGAATGTCTTGTGGACACTGCGTTAATCATTTAAAAACTGCACTTACTGAAGATATACAAGGTGTAGAAGTTTTAGAAGTAAACTTGGAAGGGAAATACGCTTTAGTTGAGATGCAAGATAGCGTAACAGAAGAGGCTTTAAGATCTGTAATAGAAGATTTAGGTTATGAATTAAAAGGAATAGAGTAAATATTGCTTAAATAAAAAGCTATAATAGATAACTGAATTACCAGTTATTTATTATAGCTTTTTAATTTGAGTATTTTTTAGTATATTAATGGATAATTTTCTATATATGTTAAGTTCAAGCTTATATTTAAATTTCAAATTTAAATTAATAGATATAAATATTTAATTAGTTTGTGTTATATTAATTATAAGTTTAATGAATTTAGCATGGAGGAAATGAAATGATATATAAGATAGCTATAAATATTATCACAGCAATAAATGTATTTTTATATGGAATGGATAATCAACATTATTTTAATAAGGTAAGTTATCCTATTGTTATAACTTTAATATGTATAAGTTTATCGCTTGATATATTATATAATGTAAAATATAAAGAAGAAAAAATTTTGCTATTAAATATATTATATATATTATTAGTTTCATATATTTACCCACCTTCTTTTATACTTGCAATGTATATGATAATTGAATATATAGAAGTTAGAAACTATAATAAGCTTAATATCATGCTTGTTATTTTTATGTATATATTTATTTCCCTAAAAATGAATTTAGATTATACGAATATCCTTTTAGGAGTAGTATCTTGCATTTCTATATATGAAATTATAAATCACCAACAAAAAGTTGATAAATTAGAAAAATATAACTTTGATTTAAAAGAAGAAAACTTTGTCTTAGAGGAAAGAAGAAAAAATGATAATAAAATTAACTGTCAAAGTGTAGAATCTATAAAAATTGAAGAAAGAAATTTAATATCGCAAAAACTACATGATAAAATAGGTCATACATTAGCAGGGAGTATAATGCAATTAGAAGCTTTAAAGATTATAAATCAATGTGATTATAAAAAAGGAAATGTAATGTTAGATAATATAATTGATAATCTAAGAGATGGTATGGATGACATTAGAAATACTTTGAGAAGAATAAAGCCTGAACAAGGTCAAATTAATATAAATAATTTAAAGTTAATGCTAGATAAGTTTACTAATAAGTGTAACATAGACACTAATTTAAAGGTTGAAGGAGATCTTAATGAGATAAATTTAGTATATTGGAGAGCTATTATAGAGTGCATAAATGAAGTACTGACAAATAGTATGAAATACTCTAACGGAGAATTAATTAATGTTGAAATTAGTGTATTAAATAAAATTATAAGGTTGTATATAAAAGATAATGGATGTTATCAAGGAGATATAAAAAAAGGTATGGGACTATTAGGAATTGAAGAAAGAATAGTAAACCTAGGTGGAGATGTTTACTTTAATAATGAAGATGGATTTTCAAATTTAATTATACTTAAGAGGTGAGACAGTTGATACGCTTAGTAATAGTAGATGATGATATTTTAATAAGGGAAAGTTTAAATATAATAATAGGAATAGACCCAAACATAGAAGTAGTAGCAATTTTAGAAAATGGAAAAGAGTGTATAGATTATTTATGTAAAAACCAAGTAGATATAGTTTTATTAGATATGAGGATGCCTATTATGACTGGAGAAGAGGTATTAGAGGAAATAAGTAAGAGAAAGATAAATGTTAAAGTTCTTATACTAACTACATTCGATGAAGAAAGATTAATAAGTAGTGCTATAAAGCACAAAACTAGTGGATATTTATTAAAGAGTAGCAAACCGGATAAAATTATAAGTGGTATAAAATCTGTTCACCTAGGAAATGGAGTTTTTGAATCGGAAATAGTATCAAAATTAGTTATAAGCAACCAGAATGAAGAGAATAAATATAAAGATAATAATTTAGATATATATGGTTTAACTGATAGGGAAAAAGACATTGTTAAACTTATTTCTAAAGGTCTATCTAACAAGGAAATATCGAGTGAGGTTTTTTTATCAGAAGGAACCGTAAAAAATCATATTACATCTATTTTGTCTAAAATGAATTTAAAGCATAGAACTCAAATTGCCATAGAGTATCTAAGTAGAAGTGAAAATTAAAATATAGGTTATTGAAAAGGAAATTCTTATGGAATTTCCTTTTTTATGACTTTAGTCATGTTAAAGTAATGACCATGTGTACTTAATTATATACTAAATTTTCTATATAATTGAAGTATAAAAAGAAGCAAGAAATTTAGGAGGAAAAAAGTGAAATATATTGAGATAAGTAATTTATTTAAAAGCTTTGGAGATGTAACTGCAATAGAAAATTTAAATTTAACGATAGAAAAGGGAGAAATATTTGGACTTTTAGGCCCTAATGGGGCAGGTAAAAGTACAACAATAAACATATTATGTTCTTTACTAGAAAAGGATAGAGGAAGTATAAAAATATGTAATAAAGAACTTAGAAAAAATGATGCTAGTACAAGAGGTAAGCTTGGTATAGTTCCGCAAGATCTAGCAATATTTGAAGATATGACAGCCCTGGAGAATGTGATGTTTTTCGGAAGTTTATATGGACTAAAAGGACAAGATTTAAAAAATAAAGCGTTAGAAGCATTAAATTTTGTGGGGCTTGAAGCTACAAAAAAATTAAGTAAAACATTCTCTGGAGGTATGAAGAGACGTTTAAATATTGCCTGCGGAATAGTTCATAATCCAGAACTGTTAATATTAGATGAGCCCACAGTTGGGATAGATCCTCAATCTAGGAATCATATAATGAAATCCATAAAAACTTTAAATAAAAATGGATGTACAGTGATTTACACAACTCATTATATGGAAGAAGTAGAAGCGATATGTAATAATATAGCGATAATAGATAAGGGGAAGGTAATAGCGAGTGGAACAAAGGAAAGTTTGAAGGGGTTTATAACTGATAAAAATAAATTTGAAGTGATGGTTAATGATATAACAGAGATAAATGAAAAAGAACTAGGTGGTATAAGAGGGATTGATAGTGTGGAATTTAAAGATAATAGGATATTAGTAAGTATAGATAGGGAAATAAACAGTTTAAATGAATTTATATTATATTTAACAGATAAATCTATTAAAATTTTAGATATACAAAGCAAAGTACTAACGTTAGAGGATGTATTTTTAAATCTTACTGGAAGAAAACTTAGAGACTAGGGAGGAATTCAATATGAGTATAATATTATCTTCTATTAAAAGAGGTTTAAGAGATAAGAATACACTTATTTCAAATATATTTTTAGCTTTAGTACTTCCATATTTATTTTCTATAATATTTTCTTTTGAAGGCAATACAGAAAATATAAACTTATGCATTATTGGAAATGAAAATAGTGAAACAATAAAATCTTATGTAAATGTCTTAGAAGATTTTGATAAAGGAAATGAAAAGATAAATTTAAAATATAAAATTTATAGTCAAGAGGAAGCTAATAGAATTAAGGAAGATGGAAATAACAAAAAGAGTGATTTAGTTATAAGTATAGATGAAGAAAATAAGAAGATTAATTTTGAAGGAAGCAATACATTAAACGTTGGAGAAAGAGCAGTAGAAGGAATTACTGAGGAGTTTTTTAATTCAGTATCTGTTTATGAATCAATTTCTAAAGAAAGTGAAATTCCTCAGATTAACAGCAATGTAGTAAAAGTATCGGAGTATAAAAATGATTCTAACAATACCAATATGAATATGCAGGACATAGATTATGAATCATATTTTGCTATAGTAATGCTACAAATGGCGATACTGGTTGGTGGGATCCATTCCTTTAAAAGTACCTTCTATATAAAAGAAAAAATAGGTAGTAGGGTAAAAATATCACCTATAAAAATGATAAAATTAATAACTTTAGAGCTAATAGGTTCTTTTATATTAATCTTTGTTGAAGGGATAATAATGTTATCTCTATTATCGTTAATCTATGGTGTAAAAGTTACACTTAGTAATTTAGTGCCAGTATTAAGCTTAATTGCAACACTTACTATTTTAGCAGTTAGTATAGGAGTATTTGCAACAGCTATATCGAAGAAAAAAACTAGCGGTGAGAATGTTTGTTCAATAATAGTTGTTATTATGACTTTGGCATCAGGAGAACTTATGCCCAATATGGTAGATAGTTTTAAAGATATTTCTTTTTTATATCTAAATCCATTTATATGGATTAGTAATGAATTGAGTTCTTTATTAACTTTTAATGTAAGTGAAATGTTATTTTCATCTTTGGGAATAGGGATTATAGCATCTGCTTTACTTATCATTATATCTACATTAATCTTAAATAGAAAAGCGGTGAAATAATTATGAAAAATACTATGATTATATTAAAACATAATTTAAAAAGTACAATGAAAGGTTGGTTTAGTCTGATTCTAATAATGCCAATGGTAGTAAGTTTAATTGTAAGTATAATAAATAATAAATTAAACAGCAATTTAGAGGATTCTGGAAATACCTTTCATGTAGGTATATATACTGAAGATAATAGTGAAGTAGTCGATAACATCTTACCTAAAGATAAGTTTAGAAGTATATTTATAGTAAGTGATAAAGAAGAACTTAAAGAAAATTTAGATAATAGAAATATATCTGTTGGTGTTATATTCAATAGTAAAGATATATATGAAGATATAAAATCAAATAAAGAAGATGTAATAGAAGTTATTTATCAAAGTAATTATGGAAATAAAGATTATGTACTTAGTATCATAAATACAGGAATCATGCAGATAAATTCTTTTGGAGAAGATAAAACTGAGTACTTAAATTTATATGAACAGTACGAAAAAGATAAGTATCAGTTTAATTATGAAAGTAGCAAATTAAAAGATATTTTAGTATATATATCTTCATTTGGATTATTTACAATGGCGTTTTTATTTATTGCTGGAAGAGGAATAGCACCGTTACTAAAAGAAAGAGAACTTAAAATTGATAAAAGGATACTAGCGTCTAAGATTAGTAGAGTAGAATACTCACTAGGACATATATTAGGATGCTTTATATTACTTGTATTTCAAAGTATAACTTTACTAGGTAGCTTTTATTTATTTAATCAAAACTTTGATATAAGTTTAGGATGGATGATACCATTATCATTTGTATTATCATTTGTAGGTATTGCAATTGCTCTTGTTGTATTAACTATTTCTAGTAATTCAACAATGTACTATACTCTGCTTACTCTTATAGTAACACCAATGTGTTTACTAAGTGGAGGATTTGTGCCAACAGAATTTATGCCCGAAATGGTTCAGAATTTCTCATTAATTTTTCCACTTACTTGGATAAACGCTGCTTATAAAAAGATATTAATGGAAGGTAGTTATATTAGTATAGGTTTAGATTTAATCGGTGCTACCTCAATATCTTTGGTATTAATTATGTTATATTTAGCTTTAGAGCATAATAGAAAAAATAAATTAGCTTGATAAAGTCACTGGAATTTCCAGTGACTTTTCTTGAATAAAACAATAATTCCAATGAAAGAATAATTATAAAGTCTAAGGTTAAAGTAGGTGGATAAATTGAGTGAATATAAAGTAGATTATTTTTCTAAGTACTATTTTTATGAAGAGGAAGATTTTTTAGAAAAGATAGAAGATGGAAATTATATATTAAATCAAATAAAAGAAAGTAATAGATTTGATTACAAAGGACATTCATTTAAATATACTAAATTTGGAAATATATCAATGGGTGATACTAAAAGAGATGTGGATGTAGTTATAGACTTAGAGCAAAATAAGATAACTATAAATGGTGAGAATGCTCACTTAGATTTGATTTACAAATTTGAAACAAAAGAGTTAGAAGATCACATGAGAATTGCTACTAGAATAAGTGAAAAAACAGATGACATATCTTGTTTGCTTTATGTAAATAATGCTCAATCAAAGAGCTTTATCAAAGATTTAGAGTATATAAAAAAAATCCAGGAAGATAGAATGAATAAAAGATGAGGTCTAATAAATCTCATCTTCTTCTATTTCTATTAATCCCTTAGAATCTAAGAATTCTTCTTGTAATTCAAGGATTAGTTCTATAGTATCTTTAGATATAGAGCATCCACATTTTTTATGAATAAAATCAATCATTTCTTCCATTGATATAGTTATATCTTCCATAAAAATTCCTCCATAATAAATAAGATAGCTTATATATTATATTAAAAAAGAGTTAAAAGCAATAAAAAAGACTTCTATTGGGGGAAAATAATAGAAGTCTAAAATGGGGGAGATTGAGTATGTTTGATTTTACATTAATAGTATATCCATACCCAACATTTATATACATAAAAATCATTAAAACATGATTTTAATATATATAAATATATTATGAAAATTACATATTAAAGGAACTCACATTTTGAAAAAAAAATGAATATAATAAAAGTAATTAAGGGGGGGTATCATGGAATCTAGAGATTACAAAGAAGATTTAAGAGATTTGATACTTGATATGGCCCACAAAGAACTTGAAAATCATGTGTCTAAAAAAGGAGCACAAAAATACTTTGAGGGAAATGTTGATAAAGTTATTGATAATAATATAAAAAAAATAAGTAAAGAAAGAAGTTTAAGTTCAACATATTTGAAAATAATAAAGCAGGCTACTTATCAAGAGAACATGTCAGGTGTTGCAAAAGTCATTAAAAAGGAAGCTTTGTTTAAGTCTAAAAATGAGTTGGTAAGATTTGCGAAATATCTAGGTATAGATATTAATTTAAAAAGCTCGTATAAGCAAATAATAAAAAAAGTATCTAAGCATATATATTCGAATAGAAATACATACGCAAGAAAGTATGTATTATAT
The DNA here is from genome assembly GCF_014323405.1 of Romboutsia faecis. GTDB lineage: Bacteria > Bacillota > Clostridia > Peptostreptococcales > Peptostreptococcaceae > Romboutsia_E > Romboutsia_E faecis. Next base: position 599,587 of record NZ_JACRWE010000001.1, on the reverse strand, counting down.
AAAAGAGGAGAAGATGAGTATATTATAGAGCCTGAAAAAATAAAAACGGAGCTAGTAGAAAGTTATAGATCAAAAACTAGAGAAGATATGAAATCTATAGCAAGACTTTTAGACTTAGATGTTAAAGAAGAAGAAGGTGCAGAAGATATAAGGAAAAAGGTTATAAATTATATTATAAAGGATAGGTTAGGTAAAAAAGGTAAATAACAAGAAATTAAAGGCGCAAAGTGTGCGTCTTTAATTTTTATATTTGCATATACTATAAAAGATAATAAATGAGGGGATGGTTAACATGAATTTAAAAAAGCTAGTCATAACATTTATTATACTTTGCTTTATAATTGTATCATCTATTTCAGAAATGAAGTTTTTTCCTAAGTCAAAAGAAATTAAGATAATTAGCTACAATATACATAGTGGGCTAAATAAAGATATGTTTCCGACTCTATTTGATATAATAGATTTTCTTAGAATGTCTGATGCGGATATAATATGTTTGCAAGAAGTTAATGAATCTGCAAAGGTAGGTTTTCAAGTGAGTAGTTTGAAGGAAGAACTTAAAATGTACTCTCATTTTGGAGCTAATGTAGTAAACATGGGAACGAATTATGGTTTAGTAACATACTCAAAATACCCTATAAAATCAGAAAAGCATATATACTTAAGTAGCGATGCAGAACAAAGAGGATTATTACATACGGTAGTTAATGTAGATGGGAAAAAATTAAATATCATAAATGTTCATTTAGGAGTAAAAAAAGAAGAGAGGGAAATTCAAATAAAAGAAGTTTTAGAGTTTGCAAAATCCTTAGAACCAGAACCATACATAGTAGTAGGTGACTTTAATGAAGGTGAAATATCTTTAGAAGGAACAGGACTAAAAGATGTAGCAGAGGAAACTGATAAATCAAATATACTAACCTTTGCATCAGGTTTGTATAGAATAGATTATATATTAGTTTCTTCAAATATAGAGGTAATAGACTATAATGTACTATTTAAAAATATGTCTGATCACTATCCTATAATAGCTAGATTAAAGATATAAAATAAGTTGCAAAATAAAGATAATACATATAAAATTAAGAGAAATGATATTATTATAACTTGGGAGGGCTAAACATGAAATTTACTTTTTGTCACAATAATTTTAATGTAGTTAATTTAGAAAAAAGTTTAGAATTCTATGAAAAATCACTAGGATTAAAAGAAGTTAGACGTAAAGTTGCTGAAGATGGAAGTTTTATATTGGTATACTTAGGAGATGGATCTAGTAACCACACGTTAGAGTTGACATGGTTAAGAGACTGGGATAGACCATACAATTTAGGAGACAACGAATTCCATTTAGCATTAAGAGTAGATGACTTTGATGCTGCATATAACTTACATAAAGAATTAGGATGTATATGCTACGAAAACAAGGAAATGGGTATATATTTCATAGCAGATCCAGATAACTATTGGATAGAAATACTACCATCACAACATTAATTTGGAAAATACAGATGAAGTTATAAATAAAAGAGCGTATATCGTAAAGTTTATATGATATACGCTCTTTTATTTTATAGTAATTAAAATTTTTTATATGGTTATAAATGAGGACATCCTTAAATATATATTATTAATAATATTATTAGGAGGGAAACTAATGAATAATAAAAGAAGATACAAAGGTTTTAATAAAAGACGCAAGACTAACCATATAAGAGTAATAACTTTAATTTTCTGTTTGTCTTTAATAGGGGGATATGGATATACAAAATTAAAAGATAGTGAAATCCTAAGTGGGAAAATATTTAATAAATCTAATGTTGCAGAAACTATTAGTAATAAGTTCAAGGCTATATCCTTTCAAAATATATTTAAATCAGCAGAAAATAAAGGAAAAGAAGAGTACGAATACATTGATGTATCTGATGAAATAGATAAAATTAAAAATGATAAGGAGACAAGTTCTACAGAGGAAAATTCAAATGTGCAGGTTGCAACAATAGATGGTGTAACTTTATATACAATTCAGGTAGCCTCTATAGGAGAGGGACAAGATTTGAAAAGTGTAGAGGAGAAGTTAACATCTAGTAAAATTCCATATTCTGTAGTAGAAGTTAATGGTGTAAAAAAAGTACAAACTTATTCTTCCTTTAATGAAAAGGTAACTAGAGAAAATTTAGATGATGTTAGAGAGATATTTAATGATGCATTTATATCAGAGCTAGCGATTCCAGTTTTATCTTTAGAATATACAAGCAAATATTCATACATAGAAGGTATATCTTCTAGTCTAAATAGCCTAATGGCAAGTTATAAAGAAGAGGCAGAGTTTTGGGAAGGTTTAAAAGGTGATGTTGACTTAAAAGAGTATAATAATATTTTAACGAAGAGATTGGACATTGTTGAAAAAATACAAGAAAATGCAGATAAAATAGATTATACAGAGATGAATATATTTAAAGAAAATCTTATCAAATATGCTAAAGATGTAAAAAATAATATTAATCAATCTTCAAAAAACGCGAATGAAGATAACTCATATTTAAGTAAAAGTCTACTTTTATCTTCAATTCAAGAATACTATACATTTATAAATTCCATAAAAACAAGTTAAAGGTTGTAAATTACAACCTTATTATTTTGTCTGAATTTGAAATTTAAAAGTCAGATAAAATAATAACAATTGTTAAGATTTTACAATACCTATAGTATACTTATAGTATAGGAAATACTTATTTTCAATGAGGGGGTAATACTAATGAAACTCTTAACTTTTAAGGGAGGAATACATCCTCCATATAATAAAGAGTATACTAAATCAAAGGCTCTTCAAAATGCAGAAAAACCTAAAGTTGTATACATACCTCTTCAACAACACATTGGAGCACCAGCAAAAGCTATTGTTGAAGTTGGAGATCGAGTAAAACTTGGTCAAAAAATAGGGGAGCAACAAGGGTATGTGTCTTGTAATGTTCACTCATCTATTTCAGGAACTGTTAAGGCTATAAAGCCACACGAAGTTCCAGGTGGGACATCATTATGCGTCGTTGTAGAAAACGATTTTAAAGAAGAGTTACATGAAAGTGTAAGACCAAAAGGGAATCTAGACGATTTAACGAAAGAAGAAATAGTAGAAATTATTAAAGAAGCAGGGATAGTTGGTATGGGAGGAGCAACATTCCCAAATCATGTCAAAATATCACCACCACCAGATGCTAAAATTGATTCAGTTATTTTAAATGGAGCTGAATGTGAACCATATCTTACAGCAGATCACAGATTAATGGTGGAAAATCCAGACGATGTAGTTTTTGGACTAAGAGTATTAATGAAAGTATTAAATGTAAAAAAGGGATTTATAGGAATAGAAGTAAATAAACCGGATGCAATAGAAGCAGTTACTAATGCAGCGAAAGATTATAGTCAAATCGAAGTAGTTGGACTACAAGTTAAATATCCACAGGGTGCAGAAAAACAACTTATATATGCATGTACAAAAAGAGAAGTTCCTTCTGGTGGATTACCAGCTGCAGCAGGAGCAGTTGTAGATAATGTAGGTACTGCAGCTCAAATTGCAAAAACTATAAAAACGGGTATGCCTTTAGTAGAAAGGATAACAACAGTAACAGGTAGTTGCATAAAAGAACCTAAAAACTTAGTTATTAAAGTAGGCACCCTAGTATCTGAAATAATAGAACAATGTGGAGGATATAGGGAAGACAAAAAACTAGGTAAACTTATAATGGGTGGTCCTATGATGGGAATAGCTCAATATACTGATGAGATTGTAATTAATAAAGGTTCCTCTGGAATACTTTGTTTAAGTGAAGAAGAATCTCGATTACCTAAACCTCAAAATTGTTTGAGATGTGGGAAATGCACAAATGTTTGTCCTGCATTTTTACAACCTTTATACATTAGTGCATACTCACTAAAAAATGATTTTGAAATGGCTCAAGAACATAGAGCACTAGATTGTATAGAATGTGGTTCTTGTTCATTTATATGTCCTGCAAGAAGACCATTACTTCAGTCTATAAGAAATGCTAAAAAAGAGATTATAGCTATGAAGAAAAAGCAGGCTGTAAACAAATAGATAGGGGGAAATATTGTGGAAAAGAAATTGATAGTATCATCTTCTCCTCATGTGAGAAGTAATGAGGATACTTCTTATATAATGAAACAAGTTGTAATTGCGCTTATACCGGCAGCATTAGCAGGGGTATACTTCTTTAGATTAAATGCTTTAAGTGTTATGTTTTTCTGTATATTAGGTACAGTAGGTTCTGAATTTTTATACCAAAAAATTACTAAAGAAGAAAGTACAATAGGAGATTTTTCTGCAGTAGTAACAGGTCTATTATTGGCATTTAATGTACCAGCATCTCTGCCATGGTGGATGTGTTTAGCAGGTGGAGCTTTTGCAATAATAGTAATAAAGATGGTATTCGGTGGGATAGGAAATAATTTTATAAATCCAGCACTTGGAGCTAGAGCATTTTTACTTGCATCTTTCCCTGTTGCAATGACAGCATGGACTAACCCAGGAGTAAATTGGATTGGCTCAAATCTAGATGCTGTTACTACAGCAACACCACTAAGCTTTCTAAAAGTTGGAGCTACAGGAGTAGCAGATTTAACAGCCAATGGTATAAGTATGACTGATATGGTTGTAGGTAATATAGGTGGATGTATAGGTGAAACTAGTGCTATTTTAATTGTACTAGGGGGCGTTTATTTAATTTATAAAGGAATAATAGATTACACAATACCTGCATTCTACATAGGTACAGTTTTTATATTGACTTTTATATTAGGTGGTTTTAGCTTTAACTTTGCACTATACGAACTATTTGCAGGAGGTCTTATGTTAGGCGGATTCTTTATGTTAACTGATTATACTACTTCACCTATGACTAAAAAAGGTCAAATTATTTATGCATTATTAGCAGGTGTTATAACATCAGTTATAAGATTGTACGGAGGATATCCAGAAGGTGTATCATATTCAATTTTACTAGCTAATGTAGCTACACCTCTTATAGACAAATATGTGTCAAATAGGGTATTTGGGGAGGTGTCTAAGTAGTGAATAATATAGTAAAGTTAGGTCTTAATTTATTTGCTATATGTGCTGTTGCAGCCTTATTATTAGGATTAACTAATCAAGTTACAGCACCAGTTATAGAACAGAGAAATATTCAAGCTAATAATGAATCTAGACAAATTGTACTTCCAGATGCAAGTGAATTTATTCAAGTTTCAGATAGTAAATATGAAAATATTGATGGAATTGTTTCAGAGGTTTATGAAGGTAAAAGTGGTTCTGAAACTGTTGGATATACAGTAAAGGTTCTTCCGAAAGGTTATGGTGGAGATATCGAACTAATAGTTGGTATATCAAAGGATGGAACTGTTAGTGGTATTAATATAGGTAACATGTCTGAAACACCAGGTCTTGGTGCAAAGGCTTCAGATTCTAGTTTCAAGGATCAATTTTCAGGTAAATCAGCATCAGAGCTTGCTTTAATAAAAGGAAGTTCATCTGGAGAAAATGAAATATCTGCAATATCAGGTGCAACTATTACATCTACAGCAGTTACAGATGGAGTAAATGTTGCAATAGAGTTATTTAATAGTTCTTTAAATAAGTAGGGGGGAGAATATAAAATATGAACTCAGCTAAGATATTTAAAAATGGTATCATAGATGAAAACCCAACCTTCGTGCAAGTTATAGGTATGTGCCCAACACTTGCTGTTACGAGTTCGGCTATAAATGGACTGGGTATGGGACTTTCAACGGCAGTAGTTTTAATATGTTCAAATATTGTTATTTCTTTAATGAGAAAAATTATACCAGATAAAATAAGAATACCATCATTTATAGTAGTAATAGCTACATTTGTTACAATAGTAGGATTATTATTAAAAGCATATGTTCCAGCGCTTGATCAGGCTCTTGGACTATACATTCCGTTAATAGTTGTTAACTGCTTAATACTAGCTCGTGCAGAAAGTTTCGCATCGAAAAACGGAGCATTTACATCAGCAATAGATGGTGTAGCAATGGGTCTTGGATTTACTTTAGCACTTACAATTTTAGGTGCAGTTAGGGAGTTATTTGGAGCAGGAAGTTTATTTGGAATAAGTTTATTAGGAGCATCATATCAACCAGCATTACTATTCATATTACCTCCAGGAGCGTTTTTAACATTAGGATTTTTAATGGCTGGATTCAATAAAATAAGAAATAAAAAGGCATAGTGTGGGGGTGAAATAGTATGAATTTAATTCTTTTATTTTTAAGCATAGTACTTGTTAATAATGTTATAACATCACAGTTCCTAGGAATATGTCCATTCTTAGGTGTTTCTAAAAAGGTTGATACGGCAGTAGGTATGGGTGCTGCGGTTACTTTTGTTTTAACTTTAGCATCGATAATTACATATTTTATTCAAATGCTATTAGAAAGAACAGGACTTGAATTTTTACAAACTATAGCTTTTATACTAGTAATTGCATCTATTGTTCAGTTTGTTGAGATGGTAATACAAAAGATGAGTCCATCTTTATATCAAGCATTGGGAGTTTTCTTACCTCTTATAACTACAAACTGTGCAGTACTTGGTATAGCAATAGTTAATGTTGATAAGGGATATAATTTAATAGAAACGATAGTAAACGGATTTGGAGCAGGAGTAGGATTTACATTAGCTATAGTTTTATTTGCAGGAATAAGAGAAAGATTAGAACTTGCTGATATACCAGAGTCATTTAGAGGATTTCCAATAACTCTAATAGCAGCAGGACTTATGTCAATAGCTTTCTTAGGATTCACAGGACTTATAAAGCTATAATTTAGGGGGTGAGATTACGTGGAAATAGTGAAATCGATAATTCTTTTAGGAGCTATGGGATTAATCTTTGGAGCAGTTCTTGCTTATGCTTCTAAGAAGTTTGCAGTTGAGATAGATGAAAGAGTAGAGAAAATACTTGAGGTTCTTCCAGGAGCTAATTGTGGTGGTTGTGGATTCCCAGGTTGTGGAGGACTTGCAAATGCAATAGTTGAAGGGAAATCTCCTGTAAATGGTTGTCCTGTAGGTGGAGCAACTGTAGCGTCTAAAGTTGGAGAAATCATGGGAATAAGTGCTTTGGAAGGTGAAAAAATAGTAGCAAAAGTTATCTGTAAAGGAACTTGTGAAAGTGCTAAAAATAAATATGAATATGAAGGTATGTCTGACTGTAGGGCAGCATCAGCCTTAAATTCAGGGGCAAAAGCGTGTAAGTTTGGATGTTTAGGTTTAGGAACATGTAAAGATGCATGTAAGTTTGGAGCTATATCAATACAAAATGGAATTGCTGTAATAGATGAAGATAAATGTGTAATGTGTGGTAAATGTATAGAAATTTGTCCAAAATCTATAATAATAAAAAAGCCTAAAAAACAAGAAGTTGTCGTTGAATGTAATAGCACAGAGTTTGGTAAGGCAGTAAAAGAAAAATGTAGTAATGGGTGTATGGGATGTGGAATGTGTGCAAAGGTATGTCCAGTAGATGCTATTGTATTCGAAAATAAAATAGCTAAAATTGATTTTGACAAATGCATTCAATGTAAAGTATGTGTGCAGAAATGTCCAACTAAAGTTATAGCCGGTGATATAAGTGATAGAAGCAAAGTAAAAATAGATGAAGAAAAATGTATTGGATGTACACTTTGTAAAAAACAATGTAAATTTGATGCTATATCAGGCGAAAGAAAAGCGGTTCATAAGGTTGATGAGAAAAAATGTGTTGGTTGTCACTTATGTATGCAAAAATGTCCTAAAGAAGCTATTAAAACTATATAATATGGATAGAATAAAGGTGTGAAGCTTTCATACCTTTATTTTTTTATAGTAATTTTTAACAAATTAAAGAATAAAATTTATTAAAAATTTTTTACATAAATATAAATTATAAGGTTGGTGGGAAGTAAGTAATATTATATAATCTATAAGGTTTACACAAGTGTAAAATATTATTTTATCTAAGTTGTGTTTTTATACCCCAAAACATGTAAATATAACAATTATGTAACTAAAAGGTTCGACAATAACGTTGAATTTTTTACAATATAATGATAAACTAGATAAGTACAATTTCTAAGTACAAGAAGAGGTGGATGAATGAATATAATCTTAGCATCAGCATCTCCAAGAAGAAGAGAAATTTTGGAGAATGTAAAGGTGGATTTTACAATAGTAAAGAGTAATATAGATGAGGTTATATTAGAAAATGAGCCTCCGAAAAAAGTAGCAATGAGACTAGCTTTTGAAAAATGTATGGATGTAGCAAGTAAAAATAAAAATGATTTAGTTATTGGTGCAGACACTATTGTAGTTTTAGATGATACTATACTAGGTAAGCCAAAGGACGAAGATGATGCATACAGAATGATAAAGTTGTTGTCTAATAAAAAGCATCAAGTTATTACGGGTATTAGCTTGATAAATTTAAGTTTAGATAAAAAAGTGATAGACTATGTGGTTAGTGAGGTAACTTTTAAGGATTTATCAGAGGAGACTATAAGAGATTACATAAACACTAAGGAATCCTTAGACAAAGCAGGGGCTTATGGAATTCAAGGATATGGAGGACTATTAGTTGAAAGTATATCTGGAGACTATTTCAATATAGTTGGATTGCCAATATCGAAAATAAGTGACCTACTAAAAGAACATTTTAATGTAAATCTTTTTTATGGAGGGTGATTTATCTGAATAAGTCTTTTGATTTTTCTAGAAAAGTAAAAGACATGGCATTAGAGGAGAGACCTAGAGAGAAAATGCTTCTACATGGAGTGAAATATTTATCTAATGCAGAGTTATTAGCTATCCTATTAAGAACAGGCACAAAAAAGAGAAATGCAATTGAATTAGCAGATGATATAATTAATAAAGATTCACAAGGTATAAGATACTTACAAGATATAAGTATAGAAGAATTGTGCAAAATAGAAGGAATAGGACTATCTAAGGCTACACAGATAAAGGCTGCACTAGAGCTTGGACTTAGAATTTCAAGTTCTAGACCTAATAAATACAAAGTTAAAAATCCATGGGATATCTATAAGTATTATATGGAAAGCTTAAGGTACAAACAAAAAGAGGTTTTTAAGGTAGTTCTTTTAAATACAAAAAATGAAATTATTACAGATATAGATGTATCTGTTGGAACTTTAAATTCATCACTGGTTCATCCAAGAGAAGTTTTTAAAGAAGCTATAAGACGAAGTAGCAATAAAATAATTTTAATACATAACCATCCATCTGGAAGTATAGAGCCTTCTAATGAAGATAAGAATATTACATCTAGGTTAATACAATGTGGTGAGTTGATAGGAATTGAAGTAATCGACCATATTATAATAGGAGATGGTTTGTATTTTAGCTTTAAGGAAAATATGATAATTTGATTTGAGATAGTGGAAGGAGCATTAATATGGCTAAAGAGAAAAAAGAAAAAAGAGAGAAAAAAGGATTTGGATCTTTATTTGGATTTGGTAAAATGACTAAAGATATGGGTATCGATTTAGGTACAGCGAATACTTTAGTTTATATAAAAGGACAAGGGATAGTAGTAAGAGAGCCTTCAGTTGTTGCTATAAGAGATGATAGTAAGGAAGTTTTAGCAGTTGGTGAAGAAGCTAAAAGAATGATAGGTAGAACACCAGGAAATATAGTAGCTATAAGACCTATGAAAGATGGAGTTATAGCTGATTTTGATGTTACTCAATCAATGTTAAGTTACTTTATACAAAAAGCTGCAGCTAAAAAAGGTGTTGTAAGTCCAAGAATAGCAATATGTGTACCATTTGGTGTTACAGATGTTGAAAAAAGAGCAATAGAAGAGGCTGCAAGACAAGCAGGAGCGAAGGATGCTTATCTTATAGAAGAACCAATGGCTGCTGCAATAGGAGCAGGGCTTAAAGTAGAAGAACCAGAAGGAAATATGGTAGTTGATATCGGTGGTGGTACTTCAGAAATAGCAGTAATATCTTTAGGTGGTATAGTATCGGCTGAATCAGTAAGAATCGGTGGTAATAAGTTTGATGAAGCTATAGTTGGATACGTTAAAAAAGAATACAACTTAATGATAGGTGAAAGAACTGCTGAAGACATAAAAATAAGTATAGGGTCGACTTTTAAAGAAGATCAAGAAAGTAATATGCAAATAAGAGGTAGAGATTTAATATCAGGCTTACCAAAAACTGTAGAAATATCTTCAACAGAAGTTAGAGAAGCATTAAAAGAACCAATAAGTTCAATAGTAGATGCGATAAAATCAACTTTAGAAAAAACTCCACCAGAATTAGCATCAGATATAATGGAAAATGGAATAATGTTAACTGGAGGGGGAGCATTACTTAGAGGATTAGATAAGTTAATAAAACAAGAAACTGGAATGCCAGTAACAATAGCTGAAGGTCCTCTTGATTGTGTTGCACTAGGAACTGGTAAATCAGTAGAAGATCAAGAGATATTCGAAAAAGTATTAATGATGAACAATAGAAGATAATAAAGTTGGTGATTATCTTGAAATTTAATAATGATAAAAAGGACAAAAAAAAGATTAATGTAAAAGTGATAGCAACGACGACAGTTGCTATCACTTTAATTGGAATTGTGGGAATATCAATTGGTAAATATTCTGGAAATAATCCAATTAATTTAGGTGTAATACAAGAGGGTGTAGCTTCAATTGAAAGCAGTTTTAACAAGGGATTTATGTTTTTAAAAGGTAATTTTAGTGAGATTTTAAATTATAAAAAGAACGCTAATAAATTAGAAGATTTAGAAAAAGAAAATGAAAGTTTAAAGCAAGAGATAGTAGAATTAAACAACAAAATAAGTGAAGGTCAATCAATACAAAATTTAAAGAAAGCACTAAACTTTATCCCCGAAGATTATAAAGCTAATATGATATCTGCTAGCGTTGTTAGTAAGAATGATGGAAATTGGTACACTAGTTTCGTGATAGGTGCTGGTAGTGATGCTGGAGTTAAAAAAGATAGTTTAGTGGTTAATGGAAGTGGCTTAGTAGGCATAGTATATGAAGTTTCTAAAAACTATAGTAAAGCAATTTCTATACTTGACACTAAATCATCAGTAAGTTTTAAGCTACTAAAAAATTCAGATTATAAAGGTGTAATTACACAAGATACAGATATTAGTGGTAAAGAAAAATATAAAGAAAATGGATACTTACAGGGGTATATGTTTGATTCATCGTATGATGTTTTACCAGGAGACACTTTAGTTACTTCTGGACTAGGATTATACCCAGAAGGGATAATGATAGGTAAGGTAGATAAAGTAATTGATGACAAAAATAAATCTCTAAAATATGTAGTTATAAAACCATATGCAGATTTTAAAAATATTGATGATGTTATTGTTATAGAACCAAGGGAAAATAATGATATAGGATAAAGGGGCTAGATAATATGAAAAGATTTTTACTTTGTCTTATAGGGATACTGCTTGTCACAGTTGAAAGTAGTATAACAAATTATATAGATATATATGGTGTTAGTTTTAGTTTAGTATTAGTGTACTGTACCATAATCTCTTTATATTTGGACGAACTTGAAGCGGGGATAATAGGTGCTATAATTGGACTTACAAAAGACATAACAGTAGGTGGTGTTTTTGGAGTAAATGCCTTAATTTTATTTGCGGTATGTTATGGTATTAGTACTTTAAGAGAAAAGATATATAAAGAGAGTTACATTACAATCGGAACCTTAGTACTAATTACTAGTATATTTGATTCTATGGTAAATATAACAGCTACTACACTAGTGTACAATAGTTATGGGATATTAACGATGGTATTAAAGGGAATAGTAATTATACCGATAATAAATAGTATATTAAGTTTAATAATATATAAATTATTTAAGAAGAATATATTAAAGCTTAAAGAAGAGTAGTTGGTGATTGAATGGACGAAAAAAAAGTAAATGATAGATTTATTATTATTAGAAATATGTTATTAGTAGTATTTGCGGTTATCTTAGTTAAAATACTATATATGACTGTATTTAAATATGAACATTACACTGAGTTAGCTGAAAATAAAACGTATAAAGAGCTTCCTATAAAAGCTCCAAGAGGAGATATAAAGGATAAAAATGGGAAAATTTTGGCTACAACAAAAAATCAGTTTACTGTTCAAGTATCAGCAGACGGTATAAGCAAGACAGACTCTGATAAAAATAGCATGGCTAATGAGATATCCTTAAAATTGATTAATCTTTTAGAAAAAAATAAAGAAGAATACAAGGATGAATTTCCTATATATATTGAAAATGGGAAATATTATTATACATATGATAAGGACATAGCTGAATATAAAGAGTCAGAAGGTATACCACAAAACTTAAATGCAAAACAAAGTTTTTATTATATAGTAGATAAGTTAATTGATGAAGGTGTTTTATCTCAAGAAGATAAGAGACTAGAGGCATCAAAGCTGCAAGCTAAATTAAATAAGAATGGAGAATATCCTCCAATTCTTGTTAGTAAATGGGTATTTACTCAAGAAAAAAATAAAACAGATTGGCTAGCATCATATAAAATAAATGAAAAGGATATTAGTGCTAAAGATGCTTTTGATAAGATAAAAGATTATTATAGTGCTAAAACTGGTAAAACGAAAACTAGTATGCCATTAAATGAAGGTATGAGTGATGCAGATGCTAGAAAGGTACTTGTAGTTAGAGATTTATTGAAATCACAAGGTTACTCAAGATATAATCCAGTGACAATTGCTCAAGATATAAGTGAATCTACTATATCTCAAATTGAAGAAAATCTTATGGAACTTCCTGGTGTATCTATAGCAAATGAGCCTGTTAGATATTATCCCAATGGAACACTTGCAGGGCATGTTTTAGGTCATATAGGAAAAATTCCTTCTACTAAAGAATCGGAGTACTTAGAAAAAGGATACTTAAAAAGTGATTTAGTAGGATTAGCAGGGATAGAAAAAAACTATGAAAGTCAACTGCGTGGTACAGATGGATATAAAAAGGTGCAGGTTGATGCAGTTGGTAAAATAACAAAAGAGATTGAAGTATCAGAACCAAAATCAGGAGATACGGTGTATCTAAGTATAGATAAAGATTTACAAGAAGTGGCAGAAGACTCTTTAAAGAGGGTTATAGATTATGCTAGAACTGGCGGAACATTTAAGAGTCAATATGGAGATAAAAGTGGTGGGGGAACTGCGCCAAATGCAAAATCAGGTGCATTGATTGCAATAGATGTTAATACTGGAGATGTATTAGCTTCAGTTAGTTACCCATCATATGACCCTAACTTATTTACAAAAGGTAGTATATCATATTCAGAATATGCTGATCTTGAACCAGAAAACAAAAATGATTCATTATCACCAAGTAAATTGCTGAATCTAGCAACTCAAGGTGTATTCCAACCAGGATCTACATTTAAAATGATAACAGGTATGGCTGCTTTAGAAAATGGATTAGATCCTAACTATGCTATAAATGATCCAGGTATGATAAAATATGGAGAAAGAAAGTTTGCTGATTATATATGGCATAAATCTAAGCGTAATCATGGTATTACAAATTTATATAAAGCTATACAAGAATCTTGTAATATATATTTCTATACAATAGGGACAGGTAAGTACTTAGGTACTGGTTCAGATTTAGGTATAAATATGGGACCAGATAAAATTTTAGAGTATGCTAAATTATTTGGACTAGATGATTATACTGGGTTAATTGATGAAATAGAAGAGAATAAGGGTACAGTGCCTACAACAGAGCAAAAGCTTAAATCGACTCAAACCTTATTAAAGTCTTATTTAGAAAAAAGTATGGGTGAAGCTTTTACTGATATAACAAAAGAGAAAAATCCGAAAGAATTTGAATCAAGGATTGATGAAATTGTAGGATGGGCTGCTGAGGAAAATACCCCAGGTAGAGTAGAAGTTATAAACAGATTAATTAAGTTGAAAGTTAAAGAAGATTTAGCAGAAGGTTTTGCTGATAACATAGTTTTCAACTACCTTAAGTTTGCCAAATGGGGTACTGCTGATACATTTAACCTTTCGATAGGACAAGGGGAAAATGCATATACTCCAGCGCAGATGGCTAGATATGTAGCAGCTATAGCTAATGGTGGTAATTTAGTTGAACTATCTGTAGTTAAAAAAACTATATCTAGTGACTATCAAACAGTTGTTGAAGATACCAACAAATCTGAGAAAATAGATTTTAAAAATAGTGACAATTTAAAAGAATTAGTACAAGGTATGAAACAAATGGCCACTTTAAGTAGTGCTAAATCTGTTTTCGGTACATTACCAGTATCTGTTGCAGCTAAAACTGGTACAGCGGAAAAAAGTGGTAAAATACCTACTAAAGATGAGTATCAATATTTAATTGATCATATGGGAACATATGGTGTATCAAAAGATGAGGCTGTGGCTCTTTCAGAGGAACTGATAAAAGAAAGAGAAGAAGAATTGTCAAAAGAAAGAGAAAATGAAATTAAAGAACAGTTAAAAGATAAGAAATTAGATGAAAAAGAAAGAAAATCATTAGAAGGTGAATTAGCTGAAGGCGTAAGTGTAAAATTAGATTATGATAACGATAAACTAATGGCGTCTTATCTGAGAAAAGCTATACAACAGTTAAATCCTAAAGCTACTGACACTATAATAGATCAATTTAAATCTGATTATGATGCATTTGCATGGACTGTTGCTTTTGCTCCAGCAGATGATCCAGAAATAGCTGTTGTAGCTATGATACCTCAAGGGAATGAGAGTTCATATGCATTATTACCTGTAAGAGAAGTTATTGGAGCTTATATGGGATTAAATAAAGACGCAGAGAAAACGACTGATAAAAACACAGATGAAGATGAAAAAACTACAAATGAAGAAAAAAATATAAATTTTGGTTCACAAATTAAAAATTAGAAGGATTTAAGACGGTTTGTGAAGAATATAAATAACATGATATCACTCTGGAGGTTGTTATGTCTTTGAGAAATTTTACTCCTAAAGAATTAGTTGAATTCAAAGGAAATAAAAGAGGGATAATTTTAAATATTAAGAAGGTTGTACCTTTTGATGAGATAAGAAATGGTGTAATAGATAGACTAGAAACCTCGGTAGGCTTTTTTAACGGGGCTAAAATATGTGCTATTAACTGTGATTACTTAAGTGATATACAAATGTTAGAGTTAAAGCATGATATTACATCTAGGTTTGATATTGAGTTTATAGAAGAAGATGAAGAATTAAAATGCAGTAATTTTCAAACTAAATATGTAAGCAATCTAAGATCTGGTGAAAATATAGAATTTGACGGAGATGTAGTCGTAATGAAAGATATGAAACCAGGTTCACAAATTAATTCAAAAGGAAATACAGTTGTCATGGGGGATATAAGTTCTGGAGCTAGAGTAGTTTCAGGAGGCAATGTTATCGTCATGGGAAGTGTAACTGGATTTATACATGCCGGTGCGATGGGAAATGAAAATGCTTATGTAGTTGCAAACTCCTTAAATCCGAAAGTGCTTCAAATTGCAGGTAACATTGCAGAAGCACCAGATGATGATAGCTTTGAAGATAAGAAAGAAATTAGCCCAGAAATAGCCTTTGTAAGTAAAGGCAGGATAGTAATAGAAAGTTACTTATCTAAAACAATAAAATAAGAAATAAATCCATAGGGGGTAGTATTATGAGTGAAGTTATAGTTATAACATCAGGCAAAGGTGGAGTTGGAAAAACTACTACTGCAGCAAACTTAGGAACTGCTCTAAGTTTAGAAAATAAAAAGACTGTTATTGTTGATGCAGATATCGGACTTAGAAATTTAGATGTAGTTATGGGTCTTGAAAATAGAATAGTATATGACATAGTAGATGTTGTAGAAGGAACATGTAGGCTTAAACAAGCTTTAATAAAAGATAAAAGATTTGATAATTTATATCTATTGCCAGCTGCGCAAACAAGAGACAAAAATGCAGTGTCAGTAGAACAAATGGAAGATTTATGTGAAAAGCTAAAAGAATCTTTTGATTTTATATTAATAGACTGTCCAGCAGGTATAGAACAAGGATTTAAAAATGCTGTTGCAGGAGCTACTAGAGCTATAGTTGTTACGAATCCAGAAGTATCTGCAGTAAGAGATGCAGATAGAATAATAGGATTATTAGAAGCTAATGAAATAAAAGATATAAGGTTAGTAATTAATAGAATTAGGCAAGATATGGTTAGACGTGGAGATATGATGGATAAGCAAGATATATTAGAGATACTTGCTATAGACTTATTAGGCTTAGTTCCAGATGACGAAAGTATAATAGTATCTACTAATAAGGGGGAACCAGCAATACTTGATTCTAAATCTCTTGCAGGACAAGCTTATAAAAATATAGCTAAAAGAATATTAGGTGAAGACGTCCCTTTAATAGAAGTAGAAAGTGATAATACGCTTTTTAGTAAAATTAAAAAAATGTTTGGTATGGCTAAATAAGAAGGGAGGAATCATCCATGTTAGATATATTTAAAGTTTTCTCTAATGAATCAAAATCTAGTAAGTCTGTTGCAAAAGAAAGATTAAAATTAGTTTTGGTACATGATAGGGTGGATTGTTCTCCTCAACTTTTAGATTTGATAAAAGATGATATTCTAAAGGTTATAGCAAATTATGCAGAGATAGAAGAAAATGGCTTGGAAATAAAAATGTCTAAATCAAGAGGGGAAGATGATGACATGCCAGTATCTGCACTAGTAGCAAATATACCTTTAAAGAATATAAAAGAAAGAATGATGTAATTTAAATAAGGGGGGTATCATATGATATATTCCCCTTATTTAATTATATGTGAAAGAGTGGAAAGACGGTGATAAATTGCTTACATACAAGAATACACTTAAATTAATTAAAGAATTAGACTGGAAATTGATAATTACAGTATTGGCTATATTTTGCTTCGGAATTGTTGTATTGAGTAGTGCAACACATGCAAATGAAACAGGTAACTATAGCCAGTTATATAAGCAAGGATTAGCATTCATACTAGGTATAGGAATGATAATAGGTATATTGTGTTTTGATTATAACTTTTTAGGGAAGTATTATAAAGGTCTTTATTTAGTTAGTTTACTGCTTTTAGTAGTTGTATTAGTACCAGGATTAGGTCAAAATAGAGGTGGAGCTACATCGTGGTTAAAATTAGGTCCTTTAGATTTTCAAACTTCAGAATTGGTTAAACTTACATTTATACTTAGTTATGCTAAGATAGTTGAGTCTAAAAGAGGAAAATTAAATAGTTTAAAAGAGATAATACCATTAGTTATTTATGCTTTTCCTTTTATAGGTTTATTATTTGCTCAACCAGATTTAGGAACTGCTATAGTTTTCTGTTGTATAATAGCAGGAATGTTATTTACAGCAGGTTTAGATATAAAACTAATAAAAAGAGCTATTATAATAGCATTAGTTTCATTGCCTATTATGTATATGATGATGGCATCGCATCAAAAGGTAAGAATAGAAGCTTTTCTTCATCCTGATGATCCTAGTTATGAAGGGAATTATCAGGTTATACAATCTATGATTGCCATAGGATCAGGTGGTTTTGGTGGAAAAGGATTATATAATGGAAGTCAAAGTCAAAATGATTTTCTGCCAGTTCAAGATAGTGATTTTATATTTGCTGTTATAGGAGAAGAGCTAGGCGTATGGGGAATGACTTTAGCCATAGCCTTATATATTATATTCTTATTAAGAATGTTAGTTATAGCTAGAGAAGCCAAAGATTTTTATGGAACCTTAATTGTTGTAGGAGTAATGAGCATGTTTGCATACCAGATTATTCAAAATATAGGTATGACAGTAGCACTTATTCCTGTTACGGGAGTAACACTGCCATTTATAAGTTATGGAGGTAGTTCGCTATTAACTTCATTAGCTAACTTAGGACTAGTTTTAAATGTATGTATGAGAAAGAAAAAAATAAACTTTTAGCATTATAAAGGAGAAGGGGAATATATGAATATAGCATTAGTAGCGCATGATGAAATGAAAAATATGATGATAGGTTTTTGTATAGCATATGAAAGGATATTGGAAAAATATGGTTTATATGCAACTGGAACAACAGGTAAGAAAATAATGGATGAGACAGACCTTAAGATTACAAGGTTAGCTTCTGGCCCACTTGGAGGAGATCAACAAATTGGTTCTTTAATTGTTAGTCAAGATATAGATTTAGTTATCTTCTTAAGAGATCCGCTTACATCTCAAGCTCATGAACCAGATATACAAGCTTTAGTTAGATTATGTGATGTTTATCATGTTCCTGTAGCTACAAATTTAGCATCAGCTGAGATATTTATAAAAGCTCTAGACAGAGGAGAGTTATCTTGGAGAGAAGTTAGAAAAACTACTAGCCAAAGAGTTTAAACATTATATAAATGAAAGTTATTATATTAAATAAAGTGATACTAATAAAATATTTTAATAGTATCACTTTATTTAGTTAATGGAATTTTATTATAATTTTAACTAAGAAAATAAATTTTAGAGTTATATATTATTTAACTAATTTTGCAAACTCTTTACCAAACTCTATACATTCTTGGAATGTATCTTCAGATGGGAAGAATTTCTTTTTAAGTGTTGGTATTGGCATTTTGAACATCATTGCTTTTAAGTTACTTTCCGCCATTGATATACCTTCACCACTCCATCCGTAAGAACCGAATACACCGGCTATTTTACCTTGGTTTGCCATTGGATCAATTACTGAGAATAAGTCCCACATTGGTTTAACCATTGTTTTATTTATTGTTGTTGAACCTAGTAATACTACCTTAGACATTACTACAGCATCATGCATTTCCTTTAAGCTTAAAGTTTCTAAGTCATATAGTTTAACTTTAGCACCTTCTGCTAATAAGGATTCCTCTATTTTTTTGGCCATGCTTAAAGTATTTGTATATGCAGATAAGTAGAAAATTGCAATTTGATTTTGATTAGTATGTTCAACTGTTTCTGTTGACCATTCTACATATCTTTTAACAGCTGCCATTGGGTCTTTAGTTAATATAGGTCCATGAGATGTTAATATTGTATCAAACTCTATTCCTAAATCTACAACTTTATTTACAGCATTTAAAACATGCTTAGAGAATGGCTTAACTATGCAATCAAAGTAGTGTTTAGCTGATTTTAAATAATCTTCACTATCTACACAGTCAGCATCTACATTTGCGAAGTGACATCCAAATGCATCACAAGTGAATAATGTTTTTTCCTCTTCTACATAAGTAAACATAGTATCTGCCCAATGTAAGAAAGGTGCAGTTATGAATCTTAGTGTTCTTTTACCTATATTTAAAGTTTCACCATCTTTTATTACATGACATTTAAATGGTTTATTTATTTGTTCATCTAAGTATAGCTTTGCAGCTTTTGTACAATATACTTCTATGTCAGGGTTTATATCTAAAATATATTTTAAACTACCAGCATGATCTGGTTCAGTATGGTGAATAACCACGTAATCTATATCTCTTATGTCAGTTACTTCTGAAATATTGTTTATAAATTCATCTTTAAAGTTTGGCTTAACCGTATCAAATAGAACTGTTTTTTCATCTTTTAATAAATATGAATTATAAGTTGTACCAAATTCAGTTTCCATTATTATGTCGAATACCTTTAAATCTTTGTCTACAACTCCTGTAAAGTAGATATCTTCTTTTACTTCAAATACTTTACTCATTACACAACCTCCTAATAAATTAACTAATTACATATATACATGTATATTTTATACCCATATATCAATAATATAAACATATATATAAATATTATTGATTCTTTTAACAATAGTCATGCTTTTAATTCTATTAATGACATAAAGTCATACACTAATTAAACTTTTTAAGTAATAAAATTTTAGAATAATAATTTACAATCTATTATAAAGTATTTCTTTATATCTAATTAATAATTCATCAAAATAACTGTAAATATTTCATAAATAGAAAACAAACCAACTATATTTAGAATAGTTTAAATATGGAAAAATAAAATTTTGATACATTATGTATATATTATGGTGTATAATAAAAATTATGCTTTTTATATAAAAACAATAATTTATTGGAGGTTTCAATAATAAATGAGTAAAGTAGACTTAAGAAGGATTTTAAAAAAGGTTGAAAAGCCTGCAAGATATCTTGGAAATGAAATAAATTCTATACATAAAGATACAAGTAATGAAAATTTAATAAGATATGCTCATTGCTTCCCTGATTTATATGAGGTTGGGATGAGTCACTTAGGAAGTCATATTCTTTATCATGTAATAAATAAAGATGAAGATGTATTTTGTGAAAGAGTGTATTCTCCAGCGGTAGATATGGAAAATATAATGAGAGAAAGAAATATACCAATGTTTGCGTTAGAATCAAGAGAGCCTATAACTAATTTTGATTTTGTAACATTTACATTACAATATGAACTTTCTTATACAAATATATTAAATATACTAGATTTAGCTAATATACCATTACTTAGAGAAGAAAGAAAATTAGATGATCCGTTTATATTAGTGGGAGGTCCTTGCGCATATAACGTAGAGCCTTTAGCTGATTTTGTAGATATAGTAATATTAGGTGAAGGTGAAGAAGTTAACTTAGAAGTAATAAATGCTTATAAAGAATGGAAGAAAAGTAAAACTACTAGAGAAGATTTCCTATTAAAAGTAGCTAAAATAGAAGGTGTTTATATACCAAGTTTTTATGATGTTACATACAATGAAGATGGAACAGTTAAAGAGGTAAAACCTAATAGAGAATGTGTTCCGGCTAAGGTTAAAAAGAGAATAATAAGAGATGTAGAGACTGTAGATTACCCAGATAAACTTATAGTTCCTTATATAGATACTGTACACAATAGAGTTGTTTTAGAATTATTCAGAGGATGTACAAGAGGGTGTAGATTCTGTCAAGCTGGTATGATATACAGACCTATAAGAGAAAAAAGTGTTGATAGATTAAAGGAAATAGTAGATAAGCTTATAAAAAATACAGGGTATGATGAAATATCATTATCATCACTAAGTACAAGTGACTATAGCCAATTAAGAGAGTTAACTGACTTTTTAGTTGATGAGTATACTCCTCAAAATGTAGGGATATCTTTACCATCGTTAAGGCTTGATAACTTCTCTATGGAAATAGCGGAAAAAATACAACAAGTAAGAAAATCAGGACTTACATTTGCACCAGAAGCAGGAACTCAAAGATTAAGGGATGTTATTAATAAAGGTGTAAGCGAAGAAGATTTAAAAAATGCTACAAGAAAAGCATTTGAAATGGGATGGAACAGTGTAAAATTATACTTCATGATAGGTCTTCCAACTGAAACTTATGATGATTTAGATGGTATATCTAATCTTGCATATGATGTTATAGATACTTATAGAGATGTAAATGGAGGAAAGTTAAGAAGAAGTTTCTCTGTGACTGTAAGTACATCAACATTTGTGCCAAAACCATTTACTCCATTCCAATGGCATGGACAAGACTTAACTGAAGAAGTTATAGAAAAGCAAAGACATTTAGTTAAAAAATTAAAAAATAAAGATATAAAATATAACTACCATGACTCGAAAACTAGCTTAATGGAAGCTGTTGTGGCTAGAGGAGATAGAAGAATAGGTAAAGTTATATTAGATGCATTCAAAGCTGGAGCTAAGTTTGACGGATGGTCTGAGTATTTCAACTTAGATATATGGAAAGAAGCTATGGAAAAGAATGGACTTGATATAGCATTCTATGCTAATAGAGAAAGAAATTATGAAGAAGTATTCCCTTGGGATCATATAGATGTAGGGGTTACTAAGAAATTCTTAATAAGAGAAAATGAAAAAGCAAGAGAAGATAAAGTATCTCCAGACTGTAGACATCAATGTCATGGATGTGGAATAAATGCAAATGACATTACAAGGGGGTTATGTTAATTATGAGTAAAATAATAAGAGTTAAATTTAAAAAAGAAGGAGATATGATATACATATCACATCTTGATTTACAAAAACTTTTACAAAGAGCTTTTAGAAGAGCTGATGTAGAATTATCTTATTCTCAAGGTTACAATCCTCACCCTAAGATGAGTTACGGAAATGCATTAGCATTAGGAACTGAAAGTTATGGAGAGTATGTTGATATAGAAATAGAAGAAGAAATATCTGTAGAAGAGTTCTTAACGAGATTAAATAAAGAACTTCCAGAAGGTATAGAATTTATAAAAGCTGAAGAAATAGAACCAGGTACTCCTTCGTTAGCGTCTATAATAGAGTATGGGGAATATTTATTTAATATAGAACTTGAAAATCCTTTAAGTAAGGAATTTGTAAAATCAAGAATAGCTGATTTTATGAATAAAGAAGAAATAATGATAACTAAGAAAAATAAAAAAGGAAAGATCGTTGAGTCTAATATAAGACCTATGATAAAATTCTTTGATATACTAAGTTTAGATGAAAATAACCTTACTCTTATAGGAACTATAGCAACAGGATCAAAAGCTAATTTAAATACAAATATATTTATACCTAAAATATTAGAAATGTTAGATATAGATATGGATCCTTTAGATGTAGATATATTAAGAAGAGATTTATATATAGTTCAAGATGGAGAGTTAGTTTCTCCTATGTAGTCTAAATATATGAATAAAAAATGAGTGTACTAGTTTATTAATAGTACACTCATTTTTTATACTAAGGGATTATAAATTATATGGTCTGTGGATAATATATAATCCTAACTACCAAACTTGATCAACGGACGCGGTTGTTAGTTACATGAGTGGAGAGAATTTTTGTTAATACATCTTTACATATTTATATAAAAAAATATTAAATTAGTTTATACTAAAATATGAATATAGAGCATGTAGCATTATATGAAAGGAATTAAAAAATGAAAAGAATAGTTATAGAATCGCTAGTACTATCTCAAAAAACAGCAATAGTAGAAGATGATAAATTAGTTGAATTACTTATAGAAGATAATACAAATGAAAAAATAGTATCTAATATATATAGAGGTGTAGTAAAAAATATAAAGCCGGGAATTGAAGCTGGATTTGTAGACATAGGTCTAGAAAAGCTTGCATACTTACCACTTGGAAAAAATAAAGATATCAAAGCTGGGCAAGATATAATGGTGCAAATAAATAAAGAGGGAATTGGAACTAAGGGACCAAAACTTAATTTAGAAATTAGCTTAGCAGGGAGATATTTAGTTTATATACCATCTAATGATAGAGCAACCATGTCTAATAAAATAACAGAAGAAAAAGAAAGATTTAGATTGAAGAAAATAATAAATACTATAAATAAGGAAAATTTGGGATTGATAGTAAGAACAGAAGCTCAGGGATGTACTCTAGAAGAACTTAAAAGGGACTTAGAAGAGCTTAAAGTTAAATATGAGGTTATTTGTAAGGAATTTAAGTTAGGTATAGGGCCCAAGCTTTTACATAAAGAATTAGATTTTGCATCAAAATATATAAAAGATAATGTAAATGAATATGTAGATCAAATAATTGTCAATAATGAAGATAAGTATGACGAATTAAAATTAATATTAAAGAGTATAAATAAAGAATACATAAATAAATTAGTATTAGAAAAAAATAAAGATGTATTTGATTTATATAAAGTTCAAAGTCAAATAGAAAAATTTTTAAATAAAAAGGTATGGTTAAAAAGTGGAGGTTATTTAATAATAGAAAAAACTGAAGCAATGACTGTTATAGATGTAAACACAGGTAAATTTACTGGAAGTATAAAATTGGAGGAAACTGTATATAAAACTAATTTAGAGGCTGCTAATGAAATTGCAAGACAATTAAGGTTAAGAGATATCGGAGGAATAATAATAATTGATTTTATAGATATGCATAAAAAACAATATAAAGAAGAATTATTAAAAACTTTAGATATAGAACTAAAGAAAGATAAACGAAAGTCTGAGGTACTGGGTATGACTAGGCTTGGTTTGGTTGAAGTTGCAAGAAGAAGAGATAAAAACTCTGTCGATAGTTATTACCTAGGAAATTGTCCGATATGTAAAGAAAATTCATATGTAAAATCAGTAAATTTTATTATAGATAATATAGAAAAAGAAATTATGAGAATAAGTGAACATACATATTATAAAAAAGTAACTTTAGAATTAAATAAGGAAGTTTATAAAGAAATAAATCAAAAATGGAAAAATATTTTGGACACAATAAGACAAAAATATGATATTATTATAGAGCCGACATGTAGTAACTGTATAAGTTATGAAAAAATAAATATTATTTATAATACTTAGTTGACAAAAGCAAAAAAACATAGTATTATTAATAAATGTAATGCCGCACAGAAAAGGTTGTAAAATTTCTTTTGAAATTACCTTGATGGCGAGTTTTGGACCGAGGAGGTGTATTTAATGTACGCTATAGTAAAAACAGGTGGAAAGCAATATAAAGTTGCTGAAGGTGATGTATTATTCGTTGAAAAGTTAGAAGCTAACGCTGGTGATGTTGTAACTTTAAACGAAGTTTTAGCTTGCACTAAAGACGGAGAGTTAGTTGTTGGTTCTCCAGTTGTTGAAGGTGCTTCTGTTCAAGCAAAAGTTGTTGAACAAGGTAAAGCTAAGAAAGTTGTAGTTTTCAAGTACAAAGCTAAGAAAGACTACAGAAGAAAGCAAGGACATCGTCAACCATACACTAAGATAGTTATAGAAAAAATAAACGCTTAGTAAATAGGTTGAGTAATGATAAAAGTTAATTATTATTATAATGACGATTTCTTACTTCAAGGTTTTTGTTTAAAGGGACATGCTGATTATGCCGAAATAGGTTATGATATAGTTTGTTCTGCAGTTACATCTAATGCAGTTGCAGTTATAAACTCTTTAGACAAATTACAAAAAGTTGAATTTGAAAAAATAGAAGCTAAAGAAGGTCATATAGAATGTATCGTTAAGGATACATATCTAGATAAATCTCAATTACTATTAAATCATTTTCAATTGGCTATTCAAGAAATTAAACGGGAATACCCAAAAAATATAAAAATCTTAAAAAAGTAGGGGGTGACTCCAATATGTTAAACATGAACTTACAATTACTTGCATCTAAGAAAGGGGTAGGATCTTCTAAAAACGGTAGAGATTCTATAGCTAAGAGATTAGGTGTTAAGAGATATGACGGACAAGTAGTTACTGCTGGTAGTATAATAGTAAGACAAAGAGGAACTAAGATACATCCAGGTACTAATGTAGGTAAAGGTGGCGATGACACTTTATTCGCATTAATAGATGGTACTGTTAAGTTCGAAAGAAAAGACAAGAAAAGAAAAAAAGTAAGCGTATATCCAGTATCTATTGCTGAATAATATATATGAGAAAAGGAGTGTTCTTACACTCCTTTTTGTTGTAAATAGATGATTTATTTAAATTATATATATATATAATAGTACTTTGGAGAAAATAAATAAAAAAGTCTTAATCAAGTAGGTGATTAATTTGTTTATAGATAAAGCAAGAATTTTTGTTAAAGCCGGAAATGGTGGAAATGGATCGGTTGCATTTAGAAAAGAAAAATATGTTCCAGCTGGTGGACCAGATGGAGGAGACGGCGGAAGAGGAGCTAGTATAATATTCGAAGTTGATCTAGGTCTTAGAACTTTAATGGACTTCAAATATCAAAGAAAATACACTGCTGAGTCTGGTGGGGACGGAAGCAAAAAGAAAAAAGCAGGTAAAAATGGAGAAGACTTAGTTCTTAAAGTTCCTGCAGGTACAATAATAAGAGATGAAGCTACAGGTCTTATTATAGCCGACTTAAAAGAAGAGGGCGATAGAGCTATAGTTGTAAAAGGTGGTAGAGGTGGAAAAGGAAATCAACACTTTGCCAATGCAGTAAGACAAGCTCCGGCTTTCGCAAAATCTGGTACAGACGGAGAAGAAAGATGGATAATATTAGAGCTTAAAATGATAGCTGATGTAGGATTATTAGGATTCCCTAATGTTGGTAAATCTACATTCTTATCAGTTGTAACTAAAGCAAAACCAAAGATAGCTAATTATCACTTTACAACATTAACTCCAAATTTAGGTGTGGTTCAAACTAAATTTGGTGATAGTTTTGTATTAGCTGATATACCAGGTCTTATAGAAGGTGCCGCAGAAGGTGTTGGCCTTGGACATGACTTCTTAAGACATGTAGAAAGAACTAAAGTATTAATACATATCGTTGACATAACTGGACACGAAGGTAGAAATGCTTTAGAAGATTTTGATAAGATAAATAGTGAATTAGAATTATATAATGAAAGGCTTGCTCATAGACCACAAGTAGTTGTAGCTAATAAGATGGACATTTTAGAAGATGAAAGTGTATATGAAGAGTTTAAAGAAGAGCTTGAGGGTAGAGGATATAAAGTGTTTAAAATGTCTGCAGCTACTCGTCAAGGAATAGATGATGTTATAGCTTATGTATCTCAATTATTAAAAGAAGTTGAAGATGTAGAACTAGTAACAGAAGAAGAAATGTATAGACCAGAATTAGATGAGTCTAATGAAGATGAAGGATTAACTGTTGAAATAGAAGACGGAATATATGTTGTTAAAGGTAAATCTTTAAGAAGAATCATGTACTCTGTTAACTTTGAAGATATGGAATCTATCCAGTATTTCCAAAAAGCTATGGAATCTGAGGGTGTATTTGACAAACTTAGAGAAATGGGTATTGAAGATGGAGATACAGTTAAGATTTATGAAATTGAATTTGAATTCTACAACTAGGATAAATAAAGAGGTGACAATATGTTAAAAGGAAAGCAAAGAGCTTACTTAAGATCAATAGCTAACACTCTAAAGCCTATAACTCAAATAGGTAAGGAAGGTGTAACAGAAAGCTTTTTAGAACAATTAGATGGTATGTTAACAAGTAGAGAAATAGTAAAAGTTACTATTCTTGAAACTGCAGGACTTGATTCAAAAGAAGTTGCAAATGCTATATGCCAAGCTTTAAGAGCAGAATTTGTTCAAGCTATAGGTTCTAAATTTACTTTATATAGAAGAAACAATGATGATCCAAAGATACTTTTCCCAGGGCAAGAACAAGCTAAGGCTAAAGTAAAGGATAATACTGTAACTAAAAAAGGTAAAATAACTAAGAGAGCTGCAAGAAGGTAGTAAAATAATATTTACAGAATATAAGGGATATAGAATAATAGTAAGCAACTATTTATTCTATATCCTTTTTTGCATAATTAAGTATGTATAAATTAAAAAGTAAAATAGTAATATGACCCATCCTATTAGTTTGTATAAATATTAATAATAGAGATTTTAAATTTAATTTCAGGGTATAAATAATAAAAATAAAGTATATAAAATGGATTTTTATGTATAAAAATGTTAATATAATAACTAGGTAGATTAAATTAGTAAAGTAACTTATAGATATAGATAAGATAATTAAGGAGGACGTAAGATGAGAGTTATTATAGTAGGTGCAGTTGCAGCTGGTATGTCTGCAGCAGCAAAATTAAAAAGAATGAAACCTGAATATGAGGTTGTAGTATACGAAAAAACTGATGTAGTATCATTTGGTGCATGTGGGTTACCATACTTTGTAGGTGGATTTTTTGATGACGCAAATAATATGATAGCAAGAAGTCCAGAAAAGTTCAGAGAATCTGGTATAGATTTAAATATATTTAAAGAAGTTGTAGCTGTTAATATAGATTCTAAAAAATTAACAGTTAAAGATATTAAAACTGGTGAAACTTTTGAAGATTCTTATGATAAGTTAATGATAGCAACAGGAGCAAGTAGTATAATACCTCCAATAAAAAATGTTAAGCTTGAAAATGTATCAACTTTAAAAACTATGGAAGATGGTATAAAGGTAAAAGAGCTATTAAATAAAAAAGAAATAAATAATGTTGTTATAATAGGTGCTGGATTTATAGGTTTAGAAGCTGTAGAAGCGGCTAAAAAATTAGGAAAAGAGGTAACTGTTATACAATCAACTGATAGAGTATTAAATCAAGTATTTGATAAAGAGATAACTGATGTGTTAGAAGAAGAAATAAAATCTCATGGGGTAAACTTACGCTTAAATGAACTGGCAACTGAATTTATAGGAGAAACAAAAGTAGAAAAGGTTGTAACTAATAAGGGTGAAATAGAAGCTGATTTAGTTATAATTGCTACAGGTGTAAGACCTAATACAGCCTTTTTAAAAGACACAGGTATAGATATGTTAGGTAATGGAGCTATAATAGTTGATCAATATGGAAGAACATCTGTAGAAGATATATACTCAGCAGGGGATTGTGCTACCATAAAGAACATAGTAACTAATGAAAATATATATGTTCCTTTAGCAACTGGTGCTAACAAATTAGGAAGAATAGTTGGTGAAAATTTAGCAGGAGCTAATAATGCATTCCAAGGTTCATTAGGTTCTAGTTGTATAAAGGTTATGAGTATGGAAGCAGCAGCTACTGGGTTAACAGAAGAAAAAGCTAAGAATTTAGGATTAAACTATAAAGCTAAGTTTATAAGCGATTTTAATCAAACTAATTACTATCCAGGCAGAGACAAAATATATGTAAAGTTAGTATATGATGCAGATACTAAAGTAATTCTAGGAGGTCAAGTTGCTGGATTTAAAGATTCGGTACAAAGAGCAAATGTTATAGCAGCAGCTATATTTGGTAAAATGACTACGAGCCAATTAGGTATGTTAGATTTATGTTATGCACCACCTTTTGCAAGAACATGGGATGTACTTAATGTTGCAGGAAATGTTAGTAAATAAATAAGTAAAATTTAATTAATAATTATAATAAATATAAAAGGAATATCTCTGTTTTGAGATATTCCTTTTATATTTATTATGTATTTATTTTATAATTGATTCTTTTTATTACGATCTATTTCTTTATCAGAATCATTAAAGTTTAAATGTAACTCAAGTCTATCTTCTCCAATAATAGTGTTTTTGAAAATAGAAGTGGCATTTTCCTTATAAAAATGAGGGTCTTCTAAAGATGGACTAAAGTGAGTTAGAAGTAATTGTTTTACATTTCCAAGGAAAGCTAAATTAGCAGCTTCTCTAAAAGTCATGTGTTTATTTTTTACGGCTTTAGAGATATCTAAATCATCACCATACATAGCTTCACAAACAAATAAATCACTATCTTCTATAAATTTTGGAATAGGGTATATAGGTCGAGAATCTGTTATAAGGCTTATTTTTATACCTTTTCTATCATCTCCTAGAACCATATTTGGAGTATATACATTACCATCAAATTCTATATCTTTGCCGTCTTGTAGTTTTTGCCATAATATTTTAGGAACTTTATTTTTAGTTGCTTTTTCTACATTGAACTTAGCTTTTCTTTTGAAGTAAAAACTATATCCTAAACACTCTGTAGAATGCTCCAAATTTAAAGTTGATATTTCTAAATCTTTTAAATAATTATTAAGTAGAGCAAAGCTACCTTCAGGATTTTCGATAACATTTACTTTATAAGGTAGATATTCAACTAATACCCTAACGGCCTTCATAGCATCTATTATTCCGATAGGACCAACAATTGTTAAATCTTCAGTTCTAGAACTATTACCAATTGTAGATAATAATCCAATAAGACCTATAGTATGATCACCATGTAAGTGGGTTATACATATTAAATCTATATTTTTAAAACCACAATTTTTCATCTTCATGGAAACTTGGGTACCTTCGCCACAATCAACAAGAATTTTTCTTCCTTGATAATTTATAAAAAGAGAAGATAAGAAACGATTAGGCATAGGCATATTGCCACCACATCCCAGTAAAATTAAATCTATCATAATTTTCTCCTTATATTTTACTTATTAAATTTAAATATAGCTTATAAATAGCGTGTTACTAGCTATAAGATATATTATGCTATAAATGCGAAAAATAAAATCATATAAATAAAGATTTTAATAGAAAATTTGACACACTTAATAATTAAAGTTTTAAATATTATTAGTAGATATAGTAAGTAGTGAAACTATACGATAGATTTATTGGCATGATATTAAAACTCTATACAATTAATTGTAAGTCATATAATTAATTGTAAAAAATATAATTAATTATAAAGGATATAATTAATTGTATAGGGGTATTTTTATGGAAGAAACACTTAAGAAAAGAAGAAGTTATTATGGGATGGTATCTATTGTATTTTTGAATGCATTTGATGGTATGGCCACATTTATTGGACTTAAATATGGATTTTATATAGAATTAAACAAGTTTTTGAGTATAGTATATAATTTAAGTCCATTATTATTCTTGATAATTAAAGTTATTTTACCAACTATTTTAATAATTGTGCTTATAGATAAAATGGAGGATAATATATCCAAAATAACGAGATTAATTATATTTATCTCAAATGTAATATATATATGTTTGTGTGTATATCATATAATTTTATATGCAGTTTTTGTATTTGGTTAGAAAGAGTTAAATCTGTATGGATTAACTCTTTTTTTGTTGAGGAGTAGGTACGGAAGGTATATAAGCCACTCATAATTTAATAAATTACGCAAAATAGGAATTTCTAAGGGATAAGCATGTTTTATTTGGAATAAAAACATCAGATTTAATTAAAGAAGTCATTAAAAATAATAACTTAAGTATGATATGTTAGTATTCTGGTAAAGTACATAGTATGTCTAAAAAATGACAGGGAATTTTTGGTGAGTTGATTAATATACATCTATGTATATGCATTATAAATGTACTAATACAATTATAAAATATTCGATAAATTGTCCTATATAAAAAATAATAATATATAATATTTTATATAAAATAAAAGGGGAGGAATACCAGATATGAATAATAAATTAGTTTATACGCCAGGACCGACGGAGGTAAGAGAAAATGTAAGGTTAGCAAGAGCTATATCAACGACTAATCCAGATATAGACACTATGTTTTGTGAGTTTTATAAAAGTACTTGTGAAAAGATAGGGGAAATAATAAAAACTAAAAATAATGTCTATATATTAAATGGAGAAGGAATTTTAGGATTAGAAGCAGCATGTGCATCCCTTACTGAAAAAGGTGATAGAGTTCTTGTAATTGATAATGGTATATTTGGGAGAGGATTTGCTGATTTTGTAAAAATGTATGGAGGTGAAGTTGTATATTTTTCAAAGGAATATACAAAAGACATTAATGAAGTAGATTTAGAAGCTTTTTTGGAAAAAGATAATAACTTTAAATATGCAACATTAGTACACTGTGATACGCCTACAGGTGTTCTAAATGATTTAAGTAAACTTTGTCCTTTGCTTAAAAAATATGGAATATTAACAATTGTAGATTCAGTTGCATCTATGTTTGGAGAAGAACTAAAAGTTGATGAATGGAAAGTGGATATTGCTTTAGGTGGGTCTCAAAAGGCTCTATCTGCACCAGCGGGTCTTACTATAGTAAGTGTAAGTGAGGACATTGAATACGCTATGAAATCAAGAAAAACTCAAGTTACTGGATTTTATTGTAATCTAAGTATATGGGAAAATTACTACAATAATAAATGGTTTCCATATACCATGCCTATTAGTGATATTATGGGCTTAGACAAAGCAATAGATAATATATTAGAAGAAGGAATAGAGAGAGTACTGAATAGACATGAAAAGATAGCTAAGGCAACTAGAAAATCTATTAAGGAATATGGATTAGATCTATATTTAGAAAAAGGATATTCTAACACAGTTACAGTTGTAGAAATTCCAGGCTATATTGGAGCTAAGAATTTAACAGACTACTTATTAAGGCATTATAATTTAGTTTTAGCTACATCTTTAGATGAATATTCAGATAAGGTAATAAGAATAGGTCATATGGGGGAAAATGCAAAACTTGAAAAGATAATTCCTGTTTTAAATTTTATAGATGAAGCTCTAAGAAGATTAGGATTTGAAGGTAAAGATAGATTGGTAGATCTATTCAATAAGTACTATAGTGAGGTTAAATTAATAACAAAATAGTTATTAGGGGGAGTAGTGATGAAAGAAGTAGATGTTATACAATTAAGAGAAACTATAGAAAAGCTAGAAGTCAAAAATAGTAAGGTCACAGCAAGGGATTTGGCTGTAAGTGGATTATTAATTGCCTTAGTATTTATAGCTACTAGATTTATTAATATAAGATTACCATTAGCATCAACTGGAGGGCTTGTGCATCTAGGGAATACAATGCTATTTATATCTGCAATAGTATTTGGAAAGAAAAAAGGAGCAGTAGCAGGTGCTTTTGGAATGGGATTATTTGACCTATTATCAGAGTGGGCAATATGGGCACCATTTACTTTTGTAGTAAGGGGAGTTATGGGATATATAATAGGAAGTATTGCTTGGTCAGATAATAAAAAAGGAAATAATATGATAACTAATATAGCTGGAATAGCAATATCCGGTGTTTGGATGATATTTGGTTACTATATAACTGAAATGATATTATATGGAAATCATACAAAGGCACTTTTATCTATACCAGGAAATATTACTCAAATAGTGATTGGACTTATAATCGGAGTACCAGTTGCAAAGGTGTTAAAAAAATACCTGAAGTAATAATATCTTATAGAATATAAAATTTAAAGGACATGTATAAAAGCTAATATATAAAATATTTAGCTTAGTACAGCCCTTTAAATTTAACTATCAAGTTTATAAAGTTGTTTTAGATTATATAATCCTAGTAAAAAACTAAAGATACCTACTGCTATTTTCATAAAATAACCTCCAAAGTTAAAGTAAATTATATATCATACTCATCGTAGCTTAATAACTTATTTAATGTCCTCTTTATAATATCATAATTAAAACCTTTATATGCTAAATGTTGAGATAGTTTTTGATGAATTTTTCTTTTGTCTTCATTCTTTAAACGTTCATATCTTTTTTTTGCTAAATACATAGCATTTTCAAACTCAGCGTCATTATCTATATCTGACATAGCTTCATTAATAGCAGATGCATCTAAACCTTTATTATAAAGATTTTGTTTAATTCTATTTTTACCACATTTATTTAAATTAAGATTAGTGTTTACTATTTTTTGAGCTAGTAGATTATCGTTTATAAAATTATTTTTTTTCAAAAATTCGATTACTCTATTTATAGTATCTTCTTCGAAATCATTAGATAATTTTTCTCTGATTTTTTTCTCTGCTTGATCTGCTTTAGAGAGTATATTTAAAGCCTTATTTTTAGCTTTAAGATACATTTCATCACTTAATATTGATTTTAAGTATTCCTCATCAATTTCATCACCTTTTTTTAGGTTAAAAGTAAAAACTAATTCTTTAAAGATTGCTGTAAAAAACTCATCATTAACATAAATGTTAACCCTATCCTCGTTCTTTTTTTGTTGTTCTATTTTAGTAATTATAGCCATGTATAAAACTCCTTTGGTGTACTATTATAATTAATAATTTTAAATTATTAAAATGTTAATTATATGTATTTTACGTCTTGTATTTTAGGAAATTTAAGGTAAAATATCAAATAGTTAATATAAAATTATACTAAAAAATATAAGTACCTTATAGATATGATTATATACTAAAATGTGCGATTTATTACCTTATAAAATTGAAATAATGATACAATAATAATATATTTATAAAAAGGAGACAAAATATGAGGGTTGATGATCTAGTTAAAAATGCAAAAAATATAAATACTATTAAGCTAGAGCGATTTAAAAAAAATAATTCTAAAATGAGAATAGGTATAATGGGAGGGACTTTTGATCCGATACATTATGCTCATTTGGCTACGGCAGAATTTATTAGGGACAAATACCAACTAGATAAGATAATTTTTATACCTACAGGAAATCCTCCTCATAAATTACTTAATGTAACTAATAAGTATGACAGATATAACATGGTTTTAGTATCAACTGAGAATAACGATGATTTTTTAGTTTTAGATACAGAGATAAAAAGTGAAACAAGAACTTATACTGTAGATACTTTAAGATCTTTAAAAGAATCATATAGCAACTGTGAAATGTATTTTATAACTGGTGCAGATGCAATATGTGACATTGAAACGTGGAAGGAAGTAGAAGAGAATTTCAAGTTGGCTAATTTTATAGCTGCAACAAGACCGGGGATAAGTTTATTAGAAGCTCAAGAAAAAATAGAAAAACTTAAAGAAAAATATAATGCTAATATTATAAGTGTATATGTTCCATCATTGGATATATCATCTACATATATAAGACAACAATTAAAAGCTAGGAAATCTGTAAGGTATTTGCTTCCTGAAAATGTAGAAAAGTATATACACAATAAGAAGTTATATAAAATGGGAGTGGAATAAATGACATTAACAGAGATTAATGAAAAGTTAGTAGAAATGTTGCCAGAAAGAAGGATGCAGCATTCTTTAAATGTAGCAAATTGTGCAGTTAAATTATGTGATATATATGATTGTGACAAAGAAAAGGCATATATAGCTGGAATAACTCATGACTGCGCTAAATACTTAAACAATGATCAAGTTGATTACTATGTAAAGAAATACAATATAAATTTAGATGAGTATGAAATGAATAACTTAGCGCTTTCGCATAGTATTATAGGATCATACATAGCACAGTATGAATTTAAAATAAATGATATAGAAATAATAGATGCAATAAGATATCATACGACAGGAAAGGAAAATATGAGTTTGCTAGAAAAAATAATTTATATGGCAGACTTGATAGAAGAAAGTAGAAACTTCCCAAATGTAGATTTATTAAGAAATTTAAGTTATAGTGGAAAATTAGATGAAGCATTACTAATTTCTTTTGATAATACTATAAAGTTTGTAATCGGTAACAAACAGTTAATACATCCTAGGACAGTAAGTGCAAGAAATTATATTATGAGAAATTTATAATTTTATATATTATATGGAACAATAACAGATAATAATCATATAAAAAATAAAATAGTTAGTGTAGACTATTTATGGTATAATAATAAAACATGCTTAAATTTAGGAAAGTGAGGAATAAATATGACAGTAAATGAAATGACAAAAGTAATATATGATGCAATAGACGATAAAATTGGTCAAGATATATCTATAATAAATATTGGTGCAGTTTCAAGTTTATGTGATTACTTTGTTATAGCTACAGCTAGTTCTCAAAGACAAGTTAAAGCTATAGCTGATAACGTAGAAGATGAATTAACAAAACTAGGAATAGAGCCAAGAGGAAAAGAAGGATACGAAACTCAAACTTGGGTACTTCTTGATTATGGTGATGTAATAGTTCACATATTCAATGAAGAGCAAAGAGGATTCTACAATTTAGAAAAGTTATGGAAAGATGCTCCATATGTAGATGTTGACACTTTAGCATAATAATGCTAATATAGGTAATTATAATATTAAATAAATTTATCGAATAGGCTAGAGTAGTAAAAGTAAAGATTTTATCAGAGAGCTAGTGGTTGCTGTGAACTAGTAAATTTGACCTTTGAACTTGCTAGAATATAACTATTTGGCCGTAGTTGGCATAAAAACTATCTAAGAGAGTCTATTTTTAGACTAATTAGGGTGGTACCGCGAAGATATAATCCTCGTCCCTAAACAATTTTTGTTTAGAGACTGAGGATTTTTTTATTGTTTAAGAAGTTAAATTTATCGAAATATGGATAAAATAACTTTTATAGACTAATTAATAATAAAAGATATAAGGAGGAAAAGTAATGAGCGTTTACAATCATAAAAACGTTGAGTCGAAATGGCAAAAAACTTGGGCTGAAAATGATCAATATAAAACTGATACACTTGATACTTCTAAGCCAAATTATTACACTTTAGAAATGTTCCCATATCCATCAGGGAAAATACATATGGGTCACGTTAGAAATTACTCTATAGGTGACGTTGTTGCTAGATTTAAGAAAATGGAAGGATACAATGTTCTACATCCAATGGGATGGGACTCATTTGGTCTTCCAGCTGAAAATGCAGCTATAAAGCATGGGATACATCCACATAAATGGACTATGGAAAATATAGAAGATATGAAAGGTCAATTAAAATTATTAGGTCTTAGTTACGACTGGGATAGAGAAGTTGCAACTTCTACTCCAGAATACTATAAGTTTACTCAAGAGATATTCTTAAAGTTCTTAGAACATGGACTAGCATATAAGAAAAAATCTTTTGTTAACTGGTGCCCATCTTGTGAAACTGTTCTTGCAAATGAGCAAGTTGTTCAAGGACAATGTGAAAGATGTGATTCTGTGGTTATAAAGAAGGACTTAGAACAATGGTACTTCAAAACTACTCAATATG
Source organism: Romboutsia faecis (assembly GCF_014323405.1). GTDB lineage: Bacteria > Bacillota > Clostridia > Peptostreptococcales > Peptostreptococcaceae > Romboutsia_E > Romboutsia_E faecis. The sequence goes on along the minus strand of NZ_JACRWE010000001.1, from coordinate 563,081 downwards.
CTGAAGAGTTACTTCAAGATTTAGATACTTTAGATGGATGGCCAGAAAAAGTTAAGTTAATGCAAAAGAACTGGATAGGAAAAAGTACAGGTGCAGAAATAGTATTTGATATAGATGGAACTGACAAATCTATGACTGTATTTACAACTAGACCAGATACTGTTCATGGTGTTACATATATGGTTCTTGCTCCAGAGCATGATTTAGTTAAAGAATTAGTTGCTGGTACAGAGTATGAATCTGATGCTGATGCATTTGTTGCAAAAATGCATACTATGACTGAAATAGAAAGAACTTCTACAGATGTAGAAAAAGAAGGTATGTTTATAGGTAGATATGTAATAAATCCATTAACTGGAGAAAAAGCTCCAATATGGATAGCAAATTATGTACTAGCTGACTATGGTACAGGTGCTATAATGGCAGTTCCAGCCCATGATGAAAGAGATAGAGAATTTGCTGAGAAATATAATTTAGAAATAATACCTGTAATAGATGAAGATAATAAAATGATAAACTCAGGTGAATTCAATGGAATGGAAGCATCTGAAGCATTTGGTAAAATAATAGAAAAAATAGAAGAGATGAACAGAGGAAAGAAAACAGTCAACTATAGATTAAGAGACTGGTTACTTTCTAGACAAAGATATTGGGGATGTCCAATACCGGTTGTTTATTGTGATACTTGTGGTGTAGTTCCAGAGAAAAAAGAAAACCTACCAGTATTATTACCAACTGATGTTGAATTTACTGGAAAAGGTGAATCTCCACTTACTACTTCAAAAGAGTTTATGACAACAGCTTGTCCATGTTGTGGAAAAGAAGCTAGAAGAGAAGTTGATACAATGGATACATTTGTTGATTCTTCTTGGTACTTCTTAAGATACATAGATCCTAAGAATACTGAAAACATATTTGATTCAGAAGTAGTAAATAAGTGGATGCCAGTTGACCAATATATAGGTGGGGTAGAGCATGCTATAATGCACTTACTTTACTCAAGATTCTTTGTAAAAGCATTTAATGATATGGGACTTGTTGATTTTAAAGAGCCATTTAAGAACTTATTAACTCAAGGTATGGTTCTTAAAGAAGGTAGCAAGATGAGTAAGTCAAAAGGAAACGTAGTTTCACCTCTTGAAATAATAGAAGAGTTTGGTGCAGATACTGCAAGATTATTCGTATTATTCGCAGCACCACCAGAAAGAGATCTAGATTGGTCTGAGCAAGGTGTTGAAGGATGTTATAGATTCTTAAACAGAGTTTATAGATTAGTTGATGAATTAGCAGAAGTTGCTAAGAGTGATACTAATATGGGTGAATTAACTAAAGAAGATAAAGCTATGAGATACACAATACATGCAACACTTAAGAAAGTTACAGAAGATTTAAGTGAAAAGTTTGGATTCAACACAGCTATATCTGCTTTAATGGAATTAATAAACGAAATGTACAAGTACAAAGAATTAGATAGCAAAAATAATGCTATTATAAAAGAAGGTATAGAAACTATAGTAACTATACTTGCGCCATTCACTCCTCATATAGGTGAAGAATTATGGACTATGATAGGTAAAGAAGGTAGCGTATTTGATATAAGCTGGCCAAAATATGATGAAACTGCATTAGTTAAAGATGAAGTTGAAGTTGTAGTTCAAGTTAATGGTAAAGTAAGAGGGAAATTAACAGTTGGGGCTAATGTATCAAGAGATGAAATGCAAGAATTAGCTATGGCTGATGAAAAGATAAAAGCTTTAGTAGAAGGAAAAACTATAGTAAAAGTAGTTGCCGTTCCTAAAAAATTAGTTAACATAGTTGTTAAATAATATATGAAATAAAAATACTGCCTAAAATTTATTTTAGGCGGTATTTTTTTATTTTATGGATTAGCAGAATCTTTAGAAGTAGCTAGAGTGGGTAGTATAGGAGGTATAATAACAGGTATTATTATAATTGAAGCCATTTATATTGATACAAGGAAAAATATGAAGAAAAAATAATTTAAAATTCAAATGTAAAATTTATTTTAATTTGCTTTAAAAAGGCTACTTAACAAGTGTTGAGTGGTATTTTGTTATTTAATAAGAAAACAATTTCAAAAAAAATGTTGACGAATCCTAATAGTTAATAATATAATTAGTTTGTAGAAAAAATAACACACAAAATGTTAAAAAATGTCGATAAATTTAATAAAGTTGTAGGGGGTAATATTATGTTACAAGTTACATTACAAGATATAAAAGAAGCAAAGGAAACTATAAAAGATATAGTAAAGAAAACTGATATGTTAGAGTGTGCTAGTCTTAGTAATAAGACAAAGGCAAACGTTTTTTATAAATGTGAAAATCTGCAAAGAACAGGGTCTTTCAAAGTAAGAGGAGCGTGCAATAAAATTGCTAATTTAACTGATGAAGAAAAAGCAAACGGTGTCATAGCGTCAAGTGCAGGTAATCATGCTCAAGGTGTTGCTTTAGGAGCAAAAATGAGTGGAATAAAATCTACAATAGTAATGCCAGCAACAGCACCATTATTAAAGGTTTCTGCGACAAAAGGTTATGGAGCAGAAGTGGTTTTAAATGGTTTAGTATATGATGATGCTTATTCAAAAGCTGTTGAAATACAAAAAGAAACAGGAGCAACATTCTTACATCCGTTCAATGATAAGCATGTTATAGCAGGACAAGGAACTATAGGATTAGAAATATTTGAACAGTTAAATGATAAAGTAGATACAATCTTATGCCCAATTGGTGGTGGGGGATTAATCGCTGGTGTTGCGGTAGCGGCAAAAGCATTAAATCCAAATGTTAAAGTTATAGGTGTACAAACTGCAAATATACCTTCTATGCATGAATCTATGAAAAATGGGAAAGTTAGTAGTGCATTTAAATCTACTACAATAGCAGATGGTATAGCTGTTAAAACTCCTGGAGATATGACTTTTGAAATAATAAAAGAACTAGTAGATGAAGTAGTTCTAGTAGAAGAGGAAGAAATAGCTCAAGGTATAGTTTATTTAATGGAAAACTTAAAGGTTGTAGCTGAAGGTTCAGGGGCTGTAACAACTGCTGCATTGTTAAGTGGCAAATATGCTCCGAATGAAAATGAAAACGTTGTATGTATAATATCTGGTGGAAATGTAGATGTTAATAATCTATATAGAATCATAGGAAGTGGTCTTGCTAAAGAAGGAAGAAGATATTCGTTTAGCGTAACTATGATTGATAAGCCAGGTGGATTCTCTGAATTAACTAAAATAATAAGCGAAAATAATGCAAATATATTAAATGCAAATCAATCTAGATTATCATCTGGAGCTTATATAGGAAAGCAAAATGCAGAATTTGTATTAGAAACATTTGATCATGATCATATACAAAAAATAAAATCTGATATAGAAGCTGCAGGATTTGAAATAAAAGATTTATAAAAATATGTATAACAAGATTATTTAAGATATAGTATAATATAGAAGCAAATGTTGTAAACATATATAATTTTTAGGAGGAATGAAAAATGAAACATCAAGTAATTCATACTGACAATGCACCAGCAGCTATAGGACCATACTCTCAAGCAATAAAAGCTGGAAACTTATTATTTGTATCTGGACAAGTTCCATTTGTACCAGAAACTATGGAAATAGTTGAAGGAGACGTTAAAGCTCAAGCTACTCAATCTTTAAAGAATGTACAAGCTATATTAAAAGAAGCTGGAGCAGATTTTTCAGATGTAGTAAAATCTACAGTTTTCATAAAAGATATGAATGAGTTTGCACAAATAAATGAAGTTTATGCTGAATTTTTCGGTGAAAATAAACCAGCAAGAGCTTGCGTAGAAGTTGCTAGATTACCAAAAGACGTTAAAGTTGAAATAGAAGTTATAGCTGTATTATAATAAGGGCTAATCAACATATAAAGTGACCAGTAGTAACTGGTCATTTTTACTTTAAATTAAAATATTCTTCATAAAAAGGTAAAAATAGGATTTATATACAAAAAAAAATAGTTAGAAAATAAGAAAATAAGAAAAAAGATATTCCATAAAAATAAAATTTTATATATAATATAAATAGAACAATAAAAAAACTTGAAAAAAGTATATATGTTTTTTAAAAATAAATAATATTAATATAAATTAATATTAAGATATATAGTTAATGTTATTAAATAATATTTTATAAAGTTATTAGTTTTTTAATTAAAATCATAGTTAATAATATTACTATTTAAGAAAATGGTTTCACAGTTAACCTAATTTGACATTTAAGAAGAGAGAGGTAAATCAATGGCTAAAGATTATAGTGTATTTGACGTTGTAGGACCAAATATGATAGGTCCATCTAGTTCCCATACTGCAGGAGCTGCAAGACTTGGGAAAACTGCTTCTAAAATAGCAGGAAAACCTGTAAAGGAAGTAAAATTCTATCTACATGGTTCATTTGCAGAGACATACAAAGGTCATGGAACGGATAAAGCATTAGTTGGAGGAATATTAGGATTTGATCCAGAAGATGCTAGAATAAGAAACTCTTTTGATATAGCACAAGATAACGGTGTTAAGTTTGAATTTATAAAAACTGATTTAGGAGAAAATGAACATCCTAATACTGTTAAGATGGAAATGTTATTAGAAGATGGAACTAAAAGTGTAGTAAAAGGTGCTTCTATCGGTGGAGGTAATATAAAACTTACTGAAATGGATGGTTTAACTTTAGATTTTAATGGTTCAAAACCAGCTGTAATATTAGAAATAAAAGATATACCAGGAGCAGTATCTTTTGTAACTGGACTTCTTGCTCATAATAATAAGAATATAGCTACAATGTCTACGAATAGACCAGCGGGGTCTAAGTTTACATTTGTAACTATAGAAACAGACGAAACATTAGAACAAGAGATATTAGATCAAATAGGTAAATTTGAAGTTGTAGCTAAGGCTGTAGTTTTAGATAAATTCTAGACAGTAAGGAGAGAGAGACAATGAAATATAATTTCACAAGCGGAAAAGAATTATTAGAAATGTGTAACGAATACAACATGTCAATACATGAAATATGTTTAGAAAGAGAAGTTGAGCTTTCTGGATTATCTAAAGAAGAAATAAGATCAAAAATGCAACATAGTTTAAATATAATGAAATCAGCAACTGAAAAAGCTGTTGAGGAAGATATAAAATCAGTGGGTGGTCTTATAGGCGGAGAAGCTAAAAAATTAACTATATTTAGAAATAATAGTAAATCGGTTTGTGGGCCATTAATGAATAAAGCGTTAGTTGCTGCAATGGGAACTATGGAAGTTAATGCTTCAATGGGACTTATAGTTGCTGCTCCGACTGCAGGTTCTTGTGGAATACTTCCAGGTGCCGTAGTTACTATAGGAAAAGAATATGACATGACTGATGAACAAATGTTAGATGCATTATTTGCAGCTTCTGCTATAGGTGCAATAATCACTAGAAATGCAACAGTTGCTGGTGCAGAAGGTGGATGTCAAGCTGAAACTGGAGCTGCTGCTGCGATGGCTGCTGCAGGTGTAGTTGAAATGATGGGTGGAACTCCAGAACAAGCTATACATGCTGCATCTCACTGTTTACAGAATGTAATGGGACTTGTATGTGATCCAATAGCTGGACTTGTTGAAGCTCCATGTCAAGGAAGAAATGCTATAGGTGTTGCGAATGCTTTAATATCTGCTGAATTATGTTTAGCTGGAATATTAAATATAATACCATTTGATGAAACTGTAGAAGCTATGTATAAAGTTGGTAAAAATTTACCACCAGAGTTAAGAGAAACTGCTTTAGGTGGAGTTGCTGCAACTTGTACTGGATGTGCTTTAAGCGATAAAATATTTGGATAATAAATATAGAAATATATTAAAATAAAAGGTTAGTTTGATATCTTTAATAAAATAGATATCTTGCTAACCTTTTTATATTTTCACTATAATTAAATTATATAAGTAATATAAATTAAAACAATCTTAATGAGGTATAGCTACTATAAAAATTATAAAATATGATATAATTTATAAAGGGTGATAGGGAATAATATAAATTTTGGATTATGGAGTGGAGTATGGATTATAAATTAATTGTTGCTGATATGGATGGAACATTATTGGGGAGTGACCATGAAGTTACTGAGGAAAATAAAAAGGCATTAAAAGAAGCGTTAGATAAAGGGATTTATGTTACTGTAGCTACGGGGAGAATGTATAGTTCAGCTAAATCACATATTAGCTTTTTAAACTCTACAATACCGATAATAGCATGTAATGGTGCATTGATAAAAGATTCTATTACAAATAAAATAATATATTCAAATTATATAGATAGAGAAAAATCATTAAAAATATTAAGGATCTTAGAAAAATATAAAGTGTATTATCAATATTACTCAGAAGACTTATTAATGTGTAAAAAGATAGATAAAGATAATAAAAATCTTATAAAGATAAAAAAACTAATGAGCAGTGGAGTAGATTTAGTTTTTCTATCTGATCTTACTGAACATATCATAAATAATGATATATTAAAGGTGATTGTAGTTGAAGATGAAAATTTATCTATTTTAGAGAAGATTACAAAAGAATTGAATAAAATAGAAGGATTAGAAATAACTAAATCTTGGTTTAATAATATAGAGATTATGGCAACAGGATCTGATAAGGGAAATGCAGTTAAAAAATTAGCTGAACATTTAGATATAGATAAAGATAATATTATAGCTTTTGGAGATAATTATAATGATATTAGTATGTTGGAATTTGCAGGTATAGGGGTTGCTATGGGTAATGCAGATGAATTTGTGAAATCAAGGGCAGATTATATTACCTTAAAAAATAGCGAAGATGGAGTTGCAAAGGCATTATATGAATTAACTTGCTTAAAAGCTATAAATGATTAAAATAAAAAACCTCAATGATAGTTTTAATAAACTAATATTGAGGTTTTTTAGTATATTTGAGATCTAATAGTTTATATCAGCAGTTTTTATGTTATTTTTATCATGAGAACTACATGGAGTAACACCATAAACCATATTACAAGTAGGGCATTTATCAACGTGTGTTTTCATAGTAAAAGTTTCTTTACAATTGACACATTCTATATCATGAAAATTTCTTAAAGGGAAATTATCTTTGCCTTTACTTCTTATTAAATCAACTACATTCTTTCCATCATTTTTATCAATACTACCACATCCACAACTCATATGTATTCCTCCTATATTAATTCATTTTATAAATACTATTATACAATATAAAAAAGTAAAATTCTGTAACATATGATACAAGAGAAAAAAGGCTTATCTCAATATAGATGAGAAAGCCATTTTTTTATCTTCTTTTACCTTTACCATTGAATATATTTTTTCTATATTTCTTTTTATTTTTTCTTCTTATGAAAAGAAGTATAACGAAAATAGATACAATGAAAATTAAAGTAACTTTAAGTACCATAGAAATTATTTTATTCTCTACTAATGGTCCAAAGATGCTATTAAGGTCATTTGTAGCAACTAAGTTTATTTTAGTTTCAAGTTTGTTTGAATTATAAACTTCTAAAGTACCTACCTTATCACCTTTCTTTATAGGAAGGTGTATCTTATCTAACTTAGTTTTTACACTATAAGAACTTGTAGGAGTTCCATTTTTTAATAAGACTTTATACGTAAACTCTGGCTCATATATAAGTTCTTTTTGCTTAGAGAATAAAACTCTTTCATTTCCAGTATACTTGTTTTTTGCTACTATTGTTTCGTTATGAAAATTATTAAAACCGTAATCTAGTAAAGTTCTAGATGCTAAATACAGATCATTACCAGTAGATTTAAATACTGCAGAAATAAGTCTTCTTCCATTTTTTACAGCACTAGATAAAAGACATCTACCCGCATCATCAGTATAACCAGTTTTTATTCCATCAACTATATCGTATTTTATATCTATATCTTTTCCATTATAATTTATTTTTTCGTTTGAAGTTAAAAACTTATTTGTATTTACGAAATATCTTTCGTAAGGATACGCCTCAGTTGCAGGAAAAGAAATAGATTTAGTTTTAACAATATCTCTGAAGATGCTATTACTCATAGCCTCTCTAGCCATAAGTGCCATATCGTTTGCAGTTGTAACATGTTCTTTGTCTGGCAAACCATGAGGATTAGTAAAATGAGTATTTTTAGCACCAATAGATTTTGCTTCATCATTCATTAAATTAGCGAATTCTTTGATAGAACCGCTTACATACTCTGCTAAAACTACAGCTGCATCATTAGAAGAATGAACTAATAATCCTTCAAGTAATTCTTTTACCGAAAAAGATTCTCCGACTTTTAAATACATACTAGATCCCTCTACATTAGGATCTTTAGTAATTTGTACTTTTTCATTTAAATTAGGTTTATATTTTAAAACAAGGTAAGCCGTCCAAGCTTTTGTTGTTGATGCTGGATAAACTTTTTTATCTCCGTTTTTGTTAAATAAAACCTTTCCAGTTTCATAGTCCATAAGGATTGCTGCTTCTGCAGGGATAGAAGGTTCATCACTGCCAGCATATGATGCGTTCGCCGAGTTTAAAAATGTAGAGAAAATTATAATATATGTTACCAATAAAGAAAGAAATTTTTTCATCTATAACCTCCAAATTTTAAACTTATATTTTAGTATATCATATTTTAGTTAATAATAAAAAAAAAGGAGTGAATAAAGTGAAAAAAAATAAAAAAAGTGTGATCTTTTTATTTATTACTTTTATATGTGTAACAACAATAATTATTAAAGATAAACTTTATTTTCAAGATGATATTTATGTAGTAAGTAAAGAAGAGTTAAATAATAAAGAAATTATATTAGATAATAGTGAGGGTATATATGAAAATTTTGAGGGCGTAAATAATATAAAAAAAGATAGTATAAATGATGAAATGAATTCAGAAATGATAACAGTATACATAAGTGGTCAAGTTAATAATCCTGGAGTGGTAACCTTAGAAAGTGATAAAAGACTAGCTGATGCTATAGAACTTTTGGGCGGTACTACAGAAGATGCTGACTTAAATAGAATAAATATGGCACTAAAAATAAAGGATGAAGAGCATTATATAATACCTAAAATAGGAGAAGAAATTTCAGATGAAAGTTTATCAATGAATAATACCAGAGAAGTTGGCAATGAAACTGATAGTAATAAGATTAACATAAATTCAGCTACGATAAAAGAGCTAGAAGATTTACCAGGAGTCGGAGAAGCTACTGCAAACAAGATAGTAAGACATAGGGATGAAAATGGAAAATTCAAATCCATAGAAGAAATTAAAAATGTAAATGGAATAGGGGATAAAAAATATGAAGATTTAAAGGACTTAATAAGTATAAATTGATACAATAATATAGAGGTATATAATAATATATAAAAAATATGTTATTATATGTATTGACAAGAAGGAAAGGAGGTCTTTTTATGGAAAAATATAAGAGACTTACAGAAATGACAACTTCAGGAGGCTGAGCGGCTAAAATAGGGCCAGAGGTTCTGGCTTCGGTTTTAAGTCAACTTCCTAAAAATGATAACAATAAAATAGGAAATTTATTAGTAGGACTAGATACAGCTGATGATGCTGCAGTATATAAATTAAATGATGAAATAGCATTAATACAAACTTTAGATTTTTTTACGCCAATGATAGATGACCCTTATGTATTTGGACAAATTGCGGCGGCTAATTCACTATCAGATGTCTATGCAATGGGAGGAAAACCTATAGTTGCAATGAATATTGTTTGTTTCCCCGCATGTCATGATATGGATGTTTTAGCTGAAATTATGAAAGGTGGATTTGACAAAGTAAGAGAAAGTGGTGCACTTTTAGTAGGAGGCCATACTGTTGATGATAAAGAACCTAAATATGGTCTCTCTGTTTCTGGGATAGCACATCCTAATAAAATACTATCAAATGCAACTTCTAAAATAGGTGATGTATTAATACTTACAAAACCTTTAGGTACAGGTATATTAAATACAGCTATGAAGGCTGATTTAATAAGAAAAGAAACAGAAAATAAAGTGATTGAAGTTATGACTCACTTAAATAAATATGCAGCTATGAGTTTTGATAAAATACAGGTAAACTCAGTAACAGATATAACGGGGTTTGGACTATTAGGTCATGCTTTAGAGATGGCAAAAGCATCAGAAGTTAGTATACATATAAATTCGAAAGAGGTTCCTTTATTAGATGAAGCTATAGATATGGCTAATATGGGGATTATACCTGCTGGGATGTATAGGAACAAGCAATATATTGAAAAAGATGTTGATATGCAAGATGTAGATACAGCTGTAAGAGATATACTATATGATCCTCAAACATCAGGAGGATTATTAGTATCTGTCAAAGCAGAATATGCAGAAGAATTAGTAAAAGATATGAAATTAAATGGTTCTATAGAAGCGAAAATAATAGGATACGTAAAATCGAAGGGCGAAAAGTATATTACTGTAAGATAAGGTATCTAACTGAATATAAGAAAGAGTGATTATTTTGGATAAAAAAAAATTATTTGCTATGCTGCCTTCCGTAGATGAAGTGTTAGGAAATGAGAAAGTAAAGAAAATATTAGAAGAATATCCGAGAACCTTAGTATTAGAATCTATAAGAGAAGCTATAGATGCAAAAAGAAAACTAATTATAAATTTAGATGATAGTGAAAAAGAAATAAAAATAAAATTTGAAGATATAATTGAAGATTCCATAACTAAAATAAAATTAAATTATCATTTGTCTCTAAAAAAAGTTATAAATGGAACAGGAGTTATTCTACATACTAATCTAGGTAGATCTTTGTTAAGTGAAAGTATAAAGGATGAATTATGGGAATCTGCATCTAGATACTCGAATCTAGAATATAATATTGATACAGGTGAAAGAGGTTCTAGATATGTGCATTTAGTAGATATTATAAAAAGATTAACAGGAGCAGAAGATGTTTTAGTTGTAAATAATAATGCAGCTGCTGTTCTTCTTGCTTTAAATACTTTAGCAAAAGATGGTGAAGTTATAGTATCAAGAGGTGAATTGGTAGAGGTTGGAGGATCCTTCAGGATACCAAGTATTATGTCTTTAAGTGGAGCAAAATTAGTAGAGGTTGGAGCGACTAATAAGACTCATATAAGTGATTATGAAGAAGTTATATCAGAAAATACTAAAGTATTAATGAAGGTACATACTAGTAATTATAAAATTATAGGATTTACGGAAAATTTAGAAATAGATGACTTATCATTGATAAGTAAAAAATATAGTATACCTCTTATAGAAGATTTAGGTAGTGGAGTATTTATAGATTTATCAAAGTATGGATTATCCTATGAGCCTACAGTACTAGATTCTATAAATAAAGGGGCTGATATAGTTACATTTAGTGGAGATAAAATGCTCGGTGGACCACAAGCAGGTATTATTGTAGGGAAAAAAAAGTATATACAAAAGATGAAGAAAAATCAACTTACTAGAGCATTAAGGGTTGATAAAATTACAATATGTGCGCTTGAAGCAACCCTAAGAATATATCTGGATGAGAAAAAGGCTATAAAAGATATACCTACATTGAGAATGCTTACTTATACAATGGAAGAACTATATAAGAAAGTTAAGGTGTTATTTGATTTGTTAAATAACTTAAATTTAGATGCTAAGATAAGTGTAGAGGATGATTTTTCTCAAGTTGGGGGAGGATCTATGCCAATTGAAAAATTAAATACTTATGTAATATCAATAATCCCAAATAAAATGAGTGTATCATCTTTAGAAAGAAAGCTAAGATTAAGCAGCTCTAATATAATAGGAAGAATTTATGGAAATAAATATATACTAGACATTAGAACTATATTTGAAGATGAGTTTGAAATAATAGCAAAAGAATTAAACATTTTAATAGGGGGGTAAACATGAAAAATATAATAATAGGAACAGCTGGACATATAGATCATGGTAAAACTACTCTTATAAAAGCTCTTACTGGGAGAGATACAGATACTTTGAAGGAAGAAAAACAAAGAGGGATTTCGATAAATCTAGGATTTACATACTTTGACTTACCGAGTAATAAAAGAGCAGGAATAGTAGATGTTCCAGGTCATGAAAAATTTATAAAAAATATGCTGGCAGGTTCATCTGGTATAGATATTGTATTATTAGTAATAGCATGTGATGAAGGTGTTATGCCTCAAACCATTGAGCATTTAGATATATTAAATTTTTTAGATATAAAAAATGGAATAATAGTTCTTACAAAGTGCCAAAATGCAGATGAAGATTTTAAGGAATTAGTGAAAGAAGATATAAGAGAAAAGCTTGACGGTAGCTTCCTTGAAAATGTAGATATGATAGAGGTTGATTCTATTTCTGGTTACGGAATAGATAAACTTATAAATAAAATAGATGATATTAGTAATGTTATTGGAAGTAAAAAAGAAGATTCTCCATCTAGGCTTAATATAGATAGAGTATTTTCGGTAAAAGGATTTGGAACAGTTATTACAGGAACATTATTAGAAGGTAAAATTAAAATTGATGATGAATTACAAATATATCCGAAAGGCATAAAAGCCAAAATTAGAGGAATACAAGTACATGGTGAAAATGTAGAAGTTGCTTATGCAGGTCAAAGAACAGCTATAAATATTTCTAATGTAAAGGTTGAAGAAATAGAAAGAGGAGATGTTTTAGCAGATATAAATTCTTTAGAAGAATCTAAAATGCTAGATGTGAAAATATCTTTAGTAAAGCATACAAATAAAGAATTGAAACATTGGGATAGACTGAAATTATATCATGGAACTAAGGAAATTTTGTGCAGAGCAGTTCCTTTAGATAAAGATTATATAAAAAATAATGAAAGTGCTTATGTACAGCTACGTTTAGAAGAAGGAATAGTTGCTAAAAAGGGAGATAGGTTTGTAATTAGAACTTATTCACCTATGGAAACTATTGGTGGAGGTGTAATAATTGATACTTCTGTAAAAAAACATAAAAAGTTTAACTCTAAAGTTATTGAGAGTTTAAGATTAAAAGAACTAGGCAAGCCAAAGGATATTATAGAAGAGTATTTAAAGCAAAATAAAGAAAGATACCTAACTATAAAAGAGTTAATGTCTTACACTGGATTGTATGAAAGTGTAATAGAAGAAAACATGAGAATACTAATAGAGGATGATAGAGTGATTGAACTTAATAACCACTATATTCATATTGATTCATATAAGAATTTAGAAGAGAATATATTGGATTTATTGAGCTGCTATCATAAGAAAAATAGATTGAAAAAGGGTATGTCAAAAGAAGAAATAAGAAGTAAAGTTTGTCCTGATTTAAAAATTAGGGATCTAGATGTAGTTATTTTAAAGATGGAAAATGAAAAAAAAGTAAATATTATTAATAAGTTAATATCATCGTATGACTTTAATGTTGTTTTGAATGATAATCAAAAAGCTATAAAACTAGATATTCAAAAAAAACTTAGACAAGCGGGTCTATCTTCGATATTAACTGTTGATGATCTTTGTGTTAATAATAATTATAAAGAAGTACTAGAATCTATGATTGGGTATGAGATAGAATTATTAGATGAAAAACATATTATAGATAAAGATAATTATGAAATTGCAAAATATACTTTGATTAATTATATAAAAGAGAATAATAGTATAACATTAGCGGAGTATAGAAATTCGATAAACTCAAGTAGAAAAAATTGTTTGATTATTTTAGAACATTTTGATAGAAGTAGAGTGACTAAAAGAATAGAAGATAAAAGAGTAATGTTTTAATAGAATAAAATCTATAAAAATGTCAAATTATACATAAAAAATGTATATATTTGACATTTTTTAGTGTAAAAAATAAAATTTAAGCAAAATATATAGTATAATTGAGGTAGTATTAAATTTAGGGGGATTTATAAAAAGGTATGTATATAAATACAAATAATGAAAAAGATGAAAAGGTTACTCTAATTGTCTTTATAATACTTATAGCGTTATCTATAGTTGTAAAAGATAAGGTACAGTATATAATGTTCATACAGAGTTTGTATGCAGCACTATTAACTGCAGTAGGTATTATTATAATAAAAACTATAAAATTTAATCCAAATAGAGGCACAATTTTTTTAGGACTTATTTTTACAGTAACAGGGAGTTTAGAAACTGGATTTATTTTAACTAATTTAGGAACTAATTATTTTATTTTTAATTCTGTAAGTATGTTTTTTTACATGCTTATAGAAATACTTCAACTTCTAGGAATTTATTTTAGTTTATGTATAAGAATGGATACTACAAAGAAAGAGAATATATTTTTGTCTTTTGTAAAAATAGCAGCAATATCTTTGCTATGCTCCATTGCAATAACATATATATTCAAGCTAGGTATAAGGGAGATAAGTTTAAGTGTAGTTTTAGAAAATAGTATAACAATTTTGACTTTAATAGTATGTAGTGTAGTATTTATAAAGATAAGTAACATGGATAAATATAGTATTGAGAGATATTTCATAGCCAGGATTACTTTTTTATTTATTTTTTCTAGAATCATTATGTTAACGTTATTTATATTAGATGATATAATTAACGCATATTTTATTAGTAGGTGTATTATGAATATATCCATTTATTATTTATATAAGTATATTGTGTATATAAATATAAAAAAGCCTTATCAAGAATTGAATAATATTAACAAGGTATTAAAAGAAAAAGCAAATATTTTAAATTATAATAATGAAAGATTAATACAAGAAGTTAAGAGAACTCAGATGATTAAAGATTCTCTTAGAATGAAGAATGAGAAATTAAAAGCTACTATTAATAGCGCAATGAATCCAACCATTATTTTTTCGGATAAAAAAGATATAATATACAAAAATAAATCTTTTATAACGCAATTTAGTTTGTATGAAAATTGTAATATATCTCAAATGTTAAAATTTAAATTTAAAAAATACGAGGATATATTAATAAGTATAGATTATGTCATTAAAAATAATCAAGAAGTAAGACTCACTATAGAAAGTAATGATTTTAGGTATTATCAAGTTATGCTAACTCCTTTTGAGATAAATGGACAAAGTGAGTGCTGTTTATGTATTTTTATAGACAAAACAAAAGAAATGAAGTTTGAGAAAGAAATTGTATCTACAAATTTATGTTATGAGAATTTTCTAGAAAGTGTTACAGATGGAATTATTCTCTTAGACGGTTATAACATACTATATGCAAATAATGAGTGCATAAATATGTTTGATGGTGATTTATCACAAATTGACTTATTTATAGAAGAAAATCAAGAATATAAAGAAGATGTTTATATTATAAATGGTAGAGAAATGTATGTAGATATGATTTACTCAACATATAATAAAAATAAGAAAAGCATTGTTATAAGAGATATAACCGAAAGAAAGTTAGCTCAAAAGAGACTAAGAGAATCAGAAGAGTCTTATTCAAAGCTTATAGATATATTGCCAGATGGTATTTGTTTATTAGATAGAAATTTAGATATTAAATATTTAAATAAGTCTTTATTGAACATTATAAATGTAGACGAATGGAAAGAGTCTAATAATTTCAGTATTAGGAATATAATTAAATTAAGTACAGATGAAGAGGTATCTTTCTTAAAAAATTTAAAGAAAGTTATTAATAATAATCAGTACATAATCTTATTGAATAAGCAAGTTATATCAAAAAATAATGAATGTATAGATGTAGAAATAAATGCACTGCCATTTTCAATGGGTAGCGACAGTAAGTATGTTATGTTGATAATTAAAGATTTAACTGATAAAAAAACAACTGAATTAGTAGAAAAGGAATTATCTGAAAGATTAGAAATAGATAAGATAAAAACTGAATTTTTTACAAATATGTCTCACGAGTTAAAAACGCCTTTAAATGTAATTTTTAGTTCTAATCAATTATTAGAATCATTTTATAAAAATAAAAAAATTAATGATTACAATGAAAATGTCAATAATCATATAGCTTTAGTAAAGAATAATTCTTATAGGCTTCAAAGACTAATAAATAATATTATAGATTTAACAAAGTTAGAGTCTGGGTATTATAAGTTAAACTTATCTAAAAGTAATATTGTAGCTCTGGTTGAAGATTTATTTATGAAGATTGAAAAATACGCGAAAAAGAAGAATATAAGTTTAATATTTGATACAGAATCAGAAGAAATAAATATGTTTATAGATGAAGCAGAAATTGAAAGAATTATGTTAAATTTACTATCGAACTGTATTAAATTTACTCCTGACAATGGGGAAATATGTGTAAATATATATGATAAAGATAAGAGTATTTTAATAAGTGTTAAAAATACAGGGGTAGGTATTCCGAAGGACAAGCTAAATATAATATTTGATGAATTTTCTCAAGTTGATAAAACTCTTTCGAGGAATACAGAGGGCAGTGGTATCGGTTTATCTTTAGTTAAAAAATTAGTTGAACTTCATAACGGAACAATAAATGTGCAAAGTGAAGAAAATAAGGAAACAGAATTTATAATAACTCTAAATAAGTTAGAATTTGAAAATTTAGAAACTCAGAAAAATAAATCGATTTATGATACTGAAGAAAAAATAAATATAGAATTTTCAGATATATATTATTAGGATAGATGGGGAGATCAGATATGAACAGGTTGGATAATATAGAAAAAAAGTCGTCTATTCTGTTAAATGTTTTCAATGTAGTAATTTTTATTTTACTTATTTATTTAAGTTATGCAAATAAGCAGCTATACTCCGTATCGGTCATTATATCAAGGTTAACATTGAGTATATTGATAATAACATTTACATTAGGTATAGGTAGTTTTAGATTCGATTATGTGAATCTAATAGGTATTGTTTATATTTTGTCTAATGTAATGTATATTTGTAGTATACTGTTATTTTCAAATATGAGATATTTATCAGAATCGATATTAATAAAAAATATTTTAGAATCAGCAACTATTTTTTTTATTATTGATAGTTTCTATAAAAAAACAATAAAATGTAAAACTAGAGAAAATTCAATATTAATTTATTTTATATATTGTACTTTTATATTAGTTATGTATTTTAATATAACGCATAACAAAAATATAGCTAATTTTAATGAAATGAAATTTAATGGATTTGAAATTATATTATTAATAAGTATGATTTTATTAATGATAACTATGATAAGAAGTTTAGCTTATATTAAGCAGAAAGAATCCTTTTTAGAAAACAAAAAACTCAAGTTAATAAATAGAGTTATCTTGTTAAAAATGCTATATTTTATAGGATTATTCTATATAGCGAATAAAGATACACATGCAAATGTAGTTTATACATTTATAGAAGCTATAAGTATTTTAGAAACTTACTTTATATATAAAATAACTGTTGAATCTAATTTAATGAATCCATATATAAGAAAATTAAAGATTAATAAGATTATAAAAGAACAGTCATTAAAGCATCAACAAGTAAGTAATGTATTACAGAGGAACATTAAAGTACAAGGCGAAATGAAAAAAGAGATGGAATATAAGGATGATTTCCTATATAGATTGTTATCATTTACACCTAATGGATGGATAGTATTTGATAAAAATAAAAATATAAAATATTTTAATGATACATTAAAAAAAATATGTTCATATGAGGAATATGATGATATTCAATTAGCTCTTAAAAATACGATAATTAACTATGATGAATTTATTCGCTATTTAGATTTGTTAGGTATTGGAACAGATTCGATAGAGTGCGAAGTGATAACAATTACTGAAGAGTACTATAAGTGCATGTTTTCTAAATATGAAACTTCGGATGAAATAGTATGTATTCTATTAGATATATCTAATGAAAAAAAGATGTTAAATAACTTAATAGAATTAAAACAAGAATATGAAGATCTGATAACTAATATAAAGAGTCCGATAATTATTTTGGATGAAGATAACAAAACAGTTTTATTCAGTGAATCATATAAAGAAATTTTTTCTGAATTTGATATATATGAAGAGGATTTAGATTTATATCAACTGTCTAGTAATATAAATGTAAAAGCACTAAACAATAATGAACTTTACAATGATGGATTGTTTAGATACAGAGTAATAGATAAAAAAGGAAATATAATCTGGCTAGAATCAAAAACAACAATTTATTATGAAGGTGATAAAAAGTATACTATAATAAGTTATAGTAATATTACTTATTATATGAATAACAGATATATGATTAAAAAAAGTGAGGATATGTATAAAGCTTTATTAGATAGAATTCCAGAAGGAATATATTTAGAAGATATAGAAACCAATAAATATGTTTATATAAATAAAAAATTTAAGGATATATTTGGTTTAGAGTCTGGATTAAAAGAGTATCCTGGAACTTGTAGATTAGATTTTATGAGAGTTCATCCTGATTATGTTAATGAAGCTAAACATACTTTTAATAAAGTGAAATCTGGTGAAACTAGTGAGTACTATAGGATAAAATATTTAGATAAAAATGACGATATTATAGATACTCAAGTAGCGAGTATACCTTTTAAGGTTAATAGGAAAACACTTAAACTTACTATAATAAAAGATATGAATGATATTATAAAGCTAGAGTCATTGAAAACACAGATTATAGAAAGAGAAAAGAGAGATCTTATAAAAATGCAGTTCTTTATAAATATGTCTCATGAATTAAAGACACCTTTAAATCTTATATTTACAAGTACTCAGTTAATAGAAAATCTATATAATAAAAATAAAATATCTGATGATCATGGGATTATTAAAAAACATGTAGATTTAACAATACAAAATAGTTATAGATTAATAAAGATAATAAATGATTTAATTGATTTTACTAAAATGGAATCTGGTTTTTATCAATTAAGATTAGAAAATAAAAATGTTATCGTTCTTATAGAAGACATAGTTATGTCTTTTGCAAATTATGCTGATAATAATGGAATTAATCTTATATTTGACACAAATGTAGAAGATTTAATTATGTCTGTAGATGTTAATTCAATAGAAAGAATTATACTTAACATTTTATCTAATGCAATTAAGTTTACTGGTGAAGGTGGTAGTATATATGTAAATCTTATATATGAAGATAATAAAATAAATATAATAATAGAAGATACTGGAATCGGAATACCAGAAGATAAATTAGAACATATATTTGATAGATTTAATGATGTTAACAAAGGATTTATTGGTAATGTATATGGTAGTGGTATAGGACTATCCATGGTAAAGTCAATGGTTAACTTAATAGGAGGGACTATTGGTGTTGAAAGTAAGCTTAATGTAGGAACTAAGTTTACGATAACTATGGATGTTGATGTATTAGAAGAAGAGCATAATTACATTGAAAATTATGAAAATATATCTAATATAGAGCGATTAACCGTAGAAATAGCAGATGTATATAAAGATGCTAAAGTAAGATAACTATGAAAATACTAGGATAAAATGTGATCTATATTTTATCCTAGTATTTTTACTTATTTTTATTTTAAAATAATATCTTTATTTATAATTTTAAAAGAATTATCTGTAAGATTAAATTTGTTTTTTATATTTGAAGTTAAATATATTTCTTTATTCTTTGTTATTAAAATAGCATCAACATTATCCAAGCTCTCTATAAGATCGAAGCCTTTCTCTAATCCTAGTCCAAATACAGAAGTTGACAAAGCATCACATATTATAGATTTATTTGATATAATTGTTACACTGCTTAGCTCGTTTTCAAAAGGATATCCAGAATATGGATTTAAAATATGATGATAAATTTTATTTCCTTTTTGAATATATCTCTCATAGATTCCGGAAGTAACAACTGATTTATTGGTAGTCTTAATATTTCCAATAGAATTTCCTCTAGGTAAGGTGGGATCTTGTATACCTACAGTGAAAGGGTCTTTGTGATTTTTACTTCCTAAAGTATATATATTCCCACCCAAATTAACTATAGCGCTTTTTACATTATTCGCTTTTAGGTAATCAACTATAATATCTGCAGCATATCCTTTAGCTATAGCTCCTAAATCTATTCTCATATTGCTTTTGTTTAATTTTATGGATTTGTTAGATTCATCTAAAATGATATTTTTGTAATCTACTAAATCTAATATATTTTGGATTTCTTCTACCGATGGTACATTTGAATTTTTAGTTCCTATTCCCCATAAATCAGAGATTGGGCCTATTGTAATGTCGAAATTACCATCTGATAGATTTGAATACCTAATTGCTTCCTTTATAACAAAGAAAGTATCATCAGATACATTAACGAAATTACTTCCAGCGTTATTATTAATTTTAGATACATCACTACCTGGAATAGTATCACTCATTTTATTTTCTATATCTTTTAGAATTTCATCACAGTGATTTAGTAATTTTTCACTTTTTGATTTATTTATTCCTAAAATAGTTACTTCATTAATCGTCCCTAGATAGTAATATTCTCTGCTATACTTATTTTTTGTATTTGAGGAATTGTATAATAAAAAAGTTATAACAAAGACTATAGCAGTAGATATAAGAAGAGTTTTTTTTCTTTTCATATGTGACCCCCTGATAATTTATGTTATATTTAATTATAGCATAATATTCCAGGGGGGTATAAATGAAGAAAAAAGATATTTTATTAGTTAGTAGTATTATATTTATGATTATAGTTCTTTTTATAGTGAATAATAATATTGATAAAGAAAAATCAGAAGCTATAGAGATATATGTTAATAATGAAATATACAAAACTGTATCAATCAATGATGAAGAAGATTTAATTATAGAGACAGGATCTGAATATAACCACATAAAGATACATGATGGCGGAGTTGAAATGGTAGATGCATCTTGCGCTGATAATGTGTGTGTAGATACAGGATTTATAAGTAAAATAAGCGAAAGAATCGTATGTATGCCTAATAAGGTTGTTATAAAAGTAAAAAAATTAGAAAGTATAGATAATAAAGAAGATGTAATATCTGAATAAAAAGAATTTAAGACAAGTAGGTGCTAATATGGTAAGGCTAAATAATGATTGGGATGATTTATTAGAAAAAGAATTTGAAAAAGACTATTATGTTAAATTAAAAGAATTTCTTAAAAATGAATATAAGACAAATTTAATTTTTCCAAATAAGGAAAATATATTCGAAGCTTTAAAGAAAACTTCTTATAAAGATACTAAGGTTTTAATTTTAGGGCAAGATCCGTATCATGGAGAGGGACAAGCGCATGGTTTAGCTTTTTCTGTTCAACCAACAGTGAAAACTCCACCATCACTACTAAATATATATAAAGAGCTGAGAGATGATTTGGGATGCTATATACCTAATAATGGTTATCTTATACCTTGGGCTAATCAAGGTGTGTTATTACTAAATACAGCTTTAACAGTTAGAGCTCATGAAGCGAATTCTCATAAAAATAAGGGTTGGGAAATTTTTACTGATGAGATAATTAAGATACTTAATAAAAGACAAGATCCTGTAATATTTGTTCTATGGGGTGCAAATGCTAGAAAAAAGAAAACTTTTATTGATGAAGATAGACATTTTATTTTAGAAGCTCCACACCCAAGTCCGTTATCAGCTAGTAGAGGATTTTTTGGTTGTAAGCATTTTTCAAAAATAAATGATATCTTAATAAAACTAGGTAAGACACCTATAGATTGGCAAATAGCGAATATATAAAAAAATCTATGAAAAAATAATCAAAATAATATCAAAATTTCATAAAAAAGTAACGAAAAGGTTACAAAGATAAAATGTGCTTAAATAGTTGAAAATACTAGTTAAGCACATTTTGTTTTTTTTGTCAAGTTGACAAAAAGTATCAAAATGGTTACAATTTATTTATCGAAGGCATGAATAAGAAACGAAAATATAAAAGATTCAGGCAATAAATAAAAATGTAAAATGTATGATTTTAATATAGAATTAAACTTTTAGGAGGAGAAAATTATGAATTTGAAAAAGAATAAGATGATTAAAAGTGCGTTTCTGACCGGTATGGTATCAATAACTATATTAGGGGGATATTCAGCATTAAATAAAGAAGTAACATTAATTGTGAATGGAGAAGAAAGGCAAATATCTACATTTAAGTCTGATGTTCAAGATCTTTTAGTGGCGGAAGGTATTAAATATGATAAGAATGATATAGTAACTAAAGACTTAGATGAAAAATTAAATGATGGTATGAAAATAGAGATAATTAATGTCACTGAAGAAGTTATAAAAGAAATAAAAAGTATTCCTTTTGAGGTTAGTGTTATAGAGGATAAAGATTTATTAAAGGGACAAACTAAGGTAGAAGAAGAAGGTAAGTCAGGAGAGAATCAATTGGTTTATAAAATTACTTATCATAACGGAAAGCAAGTAGAAAAGACATTTGTAGAAGAAATAGTATCTGAAAAGCCAATTAATAAAATAATAAAAAAAGGAACAAAAGTTGAAGAAATTAAGGTGGCGTCATCAAGGGGAGAGAGCTCAAGAAAAGTTTCTTCAAATACTAATGGTAAAGGTAAGCATATGTCAGTAGTGGCAACAGCTTATACTGGGCATTCAATAACTTCAACTGGGAAAAAGCCAAAATGGGGAACTATAGCAGTTGATCCTAAAGTTATACCTTATGGAACTAAGGTTTATATACCTCAATTTAACAAGACATTTATAGCTGAAGATTGCGGAGGAGCTATAAAAGGAAATAAAATTGATATATTTATGAATGATGAATCTTCAGTATATAACTGGGGAAGAAAAACTATAGATGTATATATTGTAAATTAAATTATATTATTGAAAAATGTCATGCTCAAATAGTAATTATATTTGGGCATTTTTTAATAAAAAATTCATAAAATATGAATTTATTGATAAAAATAGGAAAAAATGATATTATTAGTTTTATAAGAATAATATGGGGATGGATGGGTGCTGGTGTTCCCTCTAGTCTTCAAAACTAGTACGAGGAGTTAAGAGCTTCTTGGGTGGGTTCGATTCCCACGCATTCCCGCCAATAATAAAAAAGAACTCTATTTAGAGTTCTTTTTTATAGAAAAACACTCTATATCTGGATGCCATTCATAAATTTCTTTTTGTGTAGTTTTTTTATCTTCTATAAACTCATAAGAATTAGTTAAATTTACATATATACCTTTGTATGATGTTATAGTGTTGATACAAAGTACTCTAGGTAAATCTCCTTCTAGATAATCAATTGAGGAGATTTCAATTTCTTTTGTAACTTCATTATTATTAGAAACTCTATCTTTTGTTATTTTTTCCATATATATATTTTTATTAAAAACAGGTATATAAGTATTATTCTTATTAAAGAAAATTTCTAAAAATTCTCTTTGAGTAAAGTTTGTTGATGGATTAGAATCGGATTGTTCAACTACAATAAAATCTTTATAAAAATAAAAATTTTTAATATTAGATAAGTTATCAATAATACCTTGAAAATTATAATTGGAACTATCTATAATATCATAAATTGCTATAAATGAGAATTGCTGTGGTAAAGATAATATATAAGCAATTTTATTTGAAGTATTATTGGGTATACATTTAATAGTTTTTAAGTTTATTAAATTAGCGTAAGGTATAAGTGTATCTTTATTTGCATCTTTTAAAATCTTAACTATTAAAGTATAATTATCATTATTGTAATTAACAATATTATCATAAGCCATCGATACATATTTATCGAAATTATATTTATTAGGTAATTGAATACCTATAGCTATGAAAAATGACATCAACAACAGAATTATTAAATTTTTCAAATTAACCCTCCTTTTTTATAGTTTTGGATTTAATTGAAAAATATATTCTGTTAATAAAAAATAAATAGGCAGAGGAGTAGTCATAATATGGAAAAGAACTTTACAATGAGAACGTCACTTATTATAGGTGAAGATGGAATTGAAAAATTAAAAAAATCGAAAGTTATAGTTTTTGGAGTAGGTGGAGTTGGTAGTTTTGCTGCTGAAGCTATAGCAAGAGCCGGAGTTGGAAATTTAACAATAGTCGATTTTGATGAAGTAGATATAACTAATATAAATAGACAGTTACCGGCACTTCATTCAACTGTAGGAAAGAGCAAAGTTGAAGTTATGAGGGATAGAATCCTAGATATAAACCCAGATATAAATTTAAGAGCTGTAAAAAAATTATATAATGCAGAAACTAGTGATGAGATTCTTTGTGAAGAGTATGATTATGTAGTTGATGCAATAGATATGGTAACATCTAAAATAAAGTTAATAGAAACTTGTAAAGAAAAAGGATTTAATATTATAAGTTCTATGGGTATGGGGAACAAATTAGATCCTACTAAAATAGAAGTTACAGATATACATAAAACTCATACTTGTCCATTAGCAAAGGTTATGAGAAAAGAGCTAAAAGATAGAAGAATAAAAAAACTAAAGGTAGTTTATTCTACAGAACAACCTATTGAATTAAAGCA
This sequence comes from Romboutsia faecis, assembly GCF_014323405.1. GTDB lineage: Bacteria > Bacillota > Clostridia > Peptostreptococcales > Peptostreptococcaceae > Romboutsia_E > Romboutsia_E faecis. The sequence continues at coordinate 538,525 of NZ_JACRWE010000001.1, read as the reverse complement.
TAAAATAATGAATGGTAAGAAAGTGACTCCAGGAAGTATATCGTTTGTACCATCTGTAGGTGGATTGATTATAGCATCTGTAGTTGTAAATGATTTAATTAAATAATTTCTTGCTTTAGGCTTAATTATAAATTACTTTTCGTATGTGATATTTTCATACAAAGAACAACTTATAATTAAGCCGTTTTTAATTAGTACTTGATTTTTACTGATTAGTATTAAGTAGCTTACTACTTATATTTATGTTTTGTAGTAATTGTTGACCCATCACTGTAGAATACCATATCTCCATTAATATCAGTTCTATATGTTAGTACGTTATTTTCTTCTAATGTATCTAGTGTAGATTGATGAGGGTGTCCATATTGATTCTTATACCCACAAGATATCACAGCTACATCTGGACTGGTTTTATTTATAAACTCTGCTGTAGAAGAGGAACTACTACCATGATGAGCAACTTTTAAAAAATCAACATCATTTAAATTAAAAGAATTTATTATATCGATTTCATTTGTTTCTTCACAATCTCCTGTAAACAAAAATGATTTATTTTTGTAGTTTAAGTTGAATACTATTGAGTTTAAATTATTATCTTGTTGAATATATGATGGACTTAAAACTAGTAAATTTATATATTCATCTACATTCAATGTATCACCTTTAAATAAATAATTAATATCTAAGTTTTTATTTTTACAAGCTTTAATAAGATTTTTGTAAGAAGAGCTATTAGGATTTTGATCTGGCATGTAAATACTTTTGACATCGAATTTATCAACTACATAATCTAAACTGCCTATATGATCAGAATCAGGGTGTGTTGCAATAATAATATCTAAAGACTTTACTTTTTCTTTTCTTAAATAACTTTTAATTATATGTTCACTATCTTCATTTCCTCCATCAATTAAAATTTTTTTGTCTGAAGGAGTCTTTATTAGTATACTATCACCTTGACCAACATCGATTATATGCACAGATAAAATTTCTTTTTTGTCACAACCAGAGAAAAGTGCTATTATAATAATTATTAGTAAAAATTTATAATACTTGGATATAAATACCACCACCATTCTTTACATGTTTATAAAAATATAATATGGGTAATATAAACATGTAAAAGTTTATCAATTTTCATTTTGAACAAATAAGTATAAATTAATACGATAAAACAAAAAATAGGTTATTTATATAGACTTTAAGGAATGCATTAAAACTAGGAGGATTTTATGTTATTAAGAAATATAGATATGTGTGTTAAAGAAAAAGATGAGGTTATAGTCTTTAAAGATATAGATATAAGTGCAAAAGAAAAATTACAACCTTATTTTGATATGGTCAATTATGAAGCATGTGAATATTGCTTTGCAACTTTATATATGTGGCAACATCTTTATAAAACAGGATATTATATAGGGGATGAATTTGCTGTCCTTGTAGGTGAATATGAAGGTGATACATTTTCGATATTACCACTTGCTAAGAAGGAAAGACTTCCTGAAGTAATAGATTTTGTATTTGATTACTTTAAAAATGTAAATAAAAAATTGTATTTCAGAGGTGTAACTCAGGAAATAGTCGATTATCTAAAAGAGAATTATAAGGATAAATTTGAATATATAGAAGAAAGAGATTTATTTGATTATATATATGATGCAGAAAGCATGAGAACTTTAGGTGGTAGAAAAAATCAAAAGAAAAGAAATCATATAAATTACTTTTTAAAAGAGTATGAAGATAGATTTGAATATAGATTGTTAAATAAAGAAGATTTTAATTCTTGCTTAGAGTTAGTTAAGAAATGGGCGAATAATAAAGAAGAAAATAATGAATATGATGAGGGGATGGATGAAGAACTTATAGGCATAAAAAAAATATTTAATAATTATGATATTTTAAAAGATTGTGTAAAGGTAGGTGGAATATTTATAGATAATAAATTAGAAGCCTTTACTATTGGAGAACTTTTAAATCCTAATATGGCCTTAATTCATATAGAAAAAGCAAATCCAGATATAAGAGGATTATATCCTTTTATAAATCAACAATTCTTGGTAAATGAATTTAGTGAAGTTGAATTTGTAAATAGAGAAGAAGACTTAGGTATACCTGGACTTAGAAAAGCAAAACTTTCTTACCATCCAGTTCGATTTGTTGAAAAGTATACTGTTAGGGAGGCATAAATTATGAAAATAAGATATGCTAAAGAAGATGAAAAAAATAATATAAGAGAAATTTGGGACTACTGTTTTAATGATAGTCCTAAATTTACTGACTATTATTTTGAAAATAGATATGATAAGTGCAATACGGTTGTAGTTGATGAAAATGGTGAGATTGTTTCATCTTTGCAGCTAAATCAATATAAGATTAATTTAAACGGTAAATACTATGATACATCTTATGTAGTAGGTGTATCAACTTTGCCTCAGGTAAGAGGTAAAGGTTATATGAAAAATATAATGGAGTTTACTTTAGAAGAATTGTATAAGAAAGATCAATTGATATCAATTCTAATGCCTATAGACTATAGGCTATATAGAAAATATGGATATGAGCATTGTTATGATCAAATTGAATATAGTATTGATATAGAAAGTCTAAAATATTTTAAAACAAGCGGTATAATGAAAAAAGCGACTTTGAGGGATCTAGATTACCTTGTAGATATATATAATTCATTTTTAGATAATGTAAATGGGAATATAAAAAGGGATGAATTATATTATAAAAATTTATTTGAAGAAGTAAAAAGTGAAGGTGGACATGTATATATTCATCAAGATAGAGAAATAGATGGATATATAATATATTTCCTAAATGATGATAATATGTTTGTAAGAGAATTATTTTACAAAAATATAGATTCATTAAAGTCTATGTTAAAGTTCATATACAATCATAATACTCAATGTAAATCTGTAATAATTTCAACACCTATAAATGATAAAATAAGATTTATTTTGGACAATCCTAGAAATTCTACGATAAAAATAAAACCTTTCATGATGGGGAGAGTTATAAATTTAGAAAAATACTTAAAAGATTTGGATATTGAAAGTAACCTAGAAGAAACTATAAATATATCTATTAAAGATGATTTTATTGAAGATAATAATGGAGTTTTTAGAATAAGTTTAAAAGATAAAAAATTGACAATAGAAAAGGGTAATTTTGAATATGATGTAGAGTTTAATATTAATACCATATCACAATTAGCATTTTCATACATAGATGTATCGGAAGCATTTATTTTAAATAATTTAGATGAGAATAAAAAAGTAAAAAGTTTTTTAAGTACAATATTTTCTAAAAAAGATAATTATATAAATGAATATATATAAAAGTGCCATAAGGCACTTTTTTTATTTTAAGTAAGTTAAAAAATATTTAAACTATGGTTAAATGAATATGGTAGAAATGGTTTAAAAAATTTAAAGGTGATGATAATAAAAAATAAAAACATTTGGAGGGTGAATGAGAAGGCCGTTGCTCATAATGTATATAATTTTATTATTTATAACGCTTATTTATACAAAGGTTAAACCTATAGATAATAAATTTAGTGAAAATGAAATAGTAGTAGTAAGAGGTGTTGTAAAGGATAAAGTTGAAAAAGAAAAGTATGATCAATATAAATTAGGAAAATTTTTAGTAAATGACTATAGTAAAAATAAAAATTTAGATGTTGGTAAAGTCGTAAAAATAAATGGTAATTACAAATCATTAGATAATATGAAGTTTGAAGATTTCGATTATGGAAGATATATAAGAAGTACAGGGTATGAAGGTATAATATATATAGATAAATATGAAATTATAAATAATAATAGTGTGTATTCATTTATAAGTAACACAAAAAAATATATAAGGGATACATTCAGATATTTATACAAGGACAAATCAGATTTTATAAATTCTATAATATTAGGTGAAAAAGAATATCTAAGTGAAGATGAAAAGGAGATGTTCACTAGAAGTGGAACTAGCCATATTATAGCTATATCTGGGCTTCATACTGGACTATTCTGTGGTATTATAGCTTTTATAATCGGAGGAATAAATAGATATTATAAGTTATTTATTTTATCTATATTGATGATTATATATTCTTTAATGGTAGGTTCTTCTCCATCTATTATTCGTTCGATATTCTTTGTGATTGTACTATATTTATCTATATTCTTAGATAGAAAGAAAGATGGTATATCAACTTTATCATTGATAGGAATATTTTTTATAATAAATAATCCATATATTATATATAATATAAGTTTTCAATTGAGTTTTCTTGCTACATTGTCTATAATATACTTCTATGGTTATATAAATCAGATATTTAAGATTAGTTTAGTATCATTAACTATATCTGCAAATATATTAACGGTGCCATTAATATATTATAATTTTAAAGGAATACCATTATTCACAATAGTAAGTAATATGATAATTGTTCCTTTTATGGGAGTTATAATATATTTAAGTGTTGCAAGTATAATTATATTTAAAATAAACCTATGGGTAGCGAAGTTAATAGCTTATTTTAATAAATATATTATAGATATAATATATTATAGATATAATATATTATTTATTAAATAAGATAAGTATATTTAATTTCGCCTATATTGAAATAGATAATCCCAAATTGTATTATGTTATTACATATTACATAATACTGTTTTCGTATATGACTTATAACGAACTAAAGATTATGAAGGAGCAAGAAAATGAATTACAAGGATATTATAAAAAGTGTTAATAATAGAGATTTCAAAAATATATATCTTTTTTATGGTAGAGAATATTATCTTATTGAAAATTCTATAAATGCTTTTAAAAATAGTTTGAATGAAAGTATGTTAGATTTTAACTTAGATATTATAGATGGGAAGGAAATTATATTAGATCAAGTTATAAGCTCTATAGAAACACTTCCTTTTATGGATGATAAAAAAATAGTTATAATAAAAGATTTTGAACTATTAAAAGGGAAGAAGAAGAATTTTACTGATAGTGATGAAAAATATTTAATAGATCACTTAGATAATATACCCGAAAGTACAATTTTAGTTTTTGTTGTTTATGGAGACATAGATAAAAGAAAAAATATAGTAAAGAAGATAAGTAAAAATGGAATAGTTTGTAATTGTGATAAACTATCTGATATGGATTTATTTAAGTGGGTAAAAAAGAAGTTTGAAGCTAGAGAAGTTAGAATAGAAAATGCTCAAATTATGTATTTTATAGATTCTGAAGGATATAGGGATAAAAGTAGTGAAAAAACTTTATCAGATTTAGATAATGAAATAAATAAAATAAGTTCATTTGTGGGCAAAGGAAATCAAGTGAATAATGAGGTAATAGATAAATTATCACAAAAAAAAGTAGAAAATGATATATTCAAACTAATCGATTATATAGGTGAGAAAAATTCTTCAAATGCAATTAGGATATTAAATGATATGATCCAAGAAGGTGAATCAGTACTTGGTATATTTTCTATGATTGCAAAACAATTTAAAGTTGTTATGCAAGTTAGACAATTTCAGTTAGAAGGATATACAAGTAAAGTTATTGCAGAAAAGTTAAAATTACATTCTTTTGTAGTGGGGAAGGCCTTAAAACAAGCATCTAACTTCTCGGATGAGATTATAATAGATATGTTGAATTATATTTTAGAAAGTGATTATAAGATAAAAAATGGATTAATTAAAGATACGTTAGCCGTAGAAATTTTAGTTAGTAAATATTGTCAAAGGAAGTTAGTTAATAAAAATACCTTAGATTAAAGTTATAATCTAAGGTATTTTTATGTAAAAAAGAATTTTATTAGTTAAGCGAATAAAAAATGTAAAAACCCTTGATAAAAAATCAAGGGTTACATCTATTAAGATTATAAACAGAGAATTAAGCGTTCATTCCGTTTAATTTTTGAGCTAATTTAGCTATTTTTCTAGCTGCAGCATTCTTGTGTATAGTTCCTTTAGATGCAACTTGAGATATTCTCTTTTGAGCATATTGGAATCTTTGAGTAGCTTCTTCTTTGTTTCCAGCTACAACAGCTTCTTCGAATCTTCTTATAGCAGTTTTTAATTGAGATTTTCTAGCTCTGTTTAAAGCAGTTTTCTTCTCGATAACTTTTATTCTTTTCTTAGCTGATTTTATGTTTGCCATGTGAGTTCACCCCCTCGTACATTTTTATTATATTCGTCGTCAACATATTATATATTAACAGAAATAAATCTGAAAATCAAGGATAATTTATTCATAATCTTATTTTAATAATATCTGTTATTTTTGACTTTTAAGATTATAACCTATATAAAAATAATTTACAATATATAATTTAATTATTCAATATTTACAAAATTATAATTTTTGTTATAGAATACTAAAATTTGTTAACACTTATAAATATCATTCAATTAATACTGGAGGTTAAGATGATTAATATAAGAACAGACTTAGCATTAGAAGCTAAAGAGATGTATGCAGAGGAGCAAAATACTAGTGAATTACCTGGAGTAAAGGTTGAAAATAAGGAATTAGATAATTGTATTGTAACGAAAGTAGAAGTTATGGATGAGCAAGGTTCGATGATAATGAATAAAGGAATAGGAACCTATATAACATTAGAAAGCAACTTGATGAAATTTGATGATGATGAATCAAGAGAAGAAATGATAAAATACTTAAAAGATGAGTTGGTAGAAGTTTTTGGAACTGATAAAACTAAAAAAACTTTAATTATTGGGTTGGGAAACTGGAATATAACTTCTGATGCATTAGGCCCAAAAAGCATATCTAAAACTTTAGTAACTAGACATATATTTAAAAATTACAACAAAGATTATGATGATGATTTTACAGAAGTAGCTGCACTTAGCCCAGGTGTTATGGGTATTACAGGAATAGAGACAAGTGAAACTGTTAAAGCAATTGTAGATATAATTAAACCAGATAGAGTAGTTGCTATAGATGCTCTAGCATCAAGGAAGATGGAAAGAGTAAATGCAACTATACAAATTTCAACAGCTGGTATATCTCCAGGTGGTGGAGTTGGAAACAAAAGGAAAGCCTTAAATAAGGAATATTTAGGAGTAGATGTTATAGCAATAGGAGTTCCTACTGTTGTAGATGCAGCAACTTTAACTAGTGATGTTTTAGATATGGCTATTGATAACTTAATGAGTGAATCCAAGGAATCAGAGACCTTCTATAATATGTTAAAAAAACTGAAAGAAGGAGAGAAGTATCAATTAATAAAAGATTCTCTAGATCCATATGATAAAAATTTAATCGTTACACCTAAAGACATAGATGAAACCATAGAAAACTTATCAATAATAATAAGCGAAGGGTTAAATAGAGCATTGCATCCAGGAAGGATAACAAAATAAGGAGGAAAAACAATGGAAAAAAAACGCATTAAGGCAAAATTATTAGCCTGTGTGTTAATTTGTATATTGCCTACAACAACATCATTTGCTATGGATAAAGAAGACTTTTTTAGATATCTAATAAATTCTTCTTATCCAGAAACTAATACAAATGAAGAGAAAGAGTCAGCTAGTACAAAGAATAATGATGATGAAAAAAATGATAACAATGATAATAATGATGATTATATAAAGGTACACATAGGTGAAGAAAATATACCTACTTTAAATTCAGATGATAATAGTAGTAAAAGTAAAGAGAAAAATGAAAGTGAGACATCGCTTTTAGCTGAATATAAAGATAATGTTAGAGTAACAAGTGCAACTCCAAGAATGTTGATATATCATACTCATAGTTGTGAAACATACTCTAATTCACCTTCTGGGAATTACCACTCAAATGATCCGGAAAATTCAGTAATAAAAATAGGTAATTTACTTACAACTCAATTAACTAATAAAGGATGGGGTGTAGTACATAATACTACTATACATGATAATCCATCATATAATAACTCATACTCTAACAGTTTAAAAACGGTAAAATCAATGCTATCTGCTTATAATAGTGTAGATATAGCTATAGATTTACATAGAGACGCATCAGCAAATGTAACAAAAGAAACAAATAAAAATTATACAACAACTATAAATGGAGAAAAGGTAGCTCAAATTTGTTTCGTAGTAGGAATGAAAAATCAAAATGTAGATGAAGTTATGAAAATAGCAACAGACCTTACAAATTTAGCTAATGAAAAATACCCTGGAATAGCTAAACCTGTAGTTAAAAAAAGTTACGGTAGATATAATCAATATGTAGCTAAAAATGGTATATTAATTGAAGTTGGAAGTAACGCAGTAAGTATAGAAGAGGCTAGTGCTAGTACGAAATATATAGCAGATATATTAGATTCATATTTTAAATAGATATAACTATTTAGGAGTTTAGAATGAGTCGTTTAGAAAAACATATAGAAAGAAAAAATAAAAAAAGAAAAAGAAGATCTATTTATAGGATAATATTTATACTAATAATGTCTGTAACTGTCAGTATATGCCTGATAATTATTGATACTAATGCGAATATTATGTTAGGAAATGAAACTTATATAGAAAAGACTACAAAATCATTAAAAGAATTACAACCGTACATACAAGGTAAAATCGAAAGTCTTCGCTAAGTATATATTATAAAAATATAAATAAGTAATAAAATAAGACTTAGTATTATACTAAGTCTTATTTTATTATAAAATTTTACTTTATATTAAGATAACTTTTATTTACATAAATGCGGATATATTATAAAATAAAAGCTATGATATTAATAATAAGGAGGAATAAAGGTGGACAACAAACAAAGTAGAACTAGAAATTTTAGTATAATAGCGCATATAGATCACGGTAAGTCTACCTTAGCTGATAGATTAATACAAAAAACAGGTCTTGTTAGTGATAGAGAAATGAAGGATCAGTTATTAGATAATATGGATCTTGAAAGAGAAAGAGGAATCACTATAAAGCTGCAAAATATAAGGTTAGTTTATAAAGCTAAGGATGGAAATGAGTATTTCTTAAATCTTATAGATACTCCAGGACACGTAGACTTTAACTATGAGGTGTCAAGAAGTTTAGCTGCTTGTGAAGGTGCACTATTAGTAGTAGATGCAGCACAAGGTGTTGAAGCTCAGACTTTGGCTAATGTTTATTTAGCATTAGATCAAGATTTAGAGATATTACCTGTAATAAATAAAATCGACTTACCAAGTGCTAGACCAGATGAAATAAAAGCAGAAATAGAGGATATAATTGGTCTTGATGCCAGTGAAGCACCATTGATTTCTGCAAAAAGTGGTTTAAATATAGAAGATGTATTAGAAGCTATAGTTAAAAATATACCGGCTCCTAAAGGTGATAAAGAAGCACCTTTAAAAGCATTAATATTCGATTCATACTATGATGCATATAAAGGTGTTGTAGCCTATGTTAGAGTTTATGAAGGTACTGTAAAAAAGGGTATGACAATAAAAATGATGAACACTAACAAAACTTTTGAAGTAACAGAGGTTGGTGTTATGGCTCCTGGTCAGAGAGAACTTGATGAACTAGCTGCTGGAGATGTTGGATACATTGCTGCAAGTATAAAAGATATAAGAAGTTGTCACGTAGGTGATACTATAACTGATGCAAATAATCCTACTGAAGAACCATTACCAGGGTATAAAAAAGCTACTCCTATGGTTTACTGTGGTATATATCCAGGTGAAGGTGAAAAATATGAAAATGTAAGAGATGCTCTTGAAAAAATGCAAGTAAATGATGCGGCTCTTGAGTTTGAATCTGAGACATCTGCTGCTTTAGGATTTGGTTTTAGATGTGGATTCTTAGGTTTACTTCATTTAGAAATAATTCAAGAGAGATTAGAAAGAGAGTTTGACCTTAACTTAGTTACAACGGCACCTTCTGTTATATACAGAGTTACTAAAACTGATGGTGAGATTGTAATGGTTCAAAATCCTGCAAATTTACCTGAAGTATCAGAAATAAAAATGATAGAAGAGCCTATAGCTAAAGGTGATATAATTGTGCCTAAAGACTATGTAGGTGTTGTCATGGAATTATGTCAAGAAAGACGTGGAAACATGTTAAATATGGAGTATATAGATGAAAAAAGAGTTATGCTTCACTATGACCTTCCATTAAATGAAGTAATTTATGATTTCTTTGATGCACTAAAATCAAGAACAAGAGGATATGGTTCATTAGACTATGAAATAAAAGGATATGTACCTTCTAATCTTGTTAAACTTGATATATTAATAAATAAAGAACAGGTAGATGCACTTAGCTTTATTGTTCACGAAAGTAGAGCTTATCCTAGAGGGAAAGCTATGTGTGAAAAGTTAAAAAATGAAATACCAAGGCACCAATTTGCTGTTCCAATACAAGCTGCAGTTGGAAATAAAGTAGTTGCTAGAGAAACTATAAGTGCTCTTAGAAAAGACGTTCTTGCTAAATGTTATGGAGGAGATATTTCTCGTAAGAAGAAACTTCTTGAAAAACAAAAAGAAGGTAAGAAACGTATGAGACAAATAGGCTCTGTAGAAGTTCCACAAAAAGCATTTATGTCTGTGTTAAAGTTAGATGATTAATTATAAATAAAAAGATGTATGGAATTCTTTTGAATTCTATACATCTTTTTTAGTTATACAGGTTTAAACTGTCAAGTCTAATAATTAAGATAAATCTGGTAATACTAAAGATGTAAAAATATATAATTTTTATTAATTTTAGTAAGGAGGCAACTTATGAGTAATGAACTTAAAAAAACTCTAGGTTTGGGAACTGCTCTTTCTACAGTTATAGGTTTAGTAATTGGTTCTGGAGTTTTCTTTAAACCACAAGCTATCTACACAATAACAAATGGTGCTCCAGGATTAGGAATAATAGCTTGGATTTTAGGTGGATTTATAACTATTATGGCTGGACTTACAGCAGCAGAAGTGTCAGCAGCTATACCTAGAACTGGTGGTATGATGGTATATATAGAGGAGATATATGGAAAGAAACTAGGGTTTTTAACAGGTTGGATGCAAACTGTATTATTTTTTCCAGGTACTACAGCTGCATTAGCTGTAATTTTTGCTCAGCAATGTGCGGAGCTTTTTGGCTATACAGCCACTAATATGACGATAGTACTTCCAATAGCATTAGGTGTAATAATACTACTAGCCTTACTAAATAATATCGGTTCTTCTTTTGGAGGTGCGATACAAAATATAGCTACTATAGGTAAATTGGTACCATTAATTTTAATAATAATATTTGGATTTATAAAAGGCAAAAGTGGAGGGAGCACATTTACACCGATTGTGGGACAAGGAGTTAGTGCAAGTACAGCATTAGGTCATGTATTAATTGCAACATTATTTGCATATGACGGATGGATAAATGTTGGAGCAATAGCAGGTGAAATGAAAAATCCGGGTAAGGATTTGCCAACGGCAATAGTTGGTGGGTTATCAGCTGTAATGGCAGTATATATAATTATAAATTTAGCTTATTTAAGAGTAGCAAGTGCTTCAGAGTTAGCTTTAGTGACGTCTCCAGCAACATTAGTTGCTACTAGATTGTTTGGAGATGTTGGAGGTAAAATAATAACTATCGGTATACTAATATCAGTATTTGGAACTTTAAATGGGTATCTTTTAACAGGACCAAGAATTCCTTACACATTAGCTAAACAAAAGATTATTCCTGGTAGTGATGCCTTATCAAAAGTTAATGCAGGAGGCTCACCTACAAATGCAACATGGTTAGTAGCCATACTTGCATGCATATATGCATTATCTGGACAATTTAACTTGTTAACTGACTTAACTGTATTTATGGTATGGGTATTCTATGTACTTACATTTATAGGTGTAATGAAGCTTAGAAAAGATAATCCGAATTTAGATAGACCATACAAGGTACCATTATATCCTATTATTCCGTTGGTAGCTATAATTGGAGGCTTATTTGTTATAGTTAATCAATTGTTAACTGCTACTGTAATAGCCTTAGGAGGTATAATAATAACTCTAATAGGATTACCTGTATATAATTACATGTCTAAGAAGAATGACAATTAAATTACTATTAAAGTTAATTTATTTGGGTAAAATAAATAAAAGGCTAAGTTATAAGTTTTGTATATAATACTTTTATACTTATAATTTAGTCTTTTTTTTAATTGAGGGAAATAAAATTGTAAAAAATATGGTAAATTATAGAGTAAAGTGAATTTTATAAAAAGATTAAAAACAATAAAAATAAATATGAAAGTAGGTGAGCTAATGTTTGGGTTATATATACACGTTCCTTTTTGCGTGAAAAAATGTAATTATTGTGATTTTAACTCCTTCAAATTAGATATAATTTCAAAAAAAACATACTTAGAAGACTTAAAAAAAGAAATGGAATTATATAAAAGTGAAATTGGTAATAATGAAGAAATAACAAGTATATTCTTAGGGGGAGGAACTCCAAGTATATTAAGTGGAGATGAGATTAAGTACATATTTAAGTGTATAAATGATAATTTTAATATAAAAAAAGGTGCGGAAATTACTATTGAATGCAATCCCGGAACACTGACATTAGAAAAATTACAAGATATGAAGGATGTAGGTATTAATAGATTAAGTATGGGGCTTCAAGCTACCCAAAATAATCACTTAGAATATATAGGTAGAATACATACTTATGAAGAGTTTGAGAAAAATTATAAAGAAGCTTTAAATGTTGGGTTTGATAATATTAATATTGATTTGATGTATTGCCTTCCGAATCAAAGTTTTGATGATTGGAAAGAAAGTTTAGAAAAAATAACGGATTTAAATCCAACACATATATCAGCGTATTCTTTAATATTAGAAGAAGATACAGAACTTTATAATATGTATGAAAGAAAAGAGTTTAGGCTTATGGATGAAGATACAGATATTGATATGTATGAGTATACAATAAAGTATTTAAAGTCTAAAGGATATAACCAATATGAAATTTCTAATTATTCAAAAGATGGTTTTGAATGTGAGCATAATAAACTTTATTGGAAATGTGGACATTATATTGGTATTGGACCAGGGGCATCTGGTTATATAAAGAATACTCGATATGGAAACTTATGTGATTTAAATGAATATCATAAATTGCTTATGAAAAATGAAAGACCAATAGATAACAAAGAAATTCTTAATATTGAAGATAAAATAGAAGAAAAGATATTTATGGGACTTAGAATGAATGAAGGAATAAATTTTGATGATTTTAAAAAACAATTTAATATAGATTTTCTAGAAAGGTATCATAAGCAAATAAAAGATTTAAGTGATAAACATTTAATTCGAATAAGTGAAGAAAATATAGCATTAACACAAAAAGGAAGGGAAATATCAAATACAGTTTTTATAGAATTTATGAATTAATAGCAAAAGTGTTGACAAAATAAAATTATAGTGATATAAAATAAATATAATCTTTTTAGCACTCGTATAAAATGAGTGCTAACAGCAGGGAGGTGCAAGATGGAATTAAATGAAAGGAAACTCAATATCCTTAAAGCTGTAATTAAAGACTACATAGATACAGCAGAAGCTGTAGGGTCTAGAACTATATCGAAGAAATATAACTTAGGTGTAAGTGCAGCGACTATAAGAAATGAAATGGCTGACCTAGAAGAACTAGGATATTTAATTCAACCTCACACATCTGCTGGTAGGGTACCAACAGAAAAAGGTTATAAGTTGTATGTAGATGCACTTATGGCAACCAGTGAATTGAATGAGTCAGATAAGATTATGATTGAAAAATGTGTTCAAAATAACATTAATCATATTCAAAGTCTTATTCATGAAACTTCGAAGTTATTATCAGAACTGACTAATTATACAACTGTAGGAGTCGCTAAAAACTTAGTGAACTACAGTACTATAAAGCATATTCAACTAGTAAGTATGAATGAAAGTAATATCTTGCTAATAGTAGTTACTGATAAAGGTGATATTAAAAAAGAAACTATCCCTACTAAGATTTATTTAGAACAAGCTAAACTAAATATTATATCTGACAATCTAACTAAAAAGCTTGGTGGTAAAACTATAACTCATTTAGATAATAAGTTTGTGGCTTTTATAAAGCATGAAATAGGAGAATATTCTAATTTAATAGATCAACTTGTAAATGCTCTAAATTCAAACTTATCAAATGAAGAGTTATCAATGTCTTTAAGCGGAGCAACCAATATATTTAGTTATCCAGAATTTAATGATGTATTAAAAGCTAGATCATTCTTTAATATGATAGAAGAAAAAGAAAATATAACTAAGATGACTAAGTCAAAGGGTATATTAAAGGATAATGCTAATATAATTATTGGTAGTGATAATGATGTAAAAGCTGCTCAAGAGTATAGTGTAGTTACAGCAACATACAAAGTAGATGAAAACTCAGTAGGACGTATAAGCTTTATAGGACCTACTAGAATGGACTATTCTAGAATATATTCTATAATAAGTTATATAAACTTACTGATTAATAATAAAAAATAAAATTGAGGGGTGCAGTATCTTGGAAAAAAATATTCATCAAGATGAAAAAGATACTTCAGTTAACGAAGAGATAGAATCTCAAGAAGTTAATTTTGAAGAATCAACTGAAACTAACCAAGATGACAATGTTATAGACATAAACTCGAGGTTAGAGGAAGAAAAAATGAAAGAAGAATTAGCACAAGAAAGAGATAAGTATCAAAGACTACAAGCAGAATACTCAAATTATATAAGAAGAACTAATCAAGAAAAAGAAACAATTGGAGTATTTGCGAATGAGAAGATAATAACTGAGTTAATACCAGTTATTGATAGTATGGAAAGAGCAGTGGAGGCTTGTGATAACAAAGAAGATAAACTATACGAAGGTATAAATCTTGTTCAAAAACAGCTTAAAGATACTTTAAGCAAGTTTGGCGTAGAAGAAATCGAAGCTGAAAATGCTGACTTTGATCCGAACTTACATTTAGCAGTTATGCAAGAAAGTGTAGATGGCGTTGAAGCTAACAAAGTAATAATGGTACTTCAAAAAGGATATAAGCTAGGAACTAAAGTAATAAGACCAACAATGGTTAAAGTTTCTTGCTAATAATAAATTAACTAAAAATGAAATTTAAAATAATAAAATGATAATAAATTACTCAAGGAGGATATGAATCATGGGAAAAGTAATAGGAATAGATTTAGGAACAACTAACTCTTGTGTTGCTGTTTTAGAAGGTGGAGAACCACAAATAATAGCAAATACAGAAGGTATGAGAACTACTCCATCAGTAGTAGCTTTCACTAAGGATGGAGAAAGAATAGTAGGTGAACCTGCTAAAAGACAAGCAGTTACAAATGCAGATAAAACTGTAATATCAATAAAAACTCATATGGGAACAGATTACAAAGTTGATATAGATGGTAAAGGATACACTCCACAAGAAATATCAGCTATAATATTACAAAAATTAAAAGCAGACGCTGAGAGTTATTTAGGTCAATCTGTAACTGAAGCTGTTATAACAGTTCCAGCTTACTTTACAGATGCTCAAAGACAAGCAACAAAAGATGCCGGTAGAATAGCAGGTCTTGATGTTAAGAGAATAATAAATGAGCCAACTGCTGCAGCTCTTGCTTATGGAATGGATAAATTAGATCAAGAAAAGAAAATATTAGTATTCGACTTAGGTGGAGGTACTTTCGACGTATCTATACTTGAAATAGGGGATGGTACTTTCGAAGTTTTAGCTACTGCTGGTAACAACAGATTAGGTGGAGATGACTTTGACCAAGTTATAATAGATTATTTAGCTGATGAGTTCAAAAAAGCTGAAGGTGTAGATTTAAGAAATGATAAAATGGCTCTTCAAAGATTAAAAGAAGCTGCTGAAAAAGCTAAAAAAGAATTATCTTCAACAATGAGCTCGAATATAAACTTACCATTTATAACAGCTACTGCTGAAGGACCAAAACACTTAAATATAGATTTAACTAGAGCTAAATTTGATGAATTAACTGCTCATTTAGTTGAAAAAACTATGGAACCAACTAAGAGAGCTTTACAAGATGCAGGATTATCTACATCTGATATAGATGATGTATTATTAGTAGGTGGATCTACAAGAATACCAGCGGTTCAAGAAGCTGTTAAAAAGTTCATAGGAAAAGAACCTCACAAAGGTATAAATCCAGATGAATGTGTTGCTGCTGGAGCGGCTATACAAGCAGGTGTTTTAACTGGTGAAGTTAACGATTTATTATTATTAGACGTAACTCCATTATCATTAGGTATAGAAACTTTAGGTAATGTATTTACTAAAATAATAGAAAGAAATACAACTATACCAACTAAGAAGTCTCAAGTATTCTCAACTGCTCAAGATAACCAAACTGCTGTTGATATACATGTTCTTCAAGGTGAAAGAAGTATGGCTTACGACAATACTACTTTAGGTAGATTCCAATTAACTGATATACCACCAGCTCAAAGAGGAATACCTCAAATAGAAGTTACTTTCGATATAGATGCTAATGGTATAGTTCACGTTACTGCTAAAGATTTAGGAACTGGAAAAGAACAAAAAGTTACTATAACTTCAGGAACTAACTTAAGTGAAGAAGAAATAGAAAGAAAAGTAAAAGAAGCTGAAATGAATGCTGAAGCTGATAAGCAAAAGAAAGATAAAATAGAAGCATTAAATCAAGCTGAGTCAACTATATATCAAACTGAAAAAACTTTAGGTGAAGTTGCTGATAAAATAAGTGCAGATGATAAAGCTAACGTTGAAGCTGCAATAGCTGATTTAAAATCTGTAAAAGATAGAGAAGATGCTACGGCTGAAGAAATAAGAAAAGCTATGGATGAAGTAATGAACAGATTCCAAAAAATATCTGAACAGATGTATCAAGCTGCAGCTCAAGAACAACAAGCTCAAGGTGGAGCTCAAGAAGGACCACAAGATGATAATGTTGTAGATGCTGACTTTACAGAAGTAAATGACGAAAAATAGGTTACAAAAACAGAGAAATTTTATATAATAAAATAGAATGTTAAATCTGTTAAATATAAAGAATAATAGCTTGTAGTTTTAATATTCTACAAGCTATTATTTTGTAAGATAAAGGTGGTGACAAACTTGAGTACTAAAAGAGACTACTATGAGGTACTGGGTGTAAGTAAGAGTGCGGATGAGAAAGAGATAAAAAAAGCTTATAGAAAATTAGCGATGAAATACCATCCAGATAGAAACCCTGATAATAAAGAAGCAGAAGAAAAGTTCAAAGAGATAAATGAGGCTTACGAAGTTCTATCAGATGAAAATAAAAGAAGAACTTATGATCAATTTGGTCATGAAGGCGTAAATGGACAAGGTGGATTTGGTGGTCAAGGATTCGGAGGCTTCTCAGGTGGAGCTGGAGGATTCGAAGACATATTCGGAGATATATTTGGAGATATGTTCGGAGGTGGATTTGGAGGCTCAAGCCGTCAAAGAAGAAGAGGTCCTGAGCGTGGAGCTGATATAAGACAAAATGTAACTATAGATTTTGAAGAAGCTGCTTTTGGTAAGAAAGTTTCAATAAAAATAAATAGAAGTGAAGAGTGTAATGAATGTCATGGAACTGGTGCAAAACCAGGTACATCTAAGAAAACTTGTCCAACATGTAATGGTAGCGGAGAAGTTAGAACTGTTCAAAGAACTCCTTTTGGTAATATAGCAAGTTCTAGAACATGTGGCGAATGCCATGGAGAAGGAGAAATAATAGAATCACCATGTAATAAATGTCATGGAACTGGAAGTACTAGAAAAGTTAAAACTATCGAAGTAGATATACCTGCAGGTATAGATGATGGTCAAATGATTAAGCTTTCTGGTCAAGGTGAAGTTGGATCTAAAGGTGGTCCAAGAGGAGATCTTTATATAGTTGTAAATATTAAGAAGCATTCATTATTCACAAGAGAAGGATATGATGTATACTTAGAAATGCCAGTATCATTTAGTCAGGTTGCTTTAGGTGGAGAAATAGAGGTGCCTACTTTAGATGGTAAAGTAAGTTATAATGTACCAGCTGGAACTCAAACTGGTACAGTATTCAGATTAAGAGAAAAAGGTATACAAAAACTTAGAGGTAATTCAAGAGGAGATCAATATGTTAAGGTAGTAGTTGAAACACCTAAACATTTAACTGATAGACAAAAAGAATTATTAAGAGAGTTAGCTAAAGAGTCTGGAGATGAAGTTCATGAAAAGAAGAGGACATTCGGACAAAAAATAGAAGATATGTTTAAGAAAAAATAATAATCTGTATCAAAAGGTGATTTGTTTAACTGGGAGCAATATATAAATATAAAATAACTTCTATGCAGTTAAGGTATACTGCAGATTTAAGTTATTTTATATTTATGCATCTGCTTTTAGTTAATCAAATCGATTTGATACAGATTTTTTATTTATTAGATATAAAAATATATTGTAAATATAAAAATTAATAAAGAATATGTGAAATAGTATAAAAGAATGTTATAAAAGATAATAATAATTATGATATAATAAAATTTACGGAAAAAGAGGAAAATTAATAGTAAAGGATGGACGTACATATGAAATGGATTGAAGTAACTATAAAAACTACTACGGAAGCTGTTGAAGCTATAACTAATATACTAGATGACCTTAGAACGGGCGGAGTTATGATTGAAGATCCTAAGGACTTTTTCTTCCAAAAGAAAAATGAGTTGGATTGGGATTATGTTGAAGAAGAAGTTTTTAACAAGAGAAATAGTGAAGGTGTTTTAATAAAAACATACATATCAGAAGAAAGAAATGTAATGGAATTAGTCGAAACTATAAAGCAAAAAGTTTCAGCTTTAACTGGATTTGGTATAGATATAGGTGAGGGTAGTGTATCTTTAGGACAAGTTAATGAGGAAGACTGGGCTAATGAGTGGAAAAAATACTATAAGCCTACTAAAATAGGTGAAAAATTAGTTGTAAAACCTACTTGGGAAGATTATGAAGTTCAATATGGTGATTTAGTAATAGAACTAGACCCAGGAATGGCATTTGGAACTGGAACTCATGAAACTACTACAATGTGTATGAGAGAGTTAGAAAAATATGTAACTGAAGATTCTAAGGTATTCGATATAGGGTGTGGAAGTGGTATACTTGCAATAGCAGCAGCAAAATTAGGAGCTAAAGATGTTATAGCTGTTGACTTAGATGAAGTAGCTGTAAAAGTAGCTGCAGAAAATGTTGCTCACAATCATGTACAAGATTCTGTACAAGTTCTTCATGGAAACTTGATAGATGTAGTAAGTGACAAAGCAGATGTTGTAGTTGCTAATATTATAGCTGATATTATAAAAATATTAGCAAAAGATGTTCATAGTTGTATGAAAGAAGATGCTGTATTTATATCATCAGGAATAATACATGCCAAAGTCGATGAAGTTAAAGAAAGTTTAATAGAAAATGGATTTGAAATAATAGAAGTAAAAACATTAGGTGAGTGGAATGCAATAGTTGCTAAGCTTAAGTAGGTGTAATT
Organism: Romboutsia faecis; assembly: GCF_014323405.1. Classification (GTDB taxonomy): domain Bacteria; phylum Bacillota; class Clostridia; order Peptostreptococcales; family Peptostreptococcaceae; genus Romboutsia_E; species Romboutsia_E faecis. Next base: position 518,952 of record NZ_JACRWE010000001.1, on the reverse strand, counting down.
ATGGATAGATTTTTTGTTGAAAAGAAAAATGTTAATTTAGAGAATAATACTTGTATTATTGAAGGTGAAGATGTAAAACATATTTCAAAGGTACTTAGATGTAAAATTGGTGAAGAAATAGAAGTATGTGACAAAGACAATACAGAGTATATATGTGAAATTACTAATATAAGCAAAGATATAGTTGAACTAAATATACTTGATAAAGTAGATATAAAAAGAGAGGCCGATGTAAGAATTAGATTATATCAAGGTCTTCCAAAAGGACCTAAAATGGAAATGATACTGCAAAAACTTACAGAAGTTGGTGTAGATGAAATAATATTGGTTCAAACAAAAAGAAGTGTTGCTAAGGTTGATGAAAAAAAGGAAGATAAAAAAATCGAACGTTGGGAAAGAATAATTTATGAAGCAGCAAAGCAAAGTAAAAGAGGTATAATTCCAAAACTAAGAGGTGTTTTAAGTTTTAAAGAAGCCTTAGAAGATATGAAAAATAATGACATGAATATATGTCCTTATGAAAATGAAAGAACTGTATCAATAAAAAAAGCTATAAAAAATGCAAATATAAATAGTATAGGAATATTTGTAGGCCCAGAAGGTGGAATTACAGAAGATGAAATTGAAAGTGTTCAAGAAATCGGATCTCATGTAGTTTCTCTTGGACCTAGAATATTAAGAACAGAGACAGCGTCAGTTGTTGCATCGTCTATAGTTTTATATGAACTAAGTGACTTAGGAGGAGATGAATAAAGTGAAAAAAGTAGCTTTTTACACATTAGGTTGTAAAGTAAATCAATACGAAACAGAAGCTATGCTTGAAATGTTCAAAAAAGATGGATATGAGCAAGTAGGTAGTGAGGAATTTGCAGATGTATATGTTATTAATACATGTACAGTAACTCATATGAGTGATAGAAAATCACGTCAATATATAAGAAGAATGAAAAAGAAAAATCCAGATGCTATAATAGCTGTTGTTGGATGTTATTCACAAGTATCACCTGAAGAAATACTTGAAATAGAAGAAGTAAATCTAGTAATGGGTACTAATGAAAGAAGAACGATAGTTGAAGAAATAAAAAAACTTCAAGAAATTGAAGGGAATAAAAAAGCTAGTACAGTAGATGATATTATGAAGGTAAGGGCTTTTGAAGAAATAGAAGTAAGCCAATCAAATGGAAGAACTAGAGCATTTATGAAAATACAAGATGGATGTGACAGATTCTGTACTTATTGTATAATTCCTTATGCAAGAGGTGGAAAAGTAAGAAGTAGGGATATTGAAAGTATAGTTAATGAAGCTAAAACTTTAGCGGATAATGGCTATAAAGAAGTAGTTTTGACAGGTATTCATGTTGCATCTTACGGAAAAGATTTAAGAGAAAGTAATATGAAACTTTTAGACGTAATAAAAAGAATAAATGAAATAGATGGTATCGAAAGAATAAGAACAAGTTCAGTAGAACCAATTTTATTTACGGATGAATTTGTAAATGAAGTCTTAAAGATGGAAAAAGTATGTCCTCACTATCATTTATCTTTACAAAGTGGATGTGATGAGACATTAAAAAGAATGAATAGAAGATATACTACAGAAGAGTATAAATCTATAGTTAAGAAATTAAGAGAAAAAATACCTAATGTAGCAATAACTACTGATGTAATAGTAGGTTTTCCTGGGGAAACTAATGATGAGTTCAACAAAACATATGATTTCTTAAGGGACATAGAACTTTCACAAATGCATGTGTTTAAGTATTCACCTAGAAAAGGAACTCCTGCAGCCACTATGGAAAATCAAATAGATCCTCAAATTAAGCAATTTAGAAGTGATCAACTTATATCTTTAAGCAGAACTAATTTTAATAAGTTTGCAAGTAAGTTTATAGGTAGCGAGATGTATGTTTTATTTGAACAAAATATAGTAGATAATAAATATGAAGGATTAACTCCTAACTATATAAGAGTAGTTGTTGAAAGTGATAAAGATATACAAGGAAATATACTAAAAGTCAAAATAACAGATGTAAAAGATGAATATGTTGAAGGAATTTTAGTATAAAATGTAGAAATATTACTTCTTAGATAGAATAGGAGGTGTGAAAACAGTGAACTGTATATTTTGTAAGATTATAGAAGGTGAAATACCATCACAAAAAGTTTATGAGGATGAAAAAGTAATTGCATTTAATGACATAAATCCAGTTGCACCTTATCATATACTAGTTGTTCCTAAAAAACATTATGAAAGTATAATTGATATAAATGAAAATGAAATGGAAATTGTATCACACATTCACAATGTTATAAATAAAATAGCTAGTGAGAAAGGTTTTGATAAAGATGGATTTAGAATAATTAATAATTGTGGTAATGACGGTGGCCAAGAAGTAAAACATCTTCATTATCATGTGTTAGCTGGAAAAAAATTACCTTTGTATGAAGCTGAAAATAAGTAATTTGATTAAAAAATGTATTCTTCTTTACGAAAAATACTTGATAAAAGTGAGCTTTTAGTTTATAATAAACAAAGTGTGAGGTTGTAATGCATATTATGCAGATTATAATCGTAGTTACAGTCCCAGCATAATTCGCGCTATCGGAGGGAGGGAAAAAGAAATGTCAGAAGTAAGAGTAAGAGAAAATGAAACATTAGACAGTGCTTTAAGAAGATTTAAACGCCAATGTGCTATGTCTGGCATCATGTCTGAAGTTAGAAAAAGAGAGCACTATGATAAGCCAAGCGTTAGACGTAAGAAAAAAGCTGAAGCTGCAAGAAGAAAAAACGCTAAGAAATAGTAGAAAAGAATAAAGAGGTGAAGGGAATGTCCCTTAAAGAAAAGTTACAAGAAGATCTGAAGTCTTCAATGAAGAACAAAGATACAGTAAAGAAATCTGTAGTAACTTTAATCAGAGCTTCTATTAAGCAATACGAAGTAGATAATAGAGTTGAACTTGAAGATGATGAAATCATCGATTTAATTGCTAAGCAATTAAAGCAACGTAGAGATTCTTTAGTTGAATTCCAAAAAGCTAATAGAGATGATTTAGTAAGTGAAACAGAAGCTGAAATCGAAGTTTTAAAAGAGTACCTACCTCAACAGTTAAGCGAAGAAGAATTAAATGAAATTGTAAAATCTACTATATCTGAAGTAGGAGCAACTTCTATGAAAGATATGGGAAAAATTATGGCAGCTATAAAACCTAAAACAAAAGGTAGAGCTGACGGAAAACTTATAAATGAGTTAGTTAAAAATAACTTACAATAGATTAAAAGCCTAGAGTATCTCTAGGCTTTTTTACGTGTGAAAATTTAATTATTTATTAATTTATAAATAATTTTATGTATACTCTTTCTAAGAAGAATTCTTTATATATTAAATAGAATATATAAAATTAATCATAATAAAGGAGTCTTGGACATATTTATTAAATAAAATATGTTAGAAGAGGTGGGGAGATTTTTGATTATATCAATAAAGGAAATAAGAAATTTTCTTATAAGTATATTAATACCCATATTAGTAGGTTATTGTAGTTCGACAATAGCTAATTTAGTTGCAGGGATAGATGTAAATACATATTATTCACAGCTTATAAAACCAGGATTTGCACCACCTAGTTTTATATTTCCGATAGTATGGATGATTTTGTATACATTAATGGGAATATCTGCATATAAAATTATGAGAAAAGGATACGATTTATATAAGGTTAGAGATGCTATGTTTTATTATTGGTTACAACTATTTTTAAACTTTATATGGAGTATATTATTTTTTGGACTAGACTTAAGATTTACGGCATTAGTAGTTATTATTATTTTAATAATAATAGTTTCTGTTATGATTTATAAATTCAGTAAAATCAATAAATTCTCTGCGTACATAAATATACCATATATTGTATGGTTACTATATGCTTTATTTTTAAATTATTTCATATGGGTAATTAATAAATAGGAATTATCTCATTACATAATAAAAATACTGAGAGATGATTCTCTCAGTATTTTTAATTAAATTATAAGAGTATTAAAATAAATATAACTCTTGAATATATATATATCTAGCATCGATTGTTATATATATTCCCTTTTTTAAGTTTACCTTCCCTGTATTATCTTTAAAATTATATTTAAATTTATAAGATTCTGGAATATTCATGTAAGAGTATATATTTAAATAATCTTTATCAAATACTAAATCGTTAAATTCATTTCCTAGTTTTTCATTTAAATAAGAATCTGAATAAAATTTGGCATCTTCATTTGTCATAGAAGGAGAGGTTTCTATAGAATCTTTTAATACTTGATACATATAGAAAACAGATGTATCCTTAACTGAAATTCTTACTTTTATTAATCGGTCATCACAGTCAAAAAAATATTGATAGAATTTATTGGTTGGATCATTTTCAAAGAATACTTCGTAGTTTTCTTCTTTTATATTTTGTGAACTTATAGGATAATCGAAGAAAAAATCAATAGATTCTATACAAATTTTTCTGAGAGTATCTGTAGAGCCACTATCTAGATTTACATTATCACTTTCAATTCTTTTTTTAGAAAAGCTAAATTTTTCAAGTTTACTTTCTTTAAATTGTCTAGTTGGGAAAAAACAGTTTAGACAAGAAGTAAAGTTAAAATAACTAAAAAGTAGTCCGTTTATAAATTGATTAAAATATGCATTATTTAATTTAGATTTTAAAATTTTTAAATCGGAAATAATTTCGAATAATATTTTAAATAAGCTATTAAGATTTTCATCTAGATTTTTGCATAATTCAATAGTATTTACATCTTCTAGGATTAGCACATCTTTGGTTAAATATTCATATAAATAACACAGGATTCTAATGTTCCTAAGATTTTCATTTTTTATATTCATGAATAAATTTTTATGTGGTAAATCGTTAGACTTCATAAGTTCGTCTATTAAGAAATTACAGAATATGCATTTATGAACTATTCTAGATATTATTTTTATCATAAATTCGCTCCTTTCCACAAAAGATTAAAGACGTATATATATATAGTTTATTCTAAATGTAAATATATGTTTACAAAGTAAATTCAAGTATTCATTAATAATTAGATTATTTTAGTTATCAAAAGGTAATTTAAGTAAGTTATCAACATAGAATATATTAAGGAGGTATGCAAATGATTGATATATCATCTGATTTACAAGTAACTCAGCCTACCGTAACAATTGTTGGGAATAAATTTGTTAGCATAGAAAACTATTTATCTATAGTTACTTATGATACCAATTTAATAAAAATAAAGACTAAAGTTAAAACTATAAAAATATCTGGAGATAAACTTTTATTAAAATATATTACGGATGGTGAGATAGGCATAAAAGGAATTATTTACGGCGTGGAGTATATTGATTAGGGGGAGATACAATTGATAAGTTATATAAGAGGATACTATGTTATAACTGTAGAAGGAATAGGAACGGAGAGGTTTTTAAACTATCTTATAAGGAATAATATTAATGTATATAATGTAACTAGGATAAGTGAAACTAAAATAGAATTTTCTGTAAATAGAGAAGATATGAAAAAGTTTAAAAAAGCATATAGAGGAAGTAATTTTCAAATTAAAGTAAAACAAAAGACAGGAATTCCTTTTATTATAAAACGAATTTATAAGTACAAAGGAATGTGGATTTGTGCAATTGTTTCGCTCATGATTTTAATGGGCACATCTCAATTTGTTACAGATATATATATAGATTCTCCAGAAGGAATAAAACAAGAAGAAGTAAGAAAGGAATTATATAAACTTGGTCTTAAGCCAGGTATATATAAGAAGAATATAGACCGAAAAAAAATTAGAGATAGTATAATGGTAACTTTTGACGAAATAGCTTATATATCTGTAAATGTTAAAGGTACAAATGTTTTTGTAACGATAACAAAAAAAGCTGAAACACTATCTTCTAAGGAACAGTCAAATTATTGTAATATAATTTCAGAAAAAAATGGTATAATAGAGAAAGTAATACCAAGAAGTGGAAGTTCTGTAGTTTCTGAGGGTGACATAGTGGAAAAAGGAGCTTTGCTTGTAAGTGGAGCAAATTCAAAAGCATTGCCAGAAGTTTGGGCAACTACATTTTATGAGGTTAAAAAAAGTTCAAGCTATGTAGATACTAAGAAAGAGAAAACTGGGAAAAGTAAAAATGTATATACCATAAGTTTCTATGATAAAAAATTTAACATAAGGAGAAATATAAAATATAAGGATTATACAATAGAAAATAAAACACTAAAATTAACTATTGGAAATTATACTTTTCCATTAAAAATAGATGTTAGTACTTTTTATGAAGTTAACAATGTTAAAATAGAAAAAAATGAAAAACAATTAAAAGAAGAATTAAAAAAACAAGCTTTAAAAGAGTTAGAGTACATAATACCTGCTTCTGCTAAATATGTAGATGTAAAACATGAATATAAAGTTAATAAAAATATGCTAGAATATTTAGTAACAGTATATACTAGTGAGAATATAGCAGAAGTTTATCCTCTTAGCAAATCAGAGGCAGAGCAAATAATTAAAGATCAAAATAAAAAGAATGAGGAATCTGGAGAATCAGTTCCTTCTAACCCTAGCAAAAGATTAATAAATGATATAAGAAATGAATTTGAAGAAGATACTAAGAGTAATGAAGATGCTAATAATGAAGATACTAATAATGAAAACTAATATACCCAAGGAGGAAGAAATCAGTTGATAATACAAAAGAAATTTATAGTAGCTGAAGAGAAGTTTGAAAGAGAGTTATTTGGAAATTTTGATGAAAATGTTAAATTGATTGAAGATGCTTTAAGTATAGATGTTATATTAAGAGAAGGAAATATAGTTTTAATGGGTGAAGAAGAAAATGTCGATTCTGCACTTAAGCTTATGAATGAATTACATCAAGCTGTAGCAAATGGAAAAACTTTAGATAAACAAAATATATCATATTCACTATCTCTTTTATTAGAAGGTAGTGAGGAGAAAATAAAGGAATTAGAAGGAACTATTGTAATAACACAAAAAGGAAAATCTATACAGCCTAAAACATTAGGGCAAAAAGAATATATAAAACTTATTCAAAATAATGACATTACTTTTGGTATAGGGCCAGCAGGTACTGGTAAAACTTACCTTGCAGTAGCTATGGCAGTTAAAGCTTTCAAAAAGGATGAAGTTAGTAGAATAATTCTTACGAGACCTGCTGTAGAAGCTGGAGAAAGTTTAGGATTTTTACCTGGAGATTTAAAAGATAAGGTAGATCCATATTTAAGACCTTTATATGATGCTTTATTTGATATGATAGGACCAGATAAGTTCAATAAATATTTAGAAAGAGGAACGATAGAAGTTGCTCCTCTTGCATTTATGAGAGGAAGAACCTTAGATAATGCATTTATAATATTAGATGAAGCCCAAAATACGACTCCAGAACAGATGAAGATGTTCTTAACTAGACTTGGATTTGGATCTAAAGCTGTAGTTACAGGAGATATAACTCAGACAGATTTACCTGATAAGAAAAAAAGTGGTTTAGTTCAAGCAACGAGAATTTTAAAAGATGTCCCAGGAATAGGAAGTATCACCTTAAGTGATAGGGATGTTGTAAGACATGAATTGGTACAGAGAATAATAAGAGCATATGATAAGTTTGATAAAGAAGAAGAGTTTAAAAAAAGTAAAATAAAAGAGAGACTTGATAATAAGAGTAAATAACAAAGGAAGAAGTAGGTGCAAGTATGGAACTTATAATAGATGATAGACAGAATAAACTTAAAGTAAGTGAAGAATTGATAGAAAAAATAAAGGACATAATTTTAGAATGCTTAGATTACGAAGGATATGATGATGATTATGATATAAGTTTATCTTTTGTAGACAATAAAGAAATACACGAATTAAATAGAATGTATAGAGGTATAGATAGAGCAACAGATGTTTTATCATTCCCAATGCTAAGTGATGACGAGTTTGAAATTGAAATTGAATTAGAAGAAAAATCATTAGGGGATATAGTAATATCTTTAGAGAGGGCATTTGAACAAAGTATTGACTATAATCATAGTTTTGAAAGAGAAGTTTGTTTTTTAGTATGTCATAGTATGTTCCATCTTTTAGGATATGATCATGACACAGAAGAAAATACTAAAGAAATGAGAGAGAAAGAAGAATATATATTAAACAAGTTAAGCATAACAAGGGAGTAGTTTTATGAAAATTAAAAAAACTCGACAAGGGATAATTAAAGCGTTTAATGCAGCTATTGAAGGAATAATATATACTTTTAAATTCGAAAGAAATATGAAAATACATTATTGCTTAGCAGCAATAGTACTAACAGGAAGTTTATTCTTTGAGTTAAATAAAGTAGAAATGCTGATATTACTATTTTCTATAAGTTTAGTTATAATAACAGAAATGTTTAATACAGCTATAGAAAAGACAATAGATATGATTACAGACGAATATCACGCTTTAGCTAAAATAGCGAAAGATGTTGCAGCAGGTGCAGTTGTAATAGCAGCACTTAATTCTGTAGTTGTTGGATATATATTATTTCTTGATCAAATAAATGATATATCTAAGTCTTTAATTTTCACCATAAGGAAATCAGAGCCTCATGTAACCTTAATTTGCATAGCCTTGGTTTTGATATCTGTAGTAGTAGTAAAGGCACTAACATCCACAGGGACTCCTTTAAAGGGTGGTATGCCAAGTGGTCATGCAGCTTTAGCTTTTGCTATGGCAACTGCAATTACAATGATAATAGAAAGACCTGTGGCGGCAACGCTTGCATATATAATGGCAGTTCTTGTCGCCCAAAGTAGAATAGAGGGAAAGATACATACATTTTGGGAGACAGTAGCAGGTGCATTGCTTGGGATATTAATTGGAATGCTAGTTTTCCAAATAAAAATAGTTAATTTCTATTAAAAATTTACTTGAATAGTTTTATACGATATCAAGTAGACTAATACAAAAAAAGAAGTCTGCATGACTTCTTTTTTATGTTATAATGTAAGGTACTAAAGAAAAATGTTAATAATAAAGAAAGTAAGAATATTTATTATTTATTTTTTATAATATAAATCTATAGGTATGAAAATAAGATTAATTTCAATAAAATAAGAACATGCATAGAGGATACATACGTAGGAGGTAAATAATATGAATAATAAAGATTTACTTAAATTAGCAGAAGAAGTTAGAAAAAATGCCTACGTGCCTTACTCAGAATTTAAAGTAGGTGCAGCTCTGTTAACTAAAAGCGGTAAAGTATATACAGGTTGTAATGTAGAGTGTGCTTCAATCGGTGCAACTAACTGTGCAGAAAGAACAGCTATATTTAAAGCAATATCTGACGGTGATAGAGAGTTTGAAGCTATAGCAATAGCATCTAGTAATTCAGAAAAAAATGAACCTACTTATCCATGTGGAATATGCAGGCAGGTAATTATTGAATTTGGACCGGAGATAAGAATAATCACAGGATATTCAAAAGGAGAAATATATGAAAGTAAAATTAAAGAATTAATACCTTTTTATTTCTCAGGAAGTGATTTTAAAGAAATATAATAATTGTAGACAGAAGATAGGAGACGTATAAATGTTTAAATCAGGATTTGTTAGTATAGTAGGAAGACCTAATGTAGGGAAATCTACTCTTATGAATAATGTAGTAGGGGAAAAAATTGCTATTATGAGTGATAAGCCTCAAACTACAAGAAATACAATACAGGCTGTATACACAGATGAAAATTGTCAAATGGTATTTTTAGATACACCAGGTATACATAAACCTAAAAATAAATTAGGTGAATTTATGGTGAAATCAGCTACAGATGCATTTAAAAATGTAGATGTAGTTTTATATGTAGTAGATGAATCTAAAAAGATAGGGCCTGGAGATAGAAAGATAATAGAAGACTTAAGAGGAATTAAAGCACCTGTTGTTTTAGTTTTAAACAAAATAGATCAATTAGAGGAAAGTGATTTATTTGAATTGATGAAGATGTATCATGCAGAAGGAGTATTTAAAGAAATAGTACCAATATCTGCATTAAAAGGAAGAAATATAAAAGAATTAATAAAGGTTGTACAAAAATACTTACAAGAAGGACCAAAGTATTTCCCAGATTATATGATTACAGATCAGCCAGAAAGAGTGTTAGTATCTGAATTAATAAGAGAAAAAGTTCTTCACTATGTTCATGATGAAATACCTCATGGAGTTGCAGTAGAAATAGAAAAAATGAAATCTAGAAATGATAAGCAAATAGTTGATATTTCTGCAGTAATATATTGTGAGAGAGATTCACATAAGGGTATAATAATAGGTAAAAATGGTAGGAAATTAAAGGGGATAGGTAAATCTGCAAGAGAAGATATAGAATTACTTCTAGGATCTCAAATAAATCTTCAATTATGGGTTAAGGTTAAAGAAAATTGGAGAAATTTACAAAATTATGTAAGTAATTTTGGATATACTGATAAATAAGGGTGGATTACATGGATAGGAAACAGGATATTTCCAGAGATTTACTGAGTGAGGTAAAATCTTTAATTGATAACAATAAAATATTGGAATTAAGGGAATTACTTGAAGAATACCACATAATAGACATATTCGATATAATGGAATACTTAGAAGAAGATATGAAAGTAAAGTTATTTGAAGTTCTTCCAATAGATATGTCAGCTTCTATATTAGAAGAGTGTGATGTAGAATTTTTTAAAACTATTTTAGGTAAAATTGACATAGAGCATCGTAAGAATATATTAGAATTAATGTCTTTAGATGATATGGCAGATATATTAAGTCAGTTAGAAGAGGATGAAAGAGAAGGTGTTATGGAACTCTTAAGTCAAGAAGATGCTGATGATGTAAAAGAACTGTTAATTTATGAAGAAGAGTCTGCTGGCGGTATTATGACAACGGGTTATATAGAAGTAAATAAAGATATGACAGCTAAAGATGCTATAGAACATATGAGAGAAAATGCTAAAGAGGCTGAGACAATATATTATATTTACGTAGTAGATAATCAAGAACGATTAGTTGGTGTAATATCCTTAAGAGAATTAATTACAGCTAGAGATTCTAATATAGTAGAAGATTTAATGAGTGAAAATATAATATCAGTATATGTAGATGAAGATAGAGAAGAAGCTGTTAGATTAGTTTCAAAATATAATCTAGTAGCTATTCCTGTTATTGATAGACAAAAGAGATTAAAGGGAATAATAACTGTAGATGATATCATAGATGTTATGGAAGAAGAAGCAACAGAAGATATGTATAAATTTGCAGGATCTTCTGAGCATGAAGTTGAGTTAATAGAAAAAATAAATCCTACACCAAAGGAGCAAATTTTTTCTTCTGTTAGGGCAAGAATTACTTGGCTAATTATAACATTAATAGGAGGATTAATATCAACAGCTATAATTTCTAATTTAGATATTATAATGAACCCAACTTATGCACCATTAATATTTTTTATACCTGTTGTTATAGGTATGGGTGGAAATATAGGGACTCAATCATCAGCATTAACTGTAATGACTTTATATAATAAAGATTTAGATTATAAAAATGTTTTAAAGGAAGGTGTAGTAGGATTTATTACAGGGATACTATGTAGTGTAATAATAGCAATAGCAGCTTTTATATTTATAAAAGATATAGGTATTGTTTTGGCAGTTTCATTATCATTATTTATAAATATGATAGTTGGAGCTATGATAGGTGCATTTATGCCAGCTTTATTAAAGAGACTAGATGTAGACCCATCGATAATTTCAGCACCATTAATATCTACAATACTTGATATTACGGGAGTAACTGTCTATTTTATAATAACTTCTCTTGTATTGTCAAAAATTGTATAATAACTTTTAATAACTTTATGTATTATTTACCCTCTTCTTACTAAAAATATAATTATAATCGTAAGAAGGGGGTTTTTAAAAATGAACAATTTATGTTGGAATATTTTTAAAAAGACTGGAAGTATAGAAGCATTTCTATACTTGAGCGATTTTAAAAACATGGATAAAGAAAATAGCAATTCAAGGGAGATAGATAATAACAATGATAATCTTGAACACCCAAGGGATAGTTCTTAAGGCCGTAAGGTATGAAGAGAATGACGTAATATTAACGATATTTACAAGAAAATTAGGTAAGATAGCTGCAATGGCAAAGGGAGCAAAAAAGAATAAAAGTTCATTGCTTTCTTCAGCGCAGCTTTTTTCTTATTCTAACTACACATTAAAAAAACAAGGAAATATGTATAGAGTTAGTCAGAGTGATGTAATTAAAAGTTTTTATGATTTATCATATGATTTAGAGGCATTTTCATATGCTACATACATTACAAAATTAGTAGAATCATCTACATTAGAAAATCAGACAAATAATAGATTATTTGTATTACTTGCTCAAACATTATATTTATACACTCAAGATAATGTAGATAAAAAATTTATAACAAGGGCATTTGAACTGAAGTTTTTAGATTATATAGGTTTTAAGCCAGTTGTAAATAGATGTAGCAGCTGTGGAGAAAAAAAATCAAATGAATATATGTTTAATGCATATGAAGGCGGTATCTTGTGTAAAGCGTGTAGTGGAATTTTTGAAGAAAATATGAAAATTGATATAACAACTGTTAAGCTTATGGAATATATATTAAGTAATGATATATTAAGATGTAGTAAAGCAAAGGTATCAAAATATATAACTTATGAACTACAAAGAATTCTAAAACAATACCTAATGATATATGTTGACAATATTAATTTTAAATCGCTACACTTATTACAAGAACTAGAAAATAATAATGGAGTTGATAAGGGTGAGTAATAAAATAACAATAGAAAGTATTGATGCTGTATACCAAAGAATACCTAACGCTACTTATTCAGAAGCAAAAGAAGCTTTACAAGCTTGTGATGGAGATGTTGTAGAAGCAATTATTCTACTAGAGTCTAAAAAAAGTAGTAGTGCTACTAGTAAAGTAAAAAAGACAGTTGAAGATGTATTTGGGAAAGATGGAGATGAAATAAAATCTCAATTAAAAGAACTTCTTAGAAAAAGTAGTGTTATAAGAGTTATAGTTGAGAAGAATAACAAGATCATAATGAATATACCTTTAACTGTAGGTGTAGTAGGTTTAGCATTAGGACCATTAGTAACACTAGTAGGACTTTCTGCAGCCGTAATTGGTAAGTTCAATATAAAAGTTCAAAATGAAGATGATGGAACAACAGTGGACTTGGGAGAATTAACTGAAGAAAAATTAAATATATTAAAAGATATGATAACTAATGCGGCGAAAGATGTGAAGGATGTAGTTTCTGAAAAGACAAAAGATAATAAAGACATAACTGATGAACTTATAAAAGAAACAGAAAATCAAAATAATGAAAATAAAGAAGAAAAGTAGATATTATCTATCTATATTGACAAATTTTGAATGATTTGATATTCTAAAAGTTATAAAAGAACTCTTAATGAGCCTTTCGTGTAGACGAAAGGCTTTGTTGTTATTATTAAACTACAGTGTTTATTAAATAGAAATTTAAATTAACAGGAGGTATTCTTATGAATTTTCAAGAGATGATACTGGCGTTACAAAATTACTGGTCAAAACAAGGATGTATCATGATGCAACCTTACGATGTTGAGAAGGGTGCAGGTACTATGAATCCAAATACTCTTTTAAGATCATTAGGACCAGAACCTTGGAAAGTTTGTTATGTGGAACCATCTAGAAGACCTGCAGATGGTAGATATGGAGAGAATCCAAATAGACTATATCAACACCACCAATTCCAAGTTATATTAAAACCATCTCCAGATAATATACAAGAATTATATTTAGGAAGTCTAGAAGCTATAGGAATAAATCCTTTAGAACACGATATAAGATTCGTTGAAGATAACTGGGAGTCAACTACAGTTGGTGCTTGGGGACTTGGATGGGAAGTTTGGTTAGATGGAATGGAAATAACTCAATTCACATACTTCCAACAAGTTGGTGGTATAGAATGTGAACTTGAAACTGGAGAAATTACATATGGACTGGAAAGACTTGCTATGTATATACAAGAAGTAGACAGTGTATATGACTTAAAGTGGAATGATCATATAACATATGGAGATGTATTCAAGCAAGCTGAATATGAAAATTCTGTATATGCATTTGAAGAGTGTAATGCAGAGATGTTATTTAACTTATTTGATACATATGAAAAAGAGGCTTTAAAACTTATAGAAAGAGGACTAGTAGTTCCTTCTTATGATTATGTATTAAAATGTTCTCACACATTTAATACACTAGATGCTAGAGGTGCAATAGGAGTTAGCCAAAGAGCGTCATTTATAGGAAGAGTTAGAAATATGGCTAGAGCGGTCTCTTCTTTATATGTTAAGCAAAGAGAAGAAATGGGATATCCTCTTATAAAGGAAGGTGACAAATAATGAATAATTATCTTTTATTTGAAGTAGGGGTGGAAGAATTACCATCAAGATTTGTTAGCAGTACTTTAGAGCAAATAAAAAACAACTTAACTAAATTATTCAATGAAAATAGAATAGTTTTTGATGATATAGAAACATATGGCACTCCAAGGAGATTAGCTTTTGTTGTAAAAGGAATAAGTGATAAACAAAGTAATCTAGAAGAAGAAGTAAAGGGACCTTCTAAAAAAATAGCGGTAGATGCAGATGGAAACTTTACAAAGCCAGCTTTAGGATTTATAAAAAGTAAAGGTTTAAAAGAAGAAGACGTATACTTTAAGCAAGTAGGAAAAGATGAATATATATTTGGTACTATAAAGCAAGAAGGTATAGAAACTAGTGAAGTTTTAAAAACGATATTACCAGAAGCTGTAAAAGCTGTAACTTTCCCAAAAGCTATGCGTTGGGGTGGAAAGAACATAAGATTTGCTAGACCAATAAGATGGATGGTTACTTTACTAAATGATAAAGTGCTAGAAGTTAACTTAGAAGGTATAGTTTCATCTAATGTTACAAAGGGGCATAGATTCTTAGGAGAAAAAGAATTTACAGTAAACTCATTAGAAGATTACTATGAAAAGTTAGAGAAAAATTATGTTATATTAGACCAAAATAAGAGGAAAGAACTTATTAAGAATCAATGTATAGAAGTTGCTAACTCTTTAGGTGGTGAAGTTGAGTTTGATGATGATTTATTAGAAGAAGTAACTCACTTAGTAGAATATCCGACTGCATTCTATGGAGAATTTGACAGTGCCTATGCAAATCTTCCAAAAGAAGTTGTTACGACTCCTATGAAAGAACATCAAAGATATTTCCCTGTTCTTAAAGATGGTAAATTACTACCAAACTTTATAGCTGTTAGAAATGGTAATGATTATAAGATAGATGTTGTTAAAGCTGGTAATGAAAAAGTTTTAGTTGCTAGACTTGAAGATGCTTTATTCTTCTATAAAGAAGACACAAAGAAAAACTTAGAAAGTTACATAGAAAAGCTAAAAACTGTAGTATTCCAAGCTAAACTAGGAACAGTATATGATAAGACTTTAAGAATAGAAAAGTTAAGTTCAGATATATTAGAGTCTTTAAATTTAAATGATATTAAAGAAGATACTATAAGAGCTGCTAAGTTATGTAAAGCAGATTTAGTTACGAGTATGGTATTTGAGTTTACTGAGCTTCAAGGTATAATGGGTAGAGAATATGCTAAAGTTGGTGGAGAGAATGAAGTGGTAAGTGAAGCCATATTTGAACATTATTTACCAAGGTTTGCAGGAGATATACTTCCAAAGACTAAAGCTGGTATAGCCTTATCTATATCAGACAAGTTAGACTCAATAGCAGGTTTCTTTGCTATAGGAATTCAACCTACTGGATCTCAAGATCCATATGCACTAAGACGTCAAGCATTAGGCGTATTAAGTATATTAATGGACAAAAAACTAGATGTAAATTTAAAAGATTTAGTTAATCATGCTTTAAATAACTATGATAATTTAGAGTTTAATAAGGAAGAGGTCTGCACTCAAATAATGGAATTCTTCAAAGAAAGAATTAAAAACTTATTTAGAGATTTAGGAATAAGATATGATGTAATAGAAGCTGTATTAAGTTCTGAAATAAATGATATATCTGATATGCATACTAGAGCTGTTGAACTTAATAAATGGTTATCAACTGAGGGATTAGTTGAAATGTTAACAGCATTTAATAGAGTTTCAACTTTAGCTCAAAAGGCTACTTTATCTAGCGTTAAAGAGGATTTATTAAAAGAAGAAGCTGAGATTAAGTTATATAATGGATTCAAAGAAATAAAAGTAAAAGTTGAAGATTTATTAAAGGATAAGAAATATAGTGAAGCTTTAGATGCGTTTGCATCATTAAGACCATTAGTTGATAATATGTTTGATAATGTCATGGTAATGGATAAGGATGAAGTTATAAAAGAAAATAGATTAGCTTTATTAAAGCAAATTTATGATACTATGTTAAATATATGTGATTTATCTAAAATAGTTTACAAATAATAAGAATAAATATACATATATAATAGATACTAAATTAAGGGGTGGAATCGAAGTGTATATAATAAGGTAATTTTACTTTATTATATATTTATAGATTTTATCCCTTATTTGTTTTAAATGTAACTCAATTTGTAAAATCATGTATTATAATGTTAAAATATAAAAGAACTATAAATTCATAAAGTAGTACTTATTAACTATCCCCCATAGGTATATTATAAATTACCTGATATATGATAATAAGTATACTGCAAATATAATAAAAAAGATTTACAGAATGCTATATACAGATATATAATATACTATATAAAGAATTAACGAGAAATAGTATATCACAATAAGAAGGAAGGTGAGTGTTATTCAACTTAATCAAAGACAGTTAAAGATAATAGATATTGTTAAAGAAAATGAACCTATAACTAGTGAAAGTATCGCTGCAAGTTTAAATGTTACACGCGCTACACTAAGATCAGATTTAGCGATATTAACTATGACAGGCATCTTAGATGCAAGACCTAAAGTAGGGTATTTTTATTCTGGAGTTAGTGACTTAAATTTAGTTGGTAATAATATAAAAGATAAAAAGGCAGAAGATATAATGAGTATGCCTGTAATAGTAAAGCAAGATATAAGCATATATGAGGTAATCGTTAATATGTTTTTATCTGATGTAGGTAGTATATTTATAACTGATGACAACGAAAACTTATGTGGTGTAGTTTCTCGTAAGGATTTATTAAAAGCAACTATAGGAGGATCTGATATAAACAGAATCCCTATAGGGATGATAATGACTAGAACTCCGAATGTTATAACTGCTAGCAAAAATGAAGAAATATTATTAGTAGTAAAGAAAATAATTGAACATGAAGTAGATTCATTGCCAGTAGTTGAAGCAAGTGATGATGAAAGTAAATTAAAAATAGTTGGAAGAATATCTAAGACTAATATAACTAAACTATTTTTAGAGATGTTAGACAATTAAGGAGGGGAATATATGGAAAATTTAATCATATATGTAATATCAGATTCTGTAGGTGAAACAGCACAACAAGTTGCTAAAGCAGCGATATCTCAATTTATGATAAATGATAATTATGAGATAAGGAGATTCCCTTATGTCGTAGATAAAAAGTTTTTAATGGAAATATTAAATAGTGGGAAAAATGAAGATGCTATTATTATATATACTTTAGTAGATGAATCTTTATCAACTTTGACTAAAGAATATTGCCAAAATGAAGGATTAAGTAATATTGATTTAATGTCTCCTATACTAAGTGAAATAGCAAAGAAGACTGATAGAAAACCTAGAAGAGAACCTGGTATTATAAGAAAGTTAGATGAAACATATTTTAAGAGGGTAGAAGCAATAGAGTTTGCAGTAAAATATGACGATGGAAAAGATCCGAGGGGAGTTTTAAAATCAGATATAGTATTAGTAGGAATATCAAGAACATCTAAGACACCACTTAGTATGTATTTAGCGAATAAAAATATAAAAGTTGCGAATGTTCCTCTAGTGCCAGAAATACCTTTACCAAAAGAATTAAATGATATAAATCCTAAGAAGATAATAGGACTTACAAATACACCAGAGAAATTAAATAAAATTAGACAAGAGAGGTTAAAAGCATTAGGTTTATCTAGTAATGCAAATTATGCTAATCTTGAAAGAATATTACAAGAATTAGATTATTCTGATACTGTTATGAAAAAACTAGGTTGTCCCGTTATAGATGTGTCTAATAAGGCTATAGAAGAAACTGCTGGTATAATATTAGACTTAATGAAAGAAAATGGAATAAATCCAGTTAGAATTAAAGATAGATAATTGAATTTATAGTTATAAAATTAGAATGTAAATGGGGGATATTTAATGAATACTAAATATATTTATAGTTTTGATGAAGGAAATAAGGAAATGAAGTCCTTACTTGGAGGTAAAGGTGCTAATTTAGCAGAAATGACTAAAATAGGCCTTCCTGTACCTCCTGGCTTTACAATAACAACAGAAGCTTGTAATGATTATTATGAAAATAATGAGTCGATAACTCATAATATTATAGAAGAAATTGAATTACATCTTCAAAAACTTGAAAATAACTTAGAAAAGAAACTTGGAGATGAAAAAGAACCTTTATTAATATCAGTTCGATCTGGATCAGTATTTTCAATGCCAGGTATGATGGATACTATATTAAATTTAGGATTAAATGATATAAGCGTAGTTGCATTAGCCAATAACACTAAAAATGAAAGATTCGCTTATGATAGCTATAGAAGATTTATTCAAATGTTTTCAGATGTAGCTATGGGGGTTCAAAAATATAAATTTGAAAATGTATTAGATAAAATAAAAGAGGAAAATGGATACAAGTTTGATACTGAATTAACAGTAGAAGACTTAAAAAATATAGTAGAGCAATTCAAAATAATATATAAAAGGGAAGTTAAGTCAGAATTCCCACAAAACCCTAAAAAACAATTAATGCTTGCTATTGAAGCGGTATTTAAATCTTGGAACAATCCTCGTGCAATAACCTATAGAAAGTTAAATGATATACCAAATAATCTAGGAACGGCAGTAAATATACAGTCGATGGTATTTGGAAATATGGGACAAACTAGTGGAACAGGAGTTGCATTTACAAGAAACCCTTCAACAGGAGAAAATAAACTATTTGGAGAGTTTTTAATGAATGCTCAAGGAGAAGATGTTGTTGCAGGTATAAGAACACCTGAAGATATATCAACTCTTAAAGATATAATGCCAGATGTATATGATAAATTTATAGAAATAACAAATATACTTGAAAATCATTATAAAGATATGCAAGATATTGAATTTACAATAGAAAAAGAGAAGCTTTATATATTACAAACTAGAAATGGAAAAAGAACAGCAAAAGCAGCTATAAATATAGCTGTAGATTTAGTTGCTGATGATATTATAGATAAAAAAGAAGCTATTATGAGAATAGAGCCAAATCAATTGGACCAGCTTTTACATCCGACTTTTGAGGAAAAATCTTTAAAGGAAGCTAATATAATAGCAAAGGGACTACCAGCATCACCAGGTGCAGCTTGCGGTAGAGTATATTTTAATACGGAAAAAGCAGTAGATGCTGCAAAAAATGGTGAAGATGTTATATTAGTAAGGCTAGAAACATCTCCTGAGGATATAGAAGGTATGGTTTTATCTCAAGGAATATTAACAGCGAGAGGTGGAATGACTTCTCATGCAGCAGTTGTTGCTAGGGGGATGGGAAAATGTTGTGTTGCAGGATGTAGTGAAATAAAAGTTGATGAACATAATAAAGAAATTAGAACTATTGATGATACTCTAATAAAAGAAGGTGAATATATCTCTATAGACGGTGCTACAGGATTCGTTTACTTGGGAAAAATTGATAAAACTAGTGCAGAGTTAAGTGGAAACTTCAAAGAGTTAATGAATTGGATAGATGAATATAGAGATATGAATGTTAGAACAAATGCAGATAATCCTAGAGATGCAGCAATAGCCGTTAAATTTGGAGCTGAAGGAATTGGTTTATGTAGAACTGAGCATATGTTCTTTGAAGAGGATAGGATACCAGTTGTAAGAGAAATGATCCTATCTAATACAAAATCACAAAGACTGGTATCCTTAGAAAAGTTATTACTTATGCAAAGAGAAGATTTTGTAAAAATATTTGAAGTAATGGAAGAAAGACCTGTAAATATAAGATTGTTAGATCCACCATTACATGAATTTTTACCAAGTGATGATGAAATAATAGAAGAGCTTGCAAAAAGTATGAATATAGAAATAAATGATATAAAGAAAAGAATTTCAGATTTAGAAGAATTTAATCCAATGCTAGGGCATAGAGGATGTAGACTTGCAATTACTTATCCTGAAATTTATCAAATGCAAGCGAAGGCTATAATACAAGCTGCAATAAAGATTGCTAAAGAGAGCGTTAAAGTATCACCAGAAATTATGATACCTTTAGTAGGAGAAGTAAAAGAACTTAAGAATATAAGAGAATTAGTAATAGAAACTGTAGAAAATACTATGAAAGAAGAAGGATTAAAAATAGATTATACAGTAGGAACTATGATTGAAATACCTAGAGCTTGCTTAACAGCTGATGAGATAGCTAAGGAAGCTGACTTCTTTAGTTTTGGTACTAATGATCTAACTCAAATGACTTTTGGATATTCAAGAGATGATGCAGGTAAATTTTTAGGACAGTATATGGATAAAGATATATTAGAGAAAGATCCTTTTCAAGTATTAGATCAAAATGGTGTAGGAAAATTAATCATGATGGCAACTAGACTAAGTAAAGAAGTTAAACCTAATATTAAGTTAGGTATATGTGGAGAACATGGTGGAGAGCCATCATCAGTAGAATTTTGCTATAGGATGGGGCTTGATTATGTGTCGTGTTCACCATTTAGAGTGCCTATTGCAAGATTAGCTGCAGCTCAAGCATCTATAAAAAATGCTAGATAGTAATGATGAATAAAGAGTAATACAGATATAAGAGAAAAATCTCCTTTATTATATTGTAGTTGAAACTTATTGAGTTTTATCTGCATAGATTAATAAAGGAGTATTTTTTATGAGTATATTTTGGACGTTATTATGGAGGCAGAAAGAGAATTTTATGGGGGGATAGGTAATGGTTAAATGTCCTAGATGTGGAAAAGAGGTATCATCAAGACCTGGTACAATTTGCCCTAGATGTGGTCTTAATGTATCAGAAGTTAATTCAAAAATAAGATGTCCAGAGCCAAATTGTAGGGCTTTAGTTTCTAAGAAGTTAGAGTATTGTCCTAAGTGTGGGTGTAAATTAAAAGGATATAAATTAAATGAATTAATGAGACTAGCTAGAAATAAAATAGATGAAGTTTTTTATGATGATAAAGAGTAATACTTTATTTACAATTACTCTATTATAAATAAAGGTGTGAAAATTTAATTATCACACCTTTATTTATGTTTATTAAATTTATTTTGAAGTAGAAGTATCAGGTTCTAATTCTATAGTCCATCCCCAGTAGCCATTATTTTTTTTATTATATTTAAGTAAAGCATCGAATTTTTTGCCTTGTTTGGATGTTAATGATTTAACCTTTGCTTCTCCATTTTTTAGTATACTTTTGACCATTGTTTTATTTGGTTTCTTTTTATAATACTCTAAGTATTTATCGTTTTTCCAAATTCCAAATTTACAATTATTATAATTTGTGCATAAGAACCCTTTATCTGATTCTATTACGTCATTTTGACATACAGGGCATTTTCCTAAAGAGTCATTTTTATCTGACTTTAATTTTGATTTTTCATCAGACAAACTAGATTTTTTTGTTTTAGAAGATTCTTTAACATATTTTTTTGTTTTAGAGTTATAAGTATACACTTCTGTACTTATATTTTTATTACTATCTCTTTTTATTAAATTTACATTTTGATATATAAAGTTCATGATATTTGTTAAATATTCTTTTCTAGTGAACTGTCCTTTTTGAATATCACTTAAACTTTTTTCTAGTTTTCCTGTATAGTCAACGTCGAATAAATCTTTTACAGGGAATATTTCAACTAAGTTTTTACCTAAATCTGTTATAGCATAGGATTTACCTTTCTTCTTAACATATCCAACTTGGCTGATTTTTTTTAAGACATCAGCACGAGTTGCAGATGTACCTATTGAATAGCCAGATAGAACTGTAGTATCTTCTTCTGATACATTTTTACCACAATTTTTCATAGCTTTAAGTAAAGTATCCTCTGTATATGGCTTAGGAGGAGTAGTTTGCTTAGATAAAGCTTTTATATCTAAAATATCTACAGTTTCTAGTTTATTAACCATAGGTAGTAAGTCATCTTTTTCTTCTTTATTATACACTTCTAAATAACCTTTAACCTTTAAGACCTTACCTTTAGTTAGGAATATATGCTTATCTAAATCGGTTTTAATTTCTGTGTTCTCATATTCTGCTGGAGGCATAAAGTTTGCAATAAACCTATCTTTTATAGCATTATAAACAATTTGCTCATCAGAACTAAGGTTATTAGGTATTATATATGTAGGTATAATGGCACTATGGCTATCAACTTTAGAAGAGTCGAATATTCTTTTACTTTTAGTAAATGAAATCTTATTTTCATATGGAAGGCCTACTTTTATCTTCTCTAAAGTTTGTGATACTTTTGGAACTAGACTTTCTTCTAAGTAAATAGAATCTGTTCTAGGATAAGTTATATACCCACCTTTACCTTTTCCTTCATAAAGTGATTGACATACACTTAAAACTTTATCAGAAGTGAAATTTGAATACTTAGAAGTTATAAATCCTTGAAGAGATGTTAAACTAAATAGTTTAGGAGCATATTCTTTAGATGTAGTAACTTTTTTATCTATTACTGTTCCTTTATTAGAAGTAATACTATCAATAATTTTGTTAGCATCTTCTATAGTATCAAACTTACTTTCTTTACCTTTAATATATTTACCTTTATACTTACCATTATCACTTTCAAAGTTACCTTCTATTTCAAAGTAATTTTTAGGTATGAAGTTGGAAATCTCCATATCCCTATCATAAACTAATTTTACAGTTGGTAGAATTACACGTCCTATATTAAGTAGTTTTCCATTACCGTATTTCAGAGTGGCAACTGATGTAAAATTAATACCTATTAGCCAATCTGTAAGAAGTCTAGTATATCCTGCTGCTTGTAAATTTAACATTTCTGAATTATCTTTTAAATTATTAAGACCTCTAGTTATATCTTCTGGAGTCCATTCATTTACCAAAATTCTTTTAACTGGTTTTTTATTTTTTGCTAATAAAAAGATTAAGAATGAAATTAATTCACCCTCTCTATCATTATCTGTAGCATTTATTACATATTCAATATCATCTCTATGTAAAAGTTTTTTTACCGTATCAAATTGTTTTTTCTTTGAACTATCCACTTTAAATTTGAACTTATCACTAGGTATGAATGGAAAATTATCCATTTTCCATGAACCAGAATATCTATCTTTATCATAATCCCTCATATCGAATAAAGAGACTAAGTGACCTACGGCATAAGTAACTATATAATCATTTCCTTCAAAATACCCATCATGCCTAGTTTTTGCGCCTAAAAAGGTAGCTATAGTTTTAGCAACAGATGGTTTTTCTGCAAGTATAAGCTTCATATAAACCTCCTTTCAAATACTATTTATATTATCATATAAAAAGAAAAGACTGCAAGGCAGTCTAGAAATTAAAATTAAAATTATTATTTTTATTTGTTAATCCTTTTATATAATAGTTAACGAAATCAGAAGATTCTTCGGAAAGTAACTTAATAAAAGAAACATGAGTCGCGTTTTTAAATTTATTTAAATTATGTTCTAGCATTGGGCCAGATACCGTACATGAAGATGCTGGATCAATATGGATTCTGTGTGTGTCAGATAAAGAAGTAAATATTTCAAATTCTTTAGACTTATCAATAAGATAAGAAAAATCAATAGTATTTTTTAACTCAGGATAAATATTGTATAGATTATAGACACAATCTGACTCATTTAGATTAGGGTAATTTTCAATAAATCCACCGAGTATTATATATGTATCTTTTGGGATTAAGTATTTAATTGTTAGTATTAAAGTCTTAATTAAATTATCAACTTCTAGAGGAAAGTAAAAATATATAGGATGTGTACTATCAATAGTGATATTATTATCATCTAGAAGTTTAATTAAATGATTGCAGCTAATTTCATATGTGGATTTTAATTCGTTGTATATTAAAAATAGATTTCCATTAAGTTTTTTGTCATAAATAGTTTCTAATTTTTTTTTCATCCAAGGTGTAGGTAATAAGTTTAAACTACTGTAAATATTATTCATGAAAATTCCCCCTTACAAATACAAAGTTATATGAATCATTGCATTATATTCTATAGAATGTAATATTATTCCTCTAAATATGCTTATTAAATTAAATTAGAAATATGCGTAGAAAATACTGGAAACTGATGTTTTTTATAGACATTATGTTACATATTTGTAATAATATTATTAAGAAAAAAGCTTTAATTTATATAAAAAGCGAAAAATAGCAAACCTTTTAAGTAGTAGATATACTTATTTATAGGGAGAGGAGTTGATTAAGATTATAGTTTACATAACTATAATCGATAATTATGAATATTAACAAAAAACATATAATATCAGGCGTTATAGCAACATCTGTAGCTATACCATTATGTAGCTCTATATCTAATGCAGATGAAGTTGAGTACAGAATTATAACTGCAAATTCGGTTAACTTTAGAACGGGACCAAGCACAAGTTACTCTTCTATGGGAAAATTAAATAAAGGTGATAAGGTTGAATATATAGGAATTAGCGGTGAATGGGTTAAAATAAAATTCAATGGTAAAACAGGTTATGCACATGGAGATTATGTAGGTACATATAGTGGCTCGAATCAAACATCAACAACTAAAAAAGTAGTTACAGCAACAAGTCTTAATTTTAGAAGTGGGGCAGGAACTAAATACTCAATAATAGGAAGCATAAAAAAAGGTACCGAAGTTTCAGTAATATCAGAGTCAAATGGATGGTCAAAAATAAATTATAACGGAAAAACTGGATATGTTTCTAGCGATTATTTAGCTAACAAAAATGGATCAAGTAATACAACTGAAGCTGTTAAATATAAGAAAATAGTAAATACAAGTGGACTAAACTTTAGAACTGGTCCGGGGACAAGCTATTCAAAGATAGCAACACTTAGCTATGGAACTGAAGTTGGAGTTATTTCGGAATCAAATGGATGGTCAAAGATAAGTTACAATGGAAAAGTAGGATATGTATCTAGCTCATATTTAGCAAATAAAACAAGTAACTCAAATGGAAATGACTCATCATCAAGTTCGAAAGCTGATAAAGTAATAAGTTTTGCAAAAACGTTATTAGGTAAAAAATATTCTTGGGGTGCAGAAGGTCCTAGTACTTTTGATTGCTCAGGATTTACTTATTATGTATTCAAACAAACTGCTGGAGTAACTTTACCTAGAGTATCTAAAGATCAAAGTAAGTATGGGACGTCAGTAAGTAGAAGTAATGTAAAAAAAGGTGATTTAGTATTTTTTGATACAAATGGATCAAATAATGGAGCTGTAAGCCATGTTGGTATTTATATGGGAGATGGAAAGTTTATACATGCATCTTCAAGCAAAGGTGAGGTAGTAATATCTGACTTTAATAGCAGCTATTACAAAGGAGCTTTTGTAAACGCAAGAAGAGTGTTATAGATTATTTTTATGTAATTAAATAAATTATAAGAATTATATAAATGAATAATATAAAATATTAATATAGAGTCAGTCATGACTCTATATTTTATTTTTATACAAATATTTTAAATTTTATTATGTATAAATAATAGGGCATATTGAAAATAATATATAATATAAGATTGAGAATGTTAAATAAATATATAAGGAGCGATAAAATGACTGTTATAACTGATTTTTATCAATTTAAATATAGTCGAAAAAATTTTTATGTAGAATTACTTATAAACAGAACAGCTCTTTTTTATATAGAAAAAGCATTAGATGAAAGATTGAGCAATCTACACTTAAGTAAAGACTCAGAGTGTGCCTACATGAGATTAAAAGAACTATTTTACAATTCTAGAACTGAAACAGATTTACCTTATGTTGAGCTTAAGATTAATAAATGCTATTTGAAGTATATGCAAAATCTGTGTTATTATTTTCAAGATAGAAATGAATATGCACCTGTTAAAATTTTAAGTGATTATATGCAATATTTTTCAATAGCTGACGTTGATGGAATAACGTCATTTTTGGGATTAAATGAGGAAATGAAAATTAGAGTTTTATCTAACATATAATAAAAGGCTACTTCTATTTAATTATAGAAGAGCCTTTTATTAATTTTATTATATTTTTATAAAATTAAAATACTTTTTTGCATTCTGTAAAATCATAAACATCCATCAATGCTTCTCCAAATCTTTGATAGTGAACTATTTCTCTTTCACCTAAGAAACGAAGTACATTTATTATATCTACATTATCTGTTAAATTTATAAGTTGATAATAAGTTGCTAGTGCTTTTTGTTCAGCTGCCATATCTTCATGTAAATTAGTAACAGCATCACCAAATACATTTATATATGCTGCTGTCCAAGGAACTCCATTTGAGTCAGTTGGCTGAAGACCGTGACCAAATTGAGCGTAATTTGTTCCAAGTCCAGCTTTTTTTAATTCTTCTGGAGTAGCATCTTCAGTTAATTGATATAACATACTAGATATAATTTCAACGTGAGCCATTTCTTCTGTACCTATGTCTGTTAAAAGTGCACGAGATTTTCCTGTAGGCATAGTGTATCTTTGTTGTAAATATCTTATAGCAGCAGCTAACTCGCCATTTGGTCCCCCTAATTGAGTCATTATAAGCTTAGCCATGTTTAAATCTTTACATCTTAGGTTAACGGGGAACTCTAAAGTCTTTTGATATATCCACATAAATTTATTTCCTCCTTAATAATTATGCATTAAATTCTCTGTCCCATGGCCAAGGTTGGCAAATCCATTGCCAAGGATATTGGCTTGGTGCGTATCCAAAATTAGTTAAAGGCCCATATCTACTTTCATAGGCACATCTAGCTTGGGCAAAATCATTAACTAATGAGTTATAAACATTTATAGCATTTTTATCTTCTGGATGATTATCCAGATATAAATTCATATCTACACATGCAAAACCAGTTTCTTGAACTCTTCTCAATAATTCACTTCTATTGCTACATTGTTTCATTATCTTTTCCCCCTAACTCTGTTTTTAGGATTTTTATATAAGTCTGCATTGTACATGTTAGAGTCTATTAAGAATAGTTCAGGAAATATAGTTCCGTTTTGTAATGCAGTTGAAAGATTATACATCTTTGTAAGAACTTGATCATTAATATATGGTCTAGCTAATTCGCAACCACAGTTCTGTACAACTCCTCTATCATTTTTTTCCATTGATGAAAAAACCTCCTTGTAAATTTCTATAGCTAGGCTATGTAATATTATTATATTTTTACAAAATAAAAAGGTTACAAATAACCTACTTATAAATATAAAATAATCTAGAGTAATATAGAAAAAGTTAAATTTTGCACAGTGATAACTTAAGCTACATCTTGAATTATTCATATAATTTATGATAAAATAAATTTCATGTTCACATAAGAATGAGGTGATGTAATGAGTGATTTAGCAGGAAAAGGTTGTGAAATAATAGTACCTTTTGATGAAAGACAACCATTAAAAGATATAGAAAGAAGTATAATAAAGAAATATAGAAAGCATTTATGGTCTAAATTCATAAAAGCTATAAGAGATTATAACTTAGTAGAAGAGGGTGACAAGATAGGTGTTGCAATCTCGGGAGGAAAAGATAGTCTTCTTATGGCGAAAATGTTCCAAGAACTAAAAAGACATGGTCAAGTAAACTTTGAAGTTGAATTTATAGCAATGGATCCAGGGTATCACAAAGATATAAGACAATTACTTATAGATAACTGTGAATATTTAGATATACCAATACATTTATTTGATTCAAGAATATTTGAAATTGCAGATGAAATAGCAAAGGATTATCCTTGTTATATGTGTGCAAGAATGAGAAGAGGAGCATTATATTCTAAAGCTGAAGAGTTAGGATGTAATAAGCTTGCTTTAGGACATCATTATGATGATGTTATTGAAACTACAATGTTAAACTTACTATGTGCAGGTAACTTTAAGACAATGTTACCAAAGTTAGATTCTACGAACTTTGATGGAATACAAATAATAAGACCTCTTTACTATATAAGAGAAGAACATATAATAAGATTTATCCAAAATAGTGGGATTTGGCCTCTAAACTGTGCTTGTATGGTAGCGGCTAAGAAAACTGGAAATAAGAGATATGAAATAAAAGACCTTATAAAGAACTTAGGTGAAAACTTTAAGGATGTGGAAAAATCTATATTTAAAGCAGCTGAAAATGTAAATATAGACTCTGTTTTAGGCTGGCAGCAAGATGGAATTAAGCATTCTTTTTTAGAAAAGTACGAGTAGTTACAAAATAAAAATCGTTGGCTAATATTGTATAGTCAACGGTTTTTTATTTTACAATATAATGATAGAATGTATATAGACACATTTAGAGAGGGGAGTTTATATTGAAAAAAATATATATAGACTTTGAAATGAACATGCCAACTAGTAAGGGTAAGAAGGATATGTTAAATGCGGATATAATAGCTATTGGTGCAGTAAAATATGATGATCGTACGGGTGAAATAGAAAAGTTTAAATCATTAATAAAACCTATAATAACGAAGGAAGTATATCCACATATTGAAGACTTAACTAAAATAACATCAGAAGATTTATTTAGAGCACCTACATATGAAGATGTAATGAGAAATTTTAAATGTTGGTTAGGATCTTTTTCTGAAATAGAGGGGATATATACATTTGGAAATCTAGACTTAGTATGCTTTAGTAATATTGATAAAATAAGTTCACAAAAAAATAAGCATCCAAGATTTTTAAATAATATAAGAAATTTATTTGTAGATATAAAAGATAAATATTTGGATTGTGGAATTAGGTGTATGAATTATATATCATTAAAAAATCTACTAAATATAGCAAATGTAGAATTTAGTGGAGAAGTACATGATCCATTAGATGATGCTTATAATTTGTTTTTATTAGATACAGTATTAGACGATAATGAAAGTATAAGAAATTTATTAATAATACAAGATATGATAAAGCCTCCTTTTAATAATATAGATGAAAAATTAGATGAAAAATTTGATAAATATAAGAATAGTCTTTATAAAAATGAAGATAACTATGATATAAACTTTATATCTTTAGAAATAATAAAAGTAGTAAGAGAATACATTATATCTTTGGAAGATATAGATATAAATAATATAGATATATTAAGAGATATTAGTAAAAAAGTAGTAGCTATAGAGAAACTAATTAATATAAAAGAGGGATATTTTTATATATTAGAAAATCCATGCTTAGATATGGAGGATTTATTAGAAGATTTAATGCTTTATAAAATTACAAAAGATGAATATAAAAATGAAATAAAGACTATAATCAATTTATTTGATGATGACCTAAAATTTGAAAATATTAATGATATAGTTCCTAAAAAATAAAGAAGGTGATTTCTGTATTTGCAGAAATCACCTTCTTTATTTTTTAGGAACTTATTAACAAAAATTATCGTATAAAGAATAAAATCTATAAATATAAATAACTATGAGAGTTTAATAAAGGGGGATGTGTTACTGTGAACAATATTATGAAATATATATTTACTGTTCTATCAGTATTTGCGTGTTTATCCTCAGTTTACATTGTATTTTTACTTTTAAAATATATTTCAAATAAAAAACATGATAAAAGAAAGTATAACTATACAAGGGGTGTAAATTTAGGCAAAAAGTCTACAAATAATATAAGTAATATGGAAAAAACATTTAAGAAAAATTCTATAAAATCTAATGAAGCAAAGTATAAAAAAGATAGAGAAGGTGTTTTAAAATATGATAATGGTGATATATATAAAGGTGAATTAATAGACGGTAAGAAAAATGGATTTGGAATTTGTATTTATTCAAATAAAGAAAAATATGAAGGGCTATGGAAAAATGATTTAATGAATGGAGTGGGAAAATATATATTTATAGATGGTTCTGTGTATATGGGAGATTTTAAAGGTGGAACTATGAATGGAATGGGAACATATACTTATGCTAATAAAGATGTGTACAAAGGTTATTTTTCAAATGGAAAAAGAAATGGTAGAGGTAATTTATATTATAGAGATGGTAGTAAGTATTCTGGAATGTGGGAAAATGACAAGCAAAGTGGAAATGGGAAATTTATAAGCACATGCGGAGATATATATGAAGGAAGTTTTCTAGATAACAAATTCAATGGAAAAGGAACTTATAAATATAGCAATGGAAGTGTATATACAGGAGAATTTAAGAATAACGTATATCATGGTTATGGATGCTATACTAATGAAAATGGAGATATATATGAGGGAGATTTTAAATATGGTTTTAAGAAGGGAAATGGTAAGCTTAAGCTTAGAAGTGGAGAAGTTTACTATGGTGAATTTAAAGATGGCTTATTCAATGGTGTAGGAAAGTATATATATTTAGATGGAAGTATATATGAGGGAGATTTTAAAAATGGAAAAATATATGGAATAGGAACATATGACTGTGGATTATATAAATACATAGGAGAATGGACTGAAGGTAATAAAGATAAAATAGGGACTTATTATTTTAAATCAGGTTCTTATTTAGAAGTATGTATAAATAATAACATCATAAAAGAAGGAATTTATAAGTGCAAAGATTCAGATGATATGTATTTATATAATGTAGATATTAGCGAAGAAAAAGAAATTGATGTAATTGAAAATATTTATGATTATCTATCAAAGGAAATTAATAATAAAATCACAATAAATACTTCAAATATATATAATTAAATTAGAATATAAAATTTGGAGTGGTATTATGAAAAATAAAGAAAAGGAAGTGGACTTAAATGTAAGTCTAATTCCGTATATAAAAGATGAAGAAATAAGGGGTACTACTTTGAGTTCACCATATGGAATCAACATGATACAGGCAAAAAGTTTTTGGAAAGTATCGCAAAAAGGAGAGGGAATAAATATAGCTATTATAGACTCTGGTTGTGATATAGAACATATAAATTTAAAAGATAGTATAGTAGGGGTAAGAAACTTTACTGATGAAGATAATAAAAATCCTAATATTGTAGTAGACAGGGTTGGACATGGAACACATGTGACTGGAATTATTGCAGCAAATGGAGAAAATGGTATAGTAGGAGTGGCACCTGGGGCAAATATCTACGTTTTGAAGGCTATAAATAGAAGTGGTACAGGAAAGCTTAGTTGGGTAATTAATGCAATTAATTACGCTGTAGAAAAAAAAGTAGATATAATATCAATGTCACTAGGAATGTCAGTTAATAATGAAAAATTAGAAAGAGCTGTAAAAGAAGCTATAAATAAAAATATATTAGTTGTTTGTGCAGCTGGAAATGAAGGAGATGGAAATGCAGAAGATTTTCAATATTCATATCCAGCTGCATATGTAGACGTTATATCTGTAGGAGCAGTGGATAAAAGAGGAAACTTGGCATATTTTAGTAATGCAAACCTTGTTATAGATGTAGTAGCTCCTGGTGTAGAGATACTGTCAACATATCCAAATAATAGTTATGCTAGTCTTAGTGGAACTAGTATGGCTACTCCTTATGTAAGTGGAAGCTTAGCACTTTTAAAGAATTGGTCAAAAGAAGAATTTCAAAGAAACTTAACAGAAGAAGAATTATATGCTCAATTAATTAAACATACAAAAACTTTAAACTACTCTAGGGCAGTTCAGGGAAATGGACTTATATATTTAAAAGAGGAAAAGGCAATTAAAAAAATAAAATATTAAAAAATGGACTTATCTAAAATAAATATATTTTAGATAAGTCCATTTTTTTGTTAAATAATAGTGAATTTAGATAAAATTAATTATTAAGATTTGACTAAAGTCGAATTTTTAGATAATATATAAGAAGGTTACAATAAAGTTACAAAAAATGTTATAATTACATAGAAAAGAAAAAATCGGATTAAAAAATAGGAAAAAATGGAGTGATAGGATGATTAAGTTTACTTGTGTAGATAAAATGTATCCTGATGGAAATAAAACATTAAAAAATATAAACTTAAAAATCGACAAAGGAGAGTTTGTATTTTTGGTTGGCCGTTCAGGTGCAGGTAAATCTACGTTACTTAAATTAATAACAAGAGAAGAGAGAGCTTCCAAGGGAAGTGTATCTGTGTTAGGAAATGATATAACTAACATTAAGGTTAATAAGTTACATACATATAGAAGAAATATAGGAATAGTTTTTCAAGATTTTAAATTATTAAAAGACAAAACTGTTTATGAAAATGTCGAGCTTGCAATGAGAGTAATAGGAGAAAATCCTAAAGATATAAAAACTAGAGTAATGGAAGTATTACAAAAAGTAGGTATATACCATAAATGCAATAAGTATCCTGATGAATTATCAGGAGGAGAATGTCAGAGGGTTGGTATAGCGAGAGCAATAGTTAATAAGCCATCAGTGATAATTGCGGATGAATGTACAGGTAATCTAGATATAGAAAACTCTAGAAAAATTGTGGACTTGTTAGAAAGCATAAATGAGGAAGGTGTTACTATTGTTATGGCTACACATGATATGGAAATATTAAAACAATATAACAAAAGAATTGTAGCTATAGATGCCGGAAAAATAATAAAAGATACAAAGAGGGATCAGTATGAAGTTATTGTCTAATTTTCTTTACAACTTAAAGCAAGGAATAAATGGAATAAGAAAAAATAAAACTATGAGTCTTATATCAACGATATCGGTGACAGCAGCATTAATAATATTAGGTTTAATACTAACTATTGTTATAAATATAAATCAATTTATTGAAGTAACAAAAGATCAAATAAATGAAATTAAGGTTATTGTTTCAGAAAACTTAGATGAAAGTCAAAGAACTCAAGTTGAAGAAGCTTTAGAAAAAATAGAAGGAATAAAAACTATTGAATACAAGTCAAAAGAAGAGTCTTTTGAATCAATGAAAGAAAACTGGGGTGAAGATGGACATCTATTGGAAGGAATAAAAAATCCATTAGATGATAGTTATACAGTAACTCTAGTTAATTCAGAAAATATGAATAGTATAGTTGAAAAACTTCAAGAAGTTGATAATGTAGTTGAAGTTAAATATCATCAAGATATAATACAGAACTTTTTAAATTTATCTAATATGGTTAAAAAGTTTGGTGGGATATTGATATTAGGTTTACTTCTAATTTGTTTAGTAATAATATCAAATACGATAAAGAGTAGAGTATTTAGCAAAAAAGAAGAGATTGAGATAATAAAGTATGTAGGAGCAAGCAATAGTTTTGTAGTAGGACCATTTATAGTAGAAGGTTTTATTATAGGATTAGTAGGAGCTGTTTTATCTGTAGGTATATGTACAGGTACATATGGATATATAGTTGAAAAAATCAATGGAGCTTTATCTAATATGATGGGAAGTGTTGTTGTTCCACTTACTAATATATCAACATCTTTAATATTAGTTTTATTCATTACAGGAATTACGATAGGTGTTTTAGGAAGTATAATGTCTGTTAGAAAACACTTAAAAGTTTAAAATATAGAATTTGGGGGACGATTGAATGAAAAAAATAGTTTCATTAATAGCAGTTGGTTCAATTTTAGTTAATACTAGTGTAGCGACTACGAGTTCTGTATATGCAGAAGAATCAAAATCTAGTATAAATAGTAAATTATCTAAAAATAGAGAAGAGCAAGAAGAATTAGGTCAAAAAATAAAGAATTTAGATTCTCAAATAAAAGAGATTGAATCAAATATAAAATCTACAGAAGATAAAATAGCAAAGCTAAATTTAGAAACTGAAGAAGCAAAAAAAGAAATAGAAGATTTATTAAATAAGATAAAAGATAATGAAGAAGCACTAGGACAAAGATTAAAAGTTATTGATAATAATTACTCTATGGGATATATAAAAGTTATACTAAGTAGTACTTCTTTATCAGATTTCTTTAATAATTTATATATGGTTAAGGAAGTAATAGAGCAAGATAGAGATTTATTAAAAGAGTTAGAAGATAATAAGGCAATTGTAGAAGAAAAGAAAAAGTCTCTAGAGGATAAAACAAAAGAGCAAGAAAATTTAAAAGCTTCATTAGAATCCGATAACAGTAAATTGGAATCAGATAAAGAAACAATTGAAAGTTTAAAAGCAGAATTAATAAAAGAAGAAGATGATTTAGAATCAAAAATTGCAGATATTATAGCAAAAGAAGAGGCTGCTGCTAAAGCAAAGGAAGAGTCTACTGCAAATAATCAAAATGGATCATCTGGTGGAAGTTCATCTAATGCAGTAATTACTAATGGATCATGGCCAGTACCGGGATATAGTGGAAATAGCTCAAGTTATGGATGGAGAATTCATCCAATTTTAGGTACTAAGAAATTCCATACAGGTTTAGATATACCAGCACCAAAGGGAACGCCAGTAACTTCATTTGATGATGGTACTGTGATATATTCGGGTGTTCAAGGTAGCTATGGTAATACAGTTATGATAAACCATGGAAATGGAGTAGTAACTTTATATGCTCATAATAGTTCATTAAATGTTTCAGTAGGTCAAAAAGTCAAAAAGGGACAAGTTATAGCTAAAGTAGGTTCAACAGGACGATCTACAGGTCCACATTCACACTTTGAAGTGAGAGTAAATGGACAACATACTAATCCTTTAAATTACTTCTAAGAATTAGTTATTGATTAAGTTCAAAAATAAATATAATATAAATATATATTTATTTTAAAATTAAGGAGAAATCGTATGGAAGAATATGTAGTTGTAGATTTAGAAACTACAGGATTAGATCCTTATAAAGGTTGTGAAATTATAGAAATAGGAATAACAGAAATTAGTAATGGTAAAATAGTAAAGAACTACTCAAGATTTGTTAAGCCTAAAAAAAATATACCAACTTTTATAACAGAGATAACTAATATAAGTAACGAAATGGTTGAGAATGAAGATTATATAGAAGATGTATTACCTAGATTTAGAAAATACATCGGAGATAGAACTATAATAGCTCATAACGCTAAGTTTGATTTAAAGTTTTTAAATTATTACTTAAAAGAACTAAACTTAGATCCAATAGAAAATCATATTTGCACACTGGAATTATTAAAGAAAAATAAATCCTATAAAGGTAAAAACAAAAAGTTAGAAACTGCATGTGCATATTATAATATAGAAAATAAAAATGCTCATAGAGCTGATAGTGATACACTTGCAACTGCAAAGTTATTTCTAAAGATAAGAAATGAAATTTAAGAAGCTTTCTCAAAATGGTTAATTAACCATTTTGAGAAAGCTCTTTTTTATTATAAAATAAGTTAATTCTATGATTAATTAAAGCTTATAGAATATAATATGATTAAAAAAATATATATATTAATAGAAGCTTTATACATAAAAGCTGTTAGGAGGTGATTATTATAGATGAGTATGAAGTTATTGTAAAATACAGTGGAGATATAATGAAACTTGAAACAGAACTTGGTGTTAATGTAGAAATATTAAATTCAAATTATGCAATAATAACTTCATCTACACCAGAACCTATAGATAGATTATTGCAGTATCCACAAATCGAATATGTAGAAAAGCCTTTTATACTTCAAACACAAGATACTCAAAGTTTCTCTAGTACAGGAATTACTAATTTTAAAAATAGAAGCAATTTAACAGGTAAAGGAACTATACTTGGGATTATAGATTCTGGAATAGATTATACTCTACCTGTATTTAAAGACTCGAATGGAAATTCAAAAATATTATATTATTGGGATCAATCTATACCAGGTAATCCTCCAGAAGGATTTTATGAAGGAACTTTATACACAAATGAAGATATTAATAATGCTATTAATAATCAAGGTAATGTTCCCATTTCATCTACAAGTACTCACGGGACTCATGTAGCAGGCACATGTGCATCTATAGCAAATGAAGCAAATATGATTGTAGTCAGAGTAGGAACAAGAACTACGGATACTTTTTCTAGAAGTACAGAATTTATGAGAGCTATAAAGTTTATACTTGATAGATCATTAGAACTTAATATGCCTGTATCAATAAATATAAGTTATGGAAGTAATGAAGGTTCTCATAGAGGATTATCTTTATTTGAACAATATATAGATGATATGTGCATATATTGGAAAAATAATATAGTAGTAGCAGCAGGGAATAATAGAAACAAGGGAGGCCATAAACATATTAAGTTAACGAATATAGAAGAAGAGGTTGAATTTGTAGTTGGAGAAGATGAGAGAATATTGAATATAAATATATGGCCTAACTTTTCAGATAATTTTAATGTATTTTTAGTAAATCCATCAAATCAGCAAACTCAATCTATATCACTAACCTCAGGAGAAATAAGAAATTCTATAGGAAGCACAAGAATAAAAGGATATTTTTATCCAATTGCACCATACTCATTATCAAGAAGAGTAACATTTCAGTTAACTACAAGTAGTTCTATAACTCCTGGAATATGGAAAATTGTATTTCAACCTATAAATATAGTTGATGGTAATATAAATATATATTTACCTACTTCGGAAGGATTAAATCCAGATACTAGGTTTCTAGAGCCTACAACTGAGCTTACTGTGACAGTTCCAGGAACTGCATCGAGAGTAATAACTGTAGGGAGTTATAATTCTAGAACGGATATAGTTTCTGTATTTTCAGGAGAGGGAGACTTTGAAGAATGTGTATTTAAGCCAGATATATTAGCTCCTGGGGAAGATATATTATCTTATCTTCCAGGTGGAAATGTAGGTGCTTTGAGTGGAACTAGTATGGCAACACCTCATGTAACAGGTGTATGTTCACTATTTCATCAATGGGGAATCGTTAATGGAAATGATTTGTTTTTATATTCAGCAAAGTTAAAAGCTATTCTTCTAAAATCTGCAAGGAGAACTCAAAACTTGACATATCCAAATGGATTAAGAGGATATGGATTTTTAAATTTATCAACACTTGAGTTAGATGAACTAGCTGATATTAATAATAACTTAGAATACCAGTATAGAAAGAGAAGATGTAGGAAAAGAAAAGAAAATAAATTAAGACCTAAAATAAAAATGATGCGCCAACAAGAAGGGATTTTTAGGTCTGGTATCAACTTACTTCATGAACCTGAATTTGAATCTCAACTATCAGAAATTGTACCAAACTATGATTTTTTAAAATTAAGCGATGATTATGGAATTTTATTTGTTACAGAATCTAATTTTAATTTAGTTCCGCAGATATTAGCATTATCATCTGTAATTAGAGTAGATCCTAATATTAGATATAGTTTACTGGGTGATATTACTCAAGGTACTACAGGGGGTGTAAATGCTAATGAAGAAATAGGTGTAAATTTTTTCAAAAATAATCCCAATATATCTTTAACAGGAAGAGGAGTTGCAATTGCAATAATAAGTACTGGTATTGATTATTTGCACCCAGATTTTATTTATGAAGATGGAACCTCAAAAATACTATATTTATGGGATCAAACTAAAGAAGGAAATCCACCTAAAGGTTACTATATAGGAACAGAATATACAAGAGAACAAATAAATGAAGCTATAGCCAATAATGATAATAGTCTATCTACCGATGAAATTGGAAATGGAACTATGGTAGCAGGAATTTGTGCAGGTCGTGGAAATGTAAATAGAGAGTACGCTGGTGTTGCTGAAGATAGTGATTTAATAGTAATTAAGATGGCAACAATTAATGGATATTATAATAATGCTATGGCTAATGTAGCATACTCATACGCTTACAAAAAAGCATTTGAAGAAAATATTCCTTTAGTTGTTAATGTTGGTTTAGGATCTACAAGTCTTGTAGGGGTATCAAGTAGAACTTTAACTACAGAAGCTTTTTTTTCAAGAGGGTTATGTCTGGTAACCGCAGCAGGTAATGAAGGAAATACTCAAACCCATACAAGTGGTATAATTGAATTTAATGGTGACATACAAGAGATTGAACTAGAAATAGAAGATGAAGAGGAACAATTAATAATTGATGTATGGATAAATAGACCTGATACTGCACTTGTATCTGTAATTTCACCAACCGGAGAAGAAAGTAAAAAGGGGGAGATATCTGAATATGGCCAAATAGGTGGAGTATTTGACTTAGAAGGAACAAGATATAATATAACATATATATATCCAACAACTTATTCTGGGCAGCAACAATCAATTATAAACTTATATAACGTAAAAAGAGGTATATGGAAAATAAGACTTACAGGAGAATATATAACAAATGGAGTTTATAATGCATACTTGCCAAATAGAGAATTTTTGAATTCTGGAACAAGATTTAGAAATCCAAACCCAAATAGTACAGTAACATATCCAGCTCAATATGAAGATCAGATAGTAGTAGGTGCATACAATTCTATAAATAGGAGTTTATGGCAAAGTTCATCTAGAGGACCAACAATAAATGGAATTTTAAAACCTGATATAGTAGCTCCAGGAGTAAATATAATAGCTCCATATCCAGGAGGTGGGTATGCAACTATTACAGGTACAGCAGCATCAGCTTCATATACATCAGGATGTGTCGCCTTATTTTATCAATATATAATAGCTGAGAATAATTATCCTAATAAGGCCTTTGTTCAAAAGACACGAACATACTTTAGAGCAGGAGCAATAAGAGAAAATAATATACAATATCCAAATAATAGCTATGGATATGGAGTTTTAAATATAAGGAATGTTTTTGATCAGTTTAGATAGGGGGTGGGGTATGGAAAAATCATATACTATAATCTATCAAGGTGATATATCATCAGCATTAAGTAGAAATGCAATAAATAGATATATAATACTTAACGATGTACTTGCAGTTATATATGTAGATCAAAATTTTAATGAAACTTTATTAAATAGAATAACAGAAGTATCATGGTGGCAAATATCTAAGCCAATGAGCTCTTTAATAAATATAACTAATAATGTATCTCAAGGAGAAAATGTAACAGTTGCTGCTGGTACAGATTATATATATAATAATCCGTATATAAATGCTAGTGGAGAAGGTGTATTAATTGCTATTATAGATTCTGGAATAGATTATTTACATCCAGATTTTATAAAAAATGATAATACTAGTAAGATAATATCACTTTGGGATCAAGAAAGTGATATAAATTCACCACCAGAAGGGATGATATTTGGAAGTGAATTTACAAGAGGAGAAATAAATGAAGCTATTTCAAATGGCGATTCTAGTTTAAGTATGGATAATATAGGAACTGGAACTATAGCAGCTGGTATATCTTCTGGAAATGGTAGCTTAAATTCGTTATATAAGGGTGTAGCAATTAATAGTGAGTTGGTTGTTGTTAAACTAAGACAGTATGAAGGATTTTATCAAGAAGGAAGGATAAACTATTTAAATACAGATTTCCTAGCCGCAATGAAATATGTAATTGATATATCTCAAAGAGAAAATAAATTTACAGTAATAAATTTAACTGTTGCTGAGAGGTCGGTATCGGCATTATTAACAAATTTATTAGATACATTTGACTATTTAGATAGTAGTGGAGTTGTAGTAGTAAGTGGAGCTGGTAATGAAGGGAATACAGATATTCATTATGAAGGTATTTTTCAAGATGATGAAACTCAACAAGATGTTATTTTAGAAGTTGGCGAACAAAAATCATTAGAAATAAATATATCTCCAAATGGACCAGGAAGAGTGGGGGCATTAGTTATATCTCCTTCAGGAGAAATTAGTTATCAAATAACGTATGCACCAGATGATAGTATATATAGAGGAAGGTTTAATTTAGAAAATGCATATTATGAAATGAGACTTATTTATCCATGGTTATTTTCTGGAAATGAGGAGATTACAATTAGGATAGATGATATAAAACCTGGTATATGGACGCTTAGACTATTTCCTGAGATTATAACTACAGGAGAGTATGATATTTACTTACCTAATCAAAATCTTATACCTGTCAATACGAGATTTCTAGACCCGAACTCATTTTCAACAATAACTTTATATGCTGCAACAGAAAATGTAATAACAATAGGTGCATATAATGATAAAACAAATAGCATGTGGATAGGATCATCTAAAGGTCCAATTAAAGGTCGTCTTATAAAGCCAGATATAGTGGCTCCAGGTGTTGATATAATTTCACCATTTATAAATCAAAGTTATAATACTTCAACGGGTACAGGTGTTAGCTCATCTTTAGTATGTGGAGTGTTAGCAGTTATAATGGAGTACTTATCACAACAAGGTGACTATTCTAGAAGAGCTTTATTTACAAAGGTATTAAAAACTTACTTAATGCGTGGAGCAACCAAAAAAGATATTTATACTTATCCGAATCCATCTCAAGGATATGGAATTTTAAATTTAGAAAATACAATGATGGCTATAGCAGATAATCTATAAATTAATATAAGATAAACTTTAGAAATATTTATTTATAGAGAAGCTTAAATATTATATTTAGAAAGAAATGGTAAACTCTATCAGAGTTAATCATTTCTTTTATTATTATTAGAATATGTTTTTTTGATTTTTGTCATTTTCCTCAAGTAAGAATTCATATTATATAACAATAAACTAATCTTTCCTAGGGGGAATTTTTATGGGATTAATGAATATAAATATTTTTATTAATAAAATAGAATTTGGAATATATAAAATAATAAATCAAAAAACTAAATATATATTAAAGGATGAAATTGTTATACCTAAATCTTTCAGTATAGGAGAAAGATTAAGTTATATAAGAAAAATGATTAGTGTACTGGTTAAAGAATATGGTGTAAGAAAAGCATATATGAATATAGAAGATGATATAGGTGTAGAAATAATTGAAGCAGTGAAAGTGGAAGGTATAATAGAAGAATTATTTTCAAGTTGTGGGGTAGAGTTATGCAAATAAGTACAAAAATTAATCTGAAAATATTAGAAAAAATAAATTCGGAAGGCGTAAATTCTGCATTATATATAGTTGAAGATACTCAATTAGGTTCTAAATTTATATTAAAGCAGATAGATAAAAAAAATTTAAAGGAGTACGATAGATACTTCGATGAGTCTAAAAAAATATGTATGCTAGAGCATCCTAATATAATTCCAATAAAACATGCATCTTACGATGATGAATATATTTATATAGTTATGCCTTATTTTGAAAATGGATCACTTTATAACTTATTGCAATATAGAAATTTAACTTTAAGAGAGATAATAAGATATTCTTTAGACTTTTTACAAGCCGTTTATTATATTCATAATAATAACATGGTGCATTGTGATATAAAGCCTAATAATATACTTATAGATGATGATAATAGGGCTGTATTAACAGATTTTGGTTCAGCACTTTATTTAGATGAAGATGGAAATGCAAAACTTAAAAACGTTTATTATAAGCATATAGCACCAGAGCAATGTTTGAATTCTACTGTAAACAAAAGAATTGATGTTTACCAAATAGGAACAACTTTATATAGAATGTGTAATGGTAATGAAGAATATAATAATCAAGTAAAAAGATATAAAGACTTAAATAGTTTGAAGATTGCTAGTGCAAATGGTAAATTTCCAGTAAGAAAAAAATATTTACCACATATTCCTAAAACTATGATACAAATTATAGAAAAGTGCTTAAAGGTAAACCAAAATGAAAGATATAATAATGTGCTGGAAATAATGAATGATTTATCATCTGTTAATGAAAATTTAGACTGGTACTATACAAAGATAAATAAAGAAGAATATTCATGGTCATCTAATGAAAAAAATATATTACTTTACAAAGAATTAGGTTATTGGAATATTAGGCATAATATAAATACGGAATATAACGAAATAAGGTCTTTGGATTCGAAAGCTCAAGGTTATAGATTAATAAGAAAAATTATTAATACAGAAAAAAATAACCCTACTCTAATCCGATCAAGTAGGGTTATAAAGGGGTAAAATATATTATAAAAAGGGGTTTATTAGGGAATATATTTTATTTGGGGAGTAAAATAATCGGTTATTAGGGGAATAACCTTGAATTAATAATAACAAAATTCGACAAATAATGCAATAGAAATGTCGAAAAAAATTAATTTTTTTTAGTTATTAATATTTAGTTATTATAAAGGTATTAATTTAATAACTAAATTGGAAAAATTTTATAAAACTAAATAAAAAATTACAATATGGATAAACTAATAAAAATGATTTAGGAGGAATTTATGTATAAAAAAGTTTTTATTAGTTTATTAATTATTTTATCTATAATTAGCATTTCAAATATTTCTACTTCTATGAATGAATCTCATAATAG
Organism: Romboutsia faecis; assembly: GCF_014323405.1. Lineage (GTDB taxonomy): Bacteria > Bacillota > Clostridia > Peptostreptococcales > Peptostreptococcaceae > Romboutsia_E > Romboutsia_E faecis. Next base: position 476,175 of record NZ_JACRWE010000001.1, on the reverse strand, counting down.
TGAAAAAGATGTTATTATTAATAATATAAATAATAAAGACATAGATGTTAGGTTAGTAGATATAAATAAGTTTGTAGATTCTATAGATATAGGAGAAAAATATAGCTACTATGCTATATTAACTATGAGGGTAGAAAATAAAGGTAAAAATTATATTGAGTTAGCAAATATAGATATCTATCCATATCAAGGAGATAAATCAACAAAGTATTTTGTAAATACTTCAAATGATAATATTAATGGTTTTATAGGAACCTTAAATAGTGGAGAAAATATATATATTAAAATAGGTGTAGCTTTATATAATAATGATGAAAGTATAAAAATAAACTTGGTTACATCAGAAGATATAATTCAAGAATATAAATAAAAAACTGTTCCTAATTGATATGAATCAATCAAAGGAACAGTTTTTTTATTATTCTGGTTGTGGAGCGTCTACAGGACAAACACTGTTACAAGCACCACATTCTATACATACGTCAGCATCTATAACGTATTTATCATCTCCAGCTGATATACAGCTCATAGGACATTCAGCTTCACAAGCACCACAGCTTATACAAGCATCATTTATTTGATATGCCATAGCGGTTACCTCCTTATATAAACTTCTTATACATTATACACCAAAATCTTGCAAATATCACATTAAATTTTTAAATTATAAATAAAACTTAGCTTATTTTTCAAATTATTACATAAAATTAGTATAATGAATCTTACAATTTTGTTCTTTGATTTATTATTATAAGGGATGTATAATAAATTTAGAAATAAGGAGGGAAAAATGAACTATTATAATGAAAATACAAATAAAATAAGACGAAGAAAAGTAAGTTCAAAAGATTCTGTATCAAGGCCTATATCGAGTGATAATAGTATTGAAAGAAAGAAAAATATTAATAGTATAAAAAGTGAAGAGATTAAAAAAAGAGGTCATAGATCAAGAAGAAATGATAAAATTAGAAAAAATAGACTTATAAGAACTATGTCATTAATTTTACTTGTTGCTTTAGTAATTTGTTCGGCGATAGGATCTGTTGTGACTATATCAGCCTTAAGAGGGGCTCCAAGAGTAACTAGACAGCTTGTAGAAGATAATTATATAAGTAGTCAGGTGGTTAGTACAGACAAGATTCCTAATGATTTAAAAAATGCTTTAATAGCTATAGAAGATCAAAGATTCTATAAGCATAATGGAGTTGACTATAAATCACTTGTTAGATCAGTTGTCCATAATATATTCTCAGATACTACCCAAGGTGGAAGTACTATAGAAATGCAAATTTCAAAGAATTTATTAACTAATGATGATAAAAATATAAAAAGAAAAATAAGAGATATGTATAATGCAATTCAGATAGATAAAATAATGTCTAAAGATGAAATTTTAGGTGTATATCTAAATAATGTATACTTTGGTAAATCATCTTATGGTGTAGCAAAAGCTTCTAGAACATATTTCGGGAAGGATGTAAGTGATTTAACTTTAGCTCAGAGCGCAATGCTTGTAGGAATAACTAATAATCCAGCTAAATATTCAGATCATAGTGAAGCTAAAAAAAGACAGGAAACTATATTGTACAAAATGCATCAACTAGGTTATATTACAGAAGAAGAGTATAAAGAGGCACTTTATGATAAAGTACCTTTTAAATCAGAAATAGAATAAAGAGGTGTAACATGAGCGAATATAAATTTAATTATGATGAAAAAGAGTATTTACTAAATAAGTATAATTGCAGTGGTTTAATAAATGATGAAGAGAAACCAGTTAAAGGTATTAATTTATCTGATATAATAAATCTTCTAAATAGCAGTTATGATATTGATTTTGATTTAGAATACTATCAAGAAGCTTGTCCTGAATGTTTAGCAGGCGTAAAAGAAAAAGCAAAGTTCTTTCCTTTTTTAGAATATCATTTCTATATATTTAGCAAAAATCAGGAATATATAATTAGTGATATAAGTAAAGAGTATGAAGGTTTATCTTTTAATAAATTATCAAAGGCAAAAAAAGTTGATGATAGTTACATTGTAAGTATTATAATTTGTAAGAGTTGTGGAGATTATATAGTACAGATAGAAAATTGTATAGTATAAGATTAGTTATATATCCTAGAAAAGTATGATTAGCTATATTAATTCATACTTTTTTAGGATATTTTTATTCCAATAAAATATAGTGAATTATTTTTATATTTTATAGACATATAATTATAGTTGATAATAATATCAATATGATGATTGTATGAGTAAATAGAATTTTTATATGTAAAAAATCATATATATAAGTATAAATAAAATAAAAACAGTAAAGGGTTTATGTACTATAAATATAACTAAATATATATATCATTTTTTATATCTAAAATCATATATATGCAAGAGTATTAAGAAAAAGTATTTATACTTTAAGGATTAGTCATAAGAATGTTTCAATAATAGTAATTTTCTAAGGGGGAATTAATAAGATGAAGCAATTAATGACAGGCAACGAGGCTATAGCTAGAGGTGCATATGAGGCAGGGGTAAAATTTGCATCTGCTTATCCGGGAACTCCAAGCACAGAAATATTAGAAAATATAGCTCAATATAAAGGAGAGATAGTAGCCCAATGGGCAGTAAATGAAAAAGTAGCTCTTGAGTCTGTAATAGGGGCATCAATGGCCGGAGCAAGATCAATAGCTGCTATGAAACATGTTGGATTAAATGTAGCAGCAGATCCATTGTTTACTTATTCTTATACAGGAGTAAATGGAGGAACTGTAATAATTACAGCTGATGAACCAGGAATGCATTCATCACAAAATGAACAAGATAATAGGAATTATGCTAGGTTTGCAAAAATACCATTATTAGAGCCATCAACAAGTCAAGAAGCTAAGGATATGATTAAGGTTGCATTTGAAATAAGTGAAACATTTGATACACCTGTACTAGTTAGAGTAACAACAAGGGTATGTCACTCAAAAGGGATTGTAGAATGTTTTGATAGAGAAGAATCTGAAATAAAAGAATATATAAGAAATATACCTAAGAATGTTACTGTTCCAGCGTTTGGAAGAATTAGAAGAGTAGAAATTGAAAATAGGATGAAGAAATTAAGCGAATTTACAAATACTACAGACTTAAACTTCTATGAAATAAATGATGCTAAAATAGGAATAGTAGCATCGGGAATGTGTTTTAATTTTGCTAAAGAAGTATTTAAAGATAAAGCATCTTATATGAAATTAGGTTTTACTAATCCTATAGCTATAGAAAAGATAAAAGAATTTGCAAGTGAGGTAGAAACGATTTATGTAATTGAAGAAAATGATTCTATAATAGAAGAACAACTAAAAGCTAATCAAATAGAGTGCATCGGAAAAGATGTACTTCCAACCTATGGTGAAATGACTCCAAATATAATAAGAAAGCATATTTTAAATGAAAATAAAGAAACAATAAAGTTTAATGAGAATTTAGTAACTTCTAGACCTCCTGGTCTATGTGCAGGATGTCCTCATAGAGGATTTTTTTATGAAGTTGGAAAAAGGAAGAATATAGTAATATCGGGGGATATAGGATGTTATTCTCTTGGTTTTGCGAGCCCTTATAATGCAATGGATTTCATAATTTGTATGGGAGCAAGTGTAAGCGCAGGTCATGGAGCACAAACCGTTTTTAATATGAAAGATAATAATGAAAGTAGATTGATAAACGTAATAGGAGATTCAACGTTTTTTCATAGTGGCATAACAAGTCTTTTAAATACTGTATATAACAAAGGTAATTCTATAACGGTGATTTTAGACAATAGAATAACAGGTATGACAGGACATCAAGAAAACCCTGGTACAGGATATACTTTGCAAGGTGATGAGACTAAAGAAATTGACATACCTACATTAGTAAAGGCTTGTGGAGTAGAGAACATAAGGCTTATAAATCCCAATAATTTAAAAGAAGTAAATGAAGCGTTAGATTGGGCTTTAAGTAATGAAGATGGGCCTTCTGTAATAATTACTAGATGGCCATGTGTTTTAAAGAAATTATCCCCAAATGATATTGAAGAATTTGATAAACCCTTTGTGAATAAGGTTAAGGTAAATAGTGATAACTGTATAGGTTGTAAATTATGTACAAAAGTAGGCTGCCCAGCAATATCTTTTAATAATGAGAAAAAGGTAGCATTTATAGACAAAAATCAATGTGTAGGTTGTGAAGTGTGTTCGCAAGTATGTCCTAAAAAAGCCATAATTAAGGAGGAGATATAGATGACAAAGAATGTTCTTTTAGTTGGAGTCGGAGGACAGGGGACTATACTTGTAAGCAAATTGCTTACGACAGGACTTGTAAAAGCTGGTTATGATGTAAAAATGAGTGAAATACATGGAATGAGCCAAAGAGGTGGATCTGTTTCTACACATGTTAGATACGGTGAATATGTATATTCCCCTGTTATAGAAGAAGGCGAAGCAGATTTATTAATTTCTTTTGAAAAAATGGAAGCTATCAGATGGTTGAAATTCTTAAATCCAGAAGGTCATTTGATAGTAAATAATTATAAAATTGAGCCTCTTCCTGTATTAATAGGAAAAGGTATATATCCCGAAAAAGAAATAGATGAAGAATTAAAACGTCTAAGTGCTACAGTTATAAATGCGTTTGACAAAGCAAATGAAATAGGAAATATGAAGGTTATGAATGTAATATTATTAGGAACTGTAGTAAAAATGATGAACTTAGAATATATAGACTGGGAGGAAATTATAAGAAGTAATGTAAAAGAAAAGTTTATTGATGTAAATATAAATGCCTTTAACGAGGGAATAAAATTAATTGAGAAAAGAGAAGGAGATGTATATGCATTATAGAATATTAGCTATAAATCCAGGATCAACATCTACTAAGATATCTATATATGATAATGAAACTCCTGTTTTTATTAAATCAATAACTCATAAAACTGAAGAAATTAATAAATATAAAGAAATAAATGAACAGTATGGAATGAGAAAAAGTCTAATCTTAAAAGAACTCCAAGATAATAATATTGATATAAACTCTATAAATGCCATAGTAGCAAGAGGGGGATTACTACCACCTGTGAAATCAGGTGCATACTTAATTAATGAAGATATGATAGACAGATTAAAAAATAGACCAGTGATAGAACACGTATCTAATTTAGCAGCAATTATAGCATATGAAATAGGTAAGTTAGTAAATATAGAATCATATATATATGATTCTGTATCGGTAGATGAATTTACAGATATATCTAGAATTTCAGGATTAAAAGGAATGGATAGAGTTTGTGTAGGACATACGTTAAATTGTAGGGCTACAGCCATAAAATACTCAAATAGTATAAATAAAGAATATAAAGATTTAAATTTAATAGTTGCTCATTTAGGTGGTGGAATAACTATTCAACTACATGAAAAAGGTAGAATTGTAGATATCGTTGCGGATGATGAAGGACCTTTTTCATCTAACAGAACTGGACGTTTGCCTTTAAAAAAGGTTATTAGAGAATGTTTTTCCGGGAAATATTCTCAAAAAGATATAAATAACATAATAAGAGGTAAGGGCGGAGTTTATTCTTATTTAAATACAACAGATACTAGAGAAGTAGAAAAAATGATTGAAAGTGGAAATTTAGATGCTAAATTAGTATATGAAGCATTGGCATATCAGATATCAAAAGGTATTGGGGAATTATCAACTGTAGTTAATGGTAATGTAGACGCCATAATCCTTACAGGAGGAGTTGCTTATTCTAAAGTTATTACAAATATGATAAATAAAAGAGTAAATTTCATAGGAAGAGTAGAAATAATACCTGGAGAAAATGAATTAGAAGCACTTACATTTGGAGTTCTTAGGGTGCTTAAAAATGAAGAAAAAGCTCATATATATAAAGAGTTAGTAACTAATATATAAAATAAGGAGGTGAAGGGATATAAAAATTATACCTTCACCTCTTAAAATATTCATAATCAATTCTAATGACATTTAAAAGTTTCGCAACTTGTATTTGAAGCGTTAATTTCTACAAGGTTAGCACTACATAGCTGTGCCTTATTATAATAACATTTAACAGCTTTACATTCTATATTTTGAGTACTTACTATATCTGTTGCATTAAGAGTATTTTCCATTGATGATTGTGTTTTAGCTTCAAATGAAGCACACCAAGTATTACAAGTAGTAGTAGCATTTTCTCCATCAACTCTTATTCCACCAGCATAACAATCTCTATTAACATTATATCTACAGTTTTTAGCAGCACATTTTAAATTTGACATAAAAACCTCCTAAATAATAAATTTCCTTTATTTATTATTTGAAGTTATGAGAATTTTATTCTTTATCTAGGTAAGCACTCATCGCACATTACTATTACATCGTTTAAAGTTTCTCTTCCTAAGTTTTTTCTAAGATGATAAACATTTACGTTTTTACTTGAACTACAAATAGAACATTTATAATTATACTCGATCAATACCTTTTCTTTAAATAGCTTCCAATATATAGAATTTAAATAGTCATTGTAATTAATTCTAAGGCATGTTTCAAGAAAGTTTATGTATAAGTTATCTAAATCGTATGTATTAAGTTTGCTATTTTCAGGCTCGAAATATTCACAGTCTTCGTCTAGATTAGGTTCTTTATCTAACATAATACATTTTATATCATAGGTGTAATTTTTATTAGGTCCATCAAGTGAAAGATGGGTACAAAATTCACAGCAATTTCTGGGTAAACTATCTTCTAATTTATTCATTTCTTTATTCATATGTTCTCCCCCTATATAAAAGTTTTTATAACACTTGTCTTAATATTAAACTTAAAGTTTATATATTTATATTAATTGATTAGAAAAACTATTCTACAAAAATTTGATTGAATATAAACATAAGTATATAAAAATAAAGGACTCTTATATCAAAAGCAATAATATTATAAAAAAAGTTTAAATAAGGTGATAAGATGCTGTTAGATAATTTTGAGAAAACAAGAGAAAAAATTAACTTGGAACTAATAAAGAGATTAGATGAAAATAAATATAATTATTATGGTCAGTTAACGTTATTAAAAGAAGATAGTTTTAAGAATGAAGATTATATAAAAGATAATATGAAATTTAATATAGAAGCTTACAAAGATATTACATTTACCTATATAGAAAATAAAACAATAGGAGCTGATTCGATAGAAAGTAATTTAAGCGCTTTATCAATTAATAATATTAGACTAGTATACAATAATTTTAAACAATGTATATTTAAAAATATAAAATTTAAAAAAATTTACTTTTATGGTAGTGAATTTTTGCAATGTGTATTTGAAAATGTGGAATTCGATGAATGTGATTTTTATTGTGAAAATGCTTCTATAACGGTATTTAGCCAGAATACATATTTTATAAATTGTACATTTAAAAAGTGTAATTTAAAAAAAACTATATTTAAAAATATTAGCTTGAATAACAGTAAATTTAATTCATGTAATATGATAGATTGTATTATTAGTTTATCTTATATAGAAAGTATCTATATAAAAGATTGTGATTGTAGGGCTTTTAAAACTATAAATACGATTATAGAAATTATAGAATTTGAAGATGATTATTTAACTAAATTTAATGAAAATACATATATAGATAAAATGGATGTACATAAAAAGGATAAAAACTTTTATGAAAAAATTTTTAAGGTTTATAAAAATGTAGGATCTATATTTGAAAGCAATACATTCTTAAATAATTCGGGAGAATATTATTACTTAGCAAAATGTATGGAACGTAAGTCTTTAAATGGATTAGGAAAAATAAAATCTTATATACTTTGGTTATTATGTGGATATGGAGAGAGACCTACTTATGCACTTATAACATCATTAGAAATATTATTACTTTTTACTATCTTATATATGTTTACGGGATTAGATGTAAATGGGGAGATAATAAAATATGATATTTTTTTTTTATTAAACTTGCCTATCAATAATTTGGCTTCTGATTTTTTTTATTCTCTTTATTTTAGTATAGTAACATTTACAACAGTAGGATATGGAGATATCACTCCAATAGGTTATAGTATAATGCTATCTGGTTTTGAAATGATTTTAGGTGTCACCATGGTGGGTGTATGGACAGCTACATTAGCTAGAAAAATAACTAGATAGATTAAGTATATTTAGAAAATAATTTAGCATATATAAAAGTATTCTGAAAATATACAAATATAAATATAAAAATACAAATAAATAATAAAATATCTTTGTTGAAAATAGTTATCAAATAATATAGAATATTAATGAGTTCATAATATTGAAAAATATGGAGGATTAATATGACTAATATCAAAAAGTTTTTTTATATATTCATAGGATTGATAGCTTTCTTATTAGGTGCAATAGGTGTTGTATTGCCAGTATTACCTACAACACCTTTTCTACTAGTAGCATCATTTTGTTTTGTAAGAGGTTCTGAAAAGTTCGATAAATGGTTTAAGGGTACTAGGATTTATAAAAAACATTTAGAAAATTTTGTTGAGTCTAGAGCGATGACTTTAAAGCAAAAAGTGAGCTTAGTATTATTTGCAGACTTTATGATGTTAATACCATTTATTATGGTTGACAATATATATATGAGGATTACTTTAATAGTAGTATCATTAACAAAGTTATATTATTTTACATTTAAAGTAAAAACTATAAAATCAAATTCAGCAATAAACTAGAAAAAAGGAGATAAGTTATGGTAGACAAAAGGTTATTATCTATTTGTAAGGAGCCTAAAAAATACATATTTTTAACGGTTTTAACTAACTGGATTTCAGTAATATGTAATATTGGAATTATACTATTTGTAGGCGATATAATAAATAAATTATTTAATAATGATTTGAGTTTTGATTTAGGAGGATACGTGATTTACTTAGCCTCTTTAATGATAATAAGATTCATTTCTAATTATATGTCAGGAGAATTCTCACATAAATCTTCTGGACAGGTAAGAAGTATACTAAGAGAAAAAATATATAAAAAGTTATTAGATTTAGGAGTAGATTACAATGATGCACTATCTACTTCATCAACTGTTCAAATTGCAGTAGATGGGGTTGAACAATTAGAAATTTACTTTGGAAAGTTTTTACCCCAGTTATTTTATGGACTTTTAGGTCCTCTAACTTTATTTGCGATTATGGCAACAATAAGTCTAAAAGCAGCGTTTATTTTATTGGTGTGTATACCACTTATTCCAATATCTATTGCTTCAGTTATGAAAATTGCTAAGAAATTATTAAGTAAGTATTGGGGAATATACACGAATTTAGGTGATTCATTCTTAGAAAATCTTCAAGGGTTAACAACTTTAAAGATATTTGATTTAGATGAAGAAAAGAATAATGAGATGAATAAAGAAGCAGAAACATTTAGAAGAGTAACTATGAAAGTTTTAACAATGCAATTAAGCTCTATTACAATAATGGATTTAATTGCTTTTGGAGGAGCTGCTATAGGTATATTAATTGCAGTAAACGAATTATCCTTAGGTAATATTACTGTAGGTGGAGCTGTAATAATAATTTTACTATCTTCGGAATTCTTTATACCACTTAGACTTTTAGGTTCATTCTTCCATGTTGCGACTAATGGTATGGCAGCATCTGATAAGATGTTTAAACTTTTAGATACTGAAGTTAAAGAGGAAGCTCAAATAACAAAGGAAGATATAAGTAAACTAACAGATATATCTATAAAAGTTGAAAATGTAGATTTTAGTTATGATAAAGAAAGAAAAATACTTAAAAATGTAAATATAGATGTAGATAATAGATCTATGATTGCTTTAGTAGGTGAAAGTGGATGTGGTAAAAGTACAATTACTAACTTACTTTTAAAACTTAGAAACGTAGATAATGGGAAAATAACTTTAAATGGAGTAAATATAAATGATATACCATTTGAAGTTTTAAGAAAGAAAGTTAGTTTTATTAGTCATAACTCTTATATATTTAACACTACTATAGCCGAGAATTTAAGAATGGGAAAAAAGGATGCAAATGAAAAAGAGTTATATGAAGCTTTAATAAGCGCTAATTTATACGAATTTGTAATGGGATTAGAAAATAAATTAGATACTAAGGTAGGAGAAGGCGGATCATTATTATCTGGAGGGCAAAAGCAAAGATTAGCCTTAGCTAGGATGATACTTACAAATCCAGAAATATACATATTTGATGAAGCTACTTCGAATATTGATGTAGAAAGTGAAGATTGCATACTAAAAACTATATACAGTTTATCAGAGAAAAAAACTGTTATAGTAATATCGCATAGACTTGCAAATATAGTAAATGCAGATAAGATATATGTATTAGATAAAGGTAGAATTGCAGAAAGTGGAAAGCATGAGGAACTTATGAATAATAAGTCTACATACTATAATTTATATACGAAGCAAAGCAATTTAGAAGATGTGTATGAAGATGATATGGAGGTGGCTGTAGGTGAATAATGAACAAAAAAGGATACCAGGATTTAAAATAATGCTAAGACTTATAAAAATACTAAAGCCACTAACGCCTATAATGATGATAACAATAACTTTTGGAGTTTTAGGATTTCTTGCAGCGACAGCAGTAACTACATTTGGTGCTGTAGCAATTGGAAATATACTTGGTGTTAAAATGGGAATAGAGTTAAATCTAACTATAAAAATAATAATAGGTTGTGCAATATTAAGAGGTGGATTAAGAGCGATAGAGCAGTACTCAGGTCATTATATAGCATTTAAAATATTAGCTATATTAAGAGACCAAGTTTTTAAGGCTTTAAGAAAATTGTCACCAGCAAAATTAGAAACTAAAGAAAAAGGTAATTTAATATCTGTTATAACTAGTGATATAGAATTATTAGAAGTATTTTATGCTCACACTATAGCTCCTATCGCTATAGCAATACTTACATCAGCTGTAACTGCAGGAGTACTTTATAGTGTAAATCCTTATTTTGGTCTGATAGGTATAGGATTTTATTTAATTGTTGGTCTAGTAATACCTGTAGCATCTTCTAAGGTTGCTAACCAAGCTGGACTTGAGTATAGAAATGAATTCGGAAATACTAATAGCTTCTTATTAGATTCCTTAAAAGGGATAAAAGAAGTGCTATTATTTGGTACAGGAGAAGAAAGAATAAATACTATAAATGAAAATAGTGAGAAATTAAACGAGAAGCTTAAGGTTATAAAGCAGCATGAAGGTATAATAAGAGCTTTCACTGACATAACTATAATGATTGCTATACTTGTAACATTATATACAGGTGTTAAACTATTTGAGGTAGGAAGTATTAATTTAGGACAAGTTATATTAGCAGTTGTACTTTTAGCAAGTTCATTTGGACCTACAGTAGCTTTAAGTAACTTATCTAATAATTTGATGCATACATTTGCTTGTGCACAGAGATTATTTAATATATTAGATGAAGTTCCAGCAGTAGAAGAAGTACCTGGAATGGAAGACTTAAATATGAATGATATAAATATTAATAATGTTAGCTTCAAATATAATGGTAGAAATGAAAAGCTACTTAAAAATATTAACCTTAAGATAAATAAAGGTGATAAAGTAGCTATTATAGGAAAAAGTGGATGTGGAAAAAGTACTTTATTAAAGCTAATAATGAGATTTTGGGATGTTGAAAGTGGATCTATTGAAATAGATAGTAAGAATATAAAGAATATACCAACTAAGTCTTTAAGAAAATCACAATCTTTAGTAAGCCAAGAAACATTCTTATTTAATGATACTATAGAAAATAACTTAAAAATAGGCAAAATAGATGCAAGTGAAGAAGAAATAGTATTAGCAGCTAAAAAGGCATCTATACATGAGTTTATAACTACCTTACCGAATGGATATAAAACTAATGTAGGAGAAATTGGATCTAATTTATCATCAGGTGAAAGACAAAGATTAGGTATAGCCAGAGCATTTTTACATAACCCAAAGGTCTTAATATTAGATGAACCAACTAGTAACTTAGATATATTGAATGAAGCTGAGATATTAAAGAGTATTAAGGATGAATCTGAAGATAAAACTATTATAATGGTATCTCATAGAAGATCTAGTGCTGCTATATGTGATAAAAAGGTATATGTCAAAAATAATAGGCTAGAATTTAATTAATGAGGAACATATGAGTAGAATAAAAAGAGAAAAAGAAACTATAGATTTAATGATAAAGATTTATTGTAATAAAAAACATAAATCTAAAAAAAATGAGCTCTGCAATGAATGTAAGGAATTGTTGGAATATGCTCACAAAAGATTAGATTTTTGTAAATTTGGAGAAGAAAAAAAGTTTTGTAGCAAATGTCCAATACATTGTTACAAAAAAGATATGAAGATAAAAATAAAAGAAGTAATGAAGTTTTCAGGGCCGAGGTTATTATTCTATAGACCAGTTCAAGTTATTAAACACATTATAGAGAAATAAATATAAAAGAAGCTGTATCATAAATCATAGGTTATGATACAGCTTCTTTAGTTTAAATGAATTAAACTTTCAAGCGTTTAGCTTGCAATATATACTCTACAAATGTTTGATATTGTGAATTTCATTACTTATTAAGTATAAATTTATTTATAACTTTTGCAACGCCGTGCTCATTATTAGTAGAAGTTATAAAATCAGCAATATCTTTTATGCTTGAGCGAGCATTTCCCATAGCAACTCCAAGACCTGCATATTTAATCATATGTTGGTCATTCTCTTCATCGCCAACCGCTATAGAATTTTCAATAGGAATATCTATATTATCACATAGAGCTTTTAAAGCAGTACCCTTGTTAGCATCTTTATTTAAAAATTCTAAGAAAAAAGGAGCAGATCTTACTATGGTATATTTATCATAAAATTCTTTAGGTATTTCTTTTATAATTTCTTCTAATTTGTCAGCCTCATCTACAATCATAATTTTACAAAACTTAATGCTATTATTTATTTCTTCGATAGGTCTATACTCGATAGGTATTTTATTAATTCTAGCTTCTAATTGAGTATATTCACCAGGTGTTTTATTTGGAGTAATTAAATTTGTAGGGGTACTTATGTGAATATAAGTGTTGTGTTTTTTATAAATCTCATTATATATTAAGTTAAAATCATCTATTCCAAGTTCTAAATCACATAACACCCTCTCGCTTTTAACTTCTTGAACAACTGCTCCATTAAAGCAAATTACATAATCTCCATCGTCAGTAAGATTTAATTCTTCTAGCAGTGGAGTAACGCCAGGAAGAGGTCTACCTGTAGATAACACTACCTTTGCACCTTGTTTTTTTGCATCTTGGATTGCAGAAAATACCTCTGGAGTTATTTTCTTATCTGTGTTTAATAAGGTACCGTCTATATCTAAAGCTATTAATTTGTACATATTACCTCCTTAACAATATATATTATCAATTTATAAAATAGATTATATCAGTATATTTGTAATTAGTGTATAGAAAATACACAGAATATTGTATAATTTAATTATGGAATAATGTATTAAATAAAAGGAGATTAAGATGAAATTTTCAAATTTTAATTATATAAGACCGGAATATAAAAGTATAAAAGAAGTATTTGAACTAATGGTAAAAGAAATAGAAAAATCAAGTACATATGAATCTCAAAAGAAATATATAGAGAAATTAAATGTACTTAGGAATGATATAGAAACTATGTCTACTATATCGTCTATAAGATACAGTATAAATACAGAAGACGAATTCTATGAAAAAGAAAGGGGATACTGGGATGAATATTCTCCTTTATATGAAGAATTAAATTCTTTGTTTTATAAGGCTATAGTAAATTCTAAATTTAAAGAAAATATTATTCAAGATTATGGACTACAATTTTTTAAAATAGTTGAATACTCATTAAAGTCATTTTCTAGTGGAATAATATCAGAATTGCAAGAAGAAAATAGATTATGTTCAGAATACACTAAATTGTTAGCATCTGCAAAAATAGATTTTGAAGGGGAAGAGAGGAATCTTTCAGGATTAGGTTCATTTATGCTTTCAGAGGATAGGTCTATGAGAGAGAATGCATCAAAAGCTTATTATGGCTATTTTGAAGAAAATGAAAGCAAATTTGATGATGTATTTGATAAACTTGTAAAAGTTAGAAGCAAAATAGCTAATAAATTAGGATTTAAAAACTTTGTTGAAGTTGGATATATAAGAATGATGCGAACTGATTATAGCTCGAAAATGGTATCTAACTTTAGAAGCCAGGTTTTAGAATATATAGTTCCTTTAGCTGAAAAACTTTACAAAAGACAAGAGAAAAGACTTAACTTAAAAGAACTTACCTATATAGATGAGAATTTTGAATTTTTAACGGGGAACGCTACACCTAAAGGTACGTCAGAATATATAATAGAAAATGGAAAACAAATGTATTCAGAGTTATCAGAAGAGACTAAAGAATTTTTTGAATTTATGCTTGAAAATGAACTTATGGATTTAGTAACTAAAAAAGGAAAAGCTGCAGGGGGATATTGTACTTATATACCGAATTACAAATCACCTTTTATTTTTTCAAATTTTAATCAAACGTCAGATGATATAGATGTCTTGACACATGAAGCTGGACATGCATTTCAGCTGTATATGTCTAGGGACATAGAAATTCCTGAAATAAATTTCCCTACGTTTGAAAGTTGTGAAATTCATTCTATGAGTATGGAGTTTATTACATGGCCATGGATGGATTTATTCTTTAAAGAAGATACAGAAAAGTATAAATTCACTCATATGTCATCAGCTATTAAATTTATACCGTATGGTGTATTAGTAGATGAGTTCCAACATCATATATATGAAAATCCTAATATGAGTAAAGATGATAGAAAATCTACTTGGAGAAAATTAGAGAAAATATACCTTCCTCATAAGAATTACGAAGGGTGTGACTTCTTAGAGAAAGGAACATGGTGGTTTAAACAAGGACATATATTTAAGAATCCATTTTATTATATAGATTATACATTAGCTCAAATATGCTCTCTTCAATTTTGGAAAAAATTTAGGGAGGATAGAGAAGAAGCGTGGTATGATTATTTAAATATCTGCAAGGTAGGAGGAAGAAAGTCTTTCCTAGAGATTGTTAAAATTGGAAACTTAATATCTCCGTTTGAAGATGGATGTATTGAAAGTGTTATAAACAATATAGGTGACTGGTTAGATAGTGTAGAAGACATAAAACTATAAAATTAAAGGGAATGTAAAAAAATATTGAGGGATGTGTATGATAGACATATATGATTTAATAATTTTAGGAGGAGGTCCAGCTGGACTTTCTTCTGGAATATATAGTGCTAGGTCTAAGTTGAAAACGTTAATAATTGAACAAAGAAGAACTGGTGGACAAATAGTAAATACATATGAAATTGAAAACTATCCGGGATCCACTGAAGATGTGACTGGTATTAGTTTGATGAACAGAATGAAAGATCAATGTCAAAGTTTTGGAGCTCAAATAATTCAAGATAAAATAGTTAGCATGAACTTAAAGTCAGATATTAAAATATTAAAAGGCAAATACAAGGAGTATAGATGTAAAGCCCTTATAATAGCGACGGGATCTTATCCTAAGAAACTAAATATACCTAAAGAAGAAGAATTTACAGGTAAAGGAGTATCTTATTGTGCTATTTGTGATGGAGACTTTTTTACAGACTTAGAAGTATTTGTTGTAGGATCTGGAGAAAGCGCAGTAAAAGAAGGATTATATTTGACTAGATATGCCAAAAAAGTAAATATAGTAAGCAGAAGTAGTTATCTAAAATGTTCTAAAATGATGGAAGAAAGGGTATATAATCATAGTAAAATAAATTTATTTTTTAACAAAGCAATAAAGAAAATAGATGGAAATGAAGTTCTAGAAAAAATAGTATTAGAAGATGTTAACAATGGTGAAATCATAGAATGTGATGCAGATAAAGATGATGGTATCGTAGGCCTATTTGTATTTATAGGATTTAATCCTCAGACAGACATATTTAAATATATAATAGAAATGGATTCATATGGATATATAATAACGGATGAAAATATGAAGACTAATGTAGACGGTATTTTTGCTGCAGGAGATTGTAGACAAAAGATGTTAAGACAAATAGTAACGGCAACTAATGATGGTGCAATAGCTGCTGTTATGGCAGAAAAGTACATAAAAGAAAAGTTTATTGATAATTTAGAAGAAGGAGGTTTATATGATAACTGTTAATAAGAATACTTTTGAATACGAGGTATTAAATAGTAATGAAATAGTAGTTGTAGAATTTTGGAGCCAGACATGTGAACCTTGCAAAGAACTTTTGCCAATACTAGAATGTTTAGATAAGGTATATGGTAAAAAGATAAAGTTTTGTGAAATAGATACAAAAAAAGCTACAAGGCTGGCCATAAAAGAAAAAATAGTGGGACTTCCAGCAATTGTAGTTTATAAAGATGGAAAAAAGATAGATGAAGTAATAAAAGAAGACGCAACAGAAGAAAATATAGAAGCAATGATAAAAAAATATATATAACATAAAGAATTATATTTGTTGGAATATGTAAAATTATACGTTTTTATTGAATTATATATATTTTTAATATATAATATAATAAAAATTAAATATACTTCCTGTATATTTTTGATGATAGGGTTCAAATGTTTCTACCAGGCTGCCGTAAATTGCCTGACTACAGGAGTTTAAACATATAATTTACTTAGAATATCTATATCTTAGAGTATAATAAAATATAATCAAGATTGAATGAGTGTAGTAGATTTGAAATATAAGCTCCTGTCTAATTAGACAGGAGCTTTTTGTATTCTAGAAAATTATACATCGAGGATGTTTATATAAGACTATATGTACATAGTTAATATTTGGGAGGGAAAGTCATGAAATTATTACAAGAAAAAATATTAAATGAAGGAAGTGTATCAGGAAATGATATATTAAAAGTTGATAGCTTTTTAAATCATCAATTAGATGTAGAGTTCTTAAATGAAATAGGAAAAGAATTTAAAAATAGATTTGCAAATGAAAGAATAGACAAGATATTAACTATAGAAGCTTCAGGAATAGCAATAGCGTCTATAGCATCGCAACATTTTGGAAGTATACCTGTGGTGTTTGCTAAAAAGGTGGAATCTAAAAATTTAGATAAGGATGTATATGAAACAAAAGTATATTCTTTTACTAAAGATAAAGAATACAGTGTGAAAGTTTCGAAAAAATATTTAAATTCAGGTGAAAATATATTAGTTTTAGATGACTTTTTAGCTAATGGAAGGGCTGCACTAGGTCTTAAAGATTTAGTAGAACAAGCAAATGCTAATTTATCAGGAATTGGTATAGTAATAGAAAAAGGATTCCAGGAAGGTAGAAGTCTATTAGAAGAAGTTGGTGTGAACTTACAGTCTTTAGTTATAATAGATTCTATAGATAATGGAGAAATAAAATTTAGATAATATATATTTTGAGGTTAAATATAAGGGTAATTTATATTTAACCTTTTTTATTAATAAAATTATCTTTTGTAGATATATAGTTGATTTATATATGGAAATGTTATACTATAAAAATCTAGAGTTGTTTTTAGATTTCTTACTTATTATTTTGTGTAATAAATATAAGAGTTTAAGATAAAATATAAATAAAACTAATATAAAAAATTATAATAAAATAAATTGTTATGATTGGTTTTATATAGGAGGTACATAAATGAGATTTTTCATAGATACAGCTAATGTAGAAGAAATAAGACAAGCTAATGAATTAGGTGTAATATGTGGTGTAACTACAAATCCATCATTAATAGTTAAAGAAGGAAGAGATTTTGTAGAAGTGATAAAAGAAATAGCTTCGATAGTTGATGGCCCAATAAGTGCAGAGGTAATTAGTTTAGAGCATGAAGGTATGGTAAAAGAAGCTGAAAAGTTATGTAAGATACATGAAAATATAGTAATAAAGATACCTATGACAGAAGAAGGTTTAAAAGCTGTAAATATATTATCTAAAAAAGGTATAAAAACAAATGTAACATTAATATTCTCAGCTGCTCAAGCATTATTAGCTGCTAGAGCAGGCGCTACTTATGTAAGCCCATTTGTAGGAAGATTAGATGACATAGGTAAAGATGGTATAGAATTAATAGCAGAGATAACAGAAATATTTGATGTTAATGCAATAGAAACTGAGATAATAGTTGCTAGTGTAAGAAATCCGATACATGCTTTACAAGCTGCTAGAATAGGTGCTCACATAGCAACAGTACCATATAAGGTTATAAAACAAATGATGCTTCATCCATTGACTGATAAAGGGATAGAAACATTTATGAAGGACTGGGAAGGGTCTGAATTAAAATTATAAAAAAAGGGGTTAACTATTAATAGTTAACCCTTTTTTATAATTTTATATTATAAAACTGAATCTACTTTTAAATCTTTATCTTTAGATTCTTCAAGTTGGTCTGTATAATATTTTTCTTTATTAAGTTCGTTTTCACTATTACTTACTATTAGTGTACAAGCGCAGTCACCCATTACATTTACTGTTGTCCTAGTCATATCTAATAATCTATCTACTCCCATTATTAGACCAACACCTTCTATTGGTAAGCCTACTGAAGTTAAAACCATCGAAAGTGTTATCATACCAACACCAGGAACTCCTGCAGTACCAATTGATGCTAGAGTAGCAGTCAATATTATTGTTATAAGACTTGAAATTCCTAGTTCTATTCCATAAATTTGTGAGATGAATATACAAGCAACGCCTTGCATTATTGCTGTACCATCCATATTAATAGTAGCTCCTAAAGGTAATGTGAAAGAGGCAACTGAGTTATCAACACCTAAATCTTCCATTGTTTCTATAGTTAAAGGAAGAGCTGCATTACTTGAAGCTGTAGAAAATGTTACAGCAGCAACATTTGCAAAGTTTTTAAAGAATGGTTTTAGCTTAAGTCCAGTTAAAGCTTTTATCATGCCAGAGTAAACAAATATAGCTTGAACAAGTAGAGCTAAAAGAACAGCTACCATATACTTTAGTAAAGATGCAAAAGCTTCAAATCCAACAGTTGAGAATGTTTTTGTTATTAATGCAAATACTCCATATGGAGCAAATGCCATTATAACAGAAACCATTTTCATACATATTTCATTAGCAGATTCAAAGAATCTTCTAACTGGATCAGCCTTTTTACCGACCATACTCATTGCTATACCTAATAGTAACGCGAAGAATATTATTTGAAGCATTTCACCGCTTGCTAGTGATTGAATAGGGTTGGTAGGTATAATTCCAAGAATTATATCGGTTAAAGATTTAGCTTCTCCGATAGTTGTTTCTTGAGTAATTAGATTTGACATATCAAGTCCAAATCCTGGATTTATTAACTTACCAATACAAAGAGCTATAGAAATAGCTAAAGCAGTAGTTAATAAATAGAAGCACATTGTTTTGACACCTATTCTGCCAAGTTTTTTTACATCCCCCATAGATGATGACCCACACACTAAAGATATAAAAACTAGAGGAACTACTAGCATCTTTATTGCATTAATAAAACCTGTACCTAGGATTTCTATAATTCCTCCTAATAAAATTGTATCTTTTAAAGTACCGCTAGGCATAGATTTTATTATAAAACCACAAATTATACCAATAAGTATACCTATGAAAATTTTTGCCGTTAATCCTAATTTATTTTTCATAATTATCCCCCTTATATTATTAATCGAAAATATTATAGTTAAATATTAGCATGTTATTAACAAAAAATGCAAGAAAAATTTTTGAACATTCATATGATTGGTATGAAACATGTTTAAAATATAATAAATCATATATAATGCCGTGAAATTGTAGGGTTTTATTAAAGATTATCTTTGTGTGTATATTATAAAAATAAAAACAAATGAAACTAAATTAAAATAAAAAATCAAAATTGCTAAAATCGAATAAAAAAGTTGTAAAAAGTCATAATTAAAATAAATATATAATTATAACTAATAAAGTTAAATAATTACATGTATGTAATTTTGTTACGGATTTGTAATCATAAGTAACAGAGATGTAACTGTTATTTGTTATTGTATGGTGGTAGTATTATGTTATAGAAATTCAACAGGAATCATATAAAATTTATAACAATTATAATCAAGAATTATTTTTAGAAGAGGGTGTAGATTATGAAAAAAGGAATCATAGCATTATCAATTTTATGTACAGGTTTATTATTATTAGATCCAGTTAAAAATATAAGTTTTGCAAATAAGGATGATAATATGCCTAATAAAGTTAATACAAGTGTTGTTAATAAAGTAGAAAAGAATGAAAATGATATAGATGATAAAGAATTACATACTGGAAATAATACAGTTAATAAAAATGAAAATATAGCTCAAGAAAACAAAGATAGAGAGAATCAACCTAAAGAAGATAAAGTAGAAAATATAAATAACGAAGAAATAAATCAAGAAGTAGTAGTTGATGAAAATCAAGAAGAAAGTAATTACGAAGTGAATAAGGAAAATATAGATAAAGGAGAAAATCAAGTTTTAAGTAAAGAAGAAGCTGAAAAAATATTATTAAATATAAATCCAGAGTTAGAATATTTATATCAAGGTGATGAAAATAACTTCTCAACATTAAAAGAAAAAAATCTTACAGGATATGTATTTTTACCAAATGTTGATGGAGATATAGGATACTTTATAGATAAAACTAATTCTGATGTATACTTCTTCCATCCAAGTGGATATTTAGAGTTAGTTAAATAATAGATTTAGGGATAAGCAAAAGCTTATTCCTTTTTTATGTTATGTAAGGAATTTGTAAGAATTAAATTAATATTTTTTTAAGATTTATCTATTACAATATTGTTAGAATTAAAAAAAGAAGTGAATATATTGTATAATATAGTTAATATAAAGAAGAATTATTGTAGAAATAGAATTTCTTTGAAATATGGATAGAATATAAGGATGAAAGGTAAAAAAAATGAATAATATATTAATTGTTGATGATGATAAAGAAATAGTTGACTCTATAGATATATATTTAAGAAATGAAGGATACAATACTTTTAAGGCTTATGACGGAATACAAGCATTAGAAACTATTATGAATGAAGATATTCATTTAATATTGATGGATATAATGATGCCTAAATTAGATGGAATAAAGGCTACTATAAAAATAAGAGAAGAACGAAATATACCTATAATTTTAGTATCTGCTAAAAGTGAAGATACAGATAAAATTATAGGATTAAATATAGGGGCTGACGACTATATAACTAAGCCGTTTAATTTACTAGAACTTGTAGCGAGAGTAAAATCAAATTTGAGAAGATATATCAATTTAGGTAATTATAATAATATAAATACAAGTAATGAATTAATAAAAAGTGGAGGATTAGAGTTAAATTTATATACTAAAGAAGTAAAAGTAGATGGTGAGAATATAAAAGTAACTCCAATAGAATATAAAATATTAGAATTATTACTATCTAATAAAGGAAGAGTATTCTCCATTGACGAAATATATGAAAGAGTATGGAAAGAAGAAAGCTTTAATGTTGAAAATACCGTAGCAGTTCATGTTAGAAGGATAAGAGAAAAGATTGAAATAAATCCTAGAGAACCAAAATATTTAAAAGTTGTATGGGGAGTTGGATATAAAATTGAAAAATTATAGTTGGAAAATAGTAAAAAATAAAAGTTTAATATTTAATTGTATATTAATTTTATCATTATATATTCTAATGCAAGTTATTGGAATATTATTATGTTATGCATTTTTTAGTGAAAGTTTATTAGCAATACTTTCTATAATGATTATGGTAAATTTAGTATTATATAAAATATTAGTTTTGTAAAATGAGAAGAAGAGGTGACTGAATGAAGGGGAATAAAAGAATTAAATTTACCTTCTTAATAATGTCTATTATATCTTTATCTTTACTGTTGACATCAGTCATCACAGTATATAGAATTGGGTTAAATAGCATGAGTACAAGCTATATAAATAAAGATCAATGGAATTTTATAGAACCTAATTTTTATAAAAGTACTAGGTTTGATAAATCAGTTTTACCTGCGATACTTTTAGGAATTGAAGTTGATTTATATGGTGAAAAAGTTGATTATTATTCAGAATATGGATATATTGATGCTGAATCATTAAATGACGTAAAATTTATAGCATTTGATAAAAATTCACAAAAATATGTTACAAATACAGTTTATAAAAATATAGATGACTTTAAGAAAAATATAAACGGATATGTTGATATAAGCTTTAACACAGTAGATGGAAAGTATATAAAAAAAGTAGGAAATAAAGAAAATGAAATAAATAATCATTATGATAATGTTGTTCCTAATATAAATAGCAGTATGGAAGTATATATATCAATTCCTAAGAATTTAGAGAAGGGAGATTCTCTATATAGTGAATATTATTTCTATGAAAAAGATTTTCAGTCAATTAAAGTATTGAAATTCATAGGATTTATATCATCTATTGTATTTTTAATTTCAATGATTATATATCTATTTATAAAAGCTGAACCAATAGACAAGAACAGTGAGATTCTTAAGTACTATAGCAAAATTCCTTTAGAGATTATAATATTTTTGCTAGGATATTTAATGATTTTTATGATTGATTTGATATCATACACCTATATGGATTGGTTTGCAATATGCATATTTATGGTATCTGTCTTTACATGGATAAGTTGTATTATATTATTTAGTAAACAAATAAAGTATTTTGATAAAAAAATAGATATATTAAAAACTAGCTTTATTGTTAGTATTATACTTAACTTTGTAAAAAATATTAAGGATGGTATAAAAGCAAGTAAAAGAATATCACTAATTAGAAAAATATTTATTATTGGTATAGGGTGCATAATTATAAATTTATGTTCATTAATATTTGGATATGGTGGAGCTATTATAGTTTCATGCATAATAGTATCTATATTTACTGCGTATATATTAAAAAAATTAACGTATTTAAGTGAAATAATGGATGGAACAGAAAAAATAAAAAATGGAGATTTAGATTATAAAATTCCCATTAAAGATGATGATAATTTTACCTTATTAGCAGAAAATATAAATAATATTGGGCAAGGTCTTGAGAACTCTATTGAAGATGCTTTAAAGAGCGAACGAATGAAGGCAGAGCTTATAACAAATGTTTCTCATGATTTAAAAACGCCATTAACTTCAATAATAAATTATATAGAATTAATAAAAAAGGAAAAGAATATAGAACCGGATTATATAAATGACTATATAAAGGTGCTAGATTCCAAATCTAAGAGATTGAAAGTATTAATAGAAGATTTATTTGAAGCTAGTAAAGCGAGTAGCGGAAATTTAGAAATTAATATGGATAAAATAGAGCTAAGGCAATTGTTAAGGCAAAGTATAGGTGAAATGGAAGAAAAAATACTTGAATCGAACTTAGATATACGATTGAATCTACCAGAAGATAAGGTGTATATATATGCAGATGGAAGAAGAATGTATAGAGTTCTTGAAAATCTCTTATCTAATATAATAAAATACTCTCTAAATAACACAAGAGTGTATATAGATTTAAATGTAAATGAAGATAAAGTAACTTTAATTATGAAAAATATATCTTCTTATGAATTAAATTTTGATCCAGTAGAGATTATGGAAAGATTTAAACGTGCAGATGAATCTAGAAATACAGAAGGAAGCGGACTTGGATTAGCTATTGCTAAAGATTTAGTAAACTTACAAGGTGGTAAATTCCATATAGAAATAGATGGAGATTTATTTAAATCAGTTTTAGAATTTGATGAATTGAATCAAGATGAATAATATAAATAAAGGGACTAGGATAAGTTTAAAATAAACATATCTCGGTCCCTTTGTTTTATTCTTTTAAAAGCATAGAAGATCTGTATTGAGATGGGGTCTGGTTAGTGAATTTTTTAAATATTATACTGTAATATGTTTGGTTATTGAAACCTACAGAAAATGCAACTTCAAGTAGACTTAGATCAGTTTTAGCTAAAAGCTCTTTACTTTTTTCTACTCTAAAATTATTTAAAAAATAAGAAAATGTATGACCTGTATATTTTTTAAATAAGCTGCAAAAGTAGCATTTATTTATATCTAATTTTTCGCAAATAGAGTCAATAGAAATCTCATCTTGATAATGATGATGTATATATCCTATTGCTTTACGTATATAAGGACTCATTATCGTGTTTGGTGCATCTTGATTTTTCAGTTTATCTTCGTAAATATTTAAAATTAAATTACATAGATAGTTAGAACATGTAAGTGGTTTATATGTAATGTCTTTATTTATCAAGTTGGTAATATGGTTAGTTCGAAATGGTCCAATTATAAAGTAGCCAATTTTTTTATTATATTTACATATATCAATTACTTTATAGTTAATATCATTTTTTAGCTGTATATGAGTATTTATTAACTCATCTTTACAATTTTTTATATTTATTTTAATGTCTTCTAAAGGGTATATTCTATCGAAGAAGTCTGTATATCCGATTTTGCATAAATCTTCAAATTCATAATTTATTAATTTAATCGGTACACTACAACAATCATAAAAGTCTTTTATTATCGAATATTCAAAACTCATTTATTACTCCTAAAAAATTATTTAAATATTTTAAAAAATATATAAATATATTAAAAAATATTTATGAAAATTAATGTATACTTAGCTTGTAAATGAAAATCAGTATCATATAATAAATAATACTTTTTATGATAATAAAAGTCAATAGATAATAATTGTTAATAATATTTGGAGGAATAATATGATATTTAGAAATAAAGCACTAAAAACTACAGCAGCTGCTATAGCAATAATCTCAGTTGTATCGACAGGAATGGTTAATTATTCATATGCAGATAGTTACATAAGCGAAGGGATAAAAGCTACAACAACAGTTGTAAAAGATGGAAAATATACTGTTAAAAATACAGTTACATATGTAGGCGATGGGAATGCAGAAACAGGAAACTCTATGGCTAGGCAAGTATTAGATGAAGAGTCAACTATAGAAATTAAAGATGGAAAAGTAAAAACTACTATAAAATTCACACCAGCAATGTACAGTATGCTAGGAAATTTCAGAGTAAGTGTAGATGGTAAGTCTATAGATTCAGATGATATTATTATTGATAAGACAAATAGAACTTTAACTTTTGAAATGCCATCAATAGATTCAGAAGTAGTAGTTACTATAAATGTAATAATGATGGGTAGGGATGTAAGTTTTAAAACTGATTTTGATAAATCTTCTATAGAATATGACGAGGTAGAAACACCAGAAACGCCAGAAACGCCAGAAACGCCAGAAACACCAGAAACACCAGAAACACCAGAAACACCAGAAACACCAGAAACACCAGAAACACCAGAAACACCAGAAACACCAGAAACACCAGAAACGCCAGAAATGCCAGATAACAATAATAACAACAATAACAATAATACAACTTCAGGAACTATAAAAGATGGTACATATACAGTTTCTAATGATGTTTCTTATGTAGGAACAGGAAATAGTGAACTTGGTAATAACATGGCGAGACAAGTATTAGAAGAAAAAAATCTTATAGAAGTTAAGAATGGAAAAATAACAGTTACATTAACATTTGCTCAAGAACAATATTCGTTTTTAGAAAACTTTAGAGTAAGTGTAGATGGTAAAAATGTCAAAACAACTGTTAACAAAAGTAATAGAACTATAAGTTTTGAAATACCATCAATAGATTCAGAAGTTCTAGTAACAGTAAAAGTTAGTATTATGGGAAGAGATGTAAGCTTTAAAACAACATTTGATAAATCATCTTTAGTATTTGGTGATAGTACTGGAAATAACGGAAGTTCAAATAATAATAACAGTGGGACATCAAACAATGGTATAACAAACAACGGTATAACAAACAATGGAAGTTCAGATGATTCTGTAACGGAATCTGTTGCAAAAAAAGGTAAGTTATACACAATTAAAAATACAGTTTCACACTCAAGTCAAACTGGAAAAGATATGGCTAGAAAGTATTTAAATTCTACTTCTAAAGTAGAAATAGTGGATGGACAAACTTATGTTACATTTACATTTACAGGAGCAAGTTATATGAAAAATCATGCTATATATGTAAATGGAAGTAAGGTTTCACACACTGTAGTATCTAAATCAGGTGATAGCATAAGTTTAAGATTCAAAGTATCTGACTTAAGTGACTCTATAAAAGTTGGTTTATATGTAATACCAATGTCTAGAGAAATATCATTTGGGGTAAGTTTATTAGAAGATACTTTAAAATTTGTTAAAGATTTTGATGTGAATGAAGATGGAACTCTTCCACAAACTGGTGCACTAATAGACTCAAATATTGCAATAGGTGCAGGTAGTGCAATGATGGCATTAGCAGGAATATTAGGAAGAAGAAAAAGAAAGTAGGAAATAAAATGAAATCATTTAAAAATAAATTATTTAGTAAAGTAAGTACAGTATTCTCTTTAATTTTAATAGGTGCTCTATCACTGTCTTCAAATATTGTACATGCAGATAATAAAGATGAAATATCAAGTGGAATATATACTTTAAAAAATGATACTAACTATGAAGACGGTAGTGAAATAGGAATGTCAATGTCAAGATCTTATACAGATGAAGACATGACACTTGAAAAAAGAGATGGTAAAATTTATTATACTCTAGGTCTTTCGGGAGCTCAATATATGAACAATCATAGGGTTCTTGTAAATGATGAAAGTGTAAAATACGAAAAAGTTGAAGAAAACACTGAAGAAGGTACTATAAAATTAAAATTTGAAGTATCAGACCCAAAAGATAAGATAGTTATCCAAATGTATGTAGATGCAATGGGAAGAGATGTTGAGTATGAGTTAATACCTAAATTAGATACTATAGAGTTAGTAGAAGCAATTGAAGAAGAACCAAAAGTTGAGGAAACTTCTGTAGAATCAGATAAAACAGATTCGCAAGTAAAAGATGCTTCAGAAAAAACATCAATTAATATACCTTTAATAGGTGGAGTAGTTATTTTAGCCATAGCAGTAATATTCTTTATGGTTAAGAAGAAAAAGTAGATGAAAAGAATATCTAAGATATTATTTACACTGGGTTTAATATTAATATTAGGCTCAGTGTCTTTAAATATGTATACAAAATATAAACAAAATCAGGCTAAAAATAAATTTACTCAAAAGATAGAAAATAGAGAAGAAATAAAAGATATCAATTTAGGTGATGAAATAGGTTTAATAGATATACCAAGTTTAAATATCAGTACGGCAATTGTAAGTGGTACAGGTAAAGACCAAATAAAATACTATGTAGGTCATTTTGAGAATACCCCTATGCCAGGAGATAATGGGAATTTCTGTATAGCAGGTCATAGTAGTACGATATATAATAATATATTTAATGATCTTCATAAGATAAAAATTGATGATGAGATAATAATAACTACATCAAATGGTGAATTTATATATGTTGTTAATGATATATTTGAAACAGAACCTACTAACATGGGTGTTTTAAGTCAAGATAATGATTTAAAGGAATTAACAATAGTTACTTGTTCAAATCAAGGTAAAGACAGATTGATTGTAAAAGCTAGATTAAAGTAAAGAGGAGATTAAAATGAAATTTAAAAAGTATTTAATAAGTATCTGTACGTCAGTAATGATGCTATCAGTAGTTGGTTGTTCTAATACAAGTATAGATAATAGCAATTCTAAAGAAGATAAATTAAATAAAGAAAGTTATGGGGATGATTCTGTTGTAATAGCAACATCTGTTGCAGTTGCACAAATATTGGATGAGCTAGGCATCAAAATAAGTGGAATCCCAACAACATCATATGATATTCCGGAAGGTGCTAAAGATGCCGTAGAAGTTGGAACGCCGATGAATCCTGACTTAGAAATAATAAAATCTTTAAATCCAGATGTTGTAGTATCGGTAGACACACTTGGTCAAGATTTCATAGATAATTTTAAACAAAATAATATACCTAGTGAATTTGTAAATTTAACTAGTTATAATGATTTAAAAGAAACTATAACTACTTTAGGAGAAAAGTTTAATAAGATAGATAAGGCTAATGAAATAATAAATGAATTAGAAACAAAAGAAAGCGAATTAGAATCGAAATTTAACAATAATGAAAAACCTAATGTGCTAGTTGTATTTGGAGCACCAGGTACGATGATGCTAGGAACTGAAAAGTGTTATGTAGGGAATTTAGTTGATTTAGCTGGTGGAAAAAATGTATTAGAGAATTCGACATCATCTTTTGTACAAATTAACAAAGAAGAATTACTAAATTTAAATCCAGATAAAATTGTGGTAATGACACATGCCGATCCAGAAACTACGAAAGCACAAGTTAAAAATACATTAGAAACAGATGCAGCATGGAAAAATTTAAATGCAGTAAAAAATGGAGAAGTTTATTATTTAGAAAATGATTATTTTGGCATGAGTGCAAACTTAAAGGTGATAGAGGCTTTAGATATGATGCACGATTTACTTTATTAATAATATGAGGTTGAACTAACATGAGCATAAAATCTAAAAATAAGAAAAATAAAATAATATTTATATCATTTATAGCTGTAGTTATATTATTTTTAATATCTATAAATTTAGGTAGTATAAAAGTAGAATTAAAAGATCTTATAAAAGGTTTATTACTAAATACAGATGACCCTAAGGTAAGTATAATAAGGGATATAAGAATTCCAAGAGTTTTAGCAGCCATTATTATAGGTGCTAATTTAGCAGTATCAGGTGTACTTTTACAAGCGATAATAAGAAATCCATTAGCGGAGCCTTCTATAGTAGGGATATCTTCTGGAGCATCTTTAGTTTCAGTAATAATATTATTATTTTTCCCTACCTTAAATACCATAAGGCCTTTATTTGGGTTCTTAGGAGGACTAGTTTCATGTATTTTAGTATGCGGATTAGCTTTTAAAAAAGGTTTATCACCAGTTAGAATAGTTTTAGCTGGTGTAGCAGTAAATGCAATGCTTACTGCAATAACTAATATTACAGTACAATTTGGAGCAGGAACCGTTAGTAGTGTTCAAAGTTGGTTAACTGGTAGTTTAGCAAATATAACATGGATAGATATAAAATTATTACTAATATACTCTATAATTGGACATATAGGAGCGTTTATACTGTATAAATCTTGTGATTTAATAGTATTGGGAGAAAAAAATGCAAAAAGTTTAGGTTTAAATTATGACTTACATATATCTTTAATATGTATTGTAGCTGTTTTCTTAAGTGCAACAGCAACATCTATAGGAGGTGTAATTGCTTTTGTTGGTCTTGTAGTTCCACACATTTGCAGAATTATTATGGGCTCAGGTCACAAGTACTTAATACCATTTAGTGTAACTATGGGAGGAATTCTTTTATTATTAGCAGATACATTAGGAAGAACAGTATTTATTCCTTTAGAAATTCCTGTAGGTATAGTTATGGCTGTAATTGGAGGACCAGTATTTTTATATTTACTTAGAAGGAGCGAAGTATGATGATAGTTGGAAAAAATATAGAATTTTCATATGATGGGAATAAAGAGTTTATAAAAGGCTTAAATGTGAATATACAAAAAGGAAATGTGACAACAATATTAGGTCCTAATGGAAGTGGGAAATCAACACTTTTAAGTTTATTATGTGGAATTAGTAAAGTAAAAAGTGGTGAGATACTAATCGATGATTTAAATATTAGTAATATGAAATATAAAGATATTGCTAAGAAGGTTGCAACAGTTCATCAGCAAAACTCTGTTCCAAATGATATAAGTGTAGAAAATTTAATTAGTTATGGAAGATTACCACATAAGGGATTTTTTGAAAAGGAAACTAAAAGTGATGCTGAAGTTATAGATTGGGCTATAAAATGTACAGGATTAGAAGAATATAGAGATAAGCAAGTAATGAGTTTATCAGGGGGAGAAAGACAACGGGTATTTATATCTATGGCATTGGCTCAAAAGCCAGAAGTATTGTTTTTAGATGAACCTACAACTTATTTAGATATTTATCACCAAATTGAAATTTTAGAGCTTGTTAAAAAGCTTAATGAAGAGTATGGAATAACAATAGTTATGGTCCTTCATGATATAAATCAAGCTATAAAATATAGTCATAATATCATTATAATGAAAAATGGAAGAATTATAAAGAATGGATCAGCTAAAAATATAATAAATAGAGAACTATTAAAAGATGTATATAAGGTGGATGGTGTAGTGAGTACACTAGATAAAGATACATACTTTATACCTACTAGAGTATGTAATATGTAGTAAAGATGGTTTAAATAATAACAGAAAGTAAGAAAGGAAAATAATTTTTAAAAATATTATAAATATCTAAAAATATTTAAAGTTTTGAGTTAAAGAAAAATATAAAATATTAATTGAAAATGAAAATAAATATCAATTAATAGGAGTTTTATAATGAACAAGAAGAATATAACAAAAATAATTTTAGATGTAGCAATGGCTGTATTATTTATAACTTTCTTTAAGAAAAATTTAATAAGTATGAAATTTCACATGATAAGTGGAATGATATTTGGAATATTTATATTAGTACATATGCTTTTAAATAGAAAATGGATAGCTAATATAGGTATGAGATTATTTGATAAAAAAATTAAATTTAGAACGAAATTATCATATGTCATAAGTTTGATACTATTTATATCAATCATAGCAATATTGTTTAGTGGAGTTTATATAATAAAAGCGAATACCTATGATAGAGTAATGTTTTGGAAGATGCTTCACTTTGGTGCATCTTATTTATCAATAGCACTTATAGGAATACATATAGGTCTTTATTGGAACTGGGTAATGAATATATTAAAAAAAATTTTCAAAATTAAGAGTAGTAATGCAACGAAATTAATTTCATCGTTAATTATTCTAGTTACACTTGCTTTTGGTTCTTATACAATTTATACTCAAAATTATTTTACTAAAACATATACATGTATTGAGTATGTAGTGCAACATATAGTACCACAAGAGTTAGAAGGTGGGAATAGTTATTATGGGAAATTTGAAAAACCGTCGTTTATGGATGTAGCAAGTACATATGGTTCTATAATTTCTGTGTTTTCTATAGTGACTTATTATAGTGATAAAGCGCTAAAGAAATCTAGAAAATTAGACGTAAAAAGTACTAAAATATTAGCTTAAAATATGTTTATAGAAAAATAATATAATATTTACTTAATTATAGAAAAGAGTACTAAGATAAATTTATTTAAGTACTCTTTTTTATGATTAAAATTAAATTTCTATAGTTTCTTTAATATCTTCTTTTTTATTTAAATGATTCATATATAATTTAGTTTCAGCTACTACAACTGAAGATAAGAAGATTAGAGCAATTAAATTTGGTAATGCCATAAGTCCATTAACTATATCAGCTATTATCCAAATTACTTCTAACTTTAAAAATGATCCAAGTAGAACCATTATTACGAATGTAGCTCTATATCCATTTATACATTTTACACCAAATAGGAACTCAAAGCATCGTTCTCCATAATAGCTCCAACCTAATATTGTGGTAAAAGCAAATAAGCTTAAGCTAATAGTTAAGAACAAAGGCCCTATTGTTGGGAAGATACTTGCAAATGCTGCTTGAGTCATAATAGCACCATTTAAATCTGATTGCCATACACCTGATAGTATTAACGATAAGCCAGTAAGTGTACAAATAACTAAGCTGTCTATAAAAGTACCAGTCATAGATATAAGGCCTTGTTCTGCTGGCCATTCCGTCTTAGCAGCAGCTGCTGCTATAGGAGCGCTACCAAGTCCTGATTCATTTGAAAAGACACCTCGAGCGATACCATTTCTAATTGCCATACTTACAGTTGCACCTAAGAATCCACCAAATGCAGCAGTATGGTTAAATGCACTTTTAACTATCAAAGCAAAG
Source organism: Romboutsia faecis (assembly GCF_014323405.1). Lineage (GTDB taxonomy): Bacteria > Bacillota > Clostridia > Peptostreptococcales > Peptostreptococcaceae > Romboutsia_E > Romboutsia_E faecis. Next base: position 444,053 of record NZ_JACRWE010000001.1, on the reverse strand, counting down.
GTTTCTGGTATTTCTTTATATGAAGATCCTAGTATTAATAAGCAAATAAGTATATAAGCTACAGACATAAAAGGAACTACTTTAGTAGCAACTTTAGAAATACTTTGTAAGCCACCGAATACTACTAACGCAACAAGTACTGCAAGAATGATACCCGTTATTTTGGGATTTATACTGAAACTTCCGTTTATAGCATCTGTAATTGCATTTACTTGAGTAAATGTACCTATTCCTAATAATGCAACTAATATACCACTAAAAGCGAAGAATACTGCAAGAGGTTTGTATTTTTCTCCCATACCATTAAGTATATAATACATTGGACCTCCAGAAATTTGGCCATTTTTATCTTTAGTTCTATATTTTATTGCAAGTACACCTTCAGCATACTTTGTTGCCATTCCGAAGAATGCTGCAAGCCACATCCAAAATAATGCTCCTGGTCCACCAGCTTTTATAGCCGTAGCAACACCAACAATATTACCAGTACCAACTGTAGCTGCAAGAGCTGTACATAAGGCACCAAAGCTTGAAATGTCTCCGTTACCATTATTTTCAGCAAAGAAAATTAATTTTAATGCTTTAGGTAATTTGGTTATTTGTAAAAATCCTAATTTGAAAGTAAATAGCATACCAGTACCAACTAAAAGTACCAGTAAAGGTGGACCCCAAATAAATGAGTCAATATTGTTTAGTACATCAATTAAATTCATAAAAACACTCCTTCTAAATTATACTTTTATGCTTTACAAAATCAATGAAGTTTTAAATGAACCAATTGACAGGAATTTAGTATAAATATTAATTATTTAGATGCAATAAAAAAAGCCAAATCTATTCGATTTAGCTCTGGATATGCATGGCAACTATGATTTAAGATACTATTGATATAAATTAAAATTATAAATATTGCCTATAAAATATAGGATAATAAAATTTATAACGATATAATTTATAAATACTAACTTAAATATAGTATAATCCCTGTCCTTTTGCCTGAGAGATTGAGCGTAAGCCTTGCCCCTTCGGCGCCCATAATGGGTCTCTCCAGAGTTTCCTAAGCTTTACAGTCCTACTTTTACTAAAGTACCTGAGAGTATTACTCCTTCGGTGTATCTAATGATAACTCTTCTATAAAGCGTCAACGGATATTGATTTGTGATAGCACTTATTAGTAATCGTATATAATATTTATAATTATGTCAATATGAATTGTTAAAAAATACAAAAAAGAGAATAAATAGTATTGGAATAATAAGAATACTTACTAAATATATGAAAAATAAAAAAATTCTTAATATAATATATTTTATATTGATTAGGTAAAACAGGTATAGTAACATATTTTAATAAGTAATATAAATATATTTTAAGGAGATAAAGTAATGGGCTTTCGAAGTAGATTAAAACATGCAAAAAGGATAGTTGTAAAAGTTGGAACATCAAGTCTTACTTATGACAATGGAAATATTAACTTAAGTAGAATTGAAAAGTTAACAAGAATATTATCAGATGTAGTTAATTCAGGAAAAGAAGTTACGCTTGTAAGTTCTGGTGCTATTGGAGTGGGAGTAAGTAAATTAAATTTAAAAGAAAAGCCTAAAGATATAAGAGAAAAGCAAGCATTATCTGCAGTTGGACAATGTGAATTAATGCATATATATAGTAAGTTTTTTGGAGAGTATAGCCACACTGTAGGTCAAGTGCTACTTACAAGAGATGTCATTGAAGATGAAAGAATTAAAAATAATGTTTGTAATACTTTTGAGATTTTATTGGATAAAAAAATAATACCTATAGTTAATGAGAATGATACTATATCTATAGACGAGATAGAAAATATAGTTAATTTTGGGGATAATGATAATTTATCAGCAATTGTTTCATTATTAATAAATGCAGATTTATTAATAATATTATCTGATATAGATGGATTTTATGATAGTGATCCAAGAGGTAATAAAAATGCAAAATTACTAGATGAGATCGAAGAAATAACAGAAGAACTTGAAGCATGTGCTGGTGGTGCAGGGACTAATTTAGGTACCGGTGGAATGGCTACTAAGATAATAGCTGCTAAAAGAGCTACAAAACAAGGAATAGATATGGTATTAGCCAATGGTAGTAATCCAGAGGTAATATTAGATGTATTAGAGGGAAAAGAAGTAGGAACATTATTTGTAGGAAGAAGATAATTATTTAATGGAGGAGAGTATATGAGCGAATTATTATTAATAGGGAAAAATGCAAAAGAAGCATCTTATGACTTAGGAATCTTATCTACAAAAGAAAAAGACAATGCATTATTATTAATGGCAGAAGAACTTATTAGATTAAAAGATGAAATTTTAGATGCAAACAAAGTAGATTTAGAAAATGCAAAGGAAAAAGGTATATCAGAAGCGTTACTAGACAGATTAGCACTGAATGATGAAAGAATAGAAGATATGGCAAATGGACTTAGGGAAATTGTTAAGTTACAAGATCCAGTAGGAGAAGTTATATCCATGTGGCAAAGACCTAATGGAATTCAGATAGGTCAAAAAAGAGTTCCTATCGGTGTTATAGGTATAATTTATGAATCTAGACCAAATGTAACATGTGATGCAGCTGGCCTTTGTTTAAAAACAGGAAATGCATCGATATTAAGGGGTGGAAGTGATGCTATAAATTCAAATAAAGCCATAGTTAAGGCTTTAAAAAATGGTATAGAAAAAGCTGGGCTTCCAATAAATACAGTTCAATTAGTAGAAAATACATCTAGAGAAGTTGCAACAGAGATGATGAGATTAAATGAATTTATTGATGTGTTAATACCAAGAGGTGGAGCTGGACTTATACAGTCAGTGGTTAAGAATGCTACAGTACCAGTTATAGAAACTGGAACTGGAAATTGTCATATATATGTAGATGAAACTGCTGATTTTGAAATGGCTAAAAATATTTTAATAAATGCAAAAGTATCTAGGCCAGGAGTATGTAATGCTGTAGAAAAATTAATAGTAAATGAAAATATAGCAAAAGATTTTCTACCTATAGTCGTAAATGCATTAAGAGAAAATAATGTATTAGTAAAAGGTGATGAAAAAGTAGAAGATATTATTAACGATATAGAAAAAGTTGATGATGATGAGTGGGGATTAGAATATTTAGATTATATAATTGCTATAAAATTAGTTAAAAATGTAGATGATGCAATAAATCATATAAATAAATATGGTACGGGACATTCTGAGTGTATAGTTACAGAAAGTTATAAGAATTCTCAAAAATTCTTACAAAGAGTAGATGCAGCAGCAGTTTATGTAAATGCTTCAACTAGATTTACAGATGGTTCAGAATTTGGATTTGGAGCTGAGATAGGTATAAGTACTCAAAAACTTCATGCTAGAGGGCCTATGGGATTAAAGGAGCTTACTACTATTAAATATATTATTTATGGAAATGGTCAAATAAGATAATTAAAATAATAGCGTGTTAGGATTATATAGTACTTAACACGCTTATTTTAATTAAATTTCTAAATTTGATATGTGTTTGTTTTATTTAGTTATTTTTATAAGTTATGATGTTATATCTGACTTGCTAATATTTTTATTAAAAATATATGAATATTTTTGAGATAGCTTAGTTAATATCAAAGCCACAAATAAGCATGATAGAACTTTGTCAAATATATTACTTACAAGTCTTGGTATAAACGCACCACTAAAAATTATTTTACCTGACTGAGAAATAACTTTTAATAATAAATCAGAACCACTATTATAAACACTCTCATACCCATATAAGTATAAAGAAATAGGTGTGCTAATCAATGGGCAAATAACAGCAAGTATAAGCCCTACAACACATGCTTGTTTATAATCAAATCTTCTTTTCTTAGAAACAAACCCTACTATAAAGCCCAATGCAATATTAGCGAATGCATAAGATATACTAGTAGGATTTGATATAATTCCTAAAATAATATTGGAACATCCACCAATAAGAGCGCCAAAGAATGGTCCTAACGTTATTGAACCAAATATAGTACCAACAGTATCTAAAAATAATAGCGGAATATTTAAAGTTTGTACTAATGTTCCTAAAATGATATTTACTGCTATACAAATTACAAGCATAATAGACTTAATTTTCAAAAAATCACCCCTTTAGGAGTAAGTGTAGGTTAATAATAATAATAACAGAAATTGTATTTTTTTATATTAGAGTTTATAACCATAGGCATTTTCTATAACTATAATTTTTTTGAGTAGATATTTATAGATATTAATAGAAATTAGTCTATAAATAAGATAAAAATGACTAGTATGTCAAAAAAAAATTAGTTGCTTTCAAATCTTATGGTAATATTATAGATAGTAAGTGAGATAAATTAAAAGCAATAAATAATAGGAAGGAATATTTATGAAAAAAATATTAGTTTTAGCAGAAAAGCCTTCTGTAGGAAGAGATATAGCTAGGGTTTTAGGTTGTAAAAATGATAAAAATGGATACATAGAAGGTTCGAACTATATAGTGACATGGGCATTAGGCCATTTAGTAACTTTAGCAGATCCTGAAAGCTATAATGAAAGATATAAAAGTTGGCAAATGGAAGATCTACCTATAATTCCAAAGTGTCTGAAAACTGTTGTTATAAAAAAGACTAGTAAGCAATTTAATACAGTAAAATCTCAAATAAATAGAGATGATGTGTATGAAATTGTAATAGCAACTGATGCAGGAAGAGAAGGGGAGCTTGTTGCTAGGTGGATAATCGATAAGATAAAAACAAATAAGCCCTTAAAAAGACTTTGGATTTCATCAGTTACAGATAAGGCTATTAAAGAAGGATTTAATAAGTTAAAGGACTCAAAAGAATATGATAACTTATATTACTCAGCAATAGCTAGGTCAGAAGCTGATTGGTTAGTTGGAATAAATGCAACTAGAGCTTTAACCACAAAATATAATGCACAGCTTTCTTGTGGTAGGGTACAAACTCCAACCTTGGGAATGATATTAAAAAGAGAACAAGAGATACAAAATTTTAAGCATAAGGATTATTATGGAATAGATATTGTGTTAACAAAAGGAAATAGTAATTTAAAGTTCAGGTGGCAAGATAACAAAAATAAAAGTGAATCAACTTTTAATGAAGAAAAAATTGATTTAGTATTAAATAAAATAAAAGACAAAGAACTTAAAATTGTGGAGGTTAGTGAGAATATAAAGAAAAAGTATTCACCGCAATTGTATGATTTAACAGAATTACAAAGGGATGCAAATAAGATATTTGGATATTCAGCTAAAGAAACATTATCTATAATGCAAAAACTATATGAGCATCACAAGGTTCTTACTTACCCTAGAACAGACTCAAGATACTTAACTAGTGATATAGTAGATACTTTAAAGGATAGAATTAAAGCAGTAAATGTAAGTGTCTATACTAGAACTTGTACTAAACTATTAAAAACTAAAATAACTGCAAACAAGTCATTTGTAGATGATTCAAAGGTAAGTGATCATCATGCAATAATACCAACTGAAGAAAGAGTATTTTTAGGGGATTTAAGTGAAAAAGAGAGAAGAATATATGACTTAGTTGTGAAGAGATTCTTAAGTGTATTATGTCCTCCTTATGAATATGTTCAAACAACTGCAAGAGGAGAAATAGAGGGTGAATATTTTTATCTTAAAGGGAATAAAATAATAAACTTGGGGTGGAAAGAAAATTACAAGGATTTAGATGATGAAGAGGAATATGAAAGTTTACCTACTTTAAAGAAAGATGATGTGTTAAGTGTAATTAAAGTAAAAAAGACAAATGGAAAAACTAATCCTCCTTTATACTTAAATGAAGGAACTCTTCTTACTGCAATGGAGAAAAATAACTTAGGAACTGTTGCAACTAGAGCAGATATAATAGAAAAGCTATTTAATACATTCTTAATAGAAAAAAAGAGTAAAGATATACATATTACATCAAAAGGTAAACAATTATTAGATTTAGCGCCAAGAGATTTAAAAACACCAGAACTTACTGCAGCATGGGAGGATAAGTTAATAGATATATCAAAAGGAAAATTAAATAAAGATACATTTATAAAAGAGATAAAAGAATATTCTAAAGATATAGTTAGAGAAATAAAAAATAGCGAAAATAAATTTAAACATGATAATATAACTAAAAATAAATGTCCAGAATGTGGAAAGTATATGCTTGAAGTAAATGGTAAAAAAGGAAAGATGTTAGTTTGTGAAGATAGAGAGTGTAACACTAGAAAGACTGTATCACAAATAACTAATTCAAGATGTCCAAATTGTCATAAAAAGCTAGAACTTAAAGGTGAAGGAGATGGAAGAATATTCACCTGTAAATGTGGATATAGAGAAAAATTATCAGCATTCAACAAAAGAAAAAAAGAAGAAAAAAATAAAGCTTCTAAAAAAGATATAAATAGATATTTAAAAAATCAAAATAAAAATGAAGAGAGTTTTAATAATCCATTTGCAGAAGCTCTTTTAAAATTAAAGAAATAAAATATATTTTAAATATATAAGTAAAGGAGTATAAATTTGATGTGTTCAAAATATACTCCTTTATTTTTATTTATAGTAAATTTTCTCCACCATATTCAATTCCCGTACTTTCACCAATACCATCATAGATTATATTGTTATTTTTTTTATCTTTTAAAATCATATGAACCCTTCCATTAATAGTTTCATTTACTAATGGTATCATATTACCATCTTTAGGGCCCATGCATAAAACAAAATTATCTTTTTTTGAGTATGTTTTTAATATTAGAATGTATTTTTTATTATATGCTGTTAAGCATATATCATTATTATGTTTTTTTATTTCTATTTTACTTAGATTCATAGTTGTAAATTTATAAAATTTGTTTCTAACAGTAACTCCAATCAAGAATCCAGTAAAATTAGTAATTAAAAATGGAACTTTACCTAATGAGCAAGTTATACTGGTAGACTTCTCTTTAAAATTGTTGTTTTGTATCCATATCCATGACTTTGGGAAACTTTTACCCCAGTTTTTTTCGACATAGATACTTCCTCCAGTAAAATCTATATTTTTACCATCTATAAGAAGATTACCATCTATTGATCCATTGATTAAACAAACTTGGCTATAGCATTCCATAAAAGAAATATAATTATAGAAACCCATGCTTCCAGGATTTATCAGACTATCTGGCCATTTTTGAGTACCAGTAAATCTTATAATACCTTTAATAGATCTTGAAGTATTATTAGATTTATTTGTATATTCAAGATTCAATTCAAGATGATTTAGTGAAAAAATATTGGAATTTATATTTATATTAAAATTCGTATTATTAAATTTAAACTTACTAACATTAAAAGATAAATAACTATATTCGAAATTATATCCATCTACAATTTGTATAAAACAATGACTAGATTTAGATTTTTTATCAAGGGCAACACCTGGTATAAAGGCAAATTTATATTTATTATCTTTATCAACTATTTTAAAATACCATCCTTCAAAGAATTTATTATCTTTTTTAATACCATGATACAAATCTGGATTTATTATTGGCTTCATAAACTATCCTCCAAAATATTATTATCTATAATAATTGCTTATTTTGGAGAAAATATACTACAAGAGTATATCTAATAAGTTTGAATAATAAATAAGTAATATAAGGAGTATAGTTATGAATGAATCGTATTGGCTTTTGAGCTCAAAATCAAAGAAATATAAAGTATTAGATGAAGACATTAATACAGATTACTTAATAGTAGGAGGAGGTATTGTAGGTATAACTACTGCATTTTTATTAGCAAAAGAAAAGTTAAGTGTAACCTTACTCGATGCAGATAGAATTGGATATGGTGCAACAGGAAGAAATACAGGTAAAGTCACTACAATGCATAATTCTTATGCAAAAATAGAAAAAAAGTATGGATTAGAAAAAGCAAAATTATATTATGAAGCAAATAATAAAGCTTTGAAATTCATTGAAAATACAATCTATGAATATAGAATAGATTGCGATTTTGAAAAAGTACCAGCGTATATATATACAACAGATGAAAATTATATAGAGGATTTAAAGTCAGAGTACGAGGTATGTTTAAGAATTGGAATACCATGCAAGTATTATGATGGATTAGAAGGAATTCCGCTTGATGTAAAAGGAGCTATATCTTTTGAAAATCAAGGGCAGTTTAATCCTAAAAAATATATCAATGCTTTAGCAGAATTATGTGAAAAACTAGGAGTTAAAATATATGAGAATAGTCCTGTAGATGATTTGCAAAAAGAAGCAGATTATATAATAAAAACAAGAAATAATAATACAATAAATACTAAAAATTTAGTGATAGCATCTCATACTCCTTGGTATGATGGAGGTCTTAAACTATACTTTGGGAAAGAAGAAGCTAATTGTTCATATTTATTGGCGACGGATTTAAATACAGATTTGCCTAATGGTATGTATTTAAGCATAGAGGAACCAGTGAGAACATTTAAAGTATATAATGAAAATGATAAAAAAGTATTAATTATAGGTGGATCTGATCATCAAGTAGGAAAAGGCAATATTGAATCCGATATATATAAAGAAATAGAAGAATTTGCAGAAAGTAATTTTAATTCAAGAAAAACTATAACAAAGTGGATGACTCAGGATTATATGAGCTTTGATGATATACCTTATATAGGTCATATAAATTCAAAAGAGAAGAATATTTATGTAGCTACAGGATTTTGTAAATGGGGAAATACTAATGGAACTGTAGCAGGACTTCTTATAAGAGATTTAATTCTAAATAACTCTAGTGAGTATGAGGAATTATTCAATCCTACTAGAGGAGGAAGTTATTTATCTACGAGGTTTATGAGTTTTAACTTAGGTGTTGCGTTAGACTATGTAAAGGGTAAGCTAAATTTTGGTTATGATGATATGCCAACAAGAAAAGGAGAAGGACGTATTGTAAATATTGATGGAAAAAGATATGGGGCTTTTAGAAATTATGATGGAAATCTACATATTGTAGATATAACTTGTACACATTTAGGTTGTGAATTGAGATTTAATAGTGCAGAAAATACTTGGGATTGCCCATGTCACGGTTCGAGATTTGACTATGATGGGAATATATTAAATGGTCCTGCACTTAAGCCACTTAAAAAATATGGTTATGGGAAAAATGAAGTAGATCCTAAGTTATTGTAAGATTATGTACTAAACTAAATATATCTGTGTAGGGAGTAGAAAGAGTGATTATGGGAAAAATAGAAAAAAAGAATTGGATTATAAGATTTATTTATATTATATATATGGCATCGATAATTTGGTTTTTAAAAGAAAGAAAAATATTTGAACTAGGAATTTTAACTTTTTGTATAGTTAGCACATTTTTATTAGGAATAGTAAATAAAAAAGTTAATAAATTATTGGATAATAGTATTTATATTAACTTAGTAATTTTTATTATGGTATCATCATTGTTTGGAAGTTGTTTTAAATTTTATAGCATAAATCATTATGATGACTTTTTACATTTATATTCTGGTGTTTTATCTTGTAATATAGCATATTTGATTATAAGATATTTTAATAATGAAGAAAATATAAAAATGGTTAATAAGGTATTTGTAATAATATTTCTATTTATGTTTACTATGGGAGTAGCTAGCATTTGGGAGATAATGGAGTTCTCATTAGATAACATATTAGGAACTCATACTCAAATAGGTGGATTAGAAGATACAATGATAGATATGATAGATGCACTAATTGGAGCATTTATTTCTATACCATATTTTATAAAAAAGTTAAGTGATGAATATATTAAAGAATAAGTTCTACTTATAAATAAAAGGTGCATAATATCTATGCACCTTTTATTTATAAGAAGTTTATTTAAATATAATCCTATCTTGACTTAAGATGTAAACTCTATTTCTTCATTTATAGTATCTTGAATATAATTATCTATAGATTGAGATATTTTCTTAGCTGAAACAACAGCTTCAATTACTGTACTAGCACCATGAGCAACATCTCCGCATGCAAATACACCTTCTCTAGTTGTTTGACCATATTCGTTAGTAAATAAAAGTCCGCCTCTTTTTACATCTAAGCCTTTATTATTAACAACTATATTATTTTTAGCTTCTTGGCTTACCGCAATTAAAACAGAATCACATTCATATAATTTTTCACTATTTTCCACTGTAATAAGAGATGTAGTGCCATCTTCATTTATTATTTTTTTAGTATCAGCAAGTATTATTCCTTCATCTACTATTTCAACAGGAGACTTAAATGTATTAAATAAAACACCTTCTTGTTTTGCGTCATTAATCTCATGATTAGTAGCTGTCATATCTTCAAAGTCACGTCTATAAGTTACGTAAACTTCCTTAGAACCATAATGTTTAGCGCTTCTAGCAGCATCCATTGCTACGTTACCTGCTCCAATTACAATAACTTTTTCACCTAAATCATAAAGATGAGGGCTTTTTAAGTAATTTATAGCATAGTGGGCATGACCAAAAGTCTCTCCTTTTATATTTAATCTTTTAGGATTCCAAACTCCTGTACCTATAAATATAGCTTTATACCCATCTTCAAAAAGCTTATCTAGAGTTACTACAGGACCAACTAAAGAGTTTATTTTTATTTTTACTCCATATTCTTTTAATCTTGTACCTATAAGATTTATAATGTTTTCTGGTAATCTAAAACTTGGTATACCATAGGTTAAAACTCCACCAATTTTTTCATTTTTTTCAAAAATAGTAACATCGTAACCTTTTTTAGCTAAGTCAAAGGCCACAGTTATGCCAGCAGGACCAGAACCTACTATAGCAACCTTTAGTTCATTAGATTTAGGTTTTGTAATATTCATATTCTTTAAGTATTCGAATGAAATTTCTTTTTCAATATTATAAAAATGTACAGGTTCTCCTTTTATACCTCTTATACAGTTACCACTACACTGTGTTTCATGAGGACACACAATAGCACAAATAGAAGATAAAGGGTTATTATTAAAAAGTATTTCTCCTGCCTTTTCGAAATTATTTTCTTTATAAAGTTTTATTATTTCTGGTATTGGAGTATCAATAGGACAATTTTTTTGACACCTAGCATTTTTACATAATAAACAATTATTAGCTTCACTTAAAAGATTTTTCATAATATCACTCCTTACAATAAGTTGTCAATGTCAATTAATAATAATTTATATTATATCAAAAAAGAAGGAGTATAAAAATAATTTAATTTTTATTTTATGGCTTAGTTTACTAATAATGTATATTTTAGTAAAATTATATATGATATTGTAGTAATTAAAGATAATAAGTATTATTAGGAGGAATCATAATTGTTTAAAAAAATTTTTAACTTAATTAATAAGAAAAAGAATATAGAAAATACAGAATTAGAAGAAAATTTTGTAGGCATAGATGCTAGAGAAGAAACAACAATTAAGGATAATGATAAAAATAATCAAGAAATAGAAAACATAGACTTAGTACATGAGGAAATAATTGAATTTGATAATAAAGATGTATCTATAGAAAAAGAATTGGAGATATTTTTAAAAGAAAACGAAGGTTATATAAAGGATATTAAAATTAGAAGAGAAAAAAGTATAAGATCCATAGATATATATAATGAAGAGATTTTAGAATTTAAATCTTATAAGGAATGTAGTAAAACGCTTAAAATACCATTAGCTTATATAAAAGAAAATTTAAAGTATGGTCATACAGACTACTTAGGAGATGCAATTAATTATTTAAAACAAGAACTTGGAGAGTATATTGAAGATGAAAGTGAGTATTTAAACAATACTAAAAGTCCTATTGAACTATTTAATATGCTAAATAATAAAATATTTAAATGTAAAATTTCGGAAAATAAAAGAGATGAAATCTTATCAAGTGAAAAAATTGAACCAGTGAAAATGCATTATAGATTTGAATGTATAGATACAGAATATGATGATTACTTTAAAAAATATGGGGCTATAATTAAAAGAGGTGGAAATAAAAAAATCGAATTAGTGAATAAAAAAGGTGAAGTAGTAGAAATTTTCAAATCTTTAGATAGTTGCTCAAATTATTTAAGCAAAAATAGAAATGAGATTGTTGATATGTTAAAGTGTGGTAACACAAAAGTTGGTCGATATGAGATAAGGTATAGTCTTAGAAGTATTTAAGTTCATAATAAATTCATAATACCTTCATTTTTTATTCACACATTTTAAATTAAAATAATGTAGTATAAGTATAGAATCAATATTTTAGGAGGTATTTCATGTCGGAAGATAAAATAGCTAATAATAACAAAAGCTCAAATTCAATAGATAAAAATGAAGAAGTTATGTATAGTAAAAGTAAACAAGAAGGTCAAATTAAGTCAGAAAATAAAATCTCAATAAAAAAAATTAAACAAATTAAATCAAATAATATAATAAAAATAGTTGCAATTTCATTAGTTGGAATTATGTGTTTAGGAGTAGGGTTTAGCTACGGTAAAAATGTAGGTAGAGAATTACCTGCTACAGCAAAGAAATATAGAGCAAATAAAGTATTTGCTACTGTTGGAGATGTGTCAATAACAGGAAAACAACTTCAAAATAGGATGGAACCATTATTCTATTTACAAGGTAAGAGTAAACTTACAGATGAAGAAATCAGTGCTTATGAGTATAGTATGTTAGATTATATGACAACAACAGAGATGTTGTATTTAGAAGCTAAATCTAATGATATAGAAGTTAGTGAAGATGAAATAGAAGAAGAATATGAAACTACAATGAGTTCAATCAGCCAAAGCTTTGGAATGGCGGAAGATGAATATTTAAAAGAATTTGATCTAACTGAAGACTATATTAAGAAAGATTTAGAAAAAGAATTAATAGCTGTAAAATATATGGGTAAAGTAACAGATGTAACTGAAGAAGAGGCGAAAAACTATTATGACAAGAATAAGGACGAGTTTTTTGAGGTTAGAGGATCGCATATATTAATTAAGACTACAGACGATGAAGGCAATGAACTAAGTGATGATGAAAAAGCAAAACGAAAAGAAAAGGCTCAGAAGATATTAAAAAAAGCTAAAGCAGAAGAGGATTTTGCTGCTTTAGCTAAAGAATATTCTGAAGATACATCATCTACTAATGGTGGAGATTTAGGATTTTTCAAAAAAGGTGATATGGTGGAAAGTTTTGAGAATGCAATTTTCTCTTTAGAGGATAATCAAATTTATGATGAAATCGTAGAAACTGATTATGGATATCATATAATTAAGAAAACTGGGGAGCAATATGCCTCATTTGAAGATGAAAAAGAAGATTTAATAAGTCAATTATCTTATAATAAACAGAACACATTATTAGATGATTTAGAAGCAAAATATGAAATAGAAATAAAAGAATAAATATAATAAAGGTAGGGTAGTTATAGATATCATAACTATCCTATTTTTATTGTATTTTGAGATAATATTGTAAAAATAGGGAATCTATGTTTATAGGTATGGTACTATATATCTTAAAGAAGGGAGTTGAAATTATGATAAAAAGAAAAAATGATTTAATTGTCGAAGATGGGAATTTAAGAAATGGTAAAGGGAATGTTAAGAGAGAACATATTATTATGGGGGATGAATTTAAGGGAAAGGGTAAGTTATTTGCAAGAATTACGATACCTAAAGGAAACTCAATAGGTATGCACGAACATATTGAAGACTTTGAAGTGTACTATATTTTAAAAGGTGTGGGACAAGTTTTAGATAATGGAGATTTAGTAAAGGTTAAGGAAGGTGATGTTATTTACACAGCAGATGGAAATAAGCATTATTTGGAGAATATTGGAGTTGTTGACTTAGAGCTTATAGCGGTGGTTTTATATGAATAAATAAATGCTCTGGAGTATATCCAGAGCATTATTTTAATAGACTCACTTAAGTATTGTTAAGACTAATTAGTTAGATAGAGGCTAGACTATTTATTACATCAATATAAATAATAATTAAACTAAATTATAGAGTATATAATATACACTATAGTGGGTGATGTTATACTTATATGGTTATCATGATATAGTAAAAATATAGTTTTGAATTATACTTAAGTAAATCTAGTAATAGTATTTTAACCCAAATATTATATAATTATTAAATTTATTAATAATAAAATGTTATATTTTGTACTTAGAAATGATTGAATCTAGATCATCTTTATTCTCATCAACCCAAGTATAAAATTTCTTCTTGCTATTATTTATAGAAAGAGCAATTTCGAATAATAATTTAGGTAAATCGTCTGCTTTAAAGTCTCCTAAGGAGTTTCCTAGTCTTGTGTCATTTAGATGGAAATTACCTCCGATAAATAATTCAAATACATCTGTAGATACACCATCAACTTTCTTAATCTTTCCAGAAAGCCCAATTGCACCTATTTGATGAACTCCACAAGAGTTTGTGCAACCAGATATATATATTCTAGGAATCGCATTTAAAATATTTTCATCGCCATTTTCTTTAAAATAAGATATTATATTGTGAAGCATTTGTTGACTATTTTGAACTCCCATTTGACAAATTGGAACACCTATACAAGAAATACTTTTTTCTAAACTTGTATTTCCGCTGATAGATTTACTTATTTCTAATATTTTTTTAGCTTCATTTCCATCTAAGTTTATAATATACATGCCTTCAGTCATAGCTAATCTAATCATTGGATTTTTTGCTTTATCTAGTTCATATAATAAAACTTTTAAGTTTTTAAGAGATAAAAGACCTCCAATTGGATGAATATAAACACTATATCTTCCTTGTTGTTTTTGTTTAATTAATCTAGGATCTGAGATGTCTATTTCAGTACCATTTTCGAAGTATTCAATAGGATCTGGATAGAGATCCAAGCCGCCTTTTTCTTTTTCTTTAGTAACATATTCTTTGAATTTTTCTAAGAATACTTTTTCTCCTAATCTACTAACCATGTATCTAACTCTGGCTTTAGCTTTGTTTTTATAGTCTCCCTCATCCATAAATAGCTTAGTTAATCCTTCTACATAATATAAAACATCAGATGGTTTTACTAATTCGTCAAGTTGCAGAGATACAGCGGGATTTCTTCCTAATCCCCCTCCTATAAATACTTTAAAGTATGGCTTATTATCTTTTAGTGTTGCGACAAACCCTAAGTCTTGTACAGTACAATGGGCAGTATCCTTATTACAACTAGAAAAAGAGACTTTTAACTTTCTAGGTAAGTGATAAGTTGTGATTTTACTTAAAAAGTAATTATCTGTAGCGATAGAATATGGTGCTACATCAAATGCTTCATCCAAATCTACACCAGATAATGGAGATAGTCCTACATTTCTAGGGAAATTACCTCCTCCTCCTCTGGTGAAAATACTATTGTGAATTCCTTCTTCCATAATATTGCATATTGCATCTACATCTAAGCCATGAAACTGTATAGCTTGTCTTGTAGTAAGATGAATATGACTTAGATTATGTTTATTTGCCATATGGTAAATTGTGTGTAGTTGAGAACGAGACATTACGCCAGAAGAGACTCTTAGCCTAATCATAAAAGATTTTTGATCTCTTTGTGCGTATACTCCATATCCACCTGAAAAACTTTTATATTCCATTTTAGGAACTTCGCCATTGAAAAACTTTAATGAAAATTCTTTGAAACTAGGTATTTCTTTTAATAAAGTTTCCTTTAAATCATTCATTTTACACCTCAGCTATATATTTTCTTCTATAATATTATTCACATTAAAATATATAAATATAATCCATATTTAAATGTAGAGTTAAAATAAATGAAATTAATAAGGTGATTAACTTAGAAGTGTTAACTTAATCAAAAGATTTAAATAGAATAAAGTATTAAGATTTTGTTTTAAGTTTCTGTTTTATGGTTTATAATTAAGAAAAGATATTTTGTAATAAGATGTATATTATAGAAACTTTATAGTATTAATATGTAAGAATTTTTTATAAAAAATAAAAAGTTATTTTAATTTGGATAAAGGATAAAGGCAATCTAATAATGAAGTTATAATATAATTACAGAATACTTATGAACTATGAAATTTATTTCTTAGGGTAACAAATAAAAATAATCTTAAGGAAGTGAGTATATGAGGATTATAGACCAAATGAAAAATAGAAAATGTATCATTATACTAATTATTCCTTTACTAATTGTAGCTCAATACTACCTTTTTAAATTTGGAATCCTAAGACCAATGATAAAAGGTGTAGAAATTAACATTATAAATGGAGATTATATTCAAGATATAGATAAGTATGTTATAAGGCTTGGTGAAGAGGTTACATTATCGAGTGGGGAATATATAAAGATTCCTCAATATGCAAAAGATCCAGAAATAAGTTTTAAAGTATTAGATGATAACAAGATATTAAAAATAATTGATAGTAATGAAAAAGAGCCAAATACTGCAACATTAATAGGACTAAAAAAGGGATATTCTTCAATTGCAATTGTCAAGAATTCGAGGGTATTAAAAAAAGCAACGGTATTGGTAGTAGACCCTAAAGTAGAAAGCTTAGATTTAAATGTAGATGGAAACCTAGTGTTCGTTGGCGATAGAGCAGAAATAGGTAGTAATGTTGAAGTAGACTACAAGAGATTTAAAGATTCTTATAAGGTAATATATGAGAGTTCTAATGAAGATATAATAAAAATTGAAGGAAATCAAGTGAAGGCTGTTGGAGTAGGAAATGCTACTATATATGCAAAATCTGGTGATAAAGTAGATTCTATAAGATATAGAATAAGTGCTAAAGTATCTAGCATGAAAGTAGATAAATCTATAGAAATAGAGGTTGGAGAAAGTAAGAAAATAGTACCTAAGATTACTACTAGTCCAAGAGGCTTAAAACATCCAAGCGTAGAATATCAATTAGTAGAGTCTAAACTTCCTATAGAAAGAGCTATAAGGTTAGATCAGAATGGGGTAATTGTAGGCCTAAGAGAAGGAGAAGAAAAAGTACTAATATCCTGTGGTATTGGTTCTAATAAAAAATCACAAATAGTGACAGTTAAAGTTGCAAAGGAATCATTGCTAAAAAAATCTATTAAGGATTTAATTTCGACCTATAAAATAGTTGACAATAAATTACTAATTACATTAACATGGAGTAGTATGGAAGAAATATATAACTATGATGTATACTTAAGGGATAATTTATCAGATGATAAAAAGTATAATGCAGTTAGATCTATAATAATGGACAAGATTGACTTAGATAGTAAAAATAAAATAAGGGCAAATCTTGAGATAGATTTAGATAATATTCATAAGGCAGACTTTGATATTTATGTGGTTGGCGTTACTGATAAAGGGAATACAAATAAAAGTAATATTGTGAATGTCAAACATTCTATAGAAGATATTGAAAATGAATCGATTAATTTATCAGCGAATTTAGATAAGGATAATAAAAATATATATCTGTCATGGGATACTATAGAGAATGCTAGATATAATATTTATGTAAAAGACATATCTAAGGGAAGTCAGTCATTTGTGTTATATGCAGAAGGTATTAGTGAGAATAGCTATAACTTAAATTTAGAGGGTGAAGACTTGAACTTAGAGGTATATGTATCAGCTATTATTGAAGGTAAAGATGAGGTAAAAAGTGCTATTAAGGTATTTAAATAAGAATAAATTTAATGTTTAATTTTCTATAATAGAGTAAATTTCAAAATAAAGTTTAACATGAGAAATATTTCGTTAGATTTTATTTTGGATTTGCTCTTTTTTTATTATAAGGCAATTTTGTAATATGTTTACTACAATAATAATAGTATTTTTATAAGAATATTATTATTTAGGAGAGAAGAAAATTGAGAAAAAGATATGAGAGAATAAACTTAATATCCAAAGAATTATCTAAAGAGGCGTATAAAGCTTATGCAGGTAAAAGAGATTATAAAAGAGCAGTTGAAATTTATGTTCTATTAGCTGAATCAATGTGTGTACCAGATGATATCTCAAATTTTGCAAAAAACATGATGGGTAGATTAAGCAAAAAAATTGATGAAAATACCTAAGACAATAAAATTTATGTAAAGGATTAACATTATTTGATATATATTGGAAAAAAGTTTTCAATATGATAAAATAAATCAAAGGATAAAAAATTATTCAACAAAAGAAAGGGGGAATATCAAGGATATTTATCACTCCTTGATATAATACTATGGATAAAAGTACCAAAATATCTTTAGAAAGAGCTTCGCAACTAAAATCAAGAATAGAAGATTATGTAGATATTAGAAAAGAAATACCAAAGGGGTTAGAATTAAAAGAAGAGATAAATTCAAGAAAAGAACATATCTTAAGAGTTTTAGATGGAACAGAAGAAAACTGGAATGATTATAAGTGGCAATTATCAAATCGAATAACAAATGTAGATACATTATCCAAAATACTAAAATTAACAGAAAAAGAAATAGAACAAATAAGAGAAGTAGAAGATAAATTTAGATGGGCTATATCTCCTTATTATTTGAGCTTAATAGATCCAAAAGATATTGCAGATCCAATTAAATTAATGTCTATACCATCTTTTATAGAATTAGAAGATGAGCAACATGACTTAGATCCTATGGGAGAAGAATTTACAAACCCAGCAGGTAGTATTACAAGGAGATATCCAGATAGATTAATAATAAATGTTACTAATGAATGCGCTATGTACTGTAGACATTGTCAAAGAAGAAGAAATATAGGTCAACAAGATTGCCATCAATCAAGAGCAGTATTAAAAGAATCAATAGATTACGTTAGAGAAAATGAAGAAATAAGAGATGTTTTAATAACGGGTGGAGATCCGCTAACTCTAAGTGATAATATGTTAGAATGGATAATAAGTGAATTAAGAAAAATACCTCATGTGGACTATATTAGGCTAGGTACAAGAACTTTAGTGACTATGCCACAAAGAATAACAGATGAGTTTTGTGAAATGATAAAGAAGTATCATCCAATATATATTAACACTCATTTTAATCATCCGATGGAAATAACTGAAGAAACTAAAGTTGCTTGCGAAAAGTTAGCGAATTCAGGTGTACCGCTTGGAAATCAAGCAGTGTTATTAAACGGTGTAAATAACGATAAATTTATAATGAGATGTTTAAATCATGAATTACTAAAGATAAGAGTTAAACCATATTATATATTCCATAGTAAACATGTAAAAGGAACAAAGCATTTTAATACATCAGTTGATGATGGAATGGAAATTATGGAATACTTAAGAGGTTATACATCTGGTATGGCAATTCCAACATATATAATAAACGCACCAAAAGGAAAAGGAAAGACTCCATTACTTCCTCAATACTTAATTTCTAAGGGTACTGATTATATTATGATTAGAACTTGGGAAGGTGAAGTTATAAAGGTAGAAGATACTCCAGCTATAGATATTAAAGCGTTGATAGAAGAAACTATAGGAGAAGATATAGCATTAAGGGAAGTGGCTCAAACAATACAATAAAAATAATAAAAAATGGGATGAACTAAATTATTAGTTCATCCCATTTTTTTAATATAAAATTTAATTAAGCTGCTTTGTTAGCATTTTCTAAATTAGATATTCTTTTTTTGTTTAAACTACTCATACCTATAGAAGCAACTATAAGTGATGCGTAACATATTCCTATGAATACTAAGATAGTTGTCCAAGCTACGCTGTATCCAGCTTTATCAACTAATAATGCGAATACTGATGAACCAGCAGCGAATCCTACAGCGAAGAATATTTGAACTACACCAAGAATAGCACCGAATTCTTTTTTACCGAAGAATGAACCTGCAAGTAAAGAAGGTCCCATCATGTACGCGAAAACAGATAACCCTTTTAACGCTGCAAATACTTGTGCAAGTATAGGCATTTGTCCTGCAAATATTAATGCTAAACAAGAAGTAGCAGCTAATATAGCAGCAACAATAAGTCCTTTAGTAATACCTAACTTGTCGAATATTATTCCTCCAAATAAGTTTCCACCTAAAGAACATAATGCAAATATAGATCCAACCATACCAACTATCATTGGGTCTATCTTTAAGTGTAATTTTAAGTAAGCTGGGTATTGAACTGCTAGAGCAGAAACGTACATTCCTAAGAAGAATAATCCTAAAGCGAATATCCAGAAGTACTTAAGGCTTTTTACTTCATTAAGAGTATATCCCCAGTCAACTTCAGTTGAATTTGTATTTTCAGATTTTGTATCTTCTTCTTTTTTCTTACCTTTAACTATTTCATTGTTATTCTTAGGCATTCTTAAGAATAATAATGTTATAGGTATACCTACAACTAATGATAATATACCAAAGTATAAGTAAGATTGAGATGCTCCATAATTCTTTAATGAGAAAGCAGTTAATTGTTGAAGGAATATATTACCTATAGAACCTCCTGCAAAAGCAAGTCCTAGAGCTTTTCCTTTTGATAACTCATCAAACCAACCGTTTATTAAAAGCGGTACACCTATAGATGATATAGCTGCAGTACCAACTTGAACTATACCAGCTACTATGTAGAATTGCCATAATTCTTGACACATAGAGAATGCTAAGAACCCTCCACCAGAAAGTATACCACCTAGTAAGTACATTGTCTTAACATTTATTTTATTATACATCATACCTATGAATGGTGATGCAATTGCTGATACAACAGTACCTAATGTAAATATAAGAGAGAATCCTGCAAGAGTAAATCCTTTCTCTTCTACAACATAACTTACGAATTGAGGTTGTATGTTTGAAGCAACACCAAATGGTATAGCTTGGATAAGCATACAAGCAACAACTATAAGCCAGCCTGTTGCAAGCTTTTTACTTTTGTTTAAATTGCTCATTATTATTTCTCCTTTTGTTGTTGATTAATTTTATACGAATGATAAAACCACATAAAATGTTATCACAGAAAAACAGTGAAAAAACATTGAAAATGTTGATTAAAAATGAAATACTTTGAAAAAAATAACACTAAAATTCATTGAATTCCAAAAAAAAACGCGGTAAAATAGTTTATACTTGAAGTTATTGAGTACGGAACATTAACAATCTATTAGAATTTGGAATAGGTAGAAATTAATAAGAAATAATATTATTATGAAATACTAAATAAGCATTTTGAAGTATTGGAGGATTAATTAATTGAAAAACATTACTTTTGGACAATTATTAGATAAATTATTATATTTATCCAATCAAAAAAAGAGTACATTAGCGAAAATACTAGGGTATGATGTTTCGTATATAAGTAAATGGATCAATGGTAAGAACTTACCAACTCAAAAGAGTATATCTGACGTTTGTAAAAGAACCTCTGAATTTATAGTAAACTCTCTTACGCCTATAACTATGCAAGATCTTAAAGGGTACTTTGAAATAGATGATGATGTAGACACAAATAGTATATTATCAAAATACCTAGAAGAGAACTTGAAAGAGTCATATATATTTACGGCACAAAAAAATATCCCTAATATACATAGTAGAACTCATTGGGAAGATAATTATAATAGCATGATGCATATTAATCCTAGATTAAGAAAGCAGTATTTATCTAAAGATATGTATTCGTTTTTAAATAAATCTAACAAGTTAGATTTAATTATATCTGCGAATTTATATAGATTAAATAATAGTGATAGAATGGCTATTTCGGATATGAAAGATCAATTAGCGGAGTTAGAAGATAATGTCAAGGTTAGAGCTAGACTATTGATGGGATTTGAAGGTGAACATGAAGATGTAATTTTTAACACTATACTTATTATAAATATGATTACAAAATATCCTGATATGGATTTTAAAGTATATAATTGTGAAGTAGACTCAAATTCGATTATGGCAGTTGTTAAAGATAGTATATTTCACATGGCTATATTTAACAAAGATAAGCAGTGTTTATTGACAAATATGTCAAAAGAAAAAAGAATCATAGATGAAATGTATTATAGTTTAGATGAAATGGTAAAAAATCAAGGTAAACCAATTATAGATAGAAAAACATCTATAGAAATGATAAGGGATAAAAAATTTACTCAATATATAATGAATCAAGACTTAAGGTTATTGCTGGGTTCAATAAGTGAACTTTTTATGCCATATGATCTATTTAATGAAGTTGCAAGTTTAGTTTTTGGTGATGATGATGAAGTTTTAGATGAATTAAAAAAAATAAATATGTTTTTACAGAACGTAACTTATACTTCTAAATTAAAGGTTTTAATCTATGAGTCAGGCCTTGAAAGTTATATATCCTCGGGGAAGCTTAACTTTTTCAATATACCAGTTGAATTAACTTTTGAGCAAAGAGAAAAACATATCAATCACATTGAGAAGATAATTACAGAATCAGAAAATGTTGAAATAAAATTAATTGATGGTAACTTTGTAGAAGGTTTTAAAGAAGATGAAAATCCATCTTTATACTTATCGAAAACATTAAAGATAATGAAGATAAACCCTCAAAGCAGAATTAATGATTATGCAATAATAAGGGATAGTGAGTTTAAGAATATATGTGATATATTCTTTGATTCTATTTGGGAAAATGAAATTGTAGTTGATGATAAATATGATGTATTAGAGAGGATGAAAAAATATCTAGCATACTCAAAAATTATTAATGAAAGTTTGTAAATTGTTATTATGACTTATTTGAAAAATTCAAAATATATTAGAAATAATTGAAATGAATAATTTTTATTAAAAACAATACATTGACTTTCTATATAAAAAATTGTTAATCTTGTGAATATACTATTATTAAATGCATAGCAAATAATAGTATATTACACGTATTATATATACTTACCTCATAAGGATAGGAGAGACTCAAATGACTAAAAAACTTTATTTTAATGGACATGTAATAACTGTAGACAATAATGAGTCTATAGCAGAAGCAGTATTAGTTGAAAATGGTTTAATAAAAGCTGTAGGGACTAATGAAGAAATATTAGCATTAAAAGACGAAGAAACGTTAGTAGTTGACTTAGAAGGAAAAACTATAATGCCAGGTTTAATAGACCCACATGGACATGTAGTGGCTACGGCGCAAACATTAATGATAGTTACTTTAGGTGATGTTACTTCAAAAGAAGAGTTACTTGATAGATTAAAGAAAGAATTAAAAGAAAATCCACCACAAGGAGATAAGTGGTTAATTGGATTTGGATATGATAATACTAAATTTGAAGGTGGATTACACCCAACTAAATTTGATTTAGATACTGTTAGTACAGAAGTACCTATAACAATATCTCATGCATCAGGACATTTAGCGTGCGTTAACTCTAAAGGATTAGAATTATACGGTTATGCTGGAGAGGACTACGTAGTTCCAGAAGGTGGAGTTGTTAGAACTGTATCTGAAGATTCAAGAGAGGCAAACGGTGTTTTAGAAGAAAATGCTATACTTGATAGTGAGAAAAAGAAAGTTGTAATATCTCCAGGTTTTGAAGATGTTTTAAGAGCAGTTGAAAGAGTTCAAAAAGTATATGCATCTTTAGGTATAACAACTACTCAAGATGCTTCTGTTGAATTAGCTAATGGATATACTCATATATTAGATACTTGTGCTAATACAGGTAAGTTAATTATAGACATAGTTGGATTAGCAACTCAACCAGTAACAACTCAACTTATGAATGATGAAGGTACTCCAAAGAGAGAATACAAAAATCACTATAAATTAGCTGGAGCTAAGACTTGGTTAGATGGTTCTCCTCAAGGATTTACAGCTTGGTTAAGCGAACCTTACCATGTTGTGCCAGCAGGTCAACCGGAAGATTACTGTGGATATGGAACTCAAACAGATGAAGTTGTAACTCAATACTACGTAGACTGTATAAACAGAAACTTACAAGTACATACTCATGTAAATGGTGATGAAGCTTCTGCTCAATTCTTAAGATGTTACAAGAAGGCTTTAGAAATAACTGGAAATAAAAATGATTTAAGACCAGTTATGGTTCACTGCCAATGCTTAAGAAAAGAACAATTAGATGAGATAAAAGAAATTGGAGCTATACCAACATTCTTCAATGATCACGTTAGATTCTGGGGAGACTTACATCATGATGAAGTATTTGGACCAGAAAGAGCTCAAAATATATCTCCAATGGGATGGGCTTTAGAAAAAGGAATAAAATTCACTATACATCAAGACCCACCAGTTAAATTACCTAACCAAATATTAGGAATACACAATGCAGTTAATAGAAAAACTGAAAGTGGTAGAGTATTAGGTGAACATCAAAGAATATCAGTAATGGAAGCTATAAAGGCTGTAACTATAAATGGAGCTTACCAATACTTTGAAGAAGATACAAAGGGTTCTATAGAAGTTGGTAAATTAGCAGATATGATAATAGTTGATAAAAACCCATTAACTATACCATCTGAAGAATTAGAAACTATTCAAGTTCTTGAAACTATAAAAGAAGGAAATACAATTTACAAAAGAGATTAATTGTTTATTAAATGAAGTAATTAATTGAATAGAGTTATATAAAGGCATGTTTTATAATCTAATAACCATAAGTTATAGGTTGTAAGACTGCCTTTTTTATTTTAAAGAACCCAATTATATTTAACTTTAATATAACTGGGTTCTTTAATGAATATATATTTTACAAAGTGTAATTAATTAGTATCTATATTTATATTTTTAGATTCTATGAATTCAACTATGTATATTTTTAAAACTCCCATTATAGGAACTGATAGAATCATTCCTGGTATTCCGAAGAATCCGCCACCTATAGTCATAGCTAGTATTGTTAAAAATGGGCTAAGTCCAAGTTGGCCACCTACTATTTTAGGTTCTATAACTGCCACTTCTACTTGCTGAACAAGAAGTAAATAAATTAAAGAGTATAAAGATACACTTGGATTGTAGAATAAGTTTATTACTACAACAGGAGTCATGCCTATGACTGGACCAAAGTAAGGAATTAAATTCATAAATCCTATTAAAGTTCCAAATAATAGAGCATACTTAGAACCTATAAAGTAAAGACCTATTGCTGATAGAACTCCTACTATAGCTGAATCTAATATCTTACCAGAAAAATATTTTCCAATATTAGAGTTTAATCTACTGCATACATTTATGGTAAATTTACCTAACTTTTGACCTAATAATATATATACTGATTTTTTTGAGAAAGATAAGAAACTTTCTTTTTCGAGTAATATATAGAAACAAATAATACATGCTAGTCCAAATTGAACTATAAATTTACCTATAGAAAAGGTAGTATTAAATATATTACCTATATATCCTATGAATAAATTACTAAACTGAGGCATAGCAGCCATAGCTTTATTAGCAAGGTCTTTTATAGTATTTGGATCGACGTTTTTCAAGCTTTCTCCTAGTTTTAATAAGAAGTCTTGTGTTTGTGAAGCATATATAGGCAATTGGTTTACTATATCTGCTATACTGCCTACTATTGAAGGAATTGTATAAATTATAAATGCTCCTAGTAAAGCTATAAAAAATCCATAAGTAATAAGTAAAGAACCAATTCTCTTGAGTTTAAGCTTCTTTTCTAATATATTAACGATAGGATTAAGTACATATGCTAATATAAATGCAATTACAAATGGTGTAAGAAGTGATAATAACAAACTTACTATATCAAAAAAATAATTATAGTTATCAATAAATTTAATTAAAATATAAGAAATAACTACTGTAAGTATGATATTAAAATAAACTTTTTTATCTCTCAAAATAACACATCCTTTTTGTCATATAAATTAAGTTACATTATTATAATTAATAGTAGTATTATACAATAAATTTCTTATTGATACATACAAAATTGATAAATGTTTAGAAAATCTTAAGATATTATCTAAGTATAAATTAAAAATAGTGAAAATTATCATAATGCGAATTGTAATAAAAAAAGTGTTAACAATATATATTAAAAGACAACAAGAGGTGATAATTTTGATAGAAAATAAAGCTAAAGCATTAACTGGAGAGAATAATAGAAGGTTAAATTTAAAATTAGCATTAGACCAAGGGTTAAATGCCCCAATATCAGAGGCTGATGAAATTATGCCAGAAAGTAATGTAACAATACCATCAGAAGAGAATGTTCTACAAGCAAAAGACTGGGTAGATAATGGTAGTCGAACTTGATATTTAATAAAATTTAATAAAAAGTAAGAAGGCTATCTAAATTTAGATAGCCTTTTACTCTGTAGGTACGAAGATGTATTCACCTGATTGTATATTATAGTCCTCTGACACAACATCTGAATTTTCCTTATAAATAATTTCTCTAAAATCATCTAAATCGCTATTATTGATATTAAAATTATATTTCTTTATTATATCATCTATAGTTTCACCTGAAGATACTAGATGTTTAGTAAAAGATCTAGTATCCATAATTTTATTATAAGTTTTTTCATAACTCAATTCTGTTAAAGTTGAGATAATTGGGAAGTTTTGTTTGGCATAATTAAAAGATTTATCTAAGCAAGTTATATAATTAAAAAATCCATCTCTAAAAACTTCTGATATAGATTTATCTTTTTCTATATTTGGAGAAATAAAAAATAGTATTAATAGAAATGATAAAAAATATTTCATGTACACCACCTCTTATAATGAATTATTGACTAGAATTGTAGAGTTAAAACGTATAAATTAAATAATAAAATGGCCAATAACTTATAAGTTATTGGCCATTTTATTATTTAATTTATATTTTCGTTACTATTAGTAGGTAATATGATTATAAACTCACTTCCTTCACCTAATTTACTTTTTACAGATATTTGTCCGTTATGAAGCTCTATTAAATGTTTAGTTATAGTAAGACCTAAACCACTTCCCCCTTTTGATTCTGAGTTAGAATCTAAAACTTGATTAAATTTATTAAATATAGTTAATTGATTTTCTTTACTTATTCCTATACCTGTATCTTTTATACGTATCTCTACAGCACTATCTAAATCATTTATCAATACATCGATTTTACCGCCTTTTGGAGTAAATTTAACTGCATTTCCAATTAAATTTACTATGCATCTTTCGATTTCATATTTATCACACTCTATTACTTTTTCTTCAACCATTGTATCTATAGTAAATTCTATTCCTTTGCTTTCTATATAATCCTTCAATCCTAATATGGTTTCCTCAACGATATAAACTATATCTTCATTTTTTTTAGTTATTATATAGTTATCACTTTGAAGTTTGCTAGTATCGATTATATTATTTATTATATTTAATAGTCTATTACAATTTCGAGTCATTATATCCATATAGTAATCTAATTTATTCGGTTCGATTTCACCTTTTTTATTAAAATCTTTTATAAGTTGGCTTGTTCCATTTAGTACATTTAAAGGTGTTCTTAATTCATGAGATAAATTTACAAAATAATTATTCTTACTTACTTCAAGCTTTATCAGTTTATTAAATAATTTTTTATTTTTATTCATTTCATATACAAGTTCTTCTGTACGTTTTTCTACTAATTTATCTAACCTTTTAACTTTGCTACGGTTGAAGTATATTGCAATTAAAAATATTATTATATATATATAAATAGCAAGATTACTTTTCCAAAATGGAGGCTTTATTGTAAATGAAATTTTATTTTCAGGGCTCATAACCCCATTGTAGTTTAAAGCTTTTACTTTAAACGTATAATTACCAGGAGATAAGTTTCCATAAATTATTTCGTTATTATGGGATATATTCCAATTTTCATCAGATCCTTCTAGCATATAATAATATTGAACTCCGTTTAAATTTTTATAGTCATTGACGAAGAAGCTTAAAGAGATATTATTTTCGTTCGATTCAAGATCATAGTTAGAGGTGGTATCATAACTTAAACCCTCTACCTTAAATTCATCAAAGATTACATTAGGTGTAAATTCTGATACATCTATTTTTTCTGGAAAAAATGCATTTAAACCATTTATTCCTCCAAAGTAAAATTTTCCATCATTAGCTTTAAAATAAGCATTTCCATTAAATTCATTACTTTGAATACCATCTATTATGGTAAAATTTTGGAATACCTCTGTAGATGGATTAAATTTTGATAGCCCAGAGTTTGTACTCATCCAAATATGATTGTATGAATCCACTAAAATTCCATAAATGGTATTGTTAGGTAAACCATCGTTAGTTGTATAATGTTTAAATTTACCTGAATCTACATCTAGAATGTTTAAGCCATGACTAGTACCTACGAGTAAATTTCCTAAATTATCTTCTGATATTGATCGTATTGAATTATTACTTATACTAGAATTATCATTTTCTATGTTTTTATAAACTTTAATGCTATTATCAATTGGGTTTAATTGGACTAATCCACCATCTAAAAAGCAACCAATATAATAGTTTCCGTTTTTACTTTCATATATATCCTTTATAAATAAGTCATTAATAGAATTATTCTCAAGAACATGGGTAATATTTAATATTTTTTTAGTATTAATATCCATAATAGCTAAGCCTTTATTTGTACCAATCCAAAGGTGATTAGTACTATCAATAAATAAAGATTTTATAGGGTCTACAGGTAATCCATCTTTTGTAGTAAAGTTTTCTATGCTTTTAGAGGATTGATTAATAACAGAGAGTCCACCGGCTGTACCAATAAAAATTTCATTTTTGGTTCCAGTAATATCAGCTATAGAGTCATTACATAAGTCACTATTTTCAGTACTTAAAATTTTTATGTTATTAGTTTTTTTATCAATTATATTAACTCCTTTTATACTAGTCCCTACCCAAATATTATTGATACTATCTTCATAAATACCGTGTATCATGTTGCTACTCAATGAATTTTTATCAAATGGGTCTGTGCTATAATGTTCAAATTTATTATTAGAATCAAATAGAGAAATACCCTTATAAGTACCTACCCACATTAATCCACTTTTATCTTCTATAATACAATAAGCTTTATCATCTATAAGACTATTCTGATTGTAAATTTTATTTTTATATGTAGTGAAGTTATCATCACTTTCATTATACTTACATATTCCACCTTGAGTTACTATCCATAAATTTCCATTAGAATCTCTTAATATATCTCGTACTACGTCATTAGGAAGAGATTTTTTTGAATTATTATTTTTGTATGTTTTTATATCGTTGGTTTTAGAATTTATATTTATAAGGCCAGAACCTAAAGTTGCAACCCATATGTTATCAGGTCCATCGCTATATACTCTATATATAGGATTATCTGAAATTGACTCAACTGTTTTATTAGTAAATTCTTGGATCTTAGTTAGGTTTTTATCTAATTTTACTAATCCACTTTGAGTTCCTAACCAAATATTTTCATAATAATCTTCTTCGATAGAATGTATGTACTGGCTAGGTAAGTCATTTTTATTGCCTAGTATTCTTTCGAATGAATCTGTATCTTTATTATATAAATTTAAACCATCAGATGTTGTGACTAAGATATCATTATTTTTTCTGACTAAAATCTCACATATACGATTATTTGAAAGACTCTTATCTTTAGATGTTGTGAAGTAATTAATAATAGTGTCATCTTTAGGGTTTATTTTATTTAATCCATTTGTAGTTGAGACCCAGATATACCCATCTTGATCTTCTATAATATCTACAATATAATTGCTACTAATTGTATTTTTATTATATATATCATGTTCATATTTTTTAAAACTATATCCGTTATACTTATTTAATCCATCATTTGTTCCAATCCATATATATCCATTACTATCTTGAAGTATTGTCTCGACTGTTGATTGAGATAATCCATTTTCAATAGTTAAACTTTTAAAAATTATATCGTTATATGAAGTTGCATATGCATGTTCTGAGCTTAAGGTTAGTATCGAAATTATAGTTAAAAAAATATTTTTTAAACTTTTTTTTATATCTATCATTATTCACCTCGGATTATTTTTATTATAAAAACTGTCTAATAAGACTATACCAAATAATTAAAAAATAATAAATTAAAATAATAAAAAATATGGTATATAATGGAAAAATATGTCGAATATTAAATAATATCAATATTGTAGAAAAAGAACATAAAATTCACATTAAATAAAGATATTGACTAAAATTTTATTAGTTGGTATAATCTTCTTACAAATTGAAATACTAATACTAAAGACAATGAAGAGAAGAGTATATATAAAAGGTAGTCATAGCGAGTTGGGGATGGTGTAAGCCTAATACGAAATTTATATAGAAGAACATCTCGGAGTTTCTAACCGAAAGCAATAGCAAGTAGGCTTAGACGGAAGATCCCGTTACGATCATAAGCATAGCTTAACTAAGAGGTCAATTTTGACAATTAGGGTGGTACCGCGAAAGTATAGTCTTTCGTCCCTTTATATGGGATGAAGGGCTTTTTTATTATAAAAATACTAAGTTAAACTAATAAAAGGAGGAAATAAAAATGCAACAACAATTTATAACTGTAAAAGAATTATACAGAAACCAAGAAGAATATATCGGTAAAACTGTAAAAGTAGCTGGATGGATAAGAACATCTAGAGGATCTAAGAACTTCGGGTTCGTAGAATTAAATGATGGTAGTTTCTTTAAAAACATGCAAATAATATTAGCTGATGATAAATTAGATAATTTCAAAGAAATATCTAAACTACCAATAAGTTCGTCTATATTAGTAGAGGGTGAGGTTGTATCAACAGAGGGAGCTAAGCAACCAATAGAAATACATGCTACTAACATAGTAGTAGAAGGTGAGTCTGATAGCTCATACCCATTACAAAAGAAAAGACATACTCTTGAGTACTTAAGAACTATAGCCCACTTAAGACCAAGAAGTAATACTTTCTCAGCAGTATTTAGAGTAAGGAGTTTAGCTGCATACGCTATACATAAGTTCTTCCAGGAAAGAAACTTCGTATATGCACACTCTCCAATTATAACAGGAAGTGACTGTGAAGGTGCTGGAGAAATGTTTAGATTAACTACTATGGATTTAAACAATATACCTAAGACGGAGGAAGGTAACATAGATTATTCTAAAGACTTCTTTGGAAAAGAAGCTAACTTGACAGTTAGTGGTCAGTTAAATGCAGAAATAATGGCGCTTGCATTTAGAAATGTTTATACATTTGGACCAACATTCAGAGCTGAAAACTCATTTACTCAAAGACATGCTTCAGAGTTCTGGATGATAGAACCAGAAATAGCATTTGGTGATTTAGAAGATGATATGGAACTTGCTGAAGACTTAATAAAATATATTATAAACTACGTTATGGAAAATGCTCCAGAAGAAATGGAATTCTTCAATAGCTTTATAGATAAAGGTTTATTTGATAGATTAAACAATGTAGTTAATTCTGAATTCAAGAGAATAACTTATACTGAAGCTGTAGAATTACTACAAAACTCAGGTCATGAGTTTGAATATCCGGTTAATTGGGGGGATGATTTACAGACTGAGCATGAAAGATATATAACAGAGCAAGTTTTCAATGCTCCAGTATTCGTAACGGATTATCCAAAAGATATAAAGGCCTTCTACATGAGAATGAACGAAGATGGAAAAACTGTTAGAGCTATGGACTTATTAGTTCCAGGTGTTGGTGAAATAGTTGGAGGTTCTCAAAGAGAAGAAAGAGAAGATGTATTGTTAGAAAGAATTAAAGAGTTAGGATTAAATGAGGAAGATTACTGGTGGTACTTAGAACTTAGAAAGTTCGGAACAGCTACACATTCAGGATTCGGTCTTGGATTTGAAAGAATAATAATGTACATGACTGGTATGTCTAACATAAGAGACGTAATACCATTCCCTCGTACACCAAGAAATGCTGAATTCTAATTTTATAAAAAGGGCTTTGAAGGCCCTTTTTTTGTATATGAATTAGAATTTACCGCTTGAAAAATAAAAGAAGGGGTATATAAATAATATGATAAAATTTATAATTGGTCGAGGTGAATTATGAGTTATACAAATATAGATAAAAGAGAATTAAATATGCTTTTAAAGAATGAAGAAGATTTTTTACTTTTAGATATAAGAACTAAAGAAGAATTTATGGAAAGTAAGATTGATGGTGCTGTGAATGTTCCGCTTTCGGAATTGCTTTTTAATATGGATGAGATTGAGGATTATAAGGATAGAAAGATAGTTATATACTGTAGGAGTGGACATAGGAGTATTACGGCATGTAATTTATTAGCTATGGAAGGATTCAATGATTTATATAATTTAGAAAAGGGAATAATAGATTATGTAATCTAGAAAAATATATAAAATACTTAATTATAGTTTTTAGTTAAGCTATAGTTAAGTATTTTTTTGTATA
This sequence comes from Romboutsia faecis, assembly GCF_014323405.1. Lineage (GTDB taxonomy): Bacteria > Bacillota > Clostridia > Peptostreptococcales > Peptostreptococcaceae > Romboutsia_E > Romboutsia_E faecis. The sequence continues at coordinate 411,613 of NZ_JACRWE010000001.1, read as the reverse complement.
ATGGATATAAATAAAATACAATTGTTTTAATATAGCAAATAAGTAATGATGGAGGAATAGTATGGATAATATTGATTTTAATAACGTTAATGATAAATATAGCAATTATTCTAAAGTTAACGGTACTATGAGTAGACAAATAAAAAGCAAAGAACTTACATTAAGAAAAGTTAAAGCAGAAAAATGCTCTAATTGTGATAATAAGGTTGAAGATAATGATATTTATTGTAAGTCTTGCGGATTTAATTTGGAAGAAATTTATAATACAGATAAATCATATGCTAGAGTCGAAAAGTGGGATTATAAAGATGTAATTAGTTACTTAAACATGCCTAAAACATTTATTACATCATTAGTAGCTATTATAATATTATTTATTATATCGACTATACTTAAAGGCACAGTGTCTAGTTATATTCCAGATATAGCAGATGTGATTAATACTATACATATACTTTTAAGTTTAAATCTAGGGTCTTTAAGTGTATACTCATCAACTACAATGGGATGGGGTGGACTTGAGCTAAATCTAGGTATAATTATTTTAGCTGTATTGCCTATAGTATCAATTACTGTATCAAATTTAATCTTTAATAAGAAGTTTACAAAAAATTCACAGTCAGCCTTAAGAAATTCACTAGGAGTAGGTGTGACATACGGATTAATTTTAGGGGTGCTAGCTTTATTTAGCAAAACAAAAATGAGTTATTCTTACGATATGATGCAATATGGATATATAGTACAATTTAGTTTTGGATCACTAGGAATGATACTTAAAGGATTTATTATAGGTTTTTTATCAACTTATATACTTCTTTATAAAAAAGAATATGAAAATGAAAATATGTATTTAGGTATATTAAAAAGAGCTATCAACATGCTTTTAATAGGGTATGTATTAACATTTGTAATTTTATGTATTTTGACTATGGCAGACAGAAGTTATTTATATAACTTAGGTATATCAAACTATGTAAATCAGGTAGGCATCGGTGTAGGGTTAAGCCAGCTAGCAGCGTATATATGGTCTTTTGGAAACTTTATTCCTGTTACTATAGGAAGCCAGGGATTATCTTTATTTAATTTGATAGGATCAGACTTATACTTAACGACTACTTTAATGCTTGTAGCTATGTTTTTCTTATCAGCTTTAGTAATCATAGTATTTTCATGTAAATTAGAAATGAAATATGGTAAAAGTGAAGAAGGTATTAAGCCGATTTTATTATTAAGTGGATTTTATTCGATTTTAGTAGGTGTATTGTCAATACTTACAACAGCAACCTTAGGTAGTAGCGTTGATATATTTAGTTTAAGCAATTATAATACACCTTTAACTATGGGGTTTGGAATTGTAAGCTCTGTATTAATCTCATTTATATATAGTTTTTTTATATCCTTACTAGGATACAAGTTAAATATTTTTAATTAATATCGGAGGAGTAAATCAAAATGGATAATTTACAAAATAATAATTTAGATAACAATAAATTTAAAGATAAAATAAACCATAAATTTTCTAAAATTAAAGAAAATGTATCTAAAGGAAATAGTGAAAGAGAAGATTATGAAGAAAGAACTAGAATATATAATCTAATAAATGATGCTGAAAATAAAAAATCTATTTTACTTATGGAAATGGGAATATTGACTTATCAAAAAATTAGGGAAGGATATATAAACATTGAGGATTTTGATAGTTTATCTAGCTCTTTATTAGAGTTAGATAAGTTTATCTATGATAGAAATATAGAATTAAATAAATTGATGAAAAAGAATAATACTAATGATTGTGAATGTGGTAATAAAATTAAAAATCAAGATAGATTTTGCTCAGTTTGTGGCAAAAAGGTTGATAATTTAGATGACAGAAATATGATAATATGTGAATTTTGTGATTCTAAAATTGAATCAGACTCTAATTACTGTATATGCTGTGGCAAAAAAGTTAAACTCATGTAACAATTAATTAAATAAAATAGTATAAATGTAAAGAGATTAGTTTGATATGTAATAATATTAAGGCTAATCTCTTTTTTATATTTCGATTTTATTACTTATTGAAAAAGTAATAAAATTGAAATATTTTATAAGGTGAAAAAACAAATAATGTATGGTAAACTATAAGATGTATTTAGATTTTTGGGAGGTAGCGTATGAAAGATGATGTAAAGTCAAAAGGGCGAAATTTAGATGATACTTTTAGTATAACAATGGAACTAGAAAGGCCTTTACTTTACGATGAGTTAAAAAATGAAGTATTCATTGAAGAAGATAGAAAAAATAAAAATAATAACTTAATGAAGATAATTATAGGAACTATTGTAATAGGAATTATTGGTTTATTTATATGGGCAAATGATAGTTATAAACCTCAAGAGTTAGCAAAAGAAGCGCTTATTAGTGATAATACAGTAGAAGTAAAAATAGATAAATTTATATCGTTTACACCTAAAAATATAGAAGCCACAAAAGGTTTTATTTTTTATCCGGGTGCAAAAGTAGAACCTGAATCATATGCACCATTATGTAGAAGAATAGCTGAGCAAGGTTATGAAGTTGTTATTGTAAATATGCCTATGAACTTAGCGATATTTTCTTATAATAGAGGAGAAAAGGTGATAGATGAATATAGTAATATAAAAAAATGGGTTGTAGGTGGGCATTCGTTAGGAGGCACAATGGCAGCTAAATTTGCAAGTGAAAATAGTGCTGTTGATGGAGTTGTATTATTATCATCTTATCCTATTGGGGATGAGCTAAAGAGCATGGGTAAAGAAGTACTTTCTATATGGGGAAGTAAGGATGGTATAGTTAATTTCGAGAAATTAATTAAATCAAAAGAAAAATTGCCAGAAGATACTACTTATGTAGAAATAGAAGGGGCTAATCATTCTCAATTTGGAGATTACGGAGAACAAAGAGGGGATGATACTCCTATAATTAATAGAGAAGAGCAAATGGACATAGCTGCAAAAGATATAATTAAATTTATGAGTGCTATTAAATAGAAAAGTTGTTTGATATGATATTTATCATATCAGACAACTTTTTTAGTTTAATTAAAGTTGTTTATATATATTAATGCTATGCCAGTCAACTGTTTTAACATCTTTTTTAAATGCGTCAGTAAACCATCTAATGTCTTTTAATCTTATACATTTAAAAATAAATAAACAAATTGTATATAAAATTAAATCAATAATAACTTGGAAAAATATTAATGATTCTAAACTAAAGAATAAGAATAAATATTTAGTTATATAGCTAGAGATTGTGACGCAAATAATAGGTTTTATAACCCAATCAACTATTTCAAATTCCAGCTTTGTAACTTTTAAAAGTCTATTTATGCTTAAAGAAGCATTAAAAATTGTACTTACAAAAAGGACTAAAATGAAACCCTCGATTCCTTTTTTAGGAATTATACCTAAAATTATAAAGATTCTAAGTAACATATCCATAAGATTATATTTTAATGTGTATATTTGTTGATTAAGGGCGTTTAAGCTTCCATCAACTATCCTGTCTAAATACATTAAAGGTATAAGGGGTGCTAATATTTTCATTATATATCCGACTTCTTCGCTTTTATATATAGCTAACCCTAATTCTTTAGAAAAAATCATAAATAATCCTGTAGCAAATAAAGCTATTAATAAAGTGAATTTAAATACTTTGGCAATTATATAGTTAACCATTTTGTTTTTATTTAAAGCATTTGATTCGGCTATTTCTGGAATAATAAGTGTTGAAAATGACGCTAAAAATATAGAAGGAAAGTTAAGTATAGGCATAACCATACCTTTTATCATTCCAAAGATAGCTAAGGAAGATGATGATGAAGAGCCGTATTGTCTAAGTGCATTTGGAATAAGTATATCTTCTGCTGTTCTTAGAGATGTTTGCACATAAGAACTACAAGCAATAGGAAAAGCAATAAATCCTATATTAAATATAGACCACTTGCTATTTGATGATGAGCTATAAGAAGGTTGATTTTTTTCGAATATGTATAAAATATAAGAATATAGTGCAGAAAACATAGAACCGACCGCCATTCCAACTGATATTAATGCGCAAGTATATTCAAGGCCTATTGGCAAAAATCTACCTATAAATATGCAAATTATCATCATCATTGTACAAATTTCAACTACATCAGCAGTTACACTTTTCATTACTTTTCGTACTCCATAGAAATATCCAGCAAAACAACAACATACACTTACGAAAGGCATGCTGCAAGCGAGAATTTTAAGTGATATTATCGCTCTAGAATCTTTTATCCATATATTGCTTATGAATTCTGCTCCATTATAAAGAACTATAAATGCAATGCTACTGAAAAATAATGCATAAATAAGTCCTTTATGTACTAGTTTCCTTATATTACCATAATTACCTTTTCCCAGTTCTTCTGCTACCAGTCTAGTAATAGTTACTCTTATTCCTGATATAGCTAAGGTAGATGCAACTGCATTTATACTCATAATTAATTGAAATAATCCCATACCTTCAGCACCTATTTTATTAGATAGATAAACTCTAAAAAACATGTTAATTATTCCGAATGTCATCGTACTAATTGTAAGTAATAAAGCATTTAATATTAATTTTTTTCTTTTTATTTTCATAATCAATTATCTCCTACTTTATTATAAAAAGTTATTAGTCTCAATCAAAGAGCTATATATATTTTATATGCTATAGTAAGTCCAAAATATTATAAAAATAATAAATACAAAAATTAGAATGAATATGTAGCTATTTATAAGAGAAAATATTTATAAAGAAAGAAAAAGAAAGGAGTTTTTTTTATGGAAATAAAAAATCCGAATAAGAAAAGTATTTATTCAACGCAAAATAATTATTTTAAGAACTTAAATCCTTCTGCAGATGAGTTTAAAGAAAGAATTAAGGATGGGAGTTATCAAAGAGACCCTGAAAGATATAATTATGAAGCGAGTAGAGAAGCTGCAAAAGCGAAAAACATATATAAATAGATAGCATAAGAAAGGTTGCATTGTGATTGTAATTATTGACTATAATGCAACCTAACTTTAATGCTATTACCATCTCAATGAAATTTATTTAAATTTAAATTATATTAGTATATATTCTTTAGTAATATTTTTTTAGAAAAATCACCTTTATCTCCATTTGTTTTATTTCTTTGATCAATAATTTCTTGTTCAGTATATCCATACTCTTTAGCTATTGTTGTAAGTAGTTCTATTGCTTCTGAAATATGATCTAAAGATTTATTTTCAAAGCTATCATATATTGTTGAAATTAGATTTAGATAAAGAAACTCTAATCCTTTATCACTATCTAATAATTCTATATCGAATTTTTTACCGAGTTCCTCTAAAATATTAGGTATATTATTTCTAACTAGTTTATTACAACTTTTCATAAATTATCCCCCTTTTATATAAAAAAATATACATAAAAAATTTATTTTATTATTTTGAAAATAAGTTTACCTAAATAGTAGTTTATTTAAGTATAAAAGTACACATTTTTTTTAAAAATAAAATAAAGATAATGATAAGGAGTAAAAGTATGAAAGTTAGATTAGGGTACGTGGCAATTGCATTAAATTTGGATAAAATAACATCGTCAAGTACGGTAACATATTCTAGATATTCAAAAATAAATTCAGAACAAGAAAAGTTAAGTAAATTAAAGGAAGTGACTTATTCGAATTTAGAAGCTCTTGAAAAAATATTAAAGTATAATATTGATCATAATATTCATTTTTATAGAATAACTTCCAACTTAGTTCCTCTAGCGACTCATCCGGATGTTATGTGGGATTATAAAAAGTATTTTAGACAAGATTTTTTGAATTTAGGAAATATTATAAAGAAAAGCAACATGAGGGTTGATAGTCATCCAGACCAGTTTAATGTGATAAATAGTACGAGAGAAAGTGTAATACAAAGTACATTGGTTAACCTAAATAACAGTGTAGACATATTCGAACTTTTAAATTATGAATTAGGTAAAATGGTTATACACATAGGTAGTTCTCAAGGTGGTAAAGAAGAAAGTATAAAGAGATTTATAAGAAATTTTAATAATTTCCCTAGGAGAATACAAGAAAGATTAATCCTAGAAAATGATGATAAAGTATTTACGGCAAAGGATGTTTTGCAAATTTGTAAAAATCTTAAAGTGCCAATGGTTTTAGATATACACCATCACAATTGTAAGAATGAGGGTGAATACATAGGAGATTTATTGGAAGAAATATTTAATACTTGGAATGAGGAGATTCTTCCGCCAAAGTTACATTTTTCAACTCCAAAAGAGTTTGAAAATGACAGGAAACATGCAGATTATATAGATGCGGATGGTTTTGCAAGTTTTATTCAATTAGTTAAGTCTAAAGTGGATAGAGATATAGATATAATGATAGAAGCTAAAAAGAAAGATAAAGCATTGTTAAAACTTATAGAAGATCTAAGAAAAACAAATTTAGATTTTAAATTTATAGATGAAACTACTATTGAAGTTTAGATAACATATTGGAAAATAAATGAAACATCTCTTTAATATTATTACTGAGATGTTTTTATGTGTATAAATTTAAATAGTAATAATAATGATATAAAAATTAAAAATGATGAAAAAAGGTTATAAAAGTTTAGTAATAGTAAACTTGCGTAAAATTAATATAAACATAAGGTTAGGAATACTAAACTAAAACTAAATTAATATAAACTTTTTTAAAAAATATACTGTATAAGTGTTGAAAAATACAGGTATAGTATAAAAAATAAAAAATAAAAATAAAATGTTGAAAAATAGGGTTGAAATTTATTGTTAAAATAAATATAATGTAAAAGTAAGTTTAACAATACTGAATTATCAAGATAGAAATAGTAAGTTTTTATTGTAAAAAAGTAAGAAAACTAAAAAAGGAGGTGTAATGTTGAGGTATTTAGAGGAAAATCTTGATATTTTATCTACTTCAGAGCATGAACAAATTCCGCTACTTCAAAGTCTAGAAGAGTATTGCAATAAAGATGTTGCATCTTTTGATGTTCCAGGTCATGTAAAAGACCAAGGTGTAGAAATACTAAATAATTATTTTGGAAAGAAGTTAATGAAAATGGATATAAACTCATCCCCACAAATGGATAATGTATCAAATCCAAAAGGAATTATAAAAGAAGCTGAGCAGTTATTAGCAAAAGCATATAAGGCTAATAATGCTTTTTTTATGACAAATGGAACTACTCAAGGAATTCATGCGATGATTTTAAGTGTTTTAAATCCAGGTGATAAAATTATTTTACCTAGAAATGTACATAAATCAGTTATAAATGCTCTTATACTTTCAGGAGGAATACCAGTATATATTCAACCTGAATATGATGATGAATTAGGAATAAGCCTAAACTTAAGCGTAGAGAAGATCAATAAAGTATTAGATGAAAATAATGATGCCAAAGCATTATTTTTGCTTAACCCGACATACTATGGAGCTTGTTCTGACTTAAAAGAGATAGTAAAAATATGTCATGATAGAAACATACTTGTTCTTGTTGATGAAGCACATGGAGCACATTTTCCATTCTATGATGAGTTACCTCCTTCTGCTATGGAATGTAATGCAGATATGTCAGCAGTTAGTCTTCATAAAACAGGTGGAGCATTAACTCAAGCTTCGGCACTTTTAGTAAATAATAAAAATATTGATGAGAAAAAGGTTCTTCAACATATAAATATGTTACAGTCTACATCTGCATCATATTTACTTATGGCAAGTTTAGATGGAGCAAGATCTAATTTAATGTTAAATGGAGAAGGTCAGCTATCAAAGGCTTTAAATCTAGCTAGATACGCGAAAAGAAAGATAAACAAAATAAAAGGTATAAAAGTAATATCCAATGAACTGTTAGAAAGTGAAGGCGTATCTTTTATTGATGAGACAAAGCTTTGCATAAATGTAAAGGAATTAAATTTAACAGGATTTGAAGTTTATGATTTATTATATAAGAATTTTAATGTACAAGTTGAATTAGGAGATATGTACAATATACTAGCTCTTATTTCAATAGGAACAATTAAGTCAGATGTTGATAAGTTAATAAAATCTCTTAACATAATATCAAATATGAATAGTAAAAATGTCTTGATAAATAGTATTAAAATAAAACAAGTATTGCCTAGAGTAAAGCTTAGTCCTAGAGAAGCATTTTATTCTAAAAAAGAAAGTAAACTATTAAATAACTGTATAAATAAAGTTTGTGCTGAATCTATTATGGCATATCCACCGGGTATACCTATAATATCTCCTGGAGAAATAATAACAGAAGAGATAATAGATTATATTAATTTACTAAAAAATAGTAAAGCATATTTAACTGATATGAATGATAAAACTCTTAATACTATACTAGTTGTAAGATAAAAGCTTAAAAAACTAAATAGAAAGAAGGTAATAGTTATGAATTTTGAAACATTAGGAAGACATATATTAGTAGAATATTACAATTGTAATGAGGATGTACTAAAAGATCCTAAACTTATAGAAAAGTTTATGAATGAATCAGCTTTAAACGCTAAGGCAACTATAGTGGATTCTGTATTTCACCACTTTAATCCATGGGGAGTTTCAGGAGCAGTAATAATTGCAGAATCTCATTTAACAATACATACTTGGCCAGAGTATGGATATGCATCAGCAGATTTCTTTACATGTGGTGATATAGATCCTTGGAAGAGCTTTGAGTTACTAGAGGAGCTATTGCAAGCAGAAAGAAGTGAATCAACGGAAATACCAAGAGGTTTAACAACTAAAATACAAAAATTTGCAAAAAAAGATTTAGGTAATATTACTCATAAGCCAGAAGCTATATAAATAACATGTACCTAAATTAAAATAAAAAATATAAATAAATAAAAATAAATTTGGACTATTATTATAACATAGATAAGAAAAACATTCAAATTACATAATTTTATAAAGTTAAATTAATGTATGAATATATATAAATAAATAAAATAAATATAGATAAATAAAAAAATTTGGAGGCAGAGTATGGAACTTTGGTATACAGAAGAATGGACGGAGAATGTACGTTTTTCAATAAAAGTTGACAAGCATTTATTTAGTGATAAGTCAGAATTTCAAAGAGTAGACGTATTTGAAAGCAAGGAATTTGGAAAGTTTTTGACTTTAGATGGCCTTATGATGGTAAATTATAAAGATGAATTTATATATCATGATATGATTGTTCATGTTCCTATGGCTACTAATGTGAATATAAAAAATGTATTAGTTATAGGTGGTGGAGATGGAGGAACAGTTAGAGAGCTGACTAGATATCCTCAAATAGAAAATATAGACATGGTTGAAATAGATAAAATGGTAGTAGATGTATCAAGAGAGTTTATAGATATATGCGCGTGTAAATTAGATGATGAAAGAGTTAGTCTTTATTATGAAGATGGGGTAGCTTTTGTTAAAAATTCTAAAGATAAGACTTATGATTTAATCATTGTTGATTCAACTGACCCGATTGGTCCAGGAGAAGGATTATTTTCATTAGATTTTTATAATGATTGCTATAGAATACTAACTGATGAAGGAATACTTGTTAATCAAAATGAAAGTCCATATTTTGATTTTAATGCAAAGGAAATGAAAAGAGCAAATTCTAAAATATCTGATATATTTGAAATAGCTAGAGTTTATCAAGCTCATATACCAACATATCCATCTGGACACTGGTTATTTGGATTTGCTTCTAAAAAATTAGATCCTCTAAAAGACCAAAATATAGAAGAATGGGAAAAATTAAATCTAATAACTAAATATTATAATAGTGACATACATAAAGGTGCATTTATGTTACCACAGTATGTAAAGGATATGCTAAATGATTAATAAATTTTTTCACATAAGTACATTTATGGGAATGGATAATACTTATGAAGAGTCAGATATAGTAGTATTTGGTGTAGGATTTGATGGAACTACTTCTAATAGACCAGGAACAAGATTTGCAAGTAGTGCTATGAGGCCAGAGTTTTATGGACTTGAAACATATAGTCCTAAGTTAGATTTAGACTTAGAAGATTATAAGATTTGTGATATTGGTGATTTAGAGCTAAGTATAGGAGATATGGATCGAGTACTAGATGAGATATATGAGGGTACTAGAAATATTGTAAAAGATAATAAAATCCCTTTTATGATAGGGGGAGAGCATTTAGTTACATTGCCGGCATTTAAAGCTGTTCATGAAAAATATAAAGATATATATGTACTTCACTTTGATGCCCACACAGACTTAAGAGAAGAATATAATAACAATAAAAACTCTCATGCAACTGTTATAAAAAGAATTTGGGATATATTAGGGGATAATAGAATATATCAATTTGGTATAAGGTCGGGTACAAAAGAAGAATTTAATTTTGCTTTAAAAGAAAATCATACATATATGGAAGTTTCAACAATAGATACTTTTGAAGATATTTTAAAAAGTTTAGAAAAAAAGAATGTATACTTAACAATAGATTTAGATGTATTAGATCCATCGATATTTCCAGGAACAGGAACACCGGAACCTGGAGGTCTAAACTATAATGAATTTGAAAAGATATTTAAAATTTTGAAGGATTCAAATATAAACTTAGTGGGTTGTGATATAGTTGAATTAAGCCCAGATTATGATAATACAAATGTATCAACAATAACAGCATGTAAGATCTTAAGAGAGCTAGCTCTAGTAGCAGCTAATAATTATAATAAATAAGCTTGGAGGAAAATAAAAAATGGCAAGACATTTATTTACATCAGAATCAGTGACTGAAGGGCATCCAGATAAAATATGTGATCAAATATCAGACGCAATTTTAGATGCATTACTAGAAAAAGATAGTGAATCAAGAGTAGCTTGTGAAACTACAGTAACAACAGGTCTTGTACTTGTAGCAGGGGAAATAAGTACAAAAGCTTATGTAGATATACCGAAACTAGTAAGAGAAACAGTAAGGGAAATAGGATATGATAGAGCAAAATATGGATTTGACTGTGATACTTGTGCAGTTATAACTTCAATAGATGAACAATCTGAGGATATAGCTATGGGAGTTGATGAGGCTTTAGAAAATAGAGATGGAGAGCGAGCTGAAGATGAAATAGAAAAAGTAGGTGCTGGAGATCAAGGTATAATGTTTGGTTTTGCATGCGATGAGACTGAAGAATTAATGCCTCTTCCAATTTCTTTAGCTCATAAATTAGCAAGAAGATTAACTGAAGTTAGAAAATCTGGATTATTAGACTACTTAAGACCAGATGGAAAAACTCAAGTAACAGTAGAGTATGAAGGAAATACTCCTATAAGAGTTCATACTGTTCTAATATCTACTCAACATGGAGAAGAAGTAAGTAATGAATCAATAAGAGAAGATTTAATAAATCATGTAATAAAAGAAGTTATACCAACCGAATTACTAGATGAAGAAACTATGATATACATAAATCCAACTGGAAGATTTGTTATAGGTGGACCACAAGGTGATACTGGTCTTACAGGAAGAAAGATAATAATCGACACTTATGGAGGATACTCAAGACACGGAGGAGGAGCATTCTCAGGAAAAGATCCTACAAAGGTTGATAGATCAGCTGCATATGCCGCAAGATATGTTGCTAAAAATATAGTTGCTTCAGGACTTGCTAGTAAGTGTGAAATAGAACTTGCATATGCGATAGGTGTTGCAAGACCGTTATCCATATTTATAGATACTTTTGGGACTGGTAAAGTTAGTGAAGAGAGGCTAGTTGAATTAGTTAATAATAACTTTGACTTAAGACCAGGGGCTATAATAAGAGATTTAGAGCTTAGAAAGCCTATATATAAAAATGTAGCAGCTTACGGTCATTTTGGTAGAATTGATTTAGATTTACCATGGGAGAAAACTGATAAAGCTGAAATGTTAAAAAAAGAAGCGTTAGAATTTATAATGGCTTAATATATAGAGGAATAAGAAATACCCCTTTTAAGTAATTATGGAAATAAACCCATGATATTATTTAAAAGGGGTATTTTTCTTTATTTAAATATACCTTATTTTTAATAATCTATATTTAACAGTTTTTTCCTAGTTTTTAACAAAATTAACTAAGTACTTACCGATATTTAATATAAAGTTAATACACAAATATTAATATAAACATGTGAATAAGAAATAACTAAAAAATATTTATATAAATGATGGAGGAAGAGTAATGCTTAGGAGAAAAAATATTATAAAAAAAATAGTGAGTGTATTAGTTTTATCAATGGTTATAACAACATCTGTTACTGGATGTCAAAGTAGTAAATCAGGCGAAAATGAAATTGATACTTCGAGTTTAACGATACAACAAATAGAAGAAAAAGCAAAAGAAGAAGGGAAGTTAGCATCATTAGGTATGCCAGATACTTGGGCAAACTGGGTTGAAACATGGGAAGATATAGAATCTAAATATGGCATAAAACATAATGATACAGATATGTCTAGTGCAGAAGAAGTTGCAAAATTTGATGCGGAAAAAAATAATGCAACTGCAGATATAGGAGATGTAGGAATTTCATTTGGACCAATAGCTGAAAATAAAGGAGTTACAATGGCATATAAGACTTCATATTGGGATGAAATTCCAGATTGGGCAAAGGATGATGATGGTGATTGGATAGTAGGATATACAGGTACTATAGCTATTATAACAGATAAAACAAAGGTAGATAAAGCGCCTCAAAGTTGGGAAGATTTAAAAAATGGAAACTACAAAGTTTGCGTAGGTGATGTAACTAAAGCTACCCAAGCACAGAATGCAGTATTATCAGCAGCTTATGCTTTTGGTGGAGATGAATCAAATCTACAGCCAGGAATAGATTTTTTTGCAGAATTAGCTAAGAATGGTCGTATATCATCAATATCAGATGCAAAACCAGCTAACTTAGAAAAAGGGGAAATAGAAGTAGCATTTTTATGGGATTTTAATGCTATAAATTATGCTGATCAAATAGATAGAGATAGATTTGAAATAACAATTTTAGATGAAGCCTCTGTAATGAGTGGTTACGCAACAATAATTAACAAGTATGCTAAAAATCCTCATGCAGCAATATTAGCTCGTGAATACATATTATCAGATGAAGGGCAAGAAAATCTAGCTAAGGGGTATGCTCGTCCTATTCGTAATGTTGAATTATCAGAAGATGTAAAATCAAAATTATTAGATGATTCAGAGTATAAGAATGTAATAACAATATCTGATTATGAAGCTTGGGAAAAATCAGCAAAAGAATTACCACAAAAATGGCAACAAGAGGTGTTAGTACATGTTAAATAAATTAGTTTTAATTGTTTTAGATGGGCTTTGCTACGATGTAGCAAAGTCTCAAATGGGATTTTTATCTCATTTAGTTGAAAAAAGGATAGGAAATTTATACAAGATTAAGTCAGAGCTGCCAAGCATGTCAAGACCACTGTACGAAACTATTTTAACAGGAGTTCCACCATATAAAAGTAAAATTGTGAATAATGGAACAAGTAGATTATCTAATCATAAAAGTATTTTTAAATTAGTAAAAGAAAATGGAGGTATATCTTGTGCAGCTGCTTATCATTGGATAAGTGAATTATATAATAAGGCACCATTTGATTATTTATATGACTGTCATCAAGAGGATAAAAGTAAATCAATACAATATGGCAGATTTTATTTTGATGATATTTATCCAGATAGTCATTTATTTATTGATGGAGAAATTCTTAGAAAAAAGCATAATCCACATTTTTTATATATACATCCTATGGGAATCGATGATATAGGACATAAGTTTGGAAAAAATTCTAAAGAATATAGAAGTAAGGTAATACAAGTGGATGTTATACTCTCGACCTTTATACCAATATGGCTAGAAGAAGGTTATGAAGTAGTTATAAGCAGTGATCATGGAATGAATGAAGATGGAAATCATTGTGGAATTAGTGATGATGAAAGAATTGTACCTTTTTACTATTTTGGAACAAGTGATATTAACTTAAAAATAGATGGAGTTATAAATCAAACTCAAGTAGCACCTATTTTATGTAGACTAATAGGGATTGAAAAATCATCAGATATGGAAGTATGTATATACTAGGAGGAATATTAATGAAGGAAAAGTATGAAAAAAGGCTGGCTTTATTAGGTTTAATGCCTTTTATAGTATTAGTAGTAGCATTTTTATTTGGACCACTACTTACAATGATAATTATGAGTATTCAAAAAACTGGTGGAGGAGGATTTTCTCTAGAGCAGTATACAGAAATATTCACAAATCCGTTTTATATGCAATCATTTAGAAATAGTATTACTTTGTCGTTAGCAGCAAGTATGATTTCAATTATAATATGTGCTATTACAGCATATTTTATAACTAAATTATCACCAAAAACTCAAGACATGGTACTTAACATATCTAATTTAACTAATAATTTCTCGGGTGTACCTTTGGCTTTTGCTTTTATGATAATGCTTGGAAATAGTGGAGTATTTATAATGCTTGCTAAAAAGTTTGGTGTAGAAATATTAATGAATTTTAATTTATACTCATGGATGGGATTATTACTAATGTATGTATATTTCCAAATACCATTAGGAGTAATGTTATTATTTCCAACACTGCAAGGAATAAAAGAAGAATTGAAGCAAGCAGCTTTCTTGCTTGGTGCTAGTAGTTTTGAATTCTGGAGGTATATTGGATTACCAATAATACTTCCTGGAATAGTAGGTGTTTTTAGTATATTATTTGCAAATGCCATGGGAGCATACGCAAGTGCATACGCATTAGTGGGAAGTAACTATAATTTACTTACGGTTCAAATTGGTGGACTTATATCTGGTGATATATTCTCAAAAACGGAACTTGCAAGTGCGATAGCTGTAGTTTTGGCTATAATCTTAATACTTGCATTGATACTTAATGATTTTATGATGAAGAAAGTAAGGAGAGATATATAATGAAGAAATTTCCTGAATTTTTTATAGGGGTGATTATGACGATACTATTTATACCTATAGTATTAACATTTCTTTATTCAATAGCAACGAATTGGCATAGCACTGTAATTCCAGAAGGAATAACATTTAAATGGTATGAAGAGATATTTAGAGATAGCAATTTCACAAGTGCATTAATAAGAACATTTACTATAAGTGTAGTGACTGTAGCACTTAGCATAATAATAATGGTTCCTACAGTATACATAATAGTTATGTATTTTCCTAAATGGGAAAGAGCTATGCAATCATTAGTTCTTTTACCGTACGCAATACCTGGTGTTATATGTTCTGTTGGACTTATACAAATATATTCAAAACCTCCATTCTTATTATCTGGAACAGTTTGGCTACTTATTGGAGTTTACTTTATAATAATACTTCCGTTCATGTACCAAGGCATAAGAAATAGCTTAAGAAATATAAATGTTGTTGAGTTTGCTCAAGCGGCAGAAATTTTAGGCGCAAGTAAAACGCAAATATTTTTACAAGTTATTTTGCCAAATATTTTATCTGGAGTCATTGTTTCAAGTTTATTAAGTTTGTCAATGTTATTTGGTGAATTTGTAATGACTAATTTTTTAGTTGGTGGAAGATTTGAGACTGTTCAAATTTACTTAAAGAGTCTAATGGATACAAGTGGTCATATGGCTAGTGCAATAGTAATAAGTTATTTTTTATTCATATTGATAATAACTTCAATAGCTATAAAAATATCAAAACTTTCATCTAATAACAAAAAAGAAAAAATAAATGATGTGGAATCATCAAGAATAAAAAATAAGTTTATAGGTTTAAAGCCAAAAGTTGAGGAGGTACTGTAATATGAGTTACGTTGAAATAAATAGCATTCACAAAAGTTTTAATAATATTAAGGTCTTAAAGGATATAGATTTTTCTATAGAAAAAGGAGAATTCTTAACTCTTTTAGGTCCTAGTGGTTGTGGTAAGAGTACCCTTCTTAGGTGTATTGCAGGACTTAACAATTTTGAAAATGGTAGTATTATTATAGACAATAAGAATATTGGTAATGTAAAGCCTAAAGATCGTCAAGTAGGTATGGTATTCCAATCTTATGCCTTATTTCCAAATATGACTGTATATGAAAATATAGCTTTTGGTTTAAAAATTAAAAAGTTATCAAAAAAAGAGATAGATAAAAAAGTTAAAGAAATGATAGAAATAGTTGAGCTTAATGGAAAAGAGGATAATTACATAACTGAATTATCTGGAGGGCAGCAGCAGCGTGTAGCTTTAGCTAGGTCTATAGTAACAGAGCCAAAAGTACTATTATTAGATGAACCATTAAGTGCATTAGATGCTAAAATACGTAAGAACCTTCAAGTACAAATTAGAAAAATACAAAAAAAACTAAACATGACTACAATATTTGTAACTCATGATCAAGAAGAAGCAATGACAATGAGTGATAAAATTATAGTTATGAATAAGGGTTATATATCACAAATTGGAAGACCAGGAGAAATTTATAAACATCCAGCAAATGAATTTGTTGCTAGATTTATAGGAAATTATAATGTATATAATAAAATAGAAGGTAAAAAGTTATTAAATATAAAATTAGAAAACAGCATCGCTATTAGACCAGAAGTAATAAGTATATCAAAAGAAAATGATAAAGATAAATTAGAGAATTATTATATAAAAGCAAAGGTTAATCAAAAATACATGACTGGAAGTATAGTAAGATATGAGTTATATAAAGATGATATTAGAATTTTAGTTGATATGCTAAATCAAGATAGTCTGATAAGTGAAGGTTCTGAAGTTTATCTAAAAATACCTAAAAAAGATGTGATACATTTTAATGAAGAGGATATATATGAAGGTAAGATGTTAGGTGTTAAAATTGAATAAGGAGATATATATGAGAGACGGACATGTACATTCTAAATATTGCCCGCATGGAACTAGGGATACATTTGAACAATACTTAGAGAATGCTTTAAAGATTGGTTTAAAGGAAATAACTTTTACAGAACATCTTCCGTTACCTATAAACTTTAAAGATCCTTCACCTAAAAATGATAGTGCTATGAAATTATATGATATAGATAGTTATATTAATGATATTAATAATATTAAAGAAAAATATAAAGATGTTATTAAAATTAATTTAGGATTTGAAGTTGATTTTATAGAGGGTTATGAGGAAGAAACCAAGAGTATTATAGATAAATATGGAGTGTATTTTGATGATGCAATTATATCTGTTCATATGATAAAAATAGATGGAGATTATCATCTTATAGATTATAGTGTAGATGAATTTGAAAAGCTAATTACATTATTTGGAGGGATAAATAATGTATACAATAAATATTACGAAACAGTTAAAAAAGCTTTAGATGCTGATTTAGGTAAGTATAAGCCTAAAAGAATAGGACATTTAAATTTAGTTAGAAAGTTTAATAAAGTTTTTCCTTATGATTATTCTAATAATAAAATATTATGTGAATTAGTGAAAAATATTAAGGAAAAGAATTACGAGCTTGACTATAATATATCAGGAAAGAGAAAAGAACATTGTGAAGAAGCATATATTAGTGGGTATTTGCTGGATTTAGTAAAGAGTTATGATATTAATATGGTTTTAGGCTCAGACTCTCATTGTGCAAATGAAATTTTAGGAGAAACAAAATAACATTAATTTAATATATTAATATAAAATGCCACTAATTCAAGTTCAGCAGGAGGAGATTGATTTAGATGAGTAAAATGCAAATCTTTGAGTCTGCAGAATGCACAGTTACACAAACGCCTGGAGCTAAAAAAGATTCAGAGCTTATGCGTATTCATATCATTATAAATACATTGAGAACAAATGGAATAGAAATTGAAAGATATAATATTGTCTATGATGAAAGTCCATTTATTGAAAATGAGATTGTTTCAAACTTATTAGGTACTATTGGAATAGATGGTTTACCAATAATTATTGTGGATGATGAAGTGGCTATGTTTGGTAGATACCCTTCAAGAACAGAATTTGCTAAGTTATTGGGAATACCACGAAGTATATTAGTAAATCAGAAGAATTTTGGAGGCAGTTGTCGTTGTATATAGATGATATGTAGAAAAGTAAAAGAGAATAGGCTTAAAAATGACTGTTTAAAATATATAGAAGCAGTCATTTTTTATTATAGTAATTTAATATATTCTATAAAAAAATAGGCAAAATATAAGTAATAATAGTAGAAAGAGGTATTAATATGAAAAATATATTAGGGTGTTATTTGATGCCACATCCTCCTTTAGCAATATCAACTATTGGAAAAGGAGAGGAAAGAAAGATTCAATCAACATTAGACTCTTGTGACATTATAGGAAGAGAAATAAGTAGTATAAAACCAGAAATTATTATAATAATTACTCCACATGGAACTATGTTTTCAGATGCAATAGCAATATCAAATGAAGAAAGTATACAAGGTAATCTTGAACAATTTATGGATTTTAAAACTTATATGAATATAAAAATAGATAAAGGTTTTAATAAAAATCTTATAAATATTTGTGAAAAGGAAAATATTCCTGCAGCATTAATAGATTCTAATTTACTTAGTAGATTTAATAGAACTTATGGATTAGATCATGGATCAATTGTTCCTTTACACTTTGTAAATAAGTACTATAATAATTACAAGTTAGTTCATATTACATATGCAGCTATAGGTAACATAGATTTATATAGATTTGGCATGGCATTACAAAAAACTATTAATATGTTAAATAAAAAATCAGTAATAATAGCAAGTGGTGATTTATCTCATAGATTAACAAAAGATGGCCCATATGATTATTCTCCACAAGGAAAAATATTCGACGAAGAGTTACTATTAAAGTTGCAAAAAGGCGATGTAATAGGTGTATTTAATATGGATAAATGTTTAGTAGAAGATGCTGGAGAGTGTGGGCTTAGATCAGTTTATATTCTTCTTGGAGCTATGGAAGGAAATAAAGTTAATGGAAATCTTTTATCATATGAAGGACCTTTTGGTGTAGGCTATGGGGTGATGAGATTTGAAAGTAAAGAAGAAAATGTAAGCAACTTAGAAAAGTTAATGAATAAGAAAAAAGAAGATTTTAATAAGAAGATATCATCATCAAATTCATATGTAAAGTTAGCAAGAGAGAGTTTAAATTACTATTACTCAAATGGAAAAATGATGAAACCTAGTAGTTGTCTACCAAAAGAAATGCTAAACAATAAACATGGAGTTTTTGTTTCTATTAAAAAATTTAATCAACTTAGAGGGTGTATAGGTACAATACTTCCTACAACAAACTCAGTAGCTGAAGAAATTATACGAAATTCTATAAAAGCAGCAACTGAAGACCCAAGGTTTATTGAAGTTAGCAAGGATGAACTAGAAGATTTAGATATTTCTGTAGATGTTCTTACAGAGCCTATAAAAGCTACAAAAGAAGAGTTAAATCCTAAAATTTATGGAGTAATAGTAAACAAAGGAAGAAAGAGAGGATTACTTCTTCCTAACTTAGAAGGTGTAAATACAGTAGAAGAGCAGCTTAGTATTGCTTGTGAAAAAGCAGGAATAAATCCATTAGAGGATTATGAAATAGAGAAATTTGAAATTATGAGATATGAAGAGGGTGAATAATTTGGATCATGAAATTCAATTCTATAATAAATATGAAGACTATATAAAATGTAAGTTATGCCCACATAATTGCAAGCTAAGAAAAGGAAAATTCGGAGTTTGTAAGGTTAGAACTGTAAAAGAAAGTGTTGGAGTTGCAATAAATTATGGTGAAGTAACATCTGCTAATGTAGATCCAATAGAGAAGAAGCCATTATACCACTACAAGCCATCTAAAGATATATTGTCAGTAGGAACTTTTGGATGTAATATGAGTTGTAGTTTTTGCCAGAACTATGAGATATCTCAATATGTATCAAAAAGTGAATATATAGATATAGAAAGTCTAATAAGATTTATTTTAGACATACAAGGTAATATAGGTATAGCATTTACGTACAATGAACCATTTATGTGGTATGAGTATATATACGAAGTAAGTAAAAAAATAAAAGAGTATGATAAAGATATAAGTGTAGTTCTTGTAACTAATGGATATGTAAATGAAGAGCCATTATTGAAGTTGTTACCATATGTAGATGCAATGAATATAGATTTGAAAGGATATACGAATAGATATTACAATAATATTTGTGGTGCAAAATTAGAACCTGTTCTTAATACTATAAAAATAGCAAGTGAGCACTGTCATGTAGAAATAACTACATTAATGGTTAATGAAGAAAATGATTCAATAGAAGAGATAAGTAAAATAGCACAATTTATAGGATCTATTGATAAAAATATACCACTTCACCTAAGTAGATATTTTCCTAGATATAAAATGGAGAATCCTGCTACACACGTGGATGCTATTATTCAAGCTAGAAATGAAGCTAAAAAATATTTAAACTATGTATATGTAGGAAATATTGCAGGTGTAGATAATAATACTTATTGTCCTAATTGTAAATACGAGCTTATAAGTAGAGATATATATGATACCAAAGTTATTATTAATGGGGACAAATGCCCTATTTGTAGAGAATATATTAATATAACTTTATAAGGCTAAGGATATTAATAAAGTGATTTTTTATCACTAAAATAATATTATTACATAATATATATAGTAAAAATATTGACGCCAAGGGGGAGTCCTTAATGGATTGCGTAAAGATAGAAAGCGGAACATCATTATTGAGAGTTTTTCATGCAGCGCCTCAGGCACCAGCCGTAGATGTATATATAAATGAAAAACTTGTATTTAGTAATTTACAATTCACACAATTTTCAAGCTATGTGAAGTTAAAAGAAGGAGAATACAGAATAGATATATTCCAAACAGGAACTATGTTACAGCCTATTATTAGTGGTAGCTTAGATCTTGATGAAGGACAAATGCTTACAATAGCAGCAATTGGAAACTTAGATGATTTATCATTATTAGTAATAAATGATAATGCAGATAAAAAAGCAAGTCCTAAGGTTAGTTCTTTTAGAGTTGTACATTTATCACCCAATACTCCTGCAGTAGATATTTTAGTTAATAATAAAATTTTAGTAGAAAATTTAGCTTTTAAACAAAATACAAGTTATGTAGATATAGCTCCTGGCTCATATAATATTGAAGCTGTTTTAAGTAGCAATAAAGAATCAGTTTTAGTTTTTGGAGTAATGTTAAAGGCAAATAGAATATATACTATTTATATAGTAGGAGAATCACCAAACTTGAGAGCTATTCAATCTGTAGATGGAAATACTTATTTATGTAGATACTAGATATTAGTATAAATAGGAAATTATATTATGAAATGTAGCAGAAGAAAGGCTCTAAAAGAAGAGATAAGCAATGATTGGAATAAACTTAATTTAGCAGCTCAGATATTAGTACTTGTAGGTGGATTTATATTTATAGCAACAGTATTTTTAGCATTTTATAAAATATCAGATGATTCTTTATACAAATCTGTTGAGACAGTATTTAGATCTTGTCTTGCATCTATATTTGGATTTATATTAAGTTCAAATATTAAAAATACTGAAAAAAAAGTATCAAATAAGATTAGTTATAATGAAAATGATGAAACTTTAATAACTCAAGAAGAGGAAGAATGTATAAAAAAAGTAAATTACCAAGAAGGTAATTCTATACAATTAATTGTTGCATTTATTATATGTATAGTATGTTCAATATCTATATTGGCTATATATATACGTAACTTAAATCAAGATATCCCTTCAATAACTCAATTTAGAGATTTAATGTGTACTTCAATTGGATTTTTATTGGGAGAGTCTAAAATAAAAAAATAATATGATAAAATAAATCCTATAAAATATAGAATATTAGATTGTTTTATAGGATTTTTTATTTGCAATTAAAAATGAGCATTACAAAACCCTTAAATAATTGTAGTACAATATAGCTTGGATTTATTAGTTATATATATTAAACTAAAGAATATAAATCTTAAAAATAGGGGAGGAAAGAATACTATGTCAGATGAATATAAAATATTATCAAATGGAGTAAAGATACCGATTATTGGATTTGGTACATATAAATTAGGAAGTCATGAGGATTCAATTGAAGCAGTAAAAGAAGCTATAAAAATAGGATATAGGCACATTGATGCAGCTGCTTTTTATAACAATGAAGAAGCTGTAGGAATAGGCATAAAAGAAAGTAAAATAAATAGAGAAGAAATATTTTTAACTACAAAGCTATGGAATGATAATCATGGTTATGAAAAAACTATGAAATCATTTAATGAATCAATAAATCGACTTGGTGTTGAATACTTAGATTTATATTTAGTACACTGGCCAAATAAATTAAATTTAGAAACTTGGAGAGCTTTTGAAGATTTATATAATCAAGGAAAAGTTAAATCTATAGGTGTATGTAACTTTAAGGAAGGCCATATTGAAGATTTAAAAAAATCAGCAAAAATAATTCCTATGGTAAATCAAATTGAAATACATCCATATAGATCACAGAAAAATATGATTTCTTATTGTAAGGAAAATAATATTCAAGTTATTGCATGGGGGCCAATAATGAGGGGTAAAATTTTTTCTGATGCAGTAATGCTAGAATTAGCGGATAAGTATAATAGAAGTGTTCCTCAAATTACATTAAAATGGCATATACAAAATGGAGTTATTCCAATTCCAAAGTCTTCTAATATAGAAAGAATTAAAGAAAATTTAAATATATTTGATTTTGAAATTTCATATGAAGATATGAAGTTAATAGATCAATTAAATAAAAATGAAAATGTATCTAGTGTACCAGAGAATACAACATATTTAGAATATTAGAAAAAAGTTATATAATATTTAGTTTTAAGTATGAATTAATATCTCATACTAAATTCTAATATTATATAACTTTTTTATTTTGATAAAATACTATTTTACTTCTATGATAAAAGCTTGAGTTTGTGGTGGGATACTCATAGTCATGATTGGAGAGTGATAAACGAAAATTAAATCTCCTACTTGTAGATCATTTAGAGTAATTTCATTATAGTCTTCATCCATGACAAGAGTAGTATCACTAGCTATTAAAATTGTAGCAGTGTAAATATTAGTAGTATCAGTTGCAAAAGTAATATATATAAGCCCAGGTTGAATATTATCATTTATTTCTATGATAGTACCACGTTTAAATACGCAACATTTCATAAGTCATCACCTCAAATATAGTATATTGATAATATATTATGCAAAAACTATAGTTTTGGTCATATCATGTTAAGCAAAATAAAAATTAATAATGAACTAGAATCATATGAATCATTAGCGCTTGCACCCGTATCTGTAATAGAAGAGCTTCAAGGAAAAGGAATTAAGTGGAGTTGTAGAATATTCAACAGCGTTTTTATTGTATAATTATGGGAAAAATTATAAAATTTATAGATATACTTGTGTATAATTAAATAAAAGATAAAATGGAAAGGATTAGGGGGAAGTATGAAAAAAATATTAGGTATTATGTTTGTTGGGATAGTATTAGCATCAGGTTTTTTTATTCATAATAGTGTTTACTCAATATCAGAAGAACATATAAAGCAGAATATCCAAGAGAGCTTAAACAATAAAGAATGTAAATTAGAGTTCCTGAAAGAAGAAAGTATAAATGGTGGAAAAGTTATAATTTTTTCTACTAACGGTGATGAAAGTAACATGGGACTAGCAATATTGGATAAAGGCCTTAATAAACAATACAGGGTTGCGAGTGTGATTAATGGAAGTAATAGATATAGCACATATAAAAAATATATGTTTAATGAATATATTATTGAAGCTGGAGATAATAGAAGCGGTGATTTAGCATATATAGGTGTTGCAAATGGAGCGAAAAGAATTAAAAAAATTAATATAGAAAAGGATTTTTTTATCAAGTTTATTGATATAGATAAGTTTGATGGTTACAATGTCTATAATAGTGATAATAAAGTTGTAGATATATAAGTGAGGAGCAGAAAATGAAATTAAGAAAATCAACACAGTCAGATATAAATTCTATAATGAAAATTATAGGACAAGCACAAGAATATTTTAAGAAAAATAACATAGATCAGTGGCAAAATGATTATCCCAATTATGAAACTATAAAGAATGACATTGATAAAGAAGAGAGTTATGTATTAATAAATAATAATGAGATTCTTGCAACAGTAGCAATTTCTTTTAATGTAGAAAAAAATTATGGTGTGATTTATGATGGAAGATGGCTTAGTAATGAAAATTATGCAGTTGTTCATAGAGTAGCTGTAGACAAAGATCATAAAGGGAAAGGTTTGTCAGGTAAAGTTTTTATGAGTTTAGAAGAAATATGCTTAGATAATAATATCCGTAGCATTAAAATAGATACACATAAGGAAAATCTATCAATGCAGAAATTTTTGAAAAAACATGGATTTAAGTATTGTGGAATTATTTATCTACCAGATAAAAGCGAAAGAATAGCATTCGAAAAAGTATTATAATTATTGGAACATATTTTAGAGCTTGAAATATAATAGATTGAACAAATGTTTAATTAATTATATTTGAAAAGAGGTATGAAAATGTCAAGGTTAAAAGGTATTGATATAAGTAATTGGAGCGGAAGTATTGACTTTAAAGGAGTAAAGGACTCTGGTGTAGAGATTGTTTATATTCAAGCAACAGAAGGAACTTTTTATACAGATCCTTACCTTCAAGAATTTTATGATGGAGCAAAAGAGTATGGTTTGAAGGTTGGGTTTTATCACTTTTTTAATCCAGGGAGCTCTCCTACCCCTAGAGAACAAGCTAGATACTTTGTAGATGCAATAAGCGGTATGGAAGTTGATTGTAGATTAGCTATAGATTTAGAACAAACCAGAGGTTTGGGTAAAGAAGAAGTATCT
Organism: Romboutsia faecis; assembly: GCF_014323405.1. GTDB lineage: Bacteria > Bacillota > Clostridia > Peptostreptococcales > Peptostreptococcaceae > Romboutsia_E > Romboutsia_E faecis. The sequence goes on along the minus strand of NZ_JACRWE010000001.1, from coordinate 386,582 downwards.
AGGCAAGCTGTAGAGTTTTTAAGAGAAGTGGAAGAGTATAGCCATAAAAAGGTAGTTGTATATACTTACACTAATTTTGCTCAAACTGAACTTGACAGAGAATCTGGTATTGGTGACTATCCTGTATGGATAGCTCAGTATTCTGAAAATCCACCTGAGTACAACCCTATTTGGGGAAATAAATATGCTGGTTGGCAGTACTCAGATAGTGGCTATATAGATGGAATCGACGCAAATGTTGATCTAGATACTTTTTACGATGAAATTTTATTAGAGGACTCTTCAAAGATCCATGGAGAAAGAAAGAAGGAATCCAATCATAACACTGTTAAATACTATACTGTACAAAGAGGAGATACTTTAACTCAAATTGCAAAGAAATTTGATACTACTGTTAAGGAGTTAGAATCAATAAATGGAATATCAAATCCTGATCAAATTTATGTTGGTGAAGTATTAAAAATATACCCATCATCAAGACCTATTATATCAAGGAAAAAATCGTTTTATAGAACTTACGTAGTGCAAAAAGGAGATACTTTAACATATATAGCTTCTAGATTTAAAACTACAGTAGATGAATTAGTTAAATTAAATGATATATCAAATGAAAACTTAATTTATGTTGGTGAGATTTTAAAAATACCTACAATTAAAGGTGTAAAAAGAACTGCTTCAGTTTCGGAACATATGCATACTTTAACATATGTAGTAAGAGAAGGAGATACATTAACAAGTATTGCAAGAAGATTTCATACTACGGTTAATGAAATAGCTAAGTTAAATAATATATCAGATTCTAATTTAATTTATATAGGTCAAGTATTAAAAATTGAGACATCAGCATCTTCATCATTAGAAAGATCATTTTCAGGAAGTTATGTTGTAAAATATGGAGATACTTTAAGTAGTATAGCAAATAGATTTCATACTACTGTAAATGAGTTAGTTAAACTTAATAATATAGCAAATCCAGATTTGATTTATGTTGGAGAAGTTTTAAGAATATAAATATTAATTAAAATCAGGAAATAAGTTAAACTTATTTCCTGATTTTAATTTTATGACCTTATTACAATATGTTATGATATATATTGAAAACTTATCCTAATATTATGAGGTGTTTATGTATTTAAAAGATTACTTATATGGAGATTATATTGTAGAAGAAGTTATAGAAGAACTTATAAATACTAAAGAAGTTCAAAGATTAAAAAATATTCACCAAGGCGGAGCAAGTTATCTTGTAAATCCAAACTGGAATGTAAGTAGATATGAGCATTCAATAGGTGTAATGCTTCTTATAAGATTAATGGGAGGAGATATCGAAGAGCAAATAGCGGGTTTACTTCATGATGTGTCTCATACAGCCTTTTCTCATGTGATTGACTATGTATTAGACAAGCATAATGAAGATTATCATGAAGAAATATTTGAAAGTATAATAGAAAATTCAGATATACCTAAGATATTAAATAAATATGGATACAGCTATAAAGATATATTATATGATAAAAGTAAATATACTATTCTAGAAAAAACAGCTCCAAACTTATGTGCAGATAGAATAGATTATACTTTAAGAGACATGTTCAGATATGGATTTATTACTAAAAATGAGATATCTAATTTTATGAGTAGTTTAGTAGTAGTTAAAAATGAGATAATGGTTAATTCTTTGGAAGCAGCAAAGTTTTTTGTAGATACATATTACAAAGAAGTAATAGACTATTTTATGAATCCATTAGGTATATATGCTAATGATAGATTATCAAAAGCTATAAAAATAGCTTTAAACGATAATATAATAGTGTTAGATGACTTGTTAAAAGATGATAAATATGTATTTAATTTATTAGAAAGTTCAAATAATAAGCAAATTAAATCACTTGTGGAATCGCTTAATTATAATGTAGTAGTTGTAGAAGATAATAAAAACTATGACATATATCAAAAGAATAAATTAAGATTAATTGATCCAAGTATATATATAGAAAATAAAATTTATAAAGCATCAGAAATATGTTTAGAAATTAAGGAGTTAAGCAAAAAAGCTTTAGAAAAGTCTGAAAGAGGATCTTACATAAAAATCTTATAAACTTATCTTAAATTTCGAAATAGTAACATATGTTACCGATTTTATTTGTTGCAAAACATTATAATGAGTACATGAAATAAATATTAATTATCTGGAGGAATATTAATGGAAAATAAAATGTTTTGCTTTCAATGTCAAGAGACAGCCGGTTGTACTGGGTGTACAAAATTTGGAGTTTGTGGAAAGTCACCAGATCTAGCTAGAATGCAAGATTTATTAATATATACGACAAAAGGTTTATCACAAGTTACAACAAGACTTAGAGAAGAAGGTAAGGAAGTAAGTAGTGAGATAAATCATCTAATAACTATAAATTTATTTACTACAATAACAAATGCTAACTTTGATGACGCAGTATTTTATGCAAGAGTTAAAGAAACTTTAGCCACTAAAGAAGCTTTATTAGCTAAGTTAGAAAATAAAGAAAACTTATCTGAAGCAGCATTATGGAATGCAACTTCAAATGATGAGATGGATGTAAAAGTAGGCATTTTATCTAAAATAAAAGGTGCAATACTTGGAAGTGGAAAAGAAGAAATAGATTCTGATATAGATAGATTATTAGATGAAAAATCAACCAAAGTAGGAGTATTAGCAACTAAAGATGAAGATATAAGAAGTTTAAGAGAACTTATAATATATGGTTTAAAGGGGATGTCAGCATACATGAAGCATGCTAATGCTTTAGGGTATGATAGCGAAGACATAAATGCATTTATGCAAGCAACATTAGCAAAAACTTTAGATGATAGTTTATCTATAGATGAATTAATATCTTTAACATTAGAAACTGGTAAAGTAGGTGTAGATGGTATGGCACTACTTGATAGCGCAAATACTGGAACTTATGGACACCCAGAAATAACTAAAGTTAACATAGGAGTTAGAAATAACCCAGGAATACTAGTATCAGGACATGATTTAAAGGACTTAGAATTATTATTAAAACAAACTGAGGGAACTGGAGTGGATGTTTACACTCACTCTGAAATGTTACCAGCTCACTATTACCCAGCATTTAAGAAGTATTCTCATTTTGCAGGAAACTATGGAAATGCTTGGTGGAAGCAAAAAGAAGAATTTGAAAGTTTCAATGGTCCAATATTAATGACTACAAACTGTATAGTACCACCAAAAGATAGCTACAAAGATAGAATATATACTACAGGAGCAGCTGGATTTGTAGGTGTTAAGCATATAAAAGGGATAAGCGAAGATAATAAAGATTTCTCAGAAATAATAGAACAGGCTAAAAAATGCCATCCTCCAACTGAAATAGAAACTGGAGAAATAGTAGGTGGATTTGCTCATAATCAAGTATTTGCACTTGCTGATGCAGTAGTAGATGCAGTAAAAACAGGAGCTATAAAAAAATTCTTTGTAATGGCTGGATGTGATGGAAGGGCTAAATCTAGAAATTACTACACTGAGTTTGCAAAAGCCTTACCAAAAGATACAGTAATACTTACTGCAGGGTGCGCAAAATATAAATATAACAAACTAAATTTAGGTGATATAAACGGAATACCAAGAGTATTAGATGCAGGTCAATGTAATGATTCTTACTCATTAGCACTTATAGCATTAAAGTTAAAAGAAGTCTTTGAACTTAATGATATAAATGAATTACCAATAGCATTTAACATAGCTTGGTATGAGCAAAAGGCGGTAATAGTTTTATTATCATTACTATACCTAGGAGTAAAAAATATTCACTTAGGGCCAACTTTACCAGCATTTTTATCACCAAATGTAGCTAAAGTTTTAGTAGAAAACTTTGGTATAGGTGGAATAACAAATGTTGAAGATGATTTAGCAATGTTCTTAGGATAGTTCTAGATTATAAGGAGAATAATATGAATGCAATAGATATAATGAATGAAGAACATAAATATATTAAACGTATGCTTAAAGTAGTTAGAAGTGCATGCTTTAAGATTTTACAAAATGAATATGTAAATTATGAAGATTTTTATTCAATAATAGATTTTATAAAAAATTATGCAGATGCACATCATCATAAAAAAGAAGAAAAAATACTTTTTAATAAGATGGTTGAAAATTTAGGTGAACTTGGAGAAAAAGTTATAAATCATGGTATGCTCGTAGAACATGATTATGGTAGACTTTATATTAGAAACTTAGGTGAAGCATTAGAAAAGTTAAAAGCTGGAGATGAAGAATCCAAGCTAGATGTAATTGCAAATGCAATATCATATACTCATTTACTAGAAAGACATATTGATAAAGAGGATAGAGTTATATATAAGTTTGCACAAAGAGAATTAAGTAAAGAAATTTTAGATATTGTAGATATAGAATGTACTGAATATGAAAATAATAATATGGATATAAGAGATAAAAATATATCTATATTAGAAAAATTAGAAAATAAATATATATAAGGAGACAATATTATGATAACAAAAGACAATACTATTGGCGAAATATTAGAAATAAATCCAAATGCAGCAGATATATTAATGGAATTTGGAATGGGATGTTTAGGTTGTCCATCAGCAACTATGGAAACTTTAGAGCAAGCTTGTTTTATACATGATCTTAAATTAGAAGAAGTTTTAAATAAATTAAATAGCAAATAAGCTTATAACCCTATTGTGTAGCTGTGTAGTTAATTAAATTACATAGCTACATTTTTTATTACTACTTAAAATAAATTTTATTTATCAAAAATGTCGTCAAAATGTCGTCAAATTTTATAATATAGATTCAAAAATTCTTACAGTTTTATCTTTTAATAATTTTGTATTTTTTACATAGATATCATAACTTATTTTTGTTGAACTATGACCAAGTCGAGCAGATACATCTTTAATATCAGCTCCTCCTTCGATGAGCATTGTAGCATGCAATTTACGAACTGAATGAGTTTTAAATCTCATTAAGTTATTATTTATAGCCCTATTTATCTTTTCTACATCAGACTTATACATTGCATTACCGTTTTCTTTAGCACATACAAATTCACTATATATACTTAGAGATTCTAATTTATTTTTATGTAGAATCAATTCATTGTATAGAGTATCTCCGAAAGATATATCCCTTTTAGATGACTTTGTTTTTAAAGCAACAAGTACGTTTCCTTTACCTGTTTGAAATTGCATCTGTTGTCTAACTTTTATAATCCTATTATTAAAATCTATATTATCCCAAGTCAAGCCACATACTTCGCTTAATCTCATGCCTGTCATATATAATATTTTATAAAATATCTCAGCTAAAGGCTTAAACTCTCTAACAAATTTAAATACTTCATACATATCATCTTTAGTTAAAATCAAATCTTCGGATTCGTTATATTTAAACCTTTTTATATCTAAATATTGAGCAGGGCTAGACTGAATATACTCAAGAGGATATACAGCATATTTTAACGATGTTTTTAGTATGGTCATAATCATATCTAAATAATTTTTGCTATAACCTTCTTTGTATAATGTAATTAAAAAGTTATGCAATATGGATGTTGTTAGCGTGTTGAGTTTATACATACCTAATTTAGGCTTTATATGAACTCTTATGATAGATTCATAATTATTTTGAGTTCTATAAGCACAATTATTTAATACATATTGTTTATAAAACGTATCTAGGTAATCTGCAAAGCTTATATTAGTTGGTTTATTAACGGTTCCTCTTAAATTAAAATCATATAGAGCTTTTGCTTCTGCGATTTGACAATCTTTTTTAGTTAGAGAAAACCTCCTTTTGAGATTCTTTTTCTTTTACCATCAACTATACCTAAATTGATTGTATATTCCCATGTTTTGTTTCGTTTTCTTATACTCATTTCAATAACCTCCGAAATAGGTTATCAATGCCTAAATATATTATATATTATAAATTTAGATTTATACAAATAGTTTTTATTAAATATATCGCCTTAGGGTATTATAGACATTTCTTGATTTCCACTATTTGTAAGAATATCGTGCTTTAACGCACCCTTGCAATGATTTGCGATTGCTTTTCTTGTTAATTTATATCCTAATTAAATCAAGTTAAAAAATTCATAAGAATATAGAGTAACAATTCGTTGGGTCGCAAAATGACTACTAAATCTCAAAACGGTACAGAATGACTACTTTTTTCATAAAAACGGTACAAAATGACTACCTTTAATTTTAAGGTGTTATTTATACCTTATTCATATCCGAATAATCTTTAGATAATTCAAAATATATTAGTGAGATAACTATTTAAATATGAATAAAATTAATTAGAACATGTTAAGAGTTTATTTGAATCTAAATAGCCTTTAAATAAATTTTTGATTATTAATATAAAATTTATTTTTATGGAGAGTGATATATACTACTATTGCAAAAGAGGTGTTGTGTATGGATGAAATAAATTGTGAAAGTACATTTTGAATACTACCTAATTATTTTACAAATAATGATAATAAAATTTTGTAAAGGAGTTAATATAATGAAGAAGATAGTATGTATTTTATCAGCAGTATGCATGATTTTAACAATGAATACTGTTACTCATGCAGATAATCAAAAGAATGAGATTAGTTCAAAAAAATATGTGAAAACAATTAAAACTTATGTTAAAAAAGAAAAATTTGACTTAATTAGCAAGCATAATACGATTAAACTTATAATTACTAATAAGATCGAAAGGTTGGGAATGGATTTAGCTTACATTGAGCCTACAATAGAAAAAATACAAGAAAATAAAAATCGCTTAGTATCACTTATAGAATTTTTAGAAGATAATGAAAGTAATGATAGCAAAATTAATAATTTGAGTGAAGATTTATTAGCCTATTTAAATGAAATGTACATAGATTTAGACCATTTAAGCATGATATATAAAAGTCAGTTGGGGAGACATCTAACTGATTCAGAAAAAATTGAAAATTTAGTTGGTGATCGTGATGCATTTGGATATAAAATAAATAAAAATGAAACATCTGCATACGATTACATAAATCATTATAATGATCGAGTTGAAAAAGTTAAAAAAGTATACAATTGTATAAAAGAAGTTAGTTAAAATATAGAGGATTTTTATATTTAATGTATAATTATACATGTATATTAGATAAGGGGGATGTAATATGTCGATAAAAAATAAATATAGTATTATTGAAAAAAATGATATATCTGGAACTAGAGTTATAAAGCAGTCATTGATTGTTAAAATAGCTAATGATCTAAGCAGAGATGAAATTATAAGTATTGCCAGAGATATAATAGAATCGGAAGTAGGATATAAAGGATATATAATGATACTTATGTCAGATAAAGACGATGTTATAAGTAGAGACGAATATGGTTGGACTGCAGTAGCACATTGGAAGGCTCCTGAATCTAGTTATGAAATTAGCTCGGTTATAATGAAAAATTTAGAACCTGTAGATGGAATATATTTTGAATTTTAGTTATTTAAAGGGATAGGTTAAATACTTATCCTTTTATTATGCGTTCTTGACATAATAAACACCATTTTGAGGAGTTTGTATGCACTTTAAAGTACAGCTGTAGTAGCATTGGGGATTAGTTAGGTTCTTATACTTTTTACGTAGGTATACACTATGATTATATTAATATAATTGATATAGTTACATAAAGTTGATATAATTAAACCAATAAAACATATTATGGGAGTGATTTAAATGACTAAACTTGAAACTACTTTAAATGAAGAAGAGGTGAGGTATAGAAGAATAAATAATTATTTAAACAATTACATTGATAAGGGTAAAATAGATATAAAAAAACTAAATATTAACGACTTAGATATATTTATTGAAAAATATATAGCAGGTGAATCAAGGGTAACATTATATAGCAACATAAAGTGTTTAAATATGATATTAAAAGATAGGGATATCTGCATTAAGCTTAATTCGAGTGACTATATTGAAAAGTTAAATTTTAGTGAGAATAAATATTTTAATAAAAGAGAAATACAACAGTTATGTAATGTATTTTCAAATGCTCAAGATAAGTTTATAGTATATGCACTTTGGAATGGAATAATGGGGAAAGATTATACTGACTTAGTAAATTTAAAAGTAACAGATATAGTTAAAGATGAAATAGGAACACCATTGTATATAAACGTATCAGGTCGAAAAGTTAAATGTGATGAATTTATGCAAGAGATAGTACAAGATGTATTAGAAGATGACATATATTATCAATATACTGAAACTGTCGATAGATCTTATGAATTAAATATGGATTCGGAATATATTATTAAAGTGAAACGAACTAAAAAAACAAATGATGGACTAAGTCATATGAATAAGTCTGGTGTCCAATCTCGCTTAGAGATGTTATCAAATATATTTGATGAAGATAATTTAAATATAAAATTTACTGGAAAGTCTTTAGTACGAAGTGGAATCATGTATATAATGTTTGAAAAACATATATCTGAAAATATAACATGGACAGCAAATGAAATAAAAAAATGGTTTAAATCTGAGGGGTTAAAGGGTGATGTTTCGGAAATACATCGAATATATCATAAAAAATATAATGAATAATTATAAAAAAAAATTTATATTATTGCAATAAAATATAAGATTATGATAATATAAAAAATATAACCGATAAAACATAATAGACCTATCTTTGATAGGTTTTTATGAATGAACACTAACCGATAAAACATAATGAAAATAGGAGGGGTATTATGCAATATAAAATAAGAGAAATAAAAGTAAATAGGGAACAAGAAGAAATAACATTAGCTGAGAATGATGCAATAAGAATTTATAAGACATGGAAAGCAGATCGAAATGAAGATGTAGAGGAATGTTTAGAATCAATTATAAAAGTAGACTTACCAAATCATAAACATAAAGCACTGAAAATGCTTAAAGATGGTATTAAGGTTGATGGAGAAATGTATGTATCATTTGCAACAACACCAGGATTAATGAAAAAATCAGGAGAGGGATATAGCTGCGAATATTTCTTTATTAAAGAATCAGATAAAGAATTTATAGATATATTTTACGATGTTATATCATTAGGAAAACTAAAAGAAAAATATAATACTGAGTTATGCATTAACAAAGATATCATTTCAAGAGTAGGTTTAGCATTTTCAACTGGTGAACGAGTTAATATAAAATGTAAAAAAGCTATATTGCCCGAAATGACTTACACATATATAAGTAACTATCTACAGTTTGCAGAAAATGAAGACGGAAAAATAGATTTAGATAATTTAAAATTAGAGAAACATCCTAATAAAGAGGTTGAACATATTGCAATGGACGGATCAGGATTCATGATGCCTGTTATAGCTGACAAGATTGAGAAAAAATTAAATTTAAAATACAAATTATCTTGGGTAGGAATAAGAGAATTAGGAGTAGCTTCAAAGGGATTATTAGTTAAATTTGACTTTAAAAAATATCTAAAAGAGGAGCATGGACTAAATAAGCTTATTGTAAAAGATTTCTGGGGAGATGATGTTGATTTATTTGAAGTAGATGTCATAATAAACAATAGTCAAGTTAAATGGAGTAAATGGTTCAAGAATAGAGATGAAATAGAAGAGTTAAAAAAATTAGAAAAATACAAACCTTATAGTAAATTACTCGATGGTTTTACTATAACAAAAATTAATAAAGAACATCCTACAAAATATACAGAAGCAAACTATCAGATATTATCAAATCTAAATTTGACACCAAAAGAATTAGACGAACTAAGCAAAGAAACAGAAGATATTTATGAAAGAGTCATAAATGGAAATATAGATGTAATTAGAATAATGCTAGGAGATGTAGCTAGAGAAAATGAAGAACATGTACTATCTGCAAGTACGAAATTACATAAATTATTACAATTAGATGAGAATATGAAAAATTTACAATACTCATATAAGACTATAGGGAATATAGTAAATAAAAAAGTAAATAATTTGGCCGGTGGAGGATTATATTTAAAAGGTAACTACAAAGTGGTTATAAAAGATGCTTTCAGCTATATAGATAGTTTAATAGAACAAAAGTATAACGATAAAGGTCAGTTAATAGGAACTATATGTCAACGAGGATTAAAAGATAATACAAATTATGTACCAGGTGAAAGTGGAAAAAGAGTTTTGGCAAGAAGTCCGCTAAATAGTGCAACTGAATTAATTAAAACTGAACTAGTTAATCACGAGTTATATAATAAATATTTTGATCAGTTATCAAGTGATATTTGTTTTTATCCATTCAATGATTTCATGATGCGACAGTCAGGTGAAGACGAAGATACGGATATATCATTCGTAATTGATGAAGAAATAATCTATAACTCCGTAATTGAAGATATAGATAAAGATGGAAATAGATGGTATTTCAGAAACCAATTCGATGGTGCAAAGCCAGATATCAGATTATTTAATGATGATAACATGTATAAAGCAATATTGCGAACAAGAGGAAATCTAATAGGAAAACTAAGTAATTATGGGGCTAAGATATCAAATAAAATTCAAGAATTGCCATGCTATGATAATGTGAAAAAATGTTATTGTGACTATAGAGAATTAGAAGATAAACAAAACTTTATAAATCATGAAAAGATTGATGATGAAATTATAAAAAATCATATTTACAATAAGTTTCAAAACTATAAGCTTTATAGTTACTATACATTGTATTTGCAGATGGTGGCAATAGATAGTCCTAAGACTTGTGTTATGGTGGGTAAACATGACCTAGAACCATTAAGAAATATATCACTAGGTAAAAAACCGCAATATATATATTATGCTAAATATAAAAAAGAAGATAAATTAATAACATTTAATGATGTATCTTGGACTAATAGTTTATTAAATAACTATAGTAGCAGAATAATTAGTTTATATGGTTATAAAGCAAGATCTATTAACGAAAAAGAATACAATAATATCCATTTATTTAAAGTATTAACAAAAAAGAATGATGCTGAAATTAAAGATGAACTACTACAAGAACTTTCTAATCTAAATAATGAATATAACCATCGAAGAGAAAGTTTAGATATACATAAAGATATATCTGAAATAAAAGTACTTTTATCTAGAGTAACAAGTAAATCAATTGAAGAAGCATTAAAAGCAAAATTAAATGAATTAAATGATATAAAAAACACTGAATATACAAAGATAGATATAGATATTTCTGATAAGTATAAAATTTTGATTAAAGATAAATATGATTATTTAGAAATATTAAAAGCTTTATCTATAATTAAAACAACAAAAGGTAATAGAATTTCAACTAGATTTATAATGGAGTTTTGTTTTGAAGAATTAATAAAGCATTTATTAAAACTAAATAACGGATTAGGAACAATATATACTCAAGATGAAAATGGTGGAATTCGATATTTATACGAAAACTACAAAAAAGTAGATGCTGAAATTAGTGAAGTAGACTTGACTGAAAAAGAGGGATATAAGAAAAAAGAAAAATTAGGACAATTAATAAAATGTCGAGTAGGAAAATTGAGTCATAAGGATTTAACTGATCAAGCAATTTTAGAAAATAAAAAAATATATAACTCAAAGAGAGAATTGTTAGGTGAATTATTTAAAAAAGTAGATGTTGAAAATGGAGTATACGACGTAAAGTACGACTATATAACAGATAAATGTAATGAATATAAGCTAGCTAAAAGTATGAGTGTTTATGTTGAATTATAATTTTTAGATCAGTTAGTGCGCTGCGCTTTCCCCTAACTGATCTAGGGGAGAGTGGATAGAGTTAGTTATAAAATTTGGAGGAGATTATATATGTTAAATAATTTAGAAGTAAGAATAATGAAAGATTTAAAATTTGGACATACACATAAGTTTTTTTTCGCAGGAAGATATGATGTTTCCGAAGATGAATTTTATTCAGCTATAAGAAGGTTAGGTATTATGGGATATGTATACTACGATGAACGTGACAAAGAACCATTTAAAGGACATTTATATAATATAAGAATCTCATTGAAAGGTATACAAGAGTTTGATGAATAGTAAATATAATCTTAAAGGGGTATAGATTATTCTCTATATCCTTACTTTTAAATATTAATAATGTGAGGCAATTATACTATGAATACAGTTAGAATATTAAATCCTAAACAAGCGGGATTATATATAAAGCATGGTGTAAAACCAATCGATATAATTTATACGGATGCTCTAGTTTTTATATTTGAGAAAAATAAAAAGACAGTAGAATTACATAGGAAATGGTTAAATAGAGAATTAGATTAAGATAATAATTGAAGGAGATTATATATGGGGTTAAATAATACATATACAATAAATGATATTATAAAAGATGATAATCATAGATTTCCTATGACATCGTCGAATATAAGAGTAGGGAATAAAAAAGTTAATTACAAAGTTTTAGCATTGATGACTTTATTTAGTAATAAACAGACATTAGAAAATATTTATGAAACAGGATCAGAAGACCTATATAGGTATCTATATAAAAATAAATTATTTAAATATAGGAACCTAGTAGAAAATTTAACTAATATGAAATTGGAAACAATAATTAAGGTTATAAATAATATGACTAAGATAGATACTGGAATAAGAAAAATTACTACTGAGGGCGGTGAAATAGTATATTATATGGATTATAAAACTAATGATAGAGAATTTGTAATTATCCATGCAAAGATACTAAAGCAGTTAATTACTTACTCAAATAGTAATTGTATAAAAGTATATATAATTTTGAACTATATGTGTAGAAAAGGGAAAGTTAAGATTACTAATAGTTGGTTATTGAAACAAATTGGTTTAAAACCTAACATAGGTAATAATAATAAGCAGATTGCTGATATAACTAAAACATTATGTGACTTAGGTCTTATAAATAAATATACAGAAGATATAGATGGAAAAAGTCATAATTGGTATAGTATAAATTCTTATGAAGAATGGAAGCTATTTAATAAATTAGATAGCTGTAGTTAAGTGTTTTCAACGCATGGCAAAATAATACGCATGTTATTCAAAATAATACGTATTAATAGCAAGATTTTAGAATGCTAAGTAAATAGATAATATTTATAGATAATAAGTAAATAGATACTTTTTATACGTCATCAAATAAATCTGCTGACGTGCTAAGTTTAGGATTAGACAATGTCTAGTCTTTTTTTATTGGGATGAAAGGATTGAATATGAATGATAGAATTAAGAGATTACCAAATTGAATGTGTTGATAAAATATTAAACATGAAAGATGGAAATAAAATTTGCTATTTACCTACTGGATCAGGAAAAACAATTATAATGAGTGAAATAGCAAGACGTTTGACAGGAAGAGTGTTAATTGTTGTAGATCAGCAAGAATTAAGACAACAAAGTATAGATAAGATAAAGATGATATGTGGAGAAAATGAAAGTGTTGGGTCAGTACAGGGGAAATTGGATGATGTATATAAAAGAATTGTCGTAGCCACAAGACAAAGTTTGATTCATCCTAAATCGGATAGATTACATAGAATACTTGAAAATGGTAATTTTGAAATTGTAATGTTTGATGAATGCCATAGAGCAGTACATCAGATTCAAACAATTATAAATAAAATAAATGCAACAATTGTAGTGGGATTCAGTGCAACACCCTGGAATGTCGAGTTAAGATCTATTTTTGATGGATTTATCTATGAAAAAGATACAATAGAAATGATTGAAAATGGCTACTTATGTGATGTAAATTGCTTAGCTGTAAAATCTAATACAGATTTATCTACTGTATCAGTTGTCGCAGGTGAATTCAATCAGAAACAATTATCTGATACAGTAGATAATGCTTCTAGAAATAGTTTAATTGTTAAAGCATATAAAGAGTATGCAAGTGATAGAAAGCATACAGTTATATTTGCTACAAGTATAGACCATGCAACAAATCTTGCGAATGCATTTAATCTAAATAATATATCAGCTAGATCACTTGATAGTACAATCAGTTCTGATGAAAGAGAAAGAGTATTGAATGACTTTAAAAAAGGAAAGTATAAAGTACTAGTTAACTGTCAAATATTGACTACGGGATTTGACTTTGATGCGTTATCCTGCATAATAATGGCCGCTCCTACTAAATCAAAAATAAAATATGTACAACAGCTAGGACGTGGCCTTAGATTATATGAAGATAAGAAAGATTGTCTTGTGCTGGATATAGCTGATAATTATAAAAATAATTTAATGAGTATGAAATCTATATTTGATGTAAATGACTCAGAAACAATATTGAAAGCAAAAGAAAGAAAAGAATATGAAAAAAGAGAACAAGAAAGAAGATTAGAAGAACAAAGAAAGATTGAAGAGGAAGAAGAACGTATTAGATTAGAACAAATTAATTTATTCAATCAAGATATACATAATTTACAAGATGCAAGTAATTTAGACTGGTATTTTGGTAGTGTAAACAAAAGTGATGTGGCGATTTTATCATCAAATGCTAATACAGATTTTTATATAGTCAAATATAATAATTTATATTACTCATATAAATATAAAAAATTGGATGGATATAAATATAAGCTAGAGATCATAAGTGAGAGTTCAAGTTTGTTGGAAATTCTTCAAGAAGTTGAAAAACTTGCAATTCAATATGGATCTTCTTTTATAAATAAAAATAATAGAAAGTCCTGGAAACAAGACAAAGCAACTGTAAAACAAATTAACGCATGCAAAAGTGAAAGAATTAAAACAAAGTGGGATGCACACAAGCATTTTTCACGAAGAAACATGTGGTATGCATTAAGAGATATTTTTTGATTATTACTAATTTAATACTTTAATCTGTGCTTCACAAAAGAAAAATATTTTGCCATTATATTTTTTCTCCTATTGTAGATTTAGTTTCTTTGTTTATTTTTAAATCTATTTCAGTGAAGCATAGACAAAAGTATTAAATTAGATATTAGTACAAAGAGTAAAAGTTATTATTCTTAATTTTATAGTAAATTATTTTTATTAAAAACAAAGGAGTTGCTGCTATGGGATTATGTAAAGTCTGTAATAAAGAAGTAAAACAGTTGAGAAAAGGAATGTGTGAACGACATTATAGACAATGTACTAGGTATGAAGGAATATCAAGAACAAAATATGATTTAAATGAAATTGTAATAAATGAAGATTATGCAGAAATAATTCTATATGATAAAAAATGTAATGAAGTTAGCCGGTCTAAAATTGATTTAGAAGATATTGATAAAGTCAAAAATATAAAATGGGGATTAAATAATGAAGGGTATTGTAAAAATAATAAAATTGGAATGCTGCATAGATTTTTAATGAATTGTCCTGATGATATGGTTGTAGATCACATCAATCATGATAAGCTAGATAATAGAAAGAGTAACTTAAGAATATGCACTAGACAACAAAATAATCTTAATATAAATGTTAGAAGTAACAATACATCTGGTTGCACAGGTGTGTCATGGAACAAAAAGTGTAGCAAGTGGAGAGCATATATATTCCTAAATAGAAAACAGTTAGAGTCTGGACTTTTTAATAATTTTGATGATGCAATACGCTTTAGAAAAAAATTAGAAATTAAATATTTCGGTGAGTTTAGAAATGTTAATTAAGAAAAAATATTTTATACTAGAGAAATCTAGTATTTTTTTATATACTCTACAACTTATTATTAATACTTGAGATGTTGACTACTATGCGGAAATAGTAGGAGTTGATAGATTATTAGTAATAAGAAATAAGTAAATATTTATTCCTCCAATTTTGTTTGTTAATTAAAGTATCTCTATCGAGCATTTTGGTGGTGCTTAATGTTCAAATGATAGTCGATCGGATTTTAGTAGAGTATATAGAAAAATGCTAGATTCAAATGAAAGGAGATGATTAATATTTTACTAACACAAGAGAGCATTAAGATTTTAGAAAAAGAACGTAAAAGAATAGTTGAAAAACAAAATGAATTACAAATAAAGGTTCAAGAGTGTCAAGACAGAAAAGAAGCAATAGATGAACTGTTAGAACAAGAGATAGAAGCGTTTATAGAAGACTGTAATGAATTGACTTCATTATACGAGATAGTAAACAAACAATTATTTGTAAGTATAAATCTAGACAAATACTTAAAAGAACGATACAAATATGAGGAGGAATAAGCAATGAAAATGTTAGATAGAGTATCAATAAAAGAAGTGAATTATAAATCATTTTCTCAGTACAATGATAATAAAAGAGAGAACGTAATTGAAAGAGTTGAAGTACATGCAAGTATAGATAATATTCAAAACATAAGGATGATATTTAATACTGATACAGTATTAACATTAGATGAACTCAAAGAGTTAGTTTCGAAAGAGATAGAAGATAAATGTAGTGAAGATATTAATGATAATGAAAGCATAGATGAGATAAATGTAAAAATGTCATTTGATGCAAGTAGATACGTAAACAATAGTAAATTTGAAAAAGTATCTGATAGTGGTGAGTATGATAACAAATATACACCAATAGAAAAAATAAAACGTATATATGAATCAATATTCAAGTAGGTAAATTTCTTTTGTGTGTCTATTATAGTAATTAATTTCTTAGTAGAAATATATTAAGAAGGTGATAACAGTGTTAATTAAATGTCCTCATTGTTTAAAAGTACATGATAAATATTTTAAATGTCAAGATAAGAGAATGCATGAAAGTATTAAATCAGATATAGAAGAACAGTGCGATAGGTTCTATCAATCAAAGAATTGGAGAAAGAAGAGAGAAGAAGTATTAAAAGAATCTAATTATTGTTGTGAGATATGCTTAGCATTAGATAAAGTTACGCTTGCTAATGAAGTGCATCATATAGTAAAGATTAGAGAGAGTTGGGATAAGAGACTGGATACAGAAAATCTGATTGCGGTGTGTAAAGAACATCATAGAGTAATAGAAGGCAAGACAAGAGATGAAATATTAAAATTTATTGATGAAAATAGGGGATAGCCCACTTGAACATAAGAAATATTGGGGAATGAAAAGGCGAAGGGGGTTTTTATTTCACAAAATGTGATTTTTTCAAACTTTTTAGGAAGGAGGGTACGAGATGAATAATTTTTATTCTCGGAGAAGTGCAGAAAACTATGAAATGACTGAGAGGTTAAAAGAATTTAATAATAACAATTTGAGTTTAAAGACTCCTCACTTAAAAATTAAAGATAAGAGTTGGAAAAAGAAATTTAAATTTTATACTGAACTACTTTCAACAAGTGGATTATTATCTGATTTGGATTTAGGTGTGTTAGGAAACTTAATATCTACAGAATTAATGTTAGAGAGATTGCAAGTACAGTTACTTGATGAGGGAATAGGTATAGTTGAACAGAGTAAATTACTTAATAGTTATCAGAAATTATTAAGTAGTTATAATACATTATGTTCTACTGTTGGACTAGGTGTAAAAAATAGAGGTCAGATATTAAAGAATCAAGAAAAGAAGATTGAAGAAGATAATGATCCACTTTTACAAATATTGAGTGGTGATAAATAGTGCATGAAATACCAAGTTATTACAAAGCATATAGGTATGCAAAAGACGTTGCAAATGGAAACATATTAGCCGGAAAGTATATAATTAAATCTTGTAAGCACTTTTTAGAGATGGTTAATAATCAAGATAGTAAATATTATAAAAAATATTTTGTTGATTACGAAATGATTAAGAAGATTGACTCAATAATAAAACTAACTAATTTTTCAACTGGAGAATTTGCTGGTAAAGGATGTTATGAATATATTTCTGGTTTTCAGTGGTTTATACTTATTAATTTATTTTGTGTATTCCATAGAGATAATGAAAGTAAAAGAAGATATGAAAAAGCATGTGTTTTTATAGCTAGAAAGAATGCAAAAACATGGTTAGTATCGATGTTTATGATATTAGGTTTATTATTTGAACCTAATTATGCTCAATTAGTTGCGGCAGCAAATACGAGAGAACAAGCTAAGATATTATTTAGTGAAATAAAGAAGACTTTAGAAGTAAGCCCAGGACTTAAAAAACATTTTAAAATAACTAGAGATAAGATTGAATGTAAGTTGAATAATAACGTACTATTTCCAATTGCAGCTGAAGCACGAAATACTGATGGTATGCTTGTTTCAATAGGTTGTGTTGACGAATATGGAGCAGCAAGAGATGATAGTATTTATCAATCGATACAAACTTCAATGTTAAGTACAATAAATAGACTTATATTTACTATTTCAACGGGCTATCCGTATGCAAATAACCCAATGAAAGAGCAAATTGAATATGGTAAAAAGATATTAGATGAACTTATCGAAGACGATAGGTTTTTTTTAATGTGTTATGAATTGGATGAAAAAGATTTATGGACTGATGAAACTAATTGGATAAAAAGTAATCCTTTACAGGCTACATCAAAGTTGGGGATGGATTTCTTAAAAGCAGAATGTAAAATGGCTATTGAAATGCCATCTAAAGCGACAAGTTTTAGGACAAAGAACTTAAACCAATGGTTAGATATTAAAACTGGTAATTCTTACATAGATTCTAAGGATATAAAAGCATGTTCAATTGAAAATTACGATTGGAATAATAAAGAAATTGTCGTGGGAATTGACCTTTCTATTTCTTCTGATAATACATCAGTTAGCATTCTTACCAAAGAAAATGGAGAATACATTGCCCAATCCTGGTGTTTTGTACCAGGAGATCTAGTGGAAGAAAAAAGTAAAGTTGAAAAAGTAGATTATAACAGATTTATTAGAGATGGATCATGTTTTGCATGTGGCGATAGGATAATTGATTACTCTTTTGTAGAAAACTTTGTACTTGAATTAGAAAATAAACTAGGATGTAGAGTTAGATCTGTTTGTTATGATAAGTATAATGCAATTTCCACTATACAGAAATTATCTCAAGAGGGATTAGAGTGTGTAGAAACACCTCAAAATTACTTTGTATTACATCCTGCTACTAAATTATTAAAGGAATCTGTATTAACTAATAAGTTTAAATTTATTAATAATGATTTATTTGTACTAAATGTTAGTAATGCAATAGAAGTAACTAATCCTTCAGGATCATTAAGCATGATAAGTAAGAAGTCAAGTAAATTTAAAATAGATATGTTAGCAAGTTTAATTAATTGTTTTACAATAATTGACGATTTACCAGAGTCTTCGGTTTATGATACTGGAGGTATTACATGGATATAGGAGGTGAAAAAATGGGAATATTTAATAAATTATTTTCTACTAGTGATTTATCTGAAACAAAAGTAGGTATTAACGATACAATTGTAGATGGTGAAACTATAAAATTTGCCGATGTAAATGAAGAAACTGCAAGAAAAGTCGTAGCACTTCAAAGTGGGATAGATTTAATAGCTAATGCAATAAGTACATTACCATGTTACCTTTATCGAAGAAATAAAGATGGTGAAAGAATAAAAGTTGATGACTATAGAAATTATTTACTAAATGCAAGTCCTAATGAGACGGTTGTAGCATCAAATTTAAAATACAACATAGTTAAAAACTTAATACTGAAAGGTAATTCTTATACACTTATAATCTATGACAAGTCAGGTAAAGTTAAAGAATTATTATATTTGAAGAATGTTACTGTAGATAAAGTAAAATTATCAGATGGTACAGTTAATTTTAAGTATTCATTTACTTTAAATGATAAGTACATGACAGTTAATCATCATGAAATGATCAATATGATTAAAGATAATGATGATAGTTGTTCTTATAAAGGACGTGGAGTGCTTGAAAAAGGAATGGAATTACTGAATATAGCAGCATCAGAGAATAAATATGCATATAGCTCATTAAATGGTGTAAATGTAAAAGGGTACTTATCAAAGGATACAAAATTAAGTCTTGAGGCAAAAGAAAACTTACAAAAATCTTGGAAAAAATTCTATACTGGCGCAGATAAGACTTCTACACCAATTTTAGAAGAAGGTCTTGAGTTTAAACAATTAAACTTAAAACCCGCTGAAATAGAATTATTACAAAGTAGGCAATTTACTATTAAACAAATAGCTATGTTACTAAATATACCTTTTAGTTACCTAGTTGATAGTGCAAGTAGTTATAATAATAGTGCTGAAGAGGCATTAAGATTTTTAAGACAAACCTTAAGTCCATACATAAGACTTATGGAGGAAAATTTTAATAAGTATTTACTTACAGAAAAAGAAAAAGGACAGGGATATTTCTTTGAATTTGATACGCAAGAAATACTTAGGGTTAGCGTTAAAGAACAAATTGATTATTTAGACAAAGCAACAAAAGGTGGTTTAATGACATTAGCTGAAAGTAGAAGAAAATTAAATTTACCATACATTGAAGGGACAGATATACTATTAGTTCCTGTTAATATGGGAGTTTTATCTGATGGTGACATAAGTCCAATTAGTTCAGATAGGATAGATAAAATCGAAAAATAGGAGGTGATAATATGAGAGATAATTTAAGAAACTTTTTAGAAGTTAAGAACGCAACCAATACAAGTGCCGATTTATATTTCTATGGAGATATAGTTAGTAGTTGGTTAGGTGCTTGGGATGATACAGACCAGTATCCAGATTCAGTCAAGAATTTTTTAGATGAACACAAAGGAAAAGACCTTAATATCTATGTTAACTCTAATGGTGGAAGTGTGTTCGCAGGGATTGCAATATACAACATGTTAAAAAGACATAATGGTCATAAAACTGTTTATATAGACGGCTTAGCAGCTAGTATATCAAGTGTTATAGCATTAGTTGGTGATGAAGTAGTTTGTCCTAGTAATGCTTATATAATGATCCATGAGCCTTGGAGTTGTGTTCAAGGAAATTCAACTGAAATGAGAAAAGCAGCAGATTTATTAGATAACATTAGAGAAACTATAATTAATATTTATGAAGAAAACTTAAATGAAGGAATAGATATTGAAGAAGTTAAAGAGATGGTTCAAGCTGAAACTTGGTTAAATGGAGTTGAATCTGTTAAATACTTTAAAAATGTTACTCTAACAGATGAAGTAAATATGGTTGCTTGCGCATCAGAACTTTATGACAAGTATAACAAAGTACCTGAAAACATTCTGAATAAAGAAGCCAGTGAAGAAGTAGAAGAAAAAATAAACTTAGATTATTACAAAGCTAAGTTAAAAATGTATGAAATGTAGGACTCAATGAAGTTCTTTTTTTATGCTCAAATTTAGAAAAAGGTGGTAAAAGATTATGAAACTTAAAGCATTACAAGAAAAAAGAAATGAAATAGTTAACTCGATGAAAGTAATGACTGAGACAGCTGAAAACTTTAAAGTTGAAGATTTTAATGCTAAGGAATCTGAATTAGTTGAAGTTGAAAATAAAATAAAAGCCTTACAAAAGGTTGAAACATTAACAAATATAAAAATAGAAAAGGATGGTAATGACATGGACTTAAGAAACTCAATATTAGAAGGAAAAGAAATAAAATTAGCTAACGAACATACTACAGCAGCAGATGGTTCTGTAATAAAAGAAAGTTATGCAGATACGATAGAAAAGAAATTAGTAAACGTATCTCCTTTATATCAATTAGTTAGAAAAATAGTAACTGAAAATCCTCACAATATACCTGTACAAGCTGGTAAATTAGGAAAATTTGTTAAGACTGGCGAATTACAAAAATATGTAAACCAAAAAGCTAACTGGAAAACTGTTCAATTAGGAGCTGAGAAATATACAAACTTAGTTACCATATCTGAAGAACTATTAAATGATTCAGGGTACGATTTAGAAAAAGAGTTAATAGATCAATTAGTTGAAGCATTAGCATTAACTTTAGATGAATTAATAGTAAAAGGTGATGGAACTGTTGAAGGATTAGAAACATTTACTAAAGAAAATGGTGCTAAAGAAGTTGTACAAGGAGCTGCTGGAGTAGTTACAGTTGATGAAGTTATAGACTTATTTTATGCTTTGCCAGCTCCATATAGACAAAACGCTTGTTGGGTAATATCTGATAGTATGGCTAAATTACTTTCAAAATTAAAAGATGGAGAAGGAAGACCTGTATTAGTTCAGTCTTATATAAATGGTGTATTAGAAAACACTATACTAGGTAAACCAGTTATAATAAATGAATTCGTTGCAGAAATGACAACTGACAATAAGTGTATGTTCTTTACAAATTTAAATAGAGCATTAGTAATTGGATTAAGAAAAGATATGGTTATTAAAAAGGATGAGTCTTTCTTAGATGATTCTGTAATGATTAAAGCGAATACTAGATTAGACATAAAGAAATTAATAGACGAATCTGTTGCTTATTATGTAGCTAAGTAAGGTGTTATTTTATGAAAGTTAAGATATTGCAAAGTTTTGTACATAAAGACTTAGGATCATTTATACCAAATGAAGAAGTGGAGATAGAAGATTCTATCGCTAATTTACTTATTAAACAAAACTTAATTATTGAAGAAAAGAAAACTATAAGAAAGAAAAGAAGTAAGAAGGTGGATTAATCTCTACCTTCTTTTTTATTAAGGTAGGAGATGATTAATTATGTTATATAACTCAGTTGCAGTTACTCCTCTTGTATCTTTCTCACACAAGGATCTGGATGATTTTGTATTCGGTAGATATTATTTTATAGCTGAACCTATTGCCCTAAAATTAAAAGAATCTAATTTAGTTGAAGTAATGAAAATATCAAATGATGGAGAATTTGAGATAGGCATTAACGACAAAATAAATGTTTCTAGGGAAAGGTTGAATATATCTACAATTGATACTTATTTAGTAGATTATAAAGGTGAAGACAATGTATAGATGCAAATGTGGGGAATATTATATGCCCAATACAGATGATGGACAGGAAAAGAATATGGTAGGGATATTTCATAATGCGTTACATATCAGCTACGAACGTGCTTGTGCTGTTGGAAATTATCTTATTGACTGTGTAAGTGTCAAAAAGAATCTTAGAATTGAAGAGTCATTTCATGATGATGATGAAATGATTAATGGATTTTGCTTACATGCAATGGAATATGTGAGTGATTACACAGGAATATCGGATATAAGCTTTGGGAATGAAATTGATGGTGTAAAAAACTATAGCCTAGGAATGGCCGTACTAATTTTAGCTAGTTACTATTATGAAAATGGTACTACACTTATCGAACCTAATTCTAAAGCTAGTTCAATGCTTAAATCTATACTTGATCTAAAGAAAATAAACTGGTAGGTGATATAAAATGAATCCTTCAGAAATGCGAGATAAAGTAACTATTATAAAAAAAGAACTAGTGTATGACCCAAATTATGGTGTAGATAAGATGAAAGATATTACAATAATAAAAGGATTAAGAGCTAAAAAGAAAACCCTATCGACTAAAGATTATATGAGAGCTAATTCAGATAATACTAAAGTTGCCTATAAATTTATAGTTAGAAAAATAGTTAGAAAAAGAAATATTGATGAGTCTATGTATCTTATACATAAAGATAAAGAATATGAGATTAAACATGTTCATGAGTTTGAAGACCACATGTATTTAGAGTTAACATGTCAAGAGGTGAATTAGTGTGGGATTTGAAATAGATTTTAGTGAGTTAATAGATAAACTTGATGAAATAGAACGTAAACTTAAAACTGAGGTAATTGATAATGCACTAGAAAAAGGCGCTAATATCATATTAGAAGCCCAAAAGAAAACTGTACCAGTGGATACAGGAAACTTACAAGACTCATTGGATAAAGGAGATAAAACAGGATCAGGTACAAATAGAAAAATAACTATTGGTATTGAAAATGGAGACGATGAATCTATTAGATATGGATACTATCAAGAGTATGGAACTTCAGATATGGTCGGTAAGAAGTGGATGAAAAAAGCCTGGAATAAATCGGTTAGTGAAGCAAATAAAGCGATAGGTGAAAGTTTAGCTAAAGACCTATTTGAGTAGGTGATAAGGATGAATAAAAAAATAATTGATATAATGGGAAGTCTTGGTATAGAGGCTTATTATCATAAGACATTAAGTCCAAAAGATAAGTATGTAATATTTACTTTTTATGACGAAGAGGATACAGATGTGTTTGATAATAATAGTCTATCAACAATATATTACATTACTTTGAATTACTGGTGTAAAAATATTGAAGACTTAGATTTATATAAAGATATTAAAAGAAAAATGAAAGAAAATAAGTTCATATTTGATGGTTGCACAGATGTATTTGATGAAAATTACTACGGCAAGAATATGGATTTTATATTTAAAGAAATGAACTCAATTTAAGAGTTCTTTTTTTATGCAAAAAATTAAAAAAGGAAAGGTGATTTTTATGGCAGGGAAAAATTATAAACAAAAAATAATTTTTGGAATGGATAATATACATATTGCAAAAATAAATGACGATGGTACATTTGGAACAATAGTTCCTATACTTGGAGCAAAAGCTTGTGAGGTATCTTTTGAGAGTAGTGAGAAGATAATATATGCAGACAATAAGCCCGTATATAATGACAAGAGAATAACTAAAGGATCTGGGAAATTATCGGTTTTAGGATTAACAATGGATGAAAAAGCATTATTAGCAGGAGTAGATGTTGTCAAGGGAGGAATAGCACTGGGAGCTAATACAGTTGCACCTAACTTAGCTGTTTTATTTGCACAAGATAAGGCCGATGACGGGAAAATACTTACAGTAATATATAATGTTCAATTTACGACACCTTCAATACAAGCTATTTCTACTGAAGGAGAAAAGGAAGAACAAATAGCAGAATTAGAATTTACTTGCTTACCAGATGTGAAAGATGGACTATTCTTCTATACAGTAGATAGTACAGATGAAGCTGCAGATTCAACTATGGTATCTAATTGGTTTACAGAAGTACAAAAACCAACATCATTACCAGCATAATAAATTATGGAGGGCTAATTAATTTTAGTTCTCTATTTTTTTTTACTTAAAAATAGAAAGTGGTGAGAATATGGCACTGAAGCATAAAATACTATATGGATTCGATGAAGTATATATATGTAAATATGATAGTGTACCTATGAAATTAGATGGTGCATTAGATGTAAATATAAAATTAGATAGGGATAGTATTTATATAAAAAATAAAGGTGAAAAAGTTTCTAGAATAGACACATCTATTGATGGATTAGGAACATTGAATCTACTCTCTTTAACACTTGAAGAAAAAGCAATGATACTAGGCCATAAAATAATAGACAACGGATTAGCGGTAAGTACAGGTACTCCACCCAATTTAGCATTGTTATTTACAAGAGAAAAAGCAAATGGATATAAGTTATATCATATTTTTTATAATGTTCAATTTAAAGAGGATACATTAGTTGCTAGAACCTACTCAGGTAATTTTGAAGAAGATACATTATCTATAGATTTTGATGTATTTAAAGATAAAAATAAAGATTTAGTTTACTATGTTGTCGATAGTGAAACAGCTAATCCTGAAATTGTAGCAAATTGGTTTACTAAAGTAACGTATCCAAATGAGGTGATTTAGATGATAAGAGGTACAGTTAAATTACTGATAAATAATGTTGTTTATAATTCAAGGCTAGATTTTGGGTGTTTAATGGCGATACAGTATCAACTTGATGGGAAGACAATACCAGACATAATTGAAGGTGTATTTGATGATAATATAGAGATTATACACGAAGTATTAATACAATCACTTCTAAGATGTGATGAAAATTTAAGTAGAAAGCAAGCATTAGAAAATATATTATCAGTAGATAAAGAGTTAGCTAAAACTTATGCTTGTTACCTAATTTCTATTTCATTTCCTAAAAATTCTAATGATAGTATTAATCCAGAATTAGCGAGATTTAAAAGACTAAAGGCTAGCCTTAAAAAAGAAGATTGGAGTTTTCCTGATATGGAATACATGTGGCATTCAATTTTTAGAAGAACTGATGATTTCCTAAATATAATACCTATAAATTATTTTGAACAAGTAGAAGCACATAAGAAGTTTAATAATATAAGAAATGAAGATGAGAATATAGAATACGTTGATGGTACTGAATATATGTAAAAGTTGGTGATAATATGGCAAGAAGTGAAGAGATTGCAAAATTAACGTCTAGTTTGAGCTTAGACGCTCAATCATTTGTAAAAGAGCTTTCTAATGTAAAGAAGCAAAGTAGAAATCTATCTAAAGATTTTGATGTAGCTACTAAGTCAATTGAAAATGCTGAGGATAAAATGGAAGCTATGGCTACTGCTATATCAAAAGGTGAAAAAGCAATTGAATCTACTAGTAAAAAGTTAGAAATGCAAAACAAACAATATGATGATTTATTTAAAAAAGTAGAAAAGCAAGTAAAAGCATATGAAGAATTAAAAGAAGCTTTAAAAGAAGCAGAGCAAGCATTAAGTCAAATGAATAAATCAGATAATATTGAAGCTTACACTAAACAAGAAAAAGCAGTAAATGATTTAAGGAAAGCGTTAGAAAGTAAAGGTGAGCTAATACAAAAGAATTCTCATAAATTACAACAGTATAGTACAGATATAGATAAAACTGTAAACGACATGAAAAAATTAGAGAACTCTATGAATGATATTAAATCATCTATGGTTAGTATGGATGGAGATAATCCATTAGAAGAACTAAGTAATTCATCAGATGAAGCTAATTCAACCATTTCTGACGTAGTATCTAGCTTAGTTGAATTAACAGGTGTATCTAAGATTACTGCGGCGGCTGTTGTAAGCATATTTACCAAAGGTGCATTAAGTGGAGCAATAGAATATGATGATGCAATAACTAGTTTAAGAATCAGTTTAGGATTAGCAGAAGAAGATGCTAAATCATTTTATAAACAAATTAAAGACATAGCTGGGAATGGATATAGTTTAGAAGGGGCTACTCAAGCAGCGACTTTATTACAAAAGAGGTTTAAATTAAGTAATAAAGAAACTAAAAATCTTTCTCAATCTATGGAATTATTAGATAAAATGGGATACGACTATAATAACCAAGTTAGATTTATGACATCAGCGGTAAATGGTTGGAGCATGACTCATTCTGAAGCATTAGATATGATAATAGCTGGTGAACAAACAGGTATGAACATATCTCAAGACTGGTTGGATACGTTGGTTGAATATACACCTATACTTAGTACATTAGGTATAGAGGCAAAAGATGCCTTCATGTTAATCGATGAGGCAATAAATGCAACTGGAATGAATACAGATCAAGCAACTGATATGGTTAAAGAATTCTTGTTAACTTTAACTGATGGATCTAATACTAGTAAAGATGCATTTAAAGATTTAGGAATAAATATTGATGATCTAAAGAAACAAATTGATGATGGCTCAATAACAACTATTGATGCTATGAAGAAAGTATCTAAAGCTATAATGAATGTTGGCGATGATACAGAAAGAGCTAGGTTACTTCAAGAAATATTCAAAGGTACTGTTGAATATGGTTCTGAAGGTGTAATAGAGGCATGGTCTAACTTAGGTAATGAAGTTATAAATACTTCAGGTGCTATGGATGAAGCAAAACAAGCATATGAAGAATCTTATGCAGCAATGCAACAAGACCTATCAAATTCATGGAAAGAATTATCTCAAACAATAGGGAGAGAAGTGTTACCTGCATTAAGCAGTGTTACTGATTTTACCAATAATACTATAAAGATATTATCATTTTTACCTAGTGCTTTTACTTACCTTGGAAATGATATAGCCAATGTATTTGAAGGTATGAGAGGTAAATTTTATGAATTTATACTTGGTGTAGGAAATGGAATGGCTGATTTTGCAGATACCATAGGTATGGACGAAATGGCTGATTCTTTGAGGGAATGGGGAAAGTCTATTGATGAGGAACATAAAGCATTATCCCAAAGAATTAAAGAACGTAATGAAGAAAATAATAAGTTAAACACTGAATTCTCGCAACATTTAAATGAAATATGGGGAACAATAGGAGATAGTATACCTTCAGAATTAAAGACCAAGTTTACTACCGATACTACTGATGTTGAAAGCAAAATAGAGTCGTTTAAAAATTTAACTTTAGAAGAAAAGACTATGGTATTAAAATGTAATGATATACCAGCTCAAGAAAGAATAAACTACTTTAATTCATTAAGTATAGAAGGTAAACAAGCATTAATAGATGCAGATCCTAGTGGTGCATTAGGCGTTATGGCAATGTGGAACTCATTAACTCCAGATCAAAAGACAGCAATAATTAATGGTGATGCTACTTTAGCAATGAATTGTATATCAGCATGGAATTCATTGAATCCAAAAGAGAAGACAGCTGTATTAAAAGGCGATAATAGTCACGCTATAAGTGCTATGAATAAGGTGAATAGAACAAAAGTACCTGATAAGAAAACGACTATTTCAGCAACAGATAATGCATCTAGTGTAATTGATAATGTAAATGATAAAAAGGTAAAAAATAAAACGTTCACAATAACGGGTATTTTTAAAACTATAGGAAATGCAGTATCAAACATATTTGGAGGAAAGTCTTCAAATAATGGTACAAGAGCAGTATCAAGAAGTGTATCACCATATCGAGAAGACTTAAATTCAGAAATGTCTACTAATACACCTCTATCAATAAATGATATTCAACATATTAACTCAATAGATTTACCATCACTAGATACGATTAAATTTAATTTAGATGATATAAATTATAAATCTCCTATTTTTACAGATTTAACCCAAAAAACAAGTACAAAAATAGAAAATAAATCTAATGTTACTTTTAACTCACCTTTAGTAATTATAGAGGGGAATGCAGATAAGAATACAGTTAATAGTATAGAAAAAGTAAGTGATAGTTTAATTAATGAAATAATTAAGAAAATAGATAATAAAAATGAAAAACAGCGTCGTTTACAAGGTAGATAAAATACATATTTTAATGAGTTTGCAAATTTATTAAACTGGCCTATAGTATTCCGAAATGGAATATTGTAGGCATTATTTTTTTATGATTAAACAAGATATTACAAGATATGACAATGATATTATATATAATAAATAGTGATACAATATATTTTGAGGGGGTATTATTGTGAAAGAGTATGAAAATGGGAATAATGGTATTGACAGTGAGGTAGATGCTGATCTTAAAGAGATTA
The DNA here is from genome assembly GCF_014323405.1 of Romboutsia faecis. Lineage (GTDB taxonomy): Bacteria > Bacillota > Clostridia > Peptostreptococcales > Peptostreptococcaceae > Romboutsia_E > Romboutsia_E faecis. The sequence continues at coordinate 357,329 of NZ_JACRWE010000001.1, read as the reverse complement.
AAAATGAAAGTACAGAAGATAATAATCAACTAAGATTACAAAGGCCTAAAAAGAATATCGATATTAAAAGATTACTAAAGAAGACTGCATTTCTTATAGCAGGAATAGTAATAGGGTTTATACTTGGTGTAATCGGTTCAGTAGGTGTTTCTGATGAATATGAAAATACAATTAATGAACTTACAACTAAAAATGAAGAGCAAAGTAGCATTATTCAGGATAAAGATGAAGAGATTGAAACTCTTAAAAATAAGGTTGCTGATGCAGAACCTTGGTTTGCTATGAAAGAAGACGAACAAAAAGCTATTGAAGAAGAGAATGCACGAAAAGCTGAAGAAGAGAGAAAGGCAGCTGAGGCTAAAGAAAAACAAGGGTATAATACAGGTATAACTTATAAGCAACTAGCTAGAACTCCAGACGACTATGTTGGAGAAAAAGTTAAATTTAAAGGAAAAGTAGTACAAGTAATGGAAGGCGATGGCGAAACTCAGATACGTTTAGCCGTAGATGGAAACTATGACAATATTATATATGGTGCTTATGATAGCTCAATAGTATCATCAAGAGTATTAGAAGATGATTATATTACAATAATGGGTGTCAGCGAAGGATTACTAACTTATACATCTACAATGGGAGGAGATATAACTATTCCATCTGTACTAGTTCAAAAAATAGATATGTAAATACTAAGGCTATAGGTAAATTCAATAATGAAAACCTATAGCCTTTTCTTATATAAATTTAATAATATTTGAGTATGTAAATTCTACATAACTAGTTACTATAATACGTTTGAAGACTAATTTAAATATATCTTAAGCTATTTCCTCAACGTGACAAATAAAATCAACTAGTATATTTCTATCATCCCAACTATTATTCATTCTCAATGTTATATTCAATTCTTCATGTACACTAATATTAGGATCTGTACATACATAATATTCACTAATATTAACTAATGTACCTTCTAAATCAGCATAAAAATCATCTGCCAATCTATATTTCTTTCCTAATTCTAATTCCACTCCATTAACAAATTCATTGTTTATTACTATACTTCTCATTTGTATTCCCCCTTAAATTTATCAATTGTTTTAAGGCTACACATATGATATAATCTAATTGCGACTTAGGGCTTATACCATTGTGTGTAGGCTCTTTTTTTATTTAAATATTTTAAATATATCCCATATACTAAATGTTGTTTTATTATAAACTTTATTATAGGCGGCTTTTTTAGGATTTTTAATCCATCCCATTCCTTTCTTACCATAACCAGGTATTATAGCTTTCTTAACAGCTCTTTTAGCTTTTCCTGTAGTCCGAGCTTTAAATGATTTCTTGACACTTGGTTTTCTTAAGCCATATTTCATATTAATCTCCTCTCTATATTTATTTGAGGTGTGATTCTCCCCACTCAATGGAGCAGGGATTAGTTTTACTTTTTCTTAATGATAATCTTATCTTCATCAAGCTCAACGACAACATCTCTATTTTCTTTGTCTATTCCTAATTCTCTTATCCATGTGACTGGAAGAGATATCCTAGTAGACTCAGATCCTGAACCTGACTTAGTAAAACTAATTTTTAATGACCTTGTTTCTTTCAATTACTACACCTCGTTTAAGTTTTATCTTAATTAAATAATAATATATAAATATCGGCACGTCAAGTTAATTCAGTAACTTTTCTTAAACAAATATTGACAATAAATACAAAAAACTACAAAATAATACAATTATACGTAGTATAATATATATTGTTAAAACTAAATAGATTGAAAGAGGTAATGATATGGGAAAAAAAACTAACATCAGGATAATTGGAGAAGTATTAACATTTGTAAGTAATATATTAATTACACTGAGTATTGTGGGCTTAATGGTATATATGTACCTATTAAAGCCAATATTTAATGTTGCGATAAGCTCAGTAGACTATTATGATACAGGATTAAGTATTATAAATGATTTCCTAAATATTTTAAATGACAATATGATACTAATTTTATCGGTAGGGGTGACAATAATAGCATTAATCTGGGTACTAAGAGGAATAGTTATTAGAAGCACAGGAAAAGTGTTAAGTATAATTGCAATAATATTTAATATACCTAATTTAATTGGTCTAATAGGGTATGCATTTATTTTATATGATAATTTACAACCTAAGAGTAATGGTATACAAAATGAGAGTAATGATGATTATGAATATAGTAATAAACTAAAATATAGTTTGATAGGTATTTTATTGGTTATTTTAGTTCCGGGAATGTTCATATTTCTAAAAAATAATATAAGTAACTCAAAAGAAGTAGTTGATATAAATAAACCCGAATCAATACAGTCAAGTAACTTGAAAGATATAAGGGCGGATTATCAAAATAAGATGATTGAAGCACGAGAAGTAGTTACAAAAGAAAATGGAATAAATAGGTACTATAGTATATTAATAAATTATTTAAATGAGTGTAATATAAAAAATATAGAAGATGCTAATGTTATTTATGAGTTAAGTGATGAATTATTAAACAATATGTATCAAGAATGCAAGGCTTATATGACAGAAGATTCATTTAGCAGATTAAGAGATGAGCAAAGAAAATGGGTAGAAAATAAAATGATAATAGAAGACGATCTAAAAGATAATGAATTAAAAAAATATAAAACATTAATAGATATTACATTAGATAGATGCAATGAATTAAATAATATAAACTAATAATAAAAGCTAGGATTGAATTTTTTATCCTGGCTTTTATTATTAGTTTACAAAATCAATATTAAAAATTTATAAATAATATAACTAGGACAGGTAACTTTGTAGTCAGATTTGCATATAAATGAGTATAGAAAGGAGGTAGAAGTTATCAAATATATCTAAGGAGTGTTAAATATGACTAAAAAGAAGCAATCTTTAAAATTACCAGTTAGTTTTAAAGAAAATATAAGAGATCTAGCTTTATACAATTATGTATTAGAACAAAAGGATACATTAGGAATAAGCACTTATATAAAACTGCTGGTTGAAAAGGATATGAAGGAAAAAGGTCTATGGAAGTATGATTAAATTAAAAGGACTCCAGGAGTATCAGTCCATAGAGTCCAAAGTAATTGATGAATTATAAAAATATAATTCAATATATAATTCTACATTAATACTTATATTCCTTTAAAATTATTAAAATTTTAGTAATATATTATGGAAAATAGAGTATTTGTAGTAAATTATGAAGAGAATGAACTATACCATTTAAATTAAAAACTTCCTTTGTAGAGAGTTAGAAAAAAATCTTTTGAATTACATCTAAGCCAAGTGCGGCAGCGAACCAATATACATAAGAAGGAATCATATAAAAGCACCTCCGATTAAATGTTATGAAATTATTATTTGTAAATTAGGAGGAGATATTCATGTTAATAAAAATAAATGAAGTAAAAACATATACTTTTGAGGAATTTAGAGAAATACAAGAAAATAGAGGATTAATTAATAATTTAAATTTAATTGAAAAATCAATAGATCATATAAAAAATAATAAACATATGTATCTTAAGTTAGTATTTTTAATGGCTATAACAATTGATAAAGGCACATTAACTGTATTTGCATCAGGTTCACTTGAAAGTAATTTAATGAATAAGGCCACATTCATAATAGATAAACTTATACTACTTGCTAAATATGGCTGTATGGGCATGGGATTAAAAGATATGGTTATATGTTTACTTAACGGTGGGAATATGAAAGAAGCATCATTTGCAGGTATTCAATATTGGTTGGGATACTTATTCTTACAATTTTACCCTCAATTATATGCATAGGAGGGTTTTATATGGATACTATACAAAATTTTATGAATACTATTGAATCTATACAGAATTTTAGTATAACTCATTGGATAGGAGGGCTACTAAAAGAATTATTACAAAGCACAATGTACGTTAGTGCTGAGGTATGTATTATAGCAGGACTTATAGGAGCAATATTATTTATATTCGGTTGGAAGAAATGTAGAAGTGTACCTTTTGTATCTTATGCAATATATTTAATTATTCAAATTATAGGGGGTGTACTTCTTGGTTAAATATAAGTCTATTAAGTTGAGTGAGTATTTTGAGATTAGAAAAGAGAAATATATAACATATCAATTAATACCAACTAAATCGAATAAGAACAATAGTACGGATAATATAGCATCACTAATTAATAAAATGTTTATAAAAGCTGATTCATTAGTAAAAAAGGAAGATAAGAAATTAGTAATTCACACATATCTAAAAGCTAGCTATTATATTCATATCACAAAAGAAGAAGTTCAATTCTTTTTTATAATACCTAAGATACACTCTATGAAGTTTAGAACCAAGTTTAAAGAGACGTGGAAGTATATTAAGATTAAAGAGGTAGACAAAATTCCAATTGATATTAATACTTGTAGCAAATATCAACTAAGTTATACTCAAAATGATGTCCTTAGTCTTAATGTAGATAAGAGAAATAATGATCTCTTGAATGCCAATATGGCTATAGTAGATATATTAGAAAATAATGATGTAGTCGGTATTCTATATAATTTTATTCCAACGGGTGAGCGTGAAAATAATTATTTTAAGAAAGTTTATAAAGATAATATAAATAAGTATAAGGATGGATATACATTAAAGAAAAGTAAATCAATATTAGATTTTGGATCAATAGCACTTAAATTTTTGATAGAATATATTGAAGATTTTTTAGGCAGCATACAAAAGGAAAAAAGAGCAAATAGAGAGATATTTGTTTGTGCTAAGAAAGATATATCAAATAGTACGAAAAGAAAAGCTAATAAATCAATTTGTAAAAGCCAAACTTTAGTGATTTCAAAAAGTAAGGATAAAAAGAAGGAGAAAGATTTAGGTATAAGTTTATGCAACAGTTTTAAGAGTATATCTGAAGATAATGAATTAACATATAAAGAAATTAAGAAAGATATTGATATAATGCGACCTATTATAAATAATGTGTCTATAAATAAAACTACAGTAGAAGAGTGTCAAAGCTTTATATCATTACCAGGACGTGAATTAATTGAACAATATAACATGATAGAACATAATAAAATTATCGATAATCCAGTTCCTAAATGTTTACAAAATGGTGATATGTTTATAGGGTTAGTTAATTATAAGGAACAAGTTTATAAAGCATATTTTAGTATGCATAAAGAATTTCAAAACCTAGAAAGAGTTATGATAGGTTCTAAAGGTAGTGGGAAGTCATATAAGATGATGAAAATTGCTGAGAATGCTATTGGATTAGGTAGAGGAGTAGTAGTAATTGATATAATAGAAGACTGCAAATTATCTCAATCTATAGCTAAAGTAACACCTGAAGATAAGTTAATTAGAATCAGATGTAATAATATAAATGAAATACAATCATTTGTTTATAATGAAATCCCGATTAATGATACAATGTCATCCTATGAAATATTCTCTAATGCGGTAAAAAGAACGCAACAACTACAAGTGTTAATAGATTCTATAAATGATGATAGTACTAAACTATCCTCAAGAATGATTAAATTTTTATTTGCAGCTGGAGCAGTTGTATATTGTGCTAAACATAATGCTACATTATCAGATATATTAGATTGCTTAGAATATCCTGATATAAGACATAACTTTATAGACTTATTAAATAATGAATTATCTGATCTATTATCAAAAAGAATTAAAAAATTATTAGAGTTAGATGATTTAGACACAAAAGGAAAAATAAAAGGTAATAAAGATTCTAAAGTAGAAGGAATACTTGATAGAACAGCATTATTAGACTCAATGTCAAGCCACATGGAATTAGCATTATCTAAATCACCTGATGATAATATTAACTTCGTTGATGCTATAAGAGAGAATAAAGTTATAGTAATAGATATACCTGAACAAGAATTTCCATCTCAAATGCTACGTAATATTATGGCTACATTCTTTTTAAGTAAAGTATGGTTAGCTAAACAAATACTTGCAGCAGAAGATTATCAACCTACAACCGAATTACTATTTGATGAATTTTATAAATGTCCTAATGCTCAGCTATTATTTGAAATAATATTTGCTGAAGCAAGAAAATATAAACTTATATCAACTGTAGCTATACATGCATTAGGTCAATTATCTTCTAAATGTAGAATGACACTCAAAGCTGGTGGAGCATCTTATATGTTATTAGCAGGAGCAGATATTCAAGCATATAGAGAACTTCATACACAATTTGAAAAGTATGGATATGATGAACAAGCATTCCAGGACTTAGAGACATATAGTGCCTTATGTTTAATTAAAAATGAAGAAACTAATTATAGTGCATTTGTTGCTAAACTACCTGCTTAATAGTGGGTAGTTTTTATTTGGTAATTATATGATATAATTATTTAAATAAAAATTAGGTTGGAGGATATAAAGTTGAATAAGAATAATATTGGGAAGGATATTTTATGCTACAGTGTAGAAATATCAAAAGAATGTATAGAATTATATTTAGATAATTTATATGATAGTGAAATTATTAAATCTATTCCAGTTATTAATATAATCACTTCAACACTAGAATTGAAAGAAAGCATAAGTAATTACTTATTTTGTAAGAAGTTAGCATACTTTATATTTAATATTCAAGATATTTCTTATAATAAAAGAGTAAAACTTTATAATAAGATTACTAAAGATGATAAGTATTTTCATGAGAAATTATTTATTGTGTTAGATAAATTTGATGAAGTTAAAAAAGCTGATTACTTAGCTAGGTTATTAAAAGGATATATGAATGAAATTATAGATTATAGTGAATTTAGAAGAATAAGTCTTATACTTACACAGATATATATAGAAGACATAGAGTATCTTGAAAATCATATTACTGATGAGTATGTATATGGGGTAACCGGTAGATCATTATACACTGTTGGATTAGTTATGAATGTAATGTTTCCAGGAGCAATTAATAGTGAAAATGATTATGAAGAAGGGTTTCAATATACAAGTCTTGCGAAAAAAGTATATAAGTGTTTATTTGAATAGAAAAAGTCTAGATTTTGCTTTATCTAAATTAAAACGTAGTACGGCTAGGTCACTCTAACCAATTAACTGGTCGTTCACCAATATCTTAAACAAGTTTAAGAACACTACGTTTATTAATTCACTTGTTAATAGAGTGTATGCAAAAGCATATCAAAAAGGTTACACTTTTACCATAAAATTTTAGTTTTATGTCAAGTTATATTTAATTGTTATGAATAACTAGATTGATTATTTTAATAAATGTAAGAAAAGTATGATTTTATTTAACAATATAAGTAAATATATACAATCATTGTCATTCTTATAGTATAATAAATATTTATAGAGTACACTAAAAATAAAATGTATCAATTGGATGTAATGATGTATTTTATTTTTTATTAAATAAAAATAATAAAGATAGAAGGTAATACTATGAGTAGCGAAAAGTACAAATTCAATAATGGTAAACTAGAAATTAATATTAGGAATAGTTGGAAAACTATTGAATTTACAGGATATGAGTTTCTTGAAGTCATTGGTAAAGGTGCTAATGGTGTAGTAGTAAAGGCTAAACATCAAATAACAGAAAGAATTGATGCAATAAAAATATGGCTCCCTCATAAAAAGTCAAAAAATGGTAAAGTATCTGAAGAACAATATCTAAGAGAAGTAAGAAAGATTTCAAAATTAAAGGATAAGAATATTGTAACTATTTATGATGCAAAAATATTACAGAATGAGGGAGTCTATATGTGTGCAATGGAATATATAGATGGCAAGTCATTAAAAGAATGGATTAAAGATGATCATAATATATCGAATAGAATTAAAATTTGTAAGGAAATATTAAAAACAGTAGAAAACTATCAGAAAGCTGGTATTATTCATGGTGATTTACATGGTGGAAATATTATAATAGATACAGAATTACATATTCATATTATTGATTTTGGAACGAGTTTATTTGGACATGACAATCAATCTAAAGAAAGAGAGTCTAATTTTATATATGATTTAGTGAAAAAAATAATGAAAGATGAATTTAAAACAGAGTTTTTTTCAATTAAAAATTATGATATTTCTTCTGAAATAAAATATAAGGATGATACAAGAAGATATGAACCATTACTTGTTACAAGAACAATGCTACAATTTATTAAGCTAAGAGACATTAAATACCAAACAGTGAAAATGACTGATCGTGATGTTTTAATAGAATACTGTGAAAATATAGCAAAAGGAATATATTTTAATTTGAACAAAGTATATTTAGAACTGCTTTCATGGAGTAATAGAGATTTAGTTAATAAAATTTTTCCAATAGCATTATATAAAAATATTGACATTACAATTTTTAATCCAATTAAAATGGATGATCTTGAAGAATTAGAGTATACAACATTATATATCTACTATGAGATTTTTAAAAATTGTAAAAAACATATTTCAATTAATGATTCTAAAGAACATTATATGGAAACATATCATAGATTTTTATCAGAAGAAGAATATAATGATTACATAAATGATTTATATGAATTTGAATGTAAATCTTATGTTGAGTATAGAAGGCATTTAACTACAATATGTGATGAAGAAAAACTTTATGGAAGAGAAAGAAAAGTAAGAAGCATATTAGCTGATTTAATAGAAAATTATTATGGTAATGAATTTATTTATGTTTTATATGAAATATGGCAAAGGTTAAATGAAATTAGACTTAATGAAAAATTGCATAATGAAATAATGAGTATGCAAGAAACTCAAAAAATAATTTAATCAATATTCTAAACGTAGCAGTAGACAGCTAATTTTAGAAATTGTAATTGAGGAAACTTGGCTAATAAATTCCAATTTGCAGAGTAGATTTACAATAAAATATCGAATTTAAGTAAAATTTTATAATGATGACCACGAAATATTTTGCAGTCATCATTATATTTCTATTTATATAAACCTATATCGTAATTGGCAAATACGGTTAATAATACTAGACCTATAATAGCCGTAATTATACACCAGCTTATAATTATATTCGAAAATATAACCATATAATCACATCAAGTATAGCATTGATCAATAGATTCAAGTAGTATTCTGTAAATTTCTAAGTCGATACAAGGGACTTAGGATTTAAAACAAGTCATTAATAATAATCTGTTTTTTATAAATATGTACTCTGAGAAAGAATGTATTTTAGTTGAATTTAATAATATATTGCAAAATGGAATTTATCAGCCTCATTGCCTAAAAACATACATTTCATATTACTGTATTTTTCTCCTATAGGCTCAATACTCTTTTCTTCATATGATGACTTATAGTTATATATTAAGTCCTGAGTGTATGTGGGTATTGATAGTCTTTTTAAAAAAGGAAAATAGACTAATTTTTTTTCATCAACCAATGGTCTACTGCCGGGAGCATCGCCTAATTGCATGAGTTGACTAAATTTATCGACACAGTTAAACCAGCCTATAACAAAAGCTCTTTTTCCTTTATTCTCTTTTAATTCTTGTTCTAACCAATCAAAGTCAATTTGATACTCCTTCCAATTTTTGCTTGAAGATTTAGTTCCACTTTCAGATTTCCAGTTTTTTAAGTATTTAATTTCTATTTTAAAATCTTTAGATTTTAAATACAAATCATGATTAGATTTGCTTCTGTTTTTATTTCCATCACCAACAGTATAGTGAATATTTTTAAAAGGATCTCCGATTCTAACACATATATCCATCTCATTATATTGTGTATCTGCGATTTCTTTTAGTTCATTTTTTGATAAAGACTTATACATTTCATTAAATTCATCAATCGTAAATAGACAAGTGCTTAATAAATATTTTTCTATACTAGGTGTTTCCATAAAAATTACCTCCAATAATAGTTTTAATTAATACATTTTATTAGCTAATTTAAATTATAAAAATCAATAAAAGATGTTGAATTATCTAAGGCTTATGATTAGAGTTGTTGATTTTATTATTAGATATATTATTATAAAATATTCATCATTTTGTTTATCTGCTAGAAAACTTATTTTTTTGACTTTCTAATAATATTGTCTCAAGTTCATCGGGTGTATACTTACTAAAGCTATGACCTATATTATGGTATCTAGTTTTATTTGGATTATAGCTTAAATTATTTTTGTTAGATGATTTAAAATTATTATTAGAACTATGGTTGTACTTTGGCTCAAAATTGTCTATAATATTATTAGAATTTTGTATATTTGATTTATTAAAGTCCTTGTTACTCGCAATAACAGGGGCTTTTTTCTTTTCTATAAAGTTTTTATCGTTGCTATATATCTCTTTTATATATCCAAAAGTATAATATTCTGGATTAATTTCATTAGCAATTTCTATAGATTTTAATAGTTTATCTGTATTACAAGTAGACACAAATTCTTTTTGCGTATCAGTTAACTTTCTTTTAAGTTTGCACTTAGTTTCTACTATTGTTACATTAATGTTTTTATCTATTGACTCTTCTTGTTTATGATGTTTTTCTACAACTACTGAATAAGTATTATTATTAAGTATTATTATAGAGTCACAGTCTCCAGAGTTACAGTCTGTATCTATGGATTTATCCATGTGCATAGTCTGTGTAATTGGTGTTTTTTCAACGTTTTTATCTACATTCACAGTCTGTGTATCTGGACTATTTCCATTTACAGAAACTATAGTACCCTTCTTTTTAAAACCATTGTTTACAGTTTTATAAACATTTTTCTTTATTTCTTTAGCCTTATTAAACCTATCATCGTCATTTAATTCTGATTCATCTAATAATTCATATTCGTAGTAGAAAGTACCTGTCTCTTCATCTTTCATTTTGTATACTTTTAAGTATCCTAATTCTTGTAATTCTTTCCATGTTCTATCAAATGCAGTTCTACCTTCTTCTGAAATCTCCATTAAGAAACTTTTGTATAAATCAAAATCAGGTATAGTTATGTAACTTTGTATTAAAGAGTAAAGTCCTTTGGCACTAAAAGATAGATATTTGTCCCTAAGTGCATAATTACTAACTTGAGTGAAGTATATTTTTTTCTTTCTAAATTTACCATTATTATTTTTCATTTTTATTATCTCCTTTATTATTTTGTCGGCATTGATAACCAAAATAATAATTTGACGACAATGAAGTTAGACATTTGGTCGTCATAAATGAGATAAATAAACTTATATAAGTCGGTATTTCAAGGGATATTTGTATTTAGGATTATATCAAATCTCCATCAGCAACTATGGAAACTTTAGAGCAAGCTTGTTTTATACATGATCTTAAATTAGAAGAAGTTTTAAATAAATTAAATAGCAAGTAGCATAAAAAAAGATAATTTCTATTTTAGAAATTATCTTTTTTTATGCACATTATAAAAAGTAAACTAGCAATTTATCCTATAGAGATAAAGATGTAAGGCATAATATTATAAGATAAAATGTTTATGAAATGCAGACGCATGCAAGTTTTACTCATTGAAATATTTGAGGGTTGTTAGGATTTTGTATAAAAAATATAGAAATAAAGGCAGTTCTGCTTAAATAATAATAGCTTTATTATTAACGATAATATTATCTATAGTAATGTTATTTATATATTAGATAAAAATAATGATATAAGTTTATGATATAATATGTAATTACGTATAGAAAAATAAGGTGGTATAAAATGAACAATAATTTTAAAGACTTTAATTTAAATAAAGATATATTAAAATCACTTAATAACCTAAACTATAAGAAACCTTCGAGAGTTCAAAGTGAGGTTATACCAAGTTTATTAAAAAAAGAAAATGTAATAGTCAAATCTAAAACAGGAAGTGGTAAGACAGCTAGTTTTGGGATTCCAATTTGTGAAAGTATAGATATAAATGATAATAGTGTACAAGCTTTAATAGTGGCTCCTACTAGAGAGTTAGCACTTCAAATAAAAGAAGAAATATCATTAATAGGTAGGCTTAAGAAAATTAGATGCAGTGCAATATTTGGAAAACAACCTATAAAAGAGCAGATTACAGAGTTAAAGCAAAGGGTACATATAGTAGTAGCTACTCCAGGTAGAATAATCGATCATATAGGTAGAGGTACTATTAAATTAGATAAGATAAAGTTCTTTATTATAGATGAAGCTGACAAGATGTTAAATAAAGGATTTATAGAGGATATGGAAACCATATTAAGCAGACTTCCTAATGAGAGTATAAAAGGTCTTTTTTCAGCAACTATTGATGAAAATATAAGTAGTATATGTAATGAATATATGAGAAACCCAGTCACTATAGAAATAAAAGATACTGAAAAAGAAATATCAAAGAAACAAATTATAGAAAAGTATATAAAAGTAGAAACAGAAAATAGATATGAAATTTTAAAGAAAATAATTTATAGTGAGTGTCCCAATTCATTACTTATTTTTGCTAATACAAAGGATAATGTAATAGATTTATATAACAAAATGAAAAAAGATAAATTTTTAGTTCAACAACTTCATGGTGATATGTCACAAGATAAAAGATTATTTATTATAAAAGATTTTAAAGAAAATAAGTTTAATATTTTAGTAAGTACAGATGTAGCTTCAAGAGGAATTCATGTAGATGATATTTCATTAGTGATAAATTATGAGGTGCCAAGAGATAAAGAAAACTATGTCCATAGGATTGGTAGAACAGGAAGGCAAAATAAATTTGGAAAAGCAATAACTTTAGTAAGTCAAAAAGAAGTAAAATATCTTGAAGAGATAGAATCTTATACAGGATTTAAGCTAAATGAAATAGAAAAAATAGATGAATATAAGATTGAATATGGTAAAATAAAGCTTAAAGAAAATAAAAAAAATTTATTAAAGATAAGAAAAGATAAGAAAGTAGAAAAAGAAATAAATTCGGATGTAACTAGAATTTACTTAAATGCAGGGAAGAAAAAGAAAATAAGAGTTATAGATATTGTAGGTACTATCAGTAATCTAGATGGAATTAATAATGAAGACATAGGAGTAGTAGAAGTAAAAGATTTGTGCTCTTATGTAGATTTATTAAATAATAAAGGCAATACATTCTTAAAAAAATACAGAGAAATAACTATAAAGAAAAAATTAGTTAAAGTTAGAAGAGACAATAAGAGTTAAGTATATAGGAGGAAATAGATGCTTAATAAAAAACAATTTTTAGCTATATATAAGATAAATGAGAATAAATTAGAGGAGTTAAATATAGATTGGCATGATTTAGAAGCTATATACAATGACTTTAATAAATATAGACAAAGTTATGAGACTCAAGCAGAGTTAATAGCAAACATATTAAGAGCGCAACCAAAGGTGCATTCTGTTAAGACTCGTGTTAAAGATGCAAGACATTTAATAGAAAAAGTAATTAGAAAGACTCCTGAAAGAAGAAAAAAATATGGAGAAGATTTTAAATTTACAGTTGATAATTATAAAAATGAAATAACAGACTTATTAGGTATAAGGGTCATTCATATATTTAAAGAGGACTGGGAAGAAATACATGAATTTATAACTAGTATGTGGGATGTTATGGAGATTGTAGCTAATATAAGAGAGGGAGACAATACTAAAGAGTTTGAAGCTAAAGATATTGAGGTATGCTCTAGATTATCAGGCTATAGATCAGTTCATTATTTAGTAGAGTCTTATCCAACAAATAAAAAGCTTATTGCAGAGGTTCAAGTAAGAACTATATTTGAAGAAGGTTATGGTGAAATTGACCATCAACTAAGATACTCTCATGATAATATTCCAGAAATTTTAGGTCAAAACTTAATGCTTTTAAATAGAATAGCAGGAAGTTCAGATGAGATGGCTTCTTTAATTAATGTACTTAGTAAGAGTTTTAAAGAAGTTGAGGTAGAGTTTGAGGATAAGATAAGAGAAAAAGACAAGAAAATAATAGAACTAAAAGATAAGCTAGTAAATAATAATGGTATAACTAATGTAGAAAAAGAAAGTTTAATAAGAGATATTGATGAAATACTTAAAAAAGAGTAAAATAATGGGTGAATTGGAATATTCTAATTCACCCATTATTTTTGAAAGTTTTTAGATAGATATAGAAAGGGAATTTATGCAAAATAATATAGATGTTGTGAAGAAAGCTATAAAAGGAAGTAGAAGAGCGTATTATTCTTTAATAAGAGAGTATACGCCTTATTTGTACAAAATTGCATTCCTTCATACTAAATATGAAGAAGATGCTAATAGAATATTTGAAGAAACTATTTATAATAGCTTCAAAAATATACATAAGTTGAAGCGACCTGATAAATTTAAGATTTGGATAACTAGAATTCTAATTAATGAGATTGATTACTTTCTAGAGTCGATTGGAATGGTAGAACAAGAGCTAGAAATAATAGAAAGTAATATAGATTTATATAAGTGTATAGATATTTTAGAAACTAAGATAAAAAGTGTTATAATTTTAAGATATTATTGCAAATTTAAAGTTGAAGAAATAGGTGAAATTTTAGATTTAAATCAAAGTACAGTGGATACTTATACTAGAAGAGGTTTAAAGGAAATGAAGGAGCTGTTAAAGGAGGAATACGTATGCTAAAAAAAATAGACTTTAACAGTATTGATATTGATAAAAGAACTAAAACTGAAATAGAGGAAGATATTAGATATTTTGATATGAATTTGAATAAGGTAGATAATATACAAATTCCTGACTTGGATAAAATCTCAAAAAAAACTATGAAAAAAGTTGTAAAAGAAAGAAATGAATTTGATAAGGTATTGATAGTGAATATTATAATATTATTTCTTTTAGTGGGGAGTATGGCGTCAGTATACAATCCAGCATTAACTTATAAAGTACCTACTTTGTACAAGTTTTTCACAAATATAAATGAATCTCTTAATATAGACTTTATAGTAAGCCTGCTGAGTCTTGATAAAGTTATACCAAAGGTAGATGTAAATGAATCCGGTAATCTAAAAATAGTAGAAGACACTGGTCTTATAAAAGAAGAATTTGTAAAAGCTCCAAATAATCAAAAAGAAGCTTTAGATTTAATACATTCTTTAGCAAATACCATTATTAAAGCACAGCATAAGTGGGGGAGTACAGAGGTTACCCCGAAGACTATTGAAATTGCTTTAAAAGGTGTAGAATTAATTGATGATGAATATCATAGACTTTATTTAAGAAATGCTCTGAAAAAATGGTCTGAAGGCGATTTTTCAAATGGGGTAGAGCTACATAATTATGTATGGGATAGACTAGATGGAAGTATAGGAATAGCAGAGGAATTAGATGAGTTAATGATAGATAAAATAATAAAAGAACATTTTAAGAGTAAAGAAAATGAAAAAGTAGAAACACCTCAATAGAACTGATGTATTTTTAATTTATAATTGATTTAGTAGTTAAATTATTATATAGAAATTAATTTGTAAAGTAATGTTAATTAATGTTGATATAAAAATTAATTTTTAAAAGGATATTAATTAATTAATAACGAAATTATATAAAATGCTAATATAATATGTAAATTTTTATACTGAATTTAATGAAGTTTAATAAAAAAGTATTATTGGAAATTGTAACTCTCAATAATACTTTTTCTTAATTAAATTATAGTAAATGCATAAAAAGATACTTAAGATTTATAAATAGGGGGCAATTAATGAAAACTTTAGTTATAGGTAATATTTATGTTGATGTTATAGTTAATGTAGATCAGTTGCCAAAGACGGGTGACGATATTGTATGTAAAAAGCAGATTTTAACTGTAGGAGGATGTGCTTATAATGTAGCTACAGTATTAAAAAACTTTAATATAGATCATACATTAATATTTCCATTAGGGAATGGGATATATGGAAATATTATAGAAAAAGAGGTACGAAAAAGTGGATATGAAGTAAATATTAAAGTTGAATCTGGGGACAATGGATATTGCCTATGTTTAGTTGAATCTACAGGTGAGAGAAGTTTCATTACCGTAAAAGGTATAGAAACGGAATATAAAGAATCATGGCTTGATGATATAGACATAGATGAATACAATAATATTTATATATCTGGCTATGAAATGGAAGGTCAAAGTGGAAGGGTTATATCCACATGGTTAAGTAAGTTAGAAAATAAGAATATATTCTTTGGTCCAGGACCTAGAATCAATGAAATAGATAAAGATATTTTAGATAAAATATTAAGATTAAAGCCTATTATGCATATTAATGAGGATGAAGCTTTAAAATTTACTAATAAGAAAAGCATAGTAGAAGCTGCAAGAGCTATAAATAAAATAACTCAAAATACTGTTTTTATAACATTAGGTAAAGATGGTGTTATGTGTGCTAGTAACTGTGAGTATAGATTTATAGATGGATTTGATACAGAAATAGTGAACTCAGTAGGTGCTGGAGACAGCCATATGGGAGCTATTATAGCAGGATACTCAATGGGGTATACTTTGGGGGATTGTTGTTATTTTGCTAATAAAGTAGCCTCTAAGGTTGTAAGTCTTGAAACGAGTAGATTAGAAGAAAAAAATTTTAATATAGAAGATTATAATATACATGAGTATTTAAAAATTGGAATATAACTATAATACTATTGGCTATAATTTAAATAAATGAAGTAGACATTTTTAGAATATTATTTAAATAATTATAATAAAAATTACAAGTAGTTTATTAAAATTATAGGAAGGATATGTTATGAATACTCTATATAATGAAAAATCAAAACATAGATATAAATACATATTAGGTGACTTATTAATATTGATATTTATTTCCTTATACTTTATATTTTTTAGTGAAAGCGCTGAAACATCTAATGATGAAGTAAGGTCTATAATAAGTAAAATAGATAAAGGCTATGATGTAATAGTAACATCAGATAATTATGTTGTAAATGGCAAAACATACTATACTGTGCATTCTAACTTAAAAAATAATAGTGATTACATGGATTATAATAGAGAGTATAGTGATGAATTTATTATTGATTCTAAAAAATATTATAGAGTAAATACAAGTTATACTAAAGTCGGTAATGAAGAAGTCTGGGAATCTAGGTACTGTGTTAGTAAAGAAAATAAAGAAGTATATATCGAATTTAGAGATAATCAAGGCAAACTTATAAATTATTATGACTATAATAATAATCTTGATTATGCATTAAACATAATAAGAAAAACTAATAACTCTAAATTTCAACATATAGATGTAACTATAGAGGACGATATATATACAATCCATTTATATGAGATTGTTAAAAATGATAAGGAGAGTCATACTGCTACTATTGGATGGTATATTTTAGATATAAATACAAGGGAAGTAAAAGATTTGATAAATGATAAAATATTAAATTAATAAACTCACAGAGTATTTACTTAATATAAAATTTAAAGCAGTGCTTTGAGGCATAATTCTAAAAGCTTTGAGGTCTGCTTTTTTATGTACGTTAAATTAATAGAAACATACTTTATTGCAATGAATATATTTTTATTAGATAATATATATTATTATAGAAAATAGTAATTAACTACAAGAATTTAAACTGGAGATAAGTATATGGAAAAGTTATTTTATAAAGATCAATACATAAAAACATTTACTGCTAATATAGTAAATGTAAAAGAAGTAAATGATAAGTATCATGTAGCTTTAGATAAAACTGCATTCTTCCCAGGTGGAGGAGGTCAATTTTGTGATTTAGGAGAAATAGATGGTGAAAAAGTCTTAGAAGTATATGAAGAGAATAAAAAAATATATCACGTATTAGATAATAAAATAGAGAAAAAAAGTGTAGTAGGATCTATAGATTGGGATAGAAGAGAAGATGGAATGCATCAGCACTTTGCTCAACATGTTTTATCAGGTTGCTTTTATACTAAATTTAAGGCAAATACTACAGGATTTCATTTGGGAAGAGATTTTAGTACAGTAGACATACAAGGATATTTAGAAGAAGATCAAATAAGAGAAGTGGAAATATTTGCAAATGAAATAATTAGAGAGAATATACCTCTTACAATATTGACACCAAATAGAGATGAATTAGAAGATATATGGTTAAGAAGAGACCTACCAAATACTGATGAAGATATAAGAGTTGTTAGAATTGGTGAATTAGATACTAATGCTTGTTGTGGTGTACATCCAAAATCTACAGGTGAACTTAGATTAATAAAGATAAAAAGATGGGAAAAGAATAGGCAATCTACAAGAATAGAATTTTTAGCAGGAAAAAGAGCTGTAGATGATATTTTAAGAAGAGATGTATATTTAACTAAAATTTGTAGACATTTTAAATGTAAGGAAGAAGATTCTTTAAAATGTATAGAAAAATTAGAAGATAAAATTGAAGAATCTATTAAATCAAAAAAAAGGTTAGAGAATATAATTTCAAATTATGAAATAAGAGAAATGATTGAAAATGCTATAAAGTGTGGAGATATTTTAATAATAAAAAAGCTATTTAAAAATGAGGATGTTAAATACATAAGTAAAATTGTAAATAAAATTACTGACAATAAGAATACAATAGTTTTAATAGCTGTAGAAAATGGTGAAAGAGTAAATTTAATTTTTTCAAGTTCAGAAAATCTAGATAAAATAAATATGAAAAACTTATTAAATGAAGTACTTCACTTAGTAGAAGGAAGAGGTGGGGGAAATATCCACTTAGCTCAAGGTTCAGGAAAAAATAATGGGAATTTAAAGTTAGCTTTAGAATCAACAGTAAGAAAGATAGAAAATATGATATAAATATTTAAGGAGTATTTAAGTGGGAGAATTATACCTTATATTTGTAGGAACTATTATTGTAAATTTAACCGTAGTGGCATTATTATTCTTAAAAAATGGAAAGTTTGCTAAGGATAATATGTTTATTTATTTTATGTCAATATATACTTTAAATCTAGGCATAACACAATATACATCTGTACCAAGTAATTATATATTTGGAAAAATTTTAGGTATTTTATTTATAATTTTATCTATTATGAGTATGATTTTTAAGAGGAAAAAATTTTTATTAAGTAGAATTTTATTATCTATAACGTTAATAGCGCCTATATATACTTTATACTTGATGTAAGAATAATAGATGGCTTATAATTGACGATATCTTATAAATATGATATTATAATCAACATGTAAATATAATGCTCTGGATATCACTGATAAACAGAGCATTTTTAAATTTAATGAAAGTTTATTTTAAAAAATTATTTAATCTAGACTATAGAGGAAAGTGAGAATGAGCATGAAAAAAGAAATATTCAACGGAGCTAAACTGAAGGTAGCTAGAATATATAGAGGAAAAACTGTAGATCAACTTGCAAAAGAAGTTAATATAAATAAAAAAGATATAATAGCATTTGAAGAAAATAAATATAAACCAACTCCTGAAAATACAATGAAGTTATCGCATAATCTTCAATTTCCAAGAGAGTATTTCTTCAAGAATGAAAATATAAAAGTTACAGTAGAAGGCAGTCATTTTAATCCTCAATCTACAATACCTAGAAATGAAGAAATATCATACAGAGAAAAATTAATAATGACTCATAAGATATATACTTTCATGCAAGGATATATCAAGTTCCCAGAACTTAACTTACCGGATAATTTAAATAGAAATGATGATATAGAAGAGATGGCTATTAAGACTAGACGATATTGGGGATTAGGTGACGGAGCTATAGGAAATATGGTGAGTTTATTAGAAAGTAATGGAGTACTTTTATCTGGAATTAATATAGACAGAAAAGGTGCATCACCATATACGCAAAAACAAAATTTAAATAAAGAATCTTTATACGTAATTGCATTAGGGAATGATAAAAAATCAGCTACAGTAAGAAATTACGATTTAGCATATGAGTTAGCTTATATAATATCAAATGAGCTAAATATACCATCAAAGAGATTTAATGCAGATGAATTTGCGTGTGCATTTTTATTACCGAAAGATGTATTTTTAGAAGGTTTAAGTAATCCTAATGAATTAGATTTTTATGTTGAAATGAAAACAAAGTGGTTAGTTCCTATATCAATTATGATTTTTAGAGCATACACTTTAGGAGCGATAAATTATAAGAAATACAACTTCTTAATGAATGAGATGAATAAAAAAGGATGGCTTAAGAAAGAGCCTTTAGATGATAATATAAAAGGTGTTAGCCCTCAGACGTTAAAAACTGCAGTTGAATTATTATTTGAAAATAATATAATGAGTAAGAATACATTGATGGACAACTTAGCTAATTTTGGAATAAATATGAATCCTACAGATATAGAGATATTAATAGGATTAAAAGAAGGAACTTTAGCATCTAATGTAGCTATTAAGGGAAATCAAGTAAAAAATAATAATAAAAATAATGTAAAAGTTGTTGATTTTAAAAATAAAAAAAGAAGATAAAAATAAAATTAAGGCAGTAATAATTTTTATATTATTACTGCCTTAATTTTATGCAATTATATTAATATTTTATTTAGAGTGAAAAATATTTATAAAATATGATTACCTTGAAATAATAACTTTATAAAGAATGCTAAGGGGTGAAATTTATATAATGACTAAAGTATCAAGGAGAGGATTTTGTGAGGATGATAAAAGATGGTTTTCGAATAAAGAAATTATAAGATTGAAAAAAGCACAAGGGGAGATTAGATATCTTATAGATAGAGACTATAAAATGCCATCAGTTATAACATTTGTAGGAGATAGATATCAATTTTCTATAAGACAAAGAGATGCATTAAAAAGAGCTACTTGTACTAGCGATAAATGTTTATATAGGAAAAATAAAGTTTTAAGTATAGATAAAATTAAAGATGGACCTATATATATAGATGGGTTCAATTTGATAATAACTATTGAAGTAGCATTATCTAAAGGAACTTTAATTTTTTGTGACGATGATAATATTAGAGATATAGCGGGATTAAGAGGGACTTATAAAATTATTGATAAAACTGATGCAGCACTAGATATAATAGGTAAATTCTTAGAATATGTAAAATCAAAAGATGTAGTTATATATCTTGATTCTCCTGTATCAAATTCGGGTAATTTAAAAAGTAAAATAATGAATTATGCAAAAAATTGGAATTTTAATACATATGTTGAACTTGTAAATAATGCAGATGTAATACTAGAAAAATTAGATAGAGTTGTTAGTAGTGATTCTGTAATAATTGATAAGTGTATAAGTTACTTTAATTTAAATAAGAGTATAATAAATCAATATATAAAATCAGCAGAACTTATTAACTTAAGTGAAACTTAAAATAGTATTTTAATTAAGGAAGGTAAAATATGAAATATACATTAGATGAATACATAGATAAAATAAAGTTATTACCAATTAAAAATAAATATACAAAAGAAGAAATTTTAACACAAGATTTTCTTATAGATAAAGATAATTACTTGGAGATTTATTATGCTCCACACAATGAATATATAAATCCTAATGCAAAAATATTCATTGTAGGTATAACACCGGGATTTCAACAAATGAGTACAGCTATAGCTACAGCAAGAGATGGTATTGAACAAGGGAAAAGTGTAGAAGAAATAAAGTATGATTGTAAAGTTGCAGGGAGATTTAGCGGAAGTTTAAGAAAAAATATAATAAATATGTTAGACGAAATAAATCTTAATAAAAGTTTAAATATAAATAGCTGTGATGAATTATTTAAAGAAAGAGATTACTTACTTCATACGACGTCACTGATACCATATTCAGTTTTTTCTAAAGGAAATAATTATACAGGGCATAGTCCAAAGCTAATGAAAAGTGAATTTTTAATGAAATATGTACATGAAAATATTAGAGAAAATATTGAAAAATTAGGATATGTTCTTATTATCCCTCTAGGTAAAGCTGTAGAGGAGGTATTAGATGATTTAGTTAATAAAAATATCATAAAAGAAGAGCAAATACTGCGAGGATTTCCACACCCATCAGGAGCAAATGCTCATAGATTAACACAACTAAGAGACAATAAAGATAATATGATGAAAATAATAGAAAACTATTTAAAGTAAAGTTACTTCATACCAAGAAGAACATTGAATATTTTTATATTTTTTAATAATTCATAAACTGCAAAAGTAAATAAAGCAGAGAATAATATTATTATTAGCATAGCCCAAGTCGTTGATTTAACAATAGGAACTACAAAGAATGCTATTAAAAGAAGAATAGTCTGATGGATTATATAGATAGGAAATGCAGATTTATTTAAATATTTTAAAACTCTACTGTTCTTATTTAAATAAATACTGCTAAATCCAATTATAGAAGAGATAGCAGATATTAAAACTATATTTTTTAATAATCCACAACAACCCACGATAAAATGCTTAATTTTTCTTCTCTTAAAACTAAGGCATAAATAATACCAATAAAACCAGTAAAAATAAAAGCAAATAAAAACTTATATCTATTTTCTTTTATTTTTTCAATAAATATATGATCTTGATAAATGATATATCCTAATATAAAAATTGTTAAACATCCAACTATGCTTTTTCCCATTATAGAAGGGAATATATCAGATGCAAATCCCATTAATAAAAGTATAGGAATACTAAGCTTACTTAGTAGAACCTTTTTTATTAATGGCAGTAAATTAGTACCAATACTAGACTTAAAGATTTTAGAAATTATAATTCCTCCTATTACAGATACTATGAATAGATAAGCTATAAACCATAAGTGGGCAGGAGTAAATCCACCATCAAATCCAGTAAAATCTCCTATATTAGTAAAGAAAAATCTTAAATGTTCAAAATAATTTAAATTTGATTCTCCTCTCCATAGCCTAGCCAAATATGTTTGAGGTGGAATTAAAACTATAATTCCAAATAATATAGGAATTAGTAATCTCTTAATTCTTTCTTGTAAATAATCTTTTAGGCTTCTTTTCTCTAAAGCAAAATATGTAGAAGCACCTGCTAGGAAAAATAACATTGGCATGTACCAAACAAATAACAATAATATAAATATATTAGCAAAAATATTAGTTTGTTCAGATACTATATAAAAGTCACCGAATTGACAAAAAATAGCCGATGTATGATAAATAAAAAGTAATAATATGCTAATATTTCTAATCCAATCTATCTCATACCTTCTCATAAAACCTCCTATGAATTAATAATCAGTGAAAACATCTAAATTTATTTTAACATAGAATTAAATCTAAAAGAAAATATTTTCCTAATGATTTATTATAAAAATAAAGACAGGAATTCTATTATTAGTATACTCTTCATACAAATGGGATATTTTAAAAATATAATACAATTTTTAGTAATGTAAGGAGTGTAAGTTATGCCAGATAAAAGTCCTATAATGATACAAAGCGCACGAGGATCTGTATTTTCTGTTTTTAGTGATTATGAATTAAAAGAAATAACAATAGATAGTAAAAGAAAGGTAGCAGTTTCTGGAAAGATAAATAATCCAGGTATTATTGATGTTCCAGAGGGGGCTACTTTGCAAGATATAATAGATTTATGTGGTGGAATATTAAATAAAAGTGAATTTAAAGCAGCTCAATTGGGTATTCCTTTTGGTGGTTTTTTAAGCAAGGAAAGCTTAAATAATGAGTTGGACTTTAATTTATTTGATAA
This sequence comes from Romboutsia faecis, assembly GCF_014323405.1. Classification (GTDB taxonomy): domain Bacteria; phylum Bacillota; class Clostridia; order Peptostreptococcales; family Peptostreptococcaceae; genus Romboutsia_E; species Romboutsia_E faecis. The sequence continues at coordinate 333,623 of NZ_JACRWE010000001.1, read as the reverse complement.
AAATACAACAAGAACAATAATAATTTTATCTGAAGAGGACTGTATAATCCAGTATGCAAGATACTACATAGATTATTTATTAGGAAGAATGCAAGATGGTAGCTATGAAAAATATAAAGCCGTTGAAAATGAAATAAAAAGAATGTGGAGAATCTTAGATAGAATAAGTAAAGGCCGTTCTAATATGAGAGATATTTATCTTTTGAGAACATTAGCATCATCTGTAAAAGAAGAATTAAAGCAAAAACATAATATAATAGAAGAAATAATAGATAATTTTTATCATGAGATAGAAGAGCATATAGATGAAAATAAGTGCTATACATCTCAATGTAATCATCTTATAAAGTTAACTATTACACATAGATGTATAGGATGTGGAGCATGTAAAAGAGCATGTCCGGTTAGTTGTATTCATGGAGAGTTAAGAAGTCAACATTATATAGATTATAATAGATGTACCCACTGTGGTAAATGTATATCTGTTTGTCCTGTAGATGCAATAACAGCAGGGGATAATACATTTAAATTTTTAAGAGACTTATCGACTCCTAATAAATTAGTAATTACTCAAATGGCTCCAGCAGTAAGGGTCACAATAGGAGAAGCTTTTGGATTTGAACCAGGTGATAATGTTGAAAATAAGCTTGCAGCAGGACTTAGAAAATTAGGGGTAGATTATGTTTTTGATACGACATGGGCCGCAGATTTAACCATAATGGAGGAAGCAGCAGAACTTCAAGATAGGCTTGAAAGATATTTTTCAGGAGATAAAAGCGTAAAATTACCTATGCTTACATCTTGTTGTCCAGCATGGGTTAAATTTATTGAACAAAATTATGGAGATATGTTAGATGTTCCGTCATCAGCTAAATCACCTATGCAGATGTTTGCAACTGTTGCTAAGGATATATGGGCAAAAGAACATGGTATGACTAGAGATGATGTCACATCAGTAGCAATTATGCCATGTATTGCAAAAAAATATGAAGCATCAAGACCAGAATTTTCTAGAGGTATGAACTATGATGTTGATTATGTTATAACAACAAGAGAGCTTATTAAAATATTTAGAGACTCTGGAATTGATTTGAAAGAAATAGAACCAGAAGAGATAGATTATATAATGGGAGAATATACAGGTGCAGGTATTATATTTGGTAGAACGGGTGGAGTTATAGAGGCTGCACTTAGAACTGCACTTGAAAATATGACAGGAAAGAGAATTGATAATATTGAATTTCATTCATTAAGAGGATGGGATGGGTTTAGAGCTTGTGAAGTTGAAGTAGGGGATATAAAACTTCGTATTGGAGTTGCTCATGGATTAGAAGAAGCAGGTAAAATGCTTGATAAGATTAGATCAGGAGAAGAATTTTTCCATGCTATAGAAATAATGGCTTGTATTGGAGGATGTATAGGTGGCGGTGGTCAACCTAAAGTAAGAAAAAATAAAGAGGAAGTATTGAGAAAAAGAGGAGATGGTTTAAATAATATAGATAGAGATAAGGATCATAGAGTATCCAAGGAAAATCCAGCTGTACAAGCGATATATGATAAATACTTAGATCATCCAATGAGCAACAAGGCTCATGAATTACTTCATACTAAATATTTTGTAAGACCTAAAAGAGGACATGATCATATAAATGATAATGATATGTAAAATATAAAATTATAACCCAAGGTATTAAATTAAGATTTACTCATACACCTTGGGTTATTTAAATTATAAATTATTGATTTCAACACATGATTTTTTTATAATATCAATAATTTCCTTAGGATGATCGACTACATATTTTGGATTATAGCTTTCTAACTCCTCACGGCTTCTAAATCCCCAAGTAACTCCAATAGTATCCATATTAGCACCGATTCCAGTTTTCATATCAGTATCAGTATCACCTATGTATAAACAATCTTTTGGAGATATATTTAATTTTCTAGTAATAATAATTGCACCTTCAGGGTTAGGTTTTCTTTTTATATTATTTCTTTCACCTGATATATAGTCGAAATACTCACTTCCAAATATAACTTCTACATTTTCAATAGTTCTTTTATGAGGTTTATTAGACAAAACAGTAATTTTTATATTATTATTTTTTAAATAATTTAGTAGATCTTTTATACCATCATAGGCTTTTACTTTATACATACAGTAGATTTTAAAGTATTCCGTATAAGTTAAAAGAGCATCTTTATAGTGTTTTAAATCATAATCTTTACAGTGAATTAAAGATCTTTCAACTAATTTTTTATATCCATCACCAACAAAAATTTTACAGTTTTCTTCACTAATTGGTCCTAAATTATATTTTGATAAAGTTAAGTTTATCGTATGATTAATAGCCTTTATTGAATCTACTAAGGTACCATCTAAATCAAAAATACAGCATTTATACATTTTAATCCACTCCAATCATTAGTATATAAAATAGATTATATAGAGAGTTTAGGATTATTTCAAATTTAATATTTATAATACTAATATATATCTAGTCGTCTATGAGCTATTAGAGGTAACTCACCTCTAACTTTATCAACATAATCAAAATCTAATGAAGAAATGCTATAGCCTTCTTTCTCATTCATATGTACTAAAACTTCTCCAAAAGGAGATACGGCTATAGAATTACCATAAGAAATATAAGTAGCACTATTATCTCTAGCTGAAGCACATCCAATTGTATAAACTTGATTATCTACAGCTCTACATCTAAATAAAAGTTCCCAATGGGCAGGTCCTGTAGTCATATTAAATGCAGCTGGAACAATTATTGCCTTAGCTCCTTTATCCACCATAAGACGAGATAATTCTGGAAATCTAAAATCATAGCAAATGCAAAGTCCTATTTTTCCAAACTTAGTGTCAAATACAGTAACTTCATTTCCTGCATCAAGAGTATCAGATTCTTTAAAATACTGGCCATTTTCTATATCGATATCAAATAAATGTACTTTTCTATGTTTAGCGATTTTAATTCCATTAGGGTCAAATACATAAGAAGTATTAAAAATATTTCCATCATCGTCTTTTTCAGGAACAGAGCCAGCAACTAAGTATATATTATTTTGTTTTGCTATCTCAGATAATAATAAATATGATATCTCACCTTCTTTTTCTGCATATATTGGAAAATTTGATTGATCATACGGGCATAAAAACATTTCTGGAAGAACTGCGATATCAATATCTTCCTTTATAACATTTTTTATAAAATCACTGGCTTTTTCAATATTCTTCATTTTATCTTTTACTACGATCATTTGAATAATTGCTACTTTTAACTTATTCATAGAAACCTCCGCGTTATATGAGAATTTAATATTATAGTAGCATAGTCAAGAAATATTATAGTGTAGAAATATGAAGACAAAATCTAATAAATTAGATTAAATACAAACTAAGAAGGGAATAAAAAAAGTACATACTCAAGAAAATATAAATAACAAATAAACTAGATTAAAAATTTATGAACATAAAATAAGGAGTTGATTGGAATGATAAAAAAAGCAATATATGCAGGTGGCTGTTTTTGGTGTATGGTAAAGCCATTTGATAGATATGAAGGGGTTATAGATGTTGTTTCAGGATATACAGGAGGACATTTAGAGAATCCTACATATGAGCAAGTATGTTCTGGTATTACTGATCATAGAGAAGCTATCTGTATAACTTATGATGATGAAATAATAGGTTACAATGAACTTTTAGATATATATTGGAATGCAATAGATCCTATTGATGAGGGAGGACAATTTAATGATAGGGGAGAGCATTATAAAACTGCTATTTACTATTTTGATGAAGAACAAAGAAAATTAGCTGAGGAATCAAAGAAAAAATTAGAAGAAAGTAAAATTTACAATAAACCTATTGCAACTAGCATTTTACCAGCTAAAGAGTTTTATAAGGCAGAGGAGTATCATCAAGATTATTATAAAAAAAATCCAGAGCATTATGATAGATATTATAAAGGTTCTGGTAGATTTGATTTTGTAAAAAGAAATTGGGCAAGAAAAAACTTGACAAATATTCAATATGAAGTTACTCAAAATAATATGACAGAGCCACCTTTTAAAAATGAATATTATAACAATTTTAAAGATGGTATATATGTAGATATAGTAAGTAATGAAGTGTTATTTTCATCAAAGGATAAATTTGATTCAGGGTGTGGATGGCCAAGTTTTGCAAAAAGTATAAATAAAGAAGCTTTAGTTGGAGTTAGAGACTATTCTCATGGAATGGAAAGAATAGAAGTTAGAAGTAAAGAGGGAAATTCACATTTAGGACATGTTTTTGATGATGGACCTAAAGAGTTGGGTGGAATAAGATTTTGTATAAACTCTGCAGCTTTAAAATTTATTCCTAAAGAAAAAATGGAAGAAATGGGGTATGGTGAATACCTAAAAATATTTAAATAAATGTAAATCACTTCGTTTGGAACCTTAGCATAAAAATATCATAAAATAAAGTAGTGCATCAAATAAAATACAAAACATCAGGGGGCTAAGAATGAATAGGAATAGAAGAGATATAATGCCAGAAGATACATTAAACCTTCCACCAACATACTTTATAGAATTACCACCGTTTTTAGAAGATGGAAAAGAATTGTTAATAGTTCAAATAAAATCTGCTTCAAATAAAAAATTTGTAGAAATAGGTTTTGATGAGTTTTTTTATGCAATAGGAGATACTCCTCTGACTGGGAAGATATTTAGTATTATATTACTAGAAGATAATAATATTTTAATAAGATTACACGGATCTAGATTTTTAAGAATAAATAAAGATGGATATTTAGTAGTCGATATAGATAATCAGGGGCCATCTACATTTAAGGTTGATAGAGTAGAGAATATGCTATATTCATTAAAAGCACCAAATGGAAAGTATATAAGAGTACGATCTGAAGATAGTGTACTTATAGCTGATGAAGACGTTATGAATGAAAGTACAACATTTAAATTTAGATTAATTAAATATTATTAAAATAAAAATTTTAATTACGAAGTAGTAATGATTGTAAAGGTGTATTATTATAAATTACACTTTTACAATCATTTTTTTATATAATAATACAAAATTATCCAAATATATTGACATACAAAGACAAACTAATTTATTATTTTAGTTAATATATGTGATATTGATAAATGGAAATAGTATGTTTAGAGGAGTTGTGTTTTATTGAAGAGGTTTGAAATAAGGGATGATTTTAAAAAAATATTACAGGGAACTATAATAATGTATGGTGCTTGTGATGAAACTGAAGAAGATATGTTCGTAATAAGTTCTGATAAAAGGGTTTTAGTTAAAGATAATCCAAAGTATAAAATTGATAAGAAAAAATATATAGGTAAAGTTGTAGATTATGTTGTAGAACATATTGATAGAGAAAATAATTTAATATTTGGTAAAATTGAATACTCTAAAAATACTATGGCATCGATAAAAAAAGATTTATACCACAACACTTTGGGAACTATAGAAAAAATACTAGATTGGGGAGCATTTATTAATATAAATGGTACTCAAGTAAAAGCATTAAACAAAGATATATTTAAAGATAATACGAGAATATTTGAAGTTTTCAAAGAAGGAGATATGATAGATAATTTAAAATTAAAATATGTTGAAAAAACTGCTTTAGAAGTTGAGTTAAATGTTAAGCTAAATAGTCCTGAAAGAGGAGTAAAAAAAGAAGATTTGAAAAAAGGAAAAGAATTTGAAGGTACGATAAGAACCATTATGCCTACAGCTTGTTTTGTTTATATATTGAATGATAGAGATGTAATATGTTCAATACCAGATCAACTAGAAGAAGATATACAAATAGGAAGTAAGGTTATAGTAAGGCTTACAACTGTTTCTAAATTAGTTGAAGATAACAATAAGTTAAGAGGTAAGGTAGTTAAAATTATTGAAGGGTAAAGGGAGAATAGATGAAGTACTTTAATTTAGATACTGATAGAAGATATAAAATATCTGAGGGGTATTATCAAGAAATTTTAGATTTAGATATAAGTTATGACTACAATCTTCTTTTAGAAGAAGAATTAATAAATAAAGATTGTAAGTGGATTATTGAATTATGTAAGTTCATATATGGATTTAAATTTGCAACATTGAATCAAATAAAACAATACATGGATTTATCAGGAAATGAATTTGAAGAATCAGATATAAATTTTTTAATAGAAAAGAATATTTTAAAAAGGTGTGTTTTAAAGAGTGAGAATTCTATTGAAGACGATAGTATAAAAGAAGAGAATATATTATATTGCTCTAGTAGAAATTTAGTTGAAATACTAAGAAATTATTCAGCTATTGATAGTCGAAAATGGATGGTAAGAGATATTGCCAAAAGTCCTGAGCGAATATTAAAAAATATACTGTCTTTAGATTTTTATATTAATTTAGTGCAATCTTATGGTTTTGAAAACGTTATTAACGTTACTTTGAATCCGTGTCAAAGATATATGGTTCTAGAAAGTGTGAATATAGAATTAGAATTTACTATAAAATATGGTGATAGAAAAGAATGCTTTATTGTAGATATTGTAAGAGAAAGTGATTTAAAAACAAGTTTTTTAAAGAAGATATTAAAGTTTGAAAGGTACTTATCAAATGATGCTTGTAAAAGAAGTTCTCATGGATTAGACAAAAAACCAAAATTAATATTTATCTGCGAAGATAGAGAAATGTTAGAAGTAGTAGCAAGAAGACTTAGAATATCGTCACTTCATATAAATACAACAGTCTTATATACATATGATGAAGTACTAAGTATGCAATTCTTAAACGGAAAAGCTGCATTTAAAGGAAATTCTTATAATAGTAAAGAGCTTTATAATATAAGTCTTATGGATAGTTTTATACAAGAAAGCATAGGTGAGTTAAATGCATAGTAATTATAGTTTAAAAATATCATGTGGTCATATTTCAACGAGTTATAATGAAATAGCTAAGTGCGTAATAAATGGATTTAATGATAGTGTAAATGGTCGTTTGGAAATATCTATTATGGATATAAGATTATGTGAATTTTTACATAAATTTAAAATGGCAACTTTAGAACAAATTCATAGATATTTTTCTATTATAGGACTAAATAAAAATTGGTCAAGTCGGTTAGAAAAATTGAATAAATCGTATAATTTAATTAATGAGATTACTTTATATAATGAAAAGTACGGAGAAGTAGTTTGTTATGTATTGGATATTGGAGGTATGTATTTATTAAATAATTATTCAAATGAAGATATAAATCCTAGAGTTGATGATTTAACTAGCCAAAGGAAAACTTATGATAGCATGTTTCAGATACATCCTCATAGTGTAGTAAAGTCATTAATCTGTACAGAGATATACTTAAGAGAATTATCAAAGTCAAATATAATAGGTATAGAAAATAGATTTAGAATTAGAGAATATTTAGAATTTAATAATGAAGAGATAGAACTAGGAAATTCAGTATTTTTAAATTTAAAAATAGATATGATGCTTAATTTAGATAATGAAATAAATTGTGCATATCTTATAAAAGTTATTATTGAAGATGAAATAGATAAAATATGTATATATATAGAGAGATTTAGTAAATTTATACAAAATAGGGCTTATATAGATAAATATTGTTCATTGGATGTTGAAGAAGTAAAGTTAAATTTAGTATTTATAAATTATGACTATATGAAAATGGTAGAAGGTGAGCTTAAACATAGGGATTTAAATTTATCTAATGTAGTTATTACTAATAAAAACTTAGCAATTGAAGAAGGAATTATTATAGAAGAAATAGCAATCTAGAATAATAAATGGGAGAGAAGATGTTTGAAAATATAAAGAGCGCAAGGGTTAAAGAAATTATTTATAATGATAAGAATGATATTGATTATATTGTATTAAATAATGAAAAAAATAAATTGGAATATAAAATTGAAAAATATAAAATACCTTATATCATTCAATATGACTTATTTATAGGAAAAAGTATTAATTATGTTGAATTAAAAGAGGGGGAAATTTCTTTAAAGGAAGTTAGTGATATAAAAAGAAAAATAGTCATAGAAAAATTAAAAAGTAATGAAATAAATAAAGCAAAGATAACTAAGATAATAAATAGAGGTGCATATTTATCTATATACGGAGTAAATGGATTAATTACAAACTGTGATTTTTCTTGTGATTATAGCTCAATTAGTGATGTTTATAAAGAAGGAGATATAATTTATGGTATAGAGTTTAGAAAAATAAGCATGGATGGTAGAATATGTGTAAAAAAGAAAGAAAAATATGAGAGTAAATATCCGATAAATTATAAAGATTTGAAAAAAGGAAATTTAGTTGTTGGAATTGTAAAAGAAGTTGTAAATGGTAGTTGTTTTGTAGGAGTAATAAACGGTATGGATATGCTTTGTAATGCAAGATATATAGGAGAAAATGAGGCTGAAGGAAGTAAAGTTGTGTGTAAGATAAAAAAAGTTGATCTTGAAAAAGGTATACTTAGAGGGGCTATAGTTGATTTAGTGTAAAAATATATGTTACACTCCTTATGATATAATATAATTATAAATGAATGTATTAAATTAAGGAGACATATTATGAGGTTATTAACAACTAAGGAAACTAAAAATATACTACTATCAGGAATTCTTTCACTTTCACTTTTATTAAGTGGATGTAGCAGTGATTTTGAAAATTTAACTCAAGTATCTCAACAAGTATCAAATATGCAAGATACTGCAACAGAAAATAGTAGTTTGAAATCAAAAGTACTTTCTTATGATGAGATTAAAAAAGCTTTAAAAAATGGAAATGTACCTGAATATGTACTAAAAGCTACTGTAGATAGAGTTATTGATGGTGATACTGTAAAGTTAAAATTTGAAGACGGAACTAATGAAAGTTTACGTATACTATTAATAGATACCCCAGAAGATACTAAGGAAAAACAATACTTAGGAGATGTTGCTACTAGTTTTGCTAAAAATAATATTAAAAGAGGTAATGTTGTTTATGTAGAAACAGATGGATCGAAAACAGATAAATATGGTCGTTATTTAGGATACTTATGGTATGATTCAACAGGAAATAAAGATTATAAAATGTATAATGAAGAAGTTGTTAGAGAAGGCTTAGCTAGAGTAGGATATATATATGATGCAGTTAGACACTTAGATAAAATGAAAGAAGCACAATATGAGGCTCAAAAAAGTGAAAAGAATATATGGTCAATATATGGATATGTAACAGATAAAGGATTTAATCAAAGCTTAGCACCCACTGTAGAAAATGATATAAATACTAATTCTATATCGGTGTATGCAAATACTTCTTCAAAAAAATATCACTCTACTCCAGAAGCTCATGGAATGAAAAATTCTACTAAAATGACTGAATCAGAAGCAAAAGAATCTGGATACTCAGCATGCAAAACTTGTTATAGCTAAAGTTATATAGGGCAGATTTAAGACTGAACTATAAAATACCGATAATATATTGAATAAATACTTAATATATTAGGAAACTGACAGTTGAGTCTTAAAAATATTAAGTAAATATATATATAATTATATATAAAGGCGTATTTTAAATTTATTTTAAGATACGCCTTTATATTTTAACTGTAAAAAGTCTTAAGTTAATTGATAATATAACTTTAAAATAAATATAGAATTGAATATTTTAACAGTATTAATAACATATAACAACATAAAATAATTTTATACTAAATTAAGATTAGGAGCTAAAATTATGATTTGTAAAAGGAAATTTAGTATTTTATTATTAGCTATAATTATTTTAATTTCATTTTTTTATATAAACTCTTATAGTCAAGAAAGCAAGAAAAATGTTTTAATTTTATGTTCGTATAATTCTGAAAATAAATGGGAGCATTCTATAGTTGAGGAAGTTAAAAGAAATTTAAAAAATATTAATGTAAAAGTAGATTTTTTAGATAGCACTTCTTCTGATTCAGATATTTATAACGAGAGTTTTATGAAATTATTAAATATAAAGTATAAGAATGAAGACATAGATTGCATATTGACTATTGACGATGAAGCATTGAATTTTGCTAGACATAATTTATTTAATAAAGACTTTTTTATGTATAAAAAGCCTATAGTATTTGTAGGGGTTAATGGCTATATTTCTTTAAGTTCAGAAGAAGAGAACTATATTACGGGAATACTTGAGTATCAAGATAATTTATTTTTTCTAGATACAATACTTAATTTAAATAGTGACGTTAAAAATATATGTTTACTTTTAAACAATAGTATCTATAGTAATATGATAAAGAAAAATATAAGTCATCTAACAAAGTTTACATCAAGACCATTTAGTATGTGTACAATAGAGAGTGATACCTTTGAAGATATAAAAGATAAAATAAATAAATTAGATGATTCTTACGCTATTATAGTATGTGTAACATATAAAGACTTCGCCGATGGAGAGTTTATGAATGAGACAAATATTATAGAAGAAATCAAAAAAGTTACTGATGTACCTATATATAGTAAATTGAAGACTTATGTAGAAGCAGGTGCCATTGGAGGGATAGTTAATGATGAGAGTAAGTTAGGAAAAATAGCAGCGGTATTTTTAGAAGAAACAATAAATGGTGAGCATAAAGAAATGGTTACTCCAACATATAGTACTTTTAATACAGCCATATTTAATTTTCAATCATTAAGAGAATATAATATAGACCCTTTATTATTACCTAAGAATAGTGTGATTATAAATAAGGGCACATTTGATTTATTAGTACCTAGGTATTTAGAGATAATTATTTGGGTTAGTATACTACTAGTTATATTAGGAATTACTACTTTGATTTATATGTATTCTTCTAATAAGAAAAACTCATTAAAAGATAAATTGTTATTAAGAAAATCAATAGAAAAAGATGAAATAAAAACTGATTTTATAATTACTATGTCACATGAATTAAGAACACCATTAAATATTATAATAAATGCAAATAAGTTACTAAACTTAAAAGTATATAATGATAAGTATGAGAAAGAATTTTTTCAAAAACAGATTAATTTAATTAATAAAAATTCTAATAGATTACTTAGATTAATAAATAATTTAATAGATGTTAGTAAAATAGAGGTTGGTTATGTTGATGCTACTTTTAAAAATGAAAATATTGTTGATGTAGTTGAAGATGTTACAATGTCTGTTATAGATTTAGCGAACTCTTATAATATAGAAATAATATTTGATACAGAAGAAGAGGAGATAATAACAGCAATTGATAGAAGTAAAATTGAAAGGATAATGCTTAATCTTTTATCTAATTCAATTAAATTTACTAATGATGGGGGACATATATATGTAAATTTAAAAAAAGCAGGAAAGGATATTATCATTGAAGTTAAAGATGATGGTATCGGAATGTCAAATGATACTAAAGATCATTTGTTTGAAAAATTTAAAAAAGCAAAACGATATCCTTCTTTAGAAAGAGAACATGAAGGTAGTGGCTTGGGGCTATTTATAGTTAAAGGCCTAGTTGGCATACATAATGGAAGCATTAATGTCGAAAGTGAAATTAATAAAGGAACGAAATTTATAATAAAAATACCACAAGGTTTTGTAGATAAGGAAAATTCAAATCAAAATCTTATGAATGTACCATTAGATTATACTAGCAAGATAGAGCTTTCAGATATATACAATAAAGATGAGTAATTCAGTAAGTTATATGTATAGCCAATAATACTTAGGAAGATTTTTAAATAATGAAAAGTTATTTAACATAATTGATTTCAATATTGGGTATGTAAAGTAAAAATATAATACTAAATAAATTGTGAAAGACATGCCAAAATGTTTAATTAAGGCATGTCTTTTTAATGTTATATACTATTTATAATAATATTATACACTAAATGTAAGTAAATGAATAAAAAGTGTTGCAAATATAAGAGGAATATGAAATAATATAAATGAAGATAAACATAAAATAACATAAATTAACTTACATAAACATAAAATGAAATATATTTTAAAGAAGGTGTAGTGATGTTTCAATTAGATAGACATAAACAAATTTATGAATATATACTAAAAAACAAAAATGCAACAGTTAATGAGTTAGCTGAAATATTTGATGTAGCTACAATGACCATAAGAAGAGATTTAGATAAAATGGAAAGAGATAGACTGTTGACTAGAGTCTTTGGTGGAGCTGTTATTGGTTCTAATATGGTTAAGGAAGAAGGTTATGAAGATAAAGAAAAAAGCAATATAGATGAAAAAGTAAAAATAGCAAAAGAAGCAGCTAAGTTAGTTTCAGATAATTCAATTATTATATTAGATGCAGGAACTACTTGTATGGAGATAGCGAAAGAATTAGTTGAAAGAAAAAATTTAAAAATTATTACGACTGATATTTTAATAGCTGCATACCTTATGAAATATGAAAATATAGAAGTATACTGCACAGGAGGAAGAATTCAAAGTAATATAGGTAGCTGTATAGATAGTCATGCAATGGAATTTTTAAATAACATAAATGCAGATATATGCTTTGTGGGTGCAAGTGCTATAAATGAAGATTTGGATTTATTTACTTTTTTATCAGATAAGTCTAAAGTAAAGAAGGCTATGATGAATTCATCTCAGCATAGAGTTTTGGTAACCGATAACTCAAAGTTTAATAAAAGAAGCTTTGCCAAAATATGTAGCTTGAAAGATTTCGAAATAGTTATAACAAATGAAGGGTTAGATGAAGATATTAAATATGAAATTGCTAATAAAGGTGTAAATATAAAAATAATTTAACTTAGGGGGCACAAATGAAACTATATGTAATAGCTGATGATCTTACAGGTGCAAATGCAACAAGTGTTTTGTTAGCAAAAGAAGGTTTTAAATGTTCAACATTTATAGATTCAAAGTTACTTAATGGAGATAATATGTCTAAGTATGATATAGTAGCAATAAGTACAGATAGCAGGGGAATAACTAAAGAAGATGCTTATAAAAAAGTAATGGAAGAAGTTAATAGAGTTAAGAACCTAAATCCCATTTATGCAAAAAGAATAGATAGTACTTTAAGGGGGAATATAGGTAGCGAGATTGATGCAATTTTAGACAATGATGAAGACTCAATTGCTATTGTAGTTGCATCTTATCCAGATTCAGGGAGAATATCTATTGGTGGATTCTTACTTGTCAATTCAGTGCCTCTTCAAAAAACATTAGTTGCAAGAGATCCAAAATGTCCTGTAAGGAACTCAAATGTTAATGAAATAATTGAGAGTCAAACTAAGTATAGGGTTGGGAAGATTGAAATTAATGATGTATTAAGAGGAGAGGATTTTTTAAGTAGAAAAATAAATCTTCTTGTAGATGAAGGTAATAGAATAATAGTTATAGATGCAGTAACTAATGATGATATTGATATTATTGCTCAAGCTTCTAATATGACTAACTTAAATATTATTCCTGTAGACCCAGGACCATTTACTAAAAGTTTTATGAATGAAAAGTATGGTGCTTCAGTAGTAGAACAAGGGAAGAAGGTATTTTTTGCTATAGGAAGTGTATCTAAAACCACTATTGGCCAAATAGAATATTTAGTAGCAAATAAAGGACCAGCATTAATAAAAGTAGATTCATTAAAACTTATCAATGATGAAGAAATTGATTATGAAATAGAAAGAGTAACGAATATTATAAGTGAAAAATTAATTGAAGATAAATCAAATGTAATAGGAATTTCAACAACTACTAGAGAAGATGAAGTGCTTGATCTAAAGGAGTTATCTAAAGGTTTAAATTTAGATGAAGAAGCAATTTCAGTAAAAATAAATATAGGTCTGGCTAAGATAACAGAAAAAGCACTAGAAATATCTAAGTCATCAATAGGAGCATTGTACACAAGTGGTGGAGATGTAACTATGGAGGTCATGAAAAAGTTAGGAGTAAAAGGGATTGATATAAAAGATGAGGTAATTCCTCTTGCTGTGTATGGTAGGTTTATTGGTGGTAAATACCCTAACATGCCAGCAATTACAAAAGGTGGTCTTATTGGAGATCAGAAAACCTTATCTTTATGCATAGACTATCTTTTAACGAAAGTATCTACACAGTATTATGTAAAGTAAATATATAAAATAAACAAATTTATAGATTAAATACGGAGGAGTTAATATGAGTAAAGAATTTATAGGAGTACCTTTAGGAGATCCAGCAGGAATTGGACCAGAAATAGTAGTAAAATCAATAGCAAGAAAAGAAACTAATGAATATGCAAATGTAGTTGTATTTGGAGAAAAGAATATATTAGAAAAAGCTATAGAAGTTTGTAACGTAGATATGAAAATAAACCTTATAGAAGATCCAAAAGATGGTATATATAATAATGAAACTATTAACCTTATAAATTTAGATAATATAGATATGGATAAGTTTGAGCCAGGAAAAGTAAGTGGAATGTGTGGAAAAGCTGCTTTTGAATACTTAGCAAAATCAATAGATTATGCAATGAATAAGAGGGTTGCAGCTATAGCAACTACACCATTAAATAAAGAATCATTTAAGGCTGGAGATGTAGAATACATAGGTCATACAGAAGTATTAGAAGATTTAACTAAAACATATAACCCATTAACTATGTTCCAAGTTAGAAACTTAAGAGTATTCTTCTTAAGTAGACACGTATCATTAAGAAAAGCATGTGATTTAGTAACAGAAGAAAATATGTATGAATTTATAATAAGATCTAAAGAAGCTTTAAGAGCTTTAGGGATAGAAAATCCAAGAATAGCAGTTGCAGGACTTAATCCTCATTGTGGAGAGCATGGATTATTTGGAGATGAAGAAAGAGAAATAGAGCCAGCTATAGAAAGGGCACAAAAAGAAGGTATAGATGTAGTTGGTCCAATAGGAGCTGATTCAGTATTCTTCTTTGGATTAGAAGGAAAGTTTGATGCAGTGCTTTCTTTATACCATGACCAAGGACATATAGCTACTAAAACAGTAGATTTTCATAGAACTATATCTTTAACAAATAATATGCCGTTCTTAAGAACATCAGTGGACCATGGAACAGCATTCGATATAGCATGGAAGAATATAGCTAATGAAATAAGTTTAGTAGAAGCGATAAGATTAGCAGGAGAATATGCTCCTAAATTTAATAAAAGATAGAATAAGTTAGTTTATAAAATTTGAGGGAGAATTTATTATGAATGAAACAGTTGGAGCAGGACCACAGATTCTATTAGGATTAGGGTTAGGAATATCAATATTAATATTTCTAATGTTAAAAACTAAAATACATCCATTTTTAGGTATGGTAATATCAGCATCAATTACAGGGCTTGTAGGTGGGATGCCAGCAAGTAATGTAGTAAATAGTATAACAACTGGTTTTGGGAATACACTAGGTAGCATAGGTATAATAATCGGTTTTGGCGTAATGATGGGGGAAATATTTGAAGTATCGGGTGCGGCAAAAAAAATGGCACAAATATTTGTTAAAAAACTAGGCAAAGGAAAAGAAGAATTAGCTTTAGCTATAACAGGATTCTTAGTATCAATACCAATATTTTGTGATTCGGGATTTGTAATTTTATCACCACTTGCAAAATCAATTTCTAGAAATACAAAGAAATCAGTAATATCTTTAGGACTAGCATTAGCCCTAGGTCTTGTTATAACTCACTCTTTAGTTCCGCCTACTCCAGGTCCAGTAGGGGTTGCTGGAATATATGGAGCAAATGTAGGTACTGTACTTTTACTGGGGATAGTTTGTGCAATACCAATGACATTAGTAGGACTTGCTTATGCTAGATATCTAGGTGATAGGATGTACAGAATACCTTCTGAAGATGGAGAAACATACTTAACAAAAGATGATTTGAAGTCTATGCCTAAAGATGAAATAGCATATACTTTAGTTGGAGAAGATGAAGTTTTACCATCAGCTTTTATGGCATTTATGCCAATTATGGTACCTATAATATTAATTCTTATAAAAACTGTAAGTACTCAAATTGGATATGAAGGTGTATTAATAGAGTTCATTAATTTCTTAGGAGCACCAGTAATAGCTGTTGGAATAGGTCTTATAATTGCTATATATGGATTAGGTAAGGAGCAGAATAAGAAAGAAATAACTACTACAATGGAAAAAGGTATAAAATCTGCAGGTGTTATAATGTTAGTAACAGGTGCAGGTGGAGCTTTAGGTATGATAATAAGAGATAGTGGAGCGGGAGACTATATAGCAGGACTTATTGCAAGTACACCACTTCCAGCAGTAGTAATACCTTTTGCAATTGCATCGATAGTAAGACTTATTCAAGGTAGTGGAACTGTTGCGATGACAACAGCAGCATCTGTAACAGCACCTATGATGGCGACACTTGGGCTTAGCCCAGAGCTTGCAGTTTTATCAGCATGTATAGGTTCATTAGTATTTTCTCACTTTAATGATTCGTATTTTTGGGTTGTAAATAGAACTTTAGGGGTTACTGAGGTAAAAGAGCAAATAAGAGTTTACTCTATAGCTAGTACAATAGTATGGGCTGTAGGATTTATTGAACTTTTAATATTAAATATAATCTTATAAAGAAAAAGTCATAGCATTTGTTATGGCTTTTTGTCTTATTATAGATATGTTTTATAGTTGTAAGTTAATAAGATTTTAATTGTGATATAATCAGTTTATAAAATATATAAAGAGGTGAAACATGAATAAAACTATTGGAATATTAGCTCATGTAGACGCTGGAAAAACTACTTTTTGTGAGCAAATACTCTACTATACAAAATCAATTAGAAAATTAGGAAGAGTAGATCATAAAAATACATTTTTAGACAGTCATAGTATAGAGAAATCTAGAGGGATAACAATATTTTCTAATCAAGGAAATTTTACATATAAAGGTTCAAAGTACTATTTAATAGATACTCCAGGACATATGGATTTTTCTCCAGAGATGGAACGAGCTATAAAGATAATGGATTATGCTATTGTAATAGTAAGTGGGGTAGAAAGTGTACAATCACATACTAAAACAGTATTTAGATTATTAAATGAATATAAAATTCCTACTTTTATATTTATAAATAAAATGGACAGAATTGGTACAGATAAAGATAAGATTATTGAAGATTTAAAATCCAAGTTAAGTGAAAATATTATAGATATTAGCAATTCATTTAATGAAAAATATGATTATGATTTAGATAATAATCTCATAGAATTTATTGCTGAAAGAGATGCGAACCTATGTGAAAGATATTTAGATGAAAGATATGAAAAAGAACTATGGATATATAGTATTAAAGAGATGATAAAGGATGGTGAAATATATCCATGCTCTTTTGGGTCAGCTTTAAATAATATTGGAATAGAGGAATTATTAGATAAAGTACACATGCTTACTTATACTAATTATGATAAAAATAGTGAATTTATAGGTAAAGTGTATAAAGTTATTAATGAAAAAAATAAAAAACGAATTACATATATAAAAGCTTTAAGAGGTAATTTATCTGTAAAAGATGAGATTAAATATAGAAGTTTAATGGATGTGAATCATGATGGTCATGAATATGCTTATGATAAAATTAATCAAATAAGAATTTATAATGGAGAAAAGTTTACTACTGAGAATACGGTAAGTGCGGGTCAACTATTTGCTGTAACAGGCATCAATAATGCAGTAAGTGGAAACTATGTATTTAGTAATACCATAAAAGAATGTGATATTGAACATATTACAGATGAGATTAATGTTGAAATTAATGCAAATATGAAATCAAAAGTAATATTTGATAAATCTTTAAATATTAATGAAATCTACAGTTATTTTAAAATTTTAGATAGCGAAGAACCTTCGCTATGTGTAAGTTATAATGAAAAATTAAAAGAAATAAGCGTACATGTTATGGGTAAGATTCAGTTAGAAATTTTAAAAGAGGTTGTAAAAAGTAGGTTTAATTTAGATATAGAGTTTGGACCTTGTGAAATACTATACAAAGAAACTATAAGTAAAGCTACAAAGGGATGTGGACATTTTGAGCCATTGGGACATTATGCTGAAGTTTATTTAAAAATAGAGCCAACAAAAAGAAATAGTGGGATAAGTTTTGACAGCGTAGCATTAGTAGATGACTTAAGTATAGGTAATCAAAATTTAGTTAAAACTCATATATTTGAAAGAGAGCATAGAGGAATACTAGGAGGATATCCTATTACAGATATAAAAATAACATTATTAGATGGAAGAGCTCATAATAAACATACGAGTGGTGGAGACTTTAGAGAAGCTACATTTAGAGCTTTAAGGCAAGGTATTGAAAAAGTTGAAAATATATTACTAGAACCATATTATAAATTTAAAATAGAAATAAATATAGATTATATCGGACGAGTTCTATCTGATATACAAAAAATGAGTGGAGAATTTGAGGAACCTCAAGTTTTTGAGGATAGAGTAATTATAAATGGAAGAGGTCCAGTAAGTACATTTATGAATTACTCTATGGAGATAATGTTATTTAGTAAGGGGAGTGGAAGTATTTCTTATATAAATGATGGATATGATGTTTGCCATAACACTGAAGTAGTTTTAGAAAAAATAAATTACAATAAAAATGCAGATATGGACTATACTTCAAGCTCTATTTTTTGCTCCAAGGGTCAAGCCTATAGTGTAGATGCAGATAAAGTAGAAGAATATATGCATTGCTTATAAGAGGATTAAAATAAGAATCTTAAATAATAAAAACAAAGTATTTACCATCATAAATTATCAAATAAAGAAGGAGAAAAGTTTAAAAGTGTAGAAGTTTATTAAGAGAAATGAACATAATTATATTATTTTTAGGAAAATAGTAATAATTCACTGTAATAAACAGGATTATTAGAAAAAATATAGTATAATTATAAATAAAGGTAAATACTTACTACATGAGATGTCTCATAGTAAATAATGTATAATACTTTATCAGTAGATAATACGATGTATATTTATAAAGGGACATTCTCATATGTTTTTATGAAGGGGAATTTTAGAATGAATGATTTAATTGATATAATTGATGAATATATTCTAATTAGTGATATCAAGGGATCAATCTTAAAATGTAATAGCAAATTACTATCAAGGTTAGAGTATAATGAAGATGAAATAAATAAATTGGCAATAATAGATTTAATTGGCTATGAAAAGAAAGTAATCGAAAAATGGGTAAATTTTAAAGATAACAAAGAAAGAGAAGCTAATAATATAAATTTAAAATTATATCCGAAAATCTCAAATCCTATATCAGTAAATGGCAAAATCATAATAGATAATTATGAAGACAAAGAATGCATTATAATCATATCAAAAGACATATCAAAAATTACAGAAGAAAAAATCGACGTAGAAGAAAAGATAAAGTTTATGGAGAATAAAATTAAAGAATTAAATGAGAATTTATCTATGGAGAGTATGAGAAATGAATTTTTTGCTAACCTATCTCATGAATTTAAAACTCCATTAAATATAATTTTAGGAACTATGCAACTTATTAATAAAAATATAGAAAACGATAATATAACTTATAATGAAAATTTTAATTTAAGAAAATATAATAATGTTATAAAGCAAAATTCATATAGGCTTTTAAAACTACTAAATAATTTAATAGATATAACAAGGATAGATGCAGGTTACTACAATATAAAAATGTCCAACTATAATATTGTAGAAATTATTGAAGATATAACTATGTCTATTACCCAATATGCGCAGCAAAGAGGAATAAAGCTTATATTTGATACTGAAGAAGAGGATATTATTATTGGTTGTGATCCAGAAAAGATAGAAAGAATTATACTTAATCTACTGTCTAATGCAATTAAGTACACTGATCCAGGCGGAGAAATTAAGGTATCTATAACTAGCAGTGAAGAAAAAGTTTTTGTATCTGTAAAAGATAATGGAGTAGGTATTTCTGTAAAAGATAATGGAGTAGGTATTTCTGAAAGGAGTATTAGTAAAATATTTGAAAGGTTCGCTCAAGATAGTACTAGTTTTAGTAGAAGATGTGAAGGTAGTGGTATTGGTTTATCATTAGTAAAATCTTTAGTAGAGATGCATGGAGGTAATATAACAGTAGAAAGTAAAGTAAATAAAGGTTCTGAATTTAAATTTGAACTTTTAAATATGAAGGTAGTAGATGATGATAATATAAGTAATATAGGAGAAATGTCTTGTTCTAAAATTGAAAAATGTGATATAGAATTCTCAGATATTTACTCTAGTTAAAGTTATTACCAAACAAGGAAATTTAATAAATCTAAATAATATAAAATACCATAAGTAAATAGTAATATCTACCTATGGTATTTTTATATAACTAAATTTAAATATAAAATATGCATATATAAATTTTCCATATACATAGATATAAATAAATAAATAAAAAAGAGGTGTTTTATGTGAAAAATGATATGCTTGATAAAATTGGTATTAGAGAAGATATAATAAACTTTATAAATATAATTAAAAATTTTGATAATCAATATAATAATATTAAGCATGAAGAAGTAGATTACATGGAATACGAAGCAATAGATTATGAAGGTGGATTTCTAGAAAATATAGATTTAAAAGAGGAGTATGAAATTTCGGAACTTAATGGAAATAACTATACAAAAGAGATACCTGATACTTGGTTAGAAGAGATTGAATTTTTCTCAGAAAAATTAAATATTATAAGCACGGAGAACTTAATATTAATAAGTAAAATTATAAATTTAGGAAAAGATTTAATGAAAAATGAAGATGAAGATGATAAGGTAATATTTATTAAAAATAAATACTTAACTAGAAGCTTAATTGAAATGCAAGGATTTTATGAAGATAGAGATGAAATTATAGAAGATTTATTCTCTAAAAAAGGAGAAAAGCTAATAAAATGGGTAGAATTAGGTGTTAAAAAGTTAGAATTTTAGCATAGTACTACATTAGTAGAAAGTAGTTTTAAGAGAGCCTAGTTTAAAGGCTCTCCTTTTTTAACGCTATTTTCATACACACAGATAGCATCTACATTATCATCATAAAACTCGCAATCCTTGCCATTAGATCCAAATCCACTGCATTTTTTTGACAAATATCTTTGACTTTACATTCAAAACAACATTTAATATAAATATTTAAGAATTTACATGGCATATTTTAACCTCCTTTACTTTAAAATATATTTAGCTGCTTAGAGTTTATATTTTTTATGATTTAAAAAATAGTTATATTCCATATAGTAATAACTTTATATATTATATATAATCGACTTTTTATAACATAAGAAATATGAACGACTTATTATAATTATTTCTATTTTAAACTGTTTAATACATATTTAATAAGGTAATATAAAATTAAGTATATATAAACAATTAATATAAAGAGGTGCAATGACTTGGATAATAACGATATAGTTATAATAAATGCAAAAGTATACACAATAGATAAGGAAGATTCTATTAAAGAATCAATTGCTATAAAGAATAAGAAGATTATATATGTAGGGAATAATAAAGATATTAATAAATATATAAAAAAAGATACTAAAGTCATAGATGCTAAAGGAAATATTATATTACCAGGTATGGTAGATAGTCATATACATCCTCCAGGAACTGCACTGACAGAACTTTATGAAGTGTCCTTATATGGATTAAATTCAATAGATGAGTACAAAGAAGCTATAAGAATTTTTATTGATAAAAATCCTGATGTGAAAGTTGTATATGGTGGGGGGTGGTCTTTAGGGATTTTTGAAGGCAAAGAGCTTGGGAAAGGACCCAAAAAAGAGCATTTAGATGATATTTCAATAGACATACCTATAGTTCTTAGAGCATATGATGGACACACTATGTGGCTAAATTCTAAAGCGTTTAAAGAATTCAATATAAATATTGATACCCAATGCCCTAATGGTGGGAAAATAGAAATAAATGAAGAAACCAATGAGTTATGGGGTACATTAAAAGAATCAGCAATCCATATTATAGAAGAACATAATTATTCTGAAGAAGAGTATATGAAAGCTTTTGAACTATTTCAAAGAAAGATGCATGAGTTTGGAATAACAAGTATACTATCTATGTCAGGGATGAAATTTGGAATGAGCCCTAATGCATATAAAAGACTATTTGAAGAAGGTAAATTAAAGATGAGAATATCTAATAGCATAATAATATTCTCAGATGAAGACATAAAGTCTCAGATAGATGAAATAAAAAATATAAGAGAGAAGTATGATTTAGATTTATTTAAAACAACAACTATAAAATTGTTAGCAGATGGTGTTATAGAAGGATCTACAGCCTATTTACTTGAACCTTATAAAGTTGAAGCGGGAATGGGAACTGACTATTATGGAGAGTTTTTATGGAAGGAAGAAATCTTAGAAAATACGATAAAATATTGTAATGAAAATAATTTTTCTATTCATGTGCACTCTGTCGGTGATGGTTCTACTAAAAAGGTTTTAGATGCAGTTGAAAAAAATTATAAATTACAAGAAAAAAAGGATTTTAGAAATACTATTACCCATTTACAACTAGTAAATAATAATGATATAAGAAGATTTAAAGAACTAAGTATTATAGCAGCAGTTCAGCCATATTGGCACATCAAAGGACCTAAGTGGTGGGATGAAGTTGATTATAAGCTATTAGGAGATAGAGCAAAATATGAATATCCCCTTAATTCATTTATCAAAGAAGGAGTGATTATAACTTCTTCATCAGATCATTCTGTTACACCAGAGCCTAATCCATTTTATGCAATAGAAGCTGGAGTAACTAGAAATCTGTACAATTCAAAATATTTTGGAGTAGAAGATATTAATAATATAGATGATGAAAGGTATCTTTTAAATAAAGATGAGAGAATAAGTGTTATGGATATGGTGAAAAGCTTTACTATTAATGGAGCCTATGCTATTTTTAGAGAAAATGAAATAGGTAGTATTGAAGTAGGTAAGTATGCGGATTTTATAGTTGTAGATAGGGATATATTTAATATAGATCCAATTGATATAGAAAAAACTAAGGTATTAATAACTTTTTTTAATGGTGAAATTGTATATGAATCAAATAATTAAAAATAAAGAGGTGTAAAGTATGAATATATTAATTACAAATGACGATGGTATAAACGCAGAAGGTATACTAGCGCTGGCAAAAGCGATGAAGGAAATAGCAAATGTATATGTGGTTGCTCCAGATAGTCAAAGAAGTGCAACAGGTCATGCTATAACAGTTCATAATCCTATAATGCTAAAAGATGCATTTATAGATGACGATATAAAAGCTTATGCTATTTCTGGAACACCTGCAGATTGTGTTAAGGTAGGTATAGAAGCGTTATTTTCAAAAGTTGATTTTGACTTAGTATTAAGTGGTATAAATAACGGTCCTAATTTAGGAACAGATGTAATATACTCAGGTACAGTATCAGCAGCAATAGAGGGGCTTGTCCAAAATAAACCAGCAATTGCAGTTTCTTATGATGAATTTAATGTATCAAGAGAGACTTATGAAGAAGCATCTAAGTATGTAGTAAATATAGTGAAAAATTTAAAAGATAAGTTAGATATGTTAGATGATTGTATCTTAAATGTGAATATACCAAATACTGAAATAAAAGGTTTTAAAATAACTACTTTAGGAGATAGAAAATATGAAAATGTTTTAGAAGAAAGAGTAAGCCCTTATGGATATAGATATTTTTGGATAGGTGGTCAAGTAAAAGAATTAGATCAAGACGAAAGTAGCGATATAACTGCAGTAGAAAATGGATATATATCTTTAACACCTGTTAATATTGATATGACGAATGTGAAAAAGATTGAATCTTTAAACAACATAAAGTTCTTATAAAAGCTGTAGACATTAAAAATATTGTAAAAATGGAATAAGTAAAATGATATATGTATATAAAATAAGAGACATTTAATTTAAACGGAACAAATTAATTTAAAAGAGGTGGAAATTATGAATAGCACTCTTATTTTATATGAAAGTAAATATGGTACTACTCAAAAGGTTGCTCATATACTTTCATTGATTTTAGGACCTTCTAAATTATGTAATATAGAAGAAAATGTGCCAGATATAAATATATATAAAAATGTTGTGATAGCTTTTCCATTATATGAAGAAAAATCTGGTAATAATATAATTGAATTTTTTAAGGAACATAGCTATGATTTTTCTAAAAAAAGAGTATGTATAGTAAGTGTAGGATTATCTAAAGCAGATGGAATAAAATATGGATTAAGGTTAAAAGATATAATAAAGAAAGATGATATATATTATTACTTTATAAAGGGACAATTAGAAATAAATAAGTTAGATGATGAGGACAAAATAAGTCTAGAAGTTTTTTGTAATAAAGTAAAAATACCGTTTATAAATATGGGTAGATTTGAATATAAAAATGTTATAAATGCAGGTGTGAAAATCAAGGAATATTTAGATAGACCGAAGAATGAAGCTCCAATAGAGGTTATAAAAAATGAAATTGAGAGATTTATAAAAGAAAATAATACTTGTTCAATTGCAACTGGTTATGAGGATTTTCTTAGATCCACACCAATAGAATATAAGTATTTCCAAGGAAATATTTATATTATAAGCGAAGGCGGATTAAAATTTGTAGGTATATTACAAAATAAAAATATATCTGTAAGTATATATGAAAATTATACTGACATGAATAGCTTAAATGGGTTACAGATATCTGGAGAAGTTGAACTTTTAGATGAGCATAGTAGTGAATATGAGAAAGTTATCAAACTAAAAAGGTTAGAATTTGGAAAATTTAATAAATTACCTATTTCTATTAATATTTTAAAGATTAAGCCAAGTAAATTTGAATTTTTATCTTCAAAATTTGAGGAAATGGGATATGATGTTAAACAAAATCTTATAAATGCTTAACTTATATTCTTGACTAATAATTTTGTAATGTTTAAACTAATGTATATAAATTAATAATTAATTAGAAAGAAGGACAAGAATGGAAGAAATATATAGACTAATAGAAGAAAAAATAGCTAATTCTGGATACACAGGAATAATAAATGGAGAAGAAATATACGATGAAATATGTGATGAAATAGAAGATAAGGAAAATGGAAGCTACATATTTATGTCTAAAAAAGAAGATGATGTTCTTTTTGAATATAAAATAGATGTTATGGATGAGCAATTTAACTTATCATATGTTGATATTAACTCACCAAAAGGAAAATTTCATATAGACTTTGATGCTGAGTAAGATAAGCGAGAAGGCTGTTTAAAAAGGATTGTGATTTTATTACCATGAGTGATATAATATTCTTTAGTTTAAGAATATAAATTATTTATGAATTATCATAATGTTGATTATAAGTTATATTTTTAGCCGTCTAGCATCAAAAGTATTTGCTTCAGTAGTAGAAGCATATGGAAAGCAAACAGGTGAAAGTAGTGTATTAGGCACGTTTGGAAATTTATTCAAAAAATAGATAATGATAAAACTTTAGATAAATAAAAGAGTATCAAATAATTTTTGATACTCTTTTATTTATCTAAAGTTTTTAATTGTTCCATATGGTTCTACAATATTCATGGTATCGCAATCGGACATAAATCTTACTGTAACTAAGGAATTTAGTAAACATTTATTTTCTCTAAAAAAGTATCTATCTCCATAAATTATAGTGCGGATATAATTTGGCAATAATTGTTTATACAAAGCATATCTAGCCATTACGAGTAGATTATTACCACCACCAAGATTTACATACATTTTAAGTCTACAAACACCATTTCCTATAATATCCCATTTTCCATGAACCTCATTTTTAAGTAAAGGATTTATATCATCATTAAAAAAATCATTGGCTACAGTTAAAAAGTATTCACAAGTTACTGGAGAATAATAAATAGTATATTTTCTATTACAAATAGGGTTATTTGGCATCATAGGAGGTAGTATATTAGTTATTACCTTTTTACTACTAAATTCAAATCTAGGATCAAATTGCATAAAATTCCTCCTTATTTTTATATAAATTCATATATTGTATAATATAGAAATAAATTAAAAATTGTTACATAAGTATGTCATAAATAAAAATATTAGTGTACAAAATAAAAATGATGAAACGTGTAAAAATATGGTAAAATATAAATTAATAAAATAAATTTGAACGGTGGTTAAGATGACTTTTAATAATTATTTTAAAAAAAGAAAGTAAGAGATAATAAAAGAACCTTTTTAAATAAATTGAGTTTAAATAATAAAATGTTTCTTTACTTTATTATACAAATTATAGCAGTGATCCTTATTGTAATCGTTTTTTCTCAACGAATGATTACAGAAAATATTGTTAAGTTAGAGAAAAATAAGGTTAATCAGAATATATCACGAATAGTTAATACTCTAGATAAAGAGCTAGAGTATATAAAAAAAACATGTAAAGATTATTCTAATTGGAATAAAACTTATGAATATATAAATTTGAAAGAGCAGAATAAAGATCAAGAATATACTAAAGAGTTTGAAAAAGAAAACTTTGATACTGTAAATATGAGCAATTTAGAATTAAATGCAATAATGATATTAGATAATAATGGTAAGATTTTATTTGAATCCTTTTACGATAAAGAGTATTTAAATAATTATAATATTCCTGATAATATACGAAATACCATATTGAAAAATGATGTTTTAGACAGTGTTACAAACATAAAAGCAAAGAATGGAATCTTAACTACTGATAAAGGATTATACTTTGTATCAATGTACCCAATACTTAGAAATAATTCTCTAGGTAATAAGGCTGGGGTAATGGTTATGGCTAAAGAAGTAAAACAAGAAATTCTAGAAGAAACAGTACCAAAGTTTAGTATATTTGAAGCTGATATAAATATAGATTTATTAGATTCATCTATAGTAAATACAAAGAATCTAGGTGAAGTTAAAACTAATATAATTTTACATCTAGCTTATACACCTAGTTTAGATGCTAGTGCATATATAAAAGATTTTACTGATAGTAAATTAATAATTACAAAATTAAATTCAGATGAAGGATTAATAGAAAATATAAAAATAACGAGGAATTTATTTCTGGGAATACTGGTATTATACATTACTATAATAATGTCCACATGGAAGTTTTTAAATAATAGCTTTATGTCAAAAATAGAAGCAATACATAAATCTATCACAAAATTAAAAAAAGGCCATTTTAATGAAAAGTATAAAGAATTGGATACTCATGATGAGCTTGAAATAGTAGAAACACAAATTGATACATTAGTAAATGAATTAAACAATCATTATGAAGAAATTATAATAAAATCAAATACTGATGAGCTGACAGGCTTATATAATAGAGTTGGATTTAATAAAGAATTAGAAAAATTCAAAAATGAATTTGGCGAAAAATATTCTAAGGCAGCATTATTATTTTTAGATATAGATAAATTTAAGAATATTAATGATATATATAGCCATAAAGTAGGAGATTTAATATTAATTGAATTTGCACATAGAGTTTTTAAGAATGCAATTCCAAATACTATAGTAGCAAGAACTTCAGGAGATGAGTTTGTTATCCTTGTAAAGGAATACAAAGATAAAGATGAAATAAGAAATTTTGCGGCAAAGCTAGTTAAATTAATGAGAGAACCGTTTGAGTTGGGTGGATATAGCATTAAAACCACTGTTTCTATAGGTGTAGCATTTTATTCAGATGGAAATTGTAATATTAATAATATGATGATACAAGGCGACTTAGCTATGTATAATGTAAAGAAAAATGGAAGAAATAATTTTATAGAATATACTTCAGATATGAAGAAGTTGATTACAGGAATATCTATAACAGAAGGAATAAAATATAAAGAGTTATACATGGTATATCAGCCACAAATAAATCCCACGAATGGAAATATAGAGGGTATGGAATCTTTAGTACGATGGAAAAGTAAATTATTAGGGTTTGTACCACCAAATGAATTTATAAATATTGCTGAAGAAACTGGAGCTATTCATGAATTAGGTGAATTTATAATAGAGGAAGTCTTTAAGCAAATGGAAATCTGGGAAAAAAAACAATTTAATATTCCAAAGGTAAGTATAAATATTTCACCTATACAGCTAATGAATAAGAATTTTTGTAATTATGTTAAAGAAATGCTTAATAAATATAATATATCTACTAATAAGATAGTTTTTGAAATAACAGAAAACTTTGCAATAGAAAATCAAAAACAAATAAGTGATAACTTAAATATTATAAATAAAGCTGGAATTGATATATATTTAGATGATTTTGGAAAAGGGTATAGTGCTTTAAGTTATTTAGAAAAGTTGCCTATTAGAGGGGTAAAAATAGATAAAAAATTTGTAGATTATATTTGTCAAAATGATAAGATAATAAAAATGATATTTACTTTAGCTCAGTCTTTAAATTTAAAAGTGGTAGCAGAGGGTGTGGAGAATGAAGGTCAAAAAGAAATAATTCAACAAATGGGAGAATGTGTAATACAAGGATATTTATATAGTAAACCGTTATCAGTAAAAGAATTGGAAGATAAATATCTATAAATAAGTTAAATTATTAAAAATAATAGACTGTATCAAATAAAAAATATAGTATAATACATATTAAGGGGTGAACTTGTATAAGAGTTCACCTCTTTTAAATATTAAGTATCATAAATTTAATATTATTCTAAGCTTCAAGTTGATTATTATATAAGATATATAATAATATTGTACCTCATAAAATATATTGATTTATATAGAGGATAATCTATAAATAAGCAGTAAATATATTATATTCTTAATAATAGTAGATAGAATAAATATTTAAGGGGGGCTTATGAGCAATATTATTAAATTTATAATATCAATGACAATATGGGGTAGCTTAGGAGTATTTGTAAAAAGTATTCGCTTAGAATCCTTTGAGTTAGCTTTTTTAAGGGCTATTATAGCCTGCATTTTTCTAGGAACAATATCTACATTTAATTATTATAAAGAAAAGAAAGATGAAAAAATAATAGAAGTGGAGAATAAAAAAATTATAAAAGCTTGTTATTTCTGATAATATCAGGGATATGTATAAGTTTTAATTGGGCATTTTTATTTGAATCATATAAATACACTACAGTATCAAATGCTATTTTAAGTTATTATTTTGCTCCAGTAATTGTTGTTTTTTTATCACCTGTAATATTGAAAGAAAAACTCACATTAAAAACAGCTATTTCAGTGTTAGCAGCATTATGTGGATTATTTATTATTTTAAATAATCAATTAGGTCATTCATCTGAGAACTTTAATCATATAAGAGGAATTACTATGGGATTAATAGCAGCATGTTTTTATGCATCTATAGTGATGTTAAACAGATATATACAAGATTTTAATGATTACAAAAGAACATTTATACAACTATTTACAGCATCTGTTGTATTACTTCCATTTATAATCTATAGAGATATGTTAGTAATAACTGAAATTAAGATATTCGGTTTAATTATACTTTTAGGTATTGTTCATACTGGACTTGCATATTGTTTATACTTTTCAGCAATTAAAAATTTAAAGGTTAAAACAACAGCGCTACTTAGCTATATAGATCCTATATCTTCTATAGTTTTCAGTGTGATATTTTTAAGTGAGTCTCTTTCTATATATCAAGTTATAGGAGGGAGTATAATATTAATATCGGCATTTTTAGGACAAGAAAAACAAAAGCAAGAAGCTATGGTTGAAAGTTAGTATAAATATACGAAGGAGGAGAGTACATGGCAAGAAAATATAACTTGATATTATCTCAAAATAAAACTTTATATACAAGTAGACTCAAGCTTAGACAATTTAATATGGAAGATAGAAAAGATGTATTTGAATTTGCAAGCGATGAAGAAACTACCAAATATGTAACTTGGGAAACTCATAAAACGATGGACCAATCAGCAAATATAATTTTAAACTACTACAGTAGAGGCGGAATATATGCAATAGAATTAAGGGAAAGTAAAAAATGTATAGGTTGTGTAGATATAAGTATAGATGAAGAAAACGATAAGCTAACTTTTGGATATATATTAAATAGAAATTATTGGAACAAAGGATATATGACCGAAGTTTTAAATGAAATTTTAAAATTCTCCTTTGAAGTATTAAAAATAAATAGAGTAGAAGCTGAGCATTATGTAGTAAACGGAGCATCTGGAAGAGTAATGCAAAAGTGTAAAATGAAACATGAAGGACGAGGAATTCAAGAGGTAAAAGTAAAGGGAAAATACTACGATGTAGATCACTATGCAATATTGAAATCAGATTGGCTAGAAATAAATCAAAATGAATTTGATAAAATAATACCTAACTCGGATTAATAAGATAGAGAAGTATTTTTTAGTAAAGTTAAATAACCCAAGTGCTAAGGATATAAAACAAAAACTCCAGTCCATGCAGCAAAGTAGCGCTACATGGACTGGAGTTTTCAGTCTTTATCCAAAAAGTACCGAGACATATATTAATTAGTCTTTAAGCGGTATCTTATAATCTAGTATCCCAAGAAGAGCAGAAGGCATCTACTGAGCTTACTCCTTTAAATTCAGATTTACCCATTATTTTTTCTATAACTAAATCTAATGTTGCATCATTATCAGTATATGCATTTATATAAGTTGGTACCATAGGTACATCTATTAAGTGGAATGGATTGAATACAGATACACAAACTGTTGGTAATTCTGTTACATACCATGGAATATCTGGACCCATTGGCATAGCCCAAGATATACGTCTTACATTGCTTTGAGAGAATCCGCCAACGTTAACGAATAACATAACTGCATCAAAGCTATCAACGAACTCTTTTATAGGAGTCATAGCTAATAACTGCTTCCCATTTAATCCTGCAGCAGGATCGAATAAAGTAACTTCAAATCCTTGAGCTTCTAATTTAGCTTTAACTCTATCTTTTAAAGCAGCTTTATCGACTTTATTAGGAGCAAATCCTGAGTTATCTACAGTATAAAGCATTATTCTCTTATGAGTCTCTGGAGTTATTGGTAATTGGTTTTTAGTATTTTTAACTAAAGTTATAGCCTTATCAGCTATGTCCTTAGCAACTTCTTTATGTTCGTCGCATCCTATAACTGAAAGTCCTTCTTCCTTAGGAACTAAAGTGCCATTAGCTTTTTTAGTGTGTAACTTTAGCATTGCCTTGAATGCTAGTACACGAGTAACAGCCTCATTTAATCTTTCTTCAGTTAATACACCATTAGCAAGACCTTCTTTTATAGCTTCAACATCTTCATCTTTATCTCTGTAGTAAAGTATCATGTCACATCCAGCAGCTATAGTGTAAGGCATTACTTCAGCTCTTCTCATAGCAGAAGTTAAACCAACCATATGAGTTGCATCAGTTATAACTAAACCGTTGAATCCTAACTCATCTCTTAGTAAGTCTTGTAATAATTCTGGTGCTATTGTAGCAGGCATTATTTCATTATCTTTTATTCCTGGTCTTAATTTTCTAGACATTTCAGGAAGTCTTATATGTCCTATCATTACAGACTCAACACCAGCATCTATCATACCTCTATATACTTTACCGAAGTTTTCTTCCCATTCTTCACAAGTCATATCATTGTTTGCAGTTACTATATGTTGATCTCTTTCATCAAGTCCATCTCCTGGGAAGTGTTTCATACAGCTAGCAAGACCAGCATCTTTAGCACCTCTTAAGTATTCCTTAGACATTTCAAGGACTTGCTCTGCTTCACTTGAGAAACATCTACTAGAAACAACAGAACTTCTCCAGTTTTTATTTATATCAACTATTGGAGCGAAAGTCCAGTTACATCCGATAGCAGCAGCTTCCTTACATCCATAGTATCCTAATTTATAAGCGTTTTCCTTATCTTGAGTAGCGCCTATAGTTACATGATGTCCTATGTGAGTACCCCCACCAACACCACCATCCCCACCAGCTTCTATGTTAGCAGCTATTAGAGCAGGTACTTTACTGTTTTCTTGTATTACTTTATTTTGCTTGTAAAGGTCAGCAGCAGGCATGTTGTTGTATCTAAATCCACCCATACCATATTTTGCTATTCTTTCTTTTACCTCGTCTTCAGTGTTATTCCACAACATATCTACGAAAACTTGACCTATTTTTTCATCTAAAGTTAAATTAGCTAAAGTTTCTTCTACCCATTTTATATCTTCATCAGATAAGTTAAATGGTTTAGCTTTTAAATCTATTTTTTGCTTTAATTCTAACATGTTATTCCTCCCCAAATATATATAATTATATTTAAATAAATATTTAACAACCTTGATTTAAATTGATTATAACAAAGGGATAACCTTTACAGTTATAATAAATATTGCTATAATTTGTACAAATGGTGCATTTTTTATTAATGGGGGGAATATATGAAAAAAAATGAAGTATTATTTTGGGTGCAAACTGTATCTATATCATTAGATGTTTCTGTATCATATATTTCAGAAAAAAGTAAATTTATAAAAATATATAGTGAGAATCCTTTTTATAGCCTTTTATTTTCAAAGGATCATGATGATATTTTAAATAGATATTTAAATTTAGTGCAAGAAAAAATAATATACTATGCAAACACTCCGATTAAGACTTGTTATCTAAATATTTGTTTAAATAAAGAATCTGAAGAATATTTAGTAATAGGTCCTTATTTAAATGAGTCTATAAATGAAAGTCAAATAAATGAATTACAATCTAATTTAGATATAGATGAAACTATATTAATAGAATTAAAAAAATATTATTCGACTATGCCAATTGTAAGGATGGATAGATTATGGGCCTTATGTAATTTATTTTTAGAAAAATATTTTGATATCAGAGGACCTTTTTCAGTTGTTGGTATTAAGGAAGAGCAGATAATGTCTAACAAGTATAAATTAGATGAAAGCTTAGATAAAAATGTATCTATAAAGATGATAGAAGAAAGATATCAAATGGAAAATGAGCTTATGGATGCAGTATCAAAGGGAGATTTTCCTTCTGCATTTATGGCTCATGAGAAGATAATGTCTAATTTAGGTTCATATCATAGTTTTAATGATAGTATTAACAGTGGTATAAAAGGAATTACAATATTAAATGTTATACTTCGAAAAGCTGCTGAAGCCGGTGGGGTACATCCTCTATATTTAAATGACTTATCTTCAAAATATTCTATGCTTAGTTTATCTAAAAATATGGATAATAAGATATCTGTGAAAATGATTAAAGATTATTGTTCTTTAGTGAAATACCATTCTTTAGAAGGAGCAAATCCTTTGATTAAAAGAGCGGTAAGTTATATAAATTTAAATTTAGATTCTGATTTAACGGTTACGAATATAGCAAATCATCTTTGTATTACTCCAAATTACCTTTCACGATTATTTAGAAAGGAAAATGGAATTTCTGTTATAGTTTATATTAATCAGAAGAGAATTGATGAATCTATAAGATTAATGAAAAAAACTGATATGCAAATTCAAACTATTGCAGAAAAAGTAGGTATAAATGATTTAAGCTATTTCAGTAAATTATTTAAAAGGCAAGTAGGTAAATCACCTACACAATATAGAAGAGATCTTGGAAAGTAATATAAAATATTAATAAAATAAAATGAGTATAGAATGATAAGATTATTAATCTATACTCATTTTATTTTATTTACTTAGTTTTTTTTCTGTCCTTAATAAATAAAGATAAAATAAACCCTATTAAAGCTATTATTGCAGTACCGATAAATAAATTAGCATAGCCCTTATTTAGGGTAAGTTGATAAGTACTTTCAATAACTGATTTTGATTGTTCTAAAGCATTCATATATTGAGTTTTCATTTGAATAAAATTAACATTGGGGTTATTAACATATGCATTTTGTAATTCAATCAACATAGAATTTGATAAATCCCTTACAGTTGAATAAATAGTTGTCACATCTGCTTTTTGAAATTTACTTATAATTTCAGTAGGAAGAGTTTTTCCAAATGTTATAGGATTACCTATACTCGTTATTTTAGGTAAAACTTCATTAATAGCCCTAGGCAATTCTTCACCAGCTTGAGATACAAAGTTAACAAGTAAATTAGGTGAAATTGCTACACCAATAGACCTAAATAGTGAAGCAGTAGATTGACCTATAGATATTTCATTTGGTTTTACTAAACTCATCATAAGATAATTTATAGGAGTACCCATAGTAAATCCCATTCCAACTCCCATAAGTATAATGCCTATAACTAAATTAGATAAGCTAGGATAATTGGAAGTAACAAATGATTGGTACAAGCTACCCAATATTGTAAAAGAAAAACCAAATAAAAGGAGTATCTTAACACTATATTTATCAATAAACTTACCGCCAATTGGAGCAGATATTCCAGTAAATAAAGCAAAGACGGTAACTATATATCCACCAGTACCACTCTTTAGTCTAAGGACGTTTTCTCCAAACTGAGGTAAAAATACTGTCCCCATAAGACCACAGCCAGCTAAGAAACTTAAAGTTAACGTAATTACTATTTGTGAATTAGTGAAAAATTTTAAGTCTAGTATAGGATCTTTAGCATTTTTTTCAATAGCGATAAATAGTGGTAAGGCCACTAAAGCACTAACTAAAAAAGGCCATACATGTGCTGACTTAATTGAAGTCAAGAAGTTATGAAATTGTAAGTTAGTAAGAGCATACATTAAGGTTGCAATTAAAACACTTAAAACTCCAGCTCCTAAGATATCCATTTTTTTAGGTTTAGACTTGTTTTTATTTTCTTCAAGTCTAAAGGCAAGAAGAAGTATAATTAAACTTACAGGAACATTTAATAAAAATAAATATCCCCAATTATTATTTCCAGCTAGTGAAAGAATAGCAGTACCTAAAGTAGGGCCAATAACAGTTGCTATTCCGTATATAGAGCCCACAAAGCCAAGTGCTGTTCCTCTTTTTTCTAGGGGGAATGATGCACCTATATATGCTGTTGCAATTGGCATAATTCCACCACCACCTAAAGCTTGTATAAGTCTAGATACTAATAAAAAATTATAATTATTAAGTACATCAGATACCCAACATAATAAGGAACCTATAGTAAATATTATTATACATATGATATAAATTTTCTTTCTTCCAAGCCTATCAGCTAATTTGCCAGTAATAGGCATTGATACAGCATAAGTGAGAGTATAAATCGTAACCATCCAGATACTTGCTGATTCTGAAATGTTTAAGCTACTTGCAATAACACCTCTTGCAGGAGAGATTATTCCAGAATCTAAAGCACCCATAAATATGCCTAATAAAAATACTGTCATAGCTAAAGTAGTATTGTTTCTTTTTATTGATTTATTCATAGTATCACTCCATTTTAATTACCACGGCTTAGCCCAAGAGGCTCCGTAGTATTCATCTCTCCAATAAAGGTCTGTACTTACTTTAAACTCTCCGTTAGAGAAGAATATATTTATAACCTCTATTTTGTTACATAAATCTTTATTTAAAATTACATTATAATCATCTGAGGTAAAAACTTTATCATTTTCAGTAGGCTCATCCAGAGCTACATAAAATATAGGACCATATCATGAACTAATTCTTTGGATATAAACTCTAAAGTTTTTTTCTTTTAGATTATAATTATCAAACATTAGATTAAGATTGCTTTTTGCTGGTTTTGTAATATTTATAATCATAGTAGTATGAATCTCCTTTCTTATTGTCTTGTAGATATTTTTACCTTAATATAGAAAATAATTCAAGAATGATTTTAGTAGGTATGCGAAATAGAAAAGGTTGAAAATATTTATGAGTTATATCCAGAAATATTTTCAACCTTTTCTATTTTGAATGTTATATAGTTATTCAAGCGTAGAATTAGAATGTACTGTGGATTTAAAGGAGTAAGAACAATGAGGACAAATCATTTCTACATCCATAGCTTCATAGGTTCCGAATGAACCTGAATTTTTATAAGAGTTTGATATACTTATATTTCCTATATTTTTATCTGAGAACACCATTGAAGTATTATTTGTGATAGATTTATTTTCAGGAATATTAAAAGTTATATAGCTACCACAATGTGGACAGTTAAGTTGGTATGGGTGATCGTTGTTCATAATGAAAACCTCCTTTTTTAGTATACTTTCTATATTAGTAAGATAATACCTTCTGTATGATAATAGGATATGCAAAAAATATAGATATATATTTATATTGTTGAACAATTATCTTAAAAATCTATGAGTATGATAATAAGTTCTTCTAAAAGCTAATTGTTTTAAAATTTGAATCAAAGATATAGATATAAAAGTTATAGCCATAAATTCAGAATCTATATCTAAGGAATAAGGTACATACGATATTAAAAGTAGATAACATAAGAAAATAAAAATGGTAAAGTTTAATTCAAATAATATATTAACTAATTTACCAAGAAATCTTTGTTCAAACTTATATTTTGATTTAAACAATGCTTTAAAAGTTACATTTAAATTAAATAAAGTGTCTTTGAAACCTTTAAATATAACAATAGATAATATGACACTTGTAATATATGGAAGTTGAATAATGGTATATATAGTAAATGTAAGGATTGCAAATAATGCACAGATAAAAAGATTTTTAAATGCCTTAGCTAACATCAAAATAATAAGAATAATAAATATAATCGTAATAAGTTTATCCATTTAATTAAATTCTCCTATAGTATTATATATGTATATTTTAACCAAGTTAAAAAATGGCATACTTATTTTGAGATAAGTAAGTGTAGAGGTATTTATTAAACACCATACACTTAACTAATACCTAGTAATTTATTTAGGTATATTTTTATGTACTTCATTATGTGTACAAACTAAAATTTTAAATAAAATTTATAATATTATTTTGTTATATATTATCTTTGAGTGTAAAAATATGTTAAAATATATACATAAGATAAAGTTATAAAATGTAAATCTTTAGGAGGATTGTAATGTTAAGTGTTTCAAGCATTATAACTATAGTATCATCAATTATTGAAGTATGGGGTTGTAAAGTAGTTTTAAATTATACAAGTAGTTTAAAGATAGACAAAAAGAAAATTGATATAGATTTTATTTTTGTAAACTTAATAATGATAGTTAGTCTTATTACAAACGTAGATGCTGACTTAAGAAGTTTAATTGTAATTATATTAACATGGCATATATATATAAATAAGTATGAAGTAGATACCATTAAATCTGTGATTATAGTAATCGGATACTGGACTGTAGTTACAGGGATAAATGCTTTAAGTATGGGAATTGTATTTGGAATAAATTCACTTGAGAGTATGAATATTTTACTAGATAGTAATATATATAGGTATGAAGCTATTTTGATTGGAAAAATATTATTAATAATAGGTTTAAATATGTATAAATTATTTGATGGCAAATCAAAATTTATTAAAAAAGATATAATTTATATGATTGTACCTATAATTGCAAATCTAGTATCAATATTTATTATTTATAAATATATGTTAATGACTATGAGTGACTCTAGAATAGATAAGATAGAGGTTGTATTTGTATCAGTAATTTTATTCATGTCGAATATAAGTTTAATACTAGGTATTAATAGAATCATTATAAAAAGTAAGAATTATGTTGAAATAAATAGTTTAAATGAAAAAATAGATAATGAATATAAATATTATTTAAAAATAAAAGAGAACCAGAGAAAAATTAGTGAATTATACCATGATATGAAAAACCATCTTATATGTATAAAAGAATTAAATAAAAGAAATTATGATTCTACAAGCTATGTAAATAGTATTGAGTCAAAGCTTGAACATTATAATAACATATTTAACACAGGGAATACAATTTTAGATATTGTATTAACAGAAAAAAAGGAAATATGTATATATAAAAAAATAGATTTTATCTGTAACATTAATTTTACAAAGTGTGGGTTTATTGAAGATGAAGATGTATGCACTATATTTTCAAACTTAATAGATAATGCAATAGAAGCTTGTGATTGTATTAATGAAGGTGATAAAAAAATTATAATTGAAGGAAATATTATTGAAAAGTTCTTTATTATGAAGTGTAGTAACACTAAAACTAATTATATTGTTGTAGATAATAAGAATAATATATGCACAACTAAAAAAGATAAAAATTCACATGGACTAGGAATTAAAAGTATGAGAAGAGCAGTTGAAACTTATAATGGAGAGATGATAATAGATTACTCTGATAATGAATTCACAGTTAAAATGTTGTTACCATTAGTGTAGAAAATTGAGAATATTGGTAATAAATTGAAAAATATTGGATATTAGTGTATATATATGATATTATAAATATGACATTATTTAAGGGAGTAAATTAATGATTAAAAAGTTTGTAAATTATATGACAAGGAAATTCATTGATACTGGAATTATAGAAAGAGATGATGATGAAGTCTTTGCATATGGGTTAGAAATTATAACTTCTGCGAGTATAAACACAATATTTGCATTAATAATAGGAACAGTGATGGGGAGATTTATTGAATCAATAATATTTTTAGTTTCTTTTTGTATAATAAGGCAGTTTTGTGGAGGATACCATGCAGACAGTAATAGAAAATGTATAATTAGTTTTAATAGTATTTTTGCTATTAGCATTATACTTGGTTCAATAATAGATATTGAAAAGTTTAGTTTATTTTTTATTATATTAACAGTAATGAATACAGTATCTATATTCGTATTAGCACCAGTTTGTCATATAAATAATCCTCTAAGTAATGAGGAATATAAATCAAACAAATTTAAATCAAGACTGATATCAATGTTTATTTGTATAGTTATTATTATAGGAGTGCAATTAAACTTAGATAAATATATCATATATAGCTGTTTGGCTTTAACATGGGTAAACCTATTAATGATAATTTTAAAAATTTCAAATATAATTAGGGGGAAAAAATATGAAAAAAGTAGCAGTTAAATTAATGAAAGTTTGTGGTCCATTAGTTTTATCAGTAGCATTTTTATCATCATCATCTACATCAATATGGCATATACACCAACCAAAAAAACCAGCTAAATTAAATAAATGCTAATATATATAGTTAAAATTTAGCTTTTATAAAAAGAGCAATAATTTTAGATGTGTTAAAACATTAAAAATTATTGCTCTTTTTTATTTATTAACTTTATTAAGCTTTATAGATTTCTTCATTTAAATTATTTTCTGATTTAGAAACGTATACCGCTGTTGCGGCATCACCTACAACGTTAAGTGATGTAACTAACATTTCTATTGGTCTGTTTATTGCAAGTATCAATGAATAAGCAAGTACAGCAGCATCATTATTATATCCCATACCAGTTAGAACTGTGAATAGTATAATTGCTCCAGCACCTGGTGCAGCAGGTGTTCCAATTGAAGCTATAAGTGCAAGTAATGCTATTATTAGTATGTTTCCAACTGTTATTTCATATCCTGCACTGGATGCTATAAATATTGCTGCTATAACTTGCATTATTGCAGTCCCATTCATATTTATAGTCATTCCAAGTGGTAATGTGAAAGAAGCTATTTCTTCATTTACTCCTAATTCTTCAACTATTGTTTTAGTATTTAAAGGTAATGTTGCAGCAGATGAAGAAGTAGAGAATCCGAATAAAGCAACTTTAGTGATTTTCTTTATAAATTTAACTGGGTTTAACCCTGTAGAAATATATATAAATAAAGCATATCCAAAGCTTAAGAATATTAATAAAGCAATTGTAGCTGTAAATACATATGCTAATGCTGGTTTTAAATGATCAACGCCATATATTGCAAAAGTTCTTGTTATTAAAACGAAGATTGCTATTGGCCCAAATTTAGTTATTACAAAAGTTAAGAATGTTGTTATTATCTTATTTATATCTTGTAATATGTTCTTAAGTACTAAAATTTGATTTCCTAGTGTATTTATACAAATTCCAGTGATACTAGCTAAGAAAACTATAGATAAAACACGACCATTCTCACTAAATACAGAACCTATATTATTTGGTATAGCCTGAACAAATACAAGAAGTGGGTTGCTGCCAGTAGTTCCCTCACTTGAAGCTATATTATCAATGTTTACGTTGAATAATCCCATTTTATGAGCAGTAAGTCCAAATATTCCAGCTAAAACTAATGCAAATATAGATGATGCTAGAAATCCAAGTATTGTTTTATAAGATATACGACCTAATTTTTTAGTATCACTTATATTACACATAGCAAGTGTTATAGATGTAAATACCATTGGTACGATTACTAATTGTAGTGAATTTATAAATAGTTGACCAACTATATAAAAGATTCCTATTGCTTTGTTAGCCTCTGGTTTACTTATATCTTGGAATAATAAATTATTAATTAAAGTCCAAGTATCTAAATCACCATTTGAAATTAAACTTTCTCTTAAGAGAATGAATGATGTACCAGCGATTAATCCTAATATCAGAGCAATAGCCATTTTGATTGCCAAGTTATTGGCATTGTTTTTTGAAGTTTGAGTTTGCATAGTATCCTCCGTAGATGTTTGATTTAGGACACCAAAAAGCCTTAATACCAAAAGATATTAAGGCAAAAATACTACGTTATGTATATTTCCTTATTAGTCTCACGGGACTATCTTAAAGTATCCTATGGCATTTAATATACAGTAAGAATATTTATCATGTCAAGAAAAAACTACACAGAAAGACAAAATATAACAAAAATGATAAATAAACATAGTAAATTATCTATAAATGAAGCATGCAAAGGGTAATCATTGAGTAAATTAAACTTATTAGTTTGTTTAACAATTTAATAATATTTAACTATGATAGATTATCTAATACTAATAACAAATCATATTTGATTTAATTTACTTTTTATTAATATTGGTTATAATATCAAAAGAATTTAGTATAGATGTTATTATATATTTAAATATACTTAACCTTAGTTTAAGTAGAGGATATCTAAATAAAGTGTAATCTAATTGAATTAATATAGCGTTTGATTTATGAAACTAGTGATTTGATTCCAAACAGCATTACTTTCTGGGAGTAGATCATACATAAAAATATAATCATGAAACATTCCATCTTGGTCTATTAATTTTACATTTACATTTTCTTTTATTGCTTTTTCATAGATTGTAATACTATCACTCTCGAATATCTCATATGATCCAACTATAACAAGCATTGGTGGAAATCTTTTATAATTTCCGTAAACTGGTGAAATATAAGGATTATGTAAATCAATATTACCTGCATACTCAGTTGGTAATATAGGTTTACTTTTCTTCATACCTTCATCTATTCCAAATGTGGGGTCAAGATACAAATTATATTTATAAGAGTCTCCTTCTTCTGCCAAGTCGGCCCATGGAGATACACAAATAATACCTGCTGGCATTTTGGAACCATCGTCACGCAATTTTAGTGAAAGGGATAGAGCTAAATTTCCTCCAGCGCTATCACCCACAATAATGATATTATCAGGTTTATATCCTAAGTTTAAGAGATAATTCCATCCATCTATAGCATCTTCCAAAGCTGATGGAAATGTATATTCTGGAGCCAGGCGATAATCAAGTGAAGCAACATCAGCGCCATTAGCTTTTTTTGATAACACTATTGAATTTTTTCTATGCATATTATTAAGTTTTACTAGATAAGCTCCACCATGTAGTTGATAAATTAGTTTATCTTGTTTTACATTATTTTTTAATAGTTCAATATGAGAAGAAGAAAGCTTATGTGATTCAACTTTGTATCCATTAGGAATTTTCCATAAAGGTTTCTCCTTATTTAAAATGTCAATGGATGATTTACTTGAAAAATTATTTAAAAAGATACCTGGAGAAACTCCTAGTTTATTAATTGTTCTAACTCCTTCACTTGCAATACTACCTAATAACGATATATTTTTATGAGGTTTTGAAATATATAGATTACTAATAGCTATTATAATAGCTATTAACCATAGTACTCCACTTTGCCATATTTTCCACGAATTTAAATTTATAAAATAATATAATGTAGATACGGTAAATAATAAGATATAAAATCCATACCATTTTGAATGTATCATAATCATTAAGAATAATATAAATCCAAATACAATAGTAGCTGATATGAAAAAACTAATATTCTTATAAAATTTGTTCTTGTATTCTTTATTCATATTTTAAAGTCCTTTCAATTAAAAAAATGCACAAGAGATATATTATAAATGCTTAATCATTTTGTTGAAATGATTTAATCTGTAGAGTTATTTTATCCAGAACATTATGAGAATAATAGTGTATAAAATAAAAAATAAAGAATATAAATATTAATTAAATAATAGAGTACAAAAGGGGGGATTATTTTGGAAATAGCAGTAACAGGTATATTTATATTGTTAGTGGCATCTATAGTATATAAATTTTTAAAAGAAAAGAAATATTCCAATGAATCTGCATTAGGCAGTATTGCATCTACAATAGGAGTACTTGGAACATTTATAGGAATAGCAATAGGTTTATGGAAATTTAACCCTAATAATATAACTGAAAGTGTTCCATTACTATTAACTGGTATGAAGATAGCATTTGCAACATCTATAGCAGGGATGTCAGCAGCTATACTTATGAAGTATATAGCTTTAAAAAAAGAAGATGAAGAAAATATTGACGATATTATGGAGCTTTTTAACACTATGATATCTGAAAGTAGAAATGTTAATGCAACTTTAGTACAAAATCAAGTACAAATTGAAGATGTATTAAATAAAGTAAGTGAGTTATGGTCAAATAATCAACAAAGATTTACTAAAGAATTAGCTAATGAAATAATAAACTTAAATAATAATACAATATCTAAACAAGAAGAACTTATTACTGAGTTTAAAAAACTTGGAGAAACTTTTAAAGAGCTTAATAGTGGAGTAAGTGGCCTTCTTAAGTGGCAGGAAAATTACAAGGAAACTATAGAGAGTAATACTAAAGAATTAAATTTAGTTTTAGAATCTATACATAATACGGACGAGTCAATTAAGAGTATAGCTAAAAATTCTTCTTTAATAAAAGAGAATAATGAGAACTTAAGTAAAGCTTTAAAAGACATAAGAAGTTCACAAGAAGTTATAGTAGATGGAACAAAGTCAATAATTCAAATATCAGACAAAGCGAAAGAATCTATACCTGAGATTAATAAATATTTTGAACATATTGATATACAGCTAAAAGATGTAGTAGATAATTTGGATATGGTAATTCATGATAATAGTAGAAAACTAGAAAAGCATCTTGAAAAAATAACTTCAGAGTCCTTATCAAAAACAACTCGTTGTATCGCAGACAATAATATGGAATTTAGATCTGAAGTTGAGGAATACCTAAATAGATTTAAAATGATTGTATATAATTTAAAGAAATGTGTACCTGAAATAAATAATAACCTATATCAAACAAGCCATAGATTTAATAAAGCCCTAACTACTTATAACAACGAAGTACAAAAATCACTACAACAAAACTTAAAACAACTTAACAAGCAAGTTGACTCTCTACAAAAATCAACGGATAGCATAAATTATAACTTGGAAAATACAATTTCAGACTCTACAAAGAGAATAGAAAATTTAAGTACGGCGACGTCAAATCAAATAAAAATAATGATAGAAGATATGGAAAATATATTTACTAGAAAAGTTGAACAACTAGATGAAACATTGGAAGCTGAGCTTACAAAATCTTTAAATTCTTTAGGTAGTCAGTTAATTACAATATCTGAGAAATTTGCAAATGATTATACTCCTTTAGCAGATAAATTAAAAGAAGTAGTAACTATTGCTGAGGGAGCAAGATAGGATATGAGTAAACTAGATAAATTTAAAAGAAAAAATAATAATAATGAAGGAGTAAATTCATCAATAGCAGACCTTATGTCTGGGATTATGATAGTTTTCTTATTTATAGCAGTTGCATTTATGAGCAAGGTTTATGATGAAAATGTAAATATAAAAAAACAACAACAAACAGTTGAAAATATAGTAGATACCTATGAAGAAACGAAGATAAATATATATGAAGATTTATATAATGAATTTAATGGCGATATGGATGCCTGGCAAATGGAAATAGAAAGTGATGGAACTATAAGATTTAAAGAACCAGAAGTATATTTTGAAAAAGGAAAATCTGAATTGAAGTCTCAATTTAAGGATATTCTTGATTCCTTCTTTCCTAGATATATAAATGTAATTTACAAAAATCATAAAGATAATGTAAAAGAAATAAGAATAGAAGGGCATACGTCTAGTGAATGGGAGAAAAATACAAATACAAAGGATGCTTACTTTGGAAACATGGAACTTTCTCAAGATAGAACTAGAAATGTTTTGAAATATATTATGAATATTCCAAAACTTAATCAATATGAAGAGTGGTTAATAGACAATATAACTGCAAATGGAATGTCTTATAGTAAGAGAATTTTTGATGAAAATAATATGGAAGATAAGAATGCATCTAGAAGAGTTGAATTTAGAGTAATAACAAATTCTGATGAAACTATTAATGAGATTATAGAG
This sequence comes from Romboutsia faecis, assembly GCF_014323405.1. Lineage (GTDB taxonomy): Bacteria > Bacillota > Clostridia > Peptostreptococcales > Peptostreptococcaceae > Romboutsia_E > Romboutsia_E faecis. The sequence continues at coordinate 288,910 of NZ_JACRWE010000001.1, read as the reverse complement.
AATTATAATGATTAGAGGGAGATTTATGAAGTTACCTGATTTTTTAGAAAATAATATGTTTAAACAAGTAAAGAGTAAGATGAATATAAATGAGGGATATGTAGTAGAAACTGACTTTAATATACAGTTTGAAAGACTAAAGTTAGATAATAATAGAAGATATACTAGAGATTGGATTATTGTATCTAGGAGGTATAAAGAACAGAACAACTGGACATGTGAAGAGTGTGGACTTGATTGTAACATTACTAAATATTATTTACATACACATCACATTAATCATAATAGATACAATAATAGTTATAATAATCTTAAGGTATTATGTAGAAGTTGTATTAGAAGATATTAAACGTATATAAAAAGCTTAAACATGATCTTAGAACTATCAAAAGACTGAGAAAATATATTATGTAAATTATTTACTTATATTACTGGAAATTAGAATTTCCAGTAATATTTTTTATTTATAGAAATATCATATTATAACTTTTTACTTTAAATATAAGATTAATCTCTTACAATATCTATTGATCCAAGCAATATGTGAGCTGCACCTAAGCCTACTAAAAAAGTTCCAATAAGACTTGTATAGTCATTTCTTTTGCAAGTATTTGACTTAGACTGATTGCTATCTAAAGCAATTCCTGTTGCTGTAACTATTGTTCCTAGAGCTACTGGTATTAATCCTTTTCTCATAAGTATAGTCTCCTTTATTTTAGAATTATATATAGTTTTAACTTAATAATATAAATTAAACTGTAAATTATTAGATTAAAAACATGATAAAAACAATTAATAACTAATACTATATTTGATAATTAATACTTATCACTTTTAAAAATAATAAGATCTTAGTTATTGCACAAATTATATTCATCTTTAATTTACTAAGTATATTTACAATATTTTTCGTATTGTAATACCAAATGTACATAAAATAATATAGATTTTAAGAAATCGAATGATATATAGAAAGGATTTTAATTATGAATAAATTAGAATTTACTAAAGAAAATCAACTAGGACTAGTTAAAGATTATGAGGAGTTTAGACAAAGTTTAAATGGACAATTTAGTGGAGAAACAGCAGAAGTAGGGTTATATTTAGCTATGGCAAGAGTAGCTCAAAGACAAGGGTATGCAGAGGTAGCTGAAGTTCTTAAAGTTATAGCTTGGGAAGAAGCAGAGCATGCAGCACAGTATGCAGAGTTAATGGGCAAGGTATCAGATTGCACTAAAACCAATATATCTAATATGATTAAAGGTGAGTTAGGGTCCAATAAATATAAATCAGAGCTTGCAGAGAAAGCAAAAGAAAGTGGACTTGAAGAGTTATATACTTTTATAGACCATGCAGCTAGAGATGAAGCTAGACATGCTAGTATGTTAAATGGAATGTTAGATAGATTATAAATAGATAACTTATCTTATAACAATATAATATATAAAAAGAAGAATTTAATTCTTCTTTTTATATATTTGATGAATGTTTATAAAAATAAAAATTGATGATAAAATATTAATTACATTCAATTAATATATTTTTCACATCTTTTGGAGTTACTTGTTCGTAAACTCTACCGTTAACAGTAACTATAGGAGAACGTCTACAAACACCAACACATCTTGAGCATTCTAAGCTAAATTTTAAGTCATCAGTAGTAAAACCTGATTTTATTCCCAGCTGATTTTCAAACTCTTTAAGTACCATTTTAGAGTCATTTTTAGCACATGCACCGCTTACACATATATTTATTTTATACTTACCTTTTACTTCAGTATTAAAGTATGAATAAAAGTTAATTAATTCAGATATTTTGATATGCGAAACACCTGATTTTTTTGAAATATAATTTTGCACATCATTAGGAATATATCCAAATAAATTTTGTGCCTTGTGCAAAATAGGCATTAAAGAGTCTTCTTTATCAGAAACAGAATTTATAAATATATCTAATTGTTCAAATAACTCTTTGTTTATTGAAATAAAATCACACATTAAAAATCATCCTTTGTCAGCAAAATCGCTTAATAAATTTTTACTTCTAAATAGTTTTATACCAAATATTATAATTAATAATCAAATATTATATAATATATAATTAGATTTTAAAACTGAAAGTTCTAAAATTTTCAATGAATTTTGTAATTTATTTGATATTGTATTTTGGATATTAGAATGATATTATTAACATAAATTTTAAAAAGGAAAAGGTAGTTGACTATGAGCAAAAAGACATTAACTATTGGTATTGTAGCAGCAATACTTCTTTTATTTGGTGGATATATTTTTATGAAACCTTCAACAAAAGGATCTAATCAAAATAATAATAACAAAATAGAGCAAAATGAAGAAGCAAGTAGTAATAAAACCATTGATTTTCTTAGAAATGTTCAAGGCTTAAAAATTGAAAGTGTAGAATTAGTAGACAATCCAGTTGGATTTGAAGGGGCATTTTTAGCACCAGAGCAATCAATAAGAAATGGAGTAGACTACTTCTTAAAGGAAAGTAAGAATGAAAAAATAGATAGTATTAGCATTGATGTAGATGGTGGGTACATAAAGGCAAATGTAGATTATAAAATAACTAATAAAATTACTACGCCAATAGAAGTAAAAGTAATACCTTCTTTAAATAAAGATAAAGATTTAGTTTTAAAAATTGATGAAGTAAAGTTTTTAGATTTAAAGATAGCAAATTGGATAGTAGATTTAGGCGTTAAGAATTTTGTAAAAGACCTTTTCTCTGGAGATAATAACTTGGCAGTAGAGTTCAATGATGGTAATGTTTTAATTGATAAAAGTAATTTCAAAGGTGTAGTTTTAAATAATATATCAATAGATTCTAAAATGTTAAAGCTAGATATGAGAATAGATTTAGAAAAATTAATTTAAAGTTATGTGTTTCAGGAGCAGGCGAATATAAATTTGCTTTGCTCCTTTGTTTTACCCCAAATTGATATGTGGATTAGTAAGCTAAGATAGGTGATTTAGATTATTACATGTAAATATTTCTTATTTATTAAAAAATATTTATAATATGAGTAGAAATAGATAATAAAAGAAGTATAGTAAGAAATTGTTTTCTATAAAGGGTAAGGAGATGCCATTAAAAAATATTATAGTAAATATATAAAATAGCAATAAAAAATATAAAAATATAAAGTTGACTACATCAACTTATAGGACTATAATTGTTTTTATTAAATGAAGAAGTTGTATTGTAGAACAGAAGGAGATGAATAACATGGAAAATACAATAGAAGCAATAGCAACTAATAATTTAATTTTCATATTTGCAATTATAGCTACAACTGGTATCGTTTTAGGTAGATTAAGTGAAATATTAAAAATACCAGATGTTATATTATATTTAATAGCAGGAATTATAATAGGACCGTCTATGTTAAAAATAATAAGTGTTCAAGCTTATCCAATTGAAAATAATCTTATACTTACTTTTGGATCAGCATTTATATTATATGAAGGTGGGAAAGAAATAAATTTAAGAGTACTTAATAAAGTTAAAATAAGTGTAGGAATGTTAGCAAGTATAGGTGTTGTAATATCAGCATTTGTTGTAGGAATAGTTTCGAGTAAGATATTTGGACTACCTTTAATGACAGCTTTACTTCTAGGTTCAGTAATAGCATCAACTGATCCTGCAGCTCTTATACCAGTTTTCAAACAAGTAACTATAAAAGAAAAAATAAAACAAACAGTAGTCAGTGAATCTGCATTTAACGATGCAGTTGGGGCCATCTTAGTTTCGACCTTACTTGGAGTTATAAGTAAAGGAGAGTTTTCTACAATGAAAAGCTTAGAGGAATTATTAATATCTACATTAGTAGGGGTAGGTTCAGGAGCTTTAATTGGATATGTTCTAACTGTTCTTGTATCAGAGAAAAGAATAGGTATATTCCATTCTTATGCACCGATAATGTCTATATTAAAAGTTGCGTTAGCCTACGAATTAGCGATTTTATTCCATGGAAGTGGGTATATGGCAGTATTTATAGCAGGGCTTATATCTGGAAATAAGAAATTATTTGGACTTTGGATACCAGAAGCAGATTTCAATTCAGAACACTGTTTTTCTGAAAGTATAAGTTCACTAGCTCGTATGGCAATTTTCGTTGTACTTGGTGCACAAGTTAATTTAGAAGCTCTTAGTAAATACTGGTTACAATCATTATCAATAGTGTTAGTGTTAATGTTTGTAGCTAGACCTCTTGTAGTATTAATTTCAACTGCATTTGATAAAAATGCAAAATGGACTTTTAAAGAGAAATTATTTATGATGTGGGTAAGAGAAACTGGAGTGATACCAGCAGCATTATCAGGGATTATAGTTTCTATGAAACTTCCTGGATATGAAATAATATCTTCAGTTGTATTTATGACAATACTTATAACATTAATAGTACAAGCTAGCACAACTAAATTAGTAGCGAAAAAGCTTGATGTATTAGAAGAAGATGATATAGTAATTTTAAAAGAATTAGCATAAAGTGTTGAAATTTTAATATTAATGATATTAGCCTGAGTTTATACTCAGGCTTTTTATGATTAAATTTATTACAAAAATGATATTCGACAACAAATGACAAAATTAATTAATGTAATATGATATAGTATCCTAATCAATTATATAAAACGCCATCATAAAGCTTAAATAGTTCTTCTAGTAACGGAACTTCTAGTGGCAAAATTGTATATACTGTTAGTGGTAATAGTTATTATAATAAGTCTAATAGCTGTAATATTATAAAAAGAGTTAGTGGTAAGACTGTTGATTTAAATAACTTTGGCGGTAAATATGTATGTAATTGTGTGAAATATTAGTTAACTAGAATATGGAGAATAGTATTATGACGCATAAATTAAAAGAAAAGCTTGGAAGTTTGTTATCAAAATGGTTTGATAATTTAGGGTTTAGTTATTCAAAAGAAGAATCTATTCAATGCTTAAATTGTAAAAAAATTATAGATACAGATTTCGATGAATTGAGAAAATGTAGTTGTGGATGCAGTTTATTTGTTATTGATTCAAAAAAATATACTATAGATAAGGGAACTGTACACTGTAATTGTGAAAAAGGTAATTTAGAAAATGTCTGTCATGTAAATTGTGATCATGGATCTATTGAAGAGTATATTTGTAGTAATTGTAAAAATGAAATATCAATATATCAAGTAGTTTAGTGGTAAGATTGGATTTAAGAAGCAAACTATTGCAGAGGCTTAATTTAGAGATTTTGTAATAGTTTGTTTTTATTTAGAATACATTAACAAATATCTATTTTAAAAAGTTAAAAATGATTACAATCCTAGAAAGAACTTATTGGACATGTCGTCAATCCATATATATAAAAATGTGATTAATAAATATATGTGGGTGAAGATTATGGGTATAAAAAAGAATCAAAATCAAATTTTGTTTTATTTATGGTTTAGTTTGCTTATTACAACGATGAATTATACATCAATAGAAGTGACTCAATATGTTAATGAAATTAAGCAGGAAAAAGTAGAATTGCAAGCTCAGCAAGAAAAAGTAGCTAAAGAAAATAGAGAGAAAGAACTTGAAGAACAGTTAAAAATGGTTGGAGTAAATAAAGAAGGTAAGGAGTATACCTATGATGCTAAAGAGATACAAAAAAAATTGAAATCTTGTGATTACTCAAATGATGGTAATAAGATTGTATTTCTAACTTTTGATGATGGATCATCAACATCTGTTACTCCTAAGATATTAGAAACGTTAAAAGAAGAGGGTGTAAGAGCTACATTTTTTGTATGCGGAAAAACAATAGAAGACGGAGGCGAAAAAGCCAAAGAACTAATTAAGACATCATTTGATTATGGAAATGCAATAGGGAATCACTCATATAGTCATGACTATCATACCTTATATCCTGGCAGAAATTTAGACATTGATGCTTTTAAAAAAGACTTTCAAAAAACTGACGAGATCTTAAAAGATATACTAGGGGAACATTTTTCAACTAGAGTTATAAGATGTCCTGGAGGGTATATTTCTTGGAATAAGATGGATAAGCTAGATGAATATTTAGATGAAAATAATATGGCTGAAATAGACTGGAATGCTTTAAATTCAGATGCTGAAGGTAAGAAGAAAAATGCTCAAGAATTAGTAAAACAAACTATAAAAACATCTTCTGGAAAAGATATAGTAGTCTTATTAATGCATGATACATATGGAAAAGATGAAACTGCTAAGGCTCTTCCAGATATAATTAGATATTTTAAAGAACAAGGTTATGAGTTTAAGACGTTATCATAGAATTATGAAAAAATAATATAATATATCTAGGTGATATACTCTCTTTATAATAATAAAATTCTTATTATAAAGGGAGTATATTTTGTATAAAATTTAAATATAGATAGATATATTAACAAATAATTATAATTTTTAGGGAGAACATACTAAATAAAGAATTACATATCTGCTATATACTTAAAAAGATGTAATTAGTAGGATTTTTTACTTTTATATATTTGCTTAAAAGAATAAGATAGTGTATTATGTATAAAACATCAATGGTTATTAAATTAGAAAGGAGAAGTATATGGAAGAATTAATGTTACTACAAGAGCATATACCGAAATTATTACTTGCAGCATTAATAGGCGGAATCATAGGACTTGAACGTGGAAATAGAGGTGGAGTTATTGGTTTTGGAACATTGTCAACCTTAACTCTTGGATGTACGCTTTTGACAATAATATCAGCTTATGCAATTGGCACAGATGCAGACCCTTCAAGACTTATATCTACAATAATAAGTTCTATAGGTTTCATAGGTGGAGGAGTTATATTTACTCAAAGAAATGATAATGAAAAATCAGTTAGAGGATTAACTAGTGCATCAATAGTTTTTTGTTTAGCAGCAATAGGTATATCTATTGGATTAGGTTATTATGGAATAGCTATAGTTACAGCTATATTAATTGAATTAAATGTTTTAATATCTAGATTTATAAAGAAAAGACGTAAAGAAAATGAAGAAGATGATGAGAGTGAGTTTTAAAGGTACTTATTAATATAAAATAAGTACCTTTTTTATTTAGGCTATGTTAGCTAACTTTGTGATTAATTATATCTAAAATAGATATAAAAGCTATGATAAAAGATTGGAAAAAGAATGAACTTACAGAGTTAATTTCAGTAGCACAAGAAGTATTAAGTACTTTATTTAATTCCTCTGAAATTAGAGATAATGTTAAAGAAAGCAGATTTTCTAGAGGATACGAATGCCCAAAATGTCAATGTAAAGATGTAAATAAAAATGGGAAATCTAACGGAAGACAAAGATATATATGTAAATGTTGTCGTACAAGTTTTGATGAGTTTACTATGTCTCCATTCTCTAATACAAAATTAGGCTTAGATAAATGGCTAAAATACTGCGAATTAATGATATTAGGACTTTCTATAAGAAAATGTGCTGAAGAAGTCGGAGTGGGTGTTAAAACGTCTTTTTACATGCGTCATAGGATACTTGATGTAATAAATCTATCATTAAAAAATGATAAAGTTGAAGGTATAGTTGAAGTAGATGAATGCTTTATTAAAGAGTCTTTTAAAGGGAATCATTCTAAAAGTACTACATTTGTAATGCCTAGAAACCCTAGAAAAAGAGGTAAAGGTAAAAATGATAAGAAGAAAAGAGGAATATCAAAAGAGCAAATTTGTATAGAGACAGCAATTGATAGAAAAGGAAATATCCTTATGGGTGCTATTTGTAATGGTAGAATTACAACAAATCAAATAGTTAACTTCTTTGACAATAAAATATGTGAAGATGCTACTTTTTGCGTAGACTCACATAAATCATATATGGGAATAAAGGACAAGTTGAACATAGAGTTAAAGCAAGTTCCTAGAGGAAAATCAATGATAGATAGTGTTTATCATTTACAGCATATAAATGCTCTTCACAGTAGCTTTAAGAGATGGTTAATGACTTTTAATGGTGTATCCACAAAATATATCAATAATTATTTGGCTTGGTTTAAATTTCTACAACTAAGTAAGAAGAATAAAAAGAATGACCGAATTAAAGATATGCTAGTGAATGTAGCTACTAAGGATACATATGTAACTAGAGCCACTATTAGAAATAGATTCATTGAGTTAACATAAAATAAGGAACTTTACTTCAAATTAATGAAACCATTTTATAATTGGAAAATAGTTGAATACTTTATATAATATAATTAAGTTCGCAATTGTTATATAATGTGAAATGAAGACGTAATGAATTTATGGGAGGGGAAGTAAATATGGATAGCTCATCAGCATACACTCTAGGTGTATCTATAATTATAGCTGGATATTTTATAGGAAACGGAATAAGAAATGGACTTACTTGTTTTAGTAAGGGAGAAGTTCATAAAGATGAGACTAGTATGTGGGATTTATTAAGAATGCAAAATGAAGATATACGACAAAGTAAATTTGTAAAAAAGAAGTATATGCGTAGATACTTTGGATTGTCAAAAAAACAACTTGATAACTTTTTAAATCAACATTTAGATATACCAAGTATAAATATAAACGGAGAAACTTATTATATTAGAGAAGAACTCAATGAATGGATGAAAAATTTATATAGTAAATAAGTAAAATATATGCGTTTGCAATATTAATATATTACGAACAATTTATAGTAAGTTATAAAAACAACCACATCTTAGAACTTAATATATTGAAAAGTCTAAGGTGTGGTTGTTTTTATGTCATATTTATCACTAAGATGGCTAACATAGCCTTTATTTAAAATTAAAATTAAGATTAAAATGATAAATAAAATTGATAATTTAATAAAAATATTATAAATGGTAGGAAATATTATGAGCATAAAAGCAATAGCAATGGATGTTGATGGTACATTAAATGATCATTCATTATGGTATTGCAGTATATTTGAATAAACATATGCGAGAGAATTTTTATGTTTAAAGCAAAAGAGCTGTATTAAAACAGCTCTTTTAGTAGATATTAATATTCTTCCTTTAGTTTTGTAAGTATTTCATAGTAATTATCTCAAAGAATAGGGTTTAGCATTTTACCTTATTTTTTATTGATATTAACAATAGCTATGCTAGTTTCATCATAGAGTGCTAATAAAGTATTCATATATTTGAAGATTTATCATAAGGATTATATATTAAAAAGAATAATTAGAATAAACAAAGAATAGCGTTAGGAAAAATATTTACATTATAAGAATCATAAGTTATACTAATATCAATATTTAATCAAAATTTAATGAGGTGAACAAATGAAGTTAGACTTAGATAATATATTTTACATATTAATCTATATGACATTCTTGCTATCAATAATTGGCTGTCTATCTTATTTTTGTAAAAAAAGCTTATCTCATCAAATTGAATATTTTTTAATAAAAAATATATTTCTAAATAGGTTTAGATACTCTGAAATGCTAGAACCAAGGCAGTACTTTAGTTTTCAGAAATATTATATTTGGAGGTATTGTAGCTTATTTTAAATTGAAATGATGCATTTTATAAACTAAAACGAAACTAAAAGGAGAAAATAAAATGAATTTCATTTCAAGTATGTTACAAGATTTATTAAATACATTATTCAGTTATACAGGAGATTTAGGGGTATCAATAGTGCTTATAACTTTACTAGTAAAGTTAATTTTAATGCCTCTTTCTTTAAAACAAAAGTTTGCTATGAGAAAACAGCAAGATTTGGTAGAGAATATGGAGCACATAAAAGAAAAGTATAAAAATAATACCAAAGAACTTGAAAAGCAGATACAACAACATTCGGCAGAAACTATGAAAAGTATGTTAGGATGTTCAACGCTTTTACTACAAATGCCAATAGTTTATGCACTTTATAATACATTTTTAAATATGCCTCATAATGATAGAAGTGTGCTGATTCCTTGGATTAGTAGTTTAAATGTATGTGATAATTTATTTATAATACCTTGTATATATACATTAGCAATGTTAGCGCCGAACTTAATTGGATTGATTCCTTATTTTAAGGCAAGCTCTAAGGTTGCATTTAACAAACATATGGTAATTTCTACAGCTATAATGAGCTTTATTTTGACGGCTAAGACTCCGGTAGCTATAGGGCTTTATTTTATAACTAGCAGCATTTATTCTTTTGTGGAGGATATTTGCTTTAAAATATATATAAAACAGAAAAATAAATTGAGTTTCAATTAATATATAAAAGGTCTATCCCAGTTATTGGGATAGACCTTTTATTGTGCTTATATACCATTTAATAAAATAAAAGCATATAAAAATAAAATTAATCATAATACTTAGCCTAAGGTATTTAATATAAATAGTATTAGAGAATATAATTCATAATAAGACTACCAAGAGAGGAGTTAAATTAATGATAGAAGTTGTATTAATAAGGCATGGACAAAGTTTATGGAACTTAGAAAATAGATTTACAGGATGGACTGACGTAGATTTATCAGAAAATGGATTAATTGAAGCTAGAAAGGCTGGAAAAATTTTGAAAGAACATGGATATAAATTTGATATAGCTTATACATCAGTTCTTAAAAGGTCTATAAGAACTCTATGGATAGTTCTTCATGAAATGGATCTTATGTGGATACCAGTATATAAGTGCTGGAAATTGAATGAAAGGCATTATGGAGCTTTACAAGGTTTAAATAAAGATGAAACAGCTAAAAAATATGGTGAGAAACAAGTACATGAGTGGAGAAGATCAGTAAATATAGCACCTCCACCACTAACAAAAGATGACTCTAGATACTCAGGTGGCGATATTAAATATAGCCATTTACCAAAGAATAAAATACCATTTACAGAAAGTTTAGCTGACACAGAAAAAAGGGTAATAGAAGAGTGGAATGAGGTAATAGTACCAAATTTAAAGGATAATAAAAAAGTTATAATATCTGCACATGGGAATACTTTAAGAGCCTTAGTGAAATATCTAGATAATATGGAAAGTGACGGTGTTGCAAATCTGAATATACCTACAGGAACTCCTTTAATATATGAATTAGATGATGACTTAAAACCAATTAAACATTACTATTTATCATTAGAAGGTGAAGTTCCAAAAGATGAGATTGCTAAGTATATAGAATGATATACTGATTAACTTAGCTACACTATATTATTTTAGATGCCTATCCTTTATAAAGAGATAGGCATTTTAGTTAAATTAATACAACAAGTTAAAAAATTAATTAATTTAATGATTAAAATAGATAATACTAATTTTGTCAGTTTAACGACCAGTTTTGCATAAAATATTGATTATTGTTAAAATATCTAATATATTGAATGTGAAATATAATGTAAGTCAGAGAATAAAGTATAAAAGGGGAGCAGATGAAATTAGAAGAAAAAGACAAAAAAATAATTCTAATAGGACTTGTAATAGGATTTATCACAAATATATTCATAGAAAAAATTATGGATTTAATTATTATGATAGGTATTATATATTTTACACATAAATATATAGACAAGGTTTTATATGATGAAATGATTAATGATAAAGTTGAATACATAGATAGGGATATGTATCTCAAAAAAATGAAAAGATCTTTGATTTTGATAGATATATATTTAGGTATTAAAATTTTTATTTTAATTGCATTTAGAACAGGTAGCTTTAGTAGTTTTGGGATAATCATAATATCACAACTTATATTAATCTATGCTAGAATCGTAGAAAGAAAATATATAAAGTCAGTGAATGGCGTGAAGCTTGAAAGAAAAATAAGAATTGCAAATAATAAAAAACTATTAATAGTTATATTAATGTTTTTCGTAGGGTTTACTTATAATTATTACTCTTATATAGAAAAAACTGATGAATATATAAAGTCAAATAAATATGAATATAAGTTAAGCTACAATAAAAATGGACAAAGGATAGTATATCTTAGTGGTGATGGATTCTATCAACAAGCAGTAGAAACAAAAGAAAACTCAAAACACTTTGAACAATATCTAAAGGATTCTAAGATTTTATTAAATGTTAAAATTTTAGAGGATTACTCTAAAGTTGCAATGGTATTCATGTTTGTATTAGCATTTAGTCAAATTGCATTTACAGAAAAAGATAAAAAGAATAAATCTTATCCTGTGATAGCAAGTGTATTTTTAATAGGAGCATCAATTTTTGGTTCTATAGTATTTAATACTTACTATGTTGATTTAGAGAGCCGTGTTTTTATGAATTTTGATGAGAATGGATTGGATGGAGATAATGAGATTAACAATAGATAATATTTTTAAATATAAAGAGGGATAATTGTATGAAAAAAAATAAAATTATTTGATTTAATTGAAAGGAGTTTTATTGATTTACATAAAACAAATAAAAAAATATGGATAATATTAATAACATATTACTTATATCATAGTGTATATGAATCTATATTTGATGTTAAATTAGATAGAGCTTCCTTTATCAAAAGAATTTTTAAATAATACTAAGAAACTTAGCAAAGAATTTAAATGGAAGATATTTGTGTTTAATGAATTTATTACTATAGTAGGTGCTATAATTTTAATTTTATATACTCTAAATACTTTCGTTTATGGTTATACTTGGATAGATGTGTTAAGCATGATAATTACTCTTGCCATAACAACATTTATGGTAGTATATAGTGGTATATATAATTTATTTTTATTTGATTAATCATAATACGGTTTGTGATATAGTTATTATTTTGAAAATGATATAATAATATGGAAGCTATATATCAAATCAAATGAGTGATGATATAATTCAACAATTTCTTTTTTAGTTTTAATTTTATTGGTATTTATAAATATATTTAATATAATTGAATTTACAGGAGTATCACTATAGAGGGGGAGCTAAGAATGTATCCATTAAATTTATTAATTAAACCAGCATCAGGATATTGTAATTTAAAATGCAAGTATTGTTTTTATGAGGATGTATCTGATAATAGAGAAGTACATTCTTATGGATTTATGAGCGTTAAAACTTTAGAACAAATAGTAAAGAAAGCTCTAAAGTTTGCAGAGAAAGAATGTACATTTACTTTTCAAGGTGGTGAACCAACTTTAGTAGGTATTGACTTTTATAAAAACTTAATAAAGTTTCAAAAGAAATATAATAAAAAGGAATTAATAATACATAATTCAATTCAAACTAATGGATATGTAATAGATAAAGAATGGGCGAAATTTTTACATAACAATAATTTTCTTGTAGGAATATCATTAGATGGAACTAAAGATATAAATGACATAAATAGGATAGGTGTAAATAAAGAAGGTACTTACGATAAGATACTAGAAACAATAGAGCTTTTCAATAAATATAAAGTAGAATATAATATATTGACTGTAGTAACTTCTTATGTCGCAAAAAATATAAATATCATATATAAGTTCTACAAAGAAAAGAATTTTTCATACCAACAGTATATACCATGTTTGGATCCTATAGGTGAAAAAAGGGGAGGTCATAAGTATTCAATTACTCCAAAGCTTTATGGACAGTTTTTAAAAGATTTGTTCGATTTATGGTATGAGGATATGAAAAATGGAAGATTTGTATATAATAGATATTTTGAAAATATTGTAGGTATAATTAAAGGAGTTAGGCCAGAAGCCTGTGGTATGATTGGTCATTGCACATTTCAAAATGTAATAGAGGCTGATGGAAGTATATATCCTTGTGATTTTTATGTATTAGACGAACAAAAGATAGGGAATATAATAGAAAGTGATTTTGAAGATATAGATAGAAAAATGAAGGAAAGTAATTTTATAAGATCTTCATTAAAGCTAGATGATAGTTGTATTGAATGTAAGTGGAAAAATCTATGTAGAGGTGGATGTAGAAGAGATAGAGATGAAAATATGGATGGAAATTTATCGCTAAACTATTTCTGCGAATCATATCAGAAATTTTTTGAGTATGCAATTGATAGACTAGTAAAATTTTAAAATAAGGATATAGAAGATAAAATGAAACTTAGAAATATACTAATATAATAGAACATATTACGAGTAAATATTTAAACATTTGCTTTGATGATAAAACTGAGTAAAAACTTTATTTTTACTATATTCACAATATAAAATAGGCTGTAATTATAGTTTCAAATGACATAAATTTTATTAATAATTAAATATATCCATGAAATTAGAGTAAAATAGTTATGAACTGTTTTTTTGTTTTAAGAGGACCTATTTATAGGTCCTTTTTATTAGTTAAAAATAATATAACAATAATTTCAAATAGAGGTTATATTAATATCTCTAGACTATGTATAAGAAATATAAGGCTTGATTGAAATACTAATCATTATTTCTATTAGTCTTAAATTCTAAGGTTTTTAACATTATTAATTTTATTTTGTTAATATGATAGTAATGGTAAGAGGTTTTGATGTAGTCAATATGTTAAATTGAATTACTTTGAAATATATAATATAATAAATGCAATTATATATTATAGTAGGTAATTATTAAAAATGACATGTAAGGATGTGTTGAAATGAATATGCAAAAATATGATAAAGATAATCCAAAACTTGTGAATTCTATGGTATGTGCGATAGATATATTAGGTTTTTCTCAAATGATTGTGGATTCTTGTAGGGATGGATATGGAAATAAACTACTAAAAGAAATTAACTACCTTATAAATAAGAATAAGCAATGTATAATACCAAATAAATATAGCCAAGGTAATATAAAAATATATACTGATAATATGATTGTAGGATACCCTATAAAAGGTGATGGAGAAGCTGAATTAAATGAAATATTAGACAATGTGTCAGAGTATCAATTTAATTTATCACTAGAGGGGTTGTTTGTTAGAGGTGGTGTAAGTGTAGGTGACTTTTATATGAACGAAGACATTGTATTTGGTCCAGCTCTTTTAGATGCGCATAATACGGAAAGCAAGCTTGCATGCTATCCAAGGATTATATTAGATGATAAAACTGTAAAAAGACTAAAAAAATATATAGATTATTATGAGGTCGCACCACAGTACAATAAAATACTTATAGATAGTGATGGTCAATGGTTCTTAAATTATTTAAATACTATATTTAAATATTATACAGAATGTAATAATGAATATGAATTTGAAAGAGTACAAATAGAATTACTACTTAGACATAAGAATAAAATACAAGAAATGTTATATACATACAGAAAAAATATACGAGTATGGGACAAGTATGTATGGACAGCTAACTATCATAATTATTTCTGTCACTTAAATTTCCCTGATGAAAAGCAACTACAAATACCAAGGAAGGATTTACTTTCATGGCCAAGTCAAGTTTTAAATGATGATTTTTAAAATTATATTTTATGTGATTATGAACTAAGAAAATAATCAAAGAGGCTTAAACTAATCTGCATATAGGTAGATATGTTTATGCCTCAATATATTATCTATATAAAAACACCTTTAGATTATATTTATTATCAACTGAAGAAGTAATCATACTTAGCTTCATAAATAGGTTTTGCTTTTATATTTATATGTATGACTGTACTATATTTTATGAATATGAAAGAAGAATTAATACTAAAAAATAGATTAAAAGTAGCTAGAGCTGAGAAAAATCTTTCATAAGGTGATTTAGAATATATGTTAGGAGTGTATAGTCAAACAATTAGTTCCATTGAGACAGATAAATTTAATCCTACAGCAAAATTAGTATATTGGTATGAAAAAAATCCAATAGTTTATTTATTACAGTTACTTTATTTTTATTGTGATTTTTCTAATTCTAGTACTTTTTTTATACAGTTATCATCAGCAAAATTACTTGTTCTAGTACAATCTTGGATTTCATAATCTGGTATAGTTTTAAATTCTTCATTACAAGTACCATTAGAAGTAATATACATATCACTAGACATTCTAACTATTAAACCGCTGTTTTTCAAATAAAATAAAATAGGATCGATACCACCGCCATCTCCACCAGTAGTTTCTCCAATTAATGTTGCAAAGCCAGTATCTTTACAGAATATAGAAAAAGATTCTGAAGATGAATAAACACTATTATCTACTAATAAATAAATATTTCCATCAAATTTATAATTATTATTTTTAGGTATAGTTTTATTTATTTTATAGAAACCGGAAAACATGTCAAATGTTTCTGAAGGCATATTTTCTCTAGCTTTATTTGGAAGCTTACTTATAGATTCTAGGCTTAATTCTCTTCTATTTAAATAGTTCCTTATAGTCGGACTGTTATATCTAAAAAGCATATATCCAGTAGAAGTTAAATCATTTTTTGCTAACTTAGAAACTATAGTATTCCAACAAGCATCAGAGCCACCTCTATTTCCTCTAATATCTATGACTAAAGTTTTATAATCTTCTAAAGTATCTATGTAATTTTCAATAGCAGTTAAATATTCTTTATCCTTTAACATTTCTGGTATATACATATATCCAACTTCATTATTAATAACATCTTGAAGAATTAATTTATCAACAGATGAATAATTATTAGACTGAATTTCATTTGATGAAGTAAAATCTAACTTTTCATATCTATTTACAACTACTTTTTCATCAAAAAATCCAAAATAATTACTTGTGCTATAGACATTTTTAAAATAATCGTAGCTAGGTTTATCTTTAATTAAGTGAGTATGTTTGTTGTTTAACTCATAAATAATAGATGAGAGAGATCTGATAAATTGTTCATCATTTTTAGTATTTGTAATTCGTTTTAGATAGTCACTTTTTTTAGAAAGCCAATCAATATTATTAAGTCTTTTGTTTACTTCTAAAAATGGATATCCTTCTTCAATAACTTTATAAAGGTATTGAAAATCTGATATCTTTTCACTTTTAGATAATTGATTACCTGAGGTATTAGTACAAGCAACTAACAAATATATAATTATTATTGAAAAAAGTAAAAGAAAAGATTTTTTCACTAAATTGCCTCCTTTATATACAGATTAATATTTTTATAACTAAGATAAATTGTATATATATAGATTATAAAAGTAAATTTAAATTTTAATTAATTTAGATTTAAACAATTATACTACAGTGGATGTTAAAGGATGCAACTAGAATTTTATTTATATATTTATGATTTCAATATGAGAATAGATGACTGTATTTAATAATAAATAAGGCTAAATTAGCCTTATTTATTATTGTGTTTTTTATTATTTTTAGATATAGAACTTACTAAATAATACTTAGGACAAGCAATCTTAATGATAACTAATAAAATACTATAAGTTATAAAATGTATTAATATATGAAAGCATTTGATCTCCTAGGTTTAAATAGTAATATATATATGTCAAGTAATCAGAATCAAAAAGCTTATATGCTTCTGAGTTATTATTTATAAGTGCATTTAACAATGATAATTGCTGATTTAAACTCATTTGATAAGCATTTAATAGAATGTTAATTTGTTCTGCAAATAATAAATCTGGTTGAGAATTACTATATTTTTTTTCAAAATTTGCTATGGAATTTTTTATTGATGAAAGTTCAGTTAAATAGAAATTTATTTGTTTTTTTATTTCAGCTGAATTTTCACTTGCTGTAGCTGTGCTTATATTGATAGTACTAATATTTGATCTTACAGATCCTATTTCATCTAGATATTTTACTAATTCATCTTTTCCCTTGATATCTTGAAGCATTGGAGGAACTAATACTTCGGATTGTTGGGCAAAACATGTATAAGTACTTGTCATTATAAATGAAATTAATAATAGAACTATTAGTATACATTTATTTTTCATTTTTATATTCCTTTCTAATTCGAAAATTTAAATATAGTTTATACCTATATTGCGAACTCTATTCAATTATAATATGTATCTTTATAGTATTTTATATTAGGTTATTTAATTGAAAGTTTTGATACAAAATGTATTAAGCATTGCCCTATGATATGTATATATTTAGAAGATAATAATGCGATTATTGATATATTAAAATGTATTAAGTGTGGACATTGTATTGCAATATGCCAATAATTAAATATAGGTGATAAAATGAATTATTGGGATGAGTTATATAGTAAGGCTAAAGAAGTCTAAAATAATGGGTGAATTTTTTATTTTATATATGGAGATTAGGTCTTTTATGATATTAGTACTTACAACAAGAATTATGATGGAGTAAATTTATAATTGTATTTTAGATCTTTCATAAAACGATAGGGTACATTTTTTGCTTAGATACTTTTCTTCTATCACATTAAGTGATTTTGTAATTTATTTGACATATTTTTAGTAAAGCAATATGGTAAAATTTGTATAATAGGGAATTTAAATGTATAAAAATAAGCAAATTATAGAAATAGTTAATTATTAAAACTATAATACATGGGGGATACGAATGAATTCAAAGAAGAGTAAAATCATAATAGGGTTAGTTCTTTTTATATTAATAGGATTGGTATTAATAAAGTGTACAGGTTTTCAATATTCAGGTGTTGATACCATAGCATTACTAGTAACAGATGATAATTATAAAAAGAATCTATATATAAGTAGAGCTAATGATCTTTATAAAGGGATGGGGATGAATTATAAAATTAACAATTTAGAAAAAGGTATATATGAGGTAAAAATTACTGCTAAAGAATATGAATATGGAAAACTTAAAAAAGAGTATGATTTATAAGAGGAAACTGTAAATTATAAAGCAAAAGCAGTTGCATTAAAAGTCGGTATTAATTATGGTGATGGAAGTAATAATTCAACTTTTATTCAGACTTTAATTAAAGATACTTATTCAGATGAAATGGAGATAGGATTTTTTGATAATGTTGATAACGGAATTACCCTTTCAATAATTGAGAAAGATAAAAAATTTGAATTAGATAAAGAACTTGCTATTGCTGCATATAGCAAAGGTAGTGAAGAATATGCTATAGAAGAAATAGATATTTATGATGATTATAAAGTCAGTGAAAATAATGATAGTGATTTAATTATATTTTTAGAACTACACAAAGTAGACTAGATATAAAACAATATAAAATAGTAATTGAGAGGATAAAAAATGAGTATATCAGCTATTATCAATATTGCAAAAGAATATCTTTTATTAGGAATTATAGTAGTTGTTTTAGCATCTATTATATTTTCAATTGGATATTTAGTTGTATATAGACGATTATTAAAAGGTACAAAAGATTAAAAGTAAGTAAAGTAGCATTGTGGAGTATATTTTTAATATATATAATTGTAGTGTTGGGAGCAACACTTGGAACTAGAAGCTCAAGTTATGTAGGAAATATTAATTTAAATTTGTTTAGTTCTTATATAGAAGCATGTAATAGTTTTTCTAAAGTAGAATGGAGAAATATAATTTTAAATATACTGATGTTTGTGCCATTAGGGATACTATTACCTCTAATTTCTAGACAATGTCTCAAATTTGGGGTAACTTACCTTTTAGGGTTCTTATCTACTATATTTTTAGAACTGATACAACTTGCAACTGGAAGAGGGATATTTGAACTTGACGATATTTTCAATAATACGTTAGGTTGTGTTATAGGGTATGGAATTATTATGTTTTTCATATTAACTTTTACTGATAGGAAAAAGCAGGTAAGGGATAAAAACTTAATTATTATAGGACTTCAAATGCCACTGTGTGTTTCTATTGTATATTTTAGTATTACGTTTATAAATTACTCTAAGCAAGAATTAGGTAATTTAAGTATTAATTATACACATCGTCAAGATATGTCAGATATGAATATAAGTACAAAAATGAACTTTAATAATAAAGAAGGGAAAGCATATGTTTATAAGGCGGCAGTTGCTTCTGATGAAGAATCATTAGAGTTAGCAAATGGGATCTTTAGTACTGTAAATACAAAAGTAGATGAATCTAAAAATGATGTTTATGATGATACAACAATATATCATTCATCAGAGGGAAATTATTCACTTTGGGTATATTCTACCGGACTTAGAACATGGTATTCAAATTTTGATGAAATGAGTGATTCAAATAAAGAAGGACTAGATTATCAAGAGGTAAAAGATTTATTAAAAGACTTTAATATTAATTTGCCAGAAAAAGCTGATTTTGTGGATAATGGTGGTGGAGATTATACTATATCATTGGATATGGCTGAATTAGATGGAATTTATCTTGATGGAGAATTATCATGTACTATTAATGATAAAGGTATAATATCAGATTTTAGAAATCATATTATCTCATATAAGAAATATAAAGAATACGAGATTATATCTGAAAAAGAAGCCTATGATAAACTTTTAAATGGTGAGTTTAGAGATGACTTTATTGAAAAAAATTCTGAAATAGAAATAAAAAATATTAAATTGAGTTATGTAATAGATAGTAAAGGATTTTACCAACCAGTATATAAGTTTACTGTAGAAGGTTTAAGTAGAGGTAAAAGCATATTAATAGCAGCATTAAAGTAAAATTTGTAATTTATGTTGACTCTGATTATAGTATTTAGATAATTGTTAGACTAAAAAATGATTAGGGTATTATTATTTTAAGTAAGTTAGGAATACTAATGAAATTAGTTATTTTATTATTATACATAGTTTAAGGAAGACAATATAAATGACATACTTTATTATTGAAGGCATATTAAAAAATTCAAACTCAATTGATGAAAGTACCATGAAAGAGCATATGGATTATACTCAAAAGGCAATGGATGAAGGATTAATATTGATGTCTGGGATTAAAACAAATATGAGTGGTGGAGTATTTATAATGAAAGAAGAGTCTATTGAAAAAGTATATGAGTATTTAGTTTCGGAGCCATGTAAGCTTTCAGGTATTCAGGATTATAATGTTATAGAGTTTTCACCTCATTATTTTAATCAATCACCTAGTGAATGGTTTGGTAGTTAATTTAAAATAAGAGGATGATAATTTATATATAGTAGACTTAGGTAATTTTTCAACAGAAAAGTTAAATTCAAAATATCCAGTATATGATGCAGTTTATATAAGTCATATGCCTATGAAACAAGTTAGCGATGATTCGTGGGAGAGCAAAAAAACAGATATATATTTAATTAACTATAACATAGAAGAAATTTCTGATGAAGATTTGTATTAGTAAGAAACTTTGAACTATAGAAAGTAACAAGTTATAATACTTTTATAAGAAGTAAGAAATCATAACTGAGGGGGATAAAATATGAAGGAATATATAAATTTACTAATGGGTCTAACTGCAGGATTAGTACTAACATTTTTAAATAATAGCACTGTACATGAGAGTTTAAATATCATATTTACTTTTTTCGATCCAACCAATCTAGAGTATATTTTTATATCTGGGTTTATATCAAAGCTTATAATAATATTGTCTTTTACTGGAATATTTATTACAATTACATATTCATGTTTAATGCTAATAAAATCATTAAAATATTGTTTAAAAAAATAATCATGATTTCATTGAATTAAAAATTACTTAATATTGAAGTTAATAAAATGGTGTATACAATAAATTCGTAATAGAAGACTTGTTATTATCTACATACATTAATCTTATAAATTTTTTATTGTTATGAGTAGTATCCGATATTGTTAATTTTTCGTTATTATTTTAAATGTATTAAATGTATAATGGATAGTTTCATATTAACTTGATTTTACTATTATAAATATGCTTAACCTAAATTTAATTCTAAATTAATTTTTTATTTATAGAAAATTAGGATAAAAAAATAATAAATGGATAAAATAACTAAAAATAAGAATAAGAGGAGATGACTACATGGAAATAATTTATAATATAGCGGTAATACTAGTTATCATAGGTGCAATAAACTGGGGTCTAGTGGCAATCAGTGGATTTGATTTAGTGGCAGCTTTATTTGCAGGTGGAGGTTCATTTGGGAATATAAGTACACTTAGTAGAATAATATATGGATTAGTTGGAATTTCTGCGATCTACCTTATAGTACAGTATTATATGTTATGATTTTATATGTTCGATTATAAATTATTCAAAACGCATAAAAATATGTAGCAATACCATAAAAGATTAAATTAAAAATAAAACCTTTAAAAAGCTGATTTCTAGATAATATTGAAACCAGCTTTTTTAGTTTTACGTAAATTATATTTAAAGAGTGTGAAAAATAATAGTTTTTGCCATTTTTATTTCTGGATGTAATAAATCTAGAGCAAATATTAAATAATATATTAATAGCGTAGATAGAATGGATTATTATGCAAAAAGTTTTATGTCTATTACTGAAGATTTACAGGAATATGAGGATATATTATATAAATATGATAGGACATCGAAGGTATTATTTAGCTTGTATTCGATGACTCTTATTGTTGAGCATGATATTGAAACATAAAAAAGAAAAATTAGTGAATAACTACACATTTTTAAATGAGAAAATTGCTACTAATGAAGGTATATATTATTCTAGAATATAATTTTTTAATAAATAGCTATAGTTTTAAAGCTTGTCCAGGATTTGAGTGGAGCTATCTCCTTAAATCTATAACGTAATCTTTTACATCAACTATATTTTTTTCATTAGTGATTTACACTCATATTATATCATCCTAATAATATTAATATATTTTAAAGAACTATACCATTTAGATATAGTTCTTTAAGTGAAATCAACTATTATAAAAATTAAATTTTAAATAATTAATTTAATTATTTATTACATGTGGTAGTAAATTCCACCACCTGGTCCTAGTGGTATATTAAATATCATAAATATAACTAATAGTATTATCCATGCTAAACCAAATATTAACGAGTAAGGCATCATACTTGCCATTATAGTACCAATACCCATATTCTTATCATATTTTTTAGCAAAGGCTAATAAAACAGGGAAATAAGTGAATATTGGACTTAGTGGATTTGTTATAGAATCACCTATACGGTAAGCCATTTGAGTTAAAGCTGGATCGTATCCTAATAATAAGAACATAGGAACAAATATTGGAGCCATAACTGCCCATTTTGCTGAACAACTTCCAACAAATAAATTTATAAATGCAGCGAATATAACAAAAGCTACTAATAATCCAGGCCCTGTAAGCCCTATATCTTTTAACCATTCGGCACCTTTTATTGATAAAAGAGAACTCATATTAGAAGAATTGAATAGAGCTAAAAATTGACCAGCAGCAAATGCTAATACTATATAAGAGCCCATACCAGCCATTGAATCATATAAAATAGAGGCTACATCTTTATCATTTTTAATCTTTTTAGTTATAATACCATAAGTTAATCCAGGTACAAAGAATAACATTGTGATTATTGGAACCATACCTGTCATAAGAGGAGCACTAGCATCTAATAAAGAACCAGTTTCGTTGTCTTTCATAAAAGCATCAGGTCCTATACATAAAGCAACAAGTACTATTACACAAATTAAAAACCCTAAACCAGCATATTTAATAGCTTTTTTCTCAAGTGGAGTAACTTCTGAAGTTTCTTCTCTACCTATAGATATATAATTACTTCCTTCAAAACGAGGAGCTAAATACTTCTCTGTAATAAATGTACCAAGGGCTGTTAAAATAAATGTAGATGCTATTAAGAAGTACCAATTCATAGCAGGTGTTCCTACATAGTTTGGATCAACTATTTGTGCTGCTGGGATAGTAAATCCTGATACAAGAACATCTAACATATTTATCATCAAGTTAGAAGAGAAGCCTGCTGCAACACCAGCATATCCAGCGAATAATCCAACAAGTGGATGTCTACCTACTCCTAAAAATACTAAAGCAGCTAGAGGTGGTAGTACAACGAAACCTGCATCAGCAACGGCATTTGCTAATATACCAACAAATATTATAGTTGCAGTTAATAATCGTTTTGGAACTTTTGTAACTGTACTTTTCATTACGGTTTCCATAAGACCAGATTTTTCAGCTAAGCCAGCACCTAACATAGTAACAAGTACTAGGCCAAGTGGGGCAAAGCTGGTAAAGTTTGTGACTATATTTCCTAAGAATAATTGCAATTGTTCCTTACTTAATAAATTAACACCTGAAATAACTAAGTTTTTACCAGTTGCTTCATCGATTTGACCAGGATGAACTGCTGTAATACCTGATTTTGAAACAATATAAGATAATATTAAAACAACAAACCATAAAATTACGAAAATTGTTACAGGATCTGGAAGTTTATTACCAACGCGCTCAACAACATTTAAGAAACGCATTAATAAACCTTGTTTTTCTTTTTTATATGACTTTGAATTACCCAATCTAATCCCCCTTTTATTAATTTATAAATATTTTATTTGTATATTGAATTGAAATTTATATAAATTATAAATTTCAATTCACTTGAATAACTTATTATACTTGTAACTTTAAATAAAAATTACAATTTATCTAACTAAAGTCTAGCTTAAATAGTCTAAAGATACTTGGCATAGGCTTTTACATAATACTTTCATATTCTTATCATCCCAAGCAAATTTTGAGTTATGATGAAGAATAGGATTGTTTTCATCCTATACAATTCCTACAAATACAAATATTAGTAAGTGTATCTGCCGCTAATTTAGAAGTTTTAAATTCTGCATATCCAATTTCAGGATTTCTATGTAGCTTATGTCTAATATCAACGATATTAGAATAATACTTTTTACATAGGTCGTTAATTTTATTTATCATGATATACCTTCTTTTTTCTGAGTATCAAAATGATAAAATGTATTTTTCTATAATAGTGGCATTGAACATTAATAAAAACTTAAAAAATGAATTTTCTGTCAATTGATTAGGAACATTAAAAATGATAAATTAAAAAAGATTCATATATAGAGAGATGATTAAATTGAATAGCGGATTTTAATAGGTCCTTATTCGTATTTATAAATAATATTATTATATTAATAAGTATATAACTTGTGAATGATAATTTAACAATTATGCAAATATTAGCATATGACTACTATAGATTATGACTAAAAAAATAATGAGAAAACACAAATTAAAGAGATTAGAAGTATAAATAAAAAATTGGTAAATATAAAGGCTGAGTGTATAATTATGATGTATTAAGAAAATTAAAGATATAAAGGAGGATCAAGATATACTAGTCTTAGACGAACCATTTAATGCCCTAGATTATAAAACTTATGAAGATATAAAAAATATAATAAAATCTTTGAAAGATGAAGGTAGAACTATATTATTAACAAGTCATAACTTTGATGATATAGAGCAGATTTGTGATAGTATTTATTTAATTGAAGAAGGAAAGCTAAATCTTGTAACTCCAGAAATTATTAATAGATATAGAAGAAGATGATTAGGATAGTAGTTTACAAATGGAGAGAATATTAAATTCTCTCCATATATATTATAATTCTTTATTATATTTGTTTATAAGTATTATCCAGATAATTGATTTTGATAAGAACACTCCTAAAAGAAGGAATACTAGCCACAATGGATATCCCATTATAATACAAATATATGCAACTAATAAAACTAGCCAGTTAGAGATATCACCAGCCTTAGCATTAGCTTTATCTCTTATAAGTTCATTTCTTTCATCTTTAAATTCAATTTCAATTTGTTTAAATTTTCCAGGTGTTTTTTCAATGCGATTAATTTTATATAAATTACCTAAACCACCACCAATAAATCCAAATCCTAAAGCAAAAACTAGTGAAGTTGCTCTTGATATTATATCTCCCTTATCAATGAAAATTGATGCTAATAATCCGATGACTGCTAATACTATCCCAGATAGTATGAAAATTAAACTTCTTTTCTTATTTAACATATTCTAATCCTCCTCGTATATAAATATTTCTTCAATTGACATATTAAAATATCGTGCAATTTTAAAAGCAAGAATAATCGAAGGGTTATATCTTCCTTTTTCTAAAGAACTAATTGTTTGTCTAGAAACTTCTAATACAGCGGCTAGTTCCTCTTGAGTAATTTGTTTTTCTTTTCTAATTTCTTCTAACCTATTGTTCATATACAGAGACTCCTTAATAATTATATGGAAAGTTAACTTTACATAACTAATAATAACATATTCTGGAATGATGTCAAGTCAACTTTACATATTATGTTTTATATAGAAGAATATTTTTAATTGTTATTTGTTATATATTTTGAAATCATAACTTATTTTATAAATCCAGTCTGTTATTTTCACCCCATTTACATATTTCTTCTAAAATAGGAATTAATGATAAACCTCTTTTTGAAAGTGAGTATTCAACCTTGGGAGGAATTTGAGGATATTCTTTTCGTATAATGATACCATCTCTTTCTAATTCTTTTAGTTGATTATTAAGAATCTTATCAGTTATTGAACCAATACATCTTTTAAGTTCTCCATAACGTAATACACCATATTCTACCAACCAAAACATTATAATCATTTTCCACTTTCCACCTATGATTGAAAGAGTGTATCCAAAGGGGGTAGATTTTATATTAGTCAAATCAGATTTATCAAAGTATTTCATGCTCATTTCATCACCATCCTAAGGCAAAAGTACTATCCTAAATGTTAGTATTTTACCTAAAAGTAAATACTTGTGTAAGTATAAAATAGCACATATACTTATATAAATAAAGGTTAAAAATTGTGAGGAGATGAATTATATGAAAAAATGCAAAATAGAAGTATTAAAAACAACATTACACAAAGATTTAGCAGATGAGTATGGATGTGAAGGTATTGGAAAGTGCCCAATGCATGAAGTAGGAGATGTATTTTGGGGAGATTATGCTAAGCCTAAAGGGTTATGTGATGAAGCATGGAAATCAATGTATCAGTATGTATTTGCTTTAGCTCATAGTAGTGAGAAGTTTTATTATGGAGATTGGATAGATAAAGAAGGAGTAGCTATATGCTCATGTAATGATGGTATACGACCTGTTATTTTTAAAATTGAAAGAACGGATGAAGAATCAAAAATAAATTATACTCCTATTAGATAAACTATAAGCAATATTCTATAAAAAGTAGAGTTATTTTACTTAACTATTTTTATGTTTACATTATTATATTCATTTGCTAATATTAAACTATAATATAACATTAAGAGGAGATATAAATGAATACAAAAGATATAGTACTTATAGGATTACTTGCCGCACTTTTGAAATCTTCTCAAGCTATACTAAGTTTCTTGCCCAATATAGAGATAGTAAGCCTACTAATACTCATATTTTCAATAAGGCTAGGAGCCAAAAAAACGATTTATATAACAGTGGTATTCTCAACACTAAATATCATGCTTTGGGGATTTAGTCCTGCTACTATTGGATATTTTTTTGTATGGAGTGGATATAGTGTAGTTTGTAGTATTTGTGGAAAATTTTTAAATAAAGACATAAAAGTAGCTATATTTCTAGGTTTATTTGGGATTATATTTGGAGCATTATTTGCACTTATATACTTACCTATGGGATATGCCTATGTACTAACTTATTGGATAAATGGTTTAACATTTGATATTATACATACAGTATCTAATTTTATTATAGGTCTTTGGGCATTTACACCAGTATTAAATGGATTTGATAGAGCTATGAAAATTATTTATAGAAAAAATATTGCAGGAAATAAATTAGAGGGGATAAGGTAGAACATGAATAAAAAAGTAACGCTAACTATTGCTTCACTTTTAGTGCTTATAGTAGGTTTTTGGGGAGTAAAAGCTATAACGAATAAAGATGTACAGCAAGGAGATAAAAATATAAATATAGAAATTATATCTAAATTAGATAATTTAAATGAAAAGATAAATATAAATACAGATGAAGAAAAATTAGGGCCTGTTTTATTAAAAGAAGAAGGTTATAAAATCGTAGATGGAATGGTTACTACAGTTAAAGATATAGATTTAAATGGTAGTACTTCTGAGTATTGGCATATATCTATAAATGGTGAAGATGCTCAGGTAGGGGTAAATGACCAAGTTATAAAAGATGGAGATACTATAAAGTTTGAAAGAATAAAATTTAAATAGAAAATAAAAATGGTATTAATATAATGCCATTTTTTTTATGTTTATAATTATATATAAAGTTACTATTTTAGTAACAATATTTCAAATATATTAAAGTCACATTGAGAGAAATATATTATACATGCTATAATAAGTAAGTAAATTAAAATAGAAGTAATATGGTGGTAAAAATATGACTGATAACATGATAGACACAATAAAAGATAATAACTTAATAATAAGTATAAAAGATAATAACTCTTATATAGATATACCAATTGAAATTCTAGAAAAAGATGAGAAGTTACTTAAAGATTATATAAAAATATATAAATTAATAGAAAATTTAAAGGAGTCGATAACTAATTATATATTTGATAAAAATAAGGAAATAAGTATAGGAACTATAAGTAACGCTATCTTAGAGCTAAGGAATGAAGAAAACTTAGACAAAGTACTTTCATATATAGACATAGATATAGATAGACTAGAGGAGAAGTTTAAGTCGCTATGTGCTTGTTTACTTATTAGCTCAAAGGATATAGAAGATTTTAAAGAAGGTATAATTAAAGAACATGTAACCTCATCTACTTTAGAAGGAATTATAAATGAGGAATATATAAAATCTATAATAGAGCATATAAATACTCATAGTATGTATTCTTTAAAAGACAAATCAAGGTATGGAGCTATATCAAATGAGTTTGATGTAATTAGCCAAGAGAATATAAAAGATTTTAATGAAGAAGAAGTAAATGGTAGATACAGCCCAATATTAGTTATACATAGGCCAGCTAGATATAATAGAGGGCAATATATATTAGAAGATACACATTATGTATATATAAAAAGGCAGCCATTAAGGGCACTTATAAAACAAGAGCGTTTAGAAGAAAAAGGGATAGATTCTATTGGGGCAATAGTATATAAAAAGCTTGAACATGATTTAACTAATGAAAACTTACAAGAAATATTAGCTGAATTGTATGTGTATGGTGAGCAAAATAATATTAAGTTTGAGAATATAAAACTAGCGGATATAACTTCAAATAAGGTATGGATGACTGCTGATAAGCTGAAAAAAGAATTCAAAGAACTTAGATATTACCATAAGAATTTAACTCAAAGGGTTAAGGAAATGTATGATACTACAGGGGAATACTATACTCAGGTAAGTGGAAAATATATATTTAATAGTAGAAAGTTTTTAGATTGTTATAGAGCATTTAAAAATAGAGATATAAGTAGCTAAATAAAACTGTAAAATAAATAAGGCTAAACAATTATCATTTGATTGATGATTGTTTACCTTATATACCATTAAGAATAGCTAGATTTAATATATAATAGAGTACATAGATATACCAATTACATTTGAATGTGTATATCCAAGAGAAAGTGAATTTGCAAACTGTATACAAAATATAGCAGTACATATCTATATTTAGTTTATGAAGAGTATCAATGAAATGCGGTACTATCGATTTATCTTGATAAAAATTTAAATTCGAGAGAACTAGGTAAAAAATATAAGGTGTTTTAATAGAATATGGCTGTTAAAAGTATAAGATTATATAGTATGAAATAATATTATATATTTGTTATAGCGCGAACAATAAAGATAGATATGTAGAAAAATGTTGAAAAACATACTTAAATTAGATATAATATAATTAAAATAAAGATAAATATTCATATATCTATGGTAATATGGTCCATAAGTCTCTACGAACTCACCGTAAATGAGTTTGCTATGAATAGTTAACAAATACTAGTCAATATCTTTTTATAGATACATCTAGATATATGTTCTATTCATATAGAATATATATCTTTTTTATTTTAGGAGGGTATGACATGATAGCACAAAAGCAACAAGAGGAAATTAATGCCTCAAAGTCTTTCTTAGACAAGATATTTAATTACTCTGAACGTGGTTCAAATTTAAGAACCGAGGTTTTAGGAGGAATTACAACATTTTTAACAATGGCATATATTGTATTCGTAAATCCAGCTATATTATCAGATGCTGGTATGGATAAATCTGCACTTATAACTGTTACTATTTTAGCTACAGCCATTGGTACATTAATTTTTGCAATATTAGCTAATGCACCATTTGCACTAGCACCAGGTATGGGGCTTAATGCATTTTTTACATATTCACTGGTTATTGGAGAGGGAATTCCTTGGACTCAAGCTCTTGGAGTAGTATTTATTTCTGGATTAATATTTTTAATTTTAGCCTTAACAGGAGTTCGTAAATATATAGCAGAAGCTATACCAAAAGAGTTAAGTATAGCTTCTGCATCAGGTATTGGTTTATTCCTTGCATTTGTTGGCTTAAAAGGAATGGGTGTTATAGTTGGTGATGAATCTACTTTAGTTTCTTTAGGTGATTTTACTCCAACTGTTATAATATCTTTAGTAGGCCTTTTACTTATGGGAATATTTGAAGTTAAAAAAGTAAACGGTGGAATATTAATAAGTATTATTATAACTACAGTAATATCAATATTCTTTGGATATGTTGAACTTCCAACTTCAATAATATCAACTCCACCAAGTATTGAACCAGTTGCATTTAAACTTGATATAATTGGGGCGTTAAAGTTTTCTTTAATAGGACCAATATTCTCATTTATGTTTATAGATATGTTTGATTCATTAGCATTTTTAATAAGTTGCTGTAAACAAATGGGACTAGAAGATAAAGACGGAAATATAAAAGGATTATCGAGAATGTTATATGCAGATGTTACTTCTACATTAATAGGTTCTTTACTGGGAACAAGTACTGTTACTACTTTTGGAGAATCAGCTTCAGGTATTGCTGCTGGTGCTAGAACAGGACTTGCATCTGTAGTAACTTCAGGATTATTTTTAGTTACATTATTATTCACACCAATATTAGGTGTAGTTCCTAGTTATGCGGCATCACCAGCACTTGTATTAGTTGGTGTATTTATGTTCTCTAGCATAAGACAAGTAAACTTTAGTGATAGTAAAATAGCATTTTCTGCATTTGTAACAATACTATTAATGCCTCTTACTTATAGTATAAGTATAGGATTATGTTTTGGATTTATTTCATATATAGTAATGCATATTGTTGCAAAAGAGACTAATAAAATAAGTTTAACACTTTGGATAATAGGAATATTATCTGTTATAAATTTAGTTCTTAGTTAAAAATGAATTGTATAAAAGGTTCTGTTAGAATTTTTCTAACAGAACTTTTTTAGATTAAAGATTGAAATGGAATTTTTAGAGACTGGAAAGGTATAAGTATCAAAAATACTGTATTACAATAACTTATGTTATAATAAAGGTAAAGAATAGTCAGAGATAAAAAGGTAATCTTATAATGATGCTCTTTGAAAATATATATATAAATATAAATTTATTTATAAATAAAATAAGGAGAGAAAATATGAATCATGAAAAAATAAGCAAAAATGCAATGGGGTGTATGTTTGTAGCAACTTTTGTACAAGTTTTAATAGTATCAAGTATTTTGCTTGTCGTTTATCTGATTTTTAAGGATAGCCTACCATATATTATAAAAATGATAATGTTAGTAATAGTCGCGCTTGATGTTATATATTTAATTATTTCACCAAAAATTAGATATAAAAGATATAGCTATTCGATCACTGAAGATTCTATAGATATAAAAGAAGGTTTTTTATTTATACAAAGGAGTATAGTTCCTATTGAAAGATTGCACAAAATTGTAATAGAAAAAGGGCCTATTGATAGAATTTTTAAATTAGGTAAAGTTATTGTTACTACTGCTGGTGGAGATGTAGTAATTAGATTTTTAGAAGAGGATAAATCTGAATTTATAGCAAATTCTCTAAAGAAAAAGATAAACGAAATTGCTATAAAATCAAGATTAGACAATATTGATAAAGTATAATTCTAGGAGGTATTTATGAGAGAAAAGTTTAGATGTCATCCTAGTATTATACTTGAAAATATAAGTGGGATATTTATATTTCTTATATTATTAACAATTTCTAGTTATGATGATATAGCAGTATTACTTACTGAAGGTGGAGTAATAATAATAATGAGTATTTTGGTATTATTATCTTTTATAATAATATACAATATACTCATT
The DNA here is from genome assembly GCF_014323405.1 of Romboutsia faecis. Lineage (GTDB taxonomy): Bacteria > Bacillota > Clostridia > Peptostreptococcales > Peptostreptococcaceae > Romboutsia_E > Romboutsia_E faecis. The sequence goes on along the minus strand of NZ_JACRWE010000001.1, from coordinate 256,741 downwards.
TGGTACAAGACCTATATCAGTATTGAAGAAAATACGATTATTATTAAAAGAAATACAATAGTATCTAATGAAAATACTTATGGAATTAAAAATATTTCAAGTATTAACTTAGATCAAAATGTTTTTGAGCGTATGATTGGTACGTACAAAGTTAAAATTGATACAGATAGTTTATCTACTGCAAATGATACAGATATTGAGATAGTCTTTTCTAAAGAAAAAGCATATGAATTTAAGAAAAATATTCTAGGGCTAATGAATATGGAAAAATCGAAGTCTATTGATAATGAAAATAAAGGTATAAGTTGTGATGCTGAATTAGATTTTATGAAAGATGATGATATAGAATATGATTTAGTTTATTCTACAAAAGATATAATAAAGCACTGTCTTTATAGTCTACAAGTAAGACTAATTATTTTCTATTTGGTAGTTTTCTTATTTACTACGGAAGTATTAAAAGAATTAGAAGGAATATCATCAATAGGTTTATCAGTTATTCCTATTGGAATAGGTATATTGCAACCTCTGATAGGAAATTTACTTAAATATCATAAATTTTCTATAAAGAGATTAGAAGATAGATTATATATAAGCTATGGAATGTTTAAGAAAAGAAAATATACTGTTCCAGTAAATAGGATAAATGCTATTAATATTAAACAGTCAACAATATCTAGAATATTTAAAAGATATAGTGTAGATATTGTTACAATAGGTGTTGGAGATGATGTGTCTGAAGGTTCTAAGATATTACTGTCTAGTAATAGAGAAGACTTTATAAAAAATATAAAGATACTACTTCCAGAGATTAGTTTAGGTGATGATATAGCTTTACAAAAAGAATCTAAAAAGAGCCTTATAATAAGGTTTTTTAACATTACAATATATATGACTATTTTAGGAATTGTACTATATTTTATTACTAGATTAAATTATAAAATACCATATGTATTTATATTAGGATTAGTAATATTTTTAGGTGGATTATTAATTTTTTATATGATCTATATTACTAGAGGCATTTATTTAGGTGAAGATAAATTGATTATTTCATTTGGTGTTTTTACAAAGAAAATCAGCATTATTAAATATAAAAAAATTCAGTATATGAATGTGCATAAGACTCCAATTAGTAGCAAATTAAATTTATGTAACGGTAAAATTTATATTTTAGCTAGCTTAGGTAATGATATGAGAGCTATAGGATATTATGATGAAGATTTATTTGAGAAGTTGGGTAAAAAAATAATAAGTAATTAAATAATATTTCTAAAAGCAAATACTTTTTATGGTAAATATAAAAGGTATTTGCTTTTTTATTGTAAAAAAATTAATATAATTTTTAAAATTGAGCATAAAAAATAAACCATCTAAAATTATTTATTGTATGTTGACAAAAGTATATAAAAGTAATACAATTGAATTTATAATGTTAATAAAAGATATAATATATCAATTTTATAATAACACAAAAAAAGTGACAAGTCAATAGTATTTCAAAAAAAGGAGATGGTAAAATTTGATATCACCAGTCATACTAAGTTCAATGCATCTAAAATTACACTCTGTACAGAAAAATGAGATATTAAATTTGAACAATGAATCTCAAGGTTATGGATTAGTTCTAAGCAAAGAAGATGTTGATGAAATAATAAATTCAAGAAATGATACTTTAAAATATTACGGCAGAATAGAATTAGATATAGATGTTACAAAGAAGATTATAGAGAATTTATATACATCTCAATATACAGAGAAGGATGACTATGTAGAGTTAATTAATGATATGCAAGAGATTTTTTATTATTTAAAAAATGAAACATTAGATGAAATAAGTGATATAGAAATTATAACTATATTAGATAAATTTTATAATGGATATAGTGGTAGAATAGACAATGTTCAAGAGGAAGCTGAAAGGTTTGCTAAGGAGTTTAAATTTATAGGGGGAGAGTGATATATAGTGAACTTAGAAACTATAATAAAAGATAGATTCAATGCTAAAAATTTAGACAAAAATCAATATGCAATCTCTATTATTAGAGAGTGCTTAAGAGTTAGTATTATAGATGAAAACTTATTACACAAAACCCAATTAGAAATAGCAGAGATTTTAAAAGAACTTATTCTAAAATATACAAAAAATCAAAGTAGCTCTGTGCAAATTGAAGTAGCAGAAAAGCTTATTATAGCAATTTGGTATACAGTGGACGCATATTTACTTAATTTTGAAGAAGTAGAGGATTGTATTAAATCCATAAAAAATGAAAGTATAAATCAAATGTATAAAAGTGGTCAATTTATTTTAAAAAGTAGATTTAAAAAGGCTAGAAGTCTTTATGAAGCTACAATTGAAAATAAGATAAATACAGAAATAATAGCATATGATGATACTTTATTAGAAGGTATAAAGGGATTTTTTGAAAATTATAATATAGAGTTTGAGCCTCATGAAATGCCAGGAAGTATAGATTATCCCTTAGCATTTGATGACTGGAGTGTTCAAGGTCTTAACTATATTGAAAATTATCTTTGGAATCTTTATATAGAAAATAAAGTTTGCAGATATTTTGAAGAAGATGATATAAAGAAGATTTTAGATTATTATGGAAAAGCCTATAAAATAGATTATAGAGATTTGCTTATAAACTCATTTGAGATGACTATTACTAATGCGATATTTTCTATTATGTGTAGAAATAGCAGTGGGACTTTAGATATAAGCGAAAATCAGTTTAAATACGTAGAAGAGATATTAAAAAAACTAGGTAAGCACATAAGTAAACTGATAGATTTAGTTGTTGATAAACTTATAAAAGATTTAAATATAATTGATGAAAATGAAATAAGTTATATAGAAAAGTATAAAGAAGATCTAATCGATAGAACATTAAGTGCTATTAAAGAAAATAATATTAAAAATATACTAGTAATTACAGAAGAACAAGAAGAACCTGAGAAAAGTTTTATTATTGCTGAAGAAAATAGACTTGATGATAAGGATTTTAAAATTGTTGTTGATGAAATCATTGAGTCAAGAAGTATAGATAGTAAGATAGAAATTATAAAATCCAAAATAAATTCTGTAAAAGATTTTATAGATATGTTAAAAAGTGATTGCTTATTTGGTGAAGAATTTATTGATTTGTTTAGATCATTAAGTGAAGTTGAGTTAGTTATTTTAAGTAAGATTGTATTTAATGAGGAATGTAGAATGAATACTTTAGATTTACATGATGTTATTTTTTATGATGTTAGTAGAGATTATGAATGGGCAGAGTACTTTATTGAATTTTTAAGAACTCTTGATGATGAGAAGATTAGCTATATTGGAAAAAAGATTAATCAAATTTAATAGGAAGTATATTTATTTGAAATAGATATACATTGATAGATATTTTGTTTATGTCTTTAGAAATATATCATATAAAAATAACTAGATTCTACTTAATGTAGGCACTAGGTATTTTTATATGATATAACTTCAGTCTTTATTATACTAAATAAAATAAGTTATTTAGTGTAATAAGGTTTGTCATCTAGTGTTATTGAATCTTTATATTTTCCTTCTATTTCAAATATAATTATTTTATTTTTTCCTATCTTTAATAAAGGTGCAGGTATGTATAAATAATTAGTAGGTCCTATTTCCCAGAAACGTCCTAAGTTAAAGCCATTAATAAAGGCGCATCCTTTACCAAATCCCTCTGTACTTAAAAATGTATCTCCCTTTTGGTTAACTTCAAATTCATATTCATAAAAAGCAGGTGTATTTTTTTTATAATATCCATTAAAGTCAACTTCATTTATGTTATTAAGTTCCAGGCAGTAGTGATCCCAACCAGTATGGAAATGCATGTCTAACATAACTCCACCCTTTATACCTTTTCTTTGAGACGGTGATACTAAGCTAGCACCGTAGTTAATTCTTCCTAAATTTTCAACTAATATATCTAATATATTATCATCTTCTTTATCTAAAATTAAAGATTGATTAGTACCTATAAAGTTATCTTTATATAATGTGGCATGGTAATTCTCATTAATAAATATTTGAGCTCTATCATCCATACCTATCAATTTAAACTTTTCTAATTTATTCTTTTTACCAACGTTAGCTCTATATAAGATATACCCATATCCTTGACCTAGCGCTTCCATATTTAAAGTATTCTCATCATATATTGGTTTAGCTAATTTATCTAATGTACTGAATAAACTTACTTTATTAGAAAGTTTTATATTACCATAAGATACTTTATTTATATTAGTAGTAAGCTTAATTTCAGGAATCTTAACATAGTTAGATATAACTTCTTTAAATTTGTTGTACTTCTCAGTAATTTCTCCAAACTCATTAAGTAATGCATCATAGTCATAAGTTGTAGTTTGAGGATCGATGCCATCATGGTAACTACATCCATTATAAAAACCAAAATTTGTTCCTCCATGGTACATGTATATATTAACATGTCCTACATCTAATAAATCTTTTAGTTCATTTGCTGCATCTTGAGCATCTCTTCTTTTAAATTCTTTACCCCAGTTATTAAACCATCCAATCCAGAACTCCATACACATAAGAGGTCCTACAATATTATTTTTTTTCATAAAATCAGCTAGTGCTCCAATTTGTTCTTTTGATCTAGATCCGAAGTTAGCAGTGGGGAAAACACCTTCTTCTATAATTGTTCCAGCCTCTAAAACTTCTTTCCATCCACCATCAGATGTAAATAAAGGAACTTCACATCCATGTTTTATCATAAGATTTTTGATATTTTTTAAATATGTTTTATTGTTTCCAAAAGATCCATACTCATTTTCAACTTGCATCATAATAACTGGTCCACCTTGAGTTATTTGTAAAGGTCTTATGTATTTGAATAATTCCTCAAAATATTTATCAACAGCATTTAGGAATATACAGCAGTTACTTCTAACTTTTATATCTGGATATTTTAAAAGCCATGCAGGTAATCCTCCAAACTCCCATTCAGCACATATATATGGAGTAGGTCTTAATATTACATAAAGTCCCATTTCTTGTGCTAGTTTAGTGAATTTAATGAAATCTTTTTGACCTTTAAAATCAAATATACCCTCCTTAGGTTCATGTATATTCCAAGGTATATATGTTTCAACAGTATTACATCCAAGAGCTTTTAACTTTTCAAGTCTATCAACCCAATACTCAGGTATAACTCTAAAATAATGAAGAGCACCTGAAATTAATTTGATTTTTTCATTATCAATATAGAAATCTTCTCTTATTTCAAATGTATGCATATTATAATCCTCCCAATAATTAAAAGTATATATATTTAATATAAGCAAGTATCGTGCCAATTAAAATATATGACACTTTATGAATATATGTACTTTGTGTCACATATTAAATTGAAAAAATATTATAGTGTAATTAAATTGAATCTAAGTAAAATACCTATAAATACGTATATATTTATTAAATAATTCTGATTTGAAAAATATGGTATAAAAATTGCTATTAAATTATAGAAGCTAAGTAAACTTAGGAGGGGATTAGTATGAAAATAATTAGAAAAAAAAGAGGGATATGTACTAGTTTAGCTGCGGTATTAATAATCAACAATTTAATAGCGGCATCACCTGTTAATGCTAAAGAAGATGACTCTGGGGATAAAGTTTTATCAGACGGACGTATAAGCGAATACAAGTTATTAGACATAAATGGAGACTTTGAAGAGTTACATACTATAAGTGATTCATTCGCCACATTTTGGAAAGAAGGAGAAAAACCACAAAAGTGGGATATAAGAAGACATACGAGTTCCAAAAAGGATATGCTAGGAGAAATAGTAACAGATGATGTTAAAAGTGGAGAGAAAGCTGTAAAAATTAATTTAGATCAAGCTACTGGATTTTTTCAAACTGAAACAAATATAACTCCTGGAAAAGAATATAATATAAGCGCATGGATGAAAACAAATAACTTACAAACAAACTGTAGTAATACATCACATAAGGGGATATCTGTTAGAGTAGAGCAAATTGATTCACAAAGTAACGTATTAAAAAGAATAGATATAGATAAAGTATCGGGAACAACAGATTGGAAGGAGTATAAAACGACAATAAAAGCAGAATCAAAAGCAGTAAAACTAAAAATGGTATTGGTGTTTGATACAGGTTTAGATTCTGGAGCAAGTGGATCTGTAACTGTTGATAATTTTAGAATAGATGAAGTTGAGTACGAACCTATAGGGATAGATTTTTCAGTGTCTAATTTAGAAATACCTATAAATTATACAGGTAAATTAGATTATGAAATACGACCAATACAAGCCAATAATGAAGAAATTGTATGGACAAGTAGTAACATTAATGTAGTAGAGATAAATAATGGTGAATTTAGAGGAGTAAATGAAGGGCACTCAACTATTACAGCAATACTTAAAAACTATCCAAATATAAAAGCTAGTTGTAATATAAATGTTATTAAAGAAGTAAAGATAGATAAAGTTGAATTTGAAGAAAGTTCAATAAGTTTAGATAATGGGAAAAATTATATAGTTAAATCTAAAGTATATCCACAATATTCTAATGAGCAATATTTGCTAGAGGTTGAAGATGAAGATATAGCTACAGTAAAAGATGGAGTAGTGATAAGTAAACAAGTAGGTAACACTCGTGTTGTAGCTAAAAATAGCAATGGCGATGAAGTAGGTAGCTTTAATTTAGTTGTAAATAATTATACAAAAGATATATACGATGAGTTAGCTCAAAAAATAGAAAAGTCTTTAGTTCCAAATGATTTACTATCTGTAGTTAATGAAAGTGATATGAACTCAGTCAATAGCATAGTAGATAGGGCGATTGGATATTGGGAAGCTATGAATAAAGATGCAAGTAAAAACTATTTATGGGAAGATTTAAGTGATACCACAAATTCTAATCATATAACTAAAAGTTTTGAAAGATTGCTAGAAATGGCAAAGGCTTATCATTTGATTGGTTCGAAAGTAAATGGTAGTTTAGATCTTATGAAAGATACTGTATATGGATTAGACTGGATGATGGAAAATAGATACAATAAGACTTATTACAACAACTGGTGGGATTGGCAAATAGGATCACCGCAAAAAATAACTGAAACTATGATTTTAGTTAAGGATTACATTACAACATCAAAAATAAAGGATTATGTAGATATTATTTCATTTTATGTACCAAATGCTAGGGATCAATGGCAAGGAAATACAACTAAGCCAGGTGTTATTGTTACAAAAACTACAGGTGCAAATAGATTAGATATGTGCCAAGTAATGATATATAAAAGTATATTAGGCAAAGACAGTGAGAAAATGCAAGAAGCAAGTGTAGATATACTACCAGAGTTAAAATATGTAACTAGCGGAGATGGATTTTATACTGATGGATCTATAATACAGCATGGAGCACTTCCATATACAGGAACATATGGAGCGATACTTTTATCAGGTATAGGTAAAGTAAATTATATGTTAGAAGGAACTGAATGGTCACTTCCAAAAGATAAAGTTGAGATGATTTATGATGTTATAGAAAACTCTTTTGAACCATTAATGTATAAAGGATTAATGATGGATATGGTAAACGGAAGAAGTATATCAAGATCTACTGGTCAAGATATTAATAATGGTGAAGGAATTATGAAGAGTATAGTAAAGTATTATATTCCAGCAGCAACAAAAGAGAAATCAGATGAACTGAAAGGTATGATAAAGCACTGGATAATAGAAAATGATGCTAAAAATATATTACAAACGACTGGCGATTTAGAATTTAAAGCATTAGCTACTAAAATTGTTGAGGATAAAGAAGTTAAATCAAGAGGAGAATTGATAGGTAACTATAACTTTGCTAACATGGATAGAATGGTTCATAGAAGAAAGGGGTTTATATTTGGTACAAGTATGTATTCATCAAGGACGTATATGCATGAAGGAAATATGAACAAAGAAAACTTAAAGGCATTCCATACGGCAGATGGTATGACATATTTATATAACGGAGATATTGAACAATACTCAAAAGGATTTTGGCCAACTATTGATCCATATAGATTACCAGGAACTACAGTAGATACACTAAGACTTAAAGATGGTGCAGGTGGAAGTAACGTAAGAGGAAGCCAATCTTGGGTCGGAGGAAGTACGATAGATGGACAATATGGTGCAACTGGGATGTACTTAGATAAGTCTAAGGACAAAGATTATGATATGGATTTAAAGGCTAAAAAGTCATGGTTTACATTTGATGATGAAGTAGTAGCATTAGGAGCTGGAATATCAAGTACTAAGGGGAGAAATATAGAAACTATAGTGGAGAATAGAAGACTATCTGACTCAGGAAATGAAATATTTATGGTTGATGGAAATATTGAAATAAGTGATATAGGAGATAAAAATTATAAAAAAGAAGTTAGTTGGGCTCATATTAAAGGAAATAAAGAAAATACAGATATAGGATACTATTTTCCTAATAAAGCAAATGTAAATGTATTAAGAGAGTACAGAAATGGTAGTTGGAAGGATATAAATGGATCTCAAGCTGATGAAGTTGAAGAAAATAACTATTTAACTATGTGGGTGGATCATGGAGTTAATCCAGAATTAGATAATTATTCTTATGTTTTATTGCCAAATAAATCGGCTAAAGAAGTTAAATATTATAATGAAAATCCAGATGTAGAAGTTTTAGCTAATAGAGAAGAAGTACAGGCAGTAAGGGAAAATAGATTAAAAATCACAGCAGCTAATTTCTGGGAAGATAATCAAAATATAGATTTCATCACAGTAGATAAAAAATCTTCTGTGATGATAAAGGAGGGAAATGGAAATTTAAAGGTTGCTGTATCAGATCCAACTATGAAAAATGACACTATAAAAGTAACTTTAGATAAATCAGCAGAAAGTGTAATAAATAAGGATGATAGAGTTAAAGTCATTGAATATAAAGAAAATATAGTTCTAGAATTAAATGTAAAAGATTTAAAAGGCAAATCAATAGGGATTGAATTTAAAACTAAGGAAAAAGAAGAATTAAAAGCTCCTACTAATATAAAAGTGGAAAAAGAAAAAAGCAAAAAATATACAATAACATGGGATAATCCAAATGGAATTAAAACTAAAAGCTATGAAGTTTATGTAGATGGTAAATTTATGACAAAAGTTAATAATGAAAAAGTAAAATTAAATTTAAACAATGGGGAGTATATAATAAATTTAGTGGCAGTAAATAAGTATGGGCTAAAGTCAGAAGTAAGTGAGAATTTAATAATTAAGTAATAAAAAAAGAGAGTCTAAAATAATTTAGACTTTCTTTTTTAAAATATAAAATATATAAAATATGATATAATAAATGCGAAAATATAAAAAGGAGAAAAAATAGGGAAAATGACGAATAGGGAGAAGATTCAACAGAAACTAAAATATTATACAGAGATTAAACTTAAAGAAAATGGAGCAGGTGTTATTGCAAATGAAATAGCTGAAGCACTTGGGCTACAAAGAAACGTAGTTAGTCACTACCTAAATGAACTTTGCAAATCAGGAGTTGCTATTAAGACTAATACAAGACCAGTTTATTTTTGGGATACCGAAATAATAAACAATATAGAAATAGATGAAGAAAAGAAGGAAGATAAAGACCCATTTAATGAGCTTATAGGATTTGATGGAAGTCTAAAAGAACAGGTAGATCAATGTAAAGCAGCTGCTATATATCCAAAGCACGGCTTACCAATAACTCTTACTGGTGAAAGTGGCGTTGGAAAAAGTTATATAGCATCATTAATTCATAAATATGCAATATATAAAGAATGTATTGATGAAAAAGCACCAATAGTAACATTTAACTGTGCAGATTATGCGAATAATCCAGAATTATTATCAGCAAACCTATTTGGATATAAAAAAGGTGCATTTACAGGAGCAGATAAAGATAGACCAGGTCTTATAGAATCTGCTAATGGAGGATATTTATTTTTAGATGAAGTTCATAGGCTTGGTAATGAAGGACAAGAAAAACTGTTCTTATTTTTAGATCAAGGTAAGTTTAGAAGAATAGGTGAAACTGATAAATGGAGAAGAGCAAATGTAAGATTTATATTTGCTACGACTGAAAATTTAGATGAAGTATTATTAGATACATTTAGAAGAAGGATACCTATTTTTGTAGATATACCGAGCTTAGAAAAAAGAAGCATATCAGAACGATTAAATTTAATATACAGTTTTTACTTAAAAGAAGCTAATAAGTTAGGAAAAGATTTAATTGTAAATAAAAGTATGGTTAATGCATTACTATCTATAAAAGGTAAGGGAAATATAGGATTATTAAAAAATATTATTATTAGTAGTTGCGCCAATTCATATAGAAATAAATTAGATGACGATATACTTCATATAAATACTCAAGATATAGCTAACAACTTTAAAAATGTTATAAAAGTAGAAAAAAACGTATATCATGAAAACTTACATATTATAAGAAAAGAAGAAAAATACAAAAAAGTAATTATGAAAAATATTGATGAAAATCCAATAATAGAAGAGTCATTAAAAAATATTCATCAGATTATTAATATGGCTAATAAATGTGAAATGGATGATGAGAAATTTAAAAAGCTTACTACACTTAACATGAATAAAATATTAAATGACGTAGCATTTAATAAAACAAAGATTCAATCAGATATAATTACATATGAATTTACAGAAAAAATAGTGAAAAATGCATTAGAATACATAAGAAAGAATTACGGTATAAAATGTAATGGAAGTACAACTAAGCTAATGTCATCTTCTATTATGATACTAAAGGATATGAAATATTCAGATTATATGACACTAAGTGAATATAAAAAGTGTGATGAAATTTTAAAAAATAAAATTCCTCAAAGTTATATAATAGGAAATAAGATAGCTTCTATTATAGAAGAAAATTTAGACTATGAAAATAAAAATATATTAAGATTATATCTATCATTATATATAAATTGTTTTTGTATAAATGAAAGTAAGAGATGTAATGCTATTATAGTAGCTCATGGGTTTTCTACTGCAAGTAGTATAGCATCGGTTGCTAATACAGTACTTGAGAGTTTTGTCTTCGAATCTTTTGATATGCCGATGGATACACCGGTTTCAACTGTGGTGAAAAAAATAAGAGGATATCTTCAAAATGTTGATACTAAAAAAGGAACAATAATACTAGTTGATATGGGGTCATTAAGAGATATATATAAAGAGTTGAAAAGTGTAGTAAAAGGTGATCTAGCAATAATTAATAATATATCTACTCAATTAGCATTAGATGTTGCAAATAAAATTATAAACAAAGAAGAAATAGAATCAATAGTAATTGAAGCATCTAAAAATAACAAAACTGAGTATAAGTATTATAAATCTGAAAATAGAAAGAAAGCCATAATAGTATCATGTATTTCAGGAATAGGAACTGCAGAAAAGCTAAAAGAGATAATGACAAAATGTGTAGGGGATGCAGATATAGAGGTAATAACACAAGATTATAATTCTATAAAGTATCAGGATAATGAAAATAAAATATTTAAGCAGTACGATGTAAAACTTATAATAGCTACGGCTGGAATAGATAGGGATGATGTACCGGTAATTGAGATGCAAAATCTTATTAATAATGAGGGAGAAGAAAAAATAGAGAAAGCACTTAGTGGAGTAGTTAAAGAAAAAAGTATAGGAGATATAAAGAATGATATATTAAAATTATTCTCATTACAAAATATATTAAATCAGCTTACAATACTTAATCCTAATAAAGTAATAGAAGAAGTTGAAAAAATTGTTTATAAATACGAATATGAATTAAATACGAAGTTTCCAAATGATTTAAAATTAGTATTATTTATTCATATAAGTGTTATGATGGAGCGTTTAGTTTTAAGAGATGAGATAAAGTCACATCCAAATGAGAATAAATTTATGGAGTGTCATAGTGAATTCTTTAAGGTGTCACAAGAAATATTTGAAGACATATTAAAAGAGTATAGGGTGTCATTGCCATTGGGGGAAATCGTTATTATATATGAGATGATACAGGCTCGTATAAATATAAAATAGATATTACACAAAGTTGGCATACAACTTGCTATATAAATATAGTATAGGAGGTGACACATAATGTATAAAGTTTTATTAGTTAGCCACAGTGGACTAAGTAAAGGATTATTAGATGCTACTGAAATGATATTAGGAGATGCAGATGGAGTGGACTATATAATTTTAGATGAAAGTGGTATAGAAGTATTTTCTAAAAAATTAGATGAAAAAGTAGAATTTCTTACAAAAACTAGTGAGGGATTATTGATCTTAGCGGATATTTTTGGAGGAACTCCATTTAATCAATCCATGATTAAGTCTCAACAATATGAAAATGTGAGAGTTGTATCAGGTGCAAATTTACAAATGGTTATAGAGGCTGTTATGAATAGAAGTAACAATATAGATGAAGTTGTAGAGAACATAGTATCATCAACAAAAGACTCTATAATACAAGGGATTATAAATAAAAATAAAGAATTAGAACTTAATGACTAGGGGGAAGCTAAATGGAAATCGAAATATGGCAAATAATTGCTGTAACACTGTTTGCTGTTATAGCACAATATGATGGTCTTAACACAGGATTTGGATTTGCTAAGCCAGCAGTTGCTGGAGGGATAGCAGGTTTATTGATGGGAGATATGACAACAGGTCTTTTTGTAGGGGGTACTTTAAACCTTCTATCACTGGGAGTAGGAAACTTTGGTGGAGCTGTAATACCGGATTATACAAGTGGAGCAATACTAGGAGCTGCATTTGCAATAATGTCAGGACAAGGGGGAGAATTTGGTATAAGTCTAGGTATACCAGTAGCTTTATTATTAACTCAATTAGATATATTAGCAAGATTCTCAAATACTTTCTTCCAACAAAAAGCAGATAAGTATGCTAAAGAAGGTAATATAGAAATGATAGAAAGAATGAATCTTCTAGGACTAATACCATGGGCCTTATCAAGAGCAATACCAGTGGCAATAGGTTTATACTTTGGATCAGACTTAGTTCAAATGATAGTGGATAATGTTCCTATGTGGTTAATGGGAGGATTAAAAACTGCAGGTGGAATAATACCAGCATTAGGTATAGCAATATTATTAAAGTACTTATCAATAAAAAAATATGCTGCTTACTTATTTATAGGATTCGTATTAGCTGCATACTTAAATGTACCTATGTTAGGAATATCATTTGTAGGTTTAGCGTTAGCAATATTAACATTTGAAAGAAGAAAAGAAACTAGTGTTGCATTTGTAGGTGGAGGAGATGATGAAGATGAGTAATAAAGTAGATAAAAAAACAATGAAATCTGTTTTTAGAAGATGGTTATTTGGAGTACATACTTGTTGGAATTATGAAAAAATGCAAGGGTTAGGATTCTGTTATGCGATGATACCTGCATTAAAAAAGATATATAAAGATGATGAGAATGGATTAAAAGAAGCAGTTCAACATAATATGCAATTCTTTAATACTAATGCCTCTACTGGATCGGCTATAGTAGGAGCAGCATTAGCGTTAGAAGAAAAAGGACCAGAAGCTAGAGAAGCAGTAACTGCGATAAAAACTGGTTTAATGGGACCACTAGCAGGTGTTGGAGATACTTTATTCGTTGTTTTACCTAATACAGTAATAGGTTCAATAGCAGCTTATATGGCATTAGAAGGACAACCAATAGGTATATTCTTATGGATAGCATTTAATATATTAAGATTATTCTGTATGAATAAATTTATGACATTAGGTTATGAAAAAGGAAGTATGTTAGTTGGTAGTATTGGAGGATTATTAAAGAATTTAACAGAAGCTGCGAATATACTAGGTATAACAGTAGTAGGAGCGTTAGTACCAAGTGTATTAAATGCTAAGTTTGCACTAGAATGGCAAAATGGAGAAGTATTATTTAGTCTTCAAGAAATAGCAGATAAAATAATGCCAGGCTTAGCTCCAGTTGCTATAGTTGGATTCACTTATTGGTTATTAGGTAGAAAAAAAATGACTTCTACAAAGGCGATATTCATATTAATGGGATTAGGTATAGTATTATATAACTTAAAAATACTTGCTTAATAAAAAATATAAGATGATTGGGAGAATTTATTATGAAGGGTATAGTACATATAAGAATAGATGATAGATTAATTCATGGACAAGTTGCAACAAGATGGTCAACTGGACTTGGAGCAACTAGAATAATGGTAGCTAATGATGAAGTTGCAGCTGATGAAATGCAAAAAAGTATATTAAGAATGGTTGCACCTCCAGGTATAGCAACATCTATAATAAGTAAAGATACAGCAGCTAAGAACATATTAGCAGGAAAATATGCTAATCAAAAAGTTTTAATAGTATTAAAAAATCCTATGGATGCATTAGATCTAATGAATAAAGGATTAGAGATAACTGATATAAATGTTGGAAATATGGCAAAGCGTGATAATACAGTTCAAATAAAAAAATCTATAAGTGTTACAGATGAAGAAGTAAGTGCATTTAAAACTCTTATGGAAAAGGGTGTAAATTTAACAGCTAGAATGGTTCCAGATGAGCCAGATACTTTATTAGTTAAATTCTTAGAAGAAGCTGGGTTATAAGATTAAATAAAGGAGTCCTTTTAGGACTCCTATATTTATAAATAATTACTAGGGGGCTTATTATGAATTCAATAGCATTAGAAGAAATAAAAATAAAAGATAATGTAAAAGATGTTTTGTTTTTAAGTAAAGAAGAAGTCAAAGATGCATTAGATTTTGTTATAAAGAAAATAGATGAAAATTTAGATTTATATACAGAGAACTTTCCAAGTGCTTGTACAACAAATAATGTTTATAGAACGAAAAAGAATGATGACTGGACAAATGGATTTTGGACAGGTATGCTTTGGTTAGCTTATGAATATACAAATGATGAAAAGTATAAAAAAGTATTAGATGTTCAAATAGATAGTTTTGAAAAAAGATTAGAAGAATACTTTGTGCTTGATCATCACGACATAGGATTTTTATATTCACTATCTACAGTTGCAGGATATAAGGTAACAAAAGATGAAAGATGCAAGGAAATATCTATAAAAGCAGCGTACAAATTATTAGAGAGATATGATGAAGAAGGAAAGTTTATACAAGCATGGGGAGTAAAGGGTGATCCTAAGGAATATAGATTAATAATAGATTGCTTATTAAATTTACCACTTCTTTATTGGGCATATGAAGAAACTGGAGATGAAAAATTTAAAATAGCAGCTAATAGCCATTTTAATACAGCTATAAATAATTTAATAAGAGAAGATGGGTCATCATACCATACATATTATTTTGATGTAGATACAAAGCAACCGATAAAAGGTGTTACACATCAAGGTTATTCAGATGAATCTAGCTGGGCTAGAGGCCAGGCTTGGGCTATATGTGGTATGCCATACAATTATAGATATAATAAAGTGAAAGAGTGTAAATATATATATAAAAGGGTTTTAAATTATTACTTAAATAGACTTCCAGAAGATTTAATATGCTATTGGGATTTAGTATTTACAGAAAAAGATAATGAACCAAGAGACTCATCATCAGCTGCAATAGTTGTTTGTGGAGTTTTAGAAATGAACAAATACATGGATGAATGTGAAGAAAAAGAAATATATATAAATGTAGCTCATCAAACTTTAAGAAATTTAATAGAAAATTATACAAGTAAAGATGAAGCAAATGCAAACTGTATATTATTACATGGAGTATATTCTTGGCAACATAATAAAGGAATTGATGAAGGAAATCTTTGGGGAGACTATTACTACATGGAAGCATTAATGAGATTATACAAAGATTGGAACTTATATTGGTAATAAGATAACCGCTATATTTATATATAGCGGTTTGTTATTAGGAGGAAGAATGAAGGAGATATTTGATATTATAGATTTAAATTATAAAGGGCTTGAAAGTGTAAAGAAAAACTATGAAGAAGAAAATATTGATTTGGCAAGAAAGGAGTTAATAAATTACTTTAGAAACAGAAAGCATATAAAAGGATTTATAGGAGACAAAGAGCCATTAGTAGACTACATAAAGTTAAATAAATATGAAGAACTTAAGTCTATACTAGATATGGCTAATAATTTTGCTAATAAAAAAATAATTTATGACATGAAGTGGGATATGGAGAGGTGCAAAACCCCATATATATTTGAGTATGACATAATATGGGATACAATACCTTTCAATGATCCTGAATGGACTTATATGCTAAATAGACATAGATATTTTATAACATATGGCCAGAGCTATTTAATGACTAAAGATAAAAAATACATAGATGCTTTTAATAATCAAATAAAAAGTTGGATAAATACTTCAAATCAAACTGGAACAGAAAATAAATTAATTTATAGGACTATAGAAGCTGGTTTAAGGTGTAGAAATTGGATAAAAGCACTAGAGTATTTTATAGAAGATAGAAATTTAAAAGATTCACTAATAGAAGAAATTTTAATAACTATAAACGATCATATGGAATTTATAACTAAATCTACAAGAGAGGATAGACTATTAAGTAACTGGGTAATTTTAGAGCAACATGGAGTATTTATAGCATCTACATATTTTCCTGAATTAAAAATATCAAATAAATTAAGAGAAAATTCATTAAATATAATAGAAAGTGCATTAGAAATACAAATTTTAGATGATGGTCTACAATGGGAACAGTCATATATGTATCATAATGAAATTCTAAATTGTATGCTAGATGTGGCTATTATAGCCAATAAAAATAATATAAAGCTATCAAATTATATAATAGATAAAATTAAAAAAATGTCTTATGCAACATTATCATTTATGAAACCTAATTACAACCAAAGTAACTATGGTGATAGTGATGAGGAGGATTTAAGAGATATATTAGGTCTTGCATCTGTGGTTTTAAATGACGGTCAATTAAAATACTTAGTTAATGAGTTAGACTTAGAATCTATATTTAATATAGGAATAGAAGGTATAAAAATATTTGAAGATTTAAAACCAGAAGAACCGAAATTTAAAAATATTGCTCATGGATCTTCAGGAAATTATATACTAAGAAATAAATGGGGAGAAGGGGGGACGTATACATTTTTTAAGTGTGGGCCAATAGGAAGTGGACATGGGCATTTTGATCTTTTACATTTTGATATAAATTATAAAGGCGAGAACTATTTAGTGGATAGTGGTAGATACAACTACGAAGAAGGTTGTGAATATAGAGAACTACTAAAAAGAGCAATAAGCCATAACACTACTACAGTAGATGATAAAGAATTTACTATATCAAGAGGATCATGGGGAAGTAGCAAAGTTGCTTATCCTATAAAAAGAGATTATAGTTTCAAGAAAACAGCTTCTCTTGTAGAAGGTTCTCATTTAGGATATTTTGATTTAGGGGTATTTACAACAAGAAAGTTAATCTATATAGAACCTAGTATATGGATAGTGAGTGATGAATTTATATCTCAAGGAACTCATAAATATAAATCATATTTTAATTTTGAAAAAGATAATTTAAAAATACTTGAAGATAGAGCAGTATATTGTGGTAAAAACGGAAAGCTGAACATTGTTCCAATAAGTGGACAAGATATAAGTCAAGAAGATGGGGTTATATCAAAAGAATATAATAGTATTTACAAGTCTAAAAAATGCACCTTAGAAGTAACAAAAGAAGGAACTACTAATTTAAATTCAATTATATATATCGATGATGAGGTTGAAATTAAAAGTATAGAATATGTAGATATTTTAAATTGGAGAAAAGAAATATTAGACAGACAGTATGCTGAGGCAATAAAAATAACTTTAGAAGATACTATTTATATTGTTGTAATCGTTCATTGTGAAGAACCAAAGGGTAGAAGAAATTATACAATAGATAATATTCCTTTCTATGGCAGAACAGGAGTAATAAAAATTAAAAATGATACTGTAATAAGAGAAGTACTAACATTCTAAAGTTGTGTAACACTCAATCTGAATTTGTGTCACACTTCTAAATTGGAAAATGTAAATTACAGTATTTAATTATAATAAATGTAAATGTTTATAGTGCTTACAGAACTTGGCATGAAAATTGCTTATATAAATAAGTATAAAACAAAATAATACTAGGGGGTAATGTAATGAATATAAGATATGCAAATCATCCACAAGATTCAAAAAAATATACAACAGAAGAATTAAGAAACCACTATCTGGTTGAAGAAATATTCCAAGCTAATAATATACATTTAACATATAGCCACGTAGACAGAATAATATTTGGTGGAGCAATGCCAGTAGGAGAAGTTCTAAAGTTAGAAGCTGGCAAAGAAATGGGTGTGAAATATTTCTTAGAAAGAAGAGAAATGGGTGTTATAAATGTAGGAGGTAAAGGTAGCGTAATACTTGATGGTGTTGAGTATGAACTAAAAGCTCAAGATGGTTTATACATAGGTATGGGAACTAAAACTATAGAGTTCAAATCTCAAGATACACAAAATCCAGCGAAGTTCTATATAAATTCTGTTCCAGCTCATAAAAGCTATCCAACTGTAAAAATAGATATAAATGAAGCTAATCCAGTTAGATTAGGAGATAATTCAACATTAAATAAGAGAACTATATATCAATACGTACATCCAAACGTATGTGAAAGCTGTCAATTATTAATGGGGATGACTATTTTAGAAGAAGGTAATGCATGGAACACGATGCCTTGTCATACTCATGAAAGAAGAATGGAAGTTTATTTCTACTTTGATATGGCAGAAGATACAAGAGTATTCCACTTTATGGGTGAACCAGAGGAAACTAGACATTTAGTTGTAAAGAATGAAGAAGCAATAATATCTCCAAGCTGGTCTATACACTCAGGTGTTGGAACAAGTAACTATACATTTATATGGGGAATGTGTGGAGAAAACCAAACATTCGATGATATGGATGCAGTTGAAATGTCAAGATTAAGATAATAAGCTGGGAGGAATATGAATATGAGTAATTTACAAGAATTTTCAATGAACTTTTTCAATTTAAATGAAAAAGTTGCAATAGTAACAGGTGGAAATACAGGTATAGGACAAGGATATGCAGTAGGTTTAGCTAAAGCAGGAGCTGACTTGGTAGTGGCTACATATGATACTAACTGGGATGAAACTAGAAAAATGATAGAAGCTGAAGGAAGAAAGGTTGTATTTGTACAAGCGGACTTAACTAAAGCTAAGGATAGAAAGAAAGTTATAGATGAAGCAATAAATACTTTTGGAAAAATAGATATATTAGTAAATAATGCAGGAACTATAAGAAGAGCACCTCTTCTTGAGTACAAAGAAGAAGATTGGAATGCAGTTATGGATATAAACTTAAATGCAGTTTATTTCTTAAGCCAAGATGTTGCTAAAATAATGGTTGAACAAAAAAGTGGTAAAATAATAAATATAGCATCAATGTTATCATACCAAGGTGGAAAATTTGTACCACCATATACTGCTAGTAAGCATGGTGTAGCTGGTATAACTAAAGCATTTGCAAATGAGTTAGCATGTCATAATGTTCAAATAAATGCTATAGCACCAGGATATATAGCAACTGATAATACAGCACCTATTAGAGCAGATGAAAAGAGAAATGCAGAAATACTAGGAAGAATACCTGCAGACAAATGGGGAGAGCCATTTGATTTAATGGGAGCAGTAGTATTCTTATCAAGTAGAGCATCAGATTATATTAATGGACATGTATTAGCTGTTGATGGTGGATGGTTAGTCAGATAAACTATAAAGTAAATGAAATTACACATGGAGTGCATCGCACATAAATTTGATTGCGATACATCATACTTTTCCTATTTGCATTCTTTATTTAATTATTTTTCGTACAGCCAGTAATAAGATTTACTTTTGGAAGTGTAGTTGTTAATAAATTAGATAGGGAATAATGCAAAACCAAAAAAGTTATGTAAATATAAAAAATACTCATATCAATTGATATGAGTATTTTTGTTTAGAAATTTATTGATTTACTTCATTATAAAGAGAAGCAATCTTATCTATTTCAGTTTGAGGTGCAGCACATAAAGGATAGAATCCTTTTTTTATTAACCACTCAGATACCTCATAAGCATGATTACAAGACATTGTAAATGCATCTTTTAAAAATTCCCTTAAAGTTGGATTAGTTGCCTCCATTGCACTCCAAGCATATTCTCTACCAGCTCTTTTTAGAGTTAAAAGGTATCCTGTGGCAATTTCCCTATCATTTAATTGTTGTATGTCTGTTCTAGGAGTAACAGGTATAGGATCAACAGGAGCTGAAGTAAAATCTTGTAGATTTATTTTTAACTCAGGAACATTTAACTTTTCTGTAGGTGCACTAGATTCTTTAGCAAATCTTACCTTAATATTATAATCTTGTACATGCACTGGAAAATGAGTTTCTATCATAGATTTGAGTTCTGGATCTGTGACTTGGTTTTTGTACAGTGCCATATTAGTTATACTATTTACACAACTTAAAATCAGTTCATGTAAGTTATGTAGTTCTGCTGGTGTTAATTTCATAATTAATTTCTCCTTTTTAATAAATTTTGCATTAATAGTATTCCTAATAAATCTAAAAGATTGTGTGGTAAATAATTCTGAATCTAGAAAGGTTTATTCTGGATTAATATTTACATTCGTATATAAACAAAAAGATTGTAAATAATATATCCGTAATTGTATTTCGTGAAACCAAAATGACATTTTAATATTTATTTGCTTATAAGTTAAAGGGTAGATTTTTTACAGAATTATTTTTATATTTTAATACTAATTACAAATCAAAAATAATTATGCTTATTACTATATTTCATTATTATTTTGGTATTCATATATAAGTCAATTTATTATATTATTCAAATTAAAATTTTAATATTTAACTAGTATGATTAGTAGTTAATAATAAGTTAGAACACATAAACCAGTTTATAAAGGAGAATGAAAATTATGTTATTAATAAAAAATGGGAAAATAATAACCATGTCAGGAAAAACATATGATAATGGATCCATTTTGATAAAAGATAAAAAAATCTTAGAAATAAGTGAAAATATTAATTTAAATAATAAAGATTGTAAAGTAATTGATGCAAAAAACTGTTGGGTTATGCCAGGAATAATAGAAGCCCATTGTCATATTGGTATAAAAGAAGAAAGAAAAGGGTTTGAGGGTGATGACTGTAATGAAATGAATGAACCAATTACACCTTATCTAAGGGCTTTAGATGGAATAAATGTTATGGACTCAGCATTTCACACAGCTTTAACATCAGGAATTACGGGAGTAATGGTTGGACCAGGAAGTTCGAATGTAGTTGGAGGACAGTTTGCTTTTATTAAAACTCATGGAAGAGTAATAGATAATATGACTGTTCTTGAACCTGCAGCAATGAAAGTTGCATTTGGAGAGAATATAAAAACAAACTATAATCAAAAAAATATGGTTCCATCAACTCGTATGTCTGTAGCTGCACTTTTACGTGAGGAATTATTTAATGCTAAGCAATATAGTCAAAATAAACAAAACGCCATGAAAAATGGAGATAATTTTGAGGAAGTATTTAGAAAAGAATGCTGGTTACCCGTAATGAATAAAGAGATTCCTATAAAAGCACATGTACATAGAGCAGATGATATATTAACAGCAATACGAATAGCTAAAGAGTTTGATTTAAGATTAACATTAGATCATTGTACAGAAGGACATTTAATTGCAAATGAAATTAAAGAATCTGGATTTCCAGCAATAGTTGGCCCATCATTAGCAGTTAGAAATAAAATAGAGACTCAAAATTTAGATTTTAAAACAGCTGGTATACTGCACAAGGCCGGTGTTAAGGTAGCTATTACAACAGATCATCCAGTTACAAGAATACAAGATTTACCTATTTGCGCTGGATTTGCAGCTAAAGAAGGATTGGGAATAGAAGAAGGTCTTAAAGCTATCACCATAAATGCAGCAGAAATATGTAATGTATCAGATAGAGTTGGGAGTATAGAAGTAGGAAAAGATGCTGATATTGCAATTTTTGATGGAAATCCAATGGAAGTATTTACAAAGACTATGTATACTATAATTGATGGTGAGATAGTTTATGAAGCTAAGAGTGAAGAAAATAATTAGATGAAATCTATAGATAATTAATAGAATAATTAAATAAAAATAAAACAGTAGATAGATTGTTATAAATATTTACTGTTTTTTTATATAAATTTATAATAATTTATATAACTTTCTAGGGTATATTATACTGATAAAGAGTAAATAATAATTATAATAAAATTTAAATAAAATGGTAATATGATTTTATTATTGTTTTATATTAAAAGTGATAACAAAATCAACTTTAAAGACTTTGTTATCACTTTTTAATAGAAATTAATTATGTATTAACTTCTATACAACTTTTATTCAACAAATTATCTATTATTGTTGTTGCAGTTATTATTGTTATTATTGTTATTGTTGTTTCTAAAGTTGTTATTATTGTTGTTATTATTGTTGTTGTTATTGTTATTATTGTTGTTTCTAAAGTTGTTATTATTGTTGTTATTATTGTTTCTAAAGTTATTGTTGTTGTTATTGTTATTAGACATTATTATCACCTCACTTTCCTTCTTATTATGAGTAAAAATAAATAAAAATATACACTATAACTTATAAAATTTATATATAGTTAATTGATAAATATTTAAGCGTTTTGTATAAATTTTAAAAATTTTAGAGGTATAAATAAAATAGTGCATACAAAAAATATTTTTTATCTTAGATATTATATGTTAATTTTTAGACCAATTCTATTTAACAAATTGTATATTGTCGTTATTACATTAGTTTTAAGTTCATTAGTATTAAAGTTCATATTATCCCAAAATTCAATTATTACTTTATTAATAAAATATAAACTTTAAGATACTATGAATAATTCTAAATTTATTATCTTTAAAGTTATACTGATCTGAATATAATTTTAAAGATATTTTTGATTATCATAGATATAAATGTTTTTATAAAAATTATGTCATATTAATAAATCTTTATTCTAAAGAAATATGTTTAATATTAAATTAATACCACAAAATATTATAGAAATAATATTTTAATTTATTCTTATGAAATATAAGATGAATCAAATTATTTATAAAACAAATTAGTATATTGTGGAGGGAAGTATGAATAAAAAGCAAATTTATATTTTGGCTACAGGAGGAACCATATCAGCACAAGGAGATGAAGGAAAAACCTTAGGTTATACAAATGGGGTATTTAAATTAGGTAGTATCATAAAAACTTTAAAAGGAATAGAGAATATTTCTAATCTTGATGGAGAGCAAATATTTAACATTTCAAGTGAAGATATGTGTATAGATAAATTATTAATTTTAGCTAAACGAATAAATGAGCTATCTAAATTAGATAGTATAGATGCGTTTGTTATAATGCAAGGTACAGATACATTGGAAGAGAGCGCATTTTTTCTAAACCTTGTAGTTAAAACAAGTAAGCCAGTGATTATTACAGGTGCAATGAGGCCAGCGACAGCGAATAGTGCTGATGGGCCTAATAACTTATATGATGCAATAGTGGTGGCATCTAATAAGGATGCAGTTGGTAAAGGTGTTTTAGTAGTTTTTTCGGACTATATTATAAGCGGTAGAGATGTTCAAAAAGTTGATACTTTTAGATGTCAAGCATTTAATGGAAAAGAATTTGGGTGTTGTGGGTATGTGCATGATGATATTGTGAATTTTATAAATAAATCATTAAAACCCCACACGATAAATAGTGAATTTAATATTGATAATATTAAATCATTGCCTAAAGTAGGTATAGTATATTTTGATGCAGATCTAGATTCAGATATTTTTGATTATTATATTAGTCGTGATTATAAGGGGATTGTTATAGCAGGATCAGGAAGCGGAATGATAAGTAAAAGGTGGAAAAATAAAATATTAGAAATGACGAAAAATTCTATAGCAGTAGTAAGATCATCTATGGCTGAAGGTGGGAGCGTAGATAGGGACAATCTAGATGAAGAATATTGTACGATACCAGCATATACATTAACTCCTTTGAAAGCTAGAATATTACTTTCTATTGCGTTGGAAAAAAGTAATTCATATGATTATTTGAAAAGTGTTTTTGAGCGATATTAAAATATTATTAATGTATAGATTTATTAAATATAATAATAAGTATTTATAATAAAAAATAGAATCTTTATATAAAGATATCAATAAAATCTATTTTTATAAATGGGTAAATGTTTATACAGTTTAACCCATAAAAATAAGACTAATCTTACACTTTAAAATAATAATCTTAAAAGATAAATAATAATTAAGTATATTACTATGACTAAACCTTTTTTTAAATAAAAAAGTAAAGTTACAAAACTTGGCATAATTATTGCTTTATAAATATAATGAGTTTGAATTATAAAAAAGTTAAACTTTACATTAATTAAGAAAGGTGGAAATTTTAATGAAAGTAATCAAAACAACAAAAGCTCCAGGAGCTATAGGTCCTTATTCTCAAGGATATCAAGTTGGAGAATTAGTATTTACATCAGGTCAAATACCAGTAAATCCAGAAGATGGATCTGTACCTGTATCAATTTCAGAGCAAGCAGACCAAAGCTGCAAAAATGTTAAAGCTATATTAGAATCAGCAGGTACTAGTATTGAAAATGTATTTAAAACAACGTGCTTTCTAAATGATATGTCTGATTTTGCAGCATTTAATGAAGTATATGAAAAATACTTTGTATCAAATCCAGCACGTAGCTGTGTAGCGGTTAAGGATTTACCAAAGGGTGTTCTATGCGAAATTGAAGCTATAGCTGTTTTAAAAAGATAAATATTAAATTTAAATATACTTATATAGGAGAAGATTATTATGAAAATAACAGTAGTAGGAAGTCACTTATGTCCAGATACATTATACGCATTATGTGAATTAAGAAAAAAGAATGTAGAGATAGATTTTAAAAATTTATCAGCAAGTTTAGATGGACTAAAGGAATACTTAAGTTTACGTGAAGGGTTAGAAATATATAAAGATATAAGAGCTAATCATGGAATTGGAATACCGTGCTTTGTTTTGGAAGATGGAAGAAAAACATTAGACTTAGATGAAGTATTAGCAAAATAATTTAAAATAAATAAGCAAATCCTCTCTTTATTAAAAGGGAGGATTTGCTTATTTGTTTTAAATTTTGCCTTTTATATAAAATATTGATATAATTTTATCATGTCAAATATAATTACTAGGTATGGGGTGTAAATATGGAAAGAAAAGACTTAGCAATAATAACACTAAAAAAGGAGGCAGGGGAAATCTACGCTAACCAAATAAGAGAATTCTTAGGAGAGAATATAAAAATAAATTTATATTCATATGAAGAGAATAATATTATTTATTTCAATGAAAGGTTAGTTATTTTATCAGTAAGATTAAAATATCAAGAAATTGAATCGATTTGCTCACCTGATACACAGATAATTATACCTAAATTAACATTTGAAAAATCTAGTTTTAATAATGTTTCTAAGTTAGAAAAGAGTCAAACTGTATATGTATACAATTTATCTAGAAGTATGGCATTAGAAACAGTTGATCTTATACATAAATTAGGCAGTGGTATTTCAAAGCTTATACATTGTTATCCGGGATTTGAACGTATACCTTCAGGTTCTACAATCTTGACACCAGGAGAAGAAATTTTTATACCAATTGATAACTGTGAAGTTATAGACTTAGGATATAGAATAATTGATTTAGGGTGTATAGTTGATATTGCTGTAAAACTAAATCTTGATTACTTAATAAAAGAGGATTTACTAAAAAAGTTTATGGATAAAATAATACCAACTAGTTATATAACAGAAAAGCTTTTAGTAAATCAAACAAAGTTAGAAAATCAATTTGATTTTTTATTATCTTCAATAGATGAAGGTATAATATGCGTAGGTAATGATGGAATAGTTCAATTTTATAGTCACGTAGCAAAGGATATACTAGGTCTAAATGAAAATGAAATGATAGGAAAACATATTGAAGAATATATAAAAACTTGTAATTTTAATAATATTATAAATAGTGAAACTACTCACTTTCAAAGGCTTACTAAGGTTAATAATATAGATATAAATTTAGAAATAAAATATACAAATATAAATTTATTTACAGGTTATATAATGAAAGTTACTAAGTTTTATCAAGCTGAAAAAAAGCAAGCCAAACTTAGATCTCAATTGATAAACTCTGGAAATATAAGTAAATACACATTTGATGATATAATTGGAGAGAGCGAAAATATACAAAATACAAAGAAGATAGCATTTAAAATGGCTCAATCAAATTCATCAATTTTAATAATGGGTGAAAGTGGGACTGGAAAAGAATTATTTGCTCAATCTATTCACGGATCATCATCTAGAAATAATGGTCCTTTTGTGGCTGTTAACTGCAGTACATTTCAAGATGGACTTTTACAAAGTGAATTATTTGGATATGAAGAAGGGGCTTTTACAGGAGCTAAAAAGGGTGGAAAAATAGGCTTATTTGAACTTGCTAATAATGGAACTATTTTTTTAGATGAAATTGGTGAAATGGATTTAAGTTCTCAGGCAACATTACTTAGAGTGATACAAGAAAAACAAATTAGAAGAATAGGATCTGATAAGGTTATTGATGTAGATATAAGAATAATTGCAGCCACTAATAGAGATTTAAAAAAATTAGTTTGTGAAAATAAGTTTAGAAAAGATTTATTCTATAGGCTTAATGTACTACCTTTAAAAATTAGCCCGCTTAGAGAGCGTAGTGAGGATATATTACTAATATTTAATTCTTTTAAAAATAACCTTGATGCTAATTTTAAATTATCAGACGAAGTAATGAATATTTTTAAATCATATAATTGGGAAGGTAATATTAGAGAATTAAGAAACATAGCTGAGTATTGCTCTTACTTAGGCAAAAATATAATAGAAGAGTCTGATTTACCAGAATACATTGTTGAATCAATAGATTCTAAAGAAGAATGCAAACAATTATTAATGAAGAACACTCAAATAGAAATTCCAAAATTTAAAAGATCAATAAATGACTATATATTTGTTTTAGACAAAGTTAATAAAGCTTATACAAATAAAGAAAGAATTGGAAGAAGAAAAATTTATGAAGTTGCAGTATCAGAAGGTAGATTTTTAACAGAGCAACAAATTAGAAGTATTCTTCTAGAACTTCAAGACTATGAACTAATAAAAGTATTATCTGGGCGTGGGGGATCTATAATTACAGATAAGGGAGTATACTTTTTAGAGCAGAATAAATAATTATTAATTAAATCAATGGGGTTAATAGGTTATAAAACTAATCTATTAATCCCATTGATTTTTTTTACTGGTTAAATGGGTTAAATATGAAAGTATACTAAGTAAGACAGTATACTTTTATAGAAATATAAAATTGTAATATTATAGTATTGGAGAGGTTTTATTTTTTTGTTACATTTTTATAAAGTTGGCATAGATATTGCTATATATAAGTGTAATCAAAGATAATGGAGGTAATATAATTATGATTTACAATTTTGATGCTGTAATAGACAGAAGTAATAATTTTTCAGCAAAATGGTCAGAAATGGATAAGAAATATGGAAGTAATGACCTTCTTCCTATGTGGGTGGCAGATATGGACTTTAAGACAGCGCCAAGTGTAATCGATGCTATGAAAGAAAGATTAGATCAAGGTATATTTGGATATACAACTAGGCCAAACTCTTACAATGAATCAATTGTAAATTGGATCTCTAGAAGATATGGATGGGATATAAAGAGCGATTGGATAATATTTAGTCCAGGGGTTATGCCATCAATAAGTTTAATAATACAAGAAATGACTGAAAAAAATGATAAAATAATGATACAAGAACCAGTTTATAGTCCTTTTAATAGTGTTGTAAAAGATAATGAAAGAGAGTTAGTTATAAGCCCATTAATTAAATTAGAAGATGGTAGCTATATAATGGATTTTGAAGATATAGAGTCAAAAATAAAAGATGTAAAAATGTTCATACTATGTAATCCACACAATCCTGTGGGAAGAGTTTGGACTAAAGAAGAGTTAAAAAAATTAGGAGATATATGTATTAAGAATAATGTGAAAGTAATCTCAGATGAAATACATAGCGATATAATATTTAAAGGTAATAAACATATTCCATTTGCATCTATAAGTGAGGAATTCGCAAAAAACAGTATAACTTGCATGGCGCCAACTAAGACATTTAATTTAGCAGGATTACAAATGTCTCAAGTTATATTACCAAATGAAGAAGATTATATGAAATTAGATTCAGCATTTGCTAGATTAGATATAAGAAGAAATAATGCATTTAGTTTAGTAGCAACAGAAGCAGCTTATAACCATGGAGAAGATTGGTTAAAAGAATTTTTAGAGTATATAGAAGGCAATGCAGATTTTGCTATTAATTATATAGAAGAAAATATGCCGACATTAAAAGTTAAAAAGCCAGAAGGAACATATTTATTATGGGTAGATTTTAGTAAAACTGGACTAACTGATGATGAAGTTGCAAAAGCACTAATTGAAAAAGGTAAAGTAGCATTAAATAGTGGTGTTTCTTTTGGTATTGGGGGAAAAGGATACCAAAGAATAAATTTAGCTTGTCCTAGACCTATGGTAGAAGATGCATGTAATAGAATTAAGGTAGCTATTGAAGGTTAATAAAGATTAAGTATGATGAAATAGATTATTAGTATAATCTATTTCGTCATGTAAAAATAAATTTACTTGGAAATAAAATCTACACAATAAATAATTTTAATAAATTGGGGGCATAAAATGGAAATGAAAATAGAAAGAAGAAAACCTACATTTAGGTATGCTTTATTGGTAATGTTTTCGATAATAGCTTTAACAACTGTTGGTATGGTCGTATTTGATGCATCTATAACAACAATGTTCTTATTATCATGGTTAATAGTTGTACCAGCAGCAATGAAGCTTGGATATACAAATGCAGAAATAGAAGAGTTTGGATTCTCTGTAGGAAAGGATGCGTTTCAATCTAACATAATTATACTTTCTGTTGGTGTACTGATAGCTACTTGGATAGCTGCAGGTACTATACCAACAATAGTTTACAGTGGTCTTACAGTGATAACACCTAAGTATTTCTTACTTACTTCATTAATTGTATGTTCATTAACATCAATAGCAACTGGAACGTCTTGGGGAACATTAGGTACTTCGGGGATAGCATTAATGAGTATAGGAAATAGTATGGGAGTACCTCCAGGACTTACAGCAGGAGCAATAATATCAGGAGCATTTTTTGGTGATAAAATTTCCCCATTATCAGACTCTACAAATTTAGCAGCAGCTGTTTGTAAAACTGACGTTATAACGCATATAAAGCATATGACATATACAACTGTTCCAGCTTATATATTATGTATAATTTTATACACAGTAATAGGATTTAAATATGCAGATAATACAATTGATTATAATCAAATAAATGAGGTAATGGCTGTTTTAAAATCAAATTTTGAGATTGGATTTATAGCATTAATACCGATAATAGTATTATTAGGATTATTATTATTACAAAAACCACCTATAGTATCAATATTATCTTCAGCAGTTCTTGGATTAGTAATTGCTGTTGTTCGTGAAGGTGAAAAATTAGGGGATTTATTAAACTATATGTTAAATGGATATTCTATAGACACAGGTCTTCTTTATGCAGATAAGTTGTTAAATCGTGGTGGGATAATGAGTATGGCTGAAACTGTGTTATTAGTATTTATAGTATTTGTAATAGCAGGAATATTACAAAAAACAGGATTCTTAGAAGTATTATTACAACCAATGATAGATAAAATAGGTAATTCAAGAGCTAAGTTAGTTGGATCTACATTTATAGCAAGTTATGCAGCAAATGCATTTAGCTCATCTATGATGTTTACATCTGTGTTTATAGGTACTGTAATGTCGCCATTATATAAAGAATTCAAATTAAAGCCAGAAAATCTATCAAGAATAATAGAGGATACAGCTACATTGGGAGGTCCATTAATACCATGGAATTCAAATGCTATATTCTGTGGTCAAACATTAGGTTTGTCTCCATTAGAATTTATACCATACTGTTTTTTAAGTTGGATAACTCCTATAATTTCATTTATATATGGGGTGACTGGATTTAGTATGAAAACGTATACAGAAGAGGAATTTAAATTATTATTAGAAGAAGAAACAAAAGCTATATAAAAATAAGGAGTAATTAGCTATGGAATTTCATTATTATTATTTGATTCAAGATATTATTGGGCTGATAACAGCTTTTGTAGGAATAAGAATGCTTATGTTATGTTTTAGATTTGTATTTTATAATAAAATATCAAAGGTAACATATATTTTTATATCAAAATATATGTTAATTACACTTGCAGGTTCTAATTTATTGTTTAATCAGTTTGGATTAAAGCCTTGGATTATAAGTATAATATTGATATTTCTATCAACTGTAATTACACCAAAGAAAAAATTCATATAATCTCAGCACAAGAGCTGTCTTAAATGATGTAAAAATCATTCTGAGATAGCTTCTTTTATTGTATAAGTTAAACAGTCCTATTTAGTCATAATGAAATAAAGTATTTTTATTAATGTTAGATAGCTTGGAAAATTCTCCTATATAAAAATATTTTTTTATTTGAACATATTTTTATAATTCTCCTCATTGACTATCCTGTAACTGGATGCTTTATTATATATTAAGGAATTAAATATATCAAGGAGGTTAGAATGAGTAATTCATTAGAGAATAAGATAAACTTAACATCTTTAATAAAGTATACGTTTCCAACAGTTATAATGATGGTATTTTTCTCATTGAGTACGATTATAGATGGTATATTCGTATCTAGATATGTTGGATCGAATGCATTATCTGCAACTAATATTGTTTATCCTGTAATAAATATTTTAATAGGAATAAGTATAGTGTTTGCAACTGGTGGAAATGCTATAGTTGCAAAATATATGGGAGAAGGAAAAAATCAGGAAGCTAAAGAAACTTTTACTCTCATTACATTAAGCGCATTAGCCGTTGGATTAATAGTAGCTTTATTATCAATTCTATTTATAAAGAATATAATATACGGTTTAGGATCAACAGATAGCTTATATAAAAACTCTTTTGATTATCTGATTGTATTTTTAATTTTTGCACCAGTTATGATAGCGAAACTATTTTTTGATTATTTCTTAGTTACTGCAGGAGTACCTAAATTAGGTATGATAAGTTCAGTATCTGGTGGTATATTAAATATTATTTTAGATTATGTACTTATAGTAGTATTTAAAATGGGAGCACTTGGAGCTGCGCTTGCTACTTGTATAAGCTATGCACTTCCTGCAATGGTAGGAGTTATTTATTTTTCGAAAAAAAGTAATAACTTATGCTTTGCAAAGCCTAAATTTAAAATGAAATTGGTATTAGATAGTTGTATGAATGGATCTAGTGAAATGGTAACCCAAATGTCAGGTGCAGTTACAACATTCTTATATAATATAGCTATGCTAAGATTTTTAGGTGAAGATGGAGTAGCATCTATAACAATAATACTTTATGTACAGTTCTTATTAAACTCAGCATATATTGGATTTACGTCAGGTGTATCACCTCGTATAAGCTATAATTATGGTAGTAAAGATAAAGAGCAGATAAGAAAATTAATAAAATACAGTTTCATAATTATATCATTATTTGCTATTTTTATATTTATATCATCTAGGTACTTTTCAGATATTATAATAAGTATGTTTTCTTCGAAAGAAACTGATTTATATAATATAACTTTGAATGGATTTATGATATTTTCATTTAATTTCTTAGTTGTTGGTATGAATATTTTTGTATCAGGCATGTTTACAGCATTCTCAAATGGTAAGATTTCTGCAACTATCTCCATTCTTAGAACGTTTATACTATTTACTTTAGGTATTATAATTTTACCACAATTTTTAGGCGTAAATGGTGTATGGTTAGTTGTTCCATTTTCTGAATTCATAACCTTAATAGTTTCTTTAATTTTTATAAATAAATATAAGCATATCTATATGTATGGGAAAAAGAGAACTAATTTACATTTAGCATAGTCAATTAAAAAAATAAATTGATTAATTAAAAGAAAAATCTTATCAACTGCTTTAATTTTTCTGAAATTACTGAGATGAAATATAGAAAATCTGCATTATCGAAGAAAAAATAATAAAACAAATCAATAATTTCTATAAGAAAGAACTAATACTTAAATTAAAAGATTTTGAAGAAGCAAGAAAGTATTTAGAAACTAATATAAATAAAAAAACGAACTCTATTGATTAGAGTTTGTTTTTTATTTTAATCCTAGATCTGAGAGCATTTCAGATATTCCATATATCTCATCATATTTAGAATAATATTCATTAAACACATCTTCAACAGATGAATCTTGATAAACATTAAATTCAATACCTTTAAATTCTCCCCTAATACACATAAAAGTAGTATCATTCAAATAATTTATTAATCTTAAAATATAGTCTCTTATATTATCTTCTGGTAAAACTTTTAACTCATCTATACTTTGAGCAACTATATACGCCAATTGACTTATTTCTTCTGAAGAAATACTTTCATTTAATTGAGCTTTTATATGCTCTAAAACTTCTTCAGTAAATTCTAACTCATCTATATTTTCATCGGCTAAAATATGTTGTATTTTATCTAAAATGAGAGAATCATTCCAGACGTATTTATTAGCATGATTATTATTGTTAAGTTTATCATTCATTTTATAAATCTCCTAAGTTTAATTTAATTTCATTATACCAAAAAATAACAACTTGTACTTATCGAAGTTTAGTACTAATTAGAAATAGTTATAAAATCCTATTATTAAATTGTAATAAGTTTCAATCTTTATTTTTTTGTTTTAGGGAATTAAAGGACAATAAGAAAAATATAAATAATATGTAGTAAAATAGTCCAATGTAAGAGGGTGTATAAATTGAATAAAAGAGAAAGAAAAAGAATTACTTATATAACAAAAGAATCTTTAAATAAAAAAGGAGGGTTACCTTTAATGACAAGATTTTTAATAAGTAAATCATTATCTATATCTGTGTCAACTGAAAGTATATATGACAATTTTAAGGATAGTAAAATATTATTAGGTAGCAGTAAAAATTTTAAAGTGAAGGTATTTAAAAAGAAAAAGGCTTTATAAAATAGTATTAAGGTAGGTTTAATTAATATATGAAAGTGTGTATAATCTATGGAAATGAGAGAAAAGAGAACACATACAATTCTGTACAAATTGTAAAAGAGTACCTTTTAAAAAAAGAAGATATAGAGTATATTGAATATTTTTTGCCTAAAGATATGCCTAATTTCTGTATAGGGTGCTTTAATTGTTTTTATAAAGGAAGGGAACAGTGCCCACATTCAGAATATACAATGAAAATATATAATAGCATGAGAGAAGCAGATGGGTTAATATTTGCATCTCCAGTTTATGTAATGGATGTAACATCGCAAATGAAAACTTTATTAGATCACTATGGACATATGTATATGGTACATATG
Source organism: Romboutsia faecis (assembly GCF_014323405.1). Taxonomy (GTDB): domain Bacteria; phylum Bacillota; class Clostridia; order Peptostreptococcales; family Peptostreptococcaceae; genus Romboutsia_E; species Romboutsia_E faecis. Next base: position 222,918 of record NZ_JACRWE010000001.1, on the reverse strand, counting down.
CCGATGGAAGAGATGTTTACTAAAAGTGCGTTAATAGTATCAACAACAGCAGGAGCGGGTACTAAATATTCATTAGGTACAATAGAAAGATCTCTTAAATATTGGGGAGTAAGTAAAATTTTTAAGTGTGGATTAACAGTCAGAAGTAAAAAATGGAATGAAATAGAAGGAAATCGAAAAGCTAAATGTATAAGTAGTTTAGAAAATAAAGCTAGTAAATTTTATGAATCTTTATTAAAAAAGAAATCTCCTTCATTATTTGTAAAGGGGATGTTTCAAATATTTATTATGGCCCACAAGAGTGAAAATTCATTACCAATAGAAAGAGAATATTGGGAAGAAAAAGGATGGCTCAATGGAACAAAACCTTGGAAATAAAAATAAAAGTAAGGTAATAATTTTTTGAGTGAATAGGTATTCGATGAATCAAAAAAACTTTACAAGTCTATAATATACTGCCAATAGATATTTTTAATAATATAGTAAAATATCTTATCTAATTAAGAAAGGGGAATACATATGCAATATTATATTGTAGATGCTTTTACAAACGAATCTTTTGAAGGAAATCCAGCTGGAGTATGTGTATGACTTAAAGTGGAATGTTAGAAGTTAAAAAAGAAGAAGATTTTTATACAATGGATTTTCCAAATAGAATGCCTTGTAAAATAAACATAACAGATGAAATCATTGAAGCATTAGGAAAATCACCGTTAGAAGCATATTTATCAAGAGACTTAGTACTTATCTATAGCAAAGAAGATGATATTAAAGAACTAAAACCTGATTTTGCAAAGTTAGAATTATTAACAGATGGACTAGGGACAGTACTTACACCTAATGGAAAGGGCGAATTTAAGTTAAATTCGCTCTTTTTAAATAATAATTAGGTATATACTATCTAGTTTTAAAGTACTATTATTATTTATGAAATAAGTAAAAGATATATCAAACTTAATAGTTTTAATACATATTTTTTAGAAATATCTAATTTTTACCAAGAACATCTTTTGCTAATTCTATAAAATACTTTTCAGCTATACTCAAATAAGAATTTTTTAGATATAAGACAGCAATATCCCATTTTAGTGGAGCATTTTCTATATCAAATAAATCAAAATCATGTATAGGTTTAGTTGTATTTAAAATCATTTCAGAAACAAAACAAATTCCAAGACCAGAAGTTGCTAGTCTGAATGCAGTAGCAGTATTGGATGTTTCAAAAATAATTTTTGGTTCAAATTCATAATAATCATAAATTGCATCTGCAAGTCTTCTTATTCTATGACTTTTTTTAGTGAGTATAAAATTTATATCTTTTAATTCATCTAATGTAATAATATTTGAAGAATTAGTATGTAAATTTTTTGATTCTAAGTAACCTTTCTTACAAGCAAGTCTAATTTTTTCTTCGTATAAAACCTCGCAGGTTATTTTATTATCAGCACTAGGAAAAGAAGTTAAAACTAAATCTACTTTACCTGAAATAAGACTACTTTCTAATAAATTAGAATCGCCTTCAACAACACATATTTCAATGCCAGGATACTTTTCTTTAAATTTAGGTAGAATAAGTGGAAGTACATGAGTACCTCTAACAGAAGGTATTCCAACGGTTATTTTTCCTTTTTTCATACTGGAAATATCGCTAAATTCTTTTATTAGGTTATTTTCTAAGTTAATAATTTCCTTTGCAGTTTCAACATATCTTTCGCCTGCATAGGTAAGTGATATTGGATTAGTACTTCTATCAAAAATTTGAATTCCAAGTTCTTTTTCGATATTCGATACTATATTACTTAATGAAGGCTGGGATATAAAAAGTTGTGAAGCTGCCTTTGAAATACTTTTTAGCTCCGAAATAGTTATAATATATTTTAATTTTTTTGTATTCATAAATATACCCTTTAATCTTAAATTTTTAATTCATATATAATTATATTTAAATTTTATAAAAAGCACATATAGCTTTTTTTATATAACAATTATAATTATTTATATATTTTACATTATGACTATATGTTAGTACTATAAAAATATAGAAAAATTATTTTAAATATATAGCATAAAGGAGTATGATTATGAATTTTAAAATTGCATTAATAAAAGGGGATGGGATAGGGCCAGAGATAAGTAATGAAACTGTAAAGATTTTAAATACAATCGAAAAATTATATAATCATAATTTTAAGATAGAAGAAGTTATTGGAGCAGGGGATGCAGTAGACAAATTAGGAGAACCTTTACCAAATGAAAGTTTAAAAGCTTGTGTAGAAAGCGATGCTGTAATAGTAGGTAATGTTGGCGGTAGTAAGTGGAATACAGTAGAATTAGATAAAAAACCTGTCAGGGCTCTTTTAAAAATAAGAGAAGTTTTGAATGTATCTACTAACTTAAGACCTATAACTTTAAATAAAGATTTAATGGAGTTTTCTCCACTTAAGGAAAGTATAATTTCAAAGGGGATAGATATACTTGTTGTAAGGGATTTGGTTGGGAGTGTAATTTGTGGGGAGAAAAAATACTCTATCGGAAAAAATGGTAGAGAAGCTAGTGATTTAGAATATTATAATGAGGAGATAATAAAAAAATCAGCTAAACTAGCATTTAGTTCGGCAATGAAAAGAAGAAATAAGGTTTCAAGTATTGATAAGTCAAATATATTATCAAGTTCTAGACTATGGAAAGAGGTAGTGAATGAAGAGTCAAAGTACTATCCAAATGTTAATCTTACTCATCATCTTGTAGATACAGCAGCAATGGAGGTTATACTAAATCCAGATAAGTTTGATGTTATAGTCACTTCTAATATGTTTGGAGATATATTAGCAGATGAGCTTAGCCAAATAACTGGAACGGCATGTATGTTACCATCAGCAGAAATTGATTGTAATGGTAAAGGATTATTCACTCCGAATCAATTACATCATCCAGATGAAAGTATAATTGGAAAAGATAAGGCAAATCCTATTGGATTAATATCATCAGCAGCACTTATGCTTAGATATTCATTTAAGTTATATGAAGAGGCTAACCTAATAGAGAGAGCTATTTATAAGGTTATAAGTCAGGGATTTAGAACGGAAGATATTTATAGTGATGGTAATAACTTAGTTGGGACAAGTTTGATGGGAGACTTGATTTGTTCTTGTATGTGTGAATTGTTTGATAAAGCTTATCCTGTTGAAACGGTTGCTATATAATAAAAGGATGTATCTATTAGATACATCCTTTTATTATATAGTGAAATTTTAATGATTAAATGGTAATCATTGATTTCTTTGAATTTTGATATAAGAAAATAACAATTATTAAAGTTAATATCTCAGCACAAGGTACAGTTGCCCAAAATCCAGCAATGCCAAATAATTTAGGAATTATCATAACTCCTATAATTATAAATATAATACATCTTGAAGCAGCAACTACTATAGAAGCTAAAGCTTTACCAATTGATGTAAAATATCCTGAAAAAATAACATTCAGACCATTGATTAAGAATGCTAGAGCATATATTTTAGCACCATTGATAGCTAATTCAAATACTTCTGGATTACTACTTACAAATAATTCTATTAGGCTTTCTTTGAAAAACATTATTACTCCAAATATTATTGTTCCTAAGGATAGAGATACTATAGTAGAAAGCTTTAGTATCCCTTTAATTCTGGAGTATTCTTTTACACCATAATTATAATATATTATTGGTCCAATTCCTGCTGCTATACCACCAGTTATTAAGTTAGCAAATATTGATATATAAGGTATTGCGGTGAATGCAGATACGCCATGCTCACCAGCAATATTCATAAAAGCTAAATTAAATACAAATGAAGTAGTAGCGGCAGCTAAAGATCCAACACCTTCTGATGAACCATTAGATAATAAATTAGCAGAATAATTTAAATTAAATTTACCAGAGTACATGTTTATAATAGTTTCCTTATTTAAAAATGGAACTACAGAAATTATAAATATAGTTCAGAAGAGCATGGTGGAAAAGGTCTAGGATTAACATTAACTAGACAATTGATTGAGCTTCATAAGGGAAACATTTTTGTAGAAAGTGAATTAGGAAAAGGTAGTGAGTTTGTTATTTTATTACCAGAAAAACAAAATGTAAATAAAGAACATGACAATAGATAAAGTACTAAGATAATTATACAAATTAGTATGAATCATAATATTAAAAATTATATACAGGGGAAGGTATTTACATTGTAATAATTTTAATATACAATAGAGTAAATTAATTAATAAGAAAGGAGCAATGATATGAAAACTTTATTAAACTTAAACAATAAAAATAAAATACATTGCTCTTATATAAAAATTTAAACTATAATTTATAATAAGATAAATTAATCAAACTATCTTAGAGCAAAAGATATAATATATTGCTTTAAGATAGTTTTTTTTATAAAAATTCACCTAAACAAGATTAAGGAGGAACAGAAAATGAATAGAGTATGTAATCATTTTATAAGATTAAGAGGATAGTACACGGATTGTGGCTAATATTTAAAAGATAAAAAGTCATAATCCTGAGCATTCTAAAAAGTTAAATAGCTAAAGCAGAGGAGATTATGAATATGAAACAAAGAGGAATTATAGTAGGAGTTAATATAAATAACATAGATAATTTTGAGGAATCAATGATAGAACTTAAAAATCTATGTGAGGCTTGTAATATTGAAGTAGTTGGAGAAGTTACGCAAAATTCAAAAAAAGTAAATTCAACATTCTATATAGGAAGTGGTAAAGTTGATGAGTTAATAGCTTATGTATCTTCCTTAGAAGTTGATATTTTAATCTTTAACAATGAATTATCAGCGTCACAGATAAAAAATATTGAGGGTAAGGTAAAATGTGATGTTGTTGATAGAACAGCTCTAATCTTAGAGATATTTGCAAGTAGAGCAAAAACTAGAGAGGCTAAGCTTCAAGTAGAGGTTGCAAGACTTAAATATGAACTTCCTAGATTGATAGGGGCTAATACAAAGTTAGGACGTCAAAGTGGAGGCGTAGGAACTAAAAATAAGGGGACAGGAGAGAAAAAGTTAGAACTTGACCGTAGAAAGATAGAAGAGAAAATATATGATTTAAATAAGGAATTAGAAACTTTAAAATATCAAAGAGAAACTCAAAGAAACAAAAGAAAAAAATCAGAAATACCAAGTGTAGCATTAGTAGGTTATACAAATGCTGGAAAATCATCGATAATGAATGCTTTAGTTAGCAAATTCATGAAAAATGATGATAAAAAGGTATTTGAGAAAGATATGTTATTTGCAACTCTTGAAACTTATGTTAGAAATATAAAGTTATATAATAATAAATCATTTTTATTATCTGATACAGTTGGATTTGTAAGTGATTTACCTCATGAGTTGGTAAAAGCATTTAGATCGACATTAGAAGAAATCTGTGAAGCAGATTTATTATTACATGTAGTGGACATATCTAATCCAAGTTTTGAAAATCATATAGATATAACTAATCATACTTTAAAAGAAATTGGTGCAGATAATATCCCTGTAATTTACGTATATAATAAAATTGATTTGTTAGATATAGCTGACAGAGAAAATGGAGTATGTATATCTGCCAAAAACAATATAGGAATAGACGAGTTAATAGAAAAAATAAGTAAAAATATATTTTCGGATTATGTAAATTGCAAAATGATGATTCCTTACTCAAAAGGTAAGGTACTATCTTATTTAAATCAAAACTCAACTATATTTAATACTGAATACACAGAAGATGGAACAGTTTTAGATATAGAGTTAAGCCTTAGTAGTTATAATAAATATAAGGAATTTGAAGTGAATAATTAAAACTAAATATATACTTAAGATTAAAATATAAAAAACTGAAGGAGTGTTTCCTTCAGTTTTTTTATTGTTATAGTTTTTATGAATATAAGTTAAAAATTATATTTTTTTAGTTTTAAATTGTTTTCTAATAGTATTAACACCTTCAATCATAAGGACTACTGCTAATATAATAAGAAGTACAGAAAGGGTTATACGTATATAACACCAACCAAGTGCAGCTCCCCCAGCAACTATTGTAAATACATTAGATTTAATAGTAAATACTAAAGATGTAACTGTAACTACTAACATAAATATCATTGGGAAGAATAACATTTTATTATTTCTACCAAGGTTACCTATCCATGCTGCAACAGCAAGTAATCCAAGTGCTGCTAGTAATTGGTTGGCAGCTCCAAATAATGCCCAGATATTTGCATAACCAGTAAGACCAAGACCTATTCCTAATGCTACTGTAATTAGTGTTGCTACATATGGATTAGTTATAGTCTTTTTAAATCCTGAAACTTCTTCGATACTTTCTCCAGGAGCAAGCCAGAACTCTTGGAACATATAACGAGCTAGACGAGTTGCTGTATCAAGTGAAGTCAAGCAGAAAACAGAAACAGTTAATACTAATAAAGAGTAAGCTGTGTTATAAACCCCACCAAGACCAGGTATTTTACTTAACATAGAAGCTATACCAGTTGCAAATACAACAGTAGGTGTTACTGTTGTTCCTGTTGAATAATCTTTCCAAATGTATCCAACTGCACAAACTGCGATTAAGGCAAGTGCACATTCTACTAACATAGCACCATAAGCTATAGGACGAGCATCTTTTTCATTATCCAATTGTTTTGCAGTAGTCCCAGATGCAACTAAAGAGTGGAATCCTGAAATAGCACCACAAGCTATAGTTACAAATAAAGCAGGGAATAAATATCCAAGAGATGTTCCTGTAGGTGCAATTGTATCAACGAATCCAGTAAATGCAGGTATATCTAATGTTGGATGAGAACCTAAGATGCCAACTACAGCAAGAGCAATCATACCATATAGTAAGAATGAACTTAAATAGTCACGAGGTTGAAGTAAAATCCAAACTGGTGTTACAGATGCAACTAAAATATAAATGCCGATGATAACCATCCAAGCATTTGAGCTTAAATAAATAGGATGATAGTTAATACCTATAGCTATACAAATAATTATTGATATAACACCAATAATAGTTGATACACCTAAAGATGCGTTACGTCTATAAACAAAAAATCCAAATCCAATAGCAACTATAATAAATAATAAAGAAATCATTGCTGTAGATGCATTTGTTGCACTAGCAGCATAATCAATTGCTCCAGAATCAGTAAATGTGGCTTTGAAAGTATCTGCAACTATTGATGCAAAAGCTGCTACAACCAATAGTAATGTTAAGTAAGAGAATATAATAAATAATTTTTTAGCACGAGAGCCAATATTTTGGCCTATAACTTCTCCTATTGATTGACCTTTATGACGTATAGATGCTAATAAAGCACCAAAGTCATGTGTTGCACCAAAGAATATACCACCAATTAAAATCCAAAGAACAACTGGAATCCATCCAAATACAGCTGCTTGAATGGGGCCATTAATTGGACCAGCACCAGCTATAGAAGAAAAGTGATGACCTAAAAGAACAGGTGCCTTTGCAGGTACATAGTCCAAACCATCTTCTAATTCATGAGAAGGTGTAGTGTGCTTCTCGTCAAGTCCCCATTTTTCAGCTAACCATTTACCGTAAGTAACATAGCCAATAAATAAAATAACAATACCAATTATTAATATAAGTGCTGCATTCATAAAATACCCTCCTTTTTATAATTAATTTTCATAAAACTTAATTATAAGTAAATTTTTAAAAGGTGAAATTAAATTTAGTCTTAAGTTTATTTTGATTTATAATTATTAATTATGTTTGTTTAAATCTTCTTTTAACACCTTTAAAAGTAGAAGAGCGCTCTATTAATAAATCTTCTAAAAATTTAGTTGTTCCCCTTGCACTTTTATTGCCATATATTTTAGATTTCTCTAAATTAATGCAAGTGATATGATAGTCCATCCATCCATGAATAGAAAATTTGAAGTTTTTAAAGATTTTACACTTTTTTAGCGTTCTTTCAGCTTCTTTATCACAAGAATCGCAAATAAATATTGTTGTTATATAAGAATACATATGACCAGGCTTGGGGTTAATTAGATTCATGCCATTTGTATATGCAAAATTTTTACATATCGTAAAAAGTTCATTAGTTAAATTGCTTGTTTTAAAGATATATACATACTCATTGGCATCTGCATCCCATAGCTTTGCTTTTTTTGTTAGAACAAATTTTTCATTGTGAACATGAAATTCACATTTTGCTACAAGTGGTACATCGCTTTCCTGATAGCTTTCTATGTCATAATAACTTTCGTAGCTTTTTAGGATTTTCTCTAAAATCTTGTCTTTGTCACGGCTCAGTAGCATTTTATTTCACCCCCTATTAAGATATTTTAATTTTCAGATAAATATAACTAAGAAACAATATATAGTAAAAAAGTTTTAAGCCTTCAAAGGATATTGATAAATTTATGATACAATTAAATATACCTATTTTATGCTAATAAACAAAAAGGAGTGAGTTATGAAATCTAACAATAAAAAAACACAAAATAAAGAAAAGATAAAGAAAGTAGCATTATTTATATTTATGATGCTAATTGGATCTATAGGAGGATTTTTATGGGGATACATATTACCTTCTAGTGATGCTGAATCAAGTATGGATATTATTAAACTTGTGATAAGTATTGGAATTTTTATATTAGCATTTTTCATTCAGATAATACTACATGAAGCTGGACATTTAATATGTGGACTATTATCAGGATACGAATTTGTATCATTTAGAGTTGGAAGTCTAACATTAGTAAAAGAAGATGGGAAATTTGCTATAAAGAAATTTAGCATAAAAGGAACAGGTGGTCAATGCCTGTTAATGCCTAAAAATGATAATTATAAAGAGTGTCATTATATTTTATATAATTTAGGTGGAGTATTAATGAACTTAATAGTCTCAGTTATATTTTTTATTTTATATACAGTATTTAAAGGTAACTCATATGTATATATAGCTTTAATTTCTATGGTTATTGCAGGTATACTAATTTTTATAACTAATGGTGTACCCATGAAAATAAGTGGAGTAGCCAATGATGGTTATAATTTAGTATCTATTATAAAAAATGACCTTATGAAGTATTGCTTTTATATGCAGTTAAAAGTAAATGGTCTACTACATAAAGGGATAAGAATAAAAGATATGCCATTAGAGTGGTTTTTAATTGATAAGAATGCAGACTTTAGCAATCCCCTTGTATCTAGTATTAAATGTCTTGAAGCGAATTATTATCATGATAAATTAGAATTTGATAAAGCAAAAGATTGTTATGAATTTTTACTAAATTATTTTCCAAAAATAATTCCTTTATATGAAAATGAGATAAAATGTGAATTACTTTTTTACGAAATAATAGGTGAAAAAAATGAAGAAATAATTAATGATTTATATACAAAAAAACTAAAATCATATATAAAAGCAACAGATTGCTATATAACAAGAAAACGATTAAATTATGCTTATGCTTTGATAATCGAAAAAGATCTTGAAAAAGTTAATAGAATATTAAACGAAATTGAAAAAGTTAAGAAAACTTATCCTGTAAAATCTGAAATTGAAAGTGAACTTGAAATAATTGATTTTGTAACAAACTATAAAAGAATGAAATGTTAGATTATCTATTAGAATAATAATATTTAATTGACTGTTTTATAAATCTTTTTTAAGATAAAATAGATAGAATTGAAATTATTTTATAAAAACAAAGGTGGAGGAGTCATGAAGAAAGCAGTATTTTTTGATATAGATGGAACACTTTTAGATTGTATGGATGGAATATTAGATATTACTCCAAAGGTAAAAAAAATGATAAAATCGCTTCAAGAAAATGGAGATTATGTATTCATCGCAACAGGTAGACCATATGCACTTTTAGATAAAAATATATTAAATTTTGGATTTGATGGTTTTATATTAGCAAATGGTGCTCACGTATTAATTAACAATGAAACTATACACAGTGAGCCTATTGATAAAGAATTTATAAAAGACTTAGTTAAAGAATTTGAAAAGAATAATATTCAGTATATTTTGCAAGGTGAACTATACTCGTATATGAAAGAACATTGTAAAGAATTTTATGCCTATTATGATGGGTTAGGTATTTCAAGGAAATATTTAACTGGAAAATTTAATCTTGAAGATGTAGATATACATAAAGTAGAAATGTTATGTCCAGATGATGAGTCTATGGATTTATGTTTGTCACTTGCTAAAAGTAATCCAGAATGTGATTATTTTAGTAGTGTAAACAAAAGAGCGCTTGAGTTATATTTAAAGAAAAATACTAAGGGTACGGCAATTTTAAAGGCAATAGAATACCTAGATATACCAATTGAGAATACTTTTGCATTTGGCGATGGAAAAAATGACATAGAGATGTTATCAACTGTTGGTTGCGGTATAGCTATGGGAAATGCCTCTGATGAAGTTAAAAAGATCGCAAAAAAAATTACCGATTCAGTTCAAAATGATGGAGTAGCTGTAGGTATAAAGAAATTCGTAATGGATTAAAATATTTATTAGCTTCATTATTGAAACTTATCTCCTTATTCAAAGTTACAATTCTATAAATATGCTAATATATAAGTATGCATAAAAATGATGGAGAGAAATACGTATGAATGAAATATCAAAAACTTTAAAGAAGGAAGATGCATACATAAATATAAAGAAGAACAAATTATCTAAGAATAACTCAATCAAATACTAGAAGTAAGAACGTGATATAAATTATAGATTATGGTGAAGTAGAATGCTACTTCATTTTTTTTGTAGAAAATAAAGGATATTTAGAGAAAATGTTGAATTATGCACTATATAGTAGGGATGGATCGAAAGGAGATGAACTATGAAAGAATTTCTAAACATACTAAATGACTATATTGTAGTATTAGATAAAAATTTTCATTTTAAATTTTGTAATGAAAGTTTTCTAAAAGAAGTTGGAATAGAAAAAAATAATATACAAAAATTTAGATTAGATTCATCGAGCGAAGAAGAAATAGTTATTAATTTAAAAGATAATAATATGTATACTACTATTCTAAGAGTATTTATTGATAAGAAATATCTAAAGCTATATAGTAAATTAATTAAACACGTTCAAGATAAAGAAGTAATATATTACGTATACGTATATAAGATAGAAAAATCAAACTTTGAGATATGTCAAGGAAAGGCAAATGATAGAATAGAAAACGAGTTAAATAATCAACAGTATTGTATAGAATTATTAGAAGATATAAAATTAAAATTAAAATCGGATGTTGCAATAGAAGATATATTTAAAAATATTGATATAGAGAATTTAATAAATGAATTAATAAATATAATATATAATTGCGAATTAGTGCAAAAGGATATTAAGTTATTTTTAGATTTATCTACAGATTTCATTGGAACATTAGACAAAGAAGGAAATCTAGTAATGGTAGATGATTCATGTAGCAAGATAATAGGATGGGAACCTAATGAATTAATAAGTAACAATATATTAAATATTATACATGATAGATACAAGGAGAGTTTTAAGGAATGCTTAAATAAAATCACAACAGAGGTTACTACTATCGAAAATAGAGTAAAGTGTAAAGATGGACGATATAAATGGTTAAGATGGAATATTAAGAATGTAATAGAGGTGGGATTAGTAGCAGTAGCTGTTAGAGATGTAAGTGTAGAGAAAAAAGAAGAAAAAAGAATAATTAAACTAAAGCAAGAAATAGAATCAGAAAACTTAAAAAATCAGTTCTTTGCTAATTTATCCCATGAATTTAGAACACCTCTAAATATAATTCTTGGAACCATCCAATTACTCGATATGAATATTAATAAGGGAAATATATATACGGCAAATAAAGTTGATATAGACAACTATTCAAAGCTTATAAAACAAAATTCGTATAGACTTTTAAGAATGGTAAATAATTTAATTGATATGAGTAAGATAGATGCAGGTTATTATAAATTAGAACTTAATAGCTATAACATAGTAAATGTAGTAGAAGATATAAGTCTGTCTGTTGCAGAATATGCTAAAGGAAAAAATATTAATCTGATTTTTGATACAGATTGCGAGGAATTAGTTATTACCTGTGACTCTGATAAGATAGAAAGGATATTATTAAATTTATTATCTAATTCTATTAAAAATACAGACAGTGGAGGAACTATATATGTAAATGTAAATACAGGAATCGATAAGGTAAATATATCGGTAGAAGATAATGGACATGGAATACCGGATAGTAAACTATCAAATATATTTAATAGATTTGAGCAGGTTGATGACTTATTAATTCGTAGTTATGAGGGAAGCGGTATAGGATTATCTTTAGTTAAATCTTTAGTTGATATGCACGGAGGAGATATTTCTGTGAAAAGTAAGGTAGGAATAGGAACTATATTTGATTTTAGTATTCCAAATAATTTAGTGAACTCTTGTGAAATTAGAGAACGTAATAATAAGTTAAATAGTAATAAAATTGAAAAATGTGACATAGAGTTTTCCGATATATATAAATAATGAAATAGAATACAACACAGAAATACTATGAATAAGTTGTAATAGACTTATTTATAGTATTTTGTGTTGCTAACATCAACTATTATAAGTCGAGGATTAAGTCAAAATTGAGTTCCGTAAGTAAAGATATAGACAAAAGTTGAGAAATGCTATCTAAATGATATTTATAAATAGCATCTTCAGACCAATTGGATTTGTCCAAGGAATTATTCTCAAGTAAATATAGGCCATGAACATGATGAAGTAATTGTTCGAAAATACTAAAATATTCTTTGATTTCAGTTAAATCAGCATCTTTATTAGCATATGTAATCTCATCCAAAAGTTGATTATAATAATTTTTTAAATCATCGAATAATCCTTCATACTTAGGATATTCACTAAAATTATTTTTTGATACCATATCGGATACCAGATCTATACAATCAACGTGGACTGAATTAAAAGCGGAAGAAATATATTTTAGATGATTATGACGGCTTACTCCATAATTAACTGCTAGGGCTATTAATAAACCTATCAAAGTATCAACAGTACGGAATATAGAGTAGGTTAGAGGATCATTCTGTCCAATTCCAATAAGTATTGCTGTAAATGTTACCGATGCAATACCAGCTGAATCAGATATTCTAAATAAATTGCATAGATGTATAATAAGAACAACGCCAATGGCAGTAGAGATAACTTCTCCATGAGTTAAAAGAGCAAATATATATCCTATAAAACCTCCTAATAAAGTTCCTACTATACGCGATCTAGCATCTGATATAGAGCTTTTCATTGTATTTTTTATAGAAAATATACAAACAGATACTGTATATACTGGAGTTTCAACTAAGCCATAATATCCAGCTAGTGTTGCTAAAAACACAGCTATTCCTGTTTTTATTGTTCTAAGTCCTATTTTTTTCATAGAAAATTCTAAGGTATTGTTTTCCTTATATAACTCCCTTCGTAATGTTTATACAATAGATAGTGATATTATACTTTATATTTTATTACATATCTATAAATAAAGTTAAAATAATTGATAAATATAATAAATTAAAATAACTAATAGTATTATTTTGAATAATATAATATATTTTGTGAAATAAAAAAATAAATATCCATCAAAGATAAGTAATAAAACTTTGATGGATATCTACTTTATATAAATTCACCATATGAGATATTATTTTATTTCATTTCCACATACATATATCTTTTTTATATTTGTATGATTACCAATATAAATGAATTTTTGAATTCTTTCTTCAAGGGATAAATCAAGTTTGCTTAAATTACTATCATCAATAACTAGTGCATCAAACTCATAATCTTTTTCAAAACTACCAACTTTTCCAAAGAATTGTCCACCACCTTTAGTTGCAAGGTAAAATACTTCTGAAGTAGATAAAAATGAGCTATTACGATTGTTATAAATCCACTTTATTTTAGATAGTTGAGCTGCAAGGACCATAACTTTAGTCATAGAAATCTCGTGACCTGCGCTGATATCAGAACCAAGACCAATGTTTAAATTATTATTAAGCATATCTTTAATTGGAGCTATACCACTAGATAAATTAGTATTAGAAGCTGGACAATGTGCCACAAATACACCATTTTCTTTTAAAATATTCATTTCATTTTCATCACTGTATACGCAATGAGCCATTATTGTATTTTTAGGCTTTAATAAACCAAAGGAATTATATACATTTGCATATCCCTTTATTTGGGGATGAAGTTCTGACACCCAATCTATCTCCCCTTGATTTTCAGAAAGATGAGATTGGATTTTTAAATTATGTTCATTGGCAATTCTCCCTAGACTTATTAACATTTTATCAGAACAAGTCGGAATAAATCTGGGCGTAATTATAGGTTTTACCAATGGATATTTATTAGCATACTCATTAATTATTTCAATGGTATCGTTTAAAGATTCATAAGTATCTTCTTTTATATAATCAGGACAATTTCTATCCATATTTACTTTTCCTATAAATGCAGATATGCCAGATGAATGAACTATATCAAATAGAATTTTTGTTCCTTCTTTATGTATACTACTAAATAAAACAGCTCTTGTAGTACCGTTTTCTTTTAATTTTTCTACAAAAGAAGAGTAAACATTTCTAGCATAATCTATATCTTTGAACTTGCTTTCTTCTATAAATGTATAAGTTTCTAGCCAAGGTATAAGTTCTTTATCAAGCCCTAAACCTCGATTTTCAAATTGTGGAGCGTGTGTATGTAAATCTACAAATCCTGGAATTATAAGATTATTACTATAATCTATAATTTCTAAGTTCTCAAATTCCTCTGGTAGAGAAGAATAAGTGCCATATACTTTATTGTTGTTAACAACAATATATCCATCTTTAAAGCATTCGAAATAATCAGTTTGTTTTGTAAAAACTATATCTCCCTTATATATTTTTATATTTTCCATTATAAATTCCCCTTAATTTTTATTGTCTTATATTATTATATATTTTATGGAATATATTAACAAACCAATATTTTTTATTTTTTGTTAAAAAAACTTATCAATATATTTAGAAAACGTTTAGTTAAATGGTTATATAATATTTGTCAATATAGTATTTTTTATATAGTAGATTTTTTGTTTGACACAGGTATGAAAAGGTATATATAATCAATATTTAAGGTTAATTTATATATTATTATAATAGAGGTGAATTATGACTAATGACATGACAAAGGGAAGTCCCCTTAAAATTTTTATATTGTTTTCCATACCATTATTAATAGGGAATATATTTCAACAATTATATAGCATGGTAGATACCATAATTGTTGGTAGATTTGTAGGAGTTGATGCACTTGCTGCAGTAGGTTCTACAGGTTCAATGTTTTTCCTAGTAAATGGTATGATACTTGGGCTTACAAGTGGATTTTCAGTTTTAGTTTCTCAAAAGTTTGGAGCTAAAGATGAAGAAGGAGTTAGAAAATCTGTAGCTAGTAACATTACATTAACAATAATCTCGACAATTATAATTACAGTAATTGCTTTATTATTAAAAAATACTGTACTAAAACTAATGAATACTCCAGAAAATATTTTTAATGATTCAAACACATATATAACTATAATATATGCAGGTATATTTACTCAAACAGCTTATAATATGGCTGCAGGTATATTAAGAGCGTTAGGAGATAGTAAAACTCCATTATACTTCTTAATAATATCTTCAATACTTAACATAGTTTTAGACTTAGTATTTATCGTTAACTTTAAAATGGGTGTTGCAGGTGCTGCATATGCTACTAACATAGCTCAGGGTCTTTCTGCAATATTATGTATTATTTATAGTTATAAGAAATTTAAAGTTTTAAGACTTAAAAAGGAAGATTTTAAAGTAGAAAAAAGCTATTATAAAAAACA
This sequence comes from Romboutsia faecis, assembly GCF_014323405.1. GTDB lineage: Bacteria > Bacillota > Clostridia > Peptostreptococcales > Peptostreptococcaceae > Romboutsia_E > Romboutsia_E faecis. The sequence continues at coordinate 206,967 of NZ_JACRWE010000001.1, read as the reverse complement.
TTTAAACATTGCTATACCAATGGGATTACAATTCTCAGTAACTGCAGTTGGGGTAATAATAATTCAAAGTGCAGTAAATGTTTTTGGTTCAACTGTAATAGCATCATATACAGCATCATCAAAAGTACTACAATTAGTTATGCAACCATTAATATCATACGGAGTTACAATAGCAACTTATGCAGGTCAAAATTTAGGTGCTAAGAAATTTGATCGTATAGTAAATGGAATGAAGATAATGAATTATATTTCCATAGTTACTAGCTTAATTGCAGGAGCAATATTAGTATTCTTTGGGAAATACTTTGTAATGATATTTGTAGAAAATCCAACTGCTGAAATGATTGGATATACACAAGAAGTACTGAATTATGCAGCAGTATTTATGATATTCTTAGGAGCTATATTTATATATAGAAATGTACTTCAAGGTATGGGTGAATCATTTGTACCAATGATGGCTGGTGTATATGAATTAGTGGCAAGATGTATAGTTGCTTTTACATTACCAAAGTATATTGGATTTACAGGTATATGCTTATCAGATCCAATTGCATGGATAGCAGCAGCAGTTCCTTTAGGATTAGCTTATAAAAGTAAGATAAAACAAATAACAAAAGAAAAAGAAAGTATTGCTATATAGCAATACTTTTTTTAGGAAATTAAATTATTTATTACAATATAAATAGATATTCATTGAAGTATTTTGATGATTATAAAACTATAATAATCATAGTAGGATTTATTTAAAATAAATTATGATATAATATAAAAAAAGCATAATATTTAGGAGGACAGTATGGCTGGAAATATATTTGGGAAAATGGCTGCAGATACATTAGGATTATCTGATATAGGGAAAATAATAGCACCACAAGACTTTAATAAAGTTGATGGAGACGATTATATAATGCACGAAGATGGAGAAAAAATATACTTCGTAATTAAATCTAAAACAGATGAATATGTATTTACAAACTTAGGACTAATCCATGTAGATGGTGAAAGTGCAGTAAGTAAAAAAAGAGTAGTAAAAAGACATGAGTTTTACTCTGAAAATGTTCATTCGGTTACATTAGAAACTGCTGGAACAGTAGATTTAGATGTAGAAATAAAATTTAGTTTTGGGAATAACTCATTTAGTATAGATGTTGATAAAAAACAGATAGAACAGTTAAAAGATTTATATAAGGCTTTATTTGAGATAGGCAAAATACAACATAAGAATAATAAGTCTTATGAAAATGGAATCAATAGCTTAAATATGGCGAACGAAGCAGTAAGTAAAAGTAGAATAGAAGGAAATGTTGCTTTAACTCTTGAAGACATTACTAAATTTAACTTTAGTTGGATGAATAATATGAAAGAGCAATTTAGCAATAAGGACTTTGGACAAGTATTTGAGAAATATATAAATAATTAATTATAAGGGCACATCTTTTTCTTATTATAGAATCAGATATGCCTTTTATTATTTTATCATCATATTTATAGACTATCTTAAAATATTATTAATAGATGAATAATTTAATATTAGGGAGAATGAGTTTATGAACAATATATCTGTGTATGAAGGAATAATTTCTTTATTTATAATAATGCTAATTGGAATTTACGCAAGAAAAAAAGATATAATAACAGATGAAATAAACAAAGGAATAACAGAAATTCTTTTAAAAATATCTCTTCCATTGCTTATAATATCTTCATTTAATATTACATATAGTGATGAATTAAAAATAAATGTAATGAAATGTTTTTATTATAGTATTATAACTTTTATAATTAGTGTAATAATATCTAAAATATTATTAAAACGAATAAAATCAGAAAATAGATATATTCTTCAATTTTCTAATGTATTTTCAAATTGTGGATTTATAGGATTTCCAATAATAGAAGGAATATATGGAAAATAGGGATTAATTTATGCATCAGTATTTAATATGATATTTACAATATTCGTATGGACATATGGAGTATCACTATTTACAGGAGGGGTAAAAAAAGAAAATATAAAGAAAGTAATATCTAACCCATCTATTATAGCTGTCTGTATAGGAATATTAATTATGATATTTAAAATAAATTTACCATCAATTATACTAAATCCAATAGAAACAGTTGGTAGTATTACATCTGCATTATCAATGTTAATAGTAGGAGCAATAATAGCAAATATAAATATAAAAGATTATATAAAAGACTTAAGTTTATACTATGGTGTAGTTATAAAACTTTTAATAATTCCGATTTTAATATATTTTGTTTTACTATTACTACCAGGTCCATTAAAAGTAATTAAAGTCATGGTTTTATTGTCTTCAATGCCAACAGCAGCTATGGCACCAATATTTGCAGAAAGCTTTGAAAAAGATAGAGGATACGCATCTGTACTACTTTTTTTAACTACATTATTTTCAGTAATTTCTTTTCTAATAATGATTGTTATAATAAAATAATAAATAAAAAATATAAAAAGAAAATTTATAGATATAAAAAATTATATATTATAGACTTACTTTATAGTATATAATAATCAGATAAGAAATAGGGGATGGTAAAATTGAAGTTTTCAATAGGACAAGTAAGCAAATTATTTGAAATAAGCAAAGATACATTAAGGCATTATGATAAAATTGGAATCTTAAAACCTGAGGTTGATAAAAATAACGGATATAGATACTACTATGAAGGAGATTTAGAAAAGCTTGGGCTCATACTAGAAACCAAATATCTTGGAATACCTCTTGCCGAAATAAAAGAAACAATAGAAAGTGAAGATTTAAAAGAGTATAAAAATCTTGTTGAAAAACAAGAACAATCTATAATAAAGCAAATAGAAGAATTAAAAATAAAACAAAAACATTTACAAGAGGCAAAGGAAGAACTAGATAAAATTATAGATTTTGAAAATAAATATGATCTTAGCAAATTAAAAATATATGAAGAATTTATGTATCTTTATGGAGTTAATTTAAAAAACATATATAATGGAAGTTTTTATAAGGAGTTTCTACAAGATTTAGATGAAAGTTTAGGTTTTGATGAAGAGGAGTATTTCTATAATTATGAGATATTAGATAATAATCAGTTAAAAGAAAATGAATATGAAATTTATATAAAGGAAAATAAGAATAATACAGATCTAATACAAAAATATATAAAAGAAAGTAAAATAGACGTTATTAGGAAATCTATAAATAGTAAAGTAGTTTCAACTTACTTTTATGGAAATGAAAATGAAATAAATGATTACATAATATCTCTTAATAAACACTTTAATAAAAATAAACCTACAAATGCATATGTAATGTACGAATTTATTTTACATAAAAAAAATAATGAAAAGGAATATTATGTGAAAATAATTTTAGAAATTTAAAAGTTAGTTTTGATTGAGTTACTGAAGTGGAGATTTTACTTTATGTTTCTAATGACTTTATTATTGAAAAATATATTGACTGTAGACCTACTCTACTCTTTAAAATAAATGTAGACATAAAGAAGTAGGAGGTTAAAATTTTGAATTTATTAAAAAATAAGGTATTTACAACAATTTTGATTACAGACATAATACAACAAGCAGCTATATGGATAAGAAATATATCTATAATGTTTTTTATGATGGATGTAACTAATGGTGACCCTATGGCAGTATCATCTTTAAATTTTATAGAGATGGTACCCATGTTTTTATTTACTTTTTTAGGAGGAATAATTGCAGATAAATACAACCCTAAAAGATTAATGCTATTAGGTGATTCTCTTAGTTTTATTTCATTTGTGATATTAGGTTCTTTAATAAATAAAGGATATATTATAGCTATATTTATAACGGTACTAATATCAGCTATAGTTACTCAGTTTTCATATCCTGCATCACAAAAGTATTTTAAAGAATTTGTAGAAGATAAAGATATTGATTCAGCAATAGGTATGTCTCAGCTATTGAGTTCAATATTTCCTATAATAGGTCCATTTTTAGGGTCATATTTTTATTTTACTTTTGGAATAGGAAAAACATTACTAATTATATCTTTTATGTTTTTAGCATCTATAATACTTATATATACATTACCCAATAAAAAATTTGAAAAAATAGAAAGTGCTGGATTAATAGAAGATATTAAACTTACTTTTGATTATTTAAATAAAAAAAGAATATTAAAAGTTTTTGCTAGAATGTTTTTATTAATTTCATTTGCAATAGGGATAGCTGGAAATTTAGATATATTTTTAGTAACACAAAGACTAGGTCTAAATGAAGAATTTTATCAATTCTTCTCAGGTATAGCAGGAGTTGGAGTTATAGTTGGTGGAGGAGCTTATATTCTATTATCCAAGTATTTAAAAAATATTAAAATAGTATATTCTTTAATTGGTGTATTTTCGATAACTGTATTTATTGAAGGATATTCAACTATTCCACTACTTACAATGGTTTTACAGTTTATAGATAATGTTATTGGAGGAATATTAAGTGGATATGTAATGACATTAATGACTAAACAAACAGAACAAGAATACTTAGGTAGAATAAATGGATTTACTTCAACATTGATGTATTTTGGGATTATGATATCTTCTATTTTATCAGGATTAATCATGAAGCATTATTCAATAGTAGCTGCTTTTTCTATAGCAAGTCTAATATTCCTAATATGCTTTGTAATGCTTTATATAGAATGTAAAAGAGGTTTATTCGATGATGATAAAGTATTAGAATCAAACTATATTAATAAAATTGATGAAAATTTTGAATAAAATATGAAAATTTATTTGAAAAATATAATAAGATAAAATATCATAATAAAAAACCGTATCACTTATTTTTGATACGGTTTTTTATTATACAGCATTTCTTTGAATATTACCATTTGCAATAGGTGGAAACATTTTGAAGAATAAAAGTCTCATTAAAGGGGAAATAATTAGTAAATTTAATGGAATAGCAAAAATAAAGTTTGTAATTATTGCCATACCATAATCAGAAATAAAGTTAGGTCCAAATCCCATATTAGTAGCTACCCCAAAAAATGACATCCAAATAACCATACCACATCCTGTGAAAAATGACATACATATTCCTACTTTTGTCATACTATCATTTGCTTTCAATATTTTACTTGTGATAATTTTTACAATTCTACCAACTATGAATATATCTCCAATTAATGCATAGATAAAAGCTAGTGGGAATCCCATTAAAGCATGCTTAAATGTATTTGATGAAAATCCTTCAATCATAGCTACATTATAGCAACTCATAATAAATACCATTGATGTACATATCATTAATATAAATATAAATTTCTCCTTCTTATTTTTAAACAAGTTAATTACCTCTGTTTTATTATATTGTCAACTTTGTTGACTAAAGTATAATATCATCTTTTTGCAAAAAAAGTCAACTAAGTTTACTAAAATACATTATTTATTTGACAAATTATATATAATATAAATATAGTACTTAATTAAGACAAAGGAGAATTAAGATGAATTCAGATTTTCAAAGTCTAAATATAATAGATTTAATAAGTGAAAAACATGCAAAATTAAGAAGGTTGGTTATAGAAACTTGGATCAAAATGGGAGAAGAAAGAGTTAGTGATACAGAATCATATATGTTAGCATTGATAGAAAAAAATGAATTAACGGTAGCACAGACTGCAAGAATAATAGGGATTTCACGTCAAGGAGCTCACAAAAGTGCAAAAAGTTTAGCTGAAAGAGGATATATTATAATAGAAAATCAAGATACAAATGCTAGAGATAAGTTACTTTATCTAACTGAAAAAGGAATGAGATTTTGCAAGGAGACATTAATTTTAAAAGAAAAATTTGAGGATGAGATTATAAATTCTATAGGAGAAGATAATTTTAAAATATTAAAAGATTGCTTAAGCAAAGAGTGGATTAAAAAGTAAAGTGAGATGATTTACTTAAGTAAAGTGAATAGGAGAACAAATATGAAACATGAATGGAGAAAAAAAGAAAAAAATTATTACATGCCAATAACTAAACCTGAAATAGTAAATATGGAAAAGTTAAAATTTATTCAAATAAAAGGAAGTGGAAATCCAAATAGTGAAGAGTTTTCTGAAAAAGTAGGTACTTTATACTCATTGGCTTATGCTATAAAAATGATGCCTAAAAAAGGAATAACTCCAATTGGATACTTCGACTATACTGTATACCCTTTAGAAGGCATATGGGATTTGAAAGAAGAATCTAGAAATGATGAAGTATTTGATAAAAATAATTTGGTATATACAATAATGATTAGACAGCCAAAATTTGTTAATGAAGGTGTATTTCAAGAAGCTATAGATATTGTAAAAAAGAAGAATAAAAATATTTTACTAGATGAAGTTGAATTTTGTACTATTGATGAAGGTATGTGCGTTCAAATGATGCATATAGGACCTTTTGATGATGAGTATAAGACTTTTGAAGTAATGAAACAGTTTTGTGAAGATAATAACTTATTAATAAAAAATAAAGCACATAGAGAAATTTACATATCTGATTTTAGAAAAACATCTCAAGAAAAACTAAAAACAGTATTACGATATATGGTTGAATCTAAATAGAAATGGATTAATCTAAATAAAATAAATGTGAATGTTTTAATATATATAGATTTTGAATAATATCTATAGAAAAAATATTTTAAAATATATTGACAATTCTAAAGATTGAATATATTATTTAAATAACAAAATATTAAATTAATCCAATGAAGAGGAGAGTAAATGTAAATAAAGTTTCAGCGAGTTAGGGTTGGTGTGAGCCTAATAATTAAGTTTACAATGAAGAGAGCCTTGGAGGATATCATCGGAAATTAAGTATGATGATAGGTTACTCGCCTTAAGAGTTTGAGAGGAAAATTATAAATAAATATAATTTTCAATAAGAGTGGTAACGCGGATAATCGTCTCTTGGTTTTAATAAACCAAGAGGCGTTTTTTAATTACAAGAAAATGAATTTGATTATAAAAATAAGGAGGTGATAGAAATGGAAGATAGGAGGAATAAGAAGAATATAACTCTAAAAATAAAAATTATAAATTCAGGAGGATTATGAAATGCAAAATATTAATACAATAAAAAAACAAAATAATAAGAAATTTAATGAAATTATAAAGTTTGTTATGCCATCAGTGGTAGGAATTATATTATTTATATTACCACTTAATTATGCAGGTAGTATAAACATAGGAATTGGATATATGGCTGATTTATTCAAAGAATACTTTGGTGAGTATCTACCAGCCCTTATGACAGTAGTAGTATTATTATCTACAATAGTCTCAATAATAACAGTAATATTTAAGCCAAAAGTAATAATAAACAATGAATTTTTAAATGAATGTTTTTATATAACACCAATATGGATAACTTTTCGTATAATAGGATCAATATTTATCTTAAGTACATTTTTCAAAGTAGGACCAGAATTCATGCATTCACCGGCAACTGGAGGAACTTTACTATTCGATTTAATGCCAACTCTTGCAACATGGTTTTTATTATCAGGATTCTTCTTACCTTTACTACTTAATTATGGAATTATGGACTTTTTTGGAACTTTAATAAAAGGTATAATGCGTCCGCTATTCTTAGTGCCAGGAAGAAGTGCAATAGATGCAATAGCATCATGGATAGGAAGCGGACCTGTAGGAATAGTACTTACTAATAAGCAACTACAAGAAGGATATTATACAGCGAAGGAAGCAGCAATAATATCATCATGTTTCTCACTGGTATCGCTACCATTTGCAACAGTAGTAGCATCTTTCTTAAAAATATCTCACTTATTTTTACCATTTTATTTAACAATATCACTTGCATCTTTTATGGCAGCTATAGTATTACCAAGAATTTATCCATTAAGTAAAATAAGTGATGAATACATGGTCAAGTGTCAAATAAATGAAGAAGTACCTGAAAATATGTCTACATTACAACATGCTTTCAATACTGGAGTAAGTAAGGCTAATTCAAATAATAGTTTTATAGATATAATTAAAAATGGATTTAAAATAGTTATTGATGTATATATAAATTTAATGCCTATGGTTATGTGTTGGGGAACTTTAGGACTTATAGTAACAGAGTATACTCCTATATTTACTATACTTTCATATCCAGTAATATTTTTCTTAAATTTACTTCAAATACCAGAATCAACTCAAGCTGCACCAGCAGTACTTGTAGGATTTGCTGATATGTTCTTACCATCAGTGTTAGCAGCAGGGATAGAGTCAGAAATGACGAGATTTATAATCGGGGCATTATCATTTACGCAGTTAATTTACATGACTGAAACAGGAGTAATAATATTAAAGTCAGATATTCCTTTAAATATAAAAGATTTATTTGTAATATTTATAGAAAGAACTATAATTACATTACCAATAATAACTTTAATTGCCAATTTTGTATTTTAAAATTAATTATTGTATAGTTTAGAAATATTGTAAGGAGAAAGAGTATGAGTTTTATATCTAACAAATATCAAAATATAAAAGCAAACGCAATGATGGCAGCATCAGATACTATAAATTTAAGACATGATATAATAGATTTAAGTGTAGGAGATCATGATATATTCACAGATCAAAGAGTTATAGATGCAGCAGTAAGAAATAATGTCATAGGTCATACACTATATACTCATCCATTAGGAGATCCTAAGTTTAGAGAGATAATAGTTAAATCTGTAGAAGAAGATTATGAATGTAAAATAAATTTAGAAAATATAATAGTAACTATTGGAGCTGGGCATGCACTGTATCTAGCATTACAAGGAATAGTAAACAACGGCGATGAAATCTTAGTAATTGCACCTTATTATCCAGCATATATAGATCAAGTCAGTTCAGTAGATGGAAATATAGTGTTAGTAAAGACTAGTGAAACAAATGGTTTTATACCAACTATAGGAGAGATAAAAGAAAAAGTAACACACAAAACCAAGGCAATAATAATAAATTCACCAAACAATCCGACGGGAGCAATTTATCCAAAAAGTTTACTAGAAGATATATATAAGTTAAGTATAGAAAATAACTTTATGATATTATCAGATGAAGTTTATACGGCATTTACATATGCTGATAATAAATTTGTATCAATGTTAGAAATAGATAAAAATCTTACGAATACAATTGTACTTAAATCTATGTCTAAGGATTATGCAATGACAGGATGGCGAATTGGATACATGATAGGTAGTGAAGAGATTATTAATATAGCCAAATATATAAATGACGGAATAACTTATTCAGCTCCTACTATATGCCAAGAAGGGTCTATAGAAGCTCTTAAACTCAGAAAAGAGATAAGTATTAAATTAAGATGTACTTATAATGATAGAATAAAGTACGCTTTTTCTAGAATTAATAAAATAGATAATATTGAAGTAAAATTGCCTCAAGGATGTATATACTTATTTATTGATATTGAAAAAACAGGATTAGATGGAGTAGCTTTTTCAAATTTATTACTAGAGAGTGGAGTTTTAGTACTTCCTGGAGATATTTTTGGAGATGAATATAAAAATTATATAAGATTAACTTGTAATAAGGATATTAAGATCTTAGAAGAAGCTTTTGATAGAATAGAAAAAATTAGTATATTTTAATGAACTAAAACATAAATATTAATGATGATAATTTTTAATATTATGGGGGATTGTAATATGAATAATACAAAAAAGTTTTTCATATGTAGTATTTGTGGTAACTTAGTAGGAATGGTAGAAAGCAAAGGGCCTAAAATTGTATGTTGTGGCAAAGTAATGAATGAATTAGTGGCGAATACTACAGAAGCTTCAGTAGAAAAACATATACCAGTAGTAAATATCAATGATAATAAAGTAAAGGTACAAGTTGGAAGTACATTACATCCTATGACACAAGATCATCATATAAGCTGGATATATGTGCTAACTAAACAAGGTGGACAGCGTAAATGTTTAGATGTAAATAGTGAGCCAATTATAGAATTTGCTTTAACTGAAAGTGATAAAATATTAGAAGTATATTCTTACTGTAATCTTCATGGATTATGGAAAGTAGAATTATAGATAAAATTTAAAATACAACTTAAAGAATGAACTCTAGTTATTAGAGTTCATTTTTTATTGATATATGAAGAGTTTATAAAATATAACGATAGAATTTAAGTATTTAATAAGTACAAAATATAGAAATATATTAGGAACATTGCTTGAAATTTTAATCCATGAAAAAAGAAATTAATTATTTTTAGAAAGTATCTATATTATACATAGAATTTTATACAGGTAATAAACGGTATAACACAAAGTATCATTTAGAGTAATATCGAACTCACTCTTTAGAATGTTATTATTTTTATAAATGTAGAAATTTATAAAATATAGAGGGAGATTTAATAAATGGGTAAAATTTTAAGAAAAAATATGGTAATATCTTTGATAATATGTATAGTTATGACAACAACAGCATTTGCTGGAAGTAGTAGACAGGTTAAGTATACATATGAATCAAATAACGGTAATTATACAGCAGGTAAACTTTCTCATCCAGAAAATGGACCAAAAGAAGACGATGGAATAATAGATTTCGAGAATGGAGATGCAGATACAGGTCAAAACTATTCTTGGTCATCAGTAGGATATGGAAAGTATATGTACATAGGGACTTGCTATGGTGCAATGTATAATACAATGAAAAAAATGGCTTATGAATTAAATATGGAATTAAGTGAGCTTAAAGCAATCGTAAATGTTTTATATAACGGAACTTTATATGTTGGAGATGAAAAAAATAATCCTGAGGCACAAAATAGAGCTGTAATAGTTAAGTTAAATACAGAAACGCTAGAAGTTTCAATAATTGAACCTCCTAAAAATATGGGTGGGTATAGGGCAAGTATTGAATTTAAGGACAAATTATATTTTTCTGCAACAGGAACAACACCATATCTACTAGAAATTGATCCTAAGACAGATGAAACTAAAGTTGTATATAAGTCACAAAAACCTTCAAGTCCATCAATATCTACGGGGATAAGAGGATTAACTGTAGTAGGTGATGAGTTAATTGCAAGTATGATAGGAGATAATGGCGCGTATATAGTATCATCTACGGAACCTTCAAAAGGAGAGTCATCATTTAAAACAATTTGTACTCAAGAAGACTTATTAGACTACCCTGCATATCTTTATACAGATAGTATATTTGGTGGTTCTATATGGGATATGGTATGTTTTAATAATAAATTATACTTTACTGTAGTAACAGGAAAGAATGGAGATAAATCTTCATTTGCCATGTTTAGAGGTGAAAATGATGAAAATGGGAAATGGACATTTGAGCCTATAATAGGAAAAGAAGAAGATAATACTAAATATCCATTAGGATTAGGTGCATCAAGAAGTGGAGCTGCTAATTTAGAGGTATATAACAACCACTTATATATAGGGGGATATAATGACCCTATGATAGCATTATCAGATGTACTTAATTTTAATTTTGAGAATTTATATAAAGATTTAAGTGAACCTGTAAATCTTTGGCGTATGGATAAGAGTGAAGATATAGAACTTGTAGCAGGAGAGCCAAATAAATTATTTTCAAAACGTGTAGGAAATCAAACTTCTGGATTTGGTTCAAGTTTAAATCAATATGTTTGGGATATGGAAGTATATCAAGGAAAGTTATATCTGGGAACATTTAATATAGGCAGCCTAGCTTATCCGATTATGCAGTTTACAAATGGGGATGTACTTGATATGACAAAAGAAGAAATAGAAAGTCAAATAAAGTATATAAAAGAGCTGATAGAAATATTATCAAATAAACAAAATTCTTCATCTAAATTAGAAGAAGTAATAAGTGAGGAAACCGAAACAGAAGAAATTAGTGAAGAAACCATTAATAAAAAAAATGTTAATGAAGAAGATAATAATGAAGAAAATAGCAACAAGGATATAGATATTAAAGAGGAAACTATAAGTGAGAATATAAATGAAGAAAGTGTTGTGAAAACATCAGAAAAAGAAGTTTTAACGCAAGAAAATGAGAAAATTATAGATTCACTAGAAGAAATGAGTAAAAACTTAGAGGTAATTACTGAAGAATTAGATTCAACTTATGAGGATAATACATCGAATAGAAGCATATCTGAGCAAGAGATTGTTTTAAAATGTTTAGAAGATGCAAAAAAAATATATGAAGAGTATAAAGACGAGTTATCGGAAGAAAGTATTGAAAGTTTAGATAAACTTTTAAATAAAGAAAAAATACAAAACTTTAAGTATTTTATAGAAAGCTGCAAATATTTAAGTAAAGGTCAAAGAGGGTTCTCATTATTAGTATCAGAGGATGGTAAAAATTTCGAAACAATCACAAATGATGGTTTTTCGGATCCATATAACCATGGGCTTAGAACTTTTTCAAAAACTACAACAGGTTTAACTATAGGAACAGCAAATCCATTTAAAGGAACTCAGGTCTGGAAAATTACTGATAATAATGCTGACTCAATTAAAGATTCTATAGTAGATAATAATAAAGCAACTTATGACAAATATAAGAAAGAGGAAGTAGCGTTTAAGATAAGATATAATGGGAATACTTTAGAGTCTGTACAAAAAGATTATAAGAGTTTAACTGAAGGAACGGAGTATACTTTAAAAGATGAATATATAGTATTTAGTACAGATTATTTAGATACATTAGATTTGGGTACACATGAATTTAGATTTAGATTTAGTAATAATGGATTTGTCGATGTAAAAGTCGAAGTTATAGATTCTAGTTCAGAAGATACAGATAATCCAAAAAAACCAAATGACACAACAAAACCTAATAATAATGATAAAAATGAGAGCATAAGTGGCCCAAATAATATACAAACCGGGGACGATAGTGGAATAGTAATACTTACGATTTTGAGTGTTTGCTGCTTAGTAGCATTATTTATATTAAATAGAAAAAATAGAATGAAAAGCTAAGTTTTAGAAGATTAAAATAAAAAATGACCTTATTAATAAGGTCATTTTTTATGTATTTATTACAGCAGAAATATTATAATATACTGATTTTAATTATTAGAGTTCATTTTTGTCTATAATCAATTTATCTAGATTTTATAAAAATAATATATTATAGTAAAATAAGAATATATGAATAAACTATAATTACTAAGGAGGAGAAGTATGGAACGTATTTTTTTAGTAGAAGACGAAATTAAATTAAGAAATGAAATATCAACTCTTTTAGAAAGAAATGGTTATAAATGTACGAGTAGTGATGATTATCAAAACATTATAACAGATATACTTAATATTTATCCTGATTTAATACTTCTTGACCTTAATTTACCTGTATATGATGGGTTTTATATATGTAAAGAAATTAGAAAAAAATCTGATATACCAATTATTGTAGTTACTAGTAGTAAAAGTGATTTAGATGAACTTGATGTATTAAATTTAGGTGCAGATGATTTTATTAGTAAACCATTTAATCCTAGAATATTACTTGCACGTATATCTTCTGTATTAAAAAGAAGTTCTGGGGATAAAAAATCTATGATTATATCTCATAATGGTGCTGTACTTGATGTATTAAAAAGTAAAGTTTCTCACAATGGTAAGAGCATAGAGCTTACTAAAAATGAACTTGGGATACTAAAATTACTTATGGAGAATAAGGGAAATATAATACCTAGAAATGAAATAATAAGTAATCTATGGGATATGGCAGAGTTTGTTGAGGATAGCACCCTGACAGTTAATATTAATAGACTTAGAAAGAAGCTTGAAGATATTGGGCTTAAAGATTACTTAATAACTAAGAGAGGGTTAGGTTATATGGTATGACAATATTAAATTATATTAAAGATAAAAGTTTAAGTATTTTTATATTATTTATAACTGTTATAATATCATATTCATTCATGTTAGCAGTTAATATAGAGAGTCATTCTGCTATATTTATCGAAATGATATTTATTATTTGCTTTGTATTAATTCTTATATTTGATTTTATAAAAAAGAGAAAATACTATAATGAATTATTAAAATCATTTCAAGATATAGAAGAAAAGTCCTATATTACTGAAGTAATAAAAAAACCTAATTTTATAGAAGGTAAGATATTATATGACATTTTAAAAGCTGAAGGTAAGTATATAAATGATATTAATCAAATGTATAATAATAAATTTACAGAGTACCGTAGATATATTGAAACATGGGTTCATGAAGTAAAAACACCAATAGCTACATCTAAACTTTTAATAGAAAATAATAAAAACATAACTACATTGAGTATAGAAGAAGAAATAACTAAGATAGATGATTATGTAGAACAAGTTCTTTATGTATCAAAAAGTGATACTGTAGAAAAAGACTATCATATAAAGAAAGTTTATATGCAGGATATTGTAATGGATGTAGTAAGAAGAAAATCAAAAGAGATAATAAATGAAGGTATAAAGCTGACCTTACATGATTTAGATTTTTATATACTTTCAGATGAAAAATGGATTGAGTTTATTATTGGCCAAATAATTAGTAACTCTATTAAGTATAAAGGAGATAAACCTACAATTGAAATATACACTGAAAAATTAGATAATAAAATCAACTTATATATAAAAGATAATGGAATCGGTATTCCGCAACAAGACATATCTAAAGTATTTGAAAAAGGATTTACAGGTTCTAACGGAAGAAAAAAACACTCTGCATCAACAGGCATAGGACTATATTTATGTAAAAAACTTTGTGATAAACTAGAAGTAAGCATTGAGGTATTACCTGATAATATAGAAGGAACAACTATTAAATTAACATTTTTAGAGGCTAGATAATAGTCTCTTTTTTACGTTTATTTAATCAATATTTTATTATATAGGTAATAATATTACAAAAGTGTTATACAAACGTTATGTAAATCTGTGGATGGTAATTTTACGCGATGGTATTATTATATCAACAAAGGGAGGTAATAAAATGAATAAAATATTAAATGTGAAAAATATAGAAAAATATTATAGAAATAAAGGGAGTCTTACAAAGGCTGTTGATAATATAAGTTTTGAAGTAGAAAATGGAGAATATATAGGAATAATGGGTGCTTCGGGAAGTGGAAAAACCACTTTATTAAATTGCATATCTACAATTGATACAATAACTGCGGGTAATATTTATATAGATAGTAATGATATAACTAAAATGGATGAAGATGAGCTATCTAAGTTCCGTAGAGAAAAGCTTGGATTTATATTCCAGGATTTTAATTTATTAGATACGCTTAATGCACATGATAATATTGCATTAGCGCTTGCAATAACAGGTACTAAATCTAAAGAAATTGATTTAAGAATAAACAATATAGCTTCAAAATTAGGGATAAAAGAAATACTTAATAAATATCCGTATGAAATGTCTGGAGGTCAAAAACAAAGAGTTGCTTGTGCAAGAGCTATAATTACAAAACCATCATTAATTTTAGCAGATGAACCTACTGGGGCGCTAGATTCTAAGTCAGCAAGAATGTTTTTAGAAAATCTTGAGGTTTTAAATGAAGAATTAAAAGCGACTATTTTAATGGTAACGCACGATGCTTTTACAGCTAGTTACTGTAAAAGAATTTTATTTATAAAAGATGGTAAGATATTCAATGAGCTAGTACGTGGAAATGATACTCGTAAAGAATTCTTTGATAAGATAATCAAGGTAATTTCTATCCTTGGAGGTGATAATCAGCATGTTTTCTAGAAAAAGAAAAAATAGTCACAAGCGTAAAAAAAATTATGTATCTCAAGTTTCAAATGAGTCGTTCAAACAGTTAGCTAAAAGTAATGTGAAAAAAAGTATTAAAGATTATATGATTTACTTTATAACACTTTCATTTGGTGCAGCACTTTTATATAGTTTTAATTCTATAGATAGTATATTATCAAATCTTATGGGTAATGGGTTGCTAGATTCGTATATTTACATGGCGAGAGGTATATTAGGAGGATTCTCTATAATTATATGCTTAATTTTTGGATTTTTAATAACTTATGCAAATAATTTCCTTATGAAAAAACGTAAAAGAGAATTTGGAATATATACAACTCTTGGAATGGATAAAAGAGATATAAACAAACTAATGTTTAAAGAAACCACTATTATAGGCTCTCTTTCGTTATGTTTTGGATTAATATTTGGTATATTTGCGTCACAAGGACTTGGCATAATTACATTTAAAATGATAAATCTTTCTTCGATGTTTAGATTTTCCATCTCACTAAGTGCCATAATAAAAACGGTATTATTATTTGGACTTGTTTTATTACTTGTAAATAAATTTAATAAAAAGGCTATTGAAAAATATAAATTAATAGATTTAATAAACTCAAATAAGAAAAATGAAATTTTTACAACTAATAAGGGAAGAAAGAATTTTATTACATTAGCTATATCAATAGCTCTAATATTATTCTCTTATATAATACTAAATAATTTATTAGAACCTAGTACACAAATAATCACTGTATGTATAGCTTTAATAACAATTGGCACTTATTTGTTCTTTATATCAATAGCTGATTTCATATTAAAACAAATAAAAAAGCATAAAAAATTATATTATAAAAATTTAACAATGTTCGTGATTAGTCAAATGAGCAGTCGTATTAAAACTATTAGTTTTTCTGTTACCATAATTTGTTTAGTAATATTTTCAGCTTTGATTACAATGCCTTTTGGCATGGGATTTGCTAATTATATGAAACAAGGATTAGATGTAATTACTCCATATGATGCTACAGTTATTAGGTATAATGATAGAAATCAAGATGAGGGTACATTCTATGAAGACAGAGTTTATAGTGATAATAAGTCATTAACGAACAAAACATATACTACTATAAAAAATGACTTAATTAAAGCTAATTTCCCTTATAATGAGTTAGTATCCAAATCTTTTGAAGTTAAATTGTATCAACTAAAAGATTTAACTTTAAGTAAGCTTCTTGATAATATTAAAGATGAGGATGACTATAATATACCTATTATGGGTATCACAGACTATAATAATATAAGAAGATCACAAGGTTTAGAAGAAATAATCCTTATGAATAATGAATTTGCATTAAATGGTGATATAACAAAGAGTAAAGATATATTAGATAAATTAACTGATAATGATTTAAATGCAAGCTTAAATATAAACAACCATACACTTAATTTTTTAAATATACATTCCAACATAAATTATTATAATAAAAATTTTTTATCTAGTGAATTGACTGTAATAGTTCCTGATAATGTATTAGAAAATTTATATCCAACTATAACATATTTAAATGTTGACTACATTAAATTAAATAATGAATATGACAATAAATTTAGAGGTGCGTTGTCTGACTTTATAGATAATGATAATCTTAATTTAAGATTTGAATCAAAGTTAGTTATTGATGGAGAAAAAATTGCCTTGAATGTAGTATTCTCTTTTATAGCGATATATTTAGGAGTAATATTACTCATATCAGCTGGAGCAATACTAGCACTTCAACAAATTTCAGAATCAACAGAGAATAAAGAACGTTTTGATATTTTAAGAAAAATTGGTGTTAAAGAAAAAGATATGAAAAAAGCTGTATTTTCTCAAGTATTCATTTTCTTTATGATGCCTTTAGCATTAGCCTCACTTCATGCTATATTTGTATCGCGAGTATTAAATGAAGTAATACTAGAATTATCAAGTGTAGGTTTATTAAAAAATATATTGATATCATCAGCAATAGTAGTAGTAATTTATGGCTCATATTTCTTTGCAAGTTACTTTGAAAGTTTAAATATAATAAATGATAAAAAAAGTATATAAAAAAAGTCTCTTGTTAAAAAAACAAGAGACTTTTTTTATATACTATGAGATTATGATAAGTAATCTTGCATGTATAAAAAATTATAAAAAAATATAACTTTTTATGAAGTTTAGGAGTCTAATATATGAAAGGAGGATGAATATGGAAGATAAACTAGTAAAGAAAGCAATAAAAGGAAATTTTAAAGCTTATAGTATCCTTGTAAATGAATTGAAAAATGAAGGATATAAATTAGCTTATACAATATTAAAAAATGAAGATGATAGTATAGATGCATATTTACAGGCGGTAGAAAAGGGGCTTAAGAGTATAAATAAACTCAAAGATCCTCAATATTTCAAAACTTGGTTTTTAAGAATAGTAATAAACGAATCTAAAAACATAATAAAAAAGAACCATAAAATTGTATATTTAAATGATATAAAAATAGATGAAATTAAAGAAAAACTTGATACGGAAACAAAGATAGACTTAGAAATTGCACTAGAAAATATTGAACCGCAGGTTAAAGAAATGATAAAGCTAAAGTACTATATGGGATATAAACTAGATGAGATAAGTAGTATATTAGATATTCCAATAGGAACGGTAAAAGGAAAAATGTATACAGCTTTAAAAAATATGAGAAAGGAGTTAGAAATTATAGATTATGAAAATAGATGATAAGGAAATAGATAAATTATTATACGGATTTCAAGGTGATGATATAGATATACCAAGTGAGTTAGATTTAAAGTTAAATAATAAGCTAGAAGAAATAAAACCAAAAGGCAATAAAAATAAAATAATAGCAGTAGTTGCATCAATTTTATTACTATCAATTTCATATACGACTATTCCATCTTTTAAGTCTTTTGCAAATCAAATATTTAGCTATTTATTTAGTGATATTGGAATAGAAAATGCTATAAATAATGGATATGAGGTTATAGAAAGTCAAGATATAAATATAGGTTCATATAATATGACTATCGAAAATATATACATAGATAATCTAAGGCTTGGATTTGATATAAAAATAAATAATAGTGAAAAAATAAATGAACAAACTAGTCTAGACTTAGGTGTTAATCATGAGTCATTTGATGGTGGAGTTAGTATGGAATATGCATGGTTTACAAATGATAACAATTATAAATCAAATGTTTCAGTTATGGGAGACGGAATTACTAATTTATATAATCAAAAGCCAGACAAGATAGAACTAATATTAGAACTTTGGGAAAATGGAGATAAATTAATTGGGACATCTAATGTAACTTTTAATATTCCAAAAGAAGTTTATGATAATAAGACGGTCGATATTAATAAAAATATAAACGATGATAAATTAAACTTAACTATAAAAAAATTAGAAATATCACCAACGATGATGTATTTAATTACAAGTGGAATATGTGATGGTAATGATGTAAGTGGTTTATACAACTTTAAAGTTGTATCAGATCAAGGTAATATTTTTAAAGATAATTTAGGAATTTCAGGTTTAGGAGGAGCTAATGAATTTAAGCAAACTATTGTTCCCTCAATGTATTATGATAAAAGTAAAAAATTCAAATTAAAGGCAGATGGAGTTTTAGTTTTTTGCAATGAAGAGTTAGAGATTAAGCTAGATGATACTTATCCTAAAAAGGAAAAATATTTTGGAAATGAATTGATTATAAAAGAAGTTATTTATAAGAATGGAAATTTAGAAGTCAAGATGATAGAAAATGAAAATATAGATCATTTATCATCAGGAATGTTAGATGGAAAAGAATGCTCATCTTCAGGTGTTTACCAATATGATGAAGAGAGTAATAGTAGGGTTTACACTCATTTTTTTGAGAATATAGAAGAAAAAAATGTTTATAAGTTTAGACCTAATCTAATAATGAAATATAAAATTCCTATTGAAATCGATTTAAAATATAATAATTAAAAATTAATCATTATAAATTATGTATAAAATATAATATAGTTTTATGAAATTATAAAAATAGTGATAGATTATGTGTTTTATCACTATTTTTATATGTTAAAAGGTTATAGATTATCTAAAACTTTACGTATATTAAATCTTTTTCATTATATCGAGCGATAGCGTAAAGAAGATCAGATAATCTATTTATATATTTTAGTAAAAGAGGATTTACAGATTCAACTCTACTAAGTGTATAAATTCTTCTCTCGGATCTTCTACATATAGTTCTAGCAATATGTAAATTTGCTGAAATTAAACTAGAGCCAGGGATTATAAAAGCATCTATTTTATCTATCTTCTCAATATAATTATCAATAAGATTTTCTAAGTGTCTTATATCTTCTTCATTTACCGTATTTTTATATTTACATACGTCCTTAGTAGCGAGTTCTCCAGAAACTGAAAATAGTTTTAACTGTAAATCTTTTAATATTTTTTTATCTTCGCCTTCAGCATAAAGAGTACAAAGTCCTATGTAGGAATTTAGCTCATCAAGAGTTCCATAAGATTCAACCCTTATATCATCTTTATCAACTCTAGTACCATCGTATAAGGATGTTTGTCCTTTGTCTCCTGTTCTTGTATATATTTTCATAATTACAACACCTTCATATTTTATTAGCTCTTAATATAATTAATAAAAGAACTTATTATAATATTTTTATTCCCATTTGAAGAATTTTATAATCATAATCTTTCCTTCAAAATACAATATAAATCTTTATGGGACAAAGCAACATGATTAAAACAATTAGTAGACAAATAGCTATAAAGTGTATTTTGGTGCCTGGATGACTTTTGACTTCGAAGCATTCTAAGTAATTCATAACAGAATCTGGTACTGTTACCATAGCAGAAATAGCTTTATCACTATCAAGTACACTACCTCCACCTATTGCTAGAACAGCATCAATATTACATTGTCTATGATTTTTTACAGTTTCATCAATAAAGTCTGGTGAGGGTTCTTCAAAGATAGGTACAGAGTAGATCGTTTTATCATTTAAGTTATTTAGTAATGGTTTGTAATGATGTGAATTTTTAAAGGATTGTCCTCCTGTTATTAGTAATATATTACTATAATTTGTAAGTAATTTAGGTAATTCTGATAACTTATTGTATCCAAATATTATGTATGGCATGGGTGCAAAATTAAAATTTTTTATCATAAGAATTAGTTAATAATTAATGGTATGAATATTTCCTAATCAAATTAAAAACTATTTTATTTGAAATTTATAAAGTAATAGTGTAAAATCTTCATATTAAAATTAACAATATGGAGAGACACATGGCACAAAATATTCAAACACAAACATTAAAAAAGCAAAATTCATTTATGGATTTTCTAAAAAAAGAAATAGTTCTAGTTATAGCAACTGTACTTGCAATAACAAGTTCATTTACTTCTATTCCAAAGCTATCATATATAGATTTTAAAGTATTAATATTATTATTTAATCTTATGATAGTTGTAGCAGCTTTTAAAGAGCTTAAGGTTTTAGATAGTATAGCTATTGGACTTTTAAAAAAGTGTAATACATATACATCAATATCATTTGCACTAGTTTTTATTACATTTATAGCATCAATGATAGTAACTAATGATGTAGCGCTTATTACATTTGTACCACTTAGTATAGTTATAGCTAGAAAAGCAAATATTGATGTACTAAAAATAGTTATTTTCCAAACTCTTGCAGCAAATCTTGGAAGTAGTTTTACACCAATGGGTAATCCTCAGAATTTATTTATATATTCATATTATGATTTAAGCCCTATAGACTTCTTAAAAGCAACATCGCCAATAGTTATTTTAGCAATAGTGTTTTTATCTATACTTATAATTAAGGGCAAGAAGATTAAGTTAAAACTAGATTTATCAGATGTTATTATGGAAAATAAAAAAGATGTAATTTTATTCTCATTACTATTTGTCATTATATTATTATCAGTTTTTCATCTTATAGACTATAGGATTACTTTTATGATAACTATAGTTACTGTGCTAATATTAAATAAAAGATTATTTAAAGAAGTTGATTATTCTTTATTACTAACATTTATAGGATTCTTTATATTTATAGGAAATATATCCACAATGGATGTAGTTAGGAACTTTATGGAGAATATATTAAATAGTGAAAAATCTACATTTATATCTAGCATCTTAGCTAGTCAGATTATTAGTAATGTACCAGCTACTATGCTTTTATCAGGTTTTACTAATCATTTTAAAGAATTATTATTAGGAGTTAACATAGGAGGTATGGGTACTTTAATAGCTTCACTTGCAAGTGTTATTTCTTATAAAATTTATACTAGCGAATTTAAAGATAATAATGATAGGTATCTAAGTAAATTTACTTTATACAACATATTAGGACTAGGAGTTTTTGTACCAATAATATATTTACTATTATTTTAAGTAAATATAGTCTACAGTATGGATGGTCATAGAATATTTATATTTAAATTTATGTACTTAAATAATAAAAAATTAAAATCATAAAAATTAATCAAAGTTAAAGCTAGTCAAATTAGACTAGCTTTATATATTTTATGCATTATAAGTATAAAAATTAAAGAGCTCACTATCATTTACTTTAAATTGCATGTATTGAATAAAAAAGTCCTGTATTTAGCTCTATGGATCCTTTATCCTCTGTTTTAAAAGAGATAGTTCTTGTTGATTTATCATAACTTATATCTGATATAAAAAAATTATATTGTCATAATTAACAGCAAAATATTTAAGTAATATAAACTTTCAACAATTTAATAAGTCATTATAGACACGCTCTTAAAGTATAAAAAAGAAAAAACAAATGATATAATTAATTAAACTATTTGGATATAAATGGTATAGGGATAATGCTATTTTATTATTATAAAAGGAGATTTTAATATGAAAAATGTTTCACTTAGAAGTTGTAACAGCTATAAGTATGAAGAGGTAAAATCACAAGTTGAGAAGTTAATAAATGACTTAGGTGGACTTGAGAAATATATAAAAAGAGATAGTAAAGTATTTATAAAACTAAACTTAGTTATTAAGAAAAAGCCAGATGAAGTAGCAACTACTCATCCAATTGTGTTAAAAGTAATTGCAGAGAAGCTTTTAGAACTAGGGTGTAAGGTAATAGTAGGTGATAGTCCAGGTGGACCATACACAAAATCATCTTTAAAAGGTGTATATAAAACATGCGGAATAGAAGAAGTATGTGAAGAACTTGGAATAGAGTTAAATTATGATACATCTGAAGTAAAAGTAGAAAATCCAAATGGAAAAATACTTAAGTACATGACTGTTATAAAACCAATTGTTAATGTAGATCATGTTATAAACATATGTAAATTAAAAACTCATGCTATGGCAACTTTTACAGGTGGAGTTAAAAATTTATTTGGGGTTATACCTGGAGTTTCTAAGGCAGAGTATCATTTTAAGATGCCTAAGGTAGATGACTTTACAGAAGCTTTAGTTGATATTTGTTCTTATGTATCACCTAGTCTTACAATAATGGACGGTGTAATAGGAATGGAAGGAGAAGGACCAACAGCAGGTGTTCCTAGAAAGATAGGTGTATTACTAGGTTCTGAAAGCCCTTATGCTATAGACATTGTAGCTTGTAATATTATAAATTTAGATCCTAATAAAGTACCAACTGTTCAAAGATGTGTAGAAAGAGAATTTATAGAAAAGGATTTTTCTGATGTATGTGTACTAGGTGAAAAGGTAGAAGATAAGGTAATTAAAGATTTTAAGATACCTTCAAATAGGAGTATAAGCTTTTTAAGAGGGATTGTACCTGAGAGTGTTGAGATTTTTGTGAACAAAAAGCTAGCAGGAAAGCCAGTTATTAACTATAAAGAATGTATTAAGTGTGGTGAATGTAGTAGGGTTTGCCCTCCTAAGGCGATTAACATGGAGAATAAGGGACCTATTATTGATTTAGATTATTGTATAAGATGTTTTTGTTGTCATGAGTTGTGCCCTAAGAAAGCTGTGGATTTGAAGAGACCTTTTGTGTTTAGGTTTTTTAGATAAAAAAGAGTAGTTATGTTTTATGTTATAATTTATGTATATAATATATAGTAACTGACAATTATTTTGAAGGTAAATAAAAAAGTATGCCTAAATCCAATGCTTTTAATGCAGAGAACTTTGGTGAATTGATGTATAAAAAAAAGACTAGTGCTGATTTTTCTTTGGAGATGAATAGGTCTATAAAAGAGTGGATCAAAGATTTTACTAAGGATGTATAAGTTTGCTAAAGTTATATTAATTGTAGTCAAGACCACTAATTAAGTTATTATGATATTTTTAACTAAAAGCTTAAAATTAAATAAAATTATTATAAAATGGAAAACTCTATTTTAGCTATTTTTCTAAAAGCTAGGATAGAGTTTTTTAATGAATATTAAAGATAAGAATTTATAAATAATTAAATAAATACTGCTAAAAATAATAATTGATTATTTAAAATGAAAATTTATGTCAGAGAAAGATAAAAAAAATACAGGAGGAAGCTCAATGGGAAACAAGTTGTTAGAAGCCATATCACATTTGGCAGATTCATACACTCAAGTCACACCAGATGTATTAGTATTAGAGTTTAGAATAGTAAATGCTTGTATAGTTAGCAACTTAGATGGTGATGAAAATAAATGGGTGCTTGTTGATACAGGTCTAGAAAGTTCAGATGAGTTTATAATTAAATGTGCAAAAGAAAAGTTTGGTGAAGAAACTAGACCAGAAGCAATAATATTGACACATGGTCATTTTGATCATATAGGTGCAGTTAAGAAATTATTAGAATATTGGGATGTTCCTGTATATATACATGAGTTGGAATTACCTTATGTAACAGGTAAAAAGGATTATCCTTTAGCTGATCCTCAAGTAGATGAAGGTTTAGTTGCTAAAATGTCGATAACATTTCCTCATACAAGTATAGACTTAGGAGATGCAGTAAAACCTCTTCCTAAAGATGGAACTATACCACATATGCCAGGGTGGAAATATATACATACACCAGGGCACTGCGAAGGTCATATTTCATTATTCAAAGAGGTAGGTAAAATTCTTATAGCAGCAGATGCTTTTTGTACTATAAAACAAGAATCATTTTTCTCTGTATTAATACAAAAACTTAAAATAAGTGGGCCTCCTAAGTACCTGACTACTGATTGGGATTTAGCAAAGAAATCAGTTGAAAAAATAGTTCAACTAAAACCAAAGATTGCTATACCTGGTCATGGAAAGCCACTAGAAGGAGAAGATTTAAAAGAACATTTAGATAAACTACTTGAGAATTTTGATGAAATTGCAAAACCTGATGAAGGGAAGTTTGTTGATGATAAATGATATAAAAGCTTACATTGGAGGTTTAAGTGGTGAATAAATTTTGGAAAGAGTTTAAGAATTTTGCTATGAAGGGTAAGGTTATTGATTTAGCAATGGGTGTTATTATAGGAAACACTTTTTCAAAAGTTGTTTCATCCATAGTTTCGGACTTAATTATGCCTGTGCTTAGTATGTTTATAAATTTTGATGACTATAAAAATTTTAGAATACCAATTGGAGGTAATGGTGGATCCATTGCCATAGGCAGTTTCATTAATAATTTAATTAATTTAGTGCTAGTAACAGTTATATTATTTTTATTTGTAAAAATGGTAAATAAACTTAGAAATGGACAGGCTATAAGTTTAAAGAGTGAACATCCAAAATCGGAAGATGTAGCATTGTTGGAAGAAATACGTGATTTGCTTAAGGATAATATGAAAAGATAAATGTGATGATAAAAATTAGGAAAAGATGTAGTAAAATTTTATTTACTACATCTTTTTTTATGCTGTCAATTTGATTTGAGGGTACGTTGTGGATAGCTTTGATGATTTTATGTATAAAAAGATTAGTGCTTGGAACTTAATTCCAAGCACTATCTAAAGAAACCTACGCTTGTTAAAATTATACCTATTGCACTTAAGCCTGCTAACCAAGTGATTATAATATTAAGAAGGTCTGTCATAATATCACCTCTATTAGTAAATATGGTCAACAATGTAAAAATCTAAACTAAAAATAAATAGTTAAAATAAAAGTTTTCAAGAAGTTATATTATAGTTATAAGCTAAAATATATTAAGAGACTAAATATATAATTATAATTAAGAAGGGGATAATAAATTGTTTTTTACTAGAGAGCAAGTGATAGATAAATTAAAAACACAAATAAAAGTTAATGGAAGTATAATAGGTGTATCATTAGGAGCAGGAATAATAGCAAAGTCTACAGAAAGAGGAGGGGCAGACCTAATATTAGCTTTAAACTCCGGAAAGTTTAGACAAATGGGGGTTAGTTCCTTAGCTGGAATGTTACCATTTTATAATGCAAATGATTTAGTTATGGAGTTTGGCTCAAAAGAAATACTTACAGTAGTAAATCAAACTCCAGTAGTATTTGGTTTATGTGCAACAGATCCAAGTATATGTTTAGATGAATACATAGAAAAAATATATAATATGGGTTTTTCAGGAATAATAAATTATCCATCTATTGGTATGATAGATGGAGTATTTAGAGAGGCGTTAGAAGAAAATGGTATATCATATGAAAAGGAAGTAGAAGCAATAAAGGTAGCAAATAGGAAAAATATATTTACAATAGCATTTGTATTTAATAAATATCAAGCAAAATTAATGGTAGAAGCTGGAGCTGATGTAATATGTGCTCACCTTGGATTTACAAAAGGAGGTATATTAGGAGCTAAAAAGATACTTTCACTTGAAAACAGTGTAAAGCTATCAAATGAAATTTTTGATTCATGTGATTTAATAAAAAAAGATACAATTAAGGTCATATATGGAGGACCAGTAAATTCATCAGTAGATGTAAAGTATATATATGATAATACTAATGCAATGGGTTATTTTGGAGGATCATCTTTTGAAAGGATACCGGCAGAAGAATTTATAGCAAATAAAACAAGGGAGTTTAAAATAACTTCAAGATTAGAAAATGATGATCTTTTAAATAAAATGATGGAAGGCGTAAGTAACCATTTTGACTATGTGGAATTTATAAAGGAATATATATCATCAAGCTATATGGAAGATATAACTTTTTCAGATTTATGTAAAGTAGCACATATTTCAAGATCGCATCTAAGTAAATTATTTAATAAAGAAGTTGGTTGCAGTTTTCCAAAGTACTTATCAAGATATAGAATAAATAAAGCATTAGAAATACTTAAGAAAGAAAATATTCAACTAAAAGAAGTTGCAAATCTTGTAGGATATAAAGACTACTCACACTTTAGTAAAGCATTTAAAAATCAAGTTGGAATCTCACCAAAACAATATATAGAAGAAGACAAAAATACAACTATATAATACAAATTTACATATACTTTTATAATCAAAACTACTACTATAATCTTAAAGAAAGATATCGTTTTCTTAATGCTTTGATAATCTATAAGGAGGTTATACATTGAAGACAATAGCTATAGCAGGAACTTTTGATTCAAAGGGAAAAGAGTATTTATTTATAAAGAATATAATAGAAGATTTAGGACTTAAAACATTAACAATACATAGTGGAGTATTTGAACCAGAGTTTGAAGTAGATGTGTCTAATGAAGAGGTAGCAAAAGAAGTTGGATATGATATCAAGGAAATTGCAGCTAAGAAAGATCGTGCATTGGCAACAGAGGTATTATGTAAAGGTATGAAAAAAATAATACCGAAATTATATTCTAAAGATAAGTTTGATGGAATAATATCCTGTGGTGGAAGTGGTGGAACATCATTAATTGCACCAGCGATGAGAGAATTACCAATAGGTGTACCTAAGATAATAGTATCAACAGTTGCATCAGGAGATAATTCTAAATATGTAGGGACTAGTGATATAATAATGTACCCATCAATAGTAGACGTTGCAGGATTAAATTTAATATCGAAAAAAATATTTACAAATGCAGCATTTGCAATTTGTGGAATGGTTAAATTTGAAAGTGTGGAAGAAAAAATAAATAAACCATTAATAGCAGCAACTATGTTTGGTGTAACTACACCATGTGTTGATAAAGCAAGAGAGTATCTAGAAAATAAGGGATATGAAGTATTAGTGTTTCATGCAACTGGAACTGGTGGGAAAACAATGGAAAGCTTAGTTGAATCAGGATTTTTTAAAGGCGTTTTAGATTTAACAACAACAGAATGGTGTGATGAGCTTGTAGGAGGAATATTAAGTGCAGGAGAACATAGACTAGAAGCTGCTGGAAAATGTAATGTACCTCAAGTTGTTTCAGTAGGAGCTTTGGATATGGTTAATTTTGGACCAATAGATTCTGTACCAAGTAAATTTAAAGATAGAAATTTTTATAAACATAATCCAAGTACTACTTTAATGAGAACAACGGTTGAAGAAAATAAAGAGTTAGGTAAGATAATATCTGATAAGTTAAATAAATCTCAATCTCCAACTATATTAATGTTACCTTTAAAAGGTGTGTCTATGATAGATGCTAAAGGTGAAGCTTTTTATGGAGAAAAGGAAGATGAGATGCTATTTAATACATTAAGAGAAAATATAGATAATGATAATGTAGAGATTATAGAAATGAATAACCATATAAATGATGAAGAATTTGCACTTACAGCAGCTAAGAAATTAGTAGAATTAATGAATGAAGTTAAAGTTAATATATAAATTTTAAGGGGGAAATGAAATATGAGATTAACTCGTCAAGAAGTATTAAATAACTTAAGAAATGAAATAGAAAAAGGGAATATAATATTAGGGGCAGGCGCAGGAACTGGAATATCTGCTAAAAGTGGAGAAGCAGGTGGAGTAGATTTAATAATTATATATAACTCTGGTAGATATAGAATGGCAGGTAGAGGATCTTTAGCGGGACTTTTACCATATGGAGATGCTAATCAAATAGTTGTAGAAATGGGAGCTGAAGTATTACCTGTTGTTAAGCATACACCAGTATTAGCTGGAGTTTGTGGAACAGATCCATTTAGAATAATGGAAGTTTATTTAAAACAACTTAAAGAACAAGGATTTGTAGGAGTTCAAAACTTCCCAACTGTTGGTTTAATAGATGGTGTATTTAGAGATAATTTAGAAGAAACTGGTATGGGATATGATTTAGAAGTTGATATGATAAGAAAAGCACATGAGTTGGATATGTTAACTACTCCATATGTATTTAATGAAGAACAAGCAAAACAGATGGCAGAAGCTGGAGCTGATATATTAGTTGCTCATATGGGGCTTACTACAAAAGGTACTATAGGAGCAAAAACTGCACTTACATTAGATGAAAGTGTAAAAAGAGTTCAAGCAATAGCTGATGCTGGTAAATCTGTAAATCCAGAGATAATGGTAATTTGTCATGGAGGTCCAATAGCTGAACCTTGTGATGCAGAGTATGTAATTAAGAGAACTACTGGTGTTGATGGTTTCTTTGGTGCATCTAGTATAGAGAGATTTGCTACAGAGGTTGGAATTAAAAATCAAGCTGAGGCATTTAAAAATATAAATAAATAATTATTGATGAAAAAGAGTGATTAAATAGATTATTATTTAGTCACCTTTTTTAATTTGAGTATTTTATAAAAGGACAAGCTTTTGATTAGAAATAAGGAAATATTAATAATTATATTCATAAAATGTATAAAATACATTTAGGGAGTGAATATATGAAAGTAATTTCAGTAGTAAATTACAAAGGAGGAGTAGGAAAAACAACAGTAACATCAAATTTAGCAGCAGGACTTGCAAAGAGAAAATATAAAGTATTAGCAATAGACCTAGATCCTCAATCAAATCTAACTTTTTCATTTTTAAATTTAAGTGAGTGGAAAGATAAATATGCTCAAAATAAAACTATAAAAAATTGGTTTGAAAGAATAGGAAATTTGAAATTTGAAAATCTAATCTTAAATCCTAATAATGTAAAAGATAAACATTTGAACATAATAAGTTCTCATATAGGACTTATATACTCAGATATAGAAATAGCTTGCAAAACATCTAGTATATTTAGTAATAAAAATCAAAAAGAAAGCTACATAAAAGCGCATGATATTTTAAAGAATGGAATTAAAGAATTAAGAGGGTATGACATTGTTCTTATAGATTGCCCACCAAGTTTTAATATGATAACAAGAAATGCAATTGTAGCTAGTGATTACTATCTAGTACCTATTAAGCTAGACTACTTATCTACATTAGGGCTTAATGAACTTAAAGAACATATAAAAGATTTAGAAAAAAATTATAATGATAATTTGAAAAATACTAATAAAGAAATATATCCAAAGTTTTTAGGTGTAGTTTGTAATATGGTAACTAGAAGAAAAGAAGGTTTAATTTCAACTGAGGAACATTACTTATCTCAATTAAAACAAGGAGATATATCGGTATTTAATAGTATGCTAAGAGAAAATAAATCAGTATACGGAGATGCTCCTAAAGAAGGTATCCCAGTAACCATGAGAAAATTAAGTAGCCAATATAATGACATAAATAAGGAGTTAGATAATTTAGTTAATGAATTTTTAGAAAGGATAGGTATGTAATGGAAGATAGTAAGAGATTAATAGAGATTATTTATAAGTTTATTTCTAAAGCAAAAAATGATGATTTAAATAAATTAATTAGTGGTGAGTATAAACTTGCATTTACTAATGTTGAGGTTAAGAAAAAAGAAATTTTAAAAGACAATGGAGAAATTGAAACTCTTTACAAAGAAATAAAGAAAAGTAATAGTAGAGAAGAAGCTAAAGATATATTAGTTAAATCTAAATTTACTAAGGCGAAGTTACTTCAGTTGAGTGAGTTTTTAGAGGTGAAAATTCCTAAGAGTTATACTAAGGATAAGATTATTGAAAGAATAGTTGATATTGTAATCGGATGGAATTTAGAGAGAGAAAGCATTGGAAAAGTTAAATTAAAATAGATTTAAAAAAGGTGGTGTATCAAATGATTTATAAAAATCATATGAAACATCACCTTTATATTAGCTTTTTTAACTAATTCTTTTTGTTTTAAATTTAAAAAACATACAGGAGGATAGAATGGGGATAAGAATATTAAAATCAAAGAGGGTATTGAAAGGATTGACTCGAGTTCAAATAGAAAAAAAGATGAACTTAAATACAAAACCTTATAACCATAAGGAAAATGGTAGAGTTAAGTTTACATTAGATAAAGTATCAAAAACTATTAAAATATTAAAATTAACTTTAGAAGAAGTGGATGAGATATTTTTAGAAGTAAGTAATTTACCATAAAACTTATTAAAAGATGGGGGAAAATCATGGCTTTGTATAGACATGTAAGAAGTGAAATATGGGTAAACCCTAAAGTTAGCGAATGTATGAACAGCAATGAAAAATTAATTTTTGTATATCTATTAACTAATCAACACACAACACAAATCGGAATTTATAAAATAACTAAAAAGCAAATAGCATACGATTTAGATTTAGCAATGAATATAGTAAAAGAAACATTAGAAAAATTTAAAAATGAATTAAAAATAATAGTTTACAATAAAAGCACTTATGAAATTGCAATTACTAAATGGGGTCGTTTTAATCTTACTAACTCAGGACGTCCAATTAAAGATTGTATTAAAAAAGAACTTTTAGAAGTAAAAGATATAGAGCTTTTAAATGTTATAAGTGAGCATATAAGAAAAGAAGATATAAAAGAACTATTTGATAATGCTTATAACAACGTGGCGTTAACGTCAGGTGGACAAAAAGAAAATAAAAAAGAAAAAGAAAATGAAAAAGAAAATAAAAAAGAAATACTTAAAAATAGCAATGACTTAAGTAAGTATGCAAAGTTATATACAGAAAATATAGGAGTGATTAATGGAATAGTTTCTCAGTGGTTAATAGAAATATCTGATAGTGTAGATTTTCTTTTATTTAAAAAAGCAATAGAAATAGCAACTAACAAAGGAAAATGTAGCAAAGGTTATGTAGAAGGAATTATCAATCAATGGAGGGATAAAAACATAATAAGTATAGAGGATTTAGATGCTTATAAACTTCAAGAAAAAATAAATAAAAGTTCTAATATAAGAAGCTTAAAATTTGAAGAAGAAAAAGTAAATTACTCTAAACCAAGTGAAGAAGATTTAGCTTATGCAAGGTCTTTAAATGCAATCAATTAAATGGGGGATACAGATGTATAAATGTAATAAATGCAGAGATATGTTATTTATATTAAATAAAGATGAAGCAATTCCATGTGAATGTAGAGATATAAGAATAGCAGAAACTATATTACAAAAAAGTGGGATAAGTGAAAAGTTTAGAGAAAAGACATTTGAAAGTTTTAAATATGAAATAGATAGTGATATTTTAAGAGCTTACACAAAAGCAGTAAATTACAGTAATGATTTTATAAAATATTTTAATGATAATAAAAATAAAAGAGCTATCAATAAGATAAGCTCAATTATATTAGTTGGTCAAGTAGGTTCTGGGAAAACTCACTTGTCAATGGCAATAGCTAACACATTATTAAGCAATGGTATAAGCGTTATTTATATGCCTTTTAGGGATATTATAACGAAAATTAAGCAAAACATCTTAGATGAAGAATATTATAAAAAATACATTTCAAGATACCAAAGAGCGAAGGTACTTTTAATAGATGACTTATTTAAAGGTAATATTTCTAAAAGTGATATTAATATTATCTTTGAAATAGTAAATTACAGATACTTAAATAATCTACCTATGATAATTAGTAGTGAATATGATGTTAATTCTTTGCTACAAATTGATGAAGCTATAGGAAGTAGACTTATAGAAATGAGTGAAGAAAACATAGTTCAAATAAAAGGGAAAAAATTAAACTATAGAATATATAAGGGAAAATAAAGGAGAATTATTATATGGGAATGTTAAATAATTTTTTTAATAAAGCTGTAAAAGAAAGTAAGTATCCTTTTGGTAGCAAAGAATGTGGAAATTTTTTAAAAGAAGTTTATAAAGAAAGTATAGATGATACTATCATACTTACTGAAGATATATATGAAAAAATATCAAAATATGATGATATAAATGAAAAAATTAAAAATCTTGAATTTGAGAAAAAAAGCATAGAACATTTTCTACAAAATGAAATGAAAGAATATGAAACTGCATTTTGTAAAGAAAGAAAAATGACTTGGAAAAGTACGGAGAAAACTACCATATATACTAAATCTTTAAAAAAAGACAACCCTGAACTTGCTAGTAGATATTTAAGAACAAGTAAAAGTAGAATATTTAAAATATATTAAAATTAGGGGAGATTTAATATGAGTGATACTATGTTAGATAAAGCAATGCTAGAAGATGTTCCAGAAAACTTTAAAGAACTAGCTCAAATACTAGGTATGGATGCCTTTAAAAATCTTTTACTTAATTACGGAGGAACTAAGATTTATGTACCAACTTCAAAAACTATAAGTATAGCTGTTAGAAATAAAATGTTAAAAAAGAATTTTGATGGAAATTACCAAAAAGCCTCTTTCACCTATAGAATTACTGAAAATCAAGTTAGAAGAATTATTAGTAATAAGAGTAAGTAAAGGTTAGGGGGATATTATGAATTTGATTAATAAAGAAAGCTTAATAAGTAGTGATTATATTAGAAGTATGGTTATTGAAGGTAAGAGTGAAGGGGTTATTATAGATATACTTACTAAATTAGGTGAAGTTTTAGATTATATGACTATAGATATGGCAAGTAAGTTTTATAAAGTTGAATACTCAACATTAGAGAGAGTATGTGAAAGAAATGAAGTCGAGCTTAAAAAATATGGAATGAGGGTATTTAAAAAAGCTGAACTTGAAGATTTTCTAAACCCACAAGCTGTCGGTTTAGAAAGTTTTGCTAATAGAGGGATGAAAATGATAAATCCTAAAGCCTTATTTGTTATAGGCTTACTTTTAACTAAATCAGAGGTATCAGAAAAGTTAAGAGAAGAAGTTATAAGAATGGCTATGGGTGAAGATTTGAAGTTTAGAAAAGGAATTGCATTACTTGAAGCTATTGAAGGTGTTAGTGAAGATGATAAGTTAAGAGGAATTTATGAGTATGCTAACATTGTTTCTAATGAGAGAAATTTACATCTAGAATCAAGAATTAGAACATTAGAACCAAAGGCTAGTTATTTGGATAAGATTATGAAATATGATGGAACTATTACAGCTACTACTGTTGCCGATGATTATGGTATGAGTGCTAGAGCTTTTAATAAGCTACTTTATGAGATAGGAATTCAGTATAAGCAAAGTGGTATTTGGCATTTATACTATAAGTACAAAGATAAGGGATATGTTAGCGTTATATATTTTGAGAGTAATGATTATGATATTATTCCATTTATGAGATGGACTCATAAGGGTGTCTTGTTTTTATATGAGAAGCTTAAGAGTATTGGTATAGTTCCTGTACTTGAGAGAAATATGAAGATAAGTTTTGTTGAATAAGTAAGTAAAGGAGCTGTGATATCACAGCTCCTTTAAATTATTGTTAATTACACACTTGAAAAGTTTTTCTTACTTATTGAATTTAGTTTTTGTAGATTTTGGAATTTAATATCAACCAATTCTGGTGTAACTCCCATGCACTTTGCTATTGTGTATTTTGTGCAGTTTTCATATTCTTCAAAGATGTTGTCATCTAGTATAAATTCAGCACAAAACATATTGGCTTGTAGTTCTAATTTATCTATTAATACTTTATCATAATCTTCTATTCTTAGGGTGTTTATCTATGTGTGAAATATGGAGTGGGCAAGTTCGTGGGTGTATACTCTGTTTTTTTCGTGTTCAGGAAGTGATGGGTTTATGAGTACAAATTTTATATTGTTTGATTTGAAGTAGCATCCTTGTGGTAGCATGTCTAGGGCATTACTTTCTAGGTGGCTATTATCTAGGTAGTTTGTTACTACTTTTGTTGCTTTTAGGATTTCTAGTGCGTTTTGTCCTGGGTAGTACTTTTTTAGAATTCGAACTGTTTCTCTTATTTGTTGTAAAATCAAGTTGATCCCCCTTTAGTTAAGTAAATTGTATTTTATCCCCTTTTTTGTTGCTAGTAAATTATACCATAAAAAGTGATTTGGAAACATATGTTTGATGAATATTTTAGAGTTTAATGATAAGAAACTTAGTTATAAGGAGTTATGTTAAGGTGTATGCGCTTTTAAGGAATTATTCTATTGATTAAAAAAGTATTAAGAAAAGACAACAAAACTAATGGATATGATACAGATGTTATCTTATACATATAATATGCTAATAAAATATATGTTGAAGTAACTATATCTTTAAGAAAAATTGTTTTTGGTTATTATGAAATATTTATATGATATAGTTAGAGATATAGAAATAAGAGCAGTTTTAATGAAAATGAAGGTATTAGAAGACAAGAAAAAAAGTTAAGTAAGAATATTAATAAATAAAACTATTAGCGAAATAAAGATTAAACTAGAAAAAGAATATTGGATGAAAAAAAGATTCATTGATGATAAGATAAAATTGGTAACATCTAGAGATGAGCTATATAAATAAAAATAGAATCATATTTTATACCTAATGATAGTTCATAACAATAATCAAGTAGATGTTATATGGGATAAATTAATAACATTAGGTTTTAATGTAATAGATGTTTATCACAAACTTGAATAAGTATAAATTTTATAATTTAATAGAAACGGGAAAATTTTTTATAATGGTGAAGTTCAAAAAAAGTAGATTTCATAGAGATTTTGGACCAAAATCTTTATTTGATAGAGTTATATTTAAAATGAACCAAGAAAATAGCTTAAAACTAAATGGGAATCATTTTAATAACAGATTAAAAGAAAGAAAAATTCATAATATAGTGATCGATGAAATTAAAAGTTTTAATACACAAGATTGGGAATTAGTCACTGTAGAAGTGAGAAATGATAAAAGGAAGTTTGTAAATTCAACATGGGAGAAAGAAATTGATAGTGTTAGATATTGGATTACTATAGGTTTTGGAAATACAGTTCAAACTATTATTAAAAAGGATAGTAGTGGAGTTAATAATATTATTAAATATGGAGCAATATATAAATTTGTTGAACAAGTCAATTTAGATCTTATGGATAATAAATAGTCAGATTTAAAGATAACAAAATAGATATATATACAAATCCAGTTGAGTTATTTTCTCCTAAGAAAACAATTCAAAAAATAATAACTGTAAATTGGAATATTGATAGCAAGCAAATCAAAAATAATAAAAGTGCATAAATATTTAATAAAGTAGTGGTATAAAAAATTACCACTACTTTATTTTTTTATAATACTTTTACAAATAGAATTTAATACGTAATTTTGGAAGTTATATTTTCTATGAATATTAACATAAGTATTCATAACATATTTAATATCTAAAGAAAAAGCATGTACAGTCTCAGTTGAATTAAAATCGCTCATAGCATAACCTAAATAAGATATTTCATCATCAGCATAAAATTCTTTAGGAAGTAGAAATAAATTTATGTACTCGTAAGAAGAACTATTAAATTTATTTCTAACTACATTTTCAGCATGCAACTTATATAAGATTTGTTTATTTATATCACTTGTACTAGGTAGAGTACCAGCCTCATTTAATAATGAATAAGTATAATACTTAGCATCAATAATAAAACATCGAACTAATTTATCATTATAATCTACATGTATAACATCTGGTCTACTTGGAAAATTAGTTTTTTTAGCTTTTGAATTAACTAATGTCCAAGAAGAGTTAAAATAGTAATCTCTAACAGGTTCATTGCCAAGGAGTTCGTGAAGCATTTCCTCCCAAATATTTTCAAACTTATTTGTAGAGTAAAATGTAATGTTAGATTCATTTACTTTAGATATTTTAAAAAATGACAATAGTCTTTCAAGAAACAATCTTCTATCATCATTGAATGTTTCTGAAATAGCTTTTTCTAGTATATTTATACAATACTCAACTGGAAACGGAAGATTACAATTAATATCATATTCAATCTTAGGAAAAAATAGCCCAACTATGTCAAAGCATTTTTCTACTATATATCTATGTATTTCAGTTATATTATTGTCATAATTAATTTTCCTACTTTGAGTTGTATGGTCAATAAATAATAAATCATTATTTATTAAGTATGGTGAAAATTTATTCATAGTCCTTGTAAAATCTATATTGCTTTTTCCGTTAGTTTGGGTACAATTAATTATTTCAAAATAATATCCATTTTCAATATAGTCATTTATTATATTAAATAAAGACATGAATGAAAACTTTTCTCGCCCATTTATAGACATATCATTTAAATTATTTTTTAATACACTCTTTTGGTTTAACTTTTTAAAGTATTTATCAAAACAAGATGATAATAAATTTATATCATTATATAAATTAGATTCATTGTAAGTATAATTTTTAGGAAATACAATTTCTAAATTATTATCTTTAAACCATATACCAACTTGTCCAAGTCCATTATCATTGGACACTTTAATATTAATATTGTTATTCATGGTCTACTCCAATTGAAATTATAAATTTAAGTCATCTAGAAAATCACTATTAAATACATTTTTAGGATTATATAAGTAAGTAGTAATAAGTGAATTAATACCTTTTATATTATCAGTGTTAAATATTATAGACTTGTTAACCCTAAAAACATCTTTCCATAGATAAACTAATACTTTATTTGAAAATAGATTAGAATCTATTAAAGTAGATTTTCTAGCAAAGAATGGTCCTATTTGTTTATCCTCTGCGTTCATCATACCACTATCTAGTATTTTTTCATTTACCTTAGAAGCAAATATAGACCAATCAACATTTAATCCATCGATTATTATAGATTCATCTAATTTAGTAAAATCTATAGGAACATATTCCATATCCCATCTTCTAGTAAATGCAGAATCTAGAGCATTTATATTTTGATCAGAGGTATTCATTGAAGCTATTATATTTAAATTATTAGGTAGCTTAACTTGATGTTTTTGTATATCAATATTTAGCCAATTTTCTATATGTACATTATTTATATCTTTATAAATTGATCTTGCAATACTTTCATTAGTTATATAGTATTTAGAAAACCCATTATCATCTCTATCTAGTAATTGGAATATATCACCGAAAACTGCACTTGTATTAGCTCTATTTAATTCTTCAATTACAAAGTTAACTACTTCACTTGGGTTATCAATAGCATATTTCAATGCTTTTGTAAAATCGCCAGGAAGAAACATGTAGCTAGTAGCCGGTGGATTAAGTGTATAATCTATTTGTGGTCTAACTGATCCTATAAAGTCATAATAAGTGTACTCTGGATGGAAAGTTGTTCTAAAAATATTACTATTATAAATCTTATCTATATTGAAACTTTTGCCAACTCCAGGACAACCATAGAATATTTTATTTACTCCTAAGTTATTACAAGGAGTAATATTTTCAACTGTATAATCAAAAGATGTTTCACATACATATTCATCACTTAAGTTAATATCATCAAAAGTTAATTCTGCATATTTAGGTCTGTTTTTTAACCCCCCAAGGCTACTAGATAAAGTTTTACATTCTTCTTCATCTTCAATTAATATTAAATAATAATCTAAAACACCTGTACTATGATCTAAGTATTTAAAAAATATTAAAATATCATCTTTAAACATACACTTTCTTAATTGCTTAAATGTATTATCATCATATTTATCCTTAGATAAACCAAGTTGATTATCATCATCTTTTTTTTGATTTATCCATAATGCACAGTGTGATTTTATAAAATCATTTTCTTTATTAATATATTTTGACTCAATATAAATTTTAAATTTATAGTCATGTTTATCATCATCATAAAATGTTTCAGAGCTTTCATTTATTAATGCATCAGAAATAAAATCTGAAAAGAAATGCCTACTATCACCAGTACATGCAATATGAGTAGTTTTTCCACTAGAACCATCTTTATTTTGTAATAGTAAGTCAGCGTTTGGCAGCTCTTTGATGAATATACCGTGTATATTCGGCTTTTGTAAGAAACTATATTTTTCATGTATATAATTAACAATAAAATTAAAATTATCAATAGTTGTATTTTTATTTAATTTCATAATTCAACCTCCTCATTAAATATAATTATAAACTATTTTATATAAAAAATAAAATATACTATTACTATAAAATAAAATATCTAGAGTATAGGCGAATGATTAGAATAGGAACAAAAGATTAGAATAAAATAAAAAAGCCGGATATTTACCGGATGTAGATAAGTATGCTATAATTACTACATTAGATTAACAATAGGAGATGCAAAAGATGATTAAATTAGCAACTGTGTTTAGTGGTATAGGTTCAATTGAGTGGGCACTAAAACGATTGAATGTACCTCATAAGGTAGTATTTGCATGTGATAACGGAGAAAGATACTTAAAAGAAGAATATGAAGACATTCAAAAAGAAGTAGAAGGATTAGATCATGTACAAACAAAAACATATATAGATGATATGTATAATAGAACCGGCAAAAAGAATTTTGTACAAGAAAGTTATATGAATAATTATGAAATTAGTCCCGAAGACTTTTACCAAGATGTAAGATTTTTGGATGGAAATTTATATAAAGGAGAAGTTGACTTATTTGTAGGAGGAAGTCCATGTCAAAGTTTCTCTATAAGCGGACATAGAGCAGGACTAGACGATGCTAGAGGAACACTTTTCTATGAATATGCAAGGCTAGTAAAGGAAATACAACCAAAAGTGTTTATATATGAAAATGTTCCAGGAATGGTAAGTCATGATAATGGAAATACATTTAAAACTATATGTGAGATTTTTGATAGCTTGGGGTATACGTGGAAAATGGATATGCTTAATTCAAAAGATTATGGAATACCTCAAAATAGAAGAAGATTATTTATAGTTGGATTTAGAAGTGACTTAGATATAAATAATTTCAAATTTCCAAATAAAATTCCATTAGAAAAAACTGTTAAAGACTATTTAGAAAGTAACATTGATAAAAAGTACTTCCATGGTGAAAAAGGATTTAAGTGGATCACTATGGAGAAAAGCTTGAAAAAAAGAGTTAGTATAAATGCAGATATATCAAGAACACAAGCTGCAAATCAACAGTTTAATTGGTGTGGAGATATGGTATTTAGACCTATAGAGTTAGAGCAGTGGGCTAAAGAAGATGATAGAGTATATGTAGGTGACTTTAATGGTGTAGAAGGTGTAGCTAGAAAACTAACACCTAGAGAGTGCTTAAGGTTAATGGGATACGGCGATGAGTTTAAAATCGTGGTACCAGACCAACAGATGTATAGACAGAGCGGAAACTCTATAGTTGTTAATGTACTTGAAGAGATATATAAAGAAGTGGAAAAAACTGGTGTATTTGAAAAAAAGTCTAAAAAGAGTATGAGTATAGCAACTGTATTTAGTGGTATTGGGGCTATAGAATGGGCTTTAAAAAGGATGAATATAGATCATAACATAGTATTTGCATGTGATAATG
The DNA here is from genome assembly GCF_014323405.1 of Romboutsia faecis. Taxonomy (GTDB): domain Bacteria; phylum Bacillota; class Clostridia; order Peptostreptococcales; family Peptostreptococcaceae; genus Romboutsia_E; species Romboutsia_E faecis. The sequence continues at coordinate 166,518 of NZ_JACRWE010000001.1, read as the reverse complement.
GAGATATAGAAGTTGAAATAGAAGATGAAGAAGGTTTAAGAGAAGAAATTAAAAAGTTTGAGACAGCAGATGAGCAAAATGAGTATATAAGAAAAATTTATGAATCAAGAAGAAAAACTAATTTCGTAAAACAAACATATTTAGAAAATTATGAACTAGAAGATAAAGATTTTTTATATGATGTTAGATTTATAGATGGTACAAAATATAAAGGCCAAGTAGATTTATTTGTAGGAGGAAGTCCATGTCAGAGTTTCTCTATAATGGGTCATCAAAGAGGATTAGAAGATACTAGAGGAACATTATTTTATGACTTTGCAAGACTAGTAAAAGAAATAGAACCTAAGGTATTTATATATGAAAATGTACAAGGTATGCTTAAACATGATGGAGGTAATACCTGGAATGTAATACATGATACATTTTTATCTTTAGGATATAAGATATATTATAAACTATTAGATGCAAAAGATTATGGAATACCTCAAACAAGAAGAAGAGTTTTTGTAGTTGGATTTAAAGATAAAATAGATGGGTTTGATTTCCCTAAAGAGCAGGAATTAGAATTTACAATGCAAGATTTTTTAGAAACTAATGTGAAGTTTGGAGGATATAATTCTATAAATGGTAACATAGTTTTACATGAAGAACATGGAGAGATAGATTCAAAGCATTTCTTATCTGAAAAAGTTTTAAGTCATGTTATGTCTCCTGGAACTAAGGGATATTACACAAAGCCAGAAATAGATTTAAAAATAGCTAGACCATTACTTTCAACAATGCATAAAATGCATAGAGCTGGTGTAGACAATTATGTAACTTTAGATGGAAGAGTTAGAAGATTAACTCCAAGAGAATGCTTAAGATTAATGGGATATGATGATGACTTTAAGCAAGTTGTTTCAGATACTCAGATGTATAAGCAAGCAGGAAATTCTATTGTAGTGGATGTTTTGATTAATTTAATGGAAAGTATAATAAACAGCTATCCTAAAATTATTGGTGAGAGTTATGTAGTTAGAGATATAAAAACTAAAGAATGTATAAAAGAAGATGAAGAAACATATGAACAAGTTACATTTGATTATATAGCTGTAGATATAGAATAAAATATAAAAGGCTGAGATAAATATAATAATCTCAGTCTTTATATATGTTAATATTTAATTAAAGTATTAAATGAAGGGGAGAAGTACAATGGAGTTATTAATAGATAAAATAAAAAAACATTTTTTGAGTGATTATATGCTTAATAAAGAAAAATATTATATAAATTCAGAGGATGATAGTATAAAACAAAGAAGTGAAGAAATTGGAGAATTATCAAAAACAGCGCATAAAGAGTTTAAAAAATTATCTAATATGCTGAATTTAAATGAAAGATTTGGATATGTAGATGTTAAAAATTGGCAACATAGTGGAAATTTATACAAATACTTTTGGTTAGAAATTAAAAAGGAAAATTTAAAGCTATGTGGATCAAGTATTTCTTTTTCTGTAGATAATTATGGAATGAAAGTTATTCTTGAATTTGATGAAAAACAAGCTAAAAGATATAGTCATGCATACGAAATACATAATAGTTATCTAGATATGATAAAAAATGATATAAAAGATGAAAAAATCAAAGAATGTGTTTTTTGGGAACGGAAAAAAAGTGATAATGAGGAAGCACCTTATGGATATAATTATAAACCAATTATAGAATTGATTGGTGAATGTGAAAGTCAAAGAAATAATATAGATACATTTTTAGTAGGATATTTTTTATCATGGGATGATATCGACAAGATTGATAGTGAAAAGAATGGTGCAAATATAATTAATTGGATAAGTGATAAAATTTCATCTTTAGAGAAATATCATCAAAAATCAATACAAGAATTTAAGATAAAAAATAATAATACAAAGGATCAATATAACCCAAATAATTTTATAACGACAATAAGTGGATTTGAATATATAGGTTCTGTTGTAGAAAATGCTGTTAATGGTTTTTTAGAAAAAGAAGTAAAACTACATGGAGATGGTGGAAACTATGATAAAGCAATATATATTTCAAAAAAAAATTATGAGGATTTTGGTGGAATAGATAAATTTTATGAGGATAAAGAGAATATTCAATGTAAATTTAATAAAAATAATTTATTGCTATATATGGAAATGATAAAATTTGAATATGAAAGTCAAATTTTTAATCATTATACAAACATATCTAAAGATTACTGGAATGAAAAATATAAAAAAATAGTTAATTTAGATAATAATGATTTGACATTTGTGTGTAAGCTAAAAGAAGCAACTCAAGGAAGAACAACAATGAATTCTGATGATGGAATATTTAAGATAAAGGGTGAAATCTTATTACCTAAAATAACAGCAATAAGAATAAGTAAATATAAAAAAATAGGATTAGATGAACATTTATTTTTGTTTGAATTATTTGTTAAACCTGTTTTTGTAGATTGTAATAGAGAAATACAATTACTAGATTTATATAAAGATGATATCAATACTTCAGAAGATAATAGTAATGTAAATGATACATCATCTAATTATAATTTTGAGATAGATACATATGAAATGGAAGATATATTAAAAGAAGTATTTATACAAGAATCAAAAATAGATTCAATACTCTCTAATTTGGATTATAAGAAAAATATAATCCTTCAAGGACCTCCAGGAGTAGGTAAAACATTTATTGCTAGAAGATTATGCTATCTACATCAAAATAAAAAAACAGACGAAAACATAGAAATGATACAATTTCACCAATCATATTCATATGAAGACTTTATAAGAGGATACAGACCAAATAAAGAAGGTGGATTTTCATTAAAAGATGGAGTGTTTCATAAATTTGTACAGAAAGCAATAAAATATCCCCAAAATAATTACTACTTCATAATAGATGAAATAAATAGAGGAAATTTAAGCAAAATATTTGGTGAATTGATGATGTTGATAGAAAAAGATAAGCGTGGAACAGAGTATTCAGTGTCACTAACTTATACTGAAGAAGATGAAAAATTTTATATACCAGAAAATTTATATATAATAGGAACAATGAATACAGCTGATAGATCTTTAGCTATGGTTGATTATGCATTAAGAAGAAGATTTGCATTTATAGATATAGAACCAGCTTTTGACAATGAAACTTTAAAAAATTATTTTGAAAATTATCTAGGAAAAGAAATGACAAAAAAAATAATAGATAAGATAACAACATTAAATAAAATAATAGAATTAGAAAGTTTAGACTTAGGTAAAGGATATAGAATAGGACATAGTTACTTTACACCAACTAAAAATATAGAAGATGTTAATTCGTGGTATGAGAGAATTATAAAAATGGAAATAGAACCACTTATAAGAGAATATTGGTTTGATGAGAGTGAAGAGGAACTAAAAAAGAAAGTAGCTGATTTACTTGAAGATTAAAGACATACCAATACAAAATATTTACTATATGTTATTATACACTTGGGATAGTGTACAGTATATAGGTACTGAAAAGATAAATAAAGTAGAAGGAAATAACTTATATGAGTTACTAGCATCAGTTTTAATTAAAGATATATCTAAGCTTGTAAAGAAAGGTATTTATAAAGAATACAAATTTAATTATGAAGAAACGCCATCTTTAAAAGGGAAGATTAACTTTGACGATAGTTTAAAAAGAAGTAGCTTTATCAAAGGAAGAGCTTGTTGCTATTTTGATGAATTTACTGAGGATATTATATATAATAAAATTCTAAAGGCTACTTTATATAATATTTTAAAATCTACAAACATTTCAAATATTATCAAATATGATGCTATGAAGGTATATAAATATTTTAGTAATGTTACCACTAGTAAACTTACTAAAAAAGATTTTTATTTTATAGATACTCATAAGAATAATGTTCATTATAAACTTAGTTTGGATATTTGTAGACTTATATATGAAAATATGATGATTGATGAATCTAGTGGTAAGGTAACTTTTAAAGATTTTTGTAAAGATGAAAAAAAAATGGTATATGTTTTTGAGCGTTTTGTGCGTAATTTTTATAAGACGCATTTAAAAGGATGTAGTGTTACAAGGGAGAATATTCGTTGGGATGCTGCAGGTGATGAGATAGATTTACTTCCTATTATGCAGACTGATATTACTATAAAGAATAAAAATACTATAGTTATTATGGATACTAAATTTTATAGAAATACATTGGCAACTAACATGAATAGAGAGAAGATTTATAGTAGTAACTTATATCAGATTTTTTCTTATTTAAAAAATGCTGAAGCTAAAGGGGGAGCTTATTTAAATTCTATAGGTATTCTTTTATATCCTCAAGTTGATCGGATACTTGATAATATTTATGATATTCAAGGTCATAAAATTAAGGTTTGTAGTATTAATTTAAATACTGATTGGAAAGAAATTCATAAAAGATTAATAGATATTTGTAATTGTATATAACAGGAAAAGGATATAATGAAAAATTGACAGAATTAAATGCACAAAAAATACTATGTGATTTAGGTTACGATAACATAGATAAATTAATAAAAGAATCAATAGAAATATCATTTAACAAACTAAAATATAAATTTAGAGCATTTTCAATACTTGAAGGGCAGCTATCACTAAACAAATTAAATCTAAGTGAATACAATGAAAATCCATTCATAAAGTTTGTATACTTACCAGAAAATAAGGTAGCTACAATTGACACATTTGCAGAGTATGATGTAAGAAAAATAATATCAAATAATATAGATATTAGTAAAATGGTTGAAAGTGATAATGAGTTAGGTATATATAGAATGAAAAAAGAACTATGTGGTATGAATGACATGTTAATAGAGTATATGACTGTAACTGATCATATTAAAGAAGAAATCGTAAATTACATACTAAGTAAAATATAATATTAATAAATTAAGTATAAAAATAAGGAGTAACGGATTGTCACTCCTTATTTTTATTTCTAGAATTCAAATTATCATCCACATATGAATACAAAGCATTAACAATAAGATTGTTAACGCTTCTATGTTCTTTTTTAGCTAAATCCTCTAACTTAGACTTAAGATCCTTTGGAATTGTAAGAGAAGTTCTCATATTAACATCTTTATTAATCACACTACCACCTCAACCGTATTATATCCAAAAAATTCCGTTCATAACACAGTGATTTAAGTAAAACATAATAGTAGCATCACAAATACATCACTATGATACGGAGGTAGTGTTATGCCAGCACCACGATTAATAATTCCCAAGGAAATATTACAAGATTTAATAGATAAAAGATATAATCAAAGGGAAATGAGTAAAGAACTAAAAATATCAAAAGAAACCTTATCAAAATTATTAAGAGAAAATAACTTAAAAATAAAGCCTAAAATAGATAATAATATTGGAAAAAGATTTGGTAAATTAGTAGTCTTAGAAAGAGTAGATAACTCTAAAGATTCAAGAAAAGTATATAGATGTCAATGTGATTGTGGAAATATTACAGATATAAAAGGAAAGTATTTATACAATGGAGATACAAGAAGTTGTGTATGTCATAAAAAAGATTTTAAGGAATATAAAGAAAAAAATTATAAAGAAGCATTGAAGAAAATTGGTGAAAAGCATGGTATGCTAACAATTATAGATGTTAATATGAATAATAAAAGAAGAGCATATGATATGGTCTGCAAATGTGAATGTGGTACTATTAGTAGAAAGACATATTCTCAGATTATAAAAGGTGAAATTGTATCTTGTGGTTGTTATGCAAGAGAAATGAGTAGTAAAAGATTAAGTGAAAGTATTTTAAGTATAATTAAAAACAATCATAATAAAAATTGGTATTTCAAAAAACATGAAAATATAGTTTTTTGTAGGTCAGGTTATGAAGTGATATATGCAAATTACTTGATTGCTAATAATATAGAATTTGAATATGAACCAGAACATTTCAAATTAGAAAATGGAAGAAGATATACTCCAGATTTTTATTTACTAAAAGAAGATAGATATATTGAGATAAAAGGTGTTCCTTATGAAGTTTTAGATAGAGGAAATCAAAAGTATAGGGTTGAGCTTTTTAGAAAAAATCATAAGTTGCAACTTTTATATTGGGATGATATATATGAGATATGTCATTTACCATATAAATCATATGGTACTTATGCATATAAAGCTAAGTCTATGAGTATTAGTGTAGAAGATTATTTGGGAAAATTTCTATATTTAGTATATTAGAATCATAATAAATTGATTAATTATTTGTTAACAATTTTAAATAGTAGTAACAAATAATTATCAATAAAGAGACTATACTTCTTTTATTTATCCAAGGGTACTGTTATTTAGAGTTTACATAAAGAACCATACCCTTAAATTTTAATTTTAAATAATTATATAAAGATATATTAATTAATAGATAATCTTACTTCATCTGAATACTCTAGAGGTAATTCAAATACAAGTTTAATATTAGTAGAACTATTAGGATTAATATTAGTAAGGCTATTTTCATTATAGACTGTATAATGAAGAAGATTGTAAGTGTTACTATTTTTATCGATTAACTTAAACTTAGATAAATCAATATTATAAGGATTATTTGAACTATTCTCTAAAGATACATCTATATAAACCAATTTATTACCACTGCTAGCTTTAGCATATTGATCTTCAATACCTGTAGTAATATTATTTATAGTTATATTAATGGGATTAATATTTGTATTTGGTATACTATAATCCTTATTAAATTTAGACAATCCTATACTTAAGATTATAAAAAGTGTAGTTATAATAATAAGAATATCTTTAACTTTTATTGAATTACTTTTATTTTGAGGATGTCTTCTACGAAATCGTGTATCACCTTGTAATATTCTATTCCATTCTTCAGTATTTTCACTAAATCTACGTTCATGAGCAATTCTATATTCATCCGGATCATATTTTGGATTTCCAGGTCCATCTAGTTTATATTTTTTATACATAAATCCCCCTTTAAATAATAAAAATTTACAATATCTAATTTTAAATTATAAAATTAAAGGTAATATTTGTAAAAATAGAAAATGCAATTATTCAATGTTATACTATAAATATAAAAATAGATAAAATTTGTTATTTAGTAAAAATATATAAATAGGAGTAAGCGAATGGGAGAAAGTTGGCTAACAATTAAAGATGAAAATTGTATAGGAAGAAAATATATAGATAAATCGCTATTTAAGTATGGTATACATATACCAATAGAATATAGGTCTGGATTTTTAAGTAATATAGAAAATAACAAAGTAGAATTAGGTAAATCTCAACAGATAGATCTGTTTTTTGAAGATTATAAAGCAAAAGTAGAAATAAGAAATATAAACTCTAAAAGTAGAGGAGAAACAATTCAAATAAGATATGACTCAAATAAAGAACTTATAGATTATCTTAAAAATAAGTTCATATACACATATGATTTAATTAAAAATGAAGAACCAAATATAGATACAGATGAGTATTTAGAATTCTATAAAGGAGAAGAGCTAAATACATTTTATATAAAATCAAATGTACATAATAGTATTAGTTTAGATGAAATTGCTAAAGAATTTATAAATACAATAAAAAATACTAGTATGAGCAAAAGTTACAAGATACCATTATTATGGGCATTTTATAATAATGGTAATATAAAACTAAAAATAAATGAAGACGATGTGTACAAATCATTCAAAGGATTCTACAGCAAAGAAGAAAATGGAATAGATTTAGAAAAATCACAAAGCACGAAAGATTATAAAAGTTGGGGTAAAAAAGAATACGTTAAGTTAGCAAAAAATGCTCCAATAAAATATTTATCAGAAGGAACATCACAATATTTCTACAAAGAAAATGATTTATTTTGTATATCAGAAAATTTAAATAAATACATCAATAATAATGAATTCAAAGAAGCTTTTAAAGATGCTATAGAACAATTGGAATATAAGTACTATAAAAGAGAAATTAAAAATAAAGTTAAAGGTGATACACAGTTTATGGAATTAAAACATTTAATAGAAAAGTTTGATAAGACATATGAATCTACATATAAAATTGATGATGAAGAACTTAGATTAGAATTTATAAAACAATTTCCAATAGAAAGCTTAGAGAATTTAGAACTTGAAAGATATGCACTAGGAAAACAACCAAATAATATGTGTTGGTGGTTAGAATTTCATACTGTACCATTAGGAAGTATAAAAGGTGGAAGCTCTAAAAAGTTTAAAATATACTATTCTAGTAAAGATGGTAAATGGATATATCCAAATTACTTTTCAAATGTAGAAGAAGCATGGATAGAGCTAAGAAAAAGTATTTTTAACTTTGTAAATAATTATAGAATAGGAAAATATGAATTACTAGACGATAATAGTATGATTTCATCAATGAATATGTTTAAAACAAAATTATTATATATGTATTTCCCAAAAAAATTACTTCCAGTATATAGCCTAGATCATATCAAAAAATTATTAAAATACTTTGGATATAAAGATGATGCAATAAGAGATTTAAATATAGTAAAGGCTAATATGGAACTTAAAAAAATTCAATCTAATATTGATGAAATTAAGAACTGGGATGGTTTAAAATTTATGAGATTCATATACTCAGAAATATTTCCTCTATTTAGTGAAGAAAGCCAAGAATCTGAAGATAATTTAACTAAATATAATTATGAGAATTCTTTAGAAGTAATAAATAAAGTTCAAAACTACATACAAAATGAGGGATATAACTATACTCATGAGCAATTATCAAATTTATATTTATCTTTGAAAACAAAGCCATTTGTAATATTAGCAGGAATAAGTGGTACAGGGAAATCAAAAATAGTGCGACTAATGTCACAAGCAATAGGAGCAGAATTTAATCAAATAAGTATAAGACCAGATTACAATGATAGTACAGAATTAATAGGATATAAAAATTTAAATGATGAGTTTATACAAGGGACATTAACAAAGCTAATAGTAGAAGCATCAAAAGAAGAAAATAAAAGCAAACCATACTTTGTATGTTTAGATGAAATGAACCTAGCAAGGGTAGAATACTATCTAAGTGATTATCTAAGTATAATAGAAAGTCGTAAAAAAGTAGATGGAAAAATAATAACAAACAATATATTAGATGAAGATAAAATAAAGCTACATATACCAGATAACCTATATATAATAGGAACAGTAAACATGGATGATACAACATTCCAATTTAGTAGAAAAGTACTAGATAGAGCAAATACAATAGAATTTTCCGATGTAGACTTAGATAATCTATTCCCAGAAGAAATACAAGAAAAGCAAGAAGCACTACAAGTTGATAATAACTTCTTAAAAACAAGCTATCTAAAAACTATAGACATAGAGCAAGAATACAGAGAATATGCAAAAACTATAAATAAAAAAATAATAGAAATAAATGAAATACTAAAAATATCACAAAAACAATTTGCATATAGAGTAAGAGATGAAATCATATTCTATATGATAGAAAATAAAAAATCACAATTACTAAATGAAGATGTAGCATTTGACTATCAAATAATGCAAAAAATACTTCCAGCTATAGTTGGTAGCGAATATAGTGTATGTGAAGTTTTAATAAACTTATTTAACTTTGTATGTGATAAAAAAGTAATAGAAGAGATAGATATAGAAGAAGCAGAAAACTATATACAAAATGAAAATGTAAAATATGAAAATAGTGCTAAGAAAATACTATATATGCTAAAAGGATATCAAAATGATGGATACTGTAGTTACTGGTACTAATAAAGATATATTAAAAATATCAACAAATGACTTTACAATATATTTATCTGGAAATAGTGAAAATAAAAAATTTAGAGCTACTAATAATCATAAAGATATAACTTCATATATAAGTGTAGAATCACAATATTATGATGTAGAAACTTACTCATTAAACAGTTTTAAAGAATTAGAATTTAATGATACAAACTTCATGTATCCTAGTTTTTTTGAAGATGGAAGTTATAATATATATTTAGAGAATAATAGTAACTCTCATTTTGAAATATATCATACAGATAAAGAGATAAGAGATAACATAGTATCAAGACGTAGAGATGTGTATGGATCTTTTAAGTTTAACGGAGATATAGGATATTCTACATTTAAGATACTAAAGGATAAAGAGATAGTACTAACTTTTACAATACAGGTATTTCCATCAAAGTTAGACTACTTGGACGATTACAATGAAATTCTAAGAGATATAAATGAAGAAATAAACTCATTAGTATTTGAATTTATATCTAAAACTTTCTCAAGAGTAGAAATAAAGGATGTAAAGAATCAAACTAACTTAGAATTTATAACTATACTTAACAGCATTTATGAAAACTTAGAAAAAGCTATCAAGAGGATAGAAACTCGTCCTAAGCATGGTGTTATAAAAGAGTTTAATTTAAAAAATGAAAATAAAGCTAAAAGAATATGTGTTAAAGATACTATAAAATATAAAAGAAAAAATCAAAATTCAAATAATGTAGTAGAAGTAAAAAAGAAAATAACTTTTGACATATATGAAAATCAGCTTGTAAAGCACATAATAAGCAAAACTATAAAAAAGATAAAATATGTAAAAAAAGAAATAGAGAAATCAAAGAATAAAGATAATATTTTTTATAATAAGTTATCACTTTATGAATCTAAGTTAAATAATCATTTGAATACATTTTTTAAAGATATAAGTGATATAAAGAGTAATAAGTCTATGACTTTAGCATTTAAAATGGCAAGTGGATATAAGGAAGTATATTACTACTATAATTTATTATCCAAAGGCCTTGATATATGTAGCGGTGTATATGATATTAATTATAAAAAGCTTTGGAATTTATATGAGATTTGGTGCTATATAAAGATACATAATATTATAAACGAATTAGGCTATAAAACTAAGAATTCATCAATGATACAAGTTACTTCAAATGGATTAACTTTATCATTATTACAGAATAAAAAATCAAAATGTATATATGAAAATGATAAAGGTAATAAGTTAGAACTTTGGTACAATAAGCCTTATTATGGATTACCAACTACTAATCAAAGACCAGATACAGTACTTTGTTTAAAGAGTGAAAAAAATTCTGATAGAGTTTATTTATTTGATGCTAAATATAGATTATATATAGATAACAATGGTGTTATAGGACCTATGGAAGAAGATATAAATGTTATGCATAGATATAGAGATTCTATAGTTAGTGAAAATAAAGATGACAACTATTATAAATATGAAACATATGGAGCATATGTAATGTTCCCTTGTAGTGATGAAGAATCTTATAAAGAACATAAATTTTATAAAAGTATAGATAAGGTTAATATAGGTGCAATACCTATGCTTCCAGGTTCAACATCACTTATGAAGAAACATATATGTAAATTAATAGATGAATCATATATAGAAGCTATAAATAATAATCCTGTATTTGATGAAGAAAATGATTATTATAAATTTAAGAATAAAAATGTAATGATAGTAAATGTAAAAGATAAAGAACATTTTGATGCATATAAAGAAGATAATTTTTACCATATACCGAAAAGTACTTTATCTAAAGTTGATATTAATGTACAGTATTTAGCATTTTATCAATCTAAGAGAAGTTTTAAGGATGATAGTGGAATTTATTATTTTGCTAAGATAAAGGATATATATGAATACAAAAGAGGTAATTGCTTAGAGATTAAATGTAGTAATAAATCTAAAATAGATGATATATATATAAGATTTAATCTTGAGAAGTTTGAAAAAGTAGGTCCTATTGATATAGTAGAATATGGCATAGTTACGTTTAATTATACTACTATGTATTTACTTAAAAATGCAGAAACTATGCATGAGTTATATTTGAATGATAGAAAAGAAATTGAAGTTTATAAGATTTTGAAAAGTTTTAGTAAGAAAAATAATCTTATTTTAAAGAAAGAAAAAGGTGGATTTACTATAGGAGATAATTATGTCAGAGTTGTAAATAATAGAATTATAAAACTTAATGATGAAATTATTGATGATTTAGAGAGAGCTTTATTAAATTTAAGATAAAACACATACAAATTTTTATAAATATAATTAATATGATAAAAAACTTTACATAAAAAATAAACATAGTTTAAGTTTTAACAACATAGATATTATAGGTAAGATTTTTTATATTATGGAGGTTTACAAAATGAATAATTCAAAAAAATTTCTTATATGTAGTGTCTGCGGAAATATGGTCGGAATGATAGAGGATAAAGGCCCAAAGCTAGTATGTTGTGGAAAAAAGATTAATGAGCTAGTAGCAAACACAACAGAAGCTTCAGTAGAAAAGCACATACCAGTAGTAAACATAGATAACAATAAAGTAAAAATACAAGTTGGAAGTACACTACATCCAATGACACAAGAACATCATATAAGTTGGATATATCTTTTAACAACACAAGGTGGACAACGTAAATCTTTAGAAATAGATAATGATCCAATTGTAGAATTTGCATTAACTGAAAATGATAAATTATTAGAGGTATATGCATATTGTAATCTTCATGGATTATGGAAATTAGAATTATAAATAGAATATAAAAGTTTAAATATATTATAAAGATAAAAAATAAAGGGGTACATAATTAATGTATCCCTATAATAATATTATTTATTATATTTATAATCACATATTTTTTCTTTTATATAATTATCTAAAATAGTAATTATCAAATTATTTACACTTCTGTGATCCTATTTAGCTAATATCTCTAATTTAGATTTCAAATCTACCGATAGCAGATTTTTTTATTATTTTTAACTATTAAGACTTCAACTTCAAGCTTTTACTACACTCCTCAATAATCCTAAAAAAGTTTAAAGATTGTATAAATTATAGATTGGAAAGTTTTTACAAAAATAAGCATAAGAAAACATAAATAAGAATTTTAGAAAGTAAAACGTTAGCACCTAATAATACATTGGGTGCTTTTATTATATAATAGAAAAGTAAGACTAAATGTACTATTCGTATATTGAAGTATAACCCATAATGGGTTATACTGACTAGGGAGGTGCATTATGGAAAAAATAGGATTAAAGATAAAAGAAGCTAGAAAAAATAAAAAAATAACTCAAACAGAACTAGCAGATAAAATAGGAGTAAGTAAACATACAATAGCAAAATATGAACAAAGTCAAAGGATACCAAACTTAGAAACCATAACAAAAATAGTAGATATTTTAGAAATAGACTTTTGGGAGGTTATGCCAAACTTGAACGTTGAACTAGAACCAGTAGACAGAAACGAAGAAGATTTAAAGTTTGGAGAATTAGTACAGAAAAAGGTTGAAATAAAAAAAATACTATCTGAATGGGCGGGGAAAAATTACTATTCTAGAGATTTAAATAATTTATTTAGAAATATAGATGGATATGAAATAGGGCGAAAACTTGAAAAAGTAGAATTTAATGAATATATAAGAAGGCTAAATATGCATGGTCAAGACTCTGATAAATCTTATATAAATACTGAAAAGTTTAGAAAAGATATAAGTAAAGAAATTAAAAAAGCCATAGAGTTTACAATAGAATTGAAATTAATGGAAGCAATAGAAAAGATTAAAGAATATTAAAAAAGGTAGAGTAAGATATGATATTAATAATCGGATAAGAAATGCTATACAATTTATGATATGATAAATTAGATAAGTTGATATTAGAATCACTAAAGATATCATTTAATAAAGAAAGGCATCAAATTAGAATATTTTCAATACTTGAAAGATAACTGTCTTTGAATAGCAAAGAATATAGATATTGACAAAATAGTTGATATTAAATATGAATTATACATACTCAGAATAAAAAAAGAAGTATGCGGAATAGATGATAATAGAGTACATATTTGAAAATGAAGAAATTAAAGCAAAGATTGTAAATTACGTAATAGAAAATATTTAATTTAGAAATATTAATATAAATATAGGATTAGATATAAAGTAAAATAGGAGGAAATCATGAATTGTATATTTTGTAATATGAAAGATAACTATATACTAGAAAATAAACTAGCATATGCAATATTTGACAAATTCCCAGTAAATAAAGGACATATGTTATTCATACCTAAAAGACATGTAAAAGACTTTTTTGACATAACAAAAGAAGAAAGAGAAGCAGTATTTAATTTAGTAGAAGAAGGAAAGAAGTTACTAGATGAAAAATATTCACCAGATGCATACAACATAGGAGTTAACTGTGGGGAATACTCTGGACAAACAGTAATGCATGTTCACGTACACCTTATCCCAAGATATAAGGGAGATACAAATTCACCTCAGGGAGGAGTAAGAGGGGTTATACCAGAAAGAATGAAATATTAAAATTAGACAATAAAATAAATTGAATTAAAATATACAATAATATGTGTATTAAATAAGAGCAATTAAGGAGAGATAATACTATGAATAATAAGCTTGAAAAATCAGTAGTAGAATCTATAAAGCTAAGAAAATCAGTAAGAAACTACGAAGATAAACCCTTATCAAAAGAAACAATAGAAAAAATAGAAAACTACATAAATAATATAGACAACCCTTTTAACAAAAAAATAAGAATTAAACTAATAGAAAATAACAATCACAACGAAGAATTTAAATTAGGAACTTATGGGGTAATAAAAGGAGCTAGATACTTTTTAGCTACTTCATGCAATAAAGAAGAATTTGCTCTAGAAGCTCTTGGATTTACATTTGAAAAATTGGTATTATACTGCACTTCAATAGGGCTTGGTACAGTATGGCTAGGAGGAACCTTCAATAGAGGAGAGTTTTCTAAAGCCATGAACTTAAGTGAAAATGAAACACTTCCAATAGTATCGCCAGTAGGATATGAAGGTGGTAAAAAATCAATTATATCAAGACTAATAGGCAATAATAATAACAAAAGAAAAGATTTTTCAGAAATCTTTTTTAATGAAAACTTTGATAAAGAACTTTCAAAAGAAGATGCAGGAGAGTATTTAGAAGTATTAGAAATGGTTAGATTAGCTCCATCTGCTTTAAATAAACAACCGTGGAGAGTTTTAAAAGATAAAAATAGATTTCATTTTTATCTAGATTATAAAAATGAAATGAATAAAATTGATATAGGAATAGCTCTTTGCCATTTTTACTTAACATTAGAAGAAAAGAATTTAAATGGAAGATTTGAACTTGTAGAACCTAATAATATAGATAGCAAATTTAAATATGTTATAACTTGGGTTTGCGAGTAAGTTAAAAATTAATTTTGATAAAAATAATTTTAAGTTTTATTTTAGAAAAGGCTATAGATAAGTTTTATCTATAGCCTTTTTGAGTATAAATAAAATAGGCAATTAGATTTAAGATAAGGAGAAAATATGAAGGATAAACTTATAAATGCATTAATAAAAAATAAAGAAAAACTATCTTATATAAATATAAATAAAGATAACAAATATGAAGGGTGGGTTTACAACTTTAACATAATCCTACCAAACAATGAAAATATGAGACTAGATTTATCTAAAGAAAATGATTTATTTCTACTATTTGTATTAGCATCTTCATGGTCAAAAACAGGTCCATGGGAAAATGCAGCATTTTTTACAACTTATTTAAAGATGAATAATAAAGATAAGTTTGATTTATGGCTAGATAAAAACTTTATAAATAAAGAAATAGAATAACGTGAAAACAACTGCAAAGTAACAGTAGAACAATGTAGAGGAATTATACCTAGAAAGAAAGTAAGTTTTAGAAAAGATTATTATTCAAGTGTTTCTATAATAGCAAATAATTGGGAGAATATAAAAAATAGCTTATTAAAATCAAATGAAAATAATGATTTTAATATATTCATTGACTATATAAGCCAGCTAGAAGGATTAGGTTCAGGGAAAAATAAGATGAGGATAAAAATCCCTTTAATACTAAGAGAACTAAGATGCCAAGGGGTATATAACAATATACCAGGATATTTATGCTGTGTACCAGATGAGAGAGTAAAAATATCATCAAAAGAAGTAGGGATTACTATTCCAAATGTAACATCCTTAAATAGTTTGCTAAAAGCATCAAAGATTATATATGATAACTTCGGAGACTTATATGACATACCGTTATTTGCTTATGATGATATCAAAGAAGATATAATCTAATTTAGGATATTTTCTAAATAAAGGGTTTATAGGTTGATAATAATATTTTAACTATACTATTGTACGTAAATTTATATTTTTAGACAGGCATTTTAAAATAATATTTAAATATAATAATTAATAATATTTAAATATTATTTCAATCAATATAGGTAGGGTGGTGATTCATATTAGAAGGATAATAAATAGAGTTAAATGTCCTAAATGTGGAGAATACACAAAGATAAGATTATTTAAATCAAATATGGTAAATACAATCATAGCAGTACTAATGATAGTAGGATGTATTACACTTATACCAATAATAGGATGGATAACAGTACCTATATTATTATTATCATCGGCATTATGTTGTAAATTATTATTATCTATATCTGGATTACTTTTTAATTCGAAATTACTCAAATCATCTAAATTGACTCAATGTGAAAAATGTGGAGGCTTAATTACATTCACTAAAGAAGAAAATAAAGAAGTTAAAAAAGAGATTGAATGAGTCAAATAAATAGTAAATAATATAAACAGGGGAAGGACATATAACTTATGAAAGGAAAAGTAGGAACTCCATGCAAGGATGAGTTTCTAAGAAAAACAGATAATACAAAAACTATAAAAGAAATAAAAAGAAATAAAAAGAAATAAAACTAAGAAATTAAAAGAAATTAAATCTATACTAAATTCAAAAAGTAACTACAATCATATAGCTAAAGAATTAGAGATGCATACTATTGACGTACTAAAACTAATTCAAGAAGAAACCTTACAATTTGGCACAAACATAAGTAAAACAATGGCTAAACATCTAATGGATAAAGGGGTCACAGTAAGTGAAATAGCAGAATTATATAATTGTTATGAAATTAAAGTTTTACGAACTCTTAATGAAATAAATGATAATGATTATAAAAATAAAGTTAAAGAGATAGATATTGCATTAAAAATATATAAATTATTAGAGCAATCTAAAGGATTTAATTTTATATCAAGTAAATTGAATATAGATAAATACAAAGCATTTAATATTTATAATAAATACTTTCATAAGTACAATAATCGTGTAATTGATTTCAAAGTAGTAAAAGAATTAAGCAAGCTTAACTTAACAGATAAGGAAATTGCAAATTTTTATAACATTACAGATGAGGATATGAAACAAGTAAGAGAACATATAATATATGAGTATAAAACTAAAAATCTAGGTAGCAACAAAAAATTATTAAATAATATTAATAAAGAAGATATTTTAGACGAGGCATATAAAGAAAGCACAAATAACGATTTTTATAGTATTAGAAGCAAAAACAAAAAGTACAAATAATATTCACTTTTACATATTAGTTAAAGTGAATATTATTTGTATAAGAGACAAAAGTTTAATAGATCACGTAGAAATAATTATAATTTTATAATATTTCTTTTTATAAGCAACTTTTAAGGAAGTATTTTCATGACAAATAATTTTATCATGATCTAAGTCTGGATACATACCGACAGTTATAGCAGATGTTAGATTTAAATGAGTACCAAAAGCTCCTGCTACATAAAAATAATCTAAATCTTTTAAACTTAAGCCTATCTCTTCTAATAAATAAGCTATCATTGTATTTGTGGCAGCTTTAGTCTTTAAGAACTGTTTTATATCATTTTGAGTGAAAATTAAACTCTCATTATTAAAGCTTTCTTCTTTATATGCATACTCAAATGCATATCATCTTCAAATTTAATTATTGATGAAGAACTATCGGGAAGTAGTATACCAGCAAAATCAATATAGTTATTTAAAAATAATTCTGAGATTAAATCTACTATTCCTGAGCCACAGATTCCTTTAGGCTTTTTATTATCAATAGTTGTATATATAACTTCACCGTTTACAATCTTTATACTATCAATAGCACTAAGCTCTCATTCCAAATTTACTAATACCACCTTCTAAAGCAGGACCAGCAGCTCCTGATGCAGCAACAAGGAAGTCTTTATTTCCTATAACTAATTCTCCATTTGTACCTATATCTATAAAAGCTGATAATTCTTCTTTTTTATAAATGCCAGTATATAAAAGCCCACTTACTATATCCCCTCCAAAATAATTAGCAACAGATGGAAAGCAATAAACATATCCATCTATAGATAAATTTAGATTTTTTCCTTCAATAAACTCACTGTCATTATAGAACAGTCCCTTGTATTTATATTAGTTTTGTTCTTTAATAAATCTAATAATTCTTCAAAACTCTGTATAGTACTTTTATGAATTTCTTCTAGCCCTCGTTTATTTTCTTTTTATCATAGTTACTGTAATTTTAAAATTATTATTACGACATAGGAGGATATAAAGTTTTTATTATTTTATATGGCATTACAACATTTTCATATTCTTGTTCTAAAAAATTTATTATTCTATCTTTGTCTGAGGTAGTATTATTTTCTCCAGGCATTTGCAATTCTAGGTATATCTTTTTACTAAGTGAATTCAATTTTATACCTCCGTTTGAGTTTTATTAATATATTATAATTTTAGTATAAAAGTGGTAATACAGTAATAAATAATCATAAAATCTATTATAAGTTTATTTTTTCATATAAATAAAATTAATTGATTGAATTAATGGAAAATTCTAAAAAATATATTTACCTTTTTATAGATTGTGCTATTATATATTAAAAGTACAATTAAATAAAGAAAGAGGGAATTGGAATGCAAAAGGCAAACATAAATTGGGGGGAACTAGGATTTAAATATCAAAAAGTTGATAAAGTATACGTATCTCGTTGGAAAGATGGAAGGTGGGATGATGGAGTACTTCAAGATGACGACAAAATATCTATAAGTATAAGTGCAACTGCTCTTCATTACGGACAACAATGCTTTGAAGGTTTAAAAGCATATACAACAAAAAATGGAGATATTCAATTATTTAGACCGGATATGAATGCAAAAAGGCTTCAAAATAGTTGCAAAAGAATATTAATGCCAGAGGTACCTGTAGATAAATTTATAGATGCATGTCTTAAGGTTGTAGAAGCAAATGAACGATTTGTTCCACCTTATGGAACTGGAGCAACTTTATATTTAAGACCTTTTGTTATAGGTAATGGGGATAACATAGGTGCAGGTCCAGCTCCTGAATACATATTCTGTGTATTTGGAATACCAGTAGGTCCATATTTTAAAGGTGGGTTTAAACCTGTAAAAATGACTACTGCTAAGTATGATAGAGCAGCTCCATATGGAACTGGAGGTGTTAAAGTAGGAGGAAACTATGCTTGTGGTATGCTTCCTCATCAAGTAGCTGTAGAAGAAGGATTTGCAGATTGTATATATCTAGATCCAGAAACTCACACAACTATCGAAGAAGCAGGGACATCCAACTTCTTTGGGATAACAAAAGATAATAAGTTTATAACACCAGATTCACCATCAATATTACCAAGTATAACTAGAAACTCATTACTTACAGTTGCTAGAGATTATTTAGGAATGGAAGCTATAGAAGGTGAAATTAAAATAGATGAAGTAGATCAATTTGAAGAAGTTGGAGCTTGTGGCACAGCAGCTGTTATAACTCCAATAGGAAGTATAACTTACAATGGCAAAAAGCACATATTCCATAGTGAAGAAGTGGCAGGAACAAAAATTACTAAGTTATATGAAACTTTACACGGAATACAATTTGGAGATATAGAAGCTCCAGAAGGATGGATAGTAAAACTTCAAAAAGAGTGCGCTAAGTAAATTTAGCTACATGTGTATTTTAAAATTTAGTGGGTATAAATACAATAGATAATATTGTATGGAGGTCTCTAATGAATAACAACAAAGTATGTGGTTGTTTCAATGTAGCAGTAGACGACATAATTGAAGCAAAATCAAAAGGATGTAAAAGTGTAAAAGAAA
This sequence comes from Romboutsia faecis, assembly GCF_014323405.1. GTDB lineage: Bacteria > Bacillota > Clostridia > Peptostreptococcales > Peptostreptococcaceae > Romboutsia_E > Romboutsia_E faecis. The sequence continues at coordinate 146,384 of NZ_JACRWE010000001.1, read as the reverse complement.
TAATAAACAAAACTAAAGCTACAAAAGCATGTGGAAGGTGCAAAGTTAAAGCAGAGATAACAATTTTAAAAGTATTGTTAAATAGACTTTATATAAAATAAAATTATACACTTAAAATATAATAAATAGATATAGGAGAGATTGATAATAAATTGTTTATAGTAATTTATTATCAATCTCTGTTTTTTATTTCTAGGTTTTATAAGTTTCGTGATATATAAATAAATTATAAAACAAATAATTAAAAAAAAATAAAGTGTAAAAATATTGAAAATGCTATATTTTGAATATGTATATATTTGAACATCAAAATAAATTCTTGTACTACCAATAAAATTATGCTAAATTATAACAAAAGGCGAGATAACATTTTTAATATTAAGAAAATTCAATGAGGGAGATTGATAATGATGAAATCAAAAAAATATATATCATATGCAATTATTTTAGTAGTACTAATAATATCATCAATAATAGGATACAATTCACTTTATCCATCAAAAGAAAACTACGATGACAACACTAAAGTAAATGTATCTAATCAAATGAACCATATAAAAGAAATAGCAAAAGAGCCGCATTCAATATTTGATAAAGAAGCTCACGAAGATGTAAGAAATTATCTTATAAAAGAACTTAAAGCCTTAGACCTTGATCCAATGCTTTATACATATAAAGACGTATATGTAGAAAGAACAAATACAAAAGAAAATCTTGAAAACATATATGCAGAGATAAAAGGGAAAAATGAATCGTACATAATGTTAGTAACACATTATGATAGTTCTCGTGCAAAGACAGAACGTTATGCAGAAAAAGATGGTTCTTTAGGTGCAGCAGATGCAGGATACGGATTATCTACTATCCTTGAAACAATAAGAGCAATAAAAGAAAATAACGTAACTTTAAATAATGGTATAAAAATATTAATAACAGATGGTGAAGAATACGGACTTCTTGGAGCTAAGGAAGCTGTAAAAGAAAAAGAAATTTTTAAAAATGTAAACTATCTAATAAACTTAGAAGCTAGAGGGACAAAAGGTCCTGCAGTAATGTTTGAAACAAGTCCAAATAACTCAAGTATAGTAGATTTATATAATTACAGTGAAAAGCCATTTTCTTACTCAATAACACCTGAAATATATCGTTTACTTCCTAATGGAACAGATTTCACAGTATTTTTAGAAAATAATATACCAGGTATAAATATAAGTGTATTAGATGGACTTGAAAATTACCATACACCTAATGATAAATTTGAATCGTTAAATGAAAAGTCATTACAACACTATGGAGATCAAGTGTTGCCTATAGTATCTGAATTTGTTAGTAATGAAAAATACGCGAGTAAAGATGCTTTAACTAGTGATGATGATTCAATATTCTTTATAATAGGAAGTGTATTTGTAAAATATTCTAAGATGATAAATTACGGATTATTAGCAGCTATTTTATTTTCTATAATATTCTTATTTAAGACATTTAAAATAAAGAATATATTAACAACTGTAAAATATTCTTTACTAAACTTATTATTTACAATATTAATTGCAGGTTTATCATATGGAATTTCAAGATTGGTAGCAGTTATGAATGGACGTCCCTTTAAGCTTACATATTTACCTCTTATAAAGTTTGAAGATGCTATAACACTAGGAGTAATATGCTTAGCAATAATAGGGTATATATTACTTATGAGAAAGGTAAGTGACAAATTTAAAGAAAGAAATGAGCTTGTACTTGGTAATATTGTTTTCCTATTTATAATAGGACTAATACTTACATTTGTATTACCAGGAGGTAGTTACCTATTAGTATTCCCAGCGATTATAATAGCTATAGGTACAATGGTAGTAGAACTTTTAAAATATAAATCAAGAAAAGTATCATATGTATTACTAATACCAGTAGCATTAATAACTATATTATATGTTCCAACAGTGTACTTATTTAATTGTGCATTAACTTTTGGAGCATTATGTGCAACTATGATATTTGCTATGTTTGGGATAATATCAGTTATAACATGTTTAGTACAAATTGATTAGCTTTAAGATTTACTTAAAATTAGAAGATCAAATTAGAAAACAGAACATATAAGTATAAAAACACGCCGTATTTAGATTAGAAAAATTATAAGTGCATTGATTTATAGTTTTAATAATAATATTGCGTGTTTTTGTTATGTTTTGGTATATGTTATAACATATAATGGAAATTTTATGTATAAGTATGTTATAATAGACATAAATACAAAAAAAAATCAAGAAAAATTATTATTATTATTATAAAGGTATTACTTAGGGGGAACAATGGAAAATCTTATATATAAGCAGATGATTGAAGAGAGTCCGATAGCTTATTTTAGTGGCATAGTTACTAAAGATGAAAATGGAAAATCTAAAGGATTACAAATAGAAACATGTAATAAATCCTTTTATAATCTTTTTAACATAAAGTCCGAAGATATTATTGGTAAGGATATAGCTGATATTTTACCAATTAATCAAGTAAATAGATATTTAACCTATCTAGACGAGGTATTTTTAAAAAGTAGATTTAGTAAAGAGACATATATAAGAGAATTAAATTTAAATTGTAAAGTGGATATTTATACAGTTGATAATAATCATATTTATGCTAGATTCATAGAAGTAAACAATTCATCATTAAAATTAGCAGAGCCACTTAGAAGAGCGCCATTTATAGCGTGGATTAAAGATATAGATGGAAGATATTTAGATGTTAATGAAATTTTTTTAGATGTTGAAAATGTAGATTATCAGTATATAATAGGAAAAAAAGACTATAGTTATATGAAAAAAGAAAGGGCAGATAAATATCAAGTGCAAGATACAGAAGTCCTTAAAGATAATAAAATACATACATATTATGTAGAAGAGAATATAGACAAAACTAGATATTATCAAATAACTAAATGGCCTTATATAGATGAAAAAACAAACAGGGTATTAGGTATAATAGGAATAGCTGTAGAAAAAACGAATGAAGTCAGATTAACAGAAGAGTTGGAAAAAAGTCAAGAAACCTTTTCACAAATAGTTGAAAATATAGAAGATATAATTACTATAAGAGATGAAGAAAAATATTATTATATAAGCCCTGCCTTTGAAAAAATACATGGATTCAAACCAGAAGATCTAAACTTATATGAAGATATTTTAGGGTTAAAGAGGCATTATGATAATTTAGAGTACTATAAAACGATTGAAGAAGATAGTTTGAAGGGAATAAGTACAAAATTAATAAAGATAAAGTCAAATGAAAGAGAAAGATGGCTATTATCTAAAATCTTTCCATTAACAAGAGAAGATAATTCTAATTTAAAAATAGGAATAACTCGTGATATAACTAATTTAAAAAAAATGGAAGAAAAACTTGAAGAAATGAGAATGGATTATTTTGCTAATTTATCTCATGAACTTAGAACACCAATTAACTTGATATTTAGCTCATTACAGGTATTAGATTTAAAAATGGATAAGCTAGATTTAGAACAATTTGATTATTTTAATAAATATTTAAGTATAATTAGACAAAATGGATATAGATTATTAAGATTAGTAAATAATTTAATAGATACAACTAAAATTGACTCAGGTAAATTCAGTCATAATCCTCAAAACAAAGATATCATAAATTATGTTGAAGATATTTGCATGTCTGTTTCTGAATTTGTAGACAGTAACAATTTAAGTTTAGTATTTGATACAAATGTTGAGGAAAAGATAATATCCTTTGACCAAGATAATATTGAAAGGATAATATTAAATTTACTATCTAATGCCATAAAGTTTACTAATCAAGGTGGGAGAATAGATGTCATTATAGAGTGTAAAGATAATGTAAAGATAAAAGTGAAAGATAGTGGATTTGGAATTCCAAAAGATAAGATAGATAGTATATTTAATAGATTTGAGCAATTAAATAACAAAACAAAAGATGATAAAGAAGGAAGTGGTATTGGTCTTTCTATAGTTAAATCTTTAGTAGAAATGCACAATGGTGAGATAAGTGTAAAAAGTAAACCTGGAGAAGGTTCTGAGTTTATAATTACTTTACCTGATGTATTAAATAAAGAAAATACAGAAGATACAATAGCAATGAAAGAAACATCTAGAAATATAAGCAACTTAAATATTGAACTTTCAGATATATATACATAGTAAATTTTATATAAATTATTGGATTAGTATTTATAATAAATAAAAAATGAACTCTATCTAAACTAAGATTGAGTTCATTTTCATTTATAATGTATTTGGACAAGTATCTACATCTCTTACCATATTCTTAATCCATTTGAATGATTTAAATCTTTTAACAATAAGGACAACTTTAATAATTTCTTCTACTGCGGCAAAAGCAACTACAAAATAAACAGGTAGTTTAAGAATAAATGCAGCAAATGCTGCTAAAGGTATACCAACCATCCAAAGTGTAACTGCTTGAAGTACAGAGCCATAAATGGCATCTCCACCACCTCTTAATATACCAACTATCATAATTGCTGTATAAACTTTAAATATCATCATAAATGCATAAATATATAATATATATTGAGAAGACATTTTAACTTCTAAAGATACGTTAAAAAATCCTACTATTGGTTTAGCTAATAATGCAAGTAATATACCTAATAGTATAGAAATTTTTATAGAAAGAGATGAAATCTTTTTTGAAGCTTTAATAGCGTTATCTTCTCTGTTAGCACCAATTTCATTACCTATTATAACTACAGCAGCATTAGCAAGGCCAAAGGTAAGTATCATAAATAAGTTCATTACAGTGGTGCAAATTTGTATAGATGCAGCAGCACTAGTACCAATTCTTGCATAGATAGCAGCATATGTTATTGTACCTAGAGCCCAACAAGCCTCATTTGCAAATATAGGCAAAGTAACTTTGCTAAGAGTTGAAGAAAGTGATTTTGGTAGTTCAAATATATTTTTTATTTTTAATTTGAGAATACCTATCTTAGTATATACATAACAAACTACTATTAAAAATTCAACTATTCTTGCAATAAGAGTAGCAAGAGCTGCACCTCTAATTCCCATCTTAGGGATCCCTAGAAGTCCAAATATCAAAATTGCATTCAAAACACCATTTACAATAAGTCCTACTAAACTTGCCCACATAGGAAGTTGAGTATTTTCAATACTTCTAAGACCTGAGGCAAAGGTAAAAGTAATTGCAGTAAATAGATAGCTAATTACAACTATTTTTAAATAATCTACACCAATTTGAACTACAGCTGGGTCATTATTAAATAGTGACATAATCTTTCCTGGAATAGATAAGCCTATTACCATAAATATTGCTGTTAAACATAAGTTATAGAATAATGACCTTGATAATACTGCTTTTATACTAGAATTATCTTTCTTACCCCATAATTGTGCTATTAACACACCAGAACCGATTGCTATAGCATTTGTAAGTAAAGAAAATAAGAAATAGTACTGATTAGCTATGCCAACAGAGGCAAGTTCTAATTCACCAACTTTTCCTATCATCATTGTATCGAGCATATTAAGTGATGATGTTATTAAATTTTGTAGGGCTATTGGCATTGCAATTATAAATAAACGTTTATAAAATTCTTTATCTTTTTTGTACATTGATATTGTGCTACTTAACATAAATTCCTCCTTTATAAAATTTTATTACAATAAAAAGCACCCCACTTGTAGGTTTTTTAAGTGGGGTGCTAAACACTTGTATAATAATTAATTTACTATACATTTATATGTTAAATTTTAAAATATAACTTATGTAATATATTATTTTTATAAACTCAATATTATATTATTATTAATTTATAAATAAGTCAATAATTCTTTTTAATTAGAATTACGATAATCATAAGTATCCCTTAATAAATTTAATGTATCGTTATTTATTTTAAATATTTCATCACTTATCGATTCAATATGAGCTTTATTACAAGGATATTGCAAATAAATATTTTTGGTAATGTTAGTTTTGTTATTTTTAGTACACCAAGTACAGCGAAATTTGTAGTTGCACCAGCATCATTTAAATATTAATATTATGATATAAAACTGTATTTTTTATCAAAATATAAAAATTAAGTTTAAACTAAAATATATGTTATAGAGGAGTAAATATGAAATATTATATGAAATCTAAAGTATTTAAATTAAAAGAGGACTTTTGGATAAAGAATCAATATGAAGAAGATGCCTTTTTTGTAGATAATAAATTTTTAACTTTTGGTTTACAATTCGATATACAACGAAATAATCAAGTGCTTTATTTTGTAAAAGAAACTATACTTAAATTTTTATCAAATTACGAAATATTTGAAAATAACAATGTAGTAGCTAAGGTAAATCAGAAGCTTACATTTTTAAAAACTAAGGTAGAGGTAAATAGTAAATATGGGGAGTTTAGAATAGAAGGTAGCATTTTTGAATATAACTATAAAATTTACAAAGGTCCAAAAGTTGTTGCCAAAATAGAAAAAGAAATGTTTGCTTTTAGTGACAATTATACTGTAGATATAGATTTTGAAGATGAAGCATTTATATTAGCTTTAGTTGTAATAATAGATAATATAAGAGATAAAAGAAGGTCAGCTGCAAATTAAATAACTAGTGCTAAATAAGTATAAATACAATTGGAATAGAAGCGCTTGTAGACAATGATTTAGCTAAATTAATAGATATCTATAAGACTTTCAATAAAGTTGGTGTTTTTTGTAACCAATACATATTTTTGTTTACTGATTAAAATACATTCTAACTCTGGATTATTTTTTATATCATCATAACTATCAAAAAACAAAATCTATTCTGCCAATCTTTATTAATTAATAGGACCGTTACTGAATAGAAGCTTAATTTCTAAATATATATTTAAGAAACTACTAATTACATGTATGGTTGTAGGATATACTAATGTAAAATACAAAAGAATAGTTTCTAGAAAAGATGATCAGATAAATTGGGTGTAAAAGTAATAAAATATTAATTTAAATATACAAGTTTTAGATATTAATCACAAAAATTTTAATAGTGAATAAAATATATCATAAACAATTAAGAAGTCAAAAAACTCTTTGAACTGCGTATATAAACACAGTACAAATTGAACAGGTATTGAAGTAAGAATCTTCATGAGCCGGGCCACAATGGAAACATATATATTATAAGCATCTGTGGGACAGTAGTCTCATAGGTGCTTTTTACTATGTTTTACTTTAATAGAAGTTATAATCTAAAATTAATTTAGTTTTAGTTATTTTTTATATAATGGATAGATATATGAGAATTTTATTATCTCGCAGATATTTAATATTGATTTTACTGTTTTATTAGAGTTAAAAATAGGGGAGGGTATGATATGAGAAATACAACAAATAATAACAGAGACAAGCAAATAGCAATGAAGGTCTCGACTAATAGTATTATAGTGAATATATTATTATCAGGCTTTAAATTCTTTGCTGGATTTGTAGCAAATTCGAGTGCTATGATTTCTGATGCAGTTCATTCTGCTTCTGATGTTTTTAGTACAATAATTGTTATGATAGGAGTTAATATTTCTAGTAAGGAAGCTGATGAAGAGCATCAATACGGTCATGAACGCCTTGAATGTGTGGCGGGTATAATACTTGCGTGTATATTATTTGCAACAGGAGTAGGGATAGGTTTTTCAGGTATAGAAAAAATATTTGTAGGTAGTGAAGGTAGTTTACAAGTACCTGGTAAGATAGCTTTAGTAGCGGCTATAGTATCTATATTAGTTAAAGAAGGAATGTACTGGTATACACGTCATGCTGCTAAAAAAATTAATTCGGGTGCACTTATGGCAGATGCGTGGCACCATAGATCAGACTCTTTGTCTTCTGTAGGTAGTTTTATAGGTATATTCGGTGCAAGGATGGGATTTCCAATATTTGATCCACTTGCAAGCTTAATAATCTGTTTATTTATAATAAAAGCTTCATGCGATATATTTAAAGATGGTATTAATAAATTAATAGATAAATCTTGTGATGTAGAAACAATAGAAAAAATGAAAGAAGTAATCATGTCTCAAGATGGGGTTCATAATATAGATGAAATAAAAACTAGGATATTCGGGTCTAAAATTTACTTAGACATTGAAATATCAGTGGATGGAAAGTTACGATTAGATAAAGCTCATGATATAGCAGAAAATGTTCACAATAAAGTAGAATCAGAATTTCCTTTAGTAAAACACTGTATGGTTCATGTTAATCCTGTAAATATAGAAAGATTAGATTAATGATAAAGTGCCTATTAAATACTAATCATATATTTTAATAAGTCAGGTTAAAGCTATAAATAAAAATTTCCAGTGATCTTAAAAATTATTTATATGTATTACTGGAAATTTTTATTTACAATAGTCTTTAGATTTAAAAACCGAATAAATGATTATTAGTGTATTTATCCTATAAGGAAGTCTAATATATTCCAACCATCTGAAGACGTTGCTTTATATAATTCTGTATAACCGCATTTTTTACAGCTTATGGTAATAAATTTTTTATTTTGTACGTCAAATATTTTAGCTAAGTTACCGCCAGTTGCTTGAAACTGATCATTTTCATAGGATGTATTGTTACATTTTGGACAAACATATTGTTTCTTTTCCATTACAAACACCTCTCTACTGTTGTTTAAATTTGTAAATATTATAACATATTATGAATAGGTTTAAATTTACATTATAGTAACATTAGATTTACAAACTTAGTTTTTTATACTTATAAATTGCTTAAGAATTAAAGAGAATAGAAAGTCCCTCATATTATCATATTAAAATATGAGGAAGAATTTATTGAAAAAATATGTTAATATATATAAAGAATATTTTTATGGAGGTAATACTATGGCAACAATGTACTGTCCAAAGTGCATAATAGAAGTTATGGACTTAATAGAACACGAAGAAGGCGACGATTTTGAAATTATAAATGAAGGTAGTGAAAATGAAGTAAGAGAAGATTATCACTATGTCCTTGATACATACAAGTGTCCATCATGTGGATTTGAAGTAGAAGACTATATGGAAGATGAAGAAGAGTAGGTTATTAAGAGTGTGGTATTAAAAGCTTAAGCTTTTAATACTATACTCTTTTTAGATTTACTTTTGTTTTAATTTAAATTGTATAGTTTGTTTTGATTTGAAATTATAAAAGTATTATTATACATAAAGTGACATAATTGTATCGGAATTTACAGATTTTTATATATTTATCTAAAATTATTTATGATATAATCAAGTAGTATAAAGTAGGTTAATAATAAATTTAGATAATATGAGGGCAAAATGATGAAAAACAACAGCGTAAAGGTAATATGTGATGGAATAGCAAATATGCCGAGAGAGTTAGCTAAGCAGTATGAGATTGAAGTAGTGCCACTGACTGTTAGAGTTGATGGAAAAGAATATAGAGATATTGATATAACTGATGAACAATTTTATGTAATGATGAGAGAAGCTAAGGAAATGCCAAAAACTTCTCAAGCCACTTATATAGATTTTAAGGATATATTTGATAGACATGTAGCAGATGGTAAAACAGTTTTATATATATCCGGTTCATCAAAATCATCTGGAACATATCAATCAGCAGTTCTTGCAAGTAAAGATGTTGAAGGTGATATTCATATATTTGATAGTATGAGTATATGTTTTGGATGCGGTATGTTAGTATTAACAGCTGCTAGAATGTTAAATGAAGGTGCAAGTATAGAAGAGGTTTTAAAAGAACTAGAATCTTTAAGAGATAGAGTATTCGTATCTATGTCTATGAATTCATTAGAATACCTTAAAAAAGGTGGAAGAATATCTAATGGAAAAGCTTTAGTTGGAAATATGTTAAGCTTAAGACCTATGCTTACTGTAAAGGATGGTTTAATATTCCAAGAAGGTCAAGTTAGAGGCAATAAGAAAATAATACCAACTATAATAAAACGTACTAAAGAAGTATGCGGAGAAGACTTTAGCGATAGAACGATAGCTATAGGTTGTGGAGATAACTTAGAAGATAGAGAACAATTAAAAGAAGCAGTTTTAAGAGAATTAAACCCAAAAGAATTAATTCTAATAACGATTAACCCTCCAATGTGTTCGCATTCAGGACCGGGGTTTATAGGACTTACATGCTTTAAATAAAAATAAAAATTAATTCGACTAAAGGGAGTCAAGAACATGAATAATATTAAAATAATATGTGACACTATGAATGATGTGCCACAAGATATAGTTGATAAATATGATATAGACGTGTTACCTGCGACTATAATATTTGAAGAAAAGGAATATAAAGCAGGAGTTGATCTTAGTGGAGATGAATTCTATAAGATGCTAAGAGAGTCTAAAGATATGCCTAAGACATCTCAAATAACTTATGCTACATTTACTGAAGTATTCAATAAGTATTTAAGCGAAGGTAAAAAAGTTTTATATTTAGCAGGTTCATCTGCTGGTTCAGGAACATATCAATCAGCAATGCTAGCAAAAAATGATATAGAAGGTCCATTATATATATTTGATACTTATAGTTTGAGTATTGGTGGTGGTATGCTGATTAAGGAAGCTGCTATAATGGCCGAAGATGGTAAAGATATTGAAACTATATTATCAAAATTAGAAGAATTAAAAGATAAGGTACAAGTTTATTTCTCAGTTGATTCACTTGACTACTTACACAAAGGTGGAAGAATATCAGGGGCTAAGGCCGCAGTAGGTACTTTACTTAATATAAAACCTATTCTTAAAATAGAAGATGGTTTAGTTAAGCAAAGGTCTCAAGTAAGAGGAAGTAAAAAAATAGTACCAGCTCTTATGGATAAATTAGCGGAAGAAGTTAACGGCGACTTTTCAGATATAGATGTTTATGTTGCTTTTGGTGATGATTTAGAATTAAGAGAACAATTCGTTGAAAAAGTAAAAGAAAAGTTAAATCCAAGAAATGTATATATAGTACAAATAGGTGCTTGCGTGGCATGTCACTCTGGACCAGAAGTGCTAGGATTAGCTTGTTTAAGTAGATAATACTGTACTCAAAAGCTTGGGCATGAATTTAATTCATGCCCTTAACTTTTGTTAGACATAACTTATACACTTAAAAAGTATTAACATATATTATTAATATTGATAGTGTGGTATTATTTATTTACGAGAATAAAATATCTAAGGAGTGATATTTACATGGAAAATTTTACTGTTAGCCAAGCTATGATTAAAGTTGCTGAGCTTGAGAAAATTTATAGAAATAAGTTGTATACTTTATCAGACATAGATAATTGTAGTACTACATATATATTAGAAGCAGACAACCAAAAATATGTTTGCAACGAGCCTTTTGATTTTAAAAATGAGTTTGAATTAGTTATGAGCTTATCAAATGAAATAGATAGGTTAAAAACTAAGATAGCTGAATCAAATAATACTATTTACATAGATGTACTAGGTCAGTCTATAACAATTCAAGGTGCATTAAATAGAGTAAGAACTATGAGGAATCAAAAGGATATTTTTGAAACTATACTAAGCAATGCGAAGGCTTCTAAATCTAGAAAAGTTGATGCTGCTGCGACTTCTGCTTATTATAAAGTAACAGAACTCAATTTTGATAGAAAAGAGTTACAAGATTTAGTTGATAGAATGAATGATGATTTATTAGAATTAGAATTTGCTATTAATAAGGCGAATAATGAAACTGTTATTACTATAGCTTAAGCTATTGTAATATAAATTGTACAATTGGATGATCTTAAAGTATTAAAAATATTACTACAGAGTTAGTTTGTTATAAATTTATTAGAGAATACATATAACAATTTACAATTAATAAAAAATAACACTTAACAATTTAATTATTACAAGTTAAATCTTAGATAATAATATTTAAGATATTCAATTGTACGAAAGGCAGGATGGCTATGCTATCCTGTCTTATTATATATGCTAGAAGAGTCAATAAAGAAATTAGGATGTAGAATTTAGTAACTAAATGAAGAATTAATCATATTATAATATAGGTAAGCATATACCTAGGTTTATACAATATTTAATATAGGAGATGTATTATAATATGAAAGATAAAGCTAAGGACAGCGTAAAAAAGGTTACTAAACCTGTAACAGACGTAGGAAAAGAGATAGTAAGTGGTGTAGGAAACGTAGGAAAAGAAGTAGTAGATAGTGTAGGAAATGTAGGAAAAGATGTAGTTAAAGGTGTAGGCGGAATTGTAAAAGAAACATATAAGACTGGTAAGAATGTAGGTAAAGCAGTAAAAGATAATATTCCTAAAAAATAATTAACAAATTTTATTTAATATAGCTAGCTTATATAAATTAAAGTAAATAAAGTTATAATACTAATTGAACTATTTAATTAGTGTTATAAAAACTATGCTTCTAAAAGGGCTTTAGGAAAAATTTCTTATTTTAATAAAGCCCTTTTAGAATTAATAAAGCGTTTTCCTTAAGAGTGTTGTATAATTAAAGTATCATATGAAATAGGAGAGATAATGCATGGATTTATTATATAAATACACGCTATACTTTTTCATATATGCCTTTTTTGGATGGTGTTGTGAAACTATTTACTGTTCAATAGGCAATAAAAAGGTAACCAATAGAGGATTTCTTAATGGTCCGATTTGCCCTATATATGGATTAGGAGCACTAGCTATAATTTTATTTTTAAAAGATTATACGGGGGATTTAGCAATTATTTTTACTATGGGGCTAATAATGACATCATCATTAGAATATGCAACCGGGGCTATATTAGAGTTTTTATTTCACAGTACCTGGTGGGATTACTCAAATCGGAGGTTTAATATAAATGGAAGGATATGCTTAAAAAATTCTATTCTATTTGGAATAATGAGTATTTTATTGATGAAAATCATCCATCCAATAGTTATAATTATTGTAGATTCGATAAATCCAACATTTATGTATTTAATTGCAATTATATTGATAATATATTTATTTATAGACATTTTGATAACACTAAATGCTTTAAGTAAATTACGTTATAAGTTAGATAGACTAGAAGAGGCAATAGAAGACTTAAGAAAGATAGATATACAAGTTAAATTTGAAAGATTTACAGAAGAAAACATATCAAAGGCTTTAAATAACATAAGAAATAAAGATGAAAAAATTAAATTTAAAACAAATGAAATACATCATAAAATATTAAATGTAAAAGAAAAATCTAAAGTTCAAAAAAGACTTCTAAAAGCATTTCCAAATATGAATCACAAAAACAAAAATGAAGGACTTAAATATCTAAAACAAATACTCAAAGATAAGACAAGATAATATACTCTATGATAAGGGAGGGTAGATTATGGAAGGGGAAAAAGCTTATACATTAGAAGAAGTAGATAAGGCTTTGAAAAAAAGTATAATGCAAAGTTGTTTTCTATAGATAAATTTAAGAGCCTTAATGAGGAGATTTCTGATAATCCAGATCAATCAGTGAGACTTTACTTAATAGATAATGAAAAAATTATTGAAAATAACTTAAGTCACTATGAACGAAAAGAAATATTAGAAACTATTTACTTTCTAAAATTAAATGAAGTTATAATTAAATACTCAACCGAAGATGAGAGATTAGAAGGAAAAATTTTAGAGGATATTAGCAGGGGAAAATTAATCAGAATAATAGTTGAAAGTTCAGATGGTTATACATTTACAGGATTTACTATGCAAGGCAGTGGAGAGAAGATTTATAATTTTTTATTAGAAATGTTAGGTGAAGACGACGGAATGAACTGAATAAATTCAAATCAAATGGATTTTAGGATATAAATAATATAGAGGTGTCGTTAATTATGGATATTAATAATTTGGATAATATTAAATTTATTGGAATAGGTATAAAAGGTATAGATATAGTAAATAAGTTAGCTAATAATAATAAAGAATATATAAAATTATGTGCAATTGATATAAAAGACACTGATATTAACGAAAATATAAAGGAAAAATTAATTATAGAAGATAAAAGCTACGACTCATCTAAAATAGATTTCTTTCATATAACAGATCTTGTAAATAGAAATAAAGACAGCATATACAAAATAATACAAGATGAAAAAGTTGTTTTTATAACATGTGATATTTGTGATTTATCGTCTGTACATATTCTTATTGAATTAGGAAAAATGGCTAAAAAGAGCAATATTTTAGTAATACCAATTATTATAAACACACAAAATAACAGCAATATAAATTATAGATTTTTTATGAAAAAGATAAACAAGGTTATTGGAGCGTCAATAAATATTTCTAATAATAGAGTTTTTGGAAATATAAAATACCTAGATGATAAAATTGACGACTACTTTATTATACGTTCAATAATAGATTTATTTATAGACAATTTAATGTTTACTTGTAGTTTAAATGTTGATTATGAAGATATGAAGTGGATTTTTTCAGGTGAACAAGATGTAGAGATGAGTATTATAAAAGTCAATGAAAAAAGTTCAGAAGAGGATATGAAGATAAAGTTAGTAAAGCATAGAATTTGCAAAGGTGCTTATGAATATCCAGAAAAAATCATGATAAATGCTACAGCAAATAAAGATTATATGACTTATGAAGAAGCTATTAAATTATTGCAAAAAATAGCACTAGTAATACAAGAAAATACAGAAGAATGCTGTCAAATAACTTTTTCTTTAAAATTTATAAAGAAGAAAAGTAAATCACTAGAAGTATTAACTGTTAAAGCATAAAATAGGGTTATCAAAAGATAACCCTATTTAACGAATTCAGTTCCATTTATAACTAGAGATTCTGGATTATTGTTGTGTAAGACTATATCAAAGTAAATTTTACCATGAGATGGATCATTAAAGTACCCTGTAGCATAAACTCTATCACCATTTTTGTGCATGTTTTTACTTTTTACTTCATAAGTTACTCCAGTATATTTTTTTACTGATTTCTCTATTATTTTAGAGTAACTTAATTCTTTAGAAGCTGATATAGATGTACTTTCAGAAATAAAATTTGTTGAAACCTCAGAAGACAAATCTTTTTGATTTTTAGAAAGTAGAAACTTATCTATAGTTAAGAATAAAATTATAAAAATTAGGCAATAAATAATTATTTTTGCAAACTTTCCCCATTTACCTAGTTTACTTTTTAAGTGTTCCCTAAAAATAATGAATTTCTTTACTGTCTTTTTTCTCTTATTTGGATACTCTAAAACTTTATGGGAATTATCAGATGCCTTGTTAAAATGCACTTTTTCTTTTAGATAATCTTCTCTTTTATGTAAATTTTCTAACTCCTGCTTTTTACTTTTAAAAGGAATTGGATCATTTGTGGTATTAGAAGATTTCAAACTATTCCCCCCTTTTTTATACTCCCCTTAAGTACAATAGATGTAATCTATATATTTTAATAATACTATAAACCGTTTGAAATACCAATATTATCTGAAATCTATAATAACGCAAATTAGACTATTAAAATCCTTAATAATTCATAAAAATACAATAAAGCTTATTTTAAAATAATAAAACCGGTATTTTAATAATAATTAAAGTTAAATTTATACTTTAATTAATAAGATTAATCTACCGATAATAGCTCTTTAGCTTTAATTGGTTCCAAAGATCTATCTAAAACTCCTTTTAAATAAGCAATTAATATACCATAATTAACTATAGGAACATTTAATTCTTTTGCTTTTTCTATTCTGCTTACCATAGCAGCTCTGTTCATCATACATGCACCACAGTGAATTATAAGAGAATATTTAGCAACATCTTCAGTGAATGTAATACCTGAAGTAAATTCGAAGATAAGATCTTTTTTTGTTCTTTCCTTTAACCATTTTGGTATTTTATAAGTTCCTATATCATCTTTTTGTCTATGATGAGTACATCCTTCTGCAATAAGTATTTTATCTCCATCTTTTAGGTTATTTATGGAGTAAGCTCCTTTTACTAACTCACTCAAATCACCTTTCTGTCTGGCAAACAGAATAGAAAAAGATGTAAGAGGTATGTCTATTGGGGTATCTTTTGAAACTTGTTCAAAAGCTTGAGAATCTGTTATTATTAATGTAGGTTTGCTGTTAAGATTAGCTAGAGTTTCCTTTAAGGTAGTTTCTTTTGTTATAATAGCCATAGCACCAGTATCTAGAATATCTCTTATGACTTGCTGTTGAGGAAGTATAAGTCTTCCTTTAGGTGCAGCCTTATCAATAGGTATTACTAAAACTATAAAATCATTTTCATCTATAAAATCAGAAACCAATCTAAAATCAGTGTTTTCTTCTTTTATATTATCTATTATACATTGCTTTAATTCAGCTATACCAATTCTATTAAGAGCAGATATACAGATAATAGGACATTTAACAAGTTTTTTACTTTTAGATAAAAGAATATCTTTATCAGAGACTTTGTCTATTTTATTTAAAATCAATATATGAGGTATTTTTTTATCATTAAATTTCTTAATTAAAGACAAATCTTCTTTTTCTATTCCAATGGTTGAATCTACTATTAATAATGCTATATCTGTTTTATCTAGAACATCTAATGATTTATTTATTCGAAGTTTACCTAATTCTCCAATATCATCAAGTCCTGCAGTATCTATAAGAACACAAGGTCCAATTGGTAAGATTTCTATTGGTCTAAGAACAGGATCTGTAGTAGTTCCAGCTATATTTGAAACAATTGAAGCTTCTTGATTAGTAATGGCATTTACAACACTCGATTTTCCTGCATTTCTTTTTCCGAATAATCCTATATGTACTCTAACAGATTGGGGTGTAGAATTTAAGCTCATATTTAATCCTCCTATATAAATATTATTTTAATAATATCTTAAATGGTAATACTAAGTAATCTAAAAATCTACAATATAGAAAAAATTAAATCAAAAAATTAATTTTCCCTATTGAAAACGAACAGTTGTTCGTATATAATGGTTATAGAACAAATGTTCGATGAAAAGAATACAAATTTTTGGGACAAAATAGTAATAAAGTAATTTATACATAAATATATATAGACTATAAAGAATTAAATTTAAGGAGTGGAATTTATGATGATACCAAATAAAAATATTCAAGAAATAACAGTTGCTAACTTAAAAAATGGAGAAGTTACTTTAATTCAATTAGAAGAGATATATAATAAATTTGGATTCATATTTGAAGCAAGTGAAGGAAGATTTACTAAAATAAAAAGAGAGATACGTCATTAAATAATGATTAAATATAATATATATAATATATATAATAAAACCTAGCTTTATATGAAAGGAATAAGGCTAGGTTTTATTTTGATTATAAGGAGTGAAGAAATTTGAAAGTAGTATCTTATAATATTCATAGAGGTACAGATATATCAAATAAATCAACCCTAAAAGAAATGATAAAATACTTAAAAGATTTAGATAGCGATATTATATGTTTACAAGAAGTTTTATATTATCAATTTATAAAAATTAAATCTACTCTAGGAATGGAGGGGGCATTTGCAGCTAATGTAGATAATAAAATTATGAAGTACGGGGTATGTACTTTATCAAAAAGTAAAATAGAATCTAGTAATCATATATTACTAAGTAGTAAAAAAGAACAAAGAGGTCTTTTATCGATAAAACTATTAATAGAAAATAAACATCATTTTAATATAATAAATACTCATTTAGGACTTGATAAAGAAGAGCGAAACAAACAGATTATAGAAGTACTAAATTTTAAAGATAGATTGACAGGATCCGTTATAATTTGTGGAGATTTCAATGATAAAAATATAGATTTAGGAAGTTATTACGATAGTGCAGTCTATTTAAAGCATTATAATATTCCTACATTACCTAAATATAATGCTAGAATTGACTATATATTTGTAGACAAAAATCACATTCCTAAAGAATATATTGTTGATAAGGTACTTTTTTCAGATCACTATCCTATAATATGTAAGTTTTAGATAAATGTAACAATATAGTTACATATTCTATCTAAATATTGTTAAGATTACTAAAAATATATTAAAATATATTTGACTATATGTAGCAAATAGTCTTTTTAGTAAGATTGGGGTGGTGTTATGAATAATGAGGCAGTAGTAGAAAAAGATATAATCAATCCTAAAAATTATAAACTTAAAATATCTATGGTAATTAGTATATTGGTAATTTTAATTTGCGGGTATATGGTTTATTCTTTTAATAACAACTACATGTACAATGGGAAAATAGCTAATAATATTTTCGTTGAAGACGTAAATATATCGTTAATGACAAAGGAAGAGGCAATAGCTTTAGTTAGTCAAAACTATAAAACAGAAGCATTATTATTAAATTATAATGGTAAAACTTTTGATATACTTCCAGAGGATATAGACCTTAAATATAATGTAGAAGAGGTTATAAATAGTGCATATAACTATACAAAAACGGACTCATACTTTGAAAATGTAAAAAGACTATTTCAGTTAGAAAAAACTAACCAAAACTTCACATTAGAAAACTCATTTGACGAAGCTAAGTTAAGTAAGCATTTAGAAAATGTAGCAGAAAAAATAAATGTGCCTGTTAAAAATGCAAAACTATATATATCTGGAGGCAGTTTTAATGTAAGGCCTTCAACAACAGGTAAAGAATTTGATGTAGCTACGAATAAAGAAGCTATATATGAAGCTATTAATAGCAGAAAATATGGTGAAATTAGTCTTAAGGTAAACGATATTAATCCAAAGATAAGCACAGAAATGGTTAAAAGTGTAGATACATTATTAGCTCAGCATAGTACAACATTTAGCACAAACCTGGCTGGAAGAGCTGAAAATATTAGAGTTTCTTCAAATAGAATAAGTGATGTATTACTTATGCCAGGAGAAGTTTATTCTTATAATAACCTAACAGGTATAAGAACAATAGCTAATGGATACTATAATGCGCCTGTGATTGTAAATGGAGATTTAGAAGACGCTCCAGGTGGTGGAGTTTGTCAAACATCTACAACTTTATATAATGCAGTCTTATATTCTGGATTAAAAATAGAACAAGTTAAAAATCACTCTATAACATCAAGTTATGCTCCAAGAGGTAAAGATGCTATGGTAAATGATAGTGGTTCAGATTTGAAATTCTCAAATCCATATGATCATCCAATATATGTAAAAAGTATAGTAAGTGGAGGAACACTTACTTGTCAAATTTATGGAAATTCTGCAGATAAGCCAAATGTAGATATAAAAATAGACCCTTTCCCAATGGGAGCTAAAACTTATAGAATATTTAAAGATGCTTCAGGAAATAAAATAAAAACAGAATATATAGCTACAAGCGTTTATAAGAAATAGAAAAATGTATTAGTTGTTAAGTGATTATTAACAACTAATACATTTTTTTATTGATGAAGATGTTTTTCTGTATAGTAATAAAGTTTTAATTATAACATGTCGTATAAATAAGTATTAATAGTTTATTTTAACACTAAAAGCACAATATTTAAGTAAATATTATAATTTATGTTAAAAAATGTAAATAAATTGGTATAATTGTTTTAGTGTTGAGTTATACGATTTGTGGAGGAAAGAAATAATGCAGTTTATAGGAAATAGATATGAAATTTTGAATTACGGTAATGAAATACAAGTTGGTAAATTATATACAGCGAGGGATACCTATTACAATAGGACTGTTTATTTAAAACTTATAAAAAATGTTGAAAATTTGAGAATAGGTTTCATGCCAGATTTAATAGATGAATCAACTGTTTTGAGTCAAATAAATTCTGAACATATTGGAAAGTTATTGCATATAGATGTACATTGTACTGAATATGATGTATATTATTATATAGTAAGTGAATATTTTAAGGGAGAATCACTGAAAAGTTTTATCTATAATAATATATTAGATAGAAACACAATAGCAAGTTTAGCAATGAATATTGTAAAATCACTAGAAATTGCTAATGTAAACCATTTATATCACGGAAGTCTTGATCCAAACAATATATTTATAGATGAAAATAAAAATATAAAAATATTTGATTTTGGTATTACAAAAGCAAATAAAGGTGTAAATTTAAGATTTAATAAAGAGCGAAGCTACTTATGTCCTCATCAATTGAATATAGATTATACGGACAAAGAAAGTGATTTTTTCTCTATGGGTATAATTTTATTTGAAATGGTATTTAGAGAACTTCCTTTTGGATATGCTTATAATGACAAAGAAATGTTAAAGCAAGTTGACAAAGGGGTTAGATGGAGCCTTTTAGAATATGACAAAAGCTTAGAGGATATTGTGACAATTATAAGGAAGTTATTAAGTAGAGATAATAAATACAAGACAACTCAAGAAATTGTAATTGATTTAAGTCGTATTATATATGAAGATGTTCAAGTAGAAGAAGAGAATAGTGAATACTATGAAGAACAAGAAATTAACATTAAGAACGTTAATTTAAAACGAAAATTGCTAACGAGTATGCTTGTTTTATTCTTAGCAATTATGATTGTACTGAGTTTTATCTAAAATTTGATTTAATTAAGGAGACGGAAATGAAGATTAATTGGAATGATAAGTACACTACAGTATCTGTATATTCATTTATAGTAGTATGCTGTAGTATTATATTTTATCTTATAGCATCTCAACTTAATGTTTTTACTGGTAAAATAAGTGAGATAATAGGAATATTACAACCATTTATTATAGGATTTGTAATTGCGTACATATTGAATTTTATATTGATGTTTTACGAGGAGAAGTTATCAAATATAGAAAACTTTGAAAGTATGAGTAAGAAAACAAAGAGAAATCTATGTTTAATTTTTACTTATATAACAGCGTTTTTAATTATTTATTTATTTATGAATTTTGTTGTTCCACAGTTAATAGATAGTGTTGTAGGATTAGCTAACAATATACCTACGTATCTAAATAATTTAACAGTATTACTAGATGAAGTAATGAAAAACTTAGACTTGGATCCAAAGTATCTTACTTTAGCAAATGAAAAATTAAATGAAGTTGTAAACTTCACAATACAATTTGCAACAGACTTATTACCTATATTAGGTAACTGGGTAGTTACAATTGCATCAAGCGTATGGAATATAGTATTAGGATTAATAGTATCATCTTATCTATTGATAGATAAAGAAAGATTCTATGCTATTGGGAAGAAAATGGTATATGCAATATCTTCTAAAAGGGTTGCGAATAGAGTTTTTGAGTTAGTTTACAGAAGTAACTATACATTCGGTAGATTTTTAAGTGGAAAAATAATAGATTCAGTAATAATAGGGATATTAACATTTGTAGTGTTAAGTATATTTAAAATGCCGTATACATTATTAATATCAGTAATTATAGGGATAACAAATATTATTCCATTTTTTGGACCGTTCTTTGGAGCTATACCTTCAGCTATAATAATACTATTTGTTTCACCAATAAAGGCTGTTTGGTTCTTAGTAATAATATTAATAATTCAACAAATAGATGGAAATATTATAGGGCCTAAGATCTTAGGCGACTCAATTGGTATTTCTGCATTCTGGATATTATTTGCGTTATTAGTAGCAGGAAAATTCTTTGGAATAGTAGGAATGGTAATTGGAGTTCCTATATTTGCTATAATATATTCTATAATAAAAGAAATTGTAGAAGGAAAATTAAGACGTAAAGGTCTACCAGAAGATACTGAAGAATATATGTAATGTTAAATTTCACATAAATTATTGCAAAATATATAATAACAAATTATAATTATATATCATATAAATTAATATAGTTCCCAGAAGGGGAGTAGCATTCACTTGTGTGATAGTCAATCGTCACTTCGGAGTATATCCCGGTTGACTAGCAAGGAAATAAACTTGTTTGCAAGACCTTCTAAATAAGCACTGTTAAAAATACAGATGTTTATTTAGAAGGTCTTTTTTATATAAAAAATTTTAGGAGGAAAAAATGAGTAATTTAGATTCAGACCCCGCGGGCTTAATACCGCAAATATTTTTAATAGTAGCACTAACAGCTATAAATGCATTTTTTGCATCAGCAGAAATGGCAATAGTTTCTGTAAACAAATCAAAAATCAATAATTTGAGCAAACAAGGTGATATTAAAGCCAAATTACTTGAACGTCTTATTGAGGAACCTAGTAATTTTCTATCTACAATTCAAATAGGAATAACACTAGCTGGTTTTTTCTCAAGTGCATCTGCAGCTACAGGTATATCAATTTATATTAATGATATGCTAAGTACACTTAATATTCCTTATACTAATGAAATTTCAATGATAGGAGTAACACTTTTACTATCCTATTTTACATTAGTTTTTGGAGAATTGGTGCCAAAGAGGATTGCTCTTAAAAAAGCTGAAAAAATAGCATTATCTTCAGTAAAAATAATTTACTACATTTCTATATTGGCAAAGCCTTTTATTAAAATATTATCTTTTTCTACATCGTTAATTTTAAAAATTACGAAGAATGATTCTGAGGATATAGAGGAAAAAGTATCTGAAGAAGAAATAAGAACATTAATTGCTAAATCACAGCAAGATGGTTGTATTGAAGATGATGAAAAAAAGATGTTATATGGAGTGTTTGAGTTCAATGATAAAGTTTGTAAAGAAATAATGACCTCTAGTAAGGATACATTTTTAATTGATATAAATGATGATGTAAATAATACCTTAGATAAAATACTTTCTTTAGGATACTCTAGGATACCTGTATACGAGGGTAATATCGACAATATTGTAGGTGTACTTTATATGAAAGACTTACTTATAGAATCTAAGAAGGTAGGATTTGAAAATATTAATATGAAAAATATTATACAAGAGCCCTACTTTGTACCTGAAAATAAGAAAACAAATGAACTATTCAAAATACTTAAGGAGAAGAAAATACATTTAGCCTTATTAGTTGATGAATATGGTGGATTTTCTGGAATAGTTACTATGGAAGATTTAATTGAAGAGATAGTTGGAGATATTGATGATGAATACGATATAGAAGAATCTGAAATATCTAAAATTGATAAAAATACTTACATTGCAAAAGGAATATTACCTATTAGTGAAGTTAAAAGAAATTTTAATGAAAATATCGTTAATGGAGATTATGATACATTAAATGGGTACTTAATAACTCACATGGGTGAAGTCCCTAAAGAAAAGAAGGAAATAACAATAGATAATATTAAGTACGAGATTTTAAAGCTTGGAAATAGAAGGATAGAAGAAATTAAAATAACTATTCTTAGATAATAAATTATTAAG
This sequence comes from Romboutsia faecis, assembly GCF_014323405.1. Taxonomy (GTDB): domain Bacteria; phylum Bacillota; class Clostridia; order Peptostreptococcales; family Peptostreptococcaceae; genus Romboutsia_E; species Romboutsia_E faecis. The sequence continues at coordinate 123,039 of NZ_JACRWE010000001.1, read as the reverse complement.
GAATTAAAATGAGATAAGGAGTAAATAATGAATAAAATAAAGGATGAAGTTTATAAATCTATTAGGTATATAATTCCTATAGTTTTAATTTTTTTAGGTATAATAGTTATACAAAATTATAGTGAAATTTTAAGGTTTATAAAACATAATATAGATATAATTGCAGGAGTATTAACGCCATTTATGACAGGATTTGTAATTGCATATGTTCTAAATTATCCTATGAGATACTTAGAAGGTAAATTTAACCTTAAAAGAGGTATTTCTGTAGCTATAATTTATGGAACTTTATTAGCTGTTATAATTTTTATATGGTTGTATGTAGTTCCTGTGATTAAATCGAGTATAGTTGAAATATCACAGTATATACCAGATGGTATAAAACAAATGGAAAATATTATAAACTATGTATCAGATGGAATTAATTTAAATATAAATAGCTTAAATGCAAAAGAACAGATTAATGAGTTTTTAAGTACTACTTTAATACCTTTATCTACATGGATTGCTAATTCCCTTAGTGAAACAATATTAAGCTTAATGGGTAAAGTAGTTTCTTACACTATTAATATATTTTTAGGGATTGTTATTTCTGTATATATATTATTATCAAAGGAAAGTGTTATAAACATGATAAAGAGCTTAAGTAGTATATTATTTGGAAAGTTTTATCCAAAGATTTGCGAGTTTGTAAATATATTAGATAAAAATATAGGAACATATATAGTTGCAAAAGCTATTGATTCTGCTATATATGGCGTAGGATGTACAATACTTCTATATATATTAAAATCTAAGTATGCATTATTCTTAGGGCTAGTAATAGCTATTACTAATATGATTCCTTTCTTTGGACCAATAATAGGTGCAATAATAGCAACTTTTGTAAATTTACTATTTTCATTTGATAAAGCAATTATTATATTAATAGCAATGATAATTGCTCAGCAGATAGAAAGTGCTGTACTAGAACCATATTTTGTTGGAAAACAAGTAGGAGTTCCACCGATTGTTACTATACTTGCAGTAACATTAGCAGGACAATATATAGGGTTTATTGGAATGATGATGTCAGTACCTATTGCTGCAGTTATTATAATATATACAAAAAGATTTATTAAAAAATATACATTGTCTTAAATAAAATTAACCTTTAGCTATGAGCTAAAGGTTAATTTTATTTAGATATGCTAATTTAATCTTAATACAATCTTAATGTTTTCATTAGTAATCTTAATACAAAGTTTGTATGAAAAATAATATCATGAAAATACAGATTTTAAATTAAGATTTTATATTTATCATAAGTTTAAAATTTAAATAATAGACTTCTTAATAGAGCAGTAAATCTTTATTTAGGAGGCTAATATGAAAAAAAAGATATTATATATTTTTACATTATTAATAATTTTTATATTAACTAGCAATGTTTTTGCTGAAAATACAACTACATCTTCAAATTTATTTTCATTCAATAATAATATAAGTATAGATAAAGATGTAGATGGAGACGTTTATGCATTTGGTCAAACTATAAGTATAGATAATTTGGTATTAGGGGATATAATATCAGCAGCTAAAGATATAAGTATTGAGTCTGAAGAAGTAAAAGGTAACATTAGAATTGTTGGTCAAAAGCTAGATATAAATGTTAAAAATACTAAAAATATTACAGCAGCAGCAGAAAATATAAGTATAAGTAAAGATACAAATTCAAATGCAATATATGCTGCAGCAAGAAGTATAAATTTTAAGGGGTATACTAATGACCTATATGCTAGTGGAGAAACCATATTCATAGATGGTATAATAAAGGGCGATCTTAATGTAGATTGTGAGACTTTAGTACTTATGGAAAATGCAGAAGTTATGGGGAATATTAAAGTCAAATCACCCAATCAACCTGTTATAAATTCAAAAATAACATTAAATGATATTGATTATGAAAAAGTAACTAAAGGTAATGAAGTATGGTTAAATAAATCAGATATATCATGGGAAATTATGAGTATATGTACAGCGATTTTAATGGGTTTCATAATATATATTATATTTAAAAAATCTTTTATAGAAGTAGATAGGAATTTAAAAGGAATTATTAAATATTTATTAATCGGATTATCTACTTTAATATTGATTCCAATTATATCAATACTAATGATTATTACTATTATAGGAATGCCAATAGGTATAATTATATTAATTTTGTACAGTATAATTATGTATTTATGCCCAGTAATAGTAGGAATAATGTTAGGAAAAATCTTATTTACGAAAAGCAGATTCTATATTCAGATTCTCGGAGGAATAATAATTATAAGATTAATTATGTTAATCCCTTATATAAGTTTTGTAGCCTGGCTACTTAGCTTATCGTTTGTAATGGGATTTGTAAGTATAAAAATATATTTATTACTTAAGGCAAAATAAAATAGCAACATAGTTGCTATTTTATAAAAGGAGGTTTTTGAACCAAAATCAACTGCTTAGAACACATGCTAGGTATTAAAAAACTACAATAGGCTACTTTGTTAGTATGTGTAATATATAAGTAAGTATACTTCTTTGAATAATTACTATAAAAATCTCCAAACTAATTATATTATACGAATAGTTTGGAGGTTTTTTATAGTAATGGAGTGTAGATGGAGATCTGTTCATAATGCGGAAACTAAGTGTTGTAGAAGAGCGGACTCATCGGGGTATTGTATATTTCATAAGGAAAATAAAAGCAGAGAGGAAAATTCATTATTTATTTATTTAATAATGAAAGAAAAAATAAGTGATTTTAGGGGATTTATTTTTGAAGAAGATTTTATTATTAGAGATGTAGTTAACTACAATTACTTAAAATTAAACTTTGATGAAGCTATATTTAAAAGAAAGGTATTTTTCAATAAATATGAGTTTAAAAAAACATTGAGTTTAAATTATACTGATTTTAGAGGATACATTACCTTTGAGAGTTCTATTTTTTTTGAAAACTGTGAGCTTACTAAAACTAAGTTTAATAAAAAGTATATTGCGAATAAAGCATTTGAAAAAGTTCACTTTAATGGACAAGCATTTGTAATAACAAGTGCTAAGAATTTACCTAGGTTAGAAGGTATAATTTTTAGTCCCTGTACAAAGTTAGTGCTTAGATTTGTAAAGTACTCAAAAGATAATTCTTTATATGGAAAGATAAATTATAGAATAGCTAGAACTCAAGCGAACATAATAGGAGATAGTGAAAGAATAGGATACTATTATTATAATGAAAGAAATTATGCTAGTAAGATGATGAAGAGTAGTGATTATCCTAGATATAGTAGTTATTTGAACGATAAGTTTTTTGATTTATTATCTAAATATACAATAGGCTATGGAGAAAGGCCTTGGAGACTACTTAGAATAACATTAATTATTATTAGCTTATTTGCATTTTTATACATGTTCTGTGGAGTAAAAAATGCAAATGGAGACTTTATAGGAATAAATTTAAATAAAATAGAAGGTTATTCTATAAAGGAAGCCATTAATAATTATATAGATTTATGGTATTTTAGTACAGTTACATTTACAACATTAGGATATGGTGACTTGACTGTAAGTACAGTATTTGGGAAGTTTTTAGTTTGTCTAGAAGCTTTTTCTGGTGTAACAATAGGCTCAACTTGGGCATCTCTTGTAATAAAAAGAATGATTAGATGAGTTAGTAAATAATTACTAGATATAAAATTCACCGAGAAGGAAAAAAATAAGATATACTTAATAATCCAAGAAGGTGAGAATTTTGAAAAAAGGAGCACAAAAACTACTAATACTTACAATCATCTTAGCATTTGTAACTCCTAGACCAATATATGCTTTAGATAAAGTAGATAAGTATTCAAAGTCATCAATACTAATAGACCAAGAAACTGGCCGTGTATTATATGACAAGGAGCCTGATGTAAAAAGACCTTTAGCTAGTTTAAGTAAGATGATGACATTCTTAATTGCTATAGAAGCAATAGAGAATAAAGAAGTAAACCCTAATGATATAATAAAAGTTGATAAAGATATAGCCAAAGTGAAAGGGTCAAGCTATCATCTGAAGGTAGGAGAAGAAGTTCCTTTAATTGAACTTATGAAGGGTCTGATGATAGTATCAGGTAATGACGCATCAATTGGTATAGCAAAACATATTTGTAAAGATGAAAAAGCATTTGTAGAAAGAATGAATAAAAAAGCAAAAGAAATTGGTATGACAAATACCAGCTTTGTAAATCCAAATGGATTACCTATATACAACTTAAGTGACCCTAAAGCACCGCCAAAGGAAAATATATCAACAGCAAGGGATATATCAACTTTAGCAAAATATATGTTTGATAATTATGAAAAACAGGTTATATCAATTACTGATATGTCTACTTACTCAAATCCACAAAGGGGATTTGTAAAAAATAACACAAATGCATTACTTAGAATAATACCAGAGGTAGATGGAATAAAAACAGGATATACTGGTAACGCTGGATATTGCTTATCATTTTCTATGAAAATAAATAAAAATGAAGATAATGAGAAAGATAGAAGAGTAATTGGTGTGGTATTAGGTGCAAATCATAAGGACAAAAGAATTTCTGCAGCTGTATCTATACTCAATCATGCTAAAAAAGACTTTAAAAGTAAAACTGTAATAGAAAAAGATGAGTTAATAGGGAAAAAATATATAAAAAAAATAAATGACTTAGAAGTAGTTTTAGTAGCTGAAGATGAATTATATGTAGTATTAAATAAAGAAGAAAACTTAAAGTCTCAAGTTACTTTTAAAGAAATTACTTATCCTGTTAAAAAAGGAGATGTATTAGGAGTAATAAAATATTACACTGATAATGGTGAGATTTTAGGTAGCATAAATATAGTAAGTGCGAATGATGTAGATAACGCATCTATTATAAATAAAATTAAAATATTATTCTTTGAGTAAATTAATACAAAAATGGACATAATTCTAATAAAATGTTAAAAAAATATATATAAATAAAAATATTGTATTTTATAAATGCCTATGATATACTACTAGAGGTGAAAAAATAAAATACTAAATAATCACACACGGTGTTGGGATCCTTAAAAGGTGCCTACAGGAGGTTTTTTAGGGAGTTGATCACACCGGAGGTATAAAACCAAGGAGGTAAAGCAATGTCAGTAATATCAATGAAACAATTATTAGAAGCTGGTGTTCACTTTGGACATCAAACTAGAAGATGGAATCCTAAAATGGCTAAGTTCATCTTCACAGAAAGAAATGGAATCTATATAATAGATTTACAAAAAACTGTTAAGAAAGTAGAAGAAGCATACAGATTCACTAAAGAAATAGCTGAAACTGGAAAGCCAATCTTATTCGTAGGAACTAAGAAACAAGCTCAAGAAGCTATAAAAGAAGAAGCTGAAAGATGTGGAATGTACTATGTTAACGAAAGATGGTTAGGTGGAATGTTAACAAACCACAAAACTATCCAAACTAGAATAAATAAATTAAGAGACTTAGAAAGAATGGAAAATGAAGGTGTATTCAACGTTCTTCCTAAGAAAGAAGTTATAAAATTAAGAGCTGAAAAAGAAAAATTAGAAAAATACTTAAATGGTATAAAAGATATGCCTGAATTACCAGGTGCTATATTTGTAGTAGACCCAAGAAAAGAAAATATAGCTATACAAGAAGCTCATAGATTAGGAATCCCAGTAATAGGTATAGTAGATACTAACTGTGATCCAGATGAATTAGACTTCGCAATACCAGGAAATGATGATGCTATAAGAGCTGTTAAATTAATAACTGGTGCTATGGCAACTGCTATAATAGAAGGTAGACAAGCAATAGCTGACGAAGCTGAAGAAGTATCTGAAGATCAAGAATAATTAAAAATGAATGGTAAGGGTCATTCCCTTACCATTACTAATATATAGGAGGAATTCAAAATGGCTATAACTGCACAAATGGTTAAAGAGTTAAGAGAAAATACTGGCGCTGGAATGATGGACTGTAAAAAAGCTTTACAAGAAGCTGAAGGAAACATGGAAAGAGCTGTTGATATATTAAGAGAAAAAGGTTTATCTAAAGCTGCTAAGAAAGCTGACAGAGTTGCTGCTGAAGGTTTAGTTGCTATAGAAATGAACGCTGACAATACTTCAGCTGTAGTAGTAGAAGTAAACTCAGAAACAGATTTCGTTGCTAAGAACGAAGATTTCAAGGTATTCGTTAAGGATGCTGCTGAAATGGCTTTAGCGTCAGAAGCTAAAGATGTTGCTGCTTTATTAGCAGAAACTCACAAAGAAGGTAAAGCATTACAAGATGTTTTAAATGATAGAGTTGCTAAGATAGGTGAAAAATTAGACTTAAGAAGATTTGAAAAAGTTACTACTGAAGGTCAAATAGCAGGTTACATACATGGTGGAGGAAAGATAGGAGTTCTTGTTGAACTTTTAACTTCTGCTAAAAATGATGAAGTTATATCTATGGGAAGAGATATAGCAATGCAAGTTGCTGCAATGAATCCAAAATACGTTTCTAGAAACGATGTAGATCCTGAGTACATAGCTCATGAAACTGAGATATTAACTCAACAAGCTTTAAATGAAGGAAAACCAGCTAACATAGTTGAAAAGATGATAAAAGGTAGACTAGAAAAGCAATTAAAAGAAGTTTGTCTTTTAGAACAACCTTTCGTTAAAAACGGAGACTTAACAGTTAAGCAATTAGTTGCTGAAACTGCTAAAAAAGTTGGAACTGAAATAGAAGTAGGAAGAGTTGTAAGATTCGAAGTTGGTGAAGGTATAGAAAAGAAAGAAGAAAACTTTGCTGAAGAAGTTGCTAAGCAACTTAAGTAATTAACCAAAAGAGAGCACTTGCGTGTTCTCTTTTTTAGGAATGTAAGAAATTATAAAAATACATAGATTAGGATTAGTTTAATAGGAGGATTTCTGATGGATAAACCAATGTACAAAAGAGTATTGTTAAAGCTTAGCGGAGAAGCTTTATCAGGGGAAAAAGGCTTTGGCATAAATAACGAAGTTGTAAATGACATAGCTGCTGGAATAAAAAAATTAAGAGAAATAGATGTAGAAGTAGCGGTAGTTGTAGGCGGAGGTAACTTCTGGAGAGGAAGAACATCTGAAGGTATGGATAGAACAACTGCAGATTACATCGGGATGCTTGCAACAGTAATGAACTCTATGGCTCTTCAAGATGCACTTGAAAATATAGGTGTGGAAACAAGGGTACAAACAGCTATAGAAATGAGACAAGTAGCAGAACCTTATATAAGAAGAAGAGCAGTTAGACATTTAGAAAAAGATAGAGTTGTAATATTTGGTGCAGGTACAGGAAATCCATATTTCTCAACTGATACAACAGCGGCTCTTCGTGCAGCTGAAATGGAAGCAGAAGTTATATTATTAGCAAAAAATGTTGATGCTGTATATGACAAAGATCCAAAAGTACATGCTGATGCTAAGAAATTTGAAGAATTAAGCTATATAGAAGTTTTACAAAAAGAATTAAAAGTAATGGATTCAACAGCTACATCTTTATGTATGGATAATAATATACCAATAAAGGTATTTGAACTTTCAACAGAGAATATAATAAGAGCAGTAATGGGCGAAAATATAGGTACAATAGTAAAATAATATATAAATTAAAGGAGGAAACCTAAAATGAAAACAGTACACAATGAATTAAAAGCAAAAATGGATAAGACTATAGAAGCACTTAAATTTGAATTTACAACTATAAGAGCTGGTAAAGCTAATCCTCAAATGTTAGATAAAATAAGAGTTGATTACTATGGAACTCCAACTCCAATAAACCAAATAGGAGCTATATCTGTTCCAGAACCAAGAACTTTAATGATAAGTCCTTGGGATAAATCAGCGATGTCTGAAATAGAAAAAGCTATAAGAAACTCTGATTTAGGGTTAAATCCAACTAGTGATGGTGATGTTATAAGAATAAACGTACCAGCATTGACAGAAGAAAGAAGAAAAGAATTAGCTAAGAAAGCTCATAAAGTAGGAGAAGAATTTAAAGTTAGATTAAGAAATGAAAGAAGAGACGCTAACGATAAATTTAAGAAGATGGAAAAAGATGGCGAAATAACTGCTGATGAATTAAAGAAAGCTCAAGAAGATGTTCAAAAAACTACTGATAAGTATGTTAAAGAAATAGATACATTAGTAGATGCTAAAGAAGCAGATATAATGGCGGTATAAGAAGTGAATAAATACTATGAACTTTTAGGCCTTCATGTAGATGATGTAAAAAAGTTTTTTGAAGACAAAAATATTAACTATACAATTAAGACGATTCAAGGAAATAAAGATAAAGATAAACTTATAATTCCTAAAGTTATTAAAGTAACTGAATTAGAAGATAGTGTAGAGTTAATAATCACATACTTTTCTGACTCCTTATTTTAAGGAGTCAGAACAATATTGGAGTCAGATATGAATAGTGAATTAATTTATAATATAGATTTAGAAAATGTACCTACTCATATAGCTATAATAATGGATGGAAATGGGAGATGGGCTAAAAAAAGGTTCCTTCCAAGAACCGCTGGACATAAGGCTGGAGTGGAAACTATAAGAGAAGTTGTCAAAGAATGTTCTAGACTTAATATAAAATACTTGACATTGTATGCTTTTTCAACTGAAAATTGGAAAAGGCCTAAGATAGAGATAGATACTCTTATGAATTTATTAGTAACATACCTAAAAAATGAAATAAGAGAGTTACACAAAAATAATGTTAAGATAACAACAATAGGTGATATTAGTAAATTACCTGAGATGTGTATAAACGAGTTGGATAGAGCTAGAGAGTTAACAAAATATAATACTGGAGTTACATTAAATTTAGCTCTAAATTATGGAAGTAGATTTGATATAACAAATGCAGTTTTAGATATAGTAAAAGATTGTAAATCTGATAAAATAAATATAGATAGTATAAATGAAGATACTATAAAAAACTATTTAAGTACAAAGTCTACTCCAGACCCAGATTTACTTATCAGAACTAGTGGAGAGCAAAGATTAAGTAATTTCTTACTTTGGGAACTAGCTTATTCAGAGTTTTACTTCACGGACATACACTGGCCTGATTTTAATAGGCAAGAACTACAAAAGGCAATATATGTTTATCAAAATAGGGATAGAAGGTTTGGAGGACTTAAGTAAGGAGATTAATTATATGCTTACAAGAATTATTGCTTCATTAGCTTTAGTCCCACTACTTGGAATTATGTTATATGGAGGCTTGCCTCTATATATAACTGAAATAGTATTAATTTCTATTGCTTTACATGAATTTTTTAAAGCTTTTAATGAAAAAGGTATAAAGCCAATATATTGGTTAGGATATGTTTTTGCTGTTTATATGGGAGCAAAGAATTATTTTAATCTACCAATATCTTATACACTTTCTTTAGGTTTTATATTATTCTTAATTGGGATTATTTATCTATTAAGTTGTAGAAATGATATAATAGATATTTCTATTACGGTTTTAGGAATTATGTATATAGGAATATTTATGGATTTTATAGTCTTAACTATGAATAATTTTGAATTAGGTAAAATTTATGTATGGCTAATATTTATAATATCTTTTGCAACAGATACATTTGCATATTTTAGTGGATATTTATTTGGGAAACATAAGCTAATACCAAAGATAAGTCCTAAAAAAACAGTAGAAGGATCTATTGGAGGTATAATAGGAAGCGTAGTATGCTGTGTTTTATTTGGATATTTATTTAAATTAGACTTAGTTCATATGACTGTTATAGGCAGTATAGGAAGTATAGTTGCACAATTAGGGGATTTATTTGCATCTTCTATAAAAAGATATGTAGGAATAAAAGATTATGGAAAATTAATACCAGGTCATGGTGGTATATTAGATAGATTTGATAGTGTTATATTGGTTGCACCATTTGTATATAATGCAATAAATCTTTTTGTTAAGTAGCTTCAGTTTATCTGAAGCTTTAATTATTTGTATAATGGTATGTGAAATTTATATGAATATTGTTAATAATAGATTTAATAATGGTATAATACAAAGAGAGTAAAATACAATATAGTTTTAATATCATGTTAGAAAGGAACAATTTAATATGAAAAAAATATCAATATTGGGGTCAACTGGTTCAATAGGGACGCAAACGCTAGATGTTGTAAGAAAAAATCCAGATAAGTTTAAAGTAGTTGCTATATCAGCAAATAGTAGTGTGGATTTATTGCTAGAACAAATAATAGAGTTTAAACCAAAGTATGTAGCGGTTTATGATGAAGCTAGTACGAAAAATTTAAAGGAAAGAATACCAAGTCATATAAATATAGAAGTGTTAAGTGGTATGGAAGGTCTGAAAACAATATCATCGCTAGATGAAATAGATGTTCTTTTAACTGCAATAGTAGGAATGATAGGATTAGTACCTACATTATGTGCTATAAGAAATGGAAAAGCTATAGCACTTGCAAACAAAGAAACATTAGTTACAGCAGGAAAATTGGTTATGGGTGAAGCTAAAAAATACAATGTAGATATACTTCCTGTAGATAGTGAACATAGTGCAATTTTTCAATGTTTAAATGGAGAAAAGAATAAAAATATAGATAAAATAATATTAACAGCTTCAGGAGGGCCATTTAGAGGTAAGAGTAAAGAGGAACTTTTAAATGTTACTAAAAATGAAGCGTTAAAACATCCTAACTGGAGTATGGGGAGAAAAATAAGTATAGATTCTTCTACATTAATGAATAAAGGGTTAGAAGTTATAGAAGCTAAATGGTTATTTGATGTAGATTATAAAGATATAGATGTAGTTGTACATCCGCAAAGTATAATTCATTCAATGGTACAATTTAATGATAGTTCTATAATTGCTCAAATGGGATGTCCAGATATGAGACTTCCGATTCAATATGCACTGACATATCCAGATAGAATGTTAAATGACTTTGAAAGGCTAGATTTTGCTAAGTTTTCTAAATTTACTTTTGAAAAGCCAGACTTAGAGACATTCCCATGCTTAAAATTAGCATTTGATTGTTTAAAAATGGGAGGGACATATTGTACAGTTTTAAATGCAGCTAATGAAGTTCTAGTAAATGAATTTTTAGAGGATAAAATTGGTTTCTATGACATACCATATTACATAGAGAAAACTTTACAAGCTCATAATAGTATAGAAGACCCAACATTAGAAGAAATACTAGAAGTAGATAGATGGGCTAGGGAGTATGTAAAAAAATCAATTAAGTAGGATGGTGAAATTATGACAATAATAGTTGCCTTATTATTATTTAGTGCAATTGTATTTATACATGAGCTAGGTCATTTCCTTTTTGCAAAAATGAATGGGATAAAGGTTCATGAATTTTCAATCGGTATGGGACCAAAGATATATAGTATAAAAAAAGATACGGATTATTCAATAAGATTACTACCAATAGGTGGATTTGTAAGTATGGAGGGTGAAGATGAGGATTCTAAAGACCCTAGATCTTTTGGTGAAAAGAGCATACTTCAAAGAGCAAGTGTAATATTTGCTGGACCATTTTTTAATATAATATTTACTATAATATTATTTATACCTATATTTTTATTTATGGGTAATCAAACAACAACTCTAGCTGGAGTAGCAGAAAATGGACCTGCATATCAAGCTGGAATACGAGTAGGAGATACTATTGAAGCTGTAAATGGTGAACAAGTAAAAACTTGGCAAGATGTAATTCAGAGTTTAAATGAATCTGATGGAAGTGAACTTAAACTTTCTATAGATAGAAATGGAAAAAATGAAGAACTTACTGTTACACCTGAAAAGAATGCTGAAGGAAGATATGTAATAGGTATAGAGACTAAGGTAGAAAGAAATCTATTTGCGTCTATAAAAAATGCATTTGCTACAACTTGGGACATGATAGTTCAGATGGTAACTTTCTTAGGACAATTAGTTACTGGAACTGTACCTGGTGGCGTAGGTAATTCTGTTACAGGACCTCTTGGGGTTATAAATATAGTTTCACAAGCTGCTAAAGTGGGTATTATTAATGTGATGTACATAGCAGCAGTTATAAGTTTAAACTTAGGAATAATAAACTTAGTTCCACTTCCTGCTCTAGATGGAGGAAGATTACTTATGCTAGCTATAGAAGCAATAAGAGGTGGTAAGAAAATTGATCCTAATAAAGAAGCTATGATTAATATGGTGGGACTTGGTGCTCTAATGTTATTTATGGTGTTTATAACTTATAAGGACATTTTAAGACTATTCTAAAATTCGTAAGATTGGAAAATTAAAGGTGATATTATGAGTTACAATAGAAGAGTAAGTAGAGAAGTCAGTGTAGGAAATGTTAAAATAGGAGGTAATAATCCTATAAGCGTTCAATCAATGACTACAACAGATACAAGAAATGCTGAAAGTACTATAGCTCAGATAAAAAGATTAGAAGCTGTAGGATGTGACATAGTCAGAGTAGCTGTTCCTGATATGGAAGCTGCAAAAAATATAGGGAAAATAAAAGCAGGTGTAAATATACCTGTAATAGCAGATATACATTTTGACCATAGATTAGCATTAGAAGCTATAGAACAAGGTGTTGATGGAGTTAGAATAAATCCTGGAAATATCGGTAGTATAGAAAAAGTTAAGGCTGTGGTTGAAAAATGTAAAGAAAGAAACCTAAAAATAAGAATAGGTGTTAATGGAGGTTCTTTAGAAAAAGAGCTTTTAGCTAAATACGGTTCAGCAACAGCTGAAGCGCTAGTTGAAAGTGCTTTGGGACATATTAAAATACTAGAAGATTTAGATTTCTATAATATAGTAATATCACTAAAGTCATCAGATATTTACAAGACACTAGAAGCTTATGAACTTATTTCTAAAAAAGTAGACTATCCACTTCACATAGGAATAACAGAGTCAGGAAGTGTTAAAAAAGGAACTATAAAATCTTCTATAGGTGTTGGGACATTACTATTAAAAGGTATAGGAGATACGATGAGAATATCTCTTACTGGAGACCCAACAGAAGAAATAGTCGTGGGAAAAGAGATATTAAGAAGTTTAGATTTATTAAATGATAAAATAAAAGTAATATCTTGTCCTACTTGTGGAAGATGTAATATAGATTTAATAAATACAGTAAATGAAGTAGAAGGTAAGATAAGTGATATAAATAAAAACATAACAGTAGCAATAATGGGTTGTGCTGTTAATGGTCCAGGAGAAGCTAGAGAAGCTGATATTGGTATAGCTGGTGGAAAAGGAGAAGGTCTTTTATTTAAAAAGGGTGAGATAGTAAGAAAGATAAAGGGCGATAAACTAGTTGAAGAATTATTAGAAGAAATTGAAAAATATTAATTAATTTAAGAGTTTAAATAAAAAAAGTCTAGAATAAAGTAATTTATTCTAGGCTTTTTTTATTATAAAATAAAAGATTATAGCTGAATTTTGAAAAAAATATGCCTCTATAGTATAATGAAATAGGGGGAGTTTATGGAAAATAAAATCATATCTAAATTAAGAGAAACTAAAATTAGTGAAAGGCTCTTAAAGTCTTTTTTTATACTTTCTATAGTACCAATAATACTTATGTTTTTAGTAGTTAATACTACTACGATTAACTTAATTAAGAATAATATTATATCTAATGATAAAGTTGCATCTAAATTAATAAGTGACTCTATTAGTAATTATATAAGTAGATTTGATTCAATTACTAATGAGATAATATGGAATACTAAATTATTAAATAATATTAAATTTTACAATGATTTAAGTATTGAAGAGAAAACTAAATTCAATGATGAGATGGCTAAAATACTTAGATCAAGAACTACTTATATTTCAGATGTAGCAGATTTTACAATACTAAATCAAGACTTAAATGTAGTATATAATGAAGGGGTAAGCTATATAAAACATGATATTAAGCTATACGAAATTAATAAAGGTTTAGAAAAGAGTAAAACAATAAATTGGACTGCTATAAATCAAGGTAGTTATAATTATATAGCTATTACAAAGCCAATTAAAATAGGAAAAACAACATATGGATATCTATTCTTAGCAATTAAAGAAAAGGTTATAGTAGAAATGTTTAAAAACTATAATGAAAACTTTAACGGATATGGTGTAGTTTTAGACGAAAATAATAACGTAGTTGCTAGCAATAATAAAATAATTAGCGATTATGAAAGTAATAATTCACCAGAAAAATTTAAGAAAAATAATATAAATCAATATAAAAATATTAATATTGTAAAAGATATTGATAAATTTACAAAAATAATAAAGTATAATGGGAAAAGATATATTGCAACCACTAAGCCTATAAGTTATGCTTCATGGAGACTTATAGGAGTAATACCCTATGAATATATATATTTAAGTTGTATAAATATTTATAAAACATATGTATTTGTATGCATAGCTGTTATAGGTATGTCTATTTTTATTGCAATGTTGATTTATAAATCAATAGCAAATCCTATGAATGAAGTAGTAAATGCTATGAATAGTGTAAGTGAGAAAAATATAGGTGACACAATTCCTATAAGCGGAAATGATGAGATTTCGACTATAATGAAAAGATATAATGTAATGTCCCAAAATATAAAATCATTAGTACATACTGTAAAGGTTAGAGAAAAAGAAAAAAGGGAAATTACTTTAAGAATGTTACAAGCTCAAATAAATCCACATTTCTTATTTAATACACTAGGAAGTCTAAGATATGTTGCTATGATGAACAACGATAATGTAGTAGCAAATGGATTAGAAGCATTGGCAAAGTTATTAAGAAGTACAATAGTAAATAAAGATGAATTTATTAGTGTTAGAGATGAAATAGAAAATGTTAAAAACTATATTACAATAAACAAAATAAGGTATGGAGATACCTATAATATAGATTATGAAATAGAAGAATGTTTATTAGAAGAAAAAATTTTAAAATTTATACTACAACCATTAATTGAAAATTGTATACTTCATGGATTTGAAGAACATGATGAGTTGAATAGTATAAAAATTAAAATATCTGATGGAGAAGAGTTCTTATATTTTGAAATAATAGATAATGGTGTAGGAATAAATGAAAATAAGTTAGAAGAAGGATTTTTTAATATTGATAAATTTGCGGGTATAGGTGTAAAAAATGTAAGGGAAAGACTTAGTTTGTATTATGAAGGAATATTTACTTTTGAAATAACATCTAAGCAGAATAAAGGAACAGTGACTAAAATAGTAATTCCTAAGATTATAGGGGGATAGATATATGAGAATATTAATCGTTGAAGATGAGTATATAACTAGGAACTTTTTAAGTTCCATCATAAACTGGGAAGAGCATGATATGATATTGGTAAGTTTAGCTAAGGATGGATTAGAAGCTCTAAACATAATAAAAAAAGAAAATATAGATATAGTGATAACAGATTTAAAAATGCCTAAAATGGATGGAAATACATTAATAAAAAATTTAAAAGAAATAAAGTTTAAAGGAAAAATAATAGTTCTTAGTAATTACGATGATTTTAGTTCTGTCAAAGAAGCAATGAAGAATGGTGCGTATGAGTATCTTTTAAAAGTGACTATAAGTAAAAATGAGCTTTTAGAAATTTTAGAAAAAGCTAGAGCTGATTTGATTAATAGTAATAAGTTAATAAAAGATAATAATATAGTTGAGATATCTAGTGAAAAACTAAAAGTAAATGAATATTTAGAAATGTATCTAAAAGGAGAAGTAAATATAATCATTGATAGTAATTTAGAAGAAAAATATTTAAGAAACTTTAATTTTTTATATCTTAGAGCTGTAACTACGGATGTAGAAAACTCTGAAAAAGAAAAGAAATTAAGTTCATTTATATCAAATGTAATTAATAGTTGTGCATTAGATGTTAACTCAAAGCTTATGTCACTTATTCATATAAGGAGAAATGAGTTTGGTATAATTATTAAAACTGATAATAAAATTGATGATATTAATTTATTGGCTAGAAATATAACAAGAAATGTTAAACAGTATTTAAATATTAAATTTGAAAAAGTAATACATAAACAATGTAAAGAAATAAAAGAGTGCCTGGAATTAATAGAAAATGAAAGGCAAAAATCAAACTATCAGATTAATTCAAAGGTAATTGGATGCAGAAGAGAAATAAAAAAAATAATTGAGTATATAAATAATAACTTAGAAAAAAAATTAAATTTAGAAATTTTAGCAAAAGTTGTAAATATGAATGAATCTTATCTAAGCAGAATATTTAAAGATGAACTAAGTATGACAATATCAGACTATATAAAAAACACAAGGCTAGAAAAAGCAAAAGAACTATTAAAAGATAAGGATATGAGAATTAAGGATGTTTCTATAAGTGTAGGAATACAAGATCAACTTTATTTTAGTAGATTATTTACAAAGTTCTTTAATATGACTCCAAGTGAATATAGAGAAAAATATTATAAAGAGTAAGAATTATCCATATTGATGTAAAAATTTTTCATTTTTATATGCACATATCTGATATACAATTATCTTGAGAAAACGATTTCAAAATAATTTTTAACTAATAGTTATAGGAGGGGTATTATGAAGCATCCATTTAAAAAAGTAGGTTCATTATTAGCAGTAACAGTTATGATTATGGGATCATTAGTAGGATGTTCATCAACAGGGAAAGACGAAGGTAAAGATGATACAGCACAATCAGGAGGAAAAATTGAGGGGACTCTTGATGTAGCGGTATTCGAAGGGGGATATGGGACAGCGTTTTGGGAAGAAGCTGAAAAGAAATTTGAAGAATTATATCCTGATGTAGATGTTAAAATAACAGCTAGTGCTAAAATAGGTGATGTAATAAGACCACAAATAGCAAGTGGAAATTCACCAGATTTTATTTATCATAGTGCTCAAAATGCAGAGAGTGTTGCGAAAGCATTAATAAAAGATAAAAACCTAGCTGATTTAACTGATGTATTTGAAAAGCCAGCTCCAGGAGAAGATACTCCAATAAAAGATAAAATGATGGACGGTCTTTTAGACAAAACATCAGTTGCTCCATATGGAGATGGCAAACCATACTTAGCACCATTATATTACAATGTAACTGGTTTATGGTATAACAAAGCTTTATTCGAAGAAAAGGGATGGGAAGTTCCAAAAACTTGGGATGAATTTACTGAATTAGGTAAAAAAGCTAAAGCTGAAGGAGTAGCTTTATTTACATATCAAGGGCAGCATCCAGGATACTTAGAAGCTTTAGTATGGCCAACAATAGCATCTGAAGCAGGAGAAGAGGCTATAGAGGCTATATTTAACTATGAAGAAGGTGCATGGGATAAGCCAGAAGTTAAAGCTGCGCTTGAAAAAATACAAAAATTAGGAACTGATGGATACATGTTAGATGGTACACCTGCAATGTGTCATATACAAGCTCAAACTGCACATTTAAAGGGAGAAGCTTTATTCTGCCCAAATGGTAACTGGTATGAAGGTGAAATGAAAGACGCTGTTCAAGAAGGATGGGAATGGGGATTCATGGCACCAACAGCTACTAAAGAAGGTGCAGATAGATATGTATCTACAATGATAGAAGAAATGTATATACCAGGAAACTCTGATAATATAGAAACTGCAAAAGAGTTTATGAGATTCTTATATAGTGATGAAATGATAGAAGCTAATGCTAAGCTTAACCAAGCAGTAGTTCCAACTAAAGGTGCATTAGAAGTTGCTAAACAATATATACCAGCATCAAGTTACGATTGTTTAACAGTATTTAATGATGGTACTAAGCCAATAATAGAAGCTTGGAAAACTGTAGAAAATACTGAAATAAACATGAGAGATGAAGTATTAGGTAAGGCTGGTGCAGTATTAAGTGGTGAACAAAGTGTTCAAAATTGGTTAGACGCATTAAAGGCATCAAATAGCAAAGTAATAGAAGCTATAAATAAATAATCTTTATTTGAAAAGTAAAAGGGCTATTTTTAAACTGTTGGCTATTTAGTGATCGCGATTAGGTGTTGATATAAATTTATTCCAATGCATACTGCGTTTGCAAATTTATATTTAAAATCTAATCCAAGGATTATATAGTAGAGTTTTAGAATACGCCCTTTTTAAAGAAAAATTTATGCAAAAAGATAAAAAAGTATTTAATTTAATGTTTATGAGTTTAAGCATATTTTAGAAAACTGATTTTTATATTAAAGTTTATGTATGATATAGGCTTTATTTTAAAAGATTATGGAATAGCTTTATATAAAATATATAAGTTTTAATATGAAAATTATATAGCTTAAGGGGGATAATATTATGGCTACAACAGGATGTGTAACAATACCAACTGACGTAGGTATTGATAAAGAAATGCAAGAAATTATAAGAAGATGGGGCGCTGATGCAATTAGAGACTGTGATGGAACTAAACTATCTAGTGACCTTCAAAATTTGAATTTAAAAATGTATTCAACATATTTACCTACAAGAAATGACCAAGAGTGGGCTAAAAGCCATATGGATCAGCTTCAACAATTATATGTTGTAAGTGAAAGTCATATTGCATTAGATTCTACTATTTCAATAGATATAATGAAAGGTTTCTATAAGGAACAATTTAGACCAAATACTAAGGATGATATAAAGAAACTTTGGGAAGTTATAGATAGAACAACTGGGGAAACAGTAGATCCTAGCGATTGGGATTTTGATTATAAAGATGAAACTGTTATTGTTAGAAATGCAAAGAGTTTTCATGAATATACAGTAAGCTTTTTAGTTTATCAAATATGGGATCCAACTCAAATGTATAATCACTTAACTAATGATTGGGGAGATAAGCCTCATGAAATGCCCTATGATGGTAGACATCCAGAAACTTTTGAACATATGAAAAATTACCTTCAAAAATGGATAGATGAAAATCCAGAGATAGATGTTGTAAGGTTTACAACATTCTTCTATCACTTTACATTGATATATAATGAACAAGCTAAAGAAAAGTTTGTTGACTGGTTTGGATACAGCTCATCTTTAAGTAAACAATGTTTAGATGAATTTGAAAAAGAAAAAGGATATCGATTAAGAGCAGAGGATATTATAGATGAGGGATACTATAATTCTCCGTTTAGAATACCTACTAAGGAATATTTAGATTTTGTAGATTTTCAATCAAAGTTCGTAGCTACTCATGCAAAGGAGTTTGTAGATATTGCTCACAATGCTAAAAAGGAAGCTATGATGTTCTTAGGTGATAACTGGATAGGAACTGAGCCATATGGAAAGTACTTTGAATCAATAGGATTAGATGCAGTTGTAGGTTCTGTAGGAAATGGAACTACTATGAGAATGATATCTGATATATCAGGTGTAAAATACACAGAGGGAAGGTTCTTACCATATTTCTTCCCAGATGTATTCAGAGAAGGTGGAGACCCAGTAGGTGAAGCTAGAGAAAATTGGACTCAAGCAAGAAGAGCAATACTTAGAAAGCCTCTTGATAGAATAGGCTATGGTGGATATTTAGGTCTAGCTCTTAAGTTCCCTGAGTTTGTTGATGAAGTAGAAAAAATATGTGAAGAATTTAGAACTATACATAAGAATATTAAGAAAACGAAGGCTCACACTGCTCCATTTAAGGTAGCTGTACTTAACTGTTGGGGGAAATTAAGAAGTTGGCAAACAAATCAAGTAGCTCATGCATTATGGTATAAAGAAATTTATTCATATGTTGGAGTTATAGAATGTTTAAGCGGTATGCCTGTAGATGTAGAATTTATAAATTTTGAAGACATAAGAAATGGAATATCAAGTGATATAGGTGTTATAATAAATGCTGGAGATGCTATGACCTCATGGAGTGGTGGAGAAAATTGGATAGATGAAGAGATAATCACTAATATTAGAAAATGGGTATACGAAGGTGGCGGTTTCATAGGAGTTGGAGAACCAACTGCTTATCAAAAACAAGGAAAGCTATTCCAATTATTTGATGTACTTGGAGTAGATAGAGATTTAACTTATGGATTATCATATAGAAAATATCATGAGTTAAGTGAAAAACACTTTATAACTGAAGAAATCAAAAATGAATTCGATTTTGGAGAAGGTAAAGAAGGAATCTTCAAAAAGAGAGATAGTGTAGAAATACTTTCTATACATAAGGGAGATATAGCACTTTCTACAAATACTTACGGAAAAGGTAGAGCAGTGTATATGTCAGGACTTCCATATACTCCAGAAAATTGTAGACTTTTATTAAGATCCATATACTGGGCTAAAAATATGGAAGATAAGATGAAGGAATTTTATGTAAGCAATGTAAATACAGAGTGTGCAGCATTTACTGAAGTTGGTAAAATGGCGGTTATAAATAATTCTTTTGAAGAGCAAGTTACAGATGTATATGTTAAAGGAGAAAAAGTAGATACTTTAACACTTAAATCAGGAGAATTAATTTGGATGGATATAAAATAGGGATTGTATTAAAATTAGTTTGATAGTGTAAAATGGCTTAGATATATCAATATTTATATCTAAGCCTAATCATTATCTAATTATATTTTAAATGCAGTCCCTTTAGATTTTATATAAGATTATATAGAAAATATTTTATTAATGATTATTAAATTTGTTATTACTAATATATAAATGTAGTTACTATAATATAATTCACCAATATTATGAAATATTGATTATAATAAATATTAAATTACATATTAAGTTATTAAGTTATATCAATAGGGGGGATTAAATATGGATATCAAAAAAACTATTTATAGAAAATTATTTCTATCTACATTTTATCTGAGTGCATTTACATTTGGTGGAGGATATGTAATAGTACCTCTTATGAAAAAGAAATTTGTAGATGAATTGAATTATATTGAAGAGGAAGAAATGTTAAATTTGGTTGCAATAGCTCAGTCTTCACCAGGACCAGTGGCTGTAAATGCATCTATTTTATTGGGATATAAAGTTGCTGGTATATTTGGAGCACTTGTAACAATATTAGGAACTATATTACCTCCATTAATCATACTATCTATAATTTCTATTTTCTATACAGCATTTCGTGATAATGAAGTTGTAAGTGCAGTTTTAAAGGGAATGCAATCGGGTGTTTCGGCTGTTATTTGTGATGTTGTTATTAATTTAGGAAAAAATGTAGTAAATGAAAAATCTACTACATCTTTATTTATTATGATAGGAGCCTTTATTACTACTTACTTTTTAAATATTAATGTAATATATATAATTTTAATTTGTGGAATTATAGGTGGTATTAGAGTATTTCTAATGGATAAAGATAAATTGGAGGTCAATAAATAATGGTATACATAAAATTATTTCTAAGTTTTTTCCAAGTCGGATTATTTAGTTTTGGAGGAGGATTTGCAGCTTTACCACTTATTCAAGATCAGGTAGTAGATGTAAATAAGTGGCTTACGCTTGCAGAATTTACAGATTTAATAACTATTTCTCAAATGACGCCAGGTCCAATTGCTATAAATGCAGCAACATTTGTTGGGATAAGAATCGCAGGCGTCCTAGGTGCAATTATTTCAACTTTAGGATGTATATTACCTTCATGTATTATTGTATCATTATTAGGGTGGCTTTATTTTAAATACAAAAACCTACCTCTTATGCAAGGTATTCTTGGAGGGTTGCGTCCAGCTGTTGTAGCTCTTATAGCATCTGCGGGGGCATCTATTATGGTTCTCTCATTCTGGGGAGAAAATAGTATTTCTTTAAATTTGTCAGATATTGATTTTGTTTCTGTAGGTTTATTTTCAATTGCTTTATTTATTTTACAGAAATATAAATCAAATCCTATTTATGTAATGTTAGGTTCTGGTATAGTTGGCGGTATATTATACATAATACCATAGATTAAATCCTTATTTATGATTCATAATGCGACGTTTAAGAGTTTAATTATTTACTAGATAAGTTGAAAAATACGATAATTATAGGATATAATTAAGGTCATGAAGTTATATGATTCATAGGTAAAGGAGTTTCGTAATATGAAAAGTAAAAGAAGGGTAAAAAGAAAGCTAAAGCCAGGAGTTAAGGCTTTATTAGGCTTTATAGGTATATTATTTATAGTTATTGTATTTAATAAGTTAAATAATATTATAAATGGGAATATTGATATATTTAGCGATAACAAAAAAATAGTTGTGATAGACATAGGGCATGGTGGTAAAGATCAAGGAACACAAAGTCTAGATAAACAAAAAATAGAAAAAGATATAACTTTGCAAATTGGAAGTAAGGTAATTGAAAAATTAGAAAAAGATAAGAGTATAAAGGTTATAGCTACAAGAACTACTGATAAATATATATCTTTAAAAGAAAGAAATAAAATAGAAGCCGAAAATAATGCAGATTTATTTGTATCAATACATGCTAATGCAACTGGAGACGGCTCATCTAGCACTGAAGGGGTAGAAACTTTCTATTGGAAGAATGATGATAAGTCATATAAGCTAGCTCAATCAATTCATAATAATATAATATCAAGTGTAGGAGCATTAGATAGAGGAATTAAGCGTGGAAACTATCAGGTATTAAGGGATTCTAGTTGTCCCTCAGTATTAATAGAAACTGGCTTTTTAACTAATTATAAGGAGTCAGTTAATTTATCTAAGAACTCATATCAAAATAAACTTGCTAATTCAATTGTCAAAGGAATTCAAGAATATATAAGTGAAGAAGGTAGTGTATCTGAATAATTTTATAAGAATATGAAAGTAAGAGCTATATATAAATGTTGTTTATATATAGCTTTTACTTTATATATAATTGTACACTGATATTAAAGGAAAATGTTTATTTTAAGCGGTGTAATGTGTAAAAGTAAAGAAAATCTATATAAGGGTAAGATTAATCTATTTTAATAAGTACTAAAGATTACTATTATTTAAGTATAGAATTTTAATTAAAAATACAAAGGGGGAGTAACTGTGGATGTTAATACATTAGTACCGAAGAAACCACAGAAAAAAGAATCTAAATTTAAAAGTATTTTAGGAAAAACACCTAGAGAAAGAAGTAGAAATATATTTATTTTTTGGAGTGTAGTACCGACATTTTTATTATTTTTACTATTCAAAATTTATCCTATGTTAAGTGCAGCAAAAATGTCACTTTATAGATCTACAGGACTTAGTAGCTCACCAACATTTATAGGCTTTGATAACTTTGTAACTTTATTTAATGATCCAATATTTTGGAAGTCACTTAAAAATACGTTCTTCTTATTAGGGGTATTCCCATTAGTAACAATGATTTTAGCACTATTCTTTGCTGTAATACTTACACAAGGAAAAATTTTCGAATGGGAGAAAACGTTATACCGATTAGTATACTTTTTACCAAATGTTCTTTCAATGGTTGTTATAGGTATGATGTTTATGTATGTATATGACTTTAATCTAGGAATTTTAAATTCATTTTTAGATTTTATAGGAATGGAAGCATTTAAGAGAACTTGGCTTGGAGAAAGTGGAACTGTTATGTGGGCATTAGCATTTACTATGGTGTGGCAAGCAGCTGGTTATTATATGGTAATGTATATATCTGGAATTAATAGAATACCAGAAGATTTATATGAAGCAGCTACATTAGATGGTGCAAGTCCAATAAAACAGTTCTTTATAATAACACTGCCTTTAATATGGGAGGTTGTCAGAGTTACAATTACCTTCTTTATTACAGGTGCGTTTAATCTAAGTTTTATATTTGTAAAGGTTATGACAAAAGGTGGTCCAGATCATGCATCTGAAACATTATTAAATACAATGGATATACAAGCATTCATGAATGCTAACTATGGTTATGCAATGGCAATTTCAGTAGTTGTATTTGCAATAGCAATAGTACTAGCTTTATTAGTTAAGAAAATCACTGAACGTGATGTAATAGAATTATAGGAGGTGCCAAAGTGGTAAAAGATAAAAAAATAACGCCTAAAAGTATATTTACAGGTGCTGTATTAAGGATAATTTTAATATCATTTTTATTTATGGTTGTAGTACCGCTTTTATGGACAGTAATGCAATCTTTTAAAACATCCCAAGAGTTTTTCGCAGATCCATGGGCTCTTCCAGGAGCATTTAATTTCAATAATTATGCAAGTGCATGGGAAAAAGCAAATATGTCCGCATATTTTATGAACTCAGTATATGTAACTTTAGTGTCTACAGCATTCTTAATGATATTAGCTGTTCCAACATCATATTGTTTAGCTAGATTTAAGTTTTTTGGTGGAGAGCTTATAATGTTAGCAATGACGCTAGGATTATTCATTCAACCAGCATACATATTAGTACCATTATTTTTACTAGTTGCAAAACTAAATTTATTAAATAACTTAACAGCATTGAGTTTAATATACGCTATAATCCAGCTTCCATTCTCGATTTTTATATTGACAGGGTTTATAAAAGGTGTTTCAAAAGAATATGAAGAAGCAGCAGAAATAGACGGATGTACTAGACTTCAAACAATAAGACATGTTGTTCTTCCTATGATAAAACCAGGTATGCTAACTGTATTAATATTCAATTTTATGGGATTTTGGAATGAATATGCAATGGCATTTACATTATTAACAATGGATAATAAGAAGACTTTGCCAGTTGGCCTACAAAATCTAATGGAAGTACAGAGATTCTCAACTGACTGGGGAGCATTATTTGCAGGTATGGTAATAGTAATAATTCCAACAGTAATAGTTTATGCTTTTCTTAATAAGAAACTTACAGAAGCTGTTAACGTTGGTGGTCTTAAGGGGTAATTTTTATGAAACCAAATATAATAGTATTTTTTTCAGATCAGCAAAGATATGATACAGTTGGAGCATACGGTCAAGTGTTGGACGTTACTCCTAATCTTGACTTTATGGCAAGTGAAGGTGTTAAATTTGAAAATGCATTTACTTGCCAACCAGTGTGTGGTCCAGCTAGAAGTTGCATGCAAACAGGGAAATATGCTACTCAGACAGAGTGTTTTATAAATGATATAGGTCTTAAAGAAGATGAAATCACAATTGCAAAGCTTTTAAATGAAGAAGGATATGAGACAGCTTATGTTGGTAAATGGCATCTTGCATCAACAAAAGATGAATGTGATTTTTCAACTTCTCCAGTTCCAGAAAATAAAAGAGGTGGATATAAAGATTATTGGATGGCATCTGATATTTTAGAATTCACTTCTCATGGATATGACGGATATGTATTTAATAAAGATATGCAAAGAGTTGACTTTAAAGGATACAGAGCAGATAAAATTACTGATTTTGCGTTAGAGTTTTTAGATAATAGGGATAATAACAAACCATTTTTATTATTTCTATCTCATATAGAACCTCATCATCAAAATGATAGAAAAACTTATGAGGGTCCAATAGGATCAAAAGAAGAGTTTAAAAATTATGTTTTACCAGATGATCTAAAAGGAATAGATGGGGATTATGAAATAAATTATCCAGATTATTTAGGATGTTGTAAGTCTTTGGATAATAACCTAGGAAGAATAAGAGAGAAACTAAAAGAATTAGAAATTGATGATAACACTGTGGTAATTTATACAAGTGATCACGGATGTCACTTTAAAACAAAAAATAAAGATTTGCCATATGGTGGAGCAGATGATTATAAGAGAAGTTTTTACGAAAATACTATAAGAGTTCCAATGATAGTTTATGGACCAGGATTTAAGGGTGGAAAGGTTATAACAGAACTTGCTAGCTTAATAGATATTCCAAAAACTATAGTAGAGCTTGCACAGAAAAATACGCCAAATTTTATGCAAGGCGTGTCATTGCTTGACTTATCAAATAATAATTTAAATAGAGAAGAAGTATTTATACAAATTAGTGAGAGTTATGTAGGAAGAGCTATTAGAACTAAAAAATATAAGTATTGTATAATAGATCCAACTAAATTACCTTATGAGGAAAATCAGAGCTTAGAATATGAAGAACATTATTTATATGATTTAGAAAATGACCCATTGGAAAGAGTAAATTTAATTAAATCAAAAGCTTATGAAGATGTAAGATTAGAACTTAGAGCAAAGATGAAGGAATTTGTAAAGAACGTAGAGAACATAGATATAAAGATAAGCATTTGTCAGGAGGAAAATCTATGTGCAAAATAAGAGAATATTTGCCATCAAGTAAAGAGATGTTATTAAATGCACAAAAATATGGGTATGCAGTTCCAGCATTTAATATACATAATCTAGAAACTATACAAGTGGTACTAGAAGCTGCGAATGATTTAAAATCACCAGTAATTTTAGCTGCAACACCATCAACTGTAAAATACGCAGGTGAATCATATTTACTTACAATAATAGAAAAAGCAAATGAAATAAATAATGTTCCAGTGACATTCCATTTAGATCATCATGAAAATGTAGAAGATATTAAAAGAATAATAACTATAGGATGTAGGTCAGTAATGATTGATGCATCAAAGTATGAGTTTAAAGAGAATGTAGCTATAGTTAAAGATGTAGTTGATTTTGCTCATAGATACGGAGCAACTGTAGAAGCAGAACTTGGTAAATTAGGCGGAAGAGAAGATGATATCATAGTAGATGAAAAAAATTCATTCTTAACTGATCCAAAGGAAGCAGTAGAATTTGTAAAAATGACAGGAGTAGACTCCTTAGCAGTAGCAATAGGAACTGCTCATGGACTATATAAAAGTGAGCCTAAATTGGATTTTGAAAGATTAGAAGAAATAAGAGGTTTGCTAGATGTTCCATTGGTACTTCATGGAGCATCAGGAGTGCCAACAGAAGCTGTTCAAAAGGCAATTAATCTTGGAATTTGTAAAGTAAATATAGCTACAGAGTTAAAAATACCTTTCTCTAATGCAATAAAAGAATATTTTAAGGAGCATCCAGATGCCTCTGATCCAAGAGAGTATCTAGTACCAGCTAAAAGGGCAATGTATGATGTTGTAGTTGAAAAAATTAAGATGTGTAACAGTGAAAATAAAGCATTAAGCTATAGTACAAATATATAAGAAATAAATTTAAAAAGCTATGAAAGATATATGTATTTAGATTCATAGCATTATTATGGCATATAACTTAAGGAGGAAAATTTATGTATTATATAGGTATAGATGGTGGAGGAACTAAAACTACTTTTACTTTGATTAATGAACAAGGATTAAAAATAGGACAATATAAAACAGGAACAACACATTATGCACAAATAGGCTTTGATGGATTAAAATCTGTTATTAAAGAGGGGATAGAGGAAATACTTGAAAATAGTGATATTAGTAGAAATTTAATAAAAGGTGTATTTTTAGGTTTACCAGGATATGGGGAAGTAAAAAGTGTGAAACATGAAATTGAAGAAGTAGTAAAAAGTATACTTGGAGATATAAAGTATGAAATAGGAAATGATGTTGAAGTAGGTCTTGCAGGTTCCCTAGCGGGTGAAGATGGAATTAATATAGTAAGTGGAACTGGATCTATTGCATTAGGAAAAGACTCAACAGGAAGTTTTGCTAGATGCGGTGGATGGGGAGATTATATAGGTGATGAAGGTTCTGCTCACTGGATAGGGAAAAAGACATTAGAAATATTCTCTAAAGAAGCTGATAATAGACTTGAAAAAGGTGACCTGTATTACAATATAAGAGAAAAGTTAAATTTAGAAGATGATTTTGATATAATTGATTATGTATTAAATAAAATTCAAAAGGATAGAGGGAAGATTGCTGAATTTTCTAGTATATGTCACGAAAGTGCATTACAAGGAGATAAAAATGCGATAAAAATATTTGAAGAAGCAGCATATGAACTTAGTTTATTAGTAAAGATGATAGTAAATGAATTAAATTTTGAGAAAGAAATTTTAGTTTCTTATTCTGGTGGTGTATTTAATAGTAAGGAAATGATACTAAAACCTCTAAGAAAAGAATTATCAGATTTTAATGTTAAGTTAATAGAGCCAATTTTAGGTCCAGATGAAGGAGCATGCTTACTTGCATATAAATTAGACGGGAATATGATAACTGAAAGCTTTATAGAGAATTTAAGTAAGTCTATAGAAGAAGTGACAGCTTAAAAAATTATATATTGATAAAACATTAAGAGTATGTGAAAATAATTTATTAAGGATATAGATTATTTTGATATACTCTTTTTTTATACAATAAATGATATATAAAGTAATTAAAATGAAGATTATAGGTTAAGGAATAAAATTATTATACATAGTAAAAGTTATAAAAGAGGAGGGCAAAATGAATAAAAAATTAATAATGTCAAAAAGTATAACGTTTATATTAGTTGTTGCTTTTGTAGTGTTATTTAAGTTAATATTTGGAGAGGAAAATAGCCTAATAGGTATAACAACTATAACAGCAACACTTATGTTTTTAGGAAAAGATTTAACTTTATCTCCAATAAGAAATGCATCAAGACTTGTTTTACTTAATTTATTTATTGGGATTGCAGCTACTCTTTCAGCTTCAAATATGTGGATAGGAATTTGTATAAATTTTATAACATTGTTTATAATAAGTTATATTTTATGTTACAACTTGGAAAATCCTATGTATTTTCCATTTACTCTTCAGTATTTATTCTTGTTATCGTGTCCAGTAAGTATCGAACAAATACCTAAGAGACTACTAGCCTTAGCATTCGGAGGTATATTTATAATTATTGTACAGTTAATTGTAAATAGAAATAGAATTTCTAAAAATGGTAGCATGATTTTAGTAAATGTATGCGATAGTTTACTATCAAGGATAGAGCTATTAAAAGATAACTCTTTAAAAGATGTTGAAGAAGATGGTATTGAGGCTAATATAAATGCTTTTAGAAAGATGGTATATGATAAAAGAGAAGTTGATTATTACTTAACTGAAGAAGGTAGAATAAAGCTTAATTTATCAGCAGCATTAGAAAATATCTACACAATGCTTAGTATTATAAAAGAGCCATCAAAAACTTCATTTATACTAAAGGATTTAGAAAGCTTAATACTTGAAACAAAAGCTATCCTAGAAGGTAATGAAAGTAAAAAAGACTTATATAGTGATATGAATGTATTCTTATCAGAATGTAATGAAAGAAACATTGATGATTTGATGACGCTACAAATTTTAGACAGCACAATATTTTTAGTAGATACTATAGATGAATTAAAAAATTTAAAGAAAGAAAACTATAACTTAGTAAAACAAGTTGAAAATATACCTAAAGATAGAGATGATAGTTTATTTAAATACATGTACAGCGATAAGAAGTCTCTTAGATTTTGCTATGCTATTAGAATAGCAATTACAATAACATTAGGAGCATTTATAACAGATTTTTTTAAATTGTCAGAAGGTAGATGGATTATGTTTACTATTTTATCCTTAGTAAATCCATTATATGAAGTTTCAAAAAGTAAGGTTGGTTATAGGGTGATAGCTACTATACTAGGTGGTATATTAGTTACAGTATTATTTTCTATATTTAAAGATATGACATCTAGAACTATAATTTTAATGTTAGCAGGATATATAAATAGTTATATAGGTCAATATAAATACAATATGATATTAGTAACAGTATCAGCAATCGGTTCAGCAGCTATTGTAGGTAATGTAGCTGGATTAACTCTAAGTAGAATATTTTTTGTAGTATTAGGTGCACTTATGGCTATAGTAGCTAACAAATATATTTTCCCATATAAGCTAGAAGATTCTAACCAGGAATTAGAGAAAATCCATACATTGTCAGTTATAGAAATGTTAAGAGAAATATATAATGTTGCTGAAGGAATAAAGAAACCTCATAGTATAAAAAATTTACTAATAGTAACTTCATTAGTTGAAGATAAGTTAAAGTTAAATAATCAAATACTTCATAATAGTTATTATGAAGAGCTTATAAAAGAGCGAAGATTTTTAGTGACAAATATTTATGAATTATATATTTGGATTATAAGGGAAAAAGTTAATCCAGAGTATATGAAATATGTTCTTTCAGAAATTAATATGTTGATTTCATATGAAAACGAACCTATAGAGAATATGATAAAAGATATAAAAGCAGATATTAAAGCAGTTAATGATTTAAAAACAAAAATAACTTTAAGTAGTATAGCAATTATCTTAAAAGAGTTGGAGAAAATATCAGAATTAAAGAAATTTGTTTAATGAAAAGAGGCTAGTTAATTAACTAGCCTCTTTTTAAAATAATTATGTTAAAAAAGTAACCAGATAAGTGCTTTTTATAATATAGATATATTTATATAAAATACAAAAGAAGAAATACTATTTATAGTATGCTTTTGTCAAAGTTTTTGACATAATTATTAACAGTAATATAAAGTATACGATTCATAAAAATAATAAAAAGTGAATTGGAGTTGCTAATAAGATGAAGTATATCATTAAGAGAGACGGTACAAAAGAACCTTTTGATAAGATAAAAATAATTAATGCGGTATTTAAATCAACTATTAACAGTAAAGAGGGAGAAGATAGAGATTTACCCAAAATAATAGCAGATAAAATTGAAAAAATAGTAAACTATAAAGAAAATGATATAAATGTAGAAGAAATTCAAGATAATGTAGAGTTTTTGCTAATGGAATCAAATAGAAAAGATGTAGCTAAAAAGTATATATTGTATAGAGAAAGAAGATCCGATATAAGAAAATCAAAGTGGCAAATGGATGAATTACAAAAATCAATTTGGTCCAATAAATATCAATATAATAATGAGTCGTTTGATGAATGGATAGAAAGGGTTTCTGGTAATAATCCTAAAATAGCAAAATTAATAAGAGAG
Source organism: Romboutsia faecis (assembly GCF_014323405.1). GTDB lineage: Bacteria > Bacillota > Clostridia > Peptostreptococcales > Peptostreptococcaceae > Romboutsia_E > Romboutsia_E faecis. The sequence continues at coordinate 92,142 of NZ_JACRWE010000001.1, read as the reverse complement.
CGTAAGTTTCTATTTGCAGGCAGAATATTAGCTAATAGAGGATTATCTAATATGGGATTTAAAGTTACTTATTCTAATTGTTATGTGCTCCATCCTCCAGAGGATAATTTAGAATCTATATTTGACACAGCTAAAAAATTAGCAAGAACATTTAGTTACGGTGGTGGAGTAGGATTTGATATATCAAAATTAAGACCAAGTGGTGCATTAGTTCATAATTCAGCAAAAACCACTACTGGAGCAGTAAGCTTTATGGATTTATATTCAATGACTACTGGTTTAATTGGTCAAAAAGGAAGAAGAGGGGCATTGATGATTTCTATGGATGTAAGTCATCCAGATATAGAAGAGTTTATAGATGTAAAAACAGATTTAAATAAAGTAACTAAAGCTAATATATCAGTTAGAATAAATGATAAGTTTATGGAAGCTGTAGAGAATAAAGATAAATATTTTTGTAGATTTGAAGTAGATCAAACTAAGGAGGTTATTGAAAAGGAAGTAGATGCGTATAAGCTATTTATGAAACTTATAACGAATAATTGGGATTATGCAGAGCCAGGCATATTGTTTTGGGATAATATAGAAAGATATCACTTATTGAGTGAAGACAAAGAATTTAACTATGCAGGAGTAAATCCATGTGCTGAAGAGCCTTTGCCAGCAGGAGGTAGCTGCCTTCTTGGTTCTATAAATTTATCAGAATTTGTGGTAGAACCATTTACTAATAATGCAATATTTGATATACAAAAATTTAAAAATACTGTTTCAGATTGTATTATAGGTCTAAATGAAGTATTAGATGAGGGATTAGAGCTTCATCCCCTAAATGAGCAAAAAGAAAGTGTTAGACAATATAGACAAATAGGGTTAGGAGTTATGGGGATAGCAGATATGCTTATAAAATTAAATATAAGATATGGATCAGAAAAGTCCATAGATTTATGTGAAAAAATAGCTAGAATAATGTTAAATAGTGCAGTAAAACAATCTGCTCTTTTAGCTAAAGAGCTAGGTAGATATGAAAAATACAACAAAGAAGCTATATTTAAGTCAGATTTTTTTATTAATAATATAGACGAAGATGTAAAAAAATTAGTTAAAGAGTATGGGTTAAGAAATTCACAGATATTAACCATACCTCCAACTGGTTCAATTTCGACTATGCTGGGAATTAGTGGGGGCATAGAACCAATGTTTAATACATCTTATATAAGAAAGACAGAAAGTTTGCATGATGAAGATGTATTTTATAAGGTGTATACTCCTATAGTAAAAGAATATATGGATGTTAATGATATATTAGATGATAAGAATTTACCGGATATATTTGAAACTGCTATGACATTAAAGCCTAAAGAAAGGATAAGAATGCAAGAATCATGGCAAAAATACATTGATGCATCTATTTCATCTACAATAAACCTACCTTATGAAGCAACTGTAGATGATGTATACAATATATATGTATCTGCTTGGAAACATAAATTAAAAGGTATAACAATATATAGAGATGGATGCAAAAGAAGTGGAATTCTTTTGAATGATAAGGCTGATAGAAAAGATAAGAGAGATATAGATAAGAATAAAGATGAAACTACAATTACTATTGAAGATGGAGTTGAAGAATTTGTATGTCCCGAATGTGGAAATAAAACTGTCATTCCAACAGGTGGATGTGCAATTTGTCTTCAATGTGGGTATAGTAAGTGTAATTAAGATGGTTACTTTTTAGGTAACCATTTTTATTATAAGAAAATTATAATTTCCTATAATATAAATTTGAGCAAAGATAATATTTTTATATCAGTACTAGATTCTAATGTAAATACACATGAATAAAAATAAATTAAAAATGATGTACATATATATCCATTAGTGATATATTATAAATAGATATATATCATTAATGGATATATTGATTATGGATATAAATGAGAGGTGATTAACATTAGCAGAAATAATTCTCTAGAAGAACAACAGCTTACTGAGCCAGGATATTATATTTTATTAGCTCTTTTAGTACCAATGCATGGATATGGTGTAACTAAGTATATTGAAGAGTTAACTGATGGTGAGATGGTTATAGGGCCAGCAACTTTATATACTATGCTAAAAAAAATGCAAGCTCAAGATTATATAACTTTAGCTGGAGAAGATGGAAGAAGGAAAATATATAAGCTTACAGAAAAAGGCATGAGTGTTATAAGTAAAGAAAAAGAGAGAAGATATAAAATGGCAATGCAAGGTATAAAAGCATTTGAAAGAATAAATGGAGGGGAAAAAGATGAGTAAAGATACTAAGTATGTAATTTGTGGTGGATTAGCTTTTACAGAAGATAAAGATATGAAAAAATTACGTGATTTAGCTAAAGAAGGGTGGATATTAGAGAATTTTAAATACTTATCATATAAACTTAAAAAATCTCAACCAGAAGATGTTGTTTACTGTGTAGATTACAATGATGATAAGAATGACTTAGACTCTTATTTTGAAATATTTAGTGATAGCGATTGGAAACATGTCTGTTCTTATGATGGATTTCATTTCTTTAAGGCTAGAACTGGAACTGCGCCAATATATACAGATGCAGATACACAGACATTAAAGTATCAAAGAATGAACATTGATGTAAAAAAAGGAACTATATACATTTTGATAGCAACTATAGTGGCTTTTATACTGACTTTTGTTATGGAGAGAATAGATATAAACTCAAATATTTATGAAACCATAAAACTTATTTCGTATATGATAACTGGTTCTGGAGTTGGTATGTCAATTGTTTTAGGGATATGTATTTTGTTGATTAATAAGAAAAGTAAAATTAAAGATAGTAAGTAATACAAATAAAAAGGCTATATTATGAAATATAAAAATATAGCCTTTTATAATAGATATAAATTTATTATATAAATTAAAAGTTTTTTATTTTAGATTTATATTTATATTATATTTCTACTCCAAGTGATACTATCCCCTCTACTCGTATCTAATATAAAACCTGCTTTATTTATTTTTTCTTCAATAAGTCTTTTAGACTCAGCTGCTTCGTCACCAGTACCTACTTTATTATCATAAAGTGAATATTTTTTTCGAAGTTCTTTTGGAGATAAGTTTGGCATTATTACATTTGCTCCGGCTTTTAGACCAAGCTCTCTTCCTAGAGGATTTATAGTTCCAAGAGCTGTAGTTGCAGGGAGCAATACTTTTGGTAATAACAATCTTGTAAGTGCCAGCATTACAAGGGTTTTATCTAAACTACCAGTATTACTATCTTTAAATTTTGTATCATGATGAGGAATAAAAGGACCTATACCAACCATATGAGGTTCTAGCTCTTTTAAAAATAATAAATCTTTTGCTAGGTTACTAGATGTTTGGAAAGGGGATTCAACCATAAATCCAGCACCTACTTGAAAACCAATCTTTTTTAAATTTAAAAGACAATTTTTCCTATTCTCTAGGCTTAAGTTTTTAGGGTGAAGTAATGAATAATGTTCAGAACTAGCAGTTTCATGTCTAAGTAAGTATCTATCTGCTCCTGCATCAAAAAACTTTTTATATGAAGCATAACTTTTTTCTCCTAATGAGAGAGTAATTGCACAATCTTTATATTGTTCTTTTATAGATTTCAAAATAGATACCATTTTATCATCAGTAAAATATGGATCTTCACCACCTTGCAGCACAAAGGTTTTATATCCAAGTTCATATCCAACTTTACAACATTCAAGTATATCGTTTAAAGAGAGTCTATACCTATCTATACTTTTATTTGAACAACGAATTCCACAGTAATAACAATCATTTTTACAGTAGTTAGTAAATTCAATAAGCCCTCTTAAAAACACTTTATTTCCATAGTATTTATATCTTGTCTCACTTGCCTTTTTAAATAAATAGTTTTTATCTTCAGAGCTAATATTATCAATTAGATGAATTAATTCTTCTTCAGATAAATGATTGTTTTTTATCAACTTATTTATTAATTTTTTCATAAATCTCTCCTTTCAGATTAGAGTTTTCTTTTCTGGTAGGTTATTTGTCGAGGTTTTACTCTTTTAGATAAATTGTAGTGTTTAAATTATTAAAATGCTATATAAAAAAAATAATTATAAAATAATTTTTTGATACCTTAAGTAATTATATATATAGAAATTAATTATATGAAAAATAATAAAAATATTATTGACTTATATTAATTAATAGTATATTATTACTATTAAGAATTTACAGAAAATACGAAAAGCTATGAAGGGAAGAGTAATTATAATATTGAGTCTAAGCGAGCTGGTTATGGTGTGAGTCCAGTACAAGATTTATAATGAAGAACCTCCCTGAGCTACTAACCGAAATCTTAAAAGAGAGTAGACTTAGTCGGAACCAAACCGTTATCAAATTGGTAGTGTATAAATATAGTACACTAATAAAGTTGAACTTTTGTTAAAGTTAATTTGGGTGGTACCGCGGAAGATTAGCCTTTCGTCCCTATTGTAGGGATGAAAGGCTTTTTTTATACAAAAATACAATAAAGAGGGAGTGGTTTAAAATGTGTTTAATAGTACCAGAAAAATATGAAACTAGACTAGGAGTAATAGAAACTCAGCAAGCAATAAAAGATTTAAAAGATTTTTTTGAAAATAGATTAGGGGAAGCATTAAAACTTACAAGGGTATCATCACCATTATTTGTATTACCGGAAACAGGAACAAATGATAACTTAAACGGAGTAGAAAAACCTGTTAGCTTTGAAGTACCTCATTTAAAAAAGGATGCAGAGATAGTACATTCTTTAGCTAAATGGAAGAGAATGGCTCTTAAAAAATATGGTTTCCAAGTAGGTAGAGGTCTATACACAGATATGAACGCTATAAGAAAAGATGAAGAATTAGATAACCTTCATTCTTTATATGTAGATCAATGGGACTGGGAACTAATAATAAATAAAGAAGACCGAACAGTAAATACATTAAAAGAAGTTGTAAAATCTTTATATAAAGTTTTCAAAGAAACAGAAGAGCATGTACACAGTATATACCCAGAAGTAAGATGTCCTTTACCAAAGGAAATAGCATTTATAACTTCTCAAGAGTTGTTGGATATGTACCCAGATTTAACACCAAAAGAAAGAGAAGATGCTATAGTTAGGGAAAAGAAAGCAGTATTTTTAATGCAGATAGGTAAGACATTAAGTACTGGTGAAAAACATGATGGAAGAAGCCCTGATTATGATGACTGGGAGTTAAACGGTGATATATTATTCTATAACCCTATATTAGATAATGCTATAGAGTTATCTTCAATGGGAATAAGAGTTGATGAAGAGAGTCTAGAAAGACAACTAAAAATATCAAACTGTGAAGATAGAAAAGAATTAGAATATCACAAGGCGCTATTAAATGGAGAATTACCATATACAATAGGTGGAGGAATAGGTCAATCTAGAATTTGTATGTATTTCTTAAACAAAGCTCATATAGGTGAAGTGCAAGTAGGTATATGGCCTAAAGAAATGATTGAAGAGTGTAGATTAGCTGGAGTACATTTATTATAAAAACAGTTATTTATTAAATATAAATTTGAAATATTTATATAGTATAGATAAGAATTGGTTGGGATATGGAGTTAATTCTCCAGATACCAGCCAATTTTATTTTAGATTTATATAATGGCATAGATTATTAACAAGATACAAATAAAAATCATAAAATATCTATATAACTACTGGATAAGGAGGGATATAGATGAAGCCAGAGTATGGAGATGTAATATGTGTTAATCATGGTATATATAATCATTTTGGTATATATGTAGATGAGAATCATGTAATCCATTATGCTGGTAAAGATGAGGATTTTTTTCTAAGAAATATGTATATAGATGAGACTAATATGGAAAAATTCTTAGGAAATTCTAATAGATATTATGTATATAAATTTCCACAAAAAGTATCAAAGCCAATAAAGAGAGTTAGAGGAAAAGGATTAAATAGAGGTCATAAAGAAAATGCGTATGCAATGTATATGTTACTTAAGTTAAAGAATATAGTTAATTATAAAATATATTCACCAGAAGATACCGTAAAAAGAGCAAGAAGTAGAATTGGTGAAAGAAGATTTAATTTAGGATTTAATAATTGCGAATATTTTGCAGTGTGGTGTAAAACTGGAGTTAGCCAATCTTATCAGGTAAATTTAGTTCTAGATGCGATATTTATTAAAGGGAAAGTAGAGATAAAATAAATTTGTTGAAGATAAAGTTAAGGTAGCGTAATTTGTTTCTACTGTAAGCTATAAATAAATTTATAAAAAATAATTAAACCGTATCAGAATTAAGTGTGATACGGTTTAATTATATATAAGAATATTTTATTATCAAATAATTATAGCTATGTTATATTGATAGATATAATTAAGATGTATATAATAAGATTTAGAATAAAGAAAATAGGTGAGAGAATGGACTTTAAAATAGTAAACGATGTACTCGTAGAAAATACAGATAAATCAAGATTAAATAGAGGAACAGATTATTATAAAGATGGTTATGTAGAAGAAGTGAAATATACTAATGAAGAAAAGACATTAAGTATAGATGGACATGTTGGTTCGGAATATCAAAATAGAGTTTACAATAGTTCTATAGTTATAGACTTAAAAAATAAAAAGGTAATATCGGGAAAATGTGATTGTCAGGATTGTATGTCTAGAAGTACATCAAGCCATTTAGCCATATGTAAACATATAGTTGCAATAACTTTATATGTGATAAATTTGTTAAAATCAGATGTGATAAGTAGTTTAAAGCAAACTACTTTTGTTGTTAAAAATAAAAATAGTGTAAAAAGAAATAAAAACTTTATTAATAAAGATTTATTAAATTATTTTAAAAGTAAGCCTAAGGAAAAAGTAAGTCTAGATATAAAGTTAGATATGGTTGGACCAAACACTATAAGTGCTGATTTTAAAATAGGAATAGATAAGATGTATGTACTAAAAAATCTTAGAGATTTTGCTTATGCGAGAGCAAATTCAAATGATTTAATGTATGGAATAGATTTTGTATATAATCCAGTTAATAATTACTTCTCAGAAGAAGATGAAAAAATAGTTGATATGATTGAAGAATACGGAATGGGACTTTCATATATAGCTCCCAAAAGAGAGTTAAGATACATGACTGTAGGAGGTCCGCAAGTAAGAAGAATAATGGAAGCATTACAATATAGAGACTTTGAATTTAAATTTAGAAATATGTACTACAATCCAAGAATAATAAAAGGTGAATTACCAATAAATATAAATTTAGAAATAGATAATGATCAAGTACTTCTTAATTGTAAAGGAATGTTACCAGTTCCTATATCTCAAAAAGGAGATGTTATTTTTTATAAGGGGGATATATATTTACTAAGTTCTGAAAGCGGAATATACTACAATAAATTATATAAAGTTCTAGATGAATTTAAAGAAATATCTTTTACAAAGGATGAAGTAAGTGAAGTACTTACAAATATTGTACCAAAGATAAAAAATATTTGTAGTAATGTATTCATAGATGAAAAAATAGAAGATAATATATCAGGTGAGTTACAAGTAAAATATTATTTTGATTTAGAAGGAAGTAAAATAACTTGTAATGTTAAATTTGAGTATGAAGGTGAAAATGAAGGAAAGTTTGTAATAAAAGATATAGACAAAGAAAAAGATGCAATATACAGACTTTATACTTACTACTTTGAAGAGGAAAAAGGAAAGTATGTATTTAAAGGAAATGATTATCAATTATATGACTTCTTAAGTACAGAAATAAACAGGTTAAAAAATATTGGTGAAGTTTACTATTCAGATAAATTAAAGGAGAAAAAAATTTATAATTCAGCATCTATAAAAGTAGGGCTAGGTGAAGAAGTTAATCATTATTTAGATTTTAATTTCGAAATTGAAGGTGTAGATGAAAAAGAATATAAAAAAATAATAGACGCTTTTAAAGTTAACAAAAGGTTTTATAAATTAGGGAATGGAAATTTTATAAGTCTAGAAGATGAAGAAACTAAAGAAATGTTTAAGCTCATGGAAAGTTTAGGATTTACTAATAGCGTAAAAGACATGAAAATACATACAAGTAAAGCCTTATATCTAAATGACTTACTTACAGAAAAGAAATTACCTTATATAAATGGAATAGAGAAGACTAAAGATATTGTAGAGAAATTTAAAAATATAAATAAAATAAAAAGTGAAATACCGAAAGATTTAAATGCAAATTTAAGAGATTATCAAATAGATGCATTAAACTGGTTTGAAACGTTAGACTACTGTGGTTTTGGAGGGATACTCGCTGATGAAATGGGATTAGGTAAAACTATTCAAACCATAGCATTTTTATTATCAAAAAAAGGTAAGAAAAGTTTGGTCATAACTCCAACCTCATTAATACATAACTGGAAAAATGAATTTGAAAAATTTGCACCAAGTTTAAGAGTAGGAATAGCCCATTCAGTAAAAAAAGAGAGAGAAAAAGTAATAAGCAACATAGAAGAATATGATATTATCTTAACTACTTATGGATCTTTAAGAAATGACTTAGAAAAATATGAAGAAATAAACTTTGATTATTGTATTATAGATGAAGCTCAAAATATAAAAAATCCAACAGCTATGAGCACAGATGCAGTTAAATCTATCAAAGCTAAAAATAGGTTTGCGCTTACAGGAACACCTATAGAAAATAATTTATTAGAGTTATGGTCTATATTCGATTTTATTATGCCTGGATACTTATACAATGTATCTAAATTTAATGCAATATTTATTAAGGATGAAAGTCATATAGAAAACTTAAAAATGATGATAAGGCCTTTTATATTAAGGAGAACTAAAAAGCAAGTTATAAAAGAATTACCTGATAAGATTGAAAAACAATTTTTAGTAGAACTAAATAAAGATCAAAGAAAAATTTATGGTGTATATGTAGAAGAAGTACAGAAAAAGCTTAAAGATAAGAAGGATATAAAGGATAAAATAACTGTGCTTTCTTATCTAACAAAGCTAAGACAACTTTGTTTAGATCCAAGTGTAATTATAGATGATTACAAAGGTAAAAGTGCAAAAACTGAAGCTTGTTTAGAGATTATAGAAGAATACGTAGAACAAAATAATAAAATTTTAATATTCTCACAATTTACAAGTGTTCTTAAGAATATAGGCAAGAAATTATCTAAAAATAAAATAGAGTATAGTTATTTAGATGGACAGACAAAAGCTGTAGATAGAATAAAGCTTGTAGAGGAATTTAATGAAAGTGATCAGAAGAAAGTATTTTTAATTTCTTTAAAAGCAGGAGGAACAGGTCTAAATTTAACTTCGGCAAATACGGTAATTCATTTTGACCCTTGGTGGAATCCTTCTGTTGAAAACCAAGCAAGTGATAGAGCACATAGAATTGGTCAAAAACATGTTGTTGAAGTAATAAAACTTATAGCAAAGGGAACTATTGAGGAAAAAATAGTTCATTTACAGGAAAGTAAAAAGCAATTAATAGATGATATGATGGATGGAAATTTATCTAATGGAAGTGTATTAAAAAGCTTATCTGATGAAGAATTATTAAACTTATTTAAATAAATTAGTTTTAATAGATAGAGGTTGATATAATTATAGATTTTATTTATAGATAATATTATTAAAAGAAAAACGATGAACTAGTAATAGTTCATCGTTTTTTATTAAAAGTTATTTTATGCTAATCTTATTATTTGTAGGCTAGTTTCTATTCCAACTACAGTTATTGGATCTACATTAAAGAATACAAATAAATCTAAAATACCGCCAGCGTTACCAGTAGAGAATATAGCTGCATTACTTATAGATGTATCTGCTGCTTGAGTTGAAGATAATGAGCTGTGGATTGCAGCACCATTAAGTCTTAGTCCAACTGCAAATGGTATACCTGTTGTTGAAGTAACTGTATATCTTACATAGAATCTCATATTAGCACCTAGTTGTATAGTACTATTTCCATTTGTAAATGTTATACCACTACCACTAATATCACTAGCATTGAAAGGTATAGCAGTACCAACATTAACTGTTATATCAGATGTTCTATAGATATCTGCATTAGCAACAACAGCAGATGTTCCAGTAGCCCCAGTAGCCCCAGTAGGACCAGTAGGACCAGTAGGACCAGTAGGACCTTGGACCCCAGTAGCCCCAGTAGCCCCAGTAGCACCCGTAGCCCCAGCAGGACCTTGAGCGCCAGTAGCACCAGCAGGACCTTGAGCCCCAGCAGGACCTTGAGCACCAGTAGCCCCAGCAGGACCTTGAACACCTTGAGGACCAGCAGGACCTTGAAGGCCTTGAGGACCTTGAGCGCCAGTAGCACCAGTAGCACCAGTAGCACCAGTAGCACCAGCTAACCCTTGAGCACCTTGAGGACCAGCAGGACCTTGAAGCCCAGTAGCACCTTGAGGACCAATAGGACCTTGAGGACCAGTAGGACCTTGAGGACCTTGAGCACCAGCAGGACCTTGTGTACCTTGAGGACCTTGAGCACCAGCAGGACCTTGAGGACCTTGAGCACCAGTAGCACCAGTAGGACCAATAGGACCTTGAGCACCGGTAGCACCTATAGGACCTTGAGCGCCAGTAGCACCAGTAGCACCAGTAACACCTTGAGGACCAATAGGACCTTGAGCGCCAGTAGCACCAGTAGCGCCAGTAGCACCTGTGCGACCTCTATCACCTTTTTCACCTTTTTCTCCTTTAGGACCTCTTGGACCTACACAACATTTACAACAATCATCTTTGCAGCAATCTTTCTTGCAATGATCTTTGTCATCCCAATCTTTTTTGCAGCAATCTTTCTTGCAATGATCTTTGTCATCCCAATCTTTTTTGCAGCAATCTTTCTTGCAATGATCTTTGTCATCCCAATCTTTTTTACAGCAATCTTTCTTGCAATAATCTTTGTCATCCCAATCTTTTTTACAGCAATCTTTCTTGCAATGATCTTTGTCATCCCAATCTTTTTTACAGCAATCTTTCTTGCAATAATCTTTGTCATTCCAATCTTTTTCTTCATAATAATCATCGTGTTTGCATTCATCTATATATTTATAGTAATCATCATCATATCTGTCATAGTTATTATAATCATCCTCATAACCACGACTTTCACCCTTATTTCTATAGTTGTCATTATTTCTATAATATATCAAAGTTTACTCCTCCTCAAATTTTCTATTTAATTCATAGCTAACAGTAATGTTATTAACTATACTTTAATATATTCGTAGATGCAAAAAGTGTTACATATTAAGAGAATTTGTCTAATAAAATTACAAAATTATTTTGAAATAGGTCAAAAATAAGTTTTTGAATAAAATTAAGATTTTTAATTTAACTTATATTATAATATTAAACAAATTAATCTAGATAATTGATATTTTATAGTAGAAAACAATAAAGCTCTAATTAGAAGAATTAATCTTACACCAAGTTAGTATTTATATAACGTAAAAGGATTCAATGACTTAAAGAATATACACCATGAAATGGTAGGATATTGTTATAATATAAAGAACTTTAGTAGTATATTTATTGTTATAAGGAGCAAAGAAGATGGTAAAGGAAAAAAATATACATAGTCCATTTGTAGAAGAATTAGAAAATTCAAATACTATGGTAATATTTATTCATGGTATACTAGAAAGCCCAAATCAATTTAATAATTTATCAAGAATTGCTATTGATAATAATGTATCGGTATGTGCAATACTATTAGATGGTCATGGGAGAACAGGAGAAGATTTTGCAAATAGCAGTTTAAGAAAATGGGAAAGCTCTGTTGAAACAGAAATAAAAAAGTATGTAGATAAATATGATAATATTATCCTTGTAGGGCATTCTATGGGAGCATTATTATCAATAGACTATTATTTTAAGTTTAATAAAAAAATAAAAGCTATAGTAGCAATATCAACTCCTTTGAATATTAGAGTGAAATTTAATATAATTATAAGTAGTTTTAAGATAGCCCTAGGTATAATTAAAGATTATGATACTTTAACGAATTATGCATATAATGCATTTAGTATAAGTAATTGTAATATGCTAACATATATAAATTGGATTCCACGTTATATAGACTTATTTAGGATTATAAGAAGGATTAGAAATAAAATAAATGAAGTTAATTTACCTATGTTAATAGTACATTGTATGAATGATGAATTAGTAAGTAATAAAAGTATAAAAACTTATGAAAAGAGCTTTGAATATAACAATAAAGAGAATAATAAAAAAATTATAAGACTAACAAATTCAGGGCATTTTTACTATGAAGAAAAGGACTTATACATATTAGAGAAAGAATTTAGAGACTTTGTTACTAGAAAAATATCATAAATGAGTAAGAAAAAAGCGTATCACTAATATTTGTGATACGCTTTTTAGATAAATTCAATAGATTTTACATTGTTTTTACTTATAGAAATAGCACTTCCAAGATCTCTTCCAGATAGAGTTAATAGACCGACGTTTTCGTTATTATTAAAACTTTCCATCCATTCAATCAAAGAAGAAAAATTTCTTATTCCATTTTTTTCAATTATCCTAACAAAATCATTTTTATAAGTTATTTTTATTTGGTTATTATTTTTCAAAAAAATCACACTCCTATAAGTAATTATACCCGGATAATATAAATTTTTAAATATAAGTAAGAAAAAATATATTTTAATAAAAAAGTAAATTTTAGAAATAATAATTTTAACTAATAAAAATAAAAAGGAGGGATACTGTGAAAAAAATAAACAGTATAGTGATATTATTTATATTTATATTAAGTTTGAACTTGTCTGCTTGTACTAAGAGAAACACTGAAGATATAAGTAAAGACACAAATCAAAATAATAATATAAGTCAAAATACTAATGAAAATCAAATTAGCAATGAAAATAAAATATTATCTAAAGAGGAATACAAGGCGTTATTAGTAAAAAATTATGAGAAATACTTGGATCCTATAGATATAAGAGATGAAAATCTAGATGACATACTTGATAAAAACCATAACATTAATAATGAAGAACTAATTTCAAATTATAAAAACTTATTATCAGATAGTAAAAATAATATAAAATCATTTGAAGATTCTATAAATAAGGTAGAAGTAGAAGATTCAACTTTACAAAGCTTAAATAATACATTAGTTTCAAATTTAAATAAAGTTGTAGAAGATATAACTATAAAAGAAGATAGCCTTAATTCTATTAGCGATGATTTAATAAAAGGAGATAGAAAGGTTTTAGTTAGTTATTTGGCTGATGAGTTAGAAAAAGATACTAAAAATGAAGAAAGCTTAGAGAAGACTTTAGATGAAATTGAAAATTTATTAGGTATAGATTTTAGCAAATAATTAAAAATAATAAGTAAGTAAAATAATACATAAACTAGGAGGAAGTAAAAATGAAGTTAAGAAAAATATTAGCTGTAGGATTATCATTAAGTGTAGCATTAGGTGCTTTTGGATGTAATAGAAAAACAGATGATACACCTAATAATACTACTAATAACACTACTAATAACACTACTAATAACACTGGAGAAGGAAATAAATATGAATCAACTGAATATGCTAGACAGTATTCAGATCTTTATAGTAATAACTTATTACCACTAAATGATTATACTATGTATAGAACAGTAGAGGATGTAAACAACAATTATAAAAATAAAGAGTATCCAGGCAATGAGAAATATTTGGCAGATGTAAAGGCAGCATATAAAGACAGTAGAGAAAAGTTACAGAAATTTGTTGATGGATTAAAGAATGATGCTAAAACTGAAGATGCAGATTTAAAAGCGGCAAATGAGGATCTTATAGCTGAAGGTGAAAAATTAATAAAGGATATAGATGCTAGAATCAAAAAGCTAGATGAAATACCTAAAGATGCTTATAATAAAACCCAAGATGAATTTATAAATGTTGTAAATGATACTACTAAATTAGAAAATGAAACAACAAATGAATTTGATAAAATGATAAGAGATATGAATAAAATGTTAGGAATAAATACTAATACAACAACTACTGAACCAAGTACAAAAACTACTAAATAGTATATGTATTTGAAAAATTCGAAAAATAATGAAAATATATTGACATATATTTAAAGTTCATATAACATAAATAACATAGATATACAAAAAATTAAAATAATAAAAAAGAATAATTCCTTATCAAGAGAGGTGGAGGGACTGGCCCTATGAAACCCGGCAACCAGTATATTTTTATATACATGGTGCTAAATCCTGCAATTCGCAAGAATTGAAAGATGAGTATAAATTTGCTTTAAAAGCCTGAGTTTATGCTCAGGCTTTTATTATTGTATACATTTCAAAAGTATTAAGTATAACTAGTAAGACAGATATTTTGAATTTGTAATATCAAATGGAGGTGATAAAACAAATATGGCAAGAGTTACAATAATGGAAGATGGAGATTGATGAAACAGAAGAAGTTTTATTGCATAATGGAAAAGGGTTAGAAAATTAATAGGAGAAGAAAAAATAGTTTTGCTAAATGAAACTAATATAAAAATCCTATTTTCAAAAGACCTTTTTTGATAATTGTTCAAATAATACAAGGTTTAGTCAATTTATCTTACAAAAAGTTAAAATAAAAAAATTAAATTTTAATGGGGGAAAATAAAATGAAATTGAAAAAATTATTAGGATTAGGGTTGGCAACAGTTATATTAGTATCATCAGTAGGGTGTTCTTCAAGTAAAGGGGAAAAAGATGCAGTAGATGCAGCAGATTCATCTGAAAATAAAAAAATTGTAGTAGGAGCATCAGCAATTCCACATGCAGAGATTTTAGAAGAAATAAAACCTTTAGTAGAAGCAAAGGGGTATGAATTAGAAGTAAAAGTATTTGATGATTATGTACTCCCAAATACAGGTTTAGAAGAAGGGGCGTTAGATGCCAACTATTTTCAACATGTACCGTATTTAGAAGAAACTGTATCTCAAAAAGGATATAAGTTAACATATACTGCAAAGGTACATTTAGAGCCAATGGGAATTTATTCAGAAAAAATAAAAAAGTTAGATGAATTAGCTAATGGAGCAAAAATAGCAATACCAAATGACCCTACAAATGGTTCAAGAGCAATACAGTTACTAGCTAATAATGGATTATTAAAAGTTGAAAATAAAGATCTTTTAACGGTTAAAGATATAACTGAAAATCCTAAAAATATAGAATTACTAGAGATTGAAGCTCCTCAATTACCATCAGTATTAGTAGATGTAGACGCGGCAGTAATTAATACTAACTATGCTCTAAGTGCAAATTTAAATCCGACTAAAGATGCAATTTCAATAGAATCTATAGATTCACCATATTCAAATATTCTAGCTTGTAGAGAAGATAACAAAGATAGTAAAAAAATAAAAGTATTAACTGAAGCTTTAACTAGTAATGAAGCGAAGGCATTTATAGAAGAAAAATATCAAGGTAGTATAATACCATCATTTTGAATAAATACAAAAATGATAAAAGGCTGAAATATAAAATTATTTTATATTTCAGCTTTTTTATACAAGTATACTATGTATTAAAAAATTTGACTTTTATTTATTTTTTTCTTGTAGTAAAGTAATATCAACAAATTAGTCAAGTTTTATGATGAAAATATAAAAATATTAAAAAATATCTTGAAAACGTTTTCAAAACATACTACTATCTATCATGTAAGGCAACTACGATGTTGTTAAAATTCAAAAGGGGGAAAATACTATGAGTAAAAAGTATGTAGCAGAGCCATTTAAAATAAAAATGGTAGAACCATTAAGAATGACGACTAAAGAGGAGAGAATAGAAAAAATAAAAGAAGCAAACTATAATTTATTTGCTTTAAGAGCGGAAGATGTATATATAGATTTACTAACAGATAGTGGTACAGGTGCAATGAGTTCTAATCAATGGGCAGGACTTATGTTAGGTGATGAATCATACTCAGGGGCTAGTAGTTTTTTCAAATTAGTAGAATCAGCTAAAGATGTATTTGGATATGAATATATACAACCAGTTCATCAAGGTCGAGCTGCTGAAAAAGTTGTCATGCCTTTACTATTAGGTGAAGGAAAGGTTGCAATATCAAACATGCATTTTGATACAACACGAGCTCATGTTGAATTAACTGGAGCTAAAGCTATAGATAATGTAGTAGCGGAAGCTTTAGACACAACTACTTTCGCTCCATTTAAAGGAAATATGGATATAGAAAAAATGGAAAAGCTTATATCTGAATATGGAAGTGAAAATGTTGGGGCTATAATAATGACAGTTACAAATAATACTGCAGGTGGGCAACCTGTTTCTATGTCAAATATGAGAGACGTTTATGCTATAGCTCAAAAAAATAATATAAAAGTAGTAATAGATGCTGCTAGATATGCAGAGAATGCTTACTTTATAAAAACTAGAGAAGAAGGATACCAAGATAAAAGTATAAAAGAAATAGTTAGAGAAATGTTTAGTTATGGAGATTTATTAACTATGAGTTCAAAAAAAGATGCAATAGTTAATATGGGTGGATTAATAGCTATAAAAAATGATGAAGAAATGTACAATGATGTAAAAGCTCGTACAATACCATTTGAAGGATTTGTATCTTACGGAGGTCTTGCAGGAAGAGATTTAGAAGCTTTAGCTATAGGTCTACAAGAAGGTATAGATTACGATTATCTAAATTACAGAATAGGTCAAATGGAATACATAGGTTCAAGACTTGAAGAGGCAGGAATATCGTTCCAATCTCCAGTTGGTGGGCACGCGGTATTCGTAGATGCTAAGAAAGTTCTTCCTCATATACCATACTATCAATACCCTGCGCAAGCTTTAGCTGTAGAATTATACATAGAAGCTGGTATTAGATCTTGTGATATAGGATCATACATGTTAGATAATGATCCTGTAACCGGAGAACAAAGAGAAGCAGAATTAGAACTTACAAGACTAGCTATACCAAGAAGAGTTTACACTCAAGCTCATCTAGATGTAGTTTGCGATGCTATAATAGCTATAAAAGAAAGAGCTGATGAAATAAGAGGATATGAAATAACTTGGCAACCTAAGGTTCTTCGCCACTTTACTTCAAAGCTTAGACCTGTAGAGAGAGTTGAAGAACTAGCTAAATAATTATATAGAATAAACTAATTAGTAAATATAAGGATATGACTTAAAACATTAGATAATTTAAATAAATATCATTTTGTTTTATGTCATATCCTTTTTGTATTATAGAATATTATCTCAATAATAATCTATAGATTTGTAATATCACGATAATATAAAATTTAAAAGAGGTGAATTTATGAGCAATAAAAATATTGCTAAAGAAGAAAACCGTGATACTTTTAACTCGAAGATAGGATTTATACTTGCATGTATAGGTTCGGCAGTTGGTATGGGGAATATTTGGATGTTCCCGTATAGAGCAGGACAATTTGGTGGGGCTGCATTTTTAATTCCTTACATTTTATTTTTAGTTATATTAGGTTACACAGGTCTTATGGGCGAATTTGCATTTGGGCGTATGACTCAAACCGGACCAATTGGTGCTTTTGAGAAAGCAATGAAAATGGGTAAGAAGAACAAAAAAATTGGCACTATATTAGGCGTTATACCAGTGCTTGGTGCATTTGGAATTGCGACTGGATATGCAGTGGTTGCTGGGTGGTTTATAAGATTTTTAGTAGGATCTGTTACAGGTGAAATGTTTAATGCACCAGATTCAGGAGCTTATTTTGGTGAAATAGCAGGTTCTTTTGGAAGCATAGGATGGCACTTATTAGCACTAATAATAACAGCATCAATACTAATATTAGGTGTTTCTAATGGTATAGAAAAAGTTAATAAAGTTATGATGCCAATCTTCTTTGCATTATTCTTAGTGATACTTGTAAGAGTATTAAGTTTAGAGGGGTCTATTGATGGTGTTAAGTATCTTTTAGTTCCTAAATGGGAGTTCTTAGGAAATCCAAAAACCTGGATTTACGCTTTAGGGCAAGCATTTTTCTCATTATCCCTAGCAGGTTCTGGTATGCTTGTTTATGGAAGTTACTTAAAAAAAGATATTGATATACCAAACTGTGCAAAAAATACAACTGTATTTGATACTATAGCTGCAATAACTGCAGGACTAGTTATAATACCAGCAGTATTTGCATTTGGGCTTGATCCAACAGCAGGTCCTCCGCTATTATTTATTACATTGCCAATGGTGTTTAAGCAAATGCCAGCAGGTCAGTTATTTGCGGTATTATTCTTTATATCTGTTTTATTTGCATCTATAACATCTCTTATGAATTTATTAGAAGTACCTATAGAAGCAATACAAAATAAATTGAAACTAAGTAGAAAAACATCTGTAATAGTAGTTTGTATTGTAGCATTTGGTATTGGAATATTCCTGGAAAATGGAGATATATTGGGAACTTGGATGGACTTCGTTTCTATTTATGCAATACCTGTAGGGGCTTTACTTGCTGGAATAATGTTCTTCTGGGTTATTGGAGTGAATATAGCAAGAAAAGAAATCGAAATGGGTTCTTCAAAGCCACTTGGAAAATCGTTTGAATTTATGGCTAAGTATGTATTTGTTATACTTACAATAGTAGTTATAATTGGTGGTATAATATATGGAGGTATTGGTTAAAAATACTTATCAGGAAAACGTTTACAAATAAAAAGTCATCGAGTATAGATTTATATAAACTCGATGACTTTTTTTATTTTATATTAAGTTATTTATATTTTATATTATGGTAAAATAAGAATAATAAATATACATAAATGAGGTGTTAACTTGAATAGAGATTTTTTTCAGAAAGATGCTATAAGTTTAGCAAAAGATATATTAGGAAAGTATTTAATCAGGGAGTACGATGGAAAACAAATAGTAAGTAAAATCGTTGAAACTGAAGCATATATGGGAGTAAATGATAAAGCAGCTCATGTATATGGGGATAAGAAGACAGACAGAACAATGCCATTATATCTAGATGGAGGTCATATATATGTCTATTTAATTTATGGAATGTATTATTGTTTAAATATCTCAGCAAATAAGGAGAGTATACCAGAGTGTGTATTAATTAGAGCAATTGAGCCGATAAAAGGAATAGAAGAAATTTGTGAGAATAGATATAAAAAAAATTATAGTAATTTAAGTAGTTATCAAAAGAAAAATATTACTAATGGTCCAGGTAAACTTTGTATGGCGTTAAATATAGATAAAAGCTTAAATTCTAAAAGTATTTTAGATAATGAATTGTATATAAGTGATTTTTATTATAAAGAAGATAAAAAAATATATGCAGAAGATAAATTTGAAATAGAAACAGACAAACGTATAAATATTGATTATGCAGAAGAAGCAAAGGATTATTTATGGAGATTTTATATAAAAGGGAATAAATATGTATCTATAATTAATAAAATAAAACTGTGAGCAAGTAGAGCTCACAGTTTTATTTTATAAAAGTTTTTCAGTAACAAATTTTATAACTATTGGGAGTACTGTTAAAACAGTAGTTAATCTAATCAAATGTAACAGTGCGACAATATGAGTTAGAGCACCAAAAGATTCTGACATAATAACCATATCAGTTAATCCACCAGGTGCAGCACTAAATAATGCAGTTGGTAAGTCTAATCCTGTTGTCTTATGTAATATTAATCCTAAAATTATGCTTAAAGAAGTTAAACCGATAACTAATATTATAGATGGTATTATTAACTTTTTAAGGCCCAAGATAGAATCCATAGTGAAGTTTAAACCAATTATGCAACCAATAACTATCTGAGCTACAGTTTTAAAGTTAGACGGAACATATCCTTTTCCAATAAAAACATTGTAAATTCCAACAAAGACCATAGAACCAATCATAGCTCCAGCGGGAATTTTAAATTTAACGCCCAGCATCCCTCCAATAGATCCTATAATTAGAGTACAGATTATTTTATCTAATCCAATTGATGATGTGTAAATAACTTTATCCATATATATAATTCCTTCCTATTGAAATTCCATATAAAATTATACAATATATAAAATATATTTACTATAAAAAAACACTTTAAAAACATAGAGTAAAAATATTTAGAAAATTTGGGGATTTTGTTGTAAATTACTACAAAATAAATCGATTTATAAGAAAATAAAATACATTTTAAAATAAACATAAAAAAATAGGAAAAATATTGAATATTAATTTATGATATGTTAATATAATTGAGAACAGATAAAAATATAACAAAGTCTGTTTTTCTAGTTTAATGCAATATGTGTAAAATGAATTATTAATTTATGTTCCATCTAAACAAAAATAATAATTTATCGGATTTGATGGTTTATAACCATCTACTAAATATAAACTTGAAAATCCAAGTATACATATTGGAGGATTTTAAAATGTTATCACTTATCGGATTTGCTATGATAGCAATCATGATGTATGTCTTACTAAAAGGTAAGGCAAGTCCATTAGTTTTATTTATAGTGTTACCAATAATAGGTGCACTACTTGGAGGATTTTCACCAGCTGAAATAGGAGAGTTTGCGATGGCTGGTTTAGACAAGACCTCTACCAATGCAATATTATTCATATTCTCAATTACATACTTTGGTGTAATGAATGATGTAGGTATGTTTGATGTTGTTATAGATAACTTAGTTAAGAAAGCTGGAAACAGTGTTGTTGCAATAACTGTTGTTACTGCAATAGTTGGTATATTAGGTCACTTAGATGGTACTGCAGCTACAACTGTATTAGTAACTGTGCCAGCAATGTTACCATTATACAAAAAACTTAACATAAGACCACAAGTTTTATTATTAATAGTTGCTTCAGCTATGGGTGTAATGAATTTATTACCATGGGGTGGACCAACAGTAAGAACTGCGGTAGTTTTAGGTATGGATGCAAACGTTTTATGGAAAACGTTAATACCAATTCAGTTAATGGGAGTTGTTACTACTATAGGATTAGCTGCAATATTAGGTATTATAGAGTCTAAGCGTGGTGCTGGAGTATCTAAAAATTCATCTATATCTATAGAGGATGAAATAGCTGTTACTACTGTTGATGAAAAGGTTTTAGCACTTAAGAGACCTAAACTTGCTTGGTTTAACATATTATTAACTGCTGTTGTTATAGTTATACTTGTATTAGATGCTATACCAGCTACAGCTACATTTATGTTAGGACTTGCAATAGCTCTTATAGTTAACTTCCCTAAAGTAAAAGAGCAAGAAGGTCGTATAAAAGCTCATGCTTCTTCTGCTTTATTAGTATCTGCTACGATGTTAGCTTCAGGAGTATTCGTTGGAGTATTAGATCAAAGTGGAATGTTAACAGCTATGTCTGAAACAGTTTTAGGCTTAGTACCTTCTTCTATGGGACCATTACTACACTTAATAATGGGTGTACTTGCATTACCATTAGGAATGATACTTGGTACAGATGCATACTTCTATGGATTATTACCATTAGTTATAGAGGTTGCAGCTACTTATGGAATACCAGCATTACAAGTTGCATTAACTATGATAATAGGCAAAAATGTTGCTTTATTAATAAGTCCATTAGTACCGCCAACATTCCTAGCAATAGGGCTTGCAGATGTTGATATAAAAGATCATATAAAATTCAGTTTTGGATGGCTATATGCAATAAGTTTATTAATGTTAGTTGGTGGAATATTATTCGGAATAATAGCATTATAAAATTAATTAATGTTAATATAATATGAAATATAAAAGTAGTATCTTAGTTTATTTAAAGATTAAGATACTACTTTTTTTACTTTTTAGAGAATTTTAAATGTGTTATAATAAATTGGTTAAAATTAATAATGAAAACTTCACATAATTTATAGATGAATAAACAATAAGGAGATAAAAATGGAATCGATATTTAATAAAATAGATAGTTCAGATTTAAGGCCTATGAGGGAGATTGTATTATATGAAATTAGAAATGCAATATTTGAAAATAAATTAAGTCCTGGAGATAGATTAGTTGAAAATATAATAGCTTCTAGTATGGGAGTAAGTAGAACTCCAGTTAGAGAAGCATTAAGACAATTAGAAATAGAAGGACTGGCTGTAAATATACCGAGAAAAGGTACTTTAGTTAAGGGAATTTCAAAAGAAGATGCAATGGAAATTTATGATTTAAGAGAAGTTTTAGAAGGATTAGCTGTAAGACTTGCTTGTTTAAATATATCGAGAAGGGAAATTAATTATTTAAAAGAAGTTATAGAAAAAATGAGAATAACTATGAGTGAGAATAACTATGAGGAATATATGAAAGCTCATGGTGAATATAATGATATAATAATGAAGGCAAGTAAAAATAAAATGTTACTAAGGCAAATTGAGCATGTATATGAATATCTAAAAAGCTTAAGAAAGGTTAGTTTACATCATTTGGACAAAAGGCAAGATGTCTTAATGGAGCATGTTAGAATAGTTAATGCTATAGAAAAAGGAGATGAATTCTTAGCTGAACAAGAAGCTAGAATTCATGTTATAAATGCAAAACAGAGGTTTATAGAATCTTTCAAATAATATAAGGATAGAGTTAAACGATACAATGTATTTTTTAGCTCTATTTTTATTTTTTAGTAAGTTAATGCAAAGATATGTTAATTATAAGCCCTATTAACATAATATCTAAAAAGTATTAAAAATATTAAGGCAATTCTGTTATAATAAAAAAGAATATAGTATATATTCAAGACTATATAAAATTCAAGCATAAACTTTATATAAATATAATTAATAGAAAAGGAGATTTTAATGAAAAGTATAGGTTTTATAGGAGCGGGAAATATGGCATCAGCAATTATTGGAGGAATAGTAAAATCAAATTTAATAAGTTCAAAAAAAATAATTGCTTCTGCTTTAAGTGATTCTACATTAGAAAGAGTAAGTAAGAATTTTGGAATTAATACTACAAAAAATTCTAAAGACGTAGTTAAAAACTCAGATATAGTTTTTATTTCGGTAAAACCAAATGTATATGATTCAGTGTTAGAAGAAGTTAAAGAACTTATTACTGATGATAAGATCATAGTTACTATAGCAGCTGGAAAAACTATAAAATCTGTAGAAAATGTAATTGGATGTGATAAAAAAATAGTTAGAACAATGCCTAATACACCGGCTTTAGTAAATGAGGGAATGACGGCGATTTGTCCTAATAAAAATATAAATGATGAAGAATTGAATGAAGTTATATCAATATTTAATTCTTTCGGTAAATATGAGATTGTAAAAGAAGGCTTAATAGATGCAGTAATAGGAGTTAGCGGATCTTCACCTGCATATGTATTTATGTTTATAGAAGCCCTAGCAGATGGTGCTGTAAAGGCTGGAATGCCAAGAACTCAAGCTTATAAATTTGCATCTCAGTCAGTAATGGGTTCTGCTAAAATGGTACTTGAGAGTGAAAAGCATCCTGGAGAACTTAAAGATATGGTATGCTCACCAGGAGGAACAACAATAGAAGCAGTAGCAGTGTTAGAAGAAAATAATATGAGAGCTTCTATAATAAAGGCTGTAACTGCAGCAGTAGATAAGTCAAAAGAAATGAGTAACAAATAAGAGGGGAATCTAATGATTAATAATGAAAAAATAATAGAAATAAAGAACCTAAATATGAGTTATGGATCAAAACAAGTATTAAAAAATATAAATCTAGATATAAATAGAGGTAATATTATAGGATATATAGGACCTAATGGTGCGGGAAAAAGTACTACAATAAAAATACTTTTAGGGCTTATAGGTGGATATGGTGGAGAAGTGAAAATCTTCGGAAGAGATATTAGGGAAGATGATTTTGAGTATAAAAACAAAATAGGGTATGTACCAGAAATTGTTAAAGTTTATGAAAGTTTAACTGCACAAGAATACTTAACTTTTATAGGTCAATTATACGGCTTAGAATATAAAATTTGTGATGAAAAAGCAAAAAGGCTTATGAAAGTATTAGGTATAGAAGATTCATATGAAAGTAGAATATCTTCTTTCTCAAAAGGCATGAAACAAAAAATAGCTATAATCTCAGCAGTCATACATAATCCAGATATATTATTTTTAGATGAACCACTTAGTGGTTTAGATGCAAATAGTGTACTTCTAATAAAGGAGATAATAAATAAACTAAAAGAAAATGGAAAGACTATTTTCTACTCTTCTCATATTATGGAGGTTGTAGAAAAAATAAGTGATCGAATAATTGTTTTAAATGATGGAAATATAGTCGCTGATGGCAACTTTGAAGAAATTAGAAAATCAAGCTTTGATGGTTCTTTAGAAGAGATATTTAATGAGCTTACTGGCTTTGCTGAGCACAGTGAATTGTCAAATGAGTTTATTAATATTTTAAATGAGGTATAGAGTATGAAAAACTTTTTAATACTTAGAATTTTAGATTTATTTAAAGGTATATACACGAAACTTGGTGTTGACTATAATATAATGCGACTAATTATACAAGCAAAGCTTACTTTAGATTGTAGAAGAGTACCAACTATTTCGGAGGCTTCAGTTGAAGGGAATGAAAAAAATTATTTTTACAGTTCTCTTTTTGTTTATTCTATTTTAGGTGTTACATTTCTACCTATAATTTTAATGAGTATAGATCCGAGGATAAAGATGAGCATTTATTTTTCTTGCTTTATGATTTTACTTTTAACGGTACTTATATCTGATTTTTCTAGCGTAATATTAGATGTAAATGATAAAGATATAATCGGAATAAGAGGAGTTCAGCCTAGAACATTAAATGCAGCAAAAACTACACATATTTTTATATACATATTTATGCTTAGTTTGGCAATATCAGGATTTAGTTTATTAGCATCCTTAAGATTTGGTATGAAGTATTTTTTATTATTATTTTTAAGTATAGTGCTTGTGGATATCTTGATGATAATAATTACTGCTATTATGTATCTTATAATACTTAAACTTTTTAAAGGTGAAAAACTTAAGGATATGTTGAATATATTCCAAATATGTTTTTTATTGTTATTTACAATAGGCTACCAATTTATAGCGAGAAGTTTTGATTTTATGCATACAGATATAGTTTATGATCAATCTTGGTGGAATGTATTATTTATTCCTATGTGGTTTTCTTCTAACTTTAGTATTATAGATGGAAAATCGTTAGATTCTATTGGAATTGTATTAAGTATTTTATCTATAGTTGTGCCTATAATATCGTTAGTAGTATATAAAAAACTTGTCCCAGTATTCGAGAAAAACTTACAAAAACTTAATGATAATACTTACAAAAGTAAAGAAAAAAAAGAAAAGTTTTCTATTAAAGTGAGTAAATTAATTTGTAGAGATAAAGAAGAAAGGGCTATATTTAATTTTGTTTATAATATACTTGATAAAGATAGAGATTTTAAAACAAAAGTATATCCATCATTGGCATTAGGCGTTTTTATGCCAATTATAATAATTTTTACTTCTTATGATAATAGCGGTATAATAAACTATCTAAAGGAAATAAGAGAAAGCTATTTATACCTTAGTGGATATTTGGGAATCGTAATTATTCAAAATATAATAACGATGGTTCAATATTCAAATGAATTTGAAGGTGCTTGGATATATGAAATACTTCCTATAAAGAATATAAGAAATATATATACAGGAATGTTTAAGGGTAGTATTTACAAGTTATACTTTCCCTCTTTTATACTTTTGTCTATAGTATTTATATTAATATTTAAAATAGAGGTTATAAAACATTTAACAGTATTATTTCTATCTGGTGTATTTGTTTCCATGGTTTCTTTTAAGCTTAATGAAAAACATCTACCATTTTCAAAACCTTACAATGTAGGAACCTCATCTAAAAATATTATTGTAGTACTAAAATCAATGATTACCACAGTAATATTAGTGGGTATACATTTTTGGATAATATTAATGAATATAAATGTACTTATATACATTTACGCATTAATATTAATAGGTATAATTAAAATAAGTTGGAATAGCATTTTTACTGTTAGGAAAAGTAGTTAAAATAGATATAAAAAAAGTTTAAATAATTTAATTCTAAAAATGTTGAAAAATAGACTATAATTGATGTATTGATAAAATATGTTAGTTAAAGTCTATTTTTTTAAAACTTTTTTTATATATTTAGAGTCTAACAGATAAGATAAGAAATTTTTAATACTATGGAAGGGGATATAATGGAGGAGATAGTCTTAGTTAAGAGAGCCATCAAAGGCGATCGTGAAGCTTTTGAAAATCTGATAGATATGTATTCAGATAGGTTATACAGAGAAGCTTACCTAAAATGTAAACATGAGGATGATGCAAAGGAAATAATACATGAAACTATTTATAAGGCATATAGAAGTATAGGGACTTTAAGAGAACCTAAATATTTTAAGACATGGATAAGTAGAATATTAATAAATGTATCTAATGATTATATAAGTAAAGTTGGTATGGTTGATTTACAACATGCTGAAGAAGCTTTTATAAAAGAGGCTATTATTGATGATAAGATTGAGATTAAAATTGACTTATTTAATGCAATTGATGAGTTAGAAGACAAATATAAAGATGCAATTATTTTAAGATATATAGAGGATTTAAAAATAGAAGAAGTATCAAAAATATTAGATCGCCCTATTAATACGATAAAGACCCACTTAAGAAAGGCAATTCGGGATATGAAAAATCTATTAAAGGAGGGATATGAAAATGAGTAAGAAAATTAAAAATACAAATATAAATAATACTTCGGTAAGTGAATTAGAAGAAATAAGTATAGAAGAACTTGATTTAGAAATGAATGAGTTTTATATAGATTATGAAAAGATAGACTCGATAAAAGCACCTAATGATATGAAGTCTTGGGTAAGAGATGCTATAGATAAAGCAGAAGTAGATATAAATAAACATAAAAGAAAGACACAAATAATTGCAAGTGCTGCAAGTATAGCAATTGTATTTTCAATAGGAGTATATAATCCTGTACTGGCTCATAAAGTTCCTTTTTTAGAAAAAATACTAAAAACTATAAATGATACTTTAAAAATAGATGAAATAAGTTATTTTATTGGGTTAGATAAAATAGCACCAAAAGCTACCTTAGATGAAAGTAATAAGGTAAAATTTATAAAGCCTTCAGAATATAAGGTAAATAAATTATATGATGAAAAAGAAGAACTTGAAGAGGATGTGTTAGAAGATAAGAAAGCACAAGCACCTAATACTGAGTATTTAGCAGTTCAGTTTATACACAAAATGTCAAATAGTATAATAAACCCCATAGATGGTAGAAAATATGGTAGTATAAAGATAACGCCAAAAACTATAGAACTTGCAATAAATGGATTAGAATTAATTGAAAGCTATGAAGATAGGAAACATTTATATAATGAATTAAATAAATGGAAAAATGGAAAATTTGAAAATGCAGTAGATGTACATAATTATGTATGGTATATGTTAGATGGAGAAATCGGTAAGGCTATATCTATAAAAGATGAAGTAGTAGACAATATAGTAAATACTTATTTTAATTAACTTATAAAGTAGAGAAGGGGAATTATTATGAATTTAAAAAAGATATTTATAGTTTTAATTGTGTTAATCATGAGTATGTTTGCTTTTGTAGGATGTAATAAAGAAGAAAATATTGAAGAAGCAGTAAATAATTATGCAAAATTATTAAATGATGGTAAATATGAAGAATTATATGAAGAATTATCAAATGAATCTAAGAAGTATATAGATGAAGAGTATGAATCAAAAGAGGGATTTGTACAAAAATATTTTAATATATATTCAGCAATGGGAGTAAATAATATAAGAATAGATATGAAAGATTCAGAAAACAAGTTAGAAATACCAATAACGATTACCATGAACACAATTGCAGGAGAGTTGAAGTTTGACGATGCTAACATTAAATTAGTAAAAGAAGATAATAAATACAAGGTATTATGGAATGAAAGTTTGATATTACCTCAAATGATACAAGGTGATAAAATAAGAGTAAAAACTACAAACGGTAGTAGAGGTCGTATACTCGATAGAAATGATAATCTATTAGCATATAATGGAGAAGTTAATTTTATTAATATAGTCCCAGGTATTTTTGAGGAAAATAAGAATGAAAATATCATTAAGATGGCTGATATTTTAGATATAAGTGAAGAATACATAGAAGATAAGTTAAATAAAAGTACAAACTCCGATGAAGCTTTATTTATTGTAAAAGTATCAAATTATGAACAAGAAAAAGTCAAAAAATTATCTGATATAAATGGGGTAAGTGTACAAAAGGGTATATCTAGAGTTTATGCACAAGGGGAAGCATTTGGTAGTTTACTTGGATATATTGGTAGTATTACGGAGGAAGAGCTGTCAAAAAATTCAAATAAAGGTTATACTTCTTATAGTCAAATTGGTAAAAATGGATTAGAACAAGTTTATGAGGATGAGTTAAGAGCAAAAGAAGGAGTTCATATATATATAGAAAGAGGAGATGAACAAATAACTATAGCTAAAACTGAGGCTAGTGATGGTGAAGATATTAAATTATCTATCGACTCTGAGCTTCAAGAAGATATATATAATCAGATGAATAAAGAGAAGGGAGCGTCAATAGCCATGGATCCAAAGACAGGAGAAGTATTAGCTATGGTAAGCTCACCTTCTTATGATTCAAATACATTAGTAACATACAAGACTAAAACTATAGCCCAAAATTGGGAAAAAAGTAATAATGCAGAATTTGATAATAGAGCTAACAATGCTTATTCACCAGGTTCAACAATGAAGCTTATTACAGCATCAATAGGACTTGAAAATAAAGTAATAAACCCTAATGAAAAAATGGAAATAAAAGGTTTATATTGGCAAAATAGTTCATCTTGGGGGGATTATAAAGTAACTAGAGTAAAAGATGCAGGTTCAGTTAACTTATATGAGGCGGTAAAGTACTCTGACAATATATATTTTGCAGATAAATCAATAAAAATCGGTGCTGAAAAGTATATAGAAGAAGCTAAGAAGTTTGGAATAGGAGTAAAATCTACATTTGAATACCCTATGGCTAAATCTCAAATATCTAATAATGGAAAGTTAGAGGATGAACTTTTATTAGCAGATACAGGTTATGGACAAGGAGAGGTACTTACAACTCCACTAGAGATTACAATGGCATATAGTTCTTTGGGAAATGATGGTAATATCATGACTCCAAGGTTAGTCATAAGTGAAAATAATGAAGCAAAGATATATAGTAAAGCTATATCTAAGGACTATCTTCCTGAG
Source organism: Romboutsia faecis (assembly GCF_014323405.1). GTDB lineage: Bacteria > Bacillota > Clostridia > Peptostreptococcales > Peptostreptococcaceae > Romboutsia_E > Romboutsia_E faecis. Next base: position 62,729 of record NZ_JACRWE010000001.1, on the reverse strand, counting down.
TTAAAGAAATGTTTTTCTGCGGTAATTAATGATTCAGATGGAAGCGGAAATTTAGCTAAGATAAAAGGTGTAAATCTTGCAGGGAAAACTGGAACGGCAGAGATCAAAGGTAGCAAAGATGATAAATCAGGAAGTGAAAATAGTTGGTTTGCGGCTGTAGATTTAGATAATTCAAAAATAGCTATATCCATGGTAATGGAAGATATGAAAGAGAAATCTACATCTCAATATTTAGTTCCTAAAGTTAAAAATGTAATAGAAAATTATTTAAATAGAAAATAAAGAAAAAGCCCTAATTAAAAAAATAAAATTAGGGCTTTTTCTTTATTTTTTATAAATTTAAACTTTAGTATATAAGTAGTAAAATAGAATAAAATAAGCTTAATAAGAAATAAATTAAGGAGTATTAAATATGAAAAATTTGAAAAAGATATTATCAATTATTATAATAACTATACTTGTAAATCCCTCTTTTTCATATGGAAATATTAAGAATGAAGAAGATATTATACTAAAAGAAAATATAGCATTATATAAAGAAGAAAATAAAAAAGACTCTGTAGTGAATGAAATATTTGATATAGAAACAAAGAGCATAATCGAGGAGAGTGAATTCTTCAAAGCAAGGATAAAATATCCATATTTAAAGATCAAAGATAAAAATATAAATAAAAAAAATTCAAGGGTTGAAACTGTCGAAAATATTAATAAAGATATATATAGGTATATATTAGAATTTAAAAATAGAATTAAAGAGGAATCTAAGCAATATGAAAAAGATTATAAAAAGATATACTCAAAACAGAAAGATCAGTATGTAAAATATCAGTATGAAGCATATTCAGAATATGAAATTACTTATAATAAAAATAATATACTAAGTATACCGATAACAACTTATGAATTTACTGGTGGAGCACATGGAATGACTTATTTAAAATCGTATAATTATAACTTACTAACAGAAAAACAGATTAAAATAAAAGATATTTTTAAAAGTGGAACTGATTATAAGAATATAATAAATGATTTTATTTATAAAGAAATAGAAAAGAATAAGGATCTATATTTCACAGGTGAAAATGAATTTAAAGGTATAAAGAGTAATCAAGAATTTTATATAGAAGAAGATGGAATAGTAGTATATTTTCAACTATATGACATAGCTCCATACTATGTAGGTATTCCTAAATTTAAGATACCATGGAATAAATTTGGAGAAACTAATATATATATTGGATAAATTTAAAATATTAAAAGGATACAGCGCTTATTATAAAAACTGTATCCTTTTAATATTTTAATTATTTAAATTTGTTGGTTCTTCACTTGATGTATTATTTTCTTGATTATTATCAGACGAATTCAAATCATTATTTGATGAGTTTTCAACAGGTTCGCTAGATTCATTTGACGAATCTTGATTAGTGTTATTGTCAGTATTAGAAGTAGGAACATCATTAGAATGATTATTCTCAACTGGAGCTTCATTATTTTGGTCTGTAGATTCATTAGTAGTATTAGATTCTGAAGAGTTATTATTACTACTAAATAGTCCAGTGAACCAATTCCATATCTTAGAGAATAAACCTTCAACTTGCTCACTTGATGGAAGGTTTATTGCATCCTTATCAGTAGCATCTATTTGAGCTCCATCACCAAGTAAATTATCATTGGTATTCTCAAGTATACCTAAATCTTTATTAGCTTCAAATATGCCTGCAACCCAATTACCTATTCCATTGAACCAACCTTTTATACTATCAAATAATCCTGAATTTGGATTTTCTCCCATAGCTGATAAATTTTCATTTACGTTATCTTTCACACTATTTAAAGCATTCTTTATGCTGTTATAATCATAATCCTGATTTGCTATTTTTTTCATTAAATCCTTTATTTGTTGTTCTTGTTCTGGTGTTAAAGTTACATTGTAGTTATTTGTTATATTATTTATAGTGTCAGCGATTTGTATAGTATCACTTGTATTATTTTTTATTATCTCTGTTTTTATATCATTTATAATACCTGTAGCTTTATCTTGACCAGATTCCCCACCTATTTCATCAGCTAAATCTCCAGTTATTATTAACTCTTCAGATGCAATTTCTTTTTTTGTTTCATCTAAAGGTTCTCCAGTAGCATCCTCAAATGCTTTCATTATACCAGTCATCATACCTGTACCAGAAACTGGGAATGGTGCAGCTGCAACTACATTAGCATTTTCAATTCCACAAGTTGACATTATACTTGCTATCATTGAGCTAGTCGCCCAAGTTATATTGGCAGTTTTTACATTTATACCACTACCAGTTTTTGTTGGCTCAACATAAGCACAAGAGAAGGTTTTTCTTCCTAATTGCTCTTCCGTTGCGACACCTTGTAAGTACTTTCTTTCCTCTTGGTTATTTACTTCTATTATTACGACTTCATTTTCATTAACACCAAAGTACTTCAGCATAGTAGCACGTTGTTCTTTGCTTAAGTTAGCACCTAAAGTAACAACTCTTGAACTATCTGCAAAGGCAAAGTTAATGCTACTCATAAACAGAGCACCACATAAGATCAACGAAGTAATTTTCTTTTTTATTTTCATACTCAATCTCCTTTAATTTGTCGTACATATAATATGTACGATTTGTTTACAGAATTTATGTATTCTCCTGTCTAATATACTATAAACTATTTTAAAGTTCAATTGGTTTACAATTTTGTAACTGTAATTAAGAAAATATTAAGAAAGTATTAAGGACTATTAAAGTGTAAATGAATAAAATTTATCCACCAAGAGTAACGTCCTGTTTATTATACCAATCTAAGGCATCGTAGAAATCTTTAGGAGTAAAAGATGGCCAATAGCTATCAACTACATAGAAGTCAGCATATACAGATTGTACAGGTAAAAAACCACTAAGTCTTCTTCTACCGCCCCACCTTATTATAAGGTCTATTCTAGAAATGTCTTTAGAATGTATGTAAGGTAAAATATGTTTTTTAGAGAAATCAGCATCTTTTAGTAAATTTAAATCCCATTCCCATCCATAGTGTATTAAGAAATTTACTTTAGTACCCCCATTACCAAATTTCTTTCTAGTCGTAAATGGAAGGAGTTCCTTTGGGAAGGCATTTGACTCTGTATTTCCTATTACTAATATTTCACAGTCTTCTTTGGTTAAAAGCATAACAGAATCAATACAAGCTTGTGTAAATGCAAGTTTTTGCTCTGTCGGACGCTTTGTATTATCTACAGTAAATCCATAAAATGTTACTTCTTTTATATTTTCATTTTGACAAAGTTTAAAGACTTCAAGACCAGGGTTTATTCCATATTCATAACCCTTATCCTTAGTCATGTTATTTGATAAAGCCCAACGCCTATTGCCGTCGGGTATTATTCCAATATGTTCTGGTACTCTCATAGGCCCTCCATAAAAATTAGAAATTATTGTATTATTGTTTCCAAGGTAATAGAAAATAAACCTATAAATAGAAAATAATTACTTTGAGTATAAAATTTATTATATTTTTGACTGGCTAGTATAATATTTTTGAATTTATAATTAAATTTTTTATGACAGTAATATGAAAAATTAGGAAATAAAAAAGTCTTGGAGAGAAAGTAATAGGTAATGATTTAATCTAAAAATAGATATAAAGAGGGATTATAGTCGTATTTATTTTTATTGCAAACTTTAATACGGAAGATTATTACAGAGTTATTCTCAAACTTGTTTATAATTTTGTATAAGTGATATTATTTAAGTATATGCTCTGTATAAGATGAATTTAGGATATAAATTATGGAGGGTTTAATTAAATGAAACTTAATGGAAATGTATTTTCGAAAGTATTAGATATGGATACTGGAATAACAATAGTTACTCCAAATGATTTGAAATTAGATGGTTCCTATAAGGTAGTTTATCTCTTACACGGACTATGTGGTAATCATAGGAACTGGGCAGACTATACACTACTTCCTACATATGCTAATGATTATGATGCAATATTTATAATGCCTGAAGTTCAGAGAAGTTTTTATATGGATATGAAATATGGTTTAAAATATTTTTCATATATCACTGAGGAGCTTCCTGAAATTTGTAAAAATATATTTAATATATCATCAAAAAGGGAAGATACAGCTATAATGGGTGCATCTATGGGTGGATATGGAGCATTAAAATGCGCTCTTTCAAAACCAGATCAATATGGATTTTGTGGTGCATTTTCTCCAGCATTCTTATTTTTAAAAGATTATCTTGATTATCAAAGAGATACTGGAATTGTTGAATTTGAAGATCTAAAAGCTATTTTTGGTGAAGGTTTAACTTGGAAACCAGAGTTTGAAATAATGGAGTTAGTTAAAAATTTATATAATAAATCAGATAAGCCTATAATTTATACATCTTGTGGATATGATGACTTTTTGCATAATGATAATCTAGAATTCAGTAAAATAATTAAAGACTTTAATATCGATTTTACTTATGAGGAATGGCCTGGAAATCACGATTGGTATTTTTTTAATGAGTCATTGCATAGAGCATTAAATATTTTTTACACTAAGAGACAATATAATTAATCAAAGTTGAATATAAATAATATAGAGTAAAAGGAGGGGATGAATGGGAAGTATAGCTTTTGCTTTTATGTTAACAGCTATTGCAGGATTATCTACAGGCATTGGAAGTTGTATTGCATTTTTTTCTAAAACAGAAAATAAAAAGTTTTTATCTGTCACACTAGGATTTTCAGCGGGTGTTATGATTTATGTATCTATGATAGAGATATTCTCAGATGCAAAACATAAATTATCTATATCGTTTGGAGATAAAATAGGAACCGGAATAACAATAATAGCATTTTTTATAGGGATACTCTTAATATTATTAATAGATAAATTTATTCCATCAGAAAGTAATCCTCATGAGGTACATGATACATCAGAGATTAATGATTCTTCACTAGAAAGTAATAAATCAGAGATTAATGATTCTTCACTAGAAAGTAATAAATTACTAAGAACTGGTGTATTTACTGCACTTGCTATAGGAATACATAACTTTCCAGAAGGAATAGCAACTTTTGTATCAGCCTTACAAGACTTTTCTATAGCAATTCCTATTGTTGTAGCAATTGCGATACATAATATTCCAGAAGGAATTTCAGTATCTGTTCCTATTTATTATGCAACAGGAAGTAAGAAAAAGGCATTTATATATTCTTTTATATCTGGCCTTGCTGAGCCTATTGGCGCTTTAGTTGGATATTTAATATTGATGCCGATTATGAATGATACAGTATTTGGTGTTTTATTTGCAAGTGTTGCTGGTATTATGGTATTTATATCTCTAGATGAGCTACTGCCACTATCTAGAGAATATGGAAAAGGACATTTATCTATTTACGGTTTAGTAGCGGGAATGGCAGTTATGGCTATAAGTTTATGGTTGTTTATGTAGAAAGTAAGATTTAATTACTTTAGTATAATTTTAATATTAGAAAGATACTAATAAAGTTAAGAGTAAATTCTATTTAGAGTTTACTCTTTTTAGATATTAAATATTATGATTTAGTTTATTTTTGAATAGGAATTATAGAGATTGATATAGTCAAAAGCATTAATAATATTTCATATAAAAATATTTTACTAATGTAAAAACATAATGTATTTTTTAATGAAATTTAAGGAAATCTAATTTAATAAATAACTAAAATAAAATTGTTATATTTAGGAGGCCATTATGAGCTTATATTTAGGAAAAATACATTACTGGTTATATAATAAAATATTATGGTTTGAAGGACTAGAGGAGGAAATAATAAAGATAGCTAAACAAGAGAAGTTAGATATTAACAAATTATTAAAAAATGCTAATGAACATTTTGGAGAAAAACTACCTAATAAACCTTTAGAGGAAATTATAGATACTAATAATATACATGGATGGCTTCAAGAAAGAATTCATTCTGCTGAAGGAAGAATGGCATATTGGATAAGGCTAATTCTTGACAAGGATAAAAATAGTATTAGTAAAATAGAAAAAGTATATATAGACCAAGGACTTAAGGCAGGTAAAGAATGTTTATCACAAGAAATAGACTTATTAAATGCAAAAAATATATATAATAAAATAAATGACTATATTTTAGATGGAATGCCATGTGATAGAGTTAATGAAATTATAGAATCGAATGAAGATATTGTAAGTTGGAAAAGACGAATCTGTGTTCATAAGGATATCTGGCATGATGAAGTTGAATTATTTTATCAATTAAGAAGCTTATGGATTAAATCTTTCATTAATACTGTAAATAATGAATTTAAATATGTTGAGGATGATGGCGTAAATAAGATAGAAAGGGTTTAATAATCGAACATTTAAATAAAAAATAAAATATTATAATTATTTATATTAAAACAAATAATTATAATATTTTTTAATAAATCATAGCTAAGTCAGTAATTTATTTTGTATAATATATGAAATATAGTTAATTTAGGAGTGAAGTATGAAGTGTATAAGAATTAATGATACAAATAATAATTACTGGAGCGATGTATGGAATATATACACAAGTAGTTTTCCTATATTTGAACAGAGAACTTTAGAAAATCAAATAGAAGCATTAAAAGATGATAGATATAATTGTATAGTTATATGTGATGAAGGTTTAGTTGTAGGTATATTATTATATTGGGAATTTGATAAATATAAATATATTGAACATCTAGCCATATCTTCTGAATTAAGAGGTAAAAATTATGGTTCAAGGATACTAGAGAAATTCTGTGATGACAATAGCATAATAATTTTAGAAATTGATCCACCTATAGACGAAATTGGGATTAAAAGACTTAGGTTTTATTCGAAAATAGGGTTTATTTTACAAGAATTTAATCATGTACACCCTCCATATAGAAAAGGATATGAAGGTCATAGTTTAAAAGTTATGTGTTATAATAAAAATTTAGAGAAATATGAGTATGATGTATTTAATGAATTTTTAAGAAATGTCATCATGACATACTCAGAATGTAATTAGATATGAAGAATAAGAGCATATTATTATGCTCTTATTTAATTTGATTTAATATTAAATAGGTTGCTTAAATAAAGAGAGTTTTTATAAATAAGAATAAGTAATTTAAACAATAGATATAGAAAAGAGGAATTAAAATATGAGTAGAAAAATAATATTAAATCTGGCGATGAGCATTGATGGATATATAGCTTCAAATAATGGAGGATATGATTGGATAGTTGGAGATGGAAGTGATAAACTAGATACTGAAAAGACATGGGATTATAATAAATTTTTAGAAGGAATAGATACGGTAGTAATGGGTAGAAAGTGCTATGAGCAAAATTTTCATAATGATTTTAAAAATAAAAAAAGTATACATAGCTACTTCAAAAAATATAGCTGATTATGATAATATAACTTTTATAAATGGTGATATATGTAAAGTTATAGAAGAAGAAAGAAAAAAAGAAGGCAAGGATATATTCTTATTTGGAGGAGGAATTGTAATAGATAATTTCATTAAGGCAGACATTATAGATGAGTATATAATAGGAATAATACCTACTATATTAGGAAATGGAAGATCGTTATTTTTAGGTAATAATCCAAAAATAGATTTGAAGTTAGATGACTATATTGTAGATAATGGAATTACAATATTAAGATATTCAAAAAGATAAAATGCAAATTAAAAATATATTTATTGCTTTATGGTGAAATAATGATGTATTTAGTATGATTTTTTATAATTATGAAGTGTGAAAGGGGATAAATAAAATCAAGAAGCTAATAAAATTATCTTTAGTACTTATAATAATTGCATTAAGTTTTTTATTTTATAATAAATATATAGAAGAAAAGTATATTGATGAAACTAAAAATATGACTGAACATGATTTAAAATTAGTGAATGAAGTAATATTGCTAGCTAAAGAAAAAATAGGGCTTGAATACGTCTGGGGTGGTAAGGGAGAAATAATGACTAATGAAAGATTAGATGAGCTTATCTTTGAATATGGAATAAAGCATTATCCTTTAGAAAGGGATAAGTATATTAAAAATCAAGCATTTGACTGCTCTGGACTTACTTATTGGACCTATAAAAAAATAACAGGGGTAGAGATAGGATATTCTACATTACAACAAAAAGAAGTATTAAAGAATTATAGGATAGATAAATCTGATTTACAGCCAGGTGATTTAATCTACACTCCTGGACATGTTGTTATGTATATAGGTAAAGGTAAAGTTATACAATCTGCTAATGATATGGCATACCCGATAGGTGGTGTGAAGATTTCCCCAGTTCTTATGTATAAAAATGGTGAAGTATATAGACCAATTGGATATGTAAATAATATTTTAAAGAATAATAAATAACTTGATATTAAAATAGAGAAGATACTTGAAGTAGAGAATCTTCTCTGTTTTAATATTATGAATAAATTATTAAGAATACATAATTGGACAAGTACATATATATTTATTTATAAAAAGTGTTGACATGAGAAATTTAAAGTATTCCGAGGTAGCTCAATGGTGGAGCAACCGGCTGTTAACCGGTAGGTTGAGGGTTCGAGACCCTCCCTAGGAGCCAATATAAGTACTAAAAAGCTATTAATATTTTAATAATAGCTTTTTTTATGCAAAAAAATAAATAAAAGAATATTATTGAAAAGTATACAGGAGCTAATATTAAGATATTCAATATGCTATAGAATAATATTAAGAAAAATAAGAAAACATAAGATATATAAAGTTTGAAAAGGAAAGATAAAATATGCAATTAACGAAAGATAAAAACTTTTACAAAACTATTATAAAAATATCTATACCAATAACGTTGCAAAATCTAATAACAGTATCAGTAAATATGGCGGATACTGTTATGTTAGGTAAGTTAGGAGAAATACAGTTATCAGCATCGTCAATAGGGGGGCATTTATTTTTTATGCTAATTATTCTTATGTTTGGTTTAGGTGGAGGAGCTAGTGTAATGTCTGCTCAGTACTATGGTAAAAAAGATATAAATTCAATACATAGTATATTAAATGTAACTTATAAAATAGCTATTATATTATCAATAATATTTTTTCTAATATCCATTCTTTTGCCTAAAGAGTTTATGCAGCTATTTACTAATGATAAATATGTTATAAATCAAGGTATAAAATACATACGAATAGTAAGTATTAGTTATATTTTTTATTCACTGACAATTTCAACAAACAGCGTATTAAGAGCAGTAAAAAATGTAAAGGCTCCTATGGTAATAAATTCAATGTCTTTATTAATAAATATAACTTTTAACTATATATTGATATTTGGAAGGTTTGGTATTAGGCCTTTAGGGATACAAGGAGCAGCTATTGCTACTGTAATATCAAGATGTTCTGAATTCTTGCTAGTAATAATATATATGATATTTTTTGAGAAAAAAATTAAATATAAAATTAACTTAATTAAAAATAATAATAAAGATATAAGAAATAAGTTTATAAGAGTAACTACTCCGATTTTTTTTAATGAGTTATTTTGGACAATTGGATCTTCAACAATATCAATAATAGTTGCAAGAATGGGAACAAAGGTTGTAGCAGCAAATAGTATAAACAATATAGTGTATCAATTTGCATTATTATTTATACAAGGTTTATCTAGCGCGTCATCGGTGATAATAGGAAATACAATAGGAAAAGGACTATATAAAAAGGTAAAAGAATATGCAAATACTATTGCTATTTTGAGTTTAATTTGCGGAATTATTGCAGCTATAGTTGTATATGTAATAAGAATATTTATAGTGGATATCTATAATGTAAGCATACAGACTAAATTAATTGCAAAAGATATAATGATAGCAACATCTATAGGCATATTTTTTAGATCATTAGGATCAACTATTATGATGGGGATACTTAGAGGAGCAGGGGATAATAAATTTGTATTTAAATATGAGATGATATTCATGTGGTGTGTAGCTATTCCACTTGGCTTTATTGGAGTATTCTATTTTAAGTTTAGTATACCTATAGTATTTTTATTATTAAAAAGTGATGAAATATTAAAAGGAATAGCAGCTTATATAAGAGTTAAAAAAGGTAACTGGATAAATAATGTGACATTAGGTGATAGATAGGTTTAATAATTATTAAGATTATTAAATACTTTATTAATGATATATTAATAGGATAAGAATGAAATAACATATAGATATAATATAAAAGCTTATGATATTATAAAATAATGCTATTTATAATATCATAAGCTTTATTTTGATTAATTATACTGAGCCTCGCAATCTTCATTTACAACTGTATTTTTATTAATAAAAATGTATTCTATGAACAATACTATATTGAAAGTCATAATTACAGCTAAAGAGTATACTAAAGGATTTAATCCATCACCTATATTAAATGGAGGTGCGTTCATATAAGCATAATTAGAATTTAATATTGTATTTACTATTAGCATTAATAAATGATAGGTAGTTGTAAATACTATCAGATTTTTTAAATCCATTTCTGACATACCTATTTTCTTTACATGCAGTAAGTAAATAGAGCCCCATAAAAGAAACAAATGCCCAATAAAATAGGAGTATTGAGTTATATGTGGAAATAAAAAAGGATCTATTCCAGGAAGTAATAAAGCTGATATTGAACCAAATATACCCCAATAAGAACCTATTTTCATTAAAGATTTTTTATTAAAAACTAAACCAATTCCCACAAAGATAATGGCAATCCGACAATGAAATAATGGTAATCCTTCTTTTAGTAGATTATATTTACCTGTAAAATACCAAGTATATAAAATTACTTGCTGGATTATCAATGTAGATCCTATAAATAATTCTAGTATTCTATTTTCTAATTTCATAGCAAAAATAAAAACACTTACTAATACAGCTACAAATAATATAATTAGATGCAATTTTCCAAATATAATAAAGTTGCTTTTATCTGGTGCACTTCTAAAAAAGTAATAAAAATTTTTCATATTAATCTCCCTCTAATTAATTATTATGTACATTTTATGTACTTTATAAAATAATTATAACATTGTATTATAATATACTATTATGTCTAATTTTGCAAAAATACTTTGATAAAAAATATAGAAAATTCTAAAAAATCGCATATTTTAAAAGGATTGCCTTGTTAAAGTGTAGAATAAGTATTGTAATATATTTTTATTATTAAATACTAAGGGAGGTAAGAATGAGAGAGTTATTTAAGAAATGGAATGATATAAGTTTAGTTAAAAGAATTGTTATTGGATTAATTATTGGTATTATTTTAGCTTTAACAGTTCCTACATATGCTAGCCCAATTGTAATATTTGGATCATTATTTGTAGGAGCACTAAAAGGAGTAGCTCCAATACTTGTATTTTTCTTAGTAATGACTGCTATTTCTCAACATAAGAGTGGTAAAAAGACTAATATGAGTTCAATTATTGGTCTCTATCTTTTAGGTACATTTTTAGCAGGACTTGTTGCAGTTATAGCAAGTTTTATGTTCCCAATAACACTAACACTTGGGGCTGAAGTTAATGATATTGCACCTCCTGGAGGAGTTGTAGAAGTATTAAAAAATTTACTTATGAATATAGTAGATAATCCAGTTAAAGCATTATTTAATGCAAACTATATAGGTATATTAGCGTGGGCCTTAGTTTTAGGTCTTGCACTTAAAAATTCTGCAGAATCTACAAAAAGAATGATAAGTAATGTAGCAGACGCATTATCACAAGTAGTAAGGTGGATAATAAGTTTTGCACCATTCGGTATAATGGGACTTGTATTTGATAGTATTGCTACACAGGGGTTAGAAACTTTACTTGGATATGGTCAATTAATTATTTTATTAGTCGGTTCAATGGCGTTTATAGCACTTGTTGTAAATCCACTGATTGTTTTTATAGCAATACGTAAAAATCCATACCCATTAGTATTAAAATGTTTGAAAGATAGTGGTATAACAGCATTTTTCACACGTAGTTCAGCTGCAAATATACCAGTTAACATGGGATTATGTCATGAACTAGGTTTAGATAAAGATACTTACTCTGTATCAATTCCACTTGGAGCTACTATAAATATGGGGGGCGCGGCTATTACAATTTCAATATTAACACTTGCAGCAGTTCATACTCTTGATATTCAAGTAGATAGAGGTATGGCTTTAGTACTTAGTTTATTATCAGCAGTAAGTGCTTGTGGAGCTTCAGGTGTAGCTGGAGGATCATTACTATTAGTTCCACTAGCTTGTAGCTTATTTGGAATTCCAAATGATATTGCGATGCAGGTTGTAGGAGTAGGTTTTATAGTAGGGGTTATACAAGACTCTTGTGAAACTGCTCTTAACTCATCTACAGATGTACTTTTTACAGCTGTAGCTGAATTAGCAAAGCGTCGAAAAAAAGAAATTAAAAATGTAAAGTATTCAAAGGATACTAATTAATTTATAAGTAGACTGATAGAGAAAATTATGATATTGTTATTTTGGAAATTATTATGAAGTGACTAAAATTTATTATCAAAAGGAGAAATAATAATGATAAACAAAGTAGCTAAAGTAACTGTATATGTAAACAACCAAGATGAAGCTAAAAAGTTTTGGACAGAAAAATTAAATTTTGTAACTAAAATAGATGCGACAGAAGGACCTCTTAGATGGATAGAAGTTGCTCCACAGGAAAGTGAGTGGGTAACTATAGTTTTATATGATAAGAATCTTATGAAAAGTCAATATCCATCAGCTAATGTAGATTATAAGACAGTAATACTAAGTACAGAAAACTTAGATAATGCATATAATGAAATGAAGAGTAAAGGAGTAGAGGTAACTGATATAGTAACTATGCCTTATGCTAGATTATTTACATTTAAAGACCAAGATAACAATGAATATTTATTACGTGAAGATAAATTCTAATAAATTATATTGTTAAATAGATATAAAAGCCTTCATAATATGAAGGCTTTAAATTATATTTAAGAAATTCAATTTTATTTTCTTTTATAAAACAATCTAAATCCAGTAATTAGAAATGCAATAAAGCAAAGTATAAAAGAGACTATAAATGCTATATGCATTCCATATAAAAATAAGTCATCACGGCCTTTAATATATCCGGTAACAGTATATCCTGCCTTACTACTCATTGAGAAATATAGTATTGTAGTAGACAAAGATAACCCTATAACCATACCTAAGTTTCTAGCTAATGAATTTATACTACCAGCGATACCTAAATATTTTGGTTCAACGGAAGACATTATTATAGAGTTATTAGGAGATTGGAATAAAGCAACACCTACACCAGTAAGGGTCGATAGGAATACTATAAAATATATAGGTGTGCTTTGGCTTAAAAATATAAATAAAACCTGAGATATACTTACAATCCCTAAACCACTAAAAGTTAAACCTTCAGCACCGATCTTATCAGATAAAGACCCACTTAATGGTGCTACTATTATCATAGCTAATGGTACACTCATAAGAATTAATCCAGATACCATTGGCGATAGCATTAATGTATCTTCTAAGTAAAAAGGTATTAAGGTATTTAAAAATAAATTTGATGAAAATACCAATAATGCACTTAATAACCCTAGAGAAAATGATTTATTCTTAAATATAGTCATATCAATTAAAGGATTTTCAATCATCTTTTCGACATATAAGAATATAATAAACATAACTACGAATAAAATAAAAAGTCCTATCACTAATACTGTTCTAAATCCAGTTACTTGACCTATAAATATACCCATGAATAAAGAAATTATACTTGTTGCGAATAGTATAAATCCTAAGTAATCAATATTAAAATTCACATTTTCAGCGGATTTTTTAGGGAACACAAAGTAGCCAAGAATTATTGCAAATAAGCCTACTGGAATATTGATTAGGAATATGTAATGCCAAGAATAGTTTTGAAGTATTAGACCTCCCAAACTTGGCCCAGCTATACTACCAAGAGAAACAAAGCTACCAAGTATGCCGAGACTTTTTCCTCTCATTTCTTTAGGGAAATACTCAGTAATTATACCGTAGTTTGTAGCCATTGTCATACTAGCACCTAATGCTTGTATAATTCTTGACAAAAGTAACATCTCTATGGATTTACTTATTCCACAAAGTAAAGAGCCTATAATAAATACAAAGGTTCCGATTCTAAAAATTTTAATTTTTCCAATAGAATCACTTAATTTACCCCAAAATATTAGTAAACAACAGATTGTAAGCATATATAATGATACTATCCACTCTGCTATACTCATTTCTATATTAAGACTCTTTGATATCATAGGCATTGCTATATTTACTATACTTCCATCAAGAGTAGACATAAATGTGAATAAGCATGTGGCTACTAATATTAACCATATATTCGAGCTATTATTTTCATTCATTTTTAGTCAAACCTCCAAACTTTTATTATAAATAAGTTTTGCAAAATCTAGTGTATATATACAAAATCTATATATAACTTTTTACGAAAAATTATTTTATTATAGATTAGTAAATATCATGATATGATAATATATAAATATAAAAATTGGTAATAAGAAAGGGAAATGAATGGTTTTAAAAATAATTTTCTCAAGTATATTATTAACATTTTCAACAGTTGGAATATTTATTATTTTTGGCTTGATTTATAATCTTATAGAAAATAAGAATCTTAAGTATATTAATTACACTTTTGGAACAAAAGGAATTTTAATAACTGGAATAATAGGTACTACTATTCACGAACTAAGCCATTATATTATGTGCAAAATATTTGCTCATAAAGTAAGAGAGGTTAAGCTATTTACACCATATAAGTATGAAAGAGAAGGAATATTAGGTTATGTATATCATAGCTATAACCCTAAGAGTATTTATCAGAATATAGGAAACTTTTTTATAGGTATAGCACCTATGATATTAGGAGGTGCTTTTATAGCATTATGTTTTAAATTATTTTTTCCAGATATATATATAGAACTTTCAGGTTACGTTATAGAATTGATTAAATATAATGAAGGATATAGTATAAATAGAGTTTTTTTAGTAATTAAAGAAATTTTAGCATTATTTATTGGAATGTTTTTATCAATAGACAATTTCTTAAATTTTAGATTTTGGATATTTATTTTTATAATGTGCTCGATAACTTCTCATATGTCACTGAGTTCTGCAGATCTTAAAAATTCAAGAAGTGGGATAGGGTATATATTTATATTATCGATTGTTATTTCTTTATTAGGATACATATTAAATATAAATTTACAAAATATAGCTAAGTTAATATTAATATACAATATATATTTTTTTTACTTTTTATTTATTGGAATAGTATTTTCATTACTAAGTTTATTTATATTTTACTTAATAAGCAAAGTTGTACAAATATAGAGTATAAATTTATACGTTTATAATAGGTCATTATGTATACTTATATAGAAATATAAGTATATACAATGTATAATAAATTTAGCAATAATTTGGAAAGGAAATAAATAACTAATGAAAAGTAGTGAGTTTTATTTTAAAAGTACTAAAGATAATTTAGATATACATGTATATAAATATGAACCTGAAAATAAAAATTCTATTGGTATTGTACAAATATCTCATGGTATGTCTGAAACAGCAATAAGATATGAATACTTTGCAAAAAATCTAACAGATAATGGATATACTGTTTATATAAATGACCATAGAGGGCATGGATTAACAGCCAAAACAATAGATAATGTAGGATATTTAGCAGATAGAAACGGATTTACATATTTAGTAGAAGATATTAATACTTTGACTAACATAATCAAAGAAGAGAATGAAGATTTACCTATATTTTTATTTGGGCATAGTATGGGGTCATTTGCTAGTCAAAGATATATTATGAAATATGGTAATAGCATAGATGGGCTTATTTTATCAGGTTCTAATGGGAAACATGGTTTTATTTTAAAGATAGCTGAGAAAATAATAAATTATGAAATAAAGAAAAAGGGAAGATTACATAGAAGTAAAGCACTAGATAGTTTAATATTTGGTGGAAATAATAAAAAATTCAAATCTCCAAGAACTGAATTTGACTGGTTAAGTAGAGATGAAAAAGAGGTAGATAAATACATCGAAGACCCTTTCTGTGGAGTTTTATTCACTTGTGGATTTTTTTATGATTTCATAAAGGGATTACAAGAAATAGAAGATAAAGAAAACTTGAAAAAAGTGCCACTAGATTTACCAATATACATAATGTCTGGAGACAAAGATCCTATAGGTAAAAATGGAAAAGGTGTTTTAAGGTTAAGAAATCAATATATTAAATTAGGAGTAAAAGATGTTTTATGTAAACTTTACGATGGTGGTAGACATGAAATGCTAAATGAAACTAATAAAGATGAAGTAATTAGAGATATATTAAACTGGTTAAATGAAAAGAATAAGGTAAATAAAGCACAAGAGATTTAAAAGCAACTAAGTGAAAAAATAAAGTTTTAATAATATATGATAAAAGGTAGTGTATTATAATTGATATTTAAATACACTACCTTTTTATATTAAAAATGATTTTTAATTAGTTTTCCTATAAGTTACTAATGTGTTTTTAAAAATACTATTTCTTTTTTCTGATATGAATCTATCATTAAAGTAATTACTATTTCTTTCTAATCCATCTTGAAGAGATTCTAATCCTTCTTCTTCGATTAAGGTTTTTTTATCTGAGAAAAGATTAGTACCTAATCCCAACTTATCTCCTTCAAACTGTACACCCATACTAGCTAAAATAGTTGGGAACATATCAAATGGAGCAAATTCTCTATTTTTAATATTATCAGTTGTTATAGGCGCATTAAGTATTAAGTTAAATATAGTTCTATGATATGAAGGGTCAAATTCCTTGAAGTAATTTTTATCCATACTTAAATGGTCACCTGTTACTACGATTGTAGTATTTTCATAAAACGGCTGTTTTTGAATCCATCTTATAAATTTAACCGCTTCTTTTGTTGAATAAGCGATAACATTTGAATACTGTTCAGGGTATTTATTTTCCACATTTTTAGATAAATATCCATCAGGGAAGTGAGTATCAGCTGTTTCCATAGTGAAGTTAAATGGTTTACCTTCCTTATGTAGACGTGTTAACTCATCTTTAGCATATTCGTATAATTTATCATCTTCAAATCCCCACCATACATTGTAATCCTTAGGAATTAAGCCCTTTTCTTTTGCTGCTTTGTAATCAAAGATATTAAAGCTACCATGCGTATTGAAGAATGTTGTTAATCCCCCACTATCAGAATCCGCTCCAAACATTATAGTTTGGTTATACCCTTGAGCTTCTAGTATATCACCTATAGTAATAGTTCCAGGTAAGAAGCTACCAGATTTTCCATACGAGTTAGCTCCTATAGGTATCTTCAGAGGAATACCTGCGCTCATATTTACCATACCCGCAACTGACCATGATGATCCATATGTTTGATATGGGCCACCAAATTTATCATTATCTGAGAAAGAAATACCTTCCTTAGATAATTCAGTTAACTCAGGCATTAGGTTATAATTCATATATCCCCCTAATTCCTTAGAAAGATATGTGTTCTCAATAGATTCTAGATAAATATGAATTAAATTTCTTTTTTTAGATGGAAATGACATTTTCACATCGCGTGGATCAACATAATTTTCATCAAAGTAATTCGAATTAGAATAATATGCCTTAACTACTTTTGATAAATTAAGTTTATGAGAACCGTATGGCACACCAACTATAAGGCATATAAAGGCTAATATAAATGACATTCTGTTTAATATTCTTTTTGATAATATTTTCTTTTTTATATTATCTTTAGTCAAAGATATATCATATGAAAAATTCATAAAGATTAAAAATACAGTGGTACTAGCTACAATAGCAAATACTGGAGTCATAAAAATTTCTTTAAACATATCAGTACTTGTACCTTTAAGTGGTGACTTTAAGTTGAATAAAAATTGTTCTGGTGTGATTATTCCAAAGTAATCAATAAACCAATTTGAAAAGAATATAAAAGTAACTCCTATTATAAAGAATAAAATAGATGTAACTTTTATTAATGAAGCTTTTTTAGTTAGTTTATCTGTAGATTTTGAAAAATTAATTTTCGAACTTAAAATAACTTTCGAGTTTAACATTAATTTTATAAATAAAAATATTACACCACAAATTAATGTGAAACCAATATACGTAAGACTAAATACAGGCGTGTATATAGAACTTTCAAGTATATTAGATTTGTTGAAAAGATATTTTAGTAAGCTTAATGATACTATATTAAATGGTACAATAAAAAATAATAGATCATTTACAATAGTTAAAGTTTTTTTATTTCTTTCAAATAAAAAATAATTTACCAAAGCTAATATAATACCCGCGACTAAATAAGTTATTATTTGCATAAATCCTCCCTCTAACATGCAAGTTAACACTATGTTTAATAAAAATATAATATATATTTAAACAATTTGAATATTAAGTATAAATAAGTTATATATACTTATTTAAATAACATAAAATGTGTAAATATAGAAATATAATATCATATTTTGTAGAAAAGTGAAAAAAATTTCAAAACTGTAATAAAAATGATATAAATAGTAATGTATTTTATGCAGCTGTACATGGTAAGTAAGAGCTATTAACATAAATATGAAAGATAATCCTATGATTTTTATAAAGAAATATAATCTGTTGATATTATTGAGATAAATAATTTACTTTTAACTAAAAGATATCTTATAATTAATTATAAGAGTTGTTTTATTACTTACTAAATATGTAAAAAGTATATTTCGTTATTTACTTTGAAAAACTGTGATAAAAGAAATTAAAAGTTGATTTTAAATAAAGGGATATATTACATAAAAGTTAAAAATGATATATAGAAAGGTGTTATATGGAAAAAATAGGGCTAATATTAGAGGGTGGCGGTATGAGAGGTATTTATACTGCTGGCGTACTAGATTTTTTTATAGAAAAGGATATAGAGGTAGACTTAGTAGTAGGTGTTTCTGCAGGTAGTTGTAATGGCGCTTCGTATTTATCTAAGCAATATAAAAGAGCATACCATGTAAATATAGATTATTTGAATGATAAGAACTATTTAAGTTTTAGAAATTTTATAAAAACAGGGTCTATATTTGGAATGGATTTTTTATTCAATAAAATACCTAATGAATTAAACATTTATGATCATGATACCTTTAAAAAATCAAAGGCAAAATTTATTGCAGTAGCAACTAATTGTGAAACTGGTAAGGCTGAATATTTTGAGCTAAAAGATTTAGAAAAAGAGATTATTTATTTACAGGCATCTTCATCTATACCTATGTTTGCAAACATAGTAGAAGTTGATGGATATAAACTTTTAGATGGAGGTGTAGCTGACTCTATACCTATAGAATATGCTATAAATAATGGATATAAGAAAAATATAGTAATACTAACAAGAGATAAAACCTATAGAAAAAGCAATATTAAGTTTATTCATGCGGTAAAAAGGAAGTATAGAAGATATCCTAAACTTATACAAGCTATAGAAAATAGATATATTAATTATAATAAAAGTTTAGATCTAGTGAATAAACTAGTCCAATCTGGAGATGCTTTTGTAATTAGACCTAAAAATCCAGTTCAAATCAGTCAAATAGAAAAAAATGTGATAAAGCTTAATAACTTATATGAATATGGCTACAATGATGCAAAAGAAGCATATGATAAAATTTTAGAATTTATGAATAAAAATTAGGTGAAGAAAATATTTCCACGGCAATTAAAAACACATTATTGAATTATATAGTATTTTTATTTAGAATAGAGCATTTTAACTGCTCTTTTTTTATGGTAAAATATAGTGAATTATACTAGAATTGGAGGAATTGTATTGAATAATAAGAAAAGGGCAATAGCAGCTATAATTATATATTTACTTATTATGATAATTGGAGTAAGTATAAATAATAACTTCTTTAGTATGGAAAATAATATAGGTAGATTAATTAGCCTTTCAGTAATTCAAGTGGTATCATCAGCTTATATATTTTATACAATAAAAAAATATTACGGATGGAAAAATATTGGTTTTGGCAAACTTAATTCTAAAAGTTTAGTTTGGTTTTTACCTTATGCACTTATATTAATAGCTATGGGATTTAGTCTTGTGCAAAGTATTAGTGAAAATATAGGTTCATTTAGCTATGAAACATGGTTGACTATTATACTAACTTTGGTAGGAACTTCATTAGCAGGTTTTTCTGAAGAAGTAATATTTAGAGGAATGATATTAAATTCTTTTAAATCAGATAAGTCTATAATAGGAGCGATGATTATTAGTAGTATAGGATTTTCAATTGTACATATTACAACTATATTTATGGGGAAATCATTGATTGAAGCTATTGCAAATGTTATATATTCAAGTTTATTAGGGTTTTCATTTGTTGCTTTAGCTATAAAGTTAAATAATATATGTCCAATTGTAATTTTTCATGTAATATGGAATTTTATTCTTATGGTATCTTCATCAATAAATGTAGAAATATCTAAAGTAGCTTTATTATGTAACCCTGTAAATATTATAATAGGAGCTATTTTATGGATTATAATTATAAGGAATCAAATAAAAAAGAACAAGCTTAAATATAACCTTGATAAAGTTATCACGTGGTAGTTAAATATATCATAATTAAGTAGAGAATAAGAAAGTTAAGGAGATAAATATGCCTAAGTATGCTAAATTACAAAAGAATATAGATGGAAAAGATAAGTATGTAATTACACCACAAATACCAGGTGGTTATATAACACCTGAAAAACTTATAAAAATAGGTAAAGTAGCAAAAAAGTATAATGGATCTTTAAGGATAACTTCAGCTCAAAAAATAGCTATAGGAAATTTAAAGGAAGAAGATATAGATAAAATTTGGGAAGAATTAGATATGGAACCAGCAATAAAGAACATATGCTCAGTAATCAATATAGAAATGTGTTCAGCAAATTTTTGTAGGAGATCAAAATATCCAATAATAGGTTTAGGGATGAAAATCACTAAAAAATTTCATGGTATGGAACTACCGGGTAAAGTTAAAATTGCTGTAGCAGGTTGTAAAAATGCATGTATAAATGCATATATTAAAGATATAGGCATATTATCAGATTCTAGTGGGAAATTATTTATTGTAGTAGGTGGAAAAGGTGGATTAAATCCTAGGAAATATGATATATTAGCTGAAAATTTAAATGAATATGAAGTTATGTCTATTATTAAAAACTTACTTGACTTATACAAGGAAAAATCTATAGAATATGAGAAATTTACTAACTTTATAGATAGGATTACTATAGAGAAATTGACTAAATATATATATAAAACAAGGGTCTAATTACAGTTTATGTAAATTAGATCCTTGTTTTATCTTAAGTTATATTTATTTCGACTATAATTCTATTTAAAATATTTTAAGATAAATAAGACTATATTATATTAAAATTAGAAGTTAATTTAATATTTGATTTTTCTCTTATTTTTTCAGCTTGTTCTTTTACTTTTATTAATAGTTCATTTTCATCTAAAACTAAAATTTCTTTTTCTTTCATTAGCCATTTACCATCACAAATAGTAGATTCAACATTTTCACTACTCATAGAATAAACTATATTTCCTATTGGGTTATGCATTGGCAATGAGTGTATAGTGTTTGGATTTAGAATAATCATATCAGCTTTCTTTCCAACTTCTAAGCTACCTATTACATCATCAAGTAAAGCACATTTAGCTCCATTTATAGTTGCCATTTCTAAAATCTTTTCAGCATTAACAACTGTAGGGTTTAATGTCCTTCCTTTATGAATTAAAGATGTTAAATACATATCTCTCATCATATCCATTCTATTGTTAGAAGGAGCACCATCAGTACCTATTGATACAGGGATACCTTTATCAAGCATTTCTGGAATAGAGGCAAATCCTAAAACAACTTTCATAGCAGCAGCTGGATTATGAGAAACTTTAACATTGTTTAATCTAAATAAGTCAAGTTCTCTATTAGTAAGCCAAACAGTATGAACTGCTAATAAATTAGGGCCTAAAACACCTAAGTTATTTAAATGTTCAACAGTAGGTAAGCCATTACGAAGTTTTGCAAAGTCTACTTCATCTGCAATTTCAGCAATATGCATATGTATACCAGTATTATATTTATCAGCTAAATCTTTTGTTTTTACTATTAACTCATCAGAATTATTAAATATAGTTCTTAAGGCAAACCATATTTTAATTCTTTCATTTGAAGAATTATTAAATTTATTAAATAAATCTATTTGTGTAGCTAATTCCTCCTCCGTTGTTTTTTGCCAAGCTTCTGGAAGTCCTTCACCTTGGTCCATAACTGATTTTGCAAGACAAGCTCTAAGTCCAGTTTTATCAACTGCTTCAACCATTGCATCGACATATTGTCCACCTGACTCTAGGAAAGTAGTTACCCCAGAACGTATTAATTCTATACAACAAGCAGTTGAAGAAATTAATGAGTCTTCGTAATTAAAACTACTTTCATAAGGCCAGATTCTATCTCTAAGCCATGTTAATAAATCTACATCATCAGAAATCCCACGCCCTAACTGTTGAGATAAATGAACATGAGTATTAACAAGACCAGGCATAAGTATTTTGCCTTTGGCATCATAAATTTCAGCATCCTCATTTACTATACTTTCATCAAAGTGACCTACGGCTTTTATAATATTATCTTCTATTAAAATATTACCGCTTTTATATACATCTCTATTGTTGTTCATAGTTATTAAGTAAGAATTTTTTATAAATAATTGTGTCATAAATTACCACCTCGAACGTATTTTATATGTATTATACAGAAAAACAGTTGGTGAATCAATAAAAAATGAATTAAAATATAAAAAATACTTTTAAAGTACGAATATGTACGAATTTTTCGAGGGTGTGTTAATTTTTTATAAATAAAAATATAGACAAATATATAACTATTGATATGGATTAGAACTTTGTTGAATTAGAAAATGTTATAACATCAGCAATAAAAAGAGTCGATAATATAGTATATAACAATGTAAAAGATTTAAAAGAAGGAAACTTTAAAGGTGGAGAAGTAAGTGTATACGGATTAAAAGAAGATGATGTAGGTATAGCAGTAACAACTAAAAAACTTGTAAATAAGGATATATTAAGATTTGTAGAAGTGGGATATAATAAACTAAAATAATCATTTAATTATATAAAAATTACAATAAATGGTATATAATAAATAATAATATGAATATGACTACTTGGAGGTAATAGACATGGGATTAACAGCACACAATAATGCAAATATGGGAGATATAGCGGAAACTATATTATTACCAGGAGATCCATTAAGAGCAAAATTTATAGCAGAAAACTTCTTAGAAGATGCAGTTGAGTACAATACCGTAAGAGGAATGTATGGGTATACAGGATACTATAAAGGTAAGAGAATATCTGTTCAAGGAACAGGGATGGGTGGGCCATCTATGGGAATATATTCATACGAACTTATACATTTTTATGGAGTAAAAAATCTTATAAGAATAGGATCTGCAGGAGCTTTAAATAAAGATTTAAAAATACAAGATTTAGTAATAGGTATGGCAGCAAGTACTGATTCTAATTTTGGAGCTCAATACAACTTACCAGGGACTTATGCACCATCAGCAAGCTTTGATCTTGTAAAAAAAGCTTATGATATAGCTAAAGAAAAAGGAATAGATGCAAAAGTAGGAAATATATTATCTAGTGATGTTTTCTATAGTGACAATGGAATGGAATCTTTAAAAACATGGAGTAAGATGAATATATTAGCAGTAGAAATGGAAGCGGCCGCTCTTTATATGAATGCTGCAAGAGCTGGTGTTAATGCTCTTTGTATGCTTACAATATCAGATTTACCATTTGAAGGTGTAGCAACAACTGCTATGGAAAGACAAACTGCTTTCACAAGAATGATGGAAGTAGCTTTAGAATTAGTTTAATAACTTAGAATATAAAAATAACCTATAAGATAAATGAAATAATTTATCTTATAGGTTATTTTTATATTCTAAATCTAATATGAGTAGAAAAATATATTAGTAATATTTATAAAAGTATATTATAAATAGGGTTATTTACTTAAAGTGATACACTAAATTATAAAAAGTATACTATAAATAAAAATAAAATGTTGCATTTAATAAAAAAAGGTTGTACAATGAAGAAAAGTGTATAATATTGGAGGGAAATATGACAATAAAAAAATTACTATCATTAGGGATAATATTATCAATAACATCTTCAGTTTTAGTAGGGTGTAGTTCAAGTGAAGGAGATTCTAATAAATCAGATACATTGAAAGTTACGATGATAGCTGATTTAGGAGGAATAAATGATCAGAGTTTTAATCAATCAGCATGGGAAGGTTTACAAAGAGCAGAGAAGGAATTAGGAGTAGAAGTTAATGTTATAGAATCTAAACAAGTATCAGATTATGAGGCGAATGTAGAAACTGCAATAGATGAGGATTCAGATTTGGTTATAGGTATAGGTTTTCAAATGGATGCGGCTATAAAAAATGCAGCAGAAAGTTATCCAGAGCAAAAGTTTGCAATAATAGACCATGCATTTGAAGAACAACCATCAAATGTAAACTCAATAATGTTCAATGCGCAGGAAGCATCTTATCTAGTTGGGTTAATAGCTGCTAAGACAAGTGAAACAGGAAAAGTTGGGTTCATAGGAGGAACTAAGGTTCCAATAATAGAAAGTTTTGAATATGGATTCTTATCAGGAGTAGAATCTGTAGGAAACGGTGTGAAAGTATTAAGACAATATGCAGATACATATGCTGATGCAGCAAAAGGTAAAGCAATAGCTAAGCAAATGCACAAAAATGATGCAGATATAATATTTACAGCTGCAGGAAGCACAGGTTCAGGAGCAATAGAAGCAGCAAGGGAAAATAACAAAAAAGCTATAGGTGTTGATATGGACCAGAACTTTGTAGCGCCAGAAAATGTTATAACATCAGCAATAAAAAGAGTTGATAATGTAGTATATAATACTGTAAAGGATTTAAAAGAAGGAAACTTTAAAGGTGGAGAAGTAAGTGTATTCGGATTAAAAGAAGATGGTGTAGGTATAGCGCCAACTACTAAAAACTTTATAAGTGAAGAAGTATTAGCATTTGTAGAAGAACAAGCTGAAAAAATAAAATCTGGAGAAATCATTGTTCCAGTAAATGAAGAGCAATATAATAAATTAAAATAACAAATAAAATCACAACATCAAGTAATAATATGACTAATTGGAGGTAATATAAATGGGATTAACAGCACACAATAATGCAAATATGGGAGATATAGCAGAAACTATATTATTACCAGGAGATCCATTAAGAGCAAAATTTATAGCAGAAAACTTCTTAGAAGATGCAGTTGAGTACAATACCGTAAGAGGAATGTATGGGTACACAGGATACTATAAAGGTAAGAGAATATCTGTTCAAGGAACAGGTATGGGTGGGCCATCTATGGGAATATATTCATACGAACTTATACATTTTTATGGAGTAAAAAATCTTATAAGAATAGGATCTGCAGGAGCTTTAAATAAAGATTTAAAAATACAAGATTTAGTAATAGGTATGGCAGCAAGTACTGATTCTAATTTTGGAGCTCAATACAACTTACCAGGGACTTATGCACCATCAGCAAGCTTTGATCTTGTAAAAAAAGCTTATGATATAGCTAAAGAAAAAAGAATAGATGCAAAAGTAGGAAATATATTATCTAGTGATGTTTTCTATAGTGACAATGGAATGGAATCTTTAAAAACATGGAGTAAGATGAATATATTAGCAGTAGAAATGGAAGCGGCCGCTCTTTATATGAATGCTGCAAGAGCTGGTGTTAATGCTCTTTGTATGCTGACAATATCAGATTTACCATTTGAAGGTGTAGCAACAACTGCTATGGAAAGACAAACTGCTTTCACAAGAATGATGGAAGTAGCTTTAGAGTTAGCTTAGCAAGTAGATATAATTAATATATAATGAACAATATTTAAATATGATTAAAATATAAATAATCTATGGAATGAAGTATGAAAAAGATAATTCATTTTATAGATTATTTTTTATTTAAATGGAATTATAGATAAATATAAAACAGAAAAATCAAATTAATTTCGTAATATTAATTAATAAAATATTACGAAAATGTAAGAGAGTTGTAAGGTGATATGTTAGAAAGAAATGGTATTATAAGATAGAGGGAAATAAGTTAGTAAGGAGGATGAAGTTATGGATATAGGAGTTAAGACTTCAGAGGTAAACAAAAACAAAGAAAAAATAAAGAAAATAGCTCAAGTTATAGTTATGTCAATTATCTTTATTTTGGTGTTTAAAGAGCTAATAAGCATAATATCATCATTTGATGCAGATAAATTTAAAGTATATACACAGAAATTATCAGCAATTGATATATTTAGTATAGTATTATTAGGCGTTATATCTTACTTACCATTGAGCTTTTATGATTTTGTATTAAAGAAAAGAGTAAAAATTAATTTAAATAACAAAAAATTATATAAATATTCATGGATAACGAGTTCAATAGTAAGTATTGCTGGTTTTGGAGGAAGTACTGCGTTAGCTTTAAAGACACATTTTTATAAAGCGTACGTAAAAGATAATAAGCTACTATTAAAAGAGATATCTAAGATAATAGCATTAAATTTAACAGGATTTTCAATGATTTGTTTTATTTATGTAATAATAAATTGGGGGAATTTAGAAATAAATAATCTAAAAAATATAGGAATAATATTTATAAGTTTATATCTTCCTGGTCTTTGTACATACTTTATATATAAATATTTAAATTCTACAGAGGATGAAAAAGTAGATATTAAGGATGCTGTTAAAATAATGCTAATATCAGCACTGGAATGGATAACAACAATAAATTTAATTTATGGAATACTAGTTATTTTAGGTATAAATATTACTTTAACTCAATTGTTTCCTACATTTGTAATATCGATTGTAGTCGCTATGGTAAGCATGTCTCCTGGAGGAATTGGTTCTTTTGATTTAAGTTTTATGTTAGGTTTACAAGCACTTAACGTACCGGGGGAACAAGTCTTATTAGTTATATTTTTATATAGAGTATCTTATTATATAGTTCCACTTATAATAGGACTTATACTATATGCTCATGAAATGTACGAAAAAATGGAGAATAATACAACAAATATGATTTCGAAGGTTTCATCAAAATTTGCTTATAGATCAATATCAGTTTTAGTATTTTTAACAGGTACTCTTTTATTGATACATGCAGCAATACCTAATGTAGTTGATAAGGTGGGTATATTAAGACATAGTACTCATTTATTGATGATGAACAAAGGAGAATTACGACTTTTAAATAAAGAATCTATAGTAGTAGGATTTTTATTAATTGCTATTTCTAGACTTATAAGTTATAGATCAAAGAAAGTATATAAATCTACATTAGCGCTAGTAATATTAGCAAGTATTGTAGCGATAGCAAAAAATTTGGGCTGTTCAACTATTATATATTTAATTATACTAGGAATATTTCTTTATATAAGTAAAGGTCAATTTTATAGAGATAGTTTTATAATGAAGTGGGAGAAGTTAGTAGGTGATATTATAATATTAACAACATTTTTAATATTATATATACTTACAAATCATAATAATTCATATTGGCAAATTAGCTATTATAATGAAGGGATTTTAAGATTTAGTTTAATAGGATTTACTATAGCAATATTATACTTAGCTATAATGTACTATACTAATAAATCTAATGACTTACCTAAAATGAAATTAGAAGAATGTGAGGAAGATATAAAAATAATATTAAATAAATATGAAGGTTCACCTATGATACATTATGTATACCTAGATGATAAATATATTTATTTAAATAAGGATAAAGATGTGCTTATGCAATATCAAATATGCTCAGATAAAATTTTTATCTTAGGAAATCCAATAGGAAATGAAGATAAAATTGAAGAAACAATACAAGAATTAAATAATTTAGGTGATAAATATGGATACACACCTGTTTTTTGTGGAATAAATAAAAGTTTAATTCCTTGTCTTCATGAAAGTGGATATGAATTTATGAAATTAGGCGAAGAGGCAAGAGTTGATCTAAATGAATTTACTTTAGAAGGTAGAAAAATGAAGAGTGTAAGGAATGCAATAGCTAGGGTAACAAAGCAAAAGTATACTTTTGATGTGATTTATCCACCTTTTAGTGAGGATTTTATAGAAAGTTTAAAAGTAGTATCAGATGAATGGTTAGGAGATAGAAAAGAAAGAAGCTTTTTTATAGGTTCTTTCAAAGAAGATTACTTAAGTCGCTCTCCTATAGCTATTGTAAAAGATGAAGAAAATAAAATAAAAGGTTTTGCAAACTTAATGCCTATGTATGACAATGAAACTTTGTCAATTGACTTGATGAGATTTTCACATAGTACGTGTAATGGTGTGATGGACTTTATGTTCGTGAATTTATTTAATTGGTCAAAAGAACAAGGATACTCTAAATTTAATATGGGATTAGCTCCATTATCTAGGGTAGGTCAATCAAAATATTCAAGATTTTTAGAAAGAGTGGGTGGATACATGTATACATACTGTGAAAAAATACATTCATTCCAAGGGTTGAAAAAATTTAAAGAAAAGTATTGTGAAGAATGGGATGGGCTATATATGGCTTATAGAAAACAAAGCTCAGTTGTAACTACAATTCTTCAGGGAATGCTATTATTTACAAAATAAATACGAAGAGGCTATAATATACATTTTATGTATATTATAGCCTTCTTTTATTAAAATTATAAAGTTAAAATATATAAGTTATATTAATTTATATATTACCCTATAAACATTTGTGTCCAATATAATTGACCGCTAGCATTTTTAGCAACACCAACACCTATTTGAGTGAAGTTAGAGCTTAATATATTTTTTCTGTGACCTTCAGAATTCATCCAAGCAGTAACAACTTCAGATGGAGTTTTTTGCCCCATAGCTATATTCTCTCCTGCTGTATTGTAGCTTATTCCAAATTGTTTCATCATATCAAATGGTGAACCATAAGTTGGAGAAGTATGATTGAAGTAATTTTTATTTACCATATCTTGAGATTTTATAGTAGCTACATTAGCTAAAGAAGAATTAGATTTAAGAGCGCCTAAACCATATTTAGCTCTTTCTTTATTTACTAGGTTAACAACCTCTTGTTGATAAGCTGTGAAGCTTGTTGAACCTTGATTAGTTGATCCTGAGTTATTAGAATCAGAACCAGTATTGTTATCTGGTTTAGACGTAGAACCATTGTTAGAACCAGTATTGTTATCTGGTTTAGACGTAGAACCATTGTTAGAGCCAGTATTGTTATCTGGTTTAGACGTAGAACCGTTGTTAGAACCAGTATTGTTATCTGGTTTAGACGTAGAACCATTGTCAGAACCAGTATTGTTATCTGGCTTAGATGTAGAATCATTGTTAGAACCAGTATTGTTATCTGGTTTAGATGTAGAACCATTGTTGTTATCAGTATCAGGAACTGATGGCTTATTTGTACAATTTGAGTTTATATTGAATTTATATTTTTTCCCGTTAATACATAAGTAAACAACGCCTTTTGATTTAGTAGTAGTTTTAGTTGTTAAAGCACTAACAGGAACAGCACTACCTGCAGTAATTACAGTTATAGCTCCTATAGCTAATAAAGTTTTTAATTTTTTAATCATAAAAAACACCTCTTCTTTCATTAGTTTAAATATTGAGACAATGTTACGTTTTTGTAACCTTTTATTTAGGGGTCTCCCCCCTTGCAAATCTATCATAACATAGAATTTTGTCGAATTATCATGTAAATAAATGTAAAATATATGGCAGATATGATGAAATTCAGTGATTCTAATGGTTTTATTTATTATTAAAGATATAAAATAATGAACAAAAAATAATGTTAATCATAGAAAAAATAAGATTTTATAGATTTTGAGGATCTATATTTTTACTTTTAGTGAATTGAAAAAATAGAAATAATAGCTATAAAAGTAACAAAAAATTAAGAAAAAGTAAAAAGTTTAAATAAATGAAAATTTCATATGAAATAATGAAGAAAAAATTGCAAACTTAAGTTTAAGAAAAAATTAATTAGAAAATTTACAGATATAAACTATTTAAATCTACTTTTGAATGAGATATTAAAATAAAAGACAAATATTGAAAAATAACAATTTAGAAAATATTAAAATGGGTATTATAATTATAGAAATAAAAATATTTTAATCTAAAGATTGAAATATTTTTTGATGTATTATACTATAAAAAGGTAAAGTTTGGATTTACTGTAATTTTAGAGTGAAAAGGAGAATAAATACTATGTCACAACAATTAGTAAAAGAGAGAGTTATTAAATATCTAATGGAAGACTTATTAGTTCCACATGATATGATAGATACAGATGTACCTTTATCAGAATTTGAAGAAGGTGCAGAAGGTGTTTTAGATATAATTGTAAATGTAAAGGATAGCGAAGATTACTATGCACCGGTTTTAATAGTAAAATGCTTAGATGAAGATGTTGAAATGGAAGGCGAAACTGTTCAAAAACAAGTAGATTTCTTAGAAGATGTAGATAATATAACTATGGCTGGAAGAATGATATTAACTAATGGAAATGAAATGATGTATGCAGATTGGACTGGAGAAGAATACGATACAGAAGCAGAGCTTCCTACATATGATCAAATGGTAAAAGAATTCTTCGAAATGGAAGAAAAGATAAAAGAATTAGAAGCTGAGCATCATCATGGAGATGGATGTGGATGTGGACATGATCATGGTCACCATCATGAAGAAGGACACGAGTGTGGATGCGGTGGACATGATAGTGAAGGTGGATGTTGTGGTGGACATAATCATGATGAACATCATGAGTGTGGATGCGGACATCATCACGAATAATTAGATAAGAAAACTTGACTATAATTTTTAATGATGTTATTATTAAATGGTTAAAATTCACTAATAAAACCGTCAGTGTTGGGGCAAAAATGCTAAGGATTTATTAACAGTGGGATTTATAACGTCGTTCGAAAATAAAAGGCCACAAATTTTGTGGTCTTTTATTTTGTTTAAAATGCAATATATACATAAAAAAAAGGGAATTTGTGATTAGAAGTAGAATTACAAAAAAGCAGTAAAAATATAAATACGAGTGTAAATATTACTATTAGATATGTCTGGTATATAAATTACAAAATATAATAAAAATTTTTAGAAAAATATAATGTAATTTAAAAAAATAAGAAGGTTTTTTCATTTATGTGTAGAATTATTGATAAATAAAGTAATTGACAATTAAATAAAATTAAACTTCTCAAAGTATTGAAGAGGTATTTTTTCATAATTTCAATCATATTATATAGATAAATAGGACTACAGGCACTTTAATATGGAATTTAATAAACTATATGTATAGAAGGGGTTAGATTATGGGGGCTAAAAGAGAAAATACTTATGAAAATTATATTTATGGGGACTCATCAAGTTCATCTAATGCAATGAAAATGTATTTGAAGGAAATTGAAGAGTATAAAATGTTGTCTGCAGTGGAAGAAGTAGAATTAGCAAAGGCGATATGTGATTCTACACCACAAGCTAAAGAACAATTCATAAATGCAAATTACAGACTTGTAGTAAGTATAGCTAAAAAATATAGAAAAGAGAGTGTAGATATGCTTGATTTAATTCAAGCTGGTAATATTGGACTAATAAAAGCTGTAGAAAAATATGATTATACAAAAGGATATAAGTTTAGTACTTATGCAACTTGGTGGATAAAGCAAAGTATAACAAGATATATTGATGATTGTGAAAATACAATTAGAATACCGGTACACCTTCATCAAAGAATAAATTTTGTAAAAAGAAAAAAACAAGAATTATCTAATATACTTCAGAGAGAACCTTCATTAGAAGAACTTGCAGAAGTATGCGATCTTGAAGTTGAAAAAGTTATAGATATATTAAAGAGAGATAAGAATATAGTTTCTTTAGATACTCCGATTAAAGAAGATGAAGATAGCAGTTTAGTTGAATTTATTCCATCTGATGCAAATTTTGCTGATGTAGTAATACATGAGGTTGAACAACATAATTTAAGAGAGAAGATAGAAGAACTATTAACAGGTCTTAGTGAACAGGAACAAAAAGTTTTAAGAATGAGATTTGGATTAGATGATGACGATCCAAAAACGTTAGAAGAAATTGGTAAGGTATTTGGGGTTACTAGAGAACGTATTAGACAGATAGAGGCAAAAGCAATAAGAAAACTTAGACATCCGAGTCGTCTAAAACAATTAAAGCATTTTTATTAGAAGAGCTAGATTTAAAAATATGATGAATTAACTTTAAAGAGTTTTGTATAAAGTATATTATTTCTTTTATATATGCATATAGAGTGCTAAAGATATTAGAAAATATATATTTTTATACAAAACTCATAGATTAATCATCTTATTAATTTGAATCATAGCTCTTTTGTGATTTAATATGCATATTTTATGATTAAATATATTTAAGTATTTTAATAGAGATATATAATACACTAAAATCATATAATTTAGTAGAGATTTTAGTTATGTAGGAGACTGATGAAAATGTATTCTATTAACAGAAAAGCAGAGTTTTACAGATTAAAGAAAGTAATTGAGAATTTAATGAACCATATAGAAATTATGAAAAATGACATTCAAGATGCAAATAATTATAAGAACACCGTCAAAACTTCAGAAAATAAAACATATAAATGTTTAGATAATATTTATATCAATCTTGAAGAGAGTTTAGAGAGTTTGAAGGAGCTTCTTGAACCATTCTTGTTATTTATCATAGGTTCAGGCAATTATGGAAAATCCACCTTAATTAATGCTCTGGTTGAAGAAGATTTAGTAAAGACAAAGGATTTACCAAATACTTGGAAGTTAGACTTATTTTGTAAGTCTAAAATTGAAAAGATTATGATAACTTATGCTAATAAAACATGTATAGAAATGACGCTAGAAGATGGAATTAATTATTTAGATAAGGAGGAAGAGAAGTTTAATAAGTCTAGAAAAAAGATTTTAAAGGTTCTTAAAGAGTATAAGGATAATAATAAAGCTTCAGTTTCAGAACTAAAGGAATATAAAAATATTTTAAAAGAAAAATATTTATATATTTCTGATATAGTTGAAGTAAAGTATTACTTTAATAAAAATGGAATACTTAAAGATTTTATTGTTGTAGATACGCCAGGTCTAAATCAAATTTTGAATAAAAGTATTTTGAATTCAATAGAATATTATTATCAAAAATCAGATGGTATTATTTGGGTAATAGATGCTCAAAATATTATTTCTAAAAAAAGCAATGAATTTATCAATGATATAAATAAATTAAATAATATGCACGATTGCAAAAAGAATATGATTTTAGCTGTAAACAAAATGGATATAATTGAAGATAATAACGAAGATAATGTTACTAAAGTAAAAGAAAAAGTAAATGAAATTTATAGGGATAAATTTGATGATATAATTTTTATTTCAGCAAAAGAAGCTGTAAAAGGAAGAAATATAAAAGATGAAGATTTAATAAATAAAAGTAAAATTAATAATTTAATAAATTCAATTAATAAATATTTCAAGGAGAATTCAGAAAAAAAACAAGTAGAATCTAAGAAGAAAAATTTAAGTTTAATGTCAGATCAAATTATAAAAACTATAGAAATTTATAAAAGAGAACTATATAAAGATATATCTAAATATAATAAATCTAAATTAGAATTAAATGAAAAAGTAAATTATAGTAAAGAATATGTGAATCATTTGTTATTAGATATGAAAAATACATCTTATTATAAAGAAATTAATATAAATGATTTAGAAAAACAATTAAAAGAAATTGAGATAATTTGCAATAATGAACTAAATAAATTATGGAAAAACTTTTATAAACAATCCAATTTTACAAATCAACTAGAAGATGACTACTTATCTATTAATATCCACTTGACTAAAAATAAAAATTTAATAGCAGATTACAGTCTAATAAAGTCTTTAAATCATCTATATAAAAAAGAATCTCTAAGAGAGAAATTGATTAAATCTATTGATACAAGAAAGTCAAACAATTCTAAGATATTATATGATAATGAACTATTCATAAAAAGCAAAATTCAAGCTAAATTCAATACATTAATTAAAGAATCTATAAATGAAGTAAATGAAAAATTTAGTCAAATCGAAACTATAATTAAGGAGATTAGGGAAAGTAGTTTTAAAAAAAAGTATATGGATTACAGAAATATAGAAAAGCATATTAAAAATTTAGATATGGTTTACAATATTCTAAAGAGTTTGAGGTGATATTATGAAAGATGTAAAGGAAAGTATATATGAAGTAAAAGAGTATTTTTTAAAATCTCCATTAAGAGACAAATTAGCAAAAGGAGAGGGAATACCTTTTAAAAATTTAGTTATAAATGATTTACATGATAATATGACAAATATTGAAATATTAGATAAAAGTGAGTCTAAGCCTTTAAAAGTAGTAGTTGTAGGAGAAGTAAAATCAGGTAAATCTACACTTGTAAATGCATTGTTAAAAAAGGATATAAGCGAAATTGATGTGTTAGAAGCAACATCATCTATAATAGAAATATCTTATGGAGATGAATATGAATCAAAAATAGTAGATGGAGCTATAAATATATCATTAAATTTAGAGATTTTAAAAAGAATAAATATAGTTGATACACCCGGTCTAAGAAGTATGACTACTAAAAATGAAAATAAGACATTAAACTATATACAAAATGCAGATTTTATAATATTTGTAATAGATGCAACTCATATTGGTCAAGAAGATATAATAGATGTCTTAGAATTAATAGAATCTTTTAAAAAGCCGATAATTGGAGTAATAAACAAATGTGATTTATTAGATAGTGATAAAATGGAATTAATGGATTACATACAAGAAGAGTATGGAATTTATATAGATAAGTTTTTCTTAATATCTTCTTATTTAGAGTATGAGGAGAAACTTAATTCTAATAAAGTTGAAGAAAATGAAAATAAAATAATAAATAACTATGAAGAACTTAAAGAAGATTTCTCAAATTTTATAAAGTATATAGAAGATTTATATAGAGATTCGCAAGAAGTAAAGTATGAAAGTATTAATTACTCCCTTCAAGGGATAATTCAAAAAGAAGTGTTATGCAATTACGATTATTTCAAGAGTATATTAATGATAGAAGAGGAAACTAATAAATATGAAAAAATACTTAGAAATAAATTAGATTATATAAGTTCAAAAATGAATTATGAAATTGACGATTGGATAGATAGAGTTTTTTTGTGTAATCAGCTTGGTAAAATAAAAGAAAATCTAGACAGTGCCAGTGATTATATAAATGAGAATTATATAAATCAATATATAAATGAAAAGAAAGATGAATTAGATAAATTATTCTTTGAAGAATGGGAAGAGTGTTTAAATGAAGTTGAGTATGAAATAAACACTAATATTAATAAGAATGTAGAGCGTGTATATTATAAAAATGAATTTTTAAATTCTACACATTATAAGGTAGATAAAGAAGATATAAATATAAATGAAGTACTAGCTACAGTAGGAACAGGAGCACTTTTAGGGGTGACATCAGGAGGAATAGCATCCGTTTATGCAGCAGCAGTAGGTTCTAGTGCAGCTTCAATGACGATAGGGACAGCGCTTATGGTGTATTGCCCTCCGTTATTAGTTGCAGGAACTATAAGTGGAGCAGTAGGAAAGTTAATATATGAAAAGGTTAAAATTAATAATAGAAGTAAAAATATACTAAATGATATAGAACAATTTATAGGAGAACTTAAAGAGTCTGTAAAATCAGAACTAAAATCAAATTACTATAAGTGTAGTGAAGAAATAGTAACTACGGCTAGTGAGATATTTAAAAAAGAAAAAGGAATAACTATGAGTAAATATGGACTGGAGGAATTTATAAAAGAAATTGAGACATATATTAAAGAATTAAAACAATATATAAAAGAGTAAGTAAATTCATTTAACAAAAGATTACATTTCATCATATACTAAAATACGACTATAAAGTAAGGTGAATGTCATAATGATAAGCTTAAGTCTATGTATGATAGTTAAAGATGAAGAAGAGGTTATAAGAAGATGTTTAGATAGCGTAATAAATATAGTGGATGAAATTATTATTGTAGATACAGGTTCAACTGACAAAACAAAAGAAATAGCAAAAGAATATACAAGAAAAGTATATGATTTTAAGTGGATAGATGATTTTTCAGAAGCTAGAAACTTTTCATTTAGTAAGGCAAGTAAAGAATATATATTATGGATGGATGCAGATGAGTATTTTGACAAGGAAAATCAAGAAAAGTTAATTAAATTAAAGAACAACTTATCTAATAATATAGATGCAGTAACTTTTGAGACTAATATGTTAGATTGTAATAATACATGTATTACTTTTATAGGTAGAAGAAATAGAATAGTCAAAAAAGGTAAAGATTTTAGATGGATAGGATTTGTCCATGAATATATAGATATAAGTGGAGAAATTTTAGATAGTAATATTGCTATTATACACCATAAAGTAAAAAGTGTAAGTGATAGAAATCTTAAATTATATAGAAAGAATGTAGAAGCTGGTAATAAATTAAGTGATAGAGATTTATATTATTATGGAAAAGAGTTATATTGCAACAGATATTATGAAGAAGCAATAAAAGTATTAGAAGAATTTACAACTAAAGCAATATGGGTAGAAGAAATAATTGATTCATTATGCAAAATAGGTAAATGTTATTTATTTTTAAATGATCATAAAAAATCAAGGGAATATTTTTATAAATGTTTTGAATATACTTGCCCAAATATTAATATATTCTATAATATAGCAGAATCATTTGAACTTCAAAAGGAATATTTAAAAGCAACAACATGGTATGAAGCTATCCTTAAATTAGAGGAAAGTGAAAAGTTTATGTGCTGTGAAAATATAGATTATCTCAACTTTAATGTCAATTTAAGTCTATGTGTATGTAATTTTGAATTGGGTTGTATAAATAAATCTTATTATCATCATCTGAAATGTAAAGAAATAAACCCTTTAAATCAATGTGTTATAAAAAATGATGAAATTTTTAGAAATATAATAACAAA
Source organism: Romboutsia faecis (assembly GCF_014323405.1). GTDB lineage: Bacteria > Bacillota > Clostridia > Peptostreptococcales > Peptostreptococcaceae > Romboutsia_E > Romboutsia_E faecis. Next base: position 25,299 of record NZ_JACRWE010000001.1, on the reverse strand, counting down.
AAATTAAACTCATAAAATAAAGGCCTAGGTAATTTTCCTAGGCTTTAAATATGTTTTTTAAATTTATTTGTAGTTTTATAAATAAACATAGCACAACTTTTTATTAATGAGTCAATGTAATCTTCGTCTTTATCAAGATCTTCGTCTGAGTATAGCTTTGTAACATCCATTCCTAAGAGTAAATTTATACTCATAATTCGATTAAGTTGAATACATACCATAGATAAAAAATATATTAGGCAAAGACTAATGATTGACAAACTAATAAGAGTGAAAATAACCATAATATCCCCCCAATGGAACAGAAATACATTCCCTTTAATTTAATTCTACTATATTCGTTGTTTTATATCACTATAAAAAAAAATATAAAATATTAACAATAATGACAAAATAAAACGAAATATTACAAAAAAATACAAACTACATAGTATTTTTTATGATAAAAAAGATAAAAAATAATACTTATTGTATAAAAAAATAGAATATTATTGACTGATAAAACTATAATATAGTATTTTATTTACGAGTAGTTAGTTTTTATTAAGACTAACCAAATAAATGGAGGATAAGAAAGTGAGTAATAAAACATCAGAAAAGAAGATACCTTCTTTCAGTATAGTAGAAACAATAATAATTAATCCTAAAATAAATGGAAATACTGTTCGTTTACAATTTGAATTAAGAGAAAATAAAGAGATAACAGTCATAGGGGGTATTGATTCAATAACAAACTTTTTTGAATTAGATATTGTAGAGAAAATAGATAATGGATATAAACTTGGAATTAGAAAAGTTGATGATATAAAACGTAATCCAAAATCATATAAGTATTTTATAAATGTGTGTAATTATAAAAAGGAAGTTGTATATTCTCTAAAAAAACATTTTAGATTACCGCAAGAAGAAACTTTGTACTTTTATAGGCCAGATATATTTTTAATGAATGAAAAAGAAACAATAGAATTTGTAAAGAAAAGAAAACACTATAATAATTTTAATAAATTTATGAGAAACACTATTAAGAGGCAACAATTACTTCATAGAATGTTAAATATACCATATAAGTTGAATTACAATATAATCACTTTACTAAAAGTAAAAGTAATATAAAAGTCTGGATTAAATCCAGACTTTTTTTATTAAAAAAATATTATAAGCAATGAAAAATATAAATTCTCATTTATTCAAAAAAATTCAAGTATAATTGCATATAAAAAACAGGTTTGTACAATGATTTTTATAATGATATAATTTTTTATTAGAAAAATTAGGAGCTTTTAAGGGAGGATTACATATTGAATAATGACACATTTGGAATACTATTAGATCAGTTATTGTATATATCTAATCAGAAAAAGAGCACTATCGCAAAAGAATTAGGTTATGATATCTCTTATATCAGTAAATGGATATCGGGAAAGAACTTGCCAACATCTAAAAATATAAACAAGGTATGTAAGTCTATATCGAATTTTATAGTTAAGTCTTTAGATACTATATCGTATGAAGATATGATAAACTACTTTGGATTAAATATAGACGAATGTGATAAGGAATTTTTATCAAAATATATATTCAGAGAATTAAAAGAATCTTATATAAAAACTCCAACTAAAAGGGTTCATAAAATACCTAAAGATACTCAATTAGAAATGAATTATAATAGTTTAGCTAGTATAAATACAAAACTTAGAAAGCTTTATTTAGAAAATGAAATGGATATATATATGAAAGAAAATAAAGATATTGATATTACAATAGTTGCTGATTTATTTAGATTAAATAATAGTGAAAAGATATCTTTATCTGACATGAAAAAAACTATACACAATATGAAAAACAATAGCAATGTTAGAGTAAAGTTTATAACTAGTTTTATGGGAAAAAGCAAGAATATTATAATGGATTCAATATTAATTATTAACATGATATCTACACATCCTGAAGTAAATTTAGAAATATATAATTGCGAGATTACAAGTGATGCTCAGTTTTTTATAATTAAGGATAGAATCATAAATTCATCTATATTTACTAAGGATGGTAAATGTATATTTAGCACATTATCAAAAGAAAAAAAGACTATAGATGAATTGTATTATAGTATTGAAGATTCATTAAAATTACAAGGTAAGCCTATATATGAAAGGAAAATGAGTACATCTATTATTAAGAATAATATATATGCTCAATATATATTAGGAAATGACTTGAAGTGGTTAATTGGATCTATGAACGAATTATTTATGCCAGAAGAACTATTTATTGAAATATCAGAGAGTATATTTGGTGAAAATAAAGACATAATGGATGAATTAAGGAAGATTAATATATTTTTAAATAATAAGACATATAAATCGAAATTAAAAGTATTGATATATGAAAATGAACTTAGAAGATATATATCATCTGGAGAACTTAGATTTTTTAATACTCCAGTTAAGTTAAGTTTTAAACAAATAGAAAAACATATAGAATACATGGTAAAAATATTAAAAGAAAATCCTTATTTAAATATAAAACTTATTGAAGGAGATTTTATCAATGAATTTAAAGATAAGTTAAATCCATCAATGTATTTGTCTAAGAATGTTAAATTAACAACAATTAACTCTAACAACTTTATAAATGAATATGCGGTGATAGCTGACAATCAATTTAAATCTATATGCAATAATATGTTTGAAGAAATGTGGGATAATAGAAATGATGTAACTTTAGATAATAAAGAAGAAATAATAGAAAATATAATAGAGTTTTTAAGTTACACAAAGATAGTTAATGAAAATTTTAAGAAATCTATGAAACAATAATTTTAATGAATAACTTGAATTTTAGTTAACGTCTATGTTGACTCTTGTAAAAAATAAAAATAAACTATGTCTGTAAATAGCTATCTATGAATATATATTATAGATTTATTAAGGATACTTAGGAGGAAACACAATGCAGAAAACTATTTATTTTAATGGAACAATTATAACAGTAGATGATAAAAATACGATAGCAGAAGCTGTTTTAGTTGAAAATGGTAAAATAGCTAAAGTTGGGACTAACGATGATGTTTTATCCATGAAAGATGAAGATATTAAATTAGTAGACTTAGAAGGAAAAACTATGGTTCCAGGATTTATAGATCCTCATGGTCATATAGTGGCGATATCTCAAACATTACTACTAGTTCAATTAGCAGAAGTGACTTCAAGAGAAGAAATGATAGAAAAATTAATTAATTTCAAGAATAATACTACATTACCTGAAGGATCATGGTTAATAGGATTTGGATATGATAACTCAAAATTTGATGATAAAGAGCATCCAACTAAAGTTGATTTAGATAAAGTAAGTACAGAAATACCCGTTTATGTTACGCATGCATCAGGACATCTAGCTGTTGCTAACACGTTAGGATTAGATTTATTTGGATATGGAGGAACTGATTATGAAGTTCCAGAAGGTGGAGTTGTTAGGACTGTAAGTGATAATTCAAAAGAAGCGAATGGTATATTAGAAGAAAATGCAATAATGGCTCCAGAAAAAAAAGGTATAATACCTGCACCTGCATTTGAGCAAGTTTTAGATAGTTTAGTCAAGGCTCAAGATTTATATGCATCATTAGGGATAACAACTGCTCAAGATGCTAGCTTAGATGAAGGATATGACCAAATGTTAACAACTGCAGGAAGCATGGGTAAATTAAAAATAGATATATTAGGATATGCAATACAACATCTAACTGCTAAAATGATGAAAAACGAAGGAACTCCAAAAAGAGAGTATAAAAATCATTATAAAATAGGAGGGGGAAAAACTTGGCTAGATGGATCTCCTCAAGGTAAAACTGCTTGGTTAACTAAGCCTTACTATGAGGTTCCAGAAGGGGAACCAAAAGATTATTGTGGATATAGAACTCAAACTGATGAAACTATGATAGAATACTACAAAACTTGTATAGAAAATAATTGGCAAGTTCATACACATGCTAATGGTGATGCGGCAATGGATCAATTCTTCAGATGTTATGAAAAAGCTTTAGAATTAACTGGAAGTAAAAAAGAGTTAAGACCAGTAATAGTTCACTGTCAAGCTATGAGAAGAGATCAAGTTAAGAAAGCGGCTGAGTTAGGTGCTATACCAACGTTTTTCAATGATCATGTTTGGTTCTGGGGAGACTATCACTATGAATCAGTATTTGGTCCAGAAAGAGCTCAAAATATATCTCCACTTGGATGGGCATTAGAAGAAGGATTAAAGTTTACTCTACACCAAGATCCACCAGTAAAATTACCAAATCAAATACTAGGTATGCACAATGCAGTTAACAGAAAAACTCAGTCTGGAAGAGTACTAGGAGAACAACACAAGATATCACCTTTAGAAGCATTAAAGGCAGTAACGATAAATGGTGCCTATGAATACTTTGAAGAAGACATAAAGGGAAGCATCGAAGAAGGAAAATATGCTGACTTTGTAATTCTTGATAAAAATATATTAGAAGTAAAACCAGAAGAAATAAAGGATATAAAAGTTCTTGAAACAATAAAAGAAGGAAATACTATATATAAAGCATAATAATATTTTAAGGATAAAATATAATAAAAAAGTCTGGAAATTACCAGACTTTTTTTATTATATAAATATATTATAAATAGTAGTTGTTAAGAAACATACTATAAAGGCTAGACAAGTAGGAAGTAAAAAACCAACAACAGTCCATTTTAAACTACCAGTTTCTCTTTTAATAGTTAATAATGTTGTAGCACAAGGCCAGTGGAGTAAGCTAAATAACATTACATTAAGAGCTGTTAAATAAGTCCAACCATGTTCAATTAATACACTACCTAAAGCAAAGTTATCCATTTCAATCATAGAGCCTGTAGAAAGATAGGCCATTAAAAGAATTGGTATAACAATTTCATTAGCAGGAAATCCTAATATAAATGCTAATAATATAAATCCATCGAGCCCAATTACTTTAGCTATAGGATCCAAAAAGTTTGCGACATGAACTAATATACTAACATCACCAATGTATATGTTTGCACATATCCAAATAATTATACCTGCAGGAATTGCAATAGTAATGGCTCTACCTAATACGAATATAGTTCTATCAACTATAGAAGTATAAATTACTCTACCTATTTGAGGAGTTCTATATGGTGGTAACTCTAAAGTAAAAGTAGATGGAACCCCTTTAAGCATAGTTTTAGATAATATATAAGATACAATTAAAGTTGTAATAACTCCAAGTATTATTAATAAGGTAATGCATAAAGCAGTAGATACACTTGCAAAAGCAGAATTAGTAATCATAGATGTAAAGAATATAGTTGAAATAGCAATTAAAGTTGGAAATCTACCATTACATGGAACAAAGTTATTAGTAAGTATAGCAATAAGTCTTTCTCTAGGAGAGTCTATTATTCTACAACCAATAACACCAGCAGCATTACAACCAAATCCCATACACATAGTTAAACATTGCTTACCATGACAACATGCTTTTTTAAATAAATGGTCCAAATTAAAAGCAACTCTAGGTAGATATCCTAAATCCTCTAGCAAAGTAAATAAAGGGAAGAATATTGCCATAGGAGGTAGCATTACAGATATAACCCAAGCTAAAGTTTTATAAAGACCATCTACTAACATACCACTTAACCAAACTGGAGCCCCTATTGAGTTTAAAGCATCTGTCAAATGAGGTTGTAAGCCAAATAAGAAATTTGCTAACAGCTCAGATGGATAATTAGCTCCTTCTATAGTTATCCAAAGTATTAAGGCAAGTAATATAAGCATTATAGGCATACCAAAATATTTTGAAGTAAGTATTTTATCTATTTTTTCATCTCTATCTATTTTATTTTTAGATTTTATCATAGTACACTTTTTACTTAATGAACTAGCAATGTCGTAGTTTACTTTAGTAAATTCATCTCTTATATTTTTAATAGAATTTATCTTTGGTAACTTATGTTTTATTTCTTCAAGAGATTCATTATAGTCAAATGTTATATATTCATTCATAGATTCTAAAATACTTTTATCCCCATCTAATAATCTAAGACCTAACCACCTAGGATTAAGATCTGGAATTAACTCATGTAAGTCATTTTTTATTAAATTAACACTACTTTCTATTTCTTCTCCATATGTTATAGGTTTATTGTTAAATTTATATTTACCTGATGATACTTTATCTATAGCTTCAAGCAAATCATTCATACCGTAACCAGATCGGGCTGCGGTTAAAACGACTGGAATTCCAAGTTCTTTTTCAAGTATGGTTTTATCAATTTGTATACCTTTCTTTTTTGCTTCATCTACTAAATTGATGCATAAAATCACCTTATCAGTTAACTCCATTACTTGAAATGCTAAGTTTAAATTTCTTTCCAAGCAGTTAGCATCACATACTACAATAACTGCATCAGGTTTACCAAAGCAAATGAAATCTCTTGCAACAACCTCTTCTTGAGATAAAGCAAATAAAGAATAGGTGCCAGGTAAGTCTATTAAAGCATAATCCTTATTATTATGTTTAAAATCTCCTCTAGCTGTAGCTACAGTTTTACCTGGCCAATTACCTGTATGCTGCTTAAGCCCAGTTAGATAATTAAACACAGTACTTTTTCCTGTATTAGGATTTCCAGCCAAAGCTATAACATATTGATCTTCCTTTTTTTCTATATCAAACATGTCTTTTAAAGATTTTGTTTTAGTACTTTGATGAGTTAGGCCCATATTTATAATCCCCCTTAAATAAATGATAGTAAAATTAAATAGATGACACTAATATTAGACTACTTTCTTCACGACGTAGGGCTATTTTAGTACCCCTGATATTATAAACTGTCAAGTTATTTTTTGGTCCTTTTCTAACAACATCTATTAAAGCACCCTCAGTTAAGCCAAGTGCAAGCATTCTTTCTCTTAAATTTCCATCAGATAAAAGTCCTTCTACTTTTACTGTATTTTTAGCTTGAATATCAGCAAGGTTTTTCATGACACACCTCCAAGTTAAATTTTAGCCTAAGCTAACATTCTTAATTTAATTTATGCATTATTAGACAGGTTTGTTACCTAAAATTTAAAAAATAGTAATTAATATAAGTTTTTAAAATATACATTAATATAAGTAGATATTGAGGTGATTTTTTGAATAAGAGAGAAGAGTATTACACATTTAATGAGTATATGAAATATAACTCTTTAACACCAAGTGAAGAGGATTATATAGAGATGATTTATAGATTGTCTTTAAATGAAGATAAAATAAAGTTAAAAGAAATATCAACTTCTCTAAATATTAAACCTCCTTCAGTAACAAAAATGATAAAGAAGTTAGAAAGTAAAAACTTATTAATTTATAGAAAATATGATTATATACAGTTGACTGATATAGGAGAAATAGTAGGAAAGAGGCTATTCGATAGACATAACGTAGTCTATTCTTTTTTGGAAACCATAGGTCTAAAGGAATATATTCATGAGGAAACAGAAAAAATAGAACATACTATTAGCATAGAAACACTTTTAAGGATTGATGAACTTATTAATTTCTTTGGAGAAAATGAATCATTACTGAAGAAATTTAGAGAATATCAAAATTTATAGCTAATGATATGAGCTATTAGAATATATTGTAAAAATAAATGATGAAAACTACTATGATTTTTTTCAAAAATTAGTACAAGATTGAAAATAAGCGGCATATCTATAATCATATAGAAGAATTGGATGGGTGGTGTATTATGAATCTTGGTAAGATTTTAGATAACGTTGATATATTAGACATATATGGAGACATTGATATAGATATTAAAAGCGTTGAATTTGATTCAAGAAAAGTTAAAAATGATGGGTTATTTATATGCGTAAATGGAGCTAATGTTAATGGGCATATGTTTATAAATAAAGCTATAGATAATGGGGCAAAAGCATTCTTAATAAGTGAAGATGTACATATGGTAGAAGGATATACTTTTATTAAAGTAAAGGATATAAAAAAATCAATGGCTAAAATAGCTAGTAATTTTTATAATAATCCAAGTGAAAATTTAGATATAATAGGGGTTACGGGAACAAATGGAAAAACGAGTATAACTACATTTTTAAGTCAAATATTAAATATAGATCATAAGTGCGGTGTGATAGGGACAATAAAAATATATGATGGAATTTATGAGATACCTTCTCAAAATACTACTCCTGAGTCCCTAGATTTACAAAAATCACTTTATAATATGTCAAAAAATAAATGTGAATATTGTTCTATGGAGGTATCGTCTCATTCTCTAGCATTAAATAGAATTGATGGGGTTGATATCAAAATCGGTATATTTACTAACTTAACAGAAGATCACTTAGATTTTCATAAGAATTTAGATGAATATAGGAATGTAAAAGAACAATTATTCTACAAAACAAGTAAAGCAAATATTATAAATATAGATGATGAATCAGGGAGAATTATTTTAAATCATATAAAAGATTTAAATACACCATACTATACATATGGTATAGAAAGAGATGCAGATTTTATGGCGAAAAACATAGAAATGGACTCTAATGGAATATATTACACATTAGTAACACCTACATATGAAGCTAAAATTAGAGTGCCAGTACCTGGAAAATTTACAGTATACAACACATTATCGGTTATAGGTGCTTGCTATGTTTTAAATATACCTATAGAGACAATAAAAAAAGGACTTGAAAATTCAGAAGGTATAGAAGGAAGATTTGAACTTGTAAAAAATGATAAAGAATATAATATAATCGTTGATTATGCACATACACCAGATGCTCTAAAGAATATTTTAAGTGCAGTAAAAGAATTTTCTAAAGGCAAAATAATAACTGTTTTTGGATGTGGTGGAGATAGGGACAAACAAAAAAGACCTATAATGGGAAAAATAGTACAGGAAAATTCAGATGTAGCTATAATAACATCAGATAATCCAAGAACTGAAAATCCAAAAGAAATAATTAATGATATATTACATGGAATTAATAATAAAATAAATAACTACATAGTAATAGAAGATAGAAAAAAAGCAATAGAAAAAGCTATAAATATAGCTAAAAAAAATGACATAGTTTTAATTGCAGGAAAAGGACATGAAACTTATCAAATAATTGGAAAAGTTAAATATGACTTTGACGATAGAGAAATTGCTAAAAAATTTATAGATACAATAAATATAAATAATTAAGAAATCTCAAGATTAAGTGAGCATAAGTATAAATACATAATCAATTAATATTTAATATATGAATATACTATATATTAGTATAATAAGTACTGTATTTAAACTTAGCTCACTAATTTTATGCCTTAACTAAAGAAACTTATAATTTCATTTTAATATGAGGGATTCCAGCTTCATCATATACATCTGAGATTTCTTCAAATCCACAAGATAAGTAAAGATTTTTTATGTACATCTGAGCAGATAAAATTATATGAATTTCATTAAGATTATTTTTGATAAAGTCTATAGCATGAATAATCATTGATTTAGCTAGATTTTTTCTTCTATGACTTTGCATCACTAAAACTCTTCCAATAGAAGCCTCTCCATAGGAACTAAACTCTTTAGGAATTATCCTTAAATAAGAGATAATATGGTCATTTTCTTCAAGAAAAAGGTGAAAACAGTTTTTATCTATATCATCAAAATCATTCTCACTAAATATTTTTTGCTCACAGGCAAAAACTTCGTATCTACATTTTGCAATTTCATACAATTCATTGATTGATAATTCGTTAAAATGCTTTACTTTAAACACGTCAAACCTCCAAAAACTTTTTAATTTATTATAACAAAATAATATTTTTTAATCTATTGAATATACATTATTAAAAAAAGTGGTATACTTAAATTTAAATAATAAAATTCCATTATTTTGATTAATATATATAATTGCTGTAAATCAATATAAGAGGATGGAGGTTATAAAATTGAACTCTACAAAAAAGATGACTGAAGCTGCACTATTAACATCTTTATTTATAGTTATTACAATAATTTCTGTGAGTACTGGTTTTGGATATGCAGTGTATCTGGATTTTGCGGTGCCTATATTCTTTTGCATAATATATTTAAAATGTGACTTTAAATATACAGTATTATCAAGTGTAAGTTCATTATTAATAGTATCATTAGTTTTAGGGAACATAGGAACAGCAATATGGATGATTCAAAGTATTATACTTGGATTAACTTGCGGTGTACTGCTTGCAAAATCTACGACAATAATAGATGACTTTATTTTTGGATCAATACTAGGTGTTATACTTATGGTATTTGTAGATATTTATGCATCCACATTAATTGGATATAGCTTTATGAGTGAGTTTCAAGGTTATGCAAATATGTTTACAAATAAAAGATACATAGACTTAATATATTATATTTTAATAGCACTGCTTCCTATGGGAACGATATTTAGTATTTATTTCTTATCACTAATTTTAGGTAAGAAGTTAAATATATTAAAAGAAAACTCTAAAAAGAAATTATATATGATGAAAAACTTTAAGAATTGTGGAAGATATATATGCTCTTCGAAAAAAGTATTTTATTCTTGTGTTATTTATATATTATTTATAGAAGTATTAAATCTAATAGGAGTTAGATTTGAACAAACTTATATTAAAACAATATTAATATCCTCAGAGTATATATGTTTATATTTTGTAATAAGGGATGCATTTGTATTAGTTCAAAATTATATTTTGCTAAAATACAAAAAAAACATATATATAAGAATTTTTTCAATAATAATTGCGGTAGCTTTAGTATTTTTATTAAAAATAACTACAGCAGTATTAGTAATTTTTAATGTTATTTTAGATAAAAAAGTAAATATAAGAATAAATCAAACTAAATTAGTTAACAACTATGTGAACCAATTAATTTACAGATAATCTATTTTATAGAAATAAAATCGTACTATTGAATAATATATAAAATCTTGTGTATAATAATAAAAAAGGTTGACAAATTTTGAAAATCGCCATATATTAGAATTAACAATTATATTAAATAAAGCAATGAAGAGAAGAAGTAAATTTAATGTAGTTTAACAGAGAGTTCCCGGTAGGTGAGAGGGGCTAAACAAGTTTTTTTGAATACATCTCAGAGCTATATCTCCCAAAGATAACAACTAGTAGGAGTTTATCGTAGTAGCACACGTTATAGTGCTAAAGTATACTATTTTGTGTACTTAAAGAGGTTAATACTGTGAAGTATTAATAAACTAAGGTGGTAACACGTAAGCATAGCTTTCGTCCTTTTTATAGGATGAGGGCTTTTTTATTTATAAAAAAGTTAGATATTAAACATATAGGAGGTATAACTATGAAGAAAACTATTGAAGATCAAATGAAGATAATAATGAAGGGTGTAGACTCAATCATAGATGAAAAAGATCTAAAAGAAAAGCTAGAAAAAGCTGAAAAAGAAGGAAGACAATTAACAGTAAAATTAGGATTAGATCCAAGTGCCCCAGACATACATTTAGGACATACTGTTGTTCTTAGAAAAATGAAGCAATTACAAGATTTAGGACACAAGGTTGTAATATTAATTGGAGATTTCACAGGTAAAATAGGAGATCCAACTGGCAAATCTGCGACAAGAAAGGCTTTAACTACTGAACAAGTTTTAGAAAATGCTCAAACTTATAAAGAACAAATATTTAAAGTTTTAGACCCACAAAAGACAGAGGTAAGATTTAATAGTGAGTGGTTAGGAGAATTAAAATTTGATGAAGTTGTTAAATTAGCTGCTACTATAACTGTTGCAAGAATGTTAGAAAGAGAAGACTTTAAGAAAAGATATGAAAACCAACAACCAATATCAGTTCATGAATTCTTCTATCCATTAATGCAAGGATATGATTCAGTTGCATTAAATGCTGATATAGAATTAGGTGGAACAGACCAAAGATTTAACTTACTTATGGGAAGAAGTTTACAAAGAGAGTTTGGACAAGAATCTCAAGTAGTTATAATGATGCCATTACTTGAAGGTTTAGATGGTGTCAATAAAATGAGTAAGAGTTTAGGAAACTACATCGGTATAGATGAAGCTGCATCTGTAATGTACCAAAAAGCAATGGAAATACCTGATGAGTTAATAATAAAATACTACAATTTAGTAACTGATGTTCACCCTGATGAAGTAGCTAAAGTAGTAGAAAGATTAAAAAATGGTGAAAATCCAAGAAATATAAAAATGGAATTAGCAAGAGAAATAGTAAGATTATACCATAGTGAAGAAGATGTATTAGCGGCTGAAGAAAGATTCAAGTCTGTATTCCAAAAAGGGCAAATACCAACAGACATATTAACTGTAGAGGTATCTAAAGAAAATTTAGATATAGCAGGTGTTTTAGTTGATAATAAAATGGTTCCATCAAAGAGTGAATTAAGAAGACTAGTTAACCAAGGTGGAGTTAAGGTAAATCAAGAGAAAATTAGTAATTTACAAGAGGTGATTGCTGAAGGTGAATTAGTAATACAAATAGGGAAGAAAAAGTTTATAAAATTAATAGTTAAGTAATTATAAAAACTATCTTATATCAAGAGTATATCTAAAATATTCTAGCTTATAAGATAGTTTTTTATTATGATTTATTTATATCAAAATATTAACAAATGGAAATTGTATTATCGAATAAATAAATATCAAAAAACTAATTGCTTTTAGAAAACTAGTATGCTAATATCTTAGTAAGATGAAGGAAAACGATAGCAGGGGGATTAAAAAGGGAATTAGAGATAAAAATAATTAATCCATTTGTTGAGAAATTATAACAATTATAAAAAATAATGACAAAAAAGTAACAAAATCCTTCGTTAAAAATATTAAACTCAAGGGGGAGATCATGTTTACAAATACAAACCAAATAACTTACAACAGAGCTAAAACTTGGCAGATAGCAGGTTTTGCTCTAAATAACACTGCAACAAATTTATTTATGATGCTTATGACTTATGTTTCATTTTATGCTACTGGAGTAGCAGGATTATCGGTAATACTTATTTCATCCTTATTAACATCAATGCGTATGTTTGATGCAGTTACAGATCCAATAATAGGATTTATAATAGATAAAACTAGTACTAAATTTGGTAAGTTTAGACCATCTATCATATTAGGATATGCTATTATGTCAGTTAGTGTACTAGTATTATATAATTTTACTCATGTAGTTCCTGAGAATATAAGATTAATTTTCTTTATAGTTACATATGGATTATATATAGTAGGATATACTTTCCAAACTGCTTGTACAAAAGCTGCTCAAGCATGTTTGACTAATGATCCATCACAAAGACCATTATTCACAAGATTTGATAGTATATTTAATTTATTTTTATTTGCAGCTATAGCTCAATATACATCATCATACTTATCACCAAAGTATGGTGGATTTACAGCTGAAGCAATGCAAGAGTTTTCTACAACATTTGTAATTTTAGCAGGAATAGGTACCCTTGTAGCTGTGATTTCAATATGGTCAAAAGATAGAGAAGAGTATTTTGGATTAGGTGGAAAGACAGTAAAAACTAAGTTTAGAGATTATTTGAGTGTATTAAAGGGCAATCGTGCTATGCAAATGCTTATAGTTGCGGCATCCACAGATAAATTAGCATTACAAACAGCAAATAACTCAGTAGTTATGGTTATGTTATATGGAATCGTTATGGGTAATTATGCACTCTATGGAAAAATGTCAATGATAACAATGATACCTAGTTTTATAATAATATTATTAGGTACTAGATATGCAAGTAAATTTGGTTCTAAAAAAGCTTTAGTTGTATCAACTTGGTTATCAATAATAGGATATGTAGCATTATTTTTAGTATTATTCTTAGGAGATCCAAATCAAATATCTCTAGAAAACTTTGGCATAATGACAGCATTATGGATTGGAACGTTCTCTTTGGCAAAAGGTATATCTTCAATATCAAGTGGAATAGTTATACCTATGATAGCAGATTGCGCTGATTATGAAACATATTTAACTGGCAGATATGTACCTGGGATGATGGGGACTTTATTCTCTTTTGTTGATAAAATGGTATCATCATTTGCAACTACAATAATTGGATTTGCAGTAGCAGCAATAGGTTTTACTACTGCAATGCCGCAAGCAACAGATGCTTACACTCAAGAATTATTCTGGGTAACAACTGGTTTATTTATGGGACTGCCTATATTAGGATGGATATGTTCATTAATAGCTATGAAATTCTATCCATTAGATGAAAGAAAAATGGCTGAAGTTCAAGAAAAAATATCTGAAATGAAAAAAGATACTGAAAAAATAGATGCATAATTAAATACATTAAAATAATAGAGCTATCAATTTAGATAGCTCTATTATTTTAATGTATAACCTTTGCTATTTTTAATAATAATTTCTTTTTCTAAAAGTCTTCCTATAATAATTTTTGTAAAATGAGAAGGATCTTGCACTACTAATTTATTTTTACTGTAAAATAAAGAAGCTCTTAGATTTATTAGTTCTTTTTCTATTTGTTTCCTAGATAAACTTTTATTAACTTTTAGTTCTTTAATAACTTTTCTCTCAGCTTTATCATATAGTACATTTAGTAAATCATTAGTTTTATTTTTCTCTTTAACAAGTCCCCATAAGCTAATTATTACAGTAATAAATGCAAATAAGAGTATATAAAAAATAGTTTCCATAAGATATTATCCCCTTTTATTGAAGGTAATAAATTTATTATCTACAAGTATATTAAAAAAAGCGACTAGTCGATCTAACAAAGGCTCAGCATCTTTTCCAAAGTGATTACTAACTTCTTTTGAAATATCGTAAACTGATTTATTACCATTAATGCATTGCCAAACAAAGCTTCCGTGGTTGTCTAATTTTATATCGCTTTTATGTGGTGTATTAAATAGTTTTTGAGCAATCTTATCAAAAAAATTATTCCTTTTGATTTCTAAAATTACTAGATTTTTCTCATTTACATACCAATTTATATTTGGGTTTATAATAGGTATAAAGTCTAAATAGTTTTTATTATTTTTATTTGTCTTTTTCATTAAGATACTCCTTATTTATAACTAATTATATTTTAAAACTAGGAGGATTTTAGCCTCCTAGTTTTAAGGGATATATATAGCTAGATTTTTATATTAAGCGGTTTTATTTTTATCTTTATACCAAATTGTTACTTTAAATAGTGTCAAAGCTAAAAGTAAGAATGCGATTACAGAACCAGTTTTACCTAAGCTAAATGAAGAGAAATCAATAGCACCTGCAACAGTAGTACTTCTAAATGGAATAATAGCAAGTATTGCTAATAAAACTCCTACCAAACCTTCACCAGCAATTAGTCCTGAAGTATAAAGGATACCTCTATTAATTTCTTCTTTTCTAATTTCCTCAGATTTAGATTTTCTCTTTTCTAGGAATAGTCTTATAACTCCACCAGACATTATACCGGCACTTAAATGTATAGGAAGATATAAACCAACTGCAAATGGAAGAACTGGTATTCCTATTATTTCTACTGCAATTGCTATTCCAGCACCAGCGAATATAAATGCCCAAGGTAAGTTACCATTCATAACTCCTTCTACAACTAATTGCATCAAAGTAGCTTGAGGCGCAGGGATTTCTTTTGAACCAAATCCCCAAGCAGCATTTAATAAATATAATACAGCACCAATTGTAAGAGCAGATATTACAACACCAACAAGTTCACCTATTTGTTGCTTTTTAGGAGTTGCTCCAACTATATAACCTGTCTTTAGATCTTGAGAAGTATCACCAGCTATTGCAGCGATTATACATATAATAGAACCAATAGCAATAGCACCCATCATTCCCTCTTGACCAGTCATGCCAGAAGATTTTAAAATCATAGTACATATAAGCAATGTAGCTATTGCCATACCAGAAACAGGGTTGTTACTACTTCCCACTAAACCAACAAGTCTAGAAGAAACTGTAGCAAAGAAGAAACCAAATACTGCAATTAGTAAAGCACCTATGAAGTTAACTGGGATAGAAGGTATTAACCATATAGCTATTACAACTAATAAACAGCCGATTAAAACTATACTCATAGGTAAGTCAGCATCAGTTCTAAGAGCATTATTAGAAGATTCTCTATTTGAGTAATCCTTCATAGCTTTTGCAAATGTATCTATAATAAGAGGTAAAGATTTAATTAAACTTAAAATACCTCCACAAGCAACAGCCCCAGCACCTATATACTTAATATAACTACTCCAAATTCCCCAATATCCTAATTCGCTTATAGGAACTGTAGCCGGGAAAATAGTGGCATCAGCACCGAATAAACCAATCAATGGAATTAAAGCTATCCATCCAACGATCGCACCAGCAAACATATAACCAGAGATTTTATATCCACAGATATAACCAACTCCTAAAAGTGCAGGAAGAACATCAATACCAATAGCTGCATTTTGATATCCTGGAATTTCCCATTCAATTTCACTAGGGAATAACTTTAATCCATCAGCAATAAACTTATAAACAGCTGCAATTCCAAGCCCAGCAAATACTACAGAAGCCTTAGAACCTCCTTCTTCACCAGCAAGTAGAACTTCTGCACATGCAGTACCTTCTGGATAAGGAAGAACACCATGCTCCTTAACAATAAGAGCTTTTCTTAAAGGAATCATAAATAAAACACCTAATAATCCACCACATAATGCAATAAGTGCAATTTTTAATAAACTAGGACTAGGCATTCCCCAATCTTTCATCCATATAAATAGTGCAGGTAAAGTAAATATTGCTCCAGCTGCTAGAGACTCTCCAGCAGAACCTATAGTTTGAACAATATTATTTTCAAGTATAGAATCTCTTCTTAATATAACCCTGATAACACCCATTGATATAACTGCAGCAGGTATAGAAGCACTTACAGTCATACCAACTCTAAGTCCTAGGTATGCATTTGCTGCACCAAATATTATAGCTAGAAAACAACCTAATACTATAGAAGTAAGAGTAAATTCAGGTAAAATTCTATCAGCAGGTATAAATGGTTTAAATTCTTTTTGACCAGTTAAGGTCTTTTCATCATTCATTATTTTCCCCCCTAAAAGTAATAAATTTTATTATGCAGAGTAGAACTAGTAAAAATACACAATTGCGATTATATACAGATATGATTAAAACTAATAACTAACCTATTGTATTGTAGATAAATATAAATAGATTTGAAATGTTAAACTGATGAAGAATTAAAATAGAATAGCTAATTTGATGATTAATATGTATATATAAAATTATATATAATAGATTATATAGATATTACTTAAATATATCAACATAGCTTATTGTAGAAGAGAATATTGTAAAATAAAAAGTTAAGACAAAATTAGAAAAAAATAAAAGAATAATACAAAAATAAAGAATTTTTTAATAATAGTTTTTAATAAAAATAAATTATATGATATACTTTAATTTAGTAGAATTTTAATGTAAAAATTAGGAGATTTTATGAAAAAAATATTTGGATTATTACTGAGATTATTTAGTGGATTTTTTACTTGTGCACTTGGAATTGTATTTATGCTTAATTCTAATTTAGGAGCAGGACCATGGGATGTTTTTCATCAGGGACTATCAAATCATACATTCTTAACAATAGGTCAAGCTAGTATTATCGTTGGGTTTATTGTCATAGGAACTACTACTTTATTTAAATTGAAAATTGGAGTAGGAACTGTTCTTAATATGATTTTTATTGGATTATTTACGGATTTAATAATATTCACAGAATTAGTACCAGTTTGTGATAGCTTTTTAAGTGGACTAATAATGATAATAATAGGCATGTTATTAATGAGTTTAGGCACTTATTTTTATATAAGTTGTGAATTAGGATGTGGTCCTAGGGATGGGCTAATGGTTGTTTTGACTAAAATAACTAAAAGGCCTGTGAGCACTATAAGAGGAGCTATAGAAATAGGAGCACTAATAGTGGGATATTTATTAGGTGGTTATGTAGGTATAGGTACATTTATAATAGCTTTAGGTTTAGGGTATTGTATGAAATTTATATTTAAAAAGTTTAATTTAGATGTAAGCTTATTAAATCATAGGTCAATTAAAGAAACATACACTTTAGCTAAAGTATTTATAAGAGAATATAAGCATAAGAGTATAGAAAATATAGAAACTTAAAATATAAAGGGGTAGATTATCTACTCCCTTTATATTTTAAGTTATTTTTTATTTATTTTATATTTACAGCACTGAGTATTTTATGAAATCTACCACGATATGCTTTTTATTAAAGTTACATTATAGAAAACATTGTAATATGAAATTCTAAAAAATCATGAAAAATATATGTTATAATCTATATGCTAAAATACCATTATGAAAAAATAAATATACTTGATATTATAACTTTGGAGGATGAATATTATGTCAGTAGCATTAATGTACTTATATAGAGACATAAAAAAACATGGAGTAAAACTTATAGCAGGAGAAAAGGGACTAAAAAATAAGGTAAGGTGGACTCATATTGTAGAAAGTGAAGAAATAGCGACTTTCCTTCAAGGACAAGAAATTGTATTTACTACAGGAATAGCAATAAAAAATCAAAGTGATTTATTTAATTTAATAAAAACAACTAAGGAACAAAATAGTAGTGGGATAATAATAAATACAGGTAAATATATAGAAAATATAAGCCAAGATATACTAGATTATTGTAATGAAAATGAATATCCTTTATTCTTAATGCCTTGGGGTATACGAATAGCAGAAATTATGAAAGACTTAACAATAACCATTTTAGAATCTGAAAAAACATATTTAGAAATATCAAATGCTATAAAAGATGCTATATTTCTACCAACCTATGAAGAACTATATATAAATACATTAGAAAAAGCAGGCTTCAAATCTAGCTGGAGATATATATTAACAATAATAGAGGTAGATTATAAAAATATTAATACAGAAGATACAGAATATTTTATAACGAAAATAAAGCAATATATTGAAGATGAATTAAATTATATAAGAAGCAATTTTTTCTGTGTAGAAGTGGGTCAATCAATAATTATATTGTTTCTAAATAAATCAGATTCAGAAATAGATAAGATTTTAAAAAAATTATACATAAATTTAGAAAAAAAATTTGAGAGTATGAACTTTTATGTTGGTATAGGAAAACACACGAGTAGTATAGAAAAGCTCTACAAGGGATATGAAGAAGCTAGAAATGTAGCTAAGATAAATAGGCTTTTAAGAAATAATAATGTTCATATTAGATACAGTGAACTAGGGCTGTACAGGCTTTTATTAGGAATTGAAAATAAAGATATTATGAAAGAATTTCATGATGAGACTATAGGTGATCTAGAAGTTTATGATGAAGTGAATAATACTGATTATGTAGAATTACTTATTAATTATTTTGAAAATAATTGTAAAGTTAATGAGACAGCAAATAGCTTATATATACACAGAAATACAGTAAACTATAAGATAAACAAAATAGAAGAAATATTAGATTTAAATCTTTCTGATATAGGAGATAGGAGCAAGATATATTTATCTCTCATGATAAGGTATCTTATATAGGCATACTTTCTCATTATACTAAGTTTTGAAAAAAAATCAACTGTGCATATGCACAAATATAAATGTATGAAATAACATTGAGCTTACTTCTAAATAATGGCAATATATTTATTGTCAAAAACATAGAAGGAGGTTCATCATGAACAATCAAGCAATTATAAATAATACTAAAGATATTAGTAACAAAAAGAAATATTTTATGGTTTTCGTGTGTATGTTTATGCAAGCAATACCATTTGGTATAGCACAGAATATACAGCCGCTATTTATACCTTATGTAATTAAAGATTTTGGATTTTCTTTGGCTGGATTTTCATTAATATTTACATTCGGGGCTATGGCTTCTGCAGCATGTTCACCTTTTTTAGGTAAACTATTTGGTAAAATAAATATAAAAATTTTATTTATTGTAGGAGCTACATTATCAGGTCTTGGATTTATAGGATTTGGATTTTCTAAAACTTTACCAGAATTTTATATTTATTCAGCTATACAACAAATAGGTTGCGTAATGTTCTCTGGCCTAGGAGTACCTTTTGTAATAAACCATTGGTTCCCTAAAAAAGGAAGAGGTAAAGCTCTTGGTATAGCTTTCTCTGGAGGATCTATAGGGAATGTATTTTTACAACAAATAACTTCACAAATGTTAGCATCAAAAGGTGCGAGTTACAGTTATATATTATTTGGAATAATAGCAATAGCATGTAGTTTACCAGTTATATTATTTTTAATAAGATTACCTAAGGAAGGTGAAGTTGAAACAGTAAGAAAAGATGAAGTTACAGAAGAACATGAAAGTAATAATGCATTTGAAGGACTTGGAGCTAAGGCTGTAAGAAAGAATAAGTTTTTCTGGATATTCTCTATAGGATATGCAATAATAGCTATTTCTATATCAGCTCTAAGTACTCAATATGCAACTTACTTTACAGGAGAACTAGGGTTAAGTGCTACATTAGTAGGGACTTTAGGATCAGTGTTTGCATTATTCTGTTTAATAGGAAATGTTGTTGGTGGTGCTTTATTTGATAAAATAGGTACTTTAAAAACTATGACTATATCAATGGTGCTTGAGGCAATTGCAGTAGTGGCACTATTATTATCAGGAAAAGTACATGGATTAGCATTTTTCTTCTCAATAGCATATGGGCTTAATGTATATTCATATATGTCTGCACCAGCATTTATGGCTACAGATGTATTTGGTAAAAAAGAATCAAGTGTAATACTTGGAACTATAAGTTTATTATTTGCTTTAGGATTTGCATTTGGATCTACATTATTCGGAATGGTAGTAGATAACTTTGGATTTAGTGCCGCATGGATACTAATGTTAGTGTGTATATTCACAGGTTATGCTTTATTACTTACATCAATAAAGAAAGTAAAAGAGCAAAATATGGATTTAGAAACAATATAATAGCTATGATATTAGAATAATATTTATATAGAATAAATAAAAAATGATAGATAATACATCTATCATTTTTTATTTGGGAAAACTACATATATGTATTGAGATAATTAATTTATTAAATTTCAATATATATGCAATTATATTAATAAAATCCATAAAATATTAGAAATAGGAGTATGTTATTAAAGAAGTAGAGAAATGCAAATATAATTAAATAAAAGTAATTAACAATTGAAAGGCTGAGGATTTTTTATGAATAATGAAAATATAATAAGGAGGAATAAAAATGTCAAATGCAATCGGATTTATTGAAACTAAGGGATTGGTTAGTGCAGTAGAAGCGGCAACGGTTATGTTAAAGTATTCAGACGTGAAGCTAATAGGTTTTAAAAAAATAGGTCTAGCTTTGATTACAGTAATTATAAGTGGAGAAGAACAAAATGTAAAAGATGCACTTGATATAGCTTCTGAAGCAGCAGGTTGCTTAGGAGAAGTATATGCAGTTAACATTATAAAAGATATACCAAATGAGATATTGGAAATAATAAAAAATAATAATACTTCAATTTAGAAAAAGGAATGTATTAAAATAATTTTTAGTACTTTATATAGTACAATAAAGTTATTTTGATACATTCCTTTTGATTTCATAAAATATATTTACAATTATTTACAAAGCGAAATTAATATAATAATCTATATATGTAATAATTTTTTAGAATATATTATTTTATCTAAGAAAGGGGTGTTAAGTTGAAAAAATATTTACATGAAATGGGTTTGGTTATTACTGCTATAATATGGGGGACTGGATTTATAGGTACTCAACTAGCATTAGATGGAGGTTTTACTCCTATACAAATTTTGACAATAAGATTTTTTATAGCAGCATTATTATTAAATATAATATTTTTCAAGCAAGTAAAAAAGTATATAGATAATAAATCAATAATATCTGGAGTTATATTGGGAATATTTTTATTTATAGCTTTTGAACTTCAAACTGTAGGGTTAGTTTATACTACTCCATCTAAAAATGCATTTATAACTGCTGCAAATGTTGTTATAGTACCATTCATAGGATACTTGATATATAGAAGAAAAATTGACAAATGGGGTCTTATTAGTAGTATAGTAGCAATAATTGGAATAGGAATATTATCATTAGAGAAGGATTTTTCAATTAATTTAGGTGATTTTCTAACTTTGCTTGGATCTATTGGCTTTGCATTTCATATTTTTTATACTAGCGAGTTTGCAAAAAAATATAATCCATTAGTTTTAACAGCAATACAATTTAGCGTAGCCTTTATTCTTTCTTTTATTGTGCAAGTAATAACCAAAGAAGTGAGTATAAGTGTAGGACCTATTGCTTATTTAGGAGTAATATATTTAGGTATATTTAGTACGACTATTGGTTTTTTCCTACAGACTATATGTCAAAAGAGAGTTAGTGAAACTAAAACTGCAATAATATTGTCTACTGAATCTTTATTTGGAACTATATTTTCAGTAATAATTTTTAATGAATTGGTTACTGTGAAATTAGTTATAGGGTGCTTACTAATTTTTTCAGCTATAATAGTTTCAGAAACTAAATTATCATTCTTAAAAAATAAAAAAGATGTAGAACGTACAAAAAATATTAGTGCAATTAAAGAAGATGAGAATATAAATTTAAGCTAAAATAAATTTAAGATGTTGCTTTTAATATATAATTTTTGTTTGTAATAATTTTTAGTATTTAATAAATATATTTGTTAAATAATAAATATGAAATAAATATTAAAAAGGAAGTGACAATATGCCTAAACATCCAAATAGAGTACCTAAATATAATAAAAAGCCAGATGCAATGAAAATTGAGGCAGCAAGAGAACTTGGAGTACATCATGAGACTGGTGCGGAAGTAAATGTAGATTTAGCAGCACAAGGAGAAAGCAAATACAGTAAAGATACAACTAAAAGAATGCATGATCAGAGAAGAGAATTAGCTTATAAAAAAAGACATGAAGCAAAGTATAAAGAAGATTTAAATGATTAAATATAAAAGTTAAATAAAAGCTGAACTATATATTTTATAGTTCAGCTTTTATTTATAGTTACATGTAAAATAATACAAAATATGCTAATATTAAACTAGGACTAAGATGTAAAATCAAAGGGGGATATATATGAGCATATATTTAGATAATGCTGCTACATCGTATCCAAAGCCAAGGGAAGTAGCAGATGCAGTTTATAATTTTATGGTAAACAACGGGACAAGTTCAGGTAGAGGTTCATATCAAAAGGCAATGGAATCTGATTTTTTAATTTACAATACTAGAAAAGAAATAGCATCATTATTTAACTTTAATGATCCTAAAAAAGTAATTTTCACATCTAATATAACAGAAGCTTTAAATATGGCAATAAAAGGAATATTGAAGAGAGGGGATCATGTTATTACTAGTAGTTTAGAGCATAATGCAGTATGGAGATGCTTAAAAACATTAGAAAAAGAAATAAACATAAGTATAACAAAAATAGATGCAAACAAAGAAGGATATACAAATATAAAAGATATAGAAGAAAATATAAAAGATAATACATCTTTAATAGTATTTACTCAAGCCTCAAATGTATTAGGTACTATTCAACCAATAAAAGATATTGGTGCAATTGCAAGAAGATACAAAATACCTTTTTTAGTTGATGCAGCACAAAGTGCAGGTGTACTACCTATTGATGTTAAAGAAGATAATATAGATATACTAGCTTTTACAGGTCATAAAAGCTTATTAGGTCCTATGGGAACTGGAGGACTATTGATTAACTGCGAATATAATATAGAGCCATTAAAAGTAGGAGGTACAGGCGGTGATTCAGCTTACGAATATCAGCCAAATTATTATCCTAATAAATTAGAAACTGGAACTTTAAATGTAAGTGGAATTATAGGACTTGGTGAAGCTGTAAAATTTATAAAAAATAAGGGGATTATAAATATACATAATAAAGAAAAAGAACTAGTTAGATATGCTTTAGATAAATTAAAGTCTGTAAATAACATACAAATATACGGTCCACAAGATAGTGATAAAATAGTAAGTGTAATATCTTTTAATATAAAAAATACTATGGCGGAGGAAATAGCTTATACTCTTGATAATAAATATAATATTATGGTTAGAGCGGGGCTACACTGTGCACCGAGTGCTCATGATTTAATAGGAACAAAAGATATTGGAACACTAAGAATAGGAATTGGATATTTTAATGAAAGAGAAGATATAGATATATTAGTAAGAGCTTTAAATGAAATTCAAATTTAAAAGGGGAGTTAATATGTATTTAGATAAAATAACTTTAAGTTTTATTCAACCTTGTACGACAGATTCATTAAGGATAAGAATAAAAGCAATAACTTCAAGAAATATAAGTGATTTATTTCCATTTTTAAACACTTATTTAAAGTCAGGGATATATAACAAAAAAGCAAATACTTTTACTTTCAACAAAGGACCTAAAATTATTATTATGTATCCAGAAGCAATAAATGTGTCTAAATTGCTTAATGAAACTGATGCATTTGAAACTTTAGATTATATAAAAGAACTAATAAACAATGTAGACGAAAAAAGAAATGAGATTGAGCCATCAGAAGAAATGAGAAAATTGCCAAGTCCATTAGAAGTTTATACATATCTTCCTAAATTAAATTGCGGGAAATGTCAGGAATCAACTTGTTTAGCTTTTGCCACAAAGTTAATAAAAAATGAAACTAAGCCTAGGAGATGTCTTCATTTGTATGAAAAAGGTAATGAGAATAATAAAGATAAAATAGAAACTATATGTTTAATGTTAGGAAATGATATTTAAAAGTATATTGATAATTCTATGAAAAAAATGGTAAAATAAATTTGACTTAGTGATTATAAAAATTTACTTTTTATGTTTAAATCCAAAAACTGGGGGTATATATGATATCATAACAAAGTAAATAAAATTTATAATCAAAATATATATTATCATTGGAGGAGAAAGAATATGAAAAAATTCGTATGTACAGTATGTGGATACATCCACGAAGGAGAAACTATAGAAGGTGTTGTATGTCCAGTATGTAAAGTAGGGGCTGACAAGTTTGAAGAAATGTCAGGAGAATTAAACTGGGCAGATGAGCACAGAATAGGTGTAGCACAAGGTGTAGATGAAGAAGTAATAGAAGGATTAAGAGCAAACTTCGT